>OZ254086.1:2132500-4732520 GCA_965267575.1 Calditrichales bacterium
GTCCATGATCAGGCTGCCGCCAACCAGAAGTAAATCAACGCCGGACAGGCAGCAACGCTGAACAAAATAGGGGATATCTTCCAGTGATACTTCGTCCGGATCTACCAGAATCGAAAAAATGGCTTTCTTTTTCTCAAGCGTGCGGAGTATGTAATTGTAAACCTGCATCAGATGTCCTGTAAAAAATCGCGAAAAATTTATCGGTTTTGCCGAAATAAATCAAACATGCTTTCTAAATAGTGCCGCTGCTTCAGGCCCTTTTTCAAAAAGCATCTTTAAACAGCTTTCGTTTTCAAAAGGCGGATCAGGAAAAATTTTTGCCCTAATCTCTTGGTGCTGCAGTTTCTTCGCGTCAATCCTGCTGTTACGCGATAAATAAAAAATATCATCGTTTCTGGACTTACCAAATTCGATGAGCACATCTTCCAGTTTTCCCGACGGTGCCAACACGGATGAGAAAACGATCTCTGCATTTATGTGGAAAAAGCGCAGAAACAGTCGCAGCAAATCGCCGAGAAAATCAATTAGTTTTGCATAGTCCTTTTGATAAATATCTGCCAGATAGGGAAAATACACTTCAAAATACGGGTAATGATGGCAGGCGTGCTGAATGCTTGCCAGATGCTTGGCAGACCATAAACTCATGTCTACCAATTCCCGCTGACTAATAGGTGCCGGGGAACCGCTGTGACGGGTCGGCAGACTCAATTGCAAACCGTTAAACGGATAAGAACGGGTAACGGGGCTGCGCTTCACGTATTGCAGATGGTCAGCGAGCAACAGGCTGTCAAGGCGGGAAATATTGTAAAAGTATGTGCAATCCGGCAGATAATAAGGGAAAGCGGCAGAGAAACTCATTTTTTGTTAAGAAGTTTTTTTACGTTGTTTTTAGCGGTTTCTACGGCGTTAACGTACTGTACGTAGGCTTTTCCTTTGGCGGAGATTGCCTTTGTGGTGGATAGCAGGTAACGCTTTTTATCCGCCCATTTATACTTGTATTCCTCATTGCCGCGCATAAAATCAAATTCGCTGCAGCCGTTGCCGATGGCATAATTGATAGCTTCCCACAGGAGCTGGTTTCCGATGGCATACTTGTTATACTCAGGATCGAAGCCGGCCTGTACATACATGAGCCTGTCCTTGATCAGATAGCAGTAGATGATACCCACGATGGCATCGTTATCACAGATTGTAAACAGGCGTAGTACATCAAGACGCTGAAAGCGGGCGGCTATCGCCTCATGAAACGCACCGCGTTTTTCATATACAAACTTTGTCTCCTGCTCTTTGTCATCAAAGCGCAGATTATGCAGCTCAAACAGTCTTTTTATGGCCTGCGGAATCTGCTCCTCCTGCTCTATTAGTTTGAATTGCAGCTCCGGATGCTTGGTAATTTTATTTCGCGTACGCTTCAGGCCGGAACGCATATTGCGCGACAAAGATTTTAAGTAAGATTCCTCATCTTCCGGCAAAGCGATATAGGGACATATTGATGTTATTTTGCTGTGGAAAACACCACCTACAGCATAAGGGGCCAGCAGAGCGTCTTCCTGCATATTTTTAAATTCAAAAATGTCAAAATCTTTAAAAAAGGCTTGTAACCGTGGATGATCTAATAAATCATTAATATTCGCTTTTTGTCTGGAGTCAACAATAACATCAAGGTAATCGCTGGATTCCGTCCATGTTCCAGCGAGGCGTAACGTTTTAAGCGAAAACAAACCGCTTCGTTGCGTAAACCCGAAAAGAGGAAGAATCGCAACAATGGCGTTGTCTCGTTTCCAGACAATCGTAAAAAGGCGGCTGTTTGCAATTTCGGAAGCGTATTTCTCCCACCACGTATTTACCCATTGCCAGGTTAGAAATGGGCTGGCGGTATTGGCCTTATTAAAAATGTCATTCCACTCTTTTTGAATGGATAATAGCCCTTCGCTTCCAAGAAGGATTTCAGGTTGCAGCATATTTTTTTGGATAGGATTCTCTAATTAGCTGAAGGCGCAACATAAAAAAAATCCGTACATTATACCTCATTAAAAATTTGAAATCTTTAGCTTGACTGTCCGGTGCCATAATCTTATATTAACTGCTCTTTGCAATTGGCGTCAGGAGGCGAGATTTGAAAACAGTAATGGCAAGTGAAAAAGAAGTAAAATTTAATAAAGACTGGTACATTGTTAACGCTGAAGACATGATCCTCGGCCGTTTAGCGGCACGCATCGCTCATGTTTTGAAGGGAAAGCATAAACCCGCTTATTCACCGCACTATGATATTGGTGATTTTGTGGTTGTTATCAATGCCGACAAGATCAAGCTAAGCGGTAACAAACTGGACAAGAAGGCATATTTTAGCCATTCCGGCTATCCCGGTGGAACGCGCTATACCACGGTTCGCATGATGCTGAACCGCCATCCGGAGCGTGTTGTCGAATACGCGGTTAAAGGAATGCTGCCCAAAAACAGCTTGGGGCGTAAGATGCTTAAGAAGCTTAAAGTTTACGCCGGTGACCAGCATCCTCACAAGGCTCAACAGCCTCGTGAATTTGCATTCTAAATAGAAAATTCCAAAAAAGGTTTACTCAATGGAAGTATATAATGCAGTAGGTCGCAGAAAGAATTCTATCGCCCGCGTACGGATGATGCCGGGCAGCGGCAAGATTGTTGTAAACGGCAAAGAGCTGTTGGACTATTTTAAACGTGAAACGCTGCTGATGGACATCATGCAGCCGTTGGAAGTTACGGACAACGAAAAGACCTTTGACTTTGTGATCCGCACGAGCGGCGGCGGACTATCGGGTCAGGCAGGTGCTGTCCGCCTGGGTATTTCACGCTCCCTAATTCGTTACAGTGAAGATTACCGCAGCCCGCTCAAGAAAGCCGGTTTTCTCACACGTGACCCGAGAGAGACAGAGCGTAAAAAGTACGGTCGCCCGAAAGCCCGTAAGAGATTTCAGTTTTCGAAGCGTTAAAAATATAAGCCAGATATTATTCTGGCTTTTTTTTGCATTTAATAAATCACACACACTGTTTAGAGGAGCCGGGTGCCGCAAGACGGTTGGCTTTGCTTATTGAACAGTGGAGGCAAAAACCCAAAATAAGGAGACAAAATGCCAGTTGTATCTTTAGAGCAGTTGCTCGCCGCAGGTAGCCACTTTGGCCACCTTACCCGCCGTTGGGATCCCAAAATGAAGCCTTTTATCTTCATGCAGAAAAACGGGATCCACATCATCGACCTTAAGAAAACCCAATCCAGCCTGGAGAAATCATTAAATGCTCTGCGGCAGATTATGGCAGACGGATATGATATTCTTTTTGTCGGGACAAAAGTTCAGGCCAAAGAGATTATTAAGGCTGAGGCTGAACGCTGCAATCAGTTTTACGTGACGCACCGCTGGCTGGGTGGTATGCTCACAAATTTTTCAACGATCAAAAAGTCAATCAAGCATCTTAAGAATATGGAAAAGATGGAAACGGACGGCACTTATGAAAAGCTGACCAAAAAAGAGCGGCTTATGATCGACCGTGAAAAAGAAAAGCTTTACAGGGTATTAAGCGGCATCCAGGAAATGAAGCGTTTGCCGGGCGCCCTGTTTGTTGTAGATACAAAGAAAGAATATATCGCTGTTCGTGAAGCCAAAAAAATGCGTATTCCGATTTTTGCAATGGTTGATACGAATTCCGACCCGACGGAAGTGGATTATCCTATCCCCGCAAATGACGACGCTGCAAAAAGCATTAGCCTGATTGTGAGTAAATTTGCTGACACCGTAGTCGAGTCGCGCCAGAAAATACAGGAAGAGAAGGCGATAGCTGAAGCTGCTGAGAAAGAAAAAATGGCTGATGCTGAAGAGCAGCAGGAAATAAAAGAAAAACCGGAAAAGAAAAAGACGAAGAAAAAGGAGTAATTTAAAAATGGCTGAAATTACTGCCTCAATGGTAAAAGAGTTACGCGAAAAAACCGGCGTTGGCATGATGGACTGCAAAAAAGCGCTGACCGAAGCCGATGGCGACATGGAAAAGGCAATGGAAGTTCTGCGCAAAAAAGGAATTGCCAAAGCCGCCAAGCGCGCCGATCGTGAAGCAAAAGAAGGTGTTATTGAAGCTTACATTCACCCGGGAAGCAAACTGGGCGTAATGGTTGAAGTAAATTGCGAAACGGATTTTGTTTCAAATACCGATGACTTTAAGCAGTTTGCACGCAACATCGCGATGCACATTGCCGCTTCCAGTCCTCTTGCTGTTGACCGCGAAGAAATGGATCAGGAAGCTGTTCAGAAGGAAATGGATATCCTGAAAGAACAGGCCAAAAACGAAGGCAAGCCGGATCACATTGCCGAAAAAATAGTCGTTGGGCGTTTGGAAAAATATTATGCCGAAAACGTGCTGCTGGAGCAGCCATATGTGAAAGATCCGGATAAAACTATAAAAGACCTGCTCACGGAAACCATTGCACGGGTCGGTGAAAATATCGCCATCAAGCGTTTTTCCCGTTTCCGTCTCGGTGAATAATAATGCAGAAGCCAGCCTACAAGCGGGTCCTGTTAAAGCTTAGTGGTGAATCGCTTGCCGGAGAAAACAAATACGGCATAGACGCAAAAGTACTGGAAAGATTTGCCACAGAAGTTAAGGAAGCCGTGGACAGCGGCGTTCAGCTGGGAATCGTGATAGGTGGTGGAAATATTTTCCGCGGCCTTTCCGAACAGGCCGCGCATATGGACAGGGTAAGCGCAGACCATATGGGCATGCTGGCAACGGTCATCAACAGCCTCGCTCTGCAGGATGCTTTGGAGCGCAAAGGTGTCTTTACGCGTGTGATGTCTGCCATCAATATGCAGGAAGTCGCTGAACCGTTCATCCGACGCAAGGCAATCAAACACCTGGAAAAAGGTCGTGTAGTCATTTTTGGTGCCGGGACAGGAAATCCTTATTTTACAACCGATACGGCTGCCGTTCTGCGTGCCGTAGAAGTGAAAGCGGATGTGATTTTGAAAGGCACCCGGGTAGACGGCGTCTTTGATGCTGATCCCGAAAAAGTAAAGGAAGCCGTAAAGTTTGACAATCTTAGCTATATGGAAGTTGTTAAACGTGGCCTTAAGGTTATGGATACAACGGCAATTACATTGTCAATGGATAATGCTTTACCGATAATCGTATTCAACTTTAATACGGCGCAGAATCTTCTGCGCGTTTTGGCTGGAGAAAACGTCGGCACAAAAGTACAGAGGTGACTTATGACAGCAAAAGAGATTGTTAAGGATGCAAGAAGCCGCATGGACAAGGCGATCGAGAGTTTTCAGTCGGAATTAAGCAAAGTTCGCACCGGTCGTGCTAATCCGGCTCTTTTGGACGGTGTAAAGGTAGATTACTATGGCCAAATGGTTCCAATAAACCAGGCTTCCAATATTTCGGTCCCGGAACCGCGAATGATCCTGATACAGCCCTGGGAAAAATCGATGTTGGGTGAAATCGAGAAAGCTATTCAGAAGGCGGACCTTGGACTGAACCCTTCCAATGACGGCAGCATTATTCGAATTCCCATCCCACAGTTAAGCGAAGAGCGTCGAAAGGATATGGTGAGGGTTGTAAAGAAGTTTGCTGAAGAAGCCCGTATTGCTGTAAGAAATATTCGCCGTGATGCGAATGATCATCTAAAAAAGCTGGAAAAAAGTAATGAGTTGTCTGAAGATGAACTCAGTGTTGAACTTGACGAAATTCAGCAATTGACGGATGGGCATACCAAACGCATCGACGAAATACTGGAACATAAGGAAAATGAGGTCATGGAGATATAGTATTTCCGTGCTTCCTAAAAGTCATAGGGCTGAACTTTAGTGTTCAGCCTTTTTTTTTGGCCAAACCGAAGTACTCAAGACCAGGCAAAGCGACCCGAATATCCCGTAAATATTTAATTTATGATTTAAAACACAATCGTTCTTAGGTGTATCTGATTAAAATTGTAACCGTATTTGTCAGTATTTTTCGAGCCGAATATTTATAACGAATCCGTAATTTTAAGGAGTGACCTTGATCCCGAAAGTGAATGTAACGGATCATAAAAAGATTATTAACACTGTAATTGTAGGATGGAATAACGAAGCTGCGGGATTGTATGACAAGCTGCTTGGGTTTCCGGCCTTAGGTTATAACGTTAAGGGTTTTATCAGGCCGCACGGTTCTAAAGAAAACAGCCATTACAAAAATGTGCCTGTCATCGGTGACGTCAAAACACTTGCCGAAGTGATCGATGAAAATAATATCGATGAGGTCTTGATTGTTCTTGCTCCACCCGAGCAAAGTTATCTTTCGGATATTTTAAGAATCTGCAAGCGTTGCGGGGTTAAGCATAAGATAGTAGCCGACACCTATGATGAAGCCCATAAACATGTTGTCCGCGATATAATCAGGGATTCCCTTAATGTTCGCGATTTTGGCTTGCGGCGCATCATCGATTTTAGCGGCGCGCTTATCATGTTGATTTTTTTATTTCCCCTGTTCGTAATAGTCGCGATTGCTATTCGTGTTGAATCACGTGGCCCCATTTTTTATTCGCAGCAAAGATGCGGCAAAAACAGCAGGATTTTTTCCGTCTTCAAGTTTCGCTCCATGGTGCAGGACGCGGAAAAATTATCTGGACCCGTCTGGGCACAGAAAAATGATCCGCGCATAACGAAAGTAGGCCGATTTATGCGTAAAACACGTATAGACGAACTACCGCAGTTGATGAATATTCTTCGTGGAGATATGAGCTTTATCGGTCCCCGGCCCGAGCGTCCGTTTTTTGTGGAGTCTTTCCGAAAGCAGATTCCAATGTATATGAACCGCCTCAAAGTAAAACCTGGAGTGACCGGTCTGGCGCAGGTTACGGTTGGATATGATGAAACTCTGGAAGACGTAAAAGAAAAAATCGCCCGTGACATAGAATATATCGACCAGGCGGATTCCTGGAAAATGAACGCTTATATCTTATGGAAAACCTTTTTTGTTGTTCTTATGGGAGAGGGTCAATAACTATAATGTTATTATGGTTTAAATGAAAACTTTCTCGCTTTTTTATTTAACCTTATGCTAAGTCTTGGCGAAATCTATTATTCCCTGTCAAAGCCGTTTTTACGGCTGTTTTTTTGTTACACATCAAAATCTCCGGCAGCAGCAGGTGTATATTATGCACTTGACCTGGCGAAGCCGTATCTAAACAAAAAGTAGCTAATATGGAAAAGATAAAAATTGATTCGAAGTTTGCTGATAAGCATGGCGAAATAATGATCGTCGAGCTTGGTGGTCACGTAGACCAGTCTAACAGCTTTCAACTTCAAAAAATGTTTGATGATATCATTGACAGCGGCGTTTTTAAAGTCATTGTTAATTTTCACGGGTTGCACTATATGAGCAGTGCCGGATGGGGCATTTTTGTTGGTGAAGTCAAACGTTTCAGGGAAAAGGGCGGTGATATTAAGCTTGCTGCTATGACACCTGAAATTAACGACGTTTACCAAATGCTCGAATTCTATCATATTCTGGACGATTACACCAGCGTCGAAGCGGCTGCAAAAGCATTTGAAAAGTCATCTGAAATGCTCGATGTGACATCGGATGAAGATGAGGAGACAAACACAAATGTTGTTGTCGATGTAAATGACAGTGCAGACGAAGACAAGGAAGAAATCGAATTAAGTGATGACCAAAGCGTAGCGGATGACGAATCGCCGGCACCCCCGCCCAGACGTGATCATGCTGAGGTGATTGAAATGATTCCTAGTTCTTCTCAAACACCTTCGGGACGGAAGTCTCACAGAGATTTTATACCACATACTCTGACTCAGGATGTTAAGCTTGCCGACTTGCCTGTTGCTGAAAAAGTCAAAAAGGTCATTTCGGAAAACCCGCTTGTCGGGCTTTGGGATATTAAACGTATTCTCAAACATGAGCATTTTGGAAACACAAGAATCGGCGTTTTAAAATTATGGCGCCTTTTAAAAGACCTTGACCTGGACAACCGTGAAAAACGCTACCGTTACTACAGGTCTTGTTAATTTTTGGGAGACAAAAATCATATGCCTAAATACATTCTGATATCGTTTCTGCTGTTTTCATTTTCACTGGCACAAACAGATACAACCTATCCCTTTAAGCCGGGTGATGGTATTCAGATAAGTACCTTTCCGGACAGCACGTTTTTAAGCCGCGTTTTTCCGATTGATGATCGCGGCTATGCTGAGTTCCCCATTGTTGGAGAGATTGATGTTTCCAAAATGACGGAACAGGAATTGGTAGATTTCATTAAGAGTACATATACCAATTACCTTCGTCACCCCAATGTGCGTGTTAAGCCGGTTGTGCGTATCAGTATGCTTGGCGGGTTTATGCGTCCCGGCTTGTATTATGTGGATATTAACAGTTCTCTTTGGGAAGCTGTGCATTTGGCTGGGGGAACGCTACTTGAAGATGGCATTTATGAAATGCGCTGGGAACGTAATCATGACGATGTTGTAGATGACACCGCCCCTGTTTTTGAAAGAGGCATATCATTGAGAGAGCTGGGCTTTAAGTCCGGCGATCAGATCTGGACACCTTCGCCCGCGGCCAGAACGTTCTGGGATACTATCCGTGATGTCATGCCCATCCTGACTTTTTCGACTACGTTGTGGGCGATCTACAACACTTATCAGCGCGATGCGATATTGTTGCGCGGTGTAAGATAAATTTTTGAGGAATAGTAATGTTACAAAATAATTCTTCCAATAATTCGGCAAACGCTCCCGTAGGAATAGATTTCAAACGCTATTACCGCCTCTTCAAGCGTAAGAAGTGGCTCATCCTTGGGATTTTTAGCGTTGTTTTTGTTTTCGTTTTTCTGGCGGCATTAAGGCTGGGGCCTGAGAAGATTTACACAACAAGTGCTCTTCTTCAGTTTGACGACAGGCGCGCTTTGTCCGGTATAGAAGACCGCGGACGGGCCGAAAACGACAGCAAGCTTGGCATGTTAATGTCGCGCAGTTTTTTGAAAAATGTCGTGGATAAGCTGAACTATACGTTTCAGATAAGTGGTTCCATTCGCCGCGCCAATGCTGTAGATTCGATTTACCTGGCTGGAGACCACAAGCTCGGCAAATACCGCATTGAAAAAGACAATGGCCAGTTTAAGCTGCTTTATACCAGTCCGGATAAAACGGTTGAAGAAAAAGTTATTTTTGAGGGTGACCTTGCACCCGATTACCGTCTTGCGATAAACGGATTTGAGCTTTACACACGAAAGAACTTTTGGGACACTCACCAGAAGCTGCAATTTTATCTGCTTAACGAATTGCAGGCCGTTGAAAAATTGCGTTCATCCCTTAATCCCAATTTTAAGAACCGCAGCCGTACACTGCTCGGCATTGAAATTTCCGGCACGGACCCGGATTTTATAACGCTTACCCTTAACACGTTAATTGATGAGTTTGTTAAGCAAAATATCGATTTTAAAAAATATCACACACGTGAAGTATTGAATATACTTTCAGAGCAGCTGAAGACAGCAAAAGCAGACCTTGATTCGGCCGTTGAAGATCTGAAAGTCTTTCGTGAAAAGAACCCCTGGGTTGGACTTGACCCCGGGGCAACCGGCGCCATTACCGGCATTTCTTCGCTGGAAAGCGATAAGCTGAACGTGCAGGACAATACCGCCGAACTGGAAATGCTGCTGAACAGGGTTTCAAATGTTTCCGGTGAAGCCAAGTACCCGATTCTCAGTGAAATTCTGTCATTCCTTGGTGCTTCCGGTGTCGCGACTGTTCCTGCATTGAGCTCCGAACTTGCCAGTTTAAGAGCAGAGCGAGATCGACTTCAGGCCTCTTATTCTGCTGACCACCCCGTTATTCAGGAGAATGAACGCAAGCTTGGTTCGCTGGAAGAAAAGATCCTCTTAACGACCAGGAATCTGATAAACAGCTACAATGACAGAATCGCAAAGATCAACTCGCAAATACGGGAAGAATCTTACAAGATACGAAGCCTCCCGACGAAGGAGCTGCAATTTGCGGAATTACAGCGCAGGCGAAATGTTGCCGACCAGATCTATTCGTCATTGCTGGTGCGCCACAATCAGGCAAAGGTAGCAGACGCGGTCGAAGTGGGCGATGTCATTGTTCTTGATGAGGCAGTTAAGCCGCTTGGCGGCGGAAGCTTTGCGCAGCTTCTTAAATATCTGATCCTTGCTTTTGGTCTTGGCATTGCGCTCAGTTTCGGCTCGGTTATCGCGTTTGATTTTCTGGATAAAACCGTCCGGACATCAGATGAGTTAGAAAAGGCTGTCCCGATTCGTGTTGTTGCTAAAATACCAGTTGTAGGTTCAGCAAGGGATATCCCGGAAGAGGTGTTTGACAGCACAAAGCGTATTGACCCCAAGCTGGTGACTGCGGACTATTCGCCTACCCCTATGGGTGAAGCGTATCGCAGCCTGCGGACGCAGCTTTTATTTAGCAACGAACACAAGCGCAACCGCTCGTTGTTTATAACATCGCTGAACCCGGGCGAGGGAAAGTCGCTCAATGCCGGCAACCTGGCAATCACCTTTGCGCAGCAGAAAATTCCAACATTGCTTGTTGATGCTGATCTGAGAAGGGGCGTGCTGCACAGCTCTTTTGCCTGCGACAAAAAGCCCGGTCTTTCGGATTTCCTTTACTCCAATGCGGACATCAATGAGGAGAATATCCGAAAGGTAATTCAGCAAACACACATCCCGAATCTGCACCTGCTGAGCAGCGGTATGCCGGTGCCAAACCCTTCGGAAATTCTTGGTTCGCAGCGTGGAAAAGATGTAATACGCTTTTTGAACGAGCGTTTTGGTTTTGTGATTGTTGATACACCGCCGATCATGGTTACGGCAGATTCTGTTGTGATCTCACAATATGTGGATCAGGGTCTGTTTGTTATACGTGCCGGAAAAACCAACGTGGACGAGGTAAAGCAGAAAATTGCAGAATACCAGGACTTCCACAAAAAACTGTTTGGCCTGGTGCTGAATTGTGCCGAGCTGGATGTTAAGGAAGAAAACTATAAGTATTCCTACTACAACTATTAATAAAGTTCTGAAAGTCTAAATGGAGAGGGATTTTTATCATCGATAGAAATCCCTTTTTTTAACCCTCTTAAAACGTTATGAGTCTTCTGCTTCATCATTTTCTGGAAAACAGTGCCGACAAAAATCCGGATAAGCCCGCTTTGTGGCATAAGGAAAACTGGTACGATTACCGTTCTCTGGAAGAGGGCGCAAACAAAATAGCCGGTTTTTTGATCAGTAAGAATTTGCGCAAAGGTGACCGGGTGGCGATGATCTGGGAAAACAGTTTTCACTATGTCGCAATTTACTACGGCATCCTGAAGGCCGGCGGGGTTGTGGTCGCCCTCAATACAGAGACCACCCCAGACAGCATCGCCTATTTGCTGGATAATTCCGGCGCGCGCTTTTTCTTTGTCCAGAAAACATTCGCCCGTTTTGTGAAGCCGATTAAAGACAAAATAAATGCCCTGGACGGTGTTATCTGGGATGAGTTGCCCAAAGGCTGGCCATCAGAAAAGAGCTACTTCTTATGGACTGATATCCAGCAAAAATATGCCGCTGAAAGACCCCAGATCAGGATCATCAACATTGATCTGGCAGCAATCGTTTATACATCGGGCAGTACCGGGAAGCCAAAGGGTGTTACACTTTCGCACCTGAATATCTGCACCAATACCCAGTCTATTGTCTCTTATCTGAAGCTTTCCGCCAAAGACCGTATCATGGTGATTTTGCCGTTTTATTACATTTACGGATTGTCTCTGCTTAATACACATATTGCCGTTGGCGGAAGTCTGGTAATAGACAATCGCTTTGCTTTTCCAAATGTCGTACTGGACACGATGGAAAAGCAGCAGGTTACGGGCTTTGCAGGCGTGCCCAGCACTTTTGCTATTTTGCTTAATAAATCCAACGTCAGAAATCGTTCTTTTCAAAAATTGCGCTATTTAACGCAAGCCGGCGGAGCCATGGCGCCTGTGTTGCAAACCGACGTCGCTGAAGTGTTCAGCCCGGCAAAGCTAATCGTTATGTACGGCGCGACAGAAGCATCGGCAAGGCTGACCTACCTTGATCCGGAATTTCATTCTCAAAAACTGGGCTCTATCGGCAAGGCGATCCCTAATGTGGAAGTATTTGTTGCGGATCATAACGGACAACCACTGCCGGCGGGTGAGCAGGGTGAGATTGTTGCCCGGGGAGCCAACATGATGCAAGGCTACTGGCGCGATCCGCAGGAAACGGCCAAAGTTGTGCGCCACGGCCTCTATTTTACCGGCGATTTGGGCAAAACCGATGAAGAGGGTTTTCTCTATGTTGTCGGGCGCAGCAAGGATATGATTAAGGTTGGCGCAAACCGCATCAGCGCTAAGGAGATAGAAGAAGCCATTCTTGAAAACGAAAATGTTGTCGAAGTCGCCGTTATTGGCGTGCCGGATGATATCCTCGGTGAAGCGATGGACGCTTGCGTGGTATTGAAGGAACGGCATAACGGCTGGGAAAAAGATCTTCTGGAATTTACCCGCAAAAAACTGCCGCCCTTCAAAGTGCCTTCCTATTTTTCGCCGCTTGACGCCCTGCCCAAAAATACTTCCGGCAAAGTCATGAAGAATAAAATAAGGAAGCTCAAGGGACTGGAAGTCTGATCATGAAGATTGAAACGATTCAAACGGATTTGACAAACTGGGACGCCTACGTTGAGAACCATCCGCAGGGTACGATTTATCACAAAAGCGGGTGGAAAAATATCATTGAGTCTCATTTTGGTAAAAAGACGCACTATCTGCTGGCGCGCGATGATCATGCCGTTCGTGGCGTTTTGCCGCTGGTAGAATTCAGCTCGCCTTTGTTCGGAAGATTTATCATTTCCGTGCCTTATGTCAACTACGGAGGTCTCCTTTTTTCGGATGATCAGGCGCGCGCGGCGCTGTTGAAAGAAGCCGATCGCATACGTGACGATCGCAAAGCGGAATCAGTTGAATTGCGCCACGTGGGAGACGATTTGAACGGTCTTCCGGTAAAAACGCAAAAGGTGACTTTTTTTCTTGATTTACCCGGGGATAGCGAGGAGTTATTGGCTGCTTTCAAAGCGAAATTGCGCAGCCAGATTCGCCGCCCCATGAAAGAAGGGATGTATGCAAAAAGCGGCGGTCAGGAGTTGCTTGATGATTATTATGCCGTTTTTTCAATCAATATGCGCGACTTGGGTACGCCGGTTTATGACCGGCGTTTTTTTAAGGCCATTTTTGCGCAAACGCCTGAAAATTGTCACATTGTAACCGTTTATACGCCCGATCATAAATGTGTCGGCGGGGCTTTCCTGATCGGGTACCGGGGGCGCATGGAAATACCGTGGGCTTCCACGCTGAAGGAATACAATCGCTACAGCCCCAACATGTTGCTTTACTGGGAAGTGCTGAAGCTGGCCATAGAAAAAGGGTATAAGCAATTTGACTTTGGGCGTTGCAGCAAGGAGGGCGGAACGTACCGGTTTAAAAGGCAGTGGGGCGCCACCGAGATTCCGCTTCACTGGTATTATCTCTTGCCGGATGGGGCTGATATGCCGCAAATAAATCCGGACAATCCAAAATACAGGCTTGCCATCTCTGCCTGGCAAAAGCTGCCGGTGGCTGTGGCCAACGCCATCGGACCGCATATCGTAAAACACCTGCCCTAGGACCCCAATTGCTGACACTTTTCATCCTGCTCGCTGCATTTATCATTTACATCTATATCGGTTATCCGATTGTTATGATGGTTCTCGGAACCTTGTTCAAGCGACCGGCGAAAGATACGCCACCCGATGACCTGCCACGCGTTGCTTTTATTATTTCCGCCTTTAACGAAGAATCCGTTATAGGAGAGAAACTCGATAATACAAAGCGGCTTAAGTACCCTTCTGACAAGCTTGATATTTTTGTCATATCCGATGCTTCCGATGACAATACGGACGAAATTGTTAACAAATATGACCATGTTTTTCTGAAGCGCATGACCGAGCGGCGCGGAAAGACCTACGGTATTAACGAAGTCGTCCCTCAGCTCGATCATGATGTTGTCGTGTTTTCCGACGCAAACGCCATTTACGAAGAAAACGCACTGATGGAGCTGGTGAAGTTTTTTGGCGATCCCAAAGTGGGATATGTGGTAGGATATGCCCGCTATTATGATGAAGAGCGCAGCCAGGCCGGCGAACAGGAAAATGCCTACTGGAATTTTGAAGTGAAACTTAAAGAGTATGAGAGCCGCCTGGGATCGGTGGTTGGCGGAGATGGTGCCATCTATGCCATCCGGCGCAGGCTTTTCCGGCATCTTGAAGAGGATGATATAAACGATTTTGTCAATCCCCTGCATATTATTTTACAGGGCTATCGCGGTGTTTTTAATCCCGATGCCGTGTGTTACGAACACACCGCGGAAAATTTTGAAAAAGAGCTTAAACGCAAGCGTCGCATCGTTAACCGCAGCTGGCGCGGGCTTATGAAGAATGCGGCCGTGCTGAATCCTTTTAAAACCGGGCTTCATGCCTGGCAAGTTTTTTCGCATAAATTTTTGCGCTGGCTGGGCGGGTTTTTTCTTATCGCCTTCCTGGCGGTGAATTTTTTGGTTTTGGAACACGGCGATCTTCCGCGCTGGGTTTTAGCGGCGCAACTGGCCTTTTATAGTTGCGGTATAATAGGCGCTATTGGCATTAAAGCAGGAAAAAATATGCCGCCGCCGTTTTCTATCTGCTATTATTTCGTTGCCGTAAATGTCGTATCGCTGTTGGGTATTTGGGATAACTACAACGGGAAAAAATATACTACCTGGCAAACAATCAGGGAAGAAAGCTAAAGGAGATCGTGCCGCAAATGGGCTATGTGGTTAAACAAGCAGACTTAAAAAAAGAGCGACATATCATGGTGGGTATTCTGCAGAATAACCGCCAGGTTGATGATTTTGATTACAATAAGCGGTTTGAGTGGATCTATGAAAACAATCCCTATGGTAAGGCACGCGCCTGGATCATCTGGGATGACAAGAACGACCTGCCGGTGGGCTTTACAGGCGTTTTCCCAAGGCCTGTTTATGTCAACGGCCAGCGTGTGATGTGCTGGAATTGTGGTGATTTTTCGATCGAGAAAAAATACCGTACGCTGGGTATAGCCATAAAGCTGCGCAAAGCCGCCAAAGAAGCGGTGGACAGCGGCGAAATACCTTTTTTGTATGCCCACCCCAATGAAAGAATGGAAGTGATTCACCTGAAGGTGGGGCATAAGAAGATCGCTCAAATGCAGCGCTTTGCCCTGCCAATCCGGGCTACGCGGCTTATTCATTCTTATGTTAAGAATAATGCCCTCACCTGGTTGCTGTCCAAGCCTGCCAATTTTTTGTTATCGCTTAAATATCGTTTCAGTACTTTTTTGGGCATAAGCGGTGTCATACATGATGAGGTTAAGGTCGGCCAGGATCACGATCAGCTTGCAGAAAGAATGTATGAGAGCTTTAAGGTTGTGGGCGAGCGAAGCACGACATATCTGAACTGGAAATTTGGTTCTAATCCAAACCGCCGTTACAGCCAGTTCGACCTGTATTATAAGGGAATGCTGGTAGGCTGTGTGTTCTACGTTCAAAGGGACGATGCTGTTTACGTACTCGATGTGTTAGTTGATGATTTTGATCGTTTTGCCGGTGAGCTTTTCCGCAATTTTATTAACAGTATCCGCAAGGCATATAACCGTTCCATCGTATCAGTTTCCTTTATTTTACAGGAATTCAATCCGTTTATACCGGTACTAAAAAAACTCGGTTTTCGTTACCGTGATGATGCCACTTCCGGCGTGATCAGCTATGCGAACGAAGAAATCAATCCGCAAACCGCAACCGCTGTTTTAGATGGTAAATCATGGTTTATGACGGTTGGCGACAGAGATGCTTAACAGGAGAGAACATGAAAGACAAAATAGTTGAGTTTTTATACGACGAAAATCTGAAAGATGAATTTGAAAACCTGGATCATGATGATTCACTGTTGGAATTAGGTATCATTGATTCAGTTAAAATGATGGATTTGATCGAATTTCTCGAGAAGACCTATGGCATCAACGTGGATGATGACGATCTCTATCCGGAAAATTTCGATTCCATTAACGCCATAGCAGAATTTGTGGAGTCCAAAAAGTAATAATGCCCCGAATAGAAATGCCCTGGGCCGCCTGGTATGGTGACAGGAAATTGTTGCTGGATTTGCCGGATGACTGGCAGATCGATGAATACGCTCTGGATTCTGATAAGCAGGTAAATGACGCCACACTGGACAAAGCGGTTAGCGGCCTGGCAGATGTGCAGGCAAAAAAGAGAGCATCGAACGCTGTCATTGTTGTTGATGATTTGACGCGTCCGGTAAAATTGGAAAGGCTGATGCCGCGCATTCTCTCACTGTTGAACCAATCGGGCATAGCCGACAAGGATATACGTATTCTGGTTGGTTTGGGCTCACACCAGGGCCTGAGCCGCGAAAATATGCAGAAAAAGCTGGGCAAAGAAGCAGTAGATAGAGTCACCTGCCTGAATCACGATCCTTCTGATACTGTTGAAGTGGGCGTTGAATGGGGCAAGACATCGGTAAAGTTGAACCAGGTTTACGTGGAGTCTGAGCTTAAGATTGTTATTAGCGGGCTGACGCCGCACAGTTTCGCCGGCTTTAGCGGCGGTGCCAAAATGCTCTATCCCGGTCTGGCGGACATGGAGACAATTGCTAAGACCCACAAGTCCGTATTGATGGGATTTATGGGTAAACTGGGAGATGTTGCGCAAAACAAATTTCGAAATATCATTGAAGAGTTTGTAGAAAAAGTGGGTCTTGATTTTTTCTTTGGTGTCGTAATCAACGGGGACCGATCGATGCGTTCGGTGCATGCGGGCCATTATGTTGACGCCCATCGGGCTGCTGCCGAAGAAGCGGCTGAATATTGCCGCATACAGCTTAAGAATCCGCAGTATGATATTGTTATATCTTCTGCCTGGCCAAAGGACAGCGAGCTGCTGCAAGCGGAAAACGGGTTTATCCCGATTAAGTCCGCCGGTGCGGACTTGCTAAAACCGGGTGGCATATTTGTTTTATTGTCAGCTTGTTCCGAGGGCATGGGGCATCACGGTCTGTTCGGGCCGGGTGGGCTACTTTTTCGCAAAGCTCTGCCCTTGCGCTTTTTAAAAGACCGGCGATTGTTTTCCTTTTGTGAGAATGTCTCCAAAGAAGATTTCCACCACCTTTATCATGAGTCTTATGACTTTTTTACAGATGTACAGGATTTGATTGACAGAGCTAAGTCATTGGCAGGCAAAAAGCCAAAAGTCGCCGTATTCCCATACGGCAGTATGCAGATAGCAGGTGCTTATGTCGGCTAGTGCCATTCTGTTTCTTGTGATTTTTGTTGTTGGAGTTTATTTAACGTTCAAACATCCGTTTTATGGTATAGCCCTGTATATATTCGAATGGCATAATCATCCGCCTTACATGTGGTGGGGAGACCCACTGCCCGATCTACGCTGGTCTTTACTCGTGGCTGTACTAACCCTGGCTTCAATGATCATTAATTTCAAGAAGCTGAAGCCGCTTAAGGGAGCTAGTTACGCGCTTATCTGGTGGCTTGTGGCTTTTACGGTCTGGATGTATGTCGTTTCCATGTTTTTTGCAATCGATCCTTATCACAGTTTCAGAAGGGCGGAAAACTTTCTCAAGTTGACGATTCAAATAATGCTGATGAGTTACCTCGTTCGGGAAAAAGAGCACATCCGCTTTGTCTTCTGGACAATGATCCTAAGTGTGGCAAATTTTGGAAGGGTGGCCTTCGAGCGAGGGTCGAACCGCTACCTTGGCGTTATTGCCCCCAATGCCACGGAAGAAAATGCCATTTCAGCTCATGTGGCGGCCGTGCTACCCTGGTTTGGTCTCTACTTTATGAACGGTAAGCGCTGGGAAAAAATTGTCACGTTTTTATCGATTCCGTTTCTGGTAAACCTTATCATCCTTGCCAATTCACGCGCCTCTTTTATGGCGGTGGTCTCCACAGCTCTCCTCATGCTTATTTGGGTAAAGGGGCGGTTGAGACTTCAGGTTTTGGCCGGAATTGTGGGCGGGATTATTCTCGTATTTGCCCTGGCTAATGAACAATTTTGGGAGCGCCAGCAAACGATCCGCGAATATGAAGATGAAGGCTCTGCAATGAGTCGTTTCTATTTATGGTCCGGTGCTTACGAAATGTGGAAGGATAATCCGTTTGGTCTGGGCGGAGAAGGTTTTGAAGCACTTGTAATAGAGTATGTACCGGAGTTGGCCCCGCAAATGAGAGAAGAGGGTGCAAAAACAGTTCACTCTACGTTTTTCCTTGTATTGGTAGAATGGGGCGCGCCGGGTGTGATAATCTTTATCGGCTTTACGATACATATGATAATGATGCTTGGTACGGTAAAGCGACGGTCGCGGATGACAACATCCTACCGTTATTACGTTGATGCGATCGCTATCCAGATGGGGATAGTAGCCCTGATTGTTGCCGGACTTACCCATAACAGGCTTTACGCAGAGGTCTATTACTGGTTTGGAGCCTTTGCCGTCATACTCAAGAATATCCAGCATGACGAGATTATTACCGAATTTGAAAAACAGCCTGCGCAGGAATCCAACCTATCATGACGCAAAAAAATATTCTTTTTTTAACAAGTAACTTTCCTCCGAACCTCTCAGTAGGAACGCAGCGGGTAACAAAAATTCTCAAGTATATCAACAAAAAAGAATTCCGCTTTTTTGTATTGACATTAAAGGAAGATTATTTTCCGACGGATTTAGATTCTTATCTCAAGAACGGCAGAGTATTTCCGGAAAACGTTACTGTTTCAAGAACAGACAAACTGGAGTTAACCCGCGGTTTCACTAAGTTGAAAGCTTTGCTGAAAAAGGCCGCAAATGGCAAGTCGCAGACTAAGCCAAAAGCCATATCTTCCTCAAGTAATGCAACCACCAATACCCAAAAGAGCACACTCAAAAAAGTGGAAAGCCATGTAAGAAACTGGCTTTTTTCAATATTTGAATTTCCAGATAAATTCATCGGGTGGTTGCCATATGCCGTAAAGCAGGGTGTTCGCCTTATACGTGAAAATAATATAGATACGATCCTTACCACCGCTCCGCCGCATTCGCTTTTCATAATGGCCTGGCTGATCAAAAAACGCACCGGGGCGAAGCTGGTCCTGGACTTTAGGGACCCATGGGCCCTTTCAATCTGGGATTACAGCAAATCGTTAAAAAGCAGGCTGGAGCAGTATTACGAACGCAAAGTTATAAATGCAGCGGATCAGGTCTTGTTTGTTACAGAAAAAATGCGTGATCGCTATGCCGAATTTTACGGCGACGGATTGGCGGAAAAGTTTGCTTTCTTTTCAAATGGTTTTGATCCTGAAGATTTTACCGATTTAGAAAACGGTGTTGCGCAAAAGGAACCCGACGATGTGTTGAGATTTGTGCATCTGGGCAGTTTATACAAAAAAAGAAATCCCGAACCTCTTTTTCTCGCTCTTGCCCAGCTCATTAAGGAGGGCAAGGTAGATCCTGCCGCCTTAAAAATGGAGTTTATTGGTTTTGTCGCTACGGAACTGGAATATCTTAACAAGAAGGTAGAAGAGCTAAATCTCGCGCAGGTCGTGTTTTTTAAAGATTCTGTCGGTTTTAAGGAAAGCCTTACGATAATGCAGCAATCCAACGTGCTGCTTATAATTCAACCCGGAACAGATATGCAAATACCGGCCAAGCTGTTCGAATACATGTACGCCGGTAAGCCGATTTTCGCTATGGCGGAACCGGACAGTGCCACAGAAGCAACCATTCTTAAAGGTAACTTGGGCTATGTCGCACCCAGTTCGGATGTGGACATAATCTCCCAGAAATTGTTACAAATGATAAAAGCTCTCAATTCTAAAGATCAAAAAGCCGTGGACGGTTACGTGGATAAATTCAATATGGCCAAAGCGATAACGCGTTTTGAAAATATCATAAGGAGCGTATGAAGAAAATACGTATTGCCCATATTATCAACTTTCTCTCTCCGGCCGGCAAAGAAGTTGGTATAGTGAAACTGTTAAACGGCATGGATGAAGAGCGCTTCGAAGGCTATCTGATTGTAATTGATAAAGTTATTGATCCGCTGTTTCTTGATCAGAAAAAAACAAAGCTTTTAAGTTTGAACAAAAAGCCGGGCAATGATGTCGGTCTTCCATTCAGGCTTGCATCTATTTTGCGTAAGGAAAAAATAGATATTGTACATACACATGCCTGGGGAACCCTTGTGGAAGGTATTCTGGGAGCTAAAATGGCCCGGGTGCCTGTCATTATTCATGGCGAACATGGCACATTTCACACAGATGCCAAAAGAAAGCTCATTCAGCGTTTGTTTTTCAATTTGGCTGATTATCTCCTCTCTGTGTCGCAGGTACTTGCAGATAGGCTGCACGAAGTGATCGGACCACGTAACAAGAGATTTACTTCTATTCTGAACGGTGTGGATACCGAGCGTTTTTATCCTAACGAACAGAAAAGAGTACATCAAAGAAAAGAACTGGGGGTTTCGCCGGATACCGTGTTGATCGGTACCGTTGGCCGGACCGTACCCGTAAAAAATCATCAGCTTCTTATTAAAGCGGCGGCCTTGCTGCACGAAACGCATACAAATTTTAAGATCTGCATTGTAGGCGGTATTGACGCTGAGAAAAAAGAGCGGTTGGAGTGTGAGCGCCTGGCGGATGAACTGGATGTGGCTTCTTTTGTAGATTTTGTCGGTGTTCAGGATGATATACCCGCTTTTCTCAATGCCTTCGATATCTTTGTGCTGCCCTCATTGAGTGAGGGCTGCTCCAACGTAATACAGGAGGCTATGGCGTGCGGTAAACCAGTTGTCGCTTCTAATGTCGGGGGAAACTCAGAATTAGTTATGCACCAGAAATCCGGATTGCTTTTCCCCAGCAATGATGAAAAAGCCTTGTATAAAGCGTTAACCGTTCTCGTGGATGATGATCGTTTGCGCGAGAGTTTTGGCCGGAATGCGCTGGAACAGATCCGCAGCAGTTTTTCCCTCACACAAATGATAAAATCTTATCAGAATTTTTATTTAACCAGTCTGGAAGTTAAGCCCAATGAGCAGTAATGATTCCCGCGAAGTTTCGTTAACCCAGCAGGTACGCTCGGGGGTTATCTGGACTATTCTTAGAACCCTTAGCAGCCAGGGTGCGCGTTTTATTGGCTCCATAGTTCTTGCCCGTATTCTGTTTCCTGAAGACTTTGGTATTATGGGCATTGTTTTGCTTGTGACGCGTTTTGCTGAAAAGCTTGGCAATTTTGGGTTCACACAGATTCTTATTCAGCGCAAACTGATTGATGACGCGCATATCAGAACAACGTTTACGCTAAACCTGATAATCTCCGGCTTAACAACGGCGGCCATTTTTACTTTTGCGCCAGCCATTGGCGGTTTTGTTACCAGTGCTCAGGATAGTGGTTTTTTAACCAAAGTTATTGATATTCTGCGCGTCATCTCCGTTATCTTTTTAATTCACAGTTTCTACGCCGTCCCGAACTCTCTTCTTAAACGGGAGATGAAATTTAAGCAGGAATCTTTAGTCGGGATGGCCGGCGGAATAGTCAAGTTTCTCTCTCCTATTGGCTTTGCATTGGCGGGGTGGGGTGTTTGGAGCTTAGTCGTTGGGCATCTGCTGGGTGAATTGATTCAGGTAGTAATGTTTTACATAGTCACCCGGTGGACACCAAATCTGGGGATACGCAAGGAAGCTTTAAAGAATGTATTTTCTTTTGGGGTCTGGCTGAATATGTATTCCTACGTGCAGTACTTCTATAAGAATATCGATTACTTTTTTATAAGTAAATTTCTTGGATACACCGCGTTAGGCTTCTATGAACGCAGCTATAACCTGATGAACGCGCCAAGAAAACGGGTAAAGGATATGATCGGTGCCGTCTTGTTCTCCGCTTATTCCCGCATACAGGATGAAGATGAACGATTGAACTACGCCATGCGCAGGGTAATGTCCGCTGTTACTTTGGTTACTTTTCCGGTTATGATCTGGCTCATTTATGTATCGCCAAGCATTGTCCCGTTTTTATATGGCGATAAATGGTTTGAGAGTGTAACACCTTTACAGATTATGTCGGTTGCCGGTTTGCTGGAATCTGTTACAATGGTTTTTTATCCCGCATTTCTTGCAAAAGGACTCGCCAAAAACCGGACCAAGGTGCATGCAATTGTTCTTGTCTTTCTTATTGCTGGTGTTTACTGGGCTGCCCGCTACAGCATAAATCATGTAGCATGGGCGGTAACGGCTTCTTCAGCCATAGGGCTTTTTATTAACGCCAATGAATACAGGCGTTTTTCCAGCTGGACGTGGAAAGACTTGTGGTTAGGTGTTAAACCGGCTTTGATTACGGGTACAATAATGGCGGGTATGATGGGCATTGCCAACTACGGATTGCTTTTCTATCTCAAGGAAGACTCACCCATTATCTTATTCGTCCTCAGTGTTTTTGCTGCCCTATTGTTTTTCGCAACAATGGCAATTTTTAAATTTCCAGAATACAATGACGCCAAGGATATGGTGTTTCGGAGAAAAAAGAAGTTAAAGAAAAAAGTAAAGGCAGAATAATGCGCTCCGTTTTCAAAAAAGGACTTTACAAGGGAATAGACGCTGTAGGCCTTAACCGAAGTTATTTGCAGCGGCAACATCACATCGTTTTGATTCTGACTTATCATTCGGTCATACCTTATTCTGAAAAGTATAAACGTTTTGATTATCGAAATTGCGTGACCGATGAAAACTTTGATAAACAGATACGCTTTTTGAAGCAGAATTACAACGTCGTCACAATGGATGAAGCCGTAGAAGCCATCCGAGAAAAAAACATCAATGAACGTCTTGCGGTTATAACTTTTGACGATGGTTTCAGGAATAACTATTTGTATGCGCTTCCCGTTCTCAAAAAAAATAATGTGAGCGCCGTTTTTTATCTTGCGACCTCGTTTATTGGCAAAAAAGAAACACTTTGGACAGAGACGGTTAATCACCTTCTAACGGCTACCGGGGAACGCAGCATTGAACTTGAGATGAATGGCGCTGCCAGACGCTTCAATCTGACCGGCCCGGCGCAAAAAGAAAAAGCATCAATCGAAATAAGAAACTATCTCAAGTTTAGCAGTGCTGAAGTGGAGGAAGACATACTTAATCAGTTGCAGGAGAAAATAAAAGATGTTTCCGATCCTGTCAGCTTCGATCCTGATCGTTATGCTTTTATGAGTTGGAGTGATGTGAATGAAATGGAAAAGTCCGGTATGGAAATCGGTTCGCATACACATTCACACTTTACACTTAATATGCTGGATAAAAAGTCATCCTTTAAAGATATTGGCGACTCCAAAAAACAAATTGAAGAACACACGGATCATACCTGCAAACACTTTAGCTATCCAAACGGAGAAAAGGGAAATTTCCTGCCGCACCATTTTGAGCAGCTTAAAGAAACAGGCTTCGATAGTGCCGTAACACAAATCAAAGGTCTTAACAGTTACAGCGATAACCTGTTTGCTCTAAAGAGAATCAATATCTCGGCAAAAATGGGCATGGAGGTTTTTAAATCTTATTGCAGCGGCACGTATGCTCTTATCCACTAGCAGATTACTTCCGGACAAAACAGGTTTTCGGCAAGGGCTGCTAAAAAGTGCCGGAATAAGTAGAATACATATCGTCGGATGTGCCCGCTCCGGCACGACCATGTTGCACTATGCCATGGCGGCATTTGAAGATACAATCCTGTATGATAAAGAAATCTCTCCATGGACTTACCCGCAAACAATAGAGTGCCTGGGTTTGGCTGGAAAATATTTTTTAAAAAAGGGAAACCATAAACTTGTCAGCAAACGCAATGTGAGCTGGTGGAAAAAGGAACACCTGGAAAAGCTGATTGAATTTAAACAAAGATATGATCTCATATTAATCCATATCGTCCGTGATCCCCGCGACGTTCTAACCAGCCGTCATAAGTTAAGCAAAAACAAATTCTATTTAACTCCCGAAAAATGGCATGATAGTATTTCCGGCGGCTTAATGCTGGACGAAACGTTTGAAACGGATCCGCATTACCTGACGCTGAAGTATGAAGACGTTGTCTGTACGCCGCAAAAAGTGTTGCAAACTTTTAATCAAAAATTTGGCTTAACGCTCAACCCCATGGTTGAAGACTGGTCGCATTTGGCTAGCAATCTTTCGCGTCTAAAAGTAAAAGGGAAGATGGAAGCATATATGCACAAACTGCGTGATTTTGACCCTTCTACGATAAGAAAATGGAAAAACGACATTAGTAAGAAAGAATACCTCGCCCGGCTTATGCAATCAGAGTACGGAAACTATATTGAAAATTTCCTAAATCGGTATAATTACCCGGCATAATATCATGGAATCCTCTCTTAACGGTTTTGATATAGACAAAGTACTTGAAGCGATGGCGGCCGAGAGAAGCATCAGAATCATTGAATATGCAATTCTTAATAGGGAAGAAAGGCCGTTTTCGGATGTTTTTAGGGTCCGTTTGAATATAGATAAGGACAGTAACGCTTTCGTTTTTATTAAGTATCTAAAAAGCCTGGCGCGGAATTCTAATAAAGAGGCTTTGAAAAAAAACTTTGAAACAACACAGTTCTGGTATAATAAGTTCAGGGACTCAAAACAGTTCAGGACCATAGAGCCGCTGTATATCAATTATGAAAATTACGCGATTGTAACGCGGGAGAGTCCGGGATACGATCTTAACCGCTATATTGAACATTACGGCCAGTTTTTCCCACCCCTGCAAACCCAAAAAAAGATATATAAAAACCTTTATAATGTCGGCCAGTGGTTGTCCTATTTCCAATCCATACCGATTAACGGACGGGAACAACCGCTTTCTTTGGAAGACATTCTCGATTATATCAATCTGCGCTTGGAGCGCATCGTCGAAAACTCAAAAATTGCTTTTAATGATAACCTCGCTGAACGTATCAACGATTATATCAGAGCGCTTTGGACAGAGGTAAATGAGTCGGACAAAAAGCAATCTTATCTCCATTCCGATTTATCCCTTTCAAACATTCTTATTCACCGCGATACAGTAACTGTTTTGGATTTTGGAAAAATTGAAACGGGATCTGTTTACAAGGATCTCACCCGGCTCTACCATCAGTTGATGTTGCTGGGACACAAGCCAACCTTTTTGAAAGGCTTTCTGTCGAACCTCAAGGAAAACCTGCTGGCCGGATACGGCAATGTAAATGTCAGCCATAATCCACTTTTCAGGATCTATTTGCTTACGCATATCATAAATCATTTTGGCAAAACGGCGCGCTTCTGGGAGCATAGTTTTACGGAGAATATTTATAATCGCTGGATCGTAAAACGGACCCTCAAAGAGATTAAGGAATTCATCAGCTAATGGCTCTGAAAACGAAGCTCAAAAAGATAATGCGAATGCCGCCCGGAGAGATTGCCTACCGGGTGAATGAGCAGTTGCGCATTCGCCGTGAAAAGAAAAATGCGGAAGAAGAACTCAGACTAGTGACATCCGCGGATTTCAATTTTTTTGAAAATAACGAACACTTTCGTTTGTTCCGATCCGGCCAAATCGATCAATTGCTTAAACAGTCTGATTTTTTCAGGCCTATTGCGCCGCTTCTTTCGTCGGAAGATGCCCGGACTTTTGAAAAGCAATTTCCCCGGTCGCTTAGAAAAAGCCTTGAACGCGCCGATCAGCTTTTGGAAAACAGATTCATCTTTCTCGGGGTTTCGTTTACCCTGCCCAAGCCCATTCCGTGGCAGAGCGATCCGCTTAGTTTGACCCCCTTCCCGGAAGGCTTTTACCGCAATATTGATATTTTTACCAATAAGAATCCCGGCGATATAAAGCATGTCTGGGAAGTAAATCGACTTCAATTTCTTATTGAACTGGCTAAAGCTTATTTCATCAGCGGAGAAGAAAAATATAAAAAGCATTTTGATGATCTGCTTCTCGACTGGGCGCGACAGAACCCATATAAACGCGGTGTAGCCTGGGCCAGCGCTCTTGAAGTAGGTGTACGTGCTGTCGCGCTGATCTGGTCGCTTCACTTTTACCGTTCCTGCCAAAACCCGGATAAGGAAGTACTAAAGACGCTTGTTTTTCAAATATACCTGGCACTGCGTTATCTCGATGAGAATTTATCGATCTATTTCAGTCCCTATAATCATTTAATTGGTGAAGCTGCCGGGCTCTTTCTCGGCGGGTACGTTTTCCCCGGGTTTAAAAAAAGCGACATTTATGCTCAAAAGGCCTGGTCTATTTTGGAGGATCAGGCGGAAAAACAGTTTCATCCAGATGGAGGTTGCGTAGAGCAGGCCACGTTCTATCATCATTTTACGCTGGGCTTTTATCTGCAATCTGTTATTACCCGCCGCCTTAGCGGAGACGCTACATCGGAAAATGTGTTAAGGCGTATCAGTCAGGCCTTGCGTTTTGCAGGATATATGACAAAGCCCGACGGGCTACTCCCCTATATGGGTGACATTGATAATGCCCGTTCCATTTACTTTAGTGATCCTACCACCTGGGATTTTAAGGCTTTTCAGGCTTTGGGCGCATGGCTGTTTAAAGACACGCACATGAAGCAGATTGCCGGGTCCGGCGAAATGGAAGAACTGTTCTGGATGCTTGGCGCAAAAGGAATTTCTGAATACGAGAAAATCGATACAAAGGTACCTGAAAAGACATCGATAAATTTAGAGGAATCGGGTTACGCTATTTTCAGAACTGGTTATGGGCCCGATGACCATTACCTTCACATTGACTGCGGGCCGATTGCCCATGGCGTATTTCACGACGAAACCCCTTCCGCAGCACACGGTCATGCTGACGAACTTGCTGTAGAATTGGCGGTATTTGGTGAATCATTTTTAATAGATCCCGGTTTTGCCAATTACCGTGGTGACTTTGAAAGGCACTGCTATTTCCGCAGCACGGCCGCGCATAACACGGTTGAAATAAATGGCAAATCACAAGCTCAGCAGGGCGGCATTCTTGTGTGGAGCAAAGCGCCACGTTTAAAACGCCTGGAGTTTTTTGACGGGAAAAATATTAATGGTTTCGTTGGTGAGCATTATGGCTATATGACGGAGCCGGGCAGTCCGGTGCACCGGCGTTTTACGGCTGCAATAGATCAAAAGCTGTTTATTGTCTGGGACCATATTAGGGGTACGGATGCTACCGCGGATGTGAATGTGCATTGGCACTTTAATGACACAATCGCTTTAGAAAAGCAGGACGAATTCTGGCAGGCCACAGGCAACAAGGCACGTCTTAAAATGTTCACGCTGACGAACCGGCAAATCACCGCTAAATTATCTAAAGGTGGCGACGCTATAGACGAAGGCTGGATTTCGCCGCTTTACCGCGATGTAAAGCCTGCGCCTCTGTTGAAACAGGCCTGTATGGCGAAACTGCCAATGGATATATGCACTATACTGCTGCCGGAAAAAATTGGCGAGGATTTAAAAACAAGCCTGGAAGATAATACCTTTAATGCCAAAATAGACAAAACGGATTACACCATTACGCGCAAGGAAGCGACTCTTGAAATCTGGATAAATGGTGTAAAGACAGGGCAGCTAAACAACACATCAGAAAAAGACGATCACAAAAAGTGGTTTATGGAAACGGAGTAAGGAGAACAATTGGCTGAAGCAAAAACGAAGGTTCTGCAGATTTCATCTTATCCCCCGCCGCGCGCTGGGTGGGGTATGCGCATTTATTTTCTTAAACAGGTTATGGAGTCTAAGGGCGACGTTTGTACTGTATTGAATATCGGTAAGGGACGTTTTATAACGGATGGTGATTTTCTGCCCACCCTGGGCGGAGTTGATTATGTGAAGAAGGTGTTGAAGCATCGTTTGAAAGGCTATGTGGTGCACATGCATTTAAATGGTGATTCGCCCAAAGGTTTTGTGCTCACAAGCCTGGCCCTGCTTATCTCCTTGCTGACGTTCAGCAGGCCTATAATCACCTTTCACGCCGGGCCGGTTCAGAAGTACTTTCCGCAAAGCCAGGCGCCACAGCTAAACCTTCTATACAAATTTATTTTCACGGTGCCCAGGCACATTATCTGCAATAATGAAGCGGTCAAAAAGAACATTGTGGGATACGGCGTTAATCCTGACAAGATAATCCCGATACAGGCTTTCAGCCGCCAGTATCTCAATTTTGAAAAAGTGCAGCTTCCTGGGGAGACGGAGAAGTTTTTTAAAGACCACGATCCTGTTATTTGCAGCTATGTTTTTTTCCGGCCGGAATTCTTTATCGAGGATATGATTCATTCAATTGCCAAAATGGTAAAAAAGTATCCGCGATTTGGTTTGATAATAATGGGATCCGATCGGGATTCTGAAGAGATAAAAGAGTTGGTAAAGGAACTGGGTATTCAGGACAATGTGCTGTTTGCCGGAGACCAGGACCATGATGCTTTTTTAACCATCATGACCCGCTCGAAGCTTTATTTGAGAACGCCGGTAAAGGATGGAGTTTGCTCATCCGTTTTGGAAGCTTTGGCATTAAAAGTGCCGGTCGTCGGTTCGGAAAACGGCAGCCGCCCGCCGGGTGTGGTAAACTACAAAAATCAGGACCATGACGATCTGTGCGCCAAACTGGAATATGTTCTTGAGCATCATGAGGAAGTTGTGAAAAGTATTGTGCCGCCTGACATTAAAGATACTATCAAGGACGAAATCGCAGTGATCAGAAACGCATGAAGATTCTCTATCATCACCGGACTTTGGGTGACGGCGCTGAGGGCATTCACATTCAGTCGATTGTAAACTGCCTGCGTGAGCAGGGGCATGATGTTCGCGTTGCTTCACTGGTTGGGCAAAACACGCAATTCCGCAGTTCACAGGAAGCCAAAGAATCAAAATGGGATAAAATAAAAAATATTATCCCAAAGCCGGTTTATGAGCTGGCAGAGATCGCTTACAATCTCAAGGGCCTGCGGATGCTGATGAAGGAGATTGAAACCTTCGAGCCTGATATTATTTATGATCGCTACGCGCATTTTAGTTTTGCGGCATTATGGGCGGCATCAAAAGCAAAGTTACCGGTAATTCTCGAAGTAAACTCTCCCTATTCAATCCAGAAGCGGAAATACGAAAAACTCTATTTCCCCTGGCTTTCGCGCTACGGTGAGTATAAGATTTTCCAAAAGGCACCGCGCATCATTGTTGTTTCTTCCCCTTTAAAACAGATTGTAGCAGATTATAATGTCGATGCAGGCAAGGTGACGGTCCTGCCAAACGGCACCGACCCTGAGAGGTTTAACCCCGCACTGGATGCATCGGAGCTGCGCAAAGAGCTGGATATTGACGGAAAGACGGTTTTGGGTTTTGTTGGTATCCTGCGCAGCTGGCATAATATTGATAAGCTGATCAATGTACTAGAAGAGATTGATCTTGCGAAACAGAACGCGGTAATGCTTTTTTTGGGCGACGGGCCAAGCTATGATGAGTTGGTAGAATACAATCGCCGAAAGGGGCATGAAAAAACCGTGCGCTTTCTCGGACGCATCCCGCATGATCAGATCCAGAAATATATCGCCCTGTTTGATGTCGCCATCAGTCCGCATGCTACACCCTATTCTTCGCCGATGAAGATCCTTGAATACATGGCGATGGAAAAAGCGATACTGGCGCCCGATATGCCCAATATTCGTGACATAATTACGCAGGGAGAAACGGGTATATTGTTTAAACCGGACAATGTAGAATCGCTGAAAGCTAACCTGCTTGAATTGATGAGCGATGCTGAAAACAGAAAGCGTCTTGGCAAAGATGCCCGCCAGGCAGTAACAGAGAAGTTTACCTGGTACAACAATGCGCGCACTACCGCGGATATTGCGGAAGAGATGATCAAAACTGGCCGCTAGCTTGTGCAAGAGTTGCTCATAGCTTTTTACAAGGGAAAGTTTAGCCTTAAGATAATCTGCGTTTTATATGTGGCACGTTATTTGTTTTAAATGACGGACCTGTAGCACATGTTTCGATTGTTGCAGCCTGTTTAAATTAAAAAATGAGGTTTAAATGATTAGGCACGTTTTTAGAGCATTATTAGTTAGCTTAATACTAAGCAGTTTGCTTCTGGCTGTTGATCCGGTAGTAAACAGCCCGCTTGACAAAGGTACGCACCCGCGATTGCATATAACCCAGGATAATATCCCGGAGTTTAAGAATGCAATCGCAACTCACTATGGTTTTGAGTTTCAGCAATATGTCAACTGGGCAGCCAGTGCGCCAGATAATGATGATTATAATATTTTGTCCGAAGCCGGTCATGACCCCTTGCGTGCATTGATGGTGCACCAGGCCTTTATTGCCGCTTTGGGTCCGGTTCAGGGAATCTCTTATCCCCTTTCCATGGAGCAGTATGCCGCCCGCGCAATCAACCGTTTAATGAGCCGCCTGGATGCCGGTGATGAGCTTTCTTACGTAGCGGCTCTGACTTATGACTGGACATATAGTTACCAGACTGCGGAACAGCGTAGCGAAATAGCAAGCAAGATGCGTACGCGCAAGATGGCGCACAAGGTGTTTGATATCTCTATGGCGAACCCGGGCTTCACGTCCGAACAGATGTTCAGCTCCAAGTATTTTGAAGTTTTCCAGCCCTGGTATGTGGCATTGGCTTTTTGGGGCGACGGCCAGATAGACGCAGATGCGGAAACGGCGGCCAACACTTTTTACTCTACAATGCTAAACTATGGATACCTGGACGCTCACAATTTCGTTGCGGGCGATAATGGCGGTTGGGCCGAATGGGTCGGCTATTCCAGCTGGCACCCCCGTACGCATATTTTGAATGTAGATGCCTGGCGCACAGCAACCGGTGAGGATTTTATAAAGCAACATGGCGAAATACCGGGTCAGGCACTTGTCACTTATCCGAAATTTATGGCTCTGGCCATGGATCCACACAAGTACTTCAACGACTTTTATACCTATGTAAAGCACGGTGGTGCCGAAACAACCGATCCCTCTTTAACGCACCGTTCCATGCGCGAGCAAATACTGATGCTGCCGCGGATATTAAACCAGTCCGGTTATTCCAATGAAGCCGGTCTATTGCACTGGTTCGCCAATCATTATGAAGTTGAATGGCCCAGTTATGACCATTTCTATTTGTGGGGTTTTCTTGGGTTGCTTAAAAATTATCCGGCCAAAACTCCAGATGAACTTAATCTGTCCAAGTCCGGATGGAGCAGAAACCTTGGTCTTTTTATGGCGCGCACAGGGTTTGATAATCCGGCCGATGGTGTTTTTCATGCGTCGCATGGCCATTTTCGCTTTGACGGTCATAAAGGAGCAGACGATTTCCCGGGCTTTATGCTGGCAAAATTCGGGACACTCGTAAATAACCGAAATGTTGCACACCGTGGTTACGGAAACCTCGACGCATACGCAGGCGCCCGTCAGATGAATATGGTCTATTTTAGCGGTGGCCATGAAGATGGCCATGGTACGATGGACCAGCCGCATGAACTGGAGGATGCTTTTAATGGAACCGGTGACTACGACTGGGGCGGAATTGAGCAGGTTATTACGAAAGAGGATGCCTTTTATCATGTCCGTGTAAATAACAACCGCGCCTTTAGCGGCGCCAGCCACACGCGCGAGTATGTCTGGTTCCCCGGCGCCAATCCTGCCAACGATTCGGATTTTCTGGTTGTTTACGATCGCAGCTCAGCTCCAAGCGATCACGAATGGGTGTATCACGTACCGTGGAAGCCGGAAGCTTCGGGTTTCGGTTCACAGAGCAGCATGAACAGCGGCAGCGGTACAAGCGGCCGTATCGGCGATGCCTACACGGGAGAGAATGTTATTATTAAGGAACTGAATGGCCTGGGCGGTGAACGTGATAATGACGGGGGCACACAGGATTATACAGGCGGCGCTGGTGCTCATGGTGTGGCATTCGTAAAAACGTTGTTACCGCAGCAGGCAGTTGTGGAAGTTACCCGTGTAGCTGCTTTTGACAGTGATGTCATCAAGCGCCAGCACCATCTGGCTATCAAAGCGCATCGCTGGCAGGTTTCGGTAAAGCCGCAAACGCAAACACAGGATCAGCACTTTCTGCATGTGTTCCAGACAGCCGATGCCAATAAGGTGAATAATATGACAAACAACAGCCTGGTTCAGGTCGGTTCTGCCATGCACGGTACTTTTATCCAACGCGAAAATAGCGGCCGGCCCAATTATCTGGTTTTGTTCAATCAAAACGAAGGCGTAAACAGCAATGTTGTGAGTTATACGCTCAACGGACAAGGCGCTACCCGCCACGTAATCACCGGTCTTGAGCCCTATACCAATTATGATATCGAAACGATAACCAGTTCAGGAAGCTCAACCGTATCCAAAGTGACCGAACCGGATATGGAGTTATGGGACTACAAAGGCGTGGATACCAATACTGCCACAGGAACACTTTATTTTGAAACGACACTCGATGGTGAGCATACCTATAAAGTCAGTAAATCGGGTTTTCAGGATACTACACCTCCTTCAAAACCCGGTGGCTTTAAGATAGATCCAAACTAACTTATACAGACACGGATGATTCATTTTCTTGTAACAATCGACACGGAAGAAGAACGCGAGTGGGGCGGTAGCTACAAGGACCACACGCACTACACCGTAGAAAATATAAAATGGCTTGATCCGCTTCAGGCCATTTTTGACAAACATGGTGTAAAAGCGACTTACCTGATCGATTATCCTGTTGCCATAAACAAAGAGGCTATTGATATCCTTAAGCGTTATCGCACCGGGCATAACGTGGAGATCGGGACGCATTTACACCCGTGGGTTAACCCGCCTTATGAAGAGGAGCTCGGCGAGCACAATTCCTACACGTCCAATTTACCTGTTGAGTTACAGCTCAAAAAAATGACGCTGCTTACCGATACGATAGCAGACGGTGTGGGCGAAAGGCCTGTAACTTACCGCGCCGGCCGCTATGGCTTTAACGAATCGACCGTAGGTGTTTTGCAAGAACTTAAATATACAGTGGATACTTCGATTGTCCCTTACCGCCAGGCAAAACGTCCCCATGAGCCGCATTTCGGCTATATGCCATCCATTGAACCATACGATCTGGATGCAAACAATATCATGCGTGCCGGCAAAAGCGGTCTGCTGGAAGTGCCGTTGACCGTAGGCTTCAACAAAAAAGTGCCGCGTTGGCTGGCATCGCGCTATGTCGACCTGCCCAACATTGGCATACGGCGTGCCTTGAAGAAAGCTTTGAACCTCGACCTTTACTGGTTGCGTCCATCCTACGCCAATCTCAGGCAGATGAAAGAGCTTAGCGAGGCCGTACAAACCGGCGGTGGTACGTTTCTCAATATGATGTTTCATTCCAATGAGCTGATGCCCAACGGCTCCAAGTACTGTAAAACCCAGGAAGATGTGGATAATTATTTAAAACGCCTTGATGATTATTTTTCATGGCTGAACCGGCGCTTTGATGTTCGTTATGTTACCCTGAAAGAAATGCCCGCGATTTACAAATCTAAATGACCATTCTCCTAACCGGCGCCAGCGGCTTTATGGGGCGGCACGTCCTTAAGCAACTGCTTAACGCCGGGCATACTGTTATCGCCCCTGTTCGTGAAAGTTCGGCTAATAAGGTTGCTGAAAAACCGGGCGCTCACTTTACCCTGATTAAAGGCGATTTTTTTGATGATGCGGTTCTGCAAGAGGCTGCTGCTCTAAAGCCTGAAACGATCATCCACATGGCTTCCGTGCGCGGGGCTGGGCAGGGTGACAACGCGCTTTATGAGCAGGTAAACGTACATGGAACCAAGACGCTTCTGGCGTTTGCGCAAAGCAGGGGGCTTAAGAAATTTGTTTACATCAGCTCTGTGGGTGTGCTGGGTACGATTCCCGAGAATGTTCCGGCGCGCCCTTCGGATAAACCCCAACCGGATGGCATCTATCATCAGACAAAGTACCGTGCCGAGCAGCTTGTTCAACAAGCCGCTGGCGCAGGGCTTAAAACGCTTATCCTGCGGCCAACCATTACCTACGGCGAAGGCGATGACGGCTTCATCGCAAAGATGATCAGCATGATACAAAAAGGCATTTTTATTTATCCCGCGAATGATGTCCGCATTCACCTCCTTCATGTAACGACTTTTGCAAAATGGCTGGCGGAAGCTGTGAAAAAGCTCAATACTCACGACGGGGTATTCCACTGCTGCGACCGCGAGCCCGTGTTGCTGAATGACGTTGTTCAGGTATTGGCAAAGCGTTTTGTAAACAAAAATTATCCCTCATTAAAACGTTTGCCATCGTTTCTGTTTGGCGGCGCGGCCGGCTTGTGCGCCCTTTTGAAAAAAGACAATCTGAAAACGAGTTTTGATTTGATCCATAAGGATTGGTTTTACGATATTAGCGATGCTGAAAAGCAGTTAGCCTATATGCCGGCCGAAACACTTTATCAATTGGAAAATAGCCCGTTATGAGCGAGAACAGTTCAACTTTTTTAAGCATTCTGGATACCTGGCCGGACTATTTCGAAAACCCCGATGAAGGACTTGGTACGACGTACGAGCGGTTTATCCTGCATCGTTATTTTGAAAGGCTGGTTAAGAGTTATCCTGTTCAATCTGTTTTGGAAGTGCCCAGCTTCGGGATGACCGGTGTCAGTGGAATCAACAGTTTGTGGTGGGGTTACAAAGGTGTCCCGACCACTGTGGTTGATACCGATACGGAGCGCGTAAAAAAATCAGAAGGCGTATGGAAAAAACTGCAATATTCTGCCGATTTTAAAGTTGTGGAAGACATTCACCAGTTACCTTTTGATGACAAAAGCTTTGATCTGAGCTGGAATTTTGCTGCATTGTGGTTCGTGCAGGAAATGGAACGTTTTGTCGCCGAATTGTCTCGTGTTACGCGTAATGTAATTTTTATTTGCGTCCCCAATACGGCGGGGCTTGGTTTTAGGCTGCGATCGTTTTTTAATAAAGAGGACGTATCCGGTTTTTATCCGCAACAGATACGGCCCAAAAGCTTCGTCCCTGCGTTTGAGCAGTCCGGCTGGAAGCTGATCGACCGCGGCTATCTGGATATTCCGCCATGGCCGGATATTGCCATGAAGAAAGAAGATATGCTGCGCAAGGCCGGGCTGGGGTTTCTGGTTAAAGAAGAGGAATCTGGGGAGCCTGCTTTTGAAAAGAAATATATTGTTGAATGGTTCAGCGGCGAAAAACCGCAGCTGGAAGAAGAAATCCTAAAATACGATTTCCTGGAAAAGATACCGAGCCCTTTCAAACAGCTATGGGGCCACCACCGCTGGTTTATTTTTGAGCCGGCATAACGAATGATAATTTGATGGTTTCTGTCATACTGCCTTCCTACAATTCTGAAACAACAATCGTTAAAGTTATAAAAGCGCTGCAAACTCAAACATTCAGCGAGCCCTATGAGATTATTCTCGTGGACAGCTCCGTGGACAAAACGCCGGAGCTGGTGCGCGCGCACTTTCCCGATATCACCTATATTCATCTCGATAAGAAAACCGATCCCGGTACGGCCCGTAATCTGGGCCTGAAAAAAAGCAGCGGTGAGATCATCCTTTTTATTGATTCCGACTGTATCGCCCAGCAAGACTGGATAGAACGCATGGTTAAGCGCCACCGCGAAAGCGATTACGCAGCGGTAGGTGGCGGCGTACTAAACGGCAACGACCCGAAATCGGATGTGGCCTGGGCCGGCTACATGGCGGAATTCCGCGAATTTATACCACAGCGTCCGGCCGCGGAAGTGGACCACATCCCAACCTGCAATATTTCCTATAAACGCCGTTACCTGGAGGAACTGGGAGGATTCAATCCGCTCTACTATCCGCAGGAGGACCTGGAGTTTAACTTTCGCCTGCGCCGGGCGGGGGGTAAAATTTTGTTTACGCCCGATGCCTGTGTGCGTCATCATCACCGTACTACATTGCCCGATTTTTTTCGCCACCAGAAAAACGTGGGTCGCATAACGGCAATGATGCTGCGTATTCTGCCCCTGGAAGGCGCGTCCATTGCGCGCAGCAAAATACTGGTGTTGCTGGCGATTGTGCCGATGCCCCTGTTAAAATGGTGGCGTACCGTCAAGGTTTTCCGGCGTTACCGGCGCGACCTGTTGAAGGAGCATCCTTTTGCCCTGTTTGTTTTTGCTGGCGGGCTGGTGCCCTGGGCAGCGGGCTTTATGAAAGGCGTTTTTGCCAAAGGCTTTGAGAAATGAATCCAACGAAACCTCTTATCATAATTCCCACGCTGGATGAAGAGCGCAACCTTGAGACAATAATTCAATCCATCTTCAAACTGGAAAATGTACAGTGCGACGTCCTGATCGTGGATGCAATGTCCACTGACGATACGCGTAAGATCGTTACACGCCTGCAGCAGGATCATGAAAATCTGTACATGATAGATCAGGCGGAGCGCAGCGGATACGGCAATGCGCTGCGGCTGGGTTTTGAGTGGGCACTGAAAAAAGAGTATGATCCCGTTCTTACAATGGATGGTGACGGCTCGCATGACCCGCGCTACATCAGTCGTTTTTTGAACACTATACGCGAGCACGATCTGGTGATCGGCAGCCGCTACATCAATGGCGTTCGTGTTGAGGGCTGGCGTTTCAGGAAGCTGTTGGCCAGTAAACTGGCCAGCATGTATGTCTCTTACGTTCTTGTGAAGCCCATTTGGGATTTCACTTCGGGCTTTCGTTGTTACAGGCGCCATATTCTGGAAAAGATTGACCTGGATCGCCTCCATAAAGAAGCCTATATAATTCAGATTCAGCTCCTGTACCTGGCATACAAAAACCGCGTCAGTGTAAAAGAAATCCCATTTGTCTACCGTGATACTCTGGATAGCGTTTCCAAGGTTGCCGGCAAAAACAAGCTGAAGACTTTCTTCTATGTGTTGAAATACCGCGCGCCGGTCCTTGAAATTCTGCGACATCTCGTCTATTTGAAAAAAGAGTACGAGCGCTTTGTTGATGAATACGAAGAGTTGATCAATCCGCCCAGGCTTAAGAACAACGGCCTGGTGGAGATAAAGGATCAATACAGCGTCAGCATTGGCGTTATGGCATACAATGAAGAGAAGATCATCGGCCGTTGCCTTGATGCCCTGCTCGGGCAAAAATTGAAAAGCGGCCACATCAAAGAGATCATTGTTGTTTCCTCCGGTTCCACGGACCGCACCGATGCCATTGTTGAGGAGTACAGCAAGCGTGATTCACGTATAAAGCTTCTCGTTCAAAAAAAACGCATGGGTAAAGCCGCCGCCATAAATGATTTTCTTGCGGATGCCAGCGGCGATATCGCGGTGCTGGAAAGCGCGGACACCGTTACCGACCAGCACACCGTTGAAGAGTTACTTAAGCCCTTCGCCGATTCAAGTATTGGCATGGCCGGGGTTCATCCTGTGCCCGTCAACGATCGTTCTACTTTTGTGGGCTATTGTGTGCACCGCCTGTGGGAACTTCATCATGAAATGGCGCTCGATCATCCGAAATGCGGCGAAATGGTGGCCTTTCGCAACCTGGTACCGCGCATATCAAAATACACGGCTGTGGATGAGGCGGCTATCGAGGGTATTATTACTAAACATGGGTTGAAACTGGCTTACGCGCCCGACGCCATGCTGCAAAATAAAGGCCCTGAAAACCTCGGCGATTTCATTAAGCAAAGGCGGCGCATCGCCTCCGGGCACCGCCACCTTGCCGCCTCCATGGGGCACGAGGTGTTCACGAACAGTGCTTCAAATATTTTTAAATATGTAAGAAAAACGCAGGAGTGGAATCCGAAAGCGCTTATGTATATGGGCATGCTGATGGGCGTAGAGGCTTTTGCCCGGACGATGGGTATTGTGGATTTTTACCTGCGTGACAAAAACCCGTTCATCTGGGATATTTCTGTAACAACAAAGCGCATGTAGCATGGCAATAAAGTGGGCGATGATCAGCGGCGCAATCCTGCGCCTTTTTTTTATTCTGCGCTACGATTACATCTCTCCCGACGGTACGCATTATGCCTCGCTTGCCGCGCGTTTTGCCAGGGAGTTTGTTTATAAAAGCTACGGCAGCCAGTTCCCGGATATCATCCAGCCGCCTCTCTATCCTCTCCTGATTGCGCCATTTACATACATATTTTCTCCCGAAGTTTCCGGCAAACTTGTCTCCCTGATGTGTGGCGTTGTACTCATTTATCTGGGCTATAAGTATGTGCTATCCGTTTGCAAAAGTGAACGGATGGCGGGGATCGCAGCCTGGCTTCTGGCTATCCACCCGTCCATGATATCCATGGGCAGCGAAGTTGTAAGCGAAGGCGTCTATATCTTGTTGTTAAGCGCCATTATTTACAGCGGCTGGCAGGTTTTAAAAAGCGGCAATCTGAAGCATCTGGCGCTGGCCACGCTCTATTTTGGGCTGGGCGTGCTCACTCGGCCGGAAGCGATCGTCTATTTTTTTGCATTCCAGTTGATTCTGGTAGTGGCTGTATGGCGCAGACTACTAAAATTGCGCTTTGTATGGGTGCACGTTGCGGCTGTGTTGAGCGTTCTGGCGCTTTACGGGTTATGGGCGCAGCAGGAACTGGGCTATTTTACCATCTCACCCAAGCTGAATTTTGTGCGCGTTCACGGACGTCTTGCCGCTTACGATATGCGTTTGCAAAAGCTGGCCGGAAAAGAAAAACCGGAGCCGGAGCGCGACCGCTTTCAATATAAACTCTCTGCCGATTCAACCCAGCTTGCTTCACACGCCTTGCTTTATCGTGATCCCGTAATGCGCGATGCACTGCAGCGTGTAGCACAGCAGGTTCCTTTAACCGGTGGAAATATGCTGAAAGCACTTGTGGCAAGGGCCGGCCATAATGCCTATATGATTGCCTGGCGTTTTGTGCGGGGCAGTGTTTTGCCGCTCATTTTTATGGTGTTCCTGGCGATCGGTCTTTACAGTTTTATCAGGTCGACCCCTCGCGATCGCAAATGGCTTCTGTACACGCTTTATATGATGCTGCCGCTTGGCGCCTACCTGCTTGCGCATATTGAGGAGCGCTTCCTTTTCATTTTGATCCCGATGTTTCTGCCGCTGTTCAACAAGGGTTTCGATGTTATTGCGGCATGGCTGGAGAAAAAATTTGCGCGCATCAAAAGCTTCTCCGCGACCCTGATGATTATTACTTTTTTTACGTTATTGCCTGACTACAAGGCCCTGGCGGATGATATGCAGGAGAAAACCTACTATGCCCGTATCGGGGAGCTGATGGAAGAAAACAATATTAAGGGTAAGATTGCCGCCAGCCGGCCGCAGGCTGTTTTCTTTTCCGGCAACCCATACAGCCCTTTGCCCTTTGCTTCGATTCCGGCACTTTTGGTATATTTCCGCCATAATGATGTCCAGTATGTTCTGATTGAGGATGAAGATATTACTTCACGCGCTGCCATCGCCGCTTTGGTAGAAAACGATTATCCCGGTTTTGAAGTTGTGATGCAAAGGCGGCAGGCAAGCGATCCTTTTATTTTGCTGAAAATTAAACCTTAAACGGAGAGAAGACCCATGCAGGAAAAAATTAACACCTTTTTACAGGAAATTAAAAACTCCGTTGACAGAGAAATTGACGATGCTCTGAATAATCAAAATAACTTAATCGACGGATTATATAAATCCGCAACCTACAGTGCCGGCGGCGGCAAACGCGTTCGTGCTGTATACACGCACCTGGTTGGAAAACTGTTTGAAGTCGAAGAAGAAAAAGTGCATCGTACGGCCTGTGCCGTAGAGATGATTCATGCCGCTTCGTTGATCATGGACGACCTTCCTTACATGGATGATTCGCAGTTGCGCCGCGGCAAGCCTGCCAACCACGTGGTGTTTGGCCAGGACGTGGCTTTGTGCGCCAGCATCGCTTTGCTTGGCAAAGCCAACGAGTTGATCCTTGCTGACGAGAGCCTGGGTGAGAAAGAGCGCATTGAAGTAACGCGCATTTTAAATCAGTCCTACGGCTTTGACGGCCTTGCTGCCGGCCAGTTCGTCGATCTTAAGCTGAAACGCAAAAATGTGGATTTTTCGATCATAGAGTTTATCAACTCCAAAAAGACGGCGGCTCTGTTCACGGCGGCAGGTAAAGCGGCGGCTGTTCTGGGCAAGGCCAATCAAAAGCAGATGGAAGCGATCACCACTTTTTCGGACAACATCGGATTCGCTTTTCAGATTATAGACGACTTGCTGGATGTTTCCGGCGATAAAAATGTTATCGGAAAAGACGTGGCCCAGGACAAAATGAATTTTGTAAAGCTTGTTGGCGAACAGCAGGCTCAGGAATATGCCGGGAAATACACTAAGAAGGCCCTCGACGCGCTGGATGTCTTTGGGAAAAAAGCCGACGAGCTACGCGGTTTCAGCAACTATCTGATGAACCGCGTTAGCTGATGAGAGCGTATTAATTTATATGAAATTTTTTCGGGCGATCCCCGCGCTCCTCATCTGTTTTGTTGCCTCTCTTTCCGCCCAAACACCGTTTCTGCTAAAAACCGATGATTTTGAAAAAGAACGGGCCTGGTGGGATTATCACCGGGACGGCACCGTGGCCGATGACCCGGGCGCTTTCACCAGCGGTAACGGCTATTTAAAAATGGTGCTGAACGATCCGGTGGGCGATCGCGAATGTAACGTCGGTATTTCCGAGCGCCAGCCGGTTTACGGCAAAGAGTATCGACGTCTCGTCTCCGAGACGAGAGCACGCGTGTTGAACCCGATGAAAGGGGGCAGCCGCGGTTGGGGTTTCTGGAAAACGGCCAAGCAGGGCAAGGCCGATAACATAGTCTGGTTTATGCAGCAGCTACTGCAGGGTAACGAGCGCGCCAGTTGGAGCCGCTTTGGTGCCATCTATCATCAAAAAGCGGATTTTATCGACTGGCAGCCCGATGAACAATGGCACATTTATAAAATAGTGCGCGATCGTGATCGTGGCGTTTGCGAGTTTTGGGTAGACAGGCAGCTTGTCTACGAAGCGCGCCTGGCACCTGCCGGAGATATGGCTTATCACGCCTGGGTGGATAACCAGATTTACGATCGCAGTGTCGGGATAAGACGTGCGGCCTGGCCCGGCAGCAGTACACTGATCCTGGATTATGTACAGATTTATGAGGGCAATAGTCCTAAAATAGTTCGTCCGGTAGCAGGCAGCATTCGCTATTTTGGCCAGCTTAACCGCTTTTTAAATGAACAAAACTCCTTTGAATTAAATCTGACGGATTTGTCCGGGGAAACGGTTGTGCTTGCCTCGGCACGTGCGGAAGACCTGGATGCCTATGACCAGGCCGATGCGTTATCCTTTAAAGGATTTGATTTGACATGGCATGGTCAAAAAGAAAAGGGCACGCCGGCAAATAAAATGGTTTCCTTTGAACAAAAAAGCATTCGGCTGCAGACACAAATAACCGGAGCGCCTTACCTTTCTAATCTTTGCGTGCTTACCGGCGGTCGGACTATTTTGAATATGACGGACGTCGTTTTGGATAAGAGCAATCAAAAGGAAATTGAATTTGACGCTGATGGGCCCGTGGTGCTTTACGTTTCGGCGACGCTGGATGAAAGTTCCGGCTGGAACCACGTGCAGACTTTTACGGCAGGGCAGGACAAGCTGGCTCTGCGCCTTGACGGCAAAGAGCTTGGCGCGGAATTGGACGGCAATGTCCTTTTTGGGGATAATGGTGTTTTGCTGCAAAGGTTAAATCTCAACAAGGGCAGGCACAGGCTGGCGTTAAAGGCGGAAGGTTCCCCATCCGTTAAACGCGTGCTTATTTACGGCGAAAGCGATTGAGTTATAAATGATTACTTTTGTTAACAGATATCTGGGCTGGCGTAACTGGGCCGTTGTCCGCTACAACAGTATTTTCGAGAATCTGTTTGTTATCTTCTATATTGCTTTGCACCTGCAGGATTTCAGCAACGCTTTTCTGACGGATATCTTTTTGTTTCTTCTGTTCAGTGTGTTTTCCACCACCTATGGCTACCTGATAAACGACTACGCCGATATGGAGCTGGATAAAGCGCATGGCAAGCCCAATACATTCAGTGCAGACTCTTCTTCCAAAGCGCTGATTATATGCTTGCTTTTCCTGGTGCTTTCGGTTTTCTTCGGATTGCCTTTTAGCGATAACGCGGCGTTTGCCTTGCTATGGCTGGCCTGGATTGTTATAAGCACCTTTTACAGCCTGCCCCCGATGCGCCTGAAGGAGCGGGGGCTGACCGGGATCGTTTTTGTTATCGCAGCGCAGCGTGTTATCCCCATTTTTCTGGTTTTGCTGCTTTCAATTTTCCCGTCGGTGGGGAACTGCTGCTACTGGCTATTTATGTGCTGATGCGCGGGGCCTCGTCGGATATCAATCATCAGTTGGAAGATCTGAATAATGATATAAAAACGGGTACGCGCACGTTTGCCGTGTCCGCCGGCGCAAACAGGACAGCTCATGCGCTGAAGTTTACGCTATCAGCGGAGCGTTGGCTTCTTGCCATATTGTTGGGTTTGTTTTTGGTCAGGCTTACTTTTCTTGATATAATACCTGCAGCGCTGTTGTATCTTACGGCCGCGCTCTATTTTTGGATGCTTGTAAGGGCTTTAATTTTACGCTTCGGAGAGCAAAATGTTGACACAAACCCCTTTCGGCCGGGTGCTTCAAATATATTTCAGTTTCTGCATCATAGCTTTCCAAGTGTGATTTTAGCCGCAAGTTTCAACATAATACTGGTATATTATAATTGGCGCTATGTATTACTGTTTGCTGTAATCGCTATGCTCAGAGGTTTGTTTAACCCATCAACTATTAAGAACAGTTTTGTTTATAAAGAGATAAAAGGATTTTTTACTTGATACGATTTATACGTCTTTTCCACTTTGCAATTTTGCTTTTCATTTTTACGCAGGTTGGTGCGCAAACCTATCTTATCCCCGATTTGCAGCGTGATGATTTTAAGGACAGCAAAAGCTGGTGGGCCTATCGTGAAGACGGCCAGCAAGCCGCACCAACTACGCACAATGGTTATATGCTGCTTCAACTGGTTGATCCACTTGTACCGCCCGGTAGCCCTGCGCCGGGACGTACACAGGGTTCGCGTCCTGCCAATATGGAAAATACGGGAATTGCCACCGCCGAGACACGGGATATTTATGATAAAAACAATGTTTTGCATGCCATTATGCGTGTTAAAACTCTGAATCCTTCCTATGAAGGCTCCCGTGGATGGGGTTTCTGGGCAGCCGAGTGGATTCCGGTTACCACGAATCAGGCCGCATGGTTTATGGAGCAAAAAGCGCTTCCGGATTGCACCTGGTCCGCGGAAGAAACATGGTGGCGCGCGCGCATACACCGAACTGTTGATACAGACTTCGATTTTTCCGTCGAACTTGACGGCAGCAGCGGATCGCCTTTTAACTATGACATCGAACAATGGCATACATACGAGGTCATTCGCGACGGCATTGCCGATCAATATATCCAGATCGTAGACGGGGATACTATCCAGGTTGTAACGCCCGCCGACTTTCCGGACGGAAAAATCTTAAATGAAGATTACAGCTTTCACCTTTGGGATGACAACCTGGTATATCGCTCCACAGTAAACGCTGTCAGCGGTCTTGACACCGTTGAGGTTTTTGGCAATCGCTGGGTGGGATCCAGTGAAATGGTAGTCGATTTTGTAGAGATCCGCAGCGGCTACTATGATCCTTCTTATTCGGTTACGCCCATTGGAAACATCCTGCTGCGCGAAGTTATTAACGAAATTGACGACGGTATAAGTGATGGCCCGTTCAAAGGCCCATATACATTTAATGCGCAAAACGGCAGGGTGATTATTCTGGCAACCGCAAAGGCTGAAGATCTTGGTATCCACGATGATGACGATGATCTGAAGATGATACTGTCGGACGGAACAAATTCCACGGATTTCGGCTATGACACGCCGCAAAGCTGGAATGGTCTTGGATTGGCGGGCGCTGTAAAAACCGTATTGATCGATACCATTCTAAGCAGTGATTCTTATACGCTTTCTTTTGAAAGTGAAGTTACCCCCATACTTTACGACGCTACCGTCCTGGGCAGTCCTGACGGCGCGATTGTTTTAAACCAGACCGTGGATGAAAGCGCGCCTGACGGCAGCAACAATCTGGAATGGAAAAGCTATAATTTTAGCACAGACCCGGGAGAGATTGTAGTTTACATCAGCGGGAGCGCCGATGAAGAGCCGGGCTGGAATCATCTTAATGCCACAATTGACAGTACCGACGATGATGAATTACGTGTGGAGCTCAACGGTTACAATTTCGGGTGGGGCTCGGACAGTGCTTCCTTTGTAGGCAATACACTGTTCGGCGATAATAAGACACTTTGCTTCCGCGCAACGGTTGGTGGCGGAGAACAAACACTAAAACTTTTTACGCGCGAATCACCATTTGTACACAAAGTAATCGTTTTTGCGGAGAATGGTGATTATTCATTGCCCGTGTCTCTTACATCGCTTTCTGCTCAGCAAATGGATGGTTTTAACCGGATATCATGGATTGTGCAGTCGGAATTGAATAATGCAGGTTTTCATATTTATCGCGCTATAACGCAAGCGAATACGGCACCCACCCGAGACGCCTACCGGAGAATTACGCAAAGCATCATCAGCGGACGTGGAAACGCTTCTTCGGCAAAGGAATATTTTTTTGACGACCATGCGCAGCCGGACTGCGGGTATAGCTGGTATATTGTTGAAGACATTTCCACAAGCGGCTCTAAGACAGAACACGGACCCGTTTCCATCTCGGTAGCATCGCCATTGGGTTATGATTTGAAGCAGAATTATCCAAATCCCTTTAACCCGGAAACGACTTTTGGCTTTGGCCTACCGGTGGAAGAAAAAGTTACGATTGAAATTTTTGATGTGAATGGACGGCTGGTTGACATCGCGCTAAGCAAAAAAATGCCCGCCGGCAAACATACAATTTTATGGAAGGCAAATTCGGCCAACGGACGGCCATTATCCAGTGGTGTTTATTACTATCGTCTGCGTACACTGAATTTCTCTACCATGAAAAAAATGGTTCTTATACGCTAAAAAGACGATTTCCAAAGTGAGTTTATACGCACCTTTCGAGTGGTTCTATTTTGATCTGCATAGCGACGATGGTCTGGACCTCGTCTGTACCGTGCATCCGCATCCTTTCAACTCCGTTTTTAATATTGCCCTTTGCGATATATACATTTACCGCGGGCAGGATACGATCCTCCATCATTTTTATGTAATTCCGCCACCGGAAAATATGAGTCCCGGTCCCGGATATGATTTGATGCTCAATGACAACAACTACATTCAATATAAAAATGATTGTATCCGTGTCCGCTTACAAGATGACCGGCTAAACCTTCAGCTTGACCTGAATAAAGCTATCGAAGCGAAGTCGTTGCAGCGACACCCGCTCATCGATAATGTAGATTCTCATTCTTTTGATTGGATTGTCGCGGAAGGACGCACCCAGGCCAACGCAGATATAACATTTGAAAACCGGCAATGGAATCTGAGCGGAGCCGGTTACCATGACTATAATTCCGGTAATATTAACCTTAAAAGTTCGTTGAAATACTGGCTTTGGGCCAAGTTATATACGAAGGACGGCCTGCTGGTCGTCGGGAATATCGTCGATATCGAACATAACAACTGCAATATCTCGTTTATGCAGCACGGAGATAATCTGGTATTTGACGATCTTGTTGAGATTAGTGACCGGGGCAGTGAGGTTGTATATAAGGCCTTTAACAAAACGTTTACATTTAAACATATCCAAAAAGCGTTGGTTGATGAGGCCAATTTTTTCATGAACCCAAAAGACTATGCTTATTATTACACGGCAGGCCGGGAAGTAATATCCGGCCTTGTGCGTAGCCAAAAAAAGCTGAATTTTCTAAAGCGGCTTGTTAACAATACACACTACCGGCGCTTGAGGATCAGCTGTGAGGATGCAGCCGGTAATCCCGTAACGGGTTTTATGGAAGAGATGTATTTTTGATGACTGAATCCTACCTTCTTGAAGTAGATAAAAAAACAACACTTGAGACGGCAGGGGCAAAGGCCTATAATCTGGGACGCTTAATCCGCTATAAATACAACGTTCCGTCCACACTTGTTTTATCGGTTGAGGCTTTCCGGACCTTTTTCAGGTATAATCGCCTGGATGACCTGTGGGTGGCGCTTAAGCGAACGGTTGCCGGCAATAAACCGCCTTCGCAGGTGGTGGAAGCCGCGGCCGCTTTAAGAAGAGCGGTAATAATGGGGGAAATTCCGGAAGATATTCACGGCCAGATTGCAGAAGCGGCGAACAGACACCACTGGCTTCACAGTTCCAAAGCGGCGGTACGTTCTTCAGCGATTAATGAAGATCTTGTTCAACACTCTTTTGCCGGGCAATATAGCTCTTATCTGAACGTGGAAACGGACAGCAGCTCGCTTGTACATGCCATCAAAGGTGTCTGGGCTTCGCAGTGGAGTGAAACGCTGGTAATTTATTGCCGCAAAAACGATCTGGATATACCCGGTCCTGAAATTGCGGTGATCATTCAGCAAATGGTAGATGCCGAAATCGCCGGTGTGCTGTTTTCGCGCAATCCCTATAATCTTAATGCCAATGAGATCATTGTAGAATATGTAAGCGGTCTGGGCGATGCCCTCGTTAGCGGGGAAAAGACCCCCACACACCTGGTTTATCAGCGGCGGCAGGCCAATTTTAAAAACGCCGATAAAACACTTACCCGCAGCAAAGAGACACCGCTGCGCCTGCTTATTGCCCAGGCTTTGCACCTTGAGAAAAAGACCGGGCTCAATGTAGACCTAGAATGGGCGCTCGCCGATAAACAAATCTACATATTGCAAATGCGGCCCATTACAACAATGGGTCAGGGCATTTTGTGGACCGATGAAAACGTCGGCGAGGTTATCCCGGATATTGTAACACCGTATTCGTGGAGTATCCTTAATCCGATCACCAATAACGCCTTCCGCAATTATCTTAGTCATGCCGGTATTGAAAATTATCCCCCCGGCGGGCTGTTTGGGCTTTTTAACGGGAAGGTCTATTTCAACAGAAGCGCGTTTCAGGAGACACTGGATTATTTCTATCCAAGCAGTTATTTGCGCAAACTCAGCGAAGAAGGTGCATCACGCGCTAAGAAGATTCGCCGCCTATTGCTGTTTCCGCTACAGATTGCAAAAGCCCTGCTGCGTTTTTACGGGTTTTCGCAAAAGCTACCCGCCCGGATTAATGCATTCTACAAAAACCATAAAGACTTACTGGCAAAGTGCGGCTATAAAAAAGACCAAACTGTCGGCCATGCTTTGCGTTCCGCGCGTTCGATTGTACAAAGCCATGAGCAGACGATGTTCCTGCATATCAGCGACACTATTTTTGCGGAGCTTTTTTATCAGGTACTGCGCAAGTTAGGCGCACGCTGGCTTCCGGCGGAATACTCCGTTGACAGATTGCTTAGCGGACTGGATGGGGCCGAGAGTGTCAAGAGCGGTGAGGCACTGTGGGAAATCGCTCAAAAGGTGCGCGGAGAGCAAAAACTAGAAGAGGTCTTTGCCAAAAGCACCGTGCCGGAAATCGAAGTGTTGATAAAACAGCCTGAATTTAAAGAGATACGCCGCGATATCGGTGCCTTTATTCGCGATTACGGTCATGGAGCGCTGCATGAGTTTGAGCTGCTTTTTCCGCGCTGGTGGGAAGACCGCGCTTACATTTACACCAACATTAACAACTACCTGGAAAACCCTTCTTTCGATTTGCCAAAGCATAAGGCGGAATTGCGTCGCCGGCGCGAAGAACTTTATGAGCAGGCGCTAAAAAAACTGTCATTTTTAAAGCGTATGTTTTTTAAATTCCTGTATCGCAAGGCGGTATTTTTTAGCACCCATCGCGAAAATCTCAAGCAGCGTTTTTTGATGGCTCACAGCCTGCTAAAAAAGCATCTGTTGCACATTGGAAGGCATTTAAAACACAAAGCCGTTTTTGCCGCCGGCAAGGATATCTTTTTTGTGGAGCATGAAGAAATCCCGGCTTTACTGAATGATGAAAACTTTGCAATGAACATAATGCCGGAAATTGAAAAACGCCGTAAGCGCCGTTCGGAAAATAAGAAAAGCAGGCACCCGCGACGGCTGATGCAAATCGGGGAAACCTGGAAACCGCTTTATGACGAGTCGGAAGAGACATCCGCGGACATGAACGGTATCGGCTGTAGCAGCGGCCTGGTGGAAGGCCCTGTTCGGGTGATCGAGGATGAAAGTATGTTTGTCCATTTGCAAAAAGGTGAAATCCTGGTTGCCAAATCTACAAACCCGGGCTGGACACCGTTGTTTGTAAGCGCGGCCGGCGTCATTACGGAAATCGGCGGGGCGCTGTCACACGGGGCTATCATCGCGCGTGAATACGGCTTGCCGATGGTAGCGGCGGTAAACAATGCCACGCGTCAGCTTAAGACAGGCGATATTATCCGCCTTAATGGCGACAGCGGGCATATCACAATTTTAAAGGCACAAACGGAAAGTAATGGCCAGAATTCTGCTGATACCCAGTGACCACGGTGGCGGCATGGGACATGTGTCGCGCTGCACCTACCTGGCGGAATTGTTCAGAAAACAGGGGCATGGGGCCGCAGTGGTACTGGAACAAAAACACTTCAAGCAGTTCGCAAAAAACGACGGTAATTTTTTTCTGCTGAAAACAGCGGCGGAAAGATTTGTAAAATACCAGATGAAGCGTCCGCGTAAACCATCGGTTAGGCTAAAAAGTCGCGTACTGAAGCGGCCCGTTTTTGTGGAGTTCAGCGGTCTGGCCTACCAGGTGCCGCGCGACGCTTACGTCAGTACGAAAATTGTACGCTACCGCCTGCACAATCTGTTAAAAAGTATTGATACCTATAAACCCGATTTGCTGGTGGGTGACGGGCATTTTCTTAGCTGGCTGGCCGGTCGCTCTCGTTCTTTGCCCGTGTCACAGATAACGCGGCTTGCCGGTTTTCCGCCGCAGCCGGATTTTTTGTGGTGGGACGGCAAGGCAGCCGATTTGAAACAGCCCGATGCTTTGGCGCCTTTCGTGCCTTTACTGGAGCATATGAAGCTGGATGCCGAGGTTGCCAAGATAGAAGATCTGCTGCAGGGTGATCGCTACATCATTCCTGCTATATCCGAAGTAGAGCCGGTTGCTCAAAAGGATAACGTTATTTTCAGCGGACCTCTGGCCGATACTGCCAATGGCACAAATGCCGATTATTTCCCGGAAGATTTGCACTATCCTAAAATTTACGTAACCATTGGCGGCGGGGCCGGGCGCAGCAATGAAAAGCGCTTTTTTGACGCGCTGGTTCAGACCTTCAAAGATCAGGAGTATCAGCTTGTGGTCTCCACAGGCCGGCGCGTGGCGGCTTCGTCATACAGGAAGAAAGCGCATAATATCCTGTTTGAAGATTGGGTCAGCGGGCGAGACGCCATTCGTCAGAGCGACCTCGTGATTTTTCACGGTGGCTACGGAACCATGCTGGAAATTCTGGATGCCGCGCGGCCGGCGGTGGTGCTGCCTTCGCATACGGAACAGCAGGGCAATGGCAAACGCCTGGAGCAACTTGCCGTTGGCCGGCAACTGGATTTGGCCGTGCAAAGGGACAAAATGTGTTTTAACTGGCCTTATGGCGATTACGAAATGGGCGCGCGTTTTGATTTCTCTTTCCCCGGCGAAGAACTGCTGCAAACTGTGCATGACCTGATCTACGGGGATACATTCGACAAGGCGCAAAAGCTATCGCAAAAATTAAAAGAAGCCCGCGAAAATTTTAACGTAAACGCACTTTTGGACATCTGACGTGAACAAAGAAGCAACCATCGACAGGCAGCATTATTACGATCGTAAATACCTGCGGCGGGAACGCATGTTCTCTTTCGTGGAGCAGATCGAGCTGGTAAAAGAGTACGTCCGGCAGGACGACAGTATCGTGGAAATAGGCAAGGGCAACGGTTTTGTGCAATCTTTTTTGCAGACTTACCTGGGCTATGATGTTAAAACGGTTGACGTGAACGAATCGCTGCAGCCGGAAATAGTGGACGATATCGTTAATCCGCAAAAGCTAAAACCCAAAAGCTGCGACGTTGTTTTATGCTACGAGGTGCTGGAGCATATGCCTTTTGAACAATCGGTTAAGGCGGTGCGCAACATGGCTGATATTGCCCGGCGTTATGTAATTATTTCGCTACCGGATATGCGTTACTTTTTCTCTTTGCGTGCTGTTTTGTTTGGAACGCTGCCCGTCAGCTTTGCCCGCCTGCTCTCCACGCGCCGTTTTCGTAAGCGCAGCAAAAAGTTCGGCGATGACCATCACTGGGAGATCGGCATTGAGTGGGGTGGCACCGAGTACAGCGAAGAGTACGTTTGCCGAGAGTTGTTTAAAGATCTGAAACTGGAAAAGCACTATCGTGATATCCACGTACCCTGGCATCACTATTTTGTTGTACGCGTTGGCTGATTTTAGGATAAATCGAAAAGAGCTAAGAATTGCTCCCGGTCAGTCCGGGTCAGGGCCAAAAAAAATAAACACCTATTTTTTACTATGTTAATTCCATAATCCTGTCCGATGATTGTTCATCAAATGTCAAATTATTTAACAAATATTGCTGTAAGCCATGCCCGATTTTAATGACATACAGAAAAAGTCCGGACAGGGTATCAAGTGGGTTGGCTTTATTGAGCTTTTTACCCGCATCATTCAGTATATCACCACCATCGTACTGGCCCGCCTGCTTACACCGGAAGACTTTGGCGTTATCGGTATTGCCCTGGTTTTTACGCAGCTGGCCATGGTCCTTTTCGATTTCGGCTTTTCCAGCGCCCTGATCCAGAAAAAAGAATTGCGCAGGGGGCATCTGACGACGGCGTTTTCGCTCTATTTGTTGCTCATCGTTTTTTACGCCTTGGCTTTTTACCTGGCTGCCCCGTTCGTTGCGGCCTTTTTTGAGATCGCCGTTTTGGAAAGTGTTCTGGTTTGGCTGATTGCTATGCTGTTTTTTTATGCGTTCAGCGCGCTTCCGTCGGTTTTGCTGCAACGGGATATGCGCTTTAAGCAGCTTAGTCTGGCACAATTCAGCTCTGCGGTAGTTTATGCCGCTGTAGCCATGGCGGCGGCGTTTTCGGGATTTGGCGTCTGGAGCTTTGTTTACGCCATCATCAGCGAGCAGCTTGCCTTATCGGTGATTTTGATTGTTTTGTCCGGCTGGCGTCCGGCCATTGGTTTTGACAGGGCGGCTTTTGATGATGTTTTTAGTTTTGGCAGCCACGTTATGGGTACGCGCATCGTCGCCTTTATAAACGCCCAGGCGCCCAGCTTTGTCATCGGCAAGATGTTGGGGGCAACTGCTCTGGGGTACTACCAGATCGCCTACCAGCTCATCGATTTTCCGGTGCAGAGAATTTCCAAGAATGTGCTGCGGGTTATGTTTCCCGCCTTTTCAAAACTACAGGACAAAAAAGAAGAGTTCGTATTGCTCTATAAGCGTGTCACATACTATCTGAATCTCATTCTAATGCCGCTTTTCCTGCTGCTGGCGCTTACCGCACGTGACCTTGTGCCTCTGCTATACGGCCCCGCCTGGCTTGATGCGATCGTACCTTTGCAGATATTATGTGTGGCCGGTTTTGCGCGCAGCTTGTGGACAACGGCAAGCGTTATTTTTCTTTCGCAGGGCAGACCCGGGTTGGAGTTTAAAATTAATCTCGGTTTTTCGATTGTATTGATTCCCGCCTTAATTTTCGCAGCCACACTTTCGCTTGACTGGGTAGCTCTGGCGTTGTCGCTTTGTGTTGCCATGTTCCTGCTACTGGCGCTCTACCGTTCCTGGCGGATTGTGGGATTAACGATACGCAGCATGTGGCCGCAGTACGCGACGGCCGTTTACAGCAGTTTGTTACTGGCTGTTGCTTTGGCTGCTTTTCAAATGTTTTTCCTGAATTTTGCCCCCCTGATTAATGTAATCATCACAATTTGCGGTGCTTTAATCGTGTACGTTTTAGTACTTTATATTTTTGACAGGAAAATAATAAAACAGGCTGTTCAATTTGTGGGGATGCGCTGATTGGAAAAAGAATCCGCTGTTTACGATGTAGCGATAGTCGGCGCAGGTCCTGCCGGTTCTGCCGCGGCGATCAGCTGCCGCCGGCAAGGCCTTAGCTCGGTGCTGATTGACAAGGCCGCTTTCCCGCGTGACAAATTGTGCGGCGATGGAATTCCGCTAAAAACCTTTAACCTGCTGCAGGAATTGGGTTTTGAGGAAAAACATCTTTTCTTGAAGGGCTATAAAATAAGCCGTCTCAAGGTATGGTCACCGGATTGTAAGTTGGTTGAATACGGAGATGTAAAGCCCGATGCCAGCACAAAGAGCGGCTGTATTCCGCGCTATTTTTTTGATCACATGCTTTATCAGAAAGCAGCCGAACAAGCAAACAAGGTACTCGATAATCATAAGCTTGAAAAACTGGAACAGAAAAACGGCTATTATAGCCTGACGCTTAAATCGCTTCGTCACAACAAAACGGCGGAAATCAATGCGCGCTTTGTTCTTGGCGCTGACGGAGCCAATTCCTTTGTGGCAAGAACCGCGGGTATGTTGCCGCGCGACCAGCAACATCATTTTGATGGCTTGCGCTGGTATTATGGCGGCAAAAAATTTGATTCAAGCGTGCACCTTTTTTATGATAAGCGCGCTCTACCCGGTTATGTCTGGGTATTTCCGGTTGCCGAAGATAAGGCCAACGTGGGCATTATGACCGACAAACGGCATAAGCGGGATGGAAAAACAATCCGTGATCTTTTTCTGGAAATCCTTGAAAACAATCCCCGTTTAAAGGAGTTATTGGATGGAGCCCAACCGCTGGATAATATCAAAGGTGCTCCGCTTCCGTTAGGCACATTGCCGGGCTCCAGAATAAAAGATGGCATTTTACTGATTGGTGACGCGGCGGCCTTTATTAATCCCGTAACGGGAGGGGGTATTTACTTCGCCGTCGCCAGTGGCATAAAGGCGGCAGAGTTTTGTGCCTCAGCCATTGATGATAATGGAGGGGCAAATTATAAGGCGCTTTTGCCATATGAGGCATGGTGGCGAAAAGAGATTCTGCCCGGATTTGAGTATTCGGGCTGGTTGAAAAAACGTTTTGAATCGCTGATGTTTACGCGCTTCTTCTTAAATGCGGCATCACGGTTAAAGCCGTTCGCCAATTTTTTTATTATGGTTTACGGAAGGCCGTTGCCGAAACATGCCTTCAGACACCCGTTTTTTTGGCTTAAGGTCATGTTAACACGCTAGAAATTTTATGGAAAAGGTATATGCGAATTAAGTTATTAGTTTTTACAATTGTCTTAATTGTTTCTGCTTCTTATGCACAAGACCCGGTAAACTGGACACGCAATATCATACCAAGTACCATTGACGGTGCCAAGAAGAATTTTGTTATTAATCTCGACAGTGATGCGTCGAAAAATATGGATATTATTGTGACGGCAAATCCTGAAGCAGGCTCATCGGAGAATGGCTCGCTTGTTAACGTCGTGTGGTTTAAAAATACCGGTGATGAAGTTTTCCAGCAGTTAAATATTGATTTTTACCATGTACAGGCCCGCGCGCTCGCCGCCGGCGATTTAACAGGAAATGGTTATCCTGACGTAGTTGTTGGTTCCCGTTCTGTGGATAGCAGCCTGGTCTGGTATGAAAACGACGGAACACCTGATGTTGGAGCATGGACAAAGCATCATCTTGGCGGACCCGCGCCTTTTAATTACGTTGCACACATACTGGATATGGATAACGACGGCGATCTTGATATTCTGGATGGCATGGGTGATGACGTTGTAAGCGGTACCTCGGTGACGGACGTTTTGCGCTGGTTTGAAAATGACGGATCGGGCAATTTTACGGAAAGAGTAATAGCTAACTATCCCACACCCAGCGGTATTGCGTATGGCGATTATGATGGTGACGGTGATGTGGATGTATTCGGCATGGCCTGGACAAATCCGTCGTCAACTATAGTAACCGCCGATGAGGACGTGCGCTGGTGGTCCAACGATCCCGGTGAAACATGGACGCAGCAGCAGCTTGTGCAACAAACATATGGCGGCAACGATGCCGTTTCCGCTGATGTTGATGGAAACGGTACGCTCGATGTTGTCGGCGCCGGATACAAGATTAACACGGTGGACTGGTGGTCCAACGACGGAACGGGAACGTTTGGTTCAGTGAACGTGGTTGATAATAATTTTACGCATACCCGTAATGTCGCCGCCGCAGATATTGATGGTGACGGTGATATGGACCTTACGGCCACAGCCGACGTGGACAATCAGATAAACTGGTATGAAAACGATGGCAATGAGAATTTTACCGAACACCAGGTTAATGATAATTTTACTTTTGCTTATTTTGTAACACCGTTTGATTTGGACGGCGATGGCGATATTGATCTTGTTGGTACGGCGCAGGACCAGGACAGTGTTGTTTGGTGGGAGAGCGATCTCGCCGACGAACAGTCGCTGGCATCTGGAGATCCACCGGCAACGGGATTTGTAAACAATAAAGTAGTAATCGATTATCAGTCGGGTTTTTCAGGCGGCAATACATCGGTTTTTTACAACCAGGGTGAAAATAGCGATCGCAATCTCCTTGGCGGCGGAGTGGACCATATCGCCCTTAGCGGTTACTATACTATAAAGACAACGGCTTCAGCATATACGGCGGATATTAAGTTCAGCTACGCCGGCATCAGCGAGTGGTCGGCGATAAATAATGAGGCGGATCTGCGCATGGTTGCCTGGGATGAAGACGCGGGAGCAAACGGACAATGGGAAATAATCGGCTCTACCCTGCAGACTATTGACGAAGTCAATGATACAATCACTGTTACGGGATTGACAAGCGAGCTGAGTAAATATTCTCTGTTCACACTGGCTTCTGTATCTCAGGATAATGCGTTGCCGGTTGAGCTGGTTGCGTTTACAGGGCGTGCCGGGCAAAAAGGCATCACGCTAACGTGGGAAACGGCCAGTGAAATTAACAACCTGGGCTTTGAATTGTGGCGGCGTTCGCTTGCCGACAGCACGTTCCGGCCCGTTGCAAGCTACCGTGATATGGAATCTCTCAAAGGGCTGGGTACCAGAAGCTATGGGCAGGAATACACATTTACCGATGCCAACGTTCAAAACGGCGAGCGTTATACATACCGCCTGTATGATGTGGACTATAACGGAAAACGTTATAAGCATCGTGAGATAAAAGTTGATAATGTTGACAAGTCTTTGGTAAGGGTGATCAATGGTCCGGAAGATTTTGCTTTGCAGCAGAATTATCCCAACCCGTTTAACGGCCGCACGGTGATTGAATTTAAGGTGCCAGAAGCATTGGCAGGAGAGACGGTTTCATTGCTCGTTTTTGATGAGACCGGTCGAAAGGTGCGCGAACTGTATAACAGGAGCCTGGTGCCCGGCAGTTACATGATATCCTGGGACGGCAGCAGTGAAAACGGAAGCCCCGTGGCAAGCGGAATGTATATTTATCAATTGAAGATCGGCAGCTATTCTGTTGCCAAACGTATGACCTTAATCAAATAAGGCAGAAATATATCTGCTATTTTATGGGCCTGTAAATTTTATTTGCAGGCCTTTTTTTGTTTGAATTATGAAATAAAGGCAGCTTTGGCGCTGCCGATTATGGAGTAGTTTAGGGAGCACTTTAGCCGGATGTTAAAAACATACTATGATGTAGTAATCGCCGGGGCGGGTATTGCCGGCTCTGTGTTGGGAAAGCTTCTCGCGGAGCAGGGTAAGTCGGTATTGTTGGTGGAGAAAGACAGCTACTCCGGAAAAACTTCCGCCTGCGGTGGACTGTTCGACAAGCCCTATTTTGACAAATATGTAACGGACCCGGCCGTGATGGAACAACACATACGGCGCAATACGTTTGTCATGCCCTGGGGCCAGGTCACTTATGATTGTGATCAGGTCACTGTGAAGCGCCGTGTCTTTGACCGGCATCTGGCGGAAAACGCCAAAAAGGCGGGTGCTCATCTGGTGAACCAGGTAAAGGTAACGGAATGGGAGGTTAAGGAACCCGGAGAGGTCATTGTAGCCGTCCGGGATTTAAAAACCAAGGAGACACACAGCATAAGCTGCCGTGTTATTGCATTTGCCGACGGACCGCATACGCTGGCAAAAAACAATCCACTTTTTGACTATACACCAAACCGGCCGTATTGGGCCTATGCCTATGCTTATGAAGTGGATTGCGTGCCCTTCGACGGTGACGAAATGCGTATTTACCTTGACCCGAAACTTTTCCCATGGGGCTATGGTTGGATTTTTCCCAACAAAAATGAATCCAATATAGGGGTCGGAACGATTCAATCGGAGATAGACAAGGGCATAAAGGTTAAAGATCAATTTATCAGTTTTATTGAGCATTATGAGCCAACGGCGCCCATGTTGCGCGACAGTGCCGTGGTGGATAAAAAAGGCGGCTTTATCCCGATGTGGCTTATCAAACATTTTTCGGATACCTCACAAATCGTTCTTGGTGACGCGGGCGGTATGGTGAGTCCCCTTTTTGGTGCCGGGATCGACTACTCCATTGATGCCGCTGAAGCCGCAGCCGCAACGATTGCACAGGCTTTTGAAAAAAATGACTTTTCCTCCGGTGAGTTAAGCTCTTATGATCGTGCTCTGGAAAACGGTTTTCTGAAGGATCTGAAAAAACAGATGTTGATAGCAAAGATCATTATCGCCAGTATACGCTGGCGTTTTAATTTGCCGATTAAGGTGCTGGCCGTGATCGCATTTGGCGCCAAATATACACGCTGGAACAAGATCAGGATTTTACTCAATCCTTTTTTGGGAAAACCGGCGGTTCGTTCGACTGAAGAAATTCTTGCACATAAATAAGGAAAGAGATTTTTATTATGCAGCAACGCACAAAGAAGAAAGTTCAGCTGCTTTCAAAAATACCGCAAATACAAAAATTCTATCACTTAAAAGGGGGGCAGGCGCCATTACCGATCAATATAACGATCAGCCTGCTCTATTCCTGCAATTCGCGTTGTATGACCTGCAACGTTTACGAAAAGCGGGTAAATAACTTTACGGTGGATGAATACGCCAAAACCTTTGAAGGCATCGGTCATGCGCCTTACTGGTTCACATTCAGCGGCGGAGAGCCCTTTTTGCGCAAGGATATTGTCGATTGCATCAAGGCCGCTTATGACCATTGCCGGCCGGGGATTATTAATATTCCGACCAATGGGAGCCTGTACAAGGTTATCCCGGAGCGGGTTGAGGCCATGGTTGAATACTGCAAAGATTCGGACGTTATTATCAACCTGTCCTTAGATGAAATAGGTGAAGAGCACGACCGCATCCGCGGCTTTCCCGGCAACTGGGAGCGGGCGATGAAGACATACGAGGAGCTTAAAAAGCTGCGCCGCTATGATAATTTTACCCTGGGCATCCATACAGTAATTTCCAACTTCAATGTGGATCGCTTTCCCGAAATCTACAAGGAGCTTATCCAGCTTACGCCCGATTCCTATATTACAGAGATTGCTGAAGAGCGCGTTGAATTAGGCACCATGGAGCAGCCGATCACGCCCTCGGCGGCCAAGTATCACACGGCGATAGATTTTTTAACCGGTCAGATGGATAAATCAAAACGTAAAGGCGTGGCCAAAATCGCCGGTGCTTTTCGCCTGGAATATTACAAGATGGTGAAGCAATTCCTGATGCGTGGCGAACAGATCGTTCCCTGCATGGCCGGCATTGCCTCTTGCCAGATTTCCCCGGATGGTGATGTCTGGCCCTGCTGCATCCGCGCCGATTCCATGGGTAATCTGCGTGAAAATAACTATGATTTTAAAAAGGTCTGGAACAGCCGTTCGGCGGGCAAAATACGATCGAGCATTAAAAACAGGGAATGCGCCTGCCCGTTGGCTAACGCCAGTTATACCAACCTGCTCATTTCTCCGAAATCACTGAGCAAAGTTGTGGGACGGCTGGCCACAGGCTGACATGTAAAATAATTGTACAAGGGATTAAACCCTTTTAATACAGCTTAGCCTATTTCTTTTGTTATAGCTCAATTTTGGTTTTGGCATTTTAGTTGCATTAAGGCGGCTAAACAATATGTAACCAAACGGATGTGGGAATATGCATCGATTATTAACAGCACTTTTTTTTCTAGCCGCTGTACTCCCCGCAGCGGCGCAAACACCGGCTTCCACAGCTGGAACGGCAGGCAATGTTTTTCTGCGTTCCGGCCTGAGTGCCCGTGTTGCCGGGATGGGAGAAACATTCACGGCCGTCGCCGATGATGAAAATGCCCTGTTTTACAATCCGGCCGGTTTAGCCAATATTGGCAAAGGCGCCGTTGGACTAAACCACACGCAGTGGTTTGAAGATATCCGCATGGATAACCTCATTGCCGGCTATAACTTTGACCGCAAACTTGGCGTGGCGCTCTCCGTGGCGCATATGTGGATGCCTGCACTTGAAGGTAAGGATGTGTTTGGCAATCCTACCGGTGATGTGAACGTGAGCAGCAGCGTCATAAACCTGGGACTGGGCTATAAAATCCATCCGGCTTTTTATGTGGGCCTGGGTGTTAAATATTTTCAGGATAATCTTGCCGGATTCAGCGCGAGTGGCCTGGCGCTGGATGCCGGTTTTTATATGTATACGGCACTGCGCGGTTTGTCTTTCGGTTTTGCTGTTCAGAATATTGGCGGAGATATCCAGTATGATGAAGCGCGCGAAGAACTGCCTTTGACGTACCGTGCCGGCCTGGCCTATAAAGTACCGGGCACTGATTTGCGGATTGCCGCGGATGCCAGCAAGTCGCTGGATACGGACTATAATTTTTCCGCCGGCGTGGAGTACGTTCTGATGAACACCTTTTCCCTGCGTGTCGGCAACCAGTTCAAGAATAATATGGGTTTTCAGCCGGGATATGGCGCAGGATTTAATTTTGAACAATCGTACGCTCTGGATTATACCTTTCACCAGTTTGAAGATTTAGGCAATACGCATCGGGTGGGCTTTACTTTTCGTTTTGATCTGCCTGATAGAAAAATCCGCACACGACCGCTGTACCGAGAATATGGCATAAAGCGTCTTAATCCGCCGGACCAGATCAGCTACAGCGTTTCCGATGATAAGCTCATCGTTAACTGGGGTAAAGTGGACGGTGCGGTGTATAATATTTATGCCCGTGTTTCCGCAGACGGTCCCTGGAAAAAGCTTAACAAAAGCCTGGTCCACGGTACCAGTTATGTTTTCAAAAAGCCAAGCAGCGATGTTGAACTTTATATCAGTCTCACTTCCGTCCTGAACAGCGTGGAGAGTGATTTTTCAGGGGAGGTGAAAGTTGATGTTCAGTAAGAGACAATCCAAAACAGCGCTTATAATAGCTGCTATTTTATTTGCCGTGGCGAATGTTTTCGCGCAAACCAATTCTTTTAACCTCTCCTGGGACGCCAACAGCGAACCCGATGTGTACGAGTATCACGTTTACCGGGCCCTTAGTGCGGGCGCCAGCGAGCGACTGGCAAAAGTGGCACATCCGCAAAGCAGCTACAGCGACAATAGCGTAGACAAAGGTGTGCAATACTTTTACCGCCTTAAGGCATTCGACTATTCGCTGAATGGCAGCGAATTTTCAGATGAACTGAGCGTGGCCATTCCCAAAATTTCCGGACTCACTTCGCCGGTCACGGTAAATGGTGACACCACCATTACGATCAATCTTAATGAGCACGTGGAAGATCCGGATGACGCCGATGAAACGCTGACCTGGGAAATAAGCGGTGCCAACTTAATATCAGTTTCAGTTGTTAATAATGTGGCTACTATTATTGTACCTGCCGGTTTCTCAACCCAGGAAACGCTTGTTTTTATTGTAAAAGACGACCAGAATTTTGAAGACCGCAAGAGTGTCGCTTACCGCTCCAGTTCATCTTCCGGAACACTGCCACCCGTTTTTACAAGCTCGCCGTCACCGCAAATGCAGGAAGATTCGGTCGGTATTATTACACTAAGTGATTTTGTAGAGGATCCGGACAGCGATGCAGGCGATCTCGTCTATTCTGTTGATGACGTAAGCAATCTTGGTTTTGAGGTTAATGGCGATCAACTTACGGTTACACCCGCTGCCAACTGGTTTGGGCAGCGCACAACGCAGGTAACCGTTACTGATGCTGAAGGTAACAGCGATCAGGCTTCGATGCAGATTGTGGTAAATGCCGTAAATGACGCGCCGGTGCTTAGCGCATTGCCGCAGCAGAGCATGGGCCAGAACAGCACGATTGAAGTTGATCTTTCGGATTATGCCAGTGACGTGGATAACGAGGAAAGCGATCTTTCCTGGTCCTTTGACGGATACAGCCAGGTAACGTTGCAGTGGAATGAAACGACGGATATGCTGCAAATTACCAGTCCGCCTTCCTGGCAGGGTTTTGAATACGTGCGGACAACCGTGGAAGATCCCGACGGCGCATCTGTGTTGGATACACTTGTTATCCGCGTTTCCGGCGAAGGCTTTCCGCCGCAAATAAGCGGTTTGCCCGACGTGAGTTTTAATGAAGACGGATCGGCACAGCTACAACTCAACAATTATGTTTCCGATGGAGATGACCCGTTACAAAACCTGTTCTGGCGCTCGCGTGATGCTGACAGCGTTAAAGTATCAATCAACCATACGACAAATGTGGCTACCTTCAGCGCTCAAAAAGACTGGAACGGCGAAGAGAATGTCTGGATGATAGTGAATGACCCCGACCAGAATGCCGACAGTACGCAGATCAAAGTAACCGTAAGCCCGGTAAACGACAGGCCTATTTTTGCAACACTGCCTTCGCTTAACATGAGCAGCCAGCTAACCCGCCAGATTAATCTTGCGCAATACAGCAGCGACGTGGATGATGCCGATGAGGACCTGACCTGGTCTGCACCTTCTTCGCCCGATGTGACAGTGTCGATAGAGGCTTCGGGCATGGCCACATTTACGGTTGCCGAAAGCTGGTTCGGCCAGGAAGAAATTGTAATTACCGTGCGCGATGATGAAAATGCCAGCGATACAAGCATGGTAACCGTCTATCGCCAGAATCCGGCCAACTCTCCGCACATTTCCGGGATCGAAGATTTAAATATGCCGGAAGACGATGAAAGGGAAATAGACCTGGACAGCCACGTTAGCGATGCTGACCACGCGGATAGCGAATTGACCTGGAGCTTTGCCGAACCTGTCAATCTTAATCTTTCGCTTAACGGCTCTACGCGCGTATTGACTGTTGCGCCAAAAGCAAATTGGAACGGCCGCGAAGATATTTTCCTGAAAGTGACCGATCCCGATAACAACTTTGCTTTTGATACCGTCCGTGTTGTTGTGTCGGCGGTCAATGATGCGCCCACGATTGCTTCCATCGGCACGATTACGATGCTGGACAACAGCTTCATCACATTGGACCTGACAGACTATATCAACGAGCCGGATGGCTATGATGACCTGACGCAGATAAGTCTGCTGGCATCGGACAACGGTTTTGTCGGCTACTTCCTGGACCGGGATAACCTGGAATTGACCTTCTTTTCGCCGGCCGGCTATTACGGGCGTGAAACGTTCCTGCTAAGGGTTACAGACAACAGCGGTCAACAGGCTTCCTCTGTTTTTACCGTGGATGTCCTGGAGAAGAACATCGACGGCTCGGTGGCCATGGCCTATCTGGGTGCGGCGACAAACATAACGCTGTCCTGGAAAACGAAAAGAGAAACCAAAGACTACGTTGAATATGGTCTTAATCCGTCATATGGTTTTGCCACCGATCAGGATGATGTTTTCAGTACGACCCATACACACATCATATCAGACCTGCAGGAAAATACAACATATCATTTCCGGATCGTTTCTCAAACAACAGACGGTAAAATTAGTTACTCCGCCGATTCCACCTTTACCACGGGTGGGGCAGGGGACATAAACGTCTTTCCTGTGCCATACCGCGCCTCGGAAGACCTGGATGAGAATGGTGTGTTTTTTAGCAATCTTCCGCAAAATTCGGAGTTGTTGATATACAACCTTCTTGGCGAGCCGGTTTTCCGAAAAAATGAGCTTAGCCGTTTGTACCGCTGGCCCGTTGTTAACAACAGCGATAAAAAAGTAAGCAGCGGTGTTTACGTCTATGTTATCAAAGATGAAAAGGGCAAGAAAGTCAATTCCGGAAAGATGGTTGTGGTGAGGTAAGCAGCGAAAAAATAACTCTTCCCGCAATTCGTTAAGTTAGTCACAATCCCTATTAAGCAGACGCGATATAATCTTTAAGTTTAATATTTCTGTTTAATAGGGATTTTTTTATGTTTTATGGAATTGTAATATGCAGCGATGACAAGCTCAAAGGTGAATGTCTGTCTATCGTAGATATCTGTACGGGCATAGAGCCGCGGGTTTACAAAAGCATCGCTGAGCTGAAAACCGACCAGATTCTTATCAATTATCTTTTTATTATAGTATGTGATCTGAATGGTGAAATTCTCGAAAAAATCGCTCACCTGGAAAATACGACACCCGGTCTGACCGCGATTTTTTATAACCATTCACTGACCGTGTCCGATTTTCCGGAAGTTAACCGTTCGCCTAAAGTTAAAATGGTAATTGGCGAAAAACGTCAGGAGGCGCTTAAGGAACTGATACTTTCTTTAAAGCAGAATTACTGGCGTAAAATACCATACGCTCAATTTAATATCGATTTTGACATGCTTTCGCCGAGAATGAAAAAGGTTATGAATATTATTGAAACGGCAGCGATCAGTAAATGCAATATCACTAATCTGGCGTCCAAGCTAAACCTTAGTCCGGGTTATTTCAGCCAGGAATTTAAGCGTGAAACCGGAAAATCTTTCCGGCGCTTTATGCAGGATCTGATCGCCTTTTACGAAAATGAGATCGTTTCTAAAATCAACCTTCCGGCGAAAAATATTTCACAAATACTGGGCTATAGTGAATTATCCAGTTTCAGCAGATCGTTTAAGAAACGCAAAGGTGTATCACCCTCAAAATATAAAAAAATGGTAAAGAGCTAATACAGACCTGATGATCGAAAATATACTCTCCGTTGATGTTGAAGAATGGTTTCATCCGGAAGCATTACAACATCGGTTTCCCGCCGAAAGCTGGTTGTCCCAGCAAAAACGCGTAGAAAGAAATACAAATATCCTGCTGGACCTGTTTGCAGCCAAAAAGGTGAAAGGCACGTTTTTTACATTGGGTTGGGTGGCGGAACATTACCCCCAACTCATCAGACGTATCGTGGCCGAAGGACATGAGCTGGGCAGCCACGGTTACAGCCATCAAATGGTAACCAGGCTGGATCGTGAATCTTTCCGCGAAGACCTGCAACGCTCGATAGAGATTCTCGAAGATGTCTCCGGTGAGAAGGTGCTGGGATTTCGCGCTCCCACTTTCTCCGTGGTAAAGCAAACATTCTGGGCCTGGGAGGTTATGCTGGAGCTTGGGTTGCAGTATGATTCTTCCGTTTATCCCATCTGGCATGATCGCTATGGCGTTCCGGATGCGCCGCGCTCACGCTATGTTGCTGTGCAAAACGGTGAGCGTAAATTATGGGAATTTCCCATGTCCACTGTAAAAATTCGTGGAAAAAACATGCCGTTCGGTGGCGGGGGGTACTTGCGAATTTTCCCCAACTGGCTTACTATTCGGGGCATAAAAAGTGTAAACAACGAAGGGATTCCCGCCGTGCTTTATACACACCCGTGGGAATTCGATACCGAACAGCCCAGGGTTGATATGGGCTTCGTGCAAAGTATCAGACATTATTATAATATTGATAACAATTTGAAAAAATTGGCCGAACTATTGGATATGTTCTCCTGGACCTGTTTCCGGGATGTATTAAAAAAAATGTGATATATGTTGTTCATTTAATTAAATACGCATTGGTATATTTATGGCCATGCAAATTAACACTTTAAAAGGTATGGAGTGAAAATGAGCGAAAGCCGTCATATTTTGGTGGTTGACGACGAAGAAGATGTACGAGATACGCTGAAAAATGTATTAAAAAGCATGAACTTTATCCCGCATACGGCAGCCGGGGGCGAAGAGGCGCTGCAGGTTATTAAGAGCAAAAAGATCGATGTAATTCTTTCCGACCTGTATATGCCTGAGATGGATGGTATGCAGCTTTTGAAAAAGGTGCGTTCTTATGATAAGAATATCATCTTTTTGATGATCACCGCGCATCCCACTATCGATACGGCGGTAGATGCCATTAAGAAGGGCGCATATGATTATCTTACCAAGCCCTTTAACATCGAAGATGTGCGCATGAAGATAAACCGTGCGCTCGAGAAGCGCGGCCTTACTCATTCGCTTAAGACCGCCAACGGTATTATTTGGGCGCTGTTGATTTCGATCCCGATATGGCTTGTTCTGGGTATCATTCTCGCATCATTGTTAACCTGAAAAACCTAAAAAATTCTTTAAAGCCGTCCATCCGGGCGGCTTTTTTTTTGCCCGGCTATTATTTTGTTAGCTGTACAATTAAGTTTTGTTTTAGGATAACATAATGAGAGGTAAGCATGACCGTAATAACCGGCTTTGTAAACGTTCAGACCAAGGGCTTTAATGACATCATAGATATCACGACTGATGTTGAGGATTTTATAAAAAGCAAAGACTGCCGGGAAGGACAAATACTTGTCTTTATAAATGGGGCAACAGCCTCGATAAGCACGACTGAATATGAGCCGGGCTTATTACAGGATATCCCGAAAGCTTTGGATAAAATTGCCCCGCTGAATGGCTCTTACAAGCACAATGATACCTGGCATGATGGAAACGGTTACGCCCATGTACGTTCTACTTTAATGGGGCCGATGGCTGTTTTCCCGGTTTACGAATCACGCATTATTCGCGGTACCTGGCAGAATATTATCCTGCTGGATTTTGATAACCGTCCCCGTCAGCGCCAGGTTACGCTGCAATTCTCCGGTGAAACCAATCAGTAATCGGAAGACGGAACGGCCATTTGCAGCTTTTTGAGATGGCTGCCATCCATGGAAAGAAAATTATCGGGCAGTTCATCATAAAAGTGCAGATGCAGAAGTCCCCCGGCTTTATAGCCTGTCTTTTGAAAATTCATTTCGTCAAGGCAGAGACTCCATCCTTCCATCCAGCTGATCAACGCTTTCTTTTGCTCTTCGCTGCCCTTAAAGCGGATCACGAGGTCCACGTCGCTTCCGGCTTGGGCGCTTTTGCTGCGCACGCTTCCGGCAAGAAACATTTCGCGGACGCCAAAGCGCCTGGGATCAAGCTGAAGGGCAATCTTTTCGGCCATGTCTTCACGCCAGCGGGTATGGTCCATTACTGTAGAGCCATGGACCTGCAACAGGGAGATGGGCAGATCGCTGCCATCACGTGGCGTGAATATGCCAACGGCTTTTTCCGCGTCTGCATTCATTAATATGCGCAGGCAGTTGCCCGGTTTTATAGAATTTATATCGACAACTTTTACCACATCCTCCAGAAAGCGGTATTCCGGCAAAAATTCCACAAGCTGGTTGGGTGCATTCAGCAAAACTTCTTCCTTAAATACCTGGTGAGAGTCATCCGGATACAAGGGCAGGTAACGTATTCCGGCTTCCACAAGATCCTGAAAGAAGTGTGTTCCAAAAGAAAGGTCCGGCACGTAGTTGCCCTTTTTACGGGCGATTTCCACCAACACACAGGTGTTATTAATATCCGAATAGGTGACGCTCACACCGAGCTTGATATCACCACGGCTGCCCCAACGCCCGGGGCCCATTAAGATAAATTTACGCTTCGGTAATACCTTGTTCAGTTTGCCGACGGCTTTACCTACCGCCTCCATGTCTTTCTTCTCATGCAGCGCGTTGTAAGAATCCGGTGTTACATAGACAATGTGCGTAATCTCCGGAACAGTGCCATTGGAGACATAGCGGTTGGCCGAAAAAAGAAGCCTGTCTTCCGGGATATCTTCGGGGATAGGCGAGGGTGCGTCAAATTTGGAATAGCTTTGCGGACGGCATTGCAGCAGGTAGAGATATTTGCCGTCCGAGGCAAATTCGATGTCGACCGGAGTGGCCAGGGCTGCTTGCAGTTCCTTTAAAATGCGGTGTATCAGCGACACGAAGTTGGTATCTTTGACGAGACCGTCAAATGTAACGATCAGGTCTGCCTTGGTATAATCAAGATTAACACCGACTGGCTTGCGCACATTATTGTGTTCAAAAATGGAGATAACGCGGTTAATGCCCGGATAATCATTGCCGTGTTCCTGCATCAGCTCACGGATATCGATAGTTTCAAATTCTTTAGTGCGCAGATTAATGGCGTCGGCCTTTTGCGGCGCATAGCGGATAATTTCATTTATGCTGACATTGGCCTTCAAATTGGGCTGCCCCGGTGCAATAAGTATTGGATAGTCATCACTCAGACGATCCACGGCGCGCGTACCGAGGCCCGGCACAATGCGGATCAGGCCATCTTCACGTCGGATACGCGGCGACCAGCGGAATTCATTGTTGCTGAAAGCGACGCCGGCAAAACTGGGCAGGAAATAATCGCCCACACGGGTACCGACAACTTCCTGCAGCATGATGCCCATTTCCTCATGGAAGTCCAGCAGTCCCCGTTCGGCGCGGTATTCGATTGGGTCAGGACCGATGGTAGAAGCATACACTTCGGCGATCGCATCCATCAGCGCTTCGAGACGTTCCTGCTTGCTGCCCTGGTTGGCCAGGAACAGGCTTTTGTATTTACCGGAAAAAGCAGAACCCAGCCGGTCTTCCAGCAAACTGGAACTGCGGACAATGATCGGGATCTCGCCAAAATTGTCGAGGGCCATGGAGAGCCCTTGTACGATTTCCGGCGGGAAGTGCGAATTTTTAAATAGCTGTACCACATGGGGATATTCTTTGCGCACCTCGTCTACATCTTTGTATTTCTGCTCCAGGATCTCTTCAAGATTATTATAGTGCATAAAATGGATCAGCGTGTCCGAGGTTATAAACCATGTTTTGGGTACACGGATCATCTCGCGGGTCTCTTCATCGGTTATGACGTTGTTTATAATGCGGGATGCCAGGAACAGTCCGGCGCTCTTACCGCCCAGTTTGCCATGGCTCCCGGTCGGGAATATCATTTTTCGTATCAGTTCGTTGAAATCGCTGATGCGAACATAGTTTTTCGCGATATTTATAAACTCCAGTTGTTCGGTGAAAAACCGCCGTATCAGAGCCGCCCGAACACCGATCAGGATAGAAGGCATAAGTTGAAGACCTTCCGGGGCTATCTGGAAATATTTGCGCACGGCATCGGCAATGTCGGTCAGTGAGGTGTCGTTGTTCGATGTGGCACGGACAAGAAACGCCGTTTTGTCCTGCTGAATCCACTTTTGGATATTGGAAAGTATTTCCGTGCTGCTCAGGTAATTCTGGGCCATCTTGAATACTTCCCGCGCCACTTTTTCGCCCGTTTCAAAGCTTCGCTTGCGCAGCGGACTGTTGGCCTCGCCAATCACATCCGTCTGCTCGTAGCGCGCCGATGGGTTAAACTTTTGCAGCAGATATTCCGACTCCCCGATGCCTTTCCAGACCATGTAGTTCAACATTTTGCGCGAGATTCGAATGTACAGGTCGGGATCGGTGCGGCGCAGCAGTTCCAGGATCACTTCCCATTCGCCGGACTTGCGCTGGCTCATATCCTGCTTTGTGCTTTCCCACTTGTTGAAAACCAGTTTTAGTTTCTGGTACATGATATAGTGGCCCAGGCGCACGGAAATGGTGTTTAGCAGACGCACCTCTTCGTTAAGAAAAGGCCCTTTATCCAGCGGCGGCTTTTCTTCCAGGTAATAAACGCGGATAGAGCCGGCCTTACGTTCCTGAACGGTTATGTCCACATGCAGCATCCAGGGCGATTCGCGGAAATCGCGCGACAGGTAGACGTTGTCGCGGTGGGTCACCTTAGCCCTGCAGATATCGGGAAATTGCCAGCCGATCGGGATGATATCGACGATCTGGGCCAGTGCCTCATCCACCGTGTAGCCGTTGTCGCTCAGGATTTCTTCGATTTCATAAAGACAATTGAGCTCCCGTACCCGCTCCTCAAGGCTGACAATGAGCTTGTCAAATGATTTTTTTGTTCGCCCCATGCTTATTTTCCTGTAGTGATGATATGCCTATTATATAAAAAAGGGAGCAACGAAGTAAGAAAATTCCCCTGCTTCACTGCTCCCTTAAACGAAGTAATTAGAGGTTTTATACCCAGCCGCGATCCTTGCAGGCTTGCGCTACCCGGCTTATGGAGATCATATAGGCTGCGTCGCGCATGTACAGCTTGCGCTTGTCGGCCATGTCATATACCGCATTAAACGCCTCAGTCATTTTGCGGTCAAGGCGCGCCAATACATCTTCACGGGTCCAGTAATAATTCATATTACTTTGTACCTGCTCAAAATAGCTGCAGGTTACGCCGCCGGCATTGGCCAGAAAATCGGGGATGTTAAAGATACCCCTCTTCTTGAGCACATCATCGGCCTCCGGTGTGGTCGGGCCATTGGCTCCTTCGGCGATTATTTTAACGCGATCTTTGATATTGTTCACGCTGTCGCCCGTGATCTGGTTTTCAATGGCCGAAGGCATCAGGATATCAACATCCTGTTCGAGCCATGCATTGCCATCCATGACATTATAGCCCAGGTCCGCTGCCTTGGCCTTGTCAATGCCACCGAAGCGGTCCGTGATCCTGACCAGCTCATCAATATTAACACCGTCTTTTTTAAAATAGCTGAAAGATTTCTGCTCCTTCTGGTCCCAGCAGGAGACACACACGACGGTACCGCCCAGTTCATTGTAAAGGCGAATGGCATACTGGGCCACGTTGCCAAAACCCTGAACACTGGCAATGGTATCGGTAATATTAATGTTCAGCCTGGAAAGAGCCTCGCGCAGGGTGTAAACAACACCAAAACCCGTTGCTTCCGTACGGCCCAAAGAACCGCCCATACCAACCGGTTTACCTGTAATAAAACCCGGATACTTGCCGCCAAAGATGGTTTCATACTCATCCAGCATCCACAGCATGTGCTGACCGCTGGTCATAATATCCGGCGCCGGAACGTCGGCCAAAGGACCCACGTTGCGGGCAATTTGCCGTACCCAGCCGCGGCAGATCTGTTCCTGCTCGCGCATACTCAGGTTATGCGGGTCACAGATCACCCCTCCTTTGCCGCCGCCAAGCGGCAACTCCACAACCGCCGTTTTCCAGGTCATCCACATGGCCAAAGCCCTTACTGTATCAACCGTTTCCTGTGGGTGAAAACGGATACCGCCTTTTGAAGGCCCTAAAGCGTTATTATGTTGAACGCGAAAACCGCGAAATACTCTTGTTTCTCCGCTGTCCATACGCACGGGAATGCTGAAATGATACTCCCGCAGAGGATTGCGCAGCAGATCGCGCGTTCCCTGATCCAGTTCCAGCATATCCGCAACACTATCAAACTGACGTTGCGCCATGTCGAATGCGTTAAATTCACGTTGCGCTGCCATTTTTAAACATCCTTTCCTTATAAGAAAAAAGTGATTCGTTCAAGAAATATACAAAGCTTAACGTCAAAAGAAAACCATTATTTACGCTACTTAACATCGAAATGGATGGCATAATATTTAGTTGCAAAAAGCATTAAATATCCTTGCTTTCAGGACGAAAAAGGTGTATGATTGTGGGAGAAATTTCCTGAAAAATGTGATTTGTGGGGGATAATTCCTTAAATTTAAACGCCATGGCACAAATCTATTTCGCCGGCGAGCATTCCTGCACGCTGGACAACAAAAACAGAGTTAACATCCCTGCCGGTATCCGCAAGATGCTGGGCAGCGAAGCGGAGAACACCCTGGTCTTTGCGCCCGGTTTCGAGGATGTCAACCTCTATGCCTATCCCCTGAACGAATGGAACAAACTGACAGACAATTTTAAGAAATTCAAACCGTTCGACAAAGCCGCGCGCGATTTTATCCGCCTTTTTGTGGGGCGCTCGTTTCCGGCCACGATGGACGGGCAGGGCCGCATTATGCTGCCCGATCGAATTTTAAAAATCGCGCAGATTGAGAGTGAAATGTTGATTTTGGGTTCTGTCTCCAAGCTGGAGATATGGAATCCACGCGTATACCAGGAATACCTGGACACCAACAAACTGGGTTTGGCCGACCTGGCGCAAAAGATCAATTTTTCGGACATGCTCTTTGACGAGGAGTAATAATGTCCACCCCGTACCACATTCCGGTATTGGGCCGTGAAGTGTGCGACGCTTTGCTGCTTAATCCAGGCGGCGTCTATGTGGATGGCACGCTGGGCGGTGGCGGTCATGCCGAAATGATTCTGAAGCGCCTGGAAAAAGAGGCCCTGTACATTGGCATCGATCGGGATCCCGAAGCTCTGGTATTCGCCGGCAGGAGATTGCAGCGTTTTGATAATTTTAAGGCTGCACAGGCTCGTTTCGATCGCCTCGGCGACGTTTTGAGCCAGGCCGGATTGAAAAGCGTGGATGGCATTTTGCTGGACCTGGGTGTGTCATCCCGGCAAATAGACGAAGACACACGCGGGTTTGCCTACCGCCGGGGTCTGAAACTGGATATGCGTATGGATACGAAACAGGATCTTACCGCTGAATGGATTGTCAACAACTACTCTGCCGCAGAACTTACCCGCATATTCCGTGAATACGGTGAAGAGCGCTTCGCGGGGCGCATTGCCCGCAAAATCGAAGAAGCGCGTAATAAGACCCCCGTTACGACAAGCGACCAGTTGATAGATATTATTGACCGTTGTGTTAACCCGCGCTTTGCGGTTAAAAGCTATGCCCGGATATTTCAGGCCCTGCGCATTGCCGTAAACGATGAGCTTAAGGCGCTGGAAAACCTGTTGGAGCAAGGGCCTGACCTGTTGCACAAAGGCGGAAGGCTGGCGGTAATAACCTATCACTCTTTGGAGGACCGCATCGTTAAGCAGGCATTGCAGACAATGGAGAATCCCTGCATCTGCCCGCCGGATTTTCCGCAATGCGTATGTGGAAGAGAGCCGCGGATGAAGCGTGTTAAGCCCTTTTTTATTCTGCCGGGTGATGAAGAGATCGCTCAAAACCCGCGGGCACGCAGCGCAAAACTGAGAGTGGGAGAAAAGATATGAAACAATCACCATTTAGTTTTAAAAGGATATTGATCAGCATGCCGCTGCTTTTTCTGTTTATTGGCGGCATCGCGCTTTACCAATATCAAAAATTCCAGATTGACCTGGTGCTAAAGGACATGCCGGCGCTGCACAAAAAGCACAGCCATCTGGTCAGCGAAACGGCATACCTGCAGGCCGAGATTGACAGGCTGAGTAATATCAACCGCATTTCGTCCATGGCAAAAAAGGAATTCGGTCTGGTTTTTGACGAACAGCCGCGGCAAACTCTGGTATTTGAAAACAGCGACCGCTTATCCGACATACGCAGAGAATTTGCGGACAAGCAAAAAAACAAAAAACCCGAGACCATACAATCCGCCGGGATGAATTGAACTATGAAACAGCCACTGTCTCCCCTGCACGGAGGGCGTTTTTACGTTCTGTTTACATTGCTGATTGTCTTCTGGGCATTGCTCGAAGCCAATCTTTTGCGTCTGCAGGTAGGCATGCACGATGAGCTGACCGCCCTGGCCGAAGGACAGTATTATTCCAGCATAAAGCAAAAGGCGCCGCGCGGATTGATCTACGACCGCAACCTGAACAAGCTGGCCGCCAATATCCTGCTGTACGATATCGCCGTTGACCCGACCAGGCTGGAGAATAAAGGCGCATTGGTAAACAGGATGGCAACGCGTTTTAACAGCAGCGCGGCCCACTACCGGCGGCTGGTCAACAAGCCCAATACGGAGCATGTTTACCTGGAACGCCGCGTATCGCAAGCTGTTCTGGGCGATTTGCTGCAGCTTGATGATCCGGGCTTTATCGCCCACGAGGGTTTTGGTCGCTATTATCCGCTCAGCGGCACGGCTGCGCAGCTTCTCGGTTTTACCAATACGGAAGACAAAGGGTTGAGCGGACTGGAACTTCAATATGATTCGCTGCTCACCGGGCGTGACGGCGAATATATCCTGCTGCGCGACGGCCGCAGGCGTCTCTCGTTTGATGCGCATCGCCCCGTTCTGCCGGCCATCCCCGGCAAAGACCTGGTGCTGACGCTGGACAAGAATATTCAATCGGTTACCGAGGACGCCCTTAAGAAGGGTGTGGATGCCATGCGTGCCGACAACGGTATGGCGGTGGTGCTTGATCCCCGGACGGGTGCGGTGCTGGCCATGGCCAACTACCCCGGTTTCGATCCCAATGACCAGTCTGCCTATGGCACGCAGCGCAAACGCAACCGCGTGATCACAGACGCTTTTGAACCCGGCTCAACGATGAAGATGTTTACAGCCGCGGCTATCCTGCAGGAGAGATTACACAAACCGCAGGATATCGTTTTTTGCGAAAACGGACGCTATAAATATGCTTCGCATGTTTACCGCGATACCAAGCCCCATGGCTGGCTCAGTTTCAACCATGTGATAGAGAAGTCGTCCAACATCGGTATGATAAAGCTGGCGGAGAAAATGCCGTCCAACATTTTTTTTCGCTACCTCAAAAGCTTTGGTTTTGGCGAGGAGACGGGCATCGGTCTTTGGGGTGAAGCGGAAGGTTCTTTAAGCCAGCCGGCACAATGGTCCCGGCTTTCCCGCGCCTCTATCTCCATCGGTCAGGAGATTGGTGTTACCGCGATCCAGATTTCCGCGGCATTTGCGGCGCTGGTAAACGGTGGTTATCTCTACCGCCCTTACGTGGTTAAAGCCGTTCGCGATATCGACGGCAGTGAGGAAGTCATAAATGAACCGTACAAAGTCCGGCAGATCATTGCGCCGGAAGTGAGCGAAATATTAAAAGGCATGATGCACGATGTAGTCGAAACCGGCACCGGTATCAAGGCCAGGCCCGATGGTATCGAAGTAGGCGGTAAAACCGGTACCGCGCAGAAGTTTGACCGTGAAAAAAAGCAATATACCTGGGGGCGCTATGTCTCCTCTTTCATTGGGTTTGCGCCTTATGATGAGCCGCGCTATATCTGCGCCGTTTTTATTGATGAGCCGCGCAACATGTATTACGGCGGCGACGTGGCCGGTCCGGTATTCCGCGACATCATCAGCCAGATCATTCATATATCGCCGCAACAGCAACAGCAAAAAGACATTGAAAATGAGTATAAGATCGCCCTGGCCAGCCGCAGCACAAGTCTGCCGGATATGCAGGGTTTTTCCGTGGAAGGCGCGCGCGAGCTGCTGGAAGAGCGCGGATATGATGTGGACATCCATGGCGAGGGCAGTATTGTAAAGACATTAAGTTTTGACGATGACGATGTAACAATCGAAACGATTTTTGCCGGCGCCGAAAGAACGGTTGTGCCGGAGCTGCGCGGCTTAACCTTGCGCGAGGCATTGAAGCAAATTGATTTTGCCCGGCTGGATGTGCAGGTGCAGGGCAACGGGACCGTCGTGCGCCAGTCGCTAAGGGCGGGCACCCGTATCAACGGGCGCGGCAGCCTGGTACTCTATTGTAATTGAGAAGCATTTATGAAAATCGAAGCACTGTTTAAAGACGTGGAAGCAGAAATGAAGGGCATACCCGCCGGCATAGACGTGAGCGGCCTGCAATATGACTCACGCAAGGTCGGCAAAGGTGACCTGTTCGTGGCCGTAAGGGGCTATGAAACGGACGGGCACCGTTATCTGCCCGCGGCAAAAGAAAAAGGTGCAGTGCTGGCGGTGGTGGAAGAGATAAACAAGACCATTGACGTACCGCAGGTGCGGGTTAAGGACAGCCGCGCGGCCATGGCATTGCTGGCGCGTAATTTTCATACCAAAAAACTGGCCGGATTTAAGATGGTCGGGGTTACCGGAACAAACGGCAAAACCACCACGGTTTTTCTTATCCGCCAGATGCTGGAAAAGGCCGGAATCTCCTGCGGGCTGATTGGAACAATCCAGTACATAATTGGAAAGAAGCGGGTGAATTCCTGGAATACGACGCCTGAAGCCATTGACCTTTATGACATGATGGTGCAAATGGCCGGGGCCGGCAACAAAGCCTGCGTGCTGGAAGTTTCATCGCACGCGCTGGCCCTTAAGCGTGTTTACGGCTTTAGTTTTGATGCGGCCGTTTTTACAAATCTAAGCCGCGACCACCTGGATTTTCACCAGGATATGGAAACATATTTCGTCGAAAAAAAGCGCCTTTTTGATCAACTTGGCAAAGAGGGTAAGGCCATTGTAAATGCTGATGATATGTACGGCAAAAGTCTGGCGGTTGAGCTTGGCGCTAAAGCCGTCACATTTGGTAAAGCTGAGGTGTGCGATATCCGCGCTTTGAATTGGGAAATTGCCGCCGAGGGCACGTCCATCAAGGTGAAGACCGGTGATGATGAAATGCTAATAAAATCCCCGCTGATCGGTGATTTTAATGTGCACAACATTTTGGGCGCCGCGGGTGCGGGACTACAGCTCGGGCTGAAACCGGCGCAGGTCGCGGAAGGGCTGGCCAGCCTGGATGCCGTGCCGGGACGCCTGCAGAAAATTACCCTTAACAATGGGGCGATCGCCGTAATTGATTACGCGCATACGCCGGACGCGCTGGAAAAAGCTTTGCGCACATTACGCGGACTGACCGCCGGAAAGCTGATAGTTGTATTTGGCTGCGGCGGTGATCGTGACCGCGGCAAAAGGCCGGAAATGGGCAAAATAGCTCAGGACTGTGCCGACATGATTATCGTGACCGATGACAACCCGCGTACCGAGGATCCGCAGCGCATTATTGATGACATTCTCGCGGGAACAAGACCGTCGCCTAACCTGCGCGTAGTCAACGATCGCAGGCGGGCGCTAGCCGACGCGCTGGAACAGATTTCGCCCGGCGATGTGTTGCTGGTTGCCGGAAAGGGGCACGAAACATACCAGGTGCTGGGAACCGTTAAGCATCCTTTTGATGAGGCCGCAATTATCAGGGAGCTGGATAATGCTTAGCATCAGCTTTCAGGATTTTTTGAAAATGCCCGACCTGCGCCTGTTCAACATGTCGGATGACATCATAGGCCGGCGCCACATCAAGGGCATATCAATAGACTCCCGCACGGTGGGGCCCGAAGAGGTGTTCTGGGCCTTGCGCGGCGAGCGCTTTGACGGGCATGACTTTGTAAACGAGGCTTTTGCCCGCGGCGCTCTCTTTTGCGTGATCGAGGAGTCGGCTTCGGCGGAGCTGATGCACAGCGGCATTCCGCTGGTACTGGTGCAGGATACATTGAAAAGCCTGCAAAACCTGGCCCAAATACAGCGCCTGAAGTACAACATCCCGGTGATCGGGCTGACCGGATCCAACGGCAAGACGACCGTAAAGCAAATGCTATCGCACCTGCTGCAAAAAAAAGGCAATGTGCACAAAACGCATGGCAACCTGAATAATCATATCGGTTGCCCGCTGACGATGCTGCAAATGAATGAAACACACGAAATGGCCATCCTGGAAATGGGCACAAACAGCCCGGGTGAGATTGCTTTCCTTGGCGCGTTGGGTAAGCCGACACACGCGCTTGTAACGCTGATCGGCGAAGCGCACCTGGAAAAGCTGAAAACCCGCGAAGGTATCGCCAAGGAAAAGCTGAGTCTTTTTGACCAGTTGCCGGCAAACGGCACGGTATACCAGAATATGGATGATCCGTTTATTGCCGACTACAACCGGCCCGGTCTGCGCTACGTGCGCTATGCTTTCGAAAACGACGCGGCGGACGTAAAAGCCGGATATGGCGATCTGGATGATAATGGCTGCGGCGCGCTGATTTTGGACGGCAAAAACGAGATTCGCCTAAAGGTGGCCGGTTTGCACAATGTGCGTAACGCCCTGGCTGCGGCGGCTGTCGCCCTGGATTTCGGACTAACCACAAATGAAATCGCAGAGGGGCTAAGTACTTTTAAAGCGTACGAAAAGCGGATGCAGATCGTGGAGTGGCGGGGTGCCAGGATTCTCAATGATGCCTACAACGCCAGTCCTTCATCGATGCGCCTGGCGCTGGACACGGTACAGGCCATTCGGGTAAAGGGCAAAAAGCTTATCGCGCTGGGCGATATGTTTGAACTGGGCGAAGACGCAGCACAGATGCACCGCGATGTTTTGAAATATGCCGCCGGGCTGAAAGAAGGCCGCTTTTTCCTTATCGGCGACCTGATGCACGGGGCGGCGCGCCAAACGGGGCTGGACAACGACAAACGGTTTACGTTGTGCCGCGATCTGAATGAAATGGCCGGCCTTATAAACGGCACGCTGCAGGAAAACGATCTGCTGATGATAAAAGGTTCGCGCGGAATGCAGATGGAAAAAATACTGGCTTACATAAACTAAAGAGTCGCCATGCTGTCTGATTTTTTATATCAGTTCACCGATTACTTTTTCGCTTTTAACGTCTTCCGTTACATCACGGTGCGGGCGGCGTTAAGCGCGGTAACGGCACTGGTGATTGCTTTGTGGGTGGGGCCACGGATTATCAATGCCCTACGCCGCCACCAGATTGGTGAAGAGATACGCATTGAGGGGCCGGAAAGCCACAAGGTGAAAAAAGGCACGCCAACCATGGGTGGTCTGATCATCCTGCTTTCGGTTATTGCCGGAACCCTGCTTTGGGCCGATCTGAGCAATTTTTATCTGCTGCTCGCTTTTTTTGCCACACTGGCCATGGGTCTTGTCGGGTTCATAGATGACTATCTCAAGGCTGTGATGAAAATGAAAAAGGGCCTTATCGGGCGCTACAAGCTGATTGGCCAGATTACCATGGGGCTGTTGCTGGCGCTGGTAATTGTCTGGCACCCGTTTTTTGAAGGGCTGCATTTCAATACGACGGTACCGTTCTTCAAAAACCTTGAGGTGGATCTGGGGTTTTTATATGTACCGCTGATCATTTTTGTGATCACGGGTGCGTCCAACGCGGTCAATCTTACGGATGGTCTGGACGGTCTGGCCTCGGGTCTTGCCGCGATCGCATTTATCGCGCTGGCCGGTGTGGCCTACGTGACCAGCAACGTCAATTTCAGCGATTACCTGAATATCATTTATCTGCCGGGCAGTGAGGAGCTGGTGATCTTTTGTATGGCCTTGTTTGGCGCAGCGGTTGGCTTTTTGTGGTATAACGCCCATCCGGCGGAGGTTTTTATGGGCGATACCGGTTCGCTGGCATTGGGCGCGGCGCTTGGTGCGGTGGCGGTTTTGCTAAAAAAAGAACTGCTGCTTTTGTTGATCGCCGGTGTGTTTATCATGGAAGTGCTTTCTGTGATCATTCAAACGACGTGGTTTAAATACACGCGGCGCAAATATGGCATGGGCCGTCGCGTTTTTCGCATGAGTCCGGTTCACCATCATTTTGAGTTAAAAGGCTGGCCGGAAACGAAGGTCGTTGTGCGCTTCTGGATCATTGGTATTCTGCTGGCCTTGTTGAGTCTGAGTACGTTTAAAACGCAATAGCGGTAATGCAATGGACGTAAAAGAAAAAAAAGTAACTGTTCTGGGTGCGGCACGCAGCGGCATTGCCGCCGCTCTGCTGCTTAAGGGCAAAGGGGCGCGCGTCATTGTGAGCGACAGTGCCGAGGCCGAGCGCAAAGCCATGGAGCAGGACGTGCTGCTGGAGGAGCGCATCGATGCCGAATTCGGCGGGCACAGCGAACGCATTTACGATGCCGATTTTGTTGTGCTGAGTCCCGGTATCCCGGCGGCCAGTACCGTGGTGCGACGTTTTTATGAAAAAGATATTCCGGTCTACTCGGAGGTCGAGGTGGCCGGGTGGTACAACCGCGGTAAGATCATTGGTGTAACCGGCTCCAACGGCAAGACAACGACCACAACGCTTATTGGTGAGATGTTGCGCCGTTCCGATCCGGGGGCGATCGTTGCCGGCAATATCGGCAGCGCGCTTTCCGAGCATGTGGCCAACAGTAAACCGGGGCGCTGGGGTGTCGTTGAGCTTTCCAGTTTTCAGTTGGAAACAATCGATACGCTGCATTGCGATTTGGCCGTGGTACTGAACTTCGCGCCCAACCACCTGGACCGCTATGAGAGCTACGAAGATTACATCGAAGCCAAATGGCGCATCACTAAAAATCTACGCACCGGCGACAGGCTTATCTACAACGCCGACGATGAGCTGCTCAGCCAAAAAGCGCAAACTGTAAAGGGACACGCGCTGGCCTTTAGTACAAAGGGTATCAATCCGCCGGGAGCAGGGCTGCATGAGCACGGCTTATACATGTTTGGCCAAAAATTGATTGACCTGAGCGACATTAAACTTAATGGCATCCACAATTATATGAATGCCATGGCGGCGGTCCTAGCGGCGCATTATGCCGGTGTATCGGCGGCAGATATGTGCCATGTGCTTCAGAACTTTGCCGGTGTGGAGCACCGCCTGGAACATGTGGCCGAAAAAGACGGCATCCTGTTCATTAACGATTCCAAGGCGACCACGGTTGAATCGATGTCTTACGCGCTGCAAAGTTTTGAACGGCCGATCGTTTTGATCGCCGGGGGTAAGGACAAGGGCAGCGACTTCAGCAAGCTTTTGCCGCTGCTTAAGAAGCACGTGCGACAGGCTATTTTAATCGGCACGGCGGCGGACAAAATGCAGCAGGCCTGGCAGGGAAGCATTTCACTGGATAAGGCGGCAGCGCTGGACGAAGCTGTGGAAAAAGCCGTCAAAGCGGCTCGCAAAGGCGATGTGATTTTACTTTCACCGGCCTGCGCCAGCTTTGACATGTTTAAAGATTATGAAGAACGGGGCCGCGTGTTTAAGGCCCTTGTAAAAGAGAGGACGCAAGATGCTTCGCGGTAAAGTCGACCTGGTGCTGGCCATTGTGGTAATCGGGCTGATCATGGTCGGGCAGGTGATGGTGTTCAGCGCCAGTTCCATCAGCGCGGATTTCAAGTACGGTTCGGTGTTTTACTTTTTTGCCAAACAGCTAACCTATGGCTTTTTGGCAGTCATCCTTTGCATTGCCGCATCGCATGTTGACTATCGTAAATACAATAAGGGCCGCCGGGCCGGCTTTTTTATCGTTTTCGCGATTGTTTTGCTGGTGGGCCTGCTTATTGTCGGCCGGCCTATAAAAGGTGCTGTGCGCTGGTACGATCTGGGCATTACCAATTTTCAGCCGTCTGAAGTAGCCCGTCTGGCGGTGATCGTGTTTCTGGCGCACCGGCTTTCCAATACCGAGGTCGATTTCAGCCAGTTCAAAAAAGAGGTGCTGCCAATCGTCATAATGCCGGTCATTATTGTCGGATTGATTGTTTTACAGCCTGATTTAAGCACGGCGCTGATGATCTGCCTGGTCTGCGGCGGGATGTTTTTTGTGAGCCGCGTTCCACAGCGCTACCTGGCTTATATGGCATCGCCGGCTATCCCGCTGGGCATTTTGCTGATGAACAGCGGCAACTACCAGGTACGGCGTATCGAAGCATGGCTGGCCAGCCTCACTAATATCAGGGAAGCGCCATACCAGGTGAAACAATCAGCCATCGCGCTGGGACGCGGTGGTTTGTGGGGGCAGGGCATCGGCGAAAGCAAGCAGAAGCTCAATTTTCTGCCGGACTCGCACACGGACTTCATCTTTTCGATTATCGGCGAGGAGTTCGGCTTTATCGGGGCAAGCGTTATTTTGATTGCTTTTGTGGTCATACTGGTGCGCGGGCTGCGTGTCGCGCGTAACGCCCCGGACGGCTTCGGGCAGTTTCTGGCGCTGGGCATTACATTAAATATCGCCTTGTACGCATTTATGAATACCGCCGTGGTTACCAACCTGGTGCCGGCTACGGGTCTGCCCATGCCTTTTATCAGTTACGGTGGATCGCATTTGCTTTTTATGGGCATTGCCGTCGGCGTCCTGCTCAATATATCACGCCATGTGCGCCACGGCGGTGAGGAGTTGGACTGGAGCGAGTTTCAGAACCGCCGCCAGAGTTTGCACAATCGCTTCATGGAGGTGGATTGAGTGTCGCGGCAGTTGCGCGTGGCCTTTGCCGGCGGCGGCACGGGCGGTCATCTTTATCCGGCGCTGAACCTGGCCCGTGTCTTCGAGGCACACTGGGATTGCCGGTTGCTTTTTTTTGGTACGCAGCGCGGGATTGAAGCACGCAAGCTGCCGGCCCTGGGTTACGATCTGGAAATTTTGCCGGTACGCGGTTTCCAGCGCAGCCTGAATTTGCAAAACCTGATGTTTCCGCTGCGCTTGTGGCAGAGCCTGCGGCGCAGCAAAAGAAAATTGAAAGAGTTCCGGCCGCATCTTGTGATCGGCACAGGCGGTTACGTGATGGGACCGGTTTTAAAGAACAGTACAAAAATGGCAATACCGACTTTTATACAGGAACAGAACAGCTATCCAGGCGTCACAACGCGCCTGCTGGCGGCCAAAGCGGACATGGTTTTTCTGGCCTACGACGAGGCGCTGGCGCATTTGGGTGAAGGCGTCTCCTGGATACACAGCGGCAACCCGATCTTTAAACGGCAGGACAAGCCCGATCGTAAAGCCGCCCGTGAAAAATTCGGGCTGACGATGGACGGGCCGGTGGTACTGGTGTTTGGCGGTAGCCAGGGCGCGTTGAGCATTAACAATGCCGTCCGCGACATATTGCATGAACAGCGCGTCGGCGGGGAAATACAGATCTTGTGGCAAACGGGTGATGGCCAGTTCGAGACAATCAAGCGCCGGGCAGAAGAAAGCGGTTTAAGGAAAAATGTGAAGATTGTGCCTTATATCGATGATATGTGGAGCGCATACAGTGCCGCGGATTTTGCCGTTTGCCGGGCAGGCGCCATGAGCCTTTCCGAGCTGATGGCTGCCGGGTTGCCGGCCATCCTGGTGCCACTGAAAAGCGCCGCTGCCGATCACCAGACGAAGAACGCGCGTGCCCTGCAGCAAAAAGAATGCGCCATGCTGGTCGAAGACAATCCGCAGTTGGCGCAAAACCTGGCCAAAGCGATTAAAACGCTGGGGCAGGATAAGGCGTTGCGCGAAAAGATGAGCCGCTCGCTTTTAGCGATGGCGCAACCGGACGCCGCCGAAAAAATAGTTGATAAGATGGTTGAAGTGATGAAACAAAAACAGCGCTGGCCGCTGGAAAACGAGAGTTGAGAAAATGCCTTTAACGGCACGGCAACGGACATTTCATTTTGTTGGCATCGGCGGGGCAGGTATGAGCGCCCTGGCCGAGATCATGCTGGAACTGGGCCACCGTGTGCAGGGCTCGGACAGGGAAGCCTCCGCTGTTACGGCCTATTTGCAAAAGCAGGGGGCCAAAGTTGTCATCGGGCATAATGCCGCCAATGTGGACGGTGCTGATGTGCTGATATACAGTTCGGCTGTTAAACTCTCCAATCCGGAGCGTGCCGAAGCGCAAAAACGCGGTATCGCTCAGATGCGGCGCGCGGAATTGCTGGGCCTGCTGATGCAGAAAAAGCGTGGTATCGCGGTGGCCGGCACGCACGGCAAAACGACCACAACCGCGATGATCGCCCGCTTGCTGCTGGAGGCCGGACTGGACCCGACGGTGCTGGTTGGCGGAACCATGCGTGATCTGGGCAGCAATGCCCATCTGGGCAAAGGCGAGTTTCTGGTAGCTGAAGCTGATGAATACGACCGTTCTTTTCTGACGCTTTTCCCGGAGATTACGGTGATCACCTCGCTGGAGGCCGACCACCTGGATATTTACAAGGATATGGATGATCTGCGCGAGACCTACGGGAAATTTGCGGCGCAAACGGCTTTTGACGGATTGATCATTCGCTGCGCCGATGACCGTGAAGTAAAAAAAATGCAGATCGACAGTCCTGCGCAGAGCGTGTTTTACGCCATTGATGATCAGGCGCGTATTGAGGCCCGCAACGCCTTCTTCGAAGGCGCGGCATGCGGCTACGACCTTTTTGTGGATGGAAACAAAGTGGCTGCCGTGAAACTGCAGGTGCCAGGAAAGCACAATATTTTGAATAGTCTGGCTGCCGCCGCCGTAGGCCTGCAGCTGGATCTGGACGGCGCAACGATCGCCCGCGGATTGCACTCTTTCAAAGGTGTGCAGCGTCGTTTTGAAATAAAGGGCAAGTTGGGTGGGGCCGTTCTGGCTGATGATTACGCCCATCACCCGACGGAAGTGTGGCGCACGCTGGAGGCGGCGCGGCTGGCGGGTTATAAAAAAGTAGGCGTGGCTTTTCAGCCGCACCTGTTTAGCCGCACGCGGGATTTTTACAAGGAGTTTGCTTCGGCGCTTTCGCTGGCTGATGCGGTTGTGCTGGCACCCATCTATCCGGCGCGGGAAGAACCGATCGCCGGTGTCAGCTCAGCGCTGATCGCGGCGGAGATGAAGCGAGCGAAGTCGGCTGCGCGCGTGGTGCTGCTTGAACAGAACGCCGCTATTACGGCGGAGATTATGGAACTGGGCCGCGATATGGAGCTTGTTTTAACTATGGGTGCCGGGGATATCTGGCGCTACGGTGAAATGGCCCTGGAAACGATCGCGGAAAAATAAAATGACAAAGACTAAAACACGCAAGGCGCGCAAAAAAGAGAAGAAGGGACGCGGGGTATTTTTTTACCTGTTCCTGATCATCCTGTTTTCGCTGCTGGCCTGGAGCTACCGCGCTTTGGAAGACTACCTGCATGAGCGGCTGGCGCGGTTTGAGCTGGAGGATATCCAGTTTCGCGGTAATCATGTGCTTGGCGACGAGGAATTGTTAAAGCGCCTGGGCTTTGTGGATGAAGAAACGCGGTTGCTGGAGATAAAGCCGAAGCAGGTGGAGGAGCGTCTTAAGGATCTGCCGTATGTGCGCACGGTTCACGCGGTTCACAGCCTGCCGTCCACATTGCGTATTGTGCTGCATGAGCGCGAGCCGTTGGCTTTTTTGCTGGGCCGCGGTTTGAATCTGGTGGATGATGAAGGATTTATCCTGCCGGTGCCGCAGAAGAGTCTCCATTGGGATTTGCCGGTTATTTGCGGCATTAATGAAAACCTGGGCGTTCAGGGCGCTTACACAGTATCGCAGGAAGTGCAGAAGGCGGTAAAGATTGCCGCGTACGTGCGTTTAATGCCGCTGCCGCTGCCGGAGCTGGTTTCTGAGATTGACATGTCAGAACGGGGTTTTGTGCAACTGCTGCTCAAGAATGGTAAAACGCGTATCCGTGTGGAGCGTAAGGCCTACCAGGAGCAGCTGTTTAAGGCGGCCCTGTACCTGCAGGAGTATATGGATTATAAAACGATCGATAAAATAAAATATGTGGATGTTCGCTTCGCCGGCCAGGTGGTAATCGGCGAGTATCGCGGTTAGAAATTTTAAGGATCTGTGTAATGAAAAACGAAGAGATATTTGTCGGACTGGATATTGGAACAACTAAAATAGCAGCCGTTGTGGGCCGGTTGGACGAATACAATCAGCTTAACATTATCGGTGTAGGGCAGGCGCCTTCCAACGGTTTGCGCCGCGGCGTGGTTATAAACATTCGCAAAACAGTAGACTCGATCGAAAAGGCGATACGTGATGCCGAACTGATGTGCGGGCATAAGATTACCAAGGTTTACGCCGGTATCGCGGGTGATCATATCCGTTCCATTAACAGCAGGGGCGTGATCGCCGTGGGCAATAAGGACAAGATCATTACCGAAGATGATGTGGAACGGGTGATTGACGCGGCCCGCGCGATCGCACTGCCGATGGACCGCGAGATCCTGCATGTGCTGCCGCAGGAGTATATCGTGGATGAGCAGGACGGTATTAAGAGTCCTGTGGGCATGGCTGGGACACGTTTAGAGGCGGAAGTGCACATTGTTACGGCCGCCGCTGCTTCGGCACAGAACATTGTTAACTGCATCCACGAAGCGGGATATGACGTGGCCGATATCGTTCTTGAGCCTTATGCCTCCAGCCTGGCCGTGCTTGATGACGATGAACGCGAACTGGGCGTGACACTGATCGATATTGGCGGCGGGACGACGGACGTGGCCATGTTTTTCGACGGCAGCATTCGTTATACCTTTGTGCTGGGTGTCGGGGGACAGCATTTAACGTCGGATATTTCTCAGGGCCTGCGCACGCCGATGGAGCAGGCAGAAGAGATTAAGAAAAGGCATGGGATTGCCCTGCAAACGCTGATTAAGGACGATGAATTGATCCGTGTGCCCGGTGTTGGCGGACGCAAGCCGCGTGAGATTTCGCGCGTTCTGCTTTCCGGTATCATCCAGCCGCGGATGGAAGAGATGCTGCAGATGGCCTACAAGGAAATGGAAAAATCACGCCTGATGGAGGTGATGGGCGCCGGGGTGGTGATAACCGGCGGTGCCGCCATGCTGGAAGGTCTGGCGGAACTGGCGGAAAAAGTAATGGGGCTGCCCGTAAAGATCGGTACCCCGATTGTAAGCGGCGGCCTGGAGGATAGTGTCGATAACCCCATGTTTGCCACGGGGGTCGGACTGATCCACTACGCGCTGCGCCACCAGGATGAAGACCACGATCCTAAGGAAATGGGCTTCAACTGGATATTATATCGCTTGCGCAGCTTCTTTGATAATCTTTTTAAGTAATTGAAAGTTGTTTGTAAAACGGGAGAGACTTTTATGATTCAATTTGATGAACTGGCAGAACAGAGTGCCAAGATAAAGGTCGTTGGTGTCGGTGGTGCCGGCGGCAACGCCATCAACGGCATGATCGAGGCCGGACTTTCCGGCGTCGAGTTTATTATTGTGAATACGGACGCGCAGGACCTGGAGAAAAACCGCGCCCAGCATAAGGTGCAGATCGGGAAGAACCTGACCAAAGGCCTTGGCGCAGGCGCAAATCCGGATTTTGGATTGCGCGCTGTGGAAGAAGATAAGGAGATCATTGTCAATGCGCTTAGCGGTGCGGACATGGTTTTCGTGACCTGCGGCATGGGCGGTGGTACCGGTACGGGCGCCGCGCCAATCATCGCCGAGGTGGCCAAAGACCTGGGAGCGCTTACCGTCGGTATTGTGACCATTCCCTTCATGTTTGAAGGGCCGGTGCGGTTGCGCAATGCCGAAAGAGGTATCGATGCCATGCGTGAACGCGTTGATACCATGCTGGTCATTCCCAATGACCGCATCTTCTCAATTATTGAAAAGAATACGCCGGTGATTGAGGCCTTCAAAACGGTAGATTCTATTCTGCTGGAAGCGACGCGCAGTATTTCCGACCTGATCAATGTGCATGGTTACATCAATCTTGACTTTGCCGACATTCGCACTATTATGGCCGGCATGGGCGATGCACTTATGGGCAGCGGAACGGCCGCGGGCGAAAACCGCGCCATTGCCGCCGCCGAACAGGCCACGACCAGTCCGTTGCTGGACGGCGCCGATATTGCCGGGGCACGCGGTGTGCTTATCAATATTTCAGGCGGACCTTCGCTTACCATGTTTGAAGTGGGCGAAGCCGCAACACACATACAGCAGGCTTCCGGAGACGGCGCCAATGTGATCTGGGGAATGGTTATTGATGAGAGCATGAGTGAAGAAATCCGTGTGACGGTAATTGCCACGGGCTTTAACAAAGATGTACAGGCTGCCGAACAGCTGCGTAAACCAAAAGAGGAAAAGCCGGAGAAGCCGCAGAATGAGTTTACGCCAACGGACTTCGAAGAACTGGACAAGCCGACATTTATTCGCCAGAATAAGCCGGTGCAGCCCTCCAAGAAGCGCCAGCACCTGCAGATCTTTGAGCTGAATGACCATGACGATATACCTGACGGACCGGATAATCTGGATATTCCCACATTTCTGAGGAAACAGATCGATTAAAATCCGGCCACTCCAGGGGAAGAGTCTGCTCTCCCGGGCTCTTCCCTTTTAACCTTTGAATACCTGTATTTCCTTTGCCCCGGCCATGTGCGAAAGGCCACAAAGTACATCCTTTTTTTCACGCCTTCGCACTTTTTGCTTAATCCGTAAATAATCTCTCCGAATACTAGGTTCAGGGTTAAGCTTGGCAAGGAGGTAATATGTTTTCCACTACACGACTATATTCTATCGAGGAAGCCGCTACTAATCTGGAGATCAGTGAAGATTTAATTCGCAAGTTTATTCAGAAGGGATTCGTAGTTCCTGTGGAACAGGGCAGGGTAAAAAAACTGACAGCCTACGGGTTGCGCAGGCTGTCTGAAATTGTTTCTCTGTATGAACAGTCCTATTCGATGGACAGAATAGAACAAACGATCAATCACATTTGACTTAGCAGTCTCTCGGCCTGGGAGACATACTCGCTATCTGGGTAACCCTGGATCAGGCGATCCAGCTCTTCACGCGCTTTCTGACGATCACCTTTACGAATGTAACACAGCCCTAGCTTGAATTGCGCGTCATCGTCTTTATTTGATTTTCCGAATGTAAACACCTTTTCAAAATCGAGGATAGCCGCATCATATTGGCGCAGTTGGTAATGGCATTCTCCGATCCAGTATTGGGCGTTGTCTGCCAGGGAGTGGCTGGTGCTGGCTGCCAGCAGCGATTCAAAAAGCTCAATGGCTACCTGGTAATTGCGGTTTTCAAATTCGGCGCGGGCATCATTGTAGCGGGTTTCGTATTCAGCCATGCTTATCTGCCCGACGTAACCGCCGGATGAGGCCGCGGGGCTCGACTTTTGCTGCTGCAACTCGGCATTCAGATTGTTGATGACTTTATCTTTCTGGCGTAACTCGCTTTCAAGATTGTCGATACGCTCCTGCAGTTTCTCTTCTTCGGTAGGCGCCATCATCGGCTGGGAGGTATCCAGCGTTTCCTTTTCGTCAAGCAGGCTCAGCTTCTCGCTGTCTTCCGGCTTGGATTGCTTTTGCCCGGGCTTTTTTTGCGTGGAGCTCTCCTCCTCGGTGGGCGTTATGCCAAGCAGGGCTTCAATATCATCAAGCTCTTTCTGCTGCTTTTCTTCTTCGGTGAAGAAATCTTCATCGCCTTCTTCCCTGCTGCCGGCACATGCGCTAAACCAAACCAGACCCGTTACCAACATTAGTAGCGCCAAAAACGTTTTGAATCGCATCGCTGCCTCCACTCTTACAATCTTATAATTTTAAAAATTTATTACCCAAGCCTCCCTAAAGCAACCCTATTTCCAATAATTCTAAGGGTTTAGACCAAAAAACGGTGGTAAGCGAAATTTTGAATTACGCCTATCATCAATAAGGTAGAAAGCAAAAATGAGCCACCATAGCTAAAAAAGGGCAAAGGCAGCCCCGTAACAGGTGCAACTCCCACCGTCATACCGATGTTAACAAAGATATGAAAAAAGAGGACGGCTGTTACGCCTATGATGGTCATGCTGGCAAAGGCGCTTTTGACCTGCGTTCCCAGATGAACCAGGTACAGCAGGAATGCCAGCAGCACGCCCAGGACAAAAATAACACCGGTGAACCCCCATTCTTCGCCAATTACGGAGAAAATAAAATCCGTGTGCTGGGCCGGCAAAAACTTAAGGTGCGTCTGTGTACCGTTTTTGAAACCCTTACCCCAAACACCCCCGGAGCCGATGGCCACCTGGCTTTGGATGATCTGGTAGCCCGCACCACGCGGGTCCTGCTCGGGGTTGATAAAGGTAATGATCCTGCTTTTCTGGTAGGGCTGAAGCTGGTCCCAAAGCTGCGGCGTTAACAGGCCGACGCCAAAATGCAGCGCCAGTACAAGAACAATCAGTGTCCAGCGCCTGCGGGTGATGTATAAAAATGCCCCGATCAGAAGAAGCCACGCGGCGAGCGCTATCCAGTTGAAGGAGGTAAAAACGGTGATTAGCGGGCTAAGAATAAGGAACAGGGCAAACCAGTTAAGCCCGGCCCAGAACATCAACGGAATGGCCATGGCCACATAAACGAGCGACGTGCCCAGATCCGGCTGGCGGATGATCAGCAGAAACGGTAAAGCGATAAACGCCGTAACTACCATGAAATGCTTCCAGTGATTGACCGTGACTTCGCGGTTGCAGGTATAACGGGCCACGGCCATAATCGTAGCCAGCTTGGCGATTTCCGAAGGCTGGACCTTTATTCCGGCAATGGAAAGCCAGCGTTCTGCGCCAAAACCGCGTACACCGAAGAACTCCACAAGCACAAGAAGCAAAATTGAAAAGCCGTAAAAGGGATAAGCCATCCTTTCCAGGAAACGAAAAGGCACGAATGTCACGCCAATCATAAGTATCAAACCGGTAATGGCGAAAATGAGCTGGCGGTCAAAATAGTCGCTTCCGCTGCTGCTGTAGGTGGCGCTGTAAACAGCCGTGAGGCCGATGGTCAAAAGCACGGTAACAAAAAAGGTCAGTTCAAAGTCTATTCGGCTTAAAATTGCTTTGCTCATCAGTTGTCGCGCTCCACGGGTATATTTATTGGGCGCACGCTTTCCAGGTTTAGAGGGGCTATGATGCTGTCTATGGGCATCTCGGCCAGCGTTTCCTTTTTGCGCGCAACGGGCCGCGGTTCAATACGGTCACCAAAATATTTCTCCATAAATTTACGGGCAATAGGTGCGGCCACGGCACCCCCGCCACCACCGTTTTCGATAATAATGGCCACTGCGATTTCGGGCAGATCGTAGGGTGCAAACGTCATAAACCAGGCGTGGCTGTCTCCATGCGGATTTTGGGCCGTGCCCGTTTTGCCGGCCATATCCAGACCCCACACTTTTCCGGCCCAGCCGGTGCCGCCTTCCATTACACGACGCATTCCATCACGGACAATCTCATAGGTTTTTTCAGAAACACCTTGCACGTTTTTGGGCGGCCCGCTTACATATTTTTTTTCGCCAGAGTCATAATCATAAACATAGTCGACGATGTGCGGCTCATAAAAAACGCCCTTATTGGCAAGCATCATTGTGAATTGAGCGAGCTGTAATGGCGTAACCAGCAGCTCACCCTGACCGATAGCCAGGTTGGCGAGGTTACCGCGTGTCCAGCCGTTGACGCCATAGCGTTTGTCAAAAAAGCTGCGCGTGGGCACAAGGCCGCGGCTCTCGTTAGGTAAATCGATACCGGTATAATCGCCAAAGCCAAACTTTTTACTGTATTGCGCCCAGGTGTCCAGCCCGATTTCCAACCCCAGCTGATAGAAATAGACGTTACAGGATCCTTTGATAGCCGCCAGCATATCCACCGTGCCGTGGCCTTCGGCTTTCCAGCAATTCACAACTTTGCGGCCGATGCGAAAGTAGCCGGGGCACGTAACCGACCAGGAAGGCGTTACGATTTTTTCCTCCAGCGCGGCGATGGCTGCAACAATTTTATAAGTTGAACCGGGCGGATAAACACTTTGTATGGAACGGCTGTAAAGAGGGTGCCTTTCATCGTTCATCAGTTTCTGCCAGGTTTCTTCATCAATCTTGCCGGTGAGCAGCCGCGGATCGTAGTCCGGTTTGCTGACAAGGGCGATAACGCCGCCGTTGCGCGCATCCAGCGCCACCAGGGCGCCACGGTGATCAACCATCAGCGATTCGGCAAATTGCTGAAGGTTGTAATCCATAAACAGGTTTATGTCCTTGCCGTGAATGGAGGATATATCGCGTTTCTCGTCAAAAGCGCCCAGGTCTCTGCCAGCGGCGTCAACGCGCACATAGCGCGCCCCTTTAAAACCACGTAACTGCAGATCGTAATAACGTTCCAGGGCGTATTTCCCGACCATGTCACCGGATTCGTATCGCTCCTGCTTTTGCTGCTCCTCCAGCGATACTTCGCCCAGCGCGCCAAAAACATGCGGGGAGTTAACCCCCTCATGATAGTAGCGTTTCGATTCGGGAATGGTATACACGCCCGGAAATTCCAGGCGGTGTTCTTCCAGATAAATGACCGTATCATAATCAATATCGCGTTCAACAATAACAGGACGAAAACCGAATTGCTTGCGCATTTCCGCGCGCACTTCCTGCTCATCCACATTCAGGATATCCACCAATTGAAATAAGGTGCTGTCTGTTATCACCTTGGGTACAACGGCCACTGAAAAAGAAGCCCTGTTATCCACGAGGATGCGACCCTGGTTATCCTTAATGAGGCCGCGCACCGGCAGCACGGTAATTTTGCGCACACTGTTATCAAGCGATCGCTGCGTATAAAATTCATGGCGCAACAGCTGCAGCCGTGTAAAACCATACAGCAGGATTGCAAAAAAAAGCAGCAAAACGCCAATAAAGACCGTTTTGCGTTGTTGAAGCTGGTACTTGTCCAGTTCTTTCATGGCTGTTCAGAAAATATTTTCTGCGTAAATAATTGTGTTACAAAAAGCATAATAAATGTATAGACCGTATTCGGAAAAACCCTGCTGTAGATGAGGTATGTAAATGTCAGTTCCAGCTTGAATTGCAGGATAAAGTAAAAGATCAGCTCGTGCAGAAAAACAAAAAGCAGAAACCACAGGTAATGGGCCGTTCCTTCCAGTCTTAGCGGGTTGATTTTGCCGGCACCGTATCCGGCCAGGGCTTTGGGCAGGGCGGTAATTCCCAGCGCCTGGGCCGAAAGGGCGTCCTGAAGCAGGCCCAAGACAAAACCGGCGCTGCTGCCGCTCATGCTGCCAAAGCGTTTTCCTATAAGCAATACAACCACCAGAACCATATCAGGTTTCCAAACATCGATTTCGATGAAGGGAACCAGAACGCTCTGGAATACGATCGCCCCGATACCAAAAACCACAACAATCAGCAACAGATAGCGCAGATCACTGCTCATTGGCCACCTTCTCACTGAAAATGAAGACCTCTTCCAGGCGATTGAAATTTACGGACGGGCGGATTTTTACCGTCTGAAACAGTGCTTCCTCTGATTTACGGACTTCGCTGACGACCCCGATTTTTATATTTTGCGGGTAGATCTGGCTGTAACCGGATGTTAAAACTACGTCGCCTTCCAGCACATCTACGGTGTTGGGCAGATGATCCATGTAGAGGATACGGCTGCCGTCGCCGCGCACAAGGCCCAACTCACTGTTGCGCAGAATCTGGCCGCTGACACGGTTGTTGGGATCGAGCAAAATCTGGCAAATGGCATAATCACCGCTTATTTCCACGACTTTTCCAACCAGTCCTTCGGCGGTCATAACTGCCGAAAATTTTTTAACTTTGCTCATCTCTTCGGTGGAAAGCATAACACCGGAAAGCAGGTTTTGGGGACTGTATCCAACCACTTTTGCCGGGATAAGCTCGTATTCTACGTCATACTTGAATTGCAGCATTTTGCGCAGCCGGATGTTTTCCAGCAATGCGTCCTGCAACTGGTAAATCTCGTAGGCCATACGCGTGTTTTCGCGCCGCAATTCACTGTTCTTTTCGCGCAAATTGAAGTATGCGGCCATGTCATCAAACACTTCCTGTGCCGTGCCGAACGTATTCATGCTCATGGCGCGTATGCCTCCAACTATGGCGCTGTCGCTCGAGATGATCAGCAAGGACGAGACGGCCATATAAACATACAGCAGAAGCGATTGACGAAAATGGGAAATAAATTGTAAAACCTGGGTCACTGCTCTCCGCGGGTATGGGGTGTACTAATTAAAAGGGACGCCGGTTTTTTACAAGCACCTTGTGAAAACGCTCCGGATTTTCCAGTATCTGCCCGCAGCCGCGCACCACGCAGGTCAGCGGATCATCGGCCACCAGAATGGCCATCGATGTTTCCTGGCGCAGACGCACATCGAGGTTGCGCAACAGGGCGCCGCCACCGGTCAAAATTACACCGCGGTCCAGAATATCCGACGCCAGTTCCGGCGGTGTGCGTTCCAGCGACATCTTCACGGCGTCAACGACCATGCCGATCGGATCGGACAGGGCCTCGCGAATCTCCTCGGAACCGATCATCAGAGTCTTGGGAATACCATCCACGAGATCGCGCCCTTTCACTTCGCGTTCCATTTCTTCTTCCAGCGGCGCCGCGGAACCGATGCCGCACTTGATCTCTTCGGCGGTCTTTTCGCCAATCAGCAGGTTATGGTTGCGCTTGAAGTGCTGGATAATCGCCTGGTTCATCTCATCACCGCCCACGCGAATGGAGTTGTGATGCACAATGCCGCTCAGTGAAATAACAGCGATCTCCGATGTGCCCCCGCCGATATCGACGATCATATTCCCCATGGGTTCTTTGATGTCCAGCCCGACGCCAATGGCAGCGGCCATCGCTTCGGCCACCAGGTCCACCTCGCGCGCTCCGGCCCGTTCGGCAGAATCACGCACGGCGCGCTTTTCCACTTCCGTGATGCCCGATGGCACGCAGATCACGATGCGGCCGATCATCATTTTATTGACGGCGGCCTTTTTGATGAATTCTCGGATCATGATCTCGTTGGCTTCAAAATCGGCAATAACGCCATCTTTCAGCGGCCGGATCGTTGTAATGTCGTGATGGGTTCGCCCAAGCATCTGCCGGGCCTCGTTGCCAACCGCCACTACTTTATCGGTGTTATCTTCCAGCGCAACGATGGACGGTTCGTTGACGACGATGCCTTTACCCTTGACATAAAGCAGGGTGTTGGCGGTGCCCAGGTCTATTCCGATATCCGATGTGAGAAAATTTAAAAACGACAAAGCCATTCTCGCTCCAGTTTACAATATTAATGTTTAAAATGACGCATTCCGCTAAAGACCATCGCGATGCCCGCCTTATCAGCGGCTTCAATAACTTCCTCATCACGGATAGATCCGCCGGGTTGGATAATTGCTGTGGCCCCGGCCTCGGCCAGGGCTTCGATGCTGTCCTTAAAGGGGAAGAACGCATCCGAGGCAACCGCGGAACCTTGCAGGCTCAAACCCGCGTTTTTAGACTTCATGATAGCGATTTCTGTGGAATCCACGCGCGACATCTGGCCGGCGCCTATACCCAGCGTGCGATCGGCGGCGCAAAAAACAATCGCGTTGGACTTTACGTGCTTAACGGCTTTCCAGCCAAATGAAAGCGCCTTCCATTCCTGCTCACCTGGCGCCCTTTTGGTAACCACTTTTGCCTGGCGCACATCGATCAGTTCACGGTCTGCCTGTTGCAGCAGAAAACCGCCGCTCAGCATTTTTATGTCCCATTGCGGCTTGTGCCAGCGCTCCGGCTGATAGGTAAGCAGGCGCAGGTTTTTCTTTCTGGCAAGGCGCTCAAACGCCTCCCGTGAAAAGGAAGGAGCCACGATACATTCGGTAAAGTATTTGCCCAGTTCTTCAGCCAGTTTATCGTCAAGCTCGGCATTCAGCGCGATGATTCCGCCAAAGGCCGATGTGGGGTCTGTCGCCCGCGCGCCTTCGTGGGCCGTAAAAAGGTCAGTACCCGTGCCGATACCACAGGGGTTGTTATGTTTTATGATTGTGCAGGCCGGTTCGTCAAATTCATTGCTAATGGTCAAAGCCGCCTGCAGGTCGAGCAGGTTGTTAAAGCTCAGCTCTTTGCCATGAAGCTGTTTTAAACCTGCCATCGGCAAGCGGTGGGCGCTGCCGTAAAGGGCCGCCTTCTGGTGCGGGTTCTCGCCATAGCGTAAAACCTGCAGCCGTTCTCCGCCAAGCGTAAACGATAGCGGTGGTTCCGCGGCATCTTCAAAATAGTCGGCAATGGCTGCGTTGTAACGCGCCGTTAAGGCGAACACAGCGCCGGCAAATTGCTTTTTAACAGCGGCCGGCAGATTTCCGCCCGACTCCTCGAAAGCATCCATGAAGGTTTTGTACTGCCCGGGATCGGACAAAACCGAGACGTACGCGTGGTTTTTTGCCGCCGCCCTCAGAAGTGTGGGACCGCCAATATCGATTTGTTCCACCGCCTGGTCAAAGGTGACGTTATCGCCGGCGATGGTCTGCTCGAAAGGATACAGATTAACCGCCACCACGTCGATGGTATCAATTTTCAGCTCTTTCAACTGCGACAGGTGCTTGTCTGTACGTTTTGCCAGAATGCCGGCATGGATGACCGGATGAAGCGTTTTGACCCGTCCGTCCAGTATTTCGGGGAAGCCGGTCAGATCGCTTACTTCCAGCACCTCCAGGTTTTCCTGTTGCAGCAGCTTTGCCGTGCCGCCCGATGAGAGAATCTTGTAACCCTTGTCTATTAAAAAACGGGCAAGATCGCTGATACCGCTTTTATCATAAACGCTTAGCAATGCATATTTCATTATTTTCTTCTTTGTTATTTCTGTTTAACAACCTTGTTATTTTCAACCGCTATTACGCCGTTTACCAGCAGCTGCAACGTTTCAGGATATAGCGCGTGCTCCACCTGCAGCACCTTTCCCGCTATCTCTTCCGGGCCGTCACCATAATCCAGCTGAACGGCGCGCTGTGCCAGGATCGGTCCTTTGTCATACTCTTCGTCCACAATATGCACGGTAGCGCCGCTTACGCGCATACCGCTTTCCCAAACAGCCTGATGCACGTGTTTCCCGTACATGCCGGGCCCGCCGAAAAAGGGCAGCAGCGCCGGGTGGATATTTACTATTTTATCAGGAAATTGCCGGATCAGCGAGGGATGGATAAGTTGCAGCCAACCGGCAAGAGCGACATAATCGGCCTTATATTCCTTTAGTGTCTGCAAAAGGGCCTCCGTGTAGCTTTCGGCATCCGGATATGATTTTCTTTTGAAGACAACGGCTGGAATATTGTAACGTTTGGCAATTTCAATGGCGCCAATGTCCGGTTTGGAAGCGATTAACAGAACAATATGGGCGGCTAATTTTTTATTTTCTTCTGCCCGGCATAGCTGTTCAAAATTACTGCCTCGTCCGGCGGCGAAAACGGCTATATTTTTCATCCCGCATCCGGCTGTAAATAAGCTGAAAATATAGGAAATAAAGCAAATTCAGTCAATCGCGGCGCGGGGTTGTTTTATTAGCTTTGTGAGATGTCGTTAAAGCTGTATGGCGCAAACGAAAAAAGACCACGGTCGCTGTCCAGCCTGCAGCGGATACCGATTGGCATGGTGACCTTAACCGCGCCGTGCCCGTAAGGGAATCCCGCCAGCACCGGGCCGTTTGTTTTAGCCGTGTAATGTTTCAATATGTCATTCATTTCAAAGCCGGGATCGTAGTTGTTTTCGCAATCTATAAAATCGCACCAGATGATGCCGGCAACCACGTCAAAAACACCGGCGTTCTGTAACTGGGCCAGGTAGCGATCCATTTTATAAACGTCCTCGCCAATATCTTCCAGGAAAAGAACGGCGTCACGGAAATCCGGGCAATAGGGCGAGCCCAGCTGCGACGCCACCAGGGAAAGACAACCGCCCAGGAGCGTGCCCTCCGCCTTGCCCGCACGCCAGACCTCAGGCTTTATTTCCTGCCAGGAAAACGCGTATTCATCGTCGCACGCAAGATAGTCCCAAAAATGTTTTTCGGTGAAAGACTCAATCCCCGCGCCCATTTCTACCGCTACCATGGGGCCGGATAAAGAAGGCAGGCGGCATTTTTCCCACAGCGCCAGTTGCAGCGTGGTAACATCGGAGTAACCGACAAGCGGTTTGGGATTCTTTTTTATCTCTTCAAAATCCAGGTACTCCAGAACCCGCAGGCCACCCCAGCCGCCACGCGCGCAAATTATCAGCTTCACCTGAGGGTCGCGGAACATATCCATAAGGTCCGCGGCACGCTGTTTATCCGTGGCACTGAAGTAGCCGTGGCCACCGGCAAGGTTGGCTGAATTTTTAACCTTAAAACCCTTTTCCTTTAAATAGGATATGCCTTTTTCCAGCCTTTCCGGACGCGCCGGAAAAGCCGGAGCAATTACGCCAATTGTGTCCCCGCTTGTCAATTTTATCATCCCGATATCCCGTCTTTGGTGTTTAAATTTTGCGTTTTGTTTAAAAACGGACACATACCGAACAGCACCAAAACGAAGGCTCATTATTCCGGTTGAATGCCCGATTTAGCAATATACAAATCCTTGGAAAATATATGAAAGTTATACAATGGCAATGGACGGAAAAGGCCGGCTGGCAGCAAGCGCAATCCGGCAACAATGCGTTCAGCGCCCAATTAATTTTATTTTTCGGAGCAGCCTGCCTTATGCGTGAACCGGACCGTACCGTTTTTTGCAAAAGTAACAAAGCACTTCCCGGTAAAAGGCGTTTTGGCAACAATACCGTCTTTACTGCTATGTGGGAGACATTGCATGCATAGGATTCTGCTGCGACAGCTTAAAAAAGCCAGGCGGGCCTCGGCCAAGGGCGAACTGGATATCGATCTGTTTTTGAATCTGGTTGATAAAACGTACCAGGACTATGAGAAGGAACTTCGCCTGCACGATCGCTCCATGAGCCTCGTATCCGAAGAGTTACTCGAGGTAACAGGCCGTCTCGAAGATGAAGCGGCCCGTTTAAAAGCCATTATGGATAATGTTGCGGACGGTATTATCACGGTTGATAAAGAAGGTGTATGCCGCTCTTTCAATCCTGCCGCGGAAATACTGTTTGGCTATAAGTCCGGCGAAGTGGTGGGCGAGGGTGTTCAGAGACTGTTTGTAAATGTTCCATCAAATATTGCCCTATTTTTCCGTTACTATCTTTCGGCCTCAAACCAACCGGAACGGCTGGATGCGGGGCGCCTTATCCAGGGGCTGAGAAAAGACGGCACACGCTTTATTGTCGCTCTCTCCGTCTCCGAGATGTCCGGCAAAGAGGGTCCGCTCTTCGTCATGTCCGTGCGCGATATTACGCAGCACATCGAAACGGAAAATATTCTTAAAAATATGTCCAGCGGTGTTTCCGCCCATACCGGCGAGGCATTCTTTGATGCGCTGGTAAATTACCTTAGCCGCACACTGAAAGTAGGCTACAGTTTTGTGGCCACTTTCTCCAAAGACCGCAGTCAGTATGAGATTCTTGTCTCCAACAATACGGACGATATCCCCGCGCACCACGGCTTTCCAATGAATGACAGTCCGCTGGCGCAGATTGAAGGCAGGGGCCTGTTTAGTTTTCCCCAGGGTATTTGCAGTCTCTTCCCGGAAGACCCGCTTTTGAAAAGCCTGGACTGTGAAGGGTTTGTGGCCATTCCGCTTTATAATTCTGCTTCCGAATGCATAGGCGCCATCGTGCTGCTGGATAGCAAGCCGCTGGAAAATACCAGGATAAACGACTACATCCTGCATATCTTTGCCAGCAGGGCTGCGGCGGAGCTGGAACGCATCTACAATGAAGAAGAACTTAAAAAGGCCACGGAACAGGCGCGCGAGGCCAGTATTGCCAAAAGCGAGTTTTTGGCCAATATGAGCCATGAAATACGCACACCGCTGAACGGCGTCATCGGGATGAACCGGCTGATGTTGGAAACCGAATTGAATGCCGAGCAACTGGAATATGCCGAAACGGTGCGCCACAGCGCCGAATCCCTGTTGGGCCTGCTAAACGATATTCTGGACTTTTCCAAAATCGAAGCCGGCAAGCTGGAACTGGAATCCGTGGATTTTGACTTCCGCGAAATGATCAGCAAAACGGCCAAGATCATTGAATTCAAAACAAAAGAAAAGAACCTTGATCTGCATATTGATATAGACCCGCAGATACCGACCCACATAAACGGAGACCCTTCCAGGCTGCGCCAGATCCTGCTAAACCTGCTGGGCAATGCCGTTAAGTTCACAGAGCTGGGCAGCATCACTGTGCGCGTAAAGCGCCTGCCCTATAAAGGAAGCTTGCAAGCGGACACCGACAGTATTTTGCTGCATTTTTCTGTAACGGATACGGGCATCGGTATTCCCCGTGAAAAACAACGGCTCATTTTTGAAAGCTTTTCGCAGGCGGACGGCTCCACGTCGCGTAAGTACGGCGGAAGCGGGCTGGGCCTCGCCATCTGCCGCCAGCTTAGCAATATGATGGGCGGGAAGATTGGCCTCAAAAGCGAACTGAATGAAGGGTCGGAATTCTGGTTTACCGCAAAGCTGCTGCCTGCCCAGGACACGATGCCGGCCGCAAATACAATCAGCAAAGAAACAGAAATGCCGCTAAACGGCGCTGCCGCACTGATTGTAGACAGCGACATAACCAATCGCCGCGTTAAAACACGTTACATGGAAGGATTCGGTTGTATTTGTGATGAGGCTGCCTCCATGCGCCAGGCGCTTAGCCTGTTGGAGCGTCAAAACAGCGAGGGCGCGGAATACGCATATATAATTGTCGATCGTATCCTTGGTGATGAAGACGGGCTGGAATTGACCCGCAGGATTTTTGAGCAGGGCAAAAAGGGACAGGCCATGGTGGTTGTGGTTTGTTCTCAGGGCGATGATATTACTGCCGGTATGCTTCGGCAAGCTTATGCGGACGGTTACCTGTTTAAGCCTATCGAACGTGATGAACTGCTGAAAGTATGCCTGACCCGCACGAAGCGGCAAACCGAAAGCGTGTATGTGCGCCAGGAAACAAAACGCATACTGCTTGCAGAAGATAACGCCATAAATCAAAAACTGGCCCGCCGTATCCTGGAAAAGCAGGGTTATACGGTAGACGTGGCTGCCAACGGCAAACAGGCCGTAGCCGCCCATGAATGCGGCGATTACGATTTCATTCTGATGGACATGCAGATGCCCGAGATGGATGGCCTGGAAGCTACGCGTGCAATTCGTGAAAAAGAGCAGGGCGGGAGCCGTCATGTGCCTGTTATCGCGTTGACGGCAAATGCGATGCAGGGAGACAAAGAGAAATGTTTCCGGGCGGGTATGGACAATTACGCCTCGAAGCCGATCGTACCTTCGGAGCTGATGAAAGTAATCAGGTCCACGCTTGAGCAAACAAAAAAGGCCGTCACGTGGGACGGCCCTGTAAAGCAGAATAGCTGATTAATTGATCTTGGCTATCAGCACCCTCTGAACACCTTCGATCGCCTCCAGTTTGGTCAGCAGGTCGGACTGGAGGTTGCCTTCCACGTTAAACACGTTGAGCGCCGTTTTCTTTTTCGGCAAACGGCTGGAAGACATGTGGCTGATATTAATATTGACGTTGGCCAGAATGGTACCAACCTGACCGATAACACCGGGCACGTCTTCGTTTTCCACCAGGATCATTTGCCCGCTCAGTTCGGCGGCCAGCGTGTACTCCCCAAATTCGATCATATGGAATTGATTTTTTCCAAAAAAGCTGCCGGCTACGTGGATTTTTTCGTTGTCCGTTACAAAGTCGCAAGCGATGGCGTTGGAGTGTACCGTCAACGGTGTGTCCTTTTTTGCCATTTCGATGCTGATGCCGCGCTCCCTGGCAATCGTGAATGCGTTGACAGGGTTTACGATCTCGATATCCGGGTCTTCGGTTTGCGATTTCATGGCACCCACCAGCAGGTGTGCCGTAATCGGTTCTACCGGGACGCTGAGTACGGTGCCGTAGTAGCGCACGGAGATTTCCTTGAGCCGGCCGGATTTTATCTGGTTGTAAATGCTGCCCATGCGCTCGGCCATTTCAAAGTAGGGGGCAATAACGGGCTGGATTTTTTCATCCACCGAAACAAAGTTGACCGCATGACGGGCCACGTTTTTCTGGAAATACTCGATGATCTGGTCCAAGATCTGGTCGGCCACTTTAACCTGCGCTTCTTCCGTGCTGGCGCCCAAATGAGGTGTGGCCAGTACTTTTTTGTGTTGCGCCAGTTTGTAGTCTTTGGGCGGCTCGCTGTCGAATACATCGATGGCGGCGTGGGCGACTTTGCCGCTGTCCAGCGCGGCAATCAGGTCTTTTTCATTGACGATTCCGCCGCGCGCGCAGTTGACGATCACAACGCCGTCTTTGCACAATTTCAGATTTTTCGCGCTTATCATATCTATCGTTTGCGGGATCTTGGGGGCGTGCACAGTGATAATATCGGATTGTTCCATAAGCGTGTCGAGATCGACCAGCTTGATGCCCAGCCGGGCAGCCGCTTCGCTGGTTATGATCGGGTCATAGCCAATCAGAACCGCCTCGAAGGCCTTCAGTCTTTTGGCCACTTCGCGTCCGATTTTGCCCAAGCCGATAACGCCGATGGTTTTCTGGTAGATTTCGTTTCCGATGAAGGTTTTGCGGTCCCATTCTCCGCGCAGCATAGAGGCATTGGCCGGCGCGATATTGCGCATGGCCGCCAGCATCATCGCCAGTGTATGCTCGGTAGCGGCGATGGTGTTGCCGCCGGGTGTGTTCATTACTACAATGCCGCGCTTGGTAGCTTCTTCACTGTCGATATTGTCTACACCGGCGCCGGCACGCCCGATGACACTGAGCTTGTGGGCCGCTGCTAAAATATCAGCGGTAACCTTGGTGCGGCTGCGGACGATCAGGCCATCATAATCCCTTATCTCTTCTTTCAGATCGTCCATTGAAATGCCGGCTTTGTTGTGCACTTCAATACCGTCTACTTTGTCATATTTTGCCAGAATGGCTGTGGGCAGGGAATCGGAAACGAGAATTTTAAACATGATATGCTCCGGTGTTAAAAATGGGTCAAACGGAAATGTAAAAATAGTCTATAAAACAGGCAAGAATATAACGGGGTATCTCGCTAAAGATACCCCGTATGACGTATTTAAAACGCGAAGCCTAAATCAAAATCCCATTGATTCATCTTGAGTTCAATGGTTTGTGCCGGGTCAAAAGGATTGCTGCCTTTCACCGTATTGGAAAAGGCGTGGGTTATCGCAACACTCAGGGCGTTTCCGCCCAAGTTTTTTGTTGCACCAAATGAAAAATGGTTTTCGTTTACGGCCGGTGCAAGGATATTAAAAATTACGGCCTCTTCCGAAATCGGCTGCTTGCCAAACGAAAAACCACCGCGCCAGATCCAGTCTGTCGTTGCAGCGTATTCACAGCCGAGCTTTACGATGGTCATATCATCCCAGCCAAATCCGGCCCCGTTTTCGCTGCCGAGAGGCGCAAAATTAGGATTAGCTACAAATGCATTGCTCGATGCCGGTTGCGTTACATCCGGTACCATTGGCAACATTTTCGCCGGGTCAAGTCCATTGGCGATCGCCTTAACAGAACTATACTGAATCTCCTTTACATCGGCCATTAAAGTAATTTTTCCCACCGTATAAGAAATACCTGCGGTCCAATTTGCGGGAATATCAAAATCGCCTTCTTCGGCGAAAAGCCCTTTGTACTCATCAAACGCGCTCATATCAATTTCGGACTGGTAAGCAAGACCGAGTCTCAAATTCTCCATAATTTCACCCTGGTAGCCCAGCTTAAAGCCAAATCCCGTGGAAGTACTTTTACCATTGTTGGTGAGCGAACCGCCATTGGCGCCGGCCATACCCATATCCCGAAACGCCTGAAGGCCCGTGGCCTCAAACGTTTGGTAAGCAAAAACAGGCGAAAGGCCCAGAGCATGATTTTCAGTTATTTTGCGTGTATAGCCCGCAGAAACGAAAAGCTGCTCCAGGTTTACGCCGCTGGGGGCCCTTACGTTTGCCATAAAGTTTTGCGGACTTCCCTGGAACATTTGATCTATCGTAGAACTGTAGAATGTTTTCGCATCATATTCCGTATTCATGCCGCCGTTTCCATACACATTTAGTAAAAACACGTTTTGACCCGCTGTATAGGAAGCGGCCAGCATTGGTACAAAAAATATCGGATTTTCGCTTTCCACTGTTCCCGGGGTTAAACCCAGCGCCATAAAGCGTCCATCCGTTACGAAATTACCATTGTTGTCAAAATATCCCCAGTTTTGCGGTGGGGTTGGTGCTCCGCTTATGGTGTATTCTCGATTCGGGTTGAAAAGAGATAATGCCACTTCGAACTTAAAACCGTTACCACCCATAAAGGCCGGACCTGCCGGGTTCATAATTGAAGCAGCCGCGGAATTTAGGTAGGCAATACCGGAGCCCGCAAGCCCTTTATTTTGTGTTCCATATCCATTAGAAAAATAGCCGTCCGTTGCAAAAGTGCCCGAGACTGAGAAAATGAGGGCGATAAGTATGGTTCTTTTTTTCATTTTTTAACCTTTATTCGGATAAGAGCGGGGCCTTTTTATCATGTGAATATTATTTGTCCACCCGCGGATACTTCGTAGAATTTACCGACGTTGATAACCTCTTCGGTCTGCTCACAGAAGTCATCCATGGTAAGTTTGAACATATCCACCGTTGCTTTACAGGCGTAGAGTTTTGCGCCCGCGTCGTGGATCATTTCAACAAATTCTGAAATTGGCGGTATATCCAGCTTATCCATCTCCTTCTTCATTTGCGAGGTTGCAAAAGCTGACATCCCCGGTATAATCCCCATCAGGGAAGGGATATGCATTGCCGGGTTGCCCACGGTCGCCACTTTAATTTTGTCCATCCGTTTTTTCATGATGGCTTCCAGGCCAAAAAAAGTAAAGAAGAGGTTGGCTTCTATGCCTTCCATCCGTGCCCCGTTGGCCATAATCAGGCCCGGGTATACCCCTTCAAGCGAGCCCTTGGAAACAACAATGGATACTTTTTCAATTGCTGACATGTGATTTCTCCTTATTTGGTTCAGCAGAATATTTTTGTTTTAAACACAACCTTGCGGCTTCCCAAGCCCGGAAATCTTGGCTGCTTTTTTGGCCGGGCCATTTGGAAACAAGCTGTAGAGTTCTTTTGTGGGAACACCACCGCTGTTTTTGATGCGGCGTACTGTCGGGATTTGTCCTTTTTCGGAAAAGTCGGAACGCATAAAGCGAATCACGTCCCAATGGCGGTCTGTCAATTCGATTCCTTCTTCGGATGCCAACTCCGGGGCCATCTCTTCCGTCCAATCCTGGGGGTTGGTTAAAAAACCCTCGTCATTAACGTCAACGGTCTTTCCTGCGAATGTTTTGCTAGGCATTTTATTGCTCCTTTTTGAGTGTAGTTAATTGTTCTTGTTGTTGGGGTTGTCCTGAGATATTTTTCACAAATTCGAGCGCAAAATAGAGCCCTCTTTTTACTTCCGGGTCATTTAATTGCCGCAATAGGCGGGTAAGGCTGATATCGCGTTCGATTGCAATATCCATATGCTGGAAAAACTGCAGCGCGTTATTAACGCTGCTTAGCATTTGCGGCTGAGTCATGCTTTTTACGGTTAGCAATATGGTTGTAATATTTTCCCGAAGCAGTTTTACATCCTGCGGGCTAAAAGACGTTACGATCGTATCAATGATCTTTATAAGCTCGCTGCCAAATTCAAAATAGCCCTTTTTGTCCATTTCATTCAGGTTATCAAGCAGTTGGTCAAACATCTGCTTACCCAGTGGCTGCAGGTCTGCAAACAGATCGCGCGCTCCCTCAAACTGGTCCATTACCTGGTTTAAGTTGCGGGTGTTGCGCATCAGTTTTTTTAGCAACAGCAATGCATCTTTGGTTTCAAAGTAAGGGGCAACGTCAGAGAGCTCTTCCACGGCCGAGTCAAACATATCTTTGGCGATAAGTGACATGTCCTTTTTTAGCTCATCCATCTCCTGCTGGCGCTTCTGCTGTTCGGCAACGTAGCCGGCCAGCGTGTCCAGCTTGTTGTTTATATCCTGCAATTGTTGTTCTATGTTGAGGTCTGCCATATTTATACCCTCATCTTTCCGGCCATATTCATTTGTGCTTCTATAGGTAGCTCCGCTCCTTTCAGCAGCAGGTTCCAGTAAACCCAGCGGAAGGTCATTTTACCCCAGTGGTTCATGCGGGTCTCTTCAAGCAGTGAAAACGGCCCAACACCCGGAAGCGGGAACTTCCCCGGAAGCGGTTCAACATCATAGTTAAAGTCTATAAGTATCCCTTTGCCAAAACCGGATTCAATAAAACAGTTGGCGTGACCATCAAAAGAAGCCGCTAGCGGACGGTCTTCGATAAAACGCAGGATGTTTTCGTGTAATACATCCGATTCGAAGTGTGCGACAGAACCGGCTTTGGAGCTGGGCAGGTCCGTGGCATCACCCAGAACAAATATGTTGTCGTAGTTGAGTGCCTTTAGAGAGCTTTTATCGGTGGGGATGAAGTTCAGGTCATCACCCATGCCGGAATCCGCGATAACCTGCGCGCCCATGTTTGTAGGAATCGTTATTAGAAGGTCATAATCGATGGTCTCTTCATCCCAGGAAACGATTTTGTTGCTGCCGCTGTCAACGCTACCGATGCTGAATTCGGGCTTTAGCTTGATGTTTTTCTTTTCTAGGAAATTTCCCAGAAATTTCGAAGCGACAGGTTTGGTAAACGCCCCGGGTAAAGGCGTTACATATTCGATTTCCACTTTGTCGCGAATACCTTGTTCGGTAAACCACCAGTCTGCCAGGAAAGCAAATTCCAACGGCGCAACCGGACATTTAATAGGCATTTCGGTAATGTTTATCACCATTTTACCACCATCCCAAAACTTTAACCTGCTGGCCAGTGCCGTAGCGCCTTCGATGGTATAGAAATCGAAAATGTTTTTGTGCCAGGCGCCGTTAACCATACCTTCCGTCTCTTCCGGGTGTACCCGGGCGCCGGTGGCAATTATTAAAAGATCGTAGCCTAAAACACGGTTATCCCCAAGTTTAACCTGATTTTTGTCAGGCACGATTTGTTCAATCGGGGCGATTATTACATCAATGTTATGGGGGAGGTAGTCGCGCCGCGGTTTAACAACATCTTCGCGGTTGTAAATGCCAAAGGGGATAAACAGAAAACCAGGCTGATAATAATGTGTTTCATGTTCATCAACAAGCGTTATGCTCCAATCTTTGGACAACGTGGGCGCCAATTTGTTAGCCATAATGGTACCCGCGGTACCACCTCCCAAAATAAGTAGTTTTTTCATTATGCAATTCCTGCTTTGGTTGTGGTTTCTTTATTTTCCTTGCGATTATAAATCACCTGTTTAAGTTTTTGACAATTAAACTCGGTGCGGTATACGGGGCAGGCACGGCAATCCGCATTTGTGCATTTCTCGCCTACTTTACGCAAATGCCAGCATGGTGCCGTGGCCTCATAATAGGCGGGGCAATTTCGGCAATCGTTATCGAGGCCGCCCTTCATCTCCCAGCAGGGTACCAGGCTCATCAGGCGTTTAATCCCCTGTACATTAAGACCGTGCTCCATAATCATACGGCGAATACATTGCAGTCTTTCCAGGTCGTGCAGGGAAAAGAGGCGGTGACCAGCGGCGTTTTTTTCTGAGAGAACCAGCCCCTCCTGTTCATAAAAACGAACGGTTTGGACGGTTACATTCAGTTTTTTGGCTACCACTCCTATAGTCAGATTGGCGTCGTAGTACCATTCTTTTTCTTCGGGGCTCATATTTCATTTTCCTTATATCTACAATCTAAATTGTAGGTTAGGGGTCAAAAATATGGCTTGCGTAATTTTTCACAAGCCTAAATTTCATTGATAATTTACGAAATGATTTTGCGAAGTAAACAGTTTTTAGAGTTTTTTGATAAAAAATTCACAATTACCTGGCGTTTTGTGAAAGGTTGGACAAAATCGCTTTCCTTTTGTATTTTCAAAATTTTGCAAAAAAACACCGCATTAAGCTTTTTACCGGGACAATCAGATCTAAAAGACTTTATCAGGAGATAACATGGCTGTTAAGAAAAAACTGGCAGGTTTGGACAAAAAAAAGCTTCTGGCCTTGCACAAAAATATGGTAATGTCGCGCATGCTTGATGACAAGATGCTCATCCTATTGAAACAGGGTAAAGGCTTTTTCCATATTGGCGGATCGGGGCACGAAGCGATTCAAACAGCGGCAGCATTTGCCATGAAACCCGGTTATGATTACGCCTATCCCTATTACCGCGATCTTGCCTTTTGCCTGCAATTTGGTGTGACCGCTACGGAAATCATGGAACTGTTTATGGCGCGCGCCAGTGACCCCAGCAGCGGCGGCAGGCAGATGTCCAACCACTACGGGCATCGTAAACACAACATTGTTTCACAATCCAGCCCGACGGGAACGCAGTACCTGCAGGCCGTTGGTTGTGCCATGGGCGCCAGGAAATCGGGCAGCGATGATATTGTATATGTCTCTTCCGGCGAAGGCACAACGGCGCAGGGAGATTTTCATGAAGCACTGAACTGGGCCACGCGTGACAAGCTGCCGGTTATTTTCATGGTGGAAAACAACCAGTATGCGATTTCCGTGCATGTTTCCAAACAGGTGGCCGGATCATCGGTTTATAAAATAGGTGCCGGTTACGAGGGGCTGGAACGATTTGTCGTTAACGGTACTGATTTCTTCGAGAGCTATGAAGTGATGCAGAGAGCGGTTGAGCATACCCGCTCCGGCAAAGGCGCCGTCCTGGTGGAAGCCAACACCGTCCGCTTGCTGCCACACTCCTCTTCCGATTCCCATAAAAAATACCGCAGCGCTGAAGAGTTGGAAGATGACTTGCGCCGCGATCCAATCCCTCTGTTTGAAGAGATGCTGATCAAAGAGAAGATAGTGCAGCGCGACGAGCTCGATGAAATGAAAAAGGCGTACAAAAAAGAGGTGGATCAGGCGGCGGATGATGCCGAGGAAAAACCGCAGCCGGAGCCGGATACGCTGTATACCCACCTGTTGGCTGAAGAAGATGAACTGGAGTATGAAGCATCCGAGCCGTCCGGTGAAAAGATCGTTATGGTGGACGCAATTAACCATGCCTTGAAAGAGGAGATGGAGCGCAACGAGCACATGTATGTCTTCGGGCAGGATGTGGCCGACGGCAAGGGCGGCGTATTTACCGCCACCCAGGGTATTTCATCCATGTTTGGTGAAGAGCGCTGCTTTAACGCGCCGCTGGCGGAATCAAGTATTGTCGGCGTGGGTATCGGTATGGCTGTACGCGGCCTGAAACCGGTGGTGGAGATCCAGTTTGGCGATTATATCTGGACGGCGATGATGCAGATCCGCAATGAGCTGGCCACCATGCGCTGGCGTTCCAACGGCAACTGGGCCGCGCCCATGGTTATCCGCGTGCCGGTGGGCGGCTATATCCACGGCGGTTTGTGTCATTCGCAAAATATAGAAAGCTTTTTTGCCCATTTGCCGGGCATCAAGATCGCTTACCCCAGTAATGCCATCGATGCAAAGGGGCTGTTGAAAACGGCAATTCGCGGAAACGATCCGGTGCTCTTCCTGGAGCACAAGGGGCTTTACCGCCAAAGCTATGCCGCCCGCCCCGAACCCGGTGCCGATTACCTGCTGCCGTTTGGCAAGGCCCGCGTCGTGCAGGAAGGTGACGATCTGACCGTGGTAACCTGGGGCGCCCTGGTGCAAAAAGTGAGCGAAGCCAGCCGCCAGCTTGCGGCGGAGGGTATCAGTGTGGAGATTATCGATATCCGCACAATCAATCCGCTGGACACGGAAACGATCATGGAATCGGTGAAGAAAACCAGCAAGGTGCTGGTAGCGCATGAAGATACGCGTTTCCAGGGTTTTGGCGGAGAGATCGCTTCGCATATTGCGGAGTTTGCCTTTGAATATCTCGATGGTCCTGTGCGCCGTCTGGCCGGCAGCGATACACCGGTGCCGTTTAGCGCGCCCATGGAAGAGGTGGCTTTGCCGCAGACACCGGGCATCAAGCAGGCTATCATGGATTTGGCGGCATACTAGGGGATAAATTCCAAAAATTTAAAAATCAAATATCAAATAAAATCACAAAAAAACAATGGATTGTAGCCATTGAAATTGTTTGTTACTTGCAATTTGTCAATTGTGATTTCTAAAGCGTGAGGCTGACTATGAAATTTGAAATGGTGATGCCCAAAATGGGCGAATCGATTACCGACGGTACGATCTTGAAATGGCTGAAAAAAGAGGGCGATGAGGTTGAAAAGGACGAGATCATCCTCGAGATAAGCACAGACAAGGTGGATTCCGAAATACCCGCGCCGGTAAAAGGCACGATCGCTTCTTTTGTGGCGCAGGAGGGTGACACCATTGAAGTGGGGCAGCCGATCGCCATTATTGAGACCGACGCCAAACAGGCTGCCAAAGCCGAACAGGCTCAGGAAGTAACCGAAGAGGCCCCTGAAGAAGCGCCGGCGCCCGAACCGCAGCCGCAAAAAGCGCCCGCTCCACAGTCTGCTCAGCCGGAAAAGAAGGCCTCTGCCAAAGGACGCTTTTATTCGCCGGTGGTGATGAATATTGCACGGGATAATGATATTACCATGGATGAGCTGGACGATGTGCCCGGCAGCGGTTTGAACGGGCGCGTAACCAAAAAAGACATTCTGGCCTATATTGAAAAACGCGGCGAGAAAGCGGCGCCTTCCGTTGCCGCGGCCGCGCCCATGCAGCCGGCGGGCTTCAAAGCCGGTGAAGGCATCGAAGTGATCGAGATGGACCATGTGCGCAAATCCATTGCCAGGCATATGGTGCAGTCCAAACAGACATCGGCGCACGTCAGCCTCTACGCGGAAGTGGATATGCGCAACATCAGCCTTATCCGCGATCGCCACAAGAAAGCGTTTAAGCAGCGCGAAGGATACAGCCTGACATACATGCCGTTTATCGCCGAAGCCACAATACGGGCCCTGAAAGAATTCCCCATGGTTAACGCCTCCATAGACGGCGAAAAAATCCTGGTGAAGCATTTTGTTAACCTGGGCATCGCCGTGGCGGTGGATTACGGTCTGATCGTTCCTAATATTTTCAATGCCGATGAGCGCAATCTCTTGGGTCTGGCACGCGCCATAAATGATATTGCCGTTCGGGCCCGTGACAAAAAACTCAAGCCGGACGAGATCAGCAACGGTACATTTTCGATTTCTAATTTTGGCGTTTATGGCACCACCATCGGCTTCCCCATTATTAATCAGCCTCAGGTAGCTATTCTTGGCGTCGGCGCTATTAAGAAAAGGCCGGTTGTTATAGACGACGCTATCGCTATCCGGCCGATACTCTATTTGTCGCTGACCATCGATCACCGCCTGATAGACGGGGCCATGGGTGCGCGCTTCCTGCAACGGATCGGGCAGCTGCTGGAAGAATACGATCCGGAAATGTCGTTATAGAATGAAATCGGCCTGCGGCGAAAGAATGCGGCAGGCCCATATATCTCTTCTCCCGCTTAAAGCAAGACCTTATAACGCCGTGATATCAGGGATGTATGGCAAGAAAAAGCTTAAAGGAGCCGTGTTATGAATAAGCTGGCGTTACACTCCATGCACGAACAATATGGAGCGCAGTTTACGGACATCCGCGGATGGCTGACACCCACGCAGTACCAGCCCGTCGGTGATGAATTACACGCCGTAAAGAATAATGTGGCTTTGCTGGACCGCAGCTATCTCGGCAAGGTGCTGGTCAAAGGCGTGGATGCCGTTGATCTGATCAACCGTATCTCCACCAATGATATGACACAGCTTATCATGGGCGTTATGTGCGATACGGTTTTCTGCACGCCAAAAGGTCGCATTTTTGACTACTGCCGTGTTATCCTAAGGGCCAAAGACGAGCTGCTCCTCGTATCTAGTTATATTGGCAACAAGCATCTGATGGATTGGATTAACCGCTTTATTATCCTCGAAGACGCCACTGTGTTGGACGTAAGCGCGGACTATGTCTGGTTGACGCTGATCGGACCGGAGGCGCTGGCCTTTTTGCGTAACATTGGCGGCAATGACGCCGTGGCCGAGGACGAGACGATCTGGCTGGAACACGGCGAAGAGCGTTTTGCAGCACTGCTTAACAAGAATTTTATGGTTCCCGCCTACAATTTTTACCTGCCCAAAGAATCAGCTTCTGCGATTGCGCAGTGGCTCACCGAAAACCTGCATGCTTTTGGCGGCAGCCTGCTGGGTGATCACGCCTTTCAGATTTTGCGCGTGGAAAGCGGCATGCCCGACTGGGGCACGGAGCTGACCGAAGATTACAATCCGCACGAAGCGCGTTTGCTGCATGCCGTCAGTTTTACCAAGGGCTGCTATACCGGCCAGGAAGTAATCGCCCGCCTGGACACCTACGAGAAAGTGCAGAAGTACCTGATGATCTGTGACTTTGACGAGCAGCTGTTTTCGCAGCCGCCCATGACGCTTTATTTTGAAGATGAGAAAGTAGGAGTGCTGACAAGTTACGCTTACGATCCGTTGAGCGAACGCAGCATCGGTTTGGGCTATGTCAAAAAGAATTATGTGCTGGCCGGCCGTGATATAAAGCTTAACGTGATCGTAGACGGCAGGCCCGTTGCCTGTGGCTTGCGGCGCCCGGCAAACACCCAGGAGCCTTCCTGAAATATGTCCTTTTTTAAAAAACATTTCTCCCTAAACGAAGCACGGCAGCTTTTGCCCGTCGTAAAGCCGCTTTTACAAAAAATCCGTGAAGATGCCATTGCCCTCGAAGAAATGGGCTTTGACCTGGCCCGCGGGAAATACAAACCCGGATTTCATCCCGATACCAGCGTGGAATTCCCCGCAGAATACCGCCGCCTGAGCCGTAATATCCGCAAAGTGACCGATAAAGGGATTCAGATAAAAGGCCTCTTACACGGGCTGATAGATTTTCCCGCTTTGCGTGATAATGGTGAAGAAGTGTTGTTATGCTGGAAGCTTGACGAAGAGGATATCGAGTTTTGGCACGGCCTGGATGACGGTTTTCGCGGTCGACGCCATATTGATGAGTTTTAGCCTTTGCCGCCTCTTTCTTTCACGCGGATGGCTGAGTTTTCCATGATCGAAAGCGTGGAATAAGCCAGTTCCAGCTGAGGATCCTTTTTTATGCCTTCCAGAATCTGTGTTAGTAACTTGTCTTTTGTCGTCCGCCTCATCTTGTAATCCACCACGTAGCGCAGGGTTATTTCAACATAATTTTCATTTGCGTCGATTGTAACCATCGGTTCAACGCGGGCCTGCTCCACACGGAATTTTGTGCTGATTGTTTTCCATTCAGTGCGCGCGTCCCGGGTGAAACCGGCACAGAGTTCCCCGGCCGTCGCCGCAAAAAGCTCCTTTGCCCTGGCTATATCGGAATCATGGGTGATGTGCAGTGTTATTTCGTCCCACAGGAAATGGAAATCACCCGAATAGTTGAGCACCGGCTCTTTGAAAACAAAACTGTTGGCGATGCGCACGACGCGGCCGTTGTAGAGATCGCCGCTAACCCAGCCGCCCGTCTCCATCAACGTTGTCCGCAAAACCCCGATATCGATCACGTCGCCTTTTATGCCGCCAAGCTGCACGCGATGGCCCACCTTGTAAAACCTGCCAAAAATAATTGCTATCCAGCCGGCAATGCTGACAATAACTTCCTGCAAGGCGAAAGCGATACCTGCGCCGGCCACGCCCAGCGCTACCGTGAGTCCCCCAAGTTTATCGCTGAAAATAATTGAAACTGCTACAACCGTAAGCAAAAAACCGGCAAAGTTGATAGCCTTGCGCATATAGTAGTGTGTGGCGGAATCTTCGCTAAAACGGCCAACCGCGCGGATAAGCAGGCGGCTGAATGCGAAAAGAAGGAGGATTACAATCAGCGTTATAAGCAGTTTCTGAATGACCGGACTGGCCCAAAGATTTGTAAGGATTTCCATTTTGTTCCTATATCCACTCTTTGCGCCGGAAGTAATAGAGCATACCGCCGATCGCCACCAGGCAGATGCCCCAGAAGACAAAGTAGCCGTAATGCCATCTAAGTTCAGGCAGGTATTCGAAATTCATGCCGTAGATACCGGCCAAAAAAGTAAGAGGTATAAAGATCGTACCAATGATGGTAAGGACTTTCATGATTTCGTTCATGCGCAGGCTGACGATAGACAGGTATGAATGCATCAGCGTTTCGAATTTTTCGCGTTCGCCGTCGACACCTTCCGCTACCTGCTGGATGTGATCTTCCAGGTCTTTCAGGAAAGGCAAAGTGGTTTCGGCGATGATTTCCGGTGATTCGGTCAGCAGCGTGGTTGTGGCAAAACGCAGCGGCCAGATCGCTTTGCGAAAGGATATGAGCTGGCCCTTGAGGATGTGAATTTGCTCCAGCTTAGTCTTGTCCGGACTCAGGCGGATACTGTCATCCAGTTCATCGATCTCGTCGGTCAGGTTTTCCAGTACCTGCAGGTAATGATCGACGATGAGGTCAAACAAGGCATAGAAGAGATAGTCGCTGCCGCTGGTACGCGGCCGGCTCTGCGGGCGGGCGATGCGCTCGCGGATGGGATCAAAAATATCACCGGGCTTTTCCTGAAACGTGATAATGAGATTGCGCCGGCAGAAGATCGACATGTGCTCGAAGTCGAGTGTTTTTTCCGGTTCTTCCCAGGTTACCATTTTCAGAATCAGTGATACCCATTCGGCATGCGCCTCTATCTTGGGCCGCTGGTTAATATTAAGAACATCCTCAAGCTGCAGGTAAGGCACTTTCATCTTTTCGCCGATTTGGCGCAACAGTTCTTCGTTATGCAGCCCCTCAATATTTATCCAGGTGATGCAATCATCGCGGAATGGGATATCCTGCAGCGTTTCGGCTTTCCCGCGCTGCAACTCATTCTCACCGTACATAAAGTAGTCTATGGCCACGCTTTCGTCGGTTTTGTCTCCCGTGTAAACAAGCGTGCCCGGTGGCAGCCCCAGCTTTGATTTGCGCTGCCTTCTTCTTTTCTTTTTAGCCATCAGGTTTCCTGCTCTTGCTTTTTGCGTGCTTTAAACATCGGGAAAAGTATGCCGTCCGTCAGATTTGCTGGATACGCCGGGATTGAGAGCCGGCAGCAGAAAAATACAAGCATAGAAGCCAGACCAGAGCAGCAGCATAAATCAGGACTGCCTTTCCTGCTCGACGATCTTAACCGGCATAGGCGCGGTGGCTGTGCCCGTATATAACGAAACGTGCGGGAAGGGGATCTCGATGCCTTCCGCATCAAAGCGTTTTTTAACTTCAAGGGTAATGCCGTTTTTTACCTGCAGCCAGTCTTCCTTGGCGGCCCAGACCAGGTAGAGCAGATCAATGCCCGAGGCGCCGAAAGTGTTGAGGATTATCAGCGGCGCGGGATCATTGAGGCAAAGAGGATTATCGCGGGCGATTTCCATCAAAACGCGTTGCACTTTTTCCAGGTCTTCCTTGTAGGCCACGCTGATGGTCAGGTCTACGCGGCGGATGGGAAAACGGGTAATATTGATCACTTCGCTTTTCACCAGGGTTTCGTTGGGGATACGGACAAAGCGGTTGTCAAAGGTGCGCATTTTTACGGACATGGTATCTATGGAAAGCACAATACCGGTGAAATTACCCACGGTGATCACGTCGTTTACCTCAAAGGGTTTTTCGGCAATCAGGAACAAGCCGCTTATTACGTTGGACATGCTGGTCTGCGAGGCAAAACCGATGGCAATGCCGAGGATGCCCGCCGCGCCAAGCAGCGTTGAAAATTTAAAGCCGAACTCATTCAACACGGACATCAGTACGATGGCAAAAATGAGGTAGAATACAATCTTGCCAAAAACCATGCCCTGCTGTGCGCTGAATTTCTTGGTGCCATACGTGCGTATCCAGCGGCTGAAGGCGTAGGCAATAGGCAGGCCCACGGCCACAACGATTAATGAACGCAGGATGCTTCCCCACATCTCCGGGGAGATCAGGTTTTTGAGATCAGGCAGAAAACCTTCCATACATACTCCTAATTAAATAAGTCTTCCCGGCAAATCCAGCAGGCCCGAAAAGGAGATAGCGGCAATGCGCCGTTTCAGTTTTTCGCGCGGGCCGCTTATTAGTTTGGCCTGTTTGGCTTCCGCGGGCGGCTGGCCCTTCACGGTCAGTTCACTTACACTCTCCTTGCCGCTGTACTCGATGTTCATGCGGTCGCTCCATAGCTGTGTCCCGTCGTAAAAAAGCGAAAGGTAATAGACGCGGAAACAGATCTTTTCCACATGCAGGTCAATGCTGGAGCGGTTTTCCAGTTGCAGCGGGCAGATTGCGGCGTGGGCCAGGTAGTGTTCGCCGGTTATTTCGCGCAACGCCGTGGACGATTTCCAGTAGCATAACTCGCCCTCCATCGGTGTACCGAACCAGGTTTTGGATAGCGTGACAAACGGCTGATCGGTCAAGGTGGTCTCGTTTTTGGTTGTGCGTAATTGCAGCCACAGCGGTACGCGCACATAAAAGGAAGCCGTTGCGCCCGGGCGCAGAAAAAACGGATTTTCCGGCGAAACAATCAGTGCCAGATTTGGCATAGCCGGTTTGATGTCCAATGTGATCGAGCTGCCTTTTTCCGCCCAGCGCTGCCAGCCTTCTTCCGGCAGCAGCTCTTCGAAAGGCTGACCTTCCTGCTTCATGCGGCAAACCAGACGCAGCTCTCGTTCCTTGTAAACCGCGTTAATGCGGCAAATGTCATTCAGCGCCCATTCAAACGGGCTGTTTTCCTGCAGTTTAAATTCGCCCCAGATCTTGTCAGCCATTTACTGTTGCCTCGTGTATGCTTTTAAAATAGCCCATATCTTCTTTACTAACGATGTTTTTGCTTATGAATTCGCGCATCACTGTCTCGGTCATTTCGCTCATAAAAGGAAATTCAAAGCGGATATCCAGCACATACGCCTTAAGACGCATTTTTAAAACCGAACGTCCCTGCGAAATCTCGTTTTTAAAGATCACCACTATCGGCTTGTTGAGATAGGCGTAGCGCGATACCGCCGCTGCCCGCAACGCGATCTTGCGCGCCCGCTGCGTGTCCACATCAGGCGGCAGGAAAAACTCGGCTACCACCTGGCAGTTGGATTCTCCGGCGTTGGCGTTGGAAACGGACTGGTTTACGATTTCGCCATTGGGAATGGAAACCAGCGAGTCGTCCGGCGTAACAATTCGCACCGTGCGCAAGCCGATACGCTGCACCTCCCCGTAATGGCCGCCCACATCGATCTTGTCGCCCACCTGAAAGGGACGGTCCAGCAGGATCATGATGCCGCCGAAGATGTTTTTCAGGATATCCTGCGCGGCAAATCCGATGGCGATACCGGCCGACGCGGTAAAGGCCAGCAGCGTTTCAATCGGCGGAGCAAATATTTTTGTGATAATAAAAAATATGCTTGCCGTCCAGCCGCTGATGCGCAAAATGGGGATAATGCCCTTGATGGTAATGCGCAGGTTGGCCCACTTTTCCGACACCGCTTCCAAAACGCGCGACAAGTTGTGCAGCACAAACAGCGTTACGGCGATCGTGATTATGGCCCAGAACACCTTGCTGACCGTTACCGACCATTCCACGTCCGGGGTGCTGTCCTTCAGGGCGCTTACAATGTTTTCCCCCGTGCTTCCCGTGCCCGGCGGTACGGTTTCCTGTTGGGCGGATAAAATAGCCGGCCCGACAAATAACAGACTGTTGAATAGACTATAAAATGCGCGTTTCATAGGCACTCTTAATGGATAAAGTTTAGCGATTTTAACTGGCGCACCACATGGCGATAGAGGTAATGGTGCACATCGTAGCGTCCGTCCGCGCGGATCAGAATACCGTCATCGGCCATGCTTTTGAGCATCAGGGTGGAGCTTTGCAGGTTGCTGCGGAAAATGGCGGCATGCTGCTTTTCGGTGATGGCGCCGTGCTGCATAATGGCCGCCAGCGTAAACATTTTGTCCGCCGGCAGCTGCCCCAGGAAAGTATAGTCCAGGTCCAGGTCGGGATCGATGATCACTTCTTCATCGTCAAAACGTACAATGGAGCGCTGCCAGAGCATAAGCGCGATGGAGATGTTGCCTTCGGCTATGTCGCTGAGCTGATCAAAAAAATAATCGCGCAAATAGCTTTGTTTTTCTTCTTCGCTTTTCAGTTTTCTGAATTCCGATTTTCGCTCCATCTTTTCCGGCACCTCCAGCGTCAGCCTGTAGCCACTGGTTATGTGCCGTTTCATGATCATTTCCTCGATCTGACGGCGCGGCAGGTCGCCCAGATGCACGACATGACGGAAGTAATCCGAGATGTTGAGCAGTTTATCCAGGTACTGCCAGGCGTATTTGGAGCAGCTTGCTATCCAGAAAATATGCGGATTGGTGTTGGAAATAAACAACAGGAAGCGCTCAAGCAGATCAAAGCCGTCGGTGGTGCGCAGAAACAGGTGGTGAATGTTTTCCAGCAAAACGATGCGCGGCTGCTCCCAGCGCTCAATGATCTCTTCCAGTTGTTCCAGGGAATGGGCGCCTTTTTCCAGCTTAAGTTGTTTGCTAAGCCAGTCGCTGAACAGTTTTTCGTCAATCAGGCTTTCATCCAGAACCAGGTTGTAAAGTTTGTAGCCTTCAAAAACTTCCGCCACGCTGTTTTCCAGCAGTGATGTTTTCCCGCTTCCTTTTTCGCCCACGATGCTGATGCAGGCAAATTGTCCCTTCTCCCAGATTTCCAGTCCGCCGGCCAGCGCTCTTATCTCCTTTTCGCGCGCCGCAAAAAAGCGGCTATCAGCGGTTTGCTCCAGCCGGAAAAGGCGCTGGTAGACAAAAGGAAGCGAGCGGATCTTGTCTTCCGTGTCCAGCAGAAAGGCCGTTGCTTCTTCACTAACGCGGCGGGCATGTGTCTCCAGCCCGGCCAGCTTGCGAAACTCGGCGTACCGCCCGTAGAGCCATTTCCAGCCCTTGCGCACATAGCGCAGGCCCAAAGGCAGTAGCCTCTTGAAGTATGTCCAGCTGTTGCGGCTTATCTCGCGCACACGCTCACGGGCACGGGCACGCACCAGCCGCAATTTCAGATCAATGATTTGGGCATTGTCCACCAGGTTAAGCAGACGGCTTATAATTTCACGGGCCGATTCCTTTCCTGCCGTGGCTGTTTCGCCGGCCGAGCGCTCCAGTAGTTGGGACAGGTCTTCCACTTTGCCGACAGCTCGTTCCAGCCCTTCAATGCAGATTTCCGCGGCTTTACCCACAGCATCGTCTTTGGCACGTGTTTTCTGCAGCATAGCCAGGGCCGATTCAAAGTTAAAATCGACCACCTGGTCCACTTCGGATATTTCGCGGCTCAGTTTTTGAGACAATTCAGAAACGCTTTTTTTCACCTGCGTCAACCTGCGCAGTGCCGGAATAAATACGTCGTTTTCAGTCAGGTCACGCAGGTTGATCGTTTCCGTCTCAAAGCGCGGCGGCACCATCGTCAGGTCTTCGGATTTAAGGATAATCTCCTTTTCCGGGATTTCTTCGGGGATGTGCTTCAGGATCTGTTCAAACTCTTCCAGCGGCTTTGCAGGATTGCTGTTGTTGATGGTATCCAGCAGGGGTGGCAGATGTTGCCGGCGCAGGTGGCGCGTTATCTCGCGGCCGCGGCGGACAATCTGCTGGCGCAGGTCTGTTTTACTTTGCGCCATATTCTCATTGAAATCATCCAGCGATTGCTGCAGGTCATTACGTACCGCTTCAAAAGGGGGATAAAGGTTTTTTGTGAAAATGCTGTCCAGGCTGTCTCTGAGGACGCACCACTGGGAGGCAACGTTACAGGTTACAAAACCAAGTCGCAGGTTGGTCTGCCAGTCACCGAGTATTGCCTGCCAGTATTCCTGCCATTTTTGGGCGTAACGCGTGCGCATTTTTTGCAGCAGGATTTGGCGCCGGTAAACACGCCGCCGCCCGAAGCGCCGCCCGGGCCAGGCAAAGCTGGCAGCCTTTTGCCATTTTTCACGGGCCTCATCAAATACCTTTTCGATGTTTGCGCCCAGGTCTTCTTCAGCCTCCCGCAGCAGCTCCTCAAAACCCTGCACCTGCCGGCGCAGCGGCTCCAGGTCTGTGGCCATGTCGGCTTCACCACCGTTGCCGTTTTCATCCGGTAATAATCCGGAATGCGTTAAAGCCATGGCCCAGTCGTTCTCGACATGCTGCAGCAGTTGCGCCGTTTTTTGCAGCAGGTATTGGCGGTACTCCCACAGCGCTTCCAGCACCGGCCGCTGCAGATGAAACTTAATAAAAGGGGACGTTTCAAAAGAGCGCTGCAAAACAGCCTTTTTGTGCCACAGGGCGTGCCAGCCTATACGCCGGCGCAGCAAAAAACGGCGTAAACGCACATAGCTGTCATCATCCGGGCGGGCGGAAAAGAGAGCGGACGTGTAATCTTCGCTGTGTTGTGCCGGGATTTCTTCAAGAATACCGCCGAAGTGAATGTCCAGGACATCCGGAGGTTGCGGCGCCCCCTGTTCGATCAGCAGGCCGCAGGTTTCATGTATCGCTGCTTCAAGCTGCCGGAGCGCTTCCAGCCATATTTCACTTTGCCGCCGGGTGTCTTCGTTTTTGCCGGAAGCATGAAGTTCCGCCAGGGGAGCCAGCGCTTTATGAAATTTCTCCAGGTTTTGCCACAAAGCCGCTGCTCCGCCACGGACATGCTCCAGGCACAGTTCACGGATTTCGGCGCGAAAAGTCTCAAATAACCTGTTCTCAATCTGAGACATGGTTTTTATGCTCCGTCGCAATTCAGATCATGTTTATAGTGTTGTGAAGGACAAAATTTAGCCAAAAAAGTAGTTTTGTACACTATTAATCTTTTGACTTAAAAGCAAAGGTCGACGGATTACGCGTCTGAGGGCTGCAGCTCCAGGTCTTCCTTGCGCGCCCAGCTTGCCAGGGCTTCAATCCAGGCCTCGTGCTCGTTCATGCAGGGAATCATGCGGAATTCCTCACCGCCGTGTTCAAGGAACGTTTCTTTGCCGCCCATGCCGATCTCTTCCAGGGTTTCCAGGCAATCGGAAACAAAGGCCGGGCAGATTACAAGAAGTTTTTTAATACCTTCTTTTGCAAGCCTGGCGATCGTTTCATCGGTAAAGGGCGTTAGCCAGGGATCCTTGCCCAGGCGCGATTGAAAGGCGACGGAATATTTGGATTTATCCAGCTTAAAATGCTCGGCGAAGAGCTGCGTGGTGCGGAAGCACTGGTGTCGGTAACACACCTCATGGGCCGGGGATGGCGTGAAGCAGCAATTTTCCACTTTAAGGCAGTGGGCGCCGGTGGGGTCGCTTTTACGCAAATGGCGCTCCGGCAGGCCGTGGTAGCTGAACAGCAAATAATCATAATCACTTTCCAGCCACGGCTTGGCACTTTCGGTTAATGCCTTCATATAAAGCGGGTGCTGGTAGTAGGGTTTAATAATATTTAGCGCGATTGTTTTTTTGCGACCGCGCAGATCATTTTTAACTGCTTCCACAACAGATTCAAAGGTCGACATGGCGTAATGCGGGTACATGGGAATCAACAAAATTTCTTCAATATCCGGCTTTTGTTGCAGGATTTCGTCGATGCCTGCTTTTATGGACGGTTTGCGATAGCTCATGCCCAGTCCCACCGGTACATCAACTTTTTTCTGCAAAAGCTCTTTTACAGCGTAACTTGTCACAATCAACGGGGAACCTTCTTTGGTCCAGATCTTTTCATAAGCTTCCGCCGATTGTTTTGGGCGAAAAGGCAGAATAAAGGCGCCGACAATAAAGCGCCTGAGTAAATAAGGATAGTCGAAAACGCGTTTATCCATTAAGAACTCGTCAAGATACCGTCGAACATCTTTGACTTTCGTGGAATCCGGTGAGCCGAGATTGACCAATAAAACACCATATGACTTTTGCACAATATTCTCCGATCCGTATTTCATGTTTTCAAACGAACATTTAAGGTAAATTGCGAATTATAAAGATTCAAAAAAACGTTTTAAAAGTGGTTTGGATGAAGCATTTTACTTTGTATATTGTGTACTAATTTTGATATCTTGTGAGGCATAATGATATACCTGATCAGCCTGGGAAATGTATTGCTGCCGCTGCTGTATTTGCTGGCCTTGATTTTATACGGATTGTACTTCTTCCGCAACGACAAATCCCTGGAACCCTACCTGTCGCCCTTGTTGCGCATTACCGTTCTGATCCACTTTGCCGAGGTGGTTTTCAGGGGCATCTACTTCAGCCATTTCCCGATGGCCGGCATTTTTGAAGCGGCCACCGTTATGGCCCTGGCCATTGCCGTCATCTATCTCTATATCGAAACGCGCATCAAGGAAAAATCGACGGGCTATTTTATTTTACTTCTGGTCTTTTCGCTGCAACTTATCTCGTCCGCATTCATCGATTTTGTTGATGATATACCGGAGATTCTGAACAATCCCCTTTTTATTTTTCATACCAGCGCGGCGATACTGGGTTATACCGGCCTGGCTATTTCGGCGCTATACAGCGTAATGTATCTTTTGCTTTTTAAGGAGATTAAAAAGAAACGTTTTGGATTGATTTATTCCCGTATGCCCTCTCTTGCCGTGCTCGAGGAAATGATGATGAAAGCGGCGTGGCTTGGTATCGGCTTTTTAACGCTGGCAATCCTGCTTGGTATCTACTGGAGTTTTGAGATTTTCGGAACATTTGTCTACAGCGATAGCAAGATTATCATCGCGCTGATTACGTGGGTTTTTTATATGGTGGGTATGCTGGTAAAAAAATACCGCAGCATTTCGGGTAAAAAGGTCGCCATGATTTCACTCTCCGGTTTTTCGTTGATTGTGGTCTCATTGCTGGCCGTTAACCTGTTTTTTCAATCGTTCCATAAATTCTATTAATACCATGAGCGAGAAACTTTTCGAAACTTATATGTTCGGCATCAGCCATAAGGTGGCCGCGGTAGATCTGCGCGATAAAGCCTCCTTTACGCCCGCCGATATTCCGGCCGCGCTGGAGCTGCTGAACGGACGTTTCCATTTTGCGGAAAGCCTGATCCTCTCCACCTGCAACCGCACGGAAATCTATGCCATTGCCGAGGCCGGACGCATTACACGCAGGGAATTTGAGACATTCTTCAGGGAGCAGAAGCCGCAGATCAGCGAAGACGAGTTGCAGAAATTCTACTTCGAGAACGGGCCCGACGCCATCCGCCATCTGTTCCGCGTCGTGTCAGGCGTGGAGTCGATGATATTGGGTGAACCGCAGATCCAGGGACAGGTAAAGGATGCACACAAGATTGCCTTTAATGCCCACGCCAGCGGTAATTTTCTGAACAAGCTTTTTAATATGGCTGTGGTGGTCGGCAAACGCGTCCGTACGGAAACCGACCTGTGCAAAGGCGCGGTAAGCGTGGCCTTTGCCGCCGTGGAGCTGGCAGAAAAGATTTTCAAAGATCTCTCTAACAAGCGTGTACTGTTGATCGGCAGCGGGGAAACGGGCACGCTGGTGGCCCGCAACCTGCAGGACAAAGGCGTCAGCCAGATCACCATCACGAACCGCACGGCATCCAAGGCGCAGAACCTGGCGCGTGAGCTTAACGGGCTCTCCATGGATTTTGCGGCATTCAAAAAAGCGCTGCCTTTGTTCGATGTGATCATCGGTTCCACAGGCGCGCCGCACACGGTTCTTAACGCCAAGGACCTGGCCGAAACACAGCATATGCGTCGTTCCCGTCCGCTGATATTGATTGACATTGCCGCCCCTCGTGACTTTGACCCGGACATCAACGAACTGGAAAATCTTTTTCTGTACAACATCGACGATCTGCAAAATATCATCTCGCTTAATCTGGAAATGCGCCGCAAGGAACTGCCCCAGGTGGAAAAAATTATCAAGGAAGAGATCGCCCATTATTTTGAATGGAAAACGCAATTGCGCGTTACCCCGACCATTGTGGCCTTGCGTGAAAAACTGGAAGATATTCGCCATGCCGAACTGGAAAAAATGCTATCTAAGCTGAGCGATGATGAAAAAGAACATGTAGAACGCATTACGCGTGGTATTGTAAATAAAATATTGCATGAGCCCATGATCCACCTGCGCGCCTTTACCAACGGTAACACGGATGGCTATATGAAGGTGGACGTGGTGCGCGAATTATTTGGATTGGACAAGGATGAAAAAAGTTAAAATCGGAACCCGCCGCAGCGAGCTGGCCCTGTGGCAAAGCCATTGGGTAGAACGCGAACTCAAGAAAGCTTACCCTGAACTGACCATTGAATTAAAAAAAATACAAACCATGGGTGACAAGATACTTGACACGCCACTTGCCAAAATCGGCTCCAAGGGTTTGTTTACTAAAGAACTGGACCGTGCGTTGCTGAACCGCGATGTGGATTTGGCGGTGCACAGCATGAAAGACGTGCCCACCGAGCTGCCGGAAGGATTGGTGATTACAGCCGTGACGGAACGCTGGGACACGCACGATGTGTTGATTCCACGCAACGGCGGCGGCGAAGAACTTTTTAACGGTAAACGCACCATCGCCACCGGCAGCCTCAGGCGTCGCGCGCAGCTTTTACATCACAACCCCGAGTTCAACATTATTGATATCCGCGGCAACCTGAACACGCGTTTGAAGAAACTGCAGGAATCGGATTGGGACGGTATGATTCTGGCCAAGGCCGGTGTGGAACGTTTAGGCTGGGATGATGTGCCCAAGGTGGAAATCCCGTTTGATATTATGCTTCCGGCGGTGGGACAGGGCAGTTTTGCCATTGTTTGCCGCGAGGATAACGCAGAAGTTCGCGAGCTGCTGGCACGTCTGGATGATGAGGCGTCGCGGATTGGCATTGAGGCCGAGCGCGCCTTATTGCGTGCTTTTGGCGGTGGCTGCCAGATGCCTTTGGGCGCGCGCGGTACAGTTGAAGGTGACATGTTAAAATTGGAGGGTTGTATCGCCCATCCCGATGGCAGCACGTTGTTGCGTGATACGGTGACGGTTAAAAAGAGTGACGCGGCGCAGGCCGGGCAAAAGCTGGCGGAAATGTTAATGGGCCGTGGCGGCGACGCCATCATGCGCTACGTGGACAGTTTAGCGGATTGATTTTTTCCGTGGGCTGTAGTTTCACCCCTTCGGGGTTGGATAAGGTTTATGGGTGGCAAATGCTATAATCCTTTCACGCCTTCGGCGTTTGGTATAAGCGTAAGCAAAGATACATAAATGATCGTGCAAGTGTGTCGGGCTTTTAAAGATACTCCGGAGCTTTGGGTGGGGTCTAATTTAAACCCTTTTAGGGTTGGGAGAAGTTAAAAACTATATTCATTTCACTGCTTTGGCTTTTTGGTGTACGGACTTATAAGAATTATGCTCAACCGAGACGGCTATTGAATCCCGAAGGGATGAGATGATTATAGCAAAGCGAACCAAACAATAGATGAAACCCCGAAGGGGTGTCATTATTTAGCATACTCTTAAGGAGATGACGGTGGCGGGCACCTATTCCAGGATTTATATCCAGGCGGTATTTTGCGTTCAGGACAGAAGCTGCCTTTTACGCCACGAGTGGAGAACGGAAATCTTTAAATACATGAGCGGCATCATAACCAACAAAGGCCACAAGGCGATCATTGTAAATGGCGTTGAAGACCACGTTCATGCCTTCTTTGGCTTAAAGCCATCGGCGGCCGTTTCGGACCTGGTGCGTGATATCAAAAACAACTCATCGCGATTTATCAATGAAAATCAGTGGCTTAGGGGCAAGTTTAGCTGGCAGCAAGGATACGGCGCGTTCTCTTATGCGCATTCGCAACTGGACGCGGTTTATAATTACGTTTTAAATCAGGAAGCGCATCATAAAAAGCGCAGCTTTCGCGAAGAGTATCAGGAGTTGCTAAAAAAATTTGATGTTGAATATGAACCGGAACATCTATTTAATTGGATTAATTGATCATTGAAAATTTTGATTTTGCGTGGCGAAGAAGAATCGCCTGGATGGCGGGAGCATCTCACAAAGGCCGGCATACACTCTACCTTTTTGCAGACTTTAAAAACAGAACCGCTCGCGGATGAGTCAATTCAAAAAATTGCCGCGCGTTTACAAACCACGCCCGAGGCCTGGCTGGTCTTAAGCAGCAGCCGCGGCGTAGAAGCGTGGAAGAAATGGCACCCGGGCAAAGGGCAGTTACCGCACAAACTGGCCGCTGTAGGGCAAAAAACGGCGGAAGCCTGCAAAAGCCGGCTGGCAGTACAGCCACGTATCCAAAGTGATACACTGCAGGATTGCCTGATAGCTATTGCCGCTAATGATGCCGGCGCCCGCGTCATCAGTTTGACCAGTGACAAGGGTGTAAAAACGATCCAACCTGATGTACCGCCGGGAATGTACTTTGAACGCCACGCCATTTATACGACATCTTTTGTTGAGCATGATCCGCTGCACGTAAAAAAACTCGCTTCAGAGAATTTTGACTTTTGTCTTTTTACAAGTCCCAGTACATTTGGGGCTCTCAAAAAACGGCCTGAACTGATGCGGCATATCGAAAGCGGCCGTTGGAAAATAGCCGCCTGGGGTGATACCACGGCAGATTATATTAAAGAACAGGGAGTGCCGGTGGCTCTTGTGCCTCCGCGCCCGGAGTTGGATACACTGATTAAAGCATTGTTGAATTATTGAGTGGGTGAATGGATGTGGCCTAGTGTCTCATTGACCCATTTAATAATTCAAAAAAAGAAAGAGGACTACATTGAAAAATCATTTGTTTATTGATGCCTGTTTTGGCCGGCCCGTGGATCGTGCGCCTGTATGGATGATGCGCCAGGCCGGACGCTACCTGCCGGAATACCGCGCTATCCGCAAAAAGCATAGCTTTATAGAAATGTATAAATCGCCGGAGTTGGCGACCGAAGTAACGCTGCAGCCGATCGATATCGTTGGTGCCGATGCCGCTATCTTGTTTTCGGACATTTTAGTGATACCGGAAGCGATGGGTATGGCGCTGGAATTTCATGAAGGGCGCGGACCCGTATTGCCGCAGCCGTTGCGTGATGAAAAAGCCATCGACGGATTGGAAACGAGCGATGTCGCAGGTAATCTCACTTTTGTCTACGATGCTATCAAAATGTTGCGTCGCGAGCTCAACGAGCGGGTGCCGTTAATCGGTTTCAGCGGGGCCCCGTGGACGCTGGCTACCTACATGGTAGAAGGCGGTGGTTCCAAAAATTACAAAAACGTAAAAGGCATGCGTTTCGCCCGCCCGGACCTCCTGGAAAAGCTTTTAGACAAACTGGGTGACGCAGTTGTGGCCTATTGCAAGGCGCAGATTGAGGCCGGCGCGCAGGCCATCCAGCTGTTTGATTCATGGGCCGGCAACCTGGATGCCGAGGGCTACCTGACCTACATCCTGCCGCGCATCAAAAAAACAATCGCCGGGATAAAAACTGACAACGTGCCCGTTATATACTTTGCCCGTGGCGCAATGCACTTGCTGGATGAAGTGTCACAATGTGGTGCGGACGTGGTTGGCATTGACTGGTCGATCACATCTTCGGCGGCGAAAGAGGCCGTCGCAGGCCGCTGTGCTGTGCAGGGTAACCTGGACCCAACAGCACTTTACGCCGGGCCGGATGTGATCCGCAAAAACGTGCGCACGATGATCGAAGGCTTTAAAGGCAGCAAAGGTTATGTGGCCAACCTGGGACACGGGATTCTGCCGGATATCCCGGTGGAACACGCCAAAGCGTTTATTGCTTCGGTAAAAGAAGAGAGTGCGAAAATTTATAAGAATGTCTGACATTCAAAATCCCAATCCGTGAGGACCCCCGCTATGAGTTTAAAGTTTAATGTTGATACCGACCTGCTTAAAAAATATGACAGGCCCGGGCCGCGCTATACCAGCTATCCGACGGCGCCGCAGTTTCACCAGAATTTTAGCGCTTCCACCTATGAAGAGGAGCTGAAACGTTCTAACGCGGAAAAGCCCGGCGAGCCGATTTCGCTCTATTTCCACCTGCCGTTTTGCGACACGCTGTGCTACTTTTGTGGCTGCACCATGATCATCACGCGCAGCCGCGAGCGCATCGCCCATTATGTGGAGGTGCTCAAAAAAGAGATCGAGATGGTCAGCAGCCGCATCGACTCTTCGCGCAAGGTGGTGCAGTTGCACTGGGGCGGCGGCACACCCACCTACCTCAACCCGGATGAGATTGCCGACCTCATGGGCCACATCCACAACCATTTTAGCTTTGATGAAAAAGCCGAGATCAGTGTGGAAATTGATCCGCGTGGTTTGAGCGATGAACACCTGCCGGTCATGCGGGAGGCAGGCTTCAACCGTATGAGTATGGGCGTGCAGGACTTTAATGAAAAAGTGCAGAAGACCATCAACCGCCTGCAGCCGGAGGCACTGACGCGGCGCATTTTGGAGCAGGGCCGCAAACTGGGCTATGAATCGATCAACCTGGATTTTATTTATGGCCTGCCTTACCAGACGCCGCAGACATTTGAATCGACGCTGGATACCATCCTGGACATCAATCCCGACCGCCTGGCGATGTTTAATTACGCCCATGTGCCGTGGTTGAAAAAACACCAGAATGTGATTCCAGAAAACGAACTGCCATCGGCGGATAACAAGCTGGCCATGCTCAAGATGATCATCGAGCGGCTGACCGAGAGCGGCTACGTTTTTATCGGCATGGATCACTTTGCCAAGCCCGATGACCTGCTGAGCGTGGCTATGAACAATCATACCCTGCACAGAAACTTCCAGGGTTACACCACCTACGCCGGCGCCGAAGTATTTGCCATGGGCATGTCATCAATCAGCCAGTTGTATAATTCGTTTGCCCAAAACCACAAGGATATAAAAACCTACGAAAAGGACGTGCAGGAAGGGCGTCTGCCAGTGCATGCCGGTTACCAGCTGGATGACGATGATAAGCTGCGCCGTTTTGTGATTATGGACCTGATGTGCAACAACAGGCTGATAAAAGAGGATGTGAACAAACGCTTTGGAATCGATTTTGACAGCTATTTTGCCGATGCGCTGGAAAAGCTGAAACCTTTTACCGAAGACAACCTGCTTGTTCTGGAAAAAGACCGCATTATTGTGAATAAGACCGGGCGGCTGGTTATCCGTAACATGGCGATGGCCTTTGACCGCTACCTGGAAAAAGACATGCAAAAGAATAAACCGCTTTACTCACGGACGGTGTAATGGCCCAAAAGGAGTATGATGTCGTTATTGTCGGGGCCGGCATTTCCGGGCTGGCCGCGGCACACTTTCTGAAAAAGGCCGGAAAAAGCGTGGCCGTTATCGAAAAAGAAGATCGTGCCGGTGGCGTGATTGAAAGTGAGCAGAGCGACGGCTTTTTGATTGAACACGGACCTAACAGCACCATGGGTGGCAAGGAGCCGGTGCAGCGTCTGATTGAGCAGGCCGGTCTTGCTGACAAGCAGCAGTTTGCCGCCGAAGAAGCCAAGTATCGCTACATTGTAAAAAAGGGCCGCCTGGTGGCCATACCGACAAGCCCGCAATCGTTTTTAAAAACACCGCTGTTTTCACTTTCCACAAAACTGGGGCTGCTTAAAGAGCCGTTTATTAAACCCGCGGGGCCGGACAAAAAAGAGACATTGGCCGAATTCGTTGAAAGACGCCTGGGGCGTGAATTCCTCGACTACGCCATTGACCCGTTTGTAGCCGGGGTGTATGCCGGGAAGCCGCAAACGCTGATCGTAAAGAACGCTTTTAAACGGCTGTACGATCTGGAGCAGGAGCATGGCAGCCTGATTCGCGGGGCCATCAAACTGGCCAAAAAGCGCAAAAGCCAGGTTTCCGCCGGTCCCAGCGGACGCATTTTCTCCTTTGAAGGGGGCATGCAGACGATGACCGACCGGCTGGCGCACAACCTGGGCGACGATCTTTTTACGTCCGCCGCTATCTCCACCATTGATGAGGAAAACAATACTTTTACGATTGCTTTTAAGCGTGATGGGAAAGTGACGCGGCTTTCCGCAAAGGCCGTGCTTAGCACAGTGCCTTCCTACGATTTGCCACAACTGACGCTTGAAGTAAACAGACGCCTGCTACAGCCCGTGGAGGAAATCCCCTACGCCAAGGTGGCCATGGTTTATTTTGGCTACAACAAAAAGCCGGACAACGTGCAGGCCAACGGTTTCGGCTTTCTGGTGCCTTCACTGGAGAAGCGCGAGATTTTGGGCACGCTGTGGAACTCGACGCTGTTTGCGGGTAGGGCGCCGCAGGGTGGTTTGGCGCTGAGCACGTTTGTGGGTGGCAGTCGTCAGCCCGGGTTGACAGAAAAGGATGATGATGCCCTGAAGGAAATCGTGCAGCGTGAACTGGCCGACCTGATGGGGATTAAGGTTACGCCGGATTTTGTGCGCATTGTGCGCTGGCAAAAAGCAATACCGCAGTACACGGAGAAACAGGATGTGGCACTGCCGGCCATGGCTGCGATTGAGGAGAATAACCCGGGGCTGTTTATCGGCGGTAATTTCCGTGATGGCATCTCGGTTTCCGATTGCATTGTAAACGCGGAGAAACACGCGGAGAGGGTGGTTGCCTGGCTGAAATAGCCTTTCCTTACGAGTTGAATTATTTACCATGAAGAGCATGAAGGACATGAAGTGTTTAGAGATTGAAGAGCAAAAAGTGTCAATTATTCTTCTGCTCCTTAATCCTTCAAGGTGAGTAAATATGAAAAGAGAATTTAGTGCTTTATCAAATAAGGTAATTGGCTGCGCAATTGAGGTGCATCGTAATTTGGGGCCGGGCTTATTGGAGAGCACGTATCATCAGTGTTTGGCGCATGAGCTAAGAAATAGCAAAATAGAATATAAGTCTGAATACCAGCTGCCGGTTTTATACAAGGGACAGAAAATTGATTGCGGCTATCGCGTTGATCTGCTTATAGAAAGTGAATTGATTATTGAAATTAAGAGCGTAGAAAAGATTTTGCCCATTCACGAGGCGCAACTTTTAACTTACATGAAGCTGGCAAAAATAAAACAGGGATTCTTAGTAAACTTCAACGTAAAACGTCTTACGAACGGCCTAAGAAGTTTCGTCCTATAAAAACCTTAAATATGAAGAGCATAAAGAACCCAAAGGTTTAACTAAGTGGAGAAGCAAGGAAGCCAAGGTGATAAAAACTTCCTATTCTTCATGCCCTTCATGTCCTTCATGGTGAATAAAAAGAAAGAAGACGCAAATGGAATTTAAACCTTATTACAGGCCGCGGCGGCTGCGCAAAAACGCACTGATCCGTGGGATGGTGCGTGAAACCACGCTTACGATGGATGACCTTATTTTGCCGCTGTTTGTTACGGCGGGCAAGGAGTCCAAGCCTATTAGTAGCATGCCGGGGCATTCCCAGTTGACGCTGGATGATTTGAAAAAGGAAGTCAAAGAGCTGGAAAAGATGGGCGTGAAAGCGATCATCCTGTTTGGCATACCGGCGCTGAAGGATGCCGATGGCAGCGATGTGCGCAGCAGCGACGGTATCATCGCCCAGGCGTTGCGGGTGATCAAAGATATCAATCCCAACCTGTATGTGATTACCGATGTCTGTTTTTGCGAGTACACCGACCACGGGCACTGTGGGCACCTGACCCCGGACGGCGATGTGGACAACGACGCCACGCTGGAGATGCTGCAGGAGCAGGTGATCGTGCAGGCGCAGAACGGCGTGGACATGGTGGCGCCATCGGGGATGATGGACGGTATGATTGCCGCCATCCGTGAAGGGCTGGATGAAAACGGTTTTGAAGATATCCCGATTATGAGCTATGCCGCCAAGTACGCTTCCGGTTTTTACGGTCCCTTCCGCGAAGCGGCGGAATCGACACCGGCTTTTGGCGACCGTGCCAGCTACCAGATGGACCCGGCCAACGCCATGGAAGCGGTGCGTGAGATGGAGCTGGACGTGGAAGAGGGCGCCGATATTTTGATGGTAAAACCGGCCATGCCTTACCTGGACATCATCCGCGTGGCCCGCGAGCGTTTTGAACTGCCCGTGGCCGCTTACCAGGTTTCGGGTGAGTTTGCCATGATCAAGGCCGCCGCCGAAAAGGGTTGGCTGGACCATGACCGTGTGGCCCTGGAATCACTGATGGCCATTAAACGCGCCGGCGCTGATTTGATTTTGAGCTATTTTACAAAGGAAGCCGTGCGCTGGATTGGGTGATTCATTGCACCATGAAGGACAGGAAGAGTATGGAGCCGGATGCGTTGTCATCCCGGCCTTCGCGCCGGGATCTTTGGTGGTTTGAGTCTTGATTGTCATCTCTAATCCGCGTAGCGGTGAGAGATCCAGGGTTTAGCATACTCCCGGATTTCTTAACATTTACAGAAATGACAGGGTGGGCGTGTGAACCCATCCCCCGGCCCCTTCCCTTGTTCCAAAGGAAGGGGAGAAAAACGCCTTTGGTAAATATCGGGTGTAACGGGATGTGATTCCGGTTGAGCATGATCCCGGATTTCTCACGTTCGTTCGAAATGACATAAAGATGCTGAAATGAATTCAGCATGACGTTCCTGGCGTCATCCCGAACTTGTTTCGGGATCTAATGCTTCATGACCTTCATGCTCTTCATGGTGAACAAAAAATTTAAGGAGTAAAAATGCTGAATTTATCTAAAAGTGAAAAACTGTTTGAACGGGCTCAAAAGGTGCTGCCCGGCGGCGTGAATTCCCCGGTGCGGGCGTTTAAGGCTGTGGGCGGTACACCACCGTTTTTTACACATGCCAAAGGCCCCTATCTCTACGATGTGGATGGCAACCAATACATCGATTACGTTGGCTCGTGGGGACCGATGATTTTGGGTTTTAGTCACCCGGAGATTGTGGAGGCGCTACAGAAGGAGACCGAAAAGGCCACCAGCTTTGGCGCACCGACCGAGGTGGAAATCGAGCTGGCCGAACTGATCTGCGAGATGGTGCCGTCCGTGGAGATGGTGCGCATGGTTAACAGCGGCACCGAAGCGACGATGAGCGCGATCCGCCTGGCGCGCGGTTATACCGGCCGCGACAAGATCATCAAGTTCAGCGGCTGCTACCACGGCCACGCCGACAGCTTCCTGATCGAAGCGGGTTCCGGCGCCACGACGCTGGGTCAGCCCAACAGTCCCGGTGTGCCCGCGGCCATCGCTGCCGATACGCTGAATGCCCGCTACAACGACGCGGCCAGCGTGCAAAATCTGATAGACACCCACAAAGACCGGATCGCCGCCATCATCGTCGAGCCGATCGCCGGCAACATGGGCTGCATCCCGCCGCAAGAGGGTTTCCTGCAGCAACTCCGCGACATCGCCAGCCAAAACAACATCGTGCTGATTTTTGACGAAGTGATGACCGGCTTTAGGGTGGCCAAAGGCGGCGCCCAGCAGGTGTATGGCATCAAACCCGATTTAAGCACATTTGGCAAGGTGATTGGCGGGGGACTGCCGACGGCGGCCTACGGGGGCAAAAAGGAGATCATGCAGCAGGTATCGCCGAGCGGACCCGTGTACCAGGCGGGAACGCTTTCCGGCAACCCGCTGGCCATGCGCGCCGGGCTGGAAACGCTGAAGCGCGTGAATGCCCCCGGTTTTTACGAAAAGCTGGAAGAGAAGGCGGCGCTGCTGGAAAAGGGCGTCAGCGAAAACCTGCAACGCCTGGACCTGCCGTTTTACACCACGCGCGTTGGCTCCATGGGCTGTCTCTTTTTTAACGACAAGCCGGTGCACAATTACGACGATGCCAAGGCCAGCGACACCGAAGCCTACGGCCGCTATTTCCACGCCATGCTGCACAACGGCGTCTACATCGCCCCGGCGCAGTTTGAGGCCTGGTTTATCTCGGCCAGCCACAGCGAGGACGACATCGCCCAGACCGTGGAGCGACAGTTTGACTCGCTGAAGTCGCTTAAGAAATAAGACTTAAGATTAAAGATGAAAGATTAAAAGCGAAGAGTTTGGAAGGGCCCGCCGGTTGGCGGGCTTTTTTATTAAGGAATTATTCTAGTTGGTTCGGCTAACAAATAACATCAGGCCAGCTTATTATGCCGGCAAGATATTCATTAATTACTATTCTAATTTCAACACCAGAATTCTGTGATGCCAAATACCTATATACGCCAGGTTGAACGACAATCCATCCGTGATCATTAATATCAATTCCGGTAAATAATCGGGTCATAGCTCTGCTTCCTACTTCAGGAAACAAGCTTGATTCGGGCTGCGCTTCAAATTCAAATCTTGTTTTTTCATCTAAAGCACACAATGGAAAAAGCGAAACGGAATCAGGTTTTATATAAACCGGTAAATGCAACTCGAACAAAGAATGGCCCTTTGCAAGTTTCGTTATGACGTTTTGTATTCGTTCCGTTTCAGGTGTGAAAATTATTTCGTTGTTTTCTTTTATTATAGAATTCTGAATCCTTGCACGAAGGGATCCTTTCTTTCTCAGAATCCTTGCTATCCTTTTTCTCATTATCAAATCTGGATCAGTGGAACCTGATAAAACGCATGCCATTAAACAAGCCATATACTCTTCATCAGCCGAAAAACTGTTATTGCATTCTACGCATGCAGGCACCACCGGCAAATTGTCCGGGTAGGGTTGGTCAAGCAAAATCTTAGACGGACAATGATCTCTTGTTCCCGTCTTTCCGCCGCAAAAAGCGCAGAAGCCGATTTCTCTTTGATCACCGTAACTTCTAATTTGCTTCATTTTTGTTCAGCAAAAATTTGGCTACAATAAGGCTGGATAAGGTTGACAGTGTGCGTTTTCTAATAGTCTCGTTTTTTAATTCGCATTGCCACACGGTTAATACCTTCCAACCGGCTTTTTTCAGTTCGGTTGATTTAACCTTGTCTCGCTCAACGGTTTTGGAGATTTTCTCTTTCCAGAATTTTGTGTTTGTGGCGGGCAATGAGGCCTGAGGACATCCTCTATGTCCATGCCAGAAACAACCGTGTACAAAAATTACTGTTTTATATTTGGGCAAAACAATATCCGGTTTACCGGGTAGCTCCTTAACGTTTTTTCTAAATCTGAAGCCTTCCGCAAACAAGTAAGAACGAACCAATATTTCAGGCGTTGTTTCCTGCCCATTAATATTTGACATAATTTTAGATCGCTTATGCTTAGAATATATATCTGTCATCTAATAATTGACAATCCTAATCTAGCAGTATGAGATGCCATTTTTTGTAATACATCGGCAAAAAGCTTTTCTTTAACCCTAAATAGTAATTTATACTTGTTTTCATCATTTAGTTCTTCTTTAGAAATAAATCCCAGTATTCTAAAATCGAAAACTATTATTTGAGGTTCGTTTTTGCCCTCTAAGAAAATAGGCCACAATTCTTTATAGAAGCTATCTGGCAACTGTCTTTTTGAATTGCAAGTATGATAATACCCTGCAAGGACTCTAGGACTTTTAGATTTATTGTTCGCATAATCGCAAGGCGGTGTCATCTCAATTATAATAGGTGAGGCGCCCTCGGGAAGCTCACCATATCTAAAAGAGTTCTCTTTTTGCATTACTTCATATACGTTTCCAGGAATAACTTTATTTTGCGATATATGCACTTGATCAACTAATAAACTTGAATTTATTTTTGCATAAATCTTATATAATTCTGCAGAAACCGTTTTTTTTGTCTCTGCTTTTATTGATTTATTTTCGTTGTCTAAATACTCTATTTCACTCGTTTTTGTAAATAAAGTGAAATTTTCCGAGATGGAATTAATATTATATACTAACATGTCATTGAATGCTTTTATTGCATCAATACTTAAAGGATAATCGTCAAGCTCTTGCAAACTAATTCCAGTATAATTCTGAGCCAACTTAAATAACAAAAACTCTAAATTCTTATCCTGTTTTGTGTAATCAGGAACTAGGTCAAATATCGAAGAAATAGCATTGTCACGACCTTGATTTACTAACCTACTCCAGCTAATAAAAAAATGTGCTGCGATACTCTCTCTTAATTCATTATCTAGATCATTTAACAGATTATCGTAGCCATCCCTTAAGTATTTTTGCTTATCTAAACCACAAATAAAGAGCGGTAGCGAATAGGTATCTTTATCAAGTTGAAGTTTTTCTTTAATTGTATCAATATGATGCTGGTGGTTAGTCCAAACAACAAGGCCATATGTGCCAAAGTTTTTCCCAACAATATTTTTAAAAATTTTTCTTATTTCTGCAATATGACCTTTCAATTCCGTTGCAGTATTACTCAGATATATATCCAAAAAAATAATTTTACGATTTTTCAGCTCCTTTACGCAATCTTCAGGCAGCTTATGCTTTACCCAAATGTCATTTTCTTCAAGCAGTTCTTTTAACTTCTGAATTTCTTCAGGCTTATCATCAATAATTAAAGCGCTATCAATAAATTCTAATACCATATCTTTTTCTTATTTTGGAAAACACAAAGCAATAATTGCTTGAGTTATTTTTTTACTTTTTACGAGTTCAGAAAACTCAATATCGTATTCGTCAATAAAAAGTAGATTACCCTTCATACTTTTCATCATTTCATTGGCTATATGTAAGCCTAGACCCGAGCCTATATTGTGAGGCTTGCCCGTGATAAAGGGATTAATTGCTATCTCGATAGGAATAGTAAAGCCCGGTCCGTTGTCTGAGACGACAATAGAATTATATCCTTTTATTTGGTCTGTAATAAATACGGAGATCCTTTTGTTCATCGTCTGTGAATAGCTTAGCCAATATATTGAATTATCTAAGAGATTTGTTAAAACTGATATTGATTCAGATTCAGCAAACATCGCAAAAAGCTTGTTTTCTTGGTAGTTGGTGACGATTTCAATTTCGTGGTCTTTGAATCGAAATTCATAATTTTCAAGCGCGATTTTGACTACCTTGGACAATTGGCCTTTTTGAATGTGAGATTTTTTTATCATTGCTGAATAACCGCGTATTATTTTTTCCAACATTAAAGAAATGCTGATAGCCTTATTTAAATCGCGGTTATTAATACTACCGGTTAATTGCGATATTAGTTTTTCTATTTCATGAATAACAACACTTAGGTTCAAACCAGCATTTGCACTTTTTATTAAAATCTCTTTTACATCTTTATATTGAGAATTGATATTTGCTAAGTATTTTAATAATTGATTTTTTATTTCTATATCTTCTATTTTTGTTTCAACTATTTCGATAGCTTCGTTTAAGTCTGATAAGACCGGCTCCGATACCTTATGCTTTTTATAAAGAATCGTTAAGCGTTCTTTATCATAATTTCGTTCTCTTACGAATAAGTGTAATGCGTATCTTACTGCAGTTGCAAAAGCCGTATAGGCAATATCTTCGACAAAACCTTCCCTATTAGTTTTTTCTTTGAGGTCAGTGCTTTTTTCTCGTTTTAATTTAACTGCTCCAATAATAATATTATTACTTACATTTCCACCTAGTTTTCCAACTCTTTTTATGTCAATTTCTAGCCAATCATTGTCCGGCTCACCATAGTTATAGACTCTTACTCCATCTCTATAAACCCTTATACCGCCGTTTTCTCGTAAATATGTATTTATGGTCTTTTTTTCACCAGTGACATAGTTGAAAATTTCCGGTGCTCTATCAAAAATCATAATATTAAATTCAACAGGACCAATCTTAAATTTATTAAGGTTAATGCGTTTGCCTTCTTCATCAACGATCTCTAAATCGATGTCCTTAAAATCCTCAAGATTTTTTATTCTTCCTGATTCTATTTTAGATAATGAAGTCCAGGGTCGAAATTCATATTTGATATTAATTATTTGATTGCCGTCAAGTGTACACTTACCAAAATATAATGCTGCGCTTTTTATTTCTTCGAAAGCAGGTAATCCTTCAAATAAATCGTCTCTATTACTATTAATAATAACCTTAAAATTATCGTTGCTTTCATCAAAAGGACTATTTAATGAAGTTAAAGCTCTATATGTATTTCTTAATTGTCTCTTATCCCAAACAGTTTTTAAATCTTCTATTATTATTTTTGTACCTGTATTATTGGCAAATTCTACATCATCATTCTTCTCAATGTTAATTTTAAAATCGTTTATATCTTTTATATAATCGAGCATTTTCCAGTCTATGTCTAATTGAACTCCCGGTGAGTCCTGCATTTTGCTAACTAGTTTTATCTTATTTCCGAGCTTATGAACCCCTAAACGTCCAATACCCTTTTCCCCTAGCGGTATTCTCTTGCAAGTATTCGGCCTAATGTTTTTGTATTTATTATCAGTTCCAATGGTTAACCAGTGCTCTTCAATAATATTACTGTTCATTCCCAAGCCATTGTCTTTTACAATTATTTTATTAAGAATGCCATTATCACCTACTATGAAGTTAACCTTACACTCATTAGCACAAGCATCATATGCGTTTTTAACAAGTTCCAGCAATGCGATGCTTTCACTCTTTATTAAATCTTCGCCCAAATGAGATAATATTCTAGGAGATATGGAAAATGGTTTTTTCATCACGTTTCCGTTTGATCTATTATCGCTTTGCCAACTCTCTTGGCATATTCGGGAGGAACCGCATTGCCAATTATCTTAGCCGTTATCGCAATGCTTTTTGCTTTAAAAATATAGCTTTTAGGAAAAGTCTGAAGCGTTGCTCCCTCGCGTAATGATAATGCTCTGTTTTCTTCTGGATGACCGAAACGCCCGTTTGACAAACTGTGAAACTTAGTCGTTATTGTTGGGGCGGGCTTGTCCCAATATATTCTTCCATATGTATCTACAAAAGAATTAGAATCTCTATTCTTATATGTTTCTAACTGTAAGTCAGTGTTTGCCCAATCTGATCTTGTACCGCCATCTTTTTTTGTAGAACAAATTCTCTTCAGGTTTTTTTCGCTTAAGCCCGATGCAGTGTGCATAAAGTTAGTATAATCTTTGTGACCGCAAGATATTTTGGGGAATCCATTTCTTAAACCTATAAAATCTCTTACAACAGGAGGGTGGCCAATATCCTCTTTAGGAAAAATTCCTTTTTTAATAACTCTTGATGCTATTAATGTAAATCTTTTTCTAATCTGAGGTACGCCAAACTTATTTAGATTGACTATTTTATGTTCTACTTTAAAATCCATATTTTTAAGCGCTTTAATAAATAGTTCAATGCCGCTTTCGGATCGCCTAGTCCAGATTCCTGGAACGTTTTCAACAACCACATAGCCTGGTTTATAATGGCTTATAAAACGCAGAAAATCAAATAGCAGATTTTTGGATTTGCTTGAATTATCTTTGTTGGTATTTAATTTTGTCCAAAATTGACAAGGACTACAGCCAACAAAAATCATACTATCATCATTAATACTAATTTCGACGTAATCAGTTAAACTTTTTTCGCTTAGTCTTGTAATGTCGGCGTGAATAAATTTTGCCTGTTTTAGGTTTGCCTCATATGTATCTCTGCATGTTATATCAATATCAAGTCCAGCAATTACATCAACACCGGCCTGCTGTAATCCAAAACTCATTCCGCCACCTGAACAGAAGAAGTCGATTGCCTTGATTTTATTACTGCGATTCAAAAACATATTTTTAACTGGTAAGAGTTTGCGTAAATCTTAATGGGCAAATGATAGATGAATTTAGTATTCAGCGCAATACTGTTGTAAGCTTTTTCCTTTGACAAAATAATATTTCTTAAAGTAACACTTATCTTTTTAACCCTATTAAAGCACTGCCCAAATCAGCTATCATTCTCCCTTCTTCTCCACCGAGCTGGCGTGGTCTTTTATCACGTACCAGGTGCCGTTTTCCTTGCGCAGGGCGTAGCTCACGCTCATGCGGTTGAAATAGGGTTTGCCGTGGCGCTCGGGCTCGCGGTACAAAATTTCCGTGGTGGCCAGGGCCAGCTCCTGCCCGACTTCCAGTTTCAGTATCTGCCAGTCAAAACTCCAGCCCGTTTCTTTGAACCAGACTTCGTGCATCTCCACAAAACTTTGCACGTCGCCGCTGATTTCTTGTCCGGGCAAAATAAGCTCCATCTCGCCGCTGGGGGAAAGGGTATTTTTCAGCGTGGGCAAATCCTTACTGGCGATGGCGCGCAGGTGTGTTTCCAGCACCAGCCGGGCTTCGGTGGTAGCGCGTTCCTTGTTGGGCGGGGCCGTGCAGGCGCAAAGCAGAAGCGTGGCGGCAAAAAGAAAGGCCAAAGCTGTAGGTTGAAGCCGGGGATATGTCATTGTCATTACTCGCGTTAGTAAGCATCAATAATAGGAGATATTTCAATAACGGGCAATGGTGGATTTTTGAACGGTCTAAAAATATTTAAGAGAATACAACCTGGATAGTATTCGATCGGATGGTATACGACGAAGCTAACCTATGGCGTTGGCCCCGTTTTGAAATTTTACTTTTCAGCTTTTCTGCTTTTATGCATTGAGGGGTGTAGAGGCTTTTTCTTTTTAAGATACTCAGAGAGCTCTTTGTAAGACATATTCTTTATATCGTCACTGATTTTTTCCCTGATGTCTCGAAGCTGCCGGATGACAGATTGTTTAGCTTTTGGCTTAGTCTTCATATTCCAGTATTTCCCTTGGTGTTCTTATTTCAAGTATTTGATGTCCATGCCGGTAATTAACAGAATTGTATCCTCTGATTCGATTTATGTTCACAATGTGTTTAAAATTCCAGCTCACAAGAATATCCGCATTATTCAATGTCGCCAACGCAATGTGAAGACAATCCGCACGGCTCGCTTTCCCCACAACCTTTTCGTTAATATAGCTGTCAGCTAATTCGATCGCGTCTTTTGTTAGCTCGACCACTTCTACATATTTCGCGGGAATTTCGAGTACCAGTTCTTTTACTTGCTCTGGTGCCCGGTTTAGTTCATCATCTGTTAACCGCGAATAAAGTAGTCGATATTGCCCCTTCTTAATTCGGTCAAATAATAACCTGGTCCATAATTCAAATTCCGGATCAAATTGTCCTCCGAATACTGATGTGTCGAGATATAAAAGATCCATTTTCACGTTAGCTCAAATTGGGACACATAGATTTCAATCCAGCGAGATATTAGTTAATTCATAACGCAAAACCCGGGCAAAAGCAATCACAAAATAGAATATACTTCTCCGATTCACAAGAGCTGATCATAGCATTTGTCATTTAAATAGATTTGATCGTTGGACTGAATTGTTCACAGAATGCGTTACGTTTTCAACATATATAATATCATTTTGCAAAAATTAGTAAATCCTATAATTTGTCCTCCAAACATGATTATACGGAAGATGCTAATATGGACCCGATTTCCCTGACTGAACTACAGAATGCCATAGGCCGCAAGAACACACGGCTAATCGATACCCGCCCGGTGGATGCCTACAACGGCTGGCGCGAGCGCGGCGAAAAACGCGGCGGACACATCGCGGGCGCTAAAAGCCTGCCCGCCAAATGGGCCAATTATATCGACTGGATCGAGATTGTCCGCTCCAAGGGTCTGGCACCCGAACATGAACTGATTTTATACGGCTACGACCGCGCGGAGACCGAAAAGGTAGCCCGTGTTTTTCAGCGGGCCGGTTATGAAAACGTAAAGCTGTATCACGGTTTTGTGAAAGAATACAGCGCCGATGAAAGCCTACCCATGCAGCGATTGCAGCGCTACCGTCAGCTGGTTTCCGCCCACTGGCTGAAGCAACTGCTGGACAGCGGCACAGCCCCGGAATACGATAACGACAGATTTGTGGTCTGTCACGGCCACTACCGCAACCGCGGAGATTACGAAAAAGGCCACATCCCCGGCGCCATCGAGCTGGACAGCCTGGCGCTGGAGAGTCCCGAAACCTGGAACCGCCGCACGCCCGAAGAGTTGAAGGCCGCGCTGGAAGCCCACGGCATCACCCACGATACGACGGTGGTTCTGTATGGCCGCTTTTCCGCCCCCAACAACGATGATCCTTTTCCCGGCAGCGCCGCCGGCCACCTGGGCTCGATACGCTGCGCCTTTATCATGCTTTACGCCGGGGTCAAAGATGTGCGCATCCTGAACGGCGGGCTGCAATCGTGGGAGGACGCCGGTTTTGAAATTACCACGAAGGAGACGGCCAAAAAGCCGGTGCCAGATTTTGGTGTTTCGATTCCGCAGCAGCCGGATTTGGCTGTGGACCTGGAAGAAGCAAAACAGATCACCAAAGATCCCGACCGCAACTTGGTCAGTATGCGCAGCTGGCGCGAAATCATCGGTGAGGTGAGCGGGTATAATTACATAGAGAAGAAGGGCCGCATACCCGGGTCGGTCTGGGGCGACAACGGCAGCGACGCCTACCACATGGAGAACTACCGCAACCTGGACCACACCATGCGCGAGTTTCATGAGACCGAGGAGAAGTGGAAGAAGCTGGGCATCACACCGGACAAGCACAACGCCTTTTACTGCGGCACCGGCTGGCGGGGCAGCGAAGCCTTTTTCAACGCCTGGTTGATGGGCTGGCCGCGCGTCTCCGTCTTCGACGGCGGCTGGTTCGAGTGGAGCAACAACAACCTGCCTTTTGAAACAGGCATCCCACCGGGACGTGAATAAATTACGAATTAAGAATTACGAATTAGGAATTAAAGACTGTCATCTCGAATCCGCGAAGCGGTGAGAGATCCGGGGTTCGGATAGCTCCCGGATTTCTCATCCGGCCGCCGCCGAATTCGAAATGACATTTTCTGGGTCTGTCATCCCGGCCTGTGCGCCGGGATCTCCCAATGCGACCACGATCACGGTCATGATCAAGAAAACATCAAGACTTCAGGACGTCAAGACATCAAGACCACAAGACTTTAAAAGAGAAAAAATGCTAGACATACAAAAAATAAGAAACGACTTCCCCATCCTGAGCAGGGAGGTGTACGGCAAGCCGCTGGTTTACCTGGACAACACGGCCACCACGCAGAAGCCGCGCCAGGTTATTGAGCGTGTGAACGCCTTTTACAGCGAAATCAACAGCAACATCCACCGCGGTGTGCACCATCTCAGCGAACAGTCCAGCCATGAATATGAAATGGCACGGGAAAAAGTACGAGGCTTCATCAACGCCGCCGATGTTTCGGAAATAATCTTCACAAAAGGCACCACGGAATCGATCAACCTGGTGGCGCATTCGTTTGGTGAGATGATGCTGCAGGCCGGCGACGAAGTGATTGTCAGTGAAATGGAGCACCACTCCAACATTGTGCCCTGGCAGCTGGTCTGTGAACGAAAACAGGCCACACTCAAAGTGCTGCCAATGGACGATGAAGGTACGTTGCAACTGGACGCGCTCAAAGAGCTGATCACGCCCAAAACAAAACTGCTGGCCGTCACCTGGGTTTCAAACACGCTGGGCTGTATCAACCCGGTAAAGGAGATCATAAAAATCGCCCACGGACGCAACGTGCCCGTGTTGCTCGACGCGGCGCAGGCCGTGCAGCATATCCCCGTAGATGTACAGGATTTGGATTGCGACTTCCTCGCCTTTTCGGGGCACAAAATGTATGCCCATGCCGGCATCGGCGTGCTCTACGGCAATAAGCAGTTGCTGGAAGAGATGCCACCCTACCAGGGCGGCGGCGGCATGATCGATGAAGTGACGTTTGAAAAAACGACCTGGGCAAAACCACCGCTAAAGTTCGAAGCGGGGACAGTCAATTACCCGGGTGCCGTCAGTTTGGGCGCGGCCATCGACTACATCGGTGAGGCGGGCCTTGAAAATATTATGACGCACGAAACGCAGGTCTACGATTATGCCCGCGAACAATTGGCCAAAATAGAGGGGCTGCGGCTTTACGGAAGCACAAAGGCCATGACCGGCGCCATCTCCTTTACACTGGACGGTGTGCATCATTATGACGCCGGCGTAGTGCTGGACAAACTGGGCATTGCCGTACGCACCGGGCATCATTGCGCCCAGCCGCTGATGCGCCATTACGGCATCCAGGGGACGATGCGGGCCAGCTTTGGCATGTACAATACAAAGCAGGAAGTGGACCGCCTGATCGAAGGAATCAACAAAGTGAGGCAGATGTTTTAGCCATGACCATAAATGAAATCCAGGACAAAATTATTGAGGACTTTTCCAGGTTTGACGATTGGTTTGATACTTACGAAGAACTGATCCGACACGCCAAAGAGCTGGAGCAAATGGATGACGCCTTGAAAAATGATGAGCACTCAATAGCCGGCTGCCAGTCGCAGTTGTGGCTTTGCGGAAAGCTGCAGGAAGGCGGCATGAAGTATTGGGCCGACAGTGACACGATGATCACCAAGGGCATTGTGGCCCTGATCGTAAAAGCGCTGGAAAACCAATCCCCGACGGATATCGTTGAGGCCGATCTCTATTTTATTGACAAAATCGGCCTGGGCTCAAACCTCTCTCCGGCGCGCTCCAACGGCATCACCGCCATGGTCAAAAAAGCCAAGGATGACGCCCGAAAAGCCCTGGCGCAGTAAGACTATTCTCCCGGCGGCGACAGTTTTCTGTCCTCGCGGATTTCTCCGATGTGGTAGTAGGCCACGATCTCCGTGATCATATTATCCCGCACATAGTGCCATTCGCTCACATCAAGTTTAAAATCCCCCTGTATCGCCGTATAGCGCACACAGGCCCGGTTTGATTCATATAAAGCATCATGTATTTCAAAGCGGTGACCCAGGAATTTATCCTTGTTGGCTTTCACAAGATCGAGATAGGCCTTTTTACCGTTTATCGTGCCAAAGGGGCTGGTATGTTTAAAATCCTCCGCGATGGACAGATTTAAGAAATCGCCCTCTTCCCACTTTTCAAACCAACCGGAAACAACGTTTTTTGTATCCATTATCCGCGCCTTTAATTGAGGGTAACAGTTAAGGCAAAATTGAAACTGACCGAGCGTACGGCGTTTTTACCATAAAGGTCAACCGGCGCGGCCAACACGATGATGTAGTTTGAGCCCGTTTCAATGGTTACCCCCGGGTAGGCCGTAAGCAAAAAACTATCCGCGCCGCTATAGCTATGATGCTGATAGCCCAGACCGGCAACCGCCTGCAGCATGTGATCCAAAAAATAATATCCGGCATCCACGTTAAAAAACGTTGCCCCGTCATGGAGACTTTGTGGACGCTCCACGAAGCGCAGATGCTGCAGATTCACATCAATCGAAAATTTCTCATTCAGCGCGACAGAACCCACAATACCCAGTCCGGCCTGGCCGGTGTTGTCTTCGGTCGCTGTTTCGGTGGAGCGTACACCGTTGCCCAGGGGGGTATTATAACCGGCCATTAGCGCAAAACCATATGGCCCCTGCTCGAACACGATGTAACGCATACCAAAGCTGATGGCGGACATATTTGTTGGGGCGGCCAGCCCGATTTCCATTTGGTCAAAAAGGCCATAGGTAAAGCGAAAATACTTTTCCGACTCGACACTTACACTATCGCCATTGGCGTAAAGGTCGGTCAACTCGTTATCGCCGTTCCAGTATTTGCTTTGGTAGCAAAATGCGAAGCCCGGCTCAAACTCCAGTTTGTGGTGTCCCACCACGCCAACGCTCACAGCGCTCAACTTGGAGCCGGAAATGCCGCCAATTTGCGCGTTGGCAAAGGTGAAGAAGAAAAAACATAACAGAACTTTGAAAGAAGATTTCATTGCGGGGATCTCCTTAAGTTTATGAATTATACTTTTGAGTTTGATTCTGCAAAAACCGGGGTAGATGAAACATCCCGGTATCAGTAAGCAAAATAAACCAGAAAATTATATATGTCTAATAAAATAGTAGGAGAGTATAATAAATTATTTCTGTGTACTCAAGATTTCATAAACTTTTTGTGCGGTGGCTTTGGCCGAAAAGGGATTCTGGCCTGTAATAAGATTGCCATCTACCTGTACGTAAGGCATAAACGGCAGCAGCGCTTTGCGGTAGTCGGCGCCGCGCTCTTTGATCAGCTTTTCGATGTTGTAGGGTACGTGTTTGGCCACGCCCGCGGCAATCTCCTCCAGCCAGGAGTAGCCGGTCAGCCGTTTGCCCTGCACCAGGTGGCTGCCGTCGGAGAGACGCACATTGGGCAGCGCGCAATAACCGTGACACACCGCGGAAACAATCTTGCCGGACTCGTAAAACGTGCGGGTAAGCTGTTGCAGCTTTTCATCGTCAGGGAAATCCCACATCACGCCGTGGCCGCCGCAAAAATAGATGGCGTCGTACGCGGCAGGATCCACATCATCAATCGTCCTGGTATCCTGCAGCAGGGACATAAAGCTATTGTCTTCAAAACGCGCGCGGGTACTTTTATCCATGGCAAAAAGGCCTAGCGAGCGCGGGTCCGGAGGCGAAGGTCCGCCTTTGGGACTGGCGATATCCTGCTCAAAGCCGTGTTTTTCAAACAGATCGTAAAAGTGGGTCAGCTCGCTCAACCAATAGCCGGTGGGTTTGTCCGTCTTGTCGTACGAATCCACGTTGGTTACGATGATCAAAAGACGGTTTTTCATCCATGCCTCTTTTCAGACAGGTCCAGTATGACGTTGCCGATTTTTTGCTCCGTCAGCACATATTCGTAGGCGTCCTGAACCTCTTCCAACGGGTAGTGTCTGTCGATAAGCGGTTTGAACCGGCCCTCCTCAAACAGCTCTTTTACAAACAGCAGGCTGCGTATGATATTGTTGGGAAAGGGAAAAACAACGCGCTTGCCACCGCCGAGTTTTGTCGTCAAAGGGCGCCAGGTGTTCTCGCCACGCGGCCCCAGCTCGGACGACATGTAAATGCCGTTTTCTTTCAGCAAACCTTTGCAGGCGCCAAAACTGCTTTTGCCCACAGCATCAAAAACAAAATCGTAACGCTCGGGATCTTTTGTGAAGTCGTCTTTCTCATAATCTATTGTTCTGTCCGCGCCGAGAGCTTCTACCTTTTTCGCATGCTCGCCTTTGCAGGTGGCGTTTACATACAGGCCGTGGTATTTAAGCATCTGGATAAGCGCCGAGCCGATGGCTGACGTGCCTCCGTTTACCAGCGCCGTTTGTCCGGGCTTGAGTGTCACTTTATTGATAAAATTGTAGGCGTAATGGGCGGCCTCGGCGCAGGCGGCGGCTTTGGGAAAGGTGGCTCTTTTGGGCCACTCTACAGCTTTGTCCGTTGCGATGGTCAGGTATTCGGCGTGTGAGGCCAGGCCGTTGTCATTAAAGCCCCACACCCTGTCGCCCACCTGCCAGGTCGTGACGTTTTTGCCGATCACCTCGACTACACCGGCGAAGTCTGTTCCCAGGACCGGCTGCCGGGGTTTTGTCAAACCATGCATCAGGCGCATCACAGCCGGTTTGCCCTGCAGAATGGCGCAATCGGTGCGGTTGACGGTGGCCGCATGTACGCGTACTAAAATTTCTTTGGATCGTGGAACAGGTACATTGATCTCTTTTATGGTAATAACTTCTGGTGAACCGTATTGGGTTCTGCTTGCGGTTTTCATGCTTTCCTCGTAAAAATGTGAGTTACCAGTTATTTACAAGTAAGCGCAATGAGAAGCAAAAGTTATCGCTTTGACCGGGGAGGTCATCGGCGGGTAAATGCAATCGCCAAACAAAAAAGGCCTGACAAGCAGGCCCTTTTATATACATGTGATAGATGCCGTTATTCCGCGCGCGAAACAATGTACAGGTAGCGCAGCGGCTCCTCATTCATGTTGTGGACGTTGTGTTGCGTCTGCGGTGGAATATAGGCAACGCAGCCTTTATGTATTTTTTGCCGGCCCTGTCCTTCAATCTCCACCTCGCCATGTCCCTGCAGGACAACCAGCATTTCTTCGTGATCGTGCGTGCTGTGTTCTCCCACTTCTGCGCCAGATTCCAGTGTTACGAAACCCGAACGCATACGCGCGCTTTGCGGCGGCTTTATAATCGGGTGATAGGAGAGATCTTCCGTTGGCAGCTCTTTAATAAAAGGCAGCAATTCAACTTTTTCCAGATCATCAAGCATCCGTGCCGCCTTTCACGTTTTCGTTGCCACGCTCGCGGTCAATCCACCAGCGGGCGACAAACGGCAACAAAGCGATCTGCAGAAGGCCGGCTATGATGCCCGGTGTTAATGCGCTCAGCAAATAGCCCGCGTCAGACAGCCACAAAGCGCCCGCAAAAAGCAACCTTCCAGCCAGCAAAGCTATGGCAATGGAAACAAAAGGATTCAGCCTAAACACTTCACGCAGCAGACCGGTCAGCAGGCCATAGGCGATCAGCTCCATGGTCATGGCCGGCAAAATGGCCGGCAGCGGCAATCCCGAAAGCAGGTAGCTGACAACCGGGGCCAGAGCGCCGGTGATAAGCCCCGAACGCCATCCGTAAACCAGGCCGGCAAGAATAACCGGCCAGTGCATCGGCAAAAGCACACGCACGGAGGCACCGGACAAATGCGCGACAAGAGGCAGAATAACCGCAGCTGCAATCAGGCTAAGTTGAAAAATAAACGCCCGTGAACCCGTTAGCGACAGGGTGGGCCTGTTCAGAGTAATGGCAGATCTGTTGAGGGTAGACATCGTAATGCTCCTTACTGTTGGCGGCAGAATATATGCCTTGGCTATAAACGATCGTTTTGCGCGCTGGCGTGGGCAGGTCGCATACAACAATCGTAGGTTTTCTATGCTAATTATAGCAATAGTTTATAACAGCAGGCAACAGAATAATACGTCTTTTTAGGCCTTGATTACGTTTTTTTAACCTCTATTTATCTCCGAGTACTAATTACAAAAGCGGGAGCCTGGTTATATTGGTATGTTGTGTCAGTCAGCATTTGCATCTCCTTTGTCTGCCAGTTCATAAGCGCGATGTCATAGCGTTTGGGTTCGTCCGGGCTAGAAACACCAATAGCCAGCCATTTGCCGTCCGGGCTCCAGTCGTGCCAGCTTTCGCTCAGGGGAGTGTCGGTCAGCTTCCATTGCCTGGTGCCATCGGGTGTTACCGCGTAAAGACTGTATTTGTCGTTCTGAAAACTCTGGTAGCTGATGAAGTTTTAGTGGGGTGCCAGCGCGGTGGCCCCGCGTGGTAGGCATACCACGCGGCAGTTGTGTCATCGGCCGGGTACTGGGTCAGCTGTCGCAGTTCACTGCCATCGGCGTTCATGATGTACAGCTCATCGATGTAGCCCGTGTCTTTTTTGAACGGTTTACTTGCCCCGCGAAAAACAATCTGCTTTCCATCGGGTGAAAAAACCGGGTCGTTAAAATAAGCCAGCCCGGGATTGATCTTGTCCAATAAGGTGCCTTTGCGGTCTATAATATAAAAAGCCGTATCCACGCTGCCATGGACGTTTACAATAATTTCACTTCCGCCATAACGGCTGCCCATCCAACTGTCCCGCAGACGTACATCACTTATTTTGCGGATGTTACTACCGTCGGTCTCCATTTCATATAGGAAGTAATTGCGGTGGCTCGTATCGCGGTCACTGATAAAAAGCACCTTGTCGTTCACGCAGAGGTACGTCCAGGCCACATCCTGATGGTTGGTAATGTTGCTTGCAGACGTGCCATCAAGATGTTTCACAAACACATCGTAGTCGTCCTTTTCCGCGTCAACGAGTACGTTGTAGGCAATTGCGTATTCGAGCGCAGGTTGCTGCGTGCAAAACAAAATGGTGACAGCTATAAAAAGGCCAATAATGGTATAAAGAGTTTTATTCATGTGTACCCCTCCTTCGTGTTTTCTCGCGGGTTAGGCCCAAATAGCATCAGCTGCCGGCTTAGCGCCAAACACCCAGGACAAAGCCAATAACGGAAAAATAAATAACGATGTAGCCGCCGTTGATAAAAATGTACTTCCAGCTTTTTTGCTCAAACAACGCGATGATAGTGAAAACCGCCGCGGCCCATCCAAAGCCGGCCAAAAATCCTGCTGCCAGACCCCACTGCCAGTTCGTGTTGGCGTCCCCTAGAAAAAAGGCCAGGTTGTAAGAGATAAGCAGCGAGAGTATAACTGAGATACCATAAGTCTTTGCCGGATTCGATTGCTGAACCTGTTCATCTGTTAGCTTGTTCTCCGTTTTCCAGGCGTTATAAAAAAGAGCGGGGGAGTACCAGAGCGCGCCCAGTACCAGGTTAAAGATCGCGCAAACAAAAACCGCCCAATGGTTGAGATAGATGTTCTCCATAGCTTCTCCTTTCGCGTGATGTGAACGGTCCAAATTGCCTAAAGGAGAAAACTATTTATAGGAAAAAATTTACCTACCGACCGCCTGCGGGATATAGTTTATGATTGGGCCTTTTTGTTGCACATACAGTTTGGGTGTGTAGCCGGAAAAAGTTTTAAAGTCGGCAATAAAATGGGATTGATCGTAGTAGCCGCAGTCAAGGGCCACCGAGGCCCAGTCAATGGCAGGCTGCCGTTCAATATGTTCTACAGCTTTTTGAAAACGCATCACCTTCAGGAATTCCTTGGGGGTAACGCCGATGTGCTTTTTAAACAATGCGATGATGTGTTTGTGCGAATAGCCGGTTTGCCTCGTTACCGCGGCGATAGTTGTTGTGTTGGGGAGGGCCGCGATATTCGAAACAGCAAAGTCGATAAAGGGGTTTTCGCGCAGACGGTTTTGGTAGAACTTTCGCAATTTTTCTTCAAGGACACACAGTTTGGCCGTGGGTGTGTCTGCCTCCTGCAGAGCATACCTTATCTCCATAATCTCCGCTTTTACAACCAGTTCCGCGTCAACTACGGTATTTGTTAGGGCATGCATGGGCGCGTTAAGAAAGGGCAGCGCTTTGCCTTTTTTAAACTGCACAACCACCATTTCGCTTTCGCGCCCGGATGGTATTGTTATAGGTTCGGTACGGAAACCGGCAAACCAGACGCTTTTACATGTCTGCTTTTCTTTGAGCGTTTCGTTATCGTAAATGTGTTTTGGCCTTTCAGTGAGTTCAAAAATGATCTGCACATCGCCATCGGGCAGCAGCCGTTCTACTTCGTGTTCAGGATGGTAGCCGGTGTAGTAAAAAAAATGGCTGATAAAGCCGTTCAGCGGAAAGTCCGGGATGTGAATTTTGCTGATCAAACGAGGCGCCTCTTAAAGGTACATGTTGGTTTTATTTTTGGCGTACCAACGTCAGCCGGAAACCGCTGTCATTTTCTCCAAGCACTGTTACAAGCAAGGTATCCTGAGCCAGGAGTTTATACTGAATTTTCTTTGGAAAATCATGGTCTGGGTTTTCAAAGGAGTAGATTTCCTTGTGGGCGGGATTTAACGTAAAGCCAATGGTGCGGCCTTCATTCTGATCGGGCACCGTGGCTTCGTAAACAAGCTGCCCGTCGACTTCCCGAATGACCAGCGTTTCGAAAACGCGCTGGCTGTCGCCCTGAACTTTATAGCCGTATCCCTCCAGGCGCTTCGGCCCCGTTTTCTTCCATTCTTCATAGGTGTCGCGGCCATCGACCTTCCAGGTACCGGCCAGGAAATCCATTTTAAAAGAAGGGCTGTCCGAACAACTCAACAGCAGCAATATCAACAAAAAGCCAACTAATGTTTTCATCCGCCTGCTCCTTATTTTAGTGACAATAAGATATCTACTTCTGCGTTGCTCCAATCATAGCTGCGCTGATCGTAGACCTCAAAGTCAAACGCATACCCACGGACGCTATCGTCTTTTGACCAGATTTCGCGCCAGGCATTCATAATGCAATAAGGCATTTTGCCGCGTGCGACGATTTTTTTATACGTGCCTGACGGAATCGTTAATTTCTCCAGACCATCGGGTTGGACCGCTTTGGGATCTACCCGGCAGCCAATGAAATAGGAGAAGGGCTGCGTGTGGTCGCCGTCGTAATCAAAGTACACGGCACGAACGGCGTTATCCAGTTTTCCCGCAATTTTGTTGGCTATTTTTTCCTGCTCAAAGCGTTGCCATAAAGCGCCGCAATCCCGGCTCGATTGCTCGTTTGAGTTAGTTGTTTTGCCCGGCAGCCTTATTCCGGCCAGGGTAAACGTATCAATACTTATGTGATCCATTCTTCTCCTTATTTACCGTAGCGGTAATTTTGCAGCAGATGCCAGCTCGATTCAAGTTCAAAATCGGGAGTGTGCTCAAAAAGCATGTCCAGAGTCCACTTGTGATTGTCTCCAACAATAATAAGAATGCGATCGCCTTCTTCGGCAAGCTTCAGCACGTTGCTCATCATGCGCACATTCCGTCGGTACCAGCGACCAAGCCAATCCGGTCCCATCCAGTTTTTTTGTATGCCAACCCGTACTTCGTAAAGGTGCATTCTCTGAGCATTTATTTTTGCTGCCTGCGGTGAATTCATCAGCATTAAACGGTCATACAGACTATGGCTGTCCAAAAGACTCTGATTGTGCTCCCAGGTTTCGATCAGCTCATTTTCGTACTTATTGTAAAACCCGTCATCGTTTTGCCTGGCGTAGGTGTTGAACGATCTAAAGGAAAAATTATCCAGCGAACCGATGTATTCGGTTTGGTCATCGAACAGATAGACGCTGTCATGCTCCAAGGCTTTGGCTACTTTGAAGCCAATCTGGTAAATCTCGTTGGGTTTGTCCGAAATATCAAAAGAATCTCTCAGAAAAAGTCGGTACTGGCGGTTGGTTTCCGTAAGGCGTGATGGTTCCCATTCCAAGACTACTTTTGTCGGATGAAAAGCGGCAAGAGCGGACACTACCCGCGAAAGCTGAGATTGATGGTTTTGGGCCAGCATAGTCGAGTCAAAGTGAAACGTGCCCAATATCATAACCGTTGAATGGGCCAGGCTGTCGAAATTTTTGAGCAGGTCTGCTTGCGGTTCCTTAGTCTGTCCATGCATGCCCGCACAAAAGATCAATATTATAAAGAATGTTGTAATCGCTTTTGCTTCTTTCATGGCTGTCCATTTGTTTTTGCGTTGCTAATTGTGCCGTCGCTAGATCTCTCTCGAGATGAAGGTATTGCTTTCGTCGCCCTGCACAGGAAACCCATCTCCAACCCCTTCCCAAAATTTAGGGAAGGGGCTTATTATGCCAGCGGCTCCTGATCTGTCATACCCGTGAAAACGGGAATCCAGGAAATACGGCTTTTTGCAGCGCCATAGCTAATTCCTGGGCATAGATTCCTGCCTTCGCAGGAATGACAAACGCCCGCTTTGTCTTGAAGGAGTTGAGGGATGCGTTGACATGAAAATATCGTATTACGCATTTATTCACCAATTCAATCCATTCAGCGTTTGCGTGCCAGCGTCAGGCCATCGGCGATGGGCACCAGGCTGAGGTCAATGCGCAGATCGTCTTTCAGCTTCTCATTCAATTGGCGGATAGCGACGGTCTCCGCGTCTTGCTCACTGTCATCTGCCACGCGCCCGCTGTACAAAACATTGTCTATAGTGATCAGGCCGCCGGGACGGATGAGTTTGAAGCAGGCCTCGTAATAATAGTCATAGCGTTCCTTGTCCGCGTCGATAAAGGCAAAGTCAAAGGTCCCCTCATGACCGTCCTGCAATAGCTGCTTCAGGGTCTCTTGCGCGTTACGCAGCTGCAGGTCGATTTTATGGTCCACGCCGGTTTTCTCCCAGTAGCGTCTGGCAACCGCTGTCCACTCTTCGTTGATGTCACAGCAAATTAGCTTGCCGTCATCGGGCAGGGCCTGCGCCATGCAGATGGAACTGTAGCCGGTAAAAGTGCCGATCTCGATGGCCTTTTTTGCGCCCATCAAACGGACCAGTAGCGCCATAAACTGGCCCTGCTCCGGGGCAATCTGCATGCGCGACATTTCATCTTTGGCGGTTTCGGCGCGCAGCTGTTTTAAGGTGTCCGGTTCACGTACGGAGATCCGCGCCATGTAATCGTAAATTTCGGCCAGGTTCAATGTGCTGGCGTTTGACATAAAAAACTCCTTACCCTGCCGGTGCTATATTTACAACCACATTGCCTTTTTTGTGTCCGGCATCTACGTAGCGGTGCGCTTCGGCAATCTGCTCCAGCGGGAACTGCCTGTCAATGGTCACTTTCAGTTTATTCTGTTCAATCATTTCTTTGATCAGCTGCAGGTCTTTCACTTTGTCCGGCAGGCTCCGCAGACCTGTAAAAGCAATCGCCGCCTTTTTATTGCCGATGATCGAAGTGCGCAGCATTTGCAGCAAAATGGGAAAACCGACCACGGTCGTCAGGAAAATGCCGCCCGGCTTCAGCGCTTTTTTGCTTTGAGAAAACGATGTTTTACCCACCGCGTCAAAAACCACGTCGTAGGTTGCGGCTTTCCGGGTAAAATCTTCTTTTTTGTAATCGATGACTGTATCGGCGCCCAGTTCTTTTACCATGTTTACGTTGGCCGTGCTGCAAACGGCCGTTACGTCTGCGCCATAGTGTTTGGCAAACTGCACGGCAAACGATCCTACCGCGCCGGAGGCCCCGTTGATCAGCACCTTGTCGCCGCTTTTCACTTTGCCGTTGTCGCGGATAAAGGGCAGGGCGGTCAGCGCGCCGTAAGCCACGCCGGCAGCTTCCTGCGCGGAGATGTTGGCCGGTTTGTGAATAAACGCCCCATCCTGCGTCAGGCAAATGTATTCGGCGTGCGTACCGGAGCCGTTGGTGCTGTCGCCAAAAACAACATCACCCGGCTTGAAATTTTTTACGCTCTTGCCTACGGCCTCCACTTCACCGCAAAACTCCGTGCCCAATACGGGTTGTTTAGGTTTCATCGGGCCGGTGGCCATGCGCGCGAAAAACTGGTCTCCACGACGAAAAATGCTATCCACCATGGTGACAGTAGTTGCAGAAATTTTGACAAGAACTTCGTTGTCTCCGGGCGTGGGTTTTTCCAGTTCGCCCAATTCCAGCACATCGGGGGAGCCGTATTTTTTGTAGAGGACTGCTTTCATGATTTCCTTTTTGTTTATGCTTCTTGTTTCAAGCCACCCGGGCGGCGCGGAATTGCTTTTTCACACCCCAGCCCAACAGCCAGATCGTTAACGTCACTTCGCCGATGGCTGCGGTCATGCCGACAACCCAGGCCAGTAGCTGTTCGTTGCCGGGCAGCAAAAAGTTGCCAAAACTTTCCGCCAGGTAGCCCAGGGCGGCAATGGCCATCAATACGCCCAGGAAGGCCGGGAAATATTCTGATTTATAAAGCAGGTAGCCCAGCAGCAAACAATGCAATCCAAAAAAAGCGCCGGCGATCAGGTAGCCGACGGTATGTGCTTCCATCAGCACTAAAGCCAGCGCCTGCAGTTGCTCCGCTGAAAAGACGCTGAGGTAATCGGCACCGCCCAAAAGCTGCAGCGCCATGTAGTGGTTCAACAGGTTGATGCCGGCGATGGCCGGGTGGGCCAGCAGACGCAGCGCTGCCGTAATAAGTGCCAGGGTTTTGCTGACCGGCCTGAGCAACACATAAAACAGAACCGAGACAATCGCATCGAGGATAAAGGCAATCAAATCGCCGGCAAAGCCAAACCGGAAAAGGCCCGGGGCAGCCATGATATTTTGTGCCGTGGCCACCGCATCGCCGGGGACGACCAGTTCAGCGCGCACATAGCCCTGGCTGAATCCGGCGAAGATAATGATAAGCAGGTACAAGACACCGGTAACACGGGCATAAACCTGCGGGGATGTTTGGACGGCTGATTTCGCCATGTACTGTTCTCCATTGGTGAAGGGTGATTAAACATTACGCCGGGAATGAATGGCGGGGTATTGCAGGGAGTTTTGGGCTAAAAATAATCAGGTAATGGGCTGCGGCAAGTTTAGAAAGTTTTGTGTTGCAACGCAACCGCTGAGGGAGCCGGCTTAATTTTTCTTTTTCTTTTTGGGCGCTGGCAATTCTTTAACCGTAAGCCGGACCAGTTCGCTGAGCCAGGCGCGGTCATCCAGTTTCTCTTCAATCAAAAAACTGTTTTTGGCCCCGGGGTAGGGCGGTGCTTCCAGCACATCGCCAATGTAGTCGCGGCCTGTTTGCGTGGGCTTGATGAACAATTTATTGTTGCAAATCAGTGCAAAGATTTTACCATCGGCCCAGATACCATATTCACCAAACATCTTTTTCCAGGTGAGTTCGCCATCGTAATCAATCTGGTCAACAACATATTTTACAAAAGATTCATCTGTTGCCATTGGTGTTCTCCTTTAGTTTACCAGCGCAGCGTTGCGCCGTTTTCGCACACGTGCCCGGATTGGATGATGCTTGTTAAAACAAAAATATCCGCCTCGTTTAGTTGCAGTTTTGCGGACAAAATTTTCACCAGGCTCTCCTGTATGCGGGCGACGTCAGCTTCCGGCCATAGTGACGGCAGGTAAAGGTTCACCATGAGCGTGTAGTTTTTGCCACACTGTGCCGCCAGCGGGATGGCGTTTAGGGTGACATCAGAGAGGTCCACGCCAATATCGGCGGCCCATTGCAAGGCGATTTCAGCCCAGCTGTTTTTGGAAACTGAAATGTCTTTGCAAAAGCAGTGCGCGATGGGCATTCTTTTTATCCACGGTTGTTTAGGCCCTAAAACGGGCCGGTTTTATTATTGCTCCAGGAAATCAGCGATCGCAGCGATGTACGCCTCCCGCTGTTCCCACCAAATGATATGCCCGGCATTTTCAATAAAACGGTAGCGGGCGTTCGGGTAGTAATCTACATATTCCATGGCCGCGCCAAAAGGGATGTATTCACATTGACCCTGCAGCACCAGCACCGGTGCCTGAACGCGGGCCAGTTGATCCCTTACTTTGGGCATATCGTTATTGTTGGTGGCCAGGTAGGCGTAAAGCCCGCCGCCGCCTTCTTCGGGCAAGACGTTGGCCGGATCGCAGACCATGCCGCGGGTAAAGGTGGCCGCCAGCGCGTTAAGCATGCGGTCCATCTGCGTGTCGGAAATCAGCTTAACGTCCAGGAGCAGTGCACCCAGCGTGGCGACGATCGCTTTGGGTTTGGCCGCGGTCAGGTTTACGTCGTCCACAAAGTTGTAGGGTTCTGTAAAGTCCAGCGAATCCGGTGTGAGGTAAAGCGAGTCGAGATCGGCGTATCGTCCTTTGATTTGGCGGTGTGGCAACATCACGCCGGGGGAGCTGAAAACCAGCTTGTCCACCAGCGCCGGATGCCTGGCCGCGTAGTGGTTGACGATATTGGCGCCAAAGGAGTGCCCGATGAGTATCACTTTTTCAGTTTTGATTTTTTGAGTAATGATTTCATGCAGGTCCTGCAAATGCTTTTCGAAGCTGACATCGGAGTAGGCTGGCAGACGGTCGGAGAGACCGGAGCCGCGCTGGTCGTAGAGGTAGACGTCGTGGCCGCGGGATGTAAACGCGGTCATTGTTTCGATTATGCTGGAGTGGATGTAGCCGCCCGGGCCGCCGTGGACGAAAATAATAGGACTCTTAGTGCTGTCTGCCGCTGCCGCTAGATGTGTGTAGGCAATGCGAAAGCTCCCGCTCATCTCCCAATATTGTGTGCTTTCGCGGGGTTGTATCTTTGCTACCGTTTCCTTCTCCGGGATGATAAGCAAAAGCAGAAAAAAAATAGCCAGCAGCGCGGCAAAAGCAGAAATCCATTTAAAAAGCTTTTTAACAAGGCGCAAAAGAGGTTCCTTACGGGGATGATATGTGTCGGATAATTTTAGGCACTATACGTTTATACTGAAAAAAGTTTGGCGCAAAAGGCTAAATATTTAAAGCGTATAGTAAAAGTGCAGCACATCTTCTTCATTACTCGGCGCCGTGGCGCGGTAAAAATCCAACGCGTGCTTATCCGGGCGGTCGGCCTGCACAAACACTTCCTCGTAGCCCAGTTGGGTGCAATGTTCTTTAATGAAAGCGATCAATTTTTTGCCAACGCCTTTTCTCTGGTAAGCCTGCAAAACAGCCAGGTCATAAATATAGGCCAACGGTTTTGTGGAATAATATTGGTCCAGCGTATAAACCGTCATTGCGCCGATTGTCTTATTGCCGTCTTTTGCTGCAACGGCCATAAAGCCCGGTTTTTGCAAAAGTGCTTCCAGGTGCCGCTTTTCGGGCATGACAAAATTTTCCATCTCGAAGACATCCTCAAACAGACGGATCATCGTGATGAATTCGTCCGGTTCTTGATGTGAAAGCAGCTTAATTTCCATTGCTATCTCCAAGGGTTGGCTGTTTTTCCGTAATGCGAACATCATCTTTGGGCAGGCGCGATATGAGCTTTAGGGTTTCACTCGAGAAACCGGCCCGTGCCAGCAGAACAGCGCCATATTCTCCGGCATTGTAAAGTGGGTAATCGCTCCCAAAAACTATCCTGTGTACTCCGATTTTCGCCATATACCTTTTTAACTCCCTGAACTCATTATCACTCAGGGCGTCGGCCCCTTCGGCATCTTTGTTCAGGCCTACGCCGGAAATATCAAAACGGATATTGTGCTTTCGGACGTGCTCTTTTTCCAGCGCTCCGGCAAACGCATCGATGACTGCCTTTGTCTTTTTTGTAAATCCGCCGGACGTGCCCCAATGGGCGATCGTTAAGCTAAGCGCCGGCATCTCAGGCAAAAGCGAATCCGCCAGGATTTCCACATCGCCACGCCCGAACGCTGCCGAGCCGTTATCGAAATGCAGCAGAACGGGAATGCCGTTTATCGCGGCCCTTAACAATAACGCTCCGACTTTTTGGCGATGGTCCCGTAGCTTTAAATTTACGTTTGATGTATAAAAATGCAGCTTAATGCCGCATTCCGGGTTGATCGCGAAGCAGCGCTCAAGCTCCTCCAACGCGTAATCCTGAAGCGGATCAATGGCAAAAAAGGGCCTGACGCGGGCGGAGTACTTTTTTGCCGCTTCGGCCAGCCAGTTGTTTTCGGCCTTAAGCCTGGCCCATGCGTCTGCGGCACGATAATATTCACGGTTTTCAAAGACATAACCCATTCCAATGAGGTCAATAAACCGCGCGCCATTCTTGTGCAGAATCGTGTCGATGTTGGAATAGCTGGCCTCTGATCTTGAAAAGGGGATACCGGCATCTTTCCACCGGCTGATCAGGTAGGGGCTCATAATATGGACATGGCTGTCGTAATCGATCTGCGGCGCCGGAATGTTGTAGGTGGCGGGTTGAGAGTTGTTGCAGGTCCACAATAATGCGCCTGCGAAAAATAACGGGAGTGTTGCTATAAGCTGCTTCAAAGCCGGCTGCTTTCGTCTTCCATCAGCGTTTTTTTAATCAGCACAATCTGGCCCAAATGATAGTGCGTGTGCTCGATGACGCCCTGCAGGTTGCGGTAGCAGCTGCCGTACTTTTTCTCCGTGAAATCATCCCACAGCTTTTCTTCGGGCAGCTTTTCGATCAGCTCGGCAAAACGTTCGCCATCGTGCCACAGCTTGTCCAGAAGCGCCTGCCACTCTTCGGCGGATTGTATCGGCGGGTGGTTAAAGCTGTGGGCATCTTTTGCCTCCAGCCTGCCGCCGTCAAGCACCCGTGAAACCGCTTCCACGTAGTAGTTTATGTGATACACCAGCGCGGCGATCGTATTATAAGAATGCAGCTTTGTTGTGGCCTGCCGCCAGGTGACGCCTGCCAGTTGGCCCTTTAAGTTGGAGTCCGTCCAGTTACCGCCAAAATAGACCTCACGGAGGTGGCCGGCGATTTGGGCGGGCAGGGAGTTTTTGATTTCCATGCTATTTCCAGTTATTCAATTTTTTAACAGTGTCCCAATCACCTCTAAGCACGCTGTAGAAGATGGTATCGCGGCGGCGGCCGTGGGCCATAAGCGTGTGGCTGCGCAGAACGCCTTCTTCCACAAAATGCATTTTTTCCATGGCCCGCCGGGCATATGTGTTCAGCACATCGGTTTTAAACTCAACCCGCTCAAAGCCCTGTTTGAAACAGTAGTCCAGCAGCAGGAACTTGCTTTGCTGGTTGATGCCTTTGCCCTGGAACGGTTTGCCAATCCAGGTCCAGCCTATTTCGACGCGTTTATCACGCAGGACAATATTACCCAGGCTGGTGGAGCCGGCAAGTTGTCCGGAGGTTTTTTCGACTACGGTAAAAGCCAGGCGCTTTTGTTGGCGCATCTCTTTCAGCGCGGCGTTAAACCACTGCGTCAGTTCATCATCATTGGATAAATTGTAGGTGAACCATTTCCACATTTCGGCATCCCGCGTGAGGGGACGCATTTTATCCAGGTCGCTTTCCGCCACCGGCCGCAAAAGGATATCTGCCGTTTCAAGCTGCAGGTCAAAATCAATCATATTTTCTTTCCGGGATGAAGTGAAGAGTGGGGCAATATATTCAGGCAGGCCGGAAGAGACAAAGTTTAATTCACCGGGATAAAAAAATACCCGGCTCCTGGAAAGAAACCGGGTAACTGATTTTGCATACCGGTGGTATTATTCATAAAAAATGAATCCGGCTGTTTTTTTCGCGCGCCGTTATTCAGGCTTAAGCGGAGGACCAACAACCTGCATATCATGTTCGGCGAAGACTTGTGCAATCTCTTCCTTAGATGGCGGTGATACCCATCCGTCGGTAACGGCGAAGAATGATTCCATTTTCCCCGCGGGCAAATAGGATACAATCATTTTGCCTGTTTCGCTAAGCTGGATGAAAGCATGCGGGATATTACGCGGCAGAAAGATCGTGTCGCCGGGCTTCATGCGGTATTTCTGGTCACCAACCCGGAACAGGTATTCGCCTTCAATGACGTAGAACCATTCATCCTGGTTTGGATGGATATGCAGGGGCGGACCACCGTTGGGCGTTAAGCCGGTTTGCTCAAAAACAGCAAGGTCATTCCCGGTATCTTTGCCTGATATTTTTATATCCAGCCTGTTTAGGGTAACGCCCTTCATCGTGTAGGGAATGCCAAACCTGGCTGTGCCGGATTCAACCTTAAAACCCTGATTGGTTCTGGTGCCAAAAGCGGGCCTAATTCTGGCAAAGGCCATAACCGGCAAGGCGCTGAAGGTGGCGAGCATAAAATTTCTGCGTTTCATTGCTTTCATAAACTCCAGGGTTGACCATTTTGGCGCCAAATTTATTCTGAGTTCCGGGCAAAACAAAGCGATATTTTATTTTACGCTTGTTGAAGGCAACACCGTGTGGTGCGATTACGTTCATCTGATCATTAAAAAAATCAAACGCGTGCAGCGCTTATTCAAACTGCCCGCGATGATCGTAAGGGCAAATGTCTTATTCCTCCAAATAGCCGAATTTTCCTTCATTGAAATCTTTAAATGCTTCCATTAATTCTTGTCTGGTGTTCATTACAAAAGGGCCGTGCGCTGCAATCGGCTCCCTGATAGGCTCGCCGCTCAAGACCAGCACTACAGAATCAGCGGCTGCTTCAACATCGAAGACTTCGCCATCGTTTGCCATCAACGCCAGGTGATCCGTTGGAGCGTTTTCATTACCGTTGATTACAATGCTTCCTTCCACAACGAGAAGCGCGGTGTTGAAGTGTGCAGAAAATTGGAAATCTGCTTTGCCACCTTTATTCAGTTTGGCGTTAAACATATGTATCGGCGTGAAAGTGGAGGCGACGCCTTTTGTATCGTTGTATTCACCTGCTACCACTTCAATATGTCCGGCGTTTGCGGGCAGTTCGGCGCGCGCAATGTTTTCATGTTTGATGGCCTGGTATTTGGGCGGACTCATTTTGTCCTTTTTGGGCAGGTTGACCCAAAGCTGCACCATTTGAAATTCGCCGCCCTTTTTGCTCCATTCCTCTTCATGATATTCTTTATGCAGGACACCGCTCGCGGCCGTCATCCACTGCACATCACCTTCCGCGATTACCCCGCCGCCACCGCTGCTGTCATGGTGCGCGACTTTGCCCTTGTAGGCAATCGTGACCGTTTCAAAACCACGGTGCGGATGGACCCCGACGCCACGCGGCTTGTCGGCTGGAGGAAAGGTGTACTTTGAATTGTAATCCAAAAAGATGAACGGGTCCATTCTCTGCATATCCATGCGAAACTTTCCGGGGATGAAATTGTGCACCCTGAAACCATCACCGACGAAGTGCGGATCGCCCGGGCTTGCTACCAGCTCTACTGTTTTTGTCTTCATGATATACCTCTCTTTATATGGAAATTTTCTTGTTGCAGACAAATGTAGCGCGGCCGGACAGCCTTCTCATTGATGTATGGTAAGAACCTATTTTCTGAAATTCTGTTGCGCCAGATCCCTGCGGACACGACTGAGGCTTTCGGGTGTGATGCCCAGGTAGGAAGCAACCATGGTTTGAGGAACGCGCAGGAGCAGGTCGGGGTACATTTTTACAAATGCCAGGTATCTTTCTTTGGCCAGAGCGCTTAAAAGGTGGTTAATCCTGTTTTGCAGGTGACGGATGTGGTTGTGCAGCAGCCTGTTATTAAAATCCCTGAACGACGGGATCTTATCTTCCAGAAACCTGATAAAGTCCTCGTCTATTAAAACGACCTGCGTCTCTTCCAGGGCCTGTATAAAGTATTGAGACGGTTTATTGAAATAGACGCTTTCTCTGTCCGAAATAAACCAGTTTTCCGGCGCAAACTGTAAAATGTGTTCTTTGCCTTTGGCGTCAATGGTGTACTCTCTCAGTAGTCCTTTTTCCACAAAGAAGGTGTGTTTGCAAAATTCATCGCGGCGCAGCAAAAACTCGTCTTTGCCAAAGCGCTTGCGTGTGCAGCTTTCCGTAAGAGAAGCTATCTCATCTTCATCAATATTCAGGTTGGAAGTCAGGTAGCCGGTTAAGCTAAAGTTTTTCATAGGAAACTATATTACTTAGTCTAAGCGCAATATATGAAAATTTGAGGATGGTGAGGATGTATAAGCCGACAATAGGTAGTGGCGTTTACCGGCCGTGCTTGACATGCTGGCCGTTAAGCGCCCGATGATCTTGGGCCGCTAACTTTTCATTGAGGTTTATTTTGGTGATGGGCGTTGGGAGGAATAATTACCAGAGGGCTAGTTATGGTTCGATGCCTAAAATTAATAGAGGCACAGGGGGGCTGTTTCTTCCTTGTCGCATTACATTATAAACTTCCCCTTCATAGTATGCGATACCGCTACTCATTTGTTTTTGCATTGTTTTTGTTGGAAGTATTTCTATTCCAAGGTTTACAACACCACCTGAATAAAACAGCATATGTTTTACAAACAAATCAAAAGCTACAAATGCGTATTTCCCAAATTGTACCTCCACTGCAATTTTCTGTTTAACAAAATCTGTTTGATTATAGCTATAGATTGGCTCTTTCTCTCCATTTGCAATTAAAAACTCCTTTTGCTCCTTTGCCGACATAGGGATACTTTTTTCCATTAATTCTCTATTTAAAGTTATATAATAATTGTATCTGCTTTCCGACCACCCGCGTTTATTGAACCCCTCATTAAATGCTTTGTTTAGGTCAACTGGAGAAAGTAAAGCGTCACCCTTCTTTCTAATTTCTTTACTTATTTTAGTACGAAAATCTTCAGCGTTTATTGACGATATAACTTCTTTTATTTCGTCATAAAGGCTTTTGTGATGTACAATTAAATATTCCTCGCCATTCAAATGCGAATATTTTTTGGCGATTTTCATTTTCTATTTACGCTTTTGTTATCTTGTAAAAGGCTAAGTTGTTTCCATTCATCGGGTATTTGGGAAACTTTGTCTTTCTTAGAAGGTCTATGAATGGGCTTGTTTATGGGTCTAATTTTTAAGGTTCCATCTTTAAAACTTTTAATTCTTCGTTTTGCAATTGAACAATACTCTTTTTCCTTTTCGATTCCCAGTGCACTTCGCCCATTTTTTATAGCTGCAATAACCGTAGATCCAACACCAGCGTATGGATCAAGTACGAAGCTTCCCTCGTTTGTTAATGCTAGGACACAACGTTCAACTAATTCAATTGGAAATTGGCATGGATGCTCAGTTTTTTCCGGGTGGTTGGATTTTACGTTTGGAATATTCCATAGCTCTTTTTCCCAATCGTTCGCAATAATTTCCCAAATATCACTAGGGTTTTTTCCTTTTGGATTTCCAGATAATTGACCTTTTTTTGGACCTTTGAAATGGCGTTTTCCCGGATATTTTGCTGGAACCCGAACGCTGTCAAGATTAAAAATATAGTCATCACTTTTAGTGAACCAAAGTATCGTTTCGTACCTTCCGCTAAACCTATTACTAGCGTGTAACCCATGACCGAAATGCCAAATTATTCGATTACGCAATTTTAGCTTATGCTTTTTAAAAATTTGATAATAATAAATATCAAGTGGAAATATTTCTCCTTTATTCACATAATTTCCAACTTGCCAACATAAACTGCCTTTATCAGATAATACTCTTACGAGCTCATTAATAACTTCTTCCTGAGTCTCTAGGTAGTTCTCAATACTAGTTTTAATTTCGTACGTTTTGCCGACATTATAGGGTGGTGATGTTATAATTAAATCGAACTTTGAATTTGCTATTTTTTTTAGAATTTCCAATGAATCACCGTGAGCAATATTAAATTCAATTGATGAGTTAACGTAGTTGAATAAGGGCTCTTTTATTTTCATTTCAAGTTCTTATAAAGTGATTAATTAATTTTCGATATTTTAAAACTCGGCTAGGTAGGAAGCAAAAAAGTGTGCCGTTTTAATTTTGAAAAAGCAGAAACATAAAATCTAAATTAAAAAGAGCCATCTGGCGGATTCGAACCGCCGACCTGCTCATTACGAGTGAGCTGCTCTACCAGCTGAGCTAAGATGGCTTAAAAAACGAGGTTTTAAATTTAAAGGCTTAAATCGATTGGTGCAAGAGCGGCTTTTCTTTTTTACCCCTTATCCCCATTCTTGCGCTCGTCGATCAGGCGGTCGGCCAGGTGACGGGCCTTTTCGCGCTGCGCCGGGTCAATATTGCTTTTGATGTGGGCGCGCCGTTTCTGCTGCTCCATCAGGCGCCGGGCCAGCTCCTCTTCGTGGGGAAAATAGTAAACCGTGTTGCCGGGACGCGGAGCCAGGTTGCGCTCCATCCAGTCGTAGAAAATATCCAGGTCCAGCTCGTCGAAATGGCTCTCCTCGTCAATTTGCTCCAGACGCCGCACCAGCATCTCCTCCTGGGGAAACACAAAGCGCGCGCCGCCAAACCGTCCGGCTTTATCCTGCAGGTTGTCGTACCACAAAAGCAGTACACGGGCATCTTCGCGGGAGAGTTTAAAATCTATCAACATAGCGGACCCCTCTGGTCAAATAAAACGCTTATTCCGCAAAGTATTATCTGCACCTTGTCCCATCATTGACGCAGGTCAACCTTCCTCGCGCTCGCCGATTTCACGCAGGTAGTCGTAGGTGTAAATGCCCGTCGTATGGCGATCACTGAATGTGAAGCGGATGGCGTAACGCCCGATCGGTTCATGGCCGGTAAAGATCACGTTGGTGGGATCGCTTTTCAGCACCCTGAAGGGGTTTTTGTTGCTCTCCTGTTTTTCGCGCTCCTCGCGGCAGGTGGCACAGGGACAGGCGGCACGGGTTTTGTCGGCAAAATAGAGCATGTTCACGCCATCATCCCAGCGGATGGCAAAAACAAAATCGCTTATGTGTTGAATATCGATTGGTTTCATTTATTGTCCTTAAAGTCTCGTAGTCTTGTGGTCCTGAAGTCTTGATGTCTTAAGTCTTGCCCCAAACCCTGTCATTTCGAATCCGGCGGCTGCCGGATGAGAAATCTGGGATCGTGCTAACTCCCGGATCTCTCACCGCTTCGCGGATTCGAGATGACAACAACCAGCAAGATCTCGTTGTGGCAAGACGATGCCAACCGGGATGACAACCCCAGAAACTGTCATTTCGAACGAACGTGAGAAATCCGGGAGCCAACCGCTGCCCGGGACTCTCCGGCGGTTCGTCGTGTTAAGGGTAGTGCTCACGCCCAGATCTCTCACCGCTAACGCGGATTCGAGATGACAAACTCTTGGTTTTTAACTCTTACTCTCCGCCCAGATCTGCACCAAGTGTACGATGGTGGCCACGGCCTTTTCCATGTGCTGCACGCAGATCCACTCCTTCTTGCTGTGGAAATTCTGGCCGCCGGTAAAAATATTGGGCGTGGGCAGACCCATGTAGGAGAGACGCGCGCCGTCCGTTCCGCCGCGTACCAGCCCCTTGTGCGGTTTTAGCCCGCTGCGCTCGATTGCTTGCAGGGCGTATTCCACTACTTCGGGATGCGGGTCAATTTTGTACTTCATGTTGCGGTACGATTCGCTGATTGCCATCTCCACCACACCGGGCTTGTATTCGCGGTTCAGGTCGGCGCAGATGCGTTGCAGCATCTCTTCCTTCTTTTTCAAACCATCGATCTCAAAATCGCGCACGATAAAATCGATGACCACTTTTTCCACGTTGCCGTTAATGGTGTTGGGATGCAGGTAGCCCTCGCGGCCTTCGGTTGTTTCCGGCGACATACTCTCTTTGGGCAGACGCTCCAGCAGGGCAGCGGCAATCTTCAGCGCGTTGACCATTTTACCCTTCGAGTAACCGGGATGCACGTTCACGCCGCGGATTGTCACCGTGGCCGAATCGGCGTTAAAGGTTTCATCTTCGACCTCACCGGCGGTGCTGCCATCGATGGTGTAGGCGAAGCGCGCGCCGAACTGCTCCACGTCAAAATGGGTTACGCCGTTGCCGACTTCCTCATCCACCGTAAAGGCAATACGGATCTTACCGTGCTTAATTTCCGGGTTTTGCTTCAGGTATTGCAGCGCGCCCATAATCTCGGCCACGCCGGCTTTGTTGTCCGCACCCAGCAGCGTCGTTCCGTCCGATGTGATGATGTCCTTGCCGATGCACTTTTTCAGTTCGGGGTTATCTTTGGGAGAAATGACCACAGAACTATCGCCCGGCAGGACAATATCGCCGCCCTGGTAATTCTTATGAATCTGCGGCTTTACATCCTTGCCCGATACATCCGGCGAAGTATCCACATGCGCGATCAAGCCGATCACAGGCACACCGTGGTCTACGTTGGAAGGCAGCGTGGCAAAAACATAGCCGTGTTCGACCATCTCCACATCTTCCAGCCCCAGTTCTTTTAATTCACCCAGCAGTTTCCGCGACAGATCAAGCTGCTTGGCCGTGCTGGGGTAGCTGTCAGAATTGGGGTCGGATTGCGTGTCTATTTTTACATAACTGAGAAAGCGTTCCAGGAACAGGTCAGGGGTAATGTCTTTCATTGTGGTTCCTTTTTTTGAGGTCGTGAAGTCGTTGGTCTTGGAGTCATGACGTCTTCATCTTTTTGATCATAATCGTACTAGCGCTACCAAATTGTCATTCACGCGCAGGCGGGAATCCAGGAAAAGCGAATCTGACAATGTCGCCTATAATCCCCGGCTAAAGCGCCATGGATCCCCGTTTTCGCGAGGATGACAACGGCAGAGTCTTCTCACCCGCAGGCGCTGATGTCACTTTCGCAGGTCAGGTCGCTTTTGCCGGTGATGGCAATTTCTTTCAGGCGCTGTTCTTCAATCATGTCACGGATATTATCGGCGGTGCGCAGTTCTTCCAGCATCTCGAAAACCGGCCCGAGTTCCGTGTGCTGCATCAAATCCGCGCGGAACTTGCTGATGTGCGGCAGGCCCTTCAGGTAGCCGCTCACATGCTTGCGCATTTCGATGGTGCCTTTGCGTACGCCCTTGTAATCGATGCTGTGCAGATAGTGCTCCTTGCACAGGTCGATGCGTTCATCCAGTGAAGGGCGGGGCGGTACCACGCCGGTTTCGCGGTAAGTCTTGGCGTCGCGAAAAATCCACGGATTGTGTATCGCCCCGCGACCAATCATCACCGCGTCCACTCCATATTTACCAAAGCGCTCAATGGCATCGATCGGGTCTACCACATCGCCGTTGCCGATAACCGGCATGTTGACAGCCTCTTTTGTCCGGGCGATCCACTCCCAGTCGGCGTCGCCTTTGTAGCGTTGTGCCCGTGTACGGCCGTGGATGGCCAGCGCTTCAATACCCACGCCTTCCATCATTTTGGCGATTTCCACGATTTCGATACTGTTTTCATCCCAGCCCAGGCGCGTCTTGGCCGTTACCGGTATGCCCGTTGAGCGCACCACGGCTTCGCACATTTTGATCATTTTGGGCACTTCGCGCAGCAGGCCGGAGCCGGCGCCCTTAAGGGCCACCTTCTTTACCGGGCAGCCAAAATTGATGTCGATGAAGTCGGGCTTCTTTTCCTCGGCGATCTGTGCGGCGTCGACCATCGCTTCGATACGGTTGCCGTAGATTTGTATGCCCACGGGACGCTCTTCCTCGCGGATGGTCATCTTTTTAAAGGCCTTTTCGGCATCACGGATCAGCGCCTCCGAGCTGATGAATTCCGAGTAAACCACATCGGCGCCCAGCTTTTTGCAGATCATGCGGAAGGGGTAATCGCTCACATCTTCCATAGGCGCCAAAAACAGCCCGTTTTCAATTTCCCATGCGTCGTACTTAATTTTCAAATTGCATATACCTTATAAATTTTCACACTATTTTTGAAGAGCCTTCAATTTACAAAAATTCCCGGGCAATCACACAAACAAAGTCTTGTAGTCCGGAAGTCCTGAGGTCAGGAAGTCTTGAAGTTCCCGGGCTCATTATACTCGTAACGGCGTTTAGCGAATGCGGTCTCCGTTACGCCGTAACACCAACCACGATAAAAGCATCGGGACAGGCCGGGATGAAATAAAGGCCCTGTCACCCGGGCCGCGTTGCCAAGCCGGCTGATTTGTCATTCCCGCGGATGCGGGAATCCACCGGAGGGGGCTTTTGGGTCGGATGGTTGCTATTCCCGGCAAAGGGCGTGATGGATTCCCACTTTCGTGGGAATGACACCTAGGTGCCGCATCGGCAGATCGCGGTGTGGAAAAAACACCAACCGGGATGACGCAAAGGCCCTGTCACCCCGGCCTTAGCGCCGGGGTCCCTGCCCGCGAAGGCACGCTCACCCTGAATGTCATTCCCGTGAAAAGGGGAATCCATTAAGTTTTACTGAAACGAAACCTGCAAATTAAACAACACCCGGTGATGATCTATCTCGGTGTTGTCCAGATCCAGCACGTAGTTGGCCTGGAATTCGGTTACCGCGGTGGGCCACAGGTTATAGCCCAGCACGACCCAGTTTGTTTCCGAGCCGCGGTCATTATCGTAGGTTTCATAGCGCAGCAGAAGCTGGTTTTGCGGGTTGAGCATGTATCCGCCCGTAACATAAAATCCTGACGGCTGCGGACTGAAATCGCCCGGGCCCAGCAATGAGCCGCGCAGGTATTCGGCAGCAAAAAGCCAGTTGATACCCTGGTAGCGTATATCCGCGCCAAACAGCTCGCGCTCGCCGTTAAAGGTCAGTCCGTCCACCGCTGCGGCATTATCGTCGCTGAAGCCGAAGTTAATGCCGGCCTCAACATTGTTGCCGTCTTCACGCACGGGCAGCCAGGTAAGCCGGCCCACATAAAGATAGGCATTATTGTCGTTGCCGTTGGCCGCCGTTCGGTTGCCGTTAAAGGCGCCGACGCGCAATTGCAATTCTTCCGCCGCAGGCCAGAACTCAAGCATCACACCGGTTTGAAAGCCCGGCCGGAGTGCGTTTACAATATTGGAGCGGTTAACAAAGTCGATGGCATCGGCCCGAATAAGAAATTCCTTGCTGAACGGCGCTTTAAAAACGCCGGCATGTACCCGAAAACGGTTGCGCTTAAGCCAATACATGATGCGTGCTTCCTGCAGAGTGCTTGCGCCTACGGCGTTGGCCTGCAGGCGGTAGGCAAAATCCCCCGGCAGGCTGCCATGAACGATAAGCCGCGCGTTGCCCAGGCTAAAACCATTCACGCCCGGCACAATACGTTCATTCTGAAAATCACCCACGGCCTGGATCATCACGCCCACGTTAACGGTGGCGGCACTTTGAATTTTGGGCACTTCCTGGCCGTACAACCCGAAAAACAGCGCAAGCAGCCAGACAATCGAAAACAGTTGTTTATTTTTTAACATTTTACCAACCTTCCCGGGATTACCCTTTGTTTTTAAAAATAACTATTTTTTAAGGTGCGTTTGCTTGTTAATATTTCCCACGTTTTTAATGAAGGAGTACCATCCCCGATGGAAAATAACGAAAATCTGAATGGCGATAAAATTCTTGATATGCTGGATAGCGCGCAGGGCCTGTACGACCTTACGCGGGAAATGAATAAACTGAAACGCGTGGCCGCGGATCGCAGCGCCGATCCCGTGGAGCGCCAGGAAGCGTATGAAGATATCATCGATTCCGAAGTGGGCGATACAAGTTTTGTGCGGGCCCGCAATATCGAACGTGAAAGCAGCCTGCGCCAGATCTTTTTCAAATTTGAAGGAAACAATCCCACCGGCACACAAAAAGACAGGATTGCTTTTGCCCAGGCTTTGGACGCGCTGCGCCGCGATTACGATTGCCTCACTATGGCCACCTGCGGCAATTATGGCGCCGCCTGCGCTTTCGCCGTTTCCCTCGCCGGTTTGCGCTGCCAGATATTTATTCCGGAGCAGTTTCACACCCGCCGCGTGAAGGAGATGGAGCAGTTTGGCGCCGAGATCATTCGCGTGCAGGGCGATTACGAAACGGCCGTGCGGATGTCGCAGGAGCATGCCGCCAAAAACGAGGTGTATGATGCCAACCCCGGCGGCGCAAATACCATGCTGCAACTGCGCGCCTATGGTGAGATAGCCTACGAAATCTACGACGAATTGCGCGACGCTCCTGCGGCCGTGGCCGTCCCCGTTTCCAACGGCACTACGCTGGCCGGGGTGTACAAGGGCTTTCTCAGCTTGTACCGCCGCGGAAAGACCAGCCGCATGCCGCGCTTTATCGCCGGTTCCAGCTGGAACAAGAATCCCATTGTGCAGGCCGTGCTGAAAAACCTGGATACCTGTGAAGATCTGGTGCCCGAACGCATCCGCGAAACCGAGGTGAACGAACCGCTGATAAACTGGCACAGCATCGACGGCGACCAGGCTTTATGGGCCGTGCGCGAAAGTAACGGCTGGGCCGGGCATGCCAGTGATAAAAACCTGCTGGCCTGGGCCCGTAAGCTGCGCGAAAAAGAAGGGCTGCACGTTTTGCCGGCGTCAACAGCGGGGCTGCACGCCCTGCTGGCGCAGCATCAAAAAGAACCGCTGAATAACGACCGCTACGTGGTTGTGCTAACCGGAAGGAGGGACTGATATGGCCCTGGATGGAAAGGCCATTGTTTATTGTGACGCAGCGTTTAACACACCCAACGGAAAAACCGCCCACGGCCTGGTGCGCTTTACCGAGCGCTACGATGTTCTGGCCGTGATTGACCAGCGCTATGCCGGGCAGGACGCGGGTGAGGTGTTGGATGGCAAAAGTCGCGACATTCCGGTGGTGGACAACCTGGAGGCCGCACTGAAAGGACCGGGCAAAGGCGCCAAATTTTTTGTGATCGGTATAGCGCCGGATGGCGGGCGTCTGAGCGTAGCGGCGCGTGAAACGGTTAAAGAGGCCATCGGCATCGGGTTGAATATCGATTGCGGTCTGCATGATTTTCTGACCGAAGACCCTGTGATAAGCACCCTGGCCCGGGAAAAGAAAATCCAGATCCGCGATGTGCGCAAGCCGCCGGAAAGATCGGAGCTGCACTTTTTTACCGGACGCATCGAAGAGGTGAAAGCGCTCAAAATTGCCATGCTGGGCACCGATTCCGCCGTGGGTAAACGCACCAGCGCCTGGATTCTGGTGCACGCGCTACGCAAGCTGGACATCAAAACAGAGTTGATTGGCACCGGGCAGACCGCCTGGATGCAGGGCGCCAAATACGGCGTGGTGATGGACAGCCTGATAAATGATTTTGTAAGCGGAGAGATTGAGCATGCCGTGGTCAGTGCCTGGGACAATGAAAAGCCGCAGGTGATCGTCATCGAAGGGCAGGGCAGCATCATGAACCCGGCTTATCCGGGCGGCTTTGAGATACTTGCCGCCGGCCGGCCCGATCTGATCTTTCTGCAGCACGCGCCCATGCGTGAAGATTATGACGGTTTCCCCGGCTACAGGCTGCATCCCCTGCCGCAGCAAATCGCCGTGCTGGAAATGCTTTCCGGTAAAAAAGTAGCGGCGATTACATTGAACCATGAAGAGATGAAAAAGACGGAGATAGACAGCTATTGCAGCGCGATGAGCCGCACCCTGGGTCTGCCGGTGTACGATCCGCTGTTTCACGGAGGCGGCGAGCTGGCCCGGCTGATCAAGGAGGAATATCTTTTGACAGAATAGACAGAGCGTACGGGATAGAAGAGGAAAAAAAGTTCATTCGGCCAGCTTAACAGGCCGGTTCAATGAATCTGTAGATTTTTATAATTCAATCCGGGCAATCCTGTAATCCTGTCCAATTTTTCTGGAACCCGGACAAAACGGAGAAGATAATGGCACAATTGGAGCAGAACGCGCTGGTCTGGCAGCGTCTGGATGTCGGCCCGGTTACAATCGAAAAAAAGCGGATAAAGGCGCGCTATGCCGTCACCACGGAGAAAGGCACGGAAGAGACGTTTCTCTCCTTCAGCTACGAAGAAGAGGTGTTTGACCCGGCAACTCCGGCGGACTCCAACCTGGCGATGATGATTGCTGTGCAGCCTGCGCTCAACTATGGTCTGTTTGCAAAAGAAATCGTTTTTCATGGGTTGTTTGATGCCCAGGACCGGCGCTTTATCCGCGATATGACCGAGAATACCTCGCGTGAGATTTATGTAAACAAATTGCTGGCGCCGAATGTTTTTCTTACCGGTGAAATGGCAAAGCTGAAACCGGAAAAACGTGATCGCTACACGCTTGCCAACCTGCGCTTTGAAAAAGATCCCAAAACCAACCGCGCGCCATGGAAAATGTGGAACGGCGATCCGTCGCGCTACGCGGTGCTCTCCAGTGGCGGTAAGGACAGCCTGCTGACATACGGCCTGCTCAACGAGGCCGGGCTGGAAACACACCCGCTTTTTGTCAACGAGTCCGGGCGGCACTGGTTTACAGCGCTCAATTCCTACCGCCATTTCAGCGAATCCATCGCCCACACCGGCCGCGTCTGGACCGATTGCGACCGGCTGTTCAATTTTATGCTGCGCCAGATGCCCTTTATCCGCAAAGACTACGCCGATGTGCGCGCCGATATGTACCCGATCCGTTTGTGGACGGTGGCTGTGTTCCTTTTTGCCGTGTTGCCTGTGGTGCGTCGCCGCGGCATCGGGCGCCTGCTCATCGGAGATGAATACGACACCACCCTGCGCGAAACCACCCACGGCATCCGCCATTACGCCGGCTTGTTTGACCAAAGCCGCTTTTTTGACGAGCAGTTGTCGCGCTATTTTTTGGCGAAAGGCTGGGCCATTGCCCAGTTTTCGGTGTTGCGGCCTCTTTCCGAACTGCTGATAATGAAGATTCTCTCCAACCGCTACCCGCAGCTTCAGGCCCAACAGGTCTCCTGCCATGCCGCGCACAAAGGCGAAGACGGCCGCATCTATCCTTGCGGCAAATGTGAAAAGTGCCGGCGCATTGTCGGAATGCTGCAGGCCATCGGCGGCGATCCCAAAAACTGCGGCTACAATGACCGCCAGATAGAAGAGTGCCTGGAGGCGCTGATGAAGGGCGGCATCCACCAGGAAGAAGAAGGCTATTTGCAGATGATGCACATGTTGCAGCAGAAGAAAAAAATTCCGCTGCAGCCGGCGTTTCGCAGCCACCCGGAGGTGCTTATGCTGCGTTTCGATCGTGAACACGCCATGCCGGAATATATCCCGGCCGACCTGCGCCATCAGATCTACCCGCTCTTGCTTGAAGAAGCGCAGGGGGCATTGCGCAAACGCGGCAAATCGTGGCAGCCGTTCGATTTGTGGCATTCCGAGGAGATGCGCAAAGCCTACGCTTTTGACGCGCTGCCCTCAGGTTCAGCGTCGGAGCATCCCGGGGATGACGGCTACCTGTGGGGCGAGATGTCCTGGCCCGAGGCGGAGGAGTACCTAAAGCAAGTGGATGTGGCACTGCTGCCGGTGGGTGCCATCGAACAGCACGGCCCGCATCTGCCGCTGGATGTGGATGCCTATGATGCCGATTACCTGGCCCGCCAGGTGGCCGCCGCCTGCAGCCCGCCAAGGCCGCTGGTACTGCCGCTGATTGCCTACGGGGTATCCTACCACCATGATGAATTCAAAGGCACATTGAGCGTAACCAACGAAACGCTCGCCCGCATGGTCTACGAGATCGGTATGAGTGTTGCCCGCAACGGCATCAAAAAACTGCTGATACTGAACGGCCACGGCGGCAACGACGCCACACTCAATTTCGCCGCGCAAATGATCAACCGCGACGCCCATATTTTTGTCGGCGTCGATTCCGGCGAAACCAGCGATGCCGATATCTACGAAATGGTGGAGACACCCAACGATGTACACGCCGGTGAATTTGAAACCAGCACCACGCTGGCACTGCGGCCGCACCTGGTAAAAATGGACAAAGCCAAAAGCGCCGTTCCCGAATTTTCCAGCCGCTACCTGGATTACACCTCGCGCCGCGGCGTCTCCTGGCATGCCCATACCAAAAAGATCTCCGAAGACGGCACCATGGGCGACCCGACAAAAGCTTCCGCCGAAAAAGGCCGGCGCATGTGGAAAATAATGATCGCTCACCTGGTGGCTTTTGTAGAAGAACTTAAGCGGCTTTCGCTGGATGAGATACACCAGAAGAAGTATTGAGAATTAGGAATTCGGAATGAGTGGTTCATTTTTGTCATATCGAATCCATACAGCGGTGAGAGATCCCGGATCGTGCGTAATCCTGGATTTCTCACATCCGTTGCAATTACAGGTTGGCTGTCATCCCCGCGAAGGCGGGGGTCCATGGCGCTTTAACCGGGGATCATGGGCGGCATTTTCAAATTCACTTTTTCTGGATTCCCGTTTCCACAGGAATGACAATTGAAGGGAAGGGGTTTGGGGATGGGTTCCTGCCCGTGCAGAGAAAGATTAGGATAATGAGAATGAAAAAGACCCTTCGGTATCAATACAAATGACCTCAAGACTTCCGGACCACAAAACATCAAGACCACGAGACTTCGCACAATGAAAATAAAACAGACCGAACACTTCCTCGTCGCGATGGAGCTGAGCGAACCCTACACCATCGCCTATGAAACGGTAAGCCACGCCGAAAATATTTTTCTGCGGCTGGAGACGGATGGCGGTTTGGTCGGTTGGGGCTGTGCCGCGCCGGACCCGGGTGTGACCGGTGAAACGGCGGCCGGTGTGCAAAAAGCGTTGAACGAGATTGTTGTGCCCGCTCTCAAAGGGATGGATGCTTCACGGATTACATTGCTGCTGGCGCAGTTGCAGAAGCAGCTCGGCGGACAGCCCTCTGTGCTGGCGGCCGTGGACATGGCGCTTTATGATCTGCTGGGTAAAAAAGCGCAGCTTCCGCTATGGCGATTGTTGGGCGGCTATCGCGACAGCATTGCCACAAGCGTCACCATCGGTATCCTGGATACGGAAAACACGGTGCGTCATGCCCGGGATTTTATCGACCGCGGTTTTGTATGCCTGAAAATAAAGGGTGGCAAGAATGTTGATGAAGACATCGAAAGGCTGATCAAAACCCGTGAAGCAATCGGCGATAGCATTGAGCTGCGTTTTGACGCCAACCAGGGCTACAGCCTGGAGCAGGCCCAGCGTTTTGTAGCAGAGACGCGGCAATGTAACCTGGAGCTTCTGGAGCAGCCAACGCCGCGTGAACAGCTTGACCTGCTTGGCAACGTGAGCCGCACCGTGCCCCTGCCCGTTATGGCCGATGAAAGCCTGATGAACCTGCGCGACGCCTTCAGTCTGGCCCGCGCCGAGCTGGCTGATATGATCAATATAAAGCTGATGAAAGTGGGTGGCATTAATGAGGCTTTGTCGGTAAATGCCGTGGCCCGTGCCGCGCGCCTGGAGGCGATGGTAGGTTGTATGGATGAGTCGGCGCTGGCCATTGCCGCCGGACTGCATTTTGCGCTAGCACGGCCCAACGTCTTCTACGCCGACCTGGACGGACACCTTGACCTGATTGATGATCCCTGCAAAGATATGTTGCGTCTTGAAAAAGGTATTCTTTATCCGCCCGACGCCCCCGGCCTGGGCATAGAGCCGCGTTTCTAGAAAGCCCCTAAAAGTTTGTATTTGTTGGTTTTATGGTCTATCTTTTGGCCATTTAACAACCCAAAAGAGGCCCGGCTATGAAACGGACAGGCTTTGCTCTTCTTGCTTTGCTGATCACCCTAAGCTGCAAAAATATTGAACCCGGCGTATACGATACGTTCGACGTGTTGCGCCTGAAATCGGGGCAATTGAATTCTGTCTACGTGCCTGATCTATTTTACGCGCCCGACTATGTGCTGGATTTTGAAGCACACGAGCATATCGATCTGATCTATGACGGCAAGGAGCAGCTTCTGGCCAAACCCGATAGCGGTTTTTCCGGGCTCACGTCCATTCGCTTTGAATATGCCGGCAACTCTTACGATATCCCTGTTCGCGTAATGCAATCTATGAGCCACACCTTTACCTACAAGGCCGGCAAAGGCTTTCAAAATGCCCGCGTAATTGGTCAATTTAACAGCTGGAACCGCAATTCTGAGCCTATGATCGATCCTGATGGTGATGGTGTTTATGAGATCACGTATGCCCTTGATCCCGGCCGCTACGAGTACAAGTTTTATATTAATGACGGCGAAGAGGTGCTGGATCCGTCCAATTCTGTGCGGGTGCCCAATCCTTTTGGGGCTTACAATAATATTCTCGTTGTTCCCGATCCCGATGCCGGTGCAACCGTCTGGCACATGAACGGCCACATCAATTTGCGCGATACTTTAAAGCTGAACTTTATTTCCGAAAACCCGCGACAGGAGCTTACTGATCCACCACAGGTTCTGGTTTTCCTGGATAATAACCGCCTTGAAAAAGAAACGGTCAGACACGACAAAAACGCTTTTCAAGCGGCCATTCCCATAAACAGGCTGCAAGGGCAGCAACGCGTTTTAGTAGGCGTTTTCAAAAACGGAACAGCGCGTCCCTACTACCGGATAGATCTTGTGGATGGTCAGCCCGCCGGCGGCAGCAAGAAAGCCTTCAGCTGGCGCGACGCAATCATTTATTCCCTTTTTATCGATCGTTTTTATGACGGCGATCCGTCAAATACCAAAAAAGTAGATAACCCCGATCTGCATCCCAAAGCGAATTATCATGGCGGCGACCTGGCCGGCGTACTGGCAAAGCTGGAAGAAGGTTACTTCAGCGATCTGGGCGTGAATGTTCTGTGGATATCGCCGGTCAATCAGAATCCCCGGGAAGCCTATCGTGAATTTCCCGAGCCGAATCGCCTCTTTACCGGCTACCATGGCTATTGGCCCATCGAGCCGGACAAGGTAGATGAGCGCTTTGGCGATTTGGGATTGTTGCAAAAAGTTGTAGAAACCGCGCATGGTCAAAATATTAGAGTCATTCTTGATTTTGTAAGTAACCATGTACACGAAAAGCACCCCTGGTTCAAAGAGCATCCCGATTGGTTTGGTGAGCTCAATTTGCCGGATGGTCGCAAAAATATCCGCTTTTGGGATGAATACCGACTGACCACATGGTTCGATACGTTCCTGCCCAGTTTTGATTTTCCCGGCTCGCCGCGGGCGCTGGAGGCCGTAACCGACAACGCCATCTGGTGGATGGAGAAAACGGGTGTCGACGGCTTTCGTCAGGACGCTGTGAAGCATGTACCCAATAAGTTCTGGCGCACGCTTACCCGCAAGATCAAGGAAGAAATTGAGATCCCTGAAAGCAAAAGCACCTATCAAATCGGTGAAACGTTCGGCGGCTATGAGCTGATCAGCAGCTATGTGAAAAACGGCCAGCTTGACGCGCAGTTTAACTTCAACCTCTTTGAAACCGCCAATTATACTTTTCTGCATCCCGACGGCCATTTCAAAGATATCAACAAGGAGATGTTCAGCACTTTTAATATTTACGGGCGCAATCACCTGATGGGCAATCTGATGGACAGCCACGACAAGGTGCGTTTTGCCGCCTACGCAGACGGTGACCTGGCGCTGGACAGCGAGAACGCCGTAGAAGTGGGCTTTACCGATCCGCCGCAAATAGACAATCCCGATACCTACAAACTGGCGCGGGTTTACCTGGCGTACATGCTTACTATCCCTGGTATGCCGGTTATATATTACGGCGATGAGATTCTGATGACCGGCGCCGCAGACCCCGACAACCGCCGCCCGATGCGCTTTGGGGAACAGCTCACCGAAGCTGAAAGGAAAATGAAGGAAGAGGTAAGCCGTATGATCCGCCTGCGCCGCGATAATTCCGCACTGCGCTACGGCGATTTTAAGGCCGTATTTGTGGACAAAGATATTTACGCATACCTGCGCGAGGACATGCGACAGCGCGTATTGGTTTTATTGAACAAAGGCAAAACGGACCGAACGTTGCAACTTAAATTCCCGCCCGCCCTGCATGTGACCAGCGTTTTGCCGCTGTATAACAATAAGCGCTTTGTCCTGTTCGAAGATGCGCTGGATGTAGATGCACCGGCTCTCAGCGCGCAGGTGTTTTTGTTGAAGAATTGATTGAGTTTAAATACGGTTTATTTTGTAGCCGCAAAGGCTTTGCTTTCTATGCAAAAACTCCCATTTTTGAGTTAAAAAAGGGATAAAAAATGAATAATCTGGAAATTCTTAAAAAAAAGGCAACAGGTTTAAAGCCAAGTGAACCGTGTTGATCTGGTCACAGGAACCATCGTTCACTTTCATCGAAGACCCGGGTATTACAAAGACAGAATCTACTAACCGAGCAGTTTATCAAATAGCTCTTCTTCTATTGTTATTTCTTTGAAAATCCTGCTGACTTCTTTTGCGCCAATGCGCTGGAAATCATCGCGGCGCGGGGCAATCAGCAGCCCGCCCATATCCACGGCGCCCGGACTGATCAGATAAGTGCCCTCATGGTAGAACGAAGGCCGGTGTTCTCGTCTGGGATAAAACAACACCGTCCACCTCTGTCCGTTGTGTGTCACCAGCAGGTTAAGCCGCGGTTCATCCGTTCCCTCCATCAGCTCCGCAAAACGCACGACCATTTTTTGTACTTCAGCGGCCAGCGCCGCGCCGTCCGTGGATGTGAACAAGATGTTGGCCGCGAAATAATCCTTTAATCTGCTTACCGTGACGCCATAGCGTTGATCAATCGTTTTCAGATTGCTTTCTTGCTTTAGATGCTGGAAAACAGGCAGCCTGTAACGCAGCCCGGCCTGAAAATGCAGATGCTCCGGCGTTGAAGCACCCGCGCGCGGACCGTTGTACAACACCACGAAATCCTCACCCAACGCTTTGGCCAATGACAGCATGGCCGGTTCGCGCTCGCTGATGGCCTGCGGCACGTGCCTTTGGTGTACCACAGTCAAATGCTTTTCCAGGATGGGATAAGGGTTGCATAGCACATAGAAATCATCAAACACAAGACCGCGCTGTTCCGGGGGCAGATTTTCGCGGCATAAAATACAGTCACGCTTTGCCACTGATTCCGGGTCAACTTTTGCCGTTGTGCTTTTCATGCGTTTTGGATTGCATTGCAGCAGAAGGTCATAATCACCGAGTTCGAGACGCTTGATTTCAGAAAGCGCCAGCCCGCCGAGGTTTTCGCGCAGCATCGGCCAGCTCTGTTCCTGTTGACGCATCAACGCATCTACCTGCACGGCAAGCGGCGTTTCCGCAAACGTGTTCAAATCGTTGTTTTTTAAAATGAAATCAGCCATAAAATCCGGTCTTTTGGTTTTTTAAAGTTAAAAATGTATGGCAAAAAATAAGCGGCAATGCAGTAGTTTACAAAACACCTTAAGAAGAGTTGACAGGATTAACGTGATTTACAGGATAGCAAAAAGCAATTTTATTCGCGTTAATTTTGTCATCCTGTCTTTTATTTAAAAATAGATTTATTAAAGGGTTTCGAATGTTTTTTTGAGCCTTTCCGGCCGGTCGCTGATGATGCCGTGCAGGCCTTTGCGGATCAGGCAGCGCATTTCGCGCTTGCGGTTAATTGTCCAGCCCAGGATCGTTTTAACGGATTGCGACTTTTCCAGGGTTTTCATGTCAAAATCCACCAGCCGGCGATAGGTGGTCCATGGACCGAGTGACAACACGGTGGGCCTGCCGCTGCTGGCCACGCTGTTGCCAAGCTTATCGGCCCGTTCCACAGCCGAAAATTCCTCCGGATCCAGAACGATCAGCGGCGGCAGTTCCGTATCCCAGGAAAAAGCGGCCGGCAGATTGTGGCGCTTAAGCTCTTTGATGATCTTTTTGTGCGGGCTGAGGCAGAGAATCTCAAAATCAGGCTTTTCAATCTCCATCAACGAAGAAATCCCGGCTGCCATTTTAGTCACATATTTGACGTCCTCTTCAGCAATTTTAACGTCCAGCAGAACCAGGCGTAATTGCGGCCACACTTTTGCCCAGCCTAAAAATTGCTCCAGCGTGGGGATGGCCACATCGAGACGGCGCGGCGGGCGCTTTTTGCTGCTGTAGCCATAGTGTCGCTGCAGCTCGGTAAGGGTCAGGTTTTTTACGGGGCGACGCATCGGGCCGCGCATGGGCACGAAGGGTCTGTATTTTACACCAGGCTCCAAACCGGCCTGCCGCACGCGTGCCACAAGATCATCCGGATCCCAGTCGTGCCACAGCACCACCTGTTCATCCTTGGTGATGCAGATGTCGATTTCCAGGGCATTGGCGCCAATGCGCATGCCTTCGGCGCAGCCTTCCAGCGTATTTTCCACGGCATGGGCGGCGGTACCCCTATGGCCGATCACATAAAAGTTTTTTACTTTACCGCGCTTTTTGCCGGGACAGAATCGGAATTGCTGCCATATCCATACAGGCAATAGACGCAGGCTGCCCACAACCACGCAAACAATCAGCCTTATAAATAAATAGAGGCGGGCCAGCCCGTAAGAGAGCGCGCGCAGCGCCAGCAGAAAATAGCGCTTGGCGGCCGAGTCTGCAGCGAAACGCCGGATTGCTTTATGACGCAGGCGCTGGTTGTCCTTAAGATTGCGGCGTGAAACAGCATATTTTTGGCGGCATTTGGTTAAGGCCATGGGTTCCTTCCGGTTCAGATCAGGTGTAAATATAATAAAGCAAAAGCCCGGGCGCATCATATTCGGGCAACTCTTGACAGTTATGCAAGACTTTGTATCTTTACCGAATTCACTTTTTTAGAATGCGGAGATTTTTTATGAAAACCAAACTTGAAATCGCGAAAAACTGGTTGCCGCGTTATACCGGCGCCAGCATTGACGAAATCGGCAATTATATTCTCTTAACCAACTTTCAGTACTATGTGGAGTCATTCGCCAAACGCTTCAAGTGCGATATCAAAGGCGAGAACAGGCCCATGCGCATTGCCACCAACTCGCACGGTCTTTCGATAATCAATTATGGTATGGGCTCGCCAAATGTTGCCACCATAATGGACCTGCTTGTGGCGCGGCAACCGGACGGCGTTCTTTTTCTTGGCAAGTGCGGCGGGCTGAAAGATTCAGCGGAGATCGGTCACTTTATCCTGCCCATTGCCGCCATCCGCGGCGAAGGTACCAGCAACGACTACATGCCCGAAGAAGTGCCGGCATTGCCTTCCTTTAAACTGCATAAGTTTGTCTCCGACAAAATCATCAACCACGGCATGGAGTACCGCACCGGCGTTGTTTATACCACGAACCGCCGCGTGTGGGAGTGGGACGAAAAATTTAAGGCCTACCTCAAAACACTCTCCGCCATCGCCATCGATATGGAGACGGCCACTTTCTTTATTGTTGGTCACGTGAATGAAATTTCGCGTGGTGCACTGCTGCTTGTTTCCGATATGCCGCTTACCCCGGAAGGTATCAAAACTGAAGAATCCGATCGTAAAGTGACCACGAATTTTACCAACCTGCACCTGGATATCGGCATCGAAGCAATGACCGAGATTGAAGAGAAGGGTGAGCAGATTAAGCATTTTAGATATTGATTTGGCCATATTGTTCCATCGCTCAGGTAATACGGTCAGTCTTGATCATGACCACGATCCTGCTCATGATCTTTCTTTTCTCCCGTCTGAAGATCCCGGTGAGGAAAAGACACCAACCCCTATAAAAAACATCGGGACAGGCCGGGGTGACACTAAAAGCCTTTTCACACTGGCCGGGGAGAAGCCGGCTGACTTATCATTCCCGCGGATGCGGGAATCCAGTAGAGTGAGCCTTTGGGATGGATGGTCGCTATTCACGGCAAAGGTCGAGGTGGATTCCCACTTTCGTGGGAATGGCAGTTAGGGGGCTCGGTGTGGCTTAGCCGCCAACCCCGATATTTGATAAAAATATGACAAGTGTAACATTTTGAACACGTTTTTTATATCTCGCCGAGGCGCTGTTATATTGGGCTAAATAAGAAAGGAGGGTTTATGTCTACCTTTCAGAAATTTCAAGCCTGGGGCGCCCAAAATCTCGATATCGCTTATGAGGTCATTCGTCTCTATTTGGGTATTGGTCTTTTTGTTAAGGGGATTCATTTTGTCTTAAATGACGGCTATCTGGTCGACCTGCTGATAACGGCCGGTCACCTGGAGTTTGCTGGGACGGTGGTGGCGCACCTTGTTGGCTTTGGCCATTTATGCGGTGGGGCTTTTCTTGCTGCCGGTCTTATAACACGGACAGCCGCGCTTATCCAGCTGCCGATCCTTGCCGGTGCTTTGGTCTTTGTAAGCGTGCCACAGGGGCTGTTTACGGTGGGCCAGTCTTTTGAGTTTACGGCACTGGTGTTTTTTCTGTTGCTTCTCTTTGCCATTTTTGGCGGCGGGCGCTGGAGCATGGACCGCAATATCATGCAAAAAAGATTTACTTCGCGCGCGGAGTCCGTCTCAGAGCGCTGAAGGCCATAATTCAACTATATCGCCATTCTTTTCAAAGCCATGTTCCAGGAAAACTTTGCTGCGTGGACTCTCAGTAATGGCTTTATCATCGATTGTCTCGATGCGGATGCGGCGCATTGTGCCTTTGTTTCGTGCCAGTAATTGCTTCAATGCCAAAACCAGGTCGCGCGTCATGCTGTGCTCCCAACTCTTATCCAGCGTGATGCGCCGGCCGCGGTTTTCCACATAAGCCCTGACGCCACCCTTAAAAAAGATATAATTGCCGGACACCCGGCTTACGCGTATTTCACGGCCGCTGTCGTCCCGCAAGGGCCAGCGCGTTAATGTGCCGTAAGGCAGAGCCGGATCGAAAACGCTGAGAAGTACGCCGGTTTCCCTGGACGCCTGTTCCGTGTCGTTCTGTAATCGCCGGAGGTGCTCCAAAACTTCCGGCAGCGCAAACTGGATTCCGGACAACCCCTCAATAAAATAGCCCCGGCGAATCAGCCCCTGCCACTCCATGGTTTTCATTGTGTTGAACAGCTCAATCCAGGGCAACAATCCCTTTTCACGACGGTAACATTCCTTTACTACGACGCCATAACGGTTAAGCAGCAGGCGCGCCTGAAATAGGGCTATCTCCTGACGGTTGCGCTTTTTGCCCTGCACCGCGAAAGAGTGTTGTAAAAACCACTGACCGCCGTGCAACTGCCATGAACCCTGCATCCGCCTGTTGATGCGGCTTTGCAGACCGCGCGTTCGGGTGCTGCGCATATTCGGCGTAAACTGTGCGTCTGCCGCTTTTGGCTGTCCGCCCATATTTTCATTTAACAGCACATCAATGCTGCGGCGCCGCGTGTTACCGATGATGCCCTTTTGCAGCAGACCGGAAAGCGCCCGGTTAATGGCGCCAAAAGAAAGCTCGCAGCCCGCGGCCAGGTCTTCAAATGTGCTGGCCCCGTTTTCCTTTAAAAATTGCCTGATCGTATTTTCATCCGTTGATAATTTCTCTGTTTCCACGGCTTCCGGTTGCCAGTAGTAGCCACTTCCTCGTGCTATCACGCGTGCTTCGGCTTGCCTGCCCTCGCGGGAAAGCTGCAGGATGTACGCGCCCGATTCCAGCGATTCGTCCATGCCCGTTTCAGCCAGCCGCGGGCCGATGATATCATTCAGCAGCAGGGGATAGGGGGCGCTGAATCCGGCCATGCGACCGGCCGCGGTTTCAGGATCGCTGCTGTTTTGCCATTGCCACAAAAAGCGGCTCCACTGTCCCCCGGGCAGCGGGCTGTCGAATCGGCGCCGCGCGGCTATGGCCGCCCGGTACATGCGCGCAAAGGTGACGCGGTCGCACATCCAATCCTGTTGTGAATCTTCGATCAGCTTTCCGTGAACGATTTCGTTTTTTTGGCGCAGTTCATTCAGGGCCTTGTTCAGCGTTTCCGGTTCGAGGCCGCTTTTTTCTAGCACCGTTTCTATGGTTACGGCGGCGTGCCCCCGCAATAGCTGACGAAGCAATGCAGCGGGTTGAGCGGAGTCAAAAAGCGTCTTTTGCTCTGCCGCGATCCAGCCTTTCCCGAGGACCGTATCAGCTAAAACAATGCGTTTTTCAGCGGAAAGCTCTTTTATGAAGCTTGTAATGTCACCGTCACAACGCAGGACCAGTTCTTTTTCCGAAACGGGAGCCAGCGTTTCGATGACGCGCAGCAGCGATTCGGCATCCCGGGCGCGGCGCCCGGTGGTGAGAAACTGCTGCTGTTGTTCAAAGCGCGCGTTAAGGTCGGCATCAATCAGCCTGGCGATGTTTTCACTTTGCAGAATGTCCGCCAGCAGCCCGGTGAAGTTGATTCCCTGCGCCGGCTGACGCGAGCGGTCTGTTTCGTACATGTTGTCCGATATCATGCGGAAGAGCAGTGCGGCGGCCATGGGCGAAGGCTTTTTGTTGCGCCTGTGAACAATCCCGATCTCGCCGCTGCGGATGCGTTCGCTGAGCGTCTGCAGGCCGGGCCAGTCAAAAAGATCGTAAAGACATTCCCGGTAGGTCTCCACGATGATCGGGAAATCGTCGTTGGAGCGAACGGCCTGCAACACATCGGCGGAACGCAGGCGTTGCAGCCACAGGGGCACGCGTTTTCCCGGCTGCGATCGTGGCAGCATCAGGGCCCGCGCGGCGTTGTAGCGAAAACGGATGGCAAACATGGGGCTGTCGATCAGTGCGGCAACGAGGTGTTGCTCCATTTCTTCGGTTGACAGGTTGAAAAGGTCCGCTGCTTCGGACTCATTCTCATGCAACAAACGGATCATCATGGCTTCGTCGTTGTAGGTATATTGCACCTGTAGGCCGTGTTGACGCTCCAGGACGGCACCAAGGGCAATCGCCCAAAGACCGTTAATGCGCGCGCCAAATGGAGACTGCAGCAACAGCAGCGGCTCACCCGCGCTGTCCCGGAAATGCTCCACAATGAGCTGCTTTTCCCCGGCGAGGCCGGCGCCGCTTTCATTCTGCTCTTTAAAAGATTCCACAAGGCTGCGGGCGATCGCTTCATCGCAGGGGTAGTTTTGCTGCAGCCACTGCTCCCCGTTACCCGCCGCCACATGCTGCTGCAGATTGTCGTGGAAGGTGGCGATCAGGCGGCCGGTGTCATAATCGCGGTAGAGCAAATCCCCTTTCCAGAAAGGCGGCCGCGGTTTCACGTCGTTGTGCAGCGAAACGATCAAACGGTCCTGACGAATGTCTTCGATGCGATATTCGCTGTTGCCCAGGTAGAAGACATCGCCCGGTTTACTTTCAAAAACGAATTCCTCTTCCATCTCGCCGATTTTGGTCCGGCCCTCCGCGAGATAGACACCGTAATAGGCGCGGTCCGGGATGGTGCCGCTGTTCATCACCGCGCTGAGGCGGCTGCCGGGCAGGGCTTTCAGGCTTCCATCGGCAATGTTAAAATTCAGACGCGGCTGCAATGCGCTCAGACTCTTCTCCGCCAGCTCCCCTTGCAACATCTTCAGCACCCTGTCGAAAGCGGCGCGTGACAGCGACCGGTAACAATAGCTGCAACAGACCAGATCGTACAAATCATCACTTTTCCAGTTTTGGCAGGCCACTTCGGCTACGATCTGCTGGGCCAGCACATCCAGCGCGTTTTCAGGCACGCGCGTCTCCTCAATATTTCCGTCCAGCATAGCCCGAGCCAGCGCGACACAATCGTCCAGGTCGGCGCGGTAAAGCGGGATGATGCGTCCCTTGCTTGTGGCTTTTAGCAAATGGCCGCTGCGTCCTACGCGCTGCAAAGCCGATGAGACGGATTTGGGCGATTCCAGCTGCACCACCAAATCAATGCTGCCGATATCGATGCCCAGTTCCAGCGAACCGGTAGCCACAACCGCCTTAAGCGTGCCGCTTTTAAGACGGCTCTCCACCTCAAAGCGTGTCTCCCGCGACAGGCTGCCGTGATGGGCCAGCGCCAGGGCTTCTTTTTTATCCGCGCCGCGCTTGTAATGCAGCTCATTCAGCAGCCGCGCGGTCTTTTCACTCTGCGCGCGCATCGGTACGAAGATCAGCGTGGTTTTATGCTGCTGGATCAGATCGTAAAGCAGCTTGTAAACATCGGGCCAGATGCTGGCCTCCGGCAAGGCGCTGTAGCTGGCCACCGGACTGATGACCCTGACATCAAGTTGCTTGCGCTGGCCCGTATCGACAATTTCGACCGGACGCGGAGAACCCGGTTTGGAAAAGCCTCCCAGGAAGGCGGCTACCCGTTCCAGCGGTTTTTGCGTGGCCGAAAGCCCGATGCGCACGGGCTCTTTTTGGCACAGCGGCATCAGCCTTTCCAGCGACAGGCTGAGATGCACACCTCGTTTGTTACCGCATATGGCGTGAATCTCGTCGACGATGATATAGCGCAGGTCACTGAACAGGTGGCGGCCCTTTTCACTGGTCAGCAGCAGGTAAAGCGATTCCGGCGTGGTAATGAGGATATCCGGCGGGCGGCGCAGCATTTTTTGTCGCACAGCGGACGGCGTGTCTCCCGTGCGCACCAGGGCTGTAATTTTGGGAATGTCGTACCCCGCGTCACGCGATTCCTGTTCGAGACCGGACAGAGGTTGGCGCAGGTTGCGTTCGATATCATTATTTAAAGCTTTAAGCGGTGAAATATACAGTGTATGGATTGACTTCGCCGGCCCACTGTTGTTTATCTTTTGGCGCAGCAGCGTATCTATGCACCAGAGAAAGGCGGCCAGGGTTTTACCGCTGCCTGTAGGCGCGCAGATGAGGCAATGGGAACCGGAAGCGATTACCGGCCAGCCCTGCACTTGCGGTGGACTGGCTTCCCGGAAATGGCGCCTAAACCACTGCTGCGTTATGGCATGAAAGCCAGTTTGTTTTAACATGATTATTAAGTGACTTAATGGATTGCTGAATTATTGATTCATGCAATACGACAATCTCTAATATTGAAAAAGATAAGAAAGTTTGAAAAATACACCGCGGGCATCCAGGCGTTTATTCTCTACGGGCCACGGCCAGCCGCTGTCATAATTGGTGTAGCGGTTAAAAAGGCCGTTCGCTCCCAGGTAAAAAACGGTTCCCGGTGAAGGCGTATAACTGAGCAGAACGTTGGCATCGATGTTACTGCCATCGGGGTATGTGTTTTCTTCGAGGATTACGCGCAGGGCAAAATAGCGGTGCAGTTGCCAGATAAAGCGAAAACGATAGATGTCCTGTACGATTTCATAATTCAGATTGCCGCGTTGCCCGTCAAAAGTATAGCGGCTCAGGGATAATTGCGTGTTTACCGTTTTTGTTTTCAGAGTAAGATATCCGCTCAGATATTTGCCGTCTCCGATGAATGCCGGGTCACCAAAAAAATAGATATCTTCACCGAAGCGGTAATAGATACCCGTTTCCAGCCAGGAGAGTGTGGCATTATCAATGTCTATGCTGGCGTGAGGATAAATGTGCTCACGATTTTCCCAGCGCGTCATTTGATAGGTATAGTCCAGTGTAGCGGTTGTGTTTTTTGCAAATTTTACTTCCAGGCTGGGGATGATGTAGTCGTCGATGGCCTGGCCTTTATAGTTCCAGACGCGTGATGTGTAGATGGTAGGTCGTATTTGCTGGATGGCACCTTTGGAAAAAGGGAAATCCTGCCAGAACATAATAGCCGGCTGCCGGATATCCGTTCGATAGAGAAAGCCGTTGTCAGCTCGGAAATCGGGTGAAAGTTCGCTATAAAAAAGCTGCATATTAAGACCCTGACCGCCGCGCCATAAGTTAAGATAAGCACCGTGGCCGTCACGTATGGGTTGACCGCTGTCCTTTGTATTGGAATAAAGTCCCTGCATTTTGAGGATCCAGTTTTGGCTCAGCGTCAGCCTTGTATCGGCACCCGCCAGACGGTTAAAGGTCCCGTCGAGTTCACGGTCGGTGACAAGTATGCCAACTTCTTGGCTTCTGCCCACATTGCGTTTGATCCTCAAAATATTGTTAAACATCGGCTTTTGGCGATCATTATCGATGGGCTTGAAAAAGCCGAGCACCTCATTATCGCTTGCGTATTGTTCAATTTCACTTATAAGGCCAACGCTGTAATCACCTATGCGTCCGCTGAGCTTCGTGGCAAAAAGGGGATCGACCATTTGCCGCGTGTAGACTGCCTCGATGGGTGTCTGGAACAATTCCAGTTCTTCCAGGAAAAACGGTCTTTTTTCGCTGTATTGCAGGGGAAAACGGCGGTTCACATCAATCCTCGTGGCGTCCGATTCCACCTGGCTGAAGTCCGGGTTTAGCGCCACATGCGCCTTCAGGGCGGAGGTGATGCCAAAGTTTAAATTGATGCCCAGCTCTTCTTCTATGGCGCCATTGTCCAGTGTATTGCCATGGCGCAAGTCATTACGCAGGGCAGTCACTTCCGGAAGGATTTCCAAAATCCGTCCGCCTTCTATGTTCTTTATATCCGAAAGGCGCGCGAATTGCCCGATGAACTCCGTTTGCCGGGGAACGATCCTGGGCCAGATGATATCTTTACCGTTGTGCTGCGTGCGCCGGAAACAGCCCATGCCCCACTCCATGACATCCTTTTCCGGAAAATTAAGACTGGAAAAAGGAATTCGCGCTTCCACGATATAGCCCCTGCTGAACAAACGCCCGCGTGACTCAAACAGGAAGTCCGGCTTAAAGTCTTCACCTACCTGTTCGGTAAAAATGCCATCGGCCTGGATGCCGTATGGATTGAAGCCGAACTGGTAGGCATGCTGGCCATCATTAAATGTGTCCAGATAAATGATCACGAAGTCATCATCAAAAATGGCATCTCGCCGGGTTATGGAGGCGCGGATAAGATCGTTGTCCTCATAAAAGCAGATAACGGCTATGTACAGGTTGGCCTGGTCGTAGCCCAGCAGTACAGCCGTGCGCTCCTCGGCCTTCATCCCGTCAACAGGAAGGAATGTGTAAAAATCGGTGATCTTGGTGGCATTTTCCCAGACATCGTCGGTCAGGTAGCCGTCAATCTTCACCATTTGGTCAAACGGTTGCAGCTTAACGCGCAGGGGCGTTTCCGCCTGGGCCATGAGCGTGGCCATCGTTGCCAGTATGAATGATATGCGTTTTATCATATCGAGATCGGATCTGTTATTTTTGAACCGAAAAAAGCGTATACAATCCCAGTGTTAAAAACACCAGATTTCCCAGCCATGCGGCCATGACGGGTTCCAGCGTTCCCTGGTGACCCATAACCTGACCGAAACGAATTAGTATAAAAAATGCAAAACTAATCAACAAGCTAATTCCGAAATTAAGTCCCGTTCCACCGCGGCGCTTACGGGAAGCAAAAGGGGCACCGATTAAGACGACAATGAAGTTTGCAAACGGCATTGCGATCTTGAGATGTTTTTCTACCAGCCATTTTTTGGGATCAGCACCAATGGCGCGCTGCTCGGCGATAAACTCGTTCAGTTCGGTGTAGCTCATTTCCTCGGGATCTTTTTGCTCGGAAACCAGGTTGCGCGGCCTGATGCGGCTGTCGCTGATGGTTGTATCTTTCAGCATTTCTACATTCTCTATTCCGTTGTCAAAGCTGCGCAGCCGGGCGTCTATCATTACCCACACGCTGTCGCGCCAGACCATGCGCCGGGCATCGATACGCTCCACCAGCCTGGGCCCCTCGAACATCTGCAGGCTTGCGTCGCGACCCTCGGCGGTTTTGCTGTTGTAGTATTTCATTGTCAATTTTCGGTCTTCACGGTCCTGTACATAAATATTGTTGCGGATTGATCCGGTCCGCGGGTTGTCGCGGATATCGAAACGGTAAAGATCGATGCGCTTGGCGTTGGCTTCCGGTACAACGAGTTCATTAAAAAAACCGGCCGCAATACTCAGAATAATGCCTCCGGCAAAAACAGGCATCAGGATGCGGTACAGGCTGATACCCGATGAAAGCTGGGCTACGATTTCATTATGCTGGGCCAGGTTGCTTACGGCAAAAAGTGTGGCCAGCAGAACGGCAATGGGCAGCGTAAGACTTATAATGTTGGGAATGTAATAGAGGTAGTAAAGCAATATCTGTTCCAGGGTGGCGCCATAATCAATAAAGGTGGAGATCCTTTCGATCATGTTGACCACAACGAATATGACAATCCAGGCGGCCACCGCGGCCACCAGGTTAATGGCAAATTTTTTGATGATATAGAACGAAAGCTTATTGATCATGCGTCTCTTCCTGCTTCACGCCGGCCCAGCGAAACTTGCGTCGCAGCCGGTTCCAATCGATAAACGAGCTTTCTTTGACCGCGCGCCAGACAAGATACACCCCTACGACAAACAAAAGAAAATTGGGCGACCACATGGCCCAGAAGGGAGACACAATCTGTCTGTCCGCCAGTTTTTCGCCGCCGATCAGAAACATCCAGTACATCAGGAAAAAACCGATGCTCATGGTAATGGCCACGCCCATGCTGCCTTTGCGCGTCATTATTCCCAGCGGTGCGCCAACAAGCACAAATACGATACTGGCAAAAGGTATCGAGTACTTTTTGTAAATCTCAACCAGAAACTTGTTAACATTTTGCTCCTGGTTTGTCAGGATCGTCGCGTTGGCTTTTATTTGCTGGTATTGCCTCTCGGCCTGACGGATAGCACGCAGACGCGCAACTCTTTGTGTGTGATCGTCCAGATCGGCCAGGCTCAGCGTATCCGAAAGCGCATTGAGACTGTCGTTTTGGATAATCGCCAAAAGCTTGTCTATTTCGGCGAAATGGCTCTGCAGGTCGCTGGCGGTTTTGCTTTTTTGAATCTCTATTTGCTTGCGGCTTTTTTTGACCTGTTCCATCATCATGGCCGTATTCATTTCCCTGTCACCGCGGTATTCGCTTTCGCTTTCTTCCAGCTCAAAATTGCGCGCGGGAATGTATACCACGTGGCGGCTGAAGTCGGAGCGTTGATATTCTTCGGGTTTGGCGCTGTCCAGCTCATGGAACTCGCCGTTAAACAGGGTGAACACCAGGGCTTTGCGTTGCGGGGAGTATACCATGTAGCCTTCGCGGGCGTTTATGGTAGTGGTCTTGCCGGCGCTGGAACGGTCAAATATGGTTACATTTAGCAGCTTGTCCGGTATCTCCTTGTCCTTTTCCACATAGTCCGGGCCCAGCAGTTTTGCCGTGTCGGTCCATTCGTCCATTGGCGGTTTCTTTATGGATTCCACCACAAAAGCGAACGGGCTCATTTCATAAAAAATATGCGGTTCAAGCGAGAGCGTCGGTTTTTTGCGCTTGATGGCCTGCATCATTTTGCGCGCGGCGTGGTTGGTTTCCGGCAGGATCTGGTCGTTAAAATAGATCATACCGAAGGTAAGGATCAGTCCAAAGGCAATGGAGGGTCGTATAATGCGGTAGATACTGATACCGGCCGATTTAAGAATGGTGATCTCATTGTCCGCCGAGAAACGGCCAAAAGCCATCAGCACCGCTATGAGTGTGGCCATGGGAACGGCCAGCGCCAGCATCCAGGCCAGGTTGAGCGTAATTAGTTCAAAAATGGTTAACAGGGGAATGCCTTTACCGAATATCTGTCCGATATATTTAACCAGGAATTGCATAAGCAGGATAAACATGATGACGGAGAGGGCAAAAACGAAGGGGCCGATATGCTCTTTAAAAATGTAGCGATAGAGAATTTTCATTAAGGCTTTTTTGTCCTGATTGAAAAAATTAAATCGGGAAATCTGCAAATATAGATAAAATGAAATTGTACGGCTAATAAAAAGTTCAGTGCTAAAATAATAAAATCGGCACAGAACCTTTTGGTATTAACAAAGTAACAGGCTAAATGTAAAGCGCAAAAGGATAAATATTTGCACTTGCCAATAAGCGGCGAGTCTTTTAAATTCGCATTTCTAACAAAAAACCAGGGAGTGCCATCCGCTCATTTTGCTACCGATAGATAATATTTAGTTTAATTGTTTTTATGATCAATACATGTCAGGGATGGAATATGCGGCACTTCCGGCTCCTGCTGCTGGGTGTTTTTCTTTTGTGCGGATATGCTCAGGCGCAGGACAGCATTGGCATAAGCCTTCCAAAGCCACCGCGCACGGTAGATCTGTTTGAAGAGGAATTTTTCGGTCTTGAGCAGTATGCCGTTGATTCTACCTTTTTCGCGAAAAGGCCCGGATTCTATAAACGGGAAGTCACGCTGGATTCCGCCGGTACGCGCATTTCCATCCGTGAAACAATCGACGATACGGATATGTATTTTCCGGCGGTTGTCGACCTGGAAAGCTACATTGAAAAGCGCGTGGCTTATAACTGGCGGCAATTAACGCGCAAAAAATTTATTGATCATATCGCCCAGCAGCGCGAAGAAGAGTTTGGCGCCATCGAGCTGGATATCCCCTTCCGCATTAAAAGCGAAACCTTCACCCGCATATTCGGATCGGACAGAATCAGCCTGCGGGTTACGGGTAATATTTCGTTCGACCTCTCCGGCAGAACGGAAGAACGCTCCGGTTCGGCCATTAACGCCCGCGAAAACCAGAATACATTCAGCCCGCGCTTTAGCCAGACGCAGCAGTTTACGGTGGAAGGCAAGATCGGTGAAAAGGTGACGGTATCCGTGCAGCAAAACAGCGAAGCGGTTACCGATATTGAGAACACGCTGAAGCTGCGTTATGACGGCGAAGAGGATGAGATCGTTGAGAAAATTGAAGCGGGTAATATTTCACTCTCCCTGCCCTCTACCAAGTATGTGATCTTTGGCGGTTCCAATAAAGGCCTATTTGGCCTTAAAGCCAATCTGCGGCTGGGTGATTTATACATGACAACGATCGCCTCGCTGGAGAAAGGCGAGCAGCAGGAGCTTAGCATCACCGGGGCCAGCAGCGAATCCAAAACGACGGTGAAAGATTACGAATTTATAAAAAACCGCTACTTTTTTCTCGACCGCTTCTACTATGATAATTTCCAGGATGGTTTCACCGAAAACCTGCAGGTCTTCAACTACCCGCAGGGTTCAGATATTATTCGTCTCGAGGTGTGGGTTTCCACCAACCCCAACGGCGAGCCGGGCGCGCGCCGAGGTATAGCCGCTGTTGACCCGGCAGCCTACGAAGACGCCGATTATAATTCGCTGGAGCCTGAAGACGGCAAAGTGGATAAAGGCTGGTTCCGGCAGCTTGAGGAGGGCCGCGATTATGAATACGACCAGTATCGCGGGTTTTTCTGGTTGAATCAGTCGGTTGACAACAATACCCTTTTGGCGATCGCCTACGCGGTTTCCGGAGCGCCCAATGATCCTGTGGGAACGCTTACCGAGCAAATCGCCCAGGATGACAGTGCCATTGTCGTGCTGAAAATGATCAAGCCGAAGCAGCAATTGCCTTCCGAGACATACGCCGAAACCTGGCCGCTGATGATGAAAAACGTTTACAGCCTGGGCGGTACCAACATCGAGCAGGAAGGTTTTGATATCCGTGTTCAGTATAACCGCACCGGTACGGCCGAAACGTATCAGGGCGACCGCTCTTTCCTGAATATCCTTGGCCTTGACATTGTGGATGAGAACGGAGGTGCCGTGGAAGGCGGGGATGAAGTGGTTGACCTCAATCCCTACGTCATAAACCGGGCGCGGGGGATTCTGATATTTCCGTCCCTGCAGCCGTTTAATCCTTTGGCGGAGAGCCGTTTTGATGAACTGGCCGAAGAATTCCACGTGGACATATATAACCTGAACACATCGTCCACCAACGATTTTGTCGAGCGTTCCAAGTTTGAAATGATCGTAACCTCGAAAAGCACCAAATCTACGTTTGACCTGGGCTTTTATGTGCTGGAAGGCTCCGAGGTGGTCACGTTGAACGGCCGGACTTTGGACCGCGACAAGGATTATGTGATCGATTATTTCAGCGGCCAGTTGACGCTGCTTTCCAATGAAGCGAAGCGTTCCAGCTCCAATATCAACATTAAATATGAACGGGCCAATCTTTTCCAGCTTGATAAAAAGACCATTCTCGGCGGGCGCCTTGAGTACCAGCTTTGGGACGATGCTTTTATCGGCCTGACCGCGCTTTATCTCAATAAGACCACGCTGGACAGACGCGTGCGGGTGGGGCAGGAGCCGTTCCGCAACTTTGTCTGGGACGTGAACGCCGCCTTCAAATTCAAGCCGCGCTTTGTCACCAATGCAATCGACGCCTTGCCGCTTATTGAAACCAGCGATGAGTCGGAATTCGACATTGAAGGCGAATTTGCGCAGGTGTTCCCCAATCCCAATACGCTTAACAATTCGTCAACGGGCGATAATAACGGTGTGGCTTATATTGATGATTTTGAGGCCAGCAAGCGCACGACCACGCTGGGCATCCGCTACCGCACGTGGACGCTGGCCAGTGCGCCGCGTCAGCTTCCGGGATCGGGAACCACAAATCCTACCCAGGCCGAAGAATCCCGCGCTCACCTGAACTGGTTTAACCCGTTCAACCAGGTGCCGATTAAGAACATCTGGCCAAACCGCGATGTGAATTCGCAAACCGGTCAGACGACGGACGTACTGGGACTGGAGTTCTGGCGCGACCCGGGCAGCGATTCGCTGGATTCCTGGGCCGGTATCATGCGTTCCACCGCCAGCTTTGCCGATCAGCAAAAAACCAAATATGTAGAGCTGTGGGTTAAAGGCAATAAAGGAACGATCAATATCGATGTTGGGCGGATATCCGAAGATTATTATGTAACAGGCACGAACTTTCGCGGAGAGCCCAGCCTGGGCAATCTGAACACGGAAGACCGCAACTCCAACGGACTTCTGGAAGACAACGAAGATACCGGTATCGACGGGATTTCCAACGGGCAGGGCGATGATGATTCCGATGACTGGGCCGCGCCAAGCCGTGCCAACACGGCCGACGGCTGGGACTATTCGCGCATAAACGGCACTGAGGGCAACGGCAATGCCCAGGGCGCGCGCTATCCGGACACGGAAGACCTTGACGGCGACGGTCAGCTCAATACGTTTAACGATTATTTTACATACAGCTTCTCCCTGGACCCCGATGACCCGGACGCGCAGAAGTACATCACCGGGTCGACTGAGGCCGGCTGGCGCCAGTTCCGCATTCCGCTGACCGAGCCCACCGGTGAATTCGGCACACCTGACACGACGTTCCAGCAGGTGCTGAATGTACGTCTTTGGGTGAGTGATATTCCCGTAGCCCGTACTCTGGAGGAGCGCACGCGCATTCAGATTGCCACATTTGATTTTGTGGGCAACGAATGGGAAGAAGAAGGTTACGCGCTGGTGAAACCGCAGCCGGGTGAAACGCCCATGTTCATCAACGACGAGTCGATTTTCGTGCTGGCCACATACAATACGGAAGAGAATGCCGTGCCTATCCCCGGTGTTGACCCTTACCGCTCGCCGCCCGGTGTTTCCGGTGTGCGTGACCGTATTACCAACGCCCTCTCCAAAGAGCAGTCGCTGGTGATGCATTTTGAAGATCTACCTGCCGGCGCTATCGCGGAAGCGAAGAAAACGCTGTTCCAGTCATTGGAATTGGTGAATTACAAGCGCATGCGCATGTTTATCTACGGCAGCTCGATCAGCGATCCGCCGATACCGGTCGCAGGGGGTATCGATACATCCAATATTCGTTTTTACCTGCGCTTTGGCTCCAACGACCAGAACTATTACGAGTACACGCGCGATGTGTACCAGGGTTGGAGCAACGAGATGGACATCGATCTGGAGGAGATGGCCCGCGTAAAGTTTGATGAGGATAAGGAGGTGCCGCTGCCTGACGTACCCGGAGGCTATTACCGTGCTGTCGGTAACCCCAGTCTGAACACGATCCGCTTTTTCACCATAGGGGTGGAGAATAAAAATAACGTGCCCTTTAGCGGCGAGGTTTGGCTGGATGAATTGCGTCTTTCCGATGTACGCCGCGAAACCGCCACGGCCATGCGGATGAAAACCAATATGCGCTTTGCCGACCTGATGCGCATTACCGCGGAGTGGGAAAGTGTGGATGCCGACTTCCACAATGTGAGCCAGCAGTTTGGCGAAGGAAGCACGCTGGAGCGCCAGAACTATTCCGGTATCTTCAATTTTGACAAGCTGCTGCCGCCGGAGTGGGACCTTTCCGTGCCGATTGATGCACGGGCGTCGTTTAGCCGCAATATTCCCAAATACCTGCCACGTACGGATATTCTCACCGAATACAGCAATGACACATTCGGCAAAAAACTGAAATCCCTTTTCGGATTGCGCGGCCTGCCCAAAGATCTGGAAGATCAGGTGTCCACCAGCGAAACTATCGGCCTTGGTACAACTATAAAAAAGCGCGGCAAATCAAAGAACTGGTTCTTAAAATATACGATTGATGAAATGTCTTTTGACTTTGATTATTCGCGCCAGAACAGAACAAGCTATGAGGTTAAATACAATCGCAGCGAGCAATTCAAAGAGAGCTACCGCTACAATATTCCTTTTGACAAGGACAATTATATTGAGCCGCTGGCCTTCACCAAAACTATTCCGGTGCTCAAAGAGATTTACGATACAAAGCTGTATTATTCGCCGAGCAGCGTTAATTTCAGCCTGAGTGTTTCGGACGCGACCACGGAACAGCTGCGTCGTGACAGCGCATCGACGGTGAAAAGCACAAAAAATACAGGCGCCAACCGCTCGATCAGCATTAACTACAAGCTGTTGCAAAACCTGTCCATGCAGTATTCACGGTCGCACCGCTCCGATGCCGACTTTGACAGTCTCTCGCGCACCGAGCTTTACAAGAATATCATCACTAAATTCAATTTCGGTCTTGATACCGACATCAGCCAGAGGTTCGGCGCGGACTACAAGCCTTCGCTGTTCACCTGGCTCAGTCCCGATTTCAGTTATGACGCCAATTTCCTGTATCAGCTTACCAATAATTACCAGTACAAGCAGGGCGTAAGCCGGACCACCAAACGCGCCGGGGCCAATTTCAGCCCGGACAAGCTCATGAAGGTGATTTACGAGCCCGAGCCCGAACGTGGCTCCAGCCGGACGCGGGGACGTCCCCGCCGCGGCAGACCGCAGCAGACTGATGACGATAAAAAGCAGGGCGAAGAACAAAAAGAGGGTGAAGAGGAAGAAGAGGAGGGAGGCGTCTCTCTGCCCAATCCCCTGATTGGCCTGTATAACGCCGTAAGCGCTTTTAAAAATATCAAAGTGGATTACACCCTCGATGAGAACGTTACCAACCAATTCCTGAGCGATATACCTTCATTTGGATACCAGTTTGGCTTTACCCGTGACCCCGGCGTGCCTCAGGACAGTGCCCTGATTCAGCAGGGCGTAAACCTCGTGCGGCCTTCGTTTAGTGAGACGAGGGGATTGCGTACCAGCACCTCGCTTAACGTGACGGAAAATGTGCGTGTCTCGCTTAACCATGAATACCGCGAAAACTTCACCGCCACAAACGGCGGGCAGACCAAGCAGGGCGGCGAAACAATGACCTTCTTTGCCCTCGGAACCGATCCCAAGAAAGATTTCCAGGGGTTGGATTCCGATCCGCGGCGTTTTATTCCGGACTGGAACGTCAACGTCAGCGGGATCGAAAAATATCTGTTCTTTAAAGATTTCGCCCAATCGATCACCATCGATCATGGGCACAGCGGTAAATACGATGAAAAGCAACGTCTCAGTCCGGATGGCTCCAGTTTTGAGCCTTACCAGCAAACCTTCAGCAATAATTGGCAGCCGCTGGTTGGTGTCAACATCCGAACCAAGTGGGGTATCGGCGCCACCATTCGTATGAACAGTAACACCAACCATTCCTACAATGCCAGCGGCGGGGCCACGCGCACGGAAAGCAGCGGTTTTACGGTCAGCATGAACTACTCCAAATCCACCGGATTCAAGATCCCGATCCCGATCTGGCCGTTTAAGGGAAAGACGTTCAAAAATGAGATCAATTTTACGCTGACCTTTGATGCTTCGGAAAACAGCACGTTCCAGCGTCAGGCCGGTAACAACAAATTCCAGGAGCAGCAGAAGAATACTTCCTGGAAGCTTAGGCCATCGGCGACTTACCGCTTCAACACGCGCGTCCAGGGCAGCATGTTCTTTGAAACCGGCGCCACAACAAACAAGATATCGGGTGAATACAGCTACAGTGAATTCGGAATCAACGTCAACATCGCTATCCGCGACTAGATTGCGCCACGGGCTGCGGTTGTTTGGCGCCATGCTTTTTGCGGCCATTCTGACCTCATCCTGCGGCCAGGCTGAAGCGCCGCCGTTCAACGCCTTAAGGGCTTTTGCTGATCTTGAGAGACAGGTGGCTTTCGGGCCGAGGGTGCCGGGCAGCGATGCCCACCGCGAGTGTCTGCATTGGATGCAGGAAGAGCTGCAAAAAAGCGCCCCGCGGGTAGTAAAACAATCGTTTACATTTAAAGATAGCTTGCGCGATACGACACTGCAGCTTGCCAATCTTATTGCTTCGTTTAACCTCGGGCAAAAGAAGCGCATCATGCTATGCGCCCACTGGGACAGCCGGCCGTTTGCCGATCGTGAAATGGACGCCGATAGCCTGAAAGCGGTGCCCGGCGCGAACGATGGCGCCAGTGGTGTGGCGGTTTTACTGGAGATCGCGCGTTTGTTTGCTGAAAAGCCACCGGAAATCGGCGTCGATATTGTGCTGTTTGACGGCGAGGACTGGGGGCCGGAGGGATTGCTGGAACACTACTTTCTGGGATCGCGTTATTTTGCGCAAACGCTGAACGGCTACAGGCCGCGTTATGCTATTTTGCTTGATATGGTGGGTGACGCCAACCTGCGTATCCCTATCGAATATCATTCGCAGCGCGCCGCGCCGCAGGTGGTAGACAAAATTTGGGACAAGGCTGAAGAAATGGGTTATGACGCTTTTGTTCGCCGCATTGGCAGTGCCGTAAACGACGACCACATTATGCTGATTGAGGCGGGTATCCCGGCGGTGAACATCATCGATTTCAACTATCCCGACGCGTCGCACCGCTACTGGCACACGCTGGAAGACACGCCGGATAAATGCTCGCCGCAAAGCCTTGAGATTGTCGGTAATACGGTTCTGGCCGTTGTTTACAGCGAGGAAGGCTAAGCGCCATGCATTGGATTGAGGTGGATATTACGATTGCCGTTGAGGCGCGGGAAGTGCTGTCTGCCTGGCTGTTCACTTTGGGTTGCAGCGGCTGTGAAGAGACTGAAAGCGGCATACGCGCCTGGTTTGAAGCGGATTCCTGGAACGACGAAAAGGAGAAGCGACTGACACGTTATGCCGCGCGGCTTTCAAATAGGTTTTCGGAAAGTGACATGAGCGTAAGCCGCGTGCCGGCGGAAAACTGGAATGAAAAATGGAAAGAAAACTTTAAGACCTTCCGTGTAGGCGAAAGTATTATAGTACAGCCCGATTGGGAAAAGGGCAAAGCGGCGGAAGGCGAAACGCTGATAACCATCGCGCCGAAGATGGCTTTTGGCACCGGCCATCATGAAACGACAAAACTGATACTGCAGATACTGGAAAAAACGGCCCTTTCCGGCAAAAGTGTTCTGGATGCCGGCACGGGCAGCGGCATACTTGCCATTTACACGGCCCTGCGCGGAGCCGCAAAGGCAGATGCCTTTGATAACGACCCGCAGGCCATTGAAAACGCCGCTGAGAACTTGGAACTTAACGGGGTCGCGGAAAAGGTGAATTTATGCACCGGGGAACTGAACGACATGGCTGTTAGAAGTTATGACATTATTGTTGCCAATATTAATCGTAATGTATTGATTGACCTGGCGGCAGCGTGGGAAAATTTTATCCACGGTGGTTCCCGTCTGGTGCTGTCCGGCCTGCTGTGCGCGGACCGCCCGGCCGTCCAGGAAGCCTATGCCGCAAAGGGCTGGAAAACAGTAGAAGTTCGTGATGAAGGAGAGTGGAGCGCATTATGCCTGCAACGCGTCTGAAAAAACCGCGCCGCGCCGTACTGGATGTAGGTACCAATTCCGTTCTGTTGCTGGTGGCGGAAGTAACAGAAGACGGCAGCCCGAAGATCATCAGGCAGTTTTACCGGGTCAGCCGCCTGGGTGAGGGGCTGCGCAAAAGCGGCAGCCTGCAGCCAAAACCAATGCAGCGTACCATTAAAACGATCGTAGAATGTCTGGATGTGGCCCGCGGCGAGGGCGCCGAACAGGTGCTGGTTATCGGTACTGAGGCTTTACGCAGCGCCGATAACCGCGAAGATTTCAAAAAGATGATTCTAAGCGAATGTGGATGCACGCTTAAAATTGTCAGCGCCGAAGAAGAAGCGCGCCTGACATTCCGCGGATCAATACAGGGTATTCCGGGCAAGGAGTATTGCGTAATCGATGTGGGCGGTGGCAGCAGCGAAGTGGTTTGCGGTGACGGCGGGCGATTGTTTCACCACGTTTCACGTCAGATCGGCGTTGTGTTTCTGGCCGAACAGGCCGGTATGCCGGAAAAGCTGGACGAAGCGTTGAAACAATCGGTTGAACAACGTATTTTGGCCGCTTTTGCCGATGCCACGGAGCTGAAAGGATTTGGCCCCTCATCCACCTGGATTGGCGCGGGCGGCACGTTGTCGCTGCTCGCGGTTCTGGACCAGGATCTGGAAGAATACGATCCGGCAAAGGTGCACGGATACACATTTACGCAGGCGCGATTGCTGGAATGGTACGACAGGCTGAATCAGGTGAGTCCGGCCACGCGGCTGGAGTGGGGTGTGGAAAAAGGCCGCGAGGATGTGCTGCTGTTCGGCATACTGATCTTCTCCACTTTGATGGAGCAGGGCGCTGCCAAAGAGATTGCCGCCACCGATCGCGGGCTGCGTTTTGGCGCCCTTTATGAGGACACGCTGTTTGAGCCGTTTTCACGCAATTAACCGTTTTAATAATCAACGTGAGTGACCTTTGAAAAAACTTATTCTTTTTTTACCACTGCTTTTTATGTCCTGCAGCGAAGAAGCGGCCGGACCCGCACCGGAGCAGGAACCCGAGATCAGCAATGTTAAGATCGCGCCGCGCTGGAATGTAATGGGCAGTACAGCGCAGACACTGGAAGTGGAGGTCAGCGATCCTCAAGGCCCGGGCAATCTTCCGGCGACCCTTTCTTTTGATGTGCTGGATGCAGGACAGAACAGCGTTTACACGGGCACACTGTTCGACGACGGAGGTTTTAACTCTGCCAGCGGCGACGTGCTGGCCGGGGACGGCGTTTACCGCAACCGCATTGTCCCTTCCACAATCAGCAGCAGCGAAGGTACGTTTACCTTCCGTTTTTCCGCGGATGATCTGGATGGCAACAGCGCCTTGCCGCAAAGCGCGCAGGTTGAGTTTGCCAGCAACAGCGCGCCGCAGCTTCTGCAGGCTGACGCGCCCGAAAGCATAAACGCCGGCGATGACGGGTTACGCATAACGGTGAAAGCCGTTGATGCCGATGGTATGGGAGAACTCAACGGTGTTTTTATGGATCTGAAACTTGGCGGTATTTCCCAGCTAAATGAACCGTATCAGTTAAAAGATGACGGGCAGGCGGCTGTAAGTGGCGATCTGTTTGCCGGGGATTCCGTTTTTACGCTGCTTGTGGATTCAAGCTTTGCCGCCGGACGTGAAGGTACTTACGAGCTGGTATTTTCCGCCCGTGATATTTTTGACGAAAGCAGCAACGAGCTTACCCGCTCCATTGATCTTTTTAACCAGGCCGGCACAATTTTGGCGCTGGACGTTCCGCAGAGTATTGACCGTCCTTCGCAACCCGGTGTTTTTAACCGCGCCCTGGTTACGGCCAGCGTGGATGACCCGCAATCGCTGGCTGATGTTGACTCCGTTTATTTCTTTTCGCGGCGCCCGGACGGCGAACTTGCCAACGGCAGAAATCCGCTGATCCTGGTAGACAACGGTTTGCCATTCAACATAGAAAACCCCTTCACGGAAGCGGGCGATGAGACGGCCGGTGACGGCACCTACTCGCTTTCCGTGCTGATTGACAATTCGGCCCAAACGGGCTTTTTCCTTTTCACTTTTTACATGCGAGATAAAGCCGGCAACCTTTCGGCCATGGCGCAGGATTCCATCGAGGTACGCTAATGCTACGCGCGGTTCTTTTGTTTTTTTGTTCGATTGTTTTAACGCTTAATGCCCAGGAAAACTACTTACCAAAAGTATCCATGCCGGCAACGGACCCCTCCTTTCTCGGCAATGGCATTGTCGATATCGTTGTGCGTGACAGCGCCGTGTGGGTGGCCACCGGGTTTGGCTTGAACGTCACCATAGATGAAGGACAGACCTGGCGCACATTCGGGCCCGGTGACTACAATTCCAAAGGCGGCGTCTCGGCCGTTGGCTACATGGATCGCAGCACTTTATGGATCGCCACCGCTTTTGATACGACCGTGCAAGATGGCGAAGAGCTGCCCGCCGGCGGTGGCCTCAGCTATACCCGTGATGGCGGTGACACATGGACGCGCATACCGCAGCCCGTTGATGACCGCGCCGATACCACCATAAGCCCCACGACAACCGTAGTTCAAAACATCACCTTCGATATCGCCTTTGTGGACAGCACCATCTGGATTGCCAGTTTTGGCGGCGGTCTGCGCCGCTCCGATGACATGGGGCAGACCTGGAAGGTGGTGACCACCGACGGCAAGCCTTTTTCCAGCCTGGCCAATCTGAACCACCGCGCTTTCAGCCTGCTGAGCGAAAACGGCAACCTGTGGGTCGGCACCGCCGAAGGCATTAGCAAAAGCGCGGATAACGGCCAGACCTGGCGACAGTTCACACACCAGAATCAGACCTATCCCATATCCGGTAATTTTGTGGTGGCCCTGGCCTGGCAGCAGGCAACAAATACAATCTGGGCGGCCACGATAGAAGCGCTGGGCCAAACGGAAGTGCGCGGGGTCAGCAAAAGCAGCAACGGCGGCGAAACCTGGGAAGTGGTGATGGAAAACGTTTTTGCCCACAATTTCGGCTTTGACGGCGAGCGCGTGTTTGTGGCCGCGGATGAAGGACTGTTTGTCTCCGATGACGGCGGGGAAAGCTGGTACACGCTTCCGCCGGTGATCGATGATGAAAGCGCCGAAGAGATTTTGCGCGGGGACTATTTTTCGGCTGCCGGGCAACAGCTGGCCGATGGCAATCGCTGGTGGTTTGGCAGCGCCGGCGGGCTGGCCACCACCAAAGACAACGGCAATACCTGGCGTGTCATCCGCTCCTTTGTTTCCACGCGCGAGCGCACATCGCCGAAGGTGTATGCTTACCCATCGCCTTTTTCACCGACACGCAGCGGTTTTACCCGCTTCCAGTATGATGTAAACGGTTCTACCGCTGTTGAAATAAAAATTTACAACTTTGCTATGGAGCATGTGGTCACGGTTCGTGAAACGGAAACATCCACGGGACCTGCCGACCGCAGCGCCAAATGGGACGGCCGTGACAGCGACGGCGACCTTGTTGCCAGCGGCGTATACTTTTTCCGCGCCAAAGTGGGCGGTGAGGTTAGCTGGGGCAAAGTGATCGTTATAAACTGATGGAAAACCGATGAAAAAATCTGCGATTCTTATTTCATTATTAATAGCTGCCACTCATCTTTGGGCCGGAAATAACAACGCCGGGCTGGCGGGCAGTTACACGCGTCTGGGATTGGGCGGACGCACCATTGCCATGGGCAATACGGGCGTGGCCGGGCCGGCCGGGGGCTATAGCCAATATTACAATCCGGCTCTTTCCGGCAGGCAGGATAAAAAAGTAGTCGCCCTGTCGTATAGTTTTATGTCGCAGGACCGTTATGTCGGTTTTGTGGGTTACAGTATGAAGATCCCGCCGGGTGGTGGTTTGTCGCTGGGCTGGCTGGTCAGCGGCACCAATAATCTTTACGGTTACAATTCCATCGGCCAGCGTACGGGCGAGATCAACCATTCGGCGCATGCCATCTACGGCAGTTTCGCGCGCCATTTTTCAGAACGCCTTTCCGTTGGGATTACGATTAAAGTGCTTCTCGAATACATTAACGACGGCACGGCCGATTTCGATTACGAGGGCACCGGGGTGGGGGGCGACATCGGCATTTATTATGCTGCCATGGATGATCTGGCCCTTGGTGTGATTGCCAAAGACATCGGCTCCAACATCAAAGCCAACACCGAGGATATTTTTGAACGCGGCGGCACGACAGTTTTTGATTTTCCGCGGCAATACCGCCTTGGTGCTTTTTATACGACACCACTGCGCTGGCTCAATACCGCCTACGATCTGGAATTCAGCGATCAGGGCGAATTAGAGCACCATTTTGGCCTGGAGGCATTACACGGACGCAACCTGGCATTACGCACCGGGCTAAACGGCTCGCAGTTTGTGGCCGGCGCCGGATTCGATTTTGCCCTGAGCCGCTTCATCGCCCACCTGGATTACACGTTTATCGGTGACAAAGCGGGTGAGGGCGCCAGTCATTTATTCTCCTGGGAGATCTACTTTTAATGAAAACGCTTTTTATGAAAGAGAGCACGCAATGAAAAAACTAATCCCGGCTCTTTTGGTCTTTTGTTTTTTGGGAAGCATAAACGCCGCCAACAACGGCCTGGCTTTTCTCAAGATTCCCACGGACGCGCGGGCCGCGGCCATGGCCGGTGCTTTCGTCGCCTCCAGCGATGATGCCTCGGCGACGCAGTGGAATCCAGCCGGATTAGCAGCTGCTGAATCGCGCTCGCTGGTTGTGATGCATAACGCCTGGCTGTGGGATTTTCAGCACAATATGGCCGGTGTGCAGTTCGCAACGGGTAAGCATAATTGGGCCGTTTCATTCAACATGCTGCGCGTGGACGGTATAGAAATCCGCGGAGAAAAACCTACAACCGATGCAGCCGGTACAACTGAAGCGTTTACTATGGCGGCAGCCCTCAGCTACGCCACAACACTCAGCAGCTGGCAGATCGGCGCCAACATAAAGTACCTGTTCGAGCAATATTATCTGGATAGCGCGCCGGGCTGGGCGCTGGACCTGGGTATTCGTAAAAACACTATTTTCGCCAATACCGATTTCGGGGCAAGTGTTTTCAACATGGGCAGCATGTCTAATCTGGCGCAGGAAGCAACACCATTGCCGCTGATGGTCCGGGCCGGTTTAGCCTGGACGCCGGAGTTAAATTTTTTGAATAAGAACGTCCAGCTGTTGCCTCAGATAACCTGGGTGAAAGATGAAAACACCTATGGGCAGCTTGGTCTGGCCTATACCTTAAATTCCATTCTGACGCTGCGTGGCGGATGGCTGCAAAATGCTGATGCAGCGCGCTGGTCGGGCGGCCTTAGTATTACATACAAAAGTCTCAGTGTAGACTACGCCTATACCGCGCACGACTTTGAGCTTGGCTCAGGCAACACTTTTTCGTTGCGGTTTTACTTTTAGCGGTAGCAGTGAATTATTGTATTGATGAAGCGATGAATTGATGGATTAATAGTTCCTTATGAGCTTACAGTAATCCAAAAGCCTGGTAATCGGTTAATTCAACTTGTTCGGCCTGAATAACGTGAGTTTCGTATTACAGATTGTTCAATAATTCAGTAATTTCCCAACTCCTCTAAAAAGCTCAAACATCATATTGACATAATTTAACGGCAGTCTTATATTAGCTGTCTACGTCTAATGACGGTTGTTGGGGTGTAGCCAAGTGGTAAGGCAGCGGGTTTTGGTCCCGCCATTCCTAGGTTCGAATCCTAGCACCCCAGCTTTTTAATGCAAGCTTCTCATGCTTGCATTTTTTTATGACTATTGAAGTTTTAAGGAGTCCCGATATGGCGGAAGTGATGATAACAGCCGAAAAACGCGAAGACCACGGCAAATCCGAGTCGCGCCGTTTGCGCCGTGAAGGCCGTGTTCCCGGCATTTTATACGGATCGGACAAAGAACCGATCCAGCTCTCTTTTGACAAGCTGGAATTGGGTCGTTTACTGCGCCATGAACACACCATTGTAAAGCTTACCCTCGGCAAAAAAGAGCAGCAAGCTGTAATAAAAGAAGTACAGGTGCACCCTGTTACGGAAGAGTTTGTTCATGTAGACTTTATGCGTGTTTCTGCCGGACATGAAATCAGGGTTACAGTACCGATTCATGTTGTCGGTAAACCCAAAGGTATTAAGGATGGCGGCATTTTTACGCACATCAAGAACGAGATATACATTGCCGTATTGCCGCGCTTTATGCCTGAAAATATCGAAATTGACGTCAGCGAATTGGAGCTTGGCGACGCTTTGCGTGTGAAAGATCTTAAAGTCGAAAACATGACTATTCTGGATGAGCAGGAAGAGGTTATCTGCCGTGTGGCTATTCCGCGTCCTGAAGAAGAGGAAGAGCCGGAAGAGCTTGAAGATGAAGAGGATATGGAGCCTGAAGTTATTACGGCACGCAAAGATGATGAAGAATCTGAAGAAAGTGAAGACGAATAAACTGCCGTGCGTGCGATTGTGGGATTGGGCAATCCAGGGCGACGATATGCCGCGACCCGGCACAACATCGGTTATATTCTCGTAGATTACATTGCTGATATTTTTAAAATCCCCTTTAGCGCTGGCAAAGGGGATTATTATTTTGGATGGATCGAATCGGAAAAGCAGGATGTGTTGTTGCTAAAGCCAACGACCTATATGAATAACAGTGGTCTGGCACTGCTTCAGATGTTCGCGCAGTTTGATGTCGCTCTTGAAGATAGTTTAATCGTTTATGATGACTTTAACATTCCCTTTGGAAGGCTGCGTTTCCGCGCCAAAGGTTCGGATGGCGGACACAACGGGATAAAGTCAATTATTTACCATTGCCGCAGTGAAGAATTTGATCGCCTGAAGATGGGTATCGGCAATGGATTTGATGATGTGGTGGATTATGTTTTGTCGGGTTTTACGACAGAGGAAAGGAAGTATTTACCACAGATTCTGGAAGAAGCTGTAAAAGGTGTTGAAACCTGGATTGGGGCGGGCATAGAACCGGCCATGAATCTCCATAACCGTCACGTTTTAAAACAATGAGGTAGCCACGATGGATGTGCTTGTAATTTTTGCTGTAGTCAGTGCGGTATTGGCTCTCCTTTTTGCGTTTTACCGGTCCAGCTGGATCCGCAAAAAAGAGGGTGGCAATGAAGAAATGGTTCGTATCAGCAACCATATTCGCGAAGGCGCCATGGCCTTTCTTAAAGCTGAATATAAAATCTTATCTGCTTTTGTGATTGTAGTTGCGCTGCTGCTGGGCTTTTCGGCAGATCCGCAAAAATCTTCCTACATGATAGCGCTTTCCTTTATTGTGGGCGCGCTCTGTTCCGGTCTGGCCGGCTTTATTGGTATGCGCGTGGCAACACAAGCCAATGTGCGCACTACGAATGAGGCCCGTAAGGGATTGGGCGGCGCTTTGGAAGTGGCTTTTGCCGGTGGCTCTGTTATGGGGTTGGCCGTAGTAGGTCTTGGTGTTTTGGGCCTGGGCCTGCTGTTTTTGTTTTACAGCAATATTTTTGGGGTAGATGTGGACAACGTCGGGCGGATTATGACGGTGATAACCGGCTTTTCGTTTGGCGCGTCTTCTATTGCGTTGTTTGCCCGTGTGGGCGGAGGTATATATACCAAAGCAGCCGATGTTGGTGCCGACCTCGTTGGCAAGGTTGAGGCGGGCATTCCTGAAGATCATCCGCTAAATCCCGCTACAATCGCCGACAACGTTGGAGACAACGTTGGTGACGTGGCCGGTATGGGTGCTGACCTGTTTGAATCTTACGTTGGCTCGATTATCGGAACAATGGTGCTTGGCGCCGCTTTTATCGGATTAGTTGGTTTTGAAAGCAGCAACGCCTTTGGCGGGCTTAATGCTATTCTGCTGCCGCTGGTATTGGCCGGAACCGGTATCATTACATCGATTGTCGGTACCTTTTTTGTACGCGTAAAAGAGGGCGGTAATCCGCAAAAAGCTCTAAATACCGGTGAGTTTGGCTCATCTATTGTGATGGTGATTGCTTCTTATTTTATTATTGACTGGATGCTGCCGGCTTCATGGAGTTTTGGCGGCCAGGAACTGACGTCCAACGGCGTGTTTTTCGCGACACTTTTTGGCCTTGCAGCCGGTTTGATAATTGGTCTGGTTACGGAGCATTACACCGGAACGGGTACTGGTCCGGTCCGTGGCATTGCCGAACAATCGGTAACCGGTTCCGCTACAAATATTATAGCCGGTCTGGGTGTGGGCATGATGTCCACGGCTATTCCGATCGTGATTATTGCGGCAGCTATCATTGGCGCGTATGAATTTGCCGGCCTTTATGGCATCGCCATTGCCGCGGTTGGTATGCTTTCCAATACCGGTATTCAGCTCGCTGTTGACGCCTATGGCCCGATCAGCGATAACGCCGGTGGTATCGCCGAAATGTCCGAGCTGCCTGCCGAAGTACGCAAGCGCACCGACAAGCTGGACGCCGTGGGCAATACGACTGCCGCCATTGGTAAAGGTTTCGCGATTGGTTCCGCCGCGTTGACGGCCCTGGCGCTTTTCGCCGCTTTTATTACAGCTTATAACGCCACACACGATGCACCGATGGCGGGAATTGATATTACCGCGCCGCGCGTGATGGCAGCCTTGTTTGTGGGTGCCATGCTGCCCTTCCTGTTCTCTTCCATGGCTATGAAGGCTGTTGGTCGTGCCGCCATGTCGATGATTGAGGAAGTGCGTCGCCAGTTCAGTTCCATACCCGAGCTTAAGAGCGCATTAGCCGCGATGAAAAAAAATGAAGGCAAAGACATCAAAGAGTGGAGCGCCGAAGATCAAAAGATATTTAAAGCGGCTCACGGAAAAGCGGAATACGGGAAATGTGTTGAGATTTCAACAACGGCCTCTATCAAGGAAATGGTTTTGCCGGGTCTGCTGGCTGTAGTTGCACCGGTACTCTTCGGTTTTCTGGGCGGCCCGACAATGCTGGGCGGACTGCTGGCCGGTGTTACGTCTGCCGGCGTGCTGATGGCCCTGTTCCAGTCCAACGCCGGCGGCGCCTGGGACAACGCTAAAAAAATGATTGAAGAAGGCATCGATATCAAAGGCAATAAATACGGCAAAGGCTCCGATCCGCATAAAGCCGCCGTTGTTGGTGACACCGTTGGTGATCCTTTCAAGGATACGGCCGGTCCGTCGCTGAACATTCTGATAAAATTAATGTCAGTGGTAGCACTGGTTATCGCTCCGCTGATTTAAAAAAAAGATAACCAAAACAAAATCCTGTTCCGGACACAGCGTCCGGGACCACAAGACCATAGGAGGACTAATATGGCGATTTACGAGACCGTCGTAATCCTTGACAGCCTGATGGCGCCCAAGGAGATTGACGACAGTGTAGAGCGCTTCAGTACCCTGATTAAAGATAATGGCGGTAATATCCGCGATATCGACAAGTGGGGTAAGAGGCGTCTGGCTTACGAGATTGAGAAAAAGCAGTATGGCTTTTATGTAGCCATCGAATTTGAAGCTCCCGAAGCCAAAAACATTCCTTCCGTGCTGCAGGCGGAATTTAACTACAGCGACAACGTGCTGCGCTTCCTGACTTACAAATACGACAAGCATAAGCTCGCGGCCATGGCCAAGGAAGCCAAAAAAGTAAGGCCTTCTTCCGAAGAGCCGGAAGCGGACAAGCCTAAAGCCAAAGCGGCGCCGGCAGCCGCCGAAAAACCTGCAGAGGCTCCCAAAAAGGCGGAAGCTGAAAAACCTGCCGCTAAGGAAGAAGAAGAAAAAGAAACCAGGCCGGAAACAAAAACTTCTGAAGAAGAAGAAAAGTAAGGAGAAGCATTATGTATCGTGGTAGAAGAAGACGTAATTGCCCCTTTACCGAGGCCGGCATTGAATACATCGACTTTAAAGATGAAAAACTGCTCAAGAAGTATCTGACCGAGCAGGGCAAAATTATTCCGCGCCATACATCCGGCGCCTGCGCCAAAATGCAGCGTCAGTTGTCCCGTGCCGTTAAGCGCGCGCGTCACCTGGCTTTGCTGCCATACGTGGCGGACTATACCCGGTAACCTTTGAATTAGCAAACAGGATATTACAATGAAAGTTATATTGCGAGAAGACCATAAGGGTTTGGGTGAAGCCGGAACGGTTGTTGTGGTTAAGGACGGTTTTGCCAGAAACTTTTTAATCCCGCAGGGTATCGCCTTTATAGCCAGTGATTCCAATATGAAGCGTTTCGAAAACGAGCAGCAGCTAAAAAGCCGCCGCCGTGAACGCGACAAAATCGCTGCCGAAGAACTGGCCAAAAAACTGGAAAGCGTTTCCTGCACCATTTCCGTACAGGTTGGCGAAGAAGACAAACTGTTCGGATCCGTTACTGCTCAAAATATTGCAGACGCCCTCAAGGAGCAGGGCCATGAAATCGACAGAAGGAAAATCCAGCTGGAAGAGCCGATCAAATCACTGGGCATTTACTCGGTGCCGGTTAAGCTGCATCCCGACGTCGAATCTTCTGTTAAAGTTTGGGTTGTAAAAGAGTAATTAGGTAAAGGCGGGCGTGCCCGCCTTTTCTTTAATTTCATGAACTACGCTGAAGTCGTTTTCAACCTTCCGCTGGACCATTCGTTTACCTATAAACTTCCTCCCGAATACAATTATGCAAAACCCGGTATGCGCGTGCTGGCGCCTTTCGGCAAACGCAGCATCAGTGGCGTCATAACCGAACTAAAAGACAATACATCGCTTAAAAGCGTACGCCCTATTATAGATGTGCTCGACAACGAACCCTCTGTCAGCGATAAGATGCTGTCGCTTACGCGCTGGCTGGCCGACTATTACTTGTGCAGCTGGGGCCAGGCTATCCAGTTGGTTTTACCGCGGGGCGCGGACGTATCCGATGATGAAAATCTGTTTCTCTCCGATGAATTTGACCAGGATGATCTGACGGAGCGCCAGCGCGAATTGCTGTTTTTGATCTCAGAAAATCCCGGAAAGAGCAAAAGCTATTACAAAAAAAAGATCGGGTCCGGGTCGTTCTATTCCATCCTCAACAGCCTGATCGCAAAAAGCGTGGTGTACAGCGAGTACGTGGAACCGCGCTCCCGTGTTGGCAGCCTGATGCGGAAATTTGTGTTTGTGCCTGAGGATTATGACGATCGCAAAAACAAATATGAGGATTTTTTGCGCTACCTGGCCAAACGTCCGGAAGTGGACGCGCTGCTCCGTGACAATCGCGGAAAAGCAGTATTGCTAAGCACCTTTATAAAGCAAAGTGCAATGGCCCACGCCACTCTGCAAAAGATGGCTGCCAGGGCTATCGTCCAGATTGAAGAACGCGTTGTGGAGCGCCTGCCGGATGACATCTCATTTAGTGAAAGTACAGGGGAAATCCGTCTCAATACGGAGCAAAAGGCAGCGCTGCGCCGGGTTCAGTCCAAAATCGTTCAGGGCGGATTTCATTCATTCCTGCTGCACGGCATTACAGGCAGCGGCAAAACGCAGGTCTATATCGAAATCCTTAAGCTTGTGCGAGAGGCCGGCCGGGGCGGTATCATTCTCATTCCGGAGATTGCCCTTACGCCGCAAACGGTCAGCCGCTTTGAACGGGCTTTCGAAGAGCAGATCGCCGTTTTTCACAGCCGGATGAGCCCCGGCCAGCGATTTGACGCCTGGCAGGCCTGTAAAAAAGGACAGGTCAAAATCGCCATCGGGCCACGTTCGGCGCTGTTTGCGCCCATCGATGATCTGGGATTGATTGTTGTGGACGAAGAACACGAAGGCAGCTATAAACAAACCGAAAGCGCGCCCACCTACAACGCCCGTGACGTGGCCCTCTACCTGGGACGCATGCACGACGCCCTTGTTCTTTTGGGCTCCGCCACGCCCAGCTTTGAATCGTATTATCACGCCAAAAACGGCAAACATAATCTGCTAACCATGCACCGGCGCGCCAAGGATCAGCCTTTGCCGGCCATTACAATCGTGGATATGCGCGGCCGTCATAATAAAGTATTTTCGAATGTTTTAACGGCAGCGATAGGTGAGCGCTTTAAACGGGGCGAGCAAATCATCCTGCTGCAAAACCGGCGCGGCTATTCGGCTTTCCAGCAGTGCCTTACATGCGGCTTTATTGTTAAGTGCAGCGAATGCGATGTAAGCCTTACTTTTCACGCTTATGACAACAAGCTGCGCTGCCACTATTGCGGTAACAGCCTGCCGGCCATGCACACCTGCGTTAACTGCGGGCGCGAAACGATGGATAACCGTGGTATCGGCACACAGCGTATAGAGCAGGAACTGGCCGAGCATTTCCCGGATCTTCGTGTTTTGCGCATGGATCAGGACACGACGCGCGGCAAAAATTCTTACGATTCCATCCTCAGTGCTTTCCGTGAAAAAAAGGCCGACGTGCTGCTGGGAACGCAAATGGTTTCCAAGGGCCTCGATTTTCCCGATGTAACGCTGGTTGGTGTTATCGGGGCCGATATCGGCCTGGGCATGCCGGATTTCCGGGCTTCGGAGCGCATTTTCCAATTGCTGGCACAGGTGGCGGGACGTGCCGGGCGCGGAGACAAAAAAGGCGAGGTGTTGATCCAGACCTATCAGCCGGAGCACTATGCCATTGGTTTTGCCAAAACACACAACTTTATTGGCTTTTATGAAGAAGAAATCGGCTTTCGCGAAGAAAATGCCTATCCGCCTTTTTGCCGCCTGATTCAGCTTACTTTGTCCGGAGCGAAAATAGGTGATGTAATCGGGCAGGCCCGGTTTCTGGCACGGCAGCTTGCGCGAATGGCCAGGCCGTATTGTATGGTTGTCGGTCCGGCGCCGGCAGTTATCGGGCGCATGAAAAACCTTTACCGCTGGCAGGTAACCGTTAAACTTAATCCGTCCACGGATCCGGCAGGCAAACATACCAAAGCCGTTTTACGCCAGTTGACAGCCCCTTTACTAAAACAGCGCAGCGACAATCTCTTTTTACATATCGATGTTGATCCGCTGTGGGCTTAGGGCGCATCTTGAATTGTATTTCAGGAATATGTATCCTTTTCAAATTCAGCCCGGGAGCATTTCATCAATCTGAAATGAGCTAAATGAGTCGTAGATTTGAAAGCAAAAAAGATTCGATCCTGAAAATAAATCGCCTGGTAGAGGAGCTGGAATCGGACAAGGATGCGCAGGAAGCCGTTGTCGCTTTACGCACCAAATACGAAAACCTGCGCAAAAAATACGATCAGCTTGACAGGGTTTTTTCTTTTCACAAAGGGATTATTCAAAATATATCAGCGGGAATCGTAACCGTAGACCTGGAAGGACGCGTTACCTTTGCCAATCGTGCGGCGCTGCAGGCCACCGGCTATAAATCCGATGAGATTTTGTCGCGTCCGCTCAGCACCGTGTTTGCCGATAAGGAGGAAGGGCAAAACGTTATCAGGCAGATTTTGAATGACAAAAAAATGTTTGAAAGCCGCGAAACGCAACTGGTTTCATCCGACGGGCAAAGTATTCCCATAGGTTTTAGTACAACCTTGCTTTACCAGGGAGCGGAAAACAAACCCAGCGGAGTGATTTTTATATTCCGGGATATAAGTGATCTGAACAATTTTCGCAAGCAAATGGCACGCATGGATCGTCTGGCTACCCTTGGCGAGCTTTCGGCCGGTATCGCCCATGAGATCCGCAATCCGCTGGCCGGTATAAAAACCTCGGCCCAGGTGCTGGAAGAAAGTTTCAGCCCCGGCGATTTCCGGTCACAGCTTGTCTCAAGGATCGTTAAAGAGATAGACCGCAGTAACAAACTGTTGCAGCGTTTTTTCAACTTTGCCAAGCCCAGCCGTCCAAAGCCGCAGTTTCACAGCCTGGTAAGTATTATTGACGGTGTTTACCTGCTGTTGGCAAACAGGCTGGCCAAACGTAAAATTCTGTTCGAAATGGAAATCGAGGAGAATCTGCCACCCGTGTTTATCGATGAGAGCCAGTTTGAGCAGGTGATCCTTAACCTGTTTCTAAATGCCATGGATGCCATGCAGGACGGCGGCAAGATCAAAGTTGCCGCACACATGGAAAACACATCGGCCGAGGGAGACCCGGCCACGCGCAAATACGTGCGGGTAGAGGTGCGCGATAACGGCAAAGGAATCGAAGAAAATATGCTTGAACGCATATTCAACCCGTTTTTTACGACAAAAAGTAATGGCGTGGGATTGGGCCTGTCCATCACCTCACGCCTGCTGGATGAAAACAATTGTAAAATCGAAGTATCATCCACACCCGGTAAAGGCAGCGTTTTTACCGTCCTTTTACCCCATGTGGCTGAAGAAGCGTAATATTGGCAGGAGTAAGGCGATATGACCAAGCGGCTTTTGATCGTAGATGATGAAGAGACTCTGACCTTCAGTCTTTATCAAAGCTTTATTTTATCGGACAAGGATTATGAAGTGGTAACGGCGGATTCCGGAGAGGAAGCGCTTAAGCGTATCCGCGAACAGACTTTCGACCTGGTGATCACGGATATTTTTATGCCCGGCATTACCGGAGTAGAGCTGCTCAGGCGCATTAAGCAGGAGTGGCCCACCACGGAGGTGATTATTATGACGGCCTATGGCTCCGAGGCAAAAAAAGATGAAGTGGAGGCTATGGGAGCCCGCTATTATTTCGAAAAGCCTTTTGAAATAAAAGAATTCAGACAAAAAGTATTTGATATTTTAGGATAAAATGGCGCTTGTCGGAAACTTAAAAGATTTAAAACTTCCCAGTTTGATTCAATTAAACTGCATGGAAAGAAACAATGCCAAGCTTACCATTGAGCGTGGCGGCAAATACGGCTTCATCTATTTTGAAGACGGGCAGGTAACGCACGCCGAGTTCGATCCGCACATTGGTGAAGAGGCGGTCTATGACCTGCTAACGCTTTTTGATGGCAAATTCAAGGTAGAGAACGATGTCCGCCCGCCCGTACGCACAATCCACACCAGTTGGAGCAATTTGCTGTTGGAGGGCCTGCACAAGCTTGATCACGCGCAGGATGAGCCCGAAAGCAAACACCGCAACATGTTTGAACGGATGCTCACTTTGAAGGGCGTGCAGGGCGTGGCACTGGTTGACGAAAAAGGTAAGATAGTAGACAGCACCACCGATGGTACGCGTGATCTGCCCAGCGTTGCTTTTATTATGCTGCAGGCTGATAAAATAGGCGCTTTAACCGAAAACGGCGCGACGGAGTACGTGAGCATTCTTATGCCGGGCAAGCGCTATATGATGGTGCATTATGCCAAAAAATTCGTTTTGATCATACTCGATCCCAAAGTAAAGAGTGATACAATCCTTCCACTTATAAAACAGGCTCTTGGACATTAATATGAGTACAATTGATAACTGGCTGGATGAGATCCTTAAAGTGCCGGGGACAGATGGCGTATTTGTTGCCACAGGCCGGGGCAAAGTGGCGATAAAAAAAGCCGTGCCCTACAAAGAAAAGGAACTGGAAGAACTGTCCATGCGGGTTCTGCGCATGATTGCCGTTTTTGGCGACCAGGATGATAAGATCAATGAAGTGGAGATTGCCTGGAAAAACCATGTGGTAATTTGCAAGGTGTCCAATAATATCCTGCTGATTACTTTTTGTAAAAGCCCGCAGGTGTTGTCGTTATTGCGTATAACGCTCAATGTCTCATTATCACACTTGTTACAGGAAAAGAAAATAATTAAGATGGCGCGTAGTCACGTTACGGATCGCAATATCGTTTTGCGTCGCGGTAACTTTGATGAACAGGAAATGAGCCTTCTTACCAACTTATAGGCGGAAAAAGCTTAACTTTTTGGTTTTATTACCGTTAAGAGGCACAATAAGGTTCGAAGGTGGCAGCAATTCGCAAAAATTTTATATCACATCCACAGGTTGTTTACAAAAAATCGGAGATCAAATCGGCCACAGGTCTGAATTTGAGGTCCGCCGAGTGGGCCGTGCTCACGCAGGTAGACGGCCTGCAGACGTTATCCGAGATCGCCGCCACATTATCCATGAGCGCAAAAGAAGTGGCGCGTATTATGTACACGCTTTTCCAGCATGAGTTGGTAATAATTCACAGCGCGCACAAAAAAGAGGAAAGTTTTGTAAGCCCGCGTTTTTTTGAAGACATTCAAACCAATCTTACGATGATCATCGGCCCTGTGGCGCCTTATGTGATCGATGACGTTTTGCAGGAAATGAATTTGGGTAAATTGAAATTCCCTTTGGACAAAGCCGCGGAATTTATCGAAAATGTAAGCGATGAGATTGAAGACGATCAAAAAAAGATTATTTTCCAGAGCCGCATGCTGGAGTATTTAAAGAAGGCGGAATACTAAAATATGATAAGTTTAAGATGGAAAATAAGCGGCATACTTGTGTTTAGTAACCTGCTGCTTGGGCTCATTCTTGTTATTATAATAAACCGTACGGTAGCAGAAAAAATCGAAACGGAGCTGATAGAGCGCGGCAGGACAATTGGAACAAACCTGGCCACTTACGCATCAGAAAGCATATTAAGCGAAGATGTGGTGGGGCTGCGCCAACTTATTACAAGTGCCTTAAGCTTTGAGAGTGTTTCTTATCTGCTGATTCAAAACAGCGAAATGGAAATACTTGCCGAGACATTTAACGGTCAGGTTCCGGATGAGTTGAGGACGCTTTTGAGTTCAGAGCCGGGAGATCAGCCCGTACCGGTTTTTATCAGCCAGGAAGATCAATATTGTTATGATATCAGTGTGCCGGTGGAGGAAGGATATCTGGGCTATGTGCATGTTGGCATGCGCCAGGCCTATATAGAGGAAACGGTAAGTGAGATCACCTATCTGATCGTTGGGATTATTGCCGGACTGACTTTGGTTGGCATAGTTGTTGTGTTATTTCTTGCAAATCGCATAATAACACCTATAATTTATTTAACACAAAAAGCAAATGATATCAGCCAGGGCAAGCTTGATACGAAGGTGAGTGTAGAGACGCGTGATGAGATTCAGCATCTGGGCGAGGCATTGGAAAGGCTGCGTGAAAGCGTGAAGATGGCCCTGGAACGTCTTCAAAAAAGACAATCGACGCGAATATAAACCAAGATGGAGTAACGTATGGTACAAACGAGGAAACTTAAGGATGGAAGCCGCCAGGTTATTCTGAACGGAAAGCAATATGACGGAATAACCAAAGTCCTTACCGAACTGGCCAATAAGACCAAAGCCTCGGCCATCCTTTTTGCGGACATGAGCGGGCAGCTTATAAGCCAGCGCGGCAACACGGACAATATGAATACCACCGTGCTCTCGGCTCTTGCCGCGAGTGACTTTGCCGCTACGTCCGAAATGGCCAAATTGGTTGGTGAAGAGGCCAAGTTTAAGCTCCTTTTTCACGAAGGAGAAAAGCGAAATGTGTATCTTTCCAACGTCGGCGACAATTTTTTTCTTGTAGTTGTTTTCGATGTGAGTGTAACTTTGGGACTTATTCGGATTTATACAAAGAAGGCGATTGAAGACCTTTCCACTATTCTGGAAGACGACAGCGATTCCGGTGAAGAACAGGAAAAGCTTATAGACAGTGATTTCAGCAGCCTTCTGGGTGATGCTCTTGATGATACCTTCAAGTGATTGTTGAGCTACGGTAAAACGTTTAAGATACGAGGCGGATAATGTTTATAAATTGGGCATTGCAGGAAATAAACCTGAAAATCGTCTACTATGGACCCGGTATGAGTGGCAAAACCACCAATCTGGAATACATTCACAACAAACTGGATCCATCGCTGACGGGCGATCTGGTCTCTCTTAAAACCAAAGAAGACCGGACCATATTTTTCGATTTCATGCAGATAGAGGTAGGGAAGATAAAAGGAAAGAAGCCAAAGTTTAATCTTTATACCGTACCCGGGCAGGTTTATTATGCCTCCAGCCGTAAGGTAATACTGAACGGTGTAGACGGTATTGTCTTTGTTGCCGATTCCCAGCCTCACCGCATGGAAGCCAACATCGAAACGCTGCTTGACCTTGAAAGCAATCTCAAAGCGGACGGCCATACGCTGGAAGAATTCCCCTGGGTGATACAATATAATAAGCGTGACCTGCCCGGAGCGGAGTCGCTGGATGTGCTTGAGAAAAAACTGAACTTCTTCGGTGTACCATCCTATGAAGGAGTTGCCGTGCGCGGCGACGGCGTTTTCGACACGCTAAAGGCGACAATAAACCTGGTCGTCAAAAACGTACAAGATCAACTCTAATACAAAAACCTTCTCCGGTGAGAAGGTTTTTTCTTATCTCGCACTGTGACAGATAAAACAACCCCCGGTACAGACGCAAAGAATAAAAGGCGTACCGACCGTAAGGCTATATTTGCCTGGTCCCTGTACGACTTTGCCAATACGTCGTTTAGTGTAATTGTTGTTACGGTTGTCTACGCAGTTTATTTCCGGGACTACATTGTAGCGGACTTTTCCCTGTCCCTTTCCGGATTGCGGTACAACCCGGGCGACTTTTTGTGGAGCGTTGCGGGCTCCACCTCAATGTTTCTGGTAGCTATCTCCTCGCCCGTTCTGGGCGCCGCTGCCGATTATTCTCAACGCAAAAAATGGTTTGTTTTCAGCTACAGCATGCTGTGCATTTGTTGCACGATCTCCCTCTATTTTCTCGAACCCGGTATGATCTGGCAGGGAATGGTTTTATTTATACTGGCCAATTTTGGTTTTGAGGGGGCGATTGTTTTTTACAATGGCTTTTTACCGCAGATTTCCAATTCTTCCAATATCGGCAGAATTTCCGGCTACGGTTTTGCCCTTGGCTATGTGGGTGCTTTGTGCGCTTTGCTTATCGCGTTGTTCTATGCGGACATGGCAGCTTCCGCTTCCGATTTAAGCCTTATGCGTCCCAGCTTCGTTTGGGCCGGCTTGTTCTTCCTTACTTTTTCGCTGCCTTTTTACTTTTTTGTACCGGACAAACCCCTTATACGCCATCGTGAGGCTATAAGCTATTTTAAGGCCGGTGTCCGGCGCACTATAAACACACTAAAGGAAATCCGCCGTTATCCAAACTTGTTCAGGTTCCTGCTTGCCTATTTTGTTTATATCGATGGCGTCAATACCGTCATCTTTTTCGGGGCGATCTTTGCCACTCAAACACTGGGCTTTACAATGGTCGAGGTGATTACTTTTTTTGCGATCATTCAATTTGCGGCCATAGCCGGTGCTTACAGTTTTGGTTTTTTAACGGACAAAATCGGACCCAAGAAGACAATTCAGACAACCTTGTTTTTATGGATGGCCGTAACGGTTGGCGCTTTCTTCAGCCATGATGCGATGACCTTTTACGGGGTCGGGGTTCTGGCCGGAATTGCCATGGGTTCCTGCCAGGCCGCCAGCCGCGCCATGATGGCACATTTTATCCCTGAAGACATGGAAGCCGAGTTTTACGGCTTTTATGCTATGATGGGAAAATTCAGCGCTATCTTAGGCCCGCTTGTTTTTGGCTTTGTCTCCTCCATAAGCGGCGATCAGCGCCTTGCTGTTTTATCGGTTACGCTCTTTTTTGTAGCCGGGCTTATTTTGCTGGGCAGGGTTCATCCCGGATCATCCAAAAAATTAGTTATATAACCTTACATTGTTCGGCATTGCATTGTTACGATCTCTTAAAATATTTATATTCTGCAGCTTAACGATGACATTTTCGGTTGCTGCGGCAAGCCAGATGTCTACGGTCCGTTTTCTTGAGCGATATGATCTTATCTATCCGCAGGAGGACAGCACGCTGGCCCGCCGCCTTATTGAAAAAAGCAAACCGCTTATTATTGAGGCAGAGCGTTTTTTTGAGTTCAGACCGGTTTCCATCGTTTCGGTTTATTTAACGCGGTCCGCGCCTGAATTTTATGAATACGCCAGATCGAGCGTGCCGGAATGGGCCCAGGCAGTGGCAATTCCGAGTAAGAACCTGATAGTCATCAAGTATGATTCTCCGGAAGCTATAAACAGGCTGCCGCAATTGTTGTTGCACGAGATGGCCCATATTTACCTAGAGCGCAGCGGTCTGAGCGAGGAAATGCCGGTTTGGCTCCACGAGGGGCTGGCGCAATGGATCAGCCACGAAGAGTTGACGCTGGATGAACGGGTTCTGATCTCCGCGGCATTGTATGGTAACAGGCTGGTTTCTTTTGCGGAGATGGATTCCGTTTTACACAAAATGCCGCAGCAGGTTACGCTGATTTACGCACTGGCCCGTTCGGCGATCGATTACCTGGAGCAGAATTACGGACGCCAGGCGCTGAAAGAGCTACTGGCAAGGCTGGCCGAAAACGAGCCGCTTGAGAAGGCGTTTCTCAACGTAACGGGTACAGAGCTTATCGACTTCGAGTTTGGCTGGTATGCCTGGCTGGAAGATAAATACCGCTGGATGTTTTTATTGAGTTTTAACAATTTGTTATGGACGGGGCTCGTTTTACTTTTCCTGATTGCCGTCTGGAGAGTTTGGGCGCGCAACAGGAAAACGCGAAAAAGCTGGGAAGACGACCCGTTTGAGGAAATGTGATTTAAGGAGGGATCTTATGTACGTACCTAAAAAACTGTTTTTTACAAAGGGCATCGGCGTACACAGGGAGAAACTTACGAGTTTTGAGCAGGCCCTGCGTAATGCCGGTATCGCGCCGTTTAACCTTGTGGCTGTTTCCAGTATCTACCCTGCCGGATGTAAGATTATCCCGCCGGAAGATGGCCTGAAAGAACTGATCCCGGGGCAAATCGTACATGCGGTCTACAGTCGTTCACAAACCTGCGAACCCAATCGCCGCATCGCTTCTTCCATAGGCGTTGCCCGGCCAAAGGATGAAAAACTGTATGGCTACCTGAGCGAACATCACAGCCATGGCGAAACGGCTGAACAGGCCGGGAACTACGCTGAAGACCTTGCTGCTGAAATGCTCGCTACTATTCTGGGAGTAGAATTTGATCCTGACTCTTCATGGGACGAAAAGCGTCAGCACTGGCAAATCTCCGATAAAATAGTTGAAACCCGCAATATAACCGCTGCCGCTACCGGAGATGAAAACGGTCGCTGGACCACGGTACTGACAGCGGCCGTGTTACTGCCGTAAGGAGACCCCGTGGCGCAAACTAATTTTCTGGGGCTGGAACCTGAATTCACCAATCTGCAGGACGCCCCAACCGTTATTATTCCCGTGCCTTATGAGCAAACGGTAAGCTACGGCGGGGGAACCGAAAAGGGCCCCGGTGCCATCCTGGAGGCCTCGGCCTATGTGGAATTGTATGACGAAGAGCTGGACGGCGAAATTTATCGTAGCGGCATTCATACGGCTGAAGCCGTCTCTTTTGAGGGTGATGTGGAAACAGACTTCCGGCGCATCACCAATACCTTTCAGAAATACCTCGAACTGGGGAAATTCCCGGTTGGCCTTGGCGGAGAACACAGCCTCTCTTTTCCGGTCTATCGTGCTTTTCATCAATATTACAAGGGCGATATTTCGGTACTGCAATTCGACGCGCATTCCGATCTGCGGGAAAGTTATGAAGGTTCCGTATATTCTCACGCCAGCGTAATGAAACGTATTTACGATATGAATGAATCGATTGTACAAGTGGGTATACGCGCCCAGTGTGTTGAAGAAGCTGAGCTGATCCGGAACAGGAAAATTGCTACGCACTACGCGCACACCCTGAACGCCAACGGATTTGGTGACGAAATTATCGAAGGCCTTAAGGAGAATGTATTTATAACCTTTGACGTTGATTACTTTGATCCCGCCATTATGCCATCCACTGGTACGCCTGAACCCGGAGGATTTCACTGGTATGAAACGATAGATTTTCTCCGCCGGGTTTTTAAGAATCGCAACGTTGTTGGTTTTGATGTTGTGGAACTGAGCCCCATAGAAGGCTTGCATCACGCTGAATTTACTGTTGCCAAACTCATTTATAAAATGATCGGAATGAAATATCTCTTAAGGTAAGAACGCATGAAAAAAATTAAATTTATTCTGGGTATTCATAATCACCAGCCTATCGGGAATTTTGATTTTGTATTTGAAGATGCCTATCAAAAATCCTATTTGCCGTTTCTGGAAGTGCTGGAAAAGCACCCTAAAATCCGTATCTCCCTTCACTTTACCGGCATACTGCTGGACTGGATAGAACAAAACCATCCCGAGCTGATCGAACTGGTTAAAAAACTGCGGGATCGCGGCCAGCTGGAAATCATGAGCGGGGGCTATTATGAACCGATCATTTCGGTTATTCCGCAGCAGGATCGTATCGGACAAATCCAAAAACTTACTGAGAAAGTCAAAACGCTGTTCAATTACGACGCCAGCGGCATGTGGCTGGCCGAGCGCGTCTGGGAACCCACTTTGCCCTCCACCCTTCACGACGCGGGCATTAAATACACGGTTGTGGATGATACACATTTCAAGTATGCCGGGCTGCGCGATGAGGATCTGAACGGCTATTTTGTTACGGAAGACCTCGGCAAGCAGGTTAATATTTTTCCAATAAGCAAATTTTTGCGCTACACGATTCCATTCCAGGAGCCGGAAGAGACGATCAAAGTCCTGCGCAACATGGCCAGCGAGTCTGGTACCAACATCATGGTTTTTGCCGATGACGGTGAAAAATTCGGCGTATGGCCCGATACCTATAAACACGTTTACGAAAACCGCTGGCTGGACCGCTTCTTCAGCGCGATCGAAGAAAACATGGACTGGATCGAAATGATCACTTTTGATGAAGCGATCACCCAGGTTAAACCGAAAAGCCCGATCTATTTGCCGACCGCATCTTATGCCGAAATGATGCACTGGTCGTTGTTCAAGGAGACGTTCAAGGCTTTTGAGGATTTTGAGCACTACCTGCAGAACAATAATATGTATGAGAGCGTCGGCCTGTTTGTACGCGGCGGTTTCTGGCGCAATTTTATGAGCAAGTACCCGGAAATCAACGTGATGCATAAGAAGATGCTGCGCGTTAGTGAAAAGCTGTGGCAAGCCAGCCGGAAAAACCCTTCCATGGATTTAAAGGAAGCCTTCGACGCGCTGTGGGCGGGGCAATGCAATTGTCCTTACTGGCACGGCGTCTTTGGCGGGCTATACCTGAGCCACTTGCGTCACGCCATTTTCTCCAACCTGATCATGGCCGAAAAAATAGTTGCTGAAAAGGACGAAAACACTCTTCAGGAGTTTGAGGTAACCGATTTTGACAAAGACGGCAGGCCGGAAGTATTGATTGAAACCGCGGCGCACAATGCCTATTTCAGTCCTTTTCGCGGCGGAAATATGTTTGAATATGATTTTAAAGCGGTCAACAAGAATCTTCTGGATACCATGACACGTCGCGAAGAAGGCTATCACGAAAAACTCTATCATGCCACGGTTGTGGGCCAGGAAGCGCCGGCTGAGGGCAGCGCGGCCAGCATTCACGATCTTGTGCTTGCAAAAGAGCCGGGCCTCGAAAAATATCTGATTTATGATAATTACGAACGCAAATCCTTTGTCGATCACTTTATCGGGGCCGATGTTAACTTTGAGCGATTTTATCGTAATGACTATGAAGAACTTGGTGACTTTGTAAACGGAACATACGGTCTGGCCGAAAACAGATCCGATGCCAATAACGTAATCATTACTTTGCAAAGAGACGGGCATGTGCGCACCGACGATGGTGTAAAGAAAATTACCGTTCGTAAGGAAATTAGCGTGGCCCGGAGCAGCGAAGACATTGAAGCGCGTTATACGCTGGCGCATGACGGGCCGGGCAGTGTAAAGCTGCGATTTGCGGTGGAGTTCAACTACGGTTTACAGGCAGGGCATGCCCACGACCGCTTTTATTACAATGCCAACGGACGGCTGGAAGATGCCTTCCTTGATTCACCGGGAGAGCTGCAAAACGCCGACTATCTCGGTATGAAAGATGAGTATATGAAAATCGATATTCAGCTAAGCGGCAGTGATAATCCCGCGATATGGCGCGTGCCGGTTGAAACGATCTCGCTTTCGGAAGCGGGCTTTGAAAGGGTATACCAGAGTTCTGCCATTTTATTGGTCTGGGACCTGGAAATAGAGAAGACCCGTGAAATCACAATAAGGCAAAAGGTTCGCACTTTTTAGAATGTCAAAAAAGCTAAATTTCGTATTACTGATCGTTCTGCTGATAGCTGCTATTTTCTACGGCAGAACCGTGCTGATGCTGTTAAGCGGGTATTCCTGGGAGGAGATCCAAAGCTTTCACAAGATCGAAAACGTGATGCGCCTCGCCCAGGCTTATTATGTAGACGATGTTGATTGGCGGGAAGGCTCGGGCCACGCGATAGAAGGGTTTCTTGGCGGGCTGGATCCCCACTCCGTCTATATCACGCCGGATGAAGCCGTACAAAATGACGAGCTTTTCGAGGGCAAATATCAGGGCATCGGCATTCAATTTGATATCATTGATAGGTATATCAACGTCATTGCCGTCATACCGGGTTCGCCGGCGCAGGATGCCGGTCTCCTGGCGGGCGACAGAATCGTTGCGATTGAAGGGGAAAGCGCCGAAGATATCAGCACATCGGAAGTGCAGCAGCGGCTTAAAGGTCCTAAGGGCAGCAAAGTTATGGTTACAATTGACCGGCCAGGCAGTGCTGAGCCATTTGAGGTAGAGCTCGTTCGTGACGAGGTGCCCAATTATACGGTTAACACCTTTTTTATGGCCGATGACAGTACCGGCTATGTCTGGCTTAATCGTTTTGCCAGTACCACAAGCGATGAGCTGGAAAACGCCATGATCAAGCTGGAAAGACAGGGTATGAAACAGCTTTTGCTTGATCTCAGAAATAATGGTGGTGGCTTTTTGCAGCAGGCTGTTAAAGTTACCGGCAAATTTGTCAACGGAAGAAAAAAGGTGGTTTACACCAAAGGCCGTGTAGAGCAGGTGGAAGAGGAGTATTACAGTGATGATTTCGGCAAGTCCATAGACCGCTCGTTTCCGCTGGTTATTCTGATCAACGGGGCATCGGCCAGCGCCTCGGAAATCGTAGCGGGCGCCTTGCAGGATTATGACCGCGCGCTTATTGTTGGAGAGCGCAGCTTTGGAAAAGGCCTGGTCCAGAATGAGTTCGTCCTGGATGACGATTCCAGGGTCCGGCTTACCGTTTCCCGCTATTACACACCCAGTGGCCGCCTGATACAGAAGCCCTATAAAAACCGCAGTGTTGAAGATTATTACAATGGTTCTGCAGACTCATTGATGGCCGACAGCATAAAGACGAACGGTATCTATTACACATTGGCCGGACGTCCGGTTTACGGCGGAGGCGGTATTGAACCGGATTCGGTTGTCGAATTTTCTTCCGGCTCGCTATTGCCAACTCTGACGCAAAGACTTTTCGAAAAGCGTGTTTTTTTTGAAAGCGCCAACAGCTTTGTGCTGAATCACCCGCGGTATAAAGAGCGCAAAGCATGGTTTATTAACCAATATCGCATCAGTGAAGAAGACCTCGATCTTATTATAGATATTGCCTCGCAGAAAGAAATCGAAATAAACCGGTCACAGGTTGAAAAAGACAGCTCGTTCATTGCCAATCGCCTGAAAGCCGAGATTGCCCGAAATTACTGGTCACAGAACGAGTTTTGGCAGGTATTGCTGGCGCACGACAATCAATTTAATAGAGCCTTGCAATTATTTCCGGTGGCACGGCGTTTAGAGCAAGTGGCGGCGCCTGCCCAAACCGAAAATTAGATTGACTTTAAAAATCGAAAATCTTATACTAAATTCTAGTTTTTTAAGTAAATAACTCACCTTTGTCAACAAATTTTACACTAACCCTAAGGAGTTTGCGATGTTGGGAGGATTGGTTGAACTTTTTAACGATGGCGGCGAATTCATGTGGCCTATTTTGGGCCTTCTTGTTGTAGGTCTGGCTTTTTCTATCGAAAGATTTTACACACTAACGCGGGCATCCGTAAATACTCGTAAGTTCCTTGCACGTCTACACACGGCGCTGCAGGAAGGTGGTATCGAAGCTGCCGCAGCGGAATGTGAAAAGACCCCCGGACCTGTTGCCTCCATCTTGCACGCCGGCTTAAGCCGCGCCGAAAAAGGCCTGGAAAGTGTCGAAAAATCGATCACAAATGCAGGCTCAATTGAAATGGCATTTCTGGAGCGGGGCATGGTGGTCTTGTCCACGGTAATTGTTCTTGCGCCGATGCTTGGATTTACCGGAACGGTAAAAGGTATGGTCGACGCCTTTGATGCTATCAAAAAAGCCAATGACATTTCACCTGCCGTTGTTGCCGGTGGTATTTCACAGGCCCTGTTGACTACCCTGTTTGGTCTGGTTGTGGCTATGATCATCCAGGTATTCTATAACTTCTTTACCTCCCGTATTGATAAGCTCATTATCGATATGGAAGAAAGTTCCGTTGAATTGATGGATGCTTTGGTAGAGATCGAAAATAAAAACAAACAGTAAGTGGACTAAGCGATGTTATTAGGCAAAAAGAAAGAAAAAAATGTTGAGATTCCCTCAGCATCTTTGGCCGATATCGTATTCCTGTTGCTTATCTTCTTCCTGGTAACAACATCGATCGATACGGAAAAAGGTCTTGATTTGGTGTTGCCTCCGCCGGGTGATACAGAAATCAAGATTCCCAAGAAGAACATTGCAAACCTTTTTGTGAATGCTGAAGGACTCGCGCTTCTCGAAAATGAGATTATCGAAGTAAATCAAATCTCGCAAATCATCAAAGAGAAGCTGATGGAAAATCCTTTGCTGATCGTGTCCTTAAAGACACACAAGGATACGGATTACGAGGTTTATGTAAAAGTCCTTGATCAGCTCAAAAAGGCCGAAGCAAAGCGTATTTCAATCGCTGATCCTGATCAGGAGTAATTCAAGAAAGAGGATTGGATGGAATTTAAGAAGAAAAGTAAAATAAATATCGCGATCCCTACCGCTTCCATGCCTGACATCATCTTTATGCTGCTGATCTTTTTCATGGTTGCGACGGTGATTCGACAGTATTCAGGATTGCAGGTGAAGTTACCTGAAGCACAAAAAGTTGAAAAGCTTGAAGTTTCAAAGCGGCACGTAGCTACAATCTGGGTAGATCGTGATAACAATGTCGTCATGAACGATATCACTGTGAAGGATGTCAAGAATCTACGGAACCTGGCTTACCAGCGCATGGTTGAAAACCCGCAGACGGTCATTTCATTGAAGGCGGACAGGCAGGCTAAAATGAATATGATCAACGATGTTCATCAGGAATTGCGTAAAGCCAGCGCCCTGAGAATAAACTATTCAGCTATACCGGGAGTATTCTAATGAAAGCATTAAAGAAAAATCCCGAAGCGGATCTAAGCCTGAGGTATAAAAAGGTATTGGAAGTATCAATGGCTATTGCACTGTTATTGTTAACGGTGCTGTTTTTCTCATTCCAGAAATATGACAGTGGAATTGTCCTTCCCGAGCAGCCCAACCTCGTTATAGAGACTGTGGAGATTCCGCCTACGCAGCAGCTTCAGAAACCACCGCCTCCTTCTCGTCCATCCATACCTGTGGAAACGGAGGATGAAGATATCCTGGATGACGTGACGATTGAAGAAACGGAAATTGAGCTGGGTGAAGTGTCCGATGCTCCGCCCCCTCCGCCGGTTGAAGATGAGGTTTTCGAATTTTTTGCTGTTTCCGAAAAACCGGAAATTATCCACAAGGAAACACCCCAATATCCGGATCTGGCCCGCAGAGCAGGGATCGAAGGAAAAGTTATCGTGCTGGTAACGATTTCTGAAAAGGGTAATGTGCTTGATGCCAAGATAATGAAGTCTGTTCCTATGCTGGATGAAGCCGCTTTGAATGCCGCCAAAAAATGTACATTTAAGCCGGCCAAGCAGCGTGACCGCTTTGTAAAAGTTAAAATGGCCATTCCTTTCGACTTTAAGTTGAATTAATTCTGCAAAAAGGCGATCATCGCGATCGCCTTTTTTTATTTCTAACCTTGAATCAAAACCAGCCGTAGTCTTAAATTCCAAATTTACTCAGGACTTTTCTGCATGGAGCTTTTGTTCATCGTTAATCCGGTTTCAGGCAACCGCATTGGAAAGAAGTTTTTTGAGGAACAGGTAAAACTACAATGTGGCCCGGATACGCGCATAGTGTATACTCGTGAACCCGGTCATGCCCGTACACTGGCCGCCGATGCGATTGCAGATAGCTTGATCGATACCGTCGTGGCCGTAGGTGGCGATGGCACAATCAACGAAGTTGCCACGAGCCTTGTAAATACGGAACTGACCCTTGGGATTGTACCCGTCGGTTCCGGTAACGGGTTGGCACGCTCGCTGAAAATTCCGGTAAATCTGCGCCGTGCCATCGAAATAATCCGTCAAAAAAACACTATTTCCATAGATGTCGGCCGGATAAACGGAAACTATTTTTTTGGTGTAGCCGGCATTGGTCTGGACGCGCTTATTAGTTCCCGCTTTCATAAACTGCAGCGTCGTGGCGCGTTGCCCTATTTTTACCACGGGCTGATGGCCTATTTCAAGTATGATTTCCCCAGTTTTATCCTGGCTGATAAAGATAAAGAGCATATTAATGAACCCATGCTTATAACCATTGCCAATTCCACGCAATATGGTAATGGTGCCAAGATCGCTCCGATGGCCGATTTGCAGGATGGCATGCTGGACGTCTGCATCATCAGGCGTATGGGCTTTTTACAATCCGTAGCACAGATTCCCAAGCTATTCAGGGGTACCATCGAGAGCAGCAATGTTTACAAAACGTATCGCCGATCGTCTTTTACTGTCCGGTCGGCCGAGAGCCGGGATATATTTTTTCACCTCGATGGAGAGCCCTATAAAGCCCCCTCTCCTTTAAAGATAGATCTGCTGCAAAAAGCGCTTAAAGTTTTGGTATAGTACTTGGCGCATTTTATATTTGAAGGCTTGTAGTGGGATGGAAAATGAAAGATCTGGAACAAATAGCTCAGGAAATAAACGATAAAGAGTCGGGGCTGCTGGCTGCTAATGCTACCGCCAACGCTTCCGCGCGTCGCAGCAAAGCCGAGCATGAAAAGCGCTTCCGGCCACCATTTGCCATAGACCGTGACAGGATTATGTATTCCGGAGCGTTCCGGCGCTATACCGGAAAAACGCAGGTGATCTATTTTGCTTCCATGCTCGATGAGCAACTCACCAGTCGCAGTCTGCACACAATCAGTGTGGCCCAGATAGCCAAAACCATCGGCCGGATGCTTTCACTCAATATTGATTTGATTGACGCCATCGCGCTGGGGCATGACCTCGGGCATCCGCCGTTCGGACATGACGGGGAAGTTTTTCTAAGCGAAGTCAGCCGGAAAAACGGCATTGGACATTTTCATCATAATATCCAAAGTTTGCGCACGGTTGACGTAATCGCCAAGAAAGGGCGCGGCCTCAACCTCACGTTTCAGACACGGGACGGGATCGTTTCCCACAATGGTGAAGTGAACGATGCGGGGCTGGAGCCGTTTCCGCAAAAAGAAGAAAGGCATATCCGTGAATATATTGTGGCAATGGAAAAAGGCGAATCTGCAGATACCATTCCGCAAACCATGGAAGGCTGCGTTGTCCGCCTTACCGATACGATTGCCTATATTGGCCAGGATATTGAAGACGCCATACGCATCGGGTTGATTACCCGGGAGCAATTACCTGATGAGGCGACTTCCGTTTTGGGCCGCTATAACGGCGAAATTATAGAGTCGCTTGTTAATGATGTTGTGAAATGCAGCTACGGTAAAAAATATATTGCTTTCAGCGAGAAGATGTCGAATGCCCTGTTTAAGCTGAAGGAGTTCAATTACAAGCATATATATAAAAGCAGCCGCCTTAAGGAGAGTCACGAAAAGATTCAGCACGGATTTTATATCCTTTTTGACCATTACCTTGCTGAACTAAAAGAGAATAAACGCAGCAGTGAGATTTTCTTGCATTTTCTGGATTCCAAAATTGAGCAATACCGTGAAAACAATCCGCCGGAACTTATTACGCGCGACTTTATCGCCGGCATGACGGATCGTTATTTCACGCGCATGCTGAAAAAACTGATCGTACCCGAAATTGTACACTTTGATGTTAAATCTTAAGGCGGACAGAAGGACCTATGCATTCAGACTTTGTTAAAGTAGCGCGGCATATTGAGAATCAGCGTTCTGAAGCCATACAGCTTATGAAAAACCTGATCTCGATCAAGGCGCTGGGCCCGCAAAACAGCGGCACCGGAGAAATGGAAAAAGCGGAATTCCTGCAATCCTATTTAAAAACGATCGGCTTTAATGATATTGAGGGCTATCCTGCCGCCGATCCCAAAGTGCCCGGCGGTATGCGGCCCAACCTGATTGCGCGTATCCCCGGTAAAAACAAGGACAAAACAATCTGGATTATGAGCCATCTCGATGTTGTGCCTGCCGGTGACCTGAGTAAATGGAAAACGGATCCGTTTGAAGCGGTGGTTAAAGAAGGGCGGATTTACGGCAGGGGAACGGAGGACAATTCCCAGGGCATGGTCAGCTCGGTTATTATGGCCAAGGCATTTTTGGATCTGGGCATCATGCCGGAATGCAACATTGCCCTTTTGCTGGTTTCTGATGAAGAGACAGGGAGTGATTTCGGCCTGGAATATATGCTGGGCAACCACGCGGAACTGTTTAGCGAAGATGATATTTACATCGTGCCTGACGCCGGAACCGCGGACGGTTCGATGATTGAGGTGGCAGAAAAATCGCTACTGTGGATGAAGTTTACCACCAAGGGCACACAGGTGCATGCCAGTTTGCCCGGCAAGGGTGTGAATGCTTTTAAGGCGGCGTCTCATCTTGTGGTGGCACTGGAGGAGCTCTACAATATTTACAATGGGCGCAACGAAGTGTTTGACCCGCCCATAAGTACATTCGAACCGACAAAAAAAGATGCCAACGTCCCCAACGTGAACACGATACCCGGCGATGACGTTTTTTATATGGATTGTCGTATTTTGCCGCGCTATAAGACCAGTAATGTATTAAAGGATACACGCAGAATTTGCGATAATATTGAGAAGAAATTTTCCGTGAAGATCGATATTAAAGCAGAAATGGAAGAGCAGGCGGCGCCGGCCACATCGGTGGATGCGATTGTTGTTAAGGCGCTGAAGAATGCCATTGCCGATGTTTACAAGATTGAAGCGCATGCCAAGGGCATCGGCGGCGGTACCGTGGCAGCCATTTTCCGGCGGGCCGGCCTTGACGTTGCCGTTTGGTCCACTATAGATGATACGGCGCATCAGCCAAACGAGTATTGCGTGATTTCCAATTTGCTAAATGACGCCAAGGTTTTTGGCAACGTTTGTTTGCAGAAGCTTTAAAACAAAGCGGGAGTAATTCAGTGGTAGAATGTCAGCTTCCCAAGCTGGACGTCGCGGGTTCGAGTCCCGTCTCCCGCTCAACGCTTCGTGACCATAATCACTGTGACCATAGCCCCTGCTCCCCTATATACTCTTTTTGACAACCGATAAAACTGTCGGTTACCGTGGAGGATGACATGACACGTTTTTTTGCAATCACTTTGCTTTTTTCTCTCTTTTTATTTGCAGCTGTCAACGCCCAGCTTTCCGAGTATGTTGATGAAGCCGGTGTAGTCCAGTGGGATCAGCAGGTTGTGCTGGCTACCGGTATCGGCCAAAGCGAAAGCGGCGTTTTAAAGGCGCCGGACCGAGTTAAAGCTTTGAACGAGGCAAAATCCGATGCGCAGCGCCAATTGCTGCGTACCCTTAGCGGACTGCCGGTGGATGCTATGAGTCGTGTGGGCGATTATATGGAAGACAGTAACGTTCGCGAACGCATCAACAAGCTTGTACGTGATTTTGAGATCAAGGATATCCGTTTTCTTGACGGTGGTATTGTCGAAATGGATGCTTCGTTAAATTTTTCCGGTGATTTGCTTAGCGTATTAATCTCAGGATCAGGACAAAACGACGACCCTAAACCTGCCATCCGAACGGTGGCTGAAAACGGCGGCAGCCTTTATACCGGCCTTGTTGTGGATGCCCGCGGTACCGGTTTGAAACCGGCGCTTTTACCGCGCGTGGCAGATGAGTCGGGCAATATTCTCTATGCTGCTAATCGTGTCGATCCGCTTTATGCCAGACAAATAGGTCTTGTCGCTTATGTGTCCTCTCCCCGCCAGGCGCAGCAGGAAAAGCGGTTAAGAGAAAACCCCCTCGTTGTTAAGGGGCTGCGTGCCGAAGGGCTGAACAAAAGCGACATACAAATTTCCATGGATGACGCCAAAAAGCTGGAAAGGGCCCTCTCCCGCAACAACTTCTTTGAAAACTGCAGCGTTGTCCTGATCGTCGATTAGTTTATGTGGCGGATTGCTTTTATCGTTTTGATTGCTTTTTTCTTACTCACCTGCGCCTCCACGCAAAGAGATACCATTCAAGGAATGGCAAATGATGTTGAGGCTTCGTACGAGCGGGGCCGGACGTTTATGCGTATTAATGATTGGGCCGGTGCCGCGGAGACTTTACGCCAAACGCTTCAGAGCGCGCCTAACTATGTGCCGGCATTATGCGCGCTGGGTGAATGCATGTTAAACCTGAAACAGGTGGGCCGGGCCGACAGCCTGTTCAGAAAAGCAGATACCATTTCACCTGACTACTTGCCCGCTGCCACAGGGCTCGCGCGTGTCTCACTGTACCGAGAAGATTATGCTGCGGCCGAAACGATGCTACGTTCTGCAATAAAGGAAAAAAAGGGAAGTACCGAGCAACAAACGGAAGCGCTTTTCTGGCTTGGAAAAAGCATGGCCGCGCAGGGAAAGAAAGACGCTGCTGCAGGAATATTGCGGTCGGTCCTGGAACGTGATCCCGGTTTTGTAAAAGCGCAGCTGGCTCTCGATGATTTGAATAACGGCAGCCAGGCAACGGACGATCTGACCACAGAGCTAGTTTCAAAAAAATATGTAAACAGACGCGATATCGCCCGGCTCATTTCCCGTTTCTCTGCCGACGACACCCATTTTCGGAATCTGAATGTTAGTATGCCGCGGGACATCAGGCAGGATGATGAGGCGTTTGATGCAATTGCATTTGTAATAACAAAAGGCTATTTACCGGTTTTGCCGGACCAGACCTTTAAACCGGATTTCGTGATCGATCGCGGGGCGATGGCTGCGTTGTTGCAAAATATTCTCGCCAAGCGACTCAACGAACCGGCCCTTGTAACAAAGTACTTTGATATGCCCGCACCGTACAGGGATGTTGAAAACGTACCCCTGCTGATAAATCCGCTGATAGTAGTCACCGGCTACGGCCTGATGTCGGGCTGGCCCGATGGCACATTCCGGCCGCGGGAACCCGTAAGCGGTGAAGAGGCGTTCGATATAATCCGGCGCTTGTTTGAAATTGAACCAAAACAAATGGAGGCCACACAATGAAAAGGTTTCTCTTCACCACAGCATTGATCTGCGTACTGGGCGGTTCGGTAATCGCACAGCCGGCGAAAATCACTTTTCCTCTTGGTGACGTAAAAGTGCAATCCGCTGACGGGGGTAAAGCTGAAAAGGCCGGGTTCAACCAGGAAGTGGCGCAGGGTGAAGCGGTGATCACCGGTGGAGGCGCACGGGCGGAAGTCGTGTTTCAGGATAAGCTTGTTGCGCGAATGGATGGCAACAGCCGCCTTAAGCTAACAAACATTTCTCAGCCTCAAAAGGTGCTGGAGCAGGACAAAGGAAGCGCCTGGATTAATTCAAACGAAAGTGACGCACGTTGCCGTGTAACGGGGCCGCATGCAGACATAAGCCTTCAAAAAGCTACGGTACAGATACAGGCCAATGAAGGCGGCACAACCACAGTGTGGGTCTATTCCGGCACTGCCACGGTAAAGCCCGCGGCAAACGCGCAGGTCAAAGAGTGGACAGAAGTTGTTGCCTCACAGCAGCGTATTGTCATCAATAAAGACGGTAGTTATCAAAAAAGCGATTTCAATCCGGATGATGAAAAAAGCAGTTGGCTGAAGTGGAACAGGGAACGGGACAAGATGAACGATTAATACGTTCGTCCTTTCCAGCGGACTTTTTTGGGGAAAGGCAGAAGCAGCAGAAGCACGATACTGTAAAGCATATAAAAAATCCAATAGAGCAAAAAATTGATAAAGCCGCTTTTGGGCAGGTTAAGCAGTTTTATATAGCGGCTGAAAATCAGATAATCCAGTCCAAGAATGAGGCCAATGGCCGCTGCGGCTGCCTGAGACCATTCACCGAGAACAAACAAGGACGGCACCAGCAGGTGCACAAGGATGTTGCCGCCTACCAGCACCAAAGCGAAAGGCCGCCCTTTCATCCCGCCCTTTGTCCAGCGCAAACGCTGCCGGACAAAGCTAAGCCAGCCGGACATTTCCAAGGAAAAAACCTGGCCTTCATGATCACAGATATATTTTACTTCGCCGACGCGGTTATCTATTATGGCCTGCATTAAAGCGTGGTCTTCGGTTAAGGAAAACCCGATCTGTTTATACCCGCCCAGTTCTTCATATGTGCTTTTGCGAAAGGCCAGATTGTTGCCAACGACGGTGACTGTTTTCCCGGCATTGGATGCACTGACGGCAAGGCCCTGCAGATAAACCCAGTCCCAGGCTTGTAGCTTTGCGAATAGTTCTTTGTTCTCTCCCTCTTTTAATGCCTCAAGAACCGTGCTGCCGCAAACCATGGCCGTATCTTCGTCAAAATAGCCGAGCAGAGTACGCAGCCAGTCATGATGCGGTCGGCAGTCGGCGTCCGTTATAAAGATGAATTCGCCTGTGGCCATCTCCATACCCTGGGCAAGTACATTCATTTTGGCCTTAAGGTTATGGCAGTCTTCGGTGATATCATGCAATGCCATATGCTCTTCATTTGCGATAGCTTCAGCCACGATGACGCGCGAAATATCTTCGGAGCGATCGTTTAGCCACAGCACCTGCAGACGATCTACCGGGTAGTTGAGTTTTTTAACGGCTTCAACGCAGGGTGCGATTACTGCCTGTTCATTGCGGAAAGGAATAATAAGCGTGACGGCAGGCAGCGTTTGCGGTGTGTGTTTCTGCGGGTGTGGACGGCGTAACAAAGCCAGCATAAAGAACAGCCAGGCCAGCGCCAGCCCCAACGCGATTTGTGTCAGTTCAACCGGCGTCATGACGCGTAGTCCCGGCTGGTAACGTTCTCATCGACTACACCTTTTTCAACGCGACCCTCGGCCCAGCGAAAAAGCTTGAGCTGCCCGGCAATACCAAAAAAGAGTACATAGGGCACATGCAGGATGGCAGTGAGCGGATAGTAACGCAACAGACGCTTTTCTCCTATACGTTGAGCGGCCTGCTGCAGAAAAACAACTTCGGCCAGGCCTTTAATGGTCAGCGCCAGCAGACCGGCCCAGCCCAGATCGTTTTGGCCCCAAAGGAAAGCGAAGGGAGAGACAAACAGCAGCATATTGAACAGAACATAAAACGTCAGTACTACGGTTACTTTAAAAGGATAATCAAAGCCCTTGCTGGCGTAACGCAGGCGCTGATGCACAAACTGCTTAAGGCTGCGCGGCGGGTGATTATACACATGGCTGTCGGGGTCGGTGGCGTAGCTGATGGTGTAACCGCCGGCTTCACGCACGCGGGTCAGAAAAAGGTCATCATCGCCGGAGACAAAAGCCCTGTACTCACCAAAACCGTCGATTTCCTCAAAGACGCTGCGGCGATAAGCCATGTTTGTGCCTACGCAGGTGAGCGGGTAATCCCAACCGCAACTGGCCGCGGCCACGGCGGCATGGGAGAAATATTCCAGCGCCAGCATGCCTTGTATAAAACGTCCCGATTGGGCCATGGTGTAGGGGGCATAACCCAGCACCATATCCGCGCCAAGATCAAAAAAGCGCAACATGGAGGCTATCCAGCGCGGACCGGGGCGACCGTCGGCATCCGTAAGCAGAATAACATCGCCATGTGCTATTTTGATGGCTTTCTCAATGGCGTATTTTTTGGGGCCATAGCCATCGGCACGTTCGTTGATATGCAATGCTTTAAAGCGCGGATCGTTTTTTGCATGGCGGTCTATCATAGAGGCACTACCGTCATCGGAGCGATCGTTTACGATGATGAACTCGGCCGATATCCCGCTTGGAATGTGTTGCGCCTCGAGGTGTTTAAAAAGCTGTGGCAGGTTATGTGCTTCGTTGCGGGCGCAAACGATCACGCTTAATGATTTGGGAGGCGGTGATGCGCCGGCCTGCGGCAAGAGGTCCAGCGAGCGCCGCAGAAACAACAGCAAACCGGCGTAAACAATCGTAAAAAAGAGAACCGTAAAAACCATACCGCCCTTGATTTTGGTGCATCGGGTTAATCGTGCTAACTTAGTGTTTGACCCATTTTTATTCAAACTATGTTAATACATTTTCGCAAGATTGCTATTATGCTGAGTGCCGCGGCGCTGCTGGCCGGCGCCTGTTCAGCGGATGATTCAGCCATACCGGAGGAGAAATCCATGCCTGAAACAAACAGACTGATACACGAAACCAGCCCATATCTGCGGCAGCACGCCGATAATCCGGTGGATTGGTATCCGTGGGGCGAAGAAGCATTTAAAAAGCGCGGGAAGAGGACAAGCCTGTTTTACTAAGCATCGGCTATGCCGCCTGCCACTGGTGCCATGTGATGGAGCATGAGTCGTTTGAAAATCCGCAGATCGCGGCGATCATGAATGAGCATTTTGTAAACATCAAGGTAGACCGTGAAGAGCGCCCCGATATCGACCAGATCTACATGACCTTTGTGCAAATGACCACCGGCAGCGGCGGCTGGCCCATGACTGTTTTCCTGACGCCGGATAAGGAGCCCTTTTTTGGCGGTACTTACTTCCCGCCGGAGGATCGCTACGGTCGGCCCGGGTTTACACGCGTGCTGTTGAGTATTTCCGAATATTACCACAAGGAACGCGACAAGCTTGATAAAAGCCTGCAACAGGTTTCTGCGGCGTTTCGCGAGCAGTTGCAGCAGGCAGGTGCAGAAGAGTTGCCCGACCGCCGTGACTGGCACAATGCCCTTGATACGCTGGAGCGCTATTACGAGCCGACCTATGGCGGCATTGGTCAGGCGCCCAAGTTTCCGGCCGCGCAGGTGATGCAGCTTTTTCTGCGCCAGCAGCGGCATGATTCTTCGCCCAACTGGATGCGCATGGTTACACATACCTTAACGCAAATGGCCCGGGGTGGCATTTACGATCAACTGGGCGGCGGCTTTCACCGCTACTCGGTGGATGAAAAGTGGCTGGTGCCGCACTTTGAGAAAATGTTGTATGACCAGGGCCAGTTGGCCGGTTTGTACGTGGAAGCGTGGCAGGCCACCGGCGAACCATTTTACCTGGATGTGGCGCGGGATATCGTCGATTTTGTTTTGCGTGAAATGAACGATGAGCAGGGCGGTTTCTACAGCAGCCTGGACGCCGACAGCGAAGGCGAGGAAGGCAAATTTTACGTCTGGAGCAAACAGGAAGTGATGGAGGTGCTGGGCGACGAGGCCGGCAAGATCTTTTGCGCCCGCTATGACATCACCGAGGGCGGTAATTTTGAAGGACACAATATACCGCATGTTACGGTTGATCCGGACGATTTGAGCAGGCGTTTTGATATGAGCGAGGGAGAGATCATCCAAACTCTTAAGGAGAGCAGAAGCAGGCTTTTGCAGGAGCGTGAAAAGCGTGTACGTCCCGGTTTGGATGACAAGGTGATCACATCCTGGAATGGGTTGATGCTTTCCGGGCTGGCGCGGGTACAGCAGGCGGCGCCGGATGAGCGCTACGAAAAAGCGATCCGAAAAAATATCGAATTTGTGCATGACGCCCTGGCTGACGGCGATGGCCTGCTGCGTACCTGGCGGGAAGGCGAAGCCAAGCAGAGCGCCTTCATTGAAGATTATGCCTTTTGGATTGCAGGACTGCTGGATGCTTACGAAGCGCTGTTTGAAGCTTCCTTTGTGGCAAAGGCAATCGAACTGTGCGGCTATGCCGATACGCATTTTTATGATGATAGCGGCAGTTACTACATGACTTCGGACAGCCAGGAAGAGCTGTACCAACGCATGCGAGATGAAACTGATGAATCGATTCCGGCAGGCACGGGCGTGATGCTGATGAACCATCTGCGGTTGTATGCTTACACGGAAGATGCCGCTCACCTGAAAAAGGCTGAGGCGATCCTGAAGCGCTACGCGCAACGGCTGGAAAACAATCCTTATGCGCACGCCAGTTATCTGAACGGGTTGGATTTTTTCCTGGATAAGGCACTGGAAGTTGTGCTGGTGCAACCGGTAGACAAGGATATGTCCGAGTGGCTGGCGCTGCTAAACCAGCGCTATTTGCCCAACCGCGTTTTAAGCTTGTTGCAGGAGGGGAAAGCGCCAAAAGCTTTGAGTGCTTCATTGTTTGAAGGCCGAAAAGCAAAGGACGGGCAGGTTACCGCCTTTGTCTGCCGCAATTTTGAATGTAGCCTTCCGGTTACGGAATTGGATGATCTGCAAAAGCTGCTGTCCGAAAAAACCGGAAAAGATTAAGAGTAAAGTGGTATGGCCAAAACATTGTGTGATTATAAAAAAAGCGAACTGAAAGCGCACGCCCAAAAAATGCAGAAGCAAAATGAGGGCGAAATTTTAATTTGCGCAAAATGCGCGCGCGTTGCCGTAGATAAAGAAAATGTGTGCAAACCGCAGAAGTGGAAAAAGGCCGAGAAAAAAGAGTAAAAAAAAGAAAAAGTTTGTATCTTCTACCTATCTTGTGCATTAAATCACATGAAGGTTGCCGCAAGTAATGGCGCCTTGCCGGACATGACGTGAAGCCGCATCTTCACTGGTGTCTCTGACAGTCCTCCCAACTAAAATTTAAACCCTGTGTTTGAAAGGGGAGGATACGTCCTGTGCGCATACATTTTAAATCTGTCTCGATTCTGATTCTTGTTCTGGCGGCGATCATCGTGCCGCTGATTATTTTCTTGCCCGCTTCGGATTCCGCCAAAGACGATCCCTGGGCTTATCTGCCGCAAAAATTACCATCCACCGATCACAGCGCTTTGATGAAAGGCCCGTATGAAGACGGTCCCGCCGTAACGCGTGCCTGCCTGGAATGCCACAAAGACGCCGGACAGCAAATGCTGCAATCGGCCCATTTTACGTGGGAGAGCCCGCCCGTGGAGATGGCCGGACACAGCGAGCCGGTGGTACTCGGAAAAAAATACGCCGTTAACAACTTTTGTATTGGCATTAGCAGTAACTGGCCTGCCTGTACCTCTTGCCATGCCGGCTATGGCTGGGAAGACGACAGCTACGATTTTTCTAAAGTGGAGCATGTGGATTGCCTGGTTTGCCATGACAACAGCGGCGCTTATGTCAAAACCATCTCCGGGCAGCCTTCTCCGGATGTGGATTTGGTGGAGGTGGCGCAAAGCGTTGGCGGTCCTTCACGAAATAATTGCGGCACCTGCCATTTCCGGGGTGGCGGCGGCAACGCCGTAAAACACGGTGACCTGGACGAGACGTTATACTATCCGCCGGAAAGCGTGGATGTACACATGGGTAAGCATGACTTTTTATGCACCGATTGTCATCAGACCCAAAACCACGAGATGAAAGGCCGAGCCATCTCGGTAAGCGCCGATGACGCCAACCAGGTCTATTGCACCGATTGCCACAGCGAAAATCTGCATAAAGACGAACGCATCAACGCCCATGTGGCCAGCGTGGCCTGCCAGACCTGTCATATACCGCTGGGCGCTGTTAAAGAAGCCACCAAGATGCATTGGGACTGGTCTGCCGCCGGGCAGGATATTCCCGAGGACCCGCACCATTACCTGAAGAAAAAGGGCAAGTTCGAATACGAGAAAAAATTTGTGCCGGAGTACTACTGGTACAACGGCCGGGCTGAGCATTACGTGATGGGTGATAAGATTAACACGGAAGGTGTTACCGCGATAAACCGTCCGCGGGGTGGCATCAACGATCCCGGCGCCAGGATCTGGCCGTTTAAGGTACACCGCGCCACGCAGATTTATGACGTTCACTACCAATACCTGCTGCAGCCCAAAACATACGGTGAAGAAGGCTACTGGACCGATTTCGACTGGGACAAGGCCGTGCGGCTGGGATCGGAGGCTGTAGGCATGGAATACTCCGGTGAGTACGGCTTTACCGAAACAATCATGTTCTGGCCGACGACGCATATGGTGGCGCCAACGGAAAGCGCCCTGCAGTGCGCCGATTGCCACGGCGAAAACGGCGCCAAACGGATGGACTGGCAGGCGCTGGGTTACGACGGGGATCCGCTGCATTACGGCGGCCGCGCGCAGAACCGGCGCATGACGCTTAATGAGGAGAAGTGACATGAAGTTATGGAAGACATCAAGCATGATTGTTTTGCTGGCCGCGGTCACGATCGCTCAAACACCAAACCGTTCCATTCACCCGGATTTCAAGCTTCTGGATGAAGACAGTGTTAGTGTGCTGCAATCGGGCAAAGCGCTTTCTCTGATGAAGACTTGCGGCACTTGCCACGACACCGGGTACATCACCGGGCATAGCTTTCACGCTGATGTGGGATTAAGTGAGTGGGGCGCTGTGCAAGACACGGCGAATGCCGCGCGGCCCTGGGATAAAAGTCCGGGCTGGTACGGCAAATGGAATCCGCTGGTGTATGAAAGTCTGAGCGCTGCGCAAAACAATCATCCCCAGCTGGGGACGGCCGACTGGATAAAAATGTGGGGCGTACGGCACGTGGGCGGCGGCCCGGCGGAACGGAGCCGTGACGGCATGACGCTGGACGAGAAATCATACAGCGCGGACGACGCGGAAATGAACAGCGTTGACGCCGATGGCCAATGGCAGCGCTGGGACTGGCAAAAATCGGGTACGGTGGAGATGAACTGCCTGCTATGCCACGTCACCTCGCCCAACAATCAAAAACGCATAGAAGCGCTGAGGGAAGGCAACTTTGAGTGGGCCTCCACAGCGACGCTTTCAGGCAGCGGCATTGTACAGGAAACCGCCTCAGGCTGGAAATGGAACAGCCAGGCTTTTGAAGAAAACGGCAATGTGAAAAGCGCGCTGCTTACCCCGCAGGATCCCGGCAATGACAACTGCGCCCAATGCCACGGGCTCGTGCACAGCGCAAAAAATGAGCCGCTGATCGGCGCAAAGTGTGAACCGACCCATTGGAGCACGATCACGACGGGACAGGTTGTGTCGGGGCAGCGCATTAAGGACAGCGGTGTAAATCTGGCCGGAAAACAGGAGCTTTCGCGCAGCTGGGATATCCACGCCGAGCGGCTGGTGGAATGCGTTGATTGCCACTTTTCACTGAACAATCCTGTGTACTACCGTGAATCTGATGCCACGCGCCCGGAGCATTTGAAGTTTGATGCCCGACGGCTTGATATTGATGACTACCTTTTGCGCCCGAACCATCAATTCGCCAAGGGCCAAAGCACACAGGGCAGCCTGGCCAAGCAAAACGACGCCAGCATGCGCCGCTGCGAATCATGCCACGATGCGACGGTGACGCACGACTGGCTGCCATATAAGGAAAGACACTTTAACGCCATCGCCTGCGAAAGCTGCCACATCCCCAAACTTTATTCTCCGGCAAAGCAGAACGTGGACTGGACGGTGCTGACCGCCACCGGGGAGCCGGCGAGTGAATGCCGCGGTGCCGATGGTGATCCCGCCGATGTGCGCACGCTGATTGAGGGTTATGAGCCATTGCTGTTGGCACGCAGGGAGCTGGACGGCCGTGTACGCATCACGCCGTATAATCTTGTTTCGGCCTGGTATTGGGTGCATGGCGATCCCGCGCAGCCGCTGCCCAAACGCGATCTGGAAACAGTTTACCTCGAAGAAGGAAGCTATCGCGCGGAGATACTCACCCTGCTGGATGACAATGGTAACGGCACGCTGGAAAAAGAAGAACTGCGTCTTGAAACCGCAGAAGAGGTTGATTATATCGCCGCCATGCTGCGTTCTATCGGTTTGGAGAATCCGCGTATTGCCGGGGAAATAACGCCCTATGGCATCCATCATAATGTGACGAGCGGTGACTGGGCCAACCGCGATTGCGCCACATGCCACAGCAAGGATTCGCGCATGGACCAGCCGATGGTGGTAGCCAACCATGTGCCGCCCGGCGCAGAGGCGACAATCTACTGGGCACAGAATATAGAGCTTACCGGAGGTCTGGAACGCGACGCTGAAGGGCGATTAATTTACCGGCCAAATCCCCGCGAGCAGGGCCTGTACGTGCTGGGCAATGATGCCGAGCGCTGGATAAACCGTGCCGGGGCCGGCTTTCTTTTGATAGTTTTGTTCGGAGCGATCACCCACGGTGTCTTGCGGATAATTGCTTCCCGGCGCCGCCCACAAAACCTGTCGATCAACGAAACGCAAAAGGTGTATATGTACCGTGCCTATGAGCGTTTCTGGCACTGGCTGCAGGCGCTGGCCATCATTGGGTTGATTTTTACCGGCCTGGCCGTGCACGCGCCCGACACATATGGTTTTGTGGATTTTAACCTGGCGGTACAAATTCATAATGTGCTGGGTTTTGTTTTGCTGGCCAATGCCTTTTTGGCCGCGTTTCATCATTTTACAAGCGGCACAATCAAACAGTTTATACCCGAGCCGCGCGGATTTTTCAGCCAGGCCATCGAGCAGACGCTGTTTTACCTGGGCGGCATTTTCCGCGGCGAGAAACACCCTTTCGAGAAAGAGCCGCGCAAAAAGCTCAACCCGCTGCAAAAGATCACCTACCTGATCATCCTGAACATCCTGCTGCCGCTGCAGATTGTAAGCGGCGTGCTGATATGGGGCGCGCAACGCTGGCCGGAGATTTCTTCTGCGCTGGGCGGATTGCCTTTTCTGGTGCCGCTGCATTCGCTGGTGGCCTGGCTGTTTGCGTCCTTTTTGATTTTGCATATCTATCTCACTACCACCGGCCACACGGTCTTCTCCAACCTGAAGGCGATGATTGTCGGCTGGGAAAAAATTGAAAAAACTCCCGCAACAGAGGAGAAATCGAAATGAGTAAAGACATGAAAAAAGCGAAACCGTTTATCAATCCCTATCTGGCCGGCTTTCTGCTGGGCTTGGTGCTGTTTCTGTCGTTTTTTATAACCGGCAGCGGCCTGGGCGCATCCGGCGGCATGAACCGCGTTCTGGTCTTTTTTGAAGATTTGCTGGTGCCGGCGCATGTGGATCAAACGTCATACCTGCTGCAAATGGCCGGCGGTGATAAAAACCCTCTGGCGCACTGGATTGTTTTCCTCACTGCCGGCACGCTCATCGGCGGCTTTTTATCGGGCTGGTTTAACGGCCGCCTTAAATGGGAAACCATCAAAGGTCCCAATATCTCGGTGAAGTCGCGCTGGATACTGGCTTTTGCCGGCGGCATCCTGATGGGCTATGGCGCGCGTATGGCCCGCGGTTGCACATCCGGCCAGGCGCTTTCCGGCGGAGCGGTGCTTTCCGTGGGCAGCTGGGCATTTATGTTTGCCGTGTTTATCGGCGCCTACGCGCTGGCATATTTCCTGCGCAAAGCATGGAATTGAACGAAACAGGGGAAAGACCCTGTAGGCGTATGGGCGATGCAGTATTAGGACAACGAGGCGTTTTGAGCAAACAAAATACTGATAATGCATCGCACCTACAGTAAATCCCCCAAAAGACACAAAGAAGATCATGAGTAAGATCATGATCGAGATCAAGAAGACTTCAAGACCCCGAGACTTCAAGACATTGGGGCAAGATTTGATAATGATAACGAGAATGAAAAAGATAAAGAACAATAACACTTTAACACTTTAGCACATTAAAACACTATGGCACCTTTTCAATTAGAACAAATTCTCGGCACCTGGGGCGCTTATGCCGTTTACCTGCTGGTAGGCGTGGGCTTTGGCGCTGTGCTGGAGATGGCCGGGTTTGCCAATACGCGCAAACTGGCCGCGCAATTTTACTTTAAAGATCTCACCGTTCTTAAGGTGATGTTTACGGCGATTATTACGGCCATGACGTTGATATTCCTGTTTTCGGCGATGGGCATGCTGGATTACACGCAAATCTGGGTAAATCCAACTTACCTTTGGCCGGGGATTGTCGGCGGGCTGATCATGGGCTTCGGGTTTATCGTCGGTGGTTTTTGCCCGGGCACCTCGCTGGTGGCGCTTTCCACGCTGAAAGTGGACGGCATGTTTTTCACGCTGGGCGCGCTGGTAGGTATTTTCATTTTTGGTGAAACGGTCGGCCTTTACGACGGCTTCTGGAACAGCTCCTACCTGGGCCGCTTTACGCTGCCGGAATGGCTGGGGCTGGATACGGGACTCGTCGTAATCCTGGTTCTGCTGATGGCCTTTTTTATGTTCTGGGGCGGTGAAAAACTGGAACAGATTTTTGGTGATAAAGATAACTCCAAAGCGCCGAAACTGCGTTATGCCGGTGCCGGCGCTCTGCTGCTGGCCGGGGTTTTAACGCTCGGCCTGGGGCAGCCCACATCGATGGATAAGTGGGAGCGCGTGGCATCCGTCAAAGAGCCGCTTTTGACCGAACGCCAGGTGCAGATTCATCCCGGCGAGTTGGCGCAGCTTATGGACGACGACCAGATCAATCTGCTGATGCTGGACCTGCGCAAAGAGGCTGAATACAACATTTTTCACCTTCAGGATGCCCGGAGGGTGGAGCCGGAGCGGTTGGACAAGATGGTGCCGGAACTGCTGGAGCAACCGGCCAACACGGTCATCGTTTTAATAGACAACGATGAACAGCCAGCCACCGATGCCTGGAAAACATTGACCGCCGAACGCGTCATCAATTTATACCTGCTGGAAGGGGGCATAAACAACTGGCTTGATGTATTTGGCCATTATGGTCACGAGCAGTGCCCGCCGGCCGCCCAGGCCGACAGTAGCCAATTGCGGCACCTTTTCCAAATGGCCGGCGGCTCCGCGGACCCTGCCTCTGAGCCCGATTATGAATTGGTGAAGGATACCGTTACCTTTACTTCCAAAGTAAAATTGCAGGCACGCAGAGCCGGTAAAAAGGGCGGCTGCGGTTGACAGGCAAAAAGGAAAGGTTCACCCATGCAGGATCGAGCGATTTACAAAAATATGGCCGGAAAAACGGCGGTGGTCACCGGAGCCACCAGTCCCATGGGCCGCGCCACCTGTCGGGCCTTTGCCGCCAACGCGGTAAAACTGGTTATTAACGCGCGCACGCAAGCAAAGCTGAACGACCTGGCACAGACGCTGCGCGAAGAGGGCGCCGAGGTGTTGGCTAGTGCGGCAGATTGCGCCACGGATGAGGGCGTAACATTGCTGCGCAAGCAAACGCAACGCGCTTTCGGTACAGCGGATTACCTGCTGGCTTTTGCCGGTGGCGGGCAGGTTTCGAAGGCTGCCTTAGAGGAGATCAGCGAAGAGGAGTGGCAGGCCAACCTGGACGGGCATTTGACCGCTACCTGGCGCACGCTAAAGGCCTTTTTGCCGGACATGCGCGCACAAAAAAGCGGGGTGATCGTCACAATGGCTTCGGCCGGGGCACGGGTGTTTACCGGCGCGCCAACGGCTTACGTGGCATCCAAGGCGGGTATAATGAGCTTAACACGCCAACTGGCCCGGGAAGCCGGCGCCGCTGGTATTCGCGTTAATTGCCTGGCCCCGGCTTCCATTATGACGGACGAAATGGAAAACGGCTTACCGAAGGAACGCGCGGCGCAGCTGCGCGAGCTATTCCCCCTGGGACGCATTGGTCGCCCGGAAGATGTGGCCGGTGCGGCATTGTTTCTCTGCTCGGACAGCGCCTCGTGGATAAGCGGCGTTACGCTGGATATTGCCGGCGGGATGGTCATGCTTTAAGAAGTGCTGGCGTGCTGAAGTGTTAAAGTGTTAATGTCGCAGTATCATTTTCTTTCTCATTATCAAGTCCGGAAGTCTCGTGGTCGCGAGTCTTGAAGTCTTCCCACTCTGTTATTCTTACAAGGTGTTAAGTGAATGCGGCCTGCGTGGCGTGCTCGCGTCTGGGGATCCCGGTGCGGCTGGGCGCCGACCGGGATGACAGTCTACGAGGTTTTCATTTCAGGCTATTTGTCCGTTTCTGTTAAAAATTGCGTGGTACGGAATTAGCCTTTCTCATATCTTGTTTGCGCAAGTCAAAACCAGTTTAAGAAAACCGGAAAATTTTTATGTCTTCTTCGCGCAGTAATAATCTTCAAATAGACGATCGTTTACGTGCCAACATCCGCGAGTTGGGCTATATGCTCGGCGAGGTGCTGGTGGAGCAGGAGGGTGAGGCGCTGTTCCAGGTGGTGGAAGAGTTGCGCGGCCTGACCAAGGAGTGGCGCGCCGGAAGCCACGCCGATACACGCGGACCGATCAAGGAGATCGTTGCCGGGTTAAGCCCGGAACAAGCCTATAATGTCATCAAAGCTTTTTCCATTTACTTTATACTTGTTAATGCAGCCGATGAGGTGCACGGTATTGTGCAGCGCAAGAAGCAAAGCGGAAAGGGGCACGGCGAAGGTGACTTTTACCGTGAGACAATCGCCGAAATAAAAAAATTGAAGCTTTCACCCGGGGTAATGGAGCGCATGCTGCAGAGCATAGAGATTACGCCGGTATTTACCGCCCATCCCACGGAAGCCACGCGCCAGACAATCCTGCGTAAAATCCTGAATATCAGTACGCTGCTGCTGGAACGGGAGCTTGCTTTCCAGGCGCCGCGCCAGCAGGAGACACAGCGCCGGCGCATCAAGGCCGAGATCACCCTGCTGTGGCAATCCAACGAGATCCGCTTTCACAAGGTGACGGTGGAAGATGAGATTATGCGCGGATTGTTCTTTTTTAAAAATGTGCTGTACCATGTTTTGCCGCGCTTTTATGACAGCCTGGAATACCTTTTTGAATCGGAACTGGACTACCGCAAGCCGCTGCCCCGTCTGCTGGGTTTTGGCTCGTGGATTGGCGGGGACCGCGACGGCCACCCGTTTGTAACCGAAGAGCTGACCCGTAAGACGTTGTCCATCCAGCAGCGCGAAATTATTCAGCTTTACCTGCAGGAGCTCAATGCCATTTACAACGATCTAAGCCAGTCTACACTGATCCGTGAGGCCGATGAGGCGTTGCTGAAATCGATCCGCAAAGAGCAGAAAGAGTTGCAGGTGGCGTCTACGGATAATGAGCTGCGCGAAGCCACCGAAGTTTATCGTGCCAAGCTGTATCTGATCCATAAAAAGCTGGAGAATGTGTTGAATGGCGGGCAGCCGAGGTATGAATCGGCCAAAGGCTTTATGCAGGACCTGCGGCTTATGTACGACAGCCTGGTTCACAACAAGGCCGAATTGATCGCTCGCCAGGTGCTTCAGCCTTTGATGCAGAAAGTGAGTACCTTTGGTTTTCATATGGCCAAACTGGACATTCGCCAGAACGCCTCTTATTTGCGCAGCGCCGTGGCCGAGATTTATGATGCTCTTGATCTTGAAGCGCGCTATGAGACGCTTGATGAAAAGCAACGCGTGGCCTGGCTAACCAGGGAGATCAATAATCCGCGGCCTTTGACAAACAGTTTCAGCCAGCTCTCTGACGAGACGCGCACGATCCTGAACGAGGTGGCATTGATCCGCTGGGCAAGGGACAATATTTCCGATAATGCCGCGGGCGACTACATCATCAGCAACAGTGCCCACGCTTCGGATGTGCTGCATGCCCTGCTGCTGGCAAAAGAGTCCGGACTGGTTAAGGTGAAACACAACCACATCAGCGCCTCCCGCGTGGACATCCTGCCACTGTTTGAAACCATTGACGACCTGCGCCGCTGCATTGACGTGATGGAACAGCTTTACGCCAACAACGCCTACAAACATCACCTGAAGCAGCGTGGCCAGCTGCAGAAAATTATGCTGGGTTATTCGGACAGCAACAAGGACGGCGGGATAATTACTTCCAATTTTGAATTGTACCAGGCGCAAATACGATTGAATGCTTCGGCGCGCGAACGCCATATCGAGCTTGTGCTGTTTCACGGCCGGGGCGGCAGTATTTCGCGCGGCGGCGGTCCCGTTCAGCGCTCGATCCTGGCGCAGCCGCCGGGTACCATCCGCGGAAAGATCAAGATCACCGAACAGGGTGAAATGATATCTTCCAAATACCTGCTGCACGATAACGCCCTGCACAGCCTGGAAACGATCACTTCCGCGGTGCTGCTTAAAACAGCCCGCAGCAGTGTATTGAACGACGACGCGCAGATGGGCGAAAATATGGAGCGCTTTTCCACGCTCTCACAACTCGCGTTTGAGCATTACCGCCGGCTGGTTCAGCATGAGCATTTCATCCGCTATTTCCGCAGCGCCACCCCCATAGATATTATTGAAAAGATTGAGATCGGCTCGCGGCCTCCTTCACGAAAAAAACAGGGTGACATTTCATCCCTGCGTGCGATACCCTGGGTTTTTTCCTGGACGCAAAACCGCCAGACTATTTCCGGCTGGTACGGTTTCGGCACGGCCATAAAGCAAGCCATTGAAAAGAAGGAGCTTTCGCTGAAGCAGCTGCAACAGATGTATGAACAGTGGCCCTTTTTCAGAACCCTCCTGCAAAATATTGAGATGGTTCTTTTTAAGACCGATATGGATATCGCGCAGGAATATGTGTCGCTGAGCGGGGAAGAAGGGGCACGGGAAATTTTTGCGCTAATCCGTGAAGAATATGAGCGGTCAGTGCGCAGCCTGCTGGACATAACCGGCGAAAAGAGCCTGCTGGATACAAACATTCCCTTGAAACAAACGCTATCGCTGCGTGAGCCATACCTGGATCCGATCCATTTTATCCAGGTGGAGCTTATACGCCGTTACCGTGATGACAATTTGCCCGCATCGGGCAAACAGAAGCTGCTTAATGTTTTGCGCTCCAGTGTGAACGGCATTGCCGCCGGTATCCGCAACACGGGGTGAAGAGTGTGCCAGGGTGGTTGTGTGTTCAGGTAAAACGAGCCTTTAGCAATGCCTCTTTCCCTTTCCCGGAAGGGTTCGGGTTGGGGTTCTTTAACTTACAACACCCTCAATCTCCGTATCCTCATAAAACTGTTGCAGGCGATCTAATTCCTTGTGCAGGCGTTGGCGCACTTCCACGTACATGGGATGGTCGTAGACGTTGCGCAGTTCCTGTGGATCAATCTGTAGATCGTACAATTCCCAGTGGTCGATATCATGGTAAAAATGGATCAGCTTGTAGCGCTCGGTGCGGATGCCGTAGTGCCGCTTTACGTCGTGCCAGCCGTGGGGGTACTCGTAATAGTGGTAGTAAACCCCATCGCGCCATTGGCCTTTGTTTTGTGTAAACAGCCCGCGCAGGGAGGCTCCCTGCATGTCGTCGGGAATGTGGCTGCCGGCCAGGTCCAGCAACGTCGGCGCAAAGTCCAGGTTCATCACCATGCGCTTTTCGATCTGTCCCGCTTTGATCATGCCCGGATAACGCATTACCAACGGCATGCTCAGTGATTCCTCATACATAAAGCGCTTATCATACCAGCCGTGCTCGCCCAGGTAAAAGCCCTGGTCGGAGGTGTAGACAACGATCGTGTTTTGCGCCAGGCTTTTTTCGTCCAGCCAATCCAGTACCTGTCCCACACCTTCATCCACGGCCAGCACACAGCGCAGGTAATCCTTGATGTACTGCTGGTATTTCCACTCGGTCAGGTCTTTCCCTTGCCGTTTGGCTTGTTTGAATTCCTCATTGCGTTTTTGGTAATGGGCGTCCCAGGCTGCGCGCTGTTCCGGCGTCAGGCGTTCATAGGTGTCTTTCCAGGTCTGTTCAATATTTTTTGCGAATTCTTTATTGCCACCGCTGCCTGTTTCTTTTTCATAGCTGTCCGGTTGCAGTTTCAGGTCAAAGGAGAGGTACATATCCTCGATGAGCATGTCGGCGGCTTCCGCGGCAGGACGACCAGAATAATCATCGTGCAGGGTAAGCGGCAGCGGCAGGTCGTCCGGGAACGCATCCAGGTGGCGCGGCGCCGGCATCCAGTTGCGGTGTGGCGCCTTGTGATGCAGCAGCAGGCAAAACGGGCGATTCTGCTGACGGCCGTTTAACCACGCCAGCGCCCTCTCGGTGATCAGGTCTGTCGTGTAGCCCGTAAGCTTTTCTTCCTGCCCGTTTTTGTCAAAAAGCGGGTTGTAATATTGTCCCTGGCCCTTCAGAATGTCATAATGGTTAAATCCGGTCGGTGTGGATTTCAGGTGCCATTTGCCCACAATCGCCGTTTCATAGCCCGATTGTTGCAGCAGCTTGGGGAACGTCACCTGGTTGCCGTCAAACTCGTCACGATTATCGCGCAGCCCGTTTTTGTGGCTGTACTTCCCGGTCAGCATGGTGGCGCGGCTTGGCGCGCAGATGGAGTTGGTAACAAAGCTATTCACGAAACGCACGCCCTCTTTGGCAATGCGATCAATGTGCGGCGTTTTGATCATTTTGCTGCCGTAACAGCTCAGCGCCTGCTCGGCATGGTCATCGCTCATGATGAAGACGATGTTGGGCGGCGGCTCTCCGGGTTTGCACAACGTAAGCAACTGCGGCAGAGACAAAGCTGCCGCACCATAGCCCATGGTTTTGATAAATTCACGGCGTGTTCTGGACATAATGGCCTCCTGTGGGATGAAACAATCTCCACAGCGCAAACCAAAAATTCAACCAAAAATGCGGATCAAAAGAGGGGCTGTAAACCGGGCCGGGGAGAACACGGGACCTAAAAAATAATCACTTGAAACTCATTTTTCCTGTGTATGCTGTTGCCTGTAATCCGCGCCCCATTGGCGCAGGCTTTCTATGATCGGGATGACCGTTTGACCTTGCTCGGTGAGCGAATACTCCACCTTGGGCGGCACCACCTGGTACACCTCGCGGTGGACCAGCCCGTCGGCTTCCAGCTCGCGCAGCTGCTCGGTCAGCATTTTGTGGGTGATTTTTCCCAGGCTGCGGCGCAATTCACCGTAACGCATGGTGTTCGCGGCCAGCCGCCAGATAATTGGCATTTTCCACTTGCCGCCGATGATGTCCAGGGCCAGTTCAACCGGGTTGTTATAGGTCTTGTCGCGAAAGCTAAAAGCGGGCATGTTGCAATCTCCAAACTTACTTTAAGGTGTGTATCATACTTTAAAGTACATACTTGACGAATTGATTGTATAAACTATATTTATGGCGCAACAAAAACAACAGGAGATTTTTATGAGCGCCAATATCAACATCAGCAACCCGGATAAACCCAGGCGTATCGCTATGATCGCAGCGAATCCCACGGTTTCCAAGCAAACCGGCTGGCCCATTGGCTTCTGGTGGGCAGAGCTGACTCACCCCTGGTGGGCCTTTAGCGAGGCCGGCTACAAAGTGGATATTTTCAGCCCTGATGGCGGCAAACTGGAAGCGGACGGCTTCAGCGATCCTGAGCATGAGAGCGGTTATTCGGCGCATGACATCCTTTCGCTTGGCTTTAAAAAGTCGGCCGAACACAGCAAGCTGGTCGAAAACAGCAAACCGATCTCACAGATCAGACTGGCTGATTACGACGGTATTTTTCTATGCGGCGGACAGTCACCCATGTACACATTTATCGAGAACGCGCCGCTGCATAAACTGGTGGTGGATTTTTATGAGGCCGGCAAGATCGTTGGAATTGTTTGTCACGCCACCTGCGTTTTGCTTAAAGCCAAAACCAAAGAAGGCAACTTGCTGGTAAATGAAAAAACCTGGACCGGCTTCGCGGATGCCGAAGAGCAATACGCCGACCAGTACGTGGGACAAAAAATACAACCGTTCTGGATTGAGAGTGAAGCGCGCAAGCTGCCGGACACCACGTTTATTACCGGCGGCATTTTCCGGCCCTTTGCCATCCGTGACGGCAACCTGGTGACGGGGCAGCAGCAATTCTCCGGCGCCGAAGCGGCTAAACTGATGATTGAGGCCTTGGGGCGGTAAGAAAGAAAACCACAGGGGGCACAGAGAAGTTTTCACAGAGGCCACGGAGAGATGAAATCCTAAATATTTTGAATTTGTTTAGTCCTAAAATAAATATTCCTCGGTGTTCTCTGTGTTGAACTCTGTGACCTCTGTGGTTAAAAAAAGGAGCATGTATGAAAATAGCAGTAATTGGTGCAGGCAATATCGGCGGAACGCTGGGGGTGAAGTGGGCCGAAGCCGGACACGACGTCTGTTTTGGCGTACGCCGCGAAAGCGACCATTTAAAGCAACGACTGGATGAAAGCGGTGGCAAAGCACGCGCGGCATCTGTTGAAGAGAGTATTGCCGGCCATGACATCATTTTGCTGGCACTGCCCGGCAAAGCGATGCCCGAGTTTGTGCAGCAGCATGGCGCAAAGTTATCGGGCAAAACGGTCATTGACGCCGGCAACCGCATGGATCAACGGCAAAAACACAGCATACCCGCGATACGATCGGCAGCTTCTTCCGCCGATATTTACCGCGCCTTTAACAACCTGGGCTGGGAGGTATTTGCCAATCCCAAATTTGGCGGCGAGGCGGCCACAGGCTTTTTTTGCGGCTCGGAGAACAACGCCAAAATCGCCGCCCTAATTGCTGATATTGGCCTGGAACCGCTCTACCTGGGAGACCACGGCAAGCTGGAACTGATGGACAGCCTGACCGCCCTGTGGTTCACCCTGGCTTATGAGCAAAAGGGAGGCCGCCATCTGGCCCTGAAAATTCTGCGTGATTAACACCGGATTATTTTCTTGCCTTTTGATGTTGATTGTGCCGATACTTGCGCAACTAAAACAAAAGGCCCGGTATGACTAAAATACTCATCCTTTTTGCCCACCCGGCATTTCAGAAGTCACGCGTAAACCGCCACCTGGTTGAAGGGTTGCGGGAGATGGAAGGGGTTACCTTTCACGACCTGTATGAAGCCTATCCCGAATTCGATATCGACGTGCAGCATGAACAGGAACTTTTGCTGCAGCATCACTGCATCGTTTTTCAGCACCCCATGTTCTGGTACAGCACGCCGGCCATCATGAAGGAATGGCAGGACCTGGTGCTGGAGCACGGCTGGGCCTATGGCAGCAGCGGCACCATGCTGGAAAACAAAATCTTTTTCAACGCTATCACCACGGGCGGGCCGCAACAGGCTTACCGTACCAAGGGCTACAACCGCCACACCATCCATGAATTGCTGGCACCTATCCGCCAGACGGCGCAATTGTGCAACATGATTTACCTGCCGCCTTATGCCGTCCACGGCACGCACGCCATTGAGCCCGATGAAATCATATTGCATAAAAACGGCTACCGTGATTTGCTGCAGGAGATCATTAACGACCGTTTTGACATGGAGCGCGCGCTGAAACTGGAATACCTGAACGATTACACCCCGGAGGCCAGCCATGCATGAGGGAGGATTTTTCTACCAGGCGTTTGTTTACCTCAGCGCGGCCGTCATCTCCGTGCCCGTAGCTAAAAAACTGGGGTTGGGTTCGGTACTCGGTTACTTGCTGGCAGGTATCATTATCGGGCCCTTTGTGCTGGGCCTGATCGGCGAAGAGGGCCAGGACGTTATGCACTTCGCCGAGTTTGGCGTGGTGATGATGCTTTTTTTGATCGGCCTGGAACTGCAGCCGGCCCTGCTCTGGAAGTTGCGCGCCCCGATTCTGGGTCTGGGCGGTGTGCAGGTTCTGGCAACAACCGCCATCATCATGGCGGCCACGCTGGCGCTTAGCAATCTGCCCTGGCAAACGTCGCTGGCACTGGGTCTTACGCTTGCATTGTCGTCCACGGCGATCGTGCTGCAAACACTTAATGAAAAAGGATTGCTTAAAAGCGAAGGCGGCCAAAACGCCTTTTCCGTGCTGCTTTTCCAGGATATCGCGGTGATTCCGATACTGGCGATTTTACCTTTGCTGGCCGTAGCCGGCATAGAAACGGGCGGCGGCCATGAAAGCCATACCTGGGTGGACGGCCTGCCCATCTGGTTGCGAACCGGCGTGGTTTTTGGCGTAGTGGCGGCCATTATCCTGGCAGGACGCTATCTTATTGGTCCCGCCTTCCGCCTGATCGCCGAAACGCGTCTGCGGGAACTGTTCACCGCCGCGGCGCTGCTGCTGGTGATTGGCATCGCGCTGCTTATGACGCAGGTGGGGCTGAGTCCGGCGCTGGGTACTTTCCTGGCCGGTGTGGTTCTGGCCCAAAGCGAGTACCGCCACGAGCTGGAAACAGACATCGAACCGTTTAAGGGATTGCTGCTGGGATTGTTCTTTATTGCCGTCGGCGCTTCCATCGATTTTCACCTGATCGCCGCCGAGCCGGGTTTGATTGCCATGCTTGTGGTGGCCCTGATTGTGATCAAGTTTATCGTGCTTATCGTGATTGGCCGCGTTTTCGGCATGGGGCTGGACAGCAACCTAATGTTTGCCTTTGCCCTGGCCCAGGGCGGGGAATTCGCCTTTGTGCTTTTTTCATTTGCATTGCAAAACGGCGTAATGACCGGCGCGACGGCCAACCCGCTGATCGCCGCCGTCGCCATGACCATGGCGCTGACGCCGCTGTTAATGCTGCTGAACGAAAAGCTGATCCAACCTCGTTTTGGCACCAAAGAAAAAGAAGAGCGCGAAGCCGACGCCATCGATGAGCAGCACCCGGTGATTATTGCAGGTTTTGGCCGCTTTGGCAGCACCATCGGTCGCTTCCTGCAGGCCAACGGTGTGCAATCCACCTACCTGGATGTGGACCCCAATAACGTGGACCTGCTGCGTAAAATGGGTCTGAAAGTTTTTTACGGTGACGCCTCACGTCACGATCTGCTGCATGCCGCCGGCGCTGAAGAAGCCCGACTGCTTATCGTTGCCGTAGATAGTCCGGACAAGGCTTTTGAAATCGTGGAAACGGCCAAAAAGCACTTCCCGCATTTAATCATCCTTACACGCACCCACAGCTGGAATGACTCCTACGATATGCTGGATGAGGGCATCACCCATGTTTACCGCGAATTCCTGGACAGCGCCCTGCGCATTGCCGCCGACGCCCTGAGCATGCTGGGTCATCGCCGCTACCAGGTGCACCGTGCCGTTAAAACATTCCGCAAACATGATGAGCGTTTTTTGCGTGAACTGGCCGAAATGCGCCGCGACGGTGGCACGTTGGTACATGGCGCGCGCGAACGCATCGCCGACCTGGAACGCCTGATTCAGGACAACCTGCAAAACGTGGGCAAAGACAAAGACCTGGGCTGGGATGCCACCACCCTGCGCGAGGAATTTGCCCCCATCATCCGCGAGCTGAAGAAGAAGCAAAAGGCGGGGGATTAGTAAAGCCAGAAGGGCCGGCTCTCCTGCTGCCAGCGTTTTTCATCGGGGTGCAGACGGCCGTCAAAATCGGAGGTTGTGGAGACGGGATCGTCTACCCATTCACGCAGAAAGGTGCTGCCGCTCAACAGGTCGATGGCCAGCCGTTCCTTTTCATACTCGTACTCAAATTCCCGCCAGATGGGGTAGTCGGGGTATTCCAGGCGGACGGACTTCAGCATCAGGGCAATGGCCCGGTAGGGTTTAAACGCGTTGTGATTGTAATGACGGTTGTCCGTGTGCCACTGCAGGCCGGCGCACAATTTTCCTGCGTGTTTGTTGAAGGTAGGCTCGAAATAGCAAGGACGAATCATTGCGCCCTCAAGCCACTGTGGCGCCAACGCCTGCATGTTTTTCAGGACTTTAGTGAAATCAATATCCGGCGCGCCGGCCAGTTCCAGCGCAACCGTCGTGCCACGGCCTTCGGAAAGCGTGGTACCCTCCAGCAGCACCGTTCCCGGGTAGCAGCGCGCCATGTTCAGGCTGCTCGCATTGGGACTGGGATTGACCCAGCTCAACTTGTGCAGCGGCCAGCCATACCCCGACCCCTCTTGCGGATCGTAACCTTCCATCGCGATAACCTGTAGCTCCACATCCAGATTTTTGTGCGCTACATACCAACGGGCAATCTCACCCAACGTCAGCCCATGACGCATAAGCAGCGGCGCCGCTCCGACGAAGCTTTCCCAGCCTTCCTGCAAAATGGTACCTTCCAGCGGGCGCCCTGCAGGATTGGGCCTGTCCAGCACGATGATCGATTTGCCTTTTTCGGCGCAGGCCTCCAGCATATAGATCAGCGTGGTCACATAGGTGTAAATGCGCGTGCCGATATCCTGCAGGTCCACCAGGATAACATCAAAGCTGTCCATCATTTCATCGGTGGGCCGGCGCACCTTACCATACAGGCTGAAAACAGGAATGCCATGCCTCGGATCGTTATAGGTTTCCGATTCCACCATGTTATCCTGCTTATCGCCGCGCATGCCGTGCTGCGGTCCAAAGGCCGCAGACAAATTAACGCCGTCCAGAGCGCCAAGGGCATCCAGGCTGTGCTGCCCGGTGGATGTTACAGAAGCGGGATGACCCAAAAGCGCCACCCGGCGGCCATCCAATCCTTTATATAAAGCGGGTTTGTTTATCAGTACGTCTATTCCGGTCATAGTGTGCTAAAGTGTTAAAGTGTTAAAGTGTTTTCGGTCTTTTCATTCTCATTATCAAATATAGCCCGGATGCCTTAAAGTGATGAGGTCTTTACGCGTAACCTTGCCAAGAGAATTCATTCTTCTTGATGCCTGTGTTCGGCTGCCTTCGCAGAGGATACCGGTGTTTCTGGCGGTCAACCGGGATGATACTTTCGATTCCGCATTTTGGACTCTACCAGTCTTCATCTCCGTAAAATTCTTTGGCTACATCTTCCGTGCGGGCGCGAATCTCCTCGATTTCTTTTTCGCTAAGCTTCTTTTTCCAGTTTTTGATTAGTTTTTTGCTGTCTCTTTTCAACGTGTGGATTTTATCTTTTTCGGCGAGTGCGGGGTTGTCATCACCGGTATATCTTTTTATATGCGTCTCAACCTTCGGGCCAAAGTCCAGGCTTAGTTTATCATAAAGCGCGCGGAATGATTTTACCGGTCTTGCTGCCAGGTCTTCATGCCGGTAAATATACCAATGCGGGTGATTGGCGCGATACTGCGCGATAGTCCAGGCAAAAATATTCCAGACCAGGGCCTGGGTCTCTATTTCCCATGGTATAAATTCTCGTGGCGCCTGTTCCAGTATTTCTTTTTTAAACGGTTTAAGCTTTTCTTCCAGCAGCTCTTCCTGGTCGGCCAGCCACTTAAAATTGTACCCCCACTTCATGCGTCTTTGACTCTGTATTACCGCCGCAGGATGCCTGACCAGTAAAATCATATCAAGATCAAAATTATTGTCCAGCCACTCCAGCGAGAAAAACGCCATGGGATCATGAATGACGGGGCGGCGATTGCGTGCTTTTTGAAAATGGTGATTAATAAACCGATACGCCGTATAGGGGTAAAAATACAATCCCTGGCGGCCCAAAACAGAGCCCAGTTCCGATACTGTGAACGAAAGACCGATCATGTTTTTAACGCGTGTCTTCAGAGCGTTGTCATTGTTGCCATTCAGATAGATGTAATTATTTTTAAAACCGCTGGCGAACATGGAAGCACGCAGAATATTGAAAGGTTCAGCGATTGTATATTTTTCATCGGCCAGGGCTATCATCCGTGCCGTCCATGTGGTACCCGAACGAACAAATCCGCTAACAAATGTAGCATCCTTTGGCATAAATGATCCCTTTTAGTTAACTGATTCGCCGCCTAAACTAAAGGCGGCATATGTTTTTATCAAATGAAGGATTGAATCACTGTACGGCCTGCGTTCATAGTTGCATGGAAGCATAATATTAGGCAAACTTGCGTCGACGATTAACGTTATTACCCGCACAAAATGAGAATAAATCAAAATGTACGATCCCAAATCTTTTTACAGGGAACTGGATTCCCTGCTGGCCAAAATTGAAAAAGGCCTGTCTGTAAAAAACCTCTTAACCTCCATCCTGCGCGAACTGGAGCAAAATTTTCAACTGCAATTTCATATCTGCGACGGCGCCATTTATGAACAGCGCGGTCAGCAATTTATTCGTGTGCACACATCCGGTTCCAATAATTGGAACGAATCCCTCGACAGCGAAGGTAATGCTGTCCAGCAGGTGACAAAGCACGGCAGTTTTATTTACGACAGCACCGGCAATGAAGAGTTCGGGCTGAATCATAATGCCGGCTATATAACACCGGCCGCGATTGGCATTCATAGTCCGGAAAAGCAGTGGCTGCTTGTGTTTGGCCTGAAAAACCATTGGGTGCGCGAAGAGGTCCTTCTTTTTCTGAATGCTGTCCGTACCACCATCAACTATCGTCTTTTCTCGGAGATCATCGGTGGTGAATTAAAGCAGGCCGAGCAGATCCAGAAAAGCCTGCTGCCGCGCCGGTCTCCGAAATTTGAAGGTCTTGATATTTACGGCAAATCTATCCCGGCGGAAATCGTTGGCGGTGATTTTTACGAATACTTTGAACTGGACGGGGGAAACATTGGCATCAGCGTCGGTGATGTGAGCGGGCATGGCCTGCCGGCGGCGCTGCTTGTGCGCGACGTGGTAGTGGGGCTGCGCATGGGCCTGGCCAGTGAATACAAGCTGGTCTATACGCTAAAACGCCTCAACAAAGTGATCCAGAAAAGCACCTTTTCCAGCAACTTTGTTTCCATGTTCACCGGGGAAATTGAAAAAAACGGCCATATCTTTTACGTAAATGCCGGCCATCCGGCACCCTTTAAAGTGCATGGCGACAGTGTCGAGGATCTCGGCCCGACCGGGATTGTTCTTGGTTTCCTGGAAGAAATCGACCTGTACCGCTCGCATACGCACCTGCAGCCCGGCGCGGTGCTGGTTTTGTACACGGATGGAATCTTTGAGCGGCAAAATGAGAAAGAAGAGTTTTTCAGCGTTGATCGCCTCAAAGAGCTGGTCCGCGAAAACCAGGTCAAAAGTGCCAAAGAGATCGTGGAGCTGATTTTTGACAGCGCCTATGGTTTTGGCCACGCCACTAACTGGACCGATGACGCCACCGTGGTAGTTATAAAACGGCGCACCTGAACAAGCAGCTACTGCGGCCGCACAAAAGCGAGTATAGTGCGCGGGTGGGTATCGGTAGCCAGCAGAAAACCGCCTCTTTCCGGAAACCGCACCAGGCCTTCCCAGTTGCGCGATTCGCCGCTAAGCTGAAGCAAAAGCGGCGCGTTGCCGCTGAACCTAACGCCTTCTTCCGTTAGCTCAAGCTCTACCAGTCTTTCCACACCCACGTTCTTCATATGGCTCGAGCCCACGCCAAAGAGAATAAACAGCGAATCGGTAGCCGGATCCAGTTTGCCGATTTGTCCCTCGTAAAGATAGTTGCTTACCCAGAACCGTTGTTGATTGTCGATCCTGGTTGCGTCGGTTAAACGGTACTCAAGGTGGGTCATGGAGAGCGTACCCGCCGGATTAAGGTTCCAGTCGAAAAGGTTGACCAGCGGATTGCGGTTTACATTTTCGCCATTCGCTTCATAAAATGTGTAGACAATACTGTCGCGGATCAGCAGAGCCTCGTCGCTGAAGTTGTTAATGCCCGCCCGGCCGGGTATAACCGCGCGCTTTTCTGTGTTAAGAACAAGCCTGTTTTGCCCGGGATCAATATATCCTTTAAACAGCCATGCCTGCATTTCGCCATCTGGGCCGGCTTCCACCGATACAAACGCCGTGGTTCCGTCAAAAGCGATTGCCTCAAGCCCTTCATAGCCCTTTTGCTCATCCAGGCCAGGTGCTTCAAACTGAAGCCTGCCGGGTTGCAGCGCCTGTTGCGCACCGGCATCAAGATAATCTTCCAGTTGCTGTTTGGTTAGAAAGAAAAGGTGATTGTCAAAACGGTCGGGGTATTGCGTCAGCAGAATCAGGGTATCGCCAAACCAGGTCAGGCCGGATAATTCCGCATCCGGACTGGTAATATCACCATTGAGCCGGATTTCCGTAATGGCAGATTCCGCGGCTTCCGGCACACCGTCATAGCGCTCTTCCGGCAGCGACTGTTCGCTGCACGCGCCAAGCAAAGCAATCAAAAAAAGAAACAGGATAATACGCACCATCGGCCTCCGTTTTAACGCCTGATGGTAGTATACCCAGTTTGACAACAGGTATCAATTGTCTTGGGGGTGTGAAAGTCTGGAAATTACTTCTTTGTCGGGGCCAGTTTTTCCAGTTCGCTAAAATAGCTGTCTGTGCAGTCGGGGCACATGCTATGGCTGAATTTGGCTTCCGAGTGGCGGCTGACGTATTTCTCCAGTTCATTCCAGTAGCCCTGGTCGTCGCGGATTTTTTTGCAACTGGAGCAAATAGGCAGCAAGCCATGCAACGTTTTTACGTTTTGCAGCGCTTCCTGCAATTCATCAATCAGCTTTTGCCGCTCACGGTTGATATACATGATCTCGGCATTCTGGTCTTGCAGCAGGCGATTGGTTCGTTTGACAAAAAGCTGGCGCATTACCAGCGCGAAAATAAGCGCCAGAGCCATTAGGGCAATAATGATCAGGAAATTGCGCACCTCCTTTTCCCGGGCGATGCTCAGCCTCTGTATCTCATTATCTTTGCGCAGCAGCGCGTTTTCCGCCTCTTTTTGCTCCAGGCTATAGCGGATTTGAAGATCGGTAAATTCGTGCATCTTTTCGTAATTAAACAGGCTGTCCTGCCAGGCCGCGCCGCTCTTGTAATACTGCAGGGCAAGGCCCAGATCGCCTTGTTTCTCATACACGCGCGAAATGATGAAATCGGTACGGGCCAGAATATCGCGGTAGGTTTCCTCGCGCGCTATTTCGCGGCTGTTCCGGGCGTAGATAAGGGTTTTGTTGTTTTGGCCCAGCTCGAAATAAATTTCGGCCATATCGCAAAGCGCGATGGCCTGGCGGTAATAGTTGCCTATGCTCCGGCCAATATTCAGGGAGGCGTCATAATGGTGCAGCGCCTTGTCAAATTCGCGCAGTTGCCCGTACACATTGCCAAGGTGCCTGTGTGCCAGGCTGATACCACCCTTCTTGTCCTCCAGGCTGTAATTATGCAGCGCTTCCGTATAGTATTTAATCGCCTGAGCGTTTTCACCCCTGGCCTGGTGGTAAGCGCCAATATTCACCTGCGAGTAAGCCTTGCCAAAAACATAACCGGTGGAGTCACAAATCGAGAGCGCCTGACGGTAAAACCCGTAAGCTTCGTCAAAGCGTTTCCATTCCTGGTAGACCAAACCCATGTTGTTCAGGATCAGCGCGATGTTTTTCTTGTCACCGGTTTTGCGCCGGAAGTACAGCGCCCGCTGGTAGTAATCGAGTGCGTTGTTGTAACTGCCCATACCCCAGTAGATCGTGCCAATATTGTTAAGCGTGCGGCCCTGGCGGTCGTCGTCCTGCAAGGTTTCGTATAAAACCAGCGCACGACGGTAGTAGCCTATTGCTTCGCCAAAGTGGCCTGCTGCCCAAAAGCTAAGTCCCACGTTATTAAAGCATTCCGCCGTTTTTTCTTTGTTATCCAGGGAATCATAAGCTATGGCAGCAGCGATAAAAGCCTTTGCCGCTTCCGTGGAGCGATAGGCCTTATAGTATGCGTAAGCCTTCTGAAACAGGACATAAGCGATCTCGTCTTCCAGCTTATGATCCTCGTAAATATTTTCCGCGGATTCAAAAATGGCTATAGCGCTGTCCGTTTCGCCAAGCTGTATGTAGGCTCTTCCGCGTGCTTTAAGCGCCTCCGCCACAGAAAGCCTTTGGCCGCTGCTTTGGGCTGCCTTCATGGCGCTGTCGGCAAAAAACAAGGCTTGTCGCGGTAAACTGTCCTTAACGGCGATACTCAGCTCGCTCCACCAGTGGGCTTTTTGCGCGTGGGATGCGCTGCCATTTAGCAGTTGTGTAAGGCTGTCTGCCGAAGCAGGCGTCTGGCAAAAGGCATTTTGCGCGATAAAAATAAAGGCTATCAGGCCAAGAGATCTTTTTTTCATTTCCTTAACTGTAAAATTAACTTCCTTATCTAAATAATCGTCAACCGGGTCCGGCGCTGAAGGCAAACGTTTCAGTTGGGCATTTTTTTAGGCCGGTCAAAGTTTAATAATCGCCTTAATACCCATATATTTAAATATGGCCAATCAAAACTTTTCGTTAAGGTACATGCTAAAAAATTTTCTGCGGATTGTCCTGATTCTTATTGTCGTCATCCTGGGCGTCTTCGGCGCCTGGGCCATCTGGGAGCGTAACCGCGAGCCGCTGCCGGCGCTGGATACAATCGCTGACGATATAAAAGTAGTAAACAGCTTTACACTGCGCGATTCCACCATTGCCGGATTGCGCGACTACCAAACCATTACGCTATTCTCTCAAAAAAGCGATACCATACGCGCCATTATCAGCTTTCCGCCGAGAAAAATTGAAAAGCCGCTGCCGGTTGTAACGATCCTTGGCGGCCTGGAAATCGGGCGTAAAAATTTTTCTTTTATCCCTGATCCCGGTGATAATATTTTGATCATTTATATGTATCCATACAGCCCGGAGTATTGGTACGAAGGCCATGCGTTGCAAGAGGTGCCGCGTATCCGCAACGGTATTCTCAACGTTCCGGCGCAAATCACCGAACTGTCGCGCTGGGTGCAAAAACAATCCTGGTGTGATACCTCGCGGGTGTCACTTTTGGGCTACAGCTTTGGTTCGCTGTTTCTGCCCGCGGTGGAGCGGCTGGCCGCGCGCCATAACGTGCGCAGCGGCCCGATGATCCTGGCTTACGGTGGCGTGGATATAGAAATGCTGTTGTATGAAAACCTGCGGGTGAAACCACTCTGGCTGCGGCGCTTTTCCGCCTGGCTTGCGGCAACGGCAATCTACACGGTGGACCCGCTGCATCACGCGCCGCGTATGCACGGCGATATCTATATCATCAACGGCACGGAAGACAGCCAGATCCCTGATGCTTCCTGGAAAAAGCTGCAGAACCTCGTGCCGAGTCCTGACAAAATAGACATCCTGCCCGGGGCGGGGCACATGCATCCGCGCAAACCGGAGCTCACAGCCAAACTTGTCCGTATGAGCCGCGCCTGGCTTAAGGAAAAAGGGGTACTTAACCCTTAGTCCAAACGGTAGTCATCAGTTTCATTTTCATAGACCTGAGGTATCCATGGATCAAACAAAAATCGCGGTTAAACAAATTGACCACATCGAGCTCTTTGTGCCCGATCGCTACAAGGCCGCCAAATGGTATGAAGAAAACCTGGGCTTGAAAATCCTTACGCCTTTTGAACACTGGTCGGAGGCCAAGGGCGGGCCGCTAATGATCTCGACAGCTTCCGCGCATACAAAGATAGCTCTATTTGAAGGGGATGGTCAGCAAAGTGAGCCACAGCGCGGTATCCGCCGGATCGCATTTTTGCTGCCCGGCAATGATTTTGTATCGTTTTTGGCGGCGGTTTCAGATTTAAACCTGCATGATAAAAACGGGCGCCGCATTTCAAGCCTGAAACCTTCTGACCACGGCGTGGCCTGGTCTGTCTATTTTTGCGACCCGTGGGGCACACGTCTGGAAATTACCACCTACGATTATGACCTTGTTGCGGAGAAATTAAAAGCATAACCGGACGTGCACGGAGATCTCTTTTTTGGGCATCACGTCGGCAAGACTAAATGAATTCATTTCAGCTTTACACCAAATAAATTTAGTGCCTGACCGACGATCAGGGGTAGAAAACTAAACCCGATTATCAACAGCCATCCTTCGAAGGCAGGCGGAATGGTCTTGAGGATTCCGGAAATCAACGGCATATATAATGCGGCGAAGAGCAGGAAAAAACAGATCAAAAAAGCAATCCAGACAAATTTGTTTTTTGTTATCTCATTTATGAAGAGATTCGAATTAATACTTCGCATATTGAACACATGCCAGAGCCGCGAGAAACCAAGGGTCAAAAACGCAATCGTAACGGCTTCTTCCCGGCTTGTCCCGAGCCAGGTCTGGGCCAGGGTAAAAGAGGCAAGTATCGAAAGAGCAATAACAACTCCGAACATCCAGATAAAAAACCAGCCTCTTTTATTCAATATAGGTTCTTGCGGATTGCGCGGGGCTTGTTTCATGATCCCTTTTTCACTCTCACCCATACCGACGGCAAGCGCCGGAAAAACATCAATGCCGAAATTTAAAAAAAGAATCTGAAGCGGATACAACGGCAGGGCCGCGATGGCAAGAAATGTTGAAGCAACCGCAAGGATTTCGCCCAGGTTGCCGGAGAGTAAATAAAGAACAAATTTGCGGATATTATTAAAAATCGTTCTTCCTTGTTCAACCGCGGCAACGATTGATGACAGCGAATCATCTTTTAGAATCATATCGGCGGCATCTCTGGCAACCTGCGTTCCCCGCTGACCCATTGCAATACCGATGTCGGCCTTTTTGAGTGCGGGAGCGTCGTTAACGCCGTCACCGGTCATCGCAACAATATTTCCCATCTCCTGGTGCAATGCAATCAAGTTCAGTTTTTGCTTAGGTGTAACCCTGGCGAAGATCTTTTCGGAGGCGAGTTTATCCAGCTTTTTGTCATCGTAATTTTCAATTTCTTCAAGATCGCTTCCGTAACTGTATTTCCCGTTGTCATTTTCTACCAGGTTGATGCTTTGGGCAATTTGTCTTGCCGTTGAAGGATGATCACCGGTAACCATGATAAGATCAATGTGTGCTTCCCGGCACTGATGAATGGCTTCTTTCACACCTTCACGCGGGGGATCGTACAGGCCGGCGAGACCAACAAAAGAAATATTATCGTAGGGATCATCTTCAACGGAGGAGCTTTCTTTTACCGCCAGAGCAAGCACGCGCAATCCTTCACCCGCCAGTTTTTCGTTTCTTTTTATCCACTCTTCTTTATCATTTTCACTAAAATTTTCAGGACCGGTCCCGGATAAAATCGACTTGCTGGCTTTAATAATCTGTTCCGGTGCTCCTTTAACCGCCACCTTATAATTATCGTCAAGTTGATGAAACGTAGCCATCATCATGGTATCGGCATCGAAGGCGACCTCTTTTTTCTCGGGCAATTCGTCAAGAAGTTCCTTGCGGTACATACCGGCTTTTGCTCCGGCGACCAATAGCGCTATTTCCAGGGGATCTCCAACCGAGTCGGCATCTCCATGCGGCAGTGAAGCGTTGTTGCAAAGCACGCCGATCTTTAATGCTTCGGATAAGATCTCGTTTTCATCCGGCTCAATCCGTGAATCTTCAACTTTAAATATACCCTCGGTATCGAACCCCTCACCGGTTATATCAACAACCCTGTCAGCGAAAACAAATTGCCGGACTGTCATTTGGTTTTCCGTAAGCGTACCGGTTTTATCAACGCACAGCCTGTTTGTTGCACCAAGTGTTTCCACCGATGCCAGCCGGTTGATAAGCGTATTTTTTTCCGCCATTACAAGCATGCCGCGGGCCAGGGCAACCGTTGCAACAATGGGCAGGCCTTCCGGTATTGCGGCAATCGCCAGAGCCACGGCGGTTTCAATCATCAGGAATAGTTCTTTGCCCCGCAAATAACCTATCACTCCAACCGCTGCGGCCAGCGCGATAGTAAGCCAAATCAACTTTCTGCCCAGTGCATCAAGTCTTTTTTCGAGAGGTGTTACCTCTTCTTCAGCTTCTTCAACCAGGGCGGAAATATTGCCGAGCTCCGTATTCATACCGGTCGATACAACTACGCCGGCACCGGAGCCTTTGGTGATAGCGGTACCTTTAAAAACCATATTTTTTCTATCAGCCAGACCGGTATCCGCCGCTAATTGATCCGTAGATTTTGCAACCGGCACCGACTCCCCGGTTAGTGGAGATTCATCAACCTGAAGCTTATTTGATTCAATAAGCCTTATATCTGCGCTTACGATATCGCCACCTTCAAGCACAACAATATCACCCGGCACAATTTTATCGGCTCGGATCTTTATTGTTTTTCCGTTTCGCCTGACGCCGGCTCTTACTTTGGTGAGTTCTTTCAGGCCCTCCATCGATTTTATGGCTTTCCACTCGGTTAAAAATCCAACCGCGCCGTTAACGAGAACAACCGCCAGTATTGCAAAGCCTTCAATCGTCTGGTCGAATAAAAAAGAGAGCACTACCGCGGCGAGAAGAACAATCACAATCAGGCTTTTAAATTGCTCAAGCAGAATTTCCCATGGACTTTTCTTTTTAGATTCTTTTAATTTGTTTACACCGTATTTCTTTATGCGCTTGTTTACTTCGCTTGTTGATAAACCATTCTCAACCGGGACTTCAAGTTCGGTGAGAATATCATCAACGCTTATTGACCAGGGATTTTTGATATTTTTGTCCGGCATCTGAGTGAAAAGTAAAATAGAGTGATGATAGATTTATTTGTTTACTTTAATTAACCAAAAAGATGTACTAATTCAAAAAAGCGTGAGCACGAAAGGGACAGACCCGATGTCACGATACGAATACGTATTGAGCGGCTGGTTTTTATTGGCACTGTTGGTTTCACTTTCAGGGGTTATGTACGGTGCGCCGGCGCCGGTGATTGGTGCCGTGAACTGGACCCTTGTTGTACTTGTTTTGCTGCTTATCCGGCGCCTCCGCGGATTGCGTGACTGGGTCAGATCGCTCGATCTTAAAATTCTGGTTGCCTTCCATGCCGTGCGTTTTGTTGGATTATATTTTCTGTGGCTGCACAGCGTGGGCCGTCTGCCCTACGCCTTTGCCGTACCCGGCGGCTGGGGAGACATTATTGTAGCGATTGCCGCGCTGCTTGTCGTCGTTTTTGCTTTGCCGCTGCGCAAAATGTGGCAGTGGTGGACCGTGCTGGCCTGGAATACGGTCGGCTTGCTGGACATTTTGCTGGTCATTGCCACGGGCATGCGTATTGGCCTGCAGGATATGAGCCAGATGATAGAGCTGACCGACTTTCCGCTGAGCCTGCTGCCCTCTTTTATCGTACCGCTGATCATCGTAACCCATATCCTGATATTTGTCCGGCTGCGCAAAAGTCGCAGAAAACTAATGTCCGTTTGACGTCACTTCGGACGTTTCGCGCTGCAGGAAAAGCTTCTGTGTGGGGTAAGCAAAGCTGATGCCTTGTTCCTGAAAGCCTTCATAAATTTTTAGATTGATTTCCTGCTGGATATCCATATAGAGGTTGTAATCCGGATCATTGATCCAGTAGACCACCTCAAAATCCAGCGAGAAATTACCGTATTTGTGAAAATGAGCGCGGTCAAAACGTGTCCTGTCCATCTCATCGATGATCTCTTTGATCATTTCCGGGATGCGGCGCAATTTGTCCGCCGGCGTCTGATACACCACGCCAAAAGAAAAAAGCACTCTGCGTTCCTGCATGCGTTTGTAGTTGCGGATGCGGCTGCTGAGCATGTCGCTGTTGGAAAAAATAAGCTGCTCGCCGGAGAGACTGCGGATGCGTGTTGTTTTAAGCCCGATATGTTCGATAGTCCCCAGGTAATTATCGATGATCACGAAATCACCGATCACGAAAGGCTTGTCCAGCACAATGGAAAGCGAGGCAAACAAATCGCCCAGGATATTTTGCAGGGCAAGGGCTACGGCGATACCGCCCACGCCAAGGCCGGCAACAAGCGCCGTTATGTTCACGCCCAGGTTGTCCAGCACAAGAAGCAGCACAACCGTCCACAGTATCATTTTACCGACAAAACCCAGCGCGGAGAATGTGGTGACAGCCGCGGCATCCGATTCTATTTTGGTTTTGCGCTGCCGCTGTATCAGGTATTGGATGATGTAATTGCCCCACAATCCGGCCTGAACAATAAACGCGATCACCAGGGCTGTGTTGACAATTATGAGCGTTTTGTCGGCCAGCTCCAGCGCCTTGCTGCCGATAAAAGCCGCCAGTATCATTAAAAACAGCGGGTTTATCCGCGAGATCAGATTGGCAATGACATCATCCACGTCGGTTGCGGTTTTCTGCGCCATTTGATGCACCTTATGACGCAGAAATTTCTTGAGCAGTGTCAGTAGAAAGAATGAACCGATGGCAACGCCCGCGGCGATGAGCCAGTTTTCCAGTGAAAAGCCAAAAAATGTCTGTTGCAGCATGAATACTCCGTTTTTTAACAAGCGCTTCTATGCTAAAAAAATGGCCGCAGTATATACATAAACTGTTTAACAGAAGCACGCTGCTCAAAATTTATACAGATAGCTTGGCCGCAGGTAGGCCAGTTCAAAGCCGTGCCTGATCATATTACGGTACGATTGTACCGGCCTTTCGGGAAGATCTTCCGCTGTTTCCGAGAACATCCACTCGCAGCCCTGTGCGGCGGCATCGTAGAATCTTTTGGCAATTAGCGCCGATTGCGCCCCACGGCCACGGTAATCCGGAAGCGTAGCGGCAAAACTGAGTGACGCGTATGCGCCGTTTACGAACAAGGCCGCACAGGCAGCAGGCCTGTCACCATCATAAGCTATGTAGTGCTTCCAGCCGGAACGGCCAATGGGCAGCCTGACAATCTCCGCCAGGTGTGTGGGCCAGCCAAAGCTGCCGGTTATGATATCCGCAAATGCATCGGCTTCATCCGGGCCGATCTGTTTGATGCGCAGATCCGTTTCCGCCTGGGGCAACGGATAGATCGGGCGATACAGCTTGGCCCAGTTGTTGTAATGGTCAAAGCCGTAATCCTTCAGGATCTCCGGCAGCCAGTAGGGATTACAATACGGGCTGACCTGCACAAAAAAGCGCGGGACGGAAGCAATCTTATAAAAAATAATAATATTCATAATGTCACGCTCCGAAGCGCGCTGTTTTATGCCGATGCCCAATACACGGTTGAACGCGAGGATATCTTCCGATGAAAGCGCGCCAACCACCGAGCCGCCAATATGGTTGAGCCAGATACCGAGCCTGGACTGCTGTTCCGGCGACGCGCTGCCGTAATATTCTTTCCAATAGGCGGCTTCCTGGATTTCCATGCCGTTTAACAATTGTGTTGAAATAACTTTTTCGTCAATCATGATTTCTCCGTGTTTTTAAAAGCCGCCCGCGTTCGGCAACTCCGGTAAACGGGGCGGCAGTTTATCGCTGTATCAGCTTTTGCGTACAATGTAGTAGTTGTTCTGGAAGTCGTGCTCCAGGTTCCTGACTTCCACGGATTTAAAGCCGGTCTGATCCAGCATTTCCCGGGCCTTTTCCTCACCCCACATGGCGCCCAGACCCATACCGTCCTGTGCCAGCGAAACCGTCATGCAATGCATGGTGGATACGGTGTAAAGAAACGGTCCGATGGGGTGATCGTTGTTTTTCTCCACATTGCTGGAACCGGCGATGTCCTGCATCAGGAATACACCGTCGCTTTTGAGGGCGCGGAATATGCCGGCCAGCACGTTATCAGGACGCGCCTGGTCATGAATGGCGTCAAAAGCCGTGATCAGGTCGAACCGGTCATCAGGTGCCTCGTCCGAGAACCAGGTCAGGTCGCGCTGTTCAAAACGGACGTTGTTCAGCCCCTCTTCGGCGGCCTCTTCCCGTGCAACCAGGATAGGCTCTTTACACAGGTCATAACCCGTAAAACGGCTGTTGGGATAGTGCTTTGCCATCAGGTTCAGGGCCCGACCCATGCCACAGCCAACGTCCAGTACATGAATCCCTTTTTGCAGTTTTTCATGCAATCCGGGCACTAGCGGCAATATATCGCTGATGAGCGAGTGGCGCACCGATTGCCCGCTGTCTTCTGCCATGACGTCGTGAAAGCGGCCGAACTCTTCGTAGGCCACGCCGCCACCGTTTTTGAAACACTCCAGTATGCGTTCTTCCACGGAACCGAGCAGCGGGATATATTGCGCAAATACACCGATGTTATCTGCTCCGGCCGCGCGGGTCAGAAAAGAGGCGTGCTCCTGCGGCAGCCTGAACTCCGACCCTTTGCCGTTGCGCCGCGTTTCAACGATGCCGCCGGTTACCATGGCGCCAAGCCATTCACGCACATAGCGTTCGCTGAGCCCGGCCTTTGCGGCGATCGCCTCGCTGCTGCCGTATTCCATTTCCGACATGGCGTCAAACAATCCGCTGCGGTGGCCGATGGAAGTCATCAGCGCCAGGGCGCCCTTGTTGAGCATATCTACCAAATCTTCCGAAAAAGCTTCAGCGCGTTTGGCGTCCAAAGTATGTGCTAAACACATGTCAATCTCCTTTGTTTTTGTGTTTTACTGTCGCTTGCGGAATAATTATAGAGATATGAGCAGGAGCGTGAAACGTGGTAAATACGGTTTTTTGCGCGGGGCATTACGGTATGTGTACGGTAATATTACGGTAGCGGGGGAGATCCAAGGGCAGATGATTATACAATGCCAGCGTCCCGGCAGGGACAAAACACGGGTTAGAACGGGGAACCAAAATTTTACAGCCTTGTGCCGTCAGGTTCAGCACCGGATGATTAAAGACATATAGGCCAAATTAAAGCCCGTATTAGCGCTGATATGGCGAACCTACGGTACGCCCCTAAAAACACATTTTCCGGCTACCTATTTGTTGTCCCTGCGGGACATCGCAGTGTATAAATGAAGCCCTCTTGTTTCTGAACGCAGCAAAGAATCCTTTCCGGGCCAGCGGAGATCCTTCGCGATTCAGATTTTATCACACAGGGAGAGCCGATTACCTTTTTGCGAATAGTATTTGGTCAGCCGTCCCGGCAGGGACAAAACACGGGTAGAACGGAGGAACCAAAATTTTACAGCCTTGTGCCGTCAGGTACAGCACCGGATGATTAAAGACATATAGGCCAAATTAAAGCCCGTATTAGCGCTGATATGGCGAACCTACGGTACGCCCCTAAAAACACATTTTCCGGCAACCTATGTGTTGTCCCTGCGGGACACAGACGCGCATATAGTGCAAAACATCTGTTCATAGCGTCAGCAATTTAATTCCACGGCTGAAATCGTGTCCCTACTGGTTTGTCGTGAAAACAATTGATGTTATTTGCCGGCGTTGTTCAGAAGCCCCAGTTCGCCTGCTTTGGCTACGGCTTCACTGCGGCTGCGGCAATCCAGGCGGTTAAGCAGGTTGGCCACATGCATCTCCACCGTACGCGGGCTTAAAAAAAGCTTATCGGCGATTTCCTTATTAGTAAGTCCGCCCGCAATCAGGTGGGCAATTTCGATCTGGCGTGATGTCAAACCTGTTTCGGCCTCTGCTTCTGCGTTCCGGCTCCTGCCTGTTGAAGAATCATGCTTTTTCAGCATGGCCGCTGCTTCCGCCGCACGTGGCCGGCAGCCCAGCGACCGGGCGATGTTTTGGCTGCTGCGCAGATGTTCCAGGCCTTTGTCGCTATCTCCTTCGGCGATGCACGCCAGCCCAAGGCGGTAATGAGCCAGGCTTTGCTCCAGCGGAACAGCCAGTTTTTCGAACTGCGCCAGCGCCTGTTCAAAGCGGGTTTGTGCTTCGTCATATTGTTTGTTCAGCATCGCCGATTCGCCCAGGGCAAAAGTGATTGTCGCCAACACCTCGGCGTTGCCCGCCTGGGTTGAAGCTTCACTGAGAGCGCTGATGCACATGGCCAGTTCTTTTTCTTTGCCGTTGTTGGCGAAAAACGTTGAAGCGGCGCATATGGCAGGCAGCGTATCGTGCGCGTCATTCAGCTTTTCCCGCCAGTCCAGCAGAGCAAGATAATGTTGAAAGGCAGAATCGGCCTCTCCGTTTTGCTCGGCAAGAATAGCCTGCCCCCAGTGATTTAGCGGCTCCATAAGCTGCAGTTTGTCACGGCGCGACAGTTCCAAAGCTTCGCCAAGATATTTTTGCGCTTGCCTGTTCTCGCCCCTGTGGGCAGAGATAAGTCCCATCGTCGCCAGCGCCACGCCTCTTCCGGATATGTTATCTTCCCCGGCCACGCGCCGACACACCGCCAGCGCCTGTTTCCATTCGCCGGTGCGGAACAGCACGTAGGACATGCAGCTCAGGCAGAGGCGGGCAAGGGCGTCTTCGCCCTGGTTTTCGCAGTAGTTGATGGCGGTAAAATAGGCTTCCCGCGATGCCTTGTAGCGCGAGGCATATTCCAGCGTGGAACCCAGCCGGCGGTAAACTTCCGGGGTGGCGGCGGTCAGGTTTTGCTCCAGCGCCAGGGAGAGGCCGGCATTGACTGTTTTAAGTCCTTCTTCGGAGCGCCCTAAAATGGAGAGGACATTACCTTTTAGCGCCAGGGCTTTGGCTTTCACATCCCAGTTTTTAGCCGCTTCCGCCTGTTCCATCGCGCGATCGCATAGCTGCAGGGCCTGCTCCAGCCTGTTCATACCGGTGTGCCGTGCCGCCAGCGCCAGCCAGTCTTCCGCGGCCTCATCCGCGTCGCCGGCCTGTTCAAAAGCTTCCGCCGCACGCAGGCGCAGGGCGTTGGCATCTTCCCAGACGCCCAGCAGGCCATAAACCGTAGCCAGGGCGCGCAGGGTTTCGGCTAGACGCATTTTGTCTTGCTGCACGGGCTTGCTGCCCAGCAATTCGCTCAGCGCTTTGGCTGCCTCACGCAGCTGACCGCTTATTTGCGCGCAATGGGCCATCTCCTGCAGGGCGTTCAGACGTTTCTCTTCATCTTCACCCGGCGGCCAGATATCCAGGGCGCGGCGGGCATATCCGGCCGCATCACCGTAAGCGTAAACCGTGCAGGAATGACGCGCGCAATCCATCAACGCGTAACGGGCTTTATCATCGCGCTGGGCCTCCAGCCAGTGTTCGGCCACCCGCTGCGCTGCGGCATTTTTTGATTCCAGGTACTGCGCCACGCGGGAGTTAAGTCCTCGCCGTGCCGTCCAGCCAATCGCGCCGTAAACAGCCTCCCTGGTGAGGTTGTGCCGGAAAACCGCCTTGCCGCCCTCCTTCTCGATCAGCAATCCGCGTTCCAGCAGTTCATTAAGTCCGTGGTCATGGCCGCAAATATCGATAAGCTCCTGCAGTTGCGGCTCAACACCCAGAACCGCGGCCACGTCCAGCTGACGGCGGGCTTCTTCGGACAGGCCGTCCATCTTCAGCAGGATCGCGTCGCGCAGGCTTTCGGGCATGGGTACGCTGCTGCCCGGCACCAGAACAACGCCCCGGTCGCCGCTTTTCAGCAGATTGCGTTCGCGCAATACGGCGGCCAGTTCTTCAATAAACAGGGCAATACCCTGGGTTTTTTTGGTGATGGAGGAGACGAGCTCCGCGGATGGCGTTTCGCCCAAAATGGATTCCAGCAGCAGGGCCGTCTGTGCTGTGTTGAAGGGTTGCAGAGAGATTTCATTAAGCCGTCGGCGCCGGCGCAGTTCATGGCGCAACCAGCGCAGGCGGTGACCCTGTGGCATCTCGTCGCTGCGGTAGGTGCCCAGAACCATCAGCGGCAGGTGCCGCAAACGGTCGTCCAGCAAAAGCAGAAATTCGAGCGTGGCCTGATCGGCCCAGTGCAGATCGTCCAGAAAAAGCACGGCTGGCGCCTGTGCGGCCATGCGGCTCAGCGCTTCGATCAGTGCCTCGTTCAGCGTGGCCGAATCGACCTTTTCCGGAGCCTGGCCAAGCTCCGGCAATAGCAGGGAAAGATATTCGCCCAGAGACCCGCCGGCCAGATTGTTTTTTGTGTCGCGCAGGCGGTAATCGCGCAAAACAGCGCACACGGGGCCGTAAGGGGCATTGCTGTCGCCCGGCGCCCGGCCGCTGAATACCTGCATGGCACAATCGGCCAAAGCCTCTTCAGCAAGGCGCGTTTTACCCAGCCCGGCTTCACCGCTCAGCAGAACGATGCCGCCATGACCGCCGCGCGCCGTCTCAAAAGCTTGCTGCAGTTGCTCAAGTTCTTCCCTGCGCCCTATAAGTTGATCTGATTGCATTTTTCTTTAGTTTTTTTTGCACACATTTACGTTAAAAGCGCTGTAAGTTTCGTTTAAACCTTTGTGGTTTTTGTCCCGTTTAACATAAATTGCAGAAAACACAAAGGAGAGAGATGCTACGCATTTTTAGCGCGATGGCTTTTATGCTGCTGTTTGTTTCGTGCGACTGGATCGTGAGCGAAAGTTCTGAAAACGACGGTCCCGGAAGATTACCGGACGAGGTGCTGTCTGCCGTTGAGGATACTGTTCTCGTTGAAGGAAAGCAACTGTTTCTGGACACCTACCTGAACCGCGATTTCATGCCGGTGGCGCCGCCGGACGGGCAGGATATGTACGTCGTTATCCGCTTTCTCGTCGCGGACAGCGGCGCGCTGCCGGCGGACCTTCACGCCGATGCTGTCTGGGTGATCGACAGTTTGCGGCAATGGGATGCCTGGCTGAAACAGGAAGATCCGCAGCGCCGGGAATGGGTCGCCCGCGACGGACCTAAATGGGAGCCGGGGCTGGCTGTGGATGTGGTGGTCCGGTTTTTTGATGCTCAGCAGACACGTTATTATCTCATTGCCCGCAACCAGATCATAGAAAGGACCGATTGATACATTCCACGCTGCTAACACTTGCACCGACGCCGCCGTTCGATTTTGTTGCCGCTGTCCATTCGCACGGCTGGTCTGTTCTGGCGCCCAATAGCTGGAATGAAGACAAAGCTGTTCTTAGCAGGATTGAACCGTTGCCCGGCGGCGCTGTTGTGCGGCTTTCCATCAGCGGCCACGGCGATTACAGCGCGCCCACGCTGGAAATTATGGTGGAGCATGATGTTCCCCTGACCCGTGCGAACCGTGAAAGCATTCTGCAAAAAGTTTCGCACATGCTGCGCCTGGATGAAGATTACAGTGAATTCTACCGCGCCTGTGCGGGAAAGGGCGATCCCTGGGAAAAACTGTCCCATGGGCTGGGACGCCTGTTGCGCTCGCCATCCCTGTTTGAAGATATCGTAAAAACCATCTGCACAACCAATATTCAGTGGGGCGGTACAAAGCGCATGGTGCAGGGGCTGGTGGATGGCTTCGGCGAATCCTTTCCGGGCGATGCGGCGCTCAAGACCTTTCCTGCAACGGAAAAACTGGCGGGAATCAGCGAAAAAGAGCTTACGGCTAACGTGAATCTGGGCTACCGTACGCCGTACGTGCTGGAACTGGCGCAGCGCGTGGCTTCCGGCGATCTCGACCTGTACGGTTTTAACGATCCGGATTTAACGACCGACGAACTGGCCAAAAAGCTGCAGGCCATCAAAGGTATCGGGCCCTATGCCACGGCCTCTTTGCTGATGCTGCTGGGCCATTACGACCGCATCCCGCTGGATACCGTTTACCGCGCTTTTGTACGCGAACGCTATTTCAAAGGCCGCAACGTGCAGGATAAAAAGCTGCTCTCCGTTTACGACAAATGGGGCCGCTGGAAAGGCCTGGCCTACTGGTTTGAAATGTGGCTGGAAGGATAGTGTGCCGGCGTGCTGAAGTACTAGAGTGTTAATGTGCTCAAATGTTCAGACTCTTCAATTCTTAATTTCTAATTCTTAATTCCGTACCTGTTTGCGCTGATTACGCCGTTTGTCTTAATTTTCATCCTCATTTATAAAGGAACCTCGCAGATGCCATTAAAAATCGCGCATGACGGCCCGACCACCGGTGTCATCTCTTATCTGGCCGGAAAACTGTGGCTGTGGATTTTCCGCTGGAAAGTAGAAGCCAATATTCCAAAAGGGGGCAAATGCCTGCTCATCGCCGCGCCGCACACCAGCAACTGGGATTTGATGTTCATGCTGGCCGCGACAAATACGCTGCGCCTTAGCGTCTCCTGGGTGGGCAAACACACCATTTTCAAAAAGCCGTTCGATCGCCTTATGCGCAGCTGGGGCGGCGTACCGATTGACCGCGGCAAACCACAGGGCGTGGTGGAACAGCTGGCCGATGAATTCCGCAAGCGTGACAAGCTTGTTCTGGTGATCGCGCCGTCGGGAACACGCAAAAAAGTGGCTTTCTGGAAATCCGGCTTTTACCGCGTGGCGCTGCGGGCGGGTGTTCCGCTTTCCTGCGGATTCCTGGATTACAAGAGGCGCATTGCCGGGCTTGGGCTGAGCTTTATGCCCAGCGGCGATGTGGCCAAAGACATGCAGCGTATCCGCGATTTTTACGCAGACATGACCGGCAAATACCCCGAACACACTTCGCCGCCCCGCCTGAAGGAAGAGCAGCCGCTTTTCCTGGAGCCTTTTGAAAAAAAACATCTGCCGGCACTTATGTCCTGGTTCACCGATGAAAAAGCCTTGCGGCAATGGGGCGGACCCAAAATGCGCTATCCTTTCGATGAAAAAAGTTTTTGGGAAGATCTTGACCTGCCGCGCTGGCAAAGCTGGTCTTTGCTGGATGAGAAGGATAACCTTGTCGGTTTCGGACAGGTCACGGAGCGCTTCGGGCGTCATCACCTGGGCCGCCTGGTGGTGGATCCGCGGCAGCGCGGAAAAGGCTTTGGTCTGCGGCTGGTGGAAATGCTGATGGAGAATGCGCGTAAGGAGGCCGCGGACAAAGAATTTGGCTTGTACGTCTATCCCCAAAACATACCCGCTTTTCGCTGCTATCTTGCTTTGGGTTTTAGAAATCAACCCGATCCGAGCGGCGGCGCGTTGCCGGAAAGCGTTTACATGGTCAGGCCTGCCTGAAATACGGCCCGCTGAAAAAGAGCTCCCGGCCCGTGTTTTTCTTAGTGACTTTATGTAGATTAAGGTTAATACCATATCCGCCGTGGAGGCAATCACGATGTTAACGTACGATAAATATCTGATACCACTATTCGTCTTTTTGGTTTTCAATCCAATTTCGGGCTGTTCCCAGGTTTCCGAACCCGCCAGCGCTGAGCCGCACAATTTTGTTGTAGCAGAGGACATCGAATGGGCCCGGCCGCAAGGCCACATTCTTACGATGGACATTTATACGCCGGCCACAGGAAAGGAGAGTTATCCTGTACTGGTTATTTTTCATGGTGGTGGCTGGCTGATAAACGACAATTCAATTATGAAGGATATGTCGGAGTATATTGCGTCGCATTCAGAGTATGTGGTTTGCAACGTAAACTATCGCCTCCTCGGCGACAATGGAAATACAGTTACGATGAACCAGATAATCGAAGATGCTATTGGTGCCGTATTGTGGGTTATGGATAATATATCAGCCTACAAAGGAAATCCGCTTAAGCTGATAGTTACCGGTGATAGCGCAGGAGGCCATTTGGCTGCTATGGTGGTACTGGCAAGCCACAAGCTCGAAGCAGACGGATTTCAAGGATCTACACTCGGGTACAAGCCCACGTACCTGCCCGCGGGAAAGACAATCGCTGAAATCACGGCGGAAGCTCTGCCAATTAAGGCGGCAATCTTAAGCTACGCAGCTTATGATATCTATGCTTCGGCGCTTAATGGATTCGAGAACGCGAGCAATTTTTTCTGGAATATGGCCGGTGTCCAAGCGCGAGGTATTTTCGGGGCGGGAATTAATGTTCAGGATAATCCGGCATATTATAAGGCTGTTTCACCGGTTTACAATATTCCGGAGGCCAGTGAACGCCACCTGCCCCCGCATCTGTGTACCGCCGGTTCCCGCGATAACCTGATCACACCGCAAATTGTGCAGAGCTATGTCAATATGCTTAAGGACAAAGGACACGAGGCGGAATATTGGGAGCATGAAGGAAGGCCTCATGCTTTTCTGGACAGCGGGAGTAATGAATTCTTGGATATTGAGTTTACGAAGGACGCCGTACCGGCCATCCGGAAAATGATCGAATTTTTGGACAAAACAATCAAATAAACAATTAGGGGAGGCCTCATGTATAAACTCAAAAAAATCGATATCGGCAGTGTAGCGATCTATTCCTTTATAATGTTTCTGATACTGGGTGTCGTGATCATGCTCCCGGCCTGGTTTTTCAGCCAGCTGGCATCGTCGTTTTCCCCGGAACCAATGACCGATCAGCCCGGTTTTCCCGGCATCTTCGGTGGATTTTTCTTTATCGCAATACCACTTTTTTACGCCGTTTTCGGTACGTTGATGAATGTGATCATCGTTTTTGTCTACAATGTAATTTCCATACGCTACGGCGGCATTAAGATAGAATTAAATAAAACGGACGAAGAAAATGGCTTATGAAATGCTGGTCGCCATGTGGATTGAAAACGATGAAGCGTACCAGAATTACCGTAACGCCATGGCCCCGATCCTTACCGGTTACGGCGGCGGGTTTGGCTACGATTTCCGCATTGCCGAAGTCCTGAAGTCACAAAGCGACCACCCGATCAACCGCGTTTTTACCATCTATTTTAAAGATGAAGCGGCAAAGGAGGACTTTTTTACCAACCCCGATTATCTCGAAATCAAGAAGCGCTATTTTGAGGGTGTGGTAAAAGGAACAACGATTATCGCAACTTACCGGCGCTGACCGGGAAGGATAAAAAAATGAGCTTTATTTTCGAGCTTTTTCGCGATATGCCCCGGCAGGGACCGGGCTCAGACGCCTCGACGCTGAGAGCGCTGGAAGCGGTGAGCCTGCCCGGTAGCCCGCGGGTGCTCGACGTGGGTTGCGGCAGTGGCGCGCAAACGCTGGCCCTGGCGCGACATCTGCGAGGCAGCATCACTGCCGTCGATATTTACCAGCCTTTTCTCGATAAGCTGCAACAGAGGGCCAATGAATCTGAACTGCAAAGCACCGTGACAAGCGCCTGCCAATCGATGAGTGATCTGGATTTTCCTGAATCGTTTTTTGACCTGATCTGGAGCGAGGGCGCCATTTACATTATCGGCTTTAAAGAAGGGCTCACACGCTGGCGGCGCTCCCTGAAAAAAGGCGGCTACCTGGTTGCGTCTGAGATGACCTGGCTGCGGGATGATCCCCCGGCGGAAGCAAAGGATTTCTGGGAGGAGGCTTACCCGGCCATGGGGAGTATCAGCTCTAATCTCGCCGTGGCCCAAAAGGCCGGTTTCAGCGAGGTGCATCATTTTGTGTTGCCGGATTCCGACTGGTGGGATGGTTTTTATAATCCCCTGATGGAGCGTGTGTCATACTTTCGCAAAACCAGGCGTGATGACGCCGAAGCACAGGCCGAACTCGACGCCACCGAACATGAAATCCGCCTGTTTGAAAAATATGCCGGGTATTACAATTACGTCTTTTATATCCTCAAAAAGAATTGAGAGTCCGCCATGGGCAAACTTTCAGATTTCTTTAAAAGCACTTCTTTTCTTGAGAAAGCGTTGTTGCTGCTTCTTACGGCGGGGCTCAGCGGTCTGTTGATCCCACTGATCACGTCGGAGGTGGCACATCGTAATATGAAAGAGCAAAAGCAGCTTGAGGCGCAGCTCGCCCGCCAGGCCAGCGTGATCGAAGCGCAGGTGCAGCTGCTGGAAACACTGGCCGATTTATTGTGGGAGTACCAGCTGCTGGCCATCGATGTTTCCTACTACCGCTTTGCCAAGGATGAAAACCTCTACCGCGCGGCAGCAAAAAAATATGACAACCGATCGGCATCCCTTTTGAGCCGTATCCGTGCCGAAATCAGTAAATCGCTACGCTTGTCCGCTCCACAGATGTACGAGCGGCTAAAGGGGCTTTATAACAAAGAGTTACTGGGCCTGGACCTGCGTCTGCGTAATTTGATGGAGGGCCACAAAAACGACTGGAGCGCCTTCAATCAATACGCCGTGTGGGAGCTTTCCGAGACGGTGGATAACGTTCTCAATGACCTGGCCGCTGATCTGGAGCTTAAGGCGCCAGTGAAAGAATCGGAAGAAAACCCGGGTGAAGAGTAATCGTCCATTACCAAATATAATACGTTTGTTGACACCCGACACGTTGCACTATATATTCCAAAAATGATCAGAACATTTCGACATAAGGGGCTAAAGCAGTACTTCGAATCAGGTAAGGCTTCTAAAATTAATGCTGAACATATAAATAAAGTGCGGCTTATTTTAACAATGTTGAATGCTTCCCGGGAACCGCGGGACATGAATTTTCCAGGCTCTGGGTTGCATCAGTTGAAAGGCGGGCTAAAAGGATTCTGGTCAGTAAAGGTAGGTGGAAACTGGAGAATAATATTTAAGTTTCAACAGAACGATGTCTACGAAGTTGACTATATCGATTATCATTAAGAGAGGTACAATATATGCATAATCCGGCACATCCCGGAGAAGTTTTACGGGAAATATATATTACCCCGCTGGAACTGACAGTAACGGAAACCGCGCGGGCTTTGGGAGTTACCAGAAAAGCGTTATCCGAACTGATTAATTGCAAAGCGGGCATTAGCATCACGATGGCGTTAAAACTGTCAAAGGCTTTTAATACAACGCCGGAGTATTGGCTAAATATGCAGCAGAATTTTGACCTATGGCATGCAAGAAAGAAAATAAAGCTTGGCTCCGTAAAAGTTTTAACCGAAGAGCCGTCAGCCTAATGGCCCATTACCTCGTCACCGCGAAACCAAAACAAGAACGCCTTCCAAAGTTGAAACAAAAATTGCATGAAAAAGCATTTGCCGGTTTGAAGCCATTCGGCCAGGCATTGACCTACAGCCTTGAAAACGCCCGTATGCGCGCTGACGGTTACGCTGTCTGGGAAGAAGAGGATTATTGCTCTCCGCCGCTTGCCGAAGAGCGGCATGCCGTGCTGGACACCTATTTTGATGACATCAGCGTGGAAGTTGTGAAAGAAGGGCAGGGCTGGCAGCGGATAGAGGATTTGCCGCTTCTATTGAAATTGGTGTGATGGAGAAGTCCATTGCTGAAACATCAGCCCGCCGGATATCTAAAATTCGAGAAAGTATTTACTTTTCTTTCTTTATGTATTACCTTTCCGTCATAATTGTAATACAGGAGAATTGATGGATACGTTAACTTTAAAAATACCGGAAGGTATTAAAGAAAGGCTAAATTCTTATTCAAAACGAAAAGGCTTAAGTAAGTCTGAGATAGTAAGAAAAGCATTGACGGATTATTTTGAGAAAGATGACCTTGACAGGCAGGATTCTTTCTACGATTTAGCAAAAGATTTAGCCGGAAGCGTCAATGAAAAAGAAGACCTTTCGATAAACAAAGAACATCTCAGTGGATATGGAATGTGAAAAATAAAAGGGTAATTATTGATACCGGTCCTTTGGTTGCCTTTTTAAATAAACCGGACAAATACCATGAGTGGGCATTAACGCAATTTGCCCTGCAAAAACCACCGTTCTTTACCTGCGAATCTGTAATCTCTGAAGTTTGTTTTTTGCTTAGGAATTCCGAAACAGGTGTACAGAATACTCTTTCTCTGATTGAAAGAAATCTAATTCAAATCCCATTTAATTTTGAAGCTGAAATCAGCGCCGTAAAATCACTATTAAAAAAATATAAAGATATTCCAATGTCACTTGCCGATGCCTGTTTAGTCAGAATGAGTGAGCAAATATCCGAAAGTATTATTTTTACAATGGATAGTGATTTCCACGTATATCGCAAAGACAGGAGAAAAGTAATCCCCGTAATTATGCCGGATTAAGCCGTACCATAAATACCCCGCCTTGTTATCTGCTTCATCCCATTGCTTCTTTCACTTCGCCTGCTTAATATAGTTTTGTAATGTTACGTTAAAGTGGGCGTTGTTGTGAAATTTCGAAACAGGCTTATGTACTTTAGACTCTGTTTTTTAAGCTGCGCCGTTGTCTTTATTCTTTTAAACGGCTGTGTTACCACGAACTATTATACCGGCCGCACCCTGGACGATGGCGAAGTTGTGCTTACACCCGGTGTGGATAACCTTGTTATTGTTGAGAATGAAGACGGCATTGTTCAGAAAGACCTTTCCTTCAGCATAAGTTTTGGTATCGCGCGCGGTTTTCCCTGGCGTTTCGAGGCCGGCATCCGCACCTATTTCCCCTATGTTTATGAAGCCAACCTGCGGCATCAGATCAACCCACGCTCCTTTACATGGTTTGATATAAGCGCCAACTTCCACGGCGGCGTTATTTTGGATATTGAAGAACCTATGGAAACCACGAATCCATATTTTAAATATGGCCTGACCATAAGCCGGGAAATTTTTGGGACGCAGCCTTATTTCAGCTACTACCTGGTAAAAAACGCGCTTTTAGGAGAACTGTCCGATAACTTTGATTTTGAGAAAACATATTGCGCTGGCTGGGCTTTACCTTACAGTGGCGATTTGATCTTTCCTGAAATCAATTACTTTGCCGGGGATGGCGTGCGAAAAGGTTTTTTTACATTCGGGATAGGCGTGAGGGCAAAATTGGATAAAGCCGAAAAACCGAAGGAGCGTTAAATGAAGCTTATACGACTCCAGCCCTGTTTTTGACGGCGTGATCCTGGAAGGCTATTACACGCTCCTTGAGCATTACGGCATAACCGGCACGCTTTTTGTCTTGGAGAAGGGCAGTTTTAATTTGGGCATGGGGTTGAGGTATGTGCTCTAATTTGCTGTTTAATAGCTAAAGTTATACATGCATGCGGAATATGGAAATATTTCATGTTTTCATATATTACTAACTAATATAAAATATTAAAGAATGATCTGGCTTTAACTGCTCGGTGGACGCATAAGTTTTCGGAAAGATGCATTATGAAAATCAAAGAAAAAGAAGCGGTTTTATTTGATCAATGGGAAAAAAATCGAAAAGGATTTGTGTTCGACGGTGTTGTGTCGGAAGAAGATTATCTAAAATCTAAAATTAAGCTATGCTTTGTGCTTAAAGAGGTGAACGACAAGGATGGTGGCGGTTGGGACCTGCGCGAATATATCAAGAATGGTGCCCGCAAACAATCATGGGATAATATTACAAGATGGGTTAAATGCATTCGAAACATTAATTTAGAGTATAAGTGGGTTGAACTAGCCAATGTTGTGGAGGATGAACGGAAAAGTTTCCTACGTTCTATTAGTGTAATGAACCTAAAGAAAACCCCTGGCGGGTACACTAGCATAAAGGCAAGTTTTAATAAAGTTGTATTCCAGGATAAAGAATATATACAGAAACAATATGCCATTTATTCTCCTGATATTACTATATGTTGTGGGACGGGGTGGGAAATGCGGTCTGTATTAAATTTGGATGGTAGTAAAATTTATAACACAAACAGGGGCATTGAATGGTTCTTAAATAACGCAAGCAAACCAGTCATTATTTATACCCATCCAGAAGCAAGGGTACAAGACTCTTTGCTTGTTTATGGACTGGTTGATGCAATACGAGAAATTGCAAAATACCCTAATGTCGAATAAATGTGAAAAACATTATTTTTGTAGAATACATAGCCAACTTAAATGGAATAGCCATGAATCCATATATAAGATTAAAACAGATAGGATCTCTTGGTTTAATAACTAATGAGTCATTTAAATTAAGTATTAAGTTTTCTATAGAGTATGGTAGTTTTGGAGAATTGCAAACTGCTGAATACTCTTTTAGAGACCGAAGCTGGTCTGTTGATGATAGGTCTTTATCAGAATATTTAAAATACGTAGTTAATTTAAATTCTGATTTAAGAGCTATGTTAGATTTAATGTTAGAAACATTTTGTCATAACGTAGTAGCGAATTCAGAAAAGATTTTAGCTGATAAAACAAAGAAAGAAGAATTAGAAGAGGCAACTTTCGAAATAAAAAACATTGACTTGATAAGTGAAGATTTTAGAGATGCCTTTAAATAAACAAGAAACCAAAATCGTAAAAATTGGCAGCTCTTGGGGTATCAGGATCCCTAAATCTTTTATTGAGCAAACGGGTATAGAAAACGAAGTGGAGCTGGAGGTAAAAGGCAATGCGATTGTTATAAAGCCGATATCCGAAGTACGTAAAAACTGGGAAGCAGCCTTCCGGAAAATGGGCGAAAATAAAGATGACGTTTTGCCGAACCGCGACGCGCTCAACACACAATTATCCGTGGACGAGGATGAGTGGAACTGGTGACCAAAAACGCCCCGCTCGCGCCAGCCCACACCCTACCTTTTAAGCCTCCGCAACAGCCGCCTTTGCCTTTCTTCGAGCCAATAAATCATATACACCTGAATAGACCACCGGTATTAAAAACAGCGTAATCAGCGTGGAGACCGACAAACCGCCGATCACCGCGCGGGCCAGGGCGGCCTGGATCTCACCACCGGCGCCACCGCCAAAAGCCAGCGGCAGCATGCCCAGCACCGTCGTGCAGGTGGTCATTAAAATGGGGCGCAGGCGTAAACGGCCCGATTGCGCCACCGCCTGGTACACATCCAGGTTTTGCTCGCGGCGCATCAGGTTGATGTAATCCACCAGCACAATGGCGTTATTCACCACAATACCAATCAGCATCACGATGCCCATCAGGCTTTGTATGTTCAGCGATGTGCCGGTCAGCAGCAGTGTGGGCACCACGCCGATAAGCGCCAGCGGCACGGCCACCATCACGATCAGCGGATCGAGAAAGCGCTCAAACTGCGCCGCCATCACCATGTAAATCAGCACCAGCGCCATCAACACGGCCAGCAGGAAATCGCCCTGCGCCTTTTGCTGCTCCTCGTACTCGCCGCTGAAAACCAGCGAAAAATCGGCCGGCAGGGCAAAATCGCTCAGCTCATCCTGCAGCTTTGCCACCACATCACCCAGGGCCGCACCGCTTTGCAGGTTGGCGCGGATGTAGGTCACACGCTGTCCGTCCACCCGGTCAATGTCGGTGGGGCTGCGCCGCCGCTCCACGCTCACCACGGAAGAAACCGGCGTGATGCGACCGCTGCCGGTACGCAGGGAGACATTTTTCAAATCCTGCGTGCTCAGCCTGTCTTCCGGCTGCAGCCGCACGGTAATCGGAAACTCTTCGCCGCCTTCACGGAAAACACCTGCGCGGCTGCCGCCCACATTGGTCTGCACCACCTGGGCCACCTGGTTCACCGTCATGCCCAGGTCGGCAATCTTTTCACGGTCAATGATTAAATTTTGCTCGGGGCGTCCTTCACGGCGGCTTACGCGCACATCGGCGATCTCCGGCCGGCCCTCCATGATGCCCTTGATCTGCCCGGCCAGTTGGTCGGCCAGGTCCAGGTCATAGCCGCGCAGTTCAACCTCCACGGCTTCACCACCGCCGGAGCCAAACAGGCGGCGCAGCATCCACAAACCGGACTGGGCGTCTACTTCCACGCGCGCCCCGGGGATTTTACCCTCCACGTGGCGGCGGATACGGTCGGCCAGCACAAAACTGTCTATAGTGCGCTCATCGGCGCCTTTCAGCGATATTTCCACTTCGGCATCACCGGGGCGTATTTCCACGGACATATGCTTCATCTGGTCCGCCGGCGTTACTTCACGCACCAGCCGCTGCAGTTCGTTCAGATACTTGTTGACCACGGCGATATTGGTGCCCTGGGCCATTTCCAGTTCCACGTCGATTTCATCGGCGTCGGTTTGCGGCGCCAGTTCCACCGGCAAAAGCGGCCACAGCAAAATTGCAATCACAAGCAACGTAAGAGTTATGGTGACAATGCGGACACGGTGGTTCAGGGCGATCTCCAGTTGCCGCGCATAACCTTCTTCCAGCTTAAGGAACCAGCGGCCCAGGCGCGTTTTGCTGTCGTCCGTGGTTTTTTCCCCGGCAGCCACGGTGAGGAAACGGCTGCTCAGCATCGGCACCAGCGTCAGCGCCACCAGCAGTGAGCAGAGCAGGGCAAACACAACCACCAAAGCCAGCTCCCTGAACAACATGCCCGAAACGGTATTCATAAAAACAACGGGGAAAAATATCACGATCGTGGTAAGGGTGGAGGCCACGATGGCGCCGCCCACCTGCCTGGTGCCGACCAGCGCGCTCTCCTCGAGGCTTTTGCGGTTTTCGCGCAGGCGCACAATGTTTTCCAGCACCACGATGGCGTTGTCGATGATCAGCCCGATGCCCAGCGCCAACCCGCCAAAGCTCATCTGGTTGAGGGTCAGGTTGTTAAAGTATAACAGGCCAAAGCTGGCGATGATCGAAATGGGGATGGCGAGCGCGATGATAAATGTGGTGGAGCCGTTGCGTAAAAAGAGATAAAGGATAAATATGGCCAGCAGGCCGCCCCAAACCGCGGCATTCTGCACATTGTCGATGGAATCCTGTATAAATTCGCTTTGATCAATGATCAGCATCAATTCGATGTCGCTGCGTTCGCGGTTGATCTGCTCGATTACTTTGCGGGCTTCTTCGGCCACGGCCACGGTGTTGGCGCCCGATTGCTTACGGATGCCCAGGCGCACCATCGGCTGACCGTCGACCCTTACCAGGCGGTTCACGTCTTCATAGCCGTCATAAACCACGGCTACATCCTTTACGCGGATGGGCTGCCCGTCCACCATGGTGATAATCGTGTTGCCGATCTGCTCCAGCGACTGGAATTCACCGCGGGTGCGCACATACATATCGCTCACACCTTCGCGCATGTCGCCGCCGGGCAGGGTGATGTTTTCACGCTGCAGCGCTTCTCGCACGTCGGACGCGGAGAGGCGGCTGGAGGCCAGGCGATCGCGCTTAAGCTGTATCTGAATCTCGCGGTAAATTCCGCCCCACACATCTACCGAGCCAACTCCAGGGAGCTGCTCAAAACGCTGCGAAATCTCGCGTTCCAGGATGCGCGTCAATTCGGCCATGTTGCGTTCGGAGCGCGCGCCAAGGATTACAACGGGGAAGTTGTCGGGGTCAAATTTCCACAGCCTGGGCGGCTCCACTTCCGGCGGAAAATCGTCGCGGATGCGGTCCAGGGCGGCACGAACGTCGTTGGCGGCTTCATCAATGTTGGTGCCCTGGGCAAATTCCAAACGCACGCGGCTGCGGCCTTCGCTCGAGGAAGAGCGTACCTGCTCAATGTTGGGCACGGTGGCAATGGCGTTTTCCACACGGTCGGTTATGATGGTTTCGATCTCTTCGGGGCCCACGTTGCCATAATTTGTGGCAATGGTCAGTTGCGGATACTCGATGGGCGGCAGCAGGTCCACCGGCAAAAAGCGGAAGCCTGAAATACCCAAGACGATGATGATCAAAAAGACCATCGTGGTGGCAACGGGCCGTTTTACGGCAAGTTCGGTGATATTCATATTGCTTTACCCCGCACTCGATGTGGTGTCTTTGGAAACCCGGCGATTCTGTTCAAACACTTCTTCCAGCAAATCCTGGCGCTGTAGTTTTTGCAACTGCTCTACCCAGGGCCATTGCACGGTGCGTACGCGTGCCTCTCCCTCGGCGCCGCCAAAAAGGTGCTGCCCCAGCGTAACGATCCAGTCGCCCGCATCCACCCCGCGAATGCCCACGCTCATGCGGCCTTCGGCGATGACTTCGACTTCCACAAACTCAAAAGTCACCGGCGGCGTCAGCTCAATCGGCTCCTGCTCCCCCGGCGGCGGATTCAGGCTTGGCGGCACCGCGTTGATCGTGTCACGGGCGACGTATACACCGGTTACGCCCGTTGTGGGATTTTCAAAAAGGGCGCTTTGCGGTACCAGCGTGGCCTTCTCGCTCTCGCCGTAAAAAATATCCACGGTGACGAACATGCCCGGCTTCAGCAGGCCGTCGGGATTGGCCATATCAATTTCGGCAACGGTGCTGTGTGTTACGGGATTGAGAAAAGGGGAGACGCGTGTAAGCGGCGCGCTGAGCTGCTCAAAGCCTTCATATTCGCCGGCGATTTCCGTGCGCTGGCCTTTTTCGATGTAGTTGAGCATACGGTCGGTTAAAATCACTTCCACTTGTACGTTTTCAAGCTGTCCCAGCGTAAACAGTCGTGTGCTTCCCTCCGCCAGCATGCCCACTTCGGCGTTGCGGTTGCCCACCGTGCCGGAGATCGGAGCACGCACTGTGGTTTGTTGCAGGGCCTGCTCGCGTTCATCAACGGTGGCCCTGGCCTGCGTGACACGTGCTTCGGCCAGTTCCAGTTCGGCCTCCGCGGAAACGGCCTGCGTCTGTGCCGCTTCCAGTTCCGCGGGGCTGGCCAGTTCCTGCCGTGCCAGAGATTCCGTGCGTTTCAGCGCAGCGCTGACTTCTTTTAGCCTGGCTTCGGCCTGTTTGGCCTGGGCCTGTGTGATCTGCAGGTTAGCGCGGGCCTGTTTCAGGCGTTCGGCAAATTCCGTATCGCGCAATTGTACCAATGGCTGACCCGCTTTCACCAGGTCGCCGTTGCGCACATACACGGCGGTCACCGGCGCGTTTATTTCGGGATAGATCTCGATCTGGTTTTTGGCTTTCACTTCACCGGTCAGGCGTTCTGTAAGCGGAAGCGAACCATACAGTGCCTGCACGGCTTCCACAGCCGGGATTAGCCGGTTTTCGCTTTTGCCCGCCGCGCTCTCAGATTCACCTGAACAGCCGGCCAAAATAAATATTGTCGCTGCCCACAACGCGGCAAAGCGCGTGTAATAATTAGTAGTGTGCTTGTTCATGTTACCTCAAATAAAAATCGCTAAGAAGTGGCTATCCCCTGAAGAGTGATAAGCGCATCAAAATTAATAAATCTTTATAAATTTTAATATTTAAAATAAAAAAGCTTTTTAACCTTTTGGCAATGTTATTCAGGATAGACCGGGGACTTTCATGTTACGTGTTAAAATTTCTTTTTATTAAAACTAAAATAACAATTAGATTCCTTCTTATTCCTGCCGCGCAGATGCTCCGGCTCAAACAATGAATAACGACGGGGAAAATTTTATGATTGTAGAATTTCTCGAGCAGTTTAGTCCTGTCGCTCAGGCGTTTATTGCCACGCTTTTTACCTGGGGTGTTACGGCAGCAGGGGCTGCGCTGGTCTTTATTACGCGCGCCTTAAACCAGAAAGTAATGGATTCTATGATGGGCTTTGCCGCCGGTGTTATGATTGCCGCAAGCTTCTGGTCGCTTTTAGCGCCGGGCATTGAAATGGCCGAAAACGTGGGCCACATCCCCTGGCTGGTGGCGGTGATTGGTTTTATGGGCGGCGGGATATTTATGCGCTTTACCGACAGCCTTTTGCCGCACCTGCACCCCGGCCTGAGTTATGACAAAAAAGAAGGCGTGAAAACTTCCTGGCAACGCAGCACGTTATTGGTGCTGGCGATAACACTTCACAATATCCCGGAAGGCCTGGCCGTGGGCATTGCCTTTGGTGCTGTCGCTGCCGGTCTTCCGTCAGCCACTATCGGTGCGGCCCTGGCACTGGCCGTTGGCATCGGGATCCAAAACTTCCCGGAGGGTACCGCCGTTTCCATGCCGCTGCGCCGCGAAGGGATGAGCAAAGGAAAGAGCTTTTTTCTGGGCCAGGCATCGGGCATGGTGGAGCCGATTGCCGGTGTACTCGGCGCGCTGTTCGTGCTGAAAATGCGCAGTATTGTGCCCTACGCGTTGTGCTTTGCCGCCGGCGCGATGATCTTTGTGGTGGTTGAGGAACTCATTCCCGAATCGCAAAGAAAGCAGGCCAATATAGACCTGGTAACGATGATGACCATGGCCGGTTTTACGGTGATGATGCTGCTGGACGTGGCCCTGGGTTAGTTTAAAAGGCTGTTCAGGATGGCGGCAACGGATTGGCGGTAAGCGGATTCTAAATCGATCTGCAAGTGTTGGTATTCCGGGTAAGCCAGCACTTCCTGCTGCAGCTCGGTCAGGTCGGTCATCTGGTACAGGCCAATCGCCGAAGCAAACTGCAGTTGCAAAAATTGTGTTGCCTTTTCAGGGCTCAGTTTAGGGAAGAGCCGCACAAGCAGCTCGCCAACAGTCGTAAATTCTTCTTTTATCTGCTCTTTAAAATCCACCAGGTGCTGAAGAGAAATGTGTTTTTCCAATTCCGTATAGAGGATTGCAATCAGTTCCAGCATGCGTTTGTGTTTTAGCTGTAAAGCTACCCATTTGCCGCTGAATTCTTCAACGCTCAGCGATGTTTCCGCGGTGAAGCTTTGTAAAAGTTCGTCCCGCCAGGCGTTTACATCGTGACGCAAAAAGGCGAGGAAGATCTCTTCTTTGGAGTTGAAGTATTTGTAAAGATTGGACCGTGTAAACTGTGCTTCTTTTGCAATGGCCGCGAAAGTGATCGCTTCAAAAGGGCTATTTTTGAAAAGCCTCTCCGTGGCTTTGATGATTTCATCCACGCGTGCTTCTTTTTGTTCTTCGCTGCGGGCGCGTTGCCAGGTCATACTTCTTCTTGTTTGGTTAATATGAAAGCCGTCGCGGCAAAAATAAGCGCTGCGACGGCCGGATGCCATTTCTTCTATGTGTCTAGGCTGCTTTTTTGCTTTTGTCAAAGACGCCGCTGTCAATCATCTGCAGGAAAAAGTCGTGGATAGATTCATCAAACGGGCGATATTTTATGCCCAGTTCTTTTTTGCTTTTGGAGTTATCCACCTTCCATGGGTAGTTCATATTGCGGCTTATCATCTTGCGCGAAAGGGCTTCGTTTACCAGCGGACCCACCAGCCATAAAATGGGCTTAGGGATTTCCATTTTGGGGAAAGGATACTTGTCGCCGAACTGGCGCCGCAATGAATCGGCCATTTGCAGGAAGGTTTTACGCTCATTGGAGATGATGTGGCGACCCTTTGCCTGCGGCGTAAAACCGGCCTTGTAATGCGCTTCGGCAACCTCACGAACATCCACCGTGCCCAGCTCCAACCCCGGTACACCGGTTTTCAACGTGCCGTCGCCCATCTGTTTTATAATGTTAAAACTCTCCGACGTGTTGCGCGGGCCGATACCCGGACCCAGTACAAAAGTGGGATTGATGGTCACCAGGTCCCAGCGATCCTGGGCGTCGGCGATTTTCCAGGCCTCTTTCTCTGCCAGGGTTTTAGAGTAGCTGTAAGGCTGGTGCTCCAGCGATGAGCTTGTATTCCAATTCTCCTCCGTGGCGGTGCCTTTGGGCAGTTGCAGCAGATCTTTTGTATCGCCCACGATGGCGGCGCAGCTGGATGTAAGAACCACGCGCTTTACCGTGGAAACTTTGTTGGCAGTTTCCAGCACATTGCGCGTGCCCAGCAGGGCCGGTTCAATCAGTTCCTTCTGCGGGTCGTCCACGGCGCTGGTAAACGGCGAGGCAGTGTGGAAGACCAGTTCGCAGCCCCGCATGGCCTCTTCGTAGGAGCCTTTATCCAGTAAATCGCTTTTGAAATATGTGATTCTGCCCGGCAGCTTTTCAGCCAGCCGGTTGAGATCTTTCAGCTTGTCGGCGTTGTTGGGATCACGCACGGCGGCATGCACGGTCAAGCCTTCGCTGAGCAGTTTTTCAACCAGTCGCCCGGCCACATAGCCGGTGGCGCCGCTCACCATCACGGGTTTGGTTTTATCGATATGTTTCATCTTTTCTCCTGTGTTGTGTTTTCATTTTTGTTCTAAGTGACGCAGTGTCTCTAATATAAAAGACGCAACGTCTCTTGTCAAAAAATATTACTGATGGTAATTTGATTATGATTTTTTTGTTTGTTGAAGTGTGCCTACGCACAGCGGTTTCGGGCTTCAGTTTTGTTTAAATTTTTAGATCGTACGACATTACAAAGGCGATCTCGGGGTAGATAGTTAAATTTCTCCGGACTGTTAGGGAAAAACCACCTATGACTGTGTTGTTCATTGCCGGAGATTTTAAATGGCTTGGTGTCCATAAGGAAAAAAATTGAAAATAGTGCAGAACTTATGTTGTAGCGTGGCGTTCTGCATTCGATTTAAAAACATACCTACGGAGTAAACTTTCGATGATTCACATAGATTTGTCGCGCAAAGCGACGTTCTACGCGTGCGTCTTATTGGCCAGCGCGTGGCCTTTGTTTGCACAATCTGCATACGATTCCTGGTTCTCTTCATCGAAGGAGCGGCAATGGGATTTGCAGATGCAGATTATTCACCGCCGTTATCCGGGCATGGGCTCATCAGGTGGTTCAGGCTGGAGCGAGTCAACCCCAATCACAGGATTGAAGAGTCCGTCCTTTTCGCTGCGTGAATTGCTGGGGTTACCCAAGGCAAAAAGCGATTTCCAGAAAGCGATCGAAAAATACAATCGCGGCGAAGTGGGTGAAGCGTTGGTTTTGCTGGAACGCGCCGCATTAGACAAACCGCTTTACTCCCTGGAGCGTGGCAAAGCAGCGCTGGCCCTGGGAAGAATCCACGATTCAATCGATGTTTCGCTGGGGAGTACGCTGACTGGCAGCAGCCGTGAAAAAGCATACACATGGTATCTTGCGGCGATCGAAAACAAGGAAACGGAGGCCTATTGGCCGCTCGCTGTTCATTGCGATCGAATCGGTAAATACCAGGAAGCTTTACAATATTATGAAAAGGCTATCGCTTTGCGCGGTGTAAGCGATTACAATAAAGCATATGCCAGGCGCCGTTCCGGGGAGATCATATTTGCCGGCAAAGGGGTGCAGCGTGATGAGCTACGTGCGCGTTCTTTGTGGCGCGAAGCTTCAACGCTTGGTGACCAGAAGGCGCAGGAATACATAACAAACCTGGAAAAAGGCGATCCCCTCCTGAACCTGAGATATGATTTTGCCTGTGCCGTTTCCGAAGACGGATTGGCCGCCGTTTGGCAAGATAATAAATGGGGCTATGCGGATAGTCGCGGAAATGAGGTAATCGCCCCACGTTTTGCCTATGCCGGCAATTTTGTCTCGGGGCGTGCTATAGTAAATGAAGGCGGCAGGCATGAACCTTACATGCCGGTAAAGGGCGGGCGCTGGAAGGTGATCGATAAGCAGGGTAATACGATTCGTGAGTTGCCTTACGACTGGATGATGGGTTTTAGCGAAGGCCTGGCGGAAGTCAACATTGGTGGGGCAATAAACTCTTACGGGGCAGTTAAGGGCGGCAAGAACGGCTATATAAACCAGGCCGGAGATGAGGTAATCCCATTGGAGTACGAATATGCATTTCCCTTTAAAAACGGTATGGCCCATGTTTCCGGGTCTTCGAAAAGTTATGTCATTGACAAAACGGGAACGATCCTTTACGAGCTTGAGAGCGCTGCAGGCCATCCGCTTTACAAGATTATAAAAAACGGCAAATATGGATTGTTGAACGTCGATACCGATGAGATTCTGATTGAACCGCTTTACGAAGACATGGGGCTTGTACGTGATGGCCGTGTATCCGTTAATGTCGGCGGCACCCGCGACGACCGGGGCTACATACGCGGCGGCAAATGGGGGATCGTAGATGTGCAGGGAAAGATTATCACTGAGCCGTCTTTTGATTTCATTAAGCCCGTCGATAACGGCGCCGGCTATGAGGGTTACAACTCGGACCGTTCCGCTTACAAAGATAACCGCTGGCAGGGAAAGTTCTATAATGGTTATGCACTCATCAATGTGGGTGGATATCCGCCGGCGTGCGATATCTGCAAACCCGGCGGTGGCAGATGGGGTATGGTGGACGAAAAGGGTAATGAAATCATTCCGGCCCGCTACGATTATTTGGATTTTTTGTTCAGAGACGGACTGCTTGTTTTTAACGTGGGCGGTAAATCGTTCCAGGGTAACGTAGCTAAAGGGGGCAAGTGGGGCCTCGTAAATAAATTGGGTATAGAAGTGGTGCCCGCCCGCTATGACTATATTGACCCGATACCACAAAACGGGTTGTTCCGGGTGCGCCTTGGCGGCACCATATATCGCGACCAATACACGGGCGGCGGAAAATGGGGCTTTGTAAACACTAAAGGGGAAGAAGCTATTTTGCCGGCATTCGAATATGCCTATCACTTTTCGCAGGGCATAGCACGTGTAAATCGCGGTGGCAGGATTGAGGGCAACAAGCCGGCGGGTATGGAACTAATTGAGGGCGGTGAGTGGGCCTATATTGATAGCACCGGAAAAATTATTCTTGACTTCAGGCCCTTTGATTTTGCGGGAGATTTTTACGATGGTCTGGCACCCGCGGCAGTAAACGGCAAGTACGGTTATATTGATAAAAGCGGCGCATTCGTGATCAAACCAAGGTATGCCGCTGCCGGGCGTTTTAGTTTACATAACGAAAATCATCCGCAGTTGGCCCCGGTGAAAGCGCCTGGTGAGAACGGCAAATGGGGGTATATCAATCGTCAGGGTAAGCTGGTGATAGATTTCCTGTTTGATGATGAGGGCACGGGTTTTTACTCAGGAATGTGCGGTGTAAGTCTTAACGGTAAGTACGTAACCATTGATAGCAACGGCCGCGTTCTGAAGTAACAGAATTTAAAAGGCGGGGCAGTGACGTTTTGTCCCGCCTTTTTTCTTTTTTGAAGTAAGCCTGCAGATAAACGTATTTATTCTTGCCCATCGGGTGAAATTATTTCTTACATTAAGATAGACATTTATTTGAGGGAGGTGCGACCATGCCTGACATGCTGCTGCGCGATGCCTTAAGCCATATGCACTGGGCCGACGCAAAAATGTATGGGCGTCTGCTTAAAATGCCCACGCTTCAAACGGACGATGCGCTGATTCAACTACTGCAGCACATGCACACCGTGCAATACGCCTTCTATTATCTTTGGACAGATGAGCCGCTGCAATTTCCCGAGAAGGGCGATTTTAAAGACCTGCCGGCGCTGGCCGAATGGGCTTCGCTTTATCATCCACTGGCAAATGATTTCCTGGCGGCAATGAAGGAAGAGGACTATCAGCGCCGCATCCACGTGCCCTGGTCCGATTATGTTGAAAAGCAAAAAGGCCGCAAAGCGCAGGACGCGACATTGCCGGAAACCATCTGGCAGGTCGCAGCCCATACGACGCATCACCGGGCACAGGTGAACACGCTTATCCGCGCTGCTGGCGGCAGGCCGCCGCTGGTGGATTTTATCGCCTGGGTATGGGAAGGCAAGCCCGAAGCAATCTGGCCGGATTTATCAAAGGACTGAAGCCTATGCTGATCACCAAGATCACCCGCAACCTGGCCAACGCGGCCATGAAAAAACCCTGCTTCCTGTTTGCCGAAATATTACTGACCTACAACTGTTCGCAGCGCTGCCTGCAGTGTAATATCCCCTTGCGGGAGGTGGAAAAGCGCCACATCGATGTGGGTGATTTCAGGGTTATCGTGAATCGCCTTTCTGCTTATGGCACGCAGGGGCTGGTGTTATCCGGTGGAGAGCCTACCATGCACCCGCGGTTTGAGACGATCATGGAAGATGCCGCGCGACAGGGGTTTATGTACAAGCTACTGCTTTCCAATCTCTATTTCTCGCAGCGACGCATGCGCGAGCTGACGGAGCTTTTGCTGCGCCACAAATTCAATCTCACCTGCTCCTTTGACGGGCTGGGCGAAACCGCCGATATCATCCGCGGCGGCAAAAACGTCTCCGATATTGTTATGGCCAACATGGAGTATCTTGACGCGGAGAACAGGCGCGCCGGCCGACCTATCAAAACCCTGGCCAATATCGTCATCAGCAAACTGAACCTGCCGCAAATCCCGCAAATGATTACGCGCCTCGAAAAGCTGGGCTGGAATATCAGCGTGGACCTCTACCGCAATTCATCGATCAACCACAACCAGGTGGACGATATGATGATTAGCGACTGGGCGGATTTGGAAGAAGTAATGGCGCGGGTGAAAGAATCACCCAACGTTGTGACGCCGGGCTGGCTGCTGGATGGTTATAAACACTATTTCAACGGCGGCTTTGAAAAGCAGTGTCCCTACATCAGCAACCTCAGCCTGGGCAGCAAGTTTTTCGTCTATCCCGACGGAGATGTGCGCGTCTGCATGGGCGAGCCCATCGGCAACCTGCTGCAACAAATGCCGGGTGAGATTTTTACGTCGGACATCTGGCAGCAACGCCAACAGGATTTCCAGGAATGCCCCGGCTGCTGGAATACCTGCTACACCCCGGCCGCAAAGATCTCCAGCTATTTTAAGCCGAGTGAGATTGGCAAAGTGTTTAAGATGGTTTAACCGCTAAGGTTTGGCAATATTGGGCTGAAGCCCAATAATAATTTGTTGGCGGGCAATCCACGCGCTAAAGCACGTGGCAATATTTTGGTTTAAGCCCTTTGGCCGGGCAGTTTTATATGCAGTGGCTCAAGCATTGCCACGACCTTCAGGTCGTGGACCAAGTGCTTTTAAAAACAAGGGCTTCAGCCAAATTAGCCCACGGTCCATTCAATAACAGTCTTGCCCTGACAGCCTTCCAGACTCTTGAACACCTAAAAAACATTCCCCCTAATCCTGCGTAGCTTTCTCTGGTTGCCTGTTTTGCCGCGCCGCCCAACGCTTTATCCAAAACTTTCGGAGGAACCATGCACAGATTAAACCTTTCGATTATTCTTAGTATCACTATCCTTTTTGTAGCAGGGCTGTTATCGGCGCAGCCGTTGATGCAATACGGCGATCCACAGCAGGCCGGCTTTGATGCGCAAAGACTGGAGCAGGTCAAAACCACCTTTGAGCAAAGTGACGCGGCGGCTTTGCTGCTTTTGTATCGTGGACACGTTGTGCTGTCCCTGGGAGAGACCACCCGTAAATTCCGTTGTGCCTCCATGCGCAAAAGCCTGATGAACGTGATGATCGGTCACACGGTAGATGCCGGGCAGATTGATATTTCGGCTACGTTGGCCCGGCTGGGCATTGATGATGAACCGGCCCTCAGCGAAGCAGAAAAAGAGGCCACGGTGGAGCAGTTGCTGCAGGCCCGTTCCGGTATCTACCACCTTGCCGCATATATGCCGCGCGGTATGGAAAAACAGATGCCACGGCGGGGCAGCCACGCCCCGGGCACATTCTGGTTTTACAACAACTGGGATTTCAACACACTGGTTTCGATTTACAACCGTCAAACAGGCAGCGATTTTTTTGAAGATTTTTATGCCCACGTCGCCAAACCGCTGGGCATGGAGGATTTTGAATTGGGTGATACCTTTTACCGCTACGAGGAGGATAAGTCGCAACACCCGGCTTACCTGATGCGCATGAGCGCCCGCGACCTGGCGCGTTTCGGACAGTTGTGTCTTAACGGCGGCACATGGCAGGGCAGGCAAATCGTTTCAAGCGCCTGGCTGGAGAAAAGCACACTGGCGCACAGCACAAATCTCAGGGCACATGATCACAAGGGCAATTACGGTTACCTGTGGTGGGTGGCCGATAGCATTTTCGGGCAAAAGACCTTTTATGCCAGCGGGGCCGGCGGCCAGCGCGTTTTTGTGCTCCCGGAAGAGGAAATGGTTGTGGTGCACCTGGTGGATACCTATGACAATAACGATGTGAATGATCAGCAGGCGTTTAGCCTCTTGCAGATGATCATCAATGCCAAAACCGCAAGGGCGCAGGCAGACGCCAGGCTGCTTACGTACCAAGCGCCACAATCAGATTTGCCGGCCTTTGCTGATATTGAGCCGGCAGTACTGGCAAAATATCTTGGCAGCTATAAACACAAGTTTTTAGGAGAAATGACCATAAGCAGGGAAAAGGGACAGCTTTCTCTTGAAACCGGTATCGGCCACTTCAGGATACACCCCCTCAGTGAAACGTCCTTTTACGCGGAAGATATGGAATACCCACTGGAATTTGTCCCGGCTGCTGAAGAATCACAAAAGGGGGTCATAAAGTCTGTTTACAATGAAAACCGCAAGATTGACAAGATTATATTTTACTATTAGAGGGATTTTGTGTTGGGCTGAAGCCCATCGCTAAATGGGTTGGCGGATAACCACGCGCTAAAGCACGTGGCTATATTTTTGCTTTAGCCCGTTGGCCGGGAAGTTTTATTTTCGGTAGTCAAAATTATTGCCTCGACCTTCAGGTCGTTGGTGGACATAAAGCAAACGCCTGAGGGCTTCAGCTTAACTCCCTAAAGCCATATTTTTCCATAAACAACGAGTATTCTTCGGCAAAGGAGCGGCGCCGGTGGTACTCCTGTTGGGTTTTGATATAGGCCCGCACTTTGTCCAGCTGCGATTCACTAACCGACACGGTGATATATTCTTCCTGCCACTCAAATTTCCCGGGCACCAGATTGTGTTTATTTATCCAGTGTGAAGATTCTCCCTTTATCAAAAATGCCACTTTGCTTATGGATTGTGATGTACCAAGTGAAATGAGCGCGTGGCAGTGGTCATCGGTGCAATTAATGGTGTCCATGTAGATTTCTTTTTGTCGGGCGTTTTCGCGGATGTGCTTTAATAGCGCAGGCCGGAGTTTTTTGTGTATGGTTGTTGCGGTTTTTTGTGGCCCAGATAAGGTGGACCCAAATGCGGGTGTATGGCATTTTGTGTCTCCTTTGTGTTGGGCTGAAGCCCTCAATAAATGGATTAGCGGTACCACGCGCTAAACCACGTGGCTATGTGCTATGTTTTATGTTGATACCTATTTGGCTATAGATTACATAAAATATTGCTGCGGCACAGGGTAGCAACTATTGCCACGACCTTCCAGGTCGTGGATTTGGCAGACAAGACAGCAAGGGCTTTAGCCCAAACACTAACCATTCACAATGTGTTGCTCATAAAATCCCCGGAAATCGCGCTTTATCTCATCGCGGACGCGGCGGAATACGGCCAGCACCTCTTCTTCACTCCCTTCCGCTTCGGCGGGATCATCAAAACCGATATGCAGACGTTGGCGCACATTGCCCAGAAAAACGGGGCAGGTTTCCTTGGCGTGGTCGCAAACGGTAATTACATAATCAAAAGAGCGGTTTAAGAAATCATCAACGATTTTGGGGTAGCTTTCGGACATGTCGTAACCGGCTTCTTCCATCACCTTTATGGCCAGCGGATGGACGCGCGCAGCCGGGTGCGTACCGGCGGAATGAACACGCAGGTTTTCAGGGTCCATCGATTTTAAAATACGTTCGGCCATCTGGCTGCGGCAGGAATTGCCGGTACACAAAATCAGAATACGTTGCTGCATTGGTTCGTTCCTTCGTATAGGATAATATTATTATCCGTAAATCTATAATTTGCGTATTTTAAAAGCCACTATTTACGATTGCGGAGTAGCCAGTGCAAAATCTTTCCGGCGATATCCTCAAGCCTTTCCCATTCCTGCAAAACGCGGATGAAGATATTCTCACCGCCCTGCGCCAAAACGCCACGCTGGTCAGACTGCCGGCAGAAGAATATATCTGCTGGGAGGGTGATCGCTGCAATCACCTGGCGCTGCTTTTGGAAGGTACCGTGCGCGTATACAAAGTCGGCGAAAACGGCCGCGAGATCACCCTTTACCGCCTGCACAGCGGCGAAAGCTGCGTACTTACCGCCAGTTGCATCCTGAGCGGCCGTGCTTTTCCCGCGCTGGCCGTTGTAGAAAAACCGGCCACGGCGCTGCTTGTGCCTGCGGGTCTTCTCAAAGAGTGGGTGAGCGCCTACCCGCCCTGGCGTGAATACGTTTTTTCGCTTATGACCGACCGTCTGGGACAGATCATCACAACGGTTGAAGAGGTGGCTTTCCGCAGGGTGGATATCCGCCTGGCCGAACTGTTGCTTAAAAGCGCCAACGTAAGCGGCACCGTTAAACTTACCCACCAGGAAATCGCCCGGGACCTGGGCAGCGCGCGCGAAGTGATAAGCCGCATTCTGAAAGATTTTGAAAAGCAGGGTTGGATTGACCTTCAGCGTGGTGCAATCGTAATTGAAAACAAAGGGATGTTAAAAAAGAGAGCAACTACCGGTTAAGTGACAAAGTTACATACAGCGTTTTAAAAAGTGCTTAATATTCTCCGCAGAAAACACAACCAATTAAGGGAGGATGTTATGAAGCGTAATGTTGGAAAAGCCGATCGCAGTCTGCGCGTGATACTTGGTCTGCTGATAATCGCGGCCGGGTTCTATTTTCAGAGTTGGTGGGGCGTGATAGGAGTTATACCGCTGGGCACGGCGCTGTTAGGATGGTGCCCCGTTTACCTGCCTTTTGGCATCAGCACCTGCAAAACGCGGACACAGTAGAGGCAAAATACTTAAGGGCGGAGGTGGCGACATTTCCGCCTTTTTTGCTTGCATTAAAACACCTGCGTAACGAATTTTAGCTTAGATTTATAAGACGTGGTGTTTAAGATGCGCTTTTTTGTTTTACTGATCGTACCCCTGCTGCTGGCGCGTTGTGCGGTTGTAACCGTTCACACGCAGCAGGCGCAATTCCAGAGCGCGACCCACCAGCCAGCCATTCACATCACCCCGAAAGACACCAGCGGTGCCCTGATACTGCGGCCGCATATTTCCGTAAAAACAAAAACCGATATCCGGCTCACCAGCGAAAACCATACAAGTGTAAACAGCTATGGCGAGTTCGAAGTGGAAGCCGTAGCGGGGGAAACCTATTACCACGAAGTAAAAGACGCCAACCGCTATGAGTTTAAGGGTAAAGACGTCCAGTTGCTTACGGCGACCACCCAGATTGGCATGGAACTGGAGATGCGTTCCGAAAGCGGCGCCATATTCGGATCCGTCCAGCACACAACGGGCGGTTTGCGTGCCTGGAGCGCGCAGGCGGGATTGGGCTACATGGTGCGCTTTACATCCTGGGCCTGGCGAACAGACCTGGCCTGCCAATGGCAGCGTTCTTTTTATGATGTCGAATATCTCACGCGTACGGAGTTCTCCTCAAGGGATAATATTAAGGTAAGTTTTTTCCGGCAGGAAGGTCAGCAAACCCAGTTGGACCTCGCGCTTAGTTTTACCTTTAACAGTATTCGTGAAGATTGGCCGATAAATGTTTTCGGTAGCATAAATCTCGGAAACCACACACTCGTGACGCTACCCGATAAATCTTCTGTTGAAGAGATGGCGGATTATGAATACGGCGAAGGCCTGAGCCAGGGAGCCTTCGGCGTTTACGGTACACTTTTGCCGCGCTCGCGCGTTTTAGCCGGTCTGCGCTATAATCACTTTGATGATAAATTCAACGGCTCCGGTTTTTGGGATTTGATTATCCAGTGGGATATGGAGTTATAAAATCGGTCGCGGTATCTTGATTAAAACAGAATATTTCCTTTAATTTCTGCCTTCATAAATCAGTCAATCATATTCTTTAAAGGCGATCCATGAGCAAATTTACCAAAGTGGCCATTCCGATCTCAATTGTGTTTGTCGCTTATATTTTTTACATCTTTCAGCCAACCACCGAAGTGGGTGACTTTGAAAAAATACGCGCGGGCGGCGAGATTAATCAAAACATTAATGTTTATGTGGAAGCGGAGCGCGGTTTCCAGCGTAATGCTGCCAGCCAGATTGTGACATTCTTTGCCCGCGATAAACATGGTTCCGTGGCCCGTGTCAGCCCCAGAGAGCCGGTTGCTTCGGAAATCGCCAATGCCAGGGTTGTGGAACTGTTTGGCCATATGCACGGCGATAACTTTATCGCTCTGCGTGTGGAGGTTGTCGAAAGCGCAAACTAAAGCCTAAAGCTTCAATCCCTTGTACCAGATATTCATGCTTTCAATCTGTCCGGATATCTGCGTGTTGTTAATCAGCGTGCCGCCGAAAAGGTATCCGGCTTTGGAAAAGGTCACGTTCATGCCCGCGGAAAGCGCCCGGGCGATTGTATAAACGGTGTGGTAGCCCTCTTTGCGCATAAGCGCTTCCATCTCTTTCAGCAGCATAAGGGAAAGATTGTTGCCCCGGAACTCCGGCAGCGTGGCAAAGTCGGTCATTTCGGCATTAAGGCCTGCCCGGTCGGTTTCCGCGGATGAAGCTGCCACCAGCCTGTCTTCTGAAAAAGCTCCGAAATAAATGACATTTTCACGCATGGTCTTTTTAAGGTACTCTTCGTCGTGGATCGGGAAGGGGTAGGTTTTAAAGACGGTTTTGTACAATTCAGCCAGCCGTTTTACGTCCTTTTCCTCCAATACGCGCAGAGTAAGACCTTCGGGGAAGGTAAGCAGCGTCATGCCCTCTTTTTTCCCGGCGGCAATCTGCAGGTTCTTATCGATGCGGCTGCGGGCTTCCAGAGAGAGCGCCGACCTGGCGTGGTCAACGAAGCGCGACATGAAAACAACTTCCTTTTTGCCCCCGTAAAATTGCGGTATGCGCGCCTCGCGGATATAGCCGTTTTTTTCAAAGGCATCCGTTTTATCTGCCGGCACCTTGGAGCAAATCTTGGTGTAATGTTCTTTTGCCGCCAGCTTCTCCAAAGCTTCCAATATGGTTGGATAGTCCTCTTTCGCCAGCTTCATCAAATAAATACGATCGTTAAAAGGACCATGCTGTATCAGGGAATGGTCCAGTTTTTCTACAGTATCAAACATAACTCTTTTTGGTTTTTAGGTTATAAACGATTGCATAAAGCAGGGTTGAAAATAGTATTCCCGGTATGCTGGGATCGAGCCCCCAGAAGATTTCCGTTTTAAAGGCGATCAGAAAAATCGTCAGACCGCCACCACCCAGCATGCTGATCAGCGCCGCGTTGCTGTCCGGTTTTTTGAGGAAGTAGGCCGCGATGGTTGGTGCCAGCAGGCCCGATACCATAAAAGCGTAGGCATGCAGGATGATTTCGAGAACCGTTTGAAAAGCGCCGGCTATGATTAGCGCCAGCGCGCCTACCGTGAGCGTTACCCATTGTGAAAGGCGCATGCCAAAAGCTTCCGACCGTTTTTTCTTCATGCCGGCTTCAATCAGGTCACTTACAAAATTGCCGGATGAAGCGATCAGGCAGCTGTCCGCCGTGGACATGATGGCCGAGAAGTAGGAGGCCAGCACAAAGCCGGCAATGCCGATCGGCAGCACTTCCTTCAATAGCCGGGGCAGCGCCATTTCAGGGTCCGCCTCGGGAAAAACCACGCGACCCAGCATGCCCAGCGTAACGCCGATAAAGGCCATGATCGGGTATTCGAAAACACCGGCGATGAAGAATGCTTTTTTAGCTTCTTTTTCATTGCGGCAGGCGTAAATGCGCTGGTACAGTGTCATGGCAATAAACCAGATCGGCAGGATCGTGCCCATCCAGTTGATGAATTGTATCGGCTCAATATTGGTCAGCGTCAGAAAGCCTTGCGGCAGCCCTTTGTCGATTGCCTCCCAACCGCCGATATAGGTATAGGCAAAAGGCAATCCCAGAAAAAACAATCCGCCCAGAAGTATGATCCACTGGATGGTATCGGTGTAGATAACCGCCTTGATGCCGCCGAGAACCGTGTAAATGATAATAATGGCGGTCATGATATAGAGGGAGAAATCCAGCGGTGTCATAAAATCGATATTTATGAATAGTGACCCCGCAGCCAGTTTGGCCCCGGCGAGGATTTGCGCGCTGGTAAAGCCCATGTAACCGATGCCCGAGATCAGCGCGGCGATGGCCGCCACCCGCCGGTTATAAGCGTGCTTCAGAAAATCGGGGTAGGTCAGCATGCCGTGTTTGGCATCGAGCGTTTTTATTTTGGGGATGATCAGAACGGCCGCCAGCCAGGCGCCGACAAGCCCGGCAAACAACAGCCAGCTACCGGAAAGGCCCATCACAAATCCTAGGCCGCCCAAACCAATAGAAAATCCGCCGCCCACATCAGTGGCAACGACAGATAATCCTACATGGCCGGCAGAAACGTTGCGCCCGCCGACATAGTAATCTTCCTTGTTTACGTTTTTAAGGTAGAAGTATATGCCAATGGACAGAACGCCGCCAAAATAGATGGCAAATATCAGATAGTCGATCCAGTGCATAAATTACAGCGCCGGCTTCAGATCGGCGTAGCCCGATTTTTGGATAGCGCTATTGATCAACTCCTGATGATTGTCTTTATTTGTCCAGAGCTTGCGGCCCTCTTCGCTCAGCAGATCCATGGGATCGAAGTAGAGGTAGAGCTTTTCCGCGTCAACACTGGGGCTGCGGTAGATACTGATGCCGGTCAGCTCATCGTAGTAATCGTAGCTGTGTACGTCGCGTTTTCCGCCTCCGCCAGGCGCGTCCGTTACAAACAGCGGTGTGTTAAAACCGGCCGTCGTACCACGCACGTGACGCTCCAGTTCAACTGTGTCGCCAACGCGCGTACGCAGCTCTTCCACGCCCTGCACCATATCATGCTGATAGACATAGTACGGTTGAACATTCATGTAAGAAAGCTTGCGCACCAGGTGGATCATCTGGTCCGGTGTGTCATTTACGCCGCGAATGAGAACGCTTTGGTTACGCACCGTTACACCGTTGCGGAACAGGTGTTCCATAGCTTCCCGCGTAATCTCGGTTATTTCGTTGGCGCTGTTGAAGTGTGTATGAAGGACCACTTCTTTGCCCATGTCGCGCCCCATGGCCACAGTGTCAATCAGTGCCTGGCTCCACTCTTTGTCGGAAAGCACTTTCATCGGCATAACAGCGGGGCCTTTGGAGGCGTAGCGGATACGGCGTACATGCGGAATCGACAGCAGCATTTCGCCTATCTGACGAATGCGATCCGGCGCCAGCATGTATGAATCACCGCCTGAAATAACGATATCCTCGATCTCCGGCCGCGAAGCGATATAAGCGAAGGCTTTGTGCCATTTCTTTGGCACCGGCTTAAAACTTACTTTGGAAACCGATTCCGTGTCACTACCGATGGCGTAGCTGCGCGTGCAGAAGCGGCAGTAAACCGGACAGACATCCAGCGGCAGGAACAGCGCTTTATCAAAATAGCGGTGAACCAGGCCGGGTACAGGTGAGTCGTCCTGTTCGCTAAGCGAATCCAGCGTAAGAAACGGATGGTCTTCCTTGCGGGTGGATGAAACCGGGATAAACTGGCGTCGCAACGGGTCTTCGTAAGGATTGTCCCAGTCGATGAGACTGAGAATGTAGGGCGACAGGCGGATATTCATCGGCGCTTCGGCCATGCCTTTATGCACATCCTTCATAAATTCAGGATCCACAAGACCTTCCAGCAATTCGTCGAGCTGCGCCACCTTGGTTATCGAATTTTTGTTCTGGAATTTTACATCCATAAACTCCGCACGACCCACGGTGTTGAAGGCCGGTATTTTGTGCCAGAACAGGCCGTCATCAAACGTACGATGGCGAATGTCGCGAGACTTTACCATATCTTTTTTGTGTTCGGGGATTTCGACGTCGTTGAGAGGCTCCCAATGATCCGTGTCTGTCCTGATTTTCTCAGGCAGTTCGGAAACAAGCGATGCCTTTTCAATTTCCTGGAAATCTTCCTTTGAATAACTCATAATAAACTCCTTTTAGGATTCCTTTTTCTTTGTGTGTTTAAACAAATAACGCGCAACAACCTGCGTAATTCTTAGTATACAGTCTACTTAAATAACGTTTGGTTTTAAACTATTTGGAGGTTGTCCGGGGGTGGGGGGATATCAATAAAAAAATTCCGCTTTGGTTGCCAACGTTTCATAAACGCTGCTAATATATATCTTTAGGAGCGGTCGATCAAATGAATTTTAACATATATAACGGTAATAGAAAGGCTTTACTCGTGTATTGTTACGAATATCACATAAAACAGGGTTTTAGCGGTTAAAATACCAGGTCCAGCCTGCCTCGAAATCAGCCAATATTCCATCAAAATCACCGTTTACATCTTTACTATAATGGATATTCAGGTAAATGCTTACATCATCTGTGCTAAAATAATTGTATCCCACCCCCGCGCTGATAAACAAATGCTGTGGTTTGTCCACGTAATAAAACTGCGTTTTTATCTGCCAGGCGTGCTTTACCGGATTGTTTAAAAGATAACCTGCTGTCAACCCGGCGCTTGTGTTGTTTTCAAATAGGTTCAGCGCTCCGTATTTGGCAACAAAAAGTCCGGCACTCAAATCCTGAGTCAGGAAAGCCTGCCCGTTCACCTGTAGGCCTTTAAAATAACTAAAGCCGCTTCCGGCGCTGAAAGCTTTATTGCTCTCCCGGGCCGGCGCTTGCAAAACCGCGGTTAAAAGAACCATAAAGCCAATCAGCGCCATTCTGCTTTTCATATGCTACGCTCGCGGGGTTTTTAGATGAGTCTTGCGCCGTCGGTCACTTTTCCGTCAGGCACGGCCAGAACAATATGGCCGTCCTCAGCGGCAAACCCCGTTACCAGGCATTCGGACATGAAGCTGCCGATCTGTTTGGGCGGAAAGTTAACCACGGCAATGACCTGTTTGCCCTCAAGGCTTTCCTTGCTGTATAGCCCGGTTATCTGTGCGCTGGACTTTTTTATCCCGATATCCCCGCCGAAGTCTATCAGCAGTTTGTAGGCAGGCTTTCGTGCTTCAGGGAAATCCTGCACCTCTTTTATGGTACCAACACGCAGTTCTACTTTTTCAAAATCGGACCATTTGACTCGCGGCATAGATTCTTTCCATAACGTTTAATTTATGGTCAATTTAACCTGTGAAATTTTCTAATCAAAAACCATATCTATTTACTGATTTGTCCGCCGTCACATTGGGCCGCAGCATACTTACCAGCGGCGTACACTTTTCTTAATAGCGCCACGCCCTAAGCCGATTACTTCAAACAGGAAAAGAATATCTAATGGAGTAGATTTTATGTTGCGCCAAACCTTCCGTTTTGCATTGCCGGTTTTTCTCGCTGCCGCACAGCTTCTGTGGGCGGGACGCTGGCATGAAGTGTATAACGACCAGAACAGTGGCATTATAAACGCCGTTGCAGCCACGGATTACGATTTTAACAAAATGTACGCCGTGGGCGATGATGGCCGCTTCTGGCAAACTTTTGACGGCGGCCACTGGTGGGAGGAGCGCGGCACACCCACCTCTGAGCACCTGCATGATGTGGTGACTTTTTTTGGGGAAACGGATGATGTTGTTATTGCCGTGGGAGACAACGGCACTTTGTTGCATTCCGCGGATGGCGGCCATTTCTGGACTCCGCTAAGTGCGCCCGCTGCTGTTGATTATTTTTGTGTGGAATTTGATTTCTACAATGGCCTTATCTGGATCGGCGGGGAAAACGGCGCGCTTTACTACTCCGATGACGAAGGCCAGAGCTGGCAGAGTGTAACCCTGGGCCTCGCTTATGACGTTGTTGATCTTGCTTCCTCAAATGACGGCCTGTTTGTGGCGGGTGTTATGGGCGATACATCCTATGTACAGCATGTTTTGCCTTTTGTGCAAACACCCCTGCCGCTGCTTCCCGGTGACACACTGGCGGACACGCGGATTGAAGCAATCACCCGGCTGGATAGCATGATTTTTATAGGTGCCAATGCCACGGATGGCAGCGACGTGCAGATTCTTTCACGCTTGTTTGACGGCTCCTCTCTTGGTTTACCGCAACTGCTGGCTGCTCCGCAATCAAGCGATCTCACTGATCTGACCGGGCTCAATTACTGGAAAAGCGACGGGCAGGGCAGCGTGCTTGTTCAGCGCTTGTGGTACGCAACCGATGAAGGGCAGATCCTGGAGTCGGCCGACGGCGCAATCAGCTGGCAAAAGGTATACGAGGACCCGCAAAAGCGCAGCCTCTACAGTATCGTTGCCAACGCTAGTAGCACGCTGGAACAGGGCCAGGCGGTGGCTGCAGGTGAAGACTTTTTTACGCTCAGGCGCAGCTTTGAATTACTGCATATACATCCCTATAAGAATGACCAGGTGCATTATCCGCTTTCCGGACTGGAAGTGCAGTTCAGCGCGGTTCCCGTTCTTGCCGATGTTAACAGCAACATTGTTGTGGAAAGCTCGGTGCGCGGAAGGCTGGCTTTCGACGCCGTGTATGATTTTGATGATTCTACCAGAGTATTTCTGGATGTACCGGATCAGGGTTTTGGGCGGCATATTCCCGGTGAAACCTGGCGTGTCTCGGTGGCCCCTTCCATAAAAGAGCTTACGCCCGATCCCTTTCCCGCCGGCATAGAAGCCTTTACGTATGAGGTCACCTTTGTCCCGCAAAATGCAGGCGCCATGGCTTTTGAAATTTCGGCTGTTCAGGAACTTTCCGCCGGCAGCGTAAGCGCCGCCACAGTGGGCTTTTTTGATGACGATGACAGACCGGAAATAGCGGCCTGGCATGGTGACAGGCTGGCATTATACACGTTTAACAAAGACGGTTCCGTAAAGGATACCTATGAGCAGAATTTTTCGTTTTCACTGTCCGTGGATAATTCCATTGAACAGCAGCTTTTAAGCAGCGACGTAAACCTCGACGGTAGAAATGATATCCTTCTCTTCGATAACAATGAGGCGCAGCTTCTTATCAACCAATCGGATGGCGGCTACGCGTTTAGCGAAGGCATGAATTTCAACTCGGCAAACATTCGTCAAATGGCATTTTTACAGGCCGACGATGATCCGCGTCCCGATCTGCTGGTGCTGAATGATACGCTTTACCTGCGCATGAATATCGACGCGGGCAACAGCGGCACACACACTGTTGTGGTGGAGACACAAACCGACGTTACCCGTTTTAAGATAGGTGACGTGGATGTAAACGGCTGGCCTGATATTGTAGCCATCACATCGGATGGCGACCTGCGCTATTATCCGCATTTTGGTTATGGCAGCTTTAATATGCCCACTTCCCATTTCCAGGGTGTTTCCTACCGCGATATCCTGCTGGCCGACCTGGACCGTGATCATCAGCTGGAAGTACTGGCCTTGCGCGACAATGACCTGGACATCTATCGCACCGATTTTACAAACGGACCAGACCTGATGCTCGACCCCGTATCGCCTGTGGGGCCTGGCGCCGGCACGCTGATCGATGCATTTGCCGTACAAGAATTTGGCGGTTACCGCGATGATTTCAGCGGTGAGCCGTTTATGGATGTGATGCTGTTTACCGAGGACCGGCGTCTTACCGTCCTCGAAAATATCGGCGGACATGGTGCTTTAGCTTTTAAAGAGGTAAGCGGCGATTCATTGAATCTGCCATACAAAGCGTGGCGGGTGACTTCAGCAGATAATGACGGGGATGGTTTTCTGGATATTTTTGTGCACAATATGCAGAACGATTCTATCACGCTGATTGTAAACTCCACGTACACCCCTGCAATCACCACGCTGGAAACGAACGAAACGGGTGTGCGCGTCGGCTGGCAATCTTTCCCTGCTGACCTGGGCTCGTTCGAATTTTACAGACTTTATCGCGACAGCACCGGTCCGGAAATGCACAATCCCGAAATCATTGAATTTAACGCTGTCGATGATACCACATTTCTGGACCGTGGCACGCGGCCCTTCCGGGCTTACTGGTACGCGGTGGAGGCAATCTTTGATGCCGGTCAGGTCACCGAGCGCTCGCTGGTGCGGCAAATCGATCTTATCCGTAAGCTGGGCGGTGAACTGAGCGGGACGTTGAGCGATACCGTGAATGGCATGTGGGTGGACAGCGCGCTCGTTGTGCCGCCGGGTCAAACGCTGCGCATCGAAGAAGGTGTGAGATTCAGTTTCGCGCCGGGTGCGTTTTTGCAGGTAGACGGCAGTCTTGTGGGTCGTGGCAGCGAGCGCAAAATGGTCGGCTTCTGGCGCAACCATGATGACTTTGGCTACTGGAAAGGCATCATCGCAGGAGCTACGGCGGACAGTGTTTCGCTGCACTGGTTCTCCCTGGAAGGTGCGGAAACCGCCATTGCCAGCGAGGGTGCTTCGGTCTCTTTAACGCTGGGCGGGATAGAAGATAATCTTAGCGGCCTGCATTTAAATAATGCCGCGCTGACCATGAAAAACGTCAACTTTGATTCCAACGCCACGGCTATTAGCCTGGCCGGTACCAGCGTTGCCAATATCAAAAACATTAACATTTTGCGCAGCCTGAGCAGCGGACTGGAGGCCGGCACCGGCACGACCGTCAATCTGAGTAATTCCATTCTTTGGGCCAATCCCGTTTCCGTGAGCAGCGCGGCCGGCAGCAACGTGTCCGTGCGCTACTCCACGGTGGATAGCATCAACGGACCGGCCGATGTTTTTTCGGTTTCGAAATTGCCGCCATTATTCAACGACGCGGACACGGCTTACTTCCAGCCGCTGTTGATGTCGCCGACCATTGACGCGGGCGACCCGGCTGATAATTACAGCATGGAGCCGCTGCCAAATGGCAAGCGCGTAAACCAGGGGCTGTACGGGGGAACCTTTTTTGCTACACCGACCTTTCAGCCAAAGCTGACCATCCTGCAGGATTCGCTCTCTTTTTCGGCGCCGCTGGGCGGGGCCGATACGCTTAATCTTCGCCTGCGCAACACCGGTAATGTGCCGCTGCAACTGAACTCTGTCACAGTCGCTGATCCGGCTGCCTTCCGCGTTTCAGCACCGGGCACAACCGTGGGTGCCGGCGAAAGCAGCATCATACGCATCATTTTCCGGGCTTCGGAGCGCGCCGTCTACCACGACAAGCTGGTTATTAACAGCAGTGATCCGCACGCTCCCGTAAAGACAATCGACCTGCGCGGTGATGTTACAAACCGGCTGCCTTACTTTGTGACCAACCCGGCTACGCAGGCGCGTGTGGGGCAGTTTTACAGCCAGCCGCTGGAAGCGCGCGATGATGACGGCGATGAACTGAGTATTACAATTTTACAATCGCCGCAATGGCTCGGGCTAAACGCAGATGCGCTGGAGGGAACACCGGCGCTGGGTGATACCGGCACGCACGCCGTTTCGGTTCAGGCGCAGGATGTGCTGGGAGGAACTGGCCGTCTGGATTTCGATGTGCATGTGACATTTATTAACGGTGCCCCGCAGTGGAGTGTGAGCGATACGCTGCTTGTCAACGAGGATGAAAGCGCTGTTTTCGACCTTGCGGAATTCGTAAGTGATGACGACACGGCGCCCGACCTGCTGCGCTTTGAGGTAACGGCTGTCAGCGATTCCCAAAATATAAAGTATGCATTGGATAAATCCGCGCTGAGCATATCTCCGGCGGCGGACTATTTTTCCGAGGAAACAGATTGGCTGCGCGTTTCGGCGACCGACGCCGGCGGACTGAACAGTGTGGGGCAGCTTTTCCTGGTGGTTACGCCGCAGAATGATGCGCCGCGCTTTACGGCGCTGCGGGACACCGTTTTGTACACACATTTGGAATACCGCCGCACCTGGCCGGTCAGCGAAGTGGACGGCGATCTTTTAACCTTTGCGGATAATACAAGCCTATTTAATATCAATGACGCGGGGCAGATTGCCTTTACGCCGACTTTGCAGGATACGGGTGCTCATGAGGTTGTTTTGTCGGCAAGTGACGGATTTTTCACAGTCTCCGATACGGTCATCTTTAGTATCATGCCCAACGTGGTTCCAGCGCCGGAGACGCTTTTTCTCTCGGCCAGGGACCGGGCCATCGATCTCTCTTTCCGCGTGCATCCGTCGGAGTTTTACAGCGGCACGATCGTCGTAATTTCCGGGGAAGCTGCCGTGAATGCGCCGGACCAGGGACTGCTGACGCTGGATACGGTCTTTGCCGTCGCCGACTCCGCTGTTAACGCGAATGTCGCCATCGACGACCTGGGCATCAACCGCCGCTATTATGTGAGCGTTTTTAATTACTATGACGAAAACGGCGTGATTTATTCGCGGCCAATTCAGGGACAAATTCAGACACCGGCGCCACGCCTGGTGCTGCCCGAACGCAGCAGCCGTTTTGTCTTGCCGGTTAACAAAACGCAGACCGCCGCCATTAAAGTTAAAAATGATGGCGGGGGCACGCTGCAGGGCAAGTGGATCTACACACCCGACTCACTGACACAGGTATGGTTCCATGCCGATACGGCCGGTCGTGCGATCGCCCCGGGAGACTCGGCCGAATTTGAAATCAACCTGCACCCCAACAAATACATGCCGCGCGGCAACAGGCAGGTTACGCTGGCTTTTGTCAGCAATGATCCGCTGCAGCAAGGCGGGGCGACTTTCAGCGTGGTGCTGGAACCCATTTTTGATGATTTCGCGCCACGCGTGGTCTGGCAATCGCTTCCGGACAGCATCCTGCGCCAATCGGCTTTGGTGGCGCACTACGCCCTGGACGATACCAGCGGCAGGCCTATTGGTGATCCGCCGGCAGCCCTGCAATCGGCCTGGCGTTTACAAAAACTAGATGGCGACATTGTAGCTGCCACGGACAGCAGCAGCGACCTTGCCGCGCGCGTTTACCCGCTTGAAGACGGTGTTTACCGCCTGACCGTTTGGGGTTTTGATTCCGAAGGCAATGGCGTGGACGCCTCGTCGGCCAGCCACTTTGCTTTTCGCGTACAGGCTTCAGCGATCGTTTTACCGGCAAAACGCTGGCTGCTGGTGGGTCTGCCCAGACCGCACGAAGGGACCTGGCAGCAATTCAGCGATTCCACGCGGCGCTTGTATAAGTGGGACAATGCCGAGGAACGCTACCTGACCGACAGCGAATTTGCCAGCTCAACAGCCGTGGATGGCCAGGCGGTATGGATGATCAGCGAACGCCCGGTTCCGGTTGACATGAGCGGGCACAGGCAGCCCGGCGCGCAGGATACGCTGGCGGTCGACATTGTTACCGGATGGAACCAGGTAGCCGTGCCGGTGAGCTACAGCACCTTCTGGAAAAAGATGCTTTTTCAGCCGCAGGGCCAGCAGGCCGTGACCCTGGAGCAGGCCGGAAGAGACGGGTTGGTCACACCGGCCGTTTACTGGTATCAATACAAAGATGACAGGCAGGGCTATGATTGGGCTGCGCTGGATTCTGCGTACAGCATGCCCTGGCGCGGGTTCTGGCTGCAAAGTACAACGCCCGGCAGGTTATACTTCACCACAGAGGCCGCTGATCTTTTTGAAATGCGCAAGGCCAACGCCATTGTCGGGCTGGCAAAAGGACAATCCGCGCAAGGCTGGCGCCTTAATCTGACCCTCGAAAACGATAGCTATATAGACAAGGGCAACGTGATTGGCGAAGGGGGCAGCTTTATGCAACAGCGCATTGAAGAGCCGCCGCACTTTGGCAGCTACTGCGCTCTTAGCATAACATCAAACGGCAAAAACTGGACCCAGGATATCCGCGAACAGAGCGGCGATGTGCACAAGTGGGCGCTGCGGGTAAGCTCCCAGGAAGCATCGCGGGAACATCTTATCTACTGGAATCACCGCGTGCTTGAAGAACAGGGTGTTTTTCTTTTCCTTGTTGATCCGCGCAACGGAACGGCCATAGAGATGAACAGCGAGAGCAGCTACCGCTTTACGCCATCCCGCGAGACAGTGGCATTTGAAATTTACGCGTCCTACGATCCTGCCTTTGAACCGGTGATCGTTCCCGAAACATTGCGCCTGGAGCAGAACTATCCCAATCCTTTCAATCCGGCCACAACGATTCGTTTTGCCGTACCGGGCAGTGACGCGCAGAATGTGCGCCTGGAAGTATTCAATACCTTGGGCCAGCAGGTGGCTGTTTTAACTGACAAAAAATACAAGCCCGGCTATCATGACCTGCAATGGAAGGGTGTTGACCACAGTGGCCGACCATTGCCGGCCGGCGTTTATTTCTACCGCTTAAAGGCCGCTGGCAACCAGCTTGTGCGCAAGATGGTGCTGTTGAAATAAGGAAATATTTCCTAAACGTAATAGTCAGAAGCAAGAAATAGAATCCCTGTCGTCTAACCATGGTCGGCAGGGATTTTTATATAAAATCAGAGTTTAGCGGAGAGTACGCAGTACTTTTATAGCGTTTTTGTTTTTTGGGTTAAGTTGCAGTGATTTATTGTAGTGCACCCGCGCGTTGCTGCTGTCTCCGCTTGCCAGGTAAGCTTCGCCCAGGCTGTCATGCACATTTGCCGATTGCGGATAAAACTTGGCATTCAGCTTAAATACAGCCAGGGCATCGCCGACGCTTTGCTCCATAACGCGGTAGCCAAAATAATTCAATGAGCCTTCACCGAAATCAAAAGTAAAACCGCCATAATAGCGTTTCCTGAGTTCGCCATATTTATCCAGCGCCGCTTCAAGTCCCTGCTCTTCATAGCTTTCCAGCAACACCAGGTAAAGATGCTTTGGCTCTTTGTAGCCGCGGTGGCAGGTCATACAGGCAACACCTGTTGCTTGCGGGTCGTGCCGCCTTACTTCTCCGATAAATCTATCGTTGATCAGCCGTGTCATTTTAATCATTTCGCGGGCAATTTTCTTTTGCGGCTTGGCATCCGAAGCAAAATCTATCTGTTCAAGTTTTTTGCCTTTACTGTCGTCGTGGCAATGGTTGCAGCGTACACCAAGCGATGTGCTGAACGCGATCATCTCTCTCTTCAGATCATCTGCACTGATGGAATCGCTGAAAACCTGCAGGTTCTTGCGTTCCATATCCCACGAAAATTGGGCCTGGAGAGGGGAGATCAAGTTTACCGCCAGACCACACATTACAATGATTTTCAACATCGGTCCTCCTTTATTTTGTAAGCACCATTTTTTTGCTGAAAGTAAGGCCATCTGCGCTAACCCTGTAAAAGTAGATGCCACTGGGCAGATTAACCGCGTTAAAAACAAAACGATGGGTTCCGGCGCTCTTAAATCCATCAAACAATGTCGCTACCTTTTGCCCGTTCAGGTTAAATACGTCAAGCTGCAGCTTAATATGTTTGCCCGCGCTTTCCGGAATTGTAAGCTCAATTGTTGTGGAGGGGTTAAAGGGGTTAGGCCAGTTTTGCCGTAATGAAAAGCCCTGTGGCAATACCGTTTTACTTTGCTCAATCGAGGTGACGGCTCTCGTTAACAGACCACCTTCTTCCAGGATGTAAAAGTCATTTGCTTCAACAGCCGTAAACGTCTGTTTTAAACCGGAAGGCCATTCAACTATGATGCTGTCAATCTGGGTGGCGGCTCCAAGCCCGAAGTGGACGCGGTTGTCATTCTGGCTGTTGTAGCCATGCTGGGCGTTTATCTCCCGCATCTGCCATACAGGCCGGTCGTTAATGGCTGCCTTCAAACGAATCTTTGTTCCAATGGCTGAGGCGTTTGATTGCCTGCCGTAATGCTTTATCTGGATCCAGTTATTTCCTATAGTTTCATTGCGGTAAAGCGTGTTATTGTTGCCACCGCGGTTGGCTACAAAAAGATCCAGGTCCCCATCGTTGTCGTAGTCGGCCCAGGCCGAAGCCATGGAATTTTCAACGTCGTTAACGATCGCGCCATCCGATAGCTTATTGAATGCATAATCCGGATAGCCGCTGTTTTCATAAAGAAAATTCTTGTTGTCGCTCCAATTACTTACAAACAAATCCAGGTCGCCGTCGTTGTCAAAATCGATAAAGCTGCCCGAGATTGACATGCTGTTTTCGTTGACGACCTCCCCGGAGCGAATGGGCGTTAGCGAGCCATCGCCGTTGTTTACATAGAGATCGTTTACAAAATTAGCCTGGTTAGCCACAAAAAGGTCCTGCCGGCCATCGTTGTTAAAATCTCCCCACGTTGCGCCCATCGAGGCGCGTTTGTCTGTCGTAATTGCGCCACTGTCCAGCTTACTAAACGAGCCGTCGCCCCGGTTTATGTAAAACAGGTTTGTTTTTCCAGCCGAACCGGCATTTGTGACCATAAGATCGCTGTCACCATCGTTATCAAAATCGGACCAGGCACAGCCTATTGATGTATTGGTTTCTTTCGTAGGGTGGCCTTCGTTCATTTTACTAAACGTGCCCACGTTGTTGGAGTAGAGGAATGACGGAGCAAAAAAATTGGTCACGAAAAGGTCGATATAACCGTTGTTATCGAAGTCCGTCCAGCCTGCCGAATTGGAATTGCCACCATCAGTAACAATAGCGTTATCGGCTATTTGCTGAAACTGAAAATTCCCATGGTTCAGGTACAAAAAATTGTTTTGATTGTCGCGGTTGGCTACGGCAATATCATCCAGACCATCGTTATTGTAATCCGCGATCGTCGCGCCATTGGATCTGCTGTTGCCGTTGACGATCTGGCCCTCCTGCAAAGCGCTGAAGGTTCCGTCACCATTATTCATGTACAGGAAATTATCGGCGTTTTTGCCGGAAGCGCCGCCATTGGATATAAACAAATCGCTGAAGCCGTCATTGTTAAGGTCGGCCCAGGCTACCCCAAACGATTCGCCGCCATCTGTAACATGCGGACCTTCTGCTATTTTGGTGAAGCTTTGCGCGTTCAGAAATCCTATCTGGGAAAAGAACAATATTAAATGACAGAGCCGCTTCATAATATCCTCCTTTGTTTAAACGAGGATATGATCGAAGGTGGTACGCTCAAACGCGCAAGTGACAGACGCGCCGGTTAATGTTATGGACGGAAAAAAAGGTGGGATAATCTACCTGATAAGCCGGTTCAGATTGTCACGATAACTTTTACCGCTTACAACTTCAGCACCGGATTTAAGAATGATTTTATAACTGCCGCTGAACCAGTTTACGATTTCTTTTATGCTTTTTATTCTGACAATAGCCGAGCGCTGAACCCGAATAAATTCGGCGGGGTCAAGTTTCTGCTCCAGGTTTTTTATTGTCTCGCGGATCAACTCTTCCCGGGCACCAACGTGCAGCTTTATGTAATTGCCTTCAGCTTCAAACCAGTCCACTTCCTGCGCTTCCACAAAGCTGATACGTCCGGCATTTTTTATCACAAAACGTTGTACATAATCGGGCTTTTCGTTGCTGCTTAAATGTTGCACGAGGGAAAGAATATTCTCGTTAAGCTTTTCGGATGTGCGGGTGAGCAGGCGCTCTTTGGATTTTTTCAGAGCAGTAAAAAAGCGCTCTTTGTCATAGGGCTTCAGCAGATAGTCCAGGGCGTTTACTTCGAAAGCCTTAAGCGCGAAAGAATCGTAAGCTGTAACAAAGATAACCTCGGGGATTTCATGCTGTGCCAGTTTGGCCAGAACTTCAAAACCATTTAGTCCCGGCATCTGGATATCCAGGAACACAAGATCCGGCTTCCGTTCAAGAATAGAACGCAGGGCCTCCGTGCCATTGTCGCTTTCTCCCACTACTGTAATGTCAGCATCATTGCGCAAAAGCTCGCGTATTCTCTCCCGTGCCAGCGGTTCATCATCAATTATCAAAACCCGAATTTTGTTCATGGTTCTTTTGGGATTTTTAGGGTTACGGTCAAACCTTTGTCGTTGTTGTTTTTTATCAGGAATTCAAAATTATCACCAAAAAAATATTTAAGGCGGTCACGTGTGTTGCTCAACCCAATTCCCTGCTTGAAGTTCTTTTTAATGCCCGGCCCCGTATCTTTTACTGCCAGATGAATATGTTGATTATGTTGTTGCGCCGCAATTTGAATGGACTGCTTTTGTGTTTCTGCTTCCACGCCGTATTTAACCGCGTTTTCAACGATGGGCTGTAAAATAAACGCCGGCAGCATTGTATCCAGCAGCGTCTTGTCCACGTTAAACTCAACGTCTATTTTTCCCTCGTAACGGATTTTTTGTATCTCCAGATATTTTTCTAAAAACTCCAGTTCGTCTTTTAGTGTCACACTTTTCTTGCCCAATCCATCCAGTGAGATACGCAGCAGGTCACTTAGCCTTGCCAGCACTTTTTCCGCCAGGTTTACATCGCGGTGCATTAGCGTTGTAACGGCGTTTAAGGTGTTAAACAAAAAGTGCGGCTGAAGCTGCGACTTGAGCAGTTCAACCCGGGCTTCGGCCAACTTTGTTTCCAATTGCGATTTTAGCAGCTCGCTTTCCCGGTGTCTCCTGTAATAAATGATACTGACAATAACAGATACGATCAGTCCATAGACAAAAAGACTATCGAAGCTGCCGCCCAAAATAGCAAACCTGGCCGATTGCAAAGCTTCCAAAATACCGCGGTCCAGTTCACCGTCCAGGTCGCGGATTACAAACGTGACAAAAATAGAAAGAGCGCGATGAACAAGGGAAATGCCAATTCCGCTAAATAACAATATCCTTATGTTTTTGGCCAAATGCTTCTTTGACAAAGTAAGCCCATTTACGATCCTGTAAACAATGGGCGTAAAAAATGCCCATAACATGTAATTGGACACGCGATACGTAAGATTTCCGTACCAGTTAAAAGGCTGGTCGTTGCTGGCGCTGTAGATGTACTGTGGTATCACGAAGAAAAACCCCAGAAGCGTCCACGCGGCGAGCAGGTAAAAAAAATAATATCGTTTATGAAAAGCTTTATTTGTCAATTCGATGTCCCGGATAATATTGGCAATTATATAAAACTGCGTTGCCAAATGCATGTCCGGAGTGACAAAACCACGTTTTATTGGGACAAACGCTTAATTGCTTTAGGGTTTTTCGTCTCAATTAATTTTGGTTTTTGTTGCTAAATATAGCATCTTTCGTTCGTTATACCCCGCTATGAATTATTGATATTTCAATCCTGGGGACAGCCATGGGAAAAAAGGCACTTCTGCTTATCCTTTTATTTTTTCTTCCCGCATCTCTTCTTTCACAAATCCGGCACGTGGAATCATTTGAGAACACGGCTAATGATACACATTATTGGCAATTACGGACCTCGCCTAACGCCGCGGACAGTCTCGGTTTTATCGCCCTGAAGGACGATTCCATGCACTTTATGGAGGGCAATGCCTCTTTGCGGATGGACTGGAGCGTTGATAACTGCGAGATATGGGGCGGGCTTTCAAGAATTGAACACTGGCTGCCGGGTGACAGCTTGTTTGATATTGCCTTTTATGACACGCTTTCCCTCTGGTATTATGTCGACCAGCCGGCCTCCGCGCCTGGCGCCGTTGAGCTGCGCCTGCTTTTGTTTGATGTAAGTGACAGCGAGAAAGGAAACATAAGCGATTGTTCGGATTCCGTGGAAGTGTATTACTCTTTTCATTATATCCTGGATCAGGCACCCGGTTGGCAGCGCCTGCTGATTCCGCTGAAGCAGAGTATGTCACTCGGTGAGCAGGGATTCAATTTAACGCAATGGAGCGGAATCTCCGGTAATGAGGTGTTGGACCTGGATAAGATAAAGGGCTATGCGTTTGAGTTTGCTATCAGCCAGGATACTGACAGTTACAAGGTTGATGGCACTTTGCATATGGATGCCATGTCTGTTTTTACGACGCGCGACCGCCACGACTTTATTTTTAACGGAATCGCTTATCCGGCCAACATAACTGCTTCATATATCGGACAGGACGGCGGTATAGAGATTTCTGAAGAAGAATCCTACTCGGCTTCCAAAAGTATCAAATGGACAACCTCCGCCAATGAACTATTTACCGGTCCTGTTTTCACTTTCGAGCAACCGCTTGATTACAGTCTGCATTGGCAAAAGGCGCCGCTCAGTTTCAAGTTGCGCATGGGCGAAGCGCGCGGCGATATAAAGATCGTTATCAGCGATGATGACAGCGATGGCGACGGACCCGATCAGTCTTTTTACGCGGAAGATGTTATTGAGAGCATGTGGATGAATTACAATGGATTCTGGGATGCCTTCCGGATGCCGCTGCAGAATTTTGATCGTTTTGCCGGCGCGGCGCCAATGGACTCCTCGCGGCTTTGGCAGGTCAGGTTTCTTATTACGGACAGCGCCAGCCTGGGCAAAACAATCTACATGGATGACATCTTGTTAGGTGAACCCTTTGATTCCGGCAGGCCAGAGCAGCCCGTTTTCACGGCATTTCCCGATGATGAAGCCTACTGTAATGTTATCTCCTGGGAAGATCTATCTGTAGAAACAAATGAATCCTACACCATTTATTACAGCGAAGCACCCATCACGCCGCAAAACTTTCACAGTGATGACGTTGAAGTGGCTGCGGCCGGCATCCCTGCGGACGTACAGTTTTTCCGCCACCGGCTTATCGCACCCCTGAACGACCGCGAGTTGAACTATTACTACGCCGTAACCTGCGTTGATATTAGGGGAAACGAGAGCTTGCCTGTTGACGATTGTCTTGTTGTAAACCAGGGCAGGGGCTGGGCGGTTATTTCCTATCTGCCGGCATTTCCGTTCAGCGCAGATGGGAATCTGGCGGAGTGGACCGACCAGAAGCCGTTCATCATGAAACCGTCGGATGGCAGCGGGACGATTGTTGATGGTACGACCATCGACGGAGACGCTGACCTTTCCGCGCGGATATGGCTGGCCTGTGATGCCGAAGCACTTTACGTGGCCTTTGAAATAGAGGACGATACGCTGATTTGCGGCATGCCCGAACGCGACCTGTGGGATAATGATTCGCCGGAACTCTTCATCGGGCTATACAATGCCCATAACCTGCCGCATGAAGAACAGCAAGGAGGCAGCGAGCCGGACTATCAATTCAACTTTGGCACGGCAGGCGTTTTTCATCATGTGTCCGGGCTCTTTGTTGTCGATTCTTCCTTTGCTGATTACCGTTTTGCCGCAGGCAACGGGCAATACAGGGTTGAAGCACGGCTTCCCTTTGAGCGGATTGCCGCTTTGCGTCCCGATTCACTCTTCGTGCCGCAGCCCGGACAACGCATCCCGCTGGATGTTTCGATAAATGACATCGATTCAGGAAATAAGCGCGACGGTATTTTAACACTATCGCCGGATAACCAGGATATGTCCTGGCGCGATGTGAGCCGCTGGAGCCACACCTGGGTTTGGGATGAGGCAAACGCCCTGCATGAGCCTTTGAATATGCTGCCATCGGAACTTGAATTGCTTCCCAACTTCCCCAATCCGTTCAATGCTGAAACCACTTTAAGATTTACGGTTTCTTCCGGCAAAAGAAGGGCCGTGCGAATTACCGTCTATAACATCACGGGCCAGCAGATTACAGTGCTCGCGGACGATCTGTTTGAGCCCGGCGCGCACCGGATTAGTTGGGATGGCAGCGATCATAACGGACAGCCTTTACCGGCCGGTGTCTATTTCTACCTTTTGGAGTCTGGCGCTACGCGGCTTGCCGGCAAAATGGTTCTTCTCAAATAGCGGATTCTTTTATAGACCGAAGCTATACAAAAATAAACATAAAAGGGCTCCCTTTCGAGGAGCCCTGATTCGGTAGGCGGATTACTGCTGTTCTTCGCCTTTCTCCGTTTTTCTGGCGACGGCATAAACAAGTAACAGTCCAATGCCGGGCAGTAAAAAGATCAGACCGGCGATCGTTTCATCCTGGACGGATGGATCTACATAAGCGCCAATCAGAATGGCCAGACCTACACCAATCAAAACCGCACCAATTTTCAACGTGAGCATGCCGGCCCCCTCTTTTTTGCGCGAAGGCAAAAGGAAGGCTAGCTGGTCATCGCTTACGCCTTTTTCGATAATGGCCATACGCTCGGTGTGGCGGTTTTTAATGAAGTGGTACAGGATTACAGCAGTTGCTACAAATAACGTAATCGGAATCAAAATCTCTTCTTGCATTGTTACCTCCGGGTTTGTTTTGATCAATAAGACAGGCGCAGTTTTAAAACGGTTTCAGCTAAATAATTTTTTTTGGTTGAAACCGATATTAATTTCAGACTGTCTTAAGGGGTATGGAAATGGAAGATACATATATCCGGCGATTGAAGAGCGGCGATTCTTCGGCTCTGGAACCTCTGATGCGCCTGCACCAGGATATGGTGTTTACGGTCGCTTTGCGTATGGTGAAAGATCGTTCCGTGGCCGAAGAGGTGACACAGGATGTATTTATAAAGGTGTTCCGGAAAATTGACAGCTACGAACAACGCAGCAAGTTTACCACCTGGCTCTACACCATCGCCTACAGAACGTGTCTTAACTATTTGCAGAAAAAAGACGTGACCGTTGCCCAAAGCAGGCTAAGCGATGCCCAACGCCGTCAGGGTGAGATTGATGACAGCCGCAGGGTTGCAACACCGCACAAAAAGCGCGAGGACCAGGAGGCAATCTGGCAGGCCATAGACACGCTGGAGCCGCTGCAGGGGGTAACAATAAGCCTGTTTTACCTGCAGATGTTCAGCGTAAAGGAGATATCGGACATAATGGAAATACCGGAAAATACCGTAAAAACCCACCTGCACCGCGGCAGAAAGGAGTTGCGCAAAGTTCTGCTGGCGCAATATCGCGACGAGGAGTTGGTATGAAACAACATGTGAATGAAAAAAGAATCGAATCCGTATTTGAAAACCGCCTGGAGTTTTCCAGTGAAGAAAAGCAGCATATCGAACAGTGCCCTTCCTGCCGCTCGCTTGTCGATCAGGAGCAGAGGCTGGATGCAATACTGCGCGGCCTGAAGGCTCAGAAAGCGCCTCGCGGCCTGCTGCAAAAAGTTTTGGAAAAGGCAAGCGTTCGCAATAACGGTCGCGACTGGTGGTTTGTCGCCGCCGCCTTTTCGCTTGCTGTTTTAAGCGGATACTACATCTTTACCAGTAATCCGATCATTGCTGAAATTTTTTCAGCTTTTGGATTATGGCTCTCTCCGATTGCGGAAAAAGCGGCAAGTTACCTGCCCAAAGTCTCCTTTGGTATCAATATTTCCGGGGGCCTTCCGTTTAATGTCAATTTACTGCTTGCCGGTGTTTTGGCCTTCGGCTTTTTTATGATGCTGGATCGCTTTTGGGGCAGGCGTTTCAGGCATTAACGCGTTAAAGTGCCAGAGTGCTAGTGTGTTTAGGTGTTAGAGTTTTCGGTAGCTGTGTAGTTTCTCCATTTGCATTTTAGAATCATTGATTCATCTATTCAGCGATTCAATTCTTCAGCCATTCATCTCATTGCTTGTACTTCCAAAATTAGCAGTTGATGCAATGGGATGAGCATTGTAAATTTGCCCTCATGAAAAAGTCAATCACACCTTTGACCACTTTCGAAACATCCCTGATACCCGCCACTACCCACTTTTTGAATAAGGCGCTGGACTACGATTTCTTTACCGAGAACCTGCTCAAAGACAAGACCCTCGATGATCCGGACTATGATGCGGATTTGTGCTTGCTGTTGCTGGAAAATGAACTACCGCAAGCGTTTGCAATGGGTGTTATCCGCAGAAACATTCGTGGCGAAGATATTGCCTATATAAAACTGCTGGCCGTTGCGCCACCGCGCCGCCGCCAAGGCCTGGCTTCTCGTTTATACTATCAGTTGGAACAGGCCTTTCGCGAGCAGGGTGCAGACAAAGTGCGCGTGTACGATGCGCCGTTTAATTACTTCATGCCCGGCATCGATCCTCGCTACACGGAAGCGATCGCTTTTTTTGAACGGCTGGGCTTTAAGCGATTTGCCGACACATCCAACATGAATGTGGATCTGCTGGCGCGCGATTGGGACACAAAACGGGAAGAAGATGCGCTAAAAAAGGCGAATATTCACATTAGACGCTGCCATGCCGATGATGAAAAGGTGTTAATGGATTTTGTGGACAAATGGTTTGACTTGTGGCGTCCGGAGGTAGAACGCATGTTGCAGAATAAGCCGCGCAGCGTACATATCGCTTTTGAAGAGGATGAAATGGTCGCGTTTTCCGGTCATTCCGGAAATAATGCGGGCATGCCCTGGTTTGGCCCTATGGGTACGCACCCCGAAAAGCGTGGTCGTGGCGTTGGCGGCATTTTGCTTAAGCGTTGCCTGCGTGATCTTAAACAGGAGGGCTACAGCAGGGCGATCATTCCCTGGGTGGGTCCGGTTTCCTTTTACCAGTATCACGCGGCTGCACGTGTTGATCGTATCTTCTGGCGCTACGAAAAACATCTTTAATTGCTTATGGCTTCTTTGAAGATTGGGCTGGTGCTCGGCGGTGGCGGTGCCCGCGGTCTGGCGCATATCGGCGTACTTAAGGTCCTGGAGAAAAATAATATCCCCATCCATGTGATTACGGGAACGAGCATGGGCGCCCTCATCGGCGCGCTATATGCGCAGCATCCCGATGCGGAATGGGTGGAAAACCGTGTTCAGCAATTCCTGAATAGTGACGTTTTCCGGCGCTCCGGCGGCAATGTTTTTAAACAACACCGCGCGGATTATGAACCGGAAGACGTTCTGCGCCAGCTGAGTCATCGTATAAAAAAGCGCATTGTGATCAACCTGGCGGCGCACCGCATCAGCCTGATGAAGGGCGAGCGGCTGCAGCTGGCCATTGACGAGCTGATCGACGACGGCAAAATAGAGGATACAAAGATACCGTTTGCCTGCGCATCCACGGACCTGCGCTACGGGGAAACGGTTGTTTTTACAAATGGCAGCCTGCGTTACGCTTTACGCGCCAGTGCCGCTATTCCGGGCTTTATCCCGCCCGTGGCGCAAAACGGTCGTCTGCTTATCGACGGCAGCGTATGCAACAATTTTCCCGTGGAAGCGGCCCGCATGCTGGGCGCGAATTTCATTATCGCCAGCGATGTTATGCTGGACGTTGATCCCAAAATTGAGTTGAAAAACGTTATTGATATTGTTATACGCTCCAACATGGTTTCCACCAATGCTGTTAATTCACTGCTGCTGGAAAAGGTAGAGCATGTAATTCGCCCGCAGACAGGCAAGACCCATTGGAGCGATTTTGAAGATTTTGACTCTCTTTTCCGTAAAGGATATGACGCGGCACATGAGGAGATTGAAAAGATAAAATTGCACATTAGCCGAAGGAACTCTTTGACCGGTCGCGTAAAGTACTGGCTGTACAATTGGATAAAAAACTGGTATTTGAATGGCATCTGAGATAAAACGCGCTTTTTGCATCGTTCTGGACGGTGTCGGCATAGGTTCTCTTCCCGATGCAGCCTCCTATGGGGATGACGGAAGCGATACGCTGGGACACATCGCCCGGCATGTTAATGGTCTAAACCTGCCTACAATGGAGAGCATGGGCCTCGGCAATATCCGGGCGTTGCAAGGCGTTGAACCACAGCATAGCGCGTTGGGCTGTTACGGCAAAATGGCGGAAGTTTCTGCCGGTAAAGATTCGACCACCGGCCATTGGGAGATTGCCGGCATTCAGCTGGACAAGCCTTTTCCAACTTACCCCAACGGCTTTCCGAGGGAAGTGATTGAATCATTTGAAGAGCAAACCGGTCGCAAAACGCTTGGCAATAAAACCGCTTCCGGCACCGACATCATTAAAGAACTCGGGGAAGCGCATATTGCATCCGGCGATTTGATCGTTTACACATCCGCCGATTCCGTTTTTCAGATTGCCGCCCACACAGATATTGTGCCGTTGGAAGAGTTGTACCGTTTTTGCCGTATCGCCCGCGAAATTTTGCAGGGTGAGCATGCCGTCGCCCGCGTGATAGCGCGTCCTTTCAGCGGCAAAAACGCCGATGATTTTACCCGCACAAAAGACCGTAAAGATTTTTCCATAAAGCCATTTTCAGAAACGGTGCATGCGGCGTTATTGTCCGCGGGGATACATACGGTGGGTATCGGCAAAGTAAACGATCTGTACGCCTGTTGCGGAATTGCCGAAAGCCACTATACAAAAACAAACGCTGAAGGCATGCAGGCACTGGAAGAAGCACTGGACCTGGAAAAACAATCCTTTGTGATGGCCAATCTTGTGGACTTTGATACATTGTATGGTCATCGCAACGATCCCGATGGATTTTATGCGGCGCTCAGGGAATTCGACGGCTGGTTGCCCCGTTTCCTTAAACGTATGCAAAACAATGACTTACTGATCATCATCGCCGATCACGGCAATGATCCCCTTTTCCCGGGAACGGATCATACCCGCGAATATGTCCCGCTGCTCGCTTACGGACCCTCTCTGCGAAACAATCAGGATCTTGGTTCACGCAAAACTTTCAGTGATATAAGTGCAACCTTGCGGGACTATTTTGATGTCTCACGTGGTTCCACAGGCAGCAGTTTTTTGGATCAACTAATAAAATGAGAGCAAACGGATGCTTTTAGGAAAAGTGATTGGCACGGTGTGGGCTACACGCAAAGACGAAAAGCTCACGGGGATGAAACTATTGCTGGTGCGGCATGTTGAACCGGACTACAGTTTTAAAAACAGTTATGTTGTGGCCGCGGACAGCGTGGGTGCGGGCGTTGGAGAAATTGTAATGATAACGACGGGAAGTTCTGCGCGGCAGTCTAAGCTTACCGATGGCAAGCCTGTCGACGCGGTTGTTTCCGGCATCATAGATAAAGTTGATATCGTGGAGTGATGGAATGGATTTGGGTCGTGTCATCGGGTCGGTTTGGGCCACGCAAAAACATGAGCCTCTGGAAGGGCTGAAGCTTTATCTGGTCCAGCCGGAAGATATTGAAGGAAACAAAAACGGCAGCGTTTTGATTGCCGCAGATACGGTCGGCGCCGGAATCGGAGAGCTGGTCTATTACACTACCGCCTATGAAGCCGTAATACCTTTACGCAAAAAGCCGGCATTGTGTGATGCATCCATAGTGGGAATTGTGGAGAAACTGGAGGTACAGCGATGACTTTAAGAGACAAAATGTCCCGCCTTCTGAAGGATTCTCTTGATTATGCGACCGAAGTTACGTCAGAATATACGCGTAAGGGCCGCATACGTCTTGAAATACTGGCCCTTAAAAAAGAGATAGAAGAAAAAATGTTGCAACTTGGCGGGGATGTTTATCATCTGGTAAAAGAAGACGGCGCAAAAATGGTTGAGCAGCATAACCGAGTAAGCCACCTGATCCGCCAAATAGAGGAGCTGGAAAAAGAGCTCGAAGATTGGATGACAAAGCTAAAACAAGTAAACAATGGCTGAAATGGCCGATAATAAAGAAAAAGTTTAAAAATATAAACAATTGTTGTATTTTAAAAACTTTTGCGCAAAAAGTAAAAAACCGGAGAAGCTTCTGTGAGTGATTTTTTTATAAGCAAAAACCAATCCCTGGAAAACTATCTGCGTGAGATAGGCGAAGTAAAATTGCTAACGCCTGATGAAGAAATCGAGCTGGCCAAACGCATCAAGCAAAACGATCAGCGGGCGCTGAAGCGTCTTGTGAGTGCCAACCTGCGATTTGTGGTCAGTGTTGCCAAATCATATCAAAATTACGGACTTTCGCTCGAAGATCTTATAAACGAGGGTAACCTTGGTTTGATGAAAGCGGCTTACCGGTTTGATGAAACGCGTGGTTTTAAGTTTATTTCCTATGCCGTTTGGTGGATCAAGCAGTCCATTCTGCAGGCGATTGCTGAACAATCGAGACTTGTGCGTTTGCCGCTTAACCGTGTGGGCACACTTACAAAAATCGGTAAAGTATACAGTATGCTGGAGCAGGAGTATGAGCGTGAGCCCACTCCGGAAGAGATTGCCAATGTACTGGAAGTGGACAGCGGTGACATCACCGATACGATTAAAATGGCTACCCGTTCGGTCTCAATGGATTCGCCATTGCAAAAGAACAGCGACAGCCGTTTGATAGATATTATACAGAACCAGCAGGATCCGGAACCGGATTCTGATGTGATGGGTGAATCATTAAAAGAAGAAGTAAACTATATCCTTTCAACGCTGAGTGCGCGCGAAGCAAAAATTCTTAAGCTCTACTTTGGGCTTGACGGAGAGAAGCCACACACGCTAGAAGAGATTGGTGTAAAATTTAAATTAACCCGTGAACGTGTGCGTCAGATCAAAGAGAAAGCTCTTCGCCGCTTGCGCCATAGTTCAAGAAGCAAAGTGTTGAGGTACTATTTAGGATAAAATGCCCTAAACACCTGTAAAATCACGACTTTTTCGTTTATTCGGTGCTTGCTTGATTAATTTTTTTTACGTAGGTTGTGATTAGCTTAACAATTGTATTGTTTGTGCTCGGGGGGAACGATTAAGGAACAGAGTCCATGAAGGATGAATCGCGACTGATATTTGTTGCTAAAGACCAAAAAGCTGTCAGAGAATTTAAAATATCTCGCCTGAAATTGTTTACCTACATTTCCATTTTCCTAGTAAGTTTTACTTTCTTTGGAAAAATAGGTCTGGATTTGTTGGTGGATTTTAGTCATAATTCACGCATTAAAACACTCGAGAGAACCAATGCTGTTCTCAAAGACCGTTTGCTTGAAGCCAAAACCCGCATAGATAGCATTAATCTTGCCATCGCAGATATCATTCGTAAAGATGACCAGCTGCGCGTTGTGCTGGGCTTAGATAAGCTCAGTTCGGATATGCGCGAAGTGGGTATCGGGGGTGCTGACTTTAATTATGATTTTAAAGACGAAGTAAGCGGCTTTGAAGACAACATCGGGTTGGGTGAGCAGCTTTCCGAGTTGGCCAAACTGGAGCGTGAAGTGGCGCTTGCCAGGCGCAGTTATGAAGAGTTGATGGTTACCTTTAACAGCAAACAGGATTCCATTCAATTCCTGCCTTCACTTAAACCCGTTCTTGACGGTTTTGTCTCCAGCAATTATGGAATGAGACGCCATCCTATTCTTAAAAGAGTCCGGCATCATGATGGTATGGATTTTTCAGCCCGCCGCGGCACACCCGTGTACGCTTCAGCTGATGGCCATGTGGCCTATGTTGGCTATGCCGGCGGCTACGGCAAGGTTGTAAAAATTAACCACAAATACGGTTATGAGACATTTTACGGTCACCTTGATAAGTATGTAGTGCGAAAAGGTCAGGAAATAAAGCGCGGCCAGAAACTAGGTGAAGTGGGCAGCACGGGCCTCTCCACAAGTTCGCACCTGCACTATGAAGTGCGCTTTAAAGGTAAGCCTGTTAATCCCGAATTATATTATTTCGATGACAACATTCTCAACGAGATGGTTGTTCAAAAGTAGTTAAAAACACTTTTAAAATTTAAACCGCCCACGTGGCGGTTTTTTTGTTTGTGGTCAGCTAAATGAAAAAATACCTGTACCTTTTAGCGATTGCATTTTTGGTCTCTTCCGTTGCAGGCCAGGATAGCATTAAGATTTATTTTACGGGCGACGTCACCCTCTCCAATCATTTCGAGAATCATGTCGGCCGCAATTATGGCTATGCGTTTGAACGCATGCCCTGGTTCGCCGATGCTGATATTAGCATGGTAAATCTGGAAAACCCTCTTACGAGACGGGGTGAACCACAGGAAAAGCTGTTTACTTTCAGGGCGCCTCCGGAGTATTGTGAAGTGCTTAAGGCCGGCGGTATTGATATAGTGACTTTAGCCAATAACCATATGTATGATTTTGGTGATGCCGGCTTGCTCGACACGATCGAATATTTGCGTAAAGCAGGGATTCTTTATGTTGGTGCGGGGCGTAATATGGATGAAGCACGCGCGCCCGTTATTATGGAGATTAAAGGTCTCCGAGTGGCATTTTTAGGTTACTATGGAACAGGCCGCCATTCCAACTCGCGTCCGGCAACGGCAGATTCCGCAGGGACGGCAATGCGCTACTTACCCTATATCGAAACGGATATAGCCGCTATACGCGACAAAGTAGATTATATCATTATCAACTTTCACTGGGGGTTGGAAAAGGCAAATTACCCCACGCCCGAAGAACAGTACTTCGCGCGCAAGGTTGTTGATGCCGGTGCTGATGTCATTGTAGGACATCATCCACATGTACTTCAGGGGATAGAGAAGTATAAGGGCAGGATAATTGCTTATTCGCTTGGGAATTTTATTTTTGGCGGCAATTCGCGGACGCATGAGAAGTCGGCGATACTGGAATTAAAATTAAGCAAAGATAATATGCAGGCTGATATAATCCCCATTTCTATCGACTTTTGGCAGCCTTCACGGCTGAATGGAGAGGCGGCAAAAGCGGTCATAGATTCAGTGAAAAAGTATTCAACAATATTTGAAGAAACGATTTTTTAAGCTTACTTTTAAAGTTTTGTATTATTAAAATTGTATTGGAATTATCATGTCGGTTAGCGTGAAAGACCTGGAGAAAATAGCCCAACTGGCGCGGCTCAATTTAAGCGAGGAAGAGAAAAAGACATTCCTGGCGCAGTTCAATGACATCCTTGGTTATGTGGAAAAGCTTTCCGAACTGGACACGGAGGGAGTTGAGCCTTTGGCCCATAGCCTGGACCTGCAAAATGTGATGCGCGAAGATAAAGAAAAACCTTCGCTGGATCGTGACAAGGCGCTGCAGAACGCGCCATCGCACAACTCCGAATTTTTCCGGGTACCGAAGGTCGTATCAAAATGAAATTTGTCTGCGTCATTCCGGCGCGCTTTGCTTCCAGCCGGCTGCCCGGTAAACCCATGGCGCTTATTGGCGGCAAGCCGATGGTGCAGCATGTGTATGAACGCGCTTCCGGTGCTGCCAAAATCGACGATGTGATTGTGGCGACGGATGACCGGCGCATTCTGGACGCTGTGCAGGATTTTGGCGGCAAAGCCGTGATGACCGAACCGGCTCTGCCTTCCGGAACTGACCGTGTATATCAGGCAATAAAAGATCAGCCGGATGTGGATGTGGTAATTAATCTTCAGGGGGATGAACCGTTTATCGAGCCGCAGCTATTGAATCAACTATGCGCCGTTTTTGAAAAGCAGCCTGAGGTACGCATTGCCACACCCATTAAGCGCATTAAAGAAGCCGCGGATCTTGAAAATCCCAACCTGGTGAGGGTTACGCGCGACAAGGACGGTTTCGCGCTCTACTTTACGCGTTCCGTGATTCCTTATCTGCGAGACGAAAAAGAGCGGGCGCTATGGCATGAAAGAGCGCCATTCTATAAACACGTTGGCATTTACTCGTACAGGAAGGATTGCCTGGCCGAGTTGACTGCGCTGGAGCAAAGCTCCCTGGAACAGATTGAGAAACTGGAGCAGTTGCGTTTTCTTGAGAACGGCTATCGCATTTTTACTCTTATTACGGATTATGAATCGTTAAGCGTAGATACGGCTGACGATCTGGAAAAAGTAAACAGGTTTATTAAATCAAGGTAAATCGGTGATGCCTGCAAAATATATCTTTTTTACCGGTGGCGTTGTCTCCTCCTTAGGTAAGGGCATCGCCTGTTCTTCACTTGGCCTGCTGCTTAAGCGCCGCGGTTACAACGTTACCATCATCAAGCTGGACCCTTATATCAATGTGGACCCGGGGACCATGAGCCCCTATCAGCACGGTGAAGTGTATGTGACCGACGACGGCGCCGAAACCGACCTGGATTTGGGCCACTACGAGCGCTTTATCGATACACGAATGTCCCGTTATAATAATACCACCGCCGGGCAAATATACAATAATGTCATCACCAAAGAGCGCCGCGGCGATTACCTCGGTGGCACGGTGCAGGTTATCCCGCATATCACCGATGAGATCAAAAATCACATTACCATGGTCGGCGAGAAGACCAAGGCCGATGTAGTCATCGTTGAAATCGGTGGAACGGTGGGTGACATTGAGAGCCTGCCATTCCTGGAGGCGCTGCGTCAATTCCGGCTGCAGAACAATCCCGAAGACACCCTGGTTATCCACCTGACGCTTGTACCGTTTGTTGCGGCCGCTGACGAGCTAAAGACCAAACCCACGCAGCACTCCGTTATGCGCCTGCGCGAAATCGGTATCCAGGCTGATATTCTGCTGTGCCGCACCGACCGCCGCCTGGACGATTCGGTCAAAGAAAAGATCGCCTTGTTCTGTAACGTGCGCCCCAATGCCGTAAAAACAGCGCTGGACGTGGAGACGATCTACGAAGTGCCTTTACAATATGCCGGTTCTCGTTTGGATGAACTGGTCCTTAACCACCTGCAACTGGATCTGAAAAAGCTGGACATAAGCGACCTCGACCGCAGGATAAGTCGCTATAAGAGCGTCGAAAAAGAGATCACCATTGCCATTTGCGGCAAATACGTGGCGCTGCAGGATGCCTATAAAAGCATAATTGAATCGTTTATACATGCCGGCATGGAAAATGACGTGAAGGTGGAGCTTAAGTGGATCAATACGGAAAAGCTTGAGAAAACAGGGCTTGGCGATACATTGAAAGGGGTTAGCGGTATATTGGTGCCGGGCGGCTTTGGCGAGCGCGGCATCGAAGGTAAGCTTCTTGCTATCCGTTATGCGCGGGAGAACAATATTCCTTTCTTTGGCATATGCCTGGGTATGCAGTGCGCGGCGATCGAATTTGCGCGTAACGTTCTGGGCAAGGAAAAAGCCAACAGTACGGAGTTTGACAAGAACAGCCCCGATCCGGTAATCCATCTTATGGAGGCTCAAAAAGGTATAAGTGACCTGGGCGGCACCATGCGTCTTGGCAGCTATCCCTGTGTTTTGAAGGAAGGCAGCAAGGCCTGGCAGGCTTACCAGACAGATCAGATTGATGAACGGCACCGCCACCGCTGGGAATTTAACAATGCCTACCGTGAGAAATTTGAGAAAGCGGGCATGCTTATCAGCGGGTTGAGCCCGGATAATTTGCTGGTGGAAATGCTGGAACTGAAGGAGCATCCCTGGTTTGTGGGCTGCCAGTTTCACCCCGAATTAAAGTCACGCCTCAGCAAGGCCCACCCGTTATTCCGGGAATTTGTCGCGGCCGCGCTCAAATGTGATGAACTTCTAAAGTAGCTTATGCTTCATACCGAGTTTTAACATAATACCCCACGGTTTAAAGCTGGTATGAGAGAATCATTAAAAAAGAAAATAGCGCTCGTTAAATGCTCCGATGAGCTTAGGCCGCAAGTCCGCGAATGGCTGGTTCAGATGCCCGGGCAAACGGATACTGTGTTTGCCGCTTCTTTCCTGGAAATAAAGGATAAAGTGGTTTTTGATGATATTATCCTGGTACTTTCCGAGCTGAACACTGAACACGACAAAAGCATCGAGTTTCTGCGCTCTGTCATGTCGGTTAACCCGCTTATCCAGCGCATCGCCATCCTGAATGATCTTGATTTTTCTTCCCTGAGTCGTGCCGTAAACCGCGCCCATATTGACTACGTCATAACCAAGCCGCTGGACAAAATGCATTTTCAACATATCGTTCATAAAGCGCTGCGCCGCTACGAGATTGTCTCCAAGCCGTTCCGCAAGTTCGAGGTTTTAAGTGAGGTGACCGAAGACCTGCTGCAGCAAAATGAGCGTTTTCGCCAGGAAGCATCCAGCGACCCTTTGACCAAGCTGCTTAACCGCCGCTCGTTCGATTCCTTCTGCATGCGTTTCTGGGAGCGCTGGCAGCGCAGCCAGGTTACCTTTTGCCTGGCGCTGATCGATCTGGACCATTTCAAATCGATCAATGACACGTACGGACATGTCTGCGGGGACGAAGTTTTGCGCAGCGTGGCACAAATGCTGCAAAAGAACCAACGCTCGGGTATCGACTTTGCGTTTCGCTACGGCGGGGAGGAATTCGCCGTCTTGTCGATTACCACGGAGCCGGATGAGATGCATAACTACATCAAAAGGCTGGTGCGCGAATTGCGCGAAAGCGTGATCCGTACGGGCGACGGCAAGCAGGTCCGCGTTACGATGAGTGCCGGTATTTCAACCGTCTATACCAGCGACTCCCTGGAAGAATTAATCGCCAAAGCCGACGAAGCACTGTATAAAGCTAAAGAAGCCGGACGCGACCGCGCCATACTCAATTACGATCTTTTTTAGTCATACCAAAAATTACCTTCCACGCATATTTCTTAGTACATTAGCTGCTTTCACAAAATGGCACAGGGAAAATGAAATACAAAGGTGTACTGCTCGACTTTGACGGGGTGGTTTTAAAAAGCATGGAGCAACATTATGATGCCTGGAGCAGGGTGTTCGCCGAAAAGGGCACGCGCATAGAGCGGAAGGTATTTTACCGTATGGAGGGACAGGGCATAAACACCATTGCCCGGCAACTGGCCGAACATTACAATCTCAATCCCGACGAAACAGAAGAGTGGGTGACGGCGAAGGTGCGCTACTATTACCAGCAGGAAAAAGCGGAATTTTATCCCTATTTCAGGGAGATGCTTAAGAATTTAAACGATCGTTCCGTGCCGCTGGCCGTGGTTACCGGCGGCAATAAACAACGTGTTAAAAGTACGATTGACAAGCACCTGGATGGTCGTTTTGACGCGCTGGTAAGCTTTGATGACGTTGAAAACGGCAAACCCCACCCTGAGCCCTTTTTGCGTGGCGCGGAAAAGCTGGGTCTGCCGGCTTCCGAATGTATTGTAATTGAAAACGCGCCGCTGGGCATCCGCTCGGCCCGGGATGCCGGATGCCACGTGATCGCCATTACGACGACACTGCCCGCCGAAGAGCTAGACGGCGCCCATACGATAGTAAATGATTTCCGCCAGGCTGAAGAAATTTTGCAAAAACTGCTGGCGTTCAGCTGAATAATTAAGGATTAAAAATGTACAAACTTTCAACCCGAACCATGATTAGCGCGGCCCATGTGCTGCGTGACTATGACGGCCCCTGTTCGCGCCTGCATGGCCACAACTGGACCGTTAAGGTGGATGTGCTGGCCGAACAACTTAACAAAGTGGGGCTGGCCATCGATTTTAAGGATATTGACCTCATCGTGCAGAAGGTGGTGGGCCGATTTGATCATCAGAATTTTAACGAGATCGCGCCTTTTGACAAAATCAATCCCACGGCCGAAAATATCGCGCGTTACTTTTACCATGAGATAAAGGCGCATTTGCCGGAAGCCATCCGGCTGGATAAAGTAAGTATCTGGGAGACGGAGAATTACCTTGTCGAGTACTTCGAATAAGAAAAAAGACGCGCTGCGCATCAACGAGATTTTTTACAGTATCCAGGGCGAATCGACATGGGCCGGCAGCCCCTGCGTGTTTGTGCGCCTGACCTACTGCAATTTGCGTTGCCGCTGGTGTGACACGGAATATTCGTTCTACGAAGGCGATTGGCGCAGCTTTGATGACATCATCGGCGAGGTGAAAAGCTACGGCTGCAAGCTGGTGGAGGTGACCGGCGGTGAGCCGCTGGTACAGCAAAATGTGCTGCCGTTTATGCAACGCCTGTGCGATGAAGGTTTTACCGTGCTGCTGGAAACCGGCGGTCATATGGACCTCTCCGCGGTGGATGAGCGTGTCGGGCGCATCATCGATGTAAAGTGTCCCGGCAGTGGCGAGTCCGAAAAAATGTACTGGCCCAACCTGCAAAATATCAGGCCGGCCGACCAGGTCAAATTCGTTATCGCGGACCGCCCTGATTTTGACTATGCCCTGAATGTAATCAACAAATACGACCTTGCGACGCGCACAACAGCGCTGCTTTCCCCGGTGTTTGGCGAACTGCAGCCCGTGGAGCTGGCGCAATGGATTCTTGAATCAAAGCTGCCCCTGCGCATGCAACTGCAAATGCACAAATTTATCTGGGAGCCCGACACACGCGGCGTGTAGGGAAACTGTTAAAATTCGGAGCGCGATACTCTCAGGTGTCATTCTGAACGAAGTAAAGAATCCTTATGTTTTGTATTGAGGCTTTAAAAGGGAATAAAAAAAGCGGAGAAAAAAATGTCCAAAATTGAAGTTTTTGAAAACAAATATCCCGATCGTGACTATTACATCACGCACGTCAATGAAGAATTCACGTCGGTTTGTCCCAAGACAGGCCTGCCCGATTTTGGCACCATTACCATCGATTACATTCCGGACAAGCTGTGCCTGGAACTGAAGTCGCTGAAATACTACTTCCTGGAATTCCGCAACGAAGGCATTTTTTACGAGCAGGTGACCAATAAAATCCTCGATGACCTGGTGGCGGCCTGCAATCCGCGCTTTATGTCCATTACCGGCGAATTCAGTGTACGCGGCGGAATGCACTCCACGGTGGTGGCCGAATACCACGGCAAGGACAAAGAGGCGTGAAGCCGGCGGCGGTTGTTTTAGTAAGCGGGGGCATGGATAGTTGTGTCAGCGCGGCCATTGCGGCGCAATCGCACGAGCCGGCCTTTCTGCATTTGAATTACGGGCAGAAAACGGAGCGCCGTGAGTTGAGGGCGTTTCATGATATCGCCTCCTATTATGCTGTACCCGAAGACCGTCGGCTGGTGGTGGACATGCGTCACTTCAGCGTGATCGGTGGCAGCAGCCTTACCGACAGCGGCATGCCCGTCAGCAAAGCGGACCTGACCAATAAGGAAATCCCCAGCAGCTACGTGCCGTTCCGTAATGCCAATATTTTGTCGATTGCGGTAAGCTACGCGGAAGTTATCGGCGCCAAAGCGATTTTTATCGGGGCGGTGGAGGAAGATTCATCGGGGTACCCCGACTGCCGGGAGAGTTTTTTCAAAGCTTTTAACCGTGTGATTGATGAGGGCACCAAACCGGATACACACATCGATATCATCACGCCGTTAATACATATGAATAAAAAGCAGATTGTTGAACGCGGGATAGCGCTGAAAGCGCCGCTGGATAAAACCTGGTCCTGCTACCAGAATGAAGAAGAGGCCTGTGGTGTGTGCGACAGTTGCGCGTTGCGTCTGCGCGGATTCCGCCAGGCCGGCCAGGAAGACCCGCTGCCTTACGTTACCCGCCCGGACTATTCGTAGATATCAATATCCCTGAACAGGTATTCCAGATCCTGCAGCCTTTTCTCGATGGAGAAGGGCAACTCCTTGGCAAATACATCCAGAACCACAAGCGCGTTGAGGTTGGCGTCCTTGTCGACGGCGGAACGCATACGCGCGGCCATGCCCTGGTTTACGACCTGAATGCTGTTATAAATATCAGTGAGGTTGGACATATCCCAGTCCGGCTCTTTGCCGGCTTTGAGCTTGAAGTATTGCCCCAACAGGTAGCTGCTGGCGGAGCGGAAGACGGTCTCTTCGATGCTGGCGAAGGGGAGGTGAAAACGGACCATCGGGCGCAACGGCGCCATTACCGGGCAATCGCTGGTAACCATGAAGATGCCGAGCATTGCGCTCAGGCCGGATTGCAGCTGCGTATTCTGCGAATAATTGCGCTCGGCCGTTTCCACGATCACGTGGGCCTTTTCAAAAGAAAACATGCCGGAAAAGCGTTCGATGACCGGGCGCAGGTTGAGCGCCAGCGGACATTCCGGGTATTCCTCTTTGCTCAGCGGGCAGTTGCGGCACTGGTGGTGCTCCAGCTTCGTCCACGCCGAAGGTTCCGGGGCTTTAAAGTGCTGCAGCTTAAGCGTTTCCCTGTCCAGGTAAATTTCAAAATTTTCCTTTTTGCCGTCTTCAAAGATGAAGAAATATTTGAAATAGAGTGTATTTTCCATAAAAGCCTGTCCCTTATTATCGTAATAAACAGAGTCGCTTACCGCCGGAAGTCTCAAAACTCGGCATAAAATAATACTATTGCCAATAAAATGTTTATTTCAAAAAAAGGAGCAAGGGGTTGGCCCTTGCTCCCTGTATAGAGCGAAATATTCCGTTGCTGTATTTTTCGCTTATTTGATCAACAGCATCTTGCGTACATCCACGTCAACACCGTTAACCATAAGGCGGACAAACAGCATACCGCTGCTGTGGGTAGTACCGTTGTAGGTGGCGCTGTAGTCCCCGGGAGCCATGCGGCTGTCTACCAGCGTTTGCAGCTTGCGCCCGCTAACATCATAGACCTCCAGCACGATGTGCGCTTCTTTGGCCACGCTGTAGGTTATCGTCGTTTGCGGGTTAAACGGGTTGGGGTAGTTTTGCTTTAACGTAAACGATTGCGGCGTTGCCCTGTGCAGCTCATCTTCATCGAGGCCGGTGGGCTGCTCAACAAGCAGCATGCGCTTTACATATTTTTCTTCTGCATTATTGGCATCCACATGGATGGAGTAGAAGTACGCATCCTGACTTTGACCGGCATTGGTGAGGGCGGCAATCTGGCCGTCGCCTTGCGGAATGCTGTCCACGTGCACCGTCCATGTGTGCGAAACGGAGGTGTTGCCGGGGATGCCACCGTAAACGACGCTGGAATCGTTCTTGCCGTCCACAGATAAACCGGCCGGCAGGTACAACGTGCTGAAACTGCTGTCCGCGGCCACATTGCCGTTATTAAAAATATTCACTACAACATCAAAATATTCCGGTTCTACCACATCGCCATCGGCCTTAACGCTGGTGGGCGCTTCCACAACGGTAACAAGCGGCGGCAGCAGATCCATATTGGGAACGATGAAACGGAAGGACGTATTGTTGGAGCTGTTGGATTCGACGATGCTGGAGGAACGGTCGATCGCCACATAAACGGCGTGGTACTCCGGCGCGTCGGGCACTGTCCAGTCCTGCATAAAGGTCACGCTTTCACCGGCCGGGATGGAATCGGCGACAAAAACCAGGCTGATCGAATAACCGGCCTGCGGATCGCCGTCGAAAAACTGCACCGGCACGTTGTAGGCCGTTTCAAAACCGACGTTGGTGATCTCGGCCGAAACCTTGATCGGATCGCCGGGGTTACGCTCGGCGGAATCAGGATCGAAGGTGATATCGGCGGAAGAGATGGAAAGATCGGGCAGGGCCAGCGCGAAGTTCAGCGGCATGAAGTCGGCGCCAAAACCACCATTGGTGGAGGTGATGATCGAGACGTTCTCACTGCTGTTCACTTCATAGATCGCTTTGGTGGACGCCAGCCTGTGATGACCGCCGGCGGGCAGCACGTCATTGTAGACGGTATCGCCCGTTGCAGTGTTTGTAATAAGGATCTGGTTGTTGTTCTCAAAGGAGAAAATATCAAAATCGCCGCCGATGACCGGTGTATAAAAATGGGTGCCCAGACCCAAACCCGATTCGTCGATCTGGCGGGCCATGTAATAATAGTTGCCCGTCCATGCCGCGTAAGGCGTGTTGCAGACGGTCACGGGTTTATCGGTCATAACTTCCCAGTAAGTATCACCATAAATGGAAACGGAAGCGGCTTCACCGGCGGAAATGACGCCCTGGTCCAGCGTATCACCGCTGACCTTGTCGGTAATCAGGTAATTGGTGGAATCGTTGTAGGCGGTAACGATTACGCCATTGGCCCAGCTGCCCACGTAGCCGGAGAATCCGTAGAAATGCGAGCCGCTGAAGGTGCCGTTTGTGGCCGGGATAAAGTAGCCCTGGTCGGCATAGCTGAGCGCGGAAACCGGCTTGTTAGCGGTAACACCCAAAAATTTACTGAATTGATTGTCCAGCACCATGTGTTCGCCTTTGTTGAGAATACCGGCGGCCACCGTAGAGGTATCGGTAAGGCTTTTCACGGTCACTTCGGTACCGTCGTTATAGGCGAAGACGATAAAGTGCTCGCCGCCCCAGTAAGAGGCCGGCATAAACGTGTTAAGGCGCGTGGAAACGGGACTGCCCGATTCGTCCACGGCAAAAAATCCCATTACGCTCTGCGATACCGGGTCGCCGATAAGCAGCGAAAAAGAGTTGTTGCCTTCAATGCGGTAGATACCGGCGCCGGGAGAAAAAGAGTGAAACTGGTTGGCATCGAGATAGACCGTATCCAGCGGCACGCTGTCCTGGCTGATGAGATAAAAAACGGACTCGTTAAAGTAGCTGAAAAGCACGATATCCTGGAATGTGTACGTCGTTGTGGCAAAAACGAATGTATCATCCAGGAAAGATGTAGCGACGCGCGGCGGTTGTGCCGGCATCATGGCTTGTGGCTCAAATTGCGGCTGCTGTCCGGGCGCCGCACCGGGAGCGTTTTGGGAATAAAGGCCGGAAAGAGAAAAAAGCAGGGTTATTAGGATTGTAAAAAAGCGCATTTGCACCTCCTGTGTTTGACTAAAATCCTTGAGGTATATTTCGGAATTAATACGGCGCTTTTTAGGGGAAATGTTTTTGCGGCTGTCTTTTGTGATACAGAACAGGCAAGGTCAGTCTTTTTGCGCTCCCGAGATATTAAAGCGCTTGAGGAAAAGCGCTTCCGACTCCACGGTACTGATCATTATCATTTCGCTGTTTTCGGCAAGCTGCGTGCCGGCTTTGGGGTTGATCTCCTTGGTGCCGTTTTTGCGTAGGCCGATGATGCTGCAGCCGGTCTGTCTGCGGAAGTCGGTTTGGGCGTAAGCTATTAGATTTATCCCTAAACATTTGTTTTTTAATACTCTGCGGATAGTTTCTGAGTATTGCCAGGAGGGGTGATAAAACCGGGTGTCGCAGGTTTAAGTCAAAATAGAATTGTCTTAGGGTAAATGTGACGGTTATATTATGAAAGCTAAAACAACGCTAATAAACCAAGTATATAATGTGCATAATTAGGAATGTTATAACATGGATTTTAGTACGTCTAATACTTGTTATTGTTTTTTAATAGGAGATTTGAAATGAAAAAAGTAATATTTTTACTAATTATAACTCTATCAGCTTGCTCTGAGAAGTCATCAGAACCTAAAAATTTATATACAGTTTCAGGGATCATTTATCAGAATGGGCAACCAAGCATCAATACTGTTGTTTCCATTGATGATAAATTAAATTTATCGACCACGACAAATGAGAATGGTGAATTTTCTATTGGTAATGTTCCTGAAGGAGATAGATTATTTAAAACTTCAAAAACCTATGTTGATGGAAGTTTTGTTGAGAATACTTCAAACATTAGTGTAAATAATGACATTGAATTGAATTCACTTATTCTTCCAAATCCAACAAAACTAAATGACGTTAACGTTAAAACAGATAACTCGATAACACTAACATGGTCACCTTCCAATGCATTAGATTTCAGGGAATATAAAATATACCGCAATTCAACACCTGGATTAGATGAGCAGACGGGTACTTTAGTTTATGTGACTATTGATAAAAATGACACTTCGTTTGTGGACGAAAATCTGGATGCCTTAGAGACATATTACTATCGTGTATTTGTAATGAATGAGTTTAGCCGCCTTGGTGGCAGTAATATTGTGTCAGCTACAACAAATAATAAAAATTATATCTGGAATGGTGATTTTGAATTGCAGGAGAATCCTTTAGTTTGGTGGAATAGTTATAATTTTGGTCAAATCCAAATTACAGATAGCATTAAGATTTCTGGTAACTATTCTTTACTGTTAAAATCTGAACAATCAAGTGTAGGTCATCTTCTCTCTGATCTCTCAAAATGGGGGGCAACATTTAAATTAGTAGGAGACCGTACGTACAAAATATCCGGATGGGTTAAAACAGAAGGTGAGTATAGTGAATATGTTGGGGATTTTTGGGGTGATCAAACAACAGAAAAAGCCGGATTTTTATCTTATAGTTTTTTTGGAATATTAGGTGTTCCACCCAATTCAGATTGGACATACTTAGAAAAAACTTTTTTTGTAAGTTCAGCTGATGTAAATAATTTTAGTTTAAGTTTACGAAGCTCATGTGAGTATACTTGGTTTGATGACTTAAAATTGGAAATAGTTGAGTAATTACACAATAACAAATCATTAACGCGGAACAAAAGCTCTGAGCATGATTGGGCAGATGGTAGTTTTACTTGCCTTTGTCCGGTTATCTCAGCGTTATAAGCACCAAAACTCTTCATGGAAATAGTACAAACAAAGCTGCAGCACCAGCATACATGGGTGGCCGTTCGCAAGCGGCTTTGGCCCGGTGATCCCGAAAATCATAAACAGGAAACGGCCGCCATTGTTGCCGCGGATTCGGAAAACGCCTTCCTGCTGATCGACGGGCAGGGGAAGGCCCACGGTTTTATCGAAGGCAAGTACTACCACGCCAAAGGGCAAAAATACGGTCACGTGGAAGGCTGGTTTGTGGAGCCGCAGCTACGGGGGCAAGGTTTTGGCGCGCAACTGCTGGAGGCCCTCGAACACTGGTTCCTGCACCATTCCATCACCTGCTTCCATTCCGACACCATCGAAGAAGAGTATCCTTTGAGCAAACGGGCCCACATCCAAAACGGCTATGAGCCGATCTATCAGATCACTGTCCTTTTAAAAAAGGCAGGGAGGAAATAGCCATGTGGACTTTCTGCGTGCCGTAATCATTGTTTCTGTTTATGCTTTTGGCTTGTGATGATACGGGCCGTGTTTACATCACACCTGCCCAAAAACTGCGCCGGATAAAGTGTGGTTGCATGATGGCCTTTAGATCCGCTGCCATTCTACCGTCCCGCATACGTTATTCCTTAATATATTTGCTTTTCACCCGATCATGAGCAATAGAATTTTATGGAGCAGCGCAAGATGGCATCAGATACACAAAAGGCCGGCTTTGAAATACCGGAAACCGTTCTCAAAAAATGGCAGGATATCATCGATACGATCGCTGAATTGTTTCATGTACCTGCCGCGCTCATCATGCGTATTGTGGAAAGCGACATCGAGGTGTTTGTTTCCAGTAACAGCGCGGGCAATCCCTATAAACCGGGCGACCATGAACATTTTCTGGGGTCCGGCTTGTATTGCGAAACGGTGGTAAATAAAAACCGGAAGCTGCTGGTGCCCAACGCGCTGAAAGACGAAAAGTGGAAAAACAATCCCGATATTAAACTGAACATGATTTCCTACCTGGGCTTCCCGATCCTGCAGCCGGACGGCAAGGCCTTTGGCACCATCTGCGTGCTGGATGATAAGGAAAACGCCTACACCGAAACCTATGAAAAGCTTCTGGCGCAGTTCCGCGATATTATTCAGAACAACCTGGAGCTGGTTTATATGAACCATGTGCTGGGAAGTGAGAACAAGCGGCTGAGCGATTATATGTCCGAGATACAGACCTTGCGGCGGATCGTTCCTCTATGCGGCCACTGCAAAAGTGTTCGCGATGATGAAGGCTATTGGCAGACTGTCGAAAGCTATATCGCGCGGCTTTCGGAAGCACAGATCAGCCACGGCATTTGTCCTGCCTGTGTAAAAAAGTATTACCCCGAACTGGATGATGTTATCTAAGCCGGCCGCTTAAACTCACCCGTTTATTGCGCGACTGCTTCATTACCTTTCTTCCCGCCCAGGGACCCCGGTATTTTTTGATTACCTTTCTGCCTGTAATATTTTATCCCGGCCAGGGCAGTTTAATTTTCATCAGACGACAAAGGAGAGCACATGGCGGGCCTTAGTACAGCATTGCTCGTGCTGGCGGCCTTTTTCTGGGGCTTATCCGGCGGGATCGGCGCCGTTCTGATAGCGGATGGCTGGGACGCGTTTGTCGTTTCGTTTTACCGTGGCGCGATCGGATTGCTGTTTGTTGCCGCCTGGCTGGCGCTGAGTCCGCGTGGCAGCGGATTGGCCAACGGCCGCTTGTGGTTCTGGTCGGCGGTTGCCGGGCTGGGTGTGGCAGGCAACTTTGCCTTCTATTTTATCAGCATTGCCGAGGGCAGCGTGGCGGTGGCGGTTACGCTGATGTACTGCGCGCCGGTGTTCGTTTACCTCGTGTCGTTCCTGCTTAAGCTGGAAAAACCTTCCCCGTTTAAGTGGTCGGCGATCGTGATCGTGATGATTGGTATTGTATTGCTTACCCAGGTGTATGACATCGGCGGCGGCGATGTTACGGCGGTTGCCGTGGGCGCCGGGCTGCTTGCCGGAATGTCTTACGCCGTGTTCATTTTCGGTTTTAAATATGCCGCGCCGCACGGCAGCCCGCAGGCCATTCTGATGATAGCGTTCGCCGTGCTTGCCGTCGTCCTCATCTGGCCGGCCGACAGCGGGCAGACCGTTGCCGCGCTGACCTCGCCGGGCTGGCCTTTGTTTGCCGCGCTGGGTGTGCTTGGCGCGGGACTGTCGTTTATCCTTTATGTTATCGGTCTTAGCCGCAGTACGCCGGCCGTGGCATCCATTGTGGCGATGGTCGAGCCGGTTACCGCCGCGCTGTTTGGCGTTGTGCTTTTGCATGAAAGCCTGGACAGCATACAGCTTTTGGGCATGGGGCTGATATTGTTTGCCGTGACCGGGCTTAGCGTGCATTCGAGTCCTTAGCTGCCGGGCAGGGATGAGGTACCAGGGGCAAGCGCGATGCGGGCATCATTAATTTTTTAAAGGTTGTATGCCGGCGGTTGTATAACAAAAATATCTTCATATCTTTATTAACATCTCCCCGCACGCAATGGTAAAGAATATCTTTACAACGGAGAAGAATATGACACAACGCGAAGCAAGACCCGCCCTTATTTACCTTCTTTTGGCCTTGGTTTTTTTCCAGGGTGTCAGTGGCATCTTTGGTGGCATCGGCCTGGTGCTGGACCCGTCGGGCCGGGCGCTGCAGATTCCGCTCAAATGGCTGGCCGGCTCGCCTTTTGGCAATTATTTCATCCCGGGCATTATCCTGCTGTTTGTGCTGGGTATATACCCGCTGGTGGTTTTTTACGGTCTTTTCCGGCGATTGCCCTGGTCCTGGCCGGGAGCTTTGCTGCTGGGCATAGCCCTGCTGATCTGGATTGGTGTTGAGATTCTGGTTATCGGCTACCAGCCGCAACCGCCGCTGCAATTGATATACGGTTTGGTGGGAGTGCTTATTCTTGCCGTGGCCCTGCTGCCTGCCGTGCGGGGATTTTATAGGGCGGGGGAGCAAATTAATTCGGGCCATTAAACAATCCGTCATTAAATTTTTGAGAATCCCAGACTCCAACGTTTATATTCCCCTTAAGCTTGCCACCATACTAAGGGGAAGAAATCATGTTTATTAAACACGCATTGCTCATTGGCTCCTTTTGTTTTCCCCATTTCCGGTTGCAGCAGTAACGGTGATGAGAGTTCAACGGGACCGGAAAGTCGGAGAGCCCCTGCAGTCGATCGCGCGGCCCATTTCATCTGTGGTCGAAAGCACGAATTGTTTGACGATGTTGACCTCCTTCCCGAAGCACAGGAAGCACATTGCCATAGTCTATGATGAATATGGCGGCCTTGATGGACTTGTTACCATGGAAGACCTGATGGAGACAGTTCTGGGCGATGAGATCATCGATAAAACAGATCGGATTGTTGATTTACAGAAGGCCGCTCGTAAGTGCGAGTTTGATAGTAAAACCGGCGGAAAAGAGGATAAATTATGAGCTATGAACAATTCCTTGCAGACCTGGGAAAACTACTGATTCAGTTTAAAGAAAACCTGATCGCATTTTTTCCGCAACTTGTTCTTGCGATCGTAATCGTCCTGGTCGGTATTATCGTTGGCCGTATCTTCCGGGCGTTGGTGAACCGTTTTATCGGGGGGCTGGACCGGTTCGTTGCCAACCGAAAAGTCCAGGGCAGGCTCCAACAACTACAGCTGGAACGATCCGGCAAGCTGGTTGGAAAGATGGTCTATTGGATCATCATCGTCTTCTTTTTGACCGCTGCCACGGAAGTACTCGGTATGCCCATCATCACCACCTGGCTGAGCGGGCTGGTGCGTTACTTACCCAATATCCTGATAGCCGTAATGATCGTCTTACTCGGCATCATAGGCGGCCGCCTGGTGAATAATTTCATCACTACCACTTCGTCCACGGCAGGATTGTTGTATGGAAATATGCTGGGGAGGATCGCGCAGTATGTCATTATCCTGATAACCATTTTAGTGGCCGTGGACCAGATCGGAATCGAAATCGCAATACTAACCGGCGTGATCAATATCGTTATAGCAGCCATTCTATTTGGCGCGGCCCTCGCTTTCGGGTTGGGCGCCCGCACATCGGTTAACAACATTCTCGCATCCTATTACCTGCAGGGCCGCTACCGCGAGGGACAAACGGTGAAAATCGGAGATTTTACAGGCCAGATTATTCAAATTACTCCCACTGCGGTCATCCTGCAGACAGAAGAAGGACAGGTATCCGTTCCTGCCAAGAAGTTTAGCGAAGATATCTCCACGTTAGTGAAACGGGAAGGAGCCACAACATGAACAGCGACCTGCTCATACTGGAGAGTTTTATCAAACAGCACCCCGCGGATGTGGCGCGCATAGTGGAACGGCAGAAGGTCGAGGACAGCGCTGCACTGCTGCAGGAAATTCCTTTCGAGCTTGCCGTAGAAGTTTTTCGGCATCTGGAAAGCTACACGGCGGTGAGATGTCTTGAACTACTGGATGCCGACCGAGCTGCGGCGATTGTTGAGAAGCTTCCTTTACAGGTAGTGGCTGTTTTTCTGCGCCAGGTTAACGAAGAGCTGCGAGAGACGATCCTCGGGTTGGTAGCAGAAGAAACCGCCATCCCCTTACGCAGAATACTGAGTTATCCTCAGGGCAGTGCCGGTGCTCTGGCCGACCCGCAAGTGCTTACATTGCCGGACGACATTGCGGTCGAAGAGGCTTTAAGACGCGTTCAAAAACGCCCGGAGAATGCAATATATTATCTCTACCTTGTCAACCGGAACCAGGCGCTCAGCGGGGTTATTACTTTGCGCGAGTTGTTGTTGGCGCATTCCGGCGAGCCGCTTTCCGCGGTGATGTCTGCAGAGGTGCAGTGGTTACACGCAGACCTTGGTTTTCAGGCTATCATTAATCATTCCGCATGGCAGGAATATCACGCGCTGCCCGTGGTGGATAACAGCGGCATGCTGCTGGGCGTGGTTCGTTACGAGACGCTGCGGCGGATTGAAAAGGACAGCAAAAAAGGCGTTTTGCCGCGCCACGCGTTAACCGCCAGTGCTTCGCTTGGCGAACTGTATAAGATTGGACTCTCGAGTCTGGTTCGCAGTGTCACGATGCCGGTGAAGGATCTTTTAGAAGAGAAATAAAAAAAAGAGGCAGCCAAATGCAAAAAACAGCTTCAATTGTTACCAGGTCTCTGATAGAGGGTTTCTTTCAGCTTTACCCGGGGGAAGCAGCGAGATTGCTGAATTCCTTTAAAACGCAAGAAATACTTAAGCATTTACAAGCGCAGCCAATCGACCGCGCCGCGCAAATCTATGCCCTTCTAAACACGGATATTGCAGCGAACCTGATCGGGAGCATGGAAAAAGAATTCTTCTTGCAGCTTTTTACATCCATTGATCCGTCGCTGGCAGGCCGATTGCTGGCCCGCCTTGATGACAAGGTTGTCCGGGAACGGCTGTCGCTATTGCCGGAAAACATTGCCAAAGAAACAAGAACATTGATGCAATACCCACCGGGAACCGCCGGCCACCTGATGTATCGCCGGGTGTTGGCGTTCCATCCGGATGACAGCGTTGAAGACGCCCTGAAAATCGTGCGTGCCACCCGCGACCGCCGAATTATATACATCTATCTTGCAGACGAGGATGGAAAACTTGTGGGCATGCTGCCGCTTCAGGAGATTGTCGTAGCCCAACCGAATGACCGGCTTGGCGGGCTGATCCACACCCGGCCCGTGACAGTCCAGGCGATGTCCCCCCTGGAAGATGTGGTGCAGCTTTTGGAAGAACGCAAGCTGATCAGCCTGCCGGTTGTGGACATCGAGGGCAAGCTGCTGGGCATTATCCGCAATGATGCTCTGGTTAGCGCTGCCCGGGAAGACGCCAGCGAAGACTTACAGGCAATGTTTGGCGCCGGCCGGAATGAACGCGCCCTCTCAAAAGTCTCGTTTGCAGTTCGTAAGCGGCTTCCATGGCTTGAAATGAACCTGGCAACGGCTTTCCTGGCCGCGGCGGTTGTCGGAATATTCGAGGATACCATTGCCAGAATTACGGTGCTGGCCGTATTCCTGCCGGTAGTTGCCGGACAATCCGGCAATACGGGCTCCCAGGCCCTGGCGGTGACCATGCGCGGCCTGGCCCTGCGCGAGATTCGCACACGCCACTGGTTTCGCGTGGCGCGCAAGGAGATTATAGTCGGCAGCATAAACGGTTGTGCCGTCGCCCTGACCACCGCACTGATAGTGTTTTTTTGGGCCGGTTCCCTGAGCCTGGCTGCGGTGATCGCGGTAGCGATGGTGCTTTCTATGGCGATTGCAGGATTATCGGGTGCGGTTATCCCGATTATTCTTCAGGCCTTAGGCCAGGATCCGGCGCAATCCTCATCGATTGTCCTGACCACTGTCACCGATGTAGTGGGTTTTCTTAGTTTCCTGGGGTTGGCCACACTGTTTGCGAACGTTATCAACCCCGGTTGAGACCGTGGGGCATCGCCCTGCTTATCCGGATTGGCGTTGAGATTTTGGTTATCGGTTACCAGCCGCAACCGCCGTTGAGTTATAACCGCTTCGCGGTCCGTGTCTGCTGCGCGGGGTTTTATGGTTTGGCCGACATGAACGCGGGCGCAATAAAATAAATCTTGCCACAAAATTTTGAGTATAGCGGCCCTAAGCGTTTATATTGCCTTTAAGCACGCCACCATATAAGGGGAAAAATCATGTTAATCCAACGCCTATTGGTTACAGGTCTCCTTTTATTTTTCATCATTTCCGGTTGCAGCAGCACGGATGATGATAATGCAACCGGACCGGAGGACGGGCATCCCCCGGCTGAAATGATAGGCACGTGGATATTCCAGGCGGTAACGGTGGACAGTGTTCCCGCCAGCCTGGCGCTTGTAATGGAGTGGGTGCCGGATGCCGTGCAGGCCCGCTTCCATGTGGTGAATGATATCGGCTCTTTTGTTTATGAAGAGGTCAATCTTATGGGTGGCCAGCTCTACGCGGCATCGGGTTTTGTTTACGTGGAAGGCAACGAGATAGACATAAACCTGCTACAGGATCACGAGGGCAACGAACTAGATGAAACCATCTTTATGACGTTTGCCCTTGAAGCCGATACGCTGACCCTGAACGAAACGGACCAGGGGCAGGCTATCACCTATACACTTTACAGGAAGCAATAAAAGCCTGCTATATTTGCCGCATTCCTGTGATGGTTTTTGGGGGGCGGGTTTATCTTTGGTATTACTAGGAACGGATTTTAGCCCGCCTTATACTGCGATATATATTTGAGCTTATTTAAAACCTGCAAACTACACGAAGCATCTCACATACACATAGGAGCGAAAACAAAATATGAAAAATGAAAAAACCGTCATTTTAGGCGCGGCATTTGGTGCAGCGTTTGGAAGTGTCATAGGCGTTCTGACAGATAACTTAGGTTTATGGATTAGTTTGGGCATTGCATTGGGTGCCGGCGTTGGTTTTACGTTAGAGAAAAGGCAGAAAAAAGACAATGGCGATAAAAGCTAAAATATAAGCCGCAACCGCCGCTGCAGCTTATTTATGGTTTGGTGGGACTGCAATATTCTGTGTGGTGGCCTTGCTGCGTGCGTTCGGGGCTTTTATGCTGGCGTATAGGAAATTAGATTTTTTTTTGCTTTATTTTTTAACGGGATGATTGTATAATGTTCGAGACTGAAAGAGCAATGGAAAATTACCGCCCCCAAACAAACCATTTGAGGAAATGATGGAGACGAAACAATGAGTGGTGCCGTTCTGGATAATATCGGTGATCAGCAAGAGCAGGAGGAGATCCTACTTCCTTCGCTTAAATGGCAAAAGAAGTGTGATATCGGAGTGATTTCCCATATAGTTCGCCCAGAGCACGTCGAAAGAACTACCGCGCGTACAAACATTAAGGTCTCGCCGCGGATTGAGCAGCCTTTGCTCGTCCTGGAGTCGGGTGAGCGTATAGTCCTCACCAGGCGAAAAAAATGCCCCGTACCTGAAGGAGTTGATGGTGTCCTTCACGAGACGGATCCCGGCTCATTTTCCTGGCAGTTCCATCGCGATCTCGCCGGGCAGGACGACTCTACGCAATGGGAAGAAAAGAAATCACAGGTGGCGAAATCCTGGAGGAGTGGAATCCGGTACGCCTCAGAACAAGTGGATGCTGAGGGTAATCCGATACGGCCCGGACTCCGTTCGCCCCAGATTGGCGCCCTTCATTCCATCGGCGCACATTGGAGCCTGTATAGCACGCCGGCCACGATTGTTATGCCCACCGGGACCGGGAAAACAGAGACTATGATTGCGGTGTTGGTCGGACAGGTAAGAGGAACGCTGCTTGTCGTCGTCCCCTCCTCACCGCTTCGCGAGCAAACCGTGAAAAAGTTTCTCACACTGGGTCTACTCAGGAAGCTCAGAGTCATTCCGGAAGATATGCCTAATCCGATCGTTGGTGTGATCAACAATCGTCCGCGTTCAGAAGCCGATCTTGATATCTTCGATATGTGTCATGTCGTGGTCTCGACAATGGCAGCCGTGAGCCAGGGTACTGCTACAGACCTTGTACCGAAGATTGCTGAGCGGTCCTCGTGCCTTGTCGTTGATGAGGCGCACCATGTGGGCGCAAAGAGCTGGGCTGCATTCAGAAAAGAATTTTATGCCACGCGGGTCCTGCAATTCACAGCAACGCCGTTCAGACGTGACGGCGTGCTTGTAGACGGAGATGTGATCTACTCCTATCCGCTTCGGCGCGCTCAGGAAGATCAGTATTTCAAGCCGATAAGGTTTGATCCGGTCTGTGAAATTGAGCTGCAGAATGCTGATCGCTCCATTGCTGAGAAGGCGATCGCGCAGCTTGACACCGATTTGGATGCTGGGTTAGACCACCTGTTGATGGCGCGCTGCAACAAGATCCAAAGGGCGACACAGATTCGCACCCTTTATCAGGATCTGGCGCCAGAACACGAACCGATCCTAGTACACTCTGAAGATTCTTCGTCAGCTCGTCAGTTAGAACGACTATACAACCGCGATAGCCGCATTGTCGTTTGTGTCGAGATGCTTGGTGAAGGCTTCGACCTGCCGCAACTCAAGATTGCCGCTATTCACGATACGCACAAGAGTCTGGCTGTCTTGCTCCAGTTCACAGGCCGTTTTACCCGCACGGCAGGTGACAACATCGGGGCTGCGACAGTGATCGCGAACATCGCCGACCAAGATGTATCAGTGGGACTCGAAAGGCTCTATAGCGAGGATGCCGACTGGAACACGCTTCTTGCAGAGATGAGCTCAGATGCCGTTCGTGAGCATAGAGAGCTCGTCGAGTTTCTGTCTCAGTCGGTTTCTTTGGCAGATGAAGATGACGACGATGCGCTCACATCGATTTCTCCGGCGTTACTCCGGCCAAAATTTAGTACCGTCGCGTACAGGGCCGGTGAATTTAATCCGCGTCGTTTCCACCGTGCAGTACCGACAGACAGCGAGGTACACCGCGTGTGGCTCCATGAGGAATCCAGCACGCTTTATTATGTAACGAAAACAGAGCCGCCCGTACGCTGGACTCGAGCGCAATCGATCCAGGACCGTGAATGGCACTTGTATGTCGTTCACTATGATGCCGATCTCGGCTTGCTGTTCATCCACTCAAGCGACAAGTCCTCCCTGCATGAGAAACTCGCCAAAGAGGTCGGCGGAGCGAACGTCGCTTTGGTTCGTGGGGATTCTGTGTTCCGCACCCTTGCCGGTATCAACCGGCTTCAGTTTCAGAATGTCGGTGTCACCAAGCATGCGCGCCGCAATTTACGTTATGCGATGTACACTGGCGCGGACGTTCGCCAAGCGCTGGAGATCTCTCAAACCGCCGGTTCCACGAAGTCCGTGCTCCAGGGTACAGGCTACGAGAACGGTTTGCCGGTTGCGATCGGCTGCTCATTCAAAGGCCGTGTGTGGTCGAAGGAAGGTGGACCGATCGCCCATCTAACCAAGTGGTGCAAATGCGTTGGCTCGAAGCTCATCGATGACGCGATCAGTACAGATGAGATCCTTCAGAATGTATTGGTGCCAGAGGAGATTTCAAAGTTCCCTGAGGCAACGGTGCTTACCCTGGAATGGCCGCTGGAAATCCTCCAGCAGCAAGAGGACAAAGTCCAGCTCGTTCGGAGTGGTGTCGAAACCCCATTGTCCTACTTTGATCTCCGTTTTGAAGATATTGGCGAGGACCGTCAAACCATGCGTTTTTGCCTCGTATTTGAAGGAGAGCGGTCAGGATATATCCTCCGCCTTGGTGTTGCCAACGCCTACGAGTTTGCGCACGTGGCCGGGCCAGCTCTCTCGATCGGCGTAGCACGCCGTGAACTACCACTGGCTGATTTCTTGAATGACTATCCGCTCTTGGTTCGCTTCGCCGACCTTAGTGAACTGGATGGTCATTTGCTAATCAAGCCGGAGGAGGCAAAGGATCTGTCGTTTCCAGCAGATAGATTCGATGTGTGGGATTGGGACGGTATCGACGTCACCAAAGAATCCCTCTGGCGGGATGGCGCGGTGCATGAAGACACTGTCCAGGCGCGCGCAGCCCGGTACTTCATTGACGCCGGCTATGGCGTCATTTTCGACGATGACGCTGCGGGTGAAGCTGCTGATCTGATCTGTTTTAAGATGGACGATGAGACCATTCACTTTGCTCTCGTTCACTGCAAGTTCAGCGCCAATGTCGGTGGCGCTCGCCTTGAGGATGCCGTTGAAGTCTGCTCCCAGGCGGTGCGCTCAGGACGCTGGCTTTGGAAGTTTAAGGAACTATGTCGTCACATCGCGAAACGGGAGCAGCGCCTTCGGTCTGACATACGGCCGAGCCGTTTTCTGCACGGTGGCACGCACGAGATGGGCAGCATTCTCCGCGCAAGCCGATTCAAGGAGATCCAGGGACAGATTGTCATTGTACAGCCGGGGATTTCGCGCGAGAGGCATAGCGATCGTCAGGCAATGATCCTCGCGGCAGCGTACAATTTCCTGATGGATACAGTTGGCGTACCGTTGGACATAGTTTGCGCGGAGTAGTAGACGAGAGAAATTTGATGGCACGATACGCATAACAGATTTCGGCACAGATCGACACAGTATCCATGCCTCCCTCAGAGCGTGAGGATTTTTGGAGAGGATTAGGGGAGTAATCATTTCGCTTTTAAAAAAAAGATGATTGCTCAGGCGGCTTTTTTTGGCTTCGACATATTAGGCTCGTTGAAATACCATATAGTGAAAAAATTAAGAAAGATAAACCACGTTCTGGAGGAACTGAAATGAAGAGAGTAACTGATTTAAACCTCGGTTTTAGAGACGCAGAAAACTATCATCGAAGGGAAAACAAGCAGCTATTTGAGTCTATCTTTATAAAGAGTATTTTTCTTGACCAACTTTTGAAACAGAGTTGTTTTTTCGTGATTGGCGAAAAGGGAACAGGTAAGACCGCCTACGCAGTCTATTTGTCAAATAATCACTACGAGAACAATATATCCGAACTGAAATATATCCGGGAAACAGAATACCAAAAATTTGTCAAACTAAAACAAGAAAATCATCTCCAACTCTCCGATTATACGTCCATTTGGAAGGTTATAATTCTGTTACTATTGGCTAGGTCTGTAAGACCAGATGAACTCGACCATTTACCATTCAGCAAAAATGCGAAGATAAGGGCACTTAACAAGGCAATAGATGATTACTATCAGAATGCGTTTTCTCCTGAAATTGTCTATGCTTTAGATTTGATCGAGAATTCAAAAATTGCAGCTGAATTGATATCAAAACATCTTAAGCTTGGCGGGGAAAGTTATTCTAGCGCTACATTCCATGAATCGAAATTTCAAGTAAACCTGCTTTATATTCAAAAGCAATTTGAGACGGCATTGAGCGATATCAAAATCAAGGACAACCACTTATTGTTTATTGATGGGATCGACATCCGACCAGGATCAATTCCTTATCGCGATTACCTTGATTGTGTCAAGGGTTTGGCGAACGCAATTTGGAGTCTAAACAACGATTTTTTCCCAACAATTCGTGATTCAAAGGGACGATTTAGAGCCATCCTACTATGTCGACCGGACATCTTTAACTCTGTAGGCCTTCAAAATGCAACAAACAAAGTAAGGGATAACTCAGTTTATCTTGATTGGCGAACGACATACCCAAGCTACCGAAGCTCGCATTTGTTCCAACTTTCAGACAGATTACTTGCCTCGCAGCAAACGCATTCTCCGGATCTTGGTAAAGCTTGGGATTATTATTTTCCGTGGCGCATCCCATCCGTTCACAGGGATCGAAAGTTCGACGATTCATTCGTTGCAATTCTACGAATGTCCTATTCAAGGCCACGTGATGTAGTATCTATCCTCCAGGTCCTTCAGGAAGAGTTCTCTCAGAAAGCTAAAAATACAGACGCAGTTTTTTCAGAACGTGATATTAAAAGCAATGATTTCAAAAATAAATATTCTCAGTACTTGATGGGTGGTGTTCGGGATCAATTAGCATTCTATTACAATGACAAAGACTACGAGATGTTTTTGAAGTTCTTTACTTTCCTAAACGGCAAGTCAGAATTCACCTATGAGAGTTATATGACTGCTTATGAAAAGTTTACTGAATATGTTTTGACCCATCACGATGATATTCCTGAATTCGTCGAGACTCCAGACCAGTTTATTCAATTTCTTTATGACACTAACATAATTTGCTATATAGAGGATACCGATTTTGAACGGTTATTTCGATGGTGTTACCGCGAGCGCAATCCATCAAACATTTCGCCCAAGGTAAAGCTTGACACAAGGTATCGTATTCACTATGGTTTGCAGAAAGCTTTAAATGTTGGATCTCAATTGGTCCGCTAACCATAATCGGGTTTTACAATAAGCAAATGTGTTTTAATTGTATTTCAAAAAGCCAAACAAGCAAATTCAGCCGATTCACTTCTCGTACAGGATTTATAGTTTGCGGAAGTTGTAGTGATTCCTGGGTATCTTTAATGTGTGAATGAATCGCGTCTGGTTTTCGGTGTCCACCGGATCAAGTTTTACATAAATTTAGCCACTTCTCTTTTTCCTAAATATTTACATTTTTGCCACAAATGCCATAGATTAAAAGACGTTTGTGACGACGCAAAAACACAAATCTAAAACCACTAAAAAAGCAATACCTTAGGAGGAATTTCTATGAGTAACCAAGGCAAATGCCCGGTGGCGCATAAGCCCGGTGGCGGTACCACAAACCGCGACTGGTGGCCGAACCAGCTTAACCTGCGCATCCTGCACCAGCACTCCAATAAATCCAACCCCATGGGTGAGGATTTTAACTATGCCGAAGAGTTTAAAAAGCTCGACCTGAAAGCCGTCAAAAAAGACCTGTTTGAGTTGATGACCTCGTCGCAGGACTGGTGGCCGGCGGACTTTGGCCACTACGGGCCGCTGTTTATCCGCATGGCCTGGCACAGCGCCGGCACCTACCGCATCGGTGATGGCCGCGGCGGGGCTTCAACCGGCACACAGCGTTTTGCGCCGCTCAACAGCTGGCCGGACAACGTCAACCTGGATAAAGCGCGCTTTTTGTTGCTGCCGATCAAGCAGAAGTACGGCCGCAAAATCTCCTGGGCCGACCTGATGATCCTGGCCGGTAACTGCGCCCTGGAATCGATGGGGCTGAAGACCTTTGGATTTGCCGGTGGCCGTGAAGATGTCTGGGAACCGGAAGAAGACATCTACTGGGGCGAAGAGGCCGAATGGCTGGGTGACAAGCGCTACAGCGGCGACCGCGAGCTGGAGAACCCGCTGGCCGCCGTACAGATGGGCCTGATCTACGTTAATCCCGAAGGTCCCAACGGCGAACCCGATCCGGTTGCTTCGGGGCGGGACATCCGCGAAACGTTTGCCCGTATGGCCATGAACGATGAAGAAACCGTCGCGCTGACCGCCGGTGGTCACACCTTTGGTAAATGCCACGGGGCCGCGCTGGAGAGTCACCTGGGCCGCGAGCCGGAAGCTGCCGGCATCGAAGAGCAGGGCCTGGGCTGGAAAAGCACCCATGGCAGCGGCGTTGGCGGTGACACCATCACCAGCGGCCTGGAAGGCGCCTGGACCACCAACCCGATAAAATGGGACATGGGCTATTTTGATATGCTGTTTGGCCATGAGTGGGAACTGACCAAGAGTCCCGCCGGTGCCTATCAGTGGCAGCCTAAGGATATCAAAGAAGAGGATATGCCGCCGGCCGCGCACGATCCGTCCAAAAAAGAGATGCCGATGATGACCACGGCCGATATGGCCATGCGCATGGACCCGGCCTATGAAAAAATCTCACGCCGTTTCCACAAAAATCCGGAAGAATTTGCCGATGCCTTTGCCCGCGCCTGGTTCAAACTGACCCACCGCGACATGGGACCGAAGCAGCGCTTCCTTGGACCGGAAGTGCCGGATGAAGAACTGATCTGGATGGATCCCATCCCGGAAGTGGACCATGAGCTGATCAACGATAAAGACATCGCCAACCTGAAGAGCAAGATCCTGGCTTCCGGCCTGAGCATCCCGCAGCTGGTTTCCACAGCCTGGGCCTCGGCTTCCACATTCCGCGGTTCGGACAAGCGCGGTGGCGCCAATGGCGCGCGTATCCGCCTGGCCCCGCAGAAGGATTGGGAAGTGAACCAGCCCGAGCAGCTGAAGAAAGTGCTGAACACTCTGGAAGGCATTCAAAAGGATTTCAATAAGACGCAAAACGGTGGCAGTAAGAAAGTCTCGCTGGCCGACCTGATCGTGCTGGGTGGCTGCGCCGCCGTGGAAGAGGCCGCCAAAAAAGCCGGTCATAAGATCAGTGTGCCGTTTGCACCGGGCCGCAGCGATGCCACGCCGGAACAGACCGACGCCGATTCTTTTGCCGTTTTGGAACCGGCCGCCGATGGCTTCCGCAATTACCAGAAGCAGAAGTATGCCGTATCCGGTGAAGAATTGCTGCTGGACCGCGCCCAACTGCTTACGCTGACCGCGCCGGAAATGGCGGTGCTGGTGGGTGGTATGCGCGCCCTGGATGCCAACTTCAAGCAAACCAAGCATGGCGTCTTCACCGATAAGCCGGGCACACTGACCAACGACTTCTTCGTCAACCTGCTGGACCTGGGCACCACCTGGAAAGCCACGTCCGAAGATGACGAGCTGTTTGAAGGTCGCGACCGCAAGACGGGCAAAGTAAAATGGACCGGCACCCGTGTCGATCTCATTTTCGGCTCCAATTCGCAGCTGCGTGCCATCTCCGAGGTCTACGGCTCAGCCGATTCCGAAGAGAAATTCGTCACGGATTTTGTCGCCGCCTGGAACAAGGTGATGAACCTGGACCGCTTCGATCTGCAATGAGGATTGAATGATTGAAATTAAAGGCTCCGTGGGTTTGGCCCGCGGGGCCTTTTTTGTTTTTGGGGCTATATGGCGTACCGATGGTACGCACGTTTTTTGTAGATGCCGTTTTCTACCTATGTGTTGTCCCTGCGGGACATATCTGAAGTATGGATTGATTCAAGTAATTGTTGATTTATGCGTAATATTCGATCGTATGTTTTTGAAGAATCCGCATTTCATTGGTAGGCAGCATTATTCACCGTCCGTCCCGTAAGGGACATGATATGGGTAGAATGGGTATACGAAATACACCGGTCTGGGCCGCCAGGTACAGTATGTAATACAACACGATTGAAATACATAAATGTGAATCGATGCATAAATCGGACACGAAATTTTCTCCCCATTTAATGATCTTATGGTGTACCGACGGTATGCTGGTTTTCTTGTAGATGCTGCTGTCTACCCATATGTTGTCCCTTCCGGATATATAATCAAATGTAAAGAGCTTCGTTTAATTATATAAAAGTTTTACCGTGTAATGTTTGTTCTTTTATCGGGGAGTGATTATACTAAACCCATTCTGCTTGATTCTTCGTTTGTCTCAATCTGCGGTTTGTTTTTAAGATTGTCGAAATTTTAGCTGATTAAAAAAACTGACTATTTTATTTGCCCAATGGTCCTGGCATTGATATTACTTATTTAGCCAACGTATTTAGATCCATAGATCCTGGTTGCTGATCTGATGGGGTCTTATTTAACAGACGTTATCTTTATATAGGCAAATAAGCCGTTTGAAATAAGAAATCTGTGATCAGGAGAGCATATGGATTCTTCTTATTCTTTTGCAAAAAGAGAGTTAATTCGTTGTAGTCGCACATACACAGATTGTGTAAGTCCCCGGTCCCCTCAGGATTTTTATTTAAAAGTATGTTTTAAATACATGTTTGACTGCTTCTGACAGGTCATGCTTTTTCTATTACGTTTTTAAAGTCAAGAAAAAGGAAGGATTAAATTATGAAGCATACTTTAAAGGTAATAATATTTCTTATAGGTGTTTGTTCTGTACACGGCCAAACACCTCAATGGCTATGGGCACAAGAGGGTGGTGGAGACGACATTGTTGTGGATGGCTTGGGCAACATTCTTGTGGCGGTGGATGATGGCACTTCCGGGGACGATTTAATTTCTAAATATGATGAGAATGGAAATTTGATTTGGACTGAGCAGGCAGATGGCGTTGCTAGGCGCATCGCTGTGGATGCCTCCGGCAATTATTTGGTAACCGGAACTTTTGAAGGTATTGCGTTCTTCGGAGATACAAATCTGGTGACCGCCGGTGGAGAGGATATCTTTCTTGCAAAATATGATGGAGCCGGCAATTTGCTTTGGGTAGAACAAGCGGGCGGACAGTGGGACGATGTAGGACGTGGTGTCACTGTAGATGCTTCCGGCGGCGATATCCTATTGACTGGAGATTTTTGGTATACTAGTACTTTTGGTGACACTGCCCTAACCAGCGAGGGCGATAATGATTTTTTCCTTGCAAAATATGATGGAAATGGCAACTTGCGTTGGATCAAACAAACAGGTGGATCTGAATTAGATAGAGGTTTAAGTATTGCTGTTGACGAGTCAGGAAACAGCCTGGTGGCCGGAGATACCTTCGGTGGAGCAACCTTTGGTGATACAACGTTAACCGATCCCGCTATCTTTATCGCCAAATATGACATGAATGGGAAATTAGTTTGGGTTGAAACAGGGGAGTATATTAGATATATCGAAGATATTGCAGTTGACGGATTCGGTAATTGTTTTATTACCGGATCATTTACTGGCACTGCAACCTTTGGCGATACGACCTTGACAAGTATAGACGGAACTCCTGACGTCTTTGTTACTAAGTATGATGGAAATGGCAACTGGATATGGACTAGGCAAGCTGGTGGGGCATCAGGTAATCATGTTTATAGTGACGCTGGACAAAGCATCGCGGTAGACAATTCAGGCAATAGCCTGATAACAGGATATTTTTCTGAGACGGCAATATTTGGAGATACAATTCTTACAAGTGCCGGAGGATATGATGTTTTTGTTTCAAAATATGATGCTGATGGTAATATGATTTGGACCGAACAAGTTGGTGGTGAAGGCGGTTCCTTTACTTCTGAATCGGGCCGCGGCATAGCTGTCGATGCTTCGGGCAACGCTCTGGTAAGCGGAAGGTTCTTCGGTCCAGCAGCCTTTGGTGATACCACCATTGGTAGCTACCAAAGTCGATTTATCGCTAAAATCGGAGATGTTACTACAGGAATTGAAACTACTTTAGCTTCACCAAATAATTTTCGTGTACACCAAAATTACCCCAACCCATTTAACCCGGCGACCACAATCAAATACCAGCTACCCAAGTCTGCACAGGTGGAGCTTACCGTTTATAATCTACTCGGACAAAAGGTGATAACGCTGGTTAGTGCATTTCAAACCGCAGGGGAAAAATCTGTGGTTTGGGATGGCACAAATGCCGCCGAGCAGCCGGTGGGCACCGGTATTTATTTTTATAGTCTGCAGACTGGGGATTTTACGGATACACGAAAGATGTTGCTGGTGCGGTAGAAGTTTTTTGTTTGTCACGGAATTTCTTCTCCGCCTGGAACAAGGTGATGAACCTGGACCGCTTAGATCTGCAATAGGGATTGAATGATTGAAATTAAAGGCTCCGTGGGTGTTTGGCCCGCGGGGCCTTTTTTGTTTTGGGGTATTTTATGTGGCGTACCGATGGCACGTAGGTTTTTTGTAGATGCCGTTTTCTACCTATGTTTTGTCCCTGCGGGACATATCTGAAGTATGGATTGATTCAAGTAATTGTTGATTTATGCGTAATATTCGATCGTATGTTTTTGAAGAATCCGCATTTCATTGGTAGGCAGCATTATTCACCGTCCGTCCCGTAAGGGACATGATATGGGTAGAATGGGTATACGAAATACAGGGGTCTGGGCCGCTAGGTACAGTATGTAATACGACGCGATTGAAATACATAAATGTGAATCGATGCATAAATCGGACACGAAATTTTCTCCCCATTAAATGATCTTATGGTGTACCGACGGTATGCTCGGTTTTTTGTAGATGCTGTTGTCTACCCATGTTTTGTCCCGAGGGGACAAAACGAATAAACCGGTAAAATATCTGTCCAAAGATTTAATCGTTTATTTTGACGAATCGAGTCTGTCCCGAAGGGACGCAATATGGGTAGACTAGGAGGTTTTCGTAATCTCATTCTGTGCCGTCAGGTACAGCGCAAAAGCGGACCCAATAAATATGTGTGGAGAATTTGAAGTGTACCGATGGCACACCCGGATACATGTTTGCGTGGCCGGTTACCTATGTATTGTCCCTTCGGGACACACCTGTATTTCAATAGTAATGATCTTTCCCGTCCCGAAGGGACATAATATGGGTAGCGCATGGCGTGATTGATTAAACCCGGTTTGTACCTTCAGGTACAGTACAAAAACGGACCCAATAAATCTTTGTGGTCAATTTTAAAGCGTACCGATGGTACGCCCGCATCTATATTTACTTGATGTGCCTACCTATGTGTTGTTCCTTCGGGACACTACTTTATGTTTGAGGTTTGATTGTTGTGATGCCAATATTTCTATCCCGTCCCGAAGGGACATAATATGGGTAGACAAGGAGGTTAATTTAACCCGACCTGTACCGTCAGGTACAACATTAAAGCCAGATGCAATGAAATTCGTCTAAATTATTCCTATATTTTCTCCATAAGACTCCCACGTAAAAAAAACAAAATTTTATCACAAACCTAAAATACACCATGGCAAACACCTATACCCAAATTCATATTCACACCGTCTTCGCTGTTCAAAATCGTCAAAGCCTGATCGCTGATACATGGGAAACTGACCTCTATAAATACATCAATGGCATCGTTAAAAATAATGGTCATAAACTGCTTCAGATTAACGGCATGCCGGACCATGTGCATCTCCTGGTGGGCTTGCGACCGATCCAGGCATTGTCGGAGTTAATGAAATACGTAAAGCAGGATTCGTCCAAGTGGATCAACCAAAACCGTTTTGCTAAGGGGCGCTTTTCGTGGCAGGCCGGTTACGGAGCGTTTTCGCTGTCACGTTCTCAAGTGCCACAGGTGATAAGCTACATCAGGAACCAAAAAGAACACCACCGCAAGAAAAGCTTTAGAGAAGAATACGTAGAGTTTTTGGAGCGAAGCGGGATTGAATATGATACGCAATATATTTTTAAGCCGATTGAATAATCGGGTGGCGTACCCTAGGCACGCCCGCTTCAGCATCTACATTTTGGCTACCCATGTGCCGTCCCTTCGGGACATGTACCTGTGGTAATTGTCAGATTGGTTCCGTCTCGAAGGGACTTAATGTGGGTAAAATGGCGTGATTGATCAGACCCCGGTTTGTGCCGTCAGGTACAGTATAATAACGGATGCCCATGTATCTGTTGCGCGGAATTTTGTAGCGTACCGATGGCACGCTTGATACATATTTTATTGGCCGGTCTACCTATGTTTTGTCCCTTCGGGACATGCATGCGATACTTGTATTGCTTGGTTCTGTCCCGAAGGGACATAATGTGGGTAGAATGGAATAAGCAATATCTTCCGGTCTGTGCCGTCAGGTACGGAATAGAAAAAGGAAACCCGCCCAGTTTATCAATATATTTTTTCCAGATGACGCTGGGCAAAACATTAAAAACGTTTTATGGTGATCGAAATATTTTTAAATCCTTTTTGAATGATCTGACGGTGAACTATGGATGCACTAGATAAAGCAAAACTGAGCCTCCGTGGTCTGGCTACGGGTGACGCATTTGGAGAGCGTCTTGCCGGACTGGCCATGGAGTCTTTTGTGAAAACGCGCAAGCTGCCGGAGGGAATCTGGCGTTGGACAGACGACACGGCCATGGCCATCTCAGTTGTCGAAAATCTGCGCGACTTTGGATCGATCAACCAGGATGAGCTGGCGCAATCCTTTGCAAAACGCTACCGCACCGATCGTTACCGTGGCTACGGTGCCGGCGTGCATCTTCTGCTTACACAACTCAGTGAAGGTGCCGATTGGCGTGCTGCCGCGCCCGCCCTGTTTGATGGCGGCTCCTATGGCAACGGCGCCTCCATGCGTATTGCCCCGTTGGGCGGCTACTATTCCGGCAATCCGGAGAAGGCAGCACAAGAAGCGGCGAAATCGGCGGTTATAACCCATGCCCACCAGGAGGCGCAGGCCGGCGCGATGGCTATTGCTGTGGCTGCAGCCCTGGCCGCGACGCAACAAAAAATGGGCCGTAACCCCTTTATTGAGGCCGTTTTGGATTTTGTGCCGGAAAGTGAAGTGGCTTCTAAAATGTATCTTTCACGGGTTATAGAAAAAGATAAAACCGCGTTGGCCGTCCAGGCGTTGGGCAACGGTTCGCGGATTTCGGCACAGGACACGGTGCCGTTTTGCGTCTGGTGTGCCGCCAATAACCTCGTTGATTATGAAGCTGCTCTCTGGCAAACGGTTTCCGGTGGAGGCGATCAGGATACCACTTGCGCCATGGTTGGCGGTATTGTTGCTTTGTCCTGCGGCTCTATCCCGCAAAACCTGGCAAAACAGACCGAAGAATTGCCGGAGATATAACGCACGGAGACATTTATGAAACTGGATTACCTCGCCAACCATACCGGCGCCATTGCAACAATCGCCAAATGGTACGTGGACGAATGGGGCCACCTGCCCGGGGTTAGCAGTATGGCTCAGGCTGAAGATAACCTGCGGGCTTACCTGAATACGGATAAAATCCCCTTAATGATCATCGCAAAAGAGGGTGATGAAATATTGGGGGCGGCGCAACTCAAGTACAGGGAAATGGATATTTACCCGGAAAAAGAACATTGGCTTGGTGGTGTTTACGTGGCCAAAGAACACCGCGGCAAAGGTATCGCTGAGAAGATTATCCTGGAAATCATCAGGCAGGCGCAACGGCTGGGCGTGCACACGCTGCATCTTCAAACCGAAAACCTCACTGGCGGCCTTTACCGGCGCATGGGTTGGAGGCCCGTCGAACAGGTTCATTTTGATGGCAGGGACGTGCTGGTGATGGAAAAGTCCATAGCCCCATCATTATGATATGCTGGTTAGCCATCACGGTTTCATTTGAAACAATCATGCCAATGTTCTATAATCCAAAAGCCCGACCAAAAAAATAAAAGGAAATTATGAATAGAAGAAATAAAGCTGTCTCTCTCGGAGCCGGCGCAGGAATGATCGCCGGATGGCTGGCAGGTAATATTGCGGCCGGCATGGTGCTGGGCGCTTTTGCGGGATTACTGGCGGACTATTTAAAAAACAAGTAGAATCCATTTAACAAAAGCTTATAGTAAACTATCCGGAGGATTAAGATGAGAACACGGTTTCAAGCTGTGATTGTTGCCTTAAGCTTTATCGGTGCGCCGATTTTAATGTTGATCACGGATACCCTTAATCTGCTTACGCCCGGTCAATATCAATGGTTTGCCTCGGTTACTTTTTGGTTTTCATTTTGTGCCTATGTTGCGGTTATAATGGGCATGGTCAAATTGTCCGGCGACACCAACCTGGCGAGCGTTGCCGCCATACTGGCCATCATGGGCACCTTGATCGGCATTACCATAATCGGAACATCCAGGGTCGGGATGTCGATGCTTATGCAAGGTATTGAAAAAGAAATGATAATGGCAGCCATGTACGAGCCCATCGTTTTCTTTACCAGCCGCGCGCCGGGGATTCTTTTTCCTGTGGGCCTTATCCTTTTGACTATAACTATGAAGAAAGCCGGCTCTATAAATACGGTTAATAGCGCTATTTTACTTGTAGGGATAATTCTCTTCCCGGTGGGCAGGATTCCTCAAATGGTGGGCTTCAATGTTGCCGGGGATATTTTGATGCTTATCGTTTTGGCACAGATTGGGCTTAACATAATTAAACGGCGCGTAGAGTTAGATACGGGCAGCGCGTCATGAGTCCTTCCAATACTAAAACAAAAGTCGTCCAGCGTCTTTTTATTGCACAGATTGCACTGGTGATGACGTTCACGCTGTTGACATTTCTCGCCTATTCCTGGCCGGAACGTATAGGTTCCTATTTCTTTGCGGCCATCCTGGGCTGTCTCGGCGGCAGCATCACCCTGTTGCGGCGTGTTAAAAAAGAAGCCGGCACGCTGGTGGAGGAAATGGCGGCCTCGTGGATTGCCACGCTGATGCCGCTGCTCTATGCCGGGCTGATGGCCAGCGTGGCCTACCTGCTTTTCATGTCGGGCATTGTTTCCGGGGACGGTGGCAACGGGCTGCTTTCCAGCAACCTGTTTCCAAATTTTACAAACCCAAATCCGGACGGTGCCGAATTGCTCTCCTTTAAACATGTGGCACAGATGCGCCCGGCCTCTTTACAGGATTTGGGCAAGCTGATGGTCTGGTGTTTCCTGGCCGGCTACTCGGAGCGCTTTGTCATCGGTATTTTAAAACAACTGGAGCGCAAGGGTGCGTCGTCGTCAAAACACGTTGATTAAAAAAATAGGACGGATGTTGGTTATCCGTCCTGCTTTTTTGTAATAATTTTTATAGTCAAACTGCCTCAGCGCCTGCACCTGCGGCAATGCCCTTATCCGCCATCTTAAACCACTTGACGCGTATTTTGCGCGTGGCGTTTTCCACAACGATGTAAATAACAGGCACAACAATCAATGTCAGCACGGTGGCGATGGTCAGTCCGCCCATGACGGCACGGGCCATCGGTGCCCAGCTTTCGCCGCTTTCACCGACGCCCAGCGCCAGCGGCAGCATGGCCATAATTGTCGTCATCGCGGTCATCAGCACGGGGCGCAGGCGGATACGTCCGGCCTCGCGGATGGCTTCAAACAGGTCACGTCCGCGGTTGCGCAATTGGTTTACATAGTCCACCAAAACAATCCCGTTATTGACCACAATGCCCACCAGCATCACCATCCCGATCAGCGCCATCACGCTTAAGGCTGTTCCCGTGATCACCAGCGCTAAGGCCACTCCTATAAAAGACATGGGGATGGTAAATATGATGATGAACGGCGACAGGAATGACTCAAACTGCGCCGCCATCACCATGTAGGTGAGCACAATGGCCACCAGGAAGGCCAGTCCCAAATACATAAACGACTTCTGTTGCTCTTCGGCGGTACCGCCAATTTCCATGCGAAAATCGGTGGGTACGGCAACCCCGGCAATGGCTGTTTTCACGTCGTTGGTCACGCTTTGCAAATCGCGCCCGGCAATGCTGATGTTGACGGCAACCATGCGCTCCTGGTCCTCGCGTTTAATTTCCTTGGGCGCTGTGGTGTATTCAACGGTGGCAACGGAGCGCAGGGGTATCTGCCTTTGCATAGGCGTCATCAGCAGGATGTTTTCAATGTCGCTCTTGCTGGTGCGGGCTTCTTTTTCCAGTTGCACGCGGATGTCAAATTCATCGCCGCCTTCGCGGTAGCGCGTGGCAACGGTGCCCAGGATGCTGCTGCTTACCGCCTGTCCGATCTGCGCGGTACTTAATCCCAGATCGGAGATGCGTTGGCGGTCCAGGTGCACCTGCAGCTCCGGCGATGATTCCTTGATGCTGCTTTCGGCGTGTACGACACCTTCAATCTTGCTCACCTTGTCGATGACCTGTCCGGCGAGAGCCTGGCTCATATTCATATCATGGCCGAATATTTCCACGGCGATGTCCGAGCCGGTGCCAAACATGGCGTTGTTACCGCGGTCCTCAAAACGCGCGTCCACATCGGGCAGATTTTTGAATTTCTCACGAAGAGCATCCTGGATTTCATGCATGCCGCGTTCACGGTCGGAGAGATTTCGCAGGCGCATGGTGATGTCACCTTCACTTGAACCGCGGCTGGAGAACAGCGCAAATATGCCCTCGCCCTGTCCGAATGTTGAGTAAACGATCTCCGCCTCAGTCACTTCTTCCAGGATGATTTCATTCAGCTGATGCATGCTCTTTTCCATGGCCGGCATGCTTGTACCCGGCGTGCGGTCCACGGCGATGGAGATAAAGCCCATGTCGTTTTCGGGGAAGAACTCGCCACCCATGTTGGCTACCAGCACAACCGAAAGCACAAACATACCAAGCGTGGAAAAGATGACCGTCTTACGGCGTTGAATGGCCCAGTCCAGCGCCACCGAATAACCGGCATGAAGATTGTCCAGTCCTGCCGTCACGGTTTCAGAGGTACGCCGGATCAGGCGGCTTTCCAGTGTCTTTTGGCGCATGGCCAGGAAGCGTGACGCCAACAAAGGGATAAATGTCAGGGCCACCAATAGTGACACACTCAGCGAGAAGACAATCGTAACCACCATATCGCTGAACAATTCGCCGGCGATACCGGGCACAAAAAGAACCGGAATAAAGACCGAAAGCGTGGTCAGCGTGGAGGCGGTTATGGCCATGGCCACTTCACCCGCGCCACCCGATGCCGCATCCCGCGGGGAAGCGCCTTCTTCACGGTGCCGGAAAATGCTTTCCAAAACCACGATCGAGTTGTCAACAAGCAGGCCGACAGCCAGGGCCAGCCCGGCCATGGAGATGATGTTGAGTGTCAGGTCGGCCTGGTACATAACGGCGAAGGTTACAATCAGCGAAATGGGAATCGACACCGCGACGATAAGGGAGCTGCGCAGGTTACGCAAGAACAAGAGCAATACCAGTATGGTCAGCGCGATAGCCTGAAACGCCGTATTGCCCAGGTTGGCCATCGAGCGGTTGATAAAAGTCGACATATCAATAATGGTATCGATGTGAACGCCCTGGGGCAGGGCCTCCTGGATTTCGGCGAGGCGGCTAGTTACTTCGCGGCACACCGTTACCGTGTTGGCATCGGATTGCTTTTGCACCATCAGCATCACCGCCGGCTCGTTGTTGTTCCACACCTGGCTGCGCTGCTCGGCAAAGCCGTCTTCCACCCGCGCCACGTCTTTTACCTTGACCAGTTCAGTGCCCGTTGCCTTCACGCTAGTGTTCTCAATTTGGCTGATATTGTTAAATTCACCGATGGTTTGCAGGGTGAATTCCTGTTGGTTGTTATCGATCCAGCCTGACGGGAATTGCAGATTGTTGCTCTGCAGCGCGGCAATCAGATTGTTAATGGAGATGTTGTGGGCGCGCATTTTGAGCGGATCGGCCAGCACCCTGATCTCGCGCTTCATACCGCCGGCGGTGAATGCCGAAGCCACGCCGGGAATGCGTTCCATGCGCGGCTCCACGTCTTTCTCGGAAATATTGCGCAGTTCCGCCTGGCCGTGCAGATCCGATGTGACAGCCAGGTAGAGTATAGGCTGCGATGAGGGGTCAAAGGCAAATACCAACGGCTGGCTGATATCGTTGGGCAGGGCGTCGCGTATCAGTTCCATGTTATTGCGCACGTCGATCTCCGCCTGCTTCATGTCCGTGCCCCATTCAAATTCCAGCATCACCAGCGACATCCCTATCGTCGATGTGGAGCTTACTTTTTTAATATTTTCCACCGATGAAACCGTTTCCTCGATGGGCCGTGTGATGACGTTTTCAATATCATTCGGCCCCACGCCGGTGTACTGTGTAATTACCGCCAGCACCGGAAATTCCAGCTTGGGATAGAGGTCCACGTTTAGCTGCGACAGTGAAAAGAAGCCGAAGCCGACGGCAATCAGGTAGAGCATGGCCGTGGTGACGCCGCGCCGAATGGCTGTGTTGGTGATTTTCATTGCCGGCCTCCTTCCGCGGCGATAACGGCCACCAACGTGCTGTCACGCAGGTTATTCTGCCCGGCCACAACAATGCGATCGCCGGCCTTGATGCCGCCGTTTACTGCCATGGAAATGTGGTTTACATAGCTGACATCCAGCTTGGCACGCCGCGAATAATTACTGTCCACTTTAAACACATAGTAGTTGCGGACAACCTTTTCCTTACCGTTTACGCGCTCCATGGTCGTGCTTTCCAGCGTGGCGTGGCGCGGCACCACCAGCACATCATGCAAGATAGACGTGGTCACTTCGACGTTGGCGAACATGCCTGGCTTAAGCATGCCGGCTCGGTTGGGCACCAACACTTCCACCTCTGCCATCCGTGTCAGCGGGTCGAGTATCGGGCTGATCTTTACCACTTTTCCGGCGAAGACCGTATCGGGGTAAGCTTTTACTTTTACGTCAGCGCGCTGGCCAATAGCCAGTTTGCCCAGATCTTCTTCTGTGGCGTTAAACTCTATACGAACGCGTTCCATCTGCACAATGCGCAGCAACGGCGCTGATGGCGTGGCCATGTCGCCGTTTTCAAAATAGCGTTTACCGATAATACCGCTGATCGGCGCGGTTATCAGGGCATCCTTAAACAGGCTGCCCGCGCTTTTAAAGGCGGCTTCGGCCTGTTCGGTTTGCGCTGCCGACGCCTCATACTGCGTTTTTACCGCATCGTATTGTTGTTTGCTCAGCGCGTCTTCTCCGTAGAGGCGTTCGGCCCGTTCAAATTCCAGCTTCAGGTTGCTCTGCTGCACGCGGGCGGCAAGCAGCGCCGCCTCGGCTTGTTTAACACCCTGCTCGATGGTCCCCGCCAGGATGCGCGCCAGCGGCTGGCCCTTTTGAACGTAATCGCCCTCATCCACATAAAAAGTCTCTATGCGGTCAGCGATCTTGGAAAAGACGTTCACTTCAAATTCAGCGCAAATATCACCGGTGTAGGAAAGCGACTGCACGATGTCGCCGCGTTTGACGGTCATGATTTCCACCGGGACGCTCTCTTCGGCGGCGTTCGTTCCGCCATCAGACGCCTGGCAACTCCAGAGAGCGGCGATAGCGGCCAGGGCCAGTATAGTTTTGATCCACGTTTTCATTGTAATTCTCCACATTAAAGTGATTTTGTTTTCAGATTAAAGAATGCCCTGCAGCGAGCCCGTGGCCTTGTGCAGCTGGTAACGGGCCACTTGGTATTCATACAGCGAACGGGCGTAATTCATCCTCGCCTGGGTCAGGGCAAGCCGCGAATTCAATACATCCAGCTGCGTATTGCTGCCCTCTTCGTAGAGTAATCCTGCCAGGCGCAAGGCCTCGGCAGCCAGTTTGACTGTTTCATTGGCCGAGCGGAATTTCTGCTGCGCCTCGCGGAATTTATTGTGCGCAAGCTCCACTTCAGCCGCGATGCCGTCGCGGATCTGCTTGTCATTTTGCTGCACGATCTTCAGGTCGATTTGCGCCTTCTGGTACTCCTGGCTGGAACGGAAGCCGCTGAACAGCGGGATTTGCAAGCTGATGCCCGACGTAAAGCCCTGGTTGAAATCATCCGACGTGAAGTTGAAATCGTTACGGCTGGCCAGGTATGAAAAATCGGTGGCAAAGAAAAGCTTTGGTAAAAAGGCACTGCGGGCAATGGTGATGCCGCGCCGGCCAATCTCCATCTGCTGCTCGGCGATCTGTCGTTCCGGACGCTGCTCCACGGCCATCAGTTGCAGCTCCGCAAGCGACAAAGAATCAAATTCTTCGGTTGCAAAAGTAAGCTCGCCGTTTACGCTGATGGCCACATCATTACTTAACCCAATGATCACGCGCAGGCGAGTAAGCGCGTTTTGCCTGTTGTTGCGCGCGGAAATCAGCTCCGGCTGCAGGTTGGCCACCTCCACTTCCGCCCGCATTTTATCAAAACCGGAGGCCGAGCCGGCTTTGTATTTTTTCAGCACAATATCCAGGTTGGCTTCGGCCTGTTTCAGCGCCTCTTCCTGCACGTTGATCAGTTCTTCCGCCAGCAGGCAGGCATAAAAGGCGTCCGTGGTCTGTAGCAGCAGGTTTTGCCTTTTGGATTCCATCGCGGCCATACTCGCTTTTTCGGCAGCATAGGCGGCTTTTATCCCGGCGATACCGGCGCCACCGAGGTACAGCGGCTGGCTCAGCGAAGCGCCGTAGGTGAGGCTGTTTTCGAGGCCAAAGGCGATGTTTACAAAGTCCGGCATTCCGGGAGGCGCGGAAGGCCCCAGCATGGTTTTGATAAAGTTGGGTATGGTCGACTCCTGGATGGTCCAGGCATGCTGCAGGTTGGCGGAGGCGTTAAGCTGCGGCAGGATCTGCGAATAGGCTATGCGGATATCCGCGCCGGATTTTTGTACCTCTTTTTGGGCAATCTGGAAATCTGGATTATGTTCCAGCGCCATAGCGATGCTCGATTCCAGCGTCAAAGCCAGGGGTTGGTTTTCGCCCGCCTGCAATCCGCCAGATGCCAGCAGAAGGGCGCATATCATAAAGGTGTACGGTTTCATTTTTCGCTCCGTTATTCGTTGATGCCCAGAAAGAGCGTGTTTACGATCTCTTCAGCCAGGCTGTCACTTAATATTTTATCTTCGCTGTTTAGCTGCTTCCAGGTGAAGTGTGTAATGGCCGCGACAAAAAGCTCGGCGGCCATTTCCGGTTTGGCCCGCGGCCCAAATTCACCGCTCGCGATGCCTTCCTTAAGCAGATCGATCAGGAGCTTGCGCCGTTTCATGGCCTCGTCCACGTACTTTTCCAGAAAGGGCAGTTTTTCCGGCTGCGTAAACAGCACAAGGAAAAATTTTGCCAGCTCCGGGTAATCGGTCACCTGCCGGAAACGCAATCGCGCCAGGGTGATCATTTTTTCCTTGTAGCTCATTTCCTCCCGGATTATGTCTTCGAAAAGTTGTGTGTTAAAGCGCAGCACGGTCTCAACCAGTGTTTTGTAAATGCCTTCCTTGTTGCCAAAGTGGTAATAAATGGTGGGCTTGGACAGGCCTGTTCTTTGCGACAGTTCACGCATGGAAACGCCGTTGTATCCTTTTTGTGAAAAAAGTGTAACGGCCTCACGGAAGATGCGTGCTTTGCTGCTGTCCTTTTCAAATGGTTCATAAACAGATTTGGTCATATATTTCTCCGTACATTTACCTACCGTTCGGTATATGCGCAAAGTTAACGAAAAGGCATCCACTTTGTTACATATTTCTCAAACTTTTTTTAGCCTTGTTTTTGTCAACAGCCTAAAGCTACAATGCACACGCCACTAAAAAACTTTTTGATGATGAACGTGTGTTATAAATAGCCCAACGCCGGCGATGGCAGGATAAGCGGGGTCGTAATATTTGTATTATTTTTTCGATGCTATGATTATATTTGTGGCAGGTGTTTTTGAAGCAACAGGAGAGCGAAATATGGAAGCCAAACGGAAAAGACTCGGCGAGCTGGTTTTGCGCAGCGCCAACCCGCAGGCGCTGGTTGAATTTTACCGCAATGTAATTGGGCTTGAGCCTTACGCTAGATTAGGCAGCGCCACCTTCCTCAAAGTGGATGATGATTTTGAGGGGCATCCGCAGTTGCTGGCCATATTTAATCAATCGCATAGCTATAGCGGACCCAGGGATATGAGCCCGGATATGGCCGATTCGCGCCGTGGCACGCTGCAGCATTTTGCTTTTGTACTGGAGCATCAGCATTTCCTGAGTGAAAAAGAGCGTCTGCAGAAGAATAGTGTGGAATTCCAGCTGGCGGAGCATCCGCAGTTCGGTTGGCGTTCGCTCTACCTGCACGACCCCGACGGTAACTCAGTGGAGCTGGTTTGCTATGATGCTTCGGTTTTGGATAGCGCTGCCAACAAAAGAGCGCGACAATCTCACTAACGGCATAGCCGCAGAAACAGTGTTAATGAAAAATCTTACAGGCTTATTCGGACTCCTGCGATTTGAATTGCCGCTTTCGGCGGGTATATGTGTGGTAATGGGACAGATGCTGGCCCTGGGTGAGTTTGCTTCTCTGCCAACAACGTTGTTTGGTTTTTGCGCGGTCTTTTTTATCTCTGCCTCCATCCTCGTTCTTAATGATGTTATGGACGTGGAAACCGACCGCGTCAACGCCCCGCAAAGGCCGATTCCCGCGGGCCTGGTGTCTCTGCCACAAGCGCTGATTTTTTCCGTTGTTCTTTTAATTGCCGGTTTGGGCTTCAGCCTGGCCAGCGGTTTTCCCGTTTTTGTAATTGCCGTTGTTCTCGCCCTGGTGGGATTTCTTTACAACCGTTATTTCAAAAAAAGCGGATTGCCCGGAAATCTTATGGTCAGTTTTTCCGTGGGAATGACCTTTGTATTTGGCGGGGCCACGGTCGGGATGCCGTTCAATAAAATGGTGCTCTTTTTCGCGCTGATTGCGGCATTGGTTGACCTGGCTGAAGAGATCGCCGCCGATGCCATGGACATGAAAGGAGACATGCTGATCCAGTCCAACTCACTGGCTATCAGGCGCGGTGCGCCGGCCGCGATACGGGTTAGTGTAGGCCTATTCTTCCTGGTGGTGCTGTTATCGCTTATTCCTTTTATGCTGGGCTGGTTTGGGCTTATTTACCTCATTCCCATCGGGATAATGGATATCGCGATTGCCTGGCCGGCTTTGCGCCTTTTACGCGCCAAAGACGAAGAGGGCCGCGTACTTATCCGGTATATTTATCTCGGCGCGACCTTTGGCCTCGTAGTGTTCCTTATTATGCGGATGAGTGGCGTGTAAATCGCCCATTAAGGTTTCCTGGTAAACTCAATTTTCCAGTTCTGCGTTGTTGTTTCTCCGCGGTCCGATGTGTTCAGCGAGTGCCATTTATAGCTGTCCTGCTGCATATCGTGGAAAATCCAGTAAGAGTAGGGTTGTGCCGCGTCAGCCTGGAACGCGGTTAGGATAATTCGGTTCTCATCTTTTACCCCGCCAAAATGCAGCACGGTATTAAAGCGGTTGGTAACAAACAGATTTTCCCAGCGGCGCATGGCGCGGTTGTACATGCGGATGATCGTCGTGGCAGCCTCGGGCAGGTTGGGGTCTGTATTAAACCAATTGTATTCCATAACGGCCCTGCCATCCAGCGTAAAAACAGCCGTGGCATTAGCCCTCCATTGTACGCGACGGCCGGCCTGCGGCAAATACATGTCATGCATGGCTTTCCATTCTCCCACCAGGAAATCAAATTGATCGGCTTCCGCTGCCCTGTCTTTTGCCGCCACGCCGTAACCTGCGCCGGAATCCGGTAGAACAATAGTCTGATCGCCACGCAGGTACTCTTTTGTGAGTACGGTACTCCAGGTGTCACCATCGGTGGAGCTTTGCAGAGTATAACGTTTGTTATTTTCTGATACGGATGTCCACGTAGCGCGGTAGTGCTGTAGTTGTATGCTGCCGCGAGGGCGTTCGCTGTTGTACAGGACTAGTTTTCCTGCCATCATGTTGCCGCTAAATACGCTGCAGTTTTCCTTGTAGCCATCGGCAATGCCCATAGACCAAACCGGGACATTGCGTCCTTTAACAAGCATGGTAATAACTTCGTAGTGTTTTCCGCTGCCCTGATAGTTTCCGCTAAAATAACGTTCAATGTAGCCGTGCCCACGGTTGAATAATGAGATATGGGCCTGCCCTTTAAATACCTTCTGCGTCGTATCGTTTACGGCTACAGTTGTCGTCACATCCCAGTCGCCCAGCCATGTTTGCAGGGCTTCCGTGCCCGCTGGTGCGTCGGAGCTGGGCCGGGTCATTTTTAAACCCTGGTCAAAGATGCGACCGTTTTTGCCGGTTTGAGCAAAGATAAACGTAGTGATAAATAAACTAAGAATGATAAAACGCATGTTTGCCTCCGTCTGACATTATGGTGGGTTTTAGCGGGCACGGGCGCAGTATACGGAAATGCCTTTAGAATGTTATCACAGAAGTGTAACAGAGCAGACTTTAAGAGGAGGCACTTGAAAGGCTATTTATCCGCCCGGCTTTTTTTGTTAAGCATTTCCACAATGGAGGGCAGCTCTTCCGGCTCCACCATGCGGTTACGCTGACCAATCATCTTGATCACCGCCAGCACCTCGTTTACCAGCTCATCGGGCAGATCATTAAGCCCCTGGGAGCGCAGGGCGTAGCGCACGGAGGTTATGCCCGACATATGATCCAGGGCGAAATGCCTCTCCCTGCCCAGGATGTCCGGATCGATGCTTTCATAGTGCATGGGGTTTAGCGCGGCGGCGTGTGTGTGGATGCCGGCGCAATGGGTGAAAGCGTTTTTGCCCATCAGCGGGAAGTGCGGAGGAATAGGCAGATTGGCGCGTTTTGAAACCAGATCATACAGCTCGGTCAGTTTCTCCAGTTTCCAGCGTTTCTCGCCAAAATCGACGCTTAGCACGACCAGCAACTGAGCCAGGTCTACAATGCCGGCGCGCTCGCCCAGCCCCAATACCGCCGTATCAATGATCTGCGCTCCGGCCCTGAAGCCATCCAGGGCATTGGCCAGTGCCAGCCCGCGGTCGTTATGACAATGCACGGCAATCATCGGGTCCAGCTTTTCCTCCGCCAATGCCTGCTTCAGATTTTTGACAAAGTCATACATATTCTTTTGTGTACCGGGCACCATGTAGCCCGTCGTATCGGCCACGCTGATGATGTCAGCCCCGGCTTTTACGGCGGCAGCGGAAGCAATCCGTACATTTTCAAAATTTGAACGGACGGTATCTTCCGGGGTATAGCGAATGATCAGGTTCGGTTTTTGCGCCTTGGCGTAGCTGATCACATCGCTGATAAGGTCTACGGCGTAGTCGATGTCTTTTTGAAAAACATCTTTAAGTCTTTCCTGGGAAACGCAGAAGAAAATGCCGAGGAAGGAGACATCACACTCCAACGCCTTGTCCACATCTTTGCGCAGTGAGCGGGCATGGGCGCCGATGGCCGCGCGGTGTGGCGTATGGGCGATCATTTTTATGGTTTGGGCGATTTCCGGGAGCACCATTGGGTGGCCGGCTTCAATAAAATCCACACCTATCTCATCCAGCATCGTTGCAATGGTCAGTTTAACGTGCTGATCAAAATGGACACCCGGCGTCTGTTCGCCTTCGCGCAGGGTTGCATCAAGAATTTTTACCACGATAGCGCCTGTTTTTGTTTAAATCTGTGGCGCCCAATATAAATTTCAACCGAAACAATGCAAATTTTGAACTAAAAAGATTTTGCTGTAAATACAGTCCGAATGATCAGGTTTTACTTAAATCAGGGGCCAGGGTGGTGGATATCTTTAACATAGTGTTGGTTGTGGCCGTGCTATTATGTTCTTTGGTTGCGGGCTTACTATTTGCTTTTGTGGTTGTGGTTATGCCCGGCATCAAGCGTCTGGATGACAAAAACTTCATTAAAGCATTCCAGGTGATGGATGGTATAATCCAGAATAATCAACCGCTCTTTATGATTGCCTGGGTTGGCTCGGTTTTGTTTCTGCTTGCGGCCGTGGCGCTGGGTATCGCAGAGCTGCAATCAGCGGATTTATCATTGCTGGCATTGTCCGCTGCCGTCTATGTTTTTGGCGTTCAGCTTCCCACGGTGATAAATAACATTCCGCTAAACAACAAGCTGCAGACGTTAAATACGGACGCGCTTTCTGAAAAAGCGCTGCACGCCGCCAGACAGGAATTCGAGTCCAAATGGAATAGATGGAATATTTTCCGGACCTTCTTTTCAATAATAGCGGTAGTTTTTTTATTGATTCATCTCTATAGACTATGATAGCTTTGGGCGAACCCAAGTTTTTGTAAGAAAATGATAAAATTGTGCTTTTATAAGATTGCCTTATTCTTTCCATTTTTTTTCTTTTTGTCCACCTCGGCGCAAACTCCGGATAGCCTGATCCAGACAGTTAAAGAAATTGAAGAAAGACTGGATGGGCGTATCGGCGTGGCCGTTTACGACGACAACAGCGGCCGGGCGTGGCAGTACAAGGAAAATGAGCGCTTCCCGATGTGCAGCACGTTTAAGGCGCTGGCCGTTGCCGCCCTTTTGGCCCGTGTCGATGCGGGGGATGAGCAATTGGAAAGGGTGGCAACATTTAAGGAAGATGAACTGGTCTCCTATTCGCCTGTAACTGAAAAGCACACTGGCGAAGGTGGCATGACCCTGGCAGCCCTATGCGAGGCTACCCTCGCCACCAGCGATAACACCGCGGCCAACCTGATCCTTAAAGCCGTTGGCGGACCCGCGTCGCTCACAGCATTTGTCCGCGCGACGGGAGATACGATTACCCGCCTGGACCGCTGGGAAACCGAACTTAACGAAGGCCTGCCCGGAGATGTTCGTGATACAACGACCCCCCGCGCCATAGCGATGACCTTAAAAAAGTTGTTGCTGAGCGATGTGATGTCAGAACCATCCCGCAGGCAATTGATTGAATGGCTTAATGGCAACCGGGTGGCCGATGCCTTACTGCGTGCCTCGCTGCCGGAAGGCTGGGTCATCGCCGACCGCAGCGGTGCGGGCGGATACGGCACACGCGGCATAATCGCCATACTCTGGCCACCTGCGGGCAAACCCGTTTCCGTTGCCATTTACATCACCGAAACCGAAGCTTCTTTTGATGAGCGCAATAAGGCCATTGCAGGGATAGGCGTGGCTATAGTAAATGCCATAAATAAAGACCGGTTGTTTAAAGTCGAAACAATGAAATAAAAATTAACAACACTTTCATTTTAGCGATTTAACAATCTATGCTACATACCTGGATTCTATTATTCCACATACTTGGTGCCTGTATCTGGACAGGGGGCCATCTTGTGCTGGCGCTGACCATTTTGCCCAAAGCCCTGCGCGGCGACCTGGATTTGCTACGCCGTTTTGAACAGCTTTATGAGCGCGTCGGGATTCCGGCACTTATCATTCAGATACTGACGGGGCTTTGGCTGGCCTACCGCTTATTGCCGGTCGTCCCGGCCTGGTTCGCGCTTGAACATCCCTACAGTCCGCTGATCAGCATCAAATTGGGACTGCTGCTTATTACCGCTTTGTTTGCCGTGGACGCCCGTTTTCGTATCATCCCCAAATTGGGGCCGCATAATGTACGCGGTCTTGCCTGGCATATTATCCCGGTTACCCTGGTTTCGGTGGCGTTCGTTGTCGTGGGCGTTCTTTTCCGCGGCGGCGCATTATTCTAGTCCACTTATTTTTCTTGCTTTCAGGAAATTAGTTTCTTAAAAACTGTCGTATTCTTTTATCCGTGTTAAATGAAGTAAGGGATTCTCAAAGATTAAGTAAATCAGGGGGCCATGCCTATGAACAGCTCAGAGAGGCTGAAGTGTCTGCAGGATGATCTTGATAAACTGGTTAAGCGGTACTCGGGAGAAGCCGTCCGCTACAAAAAAACCGCATTAACATTAAAGATCACCTCCGTGGTGTTTGCCGCGCTGATTACCGTTATGCTCGGTTTAAGCGTGGAGCAGGAATTAAAAGATCTGCTCCGAAATATCGCCCTTGTTTTTGGGGCTATTATAACTGTGCTCAGCGCGTATGAGGCTTTTTTTGACCCCCGGGCTTTATGGATCCGGGAGACAGTTACATTTGCCCGGCTCAAAGACCTGCAGCGTGATCTCCGGTTTTGGTCGTCCGGTCTTGATAAGGAGTCAATGGATCCAAAGGAAGTTGACATGTTTAAGCAAAGGCTGGATCATATACATAATGACAGCCTAAAATACTGGATGAAAGTACGCGGTGCCCCAGACGCAGAGAATATCGGCGTCAAAAAGACCGAAAACATCGAGAACCCGCCTGCTATGCCATCTATCTCCTGAGTTTGGCAGGGCTATCGGGTTGCCGTAATCAAATATGCTTCAGGGCTTTTTATCTTTCCGCTTTTTTACTCAAATAAATGTGTTAAATTAGAGTAAAATCTGTTTCCTACTCCCCGCGGGAAGCAAGGGAGGAATGTTATGCCCAAAAAATCATGGCGCAGGTATATCCGGCAACTGGGACGTTCGCTGGGCCTGCGTGTTCTGTTGCTGCTAATCATTGTGTTTACAGCGTTGTTTTTTATTTACACGAATGTTTACAGCAACATGCAATACACTTTCCTGGAGCAATCCGTTAAACTTTCCGCGTTACGCTCAGGCGATCTTATCCGAAAAAGTACCTTTCGCTCCATGTTGCGCAACGATCGGCCGGCGCTGTTTGAAATGATCCATACGATAGGCTCCGAGCCGGGTATTGAACGCATCCGTATATACAATAAAGACGGCGAGATCATGTTCTCAACAGAACAAAGAGAAGCCGGCAATATGGTAAGTCTGGAAAATCCCGCCTGTATCGGCTGCCACAGTCACCCCAATACATTGCGCGATATCCCCGAAGAAGAGCGCTTCCGTGTTTTTCGCGATGAGAAAAGAGACGAGCGCCTGCTTGGCCTGATCGTGCCGATTTACAACCAGAGATTATGCTGGGACAGCAGTTGCCACTTCCACGAACGCGACCGCAACATCCTCGGTGTACTGGACGTGCAGTTTTCCATGCAGGAGTTTGACGGCATGGTGGCCGAGGCAGATGAGACCGTTCTGTCGTATTCCATTGGCCTGATCGCGATTGGCCTGTTGCTGGTGGGAGCGGTTATCTGGGTTTCCACCTTCCGGCCCTTGCGCAAATTGCGTGAAGGAACGGAAACGCTGGCAACCGGCAATCTCGGCTACCGCATAAATTTAAAGCGGCATGATGAGCTTGGTGATCTGGCCGTATCCTTCAATTCCATGGCGGCAAACCTGGAGCAGGCCTACAACGATCTTAAACATTGGTCGCATACGCTGGAAGAGAAGGTGGATGAAAAAACCACGGAATTAAAGCGCATCCATGAAGAAATCGTAAAAGTAGAACGGATAAGCACACTGGGTAAAATGGCGGCCACCGTGGCCCACGAGCTTAACAACCCGCTCTCCGGAATCCTGAACTACAGTCGCCTGCTGCAGAAAAAAACACGCCGCCTGCTGCCGGAATCGGATGATAAGAAAAAGCTACTTGAAAATCTGGAGCTTATCGCTTCCGAATCGATGCGCTGCGGCACGATTGTGAAAAACCTGCTGGTGTTTGCCCGCGGTTCCGACCTGCGCGCGCAAATGACCGATTTACGCGAAATTGTTGAGCGCGCGCGTAAGCTGATGGCGCACCACTTTGAGCTTGGCGATATCAAAACTTCCGTTGAGATAAGCGCCGCCGTTAAAGAGATCGAATGTGACGCCAACCAGATCATGCAGGCATTGGTGGCGCTTATGGTTAACGCGGTGGAGGCGATGCCAGAAGGGGGCAACCTGAAAATAAGCGTTTGTGATGGCAAAGAGCCCGGTTTTGTGCGGCTGGCTGTCAGTGACGACGGGATGGGTATCCCTGACGATATAAGGGATAAAATTTTTGAGCCGTTTTTCAGCAGCAAGGAAAACCAGAAAGGCGCCGGCCTGGGCCTCTCCGTGGTTTACGGCATAGTGCAGCGTCATCGTGGACAAATCAACGTTACATCCAAGGCGGGTAAGGGCAGTACCTTTATTATAGATTTACCGCTTAAGCAAAAAGGGCAATCTGAATGAAATCACCAAAAATAATGATCGTTGACGATGAAGATAGCGTATGTCGCTCCCTGCGCGAATGGTTTCTTGAGGACGGCTATGATGTTGAAACGGCACACGATGGTCGTGAAGCACTTCAAAAAATGAACGGCGGCCCCTACGACATCATTTTGCTGGATATAAAAATGCCCGGGATGGACGGTATCACGCTGCAAAAAAAGATCCGCGAGATTGATGAAGAGGCAATCATTATTATAATGACGGCCTATGCTTCCGTGGATACCGCGGTGGAGGCGCTTAAGCACGGCGCGTTTGAATATATTACCAAGCCTTTTGATCCCGACAACCTGACCCACCTTGTGCGCAACGCTCTGCGTCAAAAGGACCTGAGCGAGGAAAACCGGCAGCTTAAAGAAAAACTAACCGAGCTGAGCCCGGCCGATGACATTATCGCGGAAAGCGACGAAATGAAGAATGTGATCGAGATGGTGCGCACAGTAGCCGAAACCGACTCCACCGTGCTGATCCGTGGTGAAAGCGGTACCGGCAAGGAACTGATCGCGCGAGCCATCCACAGCCGCAGCAAACGGCGTTTTTTGCCGATCGTTGCCGTCAATTGCGGCGCCATCCCCGAGACGCTGCTGGAGAGTGAGCTGTTCGGCCACGAAAAAGGCGCTTTTACCGGGGCACAGTATCGCCGTAAAGGCAAGATTGAATTATCCGATGGCGGTACGCTTTTTCTGGATGAAATAGGTGATATTGAGCCCAAGATGCAGGTGGACCTGCTGCGCGTTCTGGAACAGAAAAGCTTTACCCGTCTTGGCGGCAACGAAGAGATCAAGGTCGACTTCCGGTTGATTTGCGCCACCAATAAAAACCTGGAAAAGCTGCTGGAGAACGAGACCTTCCGCGAGGACCTTTACTACCGCATCAATGTGTTTACCATCGTCATCCCGCCGCTGCGCGAGAGGCGCGCCGATATTATCCCCATGGCCGAGCATTTTATACAGAAGTACGCGCGGATGATGGGCAAGCCTCTTAAAAGTATTACACCGGGAGCGCGCGATGAACTGATGGCCCACAGCTGGCCCGGCAATGTGCGCGAGCTGGAAAACGCCATGGAGCGGGCCATGGTTATCGGCCGCAGCGATGCCGTACGCTCAGAAGATCTGCCGCTTTCGCTTAATGAAAACGGCGGTTCAAAAAAGGGCCGTTCGCTTAAGCTGTCCGATGTGGAAGAAGAGCACATTCGCCGCGTGATGCGCGATACCGATGGCAATGTAACACGTGCCGCATCGCTGCTGGGCATCGACCGGGTGACGCTGTACAACAAGCTCAAAAAATACGGCATTACGCGACAGTGACCATTACGATCGCCTTTATCAATAACCATTTTCCGGCCGGCTGGATGCAGCTTCCAATGGACTTGCAGCATTGCCTGCCATTTACTTTTCGCCACGTGCGGCTGGATATCAATCTTAAGGCCTCGTTCGATCCGGGGCGCGGGCAATACCATTCCCCCTCTATTCTGCAAAAGGTGCTTAACAGTATACCATATGACAGCGACAAGATCGTGGGCATCACCCAGGTGGATCTGTTCATCCCTGTTCTGACCTTTGTTTTTGGCGAGGCTCAGCTTAGCGGGCCTGCGGCGCTTGTTTCCACACACCGCCTGCATAACACATTTTACGGCCTCCCGGAAAATGACAATCTGCTTTATGAGCGCCTTTTAAAAGAAGTGCTGCATGAACTGGGGCATACGATGGGACTGGTGCATTGCCGCGATTACCGCTGTGTGATGCACGCTTCCACATACGTTGAGGACAGTGATATAAAACAGGCCCGTTTTTGTAAAGAATGCCAGGGAAAACTCGGGGTAACGTGTGAAGAGTGAGGCAGGGCAGTTTTACTGTTTTGTAGTCATGGAATCCTGAAGTCCTGAGCTTCCGGAGGCCGGCTATAATCTTTAATGACCTCAAGACTTCAGGACTTTATGACTCCCGGATGTTTATAGAAAAGTATTATTGAACAAACTCTTCAACAGCCTGCGGTAATTTTTTTCTCCCAAAACTCTGCGCAGATCGCATTCCGGCAAACCGCCGTCGGGCAGGGTGATGCCGGGTCTTTGTTCCTGAATAGCAGGGATCAAAAAGGCGCGCAATTCGGACACTATTCGCTCGTATTGGCTGAGGGAAGCGTTAGGTGGGCTGTTGTCCATAAAGCGCGCCGTTTGATCATCGATATGCAGCGAAAAAAGGCCGCCATTATCATTTTCTTCAAGAGCCTCATTGGCGCTGCAGGCATTAAAGACCACTCCGCCAAAAGGGCAATAAAAAGGTACCGCAAGATCGTCGCGAACCGCCAGAACGGCGAGCTGCCCCGGGCGCAGAACCTGGCCGTTTGTGGGTATGGCCACATCGTTCAACGGCTCCAGGATGCGCCGGTAGAAAGGATCCATACCGGCACGCACCTGCCTGGCGCCCGTCTTTTTCAGCCACAAATGCCCGCTTTCAGTAAAGCGATCGGGGTGAATGCTGCAATCGTTAAAAAGATGATTCAGATAGCTTTCCACAACAGCCAGAGTTTCACCGCTTTCGGAGGCAGCCGTCTGTCCGCGCATCACGTGGTGAAAAGGGCAATTCTCGCAATCAAAATCACGGTCGCAGAGTTTGTAGCGAATCAGGCCGGCTGTCATCCAGACACAGCGCCGGTCCTTCTTCTCGTTTTGATCCAGCGTTAACATATGTAACCCGTTCTACAGGGATTTGGCCCCTGTAATGCGTGCGATCCGTACTTTCGGCGGGGTTTGCTGTGCCGGCTCTTCATGCGATTCATGCACAAAGATCGGAAAGTTCTTCGCGATATAACGGAATGCAGCAAATCCCACAGCAACGATCGCCATGGTTATTACGATTTCCATCCACGATGGGAAGTAGTTATCTGCCGTATAGGCCTCAAAGGCCGTAATGGATACGTTCAGACGATTGATCACAAATCCGATAACTACAAAGATGACTGCCACAAACAGGCCCTGCTCGCTACGGCGAATGCTCTTACGCGAAAGCAGGATAATGGGCACAATAAAAAACGTCAGCATTTCAGCCCACCAGAACCATGTTTCCATACGGTCTATTAACAGGGTACCCCACAGATCCAGGCGGTTGATGTCCTGCAGTTTTACCAGCAGGGCAACGCCCAGTATAAACGCCGCGGCACGGCCCAGTTCGTTCAGCAGCGGCATTTCCAGCTTTTTATTAAAAGCGCGGCTGCTCAGGTAAGATTCCATTATTACCATGGCAAAACCAACGGCCACCGAGGTGATAAAGAAGTGCACCGGCAACAGCGACGAATACCACAGCGGATAGAGTTTTTCCGGTGCGATCAGAAAAAGCGAACCCAGCGACGACTGGTGCAGTGTCGACAGGATAATACCCAGGATAACCAAAGGTATGGTAATGTTCTTAATGATCTTCAACGTTTTGTTCATGCGGAATTTTTCCAGCACGATGGGGCTGAACTCCAGGGCCAGAACCGTTGTGTAGAGCGTGACACACCAGCCCACTTCAAACATCACCGAGTGAGGGTTCCACATAATCAGCGGGTGCCAGATGCGTTGCGGTTGGCCGAGGTCGAACAACAGCGCCACGCAGACCAGCAGGTAGCCCAGGAAAGCGGTTAAAATCGCCGGGCGAATAACCGGCTTAAAGCGCTCGATGTTGAAGATATAGACCATGCCGGCCATGGTGAAGCCACCGGCGGCCAGGCCCACACCACACAAAACATCAAAGCCAATCCACAGACCCCAGGGGGTGGCATCGGTCAGATTGGTGGAAGCACCCAGGCCGTGGAAAAAGCGCACGTATGTAGCATATAATCCGGCGCCCATAAGCGCTACAAAAACGCCGCGCCAAAATGTAATCTTAGGCATTTTCATGATTCGGCTCCTTCCTCATGACCGTTACTAATAAACGGTTCTCCCGTTTTAGGATCGATTTTTTGCAGCGTGTCGCGGCGGTTAATAATCCACCACAATCCGTACAGGAACACACCGCCAAATCCAACCACGTTGGGGATTTCCTTTAATACTTCCCAGGTCAATTGCGGGAAGGGTTTGGAATAATTGTACTTGGGCAGACCCAGTTGCTCCAGCGGCATACCGGCCAGAACCAGGATGGATGTGCCACCGGCTTCCTTCACGCCGTAGATATAAGGATGATAGCTGTCCGGGTCTTCTTCAATGCGCTGCCGGGCGATACGGATCAGTTCGTCTCTTTCACCAAATATGGTGGATTCGTCTTCGCAAGCCTCGGCACATGCCGGCAGTTTGCCCTCTTTAATGCGCGAATAGCACATATCGCATTTTTGCACATAAGGCGAATTACTGTTCCACTGGTACTTAGGCACATCAAAGGGGCAAGCCACCATGCAGTAACGGCAGCCCATGCATTTGTCCTTCTCATAAATAACGGGGCCTTCCTTGGTTTTTGTAAATGCGCCGACCGGACATACCGAAGCACAGGAAGGCTCCTCGCAGTGCATACACATCTGCCGGTAATAGAATTCATTATCTTCGGTTTCCTTTGTCTTGAGCACCGTATAGCGCTCTGCCGCAAGCTCCGTACCGTCCGAATAAGGATGGTTGTTTCTTTCGCGGCAGGCGTCTATGCAGGCTTCGCAGCCAATGCAGCGCACACTGTCTAAAAGCATTCCATAGCTCATGATCTACTTCTCCGTTTTAAGCGGGTTTAAAAAGGTCTTCTGAAAATCATTCCAGACATGTCCTTCGAACTGCTGCAGGATGCCTTGCGGCAAATCGCCCCCGTCTGCCATGGTGATCGCGCCATGTTTCTCGGCGATGGCCCGGCTGAAGAAGTCACGGATCTCGTTAAAACGCTCGCGGCTCCACTTTTTGGCTTCATCAGCCACCATCCAGGAACGTATAGCGATGGGCACATCAGTGGGCTTGATCAGCGCCAGCCAGTTGTTGTCCTGTCCGGGCAGATAATTGTAATCGTAATTAACCGCTGAAATATGTCCGCTGACCGGAGAAGCCAGCCGTAATTGATGCTTGCCGTTCTTAACCAGCATCAGCGCTTGCCCGCGCTTAACATCTTCACCTTCTTCCAGCATGGTCAGCTCATCGATCTTGCCGGTGAGACCGCTAAGAATCGGGTGCAGGCCAATGGCCACGGAACCGTCATCCAGAATGCGCGTCCAGGTAAAACCTTTTTGCAGAAAAACACCACCGGGCAGGCTGCTTAAAGTTTTAAACAGCGGGTCCGGTGCCTGGGAAGCAGCTTCGAGGGAAGTTGCTTTTTTCTTTCGTAGCAATAGGTCAATCCCCAGGAAAAGGACTATTGTCGCTACAACGAATAAAACTACCATGATTGAACTCCTTTTATAAGAATGGTCCTGCCTTTTTATATTCAATCATCGTGCCGCTTTTCGCTGAGAGTTATAACATATTGATAATATTGGGTTTATGTGAATAGCGGTTTAAAGGACGGCGGGGAGATGGCGTTGAATAATTCAACGGATTTTGCGGGGGTATGGATGAAAGTTCTGTTTAAGCCTTAAACGTCGCGGACTTAGTGTGTGTAGAATTATACAACGGTCGGTGTAAATAAATTCAACGGATAAACGGCTCCAAGCCTATCAATGCGTCAAATCCGCGGTAGCAGAAAAAAATATTCAGCAGAGAAGCGCCCCAAAGCGTAATCGTGTTGAGCGGAACGCCGGATGTCCTCAAAATTTTTACAACCAGGTAGCCCATCATAAACCAATAGAAGGGGAACGAGACGATGATAAACATCAGCATCAACTGCATTTGTGTTTGCAGCCCGCTGAACAGAGCCGCAGTGGGTAATAGTGCAATCAGCACGTTGATTATAATGATGGTTTTATTAGATGTAAAAAGGCGCTTCATAAAAACTGAAACGCCTTGCTGAGACATTATAATCCAAAATGCAGTAAGGCCTAAGTGCGACCTATTTGCGACGGCGGTCCAATTTAAACTGACGCCAGTAAGAGGTGTTGCCGTTTGCCAGGGGCATAATCGGCTCTTTGACATGGTGCACGTTTTCGATTGTGTAAAAGGCTTTCGGATTGCTCTGTTTGATCAGTTCAATAAGTCCGGGCATGTCGCGGCGGCGTGCCAGGCTGAAGATGATCTTCACGGGACCGGTTGCTCCCTGCCCGTCAACAAGAGTAGTTCCAAAGCCCGCCTTGCGAAGTTTCCCGGTGAGCTTTTCCGTTTTGGCGCGACTGATGATCCGCACGACCTGGTAGCCCAGCGCGATTTTTTCCTCTATAAGGATGCCCACGAGGTTGCCAGCAGCAAAGCCCGCCGCATAAGCGATATAGCTGACGGGATTATCCAGATGCTTGAATATCTGGCTAAGCGCGATAACCCAAATAAGTACCTCAAAAAAACCAAGTATCGGCACAAGCCATTTTTCACCGCGTGACAGGTAAACAATGCGGATGGTGGCAATACTGACATCAAAAATACGTGCTATAAATATCAATCCCGGCAAAATGACATAGCCGAAAAACGTTTCATTTGTGAATAATTCTTCCATCTCCAAACCACTTACTTAATTAAAAACGCAGCCCATAATTTAACGCAAAATATTGTCGACTTAAACAGGCAAATATATAAAACAAGAAAGTAAAATTGGTTGCCTTTAATTCAAACTGAAATGAACGGGAATGACCATTCAGACTTTAACAAAACGGTCGCGCTGTTAGCAGAGCGCAGGTTAATAGGGCAGGCAATGTGCGCTAAATCAAATTTTAAGCGCAAAAGATAAAATCGATCTTCAGAAAGAAAACTATCCGTCGAAAAAAATAATGATCATTTAACTATAAAGCGAGTAAAAGAAATGGTGATATCTTGTTGATTAAGGAGGCAAGTATGGCACGACGTCAAAACCGTTTCATATCCAACGTCTCAATTGAATGTGAAGCTGCAAAAACTGAAAGGGAGTATTCTCCGACACTTAAGAATATCAGCGTTGATGGAATGTGTTTTGCTTCCGAAACCGAATTGGCAATCAACGAAACGGTTATGATCACAATTCCAATGTTACAGCCAATGTTCCGTGTTGCCGCACGTGTGGTGTGGTGTGAGCACAACGGCCGTAATTATGATGTAGGCGTCCGTTTTATTCACGTGGAAAGCGGCTATCGCATTACGACAGTGGAAACGCTTCGCTATATCGATCAATATCGTCGTCGCGTTTATAACTCGGAAGGCCGCCTGCTAAGCGGAGACCAGGCTTATAAAGAATTTGTCGAGAATATGCCTTTGCATTAACCACTATCGTATCGCCGCGTTCGTCCCTTCCCCGCCTGCCATAAGTTATTTTTCTTCTTCTATCTACCCTAAAATAGTCTGTTTGCCAAGCTGGCAAGATTTGATGAAACGGAGTTGTCCGTTCTTATATGCTCAAACGACATATCATATTCCTGTCCCGCGCGCACTGCCGGCATCTTGCAGGTTTCGCCTTCGAGTATTAGCAGGCGGATACGCCGAGCCATACGGTGGGCCAGGGTGATATCCATATTATTGGGTTGTGCTCCGCGGATGTCGCGGGAAAAAGCTTCACATATAACGCGCTGTTTTGTGTCCAGTCCGGATTTTACAAGCTCATCACGGAAATATTCTGCGGCGTTGCCCTTGTAGCCCTTTTCCTTGCGCTCGTTTTCCTTATAACCTTCAGCAACCACAATCACCGTTTCGCTGCGCGGATTTATGGCGTTGGCAATTTTTTCAAGGTCCAGCTCGGCGTTTGGCAATACGGCCAGGTGTCCACCCGCGCCTAAGCAGGAGTGCAGCGCGTGATAACCGCCACGGGCACCCATCATCTCTATGATGTAGCAGCGGTTGTGCGTACGCGCGTCTGCCAGGTAACCGCGGATCTTGTCGGCGCCGACCTCCACGCCGGTAAACTCACCAATGCAGCTTGTACCCCAGATATCACTATCGATGGTAACGGGAATAAAAAAGAGCTGAATATCATCAGGAAGCCAGTGCGCCAGCGCTTTTATGCCTTTCAGCGTACCGTCTCCGCCGATACCAACAACAACGCGAACCTTACGATCCAATATGTTTTTGGCAGCGCGTTTCTGGATATCGTGTTCGCGGAATTCCGGATAACGCTCGGAGCGGAAATCGGCGCCACGGGCCGCGCGAAGAGGCGGGGAGAACATCACGCCGCGGATATGCTCAAGCTGCTGGTAGCGGTCTTTGTCGTAGATCAGGCAGCGGTAATCGGTATTAAGGTTGTTGACAATCGAACGGAATCCTTCCGCGGCCACAAACACCTGGCGGTTTGCCTTTTCGAGGTATTCTGAAATATAGGCGGTTACCGGATTATAACCCGGCGCACAGCCCCCATCCTGGATAAGCAGCACATCCATCTCGTTATAAAGCGTTTCATCATCGGGAGCAACCATGCTGTTATGCTCGGCCAGCCCGCGGTAAAACTGCCTGCTTACCGCAAGCGGAAGCTTTTTGGCATTGTTGATTGCCTCTACGGGCACTTTCAGCAATCGGCCCGGCGTACGCGAACGCATGGTGGTTGTGCGGCGCTTTTTGCCGATCATGCACATATCACCAAAAAGATCACCGGGGTAAAAAATACGCAGCCTGTGACCAAACTTTTCCTGGCAAAATTCGCCTTCTTCAACGATATATGCGGCATCGGCTTCATCATGCTCATTATAGACCAGCTCTTCCATGTCATATTCATATCGCGTCAAAATCGACATGAAGCTCCTGACCTGTTGATCACTCATATAGTGCAGCACAAGCGCTTTTTTTAAAATCTTCTTGATTGACTCGTCTGCCTGATCAATCGGGTATTCCCGTGGCATCGTCCTTTCTCCAATCCTTTAAAATTTTATCGAAACCGGTTTAACGTTCCATATTTCTTCAGCATACTGCTTGATAGTTCTGTCGCTGCTGAAATAACCCATATAGGCCGTGTTGAGAATCGACATGCGTGTCCAGTGGTCAACGTCTTTAAAGGCCCTGTTAACTTTCTCCTGGCATTCAATGTAAGCATCAAAATCGGCCAAAATCATATAATGATCGTTATTAAACAGGCTTTCAATGAGTGGCTTGAACGTATCGCTGTCGCCATGCGAAAAAGTGCCGTTTGCGATCATATCGATCACTGTGCGCAATTCCTCGTTCTTTTCCAGGTAGTGATGGGGATTGTGTCCCTCTCGCCGCCTCCGTTCCACCTCATCGGCCTGCAGGCCAAAGATGAATATGTTTTCATCACCCACGGCGTCTTTTATCTCAATATTTGCTCCATCCAGCGTGCCTATTGTGACGGCGCCGTTTAAGGCAAATTTCATGTTGCCCGTACCGGATGCCTCCATGCCCGCCGTTGATATCTGCTCGGAAAGGTCTGCCGCGGGGATGATTTTCTGCGCCAGTGTAACCGAATAATTGGGTAGAAACAGCAGCTTCAGCTTATCGCTTGTTTGCGGGTCGTTGTTGATTACCTCGGCCACATTATTAATCAGCCTGATAATCAGCTTAGCAGTGAAATAACCCGGCGCCGCTTTGCCTGCAAACAGTACCGTGCGCGCGGGAACATCCAGATCGGGCTGTTTCTTGAGGCGGTTGTAGAGCGTTACCACATGCAACAAATTGAGGAACTGCCGCTTGTACTCATGTAGACGTTTTATTTGCACATCGAACATGCTGTCCGGATTCAGTTCCACATTAAAATTTTCCTTGATGTATTTGGCCAGATGGTGCTTGTTCACTTTCTTGACCGATTTCCAGGCCTTGCGGAATTCTTCATCGTCCACATGCTTGCCCAGTTCCTGCAGCTTGAACAGGTCTTTCATCCAGGCGTCGCCGATGCGCTGCTGCAACAGGTCGCTCAGTTCCCAGTTGGCAAGCATCAGCCAGCGCCTTTGGGTTACGCCATTTGTTTTATTGTTAAGCAGTTTGGGATACATGGCATGAAAATCGTGAAATACCCGCTGCCGCAGGATATCCGTGTGCAAGGCGGCCACACCGTTTACCGAGTGGCTGCCCACGATCGCCAGGTTAGCCATGCGAACGCGCTTTTCCTCACCTTCCTCAATAAGCGATACCCGCCGCAACCGTTCGATGTCATCAGGGTAAAGACGGATCACGCTATCAAGGAAACGGCGGTTTATCTCATAAATAAGCTGCATGTGACGCGGCAGGACATATTCCAGCATCGGTACGCTCCAGCGCTCCAGAGCCTCTGCCAGGATCGTATGGTTCGTATAGGCAAAAGTCTTTTTGGTGATCTCCCAGGCCTTTTCCCAGGTCAGCTTTTCCTCGTCCAGCAGAATGCGCATCAGCTCCGGAATGCAAAGGGCCGGGTGTGTGTCATTCAGTTGAACGGCGACTTTGTCGGGAAAACGCTGGAAGTTGTTTTTATGGATTTTTTTAAAGCGCCGCACAATATCCTGCAGCGTCGCCGATACCATGAAATACTCCTGTTTCAGCCGCAGCTCTTTGCCGCGTAAAACATGGTCGTTTGGATAAAGTATTTTGGAAATCGTTTCCGATTCGATCTGCTCCAGCACGGCACGGTCGTATTCGCCGTGGTTAAAATAGGCCAGGTTGAATTCACGCGAAGATTTGGCGCTCCACAGGCGCAGGTTATTCACCGTATTGTTTTTGAAACCGGGAATCGGAGTGTCATAGGCCATGGCCACAACATCTTCCGTATCCACCCATTTGAAGGTATTGCGGCCGCCGTCGTCTTTGTACTCCACTACTTTCCCGTAGAAGCGAACAGGATAGATATATTCGGGCCGCTCAATTTCCCAGGGGTTGCCATAACGCAGCCAGTTGTCGGGCGATTCCACCTGCTCGCCGTTTACAAAGCGCTGTTGAAACAAACCGTATTCGTAGCGAATGCCATAACCGTAAGCGGGGAGCTCCAGGGTTGCCATGGAGTCCAGAAAGCAAGCCGCGAGGCGTCCCAAACCACCGTTTCCCAAAGCCGGATCATCTTCCATATCGCGCAGCAGTTCCAGGCGAAAGCCTAGTTCGTGCAATGCGTTATACATATTATGATAGAGCCCGAGGTTGAGCAGGGCATTACCCAGCGTGCGGCCCATCAAAAATTCCATCGATATGTAATAGACCCTCTTGGCATCTTCGCGGTAATAGGTCTGCTGCGTGGCGATCCAGCGTTCTATGAGGCGGTCGCGAACAGTTAGTGCCGCGGCTTTAAAGCAATCGCGCTCTGTTGCGGAAAAGCGGTCTTTGGCCAGCGAGAACTCCAGATGGTCGACGAAGGCGCTTTCCAGCGCGCTTACGTCCATGCCTTTTAGGCGGTTGGTGCTTGGCGAAAGCTTTGCGAAAGGGACATTACGTGTTTTAGCTGTTTTGGAATTTTGTGCCATATATGTGTCTCTTTGTGATGTTTTACGGGTGTTAGCGGGTAGTATCGGAAGATTTGCTGAAACTGTTTATTAAGCCCTTTAATTTTTAAGGGACAAATATACAAATCGTTTAAAAGCGATACCTCATATTGAATCAGCAGAATCCAAAATTAAACTTCGATCACGATCAGCTTCTTGCCCGGCGATAGGCGCTGCGCACTGCTTCCAGGGTACGGTAGCCGAAAACGCCAAATTCACGCTCGGCGTTAAAAACCTCCAGCCCGCTGCGCTGATTGTAGTCCTTCTGAAAGCGGATAAGAGCGTCATGGGTTGAAGGACGCGCACCGTCGATGGGACCGTTGTAAAAGTCAAGATCGCGCATAATCTTCTGGATTAGCTTAAAGGCGTCTTCCTTCTCCGTGCTGTCCAGGCGCAGTGAAATGTTGGAGCCGAATTCGGGGATCATTTTTTCCAGCAGGAACAGGCGGTGGGCGTAATGCTTACGCTGTGTTTGCAGCTCTTCGCTTTCTGCAGCCAGGTTGCGGATAGTATCAATGGCAGCAGACGGTTCGATGCCGGACGGGAAACGCTTGTTATCCAGCAGTGTCAGGTTGCCCGTTGCGATGCTGGTCAATTGAAGATCATCCAGTTCTTCGCAGCAGGCTTGCGCGGAGGGATCGCTTATTTCTCCTTCATCGCCATTGCCGTAAACCTGTGCAGCAAAACCAATCACGCATAAAACAACAGAAAACGCCATGAACGTATAGGTCGCTTTTATGATGGATGAACGCGGTTCACGCTTTTGCTCCTGCGCCAACAGACGAAACGCCAGCAGCGCCAGCAAAAAGCCCAGACCTATAACACCGTAACCCAGTATATCATAGGGATTCACATTTTCAAACATGTCGCCTCCGCGTTGGACAGGACAATCGGTATAGAAACAAACAACGTGATATCAGACGCAGTTTAGGGATGGGAGGGATGCGGTGCAAGGGAGATATTGAACTTGCATTTGCTAGCCAGGAAAGTGTATAATTGTACACCCTTTGATGGAAATATATAAAATGATTGTATGAGCGATTTTAACAAACCCTTTATCATAAAAGGCCGGGGCAGCGCGCATAACCCGGCCAACCGTTTTGAAAAAATAGATTACGTGCCCGACGACGATGTGGCCGGGGAAGAGCAACGCCCTCCAACGCGCTTTTTCCAGGACACTTCCAAATCGCTTATCTCCTACAACCAAAGTCCGGACGTAGGCGTGGATGCGTTTATAAATCCCTACCGTGGCTGTGAACATGGCTGCGCCTACTGTTATGCGCGTCCCTACCATGAATATCTCGGGCTCTCCGCGGGTCTGGATTTTGAAACGCAGATCTTTATTAAGGAAGATGCTCCAAAATTGCTGCGCCGCGAGTTGAGCCATCCCAAATACAAACCGCAGCCGATCGGCCTGAGCGGCATTACCGATCCCTACCAGCCGGCGGAAAAACATTTCCGGCTGACGCGTGGTTGTCTGGAAGTGCTGGCTGAATTCCGCAATCCGGTGGGCATAATTACCAAGAACCATCTTGTAACCCGGGACATTGATTTGTTGCAGGAACTGGCCCGCCATGATGCCGTGGCCGTGGCGGTTTCTGTCACCACGCTGGATAATGACCTATCCCGCAAACTTGAGCCGCGCACCAGTTCTCCTCAGCGCCGCCTGGAAGCTATCCGCAAACTAGGTGATGCCGGTATCCCCACGCGTGTGATGGTTGCCCCGGTGGTGCCGGGTCTTACTGACCACGAAATGCCGGCTATTCTGAAGGCGGTTGCCGGGGCCGGGGCAAGCCACGCTACGTATATCATGATGCGCCTTCCACATGGCGTGAAAGAGCTGATGGAATCGTGGCTGGAGCGCCATTTCCCGGATCGCAAGGAAAAGGTGCTTAACCGTGTCCGCGATCTGCGCGAAGGCGAATTATATAAAAGCGACTATTTTAAACGGATGAAGGGCACGGGCGTATTTGCCGAACAGGTAGCGCAGATGTTCAAGGCCACCTGCGATAAAGTGGGCTTAAACAGGGAAAAGGTAAAATTATCAACCGCACACTTTCGCCGACCGCAGGGCGAACAGATGCGGCTGTTTTAGAGATATATCCACTTATTATCTTGGTTTTACCACAATGGGTTCTATGAATGTTATTTGTTATTTCATGAAGTAGTATGTAAATTTCATGAAAAAATAACAGGGGACTTTTATGGCAAATTTACAGGTAAAGGATATTGACGACCGGCTGTACAAGGCCCTGAAGCAAAGGGCCAAAATGGAAAAGCGATCCTTGAGTCAGGAGGTTGTCAAAATATTGGAAGAATACCTGAGCAGACCTCAAAAGGGCTTAAATCGTGTTGAGGCTTTCCTTGAATTGTCATGGGATGACCACAGGGAGACTGAAGAAATCATCGCTGAAATAAGGCAGCGTCACGACAGCCAAAGATTTTCAGGAAATAGCAATGTATTTGATTGATACTGATATTTTGGTTTACAGCTTAAAGCGGCATCCTCAGGTAATTGCCCATTTCACTGAGCGTAAAAACCTTCCCATGTCTATTTCTGTAATTAACTATGGGGAGTTAGTCTTTGGGGCTAAAAAGTCCAAATACGTTGAAAAAAATATGGCAAAAGTAAGATTTATTGCCGAGCTGTTTCCAATTATCGAAGTGTCAAAAGCCGTAATTGAAAGTTTTGGAGAATTGAAGGCTGGTCTTAAACTTGCCGGGAAGCCCATCTCTGACATGGATTTACTAATTGCTTCAACCGCAATGGTACATAATCTTATTCTTGTAACAAATAATGTTAAGCATTTTCAACGGCTTGAAGATTTAGAGATTGAAAACTGGACACAAAAAAATCCCACCACAAAGTGATGGGATTTCAGAACTTCTAGGCTTCTTGTGCTATTAGCCTTTTCCTCGTATAGGGAATTAACCCGCCGGCATCAATAATCTCCTGCCGTGTTTTGGAGTGCGGAATCACTTCAAAGCTTTTTCCACCGCTTTTATTTATGACTTTGTCATCTGTAATCTCCAAAGTATCACCCGCCTGCGCTTCGATCTCGGGGCACACGACGGTTTGCAGGCCCAGGTTGATCGCATTCTGCAGAAAAATACGGGCAAAGCTTTTGGCAACTATGATAAGGCCGTGGCCTTTAAGCGTACTGGCCGCCTGTTCACGCGATGAGCCGCAGCCAAAATTGGCGCCACCCACAATTACACTGCCCTCCGGCACGGCTCCATTAACCAGCTTGTTATTTAATTCCGTATCATCCGCGAAACAAAAACGCGGAGTCTCCGATGGCAATACCGTGGCCATAAAGCGACCGGGATATATTTCATCCGTAGAAATGTCGTTGCCCATTACGGCAATCACTTGTGCTGTTTTCATGCTGCTGCTTCTCCTTCCCGCGGATCGCTGATAAAGCCGGTTATGGCGCTTGCCGCCGCTACCGCCGCCGAGCTCAGGTAGACTTCCGCGCCGGCGTTGCCCATACGTCCTTTAAAATTCCTGTTGGTGGTGGAGATTGCCACATCACCGTCACCGAGGGCGCCCTGGTGCACGCCCAGGCAGCAGCCACAATTCGGATTCATGATCACCGCTCCGGCATCCATAAGATCCGTCAGATAACCCAACCGCATGGCTTCTTTATAAATACGCCATGAGGCGGGGAAAACCAGCATCCGTACGCCTTTGGCCACTTTGTGTCCTTTTAATATCTGTGCGGCCGATTGCAGATCTTCCAGCCGCCCATTGGTGCAGGAACCGATCACCACCTGGTTTACGGCCACGCCCCGCACCATGCTTACCGGCCGTACGTTGTCCACCATGTGCGGGCAGGCAATCTGCGGCGATAAAGTTGAAACATCGATTTCGAGAACCTGGTCATAACGCGCATCTTGGTCGGGCTGCAGCAGGTTTAACGCACCTTTTACATGTGCTTCTTCGCGCAGGTAGCGTTCCGTTTCCGTGTCGGGAACGACAATGCCCGATGTAGCACCGGCTTCCACCGACATGTTGGAAAGCGTCAACCGCCCCGAAGTGGACATCTTGCGGATGGCTTCACCGTGAAATTCCAGGACCTTAAAGTTGGCACCCTGCGCCGAGATTTTGCCGATGATATACAGGATCAGGTCTTTCGGCTGTACCCAGGGATGAAATTCGCCCTTTACGTTCACTTTAATCGTCCCCGGCACCTGCACATTCAGCACGCTGCCCAATGCCCAGACGCTGGCCATTTCCGTGGCGCCAATGCCGAAGGCAAACGCGCCGAGCGCGCCATGGCTGGTGGTGTGGCTGTCTGTACCCACCACAACGGAGCCGGGCAGCACATAGCCGTTTTCCGGCAGTATCTGATGACAGATGCCGCCTTCATCCCCGCGAATGTCGTGAAATTTCGATATGATCTGTTCGCCCACAAAAGCGCGCACTTTCTTCTGGTTGGTGGCTGTTTTGGCACTCTCGGCAGGCACGCGATGGTCAAAGATGATGGCGATTTTGTCTGCGTCCCAGACCTTCGCTTCGCGTCCCGTATCCTTATAAATTTCATAGAATTGGTTCAATACCAGCGCGGCGTTTTCATGCGACATGGCCAGGTCCACCTTTGGCTCGACAATATCGCCGGCCCGGACCGTGCTGTTGCCGCTGGCCCGCGCCAGGATTTTTTCAACAAGCGTCATACCCATGCTTTTTTCCTTTTAATTATGTATCACGATTTTTATATCGTGCACCTTTCACGCAATCATGATCATGTTCTTGATCATCCTCTTGATCTTGATCCTCTGCATGCATTGAACAGGACAAGAATGGATACCCGCCTTCGCGGGTATGACATTAATCTCCTGCTTTAATGCGCTAACCGACGATTTTCGCCGTCCCTTTATATTTGCCTTCGATGATTGTTCCCGGCAGGAATTCATCCTCCAGTGCTTTGTAATCCTTAAGTCCAACGAAATCGGTGTATTCTTCAAAACTTGTCAACCACTGGGTTTGGCCGGGCAAAATACCCTCCGGCGCCTGACGCAAGGTTTTAAAGAAATTCAACAACGCCTTATGCATCACCATGATCGAGGCCACCGGAATGGAGACGCGGCCAACACCCATTTCGCGCAGTTCAGGGATAGGAATCAGCTCTGTTTTCATGCCGCTTACGGCATCCATCAGGTTAACGGAAAGCGGGCCGTTAACGCTATGCACGGCTTTTGCAACATCGGCTTTGGATTTAATACCGTCGATAAATACCAGGTCGGCGCCGGCATCAAGGTACATGTTGCAGCGGCGGATTGCTTCATCCAGGCCCAGCATGGCAAAGGAATCGGTACGCGCATTGATGATAAAATCGGGGTCAAGCTCATCACGCTTTTTTGCGCATGCTTTGATCTTCCCGGCCATCTCTTCGGCACTGATGACCTCTTTGCCGGCCATGTGGCCGCAACGCTTGGGGAACAGCTGGTCTTCGATGTTCATGCCGGCCACGCCCATTTCAATCAATTTGCCTGTAAGCACCATGGCGTTAACGGCGTTGCCGCCGCCGGTATCCATATCTGCCATCACCGGGATCTTTACCGCTTTGGCGATATTACCGGTGATGTCCAGAATGTCTTTTATCTGCATCAGGCCCACATCGGGCTGGCCCAGATACGATCCGGCGATGCCATACCCTGAAACCTGAATAGCTTCAAAGCCGGCTGCTTCAATAGCTTTTGCGCTGAATGCGTCATGCGCGCCGGGTACAACGACGGCGCGACGCTCCATAATCGAACTGCGCAGGATGGTTGATTTTTTCATTTAATCGCTCCTTTGGAAACCATAGAGGTCCCGGAGTGGATTTACCGAGACCTCAGGGGATTCATATTATTTATTGATTGGTTTTTCTTTATTATTAAACGTTTGGCTACAGCTTCTCCGCTATGGCGCGCGCCATGTCCAATGTTGTGGCGCTGCCGCCCATGTCGTATGTATGCACGTTGCCGTCCGCGATCACGCCGGCAACAGCCGCTTCCAAACGCTCGCCCATTTCGGTTTCACCCAGCCAGTCCAGCATCATTTTGGCCGCCAGGATTGTCGCAATCGGATTAACTTTGTATTGACCGGCATATTTTGGCGCTGAGCCATGCGTGGGTTCAAACACTGCCAATTCTTTACCAATATTGCCGGAACAGCCAAAGCCCAGGCCGCCCACCATTTGCGCGCACAGGTCGGAAATAATATCACCGAACAGGTTGGGCGCCACCAGCACATCATAATTGAACGGGTTCTTCAGCAGCCACATGGTGATGGCATCCACATTGGCCTCATCCATCGAGATTTGCGGAAAATCTTTGGCCACTTCTTTGCCGATTTCCAGGAATAAGCCGTCCGTTGCGCGCACCACGTTGGCTTTATGGACCACGGTAACTTTTTTGCGTCCAAAGTCGCGGGCATATTCAAACGCCGCGCGGATAATGCGCTCGGAGCCTTTGCGCGTATTGATTTTGCAGGAAACGGCGTAGTCATCGCCGGATAGATCCTTGAAGGGCGAAAACGGCTTGGAAATTTTTTCCAGTGTATCAGACAGCTCTTTGGGCACGGGATTAAATTCCACGCCGCAGTAGAGGTCTTCGGTGTTTTCGCGGAAAACGACCAGGTCGATGTTTTCCTTGTAATTAAGCGGGCTGCCTGGGTATGCCTTGCAGGGCCGCAAGCAGGTGTACAAGTCAAACATCTGCCGCATGCGCACAATCGGCGAACGGTAGACCAGCCCTTTGCCCTGCAGTTCCGGTATTAATTCGCTGTTGGCTTCGCGCACCGGTTTGGAGGTAATGGCGCCAAACATGGCGGCATCCACATCGTGAAGCAGGTTAACAGTACGCAGCGGCAGGGCGTCCCCTTCGCTGCACCAGAACTCCCAGCCGATATCACCGTGAATGTATTCGGCATCCAGTTCGAGTTTGTCTAAAACGATCTTGGCGGCATCCAGCACGTCCACGCCGATGCCATCGCCCGGTAACCAGGCAATTTTATACTTGGCCATAATAATCCTCTGAGATTGTAATGTGGTAAGTAACAGTTAAGAATAAATTACAGAAACGTATCCGTTTTTTACGTGCCGCCACTAAATGGCGGTCACGGCATAGCGTACTCAACATCCATCCTGGAGTTGCCGGAATTTTTGCTGCGGGGAGGGCAGGCCGGCAGTTATTTGTAAATGGCCTGTAACATCAAAAATCCCGTGGTTAAACCTTCCCGTAATTTAACAAAAATTTTCTGCGCAAAAAGCAAAAACGAGAATTTTTACACAAAAATCGTCCTTTGCTGTTATTTGCGGTAAACTAAACTAAAATCATATTTTGTTTGATCGCCTTTTCGGAAACAGCAAAGCAATAGCTTTAACAAAACAATGGCCTTAAAGACACTACCCACAATTGAAATTGACGACTGGTTATTGAGAGTCCTGTTCTACTCCGATGCACCCGCCATATACGAAATTTTTTCCGATCCACGGGTTACCCGTTACTGGGGACACGAGAGGCTGGAAAATGTGAAGCAGGCTGAAAAATTCATTCGCCAAACGCACGAAGGACTGGAGACGGAAAAGATGCTGGAATGGGGCATTGTCCATAAAGAAGACAACCGTGTCATCGGCGTCTGCTCATTTTGCGACTGGGACCGTTCCGCGCGTTCCGCGGAGATTGGTTTCGCTTTGCATCGCGGTTTGTGGGGTAAGGGTATTATGGGTCGCATTCTGCCGGAATTCATCCGCTTTGGATTTAAACAATATGACCTGCAGCGTTTAATAGCCGATGTTGATCCCCGAAACCGCTCTTCCATAAGCCTTTTGGAAAAACTGGGCTTCAGGCTCATTTCCAAAGAAAAGGGCACTATGCTTGTGAACAATGAGCTGCAGGATTCGCATTATTATGTTCTCCAACAGGATCAATTTGGTAGCCCGCTATGAAGATCAATGTGAAAAGGGTTTATGAAGAATCAACCACGCAGGATTGTTTTCGTATTTTGGTAGACCGTGTCTGGCCGCGCGGCATGACCAAAGAGCAGGTTAATGCCGACCTGTGGCTGAAAGAGGCGGCCCCGTCGACAGAACTGAGAAAATGGTTCGATCATGATCGAGCCAAATGGGACGAGTTTAAGAAGCGCTATTTTATGGAATTGGATCAGAAACGGGATGTGCTTAAAAAACTGGAACATGCAATGGAAGAAGGGCCGGTCACACTGCTTTTTTCCGCAAAGGATGTGGAATATAACCAGGCCGTTGCCTTGCGCGAATATTTATTGTCATAACAAAAGCACATTTTGCCGGAGGTTTCGCGGGCTGCAATTACGCTGCAAAAAAGCGGTTTACACCATCTTCCACCGCCGGCGAAAGACCTTTACCCGGTTGAATCGTTTCCGGTTGGATGACGAGAATCTTAATCCTTAGCTCTGGTTGTTCGTTAAGGAGATATTTGTTGATCAGTTCGATAGAATAGGCGTGCGTACTGATGTCTGTAGCCGCAATCTTTTCTTCCGGCAACCAGGAAACGGTACCCGGGATGCCGCCCCAAAAAGCAGCATCGATAAATACGACCACATCCGCTTTGCTGTTCAGTATCTCTGCAAGATGGTTTTCCGGTGTAAGCCCCGCCTCGATAAAAACGGCGGTTTTAAAGAGTCGGCTTTTTTGCAATCGCTTTAGTAAAATAAGGCCGGCACCGTCATCCCCGCGATAGTAATTTCCCAGCCCGATAAAGACGATTTTTGAGGCCTTATAATGCTTTAAGCTGTCCACCATATCGCTAAAATTCATCTGCGACAACCACCTTTTGGCGACATTTGGCGCAGGTGATCTTCATGTAATCTTCACGCCGTACGGTTTCCTTTGGCAGCGACGGCTCTGTTTCGAAGAATTCTTGCTGGAGCATCATTATCAAAGTGGGGTGGGCGTATGCTTTGGCGCCGAGACGTTGGCGAACCCAATTGAGATGGTCTCTTGTGGCAACAACCTCATTGCAGATTTCACAGACCAGCAGCTCTTTTTCCACACTTTCAAAATTCTCAGGGGCGTTCAGGTCCATCGTCGAAAGGCTGTGCAGCTTTGTCGGCGCGATACCGTCAACAGTGATGCATTTTTCATGGCACTGCCCGCAGTGGATGCAGGAGTTATAATTCAAAAGGAGCTTGCGTGTTTTGTGTTCGCGATCGTCGATTACTTCTATGGCGCCGCTGGGGCAGACCTGCGCGCAGGTGCCGCAACCTACACAGATTTCCGGATTATAGCGCGGGAAGCCGCGGAACTCATCCAGCGGCTCGAAAGGTGTTTTGGGAAATTTGGTTGTATAAGGCGCTGTAAAAAATGAGGTTAACGCTTCTTTTATCTCTCGTAATTTAGGCAGATACATCTTTATTCTCCCTCTAATCCTTCAAACATCATGATCATGATCGTGATCGTGCTCATGATCCTATTTCTTTAGTGGATTCCCGCCTTCGCAGGAATGACAATGAAGCTATTTTTCTATGCTTAGTATTGTCGTTTCTACATCGAGTTTTACGTTCTTTGCCATTCCCGGTTTGACCAGGAATCCATATCAAAGCCGGATTGTCTTTGCTAACCAACGGACTCTCAGGCATGTCAGTGGCTTTATACTGTTTCTTTCTCTTCCTCTTCGTATTGGTCCACGATTGTCTTTTTGCTCAAGGCGATCCCGCTGCGATGGGCTGCGCGGGAAATGGCATGCGCCGCAACCGGTGACGTGAGAAAAACAAATATGATCCCCAGAACGGCTTTAAAACCAAAAGCTGAAAAACCTTTGATCAAAAAGACGCCAAGGAGTATGCCGGCCGTGCCGAACGTAACGCACTTCGTTGCCGCCTGCAGCCGGTTGTAGACATCCGGAAGACGCACCAGGCCCAGTACGCCAAAAAAATCAAAAGCGATTCCGATATAGATCAGGACCATGCCAATGGTAACGTTCAGATCAGTCATTAAGGTGCCTCCCTTCCAGTATCTTGGAAAACGCCAATGAGGCCACAAAACTGAGCAGCGCCCAGATCAGCGCCACATCCATAAAGAAATCTTTGTCATAAAAAAGGCCAACGATGGCCAGCATGCCGATGATCAGGATACCCAGTATTTCAACAGAAACGATGCGATCGGCCGCGCTAGGCCCAAAGATCACGCGGAACAAAACAAATAACGCGCAGAACAGGCTGACATTGATCAGCCTGAGCAGAATATCTCCTTCGAAAATGAAGAAATTGTAATAGAAAAACGCGGCTATAATAATCAGGCCGACGGTCCAGCTTAGATATCTCATTCCAGCACCTCCCTCAAAACCGGCTCAAAGCGGCCACCGATTTCCTTGCTGCTTGCCTCGATGCCGAAATCTTTTACATCAATACAGTGGATATAGAGTGCGCTCTTTGCCGGGTTGATGTCAACAGTTAATGTACCCGGCGTGAGCGTGATGGAGTTGGCCAGCATCATCAGGGCGGCGTCTTTGGTGAGCTTTGTATCGATTTTGACAATCCCGGGCCGGATCGGCAAACCGGGGTGGATAACAATATAAGCCACGTGGATATTGGCTTTGAGCATTTCCCACAAAAACCGCAATAGGTACCATACGCCATGGGCTATTCTTTTAAACAGCGGGTTTTTCTTTTTGGTCGTTATCAAAAGATGCCCGCCGATGATGGTGGCGATGGCCGCTACAGCTATCCCGGCAATAAGCTCCTGGATATCGCTGATACCGGTGAGGGCAAACCAGGTGAGGAACGAAAGCACAAAAACAATTATCCGGCTTCGTGTTTTCATATTATCTCCCTGTTATCAGTTGGATATAGTTGCTTTTGTTCAGTATGACGTCGGCAACAGGATCGAGCACGACTTCGCGCACACCGGGCAATACCAGCAGGCTGGTGAGCAGGCACAGGGCGGCCAGGCCTACCATCGCCGATTTCATGCGCCAGTCGATAACATTTTCCTTGGCATCCAGTGTCTTTTCTCCGCGGAAGCCGTAGCGCTGCACTTTCATGAAAGAGGCCAGGGTAAGAACGCTTCCGGCTACCGCCAGGAACGCATAGAGCGGTTCAGCGGCCTGGATGCAGGCGATGATAATGATCAGCTTGCTGAAAAATCCGTTGAATGGCGGTATGCCGGCAATCGAAAGCGACGCAATCATCGATGTGTTGGCGGTAACCGGCAGCGCTTTGCTCAGGTTGCCCATGTGCTTCAGATCGCGTGTGCCCAGGGCCACCTCAACGGAGCCGGCGTTGAGAAAAAGCAATCCTTTAAAAAGGGCGTGGTTAAACAAATGGAACACCGCGCCGGCAATGCCCAGCGGGGTGGCTAAACCCATGCCCAGCAGAATGTAGCCGATCTGGCTGATGCTGTGATAGGCCAGCAGCCGTTTTAAATCCCACTGCGCAATGGCCATGACAACGCCAACGATAATCGAGATAGCGCCAAGGACCAGGAAAATACGCAAAAAGATTTCCGGCGCGCCCAGCACGTTGAAGAAAATGCGCATCAGCACGTATATCCCCAGCGCTTTTATCAGAACACCGGAGAGCATGGCCGAGATCGGGGCAGGCGCTGATGAGTGCGCGTCCGGCAGCCAGGCATGGAAAGGCATAGCCGCTGCCTTTAAGCCGAACCCGGCCATAAACAGGCCTCCCACCCAGTAGAGAATTACAGGGTTGGATTGTGCCAGCATTTCACCGATGTGGCCCATGCTTAGCGTGGACGTGGCGCTGTAGGTGACGGCGATACCGACTAAAACCAGTGTGGACGAGACGGCACCCATGACGGCATACTTAAAGGAAGCTTCAAATTCTTCGGCGCGGCTGCCGTAGGCCACCAGCGCAAAAGCGGCGATCAGCGCAATCTCCATAAAAACGAACAGGTTAAACAGGTCACCTGTGAGGATAACGCCATTCATGCCGGCGATAAGCAGCATAAAGAGCGCATAGTAACGCCAGTCCATTGCCAGGTGCCGGATGTACTGCACGGAAAAAAGCAACGAGGCCAGTGAGATGATGCCCACGGTGATCAGCATAAATGCCGAAAACGCGTCCAGTACAAGAGCGATACCCCAGGGCACTTCCCAGCCGCTCATCGAATAAGTGAGCGTTTCCCCGTTTAGTGAAAAGAAGCCAACCACGGAGAGTACGAGCAGCGCCAGCACCGCTATAAATGAAAGCCACACCGCTAATACATCTTTTTTGCCGGCAATAAGGGCAATAAGGAAAGCGGCCAGCAGCGGGATTATGACGAATCCGGGAAGTATCATCCTGACAGCCTCCTTATTTTTGTGATATCAAAGGTTTTGTATTTCTGGAAAACACGCACGGCAATGGCCACAAGCAGGGCGGTAATACCCAGCTCGATCACGATGGATGTGAGCACCAGCGCCTGCGGCAGCGGATCCACCATGGCTACATTCTCCGCGCCCGGCGTAAGGATCGGGTAAACGGCGCCGGCGCGGTATGCGAACATGATCAGAAACAGGTTGGCCGAGTAGCCCATGATGGTCAGCGAGAGAATGATCTTGATCAGGTCGCGTTTTGTGAGCACGCCGTATAGCCCGACCAGGAAAAGGGCAAAGCATAGCAGGTAAACCGTCATGATCCTTCTCCTTTCTCCAGGCGCAGTTCGGAAAGCGCCCAGATCACCAGGAACAGTGAAACGCTCACTTTAATGCCGATAAAGATATTGAGCAGCGGCATGGTGCCGGCGCTCAGCAGATGAAACAGCGAGCCGCGGTCCAGAAAATTCATCAGGAAAGCGCCGCCAAGGGCAATACCCAGAATCCCGATAATCAAAAACAGCAAGATGGCCGACGCTTCGTATTCATGCAGGAAGTCAACGTTGAGCCAGGTGGCTGTATATTTTTTCCCGTAAGCCAGCATCACGCTTAAAAAGGCCAGCGCCAGGATTACGCCGCCGCCAAAACCGCCGCCGGGCGTAAGGTGGCCGTGCAAAACGATGTACATGCCATAGACGAGGATAATCCAGACCATGACGCGCGTAACCGTTTTAACAATCAGAGACATACCGTGTTTGTCATGCATGCGGCACCTCCTTTTTAACAATCTGCTTGCGGATGCGCAGTACGGTGAGGCTGCCGATTATCGCGGTAAACAGGATTGTTATTTCGCCCAGTGTGTCGTAGGCGCGATAGTCCAGGATGACGGCAGCGACGAGGTTGGCTGCGCCGGTTTCGGTTGCGCCAACCTGCAGGTAACGCGCCGAGGTTGTCAGCAGCGGATGGCCGAATTCCGGCAGCGCGCGGAAGACCGGTACGCTGAGCATAAATACGGCCAGCAGACAGATCAGCGTCACGCCGACCAGTATGCGGTTCACTTTTGAGACCGATTCCACGTGGTAGTTTTTTTTTACAAAGGCGATTACAAGGATGATCAGCGCGAAGATCTCAAAGACAAACTGCACGATGGCCAGATCCGGGGCCTGCAGAAAAAGGAAAGCGACGGACACGCCAAGCCCGACCACGCCAATGGAGATGATCGCCGACAGTATATCGCGGATTTCCAGCGCCACAATCGACGCCAGGATCATAAAAGCCAGTATAAAGATAAGCCAGGTTTCAACAGGCATAGCTGCCTCCTTTTATATCAGCCAGATAAAAATGAGCACGCCCAGAACGATGTAAAGCAGGTAGAGCTGCAGTTGTCCCGGATGGGCGCGACGAAAAACGCGGGAGAGCGCAAACGTTGAATTGCCGCCCAGGTCGTAGACGTCGAACTTGCGCTTGTCGGCGGCATCAAAAAAGGCTTTCAGCGGAAACATCCTGCGTACTTCGTTATAAAAAGCCGTGCCGCTGACGCGGAATTGCTCTTCCGCTTCCTTACCCCCGATGTAGATGTCATCAAAACGCACCTTGCGCACGATGTAATAGACGGCGATACCCAGCCCAAAAGCCAGCAGCAGCATCAGCGTCACCAGGGACGGATCATATAGACCGATAAACCCCACAGCCGTCCAGTTGTAGCTGTTGAGCACGCTTTCCAGGAACAGGTTAATCGGTATCTGCACGGCGAAGATGCCAAAGACAATACATAGCAGCGAGAGTCCGCCCAAAGCCAGCAACTGGTTAAAAGGCGCTTCGCCGATTGTCTTAAACTTTGCGCGCACGCGTCCCAGGAAAATGGCGTGCAGAAACTTGAGGAAGCTGGCCAGGGTGAGCGCGCTGCCGAACAGGGCCAGGATAATGCAGACCAGCAGCCAGATCTGGAAGCCGCCGGACATGGCCGCGGTTTTCTCCAGCAGCCCCTGGTAGATCATCCATTTGGAGAAGAAGCCGTTAAAAGGCGGAATGCCGGAAATGGATAACGCGCCAACCAGCGCCGCGATAAAGGTTAGCGGCATAAATTTGGCCATGCCGCCCAGCTCATCCAGGTCGTTGCTGCCGGTTTTTTTCTCCACCGCGCCCAGGCTGAGAAAGAGATTGGTTTTGTAGATGATATGGTTCACCATGTGAAAAAGACCACCGGCAAAAGCCAGCGGATTGAGGCTGGCCACACCCATGATCATGTAGCCCACCTGGCTAACCGCGTGGTAGCCCAGCAGGCGCCGACCGTTATGCTGGTTCATGGCCATCATTACAGCCGTGATTACGGTAAGCGCGCCGAGCGTAATAACGATCATCTGCGCCGTAACAGTTACGCTGAACAGCGAGATCATCACGCGGGCCAGAAGGTAGATACCCAGAAGCTTATCCAGCGAGGCCGGCAGAAAAGCGGCGCTCTCCACCGGGGCCTCCTTGCTGAAATCCGGTACCCAGGTGTGGAAGGGGAAACCTCCGGCTTTGGTAAAGGCGGCAATCAGCAAAAAGATAAAAGCCGTGATGGCATAGCCGCCGTCCAGCGTGATGTTTGTCGCTGCCAGCGACCAGTCTGCCGCCGGCTGCAGCACCCACATTATGGCCAGCCCCATAATCAGAAAGGCGTCGCTGCCACCCACGAGGATAAATGTTTTCTTGGCCATTTGCGGCGTCTCACTGCTGCGGCCCAGCAGAGCAAACAGGTAAAGTGCCAGCCCGGCCAGGCCCCACATTATCAGAAAGACGATCATATGGTCGCTGAGCACCGTGGCGTTGCACACGGCCACCGTCAGTGGGAAAAGAATCATAAACTGTTTTTCCACCGCGGCGCTTACACCTTTCAGCGCGAAAATAAAAATCAGCAGGCTGATAAGCTGGATGAACAGCAGGGTAAACAAGGCCAGGGCATCCATTTTAAAAAGCAGGTAGCCGAATGCCTCCAGTGTTTGCGGCGCGGCCCCATAAAGCGGGACCATCAGCAGCATGCCGCCAAGCAGACCGGCCAGCGTAAGGATTTTGCGAAGCAGCAGAGGCAGGAATGTGTTCAGTATGCCAATGCCCAATGGCAGGACGATCAGCCAAATCAGGATATTATCCATGCATCTGCCTCCGGATTAGTTTTGTTTTTTCCCTGGAAAGCTCCAGCAGGCTTAAGCCAAGCGGATCGCGCCGCCCGTCCACCACGCGGATGGAGCGTTCCGTGCAGCAGTAGCAGGGGTCAACCGCGGCCAGCGTGATCAGCGCGTCGGCAATCGGGATGCCCTTGCAGGACGCGCTGAAGGTGGGAATGTTTACATAGCTGGGCGCGCGCACTTTATGGCGTTGCGGCCGGTTAGTGCCATCGGAGCGGATGTAGTGGAAGACCTCACCGCGCGGTGCCTCGTAACGGCCAATCCCCTCACCAATGCTTATTTCACGCACATTGTTAAGGATGGGACCTTTGACCGTTTCCAGCTTGCTCAGACATTGCCGGATGATCTTTGCCGACTCCAGTGTTTCCAGCACCCGCAGCACCAGTTTGTCATAAACATCGCCGTTTTGCATAACGATCTCCTCGAAGTCAACCCAGCCGTAGGCATCATTTGGCTCATCCTTGCGCACGTCGATAGCAACACCGGAAGCGCGCGCCGTGGGACCAACCGCGCAATAGGCGATCGCGTCTTTTTTGCTCAGCACGCCAACGCCTTTTAAGCGCGTGTGCAGTACAGGATCGTCGTTAGCCGCGGAGGCGATCATGGCCAGTTTGCCCTCCAACTCGTCGAGGGTTTTGTGCAGCTCTTTAATCCGCTCCGTGTCCACGTCTTTTGCAACACCGCCGACGCGCAGCATGCCATAATGGTTGCGGTTGCCGGAGATGATCTCAAACATATCCAGGATCGGCTCGCGGTATTTCCAGGCCCACATCCACAGCGTGTCATAACCGATAAAGTGCCCGGCCAGACCAATCCACAGCAGGTGGCTGTGCACCCGTTCCAGTTCGCCGATCAGCGTGCGGATATAGGCGGCGCGTTCCGGGATCTCAATATTGTCCACATCTTCCACGGCATGCACACAGGCCAAAGGGTGCGACGTGGAGCAAATGCCGCAGATGCGCTCTACCAGGTAGATCGATTGCGTAAAGGTTTTGCGTTCCGAGATCAGTTCGTGCCCGCGGTGCATCCAGCCAATATCCAGGTCGATATCGGTTACGGTCTCGCCGTCCACCGTCAACGTAAAATATTCCGCCTCTTCCAGGAGAGGGTGATAGGGCCCCAAAGGGACAACGTTTGAGCTCATTTTTCTTCTCCTGCTTTTGGCCGGCCATTCTCGCTTTGAGTGGCTTTTTTCCGTACGATACGGAATGGCTGCCCCAAACCTTCACCATGTGGGTGATCCTTGGTTAATAATGGCTCGGGCCTTGGGTGTCCTTCAAAGATAATTCCCCAATATTCCGCCATCTCGCGTTCAATCCACTCGGCGCCCGTAACGATCGGCGTTATCGAAGGCATGCGCGGATCGCTCTTGTCGGTCATCAGGATACGCGGGCAGAAGTATTGGCCGGAGGCATCATGGGAAAAATGGTAGATCACCTCGATGCCCCTGTATACTTCCTGCGCCGTGGCCGTGGAGAGTCGGCAGCCCATTTCATTGAACAGGTAGTCCGCCACGCTGCTTATATCCGCCGCTTTTACATCAAACCAGGCGCGGCGCGGTTTAAGCGTGATTGCATTAATGCGGCCGGACATCTCTTTGAAAAAGCGGTCTCTGTCAGGCATTGAGCACCCCCATCAGTTTGGCGATTCCCTCAATCATAGCTTCCGGTTTGGGTGGGCAGCCGGGGATGTACATATCCACTGGTATCGTGTTGTGACCGTTGTGGGTAACGTTGTGGCTTTGCTTAAAGCAGCAGCCGCTTGCCGGGCACGTGCCCACGCCTACCACGAACAAAGGCCGCGGCGCCTGCTCATAAATCTTTCGTACTGCCGGGGCAACTTTGTCATTAATAACGCCGGAAACCAGCAGCACATCGGCGTGGCGCACAGAGCCGACGAGCTTTATGCCAAATCTTTCAAGATCGTATCGGGGCGTCAGCAAATCGAGAATCTCGATATCGCAGTTATTGCAGGGCGAAGCGCTCACATGAAATACCCAGATCGATTTTGCCAGACGCTTGTTGTACCAGCCCATATCAGACTCCTAAAACGGCTAAAACCAGCGCAATAAAGGCAATGGGCGCGGCATACTTCCAGAAGAAATGCAGCGCCGTATCAATGCGGATGCGCGGGTTGGTGTTTTTGATTATGATCATGATGACGACGATAAGCAGGTATTTCAGAATAGCCCAGAGAATACCCCAGCCCTCAAGATTGAAACCGCCCAGGAACAGCAGCACCAGCAGGAAAGGCAGCACCACATACATGATCAGCTGGTTCAGTTTCCAGAAGGCCAGCGGCGGGCCGCTGTACTCCATCAATGGACCTTCCACGATTTCCGTTTCGGCCTCGGGGATGTGAAACGGCGGCAGTGTCATTTTGGCCTGGATGCAGATGAGGCCGGTTACAAAGGCGATAAGCCCGGAAAGCGATCCGGCGAAAGCACCTGTGCTTTGCTGGGCCGCCAGGATGCCGGTAAGCTGGATGCTGTAATCCGCTTTAACGATTGCCACCAGGCAGACCACGATAAAGGCCAGTTCATCGGCAATGAGCAGTTTGATCTCCCGGCCGGCGCCAATGCTGGAGTAAATGTTGCCGGTTGCCGCGCCGCCTAAAACCACCATCACCGAATAGATCATTAACAGGTAGAGCACAACGATGAGATCGCCGCCAAAGCCGCGGCCGAAAAAGAGCGCCATGCCTACCAGCGCAGAGAGAAAAACGAGCATGGCAAACGAAACAAACGGTGCCATGATAAACAGCGACTGCACGCTGTCTTTGACGATCACCGTTTCCTTGCCCAGCAGCTTGAAGAAATCGTTAAAGCTCTGAAAAAATGGAGGACCGACACGAAACTGGAAGCGCGCCGACACTTTGCGATCCACCCATCCTACAATCATGCCAAGCACGCCTGTGAACAGCAGGCCGGGAAAAACAAACAGGTAGAACAGGAAATCCAGACTCATCTGCGGCCCTCCTTTTGTCTCCAACTGTGATTCTTTACGGCCAGGTGCTCCCCGTAAAAGTAGATGTGATTTTTGGGGTCTTCTTCCGGAATCTCTTTCAGTGTTATGCTCTCATTGGGAGAGGTTGATACGCAGGCCGGAACATAATCCGGGTTGGCCGCCCGTTGCTGCAGGCAGAAATCGCATTTTGAGGAGACATAGTTCAGCACTTCCGGAAAGATTGTTCCAAAGGGGCAGGCCAGTACGCAGCTTTTACAGCCCACGCAGCGCATATTGTAGCGCTTCAGTGTGCCGTCTTCCTTTTGCTCAAGAGCATCCATGGGGCAGGCGCTTACACAAAAAGCGTCCGGGCAATGGCGGCAGTAGGCGGCAAATTCAGCCACTTCCAGCAGCGAAAAGACACCCCTGTTGTCACGGTGAAACATATATTCACATTCTATCCGATCCGCCTCAACGCCGGATTCAAGCAGGGCCGGGATATCCACAAAAAGACGTTTCAGGCCCATATCGCCTCCTCGTTTTTAATGTGCGCGTAGGGAAACACCGGACCGTCCTTGCAGGCGAAATAGCCACCCATAACACAATGCCTGCACTGACCAAACCCGCAGTACATTTTCTTTTCCATCGACAGGTAAATGTTCTCTTCGGCGTAGCCGGCTTCCAGCAGGTACTGCGTTCCGAACTTCATCATCACCGGCGGCCCGCACACGATGGCCGGGTTGTCCGCCGGCGCAAAGTCCACCATGGTTAAAAGCTGCGTAACAAGTCCCACGTGTTCATACCATATCTCTCCGGGCGGCACTATATCCACGGCGCGCAATATTTTTACGTGATCGTATTTACGCCACAGCTCCACTTCTTCTTTATACAGGCAGTCCTTGGGGGTTTTGGCACCCAGCAAAAACCAGATGGATTTGTACTTGTAAACATCGTGAAGCAGGGTGAGAAAGAGCGAGCGCAGCGGAGCCAGACCGCAGCCGCCGCCAAGGATAAGCAGGTCTTTGCCCTGGAAACTTTCCAGCGGGTAGTAAGAGCCGTACGGTCCGCGGATACCCAGACGATCACCGGCCCTGGCTTGATGAATGTGGCCGGTCACAAAACCGGCTTTCATAATGGTCACGTCAATTTCATCGGCAACAAAATGGGAAGACGATGGCGTGAAGGGTCCTTCGCCGACGCCCGGCACGGTTAGTTCAATAAACTGGCCTGTTTTGAAAGGCAGGGGGCGCTCCGGGTGAAGCCGCAGCGTTTTTATCAGCGGCGTTTCCTCCCGGATCTCGTTAATGACGGCCGGAATCACTTCATATGGGTTTTGCATATCAGACCTCCCCGCTTTTCTGGAGTTGCCTTTGCTGCGGGCCGTTTTGCAGCACGTCGCGCATCACCGCCCTGTAATCGATGCCGGCGGGACAGGCGTCTATGCAGCGTCCGCAGCCCACACAACCTTGCGTACCCATGTTCCGGGGTAAAAAGCAATATTTGCAAAAATAGCGGTTTTTAAAGCGCTCACTCATGCCGTCCCTGGGGCTGGCGCCACCGGCTACACGCGCGTAACCGTAAAGCTGACAGGAATCGTGGCTGCGTACTTTAACAAATGTATGATCCGTGCTCTCATCATTGAGGATCAGGCAATAGCAGGTGGGGCAGATGTTTGTGCAGGCCCCGCAACCGACGCATGAGGCCGATTTGTTTTTCCAGACGGACGGTTCGGCATGCTTCAAGCCGGCCGGCTCTTCGGAATAGGCATAAGGCTGATTACGATTGGCCAGTTGTCCGAGCATTTCTTCGCGCTGTATCTTTATCTTTTCATAATATGAAGCATCATCTTTCTCGACAGGGTAATGGCTCTCAACGAAGCGCAAAAGCTGTTCACCCTGCTTGCTCGCGCTCGTTAGCAGGCAGTGATCATCCAGCCAGGAGATGTTCATATCAAAAGCGGATTCCGCCCATGGCTTGCCGTCAACAAGCGTACAATGGCAGGATTCAAGAGAGTCCGTACAATCAGCCGTAATGATAGCTGTATTTTCGCGCCAGTGTTTATAGGAAGGATCGTAGAAATCTTCATTTATAAGCGCGGCATCCAGGATATCCAGGGCCCTTAGATCGCAGGCTTTCACGCCGGCAATAATGCGCTTTCTGTTTTTGTACGATTTATTAAGTACCCGTTCCCGCGCCAGGTAAAAAAGCGTTTTGACAGGATCGATGGCGCGATATCCCGCCAAGTCGAAATCGGTCTCTTCAGTAAGCCGTTTCCAAATGTAATCGCCGTTGCTCCTTACCGGCACGATCACCTCATCAAAGAAACCGATACCGTGTCCGGCACAGCGTTTAAGAAAAGCATACAGATCTGACACCCTGACAAGCACCGCGCCCTCCTTTTCTGTATACAAAAAGATTAATTGCGGGGAGACTCCGGTTATTTGTTATCTACAGCCTTGTAGAATACGGGGAATATCCTGGACGTTTTTGTGCCTGTTCGCTAAGAACGCAGTATTCTGGTTGAATATGATATACGGATAAGGTCTTCAGGCTGTATCAGGGTGCGGGAGAGATTTCTGCAAGCTGTTTGCGCTGACATAATAGGCACCATTTTAAGCGAAAAAGGCATTACGTCAAGATACTTGTGAAAAATATAACAAAAGAAATCAAAAGGATGCAAGGCCTTAATGAAATTTTTCACAAATAATATTTATATTAAACTTCCTTGCTGTTTTAACGCGATAAAAATTGATTTTAAAAATACCCTTTCGTAACCTTATTTTGACTTTTAGTATGAGGTGTTATGAAAGTACTTTCCCGGTCTACGGTAATTATATTATGTGTAGTCATCCTCGCTCCTGCGGTTTTCTCGCGACCAGCCGTTGCAGGCAATCCTGAAACAGCCGCTTTATTGAAATATGCGGTTATAGGAATTCTTGCTTATGGATTTTATAAGGTTGTGCGCTATGAAATCTTTGACGCGGCACCAGGGAGAAATTATTCGGAAGCAGATTCGTCCATCCTGGCCTACAACTATATCTTCTCTTCTGATAACCGCCGGGCATTCAAGAAAATAGAGGACCGGACTCAAAGGATCGCCTTTGTTGATTCTTTTTGGGAGGAATATGACCTGGGGCCTTACCAATCGCCCGAGCCGCTGCGCCGCGAATTTGAGGGGCGGATTGCAAAAGCCAACAAAGAGTTTTCCAACCCGTTTATGCGCGGTTGGCGGACGGACCAGGGTCGCATCACCATTATTTACGGTCCGCCCGAGGAGGTATTGCTGGTTGAATTACCCGCGCTTACTGTTATTAACAATCAGCAGCTTTTCGACGGAAAGATAGAGATTTGGTATTATGATCGTCAAAGGGGTCAAAAGGAACTACCCGGTATTTTGCGGCAACACGATGACGGCCGTATGTTTTTTGTTTTTGCCGACCAATCGGGCAACGGTATCATCCGCCAGGTTTTTTCCACGGAATTGTATGAATTTTAAATACACGCCGGTGGGAAGATGACGATTTAGATATTTAGCCGCTTCAATACCCTAAATTCGGCGCCAGCCATTTTTCCACTTGGGCGATGTCCATGCCTTTGCGGCGAGCATAATCTTCCACCTGGTCACGGCTGATTTTACCGAGGCCAAAGTAATGCGCGTCCGGATGGGCGAAATAGAGGCCTGAAACCGAGGCAGCCGGCCACATGGCGTAGGATTCCGTCAGGGAAACGCCGGCGTTTTGCGGCGCCTTCAGCAGGTTAAACAAGATGCCTTTTTCGGTGTGGTCGGGGCAGGCCGGGTAGCCCGGCGCCGGACGGATGCCACGATACTTTTCCGCGATCAATCCTTCGTTGTCCAGTTTTTCATTGGGCGCGTAGCCCCAGTGGTTTGTGCGTATTTCGGCGTGCAGCCATTCAGCCAGGGCTTCGGCCAGGCGGTCGGCAAGGGCTTTTGCCAGGATGGCGTTGTAGTCGTCGTGGTCTTTCTCGTAGGCAGCCACCAGTTTTTCCAGGCCAATACCTGCGGTAACGGCAAAGCCGCCGATCCAGTCGCGGATGCCCGTATCTTTTGGCGCGATAAAATCTGCCAGGGCCAGGTTGGGCCTCTCGTTAGTACGTTCCATTTGCTGACGCAATGTATGGAAAATCGTCAGAATCCTTTCGGCGGATGAATCGGCGTACAGCTCAATGTCATCGCCGACGCTGTTGGCCGGATACAATCCGAAAACGGCTTTGGCCTGCAGCTTTTTGCCGGTAATGATTTCACGCAGCATTTTTTGCGCGTCATCGTAAAGTTTACGTGCTTCGACTCCCACCTTGGCATCTTCCAGGATCTGCGGATAGCGGCCTTTCAGTTCCCAGGTGGCGAAAAAGGGTGTCCAGTCGATAAAGTTTTGCAGCGTTTCCAGCGGCACATCATCCAGCACGGTGAGACCCGGCTTGTTCGGCGCCTGTATGTCGGCTTTGCTCCAGTCGCAGCTAAAACGGTTGTCCCGCGCCCGCTTTATGGAAACCAGTTTGGAATCACGCTGGCGGGCATTGTAGCTCTCGCGGATAGTTTTATACTCGGATCGAATCGCTTCGACAAACTCCACTTTTTGAACGGGGTGCAGCATTTTGCCGACCACATCCACGGCGCGTGAGGCGTCCAGCACGTGGCTGATGGGGCCGGTGTATTGCGGCTCGATTTTGACGGCGGTGTGTTTGCGCGAGGTGGTCGCCCCGCCGATCAGCAGGGGTACATCCAGCTTGCGGCGCTGCATCTCCTTGGCCACGTGCACCATCTCATCCAGCGATGGCGTGATCAACCCGCTGAGACCGATGATGTCGACATTTTGCTCGGCAGCCGTGTCAAGAATTTTTTCCGCAGGCACCATCACGCCGAGGTCGAGAATCTCGTAATTGTTGCAACCCAGTACTACGCCGACGATGTTCTTGCCGATGTCGTGCACATCGCCTTTGACGGTGGCCAGCAGTACCTTGCCGTTGTTGCCGCTGCCGCTTTTTTCCGCCTCCAGGTAAGGCAGCAGGTAGGCCACCGCTTTTTTCATCACCCGCGCGCTTTTTACAACCTGCGGCAAAAACATTTTGCCGGCGCCAAACAGGTCACCCACAACGTTCATGCCATCCATCAGCGGCCCTTCGATCACCTGCAGCGGCGCGTCGTACTTTTGCCGCGCTTCTTCCACGTCGGCCTCAATATGCTCCACGATGCCGCGCACCAGCGCGTGCGTCAAACGCTTTTCCACCGGCTCTTTACGCCAGGCATCGTCTTCTTTTTTGGCCGGGCCCGATTGCTTTACCGTCTCCGCAAAAGTGACCAATTCTTCCGTGGCGTTTTCATGGCGGTTGAAAAGTACTGCTTCGACTTTTTCCTTTAGCTCCGGCTCAATCTCTTCATAAACGGTTATCTGTCCGGCGTTGACGATGCCCATATCCATGCCGGCCTGGATGGCGTGGTAGAGAAAGGCCGAATGCATCGCCTCGCGCACGGTGTTGTTGCCGCGGAAGGAGAAGGAGAGGTTACTGACACCGCCGCTGACCAGCGCCCCCGGCAGGTGCTGCTTTATCCAACGCGTTGCTTCGATAAAATCGACGGCGTAGTTGTTGTGCTCGGCGATGCCGGTGGCCACGGCGAGAATGTTGGGATCAAAAATGATGTCGGACCCCTCAAAACCGGCTTCTTTGGTCAACAGGTTGTAGGCCCGTTGGCAAATATCGATACGCCGCTGCAGGGTGTCGGCCTGGCCTTTTTCGTCAAAAGCCATCACAATCGCCGCGGCGCCGTAACGCCTGGCCAAGCGCGCCTGGCGAAGGAATTCCTCCTCGCCTTCCTTCATGCTGATGGAGTTGACGATGGCTTTGCCCTGCACGTGTTTCAGGCCGGTTTCAATGACGCTCCATTTGGAGGAATCGATCATCAGCGGCACTTTGCATATCTCCGGCTCGGCGGCCAGCAGTTTGAGAAAACGTTCCATGGCCGCGGCGGAATCGAGCATGCCTTCATCCATGTTGATGTCCAGGATCTGCGCGCCGTTTTCCACCTGTTTGCGGGCCACATCCAGGGCGGTGTCGTAATCGTCGTTGAGGATGAGTTTAGCAAAGCGCTTTGAGCCGGTGACATTGCAGCGCTCGCCGACGTTGACAAAGTTGGAATCGGGGCGGATGGTCAGAGGCTCCAGGCCGCTGAACTGTGGTCGCGCTTGGATGGAAGCAATCGGACGCGGCGCGATGTTTTTTACAATCTGCTCAAAGCGACGGATGTACTCCGGCGTGGTGCCGCAGCAGCCGCCAACGATGTTGAGAAACCCGGCGCGGGCATACTCTTCCAGCACGACGCCCATCTCATCGGGTGTTTCATCGTAGCCGCCCATTTCGTTGGGCAGCCCGGCGTTGGGATAAAGCGTGGTATAAATCGGCGCCAGCGCGGAAAGTTCTTCAATAAAAGGGCGCATCTGTTTGGGGCCAAGCGCGCAGTTGAGCCCGATGCTGAACAGGTCGGCGTGTTTGACCGACACCCAGAAGGCTTCCAGCGTTTGCCCGGAGAGCGTGCGCCCGCTCATGTCGACGATGGTCACCGAGAGCATGATGGGGATGCGCCGGCCCGTTTCTTCACGGTGCTTGTCGATGGCGAAAAGGGCGGCTTTGGCGTTGAGCGTATCGAAAACAGTTTCCACCAGCAGCAGGTCTACGCCGCCATCGGCCAGCCCGCGCACCTGGTCGTAATAGGCCTGCACCGTCTCCTCAAAAGTGATGGCGCGGTAACCGGGATCGTTTACGTCGGGGGAGAGTGACAGCGTGCGGTTAAGCGGCCCGATGGAACCGGCCACAAAACGGGGTCTGGACGGATCTTTTTGCGTGAACGCGTCCACCGCCTCGCGGGCAATTTTGGCTGATTCAAAATTCATCTCGTAGGCCAGGTCGCTCATCTTGTAATCCTGCATGGAGATGGCGTTGGCGCTGAAGGTGTTGGTCTCAATAATATCGGCGCCGGCCTGCAGGTAAGCACGGTGGATTTCGGAAATTATTGTGGGCTGCGTCAGCGTGAGCAGGTCGTTGTTGCCTTTGAGGTCCAGCGGGTGGTCCTTAAAGCGTTTGCCACGATAGGTGGCTTCGTCCGGCGTGTAGGTTTGTATCATGGTGCCCATCGCGCCATCCAGCAGCAGGATGCGATCGCCAAGCTGTTTTTTGAGGAGTTCTGTTTTGTCGGTCATGTTGAATGGGTGAATTAATGAATTATTGTATGATTGTTTGGGGCCTTAATTTAGGCTTTTTCCGCTAGGACACAAAATGCACATTAGCTGGTAGTGATGGAGTGATGAAATGATGAAGTTTAAACGTCATCCCGGCTCGTTCCGATGCCTTTTATCGCGGGTCAGCGGCTTAGCCACACGGGATTTGCCGCCGCATGCAGGACGAGGTAGTTAATAACTCTTTGCTCTGTAAATCTAACTAATAGTTATATTAAAGTTTTTAAATTTAAGCTATTTTTTGCTCGCAAAATGTTAATATCATATTTTGGAAACGGAAATCATTGTATAAAAAGAATTATGATATGGTTAGTCCAGTTGTTTTAATCAAATTGATATTTTATACGTTACTATTGTTTTATTCTTTCTCTTCTGGCCAAACAATTTTTACACGATTAAACTTGCCAATAGAAAATAAGTTATTATCAGATAGCATTTCCTATCTTTATAATCCTATACAGCCTGGAAATCATTGGCAATATACGGATTACGAGGGCAAAATATATAACAAAAGGTTTATTAAGGATACAATAATAGAAAACAAAAATTATTCAAAAATTGAGTTCTTCCCTTTTCCTTTAACATACGAAAGAAACGGGAAGATGGCGTCCTATGTTTTTGATCACGATGATTTTGATTTTAATACAGCCACAAAGGAATTATTAGCGGACAGTCTTGAGCTACCCATAGGTTCGTCATATTTGTCATATCGTTATGCCGGTATATATGGCTCAGAGTATGAGCCGCATGAAATCGTAATTGAAGATAAATTTCTCGCCTCAATAGGGTTATTTGATGATACAGTATACGTCGTTGAAATAGACATCTGGACTTTGGATGGTTGGCTTGAAGCAACCGAATTTTGGGCTGAAAAATATGGATTAATTGATATAATTCCTGAAGGAAACCGGCTTTTTTTGACGGGAGCAATAGTTAATGGAGAATCTTATGGTACAGTTGTAAGAATTAACGAAACTAGCCACAAAAGTACTCATGATAAAAGTGGCATTGATATAAAGCATAGTTATCCTAATCCATTTAATAGTAAAGTAAATATATTATTTACCCTTAGCCAATCCGCAAGAGGGATTGTAATTATCTTTAATGTAGCTGGAAAAAAGATAAACGAATTTACTTTTAACAAGGAGAATGGCAAGAATATTAAAATAGAATGGTATGGCGATAATCTAGACGGTGAGTTTGTTTCAAGCGGTGTATACTACTATAGCATATTTATCAATGGCAAAGCGTACACTCAAAAAGTCGTACTTCTGAAATAGGATGGCATAATGAAATGGTTAATAATTGTTTTAGGGTCATGACTAGAACAGCGGTTCCAATTTAAAGTTTTTTAGTAAGATTTTATAGATATTTTCATGTCTGTAGTTGAACCTAAATTCGGTCTCTTTAAGATGTAGATAAAATGTTTTGGGATGCATACCTCTGAATTTAAACAAACGTGTTTTTGCATAAGCCCAAAAACTTTCTATCCCGTTTATGTGTGACTGATTATTAGCAAATTCATTCATCAGATGGTTAACCCTGAAATGCTTTTTGTAACCCAGATCAACCAGACCATGATACCCGCGCCAGCCATCGGAATGAATAATTGCGTCAAGGCTTACGCGCCCTTTAATGACAGCCCGCAGCGTATTTCTTTTACAATTAGGGACAATCTCGGTATATACTTTTCCATTGCATTTAAAAATGCCAAAAACAATCGTTTTACCGCGCGCTCCGCGTGATGAACAACAGGAAAAGTTAACAAGAATTTCTGAAAATAGACATGGAAAAGACGAACTGAATTTTTTGGGATATAATCCGCAGACCCACAGATTTGATATTTTTTATAGAGAACCATACTACCCTGAAAACGACGCGTGGGGTGATTCAGACGATGCTTTTAATGTTTCTTATAATCCTCTTTTTACCCCATGGAGTAATCCTTCGAACGCTAACGGTAATAACATGTTATTTTCCCTTTACGTTTCAGGCGTAAACGGAAACTCTGTTGCTGTGAAATTGGACTTCTCTGACGCTTCTAGTCACATTCCATTTAGGCCCATTAACTTTGTAGCGGCTGAACAATCAGGTCATCCACGACTGGAATGGGATGAAAACGAAGAACCTGACTTAGATTATTATGAAGTTTGGAAAAAGGTTAATACGGGTAGCTATGCATTGTTAGCGGTAACAACAAATACTTATTATGTAGATACTAGTGAAGATATTATTAACCAACCTGAAACCAATAGTAAAGATATTTTTTACAAAGCACGAGCCGTAGATATTACTGGTAAGAAAAGCCTCTATACATTATCAGTACAATATCTTGTTTCCGGTGATCCGTTATGGAGCAGGGACGGAAGCAAAAATTTTCAGGCATTGAAGCTTGATGATTTTGCGTTGGAGACCAACCATCCCAACCCCTTTAACCCCACAACGCATATTAGCTATGCCTTGCCGGAGGCCAGCGCGGTTACGCTGGAAGTGTTTGATGTAAGCGGGCGTAAGGTTTCCGTTCTGGTGAAGAAGTCGCAGGAGCAGGGCTGGCATTATGCCACTTTTGACGGCGGCACGTTACCCAGTGGGATTTATATTTACCGCATCAGCGCTACGGGCATGGAAAGCGGCAAGCGCTTTACGCAGGCCAAACGCATGCTTCTTGTAAAATAAAAAACCTGTCTTTGGTAAAGGTCTTTTGGCAGAGTCCCAGAACCGCCGACAGGTTTTTAATAAGGCCCCCGGGTTTTGCCGGGGGCTTTTTTGTTTACAGGAAATATAAGAGTTGCAGGAGAAAATAGAAAGATGTTGCGGGGTGACTAAGGAAAGGAACGGGGTTACAGAGTGGTTGACATCTGCCCCTTCTCCGCATCGTCATCCTGAATTTATTTCAGGATCTTTTCACGGGCCGGGCGGGATTCTGAAACGAGTTCAGAATGACGAAATGGGTAAGGGGGAAAGTAATGGGGGCGCCAGGCGAGAATAGCAATGCCGGCCAAAGCTAATGTTTATATCTACTTTGTGAAAAAATAATTTTTAACTTGACATTTTAGCAGGGGGCTATATATTAGAGCTGTTAGGAAAGAGGGGAATAAAGTTGATTTTCATAAACCGGAGGTATTATGAAAAATTTACTGTTGTTTCTCCTCGTGCTGCCCACTTGTTTTCTCCACTCCCAAACCTGGACAAATAACGGCCCCTTTGGCGCACGTATTACATCGTTTGCCGTTGATCCATCCGATTCGACGGTTTTATATGCCGGCACGTATGGTACGGGCATATATAAATCGAGCGACGGCGGTAATAGCTGGTTTTTAGCAAACTCGGGTTTACCCCAATGGAATAATAGTGTTGTGGGATCACCCACAGAGCCCTCCTGGTGGTTTGGCGATTATTTCCCTGTTACGGAGATAGCCATTTCAGAAAACAATCCCAACCATATATATGCCGCAACCCGCGGCGGTGGTATCGCTTTTTCGTCCGATAGCGGCCAAAACTGGATAACAAAAAATGACGGCCTGCCGGACAGCGCTTACGTCTATTCTATATGGATCCATCCTGAGAACCCGCAGAAAATACTTTGTGGTTTGTGGGAGGCGGAATACGGATTATACCGCAGTGTTAACGGAGGTGACAGCTGGACCACAGTTGAACAGGTTTACGATGGCAGTGAAAACGTAAATGATGTGCGCGAGATCTACCACGTACCGGCCAGCCGGACTCGATTTACGCAGGTCTGGCCCTATCGCTGTATGTGAGCGGGGACGGTGGCGTGAATTGGGAAAGAATATATTACGAAATGGGCTTTGACCGTCTTCTGGTTCCAAACATGAATGGCCTTCTGCTGGGCATAGTCGATACCGGCTTCGAGGATAATCTGCTTATGCAGAGCACGGACGGCGGACGCACATGGGATCTGTTTCCCGACGAAACATTCTGGAACCGGGTTTCGGTGCTGGACATGGATAAAAATGGCCGTCTTTACGTCTTGCGCGAAAAAGAGACTATGCTGATGGTTAGTGACGATGGAGGAGAAACCTGGGATGCGCGGCTGTTGATCTCGGACTACGGTACATTTCGTCTGGATTTTTTTTCGCTTCCACCTTTTGTGACCAGCCCGCATGCGCCGGAGACGATTTACATTGGCAGCCGCGCAGGCCTCTTTCGCAGCAAAGATAGCGGAAAAAGCTATAAACTACTCGAGAAGGGCATGATAAACACCTATATCAATGCTCTGGCGGTTAACCCAAAAAAACCTGGCGTTGCCTATGCCGGGGGCGAACACGGCCTGTGGAAGACAGAAGACAGCGGCCAAAGCTGGCAGCGATTGAGCCTGATGCATGTAAACGCTATCGCCATTGACAAGAAACATCCCGATACCCTGTATATTGGCGGCGATAGCCTTCTGCGCAGTTTTGATGGCGCCCAAACATTTGACCTGCTCATGGCGGATGCCATTATTACCGAGATTGAGGTTCATCCTGAATTTAAAAATACTATAGCAATAGGTTTTTATCCTTCGTCGGTCCTGCAGAGTTCAGATTTTGGGGCCAACTGGCTTACATCGTTTTCGGGTGGCCCTGCTTCGTTTAGAATAAAAGATATTGAGTTCAGTGAAGTTATAGATAGCGTTGCTTATTTTGGGACAGATTTTAATCAGGACAACCATGGGCTTTATAAAAGCGTTGATCTTGGTGCAAGTTGGGATAAGAAAAGTGATCCTGGACTGGTTAAGTCCATCGTTTTGTCTACCAAACAGCAGGGAACTATATATCTTAACACACCTTCGTCTGTAAAGATATCTACCAACGGCGGCGAGAACTTTTCGGTTGTTTTTGACTCACTTTCAAATCACATATCATCGCTGGCCGGTCATCGTCTCGACGACAACATATTACTAGCTTCAACCCGTGACCGTGGTGCCTTCGTTCTAAACGTTGATAAGAAAAGCCAGATGCATCTTGACGGTCCATACGATCCAAGGCTAACGCGCACGGAGGCTTTTTCCGGCAGCGACTATTACTTTGCCACACATGGCGCCGGCGTATGGCTGGGACAGAACATTGTAAGTTCCGCTGCAAATCTACAGAAGCCCGCGTTCCTGCCAAAGTCATTTGAGATTGTGCAGAGTTACCCCAATCCCTTTAACGCGACAACAGCAATTGTTTTAAAAACAGATCGTAACGTAATATTAGAAGCTACTATCTTTAATATACTCGGAAAGGAGGTGTTTCGCTTCGGAAAAAAACAATACACAGCCGGAGCACACCGGCTGGTATGGAATGGTATTAACAACAATGGAAAGGAGGTGAGTAGCGGCATATACACTATCGTTTTAACGAACGGCCGGCATAGCACATCCCGCAAGTTAGTGTTGATTAAGTAGACCGGTCAAACAGGAGAGAATGTATTGTAACAGGGACGTCATTTTTCATAATCCAAACAAGGAGATAGAAATGAGGTTCTTGAGTTTTCTTGCGGTATTCTTAGTTATATGTAATTTAGTTTTTGCCGATCAAACCCTGAATGGGAAGCTATATCAGCAAGTTGATAATAAATGGTATCAGGTCGAGAATGGAAACAGCTATCTTGTTGACGAAAACATAATTACCGTTAAGTTTAAATCTACAGCTTCATACTCCGCCAAAGCGAGCTTTAATTCTTCCCAGGGTACAACAACATTGCGTACCAACATTCTGGGCTACAGCGATTTACAGCTTTCACAAGGAGCTGATCCTTTGTCTATAGTGCAAAATTATTTAAACAGTGATTTGGTTGATATAGCCGAAGTAAATACGATCGGTGAATATCACGGTACGCCCGACGATCCACGGTTTTCAGACCAATGGTATTTAGATAACATTGATGATCATGACATTGATGCGCCAGAAGCATGGGACTATCAAACGGGCGATAGCGACATAATTGTGGCGATACTCGATAGCGGCACGGATATTCTTCATGAGGATCTCGAAGGAAATATTTGGGTAAATCCGGGCGAGGATACGGATGGCGACGGGGTCGTATGGGACAGTGATGATTTCAATGGCATTGATGATGATGGAAACGGAAAGGTAGACGACGTAGTAGGATGGGATTTTTATAACGGCAATAAAGATGTCGAAGGTCCCTATTATCATGGAACACACGTTGCAGGTATAGCAGGCGCGCTGACCTATAATAATTTAGGTGTTTCAGGCGTGGCCGGTGGTTGGGATTCGCAAAGCTACTCTACACATATACCGGGAACATCTCTTATCGTTGCCGGTGTGGGCGACAATTACCCAAGTAGCTCCATTTTGGATGATGCGATTTTATATGCCGCTCAGCAGGGTGCAGATATAATTCAGATGAGTCTCGCTGTTGGAAGTACATCTGCAATAGACGCAGCTCTTGAAAGTGCGTATGATACTTATGGTTGTTTTATAGACTGTTCTTCGGGAAACAATGGAAGCAGCACTGTTTCTTATCCAGCGCGCGATTCACATGTATTCGCTGTGGGTGCTACCACTCAAAGTGATCAGAAAGTATCGTGGTCAAACTATGGTGATGATCTCGATGCAGTTGCACCGGGAGTGGAGATATGGAGTACACGTAAAAACAATAGCTATGGCGTAGGAGATGGTACTTCTTATTCATCTCCACAAGTGCGGGAATTGCCGCATTGCTTCTATCGGATAATAATGGTTATTCAAATGAAGATATTTGGGAAATAATAGCTGCCAGCTGCGAAAAAGTGGGCAACTATTCCTATGACACAAATCCATCCAAGCCCCATTCTTCTTGGCACAATCATATGGGATATGGTCGTGTTAATGCATTTTATGCGGTATCAGCTCCGTCTCAACCCACGAATTTTAGTGGGACAACCCAAAACAATCACCCTGAATTATCGTGGAACGCCAATAGCGAGCCAGATATAGACAACTATGAGATTTGGAAAAAAGAAAATACGGGTAGTTATTCCTTGTATGCGACAACAACTGATACTTATTATGTTGATACAAGTGAGGACGTAATAAGTCAGCCTGAAGCGAATGATAAAGACGTCTATTATAAGGTCCGAGCTTCAGACGTATCGTCAAAAAAAAGCGCTTTTACGTCTGCAATACATTATCTCGTTAAAGGAGATCCAGCGTGGAGCAAAAACGCGAAATCGGATGGGCAAAATATGACTATTTCGCGCTTTAGACTTGCAGCCAACCATCCCAACCCCTTCAACCCCACAACGCATATTAGCTATGCTTTGCCGGAAGCCAGCATAGTTACCCTGGAAGTGTTTGATGTCAGCGGGCGTAAGGTTTCCGTTCTGGTGAAGAAGTCGCAGGAGCAGGGCTGGCATTATGCCACTTTTGACGGCGGCACGTTACCAAGCGGGATTTATGTTTACCGCATCAGCGCTACGGGCATGGAAAGCGGCAAGGGCTTTACGCAGGCCAAACGCATGCTTCTTGTAAAATAAAAAACCTGTCTTTGGTAAAGGTCTTTTGGCAGAGGCCCAGAACCGCCGACAGGTTTATTAAGGCCCCCGGGTTTAGCCGGGGGCTTTTTTGTTTACGGGAAATATAAGAGTTGCAGGAGAAAATAGAAAGATGTTGCGGGGGCTTTGGGCAGAGGTGACCGGTTGACTGGCAAGCCGCCCCTTCTCCACATCGTCATCCTGAATTTATTTCAGGATCTTCTTCACGGGCCGGGCGGGATTCTGAAACGAGTTCAGAATGACGAAATGTGGCCTTTTTAGATAATGATTACGATTATGAGAATGAAAAAGAGGATATAAAAAAAAGCCCCGGCGAAACCGGGGCTTGTGTTTCTAACACGGTGGTTACTTAACCAACGTCATTTTCTTTGTTGTTGAACCGAACTCCGTTTGGATTTGGTAGAGATAAATCCCGGAGCTGGCTTTGTTGCCGTTGTTATCAACACCGTTCCAGGTGTAGGTGTGGGCACCGGCTTGCAGCGTTCCGTTAACCAGCGTGCGCACTTCGCGGCCCAGCAGGTCATAAATGCGTAGGGTAACCTCGCCGGCACGCTGCAGTTCAAAAGCGATCTGCGTGGACGGATTGAACGGATTGGGGTAGTTCTGATGCAGCGTGAAATCGCGCAGCTGCGTCGTCATGCCCGAACCAATCGATGTGGGCGATGTGTTGATCTCAGAGGTAATCACGCCTTCGGAGATCGCTTCGCCGTTGTCTTCCGTTGTCACGCGGATGGAAAGGTTTTCATTGTAAAGATCGCCGTAATTGGCGGCGGCGAAAGAGCTTTCGGAATCATCTCCGAATTCTCCGCGGGCGCTGCCATGTTCGTCTTCATAGGAATCACTGTACAGCTCAGAACCACCGTTATCAACAATCTTAACCTGGTCGATTTGGCCATCGGCACCTTGCGATGTCAGGTTATAGGTCAGACCGGACTGGTTCAGGTTTAATGCCGCCGCACCAACGATGTCATCACTGACGCCATCATTAAGTCCGCGCAGTTGCGCCAGGAAACCGACACCGCCGCTCAGACACACTTGCCCGCGGATCTCGCCGCCGGGATAGGTGGAAGTGTGGACATTGATATAGATGTCACCGGCCACCAGTGCGGCGCGCAGCTCTGCATCCAGCGACTCGCTATCGGATGGCTGCCAGACACCTGTTACCGTATTGCCGCTAAAATTAATCGTTTTTACAACGCCACCGTTCTGACCAATCGGCGCGCGGTGAAAATGGGCTGCCGCGACAGGGGCCGTCAGGCTGTCAACGGTGATTGAATAGGTTAAACCGGACTTGGTCAGCATCATCGATGCCGTGCCCATGCCGTTGGACTGAACGCCGGCCTGCTCTTGTGCCGCCGTCAGTTTGGCGGAGAGCTCTGCGCCGGAGTTGGGTATCACCTGGCCGCGGATTTCGCCGCCGGGATGCTCAGCCGTATGGACATTCACGTAGAGCTCGCCTTTCAGTAGCATCTGCATCGCTTCGCTGTCCAGGCCGTCATCGCCGCTCATACTCCAAATGCCAATAGCGGTCGTACCGTCAAAGCTGATTCCTTTTACGACTCCGCCGTTTTCACCGATGGCTCCGCTGTGGAAGTGGGCCGCGATTACAGGTCCTGTCAGGTCGTCCACTGTGATGGAATAAGCCAGTCCGGTCGGGGTCATATAAAAGGTGCCCGTACCCATGCCCGGCACGTCGTTGCCGCCCTGCGCGCCCGTCAGTTGGCTGCTAAGCGTTGTACCCGGAGTGTGGCGCACTTGTCCGCGCACCTCGCCGCCGGGGTATTGTGCCGTATGCACGTTGATATAGATGTTACCTGTAAAAAGCTCGCGCACCATGTCGCGTGTCAGCGGCTGTTCGGCGTCATCAAAGCGCCAGGTGCCGCTGGCCGTCGTGCCGTCAAACGGGATGTCTCTGACTACGGGGCCATTTGTGCCTTCGGCCGCATTGTGAAAGTGCGCCGCGGCGATGTCACCGGTCAGACTGTCCACCGTAATGTGGTAAACCAAGCCGTTTGGGGTGAATGTGATACTGGCCGTACCGCGTCCTTTGCTTTCCACATCTTCTGTTTCCTGCTCAGCGTCCAGCAGTGCGGAAAAGCCCCAGCCACCGGCGGGAAATACCTGTCCGCGCAGTTCACCGGCAGGGAAGTTTGATGTGTGCACATTGATGTAAAGGCCGCCCGTGTACAATTCGTCGATCAGCTCATCAGTGAGCGGCTCGTCGTCGCCGGCGGTCCAAACACCAAGCGCCGTGCCATTCATAAAACCGGAAATGGTTCGTACGACACCGCCATTCAATCCGGCCCGGCCATTGTGAAAATGCGCGGCCGCGATCGATGCGCTTAGATCACTGACGGTAAGGGCGAAAACCAGGCCCTGGTCGGTCAGCGTCATGGCTGCTGTACCGGCGCCTTCACTTGTTACATCGTGGGTCTCCTGCTCCGGAGTTAGTTTTGCCGTAAAGCCGCTGCCGGAAGCAAGCTTCACCTGTCCGCGCAGTTCGCCCGCCGGAAAGGAATCGGTATGCACATTGATGTACAGTTCGCCTTTTAGCAGGCTCTGGCGCAACTCGTCGGTCAGCGGTTCGTCGTCGGAAGCGGTCCACATGCCGCGGGCGATGTTACCGTTAAAATCCGCCGTAAGCGTGCGTACCACGCCACCGTTAACGCCTGTCGGCCCGCTGTGAAAATGCGCGGCCACGAAGTTGCCTTCCAGGTCGTCGATAGCAATCAGGAATGAAAGTCCTTCTTCATTTAGCAGCATCGCCGCCGTGCCGCTGGCATCGGAGTCCACATCGTGTGTCTCCTGCTGCGGCGTCAGCGATGCCGTAAAGAGGGTTTGCGCCGACAGGCCGCTAAAGGCCAGCAACGCAAACAAAAGTATCCATTTATATAAACGTGTCATAAAACCTCCTTCAGGTTTTGGTTGGGACTGCCGCTTTTTAATACAACATTCACGCCAGCGGTCAAAAAGCGGTAAATCACGTGACAGGCATCAAAACAGGTGGGTTGAATGAGTGCTGGTAGCGGCAGCAAAGTGCATGTTATGCGCAGGGCAGGTAATGATTTGCACCGGGCCAGGTGACGAAGTGACGGGGTGACAGCGAGTTGTATCATCCCGGCCTGTCCCGATGTTTTTTATCGGGGTTGGCCGTATTTTGCCACACCGGGATCTCCACCTTGGATCAGGAAGGGGCCCCGGCGCGGAGGCCGGGGTGACAGGTGAAACGGTATCATCCCGGATGGCATTGTTTTGCAACGCCGGGATCTGCCGCAATACAAAACTTGCCATCTTGAATCTCCGAAGGGGAGAGAGAGCCGGGATACTGGTCATACCCGGATCTCCGGCATGCGCCGTTCGGGATGACAGCCAGATGGCCTTTTCTATTTTAAAAAGGGAGCAGTAAGGGGATGGGTTTCCCCGATCATGATCAAGAGCATGATCACGATCAAGATCAAGATTACCTGAACACCTGAAAACTTGAACCCGCACTCTAACACGCTAACACCTTAACACCCCGGCACGTTTACAACGCATACATCTTGCCCTCTTCCGGCAGCAGCACCTTCGTGTCCGGGAGTTTGTCGCGAAGGCCGCGTTGCAGGCTCTCATAAGCTTCCGCTTCGCCGTGGAAGAGGATGACCGTGCGCGGTTGCATCTGTTCGGCCAGCTGCAGTAGCTCCGCACGGCTGGCGTGAGCGGAGAAGTTGAACGAGGCCAGCTTGCAACCGCTGAGCATGGTGCCCGTACCGTTGGCCCCAAATTGTTCCAGCGCCTTCTCGCGCAACGCGTGGCCCGGGCTCTCCGGCGACACGTAGCCCACGAAAGCGATCCCGTTCTTGGGGTCGTCCATAAAATTCTGGGCCAGCTCATAGGAAAAAGTCTGCGGCAGCATCATGCCGCTGGTGGCCAGAATGATCGCAGGACCCTGCATCTTCTGGCGCCGCATCATGTGTTCGGCCATGGGACGCAGCTTCACGTCCGGGTAACGGCGTTCATAATAATTTATAAGGCGATCGTAAATTTTGGTAAAGCGCGTGCCCATGCCAGTAATGTAGACGGGCACATTGGGTATGGTGCCGCGGCGTTTGAGCATGCCCACGGTCATCAGAACTTCCTGCGTGCGGCCCAGCGCGAAGACCGGCGCCAGTACCACACCATTGACGCTCAGCCGCTCGGAGAGGAAATCGGCGAAGCGCTTTTTCTCTTCATCGTAAGTGGGCGTTGCGTCATCGGCGCCATAGGTGCTTTCCAGGATCAGCGTATCGACCGGCTGTTTGGGAAAACGCGCGCCCTTGAGAATGCTTTGGCCGGAGAGCTTGAAGTTGCCGCTGTAGAAGACGCTGCGCCGGCCCTTTTGCAGCAGCACGCCCGCCGAACCGAGAATATGCCCGGCATCCCAGAAGCTGATATCTACCGGCGGCTCGGGGTCCACGTGGACGCGGAAGGCCTTTTTGAGCGGCATGGCCTGGAACATATAAAACATCATATCCAGGTCGTCCATGTTGTAGACGGGTTTGTCATTATCGGAGAGGGCCTTTTTCTCGCGCAGGCGCAGGCTGTGCAGCAGCATTTTTTCGGAGAGCGCGATACTGGGATAGGTCATATAAACCCGTGTTTTGGGAAAGCGCAAAATCAGCTCGGGCAGGGCGCCGACGTGGTCCATGTGGGCGTGGGTGATCAGCGCGGCATGTGGCGCGGCAGGTACAAGATCGATCTTGGCCACGCTTTGCCCGGGATTCTGCACATCCATTCCGGCATCGAGCACGAAGCCGTCGCCGTCAAAATCCAGCCAGTGCAGGCTGCCGTCGATGCCCTGAACGCCGCTTACGGCCATGTAGTTTATCTGTGACATAGAGAGTGTGAACGCAGTGCCCCGTTTTAATAGTCCGCGCGTAAGATAGGGAATAATGTGTGTTGAATCCCAACCGATCAGTAAGCGTTGTCATCTCGAATCCCCGGCAGGGGTGAGAGATCCTGGAGGCCGCGCGTGCCATGATCTCTCCGGCGTGCGCCGTTCGAGATGACACATGCACCGTGCCCCGCACAGACGTCTTGTAACTTTTCTAACTCAAATCCATATTATGGTCGAAACAAGGATGGTTATGACCGATTTTCATCAGCTCTATACCCGCTATGCCGGGGACATTTACCGCTTCGCGCTGTTTTTGTGCGGCAACAGGATGGACGCGGAAGATATTACCGCGGAAACATTCGCCCGCGCGTTAACTGGGAAAGCGCCTTTGCTATCGGCGACGGTTAAAGGCTATCTGCTCACCATCGCGCGTAACCTTTATCTGGAATCGCTGCGACGCAAAAAGCGCCTTTCCCAGCTGCCACCGGAGTTGGAGGACAGAGGGCCGCAGCCGGACAATACGGTCAGCCATAAGACCGAATTGGAGGCGCTGCAGGCCTATCTGCAGACCTTCCCCGAGGTGGACCGGGCGGCGCTGTTGTTGCGCGCGGACGGCGTGACATATGTGGAAATCGCAAAAGCTCTCGATATCTCGCTGGCGGCGGCCAAAGTTAAGGTGCACCGGCTGCGGCTGAAGCTGGCCGGGTGGAGGGCCAATCGTGAAATGAAAGAAGAATAAAACCAATGGAGATAAAAATGGAATCCGTTCCAAGAAATGTAATTCTTGACTTGCTGCCGGCCTATATCGCCGGTGAAGCCAGCGCGGAGTCGCGCGCCCTGGTGGAGGCGTTCGCCAAAGACGACCCGCAGATTGCCGCAATGATCAACTCCGGTAAACTGGACCCGGCGCTGATGCCGGAGAAACCGGCCGCGCCGGATGACCTGGAAATGAAGACGATGAAACGCGTGCGCCGCAGCATCCGCCGCCGGATGTGGTTTGTGGGGCTGGCAACGGCGGCCATCCTGATGATACCGTTTACGGCGATGCAGTTCAGCGGTGAAGTGAACTGGACGGCGTTCGATTTCATCGTTGCTGCTGTTCTTTTGCTGGGTACAGGTTTTACCTATGTGCTGATATCACGTCTTTCGGACAATTATTCCTACCGGCTTGCGGTGGGCATTGCCGTGTTGACCGGCCTGCTGCTGGCCTGGGTAAATCTCGCCGTGGGCATCATCGGCGCGGAAGACAACCCGGCTAATACGTTGTACTTCGCGGTTCTGCTCATCGGCATCATCGGTGCGGTGATAGCGCGCCTGCAGCCACGGGGCATGTCCAACGCGTTGTTTGCCACTGCCGGCGCACAGTTCCTCGTCCCGCTCATCGCCATGCTCATCTGGCGGCCTTCTCTGGAAAACCCACCGGGCATCATCGGCGTCTTCATGCTGAGCGCCTTTTTTGCCTTGTTGTTTGCCGTATCCGGTCTGCTGTTCCGCAAAGCCGCGGGAAGAGGTGACGGGGTAACGGGGTGACCGGGTGACCATGTATTGTCATCCCGGCCTGTCCCGATGTGTTTTATCGGGGTTGGCATCTTTCTGCCACACCGGGATTCACTGCCTCGATTGGAAAAGACCCCGGCGCAAGGGCCGGGGTGACAGGCCAGGAGACGGTCATCCCGGTTGGCATTGTTTCGCCACACCGGGATCTTTGCCGGGAGCGGATGCAGACCCCGTCGCGGAGGCCTGGGTGAAATTTGGGGCTGTTGTCATCTCGAATCTCCGAAGGAGTGAGAGATCTAGGGTTTCGCAAACTCCCAGATCTCTCCGGCATACGCCGTTCGAGATGACAGGGGGCATGGCTGGGAATCAGGAAGGGGCCCCGGCGCCAAGGCCGGGGTGACAGGGTCGGGTTGTCTTTACTCCCGTGGCGCTATATTTTTGCCGATAGCGTTAACCCATGACTTCAGTCATGGGCTGCGCCGGCAAACCAAAACCTGAACCGATTCATCGGTTTCCCATTTAAAACACCAACCCCATGTCCCAACTCCCAAAAAGATACACCACCTTCCCGCTGCCCACGCGCCGCTACATCCCCGGCGAAGGCATCCACCCCAGCCGTCACCCGCAGGGCAGCCACATCCCGCAACTGCCGGAGGAGCCGCAGCCCTTCAGCGACAGCACCTGGCAAAACTCGCCGCGCTACCTCTACGCTATCGACCTGTTTAACAGCGGCTACTATTGGGAAGCCCACGAGGTGCTGGAAGAGCTGTGGGTACGCGTGGGCCGCGCGACGCCCACCGGCCAATTTTTGCAGGGCCTGATACAAATTGCCGCCGCCGTGCTGAAAAAGGCCCAAAACAAACCCCAACCCGCCCGGCGACTCCTGGACAAGGGGCTCGCCAAACTAAAACCACATAACGCCACTTACTTGGGCATAAACAGCGCTGCCCTTACCGAGGACCTGGAACGGTTTTTTGCGGGGGAGAGTGTTGGTTTGCCGGGGATGGTGCTTCGGAATTTCGATGGCAAATAATATGGTTTTTTTTAAAATCGTTACTGCAAAATGCTGGTGATTAGAGCGTGTTTATTACTTACGCCGGACTTATCACTTCTTTTGTACTTCAGTTAGCAGGAGCAGTTAATTTATATTATGTAAAATGTTACTCTTTTGATGATAACGAAGATAAAGTTGATTTTTATAGAATAGATGACTGCTATATTTTTATAGTTAGGATATAGAGCGCGGTGTAGAACTTTTAGCTTTAAAACAGAAGGTTAGTGTTTTTGGAAGCTCTTTTTAAACTGGGCTGTTTATTGACAACGGAGGAGATATGGCAAAAAGGAACCTGTTATCCTGTTTGTTTTTTCTTATAATGCTTTATGGTTGTGATGACGTGGAGGTTGAGACAACACCGGAAGGTACAAACTCACCGAGCATTTTTGTTTCTTCAGAAAAAGAAACTTGGTATCAAGACGAAAATATTCAATACTCCATAAACTATCGATATGCCAATGCAACACAAATCCAATTATCAGTTGTTGAGGACGGTACGTATACCGAGACAAATCACCCTACGAAAACCATCACAGTCTCAGGTGATGGAAGTTATACCTGGAACATTAATCCTTTATATTTGGAAATAGATATTGGCTATCGCGTTAAAGCCACTTGGAATAATAATAATATATCGACTAGTCATTATTCTTATTTAATAATTCGGGAATCAGTTGCAGAGCAAAATGGTTCCTTAGCCATCTCATCTTTAACGGAAACTACTTATAACACAAATAACAAGAGCAAATTTATAGTGCCCTTAGAAGTAGATATGGGGACATTGAGCCAGGAACGAACATACTTTATGCGTTGCTATCTTCAAAACAAAGAAACAAAGATAAGATACCAATTTAACGACGTCAGTTTCGTTCACGACGGAAGTTATTCTTTTTTTGAATTTGACAAAGAATACGGCGGGTCATTGCCCCACGGGCAATACGAACTGCAGGCGCAACTATTGTTAGATGGTGGCACGATTGCAGTAGATGCCGACGAATATAAAAATATTATGGTCTATGGTTTTGATAGCGACACCTATACCAAAGAGGTAACTATTGAATATGATTGTCATTCAGACCATAATTTTTATAGTGACTATAAAGATGAAATGGATTTTAAAACTAAACAGGCTTTTGATCCAGTTTACTTTAAAATAAAATATGAGATTGATGAAACAACTTTAGTAACAGACGAAGAGCATAATGATCAAATAAATGCTACGAGTACAGTCGAATTTGCAAAGATGCATGATATTGATAATAACGATGCAAACACGGATACCCACCCTCATATAATTTTTATGGGTGCGTACATAAATCAATTCGGTGATGTTGATTATAATAATAGGGGAATAGCAGCATATAGCGTTGCGCAAGGCCAATATCCGTATATTTATATTTTTTTAGATGCGCATCGTGATGGTGAAAATGGGAATGGAAATTTGGAGGAAAACGATGTGTATAAAACCATAATCCATGAGCTAGGACATGGGTTAGGCGACTTAAGGCATGCATCTGTCCAAAACCCAGACTATGACGCATCGTATCCAAATGAACACGATTCCCCTTATTGTGTTATGAATCAAGGCCTTGGGTATACAACGGGTCCTCTGTATGATGACAATGATGATAACTCTGATAATGATTTTTTGATACCTACATGGTATTTTGGTTCCAATCCGCATTATTGTGACAAAGATATAGCAAAAGTAAGGGCTAATATTAAATGGGGTACAGACCTGTGAGGAAAAGAATTATGAAAGCTTTAAAAATTCTAATTTTATTTTGCGCGTTGATTAATGCACAAGATATATCAGTAAAACTTGACCTTGGTGGAGAAAAATTTGAATACCTTGAGCATATTTTAATAAAGGTGAAAGTTATTAATAATAGTGCAGAAACTGTAAAAATCCACAAATCATGGTTAACCTATGGTCCGGATGTAAGGTTTATATTGCAAAACTCTCAAGGAGAAATATTTCCCTATACAGGTGATCATATAGACATGAAACAACCTAAATATGAAACCTATTATATCATTGATCCGGGAGAAGGACGACAATTTCCTTTGCGTGGTGGGTATTATTTTTTGACAAATTTCTATAAAAGAGACAATAAAGAAGGCTTCCCGTATTTGCCTGCGGATTCATATACGCTAAAAGGCCAAATAAAAGTAGGGGGGCAGGCCTATTTTTCAGAGGAAGTAAATTTTTATGTCACGCCTCCAAAGGACCCTCAGGCATTAAATCTTTTAAGAGAAATTAATAAAATATTTCTGTACGATGACAAATATTATGAGACTTTAAAGTTATATGATGAACTTTACCAAAATCACAGGAATAGCATCTATAATATATTGGCTATTCCAAAAATGGATTTTATGCTCGGATACAATAAAAATATTGCAATCAATGAACGAAACAGGGAAAAAGAAGAATTGAAAGAAAGGGCAATAGATTATTTGAAGGAGGTGTTTCGAAACAACCGGCAGGCTTTAATGGAAACAAAATGGATAATCATTGGAATGGTAAAGCAAGAGCGGGAAAAGCATATAAAGGAAATTTCCCAAAAAATAGATAACAATGAGTTTATCGAAAGCTTTAACGGTATTATTAATAAAGAACTACCATCTGACCTGAAAATTGAAAAGGTGAAAAATAGAATTACCGTGCCCCCGGCTAAAATACAAAACGGCCAAAATTAGTGTACTTGGCAGTGAAGGAGTTCTCCATGGTTAAAAAATATTTTATTTATGCGTTCTATCTCTCTCTGGTTGTAAGCTTAAATGCCCAGGGGACGTATAAAACCGAAAAAGAAAAAATACAGCTAGTGATAAAATCAATTGAAAAAGCAATCCGTGCAGAAAATCATATTGTATTGAACGAACTGTTTAAGGAAGATAATGATTTAAAAGACCTACCTTATGAAGAACGCGGAAACTTGTTAATTAATAACTTTTGTAAATCTTTTAAAATTACCACGGCCGCAGGCAACACAAAAAGTCTCCTGGATAGATTACAAATAAAAATTATGGAAGTTAAAGAAAATATGATCGTTCTGCGCATTTCCCTTTTTGGATACAATTTACAGAGCGCCGAATTTGAAATCGATTTTGAAAGATCTTCCTCAGAGCGCTATAGCTTTAATTATAAGCAGTTTAAAAATATGGTTGATGATTTGGGAGGTCAAATACGATGAAACCTGCAATCATATTATTGTTTACGTTTTTTCTCACTTCTCTATATAGTCAGGAATCTATTAACAGACTTCTAAATCTTCAGTATATAAGTAAAGAGTTTGGAATCAAAGAACTTACTCGACAAAAGACAATTGATGAACTTGACAAAGCAATTCTTCATTCGATTTCTGCCGGAGATATTTTATATGATGTTTCGAGCGGTAAGAAGTTTCTCTTTATAGTTGATAATGAATGGGATAGAATTGTTTATCTTAAAAAAGATGCTAATTATGTTCGTTCTTTCGGTGAAAATGGTTCCGGTAATGGACAGTTTTATAACCCGCAAGACCTGACGATTTTAAATGATGGTACTATGTATGTTGCGGATAATTATAATGAACGAATTGTTCAACTACAGTTTAACTTTAGTACCGAGCAGATAAGCTTTGTGAAAAATATATCCATTTCCCCGTGGAAGCCGAGAAGCGTTGGGGTTTCCCCAGATAATGTTGGTCCTCTTTTTGTTGGTACCGAAGAAAATAAGCTTCTGGTTTTGTTTTGGAAAACAGCCATTTTTAAATACCCTGATGATTTTGGGGATTCTATTTATCCAAATGCATTAGAAAATAATGGTGGGTATGAGGTTGATGTTGATGACTATTACGTCTATTTCATGGATAACAAAAACAACAAAATTTACGTTCTAAGTTACAATAGTAATGCCAGTTATCCTGACCATTTATTTACCAATACCTGGGATTATAGCTTTACCGGGAGCTATAGTAAAATATTAAAAATGACCGTTCATCAATCGTGGCCGGACAACTGCGCATATTTGTTATTCAGTGATAGTAAAATGCGCATAAAGGTAATGTCGTCAGGTGATGAGCAGCCTTTAATGATTCCTGGAGTTGAAAACAAGACAAATGGTGAATTTTATAATGTACAAGCAATTGGCATGGAGCCCGATCTTGGCGATTTATTTATCGGAGAACGTTGGCGTCCACTGAATTCCGATCCGGACTGGAAGGCATATTGGTATGCACTTGGTCCCGAAATCCAAAACTTAAATCAACAAACGCTAGATTATCAAAATGAAAACAAATTTACATTTAATATAGCGGAAGAGTCTAAGCTAACTACAAAAATTATAAAGTGGGATGAATCAATTATAACGCAGCTTACAGCTACAAACGAAATATTCAAGGCCGGAGAGATTACCCAGTTTTTTAATGAATATTTTAATAATGAATATTTACCATACGGAACTTATAAATATGAAATAACTGCAAAATCCGCATACCCTAAAGAGGGTGATAGCGATCCATCTAATCCGCAAGCGATTTTATATAAATCATTTACGGGTGGTGTCAATCCTAGTTCACAAGATATCGTTTGTTCTTCAAACTATATTGTTCAAGGGAATACATATACCGTGTACAGTCACGGTAATTCAGCAGATTTTAATCCTGAGCCGATCTTCTCAGATACATGGCGAATTGTCTCAACTACACATAACGGGGATGCCAACATTGCGGATATTACCGAAAATGGTAGTCCATATAAAGCTAGATATAGGGCCTCTCATTGGGATAACAACCTTAGCAAAACAAATGACGTTGTGCACCAGGATCAAATTGGTGCTAGATTAGGCTTTAAGGGAATATGGACTTCTGAGAATATTAGTACGTTTACGGTACATGAAGAACCGCCAGGTGGCTGTCCAATATTGTATGTAAACGAGACTCCCATCGCGAATCTTTTACCAACCTCAGAGCAGAATAATGGTAATCAAACAGATCGAATTGTGCTTCCTAAAGAATATCTTCAAGGTGAAGAGATAAATTTAAAAATTAAGGAAAGCAATGATGATATTTCCAGATTTGTATCAATCGAACTGGTAGTTGAAGACGTAGAAAAAGGTACAACTTTAAATGTCTCATCAAGTGGAGTGCGTATCTTAAATACAAAAGATTCTCGATTAAATATCAATTATTCAGAATTATCAAAAAACGGTGTGATACCTGCCGGAACGCGATTTAATTTTTCATTGAATTTTAAGGGGGATGCGTTATTAGGCATTGATGGTCATGTTGTTGAGGCACAAGAAGAGCCCGAAGATCCAATCAAAATGCAATCCGTTTCGTTATATGAAGAAAGAAGCGACAGTTCAATTTTTATAGATGCACTACCTACGAGAACAGTGCGCTATGAGGATAAATTCTTTATAAGTGATTCAATTAATTCTCCACACAGACGAGACTTTTCTCTTCTATTCCTGCAAGACTATTCACTTAAGTCAATAAATTTATATTCTTCTGCCGAGAATGCTCTAATGAAAAAAATTACTACCGAATATTTTCCCAAGAAGGGTTATACGTTGCAGCCAGAAATCCTTGAAAATGAAAGCTTAAATAAAACCAATACATCCAATGAAATGCACATATTAAAACCGGCTGGGGAGTTAACCCTAAAATATAAGTTTAAGCCTCTGAAACACGGTTATGAACGCTTTGCCTATTTGAGAGTTACTGGCAGGTATGATGAGTACAATTCTCCTGATTTGGCAGAAAGCACAGCTACGCCTAAACACTATAAGCTATATCAGAATTATCCCAACCCTTTTAATCCTTCTACAAACATTACTTTCGGATTACCGCAACAAGCTAATGTTACTCTAACAATTTTTAACTCGATAGGCCAGGTTGTATATGAAGTATATAGGAGCTACCCGGAGCTTGGTTTTTACAAAATAGATTGGCATGGTAAAAATTTATCAGGTCTTAGAGTATCCTCAGGTATATATTTTTATCGAGTGAACATAACGGATTCCTCGAACAAACAGGTTTATTCAAAAACCAAAAAAATGTTGATTATTAAATAGTTTCAAATGATAGCAAAGCTGCCAATAATTGAGGACAAGCTTTAAATATTAAATAAATCATATATATTGGCTCAAATCACGACATCATTTGTGACCAACCAAACTTTAAAACACAAAAAGCCGCCCTCCTTGCAGAGAGCGGCCTTTCTGTCTTTCCGTGTTTTCGAATGGGAGGTTCGGTGACGCGGAAAGAAAATCAATGCCAGGTCAGGTTTAGCCCCAGGTAGATATTGCGTCCCGGCGCCGGCAGGTTGTTCACGCTCAGGTGTTCGTGGTACGTTTCGTCCAGCAGGTTCTCCACGCCACTTTTTATCTCCCAGGTGTTGCTCAGGCGGTAGCGGGCGCGCAGGTTCAGCAGGGCAAAGCCGTCGCTTTTATCCTCGCGCGTGTTTTTGGCGGCAATGTACGATTGCTGTGCTGCCGCGCGCAGGCTTGTTTCCAGCCACCAGGTGTCGTTGCTCCAGGTCAGCGCAGTTTCGCCTTGCAGCGGCGGGATAAAAGGCAGGTTATCGGCCAGCGTCAACTGGCGTCCGCGTGTGTATTGCAGGCTGCCGTTCCAGCGCCAGCCGCTTGTGATCTGCCAGGCCGTGCTCAGCTCGCCGCCGTAGAGTTGGGCCTTCCCCAGGTTCTCATACAGCTTAAAACCGGGACTCGTAATGCGCCCGCCGATCCAGTCGCTGATGTGCGTGTAATAGAGACTGGCCTGCCAGGCCCAGCGCGTGCCGTTAAAGGTCCATGCCGTTTCGATCTGCCGGTGGCTTTCGCGATCCAGTTGCGGGTTGCCGTTGTAGAAATGGCCGTCCAGCAGGCTGTAGACGAAGTAGCCGTAATTCTCCAGGTGCGTCGGCAACCGCCCGCCCAGCGACCAGCTCAGGCGCACGCTGTTGGAAGTGTTCACGTCGTGCTCCAGCGACTGGCTGAAACTCAGCAGCGTGTAATCTTTGGCCGATTGCTTATTTTCCCAAAAAGCCTGCAACTGGCGCTTACCGAAATTATCCAGCAGGTCGCGTTTGGACAGATCCCCGCGCAGGTTGTGGCGCACCCGCCAGCCGCGGGCAAAAGCCCATTGGTGGTCCAGCGCCAGCGCGCCCTGGTCGATGCGTGCCTTGGCCATGTTCACCAGGTAGGCCGGGGCGATATCTGGATTGAGGCTTTGCATATCCATATCGGCGAAAGCCTCCAGGCGGTAGGCGTCCAGCGTCAGGGTCAGGCTGTGCTTTGCCGATGGCGTCCACTGCAATTTGGAAAGAAATCCCGCCGTGCGCGTGTTGCCGTACATCGGCATGTACATGTTGGGCATCACCTCGCGCTGCGTCACGTCGCGATCGTAATCATCCATCCAATGGTCGATGCGGTTGTAATAGAGTTTGCTTTGCAGCGCATGCAGCGTGCGGAAAGGCAGCTCCCAGTTGTGCGACAGCGCCAGCATGTGCGAACGGGCCTCCGTGGCATCCATCAGCAGGGCGGGGTAACCCACATCCAGCGCCACATCGCCGATGTACTCCAGCCCGATGTTGTGCGCCGCCTGCTGCGTGGAAAGCGCCAGGCTGTAGTTGGTTTTGTCGTAGCCGGAGTTGGCGATCGTTTTATTGCCGCCCGCCGTGTAATTGCCGGCCTGCTTGCGGCTTAAGGTGGCCTTTACGGCGATCGCCTCGTTGCCCCAGTTCAGCGATCCGCGCCAGCGTTTCAGCTCGTTGGCCGATTCGTAGCCCGCTTCGCTCTCCAGGCGCAGGCTGCTGTTGTACTGCGGCCGCGCCGTTACAAAGTTGATGCTGCCGCCGGCGGTGGCCCCGTGGTTCAGGTCAAAGCCCCCGCGCGACACCTCGATGCGCTCCAGGTTCTCCACCTCCACGTAAGCCGATACGGGATCCATGCGATCGACGCAGGCGCAAAATATCTTCATCCCGTCAATCACCATGTTGACGCGCCCCTCGCTCATGCCGCGCACGGTGGGCTCGGCGGCGAAGTTGGCCCGGCGCACCATGCTCACCCCGTCAAAGCGGCGGATGATGTCGTCGGTGCTGTTCAGCCACTGGTCCTGGTTTTTATCCAGCGGCGGACACTCGCAGCGGTCGCCGCTCACCGCAATCGTTTCACAGTGATCGATCACCGCCGGCTTCATGCTGATCTCGATGTTTGTGTCGCTCATAAGGTGTACATCGCGCAGCACCTCGCCGTAAGCCACGTTGCTGACGCGCAGCGTGTAATGGCCCTGCGGCAGTGTCATGCTGAAGAAGCCCGTGCTGTCCGTGGCCGTGCCCATGGTGCTGTTCAACACCGAGATGTTGGTCCAGGCCAGCGGCGTGTCGTCATTAGCGTCGCGCACGATCCCCGAAAGGCGCCACTCGGCCGCCCAGGCAATCGCCGCGCAGGCCAGTATTAAAATTACAATTCGTTTCATTATGCACCTTACTCAAGCAGAAAATCAAAATGACTGGTGAACAGCGTATCGCCCGCGCTCAGAACGGCCACATCGACGCGCCAGTCGCCGGTCATGGTAAAGTTGACCGTGCCGCGGTAGAGGCCGTTGGCGTCATGCACCGGGTCCACGTTGTTGGGCGAGCCGTGACCCATGGAGGGCATGGTCGGTTCTACGTGCAGCGTGGCGTTTTCCACCGCCGGGAAGTTCATCATCGTTTCGCGTGTGTGCAGGCACAGCTCGATGTCGTTCAAACCCACCTGAGGGTCGCGCGGCTCTTTCAGCGTTAAAAAGTAACGCGCGCCGTCGCTGCCGTCCACGGCTTTCACGCGCTGGCTGGCTGCCACGTCAATCATAAAAGTGTGTTCCAACTGCTGCGTGCTCACCTGGAATTGCGCCGTCACCTGCCACATGCCGCTCATAATAAATACGAAATCGGTGGCGTAAAGGCCGTCGTTGTTTTTGCCGTGGTGCATGTAGGGCGAGCGGTGCATCATCGTGCCCATGTCCATCATTGGCATCAGGTCCACGCGGACATCTTCAAGGATATCATTGCTGGCGGAATCAGACACCAGCGCGTAGAGTGTATTAAAGCCCACCGCCGGCATCTCTTTGGAATAAAGTTCAATTTTCAAGCCGTCCGTGTAGCCTTGCTGTAACAGGTCATAATCCTGTGTCTGCAGACCGTTTTCATCCGGCCCGGTACTATCTTCGCTGCAGCCCCACATCAGGAGTGCCGCCAGCACTGTTATTTGCATAAAGCGTTTCATTTTTTTGTCTCCTCAGGCATACTCTGCCTGTTCCTTGTCTTAAGATTTGTTTTTTGTCATTTCGAACGGACGTGAGAAATCCAGTCATGTGCTGCATCCCGGATTTCTCACCCCTGCCGGGGATTCGAAATGACGGTTTTCCTTGGTCAGAAGATCCCGGTGTGGAAAAAACACCAACCGGGATGACACTACCGACCTGTCACCCCGGCCTTAGCGCCGGGGCCTCTGCCGGGGATTTGAAATGACAGTGTTTCCTTTGGCCACTGTCAGGAAAAGGAGACGGGTGGCGGCTTGGGCAGCGGGATACGTTTATAGTTGGCGTGAGACTGTAATTTTTCAGTGTAGGCGTGTTCGGAAATGCGGGGAGCTTTTAGCGTATATGCGGGTACCGTAAAAACCGATGTGTTCAGGGGCAGGGTGCTGTGCGGGTTGTCGGCGCAGTCGCTGGCTTCCATTATCGAGAAACCGTCATCCGGCGGCGGCGCGCTGTTGATATCGCAGCAGCAGCATTCGCCATCCATGTCGCAGGCGCAGGAGCAGGCTACGTCTTCGGCACTGTTCAGCGCGCAGCTGTCTATGGAAGCAGCGGGCGTAAACCACAGCGCCACGCCGGCCCAGGTAAACAACAGCTGACCCATCCACAGTAAATGAAATCCTTTTTGGAGAATGTTTTTGGTTTTCATCTCAGAGTTTCGATTTAACACTACCGTATAAATCCATATTGCCTATGGTTGTCATTCCCGCGAAGGCGGGAATCCGGTAAATCATCATATGCCGGTCTAATTCCCTCTCTACCAATACCGCAGTGGATTCCTGCCTGCGCAGGAATGACACCAGCATGTGTCTTTGGCCCCAGGTCCCGGTAGCATGTAAAAATGAAATTACCCAATCCTTAAAAATCCTTCAACCGAAAACGGCGTTGCCCGAACCACAGTGGCAGGGCCATCCACACCAGCATGCTGGCCAGGGCTATGAAAACACCCAGCGTGCTGCCAAAAAAGCGCGAGAAGGCCGCGCCGGTGTAACCCATCAAAGCGGAAATATCCAGTTGCAGCAGCATAAACACACGACCCAGGTCCACCGGGTTAAGCAGGCTCAAAACGATGGAGACGTTCTCCAATGGGTAATCTTGAAAGACGAACAGCAGCAGCATGATCAGGCCGTCGTAGAGCAGCACAAACACCAGCCAGGCCATCACCGCGCTGCCCAGGCCCTTGATGCGATCTTCAAAGCGGGTGGAGAAAAGAAAGGCCAGCGCCGAAAAGATCATGGTTAAGGCGCTGCCGCTTACGGCCAGGTTCAGGAAGGCGCCGCCGCCTTCACCAGGTCCGCCGAAATAGGCCAGGGGAATGGCCACGCCCAGCAGGAAAGCCAGCGTCATCGGCAGGCTCAGGCCCAGGTACATGCCAAAAAACATGCGCGTGCGGTCCACCGGCTGGGTCAGCAGTAATTCGATAAATTCGCGGGCGTTGTAGAGGTAGATCATGCCAAAAACGAGTGCCACCAGAGGCACCAAAATCAAAACGATGTTCATCAGGCTGATCACGGCGCGGGCATCGCTGCCCCCAAAACGCATCAGCAAATCGGTCGCCAGCCAGAAAAAAAGCCCGTAGCTGATCAGCCACTTGCTGCGCAGCAGGTCGTTAAAAACGTAACCGATAATTTTTCTCAACGTTCTCATGACATACTCCTCATCATCGAAGCGATGGCCCGCTCCAGCTTGCTCTCGTTGGTGTGTTGATGCACCATGTCCTTGGTGCCTTCATAAAAAATGTTGCCGTCCAGCAGAAAAACGATACGGTCGGCCAGTTCATCAATCTCGCTGATGATGTGCGAGGTGAGGATGAACGTTTTGCCGGCGGCGCGCTCCTTCATGATCTTGTCTTTCAGCAGGCTGCTGCTCACCGGGTCCAGCCCGGCCGTGGGTTCGTCCAAAATCAGTGTTTGGGGTTTAAACAGGAAAGCGATCACCGCACTGACCTTTTGCCGTGTGCCGCCGGAGAGATTCTTCAGCGCCTTGTTCATCTCCTTCTCCAGCTTAAACCCGCTGATCAGCTCGTCGTCGGTTTGCTCGGGGTTGCCGCGCAGGTCGCGCACCAGGTCCAGCACCTCCTTTACAGTCAGATTTTCCGGGAAGCGCGCTATCTGCGGCATGTAGCCCAGGTTGTGGCGGTAGGCGCAGTCGCCGTTTACGTGATCGCCGTTTACCTCGATGCTGCCGCTGTCCGGTTTTACCAGCCCCAGGATGCTTTTGATCAGCGTGGTTTTGCCGGAAGCGTTGGGGCCGACGATGGCATAGACCTGGCCGTCGTCGATGGTCAGATCGATGGCGCGCAGCACGTTCAGTTTGCCAAAGCTTTTTTGCAGTTCGTTAATTTTTATCATTGTATTCTCCGCATAACAGGGGATTTATCAAGCAGCGTTTCGGGGGTCAACGCCGGCATAATCGATTCGGCCACGTTGAGCAGGTCCACAAAAAAGCTGCGCATCAGCACCAGCATCGGCGCGTTTTGTTCCACCAGGTAGCTGAACAGGCTCACCGGACGGTGGGCCACATCGCCGGTGCCGTCGTGGTCCAGGTCGTAGCCTTTGTAGGTATCCCAGTAATTGCTGTCAAAAGTGTTAAAATTCTGGCGGCTGTTGGTGGACACGTCAAAAGTGTTGGCGATAAAATTGTTTTTTTCAAAATGATTGTCCATGGAGTTGGCCATGATCTTGATGGCCCAGCCGTTTTGCTCGAACGTGTTGCCGCGCACGCTGAGGCGGTTGCTGGCCTCGCTGTAGATGCCGCGCGAGTTGCGCCGGAAAATGTTGTTTTCAATAACGCTGTCGGTGATGTCCTTGAGTAGCAGGCCGTAAGCAGCAGAGCCCCAGTTGTGCTCAAACAGGTTGTTGCGCATTTCCACGTTTTCGGTGTACATCACGGCCACGCCGGCATCGTTTTTCAGGAATGTGTTATCGGTGTATTGGCACCTGTCGGAAAACATGAAGTGCAGGCCATAGCGCAGGTTGCCCTCGCTGTGGTTGGCGCGCACGATGCTTTCTTCCACAAATTCAAAGTATATGCCGTCGCGGTGACCGTAAATGCGGTTATTTTCAATGGTGATGTTTTTGCAGTACCACAGGTGGATGCCGTTGCCCGCGGATGATTCTTTTTCAAAAGATGCACGGATGACATTGTTGGCCACGGTAACGTGCGCCGCCTGTGCCAGGTAGATGGCAAAAAAATTGTTTTCGAATGTACAGTTTTCGATGCGGCCGTGTTGGGCTTCGTTCCATTTGATGGCCGCGTTGTCGTTCATAAAGCTTACCGGTGTATTGCGCAGGGTCAAACCTGAGATGGTGACATGGTCGGCGCGTACGGTTATAATGGTGCCGCGGTCGCTGCCATCCAGGACAGCACCTTTTTCACCGATCAGTGTCAGCGCTTTGCTAATTTCCAGCCCGCCTGTATGATGGACCCCGCTTTTAACCAGGATCGTATCGCCGGCAGCAGCCCTTTGTATGGCCTGCGCCAGGTCATTGTTGTTGGCGGTTGGCCAGGATACAATCGACATGGCGCCGGCGCCGCTTGCCATAACAATGATGGCTATTATTAATGCCCGCATTTGCCGGAACATTTGCTGCTTTCCTTTGCTGCTTGTGGTGTGAGCCACTCGCTTTTTACCAGGTTTTTGGTTTCCTGCCAGCGCAGGGCTTCCCCGCCATATTGCGCTGTCAGTTGCGCCGCTTCGCTGTTGTCGGAAACGGCGGTGAGGTTCATGCCCATGGGGCTGCGCAGGTTTTCGCTCTGCACGATCCAGGCATCGTTAACATCCAGCCAGTTGCCGGGATTGTTAAAATCCATCAGCCACAGGCTGTGCACGTCGTCGCTGCCCTCGCCGTTAGCAGAGACATGCGCCGCCAGGCATTCAATGGAATCGAATTTATAGACTTTGCTTTTATTGGTTACCAGCTCGGCGCCGTAGCGTTCGTCGGAGATGGACATGCGGCAGTAGGCGCATTCGTCTTCACCCACGCGGATGGCTTCCGGTTGCGGGGTGCAGGCGCTTGTAAAAAGCAGTGCCAGTGCGGCAATTGCCACGCCGGAGCCGGCTTTTTTTGCGGCGCGACGTCCGCGGTCCAGGTAAAGCGCGCCCATGGTCAGCATCACCGAAATACCCATCAGAATGCCGCCGCTTGCCGGCAGCGAGGTGGTTTTCATGTTGAGCAGCTGCTTGGTGCCGATCAGCGGTGGCTGGTAGCTCATGCCCGGAATTTTGATGGCGGCATGGGGATTGAGGTTATGCCCGTAGTCGTATTCCCACAGGTAAAAGTCCACCAGACCCACACCGAGCAAAAGTATGAAAAGCGTCAGCCAGGTCCAGGCCAGCGGTTTTTTGTTCAGCGCGAAAACAGTCAGTCCGCTTACGATCAGGAAGCCGATCAGCCAGGGCATGATCTTCAGCTCGGGAATCGATTCCGGTTCGATGGTTTTCATGCCAATGTAGTGATTTAGATTGTTGATATTGCGCAAGTCGTGAGGATTCTCACCGGTGATCTGATCGATCCAGATATACATGCCGATGCCTTCCGGATACTGCGGCGCATCCAGGTCAATATGCCAGATGGGCACGAAATAGATCGGGATGAGCAGCAGTGTGGCGATCAGAAAGAGTATGCGCGATTTCTTGTTCATTTTAAACTCCAGATTTTTAAAAGCAGGAGACCCGCATAAGACTCCGGGCCTCCCACAGTAAGGCATCCGTGCCTTATTTGTTTGTTCCGTAGCTTAGTTTAACGTTGCTGTTGCGCGGCGATACACGGATGTAGCCTTGCATTTCCTGGTGCAGCGCGGAGCAGAAGTCCGTGCAGTAGAAGGGATAGACACCCGGTGCTTTGGGCTCCCAGACCAGCGTGCGTGTTTCTCCCGGCATTACCAGCAGTTCGGAATTGTTGGCGCCCTGCATGGCGAAACCGTGCGGTACATCCCAGTCTTGTTCCAGGTTTGTGATATGGAAGAAGACCTTGTCGCCCATTTTGATGCCTTCGATATTGTCCGGGGCAAAGTGCGTACGGATGGTCGTCATTTTGATGTGCACGTCGTTGCCCTGGCGTACGACTTCAGCTTCGGCTTCACCCTTGGCGGCCCAGGGGTGTGTGTTTTTCTCAATCGGGAAGATCCTGGTTTGATTGGGTGTCACCAGGTCGGCATGGATAGCCTGCGCATAGTGCGGCTCACCCATGGTCGGGAAATCCAGCAAAAGCTTCATTTTATCGCCGCTGATGTCGATCAGCTGTGCCGAGTGGGCCAGTTCCGGCCCCGTGGGCAGGTAGCGATCCTTGGTGATTTTATTAAGCGCCACCAGGTATTTGCCTGCCGGCTTGCGGCTGTCGCCACCGGGGATCATCAGGTGACCGATGCTGTAATATGCCTGGATGCGGTCAACAACTTCCCACGTGCCAAGCTTCCATTTTACAACTTCCGAAGAGATAAAGGCCGAGGTGTAAGCGTAGCCTTTGCCGTCGAATTCCGTGTGCAACGGACCAAGACCGGGATTTTCAACTTCGCCGGCCAGAACCGCGTCATACTTCAGCACGGGAATACCGTCGATGTCGCCTTCAAATTCTTCGTTTTCGATGGCTGTAAGCATTTTGCTGTAGGAGTGCACCGGAATAACCGTGGCCAGTTTACCGCCGGCCACGATGTATTCGCCACTGGGATCCACATCAACACCATGCGGGGATTTTGGCGTTGGCAAATAGTAGATGAGCCCGGGGCATTTTTCCGGATCGAGAATCTTCACTTCATTCTTTTCGATCGTTTCAGCGATGCGGCTGTCATGATCCATGCGATTGATAACATACTTGCCGGGTGCAGTGCGTGCGCGACCTTCGGCCAGGTACTCTTCCGCTTTTTTCCAGTTAACCGCGGCAATAAAGTCCTTGTCATTCTGCGAAGCATTTACTTCAAGAAGGGTGTGTGCCTCTTCACTGTTATAGCTTGTAAAGAAAACCCAGCCGTGTGACGGGCCTTTACCTGCATGTGCCAGGTCGTAGTTGAAACCGGGCACCAGGATCTGGAAGGCGATGTCCATATGACCGTCGTCATCCACCTTAATAAAGGTAACCGTGCCTTTGAAGTTTTCTTTATAGCTGTCAATACTTACATCTTCATTGGGAATAGGAACGGAAAAGCGTGTGCTTGCCACAACGTATTCGGTGTTCTGGGTTATAAAGGGCGAAGCGTGGTTACCGGCCGAGTTGGGGATCTGAATGATCTCTTCGGTCTCGAAGGACTTCAGGCTTAACCGTGCCACACGCGTGGTGTTGTTGCCGTTAATGAACAGCCAGCGGCCGTCCGGGGCGCCGTCGGTTTGCGACAGCTCCGGGTGGTGGGCGTCATCCCACGGTACAAAGCCGAACGTGGTATTCAGCATCGGCTTGGTCTCTTCGGAATAGCCCCAGCCGTTTTCCGGAAACTGGCTGAAAACCGGTATGGTTTTGATCAGGCGACCCGAAGGCAGACCATGTACGGTGACGTTGCCGCTGAATCCGCCGGACATAAAGGCGTAGAATTCATCATAGCTGCCCGGGGCAACATAGACCTGCTGCGCAATTTCTTCGGTACCGATCATCTTTTTTTGCCCCTGGCAATGCCAGAAGACAACCAAAGCCAGTGCCAGCAGAAGTGCCGGACCGATTTTGCGATATAGAGTTGAACGAGTCATCAAAGGACCTCCTTTAAAGGTTTAGTAGGGTTAGTTTTGATTTTTGAATACAGGTGCGCTGGCAATGTTTTGCTCTTTGCCTTCCTTTGCCTGCAAGCGCATATAGTGCAGGAGCTGCATCGCTTCTTCCATGGCAATGTTCTGGTTGGGCATGGGCGTCAGGTATTCGCCAAGAAGCTTTTGGCCCAGGGGATGCTTTTTCACGTTTTCATCGGGATTAAGCATCTGGTTGAGTACCCACTCGTTTGTGCGGCGCTCGGTGACGTAACGCAGGGCAGGGGCCACATAGCGCTCATCCATTTTGTGGCAGGCGGCGCATTTGGCTTTGAAGGCTTCCTCGCCTTTTTGGGCCATGGCTTTGTCTATTTCGCCAACCGCAATTTTTTCTGTTACCGGACCGATACCGTTCTCCATCTGGAAATCGGTCAGACCGTTTGGATTAGCCGGTTTGGCTTGTTCGGCCTGCTGGTCACCGCCGCCGCAGGCAGCGAAAGTCAGCAACCCGGCTATAGCTAAGAGATAAATAAAAAGACGCATTAGATTACTCCTTATTTAAGATTTAAGACTATTTTGTCTCTTTTTAGGTTAAAAAAACTCAGTTGTTTGTTAAAGTCCCGTTTACAACCACATCATAAAGGCGCAGGTTACCGGCGTTTATTTCACCGGCCAGTTCGGAAAGGCGGCTGGCGCTCAGATTCCGGCGCAGCTCTTCGCGCGTCTGCCCCCACATGCTGTGCAGCGGGCAGGGCTTTTCAATGCTGCAGCCGGGCAATCCCAGTAGGCATTCCTGGAAAATTTTCTTTCCGTCAATCGCTTCCACAACATCCAGAATCGAAATATCCTGCGCGTGGCGTGCCAGTGTTACACCTCCCTTGGGCCCTTTAAACGATTCGATCAGATTGTGCTGCGTCAACGTCTGCAAAATCTTGGTCAGAAAATGAAAGGAAATATTCAGCTTTTCCGACACCTCTTTGATCGGGATATAGCGGCGCTGGTCCTCAATGGCCAGGTAAATCAACGCGCGTACACCGTAAACACAAGATTTTGAAAGCAGCATTTTTTGTCCTTTATTGGAATTAAGACTCTTTTGTCTTAAATATACGGACATTTTTCACAAGGTCAAGAGGAAATTTTAACTTTTTTTAAAAAATTGGTCAAAAGAGTTTTGGTCCGGAAGTCTTTAGGTCGGGAAGTCCCGGCGTCGTTGTGCCTTCATCCCGGCCTGTCCCTATGTTTTTTATCGGGGTTGGCGTTGTTTGCCACACCGGGATCGCGTGTCGGGGATGAGGAAGGGGCCCCGGCACCAGGGCCGGGGTGACAGGCAGGTTGCTGTACTATAAAGATCATGATCATGAGCAGGATCACGATCATGATTTACCTGAACACCTGAACACCTGAACACCTGAACACTTTAACACTTTAACACAATAGCACCTTAGCACCTTAGCACGATACAGCGCATCACAGCACATCATGGTGGTTATCAATCTGCTCTTTCAAGCCGCTGTAGATGATGTTCCTGATATTGTCGTTATTATAAAAATTATGTGGAAAACTTAGCTCAAATTTGCTCAGCTCGTTTAGCTCGGCGATATGCTTATCGCTTAAACTGTGCTCCAGGCAACCAAGGTTATCTTTCACCTGGCTCTCCTTACTGGCACCGAGTATAGGGATGATGAGAGCCGGTTGCTGGCGTACCCAGTTAATGGCCACCTGCGACGGCGAGCAGCCCACCTCTTTAGCGATGTCTACTACTTTTTGTGCAAGCTTCAGGTTCTTTTCCGGAATCTTGTTGCCATCTACGCGCCCGTCCGTATCACCCTGGTTGTATTTCCCGGTGAGCACGCCGCCACCCAGCGCGCTCCAGGTGGTCACCGCCATATCATAAAAACGTGAAGCTGGCAGCAGATCCTGCTCAATGGTGCGGTCCAGCAGGCTGTATTTTAGCTGCATGGCCACAAAACGGTTCCAGCCGCGCAGCTCGGCTATGGTGTTGGCGCGACTCACCACCCAGGCCGGTGTATCGGAGATACCGATATAATGCACCTTGCCCGAGCGGATCAGGTCGTTAAGTCCCAGCAGCACTTCTTCCACCGGCGTAGTGTAATCCCAGGCATGCAGCCAGTACAGGTCAATATAGTCGGTGTTGAGACGCTTCAGGCTGGCATCAACCGCCTGCATCATGTTCTTGCGGTGATTACCGGAAAAGTTGGGATCGTCTTTGCGGGTGAAAAGCGTATATTTGGTGGCCAGCACAAAGTGGTCGCGGTCGGAATGGATAAATTCACCGACGTATTTCTCACTTGTACCTTCGGTGTAGCGGTTGGCCGTATCAATAAAATTACCGTCGGCGTTGGCATAGGCATCGAATATTTTTTTGGATTCCTCTTTCGTAGCGCCCCAGCCCCACTCTTCGCCAAAGGTCATCGTACCCAGGCACAGTTCCGAAACGCGCAGGCCGCTGCGGCCCAATAATTTGTAGCGCATAATCCCCTCCACTCTAAGAGCATTTATGAATTCATTTTCACAACATAATAAGAAAAACAATCATTCCGGGAAAAGATAATTGCTGAACCAGGAGAGTGGTGCGACGTTGATTTCGCTTAAAATGGTTAAGCCGTCAATGTCATTCCCGACCCCGATCGGGAATCCATTCTTGCGGCCCTTTGTTAGTGATTGTGATTATTTCCCGTAACGGCTCAATCGGATCCCTGCCTTCGCTGGGATGACAGGATGTATGGCCGGGAAACAGGAAGGGGCCCCGGCACCAGGGCCGGGGTGACAGGGTAGGTTGATGGTTTGGCGAGTTAATAATTTGTCACCAGTTTGGAATCATATAGATAATAAGTTCAATTTACCTTAACACCTTAACACCTTAACACATTACGTCGTGTACTCCGCGTTGATGCGTACATAGTCATAGCTTAAATCGCTGCCCCAGCCGACGGCTTTGCCTTCGCCCATGTTTAAATCAAGGATGACCTGTATCCGCGGCGCGGCCATATATTTTTTTAGCTGCGCGCGATTGTGATTTACCGGCTGGCTGTCCTTGAGGATCTGCAAAGGGTTTTCCAGCCCGAAGTAAAGATCGATGCTGTCCGGGTTGATATCCACGCCGGACCTGCCGGCGGCGGCGATGATGCGGCCCCAGTTGGGATCGCGCCCGAACATGGCCGTTTTCACCAGGCTGGAGTCTGAAATAGTGCGCACGATCTGACGTGCCTGCGCATCGGACTGGGCGTTTACGACATGGTATTCGATAAACTTGGTGGCGCCCTCACCGTCGGAAACAATCAGCTTGGCCAGGTGCGCGCACATATTCTCCAGATGCTGACGGAACTTTTCGTAAGCGGCGTTTTCCTCCTTAATGCGTTTGTTTTGGGCCAGTCCGTTGCACATGATAGCCACCATATCGTTGGTGCTGGTATCGCCATCCACTGTAATCATGTTGAAGGTTTTATCGACGCATTCGCTCAGTGCCTTTTGCAGCAGCTTTGGTTCGATGCTAATGTCGCAGACAATGTAGGCCAGCATCGTGGCCATGTTGGGATGGATCATGCCGGAGCCTTTAGCGATACCGGCCATGTTTATTGTCTTATCATCCAGCTTAAAATTTTGAAAACCCTCTTTGGCGAACGTGTCCGTCGTCAGAATTGCGTTGGCAGCCAGCGAACCGGCCAGCGCACGGGAGGTCAGCTTTTTGCTGCTGCCATGGATTCCCTTAACCACTTTCTCCGTAGGAAACGGCTCGCCGATTAGCCCGGTTGAAGCGATAAGAATATGCCCGGCTGGAATTTCCAGCGCCTGCGAAGCCGCTTCCAGCATCGCTTCTGCGCCCCGGCGTCCCTGCTCTCCGGTGCAGGCGTTGGCATTGCCGGAGTTTATTACGAACGCCTGCAAACAGCCATCTGCCACATTGCGCCGGCTTATCTTCAGCGGCTCGGCCACCACGCGGTTTACGGTAAACACAGCCGCTGCCGAAGCGGGTACTTCCGATTTTATCAGCGCCAGGTCGCGGCGGTTGGCCTTTATGCCGATGTGCGCGCCCCAGCAGGTTATACCGCGCACATGCGTAAGATTTTTAACCATTCTCTTCTCTCATTTATGGACTTAACGGAGCCTGTGTCAGACCCGAATTTTCAACCATGTTAAATAGAATATTCATATTCTGGATCGCCTGGCCGGCAGCGCCCTTTACCAGGTTGTCCAATACGCTTATTGTTACGATCGTATCTGTCCTTGTATCATACGTAACGAAAACATCGCAGAAGTTGGAGCCACGCACGTTTTTAACGGCCGGCGGCGCGTCGCACACGCGGACAAACTGTTCTTTCCAATAGATTTGCCCGAACAATTCACGCAACTCTTCGGTGGAGGTCTTGCGTGTCGGTTTACAGTAACACGTGGTAAGAATGCCGCGGTCAATTGGCAGAAGGTGCGGCGTAAACAATACTTCTACCTTGTTTCCGGCTGCCACGGACAGCAGTTGTTCTATTTCCGGCGTATGCCGGTGACGCAACAGGCCGTAGGCGCTAAAGTTGCCAAACACCGATGGAAAATGTGTGTTGTCCGTGGCTTTTGCCCCGGCCCCGCTCACGCCTGATTTCGAATCGATTACGATCTTATTTGTGTCTATCAGATTGCTTTTTAGCAAAGGCCACAAGGCCAGGACAGCCGAAGTGGGGTAGCAGCCGGGATTGGCTATAAGCCTGGCCCTGCGGATCTCGTCGCGGTTAACTTCCGGCAGGCCGTAGACAGCTTCTTTCAATAGCTTCGGCTGCAGGTGTTTTCTGCCATACCACTCTTCGTATACGGCAACCGACGCAATGCGGAAATCCGCGGAGAGATCGACCACTTTTGTTCCCGAGAGACGCTCGCCGTTAAGCCACTCCATTGAGACGGCGTGCGGCAATGCCAGAAATAACAGGTCGATTTCATTCTGCTCCAGCGCTTCCATTGGTTGCAGGATCAGTTCGCAACAGCCGCGCAGCTGCGGGTGTATCTCGCTGATCTTTTTGCCCGCCTGCGAACGTGACGTGACAACCGCCAGCGAAACATCGGGATGGCCCGTAAGCAATCGCACCAACTCCGAGCCCGTATAACCGTTTGCGCCCGCAACGGCCACGCGAAAGCTGCGTTTTCTTTGTACATCAGGATAACTCATAGATTACCTTTAATCAGGGTTCCCACGTTTTCGCCGGCCGCGGCGCGGATGACCACGTCTTTTGCCTCCGCCGAGGCAATAACCACGCGTGCTACGCCATGCTGCAGAGCTGTCAGACAGGCCTCTACCTTGGGCATCATGCCGCTTTGTATCCAGGCCGGTTTTGCCGCAAGCTCCGCGGCGTCAATCTCCTTGATATGAGACCGGGGGTCAGCCATGTCGCGATAAATTCCGTTTACGTTTGTCAGCAGCAAAAAGGTTTCCGTCTTTAGTGCAGCGGCCACGTGCGCGGCAAACAGGTCGGCATTGACATTATAGCTTTCCTCATCGGGTCCTAAAGCCACTGGCGCAACGACCGGCAGAAAGCCGTTATTTTCAAGCAGGCGCAGCAATTTTATATCAACCTTTTCAATATCACCGACAAATCCGAGATCATTTTCTGCATTGGCCGGGCGGCGCTTTTGTACGCGCACCATGGCGCCGTCTTTGCCGCTTAGCCCCACCGCGTTGAGACCGTGGCGTTGCAACAGGTTGACAAGCTGACCGTTAACCTCACCGTTCAGCGCCATTTCCACATAACGCATCGCGTTGGCGTCGGTTTGCCTGTGGCCGTCGATAAAGCGGCTTTCAACGCGTGCTGTTTCCAGAAGCTTTTGAATGGACGGGCCGCCACCATGCACCATGGTAATGTGAATCTTTTGTTTATGCAGCGATGCAATTTGCCGGATAACCGTTTCACCCGGGCCCATTGCGTTTCCGCCATATTTTATAAGCAGGGACATTTTAATCTTTATTGTTTTGGATTGGGAGCGAAATTAGGCGCTGATACGCTTTTATTCAAATTCAAATAGACCAATTCCGTGGCTGCTTTCAGACACGATAATCGGCTGATATCAGCCAATTGATATTTTCGAAATTGTTTAAGCGTCACCGCAAATTCTCTGTTATTTTTAGTTAAGTTCAATAAAAACAACATTGTGAAAAAAGTGGCATATTTGTTGTAGTTATATCCGGCAAAAGCACAACTTCAAGGAGGAAGCCATGATTAGATTTTTAACTTTTGTAACGGTCACCGCGAGCTTACTGTTGCTCAGCTGTGATCAGAATATGCCGGCGCAAAATGACCCGACGCTTTCGGGCCATTCGCCGCAGTTAACGCAGGATCGAAATATCAAGATCGTGCCTTTTAGCGAATCGTTGCGTAGCAGCGCGCTCAGCAAAGTGGTCACCGTATCTTCATTTGTCTCTTATGATGAGGGCGGGGAACTGGAGCTCGATTACGATTACGACTTTGAGGTGGACATTAAGTTTGAGGTACCAGTCCATTCAATCAGCGAAGACGCGACACTGAAGCTGACCATCGATACGGATAACTTTGTGGGCTCTTTTGACGTGAATTTCCAGCCGCACGGAATCGTATTTGGTATTCCAGCCACCCTAAATATTAAGGCCAAAAACCTCGACCTCAGCACCATTACAGACCCCACTACAATAAAGGTCTATTATGACAATACAGATACGGGTGAGTGGGAAGAGATGCAATGCGATGATATCGTCGTTGATTTACTGCTTGGCAACATTACCGTGATAAACGCCAAAATACCGCACTTTTCCCGGTACGCAATCGGTACGGAATATTAACAGCCACCTTAACCAGGAGCATGAAGATGAAAACTCTTATTCGCTTTTTAACCCTGCTGTCATCCGCTCTTTTTCTGCTGGTGGCTTGTGATCAGCACCCCCTTTCTCCGGATGAAAACAACGATACAAATATGCCAATCGATGGTATTACAAAGAGTGGTAATATAACTTTTCTGCGCTTTAACGCCGATGATACGGTTCTTTCAAAACCTATCATTGTTACAAAGTTGATCAGCGCGGAAAATGGTGGCGAGCTTATTGCTACCTACAACTGGGGCCGGGAAAACGGCTGCTCCGGAGACGAAAAATACGCTTCCTTTGCTTTGGAGGGAGGTACGGATGAAATACCCCGCCGTGCCAAGAGCAAAATCTATGTTAGCTTGTATATTCCGCCAGGCGCCCTGGATGAAGATACAGAGTTGTCATTGACGTTAAACGCCGGTACCATCGGCGGAGAAGTCGATATGGTGTTCAGTCCCCACGGTACAATCTTTAATACACCGGCCATTTTAAATGTAAAAGCGTTGAGACTGGACTTAGGCGGCCTTTGTGAAGAAGAGATAGATATCTACTATGACAACCAGGAAAAAGGCTGCTGGGATACGATGGAGAGCAGTTTTGTGAAGGCCAATCTAAAAGGCGGATTTATAATAGTTAAAAACGCTTTGTTGCCTCATTTTTCCCGCTATGCCATGGCCTATGGCTGGTGATTTTGAATAAAACATAAACTAAACCATGACTTGATAAGGCGGTCCGGACGGGCCGCCTTTTTTTGTTGGCCGAAAGCCGCCGGCGGTTGGCTGAAAGCGGCCATATTAAATTTTGTGCTTTGCATTTATTTGCTCTGTAAAGTCAATAAAAACAGCAGTATAAATCGTTGGCATGGAGGTTGTAATTAAATAAGCCAGTCATGAACATTAACAAACCCAATTCAAGGAGCAAATCATGCTAAAACGGTTTACAACTCTTATTATCGCCGGCGCTTTTATTTTAATGGCCTGCGAACAGAATATGCCCAACCAGGCTGCTGACCGGCCGGATTACCTTTTAGATGTGGCAACAACAGATTCGAAGATTTCTGTATACCCCATGTTTGGAAGCTATGAATTGAAATATGCGGGCCAGGGATATAATGGCGGAAAACTTAAGCTTCAGGACGGATCCAGTTTTATTATGGAAAACAATTCAATCACGCCGCCGGTTGATGTGTTATGGGGGGAGAATTTTACCATAACCTGGCTTCTGGAAAAGGTGAACGGCGAACTGATTTTTACATTTGGCCCACATGGTACAAAATTTTCTCCCCCTGCTACTGTCTGGCTGGATTTTTCTGCACTCGGTACGGACAATGTTTCGCTGTGGTATATCAAAGATGACGGCAGCCGCGTTCAGCAAAAGCCCATTGATGTACAAGGCAATAAGCTGTTGATCTATATTGATCACTTTTCCCGCTACGCAATCGGAACGGAGTATTAATAAGAATTAAACAAAAAGCTTTTAATAATGAGGCCCATCATGAAAAAACTAATCACCCTAATAAGCAGCCTGGTTTTCGGCTTCGGCTTTATCGCCTGCGAGCAGAATATTACCGCCCCGCAATCCCAGCCGGAGTTGGAAACGACCACCTACAGCGCTGACGTAAACGAATTTGATAGCGGCAACGGCGAGCAGATCGTTGTACAAAGAACGGTCACCGACGGATCCGGTGTTATCCTGCGAATCCGCGACAAAAACATGAACGACGTGGAATTTGATATCCCCGGGCAAGAGCTAGCGGATGGTATGGTTGTCCGCATGATAAAGCGCAACAAAACCAGCAACCGTATTATGCTTGAACCTGTTAACGCCCAGATAAAACGCGGCTTTAACATTACCATGTGGTACACCCATTCGGCCATGCCAACCAATGTATCTGAAAAAGACCTTTCGGTTTTCCAACGTCAGAATAATAACTTCTTTGTCCGCCTGGATAGCCGTGTAAATACAAGAAAGCGCGAAGTATACTCTACCGGCTATAGTGGTGGTGAATACGTTTTGGGTGCCGTGGACGGTAACGGCAAATTCCACATTGTGGAAGGTGAATTTGGTATCCGTGTAGAAGAAACGATCAACCCCAAAAAAGGCGGCGTTATTCGCCTGCCCGGCGGTAGCCAACTTGAAATACCTAAAGGAGCACTGGATAAAAGAACCACGATTGGTATGATCGCTGAGCGCAAGACCATCCTGGGCAAGGGCGAAGAGGCCAAGGTATTTACTTTTACACCGCATGGTACCGTTTTTAATACGCCCATTAAACTCACTCTGAACTGGAAAGAATATGCCGGTGAAGAGATCACCATGTTCTACTACAATGAATCCACAGGCAAATGGGAATTGTACTATGATGGTGTTTGGGATGAGCAGAACAAAACCGTAACCCTGGAGATCCCGCACTTCTCGCGCTACGCTATGGCCTATGGATGGTAAGGAAAATTACGAATTAGGAATTACGAATTAGACGTAAGAATTAAGATTAAAAATAAGGACCAAAGAGGCGGTTCATAGCGGGCCGCCTTTTTTATTGGCTGAAAGCAGCCCGCCGGGTGGCTGAATACAGCCAAAAGAAGTTGGTATTTTTAGTAATCGGTTTATAGAGCCAATAAAAACAACATCTTAGGGTCTTGGCATGACGGTTGCCTTATATATAAGCAAATGGAAAGAATGACCAAGGAGGATTCAATGAAGTACATTACTACATTAGTGATCAGCTTAGGCTTGTTTATCGGCTGTGAGAACAACCCCGTGGATACGCCAGCTTCCGATAATGGAGATAGTTACGCCTTAGCCAAGGGTAAAGGTAAAGGCAATACCGGTAGCAAGGATTTTAAAACACCCGACGGCAAAAAAGATGAGTTTAAGTCGTTCCCCAAGTACGGCGAAGTAGAGCTTGAATATTTTAAAAAGGCGCGTGGCTTTGGTAGCGGAAAAATACAACTTGATGACGGTTCCAAGTTTAAGGTTGATTCCCTGGCCACAACGGCTCCCAAAGGTCATAAAAAGAACACAAATCTTACGCTCACCATGCTTGTGGAAAAAATTGACGGCGAACTGATATTTACCTTTGGCCCGCATGGCTGCGAGTTTTCTCCACGCGCCGAAATTGCCCTTGACTATAGCGCATTAGGGGTGAAAGTACCCACACTATACTACATCAGGGATGACGGAACCTATGAAGAACAGACCCCGGACCATGTAGATACCAAAGGTCGCAAAATGTACATCAGGGTGGATCACTTCTCACGCTATGCCATGGCATATGGCTGGTAATCGTTACCAGGAACAAGAGGTTTTAAACACGGACAAAAAATGAAACTCATCGCCAGTATTATTTTGAAATTGAGAAAAGGTAAAAAGAATTCGGAAGGAGAGAAGAATTGAATCGTTTCCGGCTGATAATAATGATGATGTACATATATAAGATCTACTTTGATCTCCATAGTGAGGAACAAAATCATCAACCCGAAAAAGATTCGTCTAATTCACGCTATAGTATTGGCACTGAGTACTGAACATTGCCAACGACCAACAGGGCGGCTTCTTATTGGAGTCGCCTTTTTTTTGGCTTTTTTCAGCCGCGTTTTGGCTGAATTCGGCCACCCTAAGAAAGCATGGCTTCATTTAAGTATATAAAAAACAACAATCTATGGGGTTGGCATGATGATTGTATTATTAAACAGAAAACCAGAAAATAAATCATTCAAGGAGGATATCATGATTAAAGTATTACGTTTTATTTCGATTGCTTTGCTGGCGCTTTTCGTGGCATGCGAATCCAATTTACCGGTTGAGAATATTGAGCAGCCCCGGCAAGCGGTAAAGGAACCGGCGGATACAAAGACGATCCCCTATGACCAGTTGAAGGTCATGGATTTTGGCACAAAGGTTCTGGAAAAGACCACAATCGTTTACCAATGGATTTACAAGTCCTTTGGAGGAGAAATTATTAACCAGCATTTTGGTAATGACGGGCTTTACGTTTATAACAGTCTTTATATCTATCCGCATAGTATCCCGAACAGCATGTGGCTGGGCGTACAGATTAATGATAGCGATTTCCAGGGCGCGGTTGATGTTCAGTACGGTCCGCACGGATTGGTTTTCTCCCAGCCCGCTGTAATGAACCTGTTTGCCGCCGGGCTCGATCTTAGCAATCTAAACCCGGATAATATTGATATCTATTATGACAATACAGAAGAAGGCTACTGGGAAGAAATGCCCTGTGACGCTGTGATCGTTGATGTGGCCGCCGGTACTATCCAGGTCATAAATGCCCGTATCCCGCACTTTTCGCGCTACGCCATTGGTACAGAATACTAAACCCGGTTTAAAAGCTGTAACAAGGAAGTAATATGAACATGGTAAAAGGACTCATCATCGGCTGCCTGCTCGCGCTGTCTATCGCCGGCGAATCTGCGCAGGACTATGAGACGAATCCACAACAGCAGCCACAACCGGCCCGCTATTTAATGGCCTACGGCTTCTGATGATGATCAGCTTTTATCCCCGCAAACAAGGAGGTTTAAGAATGTTTAAAAAATTTAAGATGCAGGCAACGGTAATAGCTGTTTTGATTCTTTCAGGCTCATTTATCCTGCAATCATGCGAAACGGCACCACTTCAGCCACAGGCCCAGGAACAGCCGGATCAGCTTTTGAGAGGTACGCTTAGGACTATCACGGGCCTTGCTACCGGCACCGTGCACTTTTTGATTGAAACAACCCAATACATTACAAAGCGCAAAGGCGGTACGCTGAGCTTGCTTTATGATGCAACAAAAGACGCCTATCGCAGCGATTCTATCAAAGTCGCGGTTAATCTTGACGTGCCCGAAAACAGCCTGCCATCCAGCATGACGCTTTCCGTGGCTATGAATAAAGACAGCCTGGATAAAATGGTTGATTTGGACTTTGGTCCGGACGGGACGGTTTTTAATAAAACAATATATCTGGATATAACTGCGTCAAAACTGAACCTGAGCAGCATTAATCCTGACAGTGTCGGCATTTTCTACTGGAACCCGGACAACGGCAGCTATGAAGCAATTCCTTGTCAGGCTATTAACGTCAATTTAACGGACGGAACTGTTGAGGTTATCGACGCTGAGATTAACCACTTTTCCCGCTACGTGATGGCTTACGGCTGGTAGTACAATGTGAGGACCCCAATAAACCTCCTACAAGAAAGCGGACCGGGAACGGTTCGCTTTTTTTTGGCTGAAATCAGCCGCTTAAATGGCCGAAATCAACCACTCGTAAGATGCAGAAAACGTAAGTTCAATAAAAACAATACTTAAAGTTTTGGCATATTGTTTGCCAATTATAAACTATAAGAAATCAAAAATAAATAATTCATACAAGGAGGTTAATATGTTTAAGAGAATTAGTGTGCTTCTGATCGGACTAATGTTTGTGGCAGCTTGCCAGCAATCGCCGGTTGATATGCCCGCAAATTCCAATAAAATGGACCAGGCGCCGCAAACACTGCAAACGGACATCGGTAAAGTAAAGCTGGTAAAACATGAGCTTTACAAAATGAAAGCATTGTATAAGGGCGAGCTTGCCGATACCTTTTTCTTTAATGAAAAATACATCGAAGAAGACAAGAAAAAGAAAATTGAGATTGGCGACGGCGACTATGGCAAAAGCTTTGTTGAGTTTAGAAAATGGGCGCTCTCGGAATCGAGGGTTATGCAATTTGGCTATGCCGCGGATTCCACGGTGCGCTGCTGGGTAGGTGCTGCGGACATGGCCGACGGCACCCGTCTGAACCGCAAATTCAAGCTGCGCATTTCTTTCAAGTCAGCTAATCTTGAAGGCATCAACTTAAACGATCTGCGCGTTTTCCGCTATGATCCGGTGGCGGACATCTGGATTCTCGTTGGCGGTCATGCACATAAAAAGAAGCAATATATTACGGTTAACAGCAGGTATACGGGTTATTACCTGATCGCAGATTGCCAGGGCAATACCATCGGCCATGAGGACCGTCTGGCAGGCAGCGGCGCCGAGCTGGAAGACCAGGATTTAATACCGGTAAACCTGAATCAGATTTCATATAAAGAATCCTTTGTAAGTACATTCAACTATATCACTTTTGATAAAGGCGGTGACCTTAAGATTCACTACAAGGCCGAAGACGGTTCCGGTATTGAGTGCAAGGCAGAACTTAAGATAGACAAAGAGACGATCAGCATTGACTCCGAGCTGGAGATGAATATAGACAAGAACGCCCTGATCGGTAACGTAGACGTCACCTTCCATCCGCACGGCACCACTTTCAGCAGTCCGGCCCTGTTAACTGTCGAAGCCAGGAATATTGATCTTTCCGGTTGGGATCTGGAGCGCATCGCGCTTTACTATGATAACCCGGAAACTGGCGAATGGGAAAAGATGAACGTGAAAGAAGTTAAGATAAAGCCGGATGAGGGGTATGTAAAAATTGTAGAAGCGGAGCTACCGCACTTTTCACGCTACGCAATGGCTTACGGCTGGTAAGTTTCACAAAAGAAATATAACTATGAAAAACGCGGTCACCGGACCGCGTTTTTTTTTGTTCAAAAATCAGCAGCCTTAAAAAAATACTTCAGGATTGAAATCAGCATGACGAAATAACAAAAACGGCAAAGAGGAAAAAGAATGACGAGCAACCAGCTTCCGTTAGTAGTATACTTCAAGCGCCCCAAAGAAGAAAAGCTTCTCGAAGAGTATCTGGAAGAGGCCATTCAGGGAAGGGGTGCGTTTGTCGTAGTAAACGGCGAAGCCCGCAGCGGAAAAAACAGTTTTGTAAACCATGTCCTGTCATCAGCGCTTAAAGAACGTGCTTCCCGTTATCACGTCTACTTTAACGATGACAACCAGTTTGATCCTTACCGGCCGTTCTGGCAAATGGTTGAAAGGATTTCTTCGGGCAGCAGCGATTTTCAGCGCGTCCATAAAAGCCTTAAAACATTTTTCAATGATAGTGAAAACGGTAGCGCTGATTTTTCCAGTGAATCGCGTTACGCTCTGCAAAAAGAGCACAGCCTGATACAGCAGCAACTGGCGCAGCTGTTATGGGAGACCGCAAAGATCCGTCCGCTCGTCATTGAGCTGCACGACTGTTTTAACGCCTCTCTTTCAGCCTGGCGATTTATTCATTACCTCTGCGAAAAAATTGCGGATCAACGCGTATTGATGGTTGCGACGCTGAGGCAGGATGGCAAGGAAGTTCGCCATGATAAGGTGCCGCTTTACACAGATGTTCTTCAGCGCATGAATCGCGAAGGCATCTATCAGAAAATCCAGCTTTCGCCGTTCAGCTATGAAGAATTCCGCCGCGGCATCTACGAGAACCTGAAGGCAACGGACTTTAGCAGCGGCTTTTTACCGATGTTTTTTGAGCTTTCCGGCGGCATGCCCGGAACGATTTACCGTTACCTGAAGCTGTTTATTCAACAGAACTATATCTATTGTAAAAACGGCGTGTGGTTCAATAAAGAGGGCATATCGAGTGATGAAGTCATCAGCGATGTTACACGCGACGACGAGGTGGATTCTGCCGCCAAAGTGCTGGACAGGCTTAATGAGCGACAGCGTAAACTGATCAAATATGCTGCTTTTCTGCCCACCAAATTCAGTCCGGCCATTTGCGCAATCGTAACAGGCGAAAAACGACTTCAGCTTATTAAAAATTTAACCGAACTCGAAAAAAATAAACTGCTGCGCAGTACGGAACAGGGCAGCTATTACTTCCGGAGCCCGGAGTTGCGGGTTTCGCTGGTAAACCTTTTAGATGACAGGGAACGCTCGGAAGTACATGAAACAATTGCCCGTCGCCTGGAAGCGGACAGCAGCACAGCAGCCGGCGTTTACATGCTGGCTTACCATTACCGCCATGCCGGGAACCGTGACAAGGGTCTTCATTACGCGTTAAAGGCAGGCCATCTGGCCATGCGCCATTTTGCTTTCCACGAAGCCCGGGAGTTTTTTGAGCAGGTGTACAATGAGCAAAAGGATATCGCCGTTTGCGATGCGATGGAGCTTACATCGAGCCTGGCCTGGCTTAACCGCGTGCTGGGCGAATACGAATCGAGTGTTGCCTATTACAAAAAAGCACTGGCCCTGCTTGATGCGGACAATAACCAAAACCGGCGTCGCGAATCCCTGCTAATTGAATTGAGTTTTACCTATTTCCGGCTAAATGACTGGGAGAAAGCGCGCGGCTATCTCAACCAGTGCCTGCAGCGTCTGGACGTATTGACGCCGTTTGAACGCTCCCTCGTATTTTCGGGTTTAGGTAACATCGATTTTGAACTGGGCGCTTATAAAGAAGCCGGATTCAATTATACCCGCGCGTTGGATTTCGCCACGGAAGCAGGAGCGGAAAATCTGCAGGCGCTGATCCGCAATAATATGGGCGCGCTGGAAAACGTGTCCGGCAATCCGCTAAAAGCAATTAATCTGTACAGCAAAGCCATCCCCTATTTTGAAAAGCACCAGGATAACAACGGACTGGCGCGCATTAATCATAATATTGGTATGTCTTACGCCGACGTGGGGCAGTGGGCCCGGGCCAATGAGTTTTATGGCAAAAGCCTGAGCTTCAGCGATAAGATCGGTATAAAGCACCAGAAAGCGATTACGTTTCTAAACCGTGCCCTTGCCCTCGTTCATATGGATGATATGAGCGGCGCCCGCGAATACAACTTTAAAGCCCAGCGCTTGTTGGAAACCATGCACGACAGGCTTGGTCTGGCCGAATACCACAAAATTCAGGGCATCATAGAAAAAAGCGAAGGTGAAGACGAAAAAGCGGCACAGTCTTTCCGCGAAGCGCTGGCTCTTTTTAAATCCAATAACAACAAACTCGGCTACGCGGAAACGCTGTGGGAGCAGGCTCTCTTTCTGGCTGAAAAAGATCCGCCGGAAGCCGTGCAAGGCCTGCGTCGCGCAGCCGAAACATTCAAAGAGCTGGGCTTAACGCAAAAACTTGAATACGTAAATAAGCTATTGTTGCGCCTAAAAGATGCGCCTGTTACCAGCGGTTGAGATTTGTCTAAGGACCTTTGATGGAGAAGATAAAGCATTACAAAATCATTGAAAAAGTAGGCAGCGGCGGTCTGGGTATCGTGTATAAAGCCTTTGATACGATCCTGGAACGCGAAGTTGCTATTAAGGTGCTCCATCCCCAGATATCGGACAACAAGCAAAACGCGGAACGCCTTATGCGTGAAGCGCGCGCTTCGGCCAAGCTGGTAGATCCCCATGTTGTAACCATTTACGAAGTTGGCAGCGATATACAGGGCCGTTACATTGCCATGGAACTGGTTAACGGCGTTCCGCTTACCGATGTCATTTATCGTGAAGGCCCGTTGGAACCGCAGCGTGCCATCCAAATAATACTGCAAATCCTTAAGGCGCTTAACAGGGCGCATAAATTGGGCATTTTCCATCGCGATATTAAACCCGATAACGTTCTGATCGGGGCAGAGGATCACGCCAAGGTGCTTGATTTCGGAATAGCCAAGATGCTGGCTAAGTCCGGCATAACCAGCAACGGTGAAGTTATTGGCACGGTTGAGTTTATGGCGCCGGAGCAGATGCTGGGTGATGGCGTGGACCAGCGCATAGACATTTATGCCGCCGGTACCGTTCTTTACCAGATGCTCACCAAACAGTTGCCTTTTACCGGCGAAACACCAGTAGAACTGCTCTTTAAAAAATTGAATGAAGAAGCCGTTGCCCCGTCTTACTACAACAGTAAGGTGGATGACGAGCTGGATCGTATTGTATTGAAAGCAATCCACGGCGACAAAGAACAGCGCTTTGCCAATCCCGAAGAATTTCTGAAAGCGCTAAACGGCTTTGTTACAAAAAAGCTGGCTCTTAACAACGTTTCTTCGTGGGACAGCGAGGAAATCATCGAGCAGGCAGATGAGCCGCAGCACCGCCGCGACAAATATCTGCGCAAAGTTTTTGTGGGCCGCGAAAAAGAGCTAAAGCAGCTTGTACGTTCCTTCCAGGAAGTATGCAGGCGCATGGGGCAGTCGGTTATCGTTTCCGGTGAAGCCGGTGTGGGCAAAAGCCGCCTGGCCAACCAGCTGCGCAGCTACGTGGAATACCAGAACGCCTGGGTTTTATATGGAACCTGTCTTTATCAGGAAGGCATGGATGCCTATTTACCTTTTGTCGATGCCATCCGCGATTTCTTCAGCGCTGAAAATACCCGTATCAGCGAAAAAGACCGTCTTGAGCTGAAAGACCTGATACGCGAAAAAGTACCTGAACTTTCGCAATTCACGGAACGCTTTACGACAGTTATTTTCCAGAACAATACCGGCGCCGACGGAGAGAAATCCGAAACCTCCATCAACATGATGGAAAGCATTTCCACGCTGATCACGCTTATGAGCGAAGTAAGGCCGATTGTTTTGATCATTGATGATATTCAGTGGGCGGACACATCATCGCTAAAACTTTTTCACTACATGGCGCGGCAGATTCTCAGGCACCGCGTAATGCTATACGGTATCAGCCGTACAGACCGCTATGATCTGCAGGAAGACGGCAAGCCCAAAATGATCGTCGATATTATCTCGCGTATGCGCCGTGAAGAGCTGATCAAGGAAATCAACCTCAGTCGCCTCACCAGGGAAAAAAGCGACGCCCTCGTCGATAAATCATTGGGCAATACCGCCTTTTCAGAAGAGTTCTATGAAGGCGTATTTGTTGAAACAAAAGGCAATCCGTTCTTTGTGCTGGAAACAATCAAACTGTACAAGGAAAACGGCCTTATTGAAAATAAGGACGGCATCTGGATTGACCATAAGATCGATTTTAAGGTCAAGATTCCCAACCGCGTAGAAGATATTTTTATCAGGCGTCTGAGTACGTTGAGCGAAGAGGAACGCGAGACACTGCAGGTGGCCAGTGTAATGGGCTACAAATATGATCCTTCCGTTTTGGCGGCTGTATTGGAGATACCCAAAATTCAGTTGCTGAAAACGCTGACTAAAATGGCGAATGAACTGCAGATCATCTCTTCAACCGATAAATATTTCCAGTTTGAACACCCCATGCTTGGCGACCTGTTGTATAACGAAATTCCCGTTGCTTTGCGCAAAGAGTATCACCTGATGATCGTGGAGGAAATGGAAAAGCGTCATGGCAATAACTTTGGCGCTTTTGTGGGCGAGGCGGCCCAGCACTACCGCCGGGGCGATAACCATGAAAAAGCCATTGCACTTTTGTATAAAGCGGGCAAACGCGCTTTTGATATGGGGGCCTACCGCGAAGCAGGCGTTTTTCTGGAAGATCTGCTGGATTCTTTAGCGAATTGCGATAATGATGTGGAAACCGAATTCAGTGATACGGAGCTGTACATGAAGCTGGGCGTCTGCTACGAGGAAGTGGGTCGGCTGAATGACAGTGTCGAGACATATAAAAAACTGTCCGAGCTGCACAAAGAAAGAGATGATCATAAAAATCATGCCGAATCGCTCATGCGCATGGGACGCATATACGATAAACTGGGCGACTGGGAATCAGCCCTTCAGGCCTATGATCAGTGCCTGGAAATAGCGCAGGAGCATCAGATATCCAACCTGTATTCCAGGGTGTACAATAAGCTTGGCGTGTTTTACTTCCACAAAGGTGATTACGACAAAGCACTTGAATACCTGCGCAAAACGATCAATTCCGCCAATAACGAATTTGGTGAGCTGGATAAAGCCCATGCCTATTCGAATATAGGCGTGATTGCAAATATCCTGCGCGGATCGCATTCGGTGGCGCTGGAGAATTTTAACCGCGCCATCGAGATTTATCAAACCCACAACCGTAAATCGGATCTGGCGGCTGTGTACGTGAACATCGGGCTGATCTATTCCAATTCCGGCAACTGGATCGAATCGATCAAGGCGTTTGAGAACTGCCTGAAGCTGACCGACGAAGGGGAATCCAAACATCTTCGCGCGCTGACTTTTCTCAATATGGGTAAAGCCTATGCCCGCTACAAAAAACTGGACAAAGCCAAAAGCTTCACCGAAAAAGCGCTCAAGACTTTCAAACGCATGTCTGATCTGATCAGTATTGCCGAAGCCTACCAGGTTTACGGGATAATCTACAAAGAGGAAAATGACTTTACGCAGGCGCAAAAATATCTTCTGGATGCCATGCGCATTTTCAAAAGCAAGGACTTTAAGGAAGGTCTGGCAGAAGCCTACAACATTTACGCAGATCTGTGCCGCGATAACGGTTATTACGAGGAAGCCGGCGAAAATTACAAAAACGCTCTTGAGCTGTTCGGCGAGCTGAATGTTGATACCAAGGTGAAAGAGCTCGAAAAAACAATCGAAGATCTGGAAAAACAACACGTTATAGAAGCGTAAGGGAAAAGATGCCTGAAACAGGACAAAGCCTGGAACTGGAAAACAAGATGCTTCTGGCCGAGCTGGAAATGGCCTATAAGAATATGGAGTCCATACTGGAGCAGGCCAATAAGGAAAAGGAAATCACTTACCGCGAATTACAGCACCGCTACAACACGCTTCAAAGTCTTTATGAAGAGCTTTCCAATAAAGAGAATATGCTGGTGCATATGGAGAAGCTTTCCTCCATCGGGCAGTTTATTACCGAGATTATTCATGAGCTTAACAACCCGCTGATGGTGATAGCCGGGGTAACGGATCTGGTCCTGATGGGCGAAGAGCTGCCGGAAAAAACACGCGAACGCATATCGCGCATACCGCAGCAGGTCGACCGCATGAAAAGTTATCTCAACCGCTTCAGGAATATGGTGTATAAAAGCGATGAGGACTTCGAAGTATTCGATCTGAACCACAATCTTAATGACTTTATCACCACCATAGAAATCATCAAACCCAAAAATATTCGTATTGAAAACGATCTGTCGGCGGATCTGCTTTATGTCCACGGCGACGCCTACCAGCTTTTCCAGATTTATCTGAACCTGGCAAAAAACGCGTTTGACGCGATGCAGGATAAGGGAACCTGTTTAAAGATTTCCAGCCTACGCGCCGATCGTTATTACCTGCAGAATTCGGAACTTGCCACGGCCGTGCACAGCGAGGGCGACGAGAGCTGGGAGCAATTTGTGGAGAGCGCCGAAAGTTTTGTTGTTGTTACTCTGGAAGATGACGGTCCTGGTATGGACACCGAAACGCTGGCCCGCATTTTTGACGCCTTCTTTACAACCAAAGGACGCGGCAGCGGTACGGGTTTGGGCTTGTCAATAGCCCGGGATATTTGCCAGCGCCACAAAGGAGAACTGGCCGTGACCTCGCAACCGGATGTGGGGACGCGTTTTTTCATAGTACTGCCGCTTACAACGAGCAGGCCCGAAACGATTTATTAAAGGAGAATCATGCATCATTGCAGCAAGTGTTCTTCATTGCTTTATCCCGACGACAAGTTTTGCGGGCAATGCGGAACCGCCATTGTCAACGATGAGAACAACGCTAAAAAGCTGATGACCCAAATGGAGCTGAAGATAGAAGACGTGCGCAGCAACCTTGGTGTTGTCTATTTCAAGATGGGCCGTTTTGATGAGGCTGTCTCCTGCTTCGAGAAGATACTGAAGGAGGATCCGGATAACCTGAGCGCGCGGACCATGCTTGAAATGATCAAAGAAGAACGCACAAAAGTCGACGCCTGATGAAAAATGTCTGTAAAAAATGCGCTGCTGAAAACCGCCCGGAAAACCGCTTTTGTACACAGTGCGGCGAGGCGCTTCCGCTTAAAGCGGAGAGAGGTCCCAGGTTGATGATGCTATCGGCGGACGGCAACAGCCAGATTATTTTTCCGCTGGCGGAAGGCAAGAGCTACATCGGGCGGGATATTCAAAACACGATTGTTATTGATGATACGCAGATAAGCAAACGACACGCCTGTGTGGATGTCTCGCAGGGAAAGGTCTTTGTTCAGGATATGGACAGCCGAAACGGCATTTACCTCAATGGCAAAAAAGTACAGCGGAAAACCGCTTTGGAAGAAGGCAGCCTGCTCAAACTTGGCTCGACCATTCTCCGCTACGAAAACAACTGAATCTAAAAATAAGGATTCTATCATGTCTCGCTTACAACGTCCGGCGTTTATCGCTTTTACCCTTATTTTGATTGTGCTTGCTGGCTGTTCGGGCCAGAAGCAGGAAACGAAACCTGCCAGCGGCGGCCAGATGATCATCGGCATTACCGGCGATGTTGATACCTTCAACCCGCTTTTCGCGGAATCCGCTTTTGCTGCAGAGATCAATCACCTGATCATGCTGGGCCTGGCCGACCTGGATGACAAATCGAATTTTGCACCGGAAATCGCCGCATCCTGGGAAAGCAATGAAGACAACACCGCAATTACCTACATACTTAGAAAAGACGCCGTTTGGGCCGACGGCCAGCCTATTACCGCTTATGACGTGAAGTTTACCTATGACCTGCTTAGAGAAGAGACACTGGCCAGCCCGCGCCAGATGACAGTAGAGTTTCTTAACAATGTGGTCGTTGTCGATTCGCATACGGTACGTTTCGAATTTGCGCAGGCTTACCCGGCGCAAATGTTTGATACGGCAGGGGAGATCCTGCCCAGACACCTTCTTAAGGATGTGCCGCCAGCCGAATTGCGCGCCCATGAATTTGGCCGCTCGCCGCTCGCTTCCGGCCCGTTTAAGCTGGCCAAATGGGAAAACCAGCAATATATCGAGCTGATACGAAACGAAAATTACTGGGGTAAAAAGCCCTACCTGGACAAGCTGATCTTCAAGATAGTGCCCGATCCCAACAGCCTGTTGATGCAGCTTGAAAGCGGTGAAATTGATATGATGGCCGGCGTGCCGCCTTCCGAGGTAGCCCGTCTTAAGCAGGGCAATCCGGATATTGATATTCACCAGGTATCGGGGCGCGTTTTTTACTATGTTGGATACAATCTGACCAACCCCTTGTTTGAGAACGTGGAAGTACGCCGGGCATTAGCCATGGCGCTGGATCGCCAAACGATGATTGATGCCCTCCTTTACGGATATGGCACGCCGAGTAACGGGCCGCTGCCCCCGATTGTGAAATGGGCTTACAATGATGATGTGCAGCAACTCCCGCATGACCAGCAAAAGGCGGCGGCGGTGTTGGCTGAACAAGGCTGGACAGACAGCGACGGCAACGGTGTGCTTGACAAAAACGGTCGTGAATTTTCCTTTGTTTTAAAACTACCCACCGGCAGTACCATTCGCGATGACGCGGCTGTTGTTATCCAGGAAGCATGGCGCAAGCTGGGGCTGGATGTTAAAATAGAGCCGCTGGAGCGCAACGCTTTCGGGCGTGATATGCAAACCAAGAATTTCGATGCCGTGCTGAGCGCCTGGAGCATGTCCTACTATATAGATCCGACGCCTATTTTCCATTCGCAGTCCACGCATATGTTTAACTTTGTCAGCTACAACAGCCCGCGCGCCGATGAATTAATCGAACAGGGCCGTAGTGAAATGGACCGCGCTAAAGCAGCACAGATCTGGAAAGAGTTTCAGCAGCAGGTGTACAACGATCAACCTTACACGTTTTTGTTTTGGGTAGACAAGGCCGTAGCTGTTAATAACGACTTTAAAGATGTAACGCCCATCGCGCTGAGCAGTTTATACGACGTTGAAAACTGGTATAAAGCCAAAGAGTAATGGCAAAGCCGCTGTTACAGGTAGAGGGGTTGTCCGTTTGCTTAGAGGAAAAAGGCAAGCCTCCTTTCTATCCCGTGCGTGATGTTACTTTTGATCTTGAGCGCAGCGCCATAACCGCTCTTGTCGGGCTGTCAGGTTCCGGCAAAAGTATGTTGTCCCTGGCCTTGTTAGACCTTTTGCCGCAAAATGGGCGCATCAGTGCCGGCACAATCCATTTTAACCGCGATTGTTTTTTTGAAGCGGGCAAAAGCAACCGCCTGCCCGGTCTGCGCGGTCGCAATGTGAGCATGATTTTCCAGGAACCCCTGGCCGCGCTTAACCCTGTTTTTACCATCGGAAGCCAGTTTAGCGATGTTATCGTTCTTGATAAGGGCTGTGGCCGTGCGGAGGCGCGCGAAACCGCAAGGAACTGGCTTGAGCGCTGCGGTCTTGCCAACGCGGCCGAAGTTTTAGGCCTCTATCCGCATCAGTTGAGCGGCGGAATGGCGCAGCGCGTTATGATCGCCATGGCCCTGAGTCGCCGGCCGCAGGTGCTTCTGGCCGATGAACCGACAACGGCGCTGGACGTCTCAACGCAGAAAAGAATACTCTCTCTTTTGCAGCAACTGCAACGGGAGCTTGGTTTTGCCATCCTGCTGGTGAGCCACGATCTGTCACTGGTAGGACGCCTGGCCGGGCATGTGCTTGTTATGGATAAAGGCCGGATTGTTGAGCAGGGAAGCTTTCACGGGCTTGTAAACAATCCGCAAAGTGCATTAACCGAACGCCTTGTGGCCGATTACGCCCGCCGCGCAAACCGTCTGGGAATTATTCAGCAGGCCGTGCAATAGTAACATCTTGGTTATCCTCCCCGATAATAGCTTAAAAACAGGATGAACTTATGCCGGACAGGGATGTCTTTCTTTCGCTCAAACATATTTCGAAATCGTTTAAAGACAGCGGGTCAGATTGCCCTGTGCTTTCGGATGTGAATTTAACCATACAGCGCGGGGAGATTCTGGCTTTGGCCGGGGAAAGCGGCAGCGGCAAAAGTACACTGGCGCGTTGCATCTTGCGCCTGGTTGAAGCAGACAGCGGCGAAATGTGGCACAATGGCAAAAACCTGCTGGCCTTGCCCATCCGTAAGTTTCGTAAACAATACCGTTGTTTCCAGATGATTTTTCAGAACCCGGCCCTGGCGCTCAATCCGTTGATGAGTGTACATGCCGCCCTGAACGAAGTTGTGCGCGTTGTACAGGGATTAAAGGGTGTGGAAGCTGAGGAGCGCATCAGTAGCCTGCTTAACGACGTGGGGTTGGATGAGCGCCTGCTGGCCAGCAAGCCGGCAAAACTGAGCGGTGGCGAAAAACAGCGCCTGGTTATCGCCCGTGCCCTGGCAGCACGTCCGCGTTTCCTCATCGCCGATGAACCCACGGCCAGCCTCGATGCCAGCCACCGCCGCACAATTCTTGACCTGCTGGCAAAACTAAGCCGCCGCTACGGTTTGACCATCCTGCTTATCACGCACGATATCGGTGCCGTACTGGACGTGGCCGACCGAATAGCCGTGTTAAAACAAGGCCGTATTGTGGAAGCAGATACGCTTGATGATGGCTTTGCGCAACGGCCGCATCATGTCTATACGCGCGAGCTCCTGAAGGCTGCCCTGCTGCCCGCGGACGAAACGGAGAACAGCAATGCGCTCGTTTTGGCTTAGGCGCCTGGCACACAGCCTGCTTGTTATCTGGGGTGTGCTTACGCTGATATTCGTGATTCTGCACCTGGCGCCCGGCGATCCGCTTGCGCTTTATGTACGCCCGGACATATCTCCCGAATTACTGGAAAAAATGCGCGCCCGTTTCGGCTTTGACCAGCCGTTGTGGCATCAATATGTCACCTGGCTGCTGGCCTTTGTGCAGCTCGATTTTGGTGTTTCCTTTTCCCACGCCCGGCCTGTTGCCTCTATCCTGGCCGAAGCGCTGCCGGCCACTCTGCAGCTCTCGTTAACCGTTTTTGTCCTGCAGTTTTTTGCGGGAGGCGCGCTGGGCGTCTATAACGCCGTCCATAAAGGCAAAAAACGCGAAAAAGCCGTTAACGGAATCATGCTTTTTTTGTATGCCATGCCCGGTTTCTGGCTGGCACTGATCCTTGTGCTGATCTTTTCCTACAAGCTGGGCTGGCTGCCTTCCGGGCAGATGGTCTCGCTTGGCGTGGATGACGGATTCTGGCCGCAATTGGGCGACCGCTTGTTGCATATGGTGCTGCCGGTGACGGTTTTGATGGTGCCCTTTGTGGCCCAAACCAGCCGTTTTATGCAGGAGCAAATGGAGAGCATCCTCAGCCAGCCCTATGTACGCAGCGCCCGGGCATTCGGTTTTTCACAAAAAACAATCCTTTATAAATACGCCTTAAGGAATGCTTTATTGCCAATGATTTCCCTGTTCGGTTTGTACTTTCCTTTTTTGCTGGGCGGCGCCGTTATTACGGAATACATTTTTGCCTGGCCCGGTGTAGGAAGGCTAATGATCGAAGCGGTTTTTGCCAACGATTACCCGCTGATCCTGGCAGGCTGCTTTATTGCCGCTTTATCGGTGGTTACGGGTAACCTGCTTTCCGATCTGCTTTACCGCAAGGCCGACCCCCGGATCGGCCGGAAGGAGCGTTATGCGCGCGGCTGAACGGATACGGCAAAACCCCATGCTTGTCACCGGCTTGCTGCTGGTGATCATTCTTGTTTTTGGCTCGTTGAGCGGCGCCGTTCTGGGTCTGGCGGAGCCTTCACAACATGGCGATTTACTGCTGGACCGCTATAAAAGCCCGTCATCGGAAAACTGGTTCGGTACGGACAAGTTTGGCCGTGATGTTTTTAGCAGGGTCTTATACGGCGGGCGCATTTCGTTGAGTATCGCCGTCAGCGTTATGCTGCTGTCGCTGAGCTTTGGCCTGTTTTATGGGGCTTTCGCGGCTTTTCGCGGCGGCAGAACCGGCACGCTGATGATGCGTCTTCTGGATTTTCTGCTGGCTGTGCCGCTCATTTTCCTGGTGATCGCTTTGCTGGCCGTAACGCGGCTTAACCACTGGTATCTTATCCCGATACTTGCATTTACCGGCTGGATGGAGAGCGCGCGTATTGTTTACGGTGAAGTGCTTTCGCTGAAAAAACGCGAGTATGTTACCGCAGCGCGCTTGCTCGGCTTTTCCGATTGGCGCATTCTGTTTGTACATATTCTGCCGCAGTGCCTGTTTCTGGCCGTGGCACTGGCGCCGCTGAAAGTAGCCGAATTTGTGCTTCTGGAGTCGGCGCTCAGCTTTTTGGGCATAGGCGTACAGCCGCCCGTTCCGAGCTGGGGCAATATAATCAACGACGGGCGTTCGGTTCTTTTTAATGCCTGGTGGATCGCCACATTCCCGGGCATATTTATCACGCTTACCGTAATCGGTTTTCACATGATTGCAAAAGGTTTGCAGCGCAGACTGCTGTAATAAGCTGACCGCAGCAATGGCGGGGCTTAAGAAAACCGGAAATATACCGAAATTCAAATAATTGGAATGTGAATGAAACGGAAACGCACGGCTAGATGAGTACGAAAAATATAATCGGTGAATCGCAGAGCTTCAGAGATATGCTGGATACGGCGCGCAAACTGGCACGCAGCCCGCATATTACCACGCTGATAGAGGGCGAAAACGGAACCGGTAAAGGCGAAATCGCCCGTTTTATTCACAACAACAGTCTCAATGCTAATAAACCCTATGTGGATATCAACTGCGGCGCGATACCGGAATCATTGCTGGAGAGCGAATTATTTGGCCATGAGAAGGGGGCATTTACCGGTGCGCAGAGCCAGAAAAAGGGCCTTTTTGAACAGGCCGACGGCGGGACGATTTTCCTGGATGAAATAGGCAATACCAGCCTTGGGTTTCAGAGCAAGCTTCTAAAAGTTGTAGAAAACAAAACCTTCCGTCACGTCGGCGGCATACAGGAAATAGTTGTAAACTGCCGCATCATAGCCGCCACGAATGTTGATCTCAAAAAGGCTGTAAAAGAAAAAACTTTCCGTGAAGATCTCTATTATCGTTTAAATATCGGCCGGCTTTTCCTGCCGCCGTTGCGCAAGCGAAAAGAAGATATTCTCATTTTGGCGGACCACTTTTTGCAAACCTGTAATAACGAGTATGGGCGTGAAATAAAAGGTATTGCGCCCGATGCCCGCGAAGCGATGCTTAATTACGATTGGCCGGGTAATATCCGCCAGTTAAAAAACAGCATTGAACGGGCCGTGCTTATCGAAAGCGAAGAGTGGATAACCCGTGCTGACTTGAATTTGGACCACGGGCCGCAAAACCATCCCACGCGCCATTTTGGCGAAGTCAACGGCAACGGTACGCCTCCCAAGCTCAAGGACCTGGAGCGTTATCATTTTCCCACACAGGGCATCCCGCTGGAAGAACTGGAACGCGGGATCATCAGCAGCGCCCTGAAAAAGGCGGACGGCAACTTAAGCCACGCTGCACGTCTGCTAAAAATTACCCGCGGCAAGCTGCGCTACCGCATGCAAAAACTGGGCATTGAAGAGCCCGGACCCAGCGTTTAAATGTTGCATTTGCACGACAACGCTAAGCCCTTTCCTGTTGGACATTAGCGACAATCAAGATGACAAAATTACCTTACAGCCCTTCATGGCGGGGCTGGTACGTATATCGGTTTTTGGCACGCCAGTTGAAAAAATAGTTCATAACCACCAAACAAGGAGTTCTATATGCGACGCTTATGTGTTTCTCTATTTATGCTTTTTGCTTTCTCGGTATCGCTCTACGCCCAGGATGACCGTAGTCTCGAAGAAACGTTAAACCTGCTATCGGGAGACGCAGCCCAGGCCTATCTTGATCCCGTGGCGTCCGGTTTTGGCGCTAATATCAACGCCGGATGGTTTCATAAATCGCCTGCGCCCAAAAAACTGGGTTTCGACCTGGAAATTAGCCTGGTAGCAATGGGGTCGCAGTTTGCCGATGACAAGAAAAGCTTCTCCAAGTCCGGCCAGTTTACCTTCAACGAAAGTGAAGCTAATCAGCTGGTAAATAATGTAAACGGACTTTCGGCGCAGCAACGCCAATGGCTGATCGGTGAACTCACCAGCAATCCATCTACCGTTCGCTTCTCAGGCGCAACCATTATCGGGGCTGAAGATGACTATATCACGGTTGCGTTCCCGGGTAATACTTATACCGAACCGCAAAGCGGTCAGCAAATAAGTGTGCCCGCGGAAGAGATCATTTTGCCTGTCGGCGGGTTCCAGGAACTGGCCGATATTGGTGTATTGCCCATGTTTGCGCCACAGCTTAGTATCGGTACGGTCTATGGCAGCCAGGCTACTTTCCGCTACCTGCCGGATGTAGAGCTGCAGGAAGGCATGGGAACGTTCAGCTATTTCGGGTTTGGCATTCAGCATAACCCGACCGTGTGGCTGCCCATGTCATTGCCGGTTGATGTTTCCGCGGCCTTCTATACGCAAAATATGCAGGTGGGCGATTTGATGGAAACCAGCGCGGTGGCCTTTGGCCTTAATGCCAGCAAGCAGTTTGGCTTTGATTTTCTGAACGTTACTCCTTATGCCGGCTTCATGCTGGAAAGCGCAACAACAACCGTTAAGTATAATTTCATTGTTGAAACGCCGACAGGACCAAGTGTGCAAAGCGTTAATTTTGACCTTGAAGGTGAAAATACATCACGGCTCATTCTGGGACTGAGCCTGCGTTTTCTGCTCATTAACATTAATGCCGATTACAACATCGGTGCTTACAATAACTTTAGCGCCGGCCTCTCTTTTGCCATCTAGGTTATGATAAGTTGATAAAAAAAAGCCCGCCATTTTTGACGGGCTTTTTTGTTTAGATGAGGCCTGAAGCTTTACATAGTTGTGTTCAGGAATTTTGAGAGCGTTTCATGCAGGCCTTCGCCGCGCAGCTCATCACCAACGGCTACGATTTTACCTTCCGGGTTTACCAAAATCGGTTTTGGGATACCCATTACTTCAAACCTTTGAGACAACTCGTTGCGGAAGCCGCCTTCCAGGAAGGTGTGCAGCCATGGCATAGCCCATGTCTCTTCGCGATATTTATCCACGTCTTCCGGCTTTCGGTCAAATGAAAGGCTGAGAATGGTAAAATTATCACCACTGAATTCCTTGTATGCTTCATGGATGCGTGGCATTTCCGCACGGCAGGGACCGCACCATACCGCCCAGAAATCCATCAGGTAGTATTGGCCAAGCAGAGCTTTGTTGCTCACTTTCTCATCGCTGTTCATTAAAGTCACCTCGAACTCCGGCACCGGTTTGCCCTTGGCCACCGCCTTGTTGGGGTCAAGCTGGTGGACATCGTACTGAACTTCACGCACGTCGCTGTATGAATCGACCAGCGTTTTGTGTATGGTGGCTACTTTTGATTCATTTCCGGCTTTCTGATAACGCGTTCCGACGCCGGCCAGCACAATCGCTCTTGCGCGCTTGTCATCTATTTTGTCAAGATTGTTTTCCAGGTAGGTCAGCGCATCATCGCCCATGGCCATAACATATGCCTTGTCCATGCCGCGGGGTTCTATTGACCACATCGGGCTCTCCACCGGCAGTAAAGCAATCAGCTTTTCAGCGCGCTTTTCAACGGGTGCATTATCCGATAGCGGAATGTCCAGCATTTTGAGTGCGGCAAAAGAGCTTACAACCTTGCTCTCGCTGTTTAAATATTTGTCCAGATAAGCGATGATCTCTGAAGCGTCGTAGTTGAAGCCTTTGTAGCTGCCGTGCTCTTTGCCGTAGGCCGTAGCATTGCTGTAAAAGGAGGATCTGTATTCCGAAGCCGTTTTCTCTATTTCCAGGATCGCATTGAGTTGTTCGTCGTCGAATACAACTTTCAGTTCACCGCCCGACTTTTTCAGTTTAGCGGGATCAAAAACAATATGCGCCTTGCCGTCCTTTACGGGCGCGTACGAGATGTAATCGCCGCCACCGTCGTATTCGTATCCGATAGCTTGCGTACCGTTGATGCTGTGACCGGTTTTTTCCACATTAAGGAGCTGATAACCCACCTTTTCGGCGTCACTTTCAACCTCGTACACGTAGGTGCCGTTTTCAGCCGGCGTCATGTTTTCTGCGGTCTGAAAATTAAAATCGTTAAAGTGACCAATAACGGCGGTCTGGCTGAGATCGTCTGCAAAGTTATAGCCGGGCATGGTGATTTTGACGTTTACCTTTTGGTCATCCTGTGCCAGTAAGGGGATCTCGCTCGCGTAATGATCAACAGCCGTGACATAGAGCGTATAGTAACTGCCGTTTTGCAGCGTCGTCTCAAAATGGCCTTTTGCGTCAACAGTGATCGTTTTCATTGGCTGACGAACGCTTTGTCCCGTTTTGATTATGTGAACATGAGCCTGAAGCGGGGTTTCACCCGAGGCCGTTTTAACCTCGCCGCTGACTTTTATATCGGCGAACGAAAAAGTAACCAGCGCCAAAAGAATTATGATAAAAGGCTTCATAAACCCTCCTTTAAGTAATTATAAGAATGTAACAATTTTACGATGACAGTTGCGGGAAAACAAAGGTAAAAACCCGTCCGGTGAAACCGGGTTTGTGTCGGGTGGGAAGGTTTGGTTTTTTGAGCATTTCCACCGGACGGGTATGATGTCCCGGGCTCGTCTCACAACTGTACCAAATATTGGAACTTGGCAAAAAACTGCTGTGATCGGTCTGCCCAGTTACCCTCAACTATCGGATAGCGGATGTCCTTACTTGAGACTTCCCGGCTACCGTGGGTCATCCCGATATAGAAAATCGTAAAGGGATTAATTTTGTAGCTGAGCAGTGGCTCGACCGAAATGCTTTCACCAAAATCGTTATACTCAAAAATCAATCTTAAGTAGAGCTCGCGTGTGAATTGGAAATTGGTGGCAATACGCGTGATATAGCCTGAAAAAATCTCCTTGCCATTGAGACTATCGAGATGAGAATGCCTGAATGAGGGTTGTATGACGAGGCGGTTGGTGGGCTTTATTGTTGCCCATAATTCAAAGTCACTGCCCTCGCCTTTAACAAGGTCGCGGCGGGCAATGCTGCGTCCCGTGCGAAAAAACATGCCCACGCTCAGCGGATCACTGAAGCGGCTGTCTATCCACAGTGCGAAACGGTTTATATCGCTGAACTCTTTTTCCATAAAACGCTCTGTGTTGAACAGATAACTCACTTCAACATTCGTTTGTCCCTTTAGGCGCGCCCAGACGCCCGGCTGAAACCATTCATCTTTAGTGGTGCCGCTGAAATTCCACATGCGGCCTACAGAGAAGAAAGGATTGAGGCGGTCGAGCACGGGATGGTCTTCATAGTAAAATTGATAGCCTGTCCAGATGATGCCGCGGCGGTAGTTGTTCTGGGTTATGAAACCGTTGCCTGCCCTAAAAGCCGGCGAAGCCTGCCAGAAATCCAGGTCGAGGTTCCAGTGCCGTGCCGAGCGTTCAAAGCTGGCATAAATGGCATTGCCCGCGTAGTTCTCACCATCAAAACCGGCGGTTTTTTTGCCTTTATCGAAGGTTGTTGTATTAAACCCGCTGGTAAGAGACGTATCGTTGGGCTCTTCCGTGTGGCTGCTTACGGCCTGGAATTCCAACTGGTAATTATCCAGGAAGCGATAAACGGCATCCACGCTGAAGTTTGTAAAGTAACCATTGTCCAGCCGGCGGTCTGAGATCATGGCCCCGACATAACGGCTGTCTCCGAAATTGTGCTTAAAGCGCACGATATTGGAAAGGGAACGATCGGCGCCAACAAAACGGCTGCGTTCTTCAAAAGGCAGGATGATCGGTGTATTTTCATCTACTGCACCAAGATAGGCCAGGGTACTGTTGCCCCAGCGGCCAACCACTTTGCTGGCAAACTGCGGATCGTTGATGGAGCGGGTATAAACGATGGTATGCCAGGAATCAAACAGGTCGCTGCCTTCCTGGAAAAAAGGCCGGCGTTCCGGAAAGAACAAGGCAAAAGTGGTGTTTACGTCAATCTGTGAAGCATCCGATTCCACCTGGCTAAAATCCGGGTTAAAGGTGCCCTCCACCGTTAAGCTGGGTGTAGCCGCCCATTTAAAACTGCCACCGACGTCGCCGTTAATACTGCCGTCCTTTAGCCCGGCATTCAGATTGTCCGCGTCCTTGGGCAGGTTGGCCTTGCTGGCCGTTATGTATGGCAGCAGCTCAACCGGGCTGCCTGCTTCTATGCCGCGCAGGCCGGTCACTGTTCCGTACTGGCACAAAAAGCAGGGGTCATCACGGTCGATGGCCGACCACGAATAACGATAGCGGTGTTCGCGCGGACGGTTGCGCCAGAAGTTGATTTTCCAGTTTTGTTCCTGCACATCAGGAAAGCGCAGGCTGCTAAACGGAATAGCCATTTCCACCTGGAAGCCATTGTCGGTAATTTTTCCTTCCGACGCGTAGATCACGTCAAAGCCTTCGTCTTCACCGGACGCTGTGCTAAAGCGGGAATCGCCCTGGATACCCAGCGGATTGGCGAACAGGAAATAAGCCCAGGTGGCGTCGCCGTAGGTATCCAGCAATATGCCCACATAATCATCGCGCCAGATATTGTCACGATCCTGCAGGCTGGCGCGCACCGCTTCGGGGTCATCCTCACAAATGAAAGCCAGGTAAAGGTTTTCATTGTCGTAAGTGATCTTTACCGTCGTGTTTACTTCAGGCTGTACCAGGTCGCCTGGATCGGTTTCGGCAAAATTGCTTACTTCTCCCGCTTCAAGCCAGGCAGGGTCATTCAGATTTCCGTCAATGTTGATTTCTTTTTGAGTAAATGGGATGTTTAAGCTGGGATCAAGGTTGGGTGAGAAGTTGTTGTTGTTGGCTTGCGCCGCGACAATAGTACAAAATAAAAGTAGAAAAATATAACATAAGACTCTCATAACTCCCCCGGGGATTTTGGATGGATATAATGGGGCTACGTCTTATATTTTGGATTGTTACAATTCCCTCCTACAGACTATTGCCTGAAATGGTGACTTTTTTTAAAAATACCTATATTGGTGCATGCTTATTTTGACAATACACAAGGAGGCTTTATGCGTCGCATGATTGTTTTGTTGCTGCTGTGTACTATTGTTCTGCCTGTTTCTCTTTTTGCCCAGGATGAGAGCGATGACGGAGGCTTTAATGTTGTAATGGGCGTTTCCGCAGGCGCCGCTGTTCTGGATGGTGAGCTTTACAATCAGATCGGCATACGCCCGCTGTTGACCGTGGGCAAGCTGGGCATCGCTTTGGATTTAAGCCTGTACCTGGATGCCGACGGTAACATCCGCGAAGAAAACTGGGATGAACTAAGCGATCTGTATGAAAAAATCTACTTTGTGCGCTGGGGCCGTCCCGGTGATCCGCTTTATGTGCGCGTAGGCGCCATCGATAATTACCGCCTCGGCTTTGGCATCCTGATGAACCGCTATGCCAACACCGTGGAATACCCGTCGGTTATCCGCACGGGTATGGAGCTTGGACTCAACGGCGAAACAGTTGGCTTTCAGGGAATGGTTAACTCCTTTGGCGAGCTTTTTGACGGCGGCGGACTGGTGGCCGGTCGTGTGGGTTATAAAGTGATCGGCGACCTGGAAATTGGTATCAGCGCCGTTCATGACCGCAACCAGTATAAGGCGCTGGATGACAGCGATGGCGACGGCGTGCCGGATTATCTGGACGACCTACCGCAGGATGAGAACTATGCCGTGGACAGTGACGGCGATGGCGTGGCGGACGCAATCGACCCGGACCGTGACGGCGACGGATTTACCGACAACCCGGACGCACCCTCCGTGCCCGATCCCAGCTACATCAATGATGATGACTTTGACCCAAGCAAACTAAAAGACCGCGGTTTTGATATTAACAAGGCAAAGGATAAAGAGGTAACCGCTTTTGCCGCCGATATTTCCTATCCTTTTATTAACCGTGAGCATTTTAATCTTACTGTTTACAGCCAGGTGGCAAAATTTGCCAACGACGGCGGTTGGGGCGCTACCGCACCCGGCGTAAGGGCGCGCTTTGCCTTTATCAACGCTTTTGCCGAATACCGCTTCTTTGATGAAAAATTCCTGCCCGAATACTTCAGCACGACTTATGAACTGGAGCGGGCCGTGCTGCGCGGCGATTCCATTCTTACCAAAAGGGAGATGCTGCAATCCATCAGGCAGCAGCTTAAAGGCTACGCGCTGGGCGCCGATTTCAACATTGCCGATTTTATCGTTTTTGGGGCAGAGTATCAGAATATGAGCAAAGGCGCGACCGAATTCAAAACCTTCCGGGCTAATCTGGACTTAAATGCTCAGGTCGTTCCCAAAATCAATCAGGCCGGTGCCTATTACTATAAAAACAATGCCAGTGTGGATGATATCTTCAAGCGCACCGAGGGTACGATCATGGGCTACAGGATTGGCTACGCCATTTCCCAGGGCGCCACACTGCTGATCGATTTCCGCCAGACCTTCCGTGACCGCAACGGCGATGGTGTCATTAGCGGCGCCAACGAAACTGAAAAAACTACGCTGATACAGACAGTTTTTACCTTCTAGATTTTTCCTGCTTTTTGAGACCGGGCTATGTCCCGGTCTTTTTTTATTCTGGCATTTCTCTTGCTGTCATATTAACGGCATTTAAAATTTATGTAGTATTTTTAGACGACAGGAGCTTAGCGGCTCCGGAAAAAGTGAATCCATGTAAAATGATTTTACAGAACTTTATTAATAAAATTCTAACTTAGAAATTTCAAATTCAGACGATAAAGACAGTGTTTATTGTTTTTGTTAACAGGAGGAAATGATGCGTTTATTAATGACTTTGGTTTTAGGGTTTGGCTTGTTGTTCCTGGTAAGCTGCGAAGAAAGCGGTACGGACAGCGAGGGTAATGAGCTTGAGGTAAGCGAGACCGTCCAAAACAACGCGGCGGTCGGTTTTCAGATCAATCAGTATGTGGCCACGGGCAGCGAAGTGGAAAGCTATACGCACCCCGACGCACCGGACGCCGGTGATGATTTCAGCGGATTTGGCCCGGGGCTGAGCACAATGCGCAACGCCAAAGAAAAGGCAATCGCCGCGCAGCAAAAGATTTACGAGCATTTGGAGCAGTTACCTGCATTATACAAGGTGAGTGCCGATTCGCTGCTTTTTGAATTCCGCGATACCACCGGTACGCGCATTTCGCGGTTGGCGTTTTATTTTGACGATGAAAGCAATCTGCTGAAAATGATTGCGGTGACCAGCAACAGCAACGCCAACGCCCGCGTGCAGTATGATTCGCTGTTTTTAAGCGTGGATGTGGGCAACGGCCTTGATGATGACAGTGATGACCGCCTGCAGGAGTTTTATAACTACCAGGAATTCCGCGAAAACTTCATCGTGCAGCGGATAGAGAGCAGCCTGACCGTCACGGCCTGGGCGATGGACGGCGAGCCGACCGGCTTTACAATGAATTCCACATCCTGGTATCGTGACAGCAGCCGTCTGGAGCGCGTTGAACGCACTTTTGTATTCAATCCCGATGAATCCGGTTCTATTACCGAAACATTTTATTTCCGCGACGGCACGACGCTGACGAATACGGTTACTTTTAATAACAACGGTACGGGCACCTTCAGCCGCGAATTCCGCAACGGTACAACAGTCAGCGGTTCTTTCAATACCGTGGAGGATGACCTGGAAGGATTTTACGCTTCCACAACAACTTTCCCGGGCAGCTTTTATTTAAGCGAGATCTACACGCTGGCTGAGGTTAGCATTGATCCGTTTATGCAGAGTTTTGTTGGCGCCTGGAGCGAGCGCATTACCTTCCGCAACGGCGCCGTGGATTCCGGGCATGTGGATATCAGTGTCTCCGTTGATAATGATACGCGCACAACCGAACTGGACATCACGCGCATAAACGGCGCGCACGGCCGGTTGACCATCGTGGGTACGGACGACCTTTCCACCCTGAACGGCTGGTGGGTAACGTTTGATGATTATTATGTTATGGTTACCGGCGAATACTATTTTGACGGCAGCGGATGGCTGCGTTATGAGGTCTATGAAAACGAAACGGCTTATATGAATGGCGATGAACCGGTCATGATTGCCGAGTACAACTTCACCGCTGATGGCGGCGCCATAGGTACGATTACATCCAACGGCGAAACCTACGATGTGGAGCTGGATGCCACAGGCCAGGGCACATTGATTGGCCAGGCCGGAAGAAAGACCATAAACTTGTATCGAAATAACAACTAGATAGAAGATTCAAAGCCCCGGTGATGAGCCGGGGCTTTTTAGTTCTGAAAGTAGCGGTCCGGTGGTCTTGAAGTCTTGGAGTCTTGTGGTTAGGAAGTCGTTTTGAAAGAATGCAAAAATGTGAGAATGAGAAGGAGAAAGAGAAAGAATAAGAACAAGATAACAGACACTTGCGATATCAAAATATCCTGACCTCCCGGCCTCAAGACCTCAAGACGTCAATACTCCAGGACTTCCGGACCGGCCTATCAACCGGCGAGCTTCTCTTTTCCTACTCCGGCCCGTTCCGACTCATACAACAGCAACGCCTTCTTGCGCGTGCTGCCCCAGTGATAATCGCCAAACAGGCCCATCTCCCGGATAACGCGGTGGCAGGGGATCAGGTAGCTGACCGGGTTGGCCCCGACGGCGCTGCCCACGGCGCGGCCGGCACCGGGCTTGCCGATCATTTTGGCGATATCGCCGTAGCTGGCCACACAGCCCTCCGGTATCCTCAGCAATGCTTCCCATACCTTGATCTGGAAATTGGTACCTTTTATGAATAGCAGCAGGGGTTGGGCGTTTTCCCTTTCAAAAATGCCCTTATGGATATCTGCCGTAGCCTTGTCATTACGCAGCAGGCGGGCCAACGGGTAACGCGAGGCCACATCGGCCATAAGCTCATCCGCATCACCAAAACCCAGATAGCAAATGCCGCGATCGGTCAGTGCCAGCAGGGCTTTTCCAAAGGGCGTATCATGAGCGCCGCAGGTAATTGTCATCCCCGCACCCATCTTCTTATATTCTCCGGGGGTGACAGCATCGATCTGCACAAAAAGGTCATGCAACCGGCCGGGACTGGAAAGCCCGCTGTCGTAGGTGGCGTCCAAAACTGAGCGTGAGCGACGCAACAGCTCACGGGCATGACGGGCAGTCAAAAACTGTAGAAACCTCTTTGGGCTGATGCCGACCCACTCCCTAAAAACGCGCTGCAGGTGAAAAGGACTCACATCAAGACGGGCGGCGATTTTATCAAGGCCCGGTTGTTGCAGGTGTTGCTGTTCAATAAACTGCAAGGCCTGTTCAATCAGATAATAGTGTGTGTTTGGCATGGCACGATCCTTATTTTCGAAAATAATACGTTTCCGCCGAAAAGAAAACCACCCGATTCTTGCGGGTATGAAACAGTTTGAACCTTTCATTTAAAAGAGGAGGTGCTATGAATAAGCTGCTTTATTCATTAATGCTCGTTTTTATTTTTTCGGCGATTGCCTTTGCGCAGCAGGAAGCTTCCATGCTGTCCGTATCGGAAATGGTCGTATGCACGGCCGTTGAGGAACGTCAGCCGGTTGGTGCGGATACGGCTTTTGCCGACACGGTGGGTCAGGTTTACTGCTATACGGCGCTCAGCGGAGGGCAGGATACCACTGCGGTTGCTCATGTCTGGTATCACGGCGATGAGGAGAAGGCACGCGTTAACCTGAATGTGCGCGGCAGTTCCTGGCGTACGTGGAGCTCCAAGCGCATTGCTCCGGAATGGACCGGCGCCTGGCGCGTTGATGTTGTGGATGCCGCCGGTAACGTATTGGCCAGCCGCAACTTCACGATCCGCTAGAAATAAAAAAAGCGATCCTTTGGCGGGATCGCTTTTTTGTTTTTTTGGTAATGCTTTTAACCTGCTATACGCTCTGCGGCTCAGCCGCCTCATGCGCGGTCTTAACGATCATATCCCAATAGCCCAGGGCGCCAAGTATCGCCAGATTGACAAACAGTAAAGGCGCAAATATTGGCGCGCCATAAAGAAAATTGTCAAAAAACGTCGATGGGCCGGTCAGGTCAGCCACAAGGTGCAGGATAAATCCCAATCCGCCAACAGCGGCCTGCAGCACCATCATGTATTGACATTGGCGCAAAAAGGAGATTTGGTTTTTACCCCACAGGCTTACCAGCATAAAACCGACGGCCAGGGCAGACGAGAAGACCGGTATCCACTCGGCGGCAACAAAAAATCCGTTCTGCGCGTGGTCAGCCAGCGACAAAACGAAATTGCCGATAAAGCCGCCCCAGGCCAGAAAGACAATCCACCAGCCCCAGGCATATTCATCTTCGCCAACCATGCGGTTCAGCAGCAGCAGAAAACCTATGCCGGCAAAGGCCAGAGGCGCGGCAAACGGCGCCGTGTAAACCAGGCTCTTCAGGCTCATCACCTGGAAAAACTGGCTTTCCAGATGCAGGAACATGCCCCATACACCCACGATAATGGAGGCCCAGCCGACAAGAAAAGAAGCGAGACGTCCCGCGCCGTGGTTAAGATCAAGCTTTTGCAAAAATAGCATAACCGTTAGTATTAACGCGCCGATGGCAGAAAAAATAACCGGTACCCACGTTTCCCAGCTGTGGAATTCTTCAATCGAATGGGCGATATAAACATCCAGAACGAGGAATGCCAGATTGATGATGATAAAAACGTCCAGCAACAGAGCGCGTTTTTCGTACCACTTAGTTAGCATGGCTTCCGCTCCTCAGCTCGGCGGCCATCTCTTCCATTTCGATCATCTTGTACAGCAGCTCGTAATTGCCGTGCCACTGTGTATAATCCGCACCGCCCATAAACGCGCCATGCTTGGCCGTACGACCGAAATAGTGCCAGAAATCGAAATAGAGAAAATCCATCGGCTCGTCGAAAGGCTGCTTGGTTAACAAGCCTTCTTTTTGAAGCTGGGCGTAAAGATCGGCGCCTTTTTTAACTTTTTCATTGGTTGCCAGGACCACGGCCTCCGCTTTGCGATAAAACTCATCCGTGTGTTCCTGGGTATGGCACTTCATGCACAATTCTTTCATCTCGGCCTGCGCCCCAGCGTAGTTGGGACGTTTGTCAGAAACTTCGGCATAGAGATACCATGAGAGACGCTCGCTCAGGTCGTGCGTTACTTTCATGCCTTCAAGGCCGCTCATGTGGCAGGTGGCGCAGTTGGGCGCGAAGATGTCTTCCACTTTAAGCTCTTTGGGGTCGGCGTCCATGTTCATGCGGTCTTTGGTGGCGTGGTAAATGGCGCCGTGTTTGGATTGGTTGAAAATTTCGATCTGCGAGTGATCGGGCCCCAGGTGGCATTGTCCGCAGGTTTGCGGCTGGCGGGCGAGGGCAATGGAGGCCAGGTGGCGCGAGTGGCATTCGGTACAGTTGCCGATGGAACCGTCGGCATTGGGCTTGCCGATGGAGTGGCAGCCTTCGCAGCCGGCTACCGTCGCGGCTTCACCTTCCAGGATGGCCAGCGCGTTTGCAGGTCGTTTTACAGTGCCCGGGTGAAATTTCTCGGCGTGTTCGATCTGCTCTTCGGTAAAAGGCTCGCTGCCACGTACGGCGGCAAAGGCCGGGGCAGCATGGCGGCTGCGGTTAAACTGCTGGTACTCGGTTTGATGGCATTGCTTGCAGTTGCCCGAGGTTACATCGGTGGTAATCGTAAATCCGCGGTGATCCAGGCTTTCCTGTCCTTCCAACGGCCGGTGGCAATCGATGCAGTTTACACCGGCGGCAGAGTGGGCGCTTTGTTCAAATTCCACCACAATGGCGGCCGTTTCCGCGCGGTGACATTCGGCGCATTTGCCGCTCGCTTTTACAAATTCGGCAGTAGGCTCATTGGTGTCCACGGCCGGTCGTTGAAGGTTTAAAACAATCGCCGCAACTATTAAAGACACGCCGATGAATACGGAAATAAATACGGATTTAAAAGACATCAGGCCTCCCAAGGTTTTAAAAGTAATTTTGCAACCGGTAAAATTACCAGAAATATTGAAAGGTGCAACTTAATGAGTTAACCTTTTGCGTTTTCAAGATAGCTTTTTATTGCATCAAGATCATTTTCCAAAGTTTTTACCAAAATGGATTCCCCGGCTTTTAACATCATCCGGGCCATAAAGCCGTTGGGCTTCATGTTCAGGGTAAGTTGCAGCGTACTTGCGTTTTCAGCCGGCCTGATTTCAAATATGGAAGTCACATCAATATCCTGGATTGATGCCTTTACCACCAGGCGTTCGTGTGGCTGCCATTCGCTTACTGCAAGTTCTTCCGTCACTTCCTTGCCGCCTATACGGCGTGTTTCTTTAAAGCGTGTGCCGCGGCCCTGGCGTTGTTCGGTTAAAAATTCCACGGCCGTAATCGTATCAATGATTTGCGGTGCTTTTTCAAAATCCGCGATGGCGCTGAAAACCTGCTCTGGCGTCGAATTGATGGTGCGCTGCAACCGGATCGGGTCCATAGCTGTTCCTCTATTGGCTTGTAAAATCAGGAATATGAAGTATGCACCTGGCTGGCAATAATTGATATTAAAAAATTAACATTAGGATGCAAGTCTAGCAGGCCGCTTAAGGTTTTTTATCATAACGCAGGCGGTAAAGACTGTCAAAAATCTCACCGTCATCATGGTAAAGCATGGTGGCGGCCTTAAGCGATGTTCTGCCGTTATGCGTAAGTACGGTGCGCGCTTCATGGTGCGACCCTTGCAGGTCGCTAAGGAAAGCGCCATCCGGGTGCAGGATGGCAATATGGCCGTTGCAGCAGCAGATATATGATGTGTTTTCATCCAAAGCCGCTGCAAAAAATATGGTACCGCGGATTGCGGCTACGGCGTTGGCTGTGCGCACGCGATAAGCTCCGGGTTTTTCCAGCAGGCTGAGCACCTTTCCGTGCAACAGGTTTATCTCCGGCCGGCCGCTGCTGTCAGTAATAATAATAGTGCTCTCCTCGCGAACACGCACCGAAATCTGTCCCTGTCTTGAAATTTCAGCGATCGACTCAGCACCTGTTTCGATACGGTCACCGTCTGCTATGGTTTGGCCTAACGATGCTTTTTGTCCGTTTAAAAAAACTTGTCCCAGGATATAGTGCATCCTGAGAGGTTCGATTGCTTTTTCTTGTTTGCAGCCCGCGATGAGCAGCAGGCAGATTGCCGTAAGTGTCGTAGTCTTAATCAGGTTCATTTTTGAGGTCCATGAAGTTGGAGTAAAGCTTGCTGTATTCGGTCTGATAGCGGATCAGTTCGAGTTCGGATTCGTGGATTGCGCCCATGTAATCGGGTATTTGGTCAACACCGTTGCCGATATTTCCGGCGAGGTCTTTTAACAGGTGCGGTATCGAAGCCAGAATATCGTTGGCCATGGTGGCGTCGTTTTCCACAATGCGCCTGAAAAACTGCCGGTACAGGTTGATTTTATACTGCTTATTCCAAGAACAAAATACATCCGCAGCAAGCCCGCCGAGATAGCTGTATTCAATTATCTCGCGATACGGGTCGGGGAAATTCTTTTTGTAAACCAGACGTAGATTGTTTTGGTACTTGATCGCCATTATTACCGTTTTGGGCATGTTCCAGCGCTCAGCGACGATCGTACCCGCTTGCGAGTTTAATATCTTGATATGCTGCTTTTCAACATAGGGCAGCTCAAGGCCTTTTTCGCGTGCTTCCTTTATGATATCCAGGTAGCTGTCACCCATATAGCGCATAAAAATAAACATCCCGATATTTTGAAGCAGGGCGCCCAAAAAGGCCTCACTGCTCCAACGGCAATTTTTAAGTTCAGCGATCAGGTCCGTGGCAACGGCGGCGCACAGGGACCTTTTAAAAAGATCGCTGTATTGATCTGCGTGCTTTTTTGGAAAAAGGTCGGCCATGGCCAGCGTAAAAGCGATATTGCGCAGTGATTTGATCCCGAGAATAGAAACCGCCTGCTTGATGTTTGTAACGGGGGATTTGAATTTGTACATGGCTGAATTGACAATTTTTAGAACGCGCGCGCTCATCGATGCGTCGCTCTCGATGATCTTTGACACGGCGTACAAAGACACATCGGGGTCTGAGGCCATCTTGAAGAGTTTTACAACGTTGCCGGGAAGGGCGGGAAAGTCTTCTGCGGTTTCGATGATTTTCAGAATATCCGGTTCATGTTTTTCCATGGAAAGACCATTTATATTCGAGATATATAAATCGAACCAAACAGCGTTAACTTAATGCCGCGTTTATTTTTATTTGCTCTTTTCCGCTATGGCCTAAAATCCTAAATTGCATGATTTACAAATTGCGGAGTGTCTCTTTTGGTCATCACAGAAACCCTTTTGTTTTTTGTCGGGCTTTTTCTCCTTTATGTTGGCGCGGAGCTGCTTGTGCGCGGGTCTTCCCGTATCGCCCTGCTAATGCAGATACCGCCGATAGTCGTCGGTTTAACCGTGGTAGCCTTCGGTACCTCATCGCCGGAATTTATCGTCAGCTTTTTTGCCGCATACAGTGGCAATATAGAAATCGCCATGGGCAATATCGTTGGCAGCAACATCGCCAATATCGGACTTGTTCTTGGCTTTTCGGCGCTGCTGCGTCCCATTGCCGGAATGGGCGGCAACGTGCGTAAGGAGATGTATTGGCTGGCGGTGGTTTCCATTGTTTTCTGGCTGTTTGCGTTTAACGGCGTCATCGGTCATTTAGAAGGTGTGCTTCTTTTTGCGGGTATTATCGCCTTTACCGGTATCTTGATCCGGCTGAGTCTGCAAAACCGCACCCTGGCAAAACAAAGCGGGGTTGTGGATGATATTCCCGATGTGAACACCGGCATGCAATGGCTGGATAAACGCAGCCGTCCGCAAAAGCTTGCAATTTTTGGATTGTATACAATTCTGGGTATCGCTGTTTTGGCTGTCGGTTCGCGCATAACCATAGACGCATCTGTTACCATTGCCAATATTCTCGGCGTTCCGCAGGTTATTATCGGCCTTACGATGGTTGCCTTCGGGACTTCGCTGCCGGAGCTGGCCACTGCCATCATCTCCGTTGTAAAAAAGGAAAACGAGATCCTCGTCGGAAATGTCATCGGTAGCAACCTTTTTAACATAATGGCGGTGGCGGGTCCCATTGCGGCCGTATTTCCGATACCTTTGGATGAGCACATGAAACTTTTTGATTTTCCCCTGATGCTGCTGTTTACCTTTTTCCTGATCGTCATTCTGGTCTGGCGGCGCGGGGTTGAACGCTGGTCGGCATTTATTATGAGTGCCGGTTATGTTGCCTATATCGCCTGGGTGGCAGGCTTTTTGGGCTAACTGCAATTTTTATGTTTTAAATCCTGTCTAATCGGGTTGGGGGTAACTCTTGTTAATTTTTGGCGTAAGAGGCAGCTTAATGTGAACGCGAAGCCTGCACCTATGAAAATAGAAATCAACGGACTTTCCAAAATTTACGGCAAGGATTTTTACGCCCTGCGCGAGATCGATCTCGAGATAGGCGAAGGGTTGTTTGGTCTGCTCGGCCCCAACGGCGCCGGCAAATCCACGTTAATGCAAATCCTTGTCACCTTGATGAAGCCGACACACGGTGAAGTGCGTATAGCCGGACATGATCTGTTCCGTAACCGCGCCGCCATCCGCGCACTAACCGGTTACCTGCCCCAGGACTTCAGCACATTTCCGAAAATAAATACATCGGAGTTTCTGGATTATTGCGCCCGTTTGTCCGGTGTGGAGCCGGCCTCCAAGAGGAGCGAACGTGTCGATGAGATGCTGCGCCGGGTTGGCCTTTTCGAGGCGCGCGATCGCCTGGCAAGCAAGCTTTCCGGCGGAATGAAGCGGCGTGTCGGTATAGCCCAGGCCCTGATCGGCGATCCCCGTATTCTGATCGTAGATGAGCCGACCACCGGCCTGGACCCGGAAGAACGCATCCGTTTCCGCAACCTGATGACCGACATGTCGCGCGAAGGGCGGATAATCATTTTATCCACGCATATCGTGGGCGACATTTCCAGCACCTGCTCGGATATGGCTTTGCTAAACCACGGCCGCCTGGCCTTTAAAGGCTCGCCCGAAGAGCTGATAGCGCAGGCGCGTCCTTACACCTTCCGGGTGCAAACCGACGATGCCGGTCTCGAGGAGTTGAAACAAAACCACATTGTCACTTCCACGGTACCCGCCGTTGAAGGCTGGCTGGTCGACGTGATCTCCCGCGAGACGCCGCCCGGTACCTTGATGCCGCTGGAACCCAACCTGGAACATGCCTACGTCTGCTTCATGGAATTGGAGGCCGGAGAGACCGTGCTGGAGGAGCTGCGCCAATGAGTTTTTTTAAGCATATCGCCATTAACGCCGGCTACGAAACACGCATCCTTCTGCGCAGCTGGTTTTTCCGGATTTTCTCCATCCTTGCGCTGCTGAGCCTGATAACCACCAATATTATTTTTTACAGCGATGTGGCGCCCGTGCCCCGTTTTATGCGCGGGCTGGACAGCATGATGCCCTATGCCACCGTTTATATGCTCAACTTTGTACTGATGGCGCTGGCCGTTTTCCTGGCAACGGATATCTGCAAACGTGACCGTAAATTCAATTCATCCACGGTTATTTTTGCCCGCAGTCTTTCCAATGCCGCGCTGATCCTGGGCCGGGCGGCGGGTTTGCTGCTGGTCTTTTTCGGGCTGCAAATAATAGCATTACTGATCGCCTTACTGATAAACGGACCTTTCTCCAACCTTGAAATAAACTGGCTGGCCTACCTTTTTTACCCGCTGGTTCTTTCGCTTCCGGCGCTGCTCGTTGCCATCGGTCTATCGTTTGTGCTGATGCAAATTATCCCCAACCAGGCCATTGTGGTCATTATTGCGCTGGGCATACTCGGCGGAACCGGTTTTTACTTGTATGATGCGCAATACCAGCTGTTTGATATTCCGGCCATCTATTTTCCGCTTTTGATATCTGATTTTGCCGGCCTTGGCCACGGATGGCAAATTCTTTTGCAGCGCGGTTTGTGGCTGTTGTTTGGCCTGTGGTGCCTGGCCCTTAGCATCTTGTTCTTTCGCCGTTTGCCGCAGGCCGTCATAACACGGCGGTTGATTGTTTTACTGGCGGTGGTTGCGCCGCTGCTTATGGCCTGGGGCGGCTACAGCTACATTCGCTGGCACGCGGACGGCGAAAAGATGCGCGACGCGCTGGCCGGACAGCTTAAAGCTCTGGAGCAAAAAGACAATCTGACCCTTACAAAATATGACCTCAATGTGCTGCACGAAGGCAATAATGTGCGTGTCGAAGCGGCATTGACACTAACCAATGATCACGTTCGCGCGCTGGATACGCTTTTTCTCCTGCTTAATCCCGGCATGCAACTGGACTCTTTTCCGCAAGCTTTGGACGTCCACCGTGACGGGGCCCTGCTCACCGTAACGCGTCCGGGTTCCGGCTGGGCCGCGGGAGACTCGCAGCGCATCGAAATGAGCTACGCCGGCCGGCCCGAAGAGCGCATCCTCTACCCGTTTGTAAAGGAAGCAGATCGCCTGTACAATACACATATCTGGTTTTTCCGCATGACGCGTCAGCATCTTTTTGCCGCCCGTGATTACCTGCTGCTTACGGCGCCATCCCTGTGGTACCCGCAGACACAATCGCCCTATTTACGGGAAATGCTGATTAAGCCGGCACACTTTTCACTGACAGTACAAACCGATCCTGAGCTTACTGTAATCGCGCCCGGCCGGGCCGATTCACTTGCTGTGGGTAAAACCGCGTTTCGCGATATTCCCCCGGCCAAATCTTTGCCGCTGGTCGCCGGGCGCTACGTTAAGCATAGCGTGGAAACCAAAAGGGGAGAGGTGCAGCTCTACCATCATCCGCGGCATACTTATTACAAACCCTATTTCAACGAAATCGGCGACACGCTCGGCCCCGTACTGGACGGTCTGTTTGACGAAATGGAAACGCGCCTGCAATTGAATTATCCATACGAGCGGCTAACGATTGTCGAAACGCCGCTGATGTATTATGACTACCCGCGGCATGGTATGGACAACCCCGATATGCGTCATCCGGAACAGCTGTGGTTGCCCGAAAACGGTGCCAGCATCCCGGCGACCTACTTTAAAAACCAGCGCGAGCGTCAGGACCGGCGCGGACGCTGGACAAACGAAACATTGACAGACAAAGAGGCGCAGATCGACCTGTTTAAGCGCTTTGTGCTACCCACGTTTATGGGCGGCCGTTCCTGGGGCTTTGGCGGAGATGATGATCTAATAGGCAATATGCCGGATCTGAACGCGTGGCCGCTGTTTTTCAGCAAGGTGGTCACGCTGGGAGGAGACGGTCGCCAGCTTGCCGTCGCTTTTGAATCGTACCTGCAGCTTGAGGCCGATGAAAGCGAAGGCACAAGCCGCTGGTGGCGCGGTGGCCTCACCAAGGCAGAGGAAGCCAATCTTGCCTTGCAGCAAAAAACACTGCAGGAGTGGCTGGCAACCGGCGGCGAAACTACTGATCTGGTCCAAAGCCACCTGGGTAATTTTTTAATCGAGGCTATGCAGGAAGCGCTTGGGGATGAGGAGTTTAAAACGCTTGTGCGCTCTCTGGCCGGGGAGCGTCGCTTTAAAGTGGTGGATAGTGACAGCCTTGCTAAGCGCGTGCTGCAAACATACGGCTTCGATCTGGCCGCCGAAGTAGAACGTCTGCGTACACAGCGGCAACTTCCGGGATTTTTGTTCGCCGGTTTCGACGCTTATCCTGTTCGTGACGAGCGCCATATACGTTACCAGGTGCAGTTTGATGTATATAACCCGACGGACGTTGACGGGTTGATAGAGGTGCAGGTACGAAGCAGCGGCCCTGGCAGGGGGCGTCGCGGTGGCGATGATGATGAACTGCCGACCCGTCTCTACCGCGTAAACGCGGGACAGGCCCTGCAGATCGGCTGGGTAAGCGACGAGCAGCCCTCCGGTGTAAATATCAATGCCTTGCTGTCGCAGAATCTCCCGCTGGAATATGACGTACGCCTGGATACTGAAGAAGACCGCAGACCTGCCACGCGATCGTTTGACGGTGTCCAGCCGGTAGACTGGTTTGAGCGCCGCCGGGATGAGGAGGGTATCGTCGTGGATAATGTATCGGAAATGTTCAAACATTCGATCATGCGCCACGAAAGCCCTTTAAAGCGCTGGATTCACGGCGAGCCCGAGGATGACCCCAACGATTACGATTATTTCCGCTGGTGGTACGGGCCATCGCAGTGGAAGCGTTTGAAGTTTCCTTCTTTTTACGGGCAGTTTGTACACAGCGCCTATTATACACGGGCGGGCAGCGGCGAACGCGATGTTTCCTGGATTGCCGAACTGCCTGAGAGCGGCTGGTACCAGGTTTATATCCACGTGCCGGATACGGACCAGCTTGGCGGCAGGCGTCGTGGCCGCGATCTGATGGAAAAACAGACCTATGTCATCGATCACGCCAATGGTACGGAGACAATCCAGATGGACCTGAGCGAAGCGGGCAGCGGCTGGAATTTGCTGGAGACGTATTACTTTGAGGAAGGCAGCGCAAAAATAACACTGACCAACGAAAGCGACGGCCGGCTGGTGCTTGCTGACGCAGTAAAATGGGTACCAAAGGGGTAGTGGAATTGTTTGCCAGTCCCCGCGCCATTGTCATTCCTGCGGATGCAGGAATCCATGGTGCTTTATCCCGTGGTTCTGAAGGTGAGTGGCAAAGGGGTGCTTTACTGGATTCCCGCCTTCGCGCGAATGACATTTCGGGGTGAGTGGAATTGTTTGGCAGTCCCCGTGCCATTGTCATTCCTGCGGATGCAGGAATCCATGGTGCTTTATCCCGTGGTTCTGAAGGTGAGTGGCAAAGGGGTGCTTTACTGGATTCCCGCCTTCGCGGGAATGACATTTCGGGGTGAGTGGAATTGTTTGGCAGTCCCCGTGCCATTGTCATTCCTGCGGATGCAGGAATCCATGGTGCTTTATCCCGTGGTTCTGAAAGTGAATGGCAAAGGGGCGCTTTCCTGGATTCCCGCCTTCGCGGGAATGACATTCCGGGGGGAGTGGGATTGTCGGCAGTCCCCGCGCCATCGTCATTCCTGCGGATGCAGGAATCCATGGTGCTTCGTCCCCGGCTCTGAATGTGAGTAGCAAAGTGGCACTTTCTTGGATTCCCGCTTTTGCGGGAATGACATTCCGGGGCAGTGGGATTGTTTGGCAGTCCCCGCGCCATTGTCATTGGAGAATGACACTAGTCGCTGATGATACTGTTGGGAAACATCAAAAATTAGACCTGGAAAAGAAAAACAAAAACACATAGACAGGATTCTATGAAAAGCTATCTTTTTGTACTCATAATCGCGATTGCGCCGTGGCTGCACGCCCAGGATGCAACCATACTTACATTTGATACGGCGCTGGAACTGGCGCTGGAGAACAGCCCGGAAATTATCGCGGCGCGGCGCAACCTGGAACGGCAGCGTGAACTGCTCAACGCCCAGCAATCTTCGCTTAAATCGCAGTTTAACCTGAGCCTGGAGCCATTTGCTTTCAGCCGCCAGACCAATTTCGAAGAGCTGACCGCTGCCTTTAACGAATCGGAAACACGGCGTTCCGGGGCGGTCTTTTCCGTTTCGCAGCCCATTTTGTTAACCGACGCAACAGTCTCGCTGCAGAATACGTTTTACTGGCGGGACAGCCGCAGTGAGTTTGCCGGATTCAGGCGCAATGAGGTTTTTAATAATGATCTGACCCTGACCGTCATTCAGCCGCTTTTTACCTACAACCGCCAAAAGCTTGCCCTGCAGGACGTGGAGAATGACCTTGAATCGGCCTATCTCAGCTATATCATTCAAGGGCTGCGGCTGGAGACGGGGTTGGCGCAAAGCTTTTACCGCACCTATCAAAACCGGATGCGCTTGCAGGTGGCGCGGGAAGAGCTGGAAAACTCGCGCAGCAGCGTCGAAATCATTCGCAATAAAGTAAATGCCGGGTTGGTGGCGGAAGAGGAGCTCCTACAGGCCGAGTTGAATCTGCTCTCCAGTGAATCGACGCTTCAAAATGCCCAGGTGACGCTGCAAAACAGTCTCGATGATCTAAAGGTTTTACTGGGGATGGAGCTAAACGAGGAGCTGCGGGTTGTTTCTGCGATCGATCAGGATACGGTCTCACTTAACCAGGAACGGGCTGTGGAACTGGGCCTGGCCAACCGGCTGGAGTTGCAGCAGCGTAAGCTGGATATCATCAACACGCAGGCGGGGTTAACGCGTGCCATGGCCACCAATGAATTCCGCGGCAACCTGAGTCTGCAATACGGCCTTACCGGCAACGATCCCAAAGCGCCGCAGGTTTTCCAGGACCAGAACGAAAGCCAGGACGTGAGCATCAGTTTTGAAATACCGATTTTTGACTGGGGTGAACGGGAATCGCGCATAAAAGCTTCCGAGATCAGCGTGCAGGAGGCGCAGCGCAACCTAGGGGAGGAACGCAAAAATATCGTGGCCGATATCCGCCGCGCTTACCGGACGTTGAAAAACCAGGCCCTGCAGATGCAGCTTGCCGAACAGAATCTGCTGATCGCCCAAAAAACGTATGATATCAACCTCGAGCGCTACAAAAACGGTGACCTGACCAGTATGGATCTTAACCTGTTTCAGACACAGCTTTCAGAGAAGAAGAACGGCCTGATCGACGCCCAGATCAGCTACCGTTTATCGCTGCTGGATTTAAAAGTACAGACCTTGTGGGATTTTGAAAAAGACCGGCCGGTAGAATTTGAAGGACGCTCGCTGCCGGATGGAAACGAAAATGAAGGAGAATTGGAATGAGGCAACGGATAGTTTTTCTGGCTTTGATCGCGATCGTTACCTGGGCTTGTGATGATGAGGATCCCGGCGAGCAGCTTGAGGTAGCCGTGCCCGTCAATATAGAGGAAGTGCAGCTCGGCTCCATTGAAGCATTCGTAAACAGTACGGCTGATCTTTCCGCCTTTAAAGAAGGCATCTTTATGTCGGAATCGGAGGGTGCTTACAGATTGCAGCAGAACCCGGCAACGGGCAAGTTGTTCAAGGCCGGTGATCGCGTTCGCCAGGGTCAGCTGGTTATCCGCCTGGTGAACCCGGAATACGAAAACAACATCGCACTGGAATCAAAGAAACTGAACCTGGATATCTCTGAGCGTGAGTTTGAAAAACAACAATCGCTTTATGAAAAGGGCGGCGTAACCCTGCGTGAACTGAAAAGTGCCGAACGTGCCCTGATTGATGCGCGTTATGCTTACGAAAATGCGCTGCTGCAGCAGGAAAAGCTGCTGGTGCGCGCGCCGTTTGATGGGATTGTCACCAACCTGCCTTATTTCGCGCAGGGTGAGATAGTGGCGCCTAACAGCGAGCTGGCGCGCATTATGGACTACAGCCGCCTGGTGGCCGAGGTGCGCCTCCCGGCCCGCGAACTGGGTCGCGTTGAGCCCGGGCAAAACGTCCGTGTGACGCAATACAATCTGCCCGGCGATACGCTGTACGGCAGTGTGATACAAGCCGACCCCGCCCTTGAAGGTAACAGCCGTACATTTGGCGCACAGATTGAAGTGGACAATCCGGATTTGAAGCTGCGACCGGGGATGTTTGTCAATCTGCAAACGATTGTTGACAGCCGCGACAGCACCGTCGTCATCGACCGTGACATTATTCTTTCCCGCCGCCGTGGCAACACCGTTTTTGTGGTGGAAAAGGGCGCCGCACAGGAACGCGTTATCAGCATCGGCCTGGAGAATGACGAGCAGGTAGAGGTGCTGTCCGGGCTGGAGGCCGGCGAGCGCTTGGTGATCAAAGGCTTCGAAACGCTGCGGCATCGCTCCAAAGTGAAAGTGGTGCGCTGATATGGAAAGACTGAGCCGTTTTTCGGTCGAGCACCCGGTTACCATCCTGATGGGGATCGCCGCCATTCTTTTGCTGGGATTTATTTCGTTTCAGCGGTTGGCAGTGGACCTGTTCCCCGATATTTCCAACCCGCGCCTGTTTGTTGAGCTGAAGGCGGGTGAGCTGCCCCCGGAGGAACTGGAGACGCGTTTTGTGGAAAACCTGGAAGCCCTGATAATGCGCCAGCGCAACGTTACCGGCGTCTCGTCCGTCTTACTGGTGGGCAGTGCGCGGGTCAGTGTCTCCTATGCTTGGGGCACGGACATGAACGCGGCTTTTCTTGACCTGCAAAAAAATCTTTCCCGCTTTAGCAGCGGCAACGACATCGATGAGCTGAGCATCACCCAATTTGACCCCAACGCCGAACCGGTTTTGCTGATTGCCCTCAACCACCCGGAAGCCGATCCTTACCAGTTGCAGCGTCTTGCCGAAACACGCATCCGCAACGCGCTTATCCGGCTGGATGGCATCGCGGCGGTGGAAATACGCGGCGGCGAGCAGCGTGAAGTGCGCGTTCAGACCGACGAAGCACGGCTGGAGGCTTACGGATTGACTGCGGAGGGGCTGGCCTCGTCGATACGATCAGCCAACCTGGATGTGGCCGGCGGTTCCGTAGTGGAAATGGGCGTGCGCTACGTGGTGCGTGGCCTGGGATCATTCGATGACCTTAGGGCAATTAAAAAAGTGGTGGTGGACTACCGCCCGGAAAGCGATGCGCCAAATGCCCGCGAATTTCCCGTCTTCCTGGAGCAGGTGGCGGATGTAAACTGGAGCAGCGCCGAGCCGGAAAATATCGTCTACATGAACGGTCAGCGCGGGGTGGCCCTGGCCGTCTACAAGGAGACGCGTTTTAATACCATCCAGGCGGTGGAGGCCGTTAATGAGAGCCTGCTTGAGATTCGCCGGGGTCTGCCCGATTATTCCATCGAAATCATCCGGGATCAGGCGCGTTTTATCAATGCCGCCATCAGCGAAGTGGAGGAGAGCGCCCTCTACGGTATCATCCTTGCCATATTTGTGTTGTTCCTTTTCCTGCGCCGTATCGGCAGCACGCTGGTTATCAGCCTGGCAATTCCGCTATCCATCGTTGCCACCTTTAACCTGATGTTTTTTAACGGTTTAACACTCAATATTATGACGCTCGGCGGTCTGGCTCTGGGCGCCGGCATGCTGGTGGATAACGCCATCGTTGTTATGGAAAGTATTTTCCGCGAACTGGAGCAGGGCGCTACCGTGCGCGATGCCGCGATCAAGGGAACGGCGCGCGTCTCCGGGGCGATAATCGCTTCTACCATCACAACCGTAGTGGTTTTTTTACCGATCGTTTACCTGCAGGGGGCCGCCGGTGTGCTCTTCCGTGACCAGGCCTGGACCGTGGCCTTTTCGCTGCTGGCTTCGCTGGTTGTGGCCATCCTCGCCATGCCCATGTTAAGCCATAAACTGTTGCGCAAAAAAGACGGCAACGCGGGCAAAAGCTCAATCCGTTTTGATTTCTACCGGCCTTTGCTTGAACGCATTTTACATAAACGTGCGATCGTCTTACTGGCGGCGGTTGTATTGGTCGTGGCCACGCTGGCCGTTCTCCCGTTTGTGGGCAGCAACTTCCTGGCCCGTACTTCCGGCAGCGCCTACACGCTGGATGTAACCCTTGCCGATGGTACTACGCTGGATTACAGCGCCCGTTTTGCCGGTGGCCTGGAAGAAAGCATCCGTCAGGCCGCGGGCGAAAAGGTGGAGATGATTTTCAGCCAGGTGGGCAGTCTGGATGCCGGTTCCGGCGCGCAGGAGCAGGATGTGCTTGGACGTGAAAACCATCTGCGTATGACCATCCGTCTGAGCAGCAGCCGCACAGAAGCGGAGAATTTTGAACAATGGCTGCGGACCTACCTGGAAGGCTATGATGAAGCTGAAGTGAGTCTGCAACAGGAGCAGAATATCCTCAGCACAACCCTTTCCGGCAGCGAAGATGCCGCCATAGCTATTCGCCTCTACAGCGATGATGCTGCAGCCGCCGATGAGGCTTTGCGCGCCATGCGCCCGCAACTGGAGAAGATAGAGGGTCTTGTTGTGCGCGAAAGCAGCCTGGAAGGCAGCCGTCCCCAGGTAAACCTGGTGATTGACCGTGTGGCGGCGGCCTACTACAACATTCCCATTCAGACAATAAGTAGTCAGCTTGAGGCCTTGCTGCAAGGGGCCGAGGCCGGCAACTGGGAGTTCGCCGGTGATGTGCACGACATCCGCGTGGCCTATCCGCCACTTTCACTGGAGCGTCTGCGCGGCCAGTTTATTCGCAGCGGCGCACAGCGTGTCCCTTTGGAAGCGCTGGTAAAATTTGAAACCGAACGGGCACCGCGCGCGCTCTACCGCACCAACCAGAAACGCAGCGCCTGGCTTACCGCGGATACCGAAGAGCGGCCTCTCTCCGAAGTTGTTACCGATGTGAGCGCGGTAATGGAAAACAGCGATATTCCGCCCAACGTGCGCAGCGAGATCAGCGGTGAGGAGCAGGAACGTCGCGCTTCTTTTGCCGGTTTGCAGTTTGCCCTGTTGCTGGCCATTGTGCTCATCTACATGGTGCTGGCGGGACAATTTGAATCGCTGCTGCACCCCTTTACGATTATTCTCACGGTGCCGCTAGCGGCCATCGGCGCGGTCTGGATATTCCTTGTGCTGGGTCAGGCGTTCAATGTAATGGCTTTTATCGGGCTTATTCTGCTAATGGGCATCGCTGTCAACGATTCCATTATCCTTGTCGATGCCATAAACCAGGAACGGCGTGACGGCCGGGATATCGTCACCGCCATTTTAAACGCCGGCGAGCGCCGCATACGACCGATCATTATGACCAGTCTGACGACCATTTTGGCGCTGTTGCCTTTAACATTCGGCTTTGGTGAAGGGGCAGCCCTGCGGGCGCCGCTGGCCTGGGCCGTCATCGGCGGACTGGTCAGCAGCACGGTGCTGATACTGGGCGTTATTCCTTGTCTTTACAGCGTTTTCGAACAATGGCGTGTGGGCGTGATGAAGGTACAAAGTAAAGAGGTGACGGGGTAACTGAGTGACGGGCAATTGAGTGTGCCCTTTACATGAGCCCAAAATAAAATCAAGACAAAAATGAAAAAACTGTTTGAACGGCGTACACTGATATCGATGTTTTTTTTGGGGTTGGCCTTGCTGGGTATCATCTCCTACCGCCATTTGCCGATGGAGTTGCTGCCTTCCGTGGAAGCGCCGTTTCTGATTATCCAGGTGGGCAGTGTCCGCGATGCCGATCCCTACTACCTGGAACGTGAAGCGATTATCCCGCTTGAAGGGGCCGCCGCCGGTCTGGAAAATGTTGAAAAGATCGAATCCTGGGCCGGACGCAACCGCGGGACGATCTACGTTTATTTTCCTTCGCGCACGGATATGACATACGCCTACCTCAAGCTGCAGGAACGGGTCAACGCCGTGAAGGCGGACCTGGAAGGTGACTTTTTTGTGGAGACGCTAAAGGTCGACACGCAGGCGCTTTCCAACATGTTCATGAACCTGCAGGTGCGTGGCAGCGGCGGGACAGACCGCATCCGCAACATCATCGATAAATCCATTACGCCCGAGCTGGAAACGGTTGACGGCATTGCCCACGTGGAGGTCTTTGGCGGCCGCTCGCGCTCGGTCAGCGTGGTGCTGGATGAGGGTGTAACCGAATCGTACGGGATTACGCCGTCGGATGTGCGCCGGGCCATTGCCGGGCAGCGCCAGCAAAGCCAGTACGTTGGCAACGTGCGCGATCGCCAGCTAAAAGCCAGCGTACACGTTGTAGCCGATTATACCACGATCAGCGCGCTGGAAAATATTGTCGTTGATGAGGTGCGCGGCCTGCGTCTGCGTGATGTGGCCGACGTTTACATGGATGTGATGGAGGAGCAATCGCTCAGCCGTGTAAACGGTAAGGAAGCCGTTACCATGCAAATCGTGCGCGATACGCAAACCAACCTGATCGCGCTGGCCGGCGACACCCGCGAAGTCATTGATCGTCTTAACCGCGAGCTGGCCTGGCAGGATATCGAAATCGTCATCGAACAGGACATGTCGGCCTATCTTGAGGAAAATCTCGATCTGATCCTGAACCTGGCCATAACCGGCGGCATCCTCGCCGTGCTGATCCTGTGGTACTTCCTGCGCAACCTGCGGCTCGTAACAATGATCGCGCTGGCTCTTCCGCTCTCCGTTTTTACCGCCTTCAACCTCTTTTACGCGCTGGGCATAAGTCTCAACACGCTCTCGCTGGCGGGTATGGCGCTGGCCATTGGCATGTTGCTGGATAACAGCGTCGTGGTGCTGGAAAACATCTACCGTGTGGCCCAGCGCCAAAAGGATGTCGCCCAGGCCGTGGTAACGGGAGTTAAGCAGATTGCCCGCTCGGTGAGCGCCGCCACGCTGACAACCGTCGCCGTTTTCCTGCCCTTTGTATTTGCCGAACAGTTTTTCATCCGGGTTATCGGATATCAGATCGGCATGTCGATCATCAGCACGCTGCTGGTTTCACTGGTGGTGGCCTTGCTGCTTATCCCGATGGCGGCCCTTTACTTTATGCGCCGCGCCGGTGGCAGCAGCCGTTCGCTGCGCTTTTCGCTCACGTCAGGCCGCTTTCTGCCTTTTTACAATCTGCTGCTAAAAAGTACGCTGCGTTTTCCCATGCGCACCATTCTCAGTATGCTGGCGCTCTTTTTTATCTCGCTGTTCATCTCGATTGCAATCAGCCTGATTGTGCCCGATGAGGTGGAACTGGAGCAATTTAATCTTTACCTGACCATGCCGCCGGGAGCCACGCTGGAAATCACCGACCTGGCCGCCCGCGATCTGGAAGAGAGTCTGATGAAGATCGAAGAGCTGCAGGATGTGGTGAGCCAGGTGTATGAGCAGGAAGCCGTTTTCACGCTTAAGCTGAAGGAAGAATACCGGACCGTTGCCCGCCGTGATGTGGCCGGTGTGAAGGATTTAATCCAACATATTATCTGGGATTTCCGCATCGGCGATGTCAGTTTTACGGCGCCTGCCGGCAGCCAGCGTTTCCGTGGCGGCGGTTCCCGCGGAGGCGGCGGACCGGAGATGGACAACGGCCTTATGTCGATGCTGGGCCTGGGTGACAATGTCGGCACCATCACACTGAGCGGCAGCGACTACGATGCCATGCACCGCTTTGCCGAAGAGCTGGAAGATCAGCTCTGGGACCTCAACGCTATCCGTCGCGTGGCCCACGATGCCACCGACAACCGCCCGGAAGTGCAGCTCTATTTTGACCGTCTGCTGCTGGCGCGTCTCGGCATAAGCCTGAACAATATCGCCACCGAGCTGGCCTCCTTTGAGTCGGAAGTGAGCAGCGGTGTCTCCTTTTCCGACGGCGAAGAGCAGTATGACATCACCATCATCAAGAGCAATCCAGAAGAGGAGAAACGCATTGATGATTTGCGCGCGCTTAACATAAAGGCCGCCGATGGCAGCAGTTACCCGCTGGAAAGACTGGCCGCCCCCGTTATGGGTGAAGGCCGCGCCGGCATCAACCGTGTTAACCAGGAGCGGCGCATCGAGCTGAGCTTTCAGTTTGTCACGGAAGTCAACAGCTCCAGCGCCTTGCTGGATGCCGCGCGCCTGGAAGTGGAGCAAATCGTCGATGCCATGCCGCTGCCCGAAGGCGTTAACCTTACCATACAGCACGATAAAAACGATCTCAATGATTTCTATTTTCTCTTTTTCCTGGCTTTCCTGCTGATCTACATGATCCTGGCTTCCACCTTCGAATCGTTGCTGCAGCCGTTTATCATCATGTTTACGATTCCTTTGGCGGCCATCGGCGGTTTGTGGGCTATCGTTATCACCGGCCACAGCCTGATGAATGTCAACGCGCTGATCGGTTTTTTGATATTGCTGGGCATTGTGGTCAACAACGGCATCATTTTTATCGATTACGCGGGCCAGTTGCGGCGCAAGGGTCAGCGCCGCGAACGCGCGTTGCTGGAAGCGGGCCAGGCACGCCTGCGGCCGATCGTCATAACCGCGTTAACCACCATTGCCGCCATGCTGCCTCTGGCCCTGGGCCGTGAAGAGTACGTGACGCGCATTGCCTCGCCTTTTGCAATCGCGGTCATTGGCGGACTGGCATTTGCCACCTTTTTTACACTTTTGTTTATACCAACGGTGTACCAGGCGCTGGAGCAGACGCTGAGCTGGTTCAAGGGTCTGCGCTGGCCGCTGAAGGCGCTGCAGATCGGCGCGGTGGCGATCACAGGCATATTGATTGCTGTTTACGTGGAAAGCCTGCTCTGGCAAATGCTCGATTTTACGCTGGTGCTGATGGCTATTCCCGGTTTAACCTGGTTTGCCCAAACCAGTCTGCGCCGTGCCCGTCCGGACTGGGCAACAGATCGCATCCGCATTGAGATACACAATGTCTACAAGCTTTACGATCTGCCCGGCCGCTTTTTGCGCGAATGGCGACGTAAACGCGGACTGGAAGAGGAAACGACCAGCGAAGGCAGGGGTCTTTTCTGGCGCCGGCATGCGCTGCTTTGGCTGGCCCTTGCCGGCTGGGCCTGGTTCGTGCTGCTCTACCTGGAAAGCGCTTTTTGGACCTTTTTCTTCCTGCCGGTGCTGCATGCTCTGCTCTGGAAAACATGGAACACGCTGCCGCAATTTAGAGGTCGGCGCTTTTTGGATCGCCTCATCTTTTGGGCTGTTCCGCTGGTCCTGCTGCTCTATTATATGTTTACATTTGAAGCATGGGTGTCCGGCGGACTGCTTTTTGTTCTATGGACGCTGGGTCTGGCCTGGGGCCGCAGTGCGCCCATTGCCGTGCAGCGTCTGGATCACTGGCAGCAAAAAAGCACGCGTCTGGCTTTCCTGATGCGCGGCTGGTACAGGCTTATCGGCAAGCTGCCCGGATCGGGGCGTTACCGCAAACCGTTTATGGCGCTAAAGGGTGTAACATTGGAAATCGGCAACGGCATGTTTGGTTTGCTTGGTCCCAACGGCGCCGGCAAAACCACGCTTATGCGCATCATCAGCGGCGTGCTGGAAGCAAGCTACGGGGCGGTGCGCATCAATGGCCACGATACCAGGCAATGGCGCGAGGAACTGCAGGGATTGATCGGCTACCTGCCGCAGGACTTTGGCATGTACGAGAATCTTTCGGCGCTGGAGTTTTTGAATTACCAGGCTATTCTTAAAGGTCTTTATGATGAGAAAGAGCGTCGCAAGCGCGTGGAATATGTGATCAACGCTGTGCACCTGTGGGAGCGGCGCGACGAAAAGATCTCCGGTTTCTCCGGCGGGATGAAACAGCGCATCGGTATTGCCCAGACCCTGCTGCACCTGCCACGCATCCTTGTGGTGGATGAGCCGACGGCCGGTCTGGACCCGCGCGAGCGTATCCGTTTCCGCAATTTGCTGGTGGAACTGAGCCGTGACCGGGCCGTTATCTTTTCCACGCACGTTATTGAAGATATCGCCAGCTCCTGCGACAAGGTGGCGGTGATGCACCGCGGTGAGTTGCGCTACCTGGGCCATCCCGAAGAGATGACGGCCAAGGCCGGGGGACACGTTTGGCAGGCCACCGTCAGCGAAGAGCATTTCGAAACGATTCGCAATACGCTTCACGTAATCCATCATATCCGCGTGGATGATGGCGTCCGCGTGCGTATTCTGCAGCAGGAAAAACCGCTGGAGCAGGCCATCGAAGTGGCACCCTCATTGGAAGATGCTTACCTCTGGCTGCTGAAGGTGTAGAAAAACAACGGGGGCTGAAAGCGGATGGTGAATTTGAAAAAGGTGAAACGGTAATGAAACTAATCCGGCTGATCATTGATATAGTCCGCTACAATCTGAAGATAATTTTTGCCAACAAGTTTATTTATTTCATGCTGGCGGGTTTGGCGTTTTATCTGCTCATCGCGCTGGTCGGGCTGTTTGACGCGGAGTTTTTCCCTGAAACGGAGGATGTCTATTACACGCTGATGATGCCAGGCATACTGTTAATTTTCTATCCCACGGCTTTTGGTATCCAAAACGACAGTGACAGCCGCATGCTGGAGATGTTGTTTGGTATTCCCGATTACCGCTACAAGGTCTGGCTGGTGCGCCTGCTGATCATAGTGGGTGTTGTTTTTATTATGCTTCTGATTCTTGCCGGGGCCAGCGTCTACCTTATCGTTCCAGTTGATGTAATGGAAATGACCGGACACGTTATTTTCCCGGTGATGTTTCTGGGCTGTCTCTCTTTTTTCATATCTACACTGGTGCGCAACGGCAACGGCACCGCCGCGGTGATGGTGGCCATCGGCATGGGCTTTTGGATCTCCATTGCCTTTATCGAACACAGCCAGTGGAATATTTTCCTCAATCCTTATGACTTCCCGCGTGATGCGCTGATCACGGTTTGGGAAGATACGGTTCTGTACAACCGCATTTTTCTTGCAGCCATGTCTGTGCTCGCCGTTTTGGGCGGATTGTTGCGGTTGCAGAAACGGGAGAAGTTTGTGTCGTGATGGTGGTGGTAGCGTTTGGAAGTCTTGAGGTCGTGAAGTCATGAAGTCATGATGGATATGTGTCCTGTCATTCCTGCGCATGCAGGAATCCATCGTACCTTGTCTTTGTCCCGAACGTTGTGTGGCAATTCCGCCTTTGCTGGAATGACTCTGCCCGGGATTGTGCTCGCAAAGTTTAATCCCGGACAATTACAATCGTGTCACCAATTTGAATATTTTGTTAAAAACGGTCGCTATATTACTTTAAAGTAAAACAACCAGCGAGGCCGCCATGTTTATCAAAAAGCCCTCCGATGTAAAAAGCTCCGAGATCACCCGTGAAGAGGATTATTTTAACCGTCGCAAATTTATGAAGTTTTCCGCGCTGGGAGCAGGTTCTGCTTTGTTAGGGCCTTATTCGCGTCTGCTGGCGTTTACACAATCGGAAAAAACCTCGCCTATAAAACAGGATATTTCCAAGAGCCGCTTTAGCAGCGATGAGGAGCTGAACGACTGGGAAGACATCACCACCTATAACAATTTTTACGAATTCGGTACGGCAAAGGACGATCCCTCCGAAAACGCGCACACGCTGCAAACCAAACCGTGGACCGTGGAGGTAAGCGGCGCATGCGCCAAGCCCGGCACCTTTGGCGTGGACGACCTGATCAAAGAGAGCGAGCTGGAAGAACGCATCTACCGCCTGCGCTGCGTTGAGGCCTGGAGCATGGTGATTCCCTGGGTGGGCGTGGAGCTTAAAAAAGTGCTGGATCGTTTTGAACCCACGTCAAAAGCGAAGTTTGTGGAGTTCACTACTCTGTACGATCCCAAGCAGATGCCGGGACAGAAGTGGCCCGTTTTACAATGGCCCTATGTGGAAGGTTTGCGTATGGATGAAGCCAACCACCCGCTTTCGATTTTTGCTGTCGGGCTGTATGGCCGCATTCTGCCCAACCAAAACGGCGCCCCGATTCGTCTGGTCGTCCCCTGGAAATACGGTTTTAAAAGCATTAAATCGATTGTGAAAATCCGCTTTACGGAAAAGATGCCTGCCACCACCTGGAATATTGCCGCGCCCAACGAGTACGGATTCTATGCCAACGTCAACCCCAACGTGGACCACCCGCGCTGGAGCCAGGCCCGTGAGCGCCGCCTGGGAGAATTCTTTAAACGCGACACGATTATGTTTAACGGTTACGGCGAGCAGGTGGCCGGTTTGTACAAGGGCATGGATTTAAAGAAATGGTTTTAAACATTGTGCTAGCGTGTTATGGTGTTTGCGTGTTAAAGTGCTAAACCAAATCTCAACTCAATAAAATTCTTAATCAAGAAACCCCAATGAAAACCGCCAAGACTCTTCTTTTTCTCTCCTCGCTGGGACCGCTCTTCTACCTGCTGTGGGGCGTTTTTACCGATAATCTCGGCGCGAATCCCATAGAAAATATACTGCATACCACCGGCTGGTGGGCGCTGTTTTTTCTGATTATCACCCTGGTTATTACACCCTTGAGAAAAATCAGCGGCTGGAATAAGCTGATCCGTTTCCGGCGCATGCTGGGCCTGTTTGGATTTTTCTACGCCACGCTGCACTTTGGCGTTTACTTGGGACTGGACCGTCTGCTGGAGTGGAGCGAGATCGTGAAGGATTTGTCCAAACGGCCCTACATTACCGTGGGTTTTACGGCCTGGCTGTTGTTGATCCCGCTGGCCATTACCTCCACCAAAGGATGGATACGGCGGTTGGGCAAACGTTGGCAAAAGCTGCACCGGATTGTCTACATCAGCGCCCTGGGCGGGGTTGTGCATTTCTGGTGGCTGGTAAAAGCGGATATCTTTGAGCCGCTGCTGTTTGGCCTGGCCTGGGCTGTGCTTATGCTGGCGCGGCTGTGGTTTAAACGCAGCCGGAAGCGGAAGGAGAAGGTGGCGGTTTGAATTTTATAGCAAGAAAGAAGGAGTATGCAAAAACGCAACGTCATTGAATCTGTGAAAAATAATTTCCTTAAGTATAAAGCAATTGTAAGAAACAAATCCATAGATTTGCGCGCCGCAAGGGAGAAGGTGCGCAGTATAATAGCTGAAAAATATAAAGGCAAAAGGTAAAAGACTTTGGTGATGCGGTCCTGGCGGCAGCGTCACTTTCAACTAATCCCCAATTTATACATTTGATAAAAAATTATCACGGCAGCTGAAGTCTATAAAATGCAGTCACTGCTTGCTGTCTTGATGTCTTTTTGCGGTGCATGCTGTGCGGCTCGCAATATACATAAAACCGATAAATCGGTTCGCTGGTCCGCAACCATCCGGCAAACCCCATGACTGAAGTCATGGGTTAAAAAATGCAGTATCAATAAAACCGTTAACCGACTACTTAAAAATCGTGGGCAGAAAAACACGGAAGATTAAGAGAACCGATTCATCAGTTTTCCTGCTCGATAGCACCTTACCTCATCAAGTACTCCAACACACCCTTCATAACTGCGTTGCGGTGGTGCTGGCCTCTGATGGTTTCAAAGGGAAAGCCAAAGGCCACAATACCATATTCATTTTTGTAAGCCGTGGCGGCGCTGAAGCCGTTTTCTTCATAACGCAAAATAGTGCGCGCACCGTTGGCAGGACCAATGGCATCGGGCGCTTCCACGCGGTAGATCTCGGCGTCGTAGTCCGTGTTAAATGCGAATTTTCCCGGTAGCACAATCAGGCTGTCCGTACCATGGGCCGGAACGATGCCGCCTGTTTTTACGGCATGGTTGGTTACCCAGAAATAGCGCAGGATCTCCGTGGCAAACAGCGGGTCGGGATAAGGCTGCTTTGCCCGGGCAAACAGGTCGCTGGCAATGTAAGCGCCACTCACAAACAGGTTTCCGCCGCCTGAGAGATAGGAGCGCAAAGCCCGTTTCATCTGTTCGGGGAAGGTTTTGTAAGAGGTGCCGTAGAGCGAATCCATTTCGGCGCGCACATGGCGCGTTTCCTTCTCCTCGCCCATGATCAGGTCGATTACCGGGTAGTCCGAGGCATCAAAGTCGTTTTCCTGGAACGTCTCATCGCTCATGGAGACAAAGCCGTAGCCCGCTGCGCGGATCGCCTGTCCATGCACGTAAGGATACTCAAAACGGTTACCGGCAAAAACCTGCGTCTCCACGTCGGCGTAACTGGCGCCGTGTCCCGGCCGGTCATCACTTTGCCAGGGCTGGTCGCGCCAAAAGTTGAACTGCTCACCGACGTGGCCCAGGTCGTATTTATCGGGCACGCCGTTATCCAGGAAATAGGCAAACCCCTGGAAGTTGTTTTCGTTGATCACCTGCGGAGCGGCCACGCGATCAAAGCCATTTACGACCAGCAGTGTTGGCGCGTCCGGCACGCGACAGACGCTCAGTACCTCGCTTGGAAAACTCTCGCCGCCTTCATTCAAAGCCGTCACTTTAAAGCTGTATAAAACGTTGGGCTCAAGATTGTCAATAACCAGCCCGCTAGAATCAACGGTCATCCCATTATCCCAACCGCCGTCTTCCACACGCCGGTATACGCGATAGCGTTTGGCTTCCGCGCTTGGTTCGATCGGGTCGCTGACCGGCTTCCAGCTTAAGCGCAGACTTCCGTCATCTTGAAACAGGGCGCTGAAATGATCCGGCGGTAAGGGCTGCACCACGTATTCGCGGCCTTCCTGGCCGGCGATAAAGCGCAGCAACGCTTTGTAAATGGAGCGCGAGGCGTCAAAACGGAATTTGGGATCAAGAGCGAAACGCATATCAAAAAAGTTCTGGTGCGAAAGCAGCTCCAGCAGCGCGGCCGGTACGTTGGGCCGGAAGGCTTCGCTGTATTGGGCTTCGCGCAATGCCCGCCGCCGCCATATGGGATCATACAGGGCGCGTAGGTCTTCGGTGAGCTGGGTCTGTAGAATGTCAGAAAAATCTCGGCTGGCCAGGCGCGACACGCCGTTGGGGAATTCCTCTTCGCCCTCGGAGCCGGTGAGGCTATAAATCAGCAATGTGCCAATGGTGGTGTCCTGCACAGTCACCCCGGCATCGGTGTGAAAAGCCAGCGAGGCATCGATGGGAATTTTAAGGCCCGGCACGTCACGATTCACGTTGGGACCGCCCGGTGCGCCCTGCATATAATTAACCCACTCGCCGCGGCTTTGGTAATCGTCGCGGTAGTCGCTGTTTTCATTGAGATTGTAAACCAGGGTATCGGGGAAGCCTGCCGTTTGCAGCCAATAGCGGCTGCCTTCCACAAATTGCGGCCGGCCACTGGCACGATCGTTACGCAGCACACTGCCCATACCGCCGCCAAATTTCACGGCATCGGCAGCAACGGCGCCGCCAACCGTGTTGCTTTCGTTGCTTAAATGAACGCGACCCTGCTGTGGGTTAAAACCTTTTGCAAAATGGAATGTGCCCAGGTAAATCCAGGTGCCACCGCCCATCTGCTGGTTAACGCGGAACGCTGTTTTGCCGCCGCTATGGTGCACGGTGTAACGGGCGTCCGGAATATTTTGCGGGTGCGCCGGGTATGAAACATACACTGCGTACCAACCGCTGTCCGGGATGGCCGGGATGTAGTCGATGGAAGAGGACTCGACACTGTCGCTCGGTGCCAGCCGTGCGCTGCCGCTTTGGAATGGATTGAAGTTGACGGGGTAAGGCGGTGTGCCGATGGCGTATCCCGGGCCGGGCGCGTTTTGCCAGAGCTTGCCGTTTTCAAAGCGGTTTTCGCGGTAGCCGCCGGCCGGGTGACCGCTTTGCAGCGAATCATTATCTATGATTACCGCGTGGGTTTGCAGATCGCGTTCACGGGGTACAAAAGCATTTGCTCCGGCGTTTTCCAGCATGGGCAGCAGGTAGGGTAACACAAACGAGGCCGGTAAAAGGTCCTCTACCAGGCCAAACAGTCGCGCCCGTTGCCACAGCCAGCGGTCCATATCGGCGTTGTAATACCAGCCGTGGCTGTGCCATAACGCCACGTGGTTGCCGCTGAGACCTTTGTCAAAAGCCAGGTCGCGGCTCAGGTTGTACACCAAAGGAATTTGCTTTTCCGGCGGCCCGATACGGCTGCTGTCAATGGCGTTTTCTTCGCGATAGTAGTTGGGTATCAGCTGCTCAATGGGGTGGCCAAGGCTGCGCAGGGCAATCGAATAATTGTCGTAATCATCGATGGTCTTGCGCAGTTCGCTGTAAATGTCGCGCACGTTATCTTCACGGAACGGCAGGTACGAAAAAGCCTTGTTCAGGTCGATCTGAATGTGCCTGGCCTGCGCGTCGATGCGTATGCTGTCAATACGGGTACCAAGTGGAACAGCGACGGGGTATTCATTTTGCGCGCTGAACCATAAAAACTCTTCAACAGAGCGGTGCAGCTCACGGGTTTGTTCGTCCATGCCTGTATAGTCGTAGCTGGGCGCCTTTTTAACCCATTCAGGCTGGCAGGCAATAAAAAAGGCAATAAAGCTAAGAAAAAGGATTAGTTTCTGTTTCATAACGAGGCCGTTTATTTTTGAATGAATTAAAAAGTTTACTAAAATTCAAAAAACATTCAAACCATAAAATATAAGTTATGCATCACTTTCCGCTTCTGTTTGATATAATCATCATTATTGGCCTCGGTGCTTTTGTGGCCGTCGTTTGCCAGCGCCTTCGTATACCTCCCATCGTGGGCTATCTCATTGCCGGTGCTTTTGTCGGGCCCTCGGGCCTCTCGCTTGTGGACGTGGATAAAGAAGTCCAGATGATGGCTGAAATTGGCGTTGTTATGCTGATGTTTAACATCGGTTTGGAGTTTTCCCTAAAGCATCTGGCGCGTATCGGCCGCTCGGTGGTGGTGGGCGGTGGGCTGCAAGTGGGTGTAACCACGCTTATCATTTTTGGAATTGCAAAATATTTTGGCCTGGGCAATGCCCAAAGCCTTTTCCTTGGTTTCCTGGGATCACTTAGCAGCACGGCGATTGTACTTAGCCAGCTTCAAAAACAGGCCGCTTTAGACGCGCCACATGGCAAGATCAGCCTGGGTATCCTCATCTTCCAGGATATCATCATTGTCCCGATGATGCTGTTTGTGCCGTTCCTGAGCGGCGCAGAAACACCCGATCCTAAAAATCTTATGCTGCTGGGGCTGAAGGCAGGCGGGCTGCTGCTGTTTGTCTGGCTTGGGGCGCGATTCCTGATCCCCCGCTTGCTTTATATTGTAGCGCGCGGACGCAACCGCGAATTGTTTTTGTTGACCATTGTTTTTCTGGTTTTCGGCATCGCCCTGCTCAGCGCGGAGCTGGGTCTGTCCCTGGCACTGGGCGCCTTCCTTGCCGGCCTGATGATTTCGGAGTCGGAATACAGCCACGATGCCGTTTCGCACATTTTGCCGTTCCGCGACATTTTTATCAGCATATTTTTTGTATCCGTCGGCATGCTACTGGACTTGCGCAGCGTGGCTGCCTACTGGGAGTGGATTCTGCTGGTCGTGGGTCTCATATTTCTTATAAAGTTTTTAACGGGAACTATCGCCAGTCTCGCTGTCGGTTTTCCTTTGCGGATTTCTTTTTTGGCCGCGGTTGCCCTTGCCCAGGTGGGAGAATTTTCGTTTATCCTCGCTGAAGTTGGACTGGACTATGGCTTAATCGATGACAATGCTTACCAGGTGTTTTTATCAGCCACGGTTATTACAATGATAGCCGCGCCCTTTATGATTCAATACGGAAAGCATACCGGGCGCTTTGCAGAAAAGCTGGCCTTTTTGCCATATTTGCGCGAAGGCAAGATGGTCAATGATGGGCAAGAAGGGCGTAAGCTGAGTAACCATCTTATTATCCTTGGTTTTGGTGTCATCGGCCGACACATGGCAAAAGCCGCGAAAGATGCTGAGATTCCCTATGTGGTGATGGAGCTGAATGCCGAAACCGTACGTAAAGAAAGCGCCGCCGGCGAACCGATTTTTTACGGTGATGCAAGCTATCCCAACGTTTTAGAGCATATTGGGGTAGCGCAGGCCCGCGCTCTTGTAATTGCCATTTCCGATGTGGCGGCGGCGCGCCGGGCCGTATTTCTCTCCAAGCTCAACAACCCGGATCTATGGGTGGTCGTGCGTGCACGTTATGTGACTGAGCTGGAGCCGCTGCTTGAACTGGGTGCCGACGAAGTCGTGGTGGAGGAGTATGAAGCCTCGGTTAAAATGTTTGACCGCGTTCTCTCCCTCTACAAAGTGGATGACAGGCTGGCCCAGAGAATCCGTGATTCTATACGCCACAAGAGTCATGCAGACTTATCCACGGTAAAAGAAGAACGAGCACATTTTAAGACAATCTATATTGAGGCCGGGTCGCCCCTGGACAATAAGAGAGTTGCGCCGGGAGATAGCTATCTGGAAGAAAAAGTTGAGATTATTGCTATAGAAAAGGACGAGAAACTCTTCCGCAAAACGGGTGAAAAAGCAACCCTTAAGGCCGGCACAAAACTTATCGTTTACGGCCGGCCCGGGGCTATTTCGGAGTTCGAAGAAAAAATAAAAAGAGCAGAGCTTTAACGGATAAGTACCATTTTCTGCATTTCGTTAAAGCCGTTGCCGGTTACCTGCAGATAATAAACTCCAGAAGCAACCTGAACCTGCGCGTGGTTGCTGCCATCCCAGGTAAATGTATGTTTTCCCGCGGACAAACCGCCATTATGCAGCGTTTTTACCAATTCACCCGCGCTGTCGTAAATATGTATCTGTATATTTTGTAACGCTTTTTGCAGGCGCAGCGGTATGTTGGTGGAAGGGTTAAAAGGGTTGGGATAGTTTGCCAGCATGGTGATTTCGCGGGGAAGAATTTGCTGCGGCTTTTCGATGGATGTGGCCGGTGAATACCACACTTCCAGTTGCGGCCGCTGACTTGCCGTTGCGTTTTCGTGGCTGTCAAAGCGCTTGGTTGTAACGTTCGTGGATTCGTTACCTTTTAGCAGCCAGCCATGGTTGCGCTCGGGATGCTCGTACCAATCGTTTACATCTTCCGCCATTTCCGATGACATCCAGCTGTAACCGCCAATGCCGCCCACAACCGCGCTGGCGCTGGGCGTATTATCAAAATCGCCGCCGGCATTGCTCCAAAGCGAATCTTCATAAAAGCGGTGTATCCAGGTGGCGTCTCCTTCTGCCGAGGCCGTTCCCGAGCCTTCGTTACTGCCGGCATCAGAGCTGCCTTCACCCCAGGAATCCTCAAGTTCATGCAACGTGATGGTCTCATTTCCGGCACGGCTTTTGGACATATGCAGGGTTAACCGCACGCTGTCTATCTTGCTGTCGGCCGGGACGAACTGCCCAATATCAAAATGTATAACAGCACGCCTCAAAGATCCCGTGTTCGTACTCCCGACAAAAAAATGGGCACCGGAACCGTTGCTTACAGCCCCGTCGTTGTCTTCGTACAAAGTATTATCTTTGCTGGCGCCCAGTGTCACTTTTTGTGATTGAGCGTTGAGTCCGGAAACAACAAAAAAACTTAATAAAACTATGGTTAGTATTGATTTGATCATGGGTTTCTCCTTCTGTTTCTGTTTTTGTCAAAATGATTATATCAGGTCTGTTATTCCTCACGAAATTATAAAGCCTTCGGCACCGTTAAGAAGAGAGATTACGGTTTGACAGAATAAACCGGATTGTGTAAATTTTACGGCTTACGTTACGAAATAAAAACTAAGCCAGGTCCCACGCAATAGGACATCACCCAACTCCGTCAGGTCCGGAAGGAAGCAGCGGTAAGTGATCGGACTATGTGCCGTGGGTCATCCTGGCTTTTTCTTTAAAAGGCAGATTTATGTCATATGTTGTAATTGCCCGAAGATACAGGCCGCAGCAATTTAATGAAATAGTCGGCCAGGAGCATATTACGCGAACCCTCTCCAATGCGATCGCCAGCGGGCGTCTGGGACAGGCATACATATTCTCCGGCCCGCGCGGTGTGGGCAAAACAACCACAGCACGCATACTTGCTATGGCGCTTAATTGTCCCGACGGCCCCAGTGCCACACCGGATATCACAAGTCCTGTATGCCAGGCCATCATCCAGGGTAAGTCGATGGATGTAATGGAGATAGACGGTGCTTCCAACCGGCGCATCGAGGAAGTACGCAATTTACGCGAAAATATCAACTACACGCCCAGCGAAGGCAAGTACCGCATCTACATCATCGACGAAGTACACATGCTTACCAATGAAGCGTTCAACGCGCTGCTGAAAACCCTGGAAGAGCCGCCACGGCACGCCGTATTTATTTTTGCCACAACCGAAATTCACAAAGTACCGGCAACGATCCTTTCAAGATGCCAGCGTTTTGATTTCCGACGCATACCTTTGCAGACAATTACAGGGCATTTGAAAAATATCTGTGAACAGGAAAACATCGAGATTGAAGCAGACGCCATTTTGCAGATCGCCAAAAAAGCCGATGGTTCAATGCGTGACGCTCAGAGCATTCTTGACCAGATCATTTCTTTCAGCGGCAGTAATGTGACTCTGCAACACGTCAACCAGGCTTTCGGTTTAATCGATCCGGAAATGTTTTTCCGCTTCAGCGATTTGATCCATGCGGCTGATCTGAAAGGCATTTTGCAGCTGGCGCGCGAGGTGTTTACCAGCGGTTTAGATCTTAACGAGGTTTTGATGGGGCTGGAAGAGCATTTGCGCAATTTCCTGGTGGCACGCACGATGAAGTCGGTGGAATTGCTGGACGTAAGTGATGCGCTGGCCAAAAAATATGCCGGGCAGTTGGAGCAATTTAGTGAAAACGATCTGGTCGCCTATCTGAATATCCTGACACAGGCGCTGACCGATATGAAATACGCCCAGCAACCCTACCTCAAATTTGAATTGGCCCTGGTTAAAATGGCTAAGATGCCTTCGTCGCACAACCTGGAAACTATTCTGGAAAAACTCGCTGTTCTAAAAAAAAAAGACCTGACGTCTCCGGAAGCTGAAGACGGGAACGATAACAATCTTGCCAAAGAGCAGCCTGTTGTACACGATATAAAGTATGTGCGCGGCCAATGGTCTGAACTTGAAAAAAAAATCCACGCGTTAAAACCAACCCTGGCCAACCTGCTTGCGCTTATCCGTCTTGATCGTCTCGAAGACAAAGAACTGTTTGTGGAAATCGAATGCAATAACGGTCAAAAAAACCTTATTGAAAAAAATCTTTCACTGATTGAAACGGAGTTGTCCCGGCTGGCGGGAGTACCTCTGCGGATCAATGCCGCTTTTAAGCTGGTAAAAAGAGAAGCGCGCAAAAAAGCAAAAAACGATCAGAACCGAAAAGAGCTGGAAGAAAAGTTTAACACGCTTCGGCAGGAAGACCCTTTCTTTAATAAAATGGTAGAAGAGCTGGGTCTGGAGCTGGAGTAATTTGTAAGGAGAAATTTCGATGAATATGAATAACCTGCTAAAGCAAGCACAAAAAATGCAGGAAGATATGAAAAAGGTGCAGGACGGCCTGAAGAATATTACGGTTACAGGTACTGCCGGTGGCGGCATGGTGACCGTGGAAGCCAACTGCAAGCTGGAAATCCTGAGCGTCAAAATTGAGCAGGAAGTTTTTGAGGACGACAAGGATATGCTGGAAGACCTGGTTGCGGCTGCTACAAATCAGGCTATTAGCAATGCCCAGGAACGTGCCAATGAAGAGATGCAGAAGGTAACCGGTGGTCTGCTCTCCAACCTTCCCGGTAATCTCAATATCCCCGGAATGTAATTAAATGAACGAATTCCACATTAAAGCGCTGGATGACCTGCTGGAGCAACTGGCGCAACTGCCCGGAATTGGCCGCAAAACCGCCCAGAGACTAGCAGTATTTATCCTGAAAAGTGACAAAGGGTATGCCCAGAGTTTGTCCCGCGCCATTGAAGCCGTTCAAACCGAAACACGCCTCTGTGCGCGCTGCTTTAACATTGCCGACCGGGAGCTGTGCGCCGTTTGCCGCAATGAGCGTCGCGACCGTTCGCGTATCTGTGTTGTGGAGGATATCGTCGACCTGATGGCGATCGAGTCGTCACAGGCTTATGACGGTGTATATCATGTGCTTGGCGGTGTTATTTCTCCGCTGGCCGGTGTTTCCGCCAACGATCTCAAAATCCGTGAATTGCTGGAAAGGGTAGAGCAGGGCGATATTCAGGAAGTATTAATGGCACTGAATATGAGCACGGAAGGCGAGGCGACGATGATATACCTGAGCAAATTGCTTCGAGACAAAAACGTGGAGCTAAGCAGGATAGCTCACGGTGTGCCAATGGGCTCCCACCTCGAATTTGTGGATCAGACCACCATCGGGCGCGCTATTACCGGGCGTCAGCGTTTATAAAATCCACTCCCAGTCTTCCGTACCCAGCTCGCAGTTGGGGAAAAGCTCGCGGGCATTCTTTTCGATTTCGCGCAAATCTTCATCCGAATGAGAAGGATTGTGGTGAAACAGCAGCAGCTTTTTCACATTGGCCTGTTGCGCCACATCGCAGGCAGAAACGAACGTACTGTGACCGTAACCGGCAAACATTTTATATTGCTCTTCGGTGTATTGGGCGTCGTGTACCATTACATCTGCGCCCTGTGCAAATTTTACCAGCCGCTGGTCGCCGCCGATATACTGCTCTACATCCGTGGCGTAAACAAATTTCTTATCGGTCCACTCCGTGCGATACAGATAGCTGCCGTCTTTAGGATGGAAATAATATTTCATATTGTGGATTGTTAATTCGCGAGGCGACGGTAGTTTTTCCATGCTGTGCGCCACTTTGGGCGAGCCGCCCTCCGGCACGGTATAAATCACCATATTTTCGCTGATATTCTGAAATTCCTTTGTGGAGCGGAATTCATCCATCCCCACGGGAAAGTATTGCGGCGCAACGAAATTACGCAGGATATCCTCAAACCCCACACCCAGGGTGGCCGGCCCAAAAAAATGTATAAAAACCCCCGGCATATATAACGGCGCAAAAAACGGCAAACCAATCAGGTGGTCCGAATGCGTATGTGTAAATATGAACGTTATATGGAAGGGTTTATCTGTCTTTTTCTGGTGTGCAAGGATTTCGGGGATCAGTTCTTTCCCCAGTTTGATAACGCCGCTGCCGGCGTCAAAAATTATGATATTATTGGGGGTTCGGATAAGAACGCAGGGTGTATTTCCTCCGATTTGTGTTCCTTCCGGCGAGGCAACGGGATAGCTGCCGCGTACACCATATAATTTTACCTTGAAGTGAAAGTCACCCATCAGCACAATCCTCTTTTTTCCGTGTCGGTTTCAGGATTTGGACTCAATTTGTTTGATTTTGTCGCGGAGGTTGGCGGCCTTCTCGTATTCTTCGTTTTCTACGGCTTTTTTTAATTGTTCCTTAAGACGATCCAGCTCTGCATTTCTGGATTTGAAGATATAGCTGCGGTTGGTAATTTCTTCCTTTTCTTCCGCAATGTAGGCGGCCTGTTCCATGACCGTTTCGTTGACAAAAATCGGCGTCGCGTTGCGCACCGCCAGGGCAATTGCATCACTGGGGCGCGAATCAATTTCCAGTATCTCTTCGCCCTTTGTTTTTAAACGAATAATGGCAAAGAATGTATTTTCCTTTAAATCGGTTATAACAATACTTTCGATATGAATGCCGGCGCTTTCCAGCATGCTGCTTGTAAGATCGTGTGTAATCGGCCGGGGAGGTTTAATGTTCTCAAGACCTAAGGCAATAGACTGAGCTTCGTATTCACCGATAATGATCGGCAACGTACGTTCACCGTCACGTTCTTTAAGCAATATGCCGCTTGATTGTGTCTGGGTAAGAAAAACGCCATTTACATTTACTTCGATCATAAAAATTTATCTCCGGAATTCTATCGGGCCAAGACCGGCAACCGTCCTTTTTAGAATTCCAATTTTGCAGTTTTTTCGGGCCAAAATCCTTGATTTTAGCGCATATGTCAGCCATTTCTCGGTCAATATGAAAAAAGGTTAACAAAATTGTAATGAAAGTCAATTCTTTTCTTGCAAATTGCGTAAAAACTTAATGTTAAATAAATTTATCAGCTTTGACCGCTAGCACGTTTAACGGCTAATGGCAACCATGGTTCAGGAGGAAAAATGATTAATCCATATATATTCAGGGAGTATGATATTCGCGGTGTTGTGGACAAAGACCTGGATAATGAAAGTGTGTACCTGCTGGGAAAAGCGTACGGGACTTTTTTTCAGAATTATACCTGTCAAAGGGTGAGCGTCGGTGGAGATGTCAGGTTATCTACAGAGCGTTTGCGTGGCGTTCTGATAAACGGCCTCCGCGACAGCGGTGTGGATGTTGTTGATATTGGAGCTGTACCTACGCCCGTCCAATACTTCAGCATGCATTATCTGGATGTTGATGCCGGGGTTATGATCACCGGAAGTCACAACCCACCAGAGTTTAACGGCTTCAAGTTAACGATGCACAACAAGCCCGTTTTTGGCGAAGATATCCAGGAAATACGGCGCATCATTGAGGAAGAGCGCTTTTTGGAAGGTCATGGTGCACTGGAAAACGCCTCCGTTACGGAAGCCTACATGGATGAAATCGCCGGGAAAGTGCGAATAAAAAACCCATTAAAGGTGGTGTTGGATTCCGGCAATGGTGCGGCCTCCCTTGTTGCCCACAAGCTCTTTCGCATGCTCGGCGTCAAAACAATCGATCTTTTTGACGAACCTGACGGGAACTTCCCCAACCATCATCCCGATCCAACAGTTCCGGACAATATTAAAACGTTGATCGAAACGGTCATTAATGAAAAAGCCGATTTTGGCGTGGGGTATGACGGCGATGGCGACCGCATCGGCGTGGTGGATGAAAAGGGTGATATCGTCTGGGGTGACCGGCTGATGATCGTCTTTAGCCGCGAGATTTTAAAGGAAAGGCCGGGTGCGCCCATTTTGTTTGAGGTTAAATGCAGCCAGGCGCTGGTGGAGATGATTGAGCGTTTTGGCGGTGAACCGGTGATGTGGAAGACCGGCCATTCCAACCTGAAGATGAAGATGAAAGAGAAAAACGCGCCCCTGGCCGGGGAGATGAGCGGCCATTTGTTTTTTGCCGACCGCTATTATGGCTATGATGACGCCATTTATGCCTCCGCGCGCCTGGCGGAATTGCTGGCGGCAAAGCCGGGTACGAGGATGTCGCAGCTTCTGGACGACGTGCCGACATATTACTCCACCCCGGAAATCCGCGTGGATGTTAAAGATGACAAAGAAAAGTTTACCATCGCTCAAAAGGCCCGCGACTATTTCTCTGAAAACTATGATGTGATTGACGTGGACGGCGTGCGCATTCAGTTTGAAGACGGCTGGGGCCTGGTGCGCGCCAGCAACACGCAGCCTGTGCTGGTTTTACGCTTTGAAGCTACCACGGAACGTCGGCTGGAAGAGATCAAGAAGCTTGTAATTGAGCAGTTGCGCCGCTTTGGCGAGATATCGCTTTGATGCGCCGGCCACGCCTGCCGCGATTATGGCAGGGATTTATCGCGCCGTTTTTTGATATTGATAATTTTTACCGCGAACTGGATGAATTTATTGCCGGTTATGATACAATCCTGCCCGGCCCTGAACGCATATTCCACGTTTTTGATTACATGGCGCCACAGCAGGTGCGCTGTGTTTTATATGGAGAAGACCCGTATCCCCGCGCGACATCGGCCTGCGGCGTGGCCTTCTGGGATCTGGAAATTAGAAAATGGACGGACAAGACCAGCGGCAATTCGATGAAGAATATCCTTAAGGCTTTGCTTACAGCGCGCGGCCTGGCCGACTATAAAACGCCCATCGCCGAGTGCCGCCTTATTGCAGAGCAGGCCGCCTTCCCCGAACCATATGACCTGTTTAAACACTGGCTCAACAACGGGGTTCTGCTGGTTAACAGCGCTATGATATTTACCGCTCCGGCTGATAAAAAGCGTCACTTCCAATTTTGGAAGCCATTCCATATCGCGCTGATCGCGGCTTTGGAAAATCGCACAATGGACGCTCCACATTATATATTATGGGGCCGAAAGGCGCAGCAGTGGGAAGAATTTATCCGAGCCAGGAAAAATATAATCCGCCAGGGTCATCCGACGTTTATCCATCAGTTTATGGATCCCGCTAAACCCGATTGGTCTCCTTTTGATGAGATTGAGAGGCGCACGGCGTTGCGCTGGTCCTGATGGCCGGGCCGTTTGACCTGACTTTTGTGTCTGTGTATTTTTAAGATTCAATTTTAAACAAAGGAGTTGCCATGGATCCCCGAAAAAAAGAATTGCTCAAAAAGCGCATTGAACATATTGATATTACCCGCCACAATACCGTTGACATGGTTGAGGCCATGGGTAATATGGCTTTCCAGGCGCGTAATATTTACCGGGCGTCAAAGATTTTCGATATGATGCTGAAGGACAAGGAGTGCGTGGTTTTTCTTACTATCGCCGGGTCACTTATAAGCGCCGGGTTGAAAAAGGCGGTCAGCACGCTGGTACAGAATAATATGGTGGATGCTATTGTGGCCACCGGCGCCAATATTGTGGACCAGGATTTCTTCGAAGCACTGGGCTTTTACCATTATGAAGGATCGCAGTTTTCCGATGACAACGCCCTGCGCCAGATGATGATCGACCGCATCTATGACACCTACATCGACGAGGAAGATTTGCGTATCTGCGATGATACGATCGCCCAAATATGTGAAGAGCTTGAAAAACGCCCTTACACATCCCGCGAATTCATTTATGAAATGGGTCGCTACCTGGAGCGCAACGATAAATACGCGGAATCACGCAAGGATTCGATTGTTTTCAACAGCTACAAAAACGGCGTACCGATCTTTGTGCCCGCTTTCAGCGATTGTTCCGCCGGCTTTGGTTTGGTGCATCATCAGTATCATACACAAGGCCCCAAAGTGACGTTGGATTCTGCCGGCGATTTTCTTGAGATCACAAAAATCAAACTGGCACATCCCGATAGCGGCATCCTGATGCTGGGTGGTGGGGTACCCAAAAACTTCGTGCAGGACATTGTCGTGGCGACTGAAATCCTGGAGCAAGACGCGCCGATGCACAAATATGCTGTTCAGATCACGGTTGCCGATGAGCGCGATGGAGGTCTTTCCGGTTCCACGCTGAAAGAAGCCTGCTCCTGGGGCAAAGTCGACATCGTAAATGAACAAATGGTCTGGTCTGAAGCTACCGTCGCTTTTCCGCTTATCGCCGGCTATGGCTATCACAAAGGCAGCTGGAAAGAGCGCAAGGCCAAGCGTCTTAATGACATCTTTAAAATGGAAAGTGTGAACAGCTAATGATCATAGTTACCGGGGCCGCCGGGTTTATTGGAAGCTGCGTGGTATCGCGGCTTAACAGGGAAGGTATTAACAATATTATTGCCGTGGACGTATTGCGCCACAACGATAAATGGATGAACCTGCGCCTCCTGGCCTTTGAAGATTACTGGGACCGGGCGATGCTTCCGGAAAAATTACCCACGCTGGGCAAGGTGGATGCCATCATCCATATCGGGGCCTGCAGCGCCACCACCGAGCGTGACAGCAGCTACCTGATGGAAAACAATTACCGTTACACGCTGAACCTGGCCCGTTTTGCCCTGGAAAACAACGTGCGTTTTATCTATGCCAGCAGCGCGGCCACCTACGGCGCCGGTGAACATGGCTACAATGATAACGAAGATGAGATCGAACAACTGCGGCCATTGAATATGTACGGCTACTCCAAACAGCTTTTTGATCTGAAGGCCAAGCGCGAAGGCTGGCTCAACTCCATTGTCGGGCTTAAGTTTTTTAACGTCTATGGGCCCAACGAATACCACAAGGGCGATATGTCTTCGGTGGTCTTCAAAGCTTTCAATCAAATCAAAGAGCAAGGCTTTGTTAAGCTTTTCCGCTCGCACCGCCATGACTACAAAGATGGCGAGCAGCTGCGTGATTTTGTCTATGTGAAGGATGTGCTGGACGTGATCTGGTTTTTCCTGAACAACAAAGATAAAAACGGACTGTACAACTGCGGCAGCGGCACGGCGCGAAGCTTTAAAGACCTGGTAACGGCCACCTTCAAGGCCATGGAGTTGGAGCCGCGCATCGAGTACATCGATATGCCGCAAGAGCTGCGTGAGAAATACCAGTATTTTACAGAAGCGGACATGGGCAAATTGCAAAGCGCCGGCTTCCGCCAAAAGAGCACTTCGCTGGAGGAGGGCATCGGCGATTATGTGCGCAGCTACCTCATGAAGGATTTTGCCTGCTATTAAAATGTGAGAGACATTGAATTAGCCGCAAGAATGGACCGATGATTGAACTCAGCATCGGAGATGCGACCCGTCATAGAATACCCCAGACAATGATATACAATTAAGCAGCATCGCTGCGACCATTTTGTCGGCCCGGTTCGCCCTGACAGGGCTTTTTGGGGTGGGGCGGATCGTTGTGCTATGACGGGTCGGCCCTCAGGGCCTGTCTAATGGCAACACTGGCAACGGAAGCCGATAAATCGGTTAGTAGAATGGCGCTGCATATAGCACCCCACGACTAAATGTCGTGGGTTAATGTTGCCTTTGGTCGTATTGTTACAGATAACAGCGATTTGCCAGGGCGTAATGTTAACCCATGACTTCAGTCATGGGATTTGAGAAGGTACAGAAATCGGCCAACCGATTTATCGGTTTCCCTGTTAAAACAAAAAAAGCCCGCCGGTAACCCGGCGGGCTTTTCTTTTTCTCAAGCGGAAATTTTACAAACCAAAACGGTCATAATTTTTCTTGATAAAAGCTTCCTGGTCTTCAGGAACTTCTTCTTCGGGGAAAATGGCCTCAACGGGGCACTCCGGTTCGCAGGCACCGCAATCGATGCACTCTTCGGGGTGGATGTACAACATTTGATTATCAGTGCGCATTTTTGCTTTTCCCTCTTCATCTTCAAAGCTGTAACCCTCAGGCGGGTAGAAGCAATCAACCGGGCACACTTCCACGCAGGAAGTATCGCATACGCCCACGCAAGGTTCGGTAATGATATAGGCCATTTATAAAACTCCTTTCAAAATACGTGCAATTTCTTCCATAAACAGACTGAAAAGATTAAAACAAATTAGTTAATAATTCAAGATTAGTTACAATAAAACCCAGGCTGTGAGGTTGCTTATTATGCTCAAAATCGGCACATTCTGCATCATCAAAAGCGGAGCTCAGTTGCCTTGGTGAAGTTGTCAGCAACATTTCCTAATATAACATTTTTTTTGGCGCAGATTCTATTTTTTCCCGCGCTGTTTCTGGCCCAAACGGCTGTAGACAAAACAGATGAACCGTTTTCCCTGCAGGAACGCTTTTTTTACCCCTACACCGGCATTGCCGAAATAATCGATGCAAGAGAGCCGGGCGTTGAACTGTTTGATTTTCTGGAAATGGGCCAGCCGCGATTTGTTTCTTTTCGCAACCTTTTTCCGTGGCAAACGCGCTTTGTGCTTGATAATATGCCGATGAATGATCCGCTTAGCGGGATGTATAACAGCCGCTTTGTAAGCACGGATCAATCATTGGCGATTGAGCCATCGCCAACCGCACGTGAATTCCGCCTCTCCAGCCGCCACCACTCCAAAGGTGAAGAGCCCTATACCCAGCTAAAATTCCTGGAAGGCGATTTTGGCTATTTTGATCTGGACCTGTTTTTTGCCCGCCCATTGACCAAGCGCAGCTCATTTGTGCTGGCCGGTTACAACCGCGGATATGACGGCTGGACCTTTGTAAACGCCGGGCACAGTGGATTCAACTACCGCGCTGAGGCGGACTACCGCATGAGCGACGAGGTGACAATGCGCGCCGGGTGGGTCTTTAACCGTCACCGCACGGGGATGCAGAATTTTAGCTTTTACGAAGATTACAGTTACGACGAACGCCAGAACCGCTTTTTTGTCAGTGCCTGGTTCGCCGATTCCTCCATCTATCTTCCGCGGAGAATTGACCTGTTTATTCGCCACACGCGACGCACCTTCGATTCGCGCAGTGACCAGTTTTTCGTGCGCGAGCGCTACGACCAGGTGATGCTGGTGGCGGAGAAATCGCTCCCGCTACTGGGCGGTGAAATGTCTGGCCGCGCGGAATTGCAGGCTTTGCGTTATTGGGGCACGGTGTTCGACGGTATCTATGGAGAAACGGCGGGACAGCTGGAGTTAAGGGCTGACAGCTTGCTTGGGCTGCCCCTGGAGTTTTCCGCCACGCCAAAATATCACGGCGATAATATGGGATTTGACGCAGGTTTTGCCGCCCGTTTGAAGTATGGTCGCTCGCAGCTTCGGCTTGGCCTGGAGCGCAGCGCGCGATTGCCCTATGCCATGGAACGTTTTTATAATTACCCGGGAATCAGTGGCAGCCGTCTGCTTAATAACGAAATTATGCGCCATGCCTACGCCCGCTGGCAAAGCGACAGCGCCGCAGTTGTGCGCTGGGTCCTGCAGGGAGGATTTCGACAGCTCGATGATGAAATCGTTTTTAACGACGGTGTTTTTGTAAACGGCCTTCAGCGCGATTGGAGTTACCTGAATGCCGGCGCCACGCTTCAATTGTGGATGCTGCGCTGGCAAAACCGGGTTGAGTATATCCCCGGCGACGAACATTTGCTTAGTCCGCTGGTGCTGGCTACGACACTCAGTTACCACGACCGCTGGTTTGACACGGTAGATTTAATCGCCACGGGCAGCCTCTCCTGGTATGACGGTTTCCGCCGGTTGAGTTACAATCCCATAATACAGCGCTTTTTTGCCGGGGGCGGCACGGAACAAGAAGCGTTTTATGTCGCCTCCTTTAAGGCCGGTATTATCGTAAAAGACGCCTATTTGTTTTTCGAAATGACAAACCCGGTCAGCACAACCTATTCATTTGTGCAAGGTTATTTTGACCAGTTTCGGCGTATTCGTTTTGGCGTAAATTGGGAATTTTGGAATTAGGAGATCGCACTATGATCACTGAACGTATTTCCGCATTGCGAGCAGAGATGAAGAAAGAGGGCATTCGCGCCTGGATTGTGCCGAGCACCGATGCCCATCAAAGCGAATACGTGCCGGCCCTGTGGCAACGACGGCCGTGGATAAGCGGCTTTACGGGCTCTGCCGGCGATGTAATCGTAACAACCGACAAAGCGGCGTTGTGGACAGACGGACGCTATTTTGCCCAGGCTGAACAGGAGTTGGCCGGCAGCGGTATTGAGCTGATGCGGATCGCTGAAAAAAGCACGCCTACGCAGCAGGCCTTTTTACGCGAAGTTCTGAAAGAAGGCGAAAGCGTCGCTATTGATCCCAAGACGCTGAGCCACAGCCAGGCCCGGAGCCTGCTAAAAGACCTGCAGCAGGCCGGACTCAAAGTTAAGTTCATTGAACAGAACCTGGTGGACCGCGTCTGGAAGGATCAGCCGGCCATGCCCTCCGATCCGCTGCGTGTTCATCCAAAGAAATACGCCGGCGAAAGCCATAAGGACAAGCTTAAAAGGGTGCGGGCGGAAATGGACAAGCATGGCGCCGATGCCCACGTTATCACCATGCTGGATGCTATCGCCTGGCTGTTTAACCTGCGTGGCAGCGATGTTGAATTCAATCCCGTTTTCATTGCTTATGCCATCGTGGATAAGAAGAACGCCTACCTCTTTGTACGCGAAGACAAGCTGAATGATAAAGTGCGCAAACACCTTGGAGAAGAAGTTCAGGTTTACGATTACGGTGCGTTCAAGCTGCATCTCCAGCAGATTGCGCAGACCTGTTCCGCTTTTATGGTGGATGCGTCGGCCACCAACCACTGGATCGTTTCCCTGATCGAAAAATCCTGCCGTGTGATCGATGCGCCGAGCCCGGTGACCAAATTCAAAGCCATCAAAAATAAAAAAGAGCTGGACGGCTTGCGTGCCTGCCATGTGCGTGATGGTGTGGCCATGGTGCAGTTTCTGCACTGGCTGGAACCGGCTGTTAAAAAAGGCGGGGTAACGGAGCTTTCAGCCGCGCAAAAACTGGAACAATTCCGCGCCCGGCAGGAGATGTTCATCGGCCCCAGTTTTAACACAATCTCCAGCTATAAGATACACGGTGGCATTATCCACTATGCGGTGAGCGCGGAGAGCGATATTCCGTTGCAGCCGGAGAGCATTTACCTGATTGACAGCGGCGGCCAGTACGAAAACGGCACGACGGACATCACGCGGACGGTGGCGCTGGGCAAGCCTTCAAAAAAGCAGAAAGAGCAGTTTACGCGCGTCTTGATGGGTCATATCGATCTGGAGCTGACCTCGTTCCCGGAGGGCACTACAGGTCCTGCGCTGGATACGATCACCCGGCGCCATCTGTGGCAGGTTGGGCTTAATTTCAAGCATGGAACGGGGCACGGCATCGGAGCGGCCCTGTGTGTACACGAAGGCCCGGCATCGATTAACCCTTCTAAAGGTCATGGTGTGGCTGTTGAAGCGGGCATGGTATTTTCCAATGAGCCAGGCTACTACGAAGACGGACAGTACGGCATCAGGACGGAAAACCTGATCATCGTGAACGAAGATAAGAAAAACTCATCGGATGCCTTCAAATTTTTGTGTTTTGAAAATATTACGATGTGCCCGATAGATCTGCGGTTGGTGGACAAGGATCTGCTAAAGAAAAAGCACGTCCGCTGGCTTAATGCATATCACAGGGAGGTACGTGAGAAGCTTTCGCCGCACCTTTCCGGGGAAGAAAAAAAGTGGCTTAAGGAAGCGACTAAAGCAATCTGAAAATAAAAAAAGGCGGCCCGTTCGAGCCGCCTTTGTCGCATTAATTAACTTTTACAAAAATCAGTTTACGCCCAAAACTTCGCGCATGGCTTGTTTCAGGTTATCCTTGGGCAGGGCGCCCATGGCCATTTGCGGCTTGTCGCCAACCGGCACGAACAGCATGGAAGGGATGCTCTGAATACCGAAAACAGCAGCCAGTTCCTGCTCCTGCTCGGTGTCCACTTTGTAAATATCTACCTTGCCGGCATACTCTTCGCTCAGCTCTTCCAGGATCGGCGCCACCATTTTACAGGGACCGCACCAATCGGCGTAAAAATCGATAATGCAAGGTTTGTCGCCCTCAAATTTCCATTCCTTGTTTTCTTCATAGTTGAATACTTTTTCAAGGAAATCCTGTTTTGTCAAATTCTGCGTCATTGTTCCTCCGCGTGTTAATGTTTTGCAAATTAAGATGAAACGGGCGTGAAAAAGGTTACAAAGTGCTGCCGGTTGCACTTGTTGTTGTGCTTTATTGCTGCCGTAAGTTAAATAATTATAACATATTGTGATTGTTTCAAAGGTTTGTTGAAATCTCCGCCAAAAGCACTAATTTTGGGTCGGACGAAATTTTTTGGAACACATATGGCTTTCCGTGCACTTAAATGTGTGCTTGTCTGAATGGATTTATTTAGTATATTTAACCTTGTACGATTTGGATTATCTAATGAACACAACTTTTAAACGTCTGGTATCGATCAAGCTGATGGTGGCGTTTCTGCTGCCCGTCGCCGCGACATTCGCGCTGGCCCTGCCCACCTCCGTCGCGGACGATGAGCACGCCTGCTGCCAGACTGAAAAAGTGCCCGAAAAGAAAAGCTGTTCCACGCTGCACGCCAGCGCCAACGGCACCTGCCCCTGCCCCGATATGCAAGAACAGGGTGAAGCAACGCCCGTTGAAATTGCCGTGCCCGTACAACAATCTGCCTTTACCTTTTTTAACGCCGGTGCTGCCGCAAAAATCATTTTCTTTGATGCGCCTTTGCGGCAATCCTTCAACAACACAACACTGATATTATCTTCCCAAAAGCGCTACCTTAAGCTGCAATCCTTCCTGATCTGATCTCCGCGGGAGACGTACGCCCTTCCGGCGTGCATAAGTGACCGTAACCGGTCTGAGCTATTTCCCAATTGACACGGAGACCATTCCATGAACAAACACTTTTTATGGATCATGCTGCTTTTTGCCGCAGCCCTGCCCGCTGATGAAAACGCCTGGCAGGAACTGGCGCAGGAAGCATTGCAAAATAACACAGACATACAGGCGGCCTATGAACGCTACCGTGCTGCCACTCAAGATCCGCAAATAGCCGGGCAATACCCCGACCCGCAGCTGATGTGGACGCACTGGCTGGAGCCTGTCGAAACGCGGCTGGGCCCGCAGGAAAACGTGCTGAATCTGACGCAGCGTGTGCCTTTCCCCGGCAAGCTTTCGGCGCGCGAGCAACAGGCAGCCGGCGCGGCTGAAGCTTCCCTGCAAAATCTGCTGAAGACCAAACGCGACGTGCTGGCAAAACTCAAAACCCTGGTTTGGGAACTTAACCGCGTGCAAGAGTCGATCGCTGTGCTGGAAGAATTTAAGATGCACTTCAAGCCGTTCGCTTCTTCCGTGAGCGCCTCTTACAGGAGTGGCCGCACATCTCAGGCACGGCTGCTGCAAATCCACGTGGAAGAGCAGCTGTTTGATACAAAGATCGCTCTGCTCGTTAATGAAAAGAGCGCGTTGACCGCGAAAATAAACGCCCTGCTCAACAGACCGGCGGATGCTACGCTGGCAAAAGGCCTCACACCCACCCGTATCGACAGTCTTGAAAACAGCGATTTCTGGCTGGCCCGTGCCGACAGCCTGCGCCAGGAACAGCGCATGCTGCAGGCCAATATTTCTCAAACGGAATACAAGGTTAAAGAAGCGCGCCGCAACTACTGGCCCGACTTCATGATCGGGGCGACATGGGCGCAGATTGGCGAGAGCGTGATGCCCAACCCGGAATCCGGACGTGACGCGCTGGCGATCAATGCCGGTATCTCCATTCCCCTGTGGCAGGCGCCGCGTGACGCATCTGTAGAAAAAGCGCTGCGCAGCGGAAGTGCCTATCAAAGCTCTTTGAGCGGGGACAAGACCATGGTGGCCGGCCAGATCCGTGATCTGCTGTTCCGCTTTCGCACCTTAAAAGAGCAGGTGCAGCTTTACACGGAGCAACTGGTGCCGCAAAGCCGCGAATCGCTGACATCACAGATGCTGGGCTATGAAAGTGGCCAGATCAGTTTTGTGGAAATGATGCAAAGTCACCAACTGTGGCACCGCATGGAGCTGGAGCGCATCCGGCTGATGACGGAGCAGCAAAAAGTAGCCGTGGAGTTGGAACGCCTGACCGGTGGCGACCCGCGGCTTATTAACATGAACGGAGAGTAGTAAAATGAAAAACATCATTATCGTATTAACGGCCGGATTGCTTTTGGGGCTGGGCGCGGGCTATATCTTTTTCTATGAGGGCAGCGACAGCCATGAGCATACAGCCGGCGAAGAAAAAACCCTCTATTCCTGCGGCATGCATCCCGAGGTGATCAGTGAAGAGCCGGGGAATTGTCCAATCTGCGGGATGAAGCTGACGCCGCTGAAAGATAACAAGCAACAGGCCTCCGGTGAGCGCGAAATCCTCTACTGGCAGGCGCCGATGGACCCGACCGAGATTTACGACGAACCGGGTAAGTCCAAAATGGGCATGGACCTGGTACCTGTCTACGCTGACGAAGCCGGCGGCGGTGCAGGGCTCATTACCATCGACGGGCGCGTGCGGCAAAATATGAATCTGCGCACGGCACCGGTTGTGCAGCGGAGAATGGAAAAAACGCTGCGCCTGTTTGGCCAGGTGGTGGCGCCGGAAGACCGCGTCTTCACCATCACCAGTAAGGTGAACGGCTGGGTGGAAAAACTGCATGTGAACAAAAGCGGCGTCTGGGTAAAACAGGATCAGCCGCTGATGGAAATCTATTCGCCGGAGCTGCTGACAACGCAGCAGGAACTGGTCAACGCCTCGCGTATGGCGCGCAACGAAAGCAACCTGATGCTGGTGGAAAGCGCCGAACGCCGCCTGCGTCTTTGGGGTGTTTCAAACACGGAGATTAACAAGTTAAAAGAGACCGGCGAGGTACGCGAAACGCTGTTGATTCGGGCTCCCTACAGCGGCTATGTAACCAAAAAAATGGTCAATGTAGGCGACCGTGTCAGTGCCGGTATGGGTACCTTGTTCGAGATCAGCGATCTCTCGCAGGTATGGCTGGAAGCCACGGTGTATGAAAACGACCTGCCCTATGTGAAGGAAGGTCAGATGGCCCGCGTCAGCGCAGACTACCTGCCGGACTTTGAACGCCAGGCACGGCTGGATTTTATTTACCCTTACCTCGATCCCGCGTCGCGCTCCGGCACGGTGCGCTTTGTGGTGGACAATCCAAAAAACACGCTGAAGCCGGGTATGTTTGTAAATACGCATTTGACCATCCCGTTGAATGAGCAGAGCCTGGCCGTGCCATCGGAAAGTGTTATACACAGCGGCGCGCGGAGGATTGTATTTGTGGAGGTGCAGGAAGGCGCTTTTGAACCGCGTGAAATCCGCATAGGCGTAAAAACCGCCGACGGCTGGACCGAAGTACGTAGCGGCCTGCGTCCCGGTGAGATGGTGGTAACTTCCGGCCAGTTCCTGCTGGATTCGGAAAGCCAGACCCGCGAGGCCATTGCCAAGATGCGCTCGGCGTCGATGCAATCGGATGTTGACGAGGAGATGGGTGACATGGCGAAAGAAGGGGATCATGAGCAGGATCAAGATCATGATCATGCGTATTACGCCTGTCCGATGCATCCGGATTTTATTACCAGTGATCCCGATGGGCGCTGCCCGGAATGCGGTATGAAGCTTTCGCCCCTCAGTGAAGTGACCGGGGCCGATACGAGCGCCGTTGATTTTTATACCTGCCCGATGCACCCCGAGTTTGTAACGACCGATCCCGAAGGCCGCTGCTCCATTTGTGAAATGAAGCTGGTGCCGCAGGATCAAGGGGGGCAGTAATGATAGAACGTATCATTGAATGGTCGGTGAATAACCGTACGCTGGTCATTGTCGGCGCCGTTTTTTTGGTGGTTGCCGGCATCTGGGCCATCCGTAACACGGCGGTCGACGCCATTCCCGACCTTTCCGACGTGCAGGTCATCGTGATGACCGAATACTCCGGGCAGGGGCCGCAGGTTGTGGAAGAGCAGGTCACTTACCCGCTGACAACCGCCATGCTCTCCGTGCCCTATGCCAAGGATGTGCGTGGCTACTCCTTTTTTGGCTTTTCGCTGGTCTACATCATCTTTGAAGACGGCACCGACTTGTATTGGGCGCGCAGCCGTGTCCTGGAATATCTCAACTTTGCCGCCAACCGCCTGCCGCAGGGGGTAACGCCGCAGCTCGGCCCGGATGCCACCGGCGTGGGTTGGGTGTATGAGTACGTGCTCGACGGCGGCGATGAAGTTGATCTGCAACAACTGCGATCGATACAGGATTGGTATTTACGCTACGAACTGGCCAGTTTGCCCGGTGTCTCCGAAGTGGCCTCCATTGGCGGCTTTGTGAAGCAGTACCAGGTCAATGTCGACCCGCTAAAACTGCAGGCTTACAATCTCTCCATACAGCAGGTGCGTCACGCCATACAACGCAGCAATAAAGACGTGGGTGGACGCTTATTGGAAATGGGTGAGACCGAGTACATGGTGCGCGGCCTGGGTTATATCCGTAACGTGGCAGACCTGGAGAACACGCCGGTGGCTATGGGTCCGGATAACAGCCCGATATTGTTGCGCGACATCGCCCATGTGAATATTGGACCGGAGTTGCGTCGTGGCATTGCCGAGTGGAACGGCCAGGGCGAAACGGTGGGCGGCATCATCATCATGCGCTATGGTGAAAACGCCCTTGAAGTGATCGACCGGGTAAAGCAGAAGCTGGAAGAACTGAAAGTGGGTCTGCCCGAAGGCGTCACCATCAAAACCGCTTACGATCGCTCCACGCTGATTGAGCGCGCCATTGACAATTTGCAGGGCAAGCTGCTTGAAGAAAGTCTGATTGTAGCATTGGTGATTATCGTTTTCTTGCTGCATCTGCGCAGTTCGCTGGTGGCGATTGTGGTGCTGCCGTTGGGTGTTTTGGCCTCTTTCCTGGTTATGAAAATGCAGGGGCTGAACGCCAACATCATGTCGTTAGGCGGTATCGCTATTGCCATCGGCGCCATGGTTGATGCCGTGATCGTGATGATCGAGAATGCCCACAAACATCTGGAAGGTCGCACGCTAAACGGCAAAGAGCGCTGGGACGTGGTTTTGAAAGCATCACGCGAAGTGGGTCCGGCCTTGTTTTATTCGTTGCTGATCATCACGCTCTCTTTTCTGCCGGTGTTTACGCTGGGCCAGCAGGAAGGCCGCATGTTTAAGCCGCTGGCATTTACAAAGACCTATGCCATGGCTGCGTCGGCGATCCTTGCCATAACCATTGTTCCGGTGCTGATGGGCTATTTTATCCGCGGTAAAATTCACAGCGAAGAGAAGCATCCCCTTAGTCGAATCCTTATTCGCATTTACCGCCCGATTATCAATTGGGTGCTGCGCTTTAAGTGGACGACGATCATAACCGCGTTTGTGATCCTGCTGTTGACGATAATACCTTACCGCCAGCTGGGTTCGGAATTTATGCCGCCGCTGGATGAAGGCGATCTGCTGTATATGCCAACCACATTGCCGGGGATTTCGATCACCAAGGCCAAAGAGCTGCTGCAGCAAACCGACCGCATTATTGCTGAATTTCCGGAAGTGGAAAGTGTCTTCGGCAAAATTGGTCGTGCGGAAACAGCCACTGACCCCGCGCCGCTGACGATGATTGAAACCACCATCCGCCTGAAGGATAGATCGGAATGGCGCGAGGGCATGACTATGGAGAAGCTGACCGAGGAGCTAAACAACGCCGTGCAGTTTCCCGGTTTGACCAACGCCTGGACCATGCCCATTAAAACACGCATCGATATGCTGAGTACGGGGATCAAGACGCCCGTGGGTGTGAAACTGATGGGCGAGGACCTGCAGACGCTAAGCGAACTGGGTCAGAGGATAGAAGCGGTTTTGCGCGAAGTGCCGGGTACGGCCAGCGTGATTGCCGAACGGGTGACCGGTGGTAACTATATTGATTTCCAGATCGACCGTGTGGCGGCGGCGCGCTACGGCCTCACCGTCGGTGATGTGCAGGACGTAATCATGTCTGCTATCGGCGGCATGAACGTGACCACGACCGTGGAAGGCCTGGAGCGTTACCCGGTCAATGTGCGTTACAGCCGCGAGTTCCGCGACAACCTGCCGGCGCTGCGCGAAGTGCGCATCAAGACACCGACAGGGGCTCACATTCCGTTGGAGCAGGTGGCCACGCTGGAAATTAAAAAAGGTCCGGCAGCCATAAAAAGTGAAAACGCGCGCCGTACTGCCTGGCTTTACGTGGACCTGACCACTGATGATGTGGGCGGTTACGTGGAAGAAGCCCGCCGCATAGTGGCCGAGCAGATTGACTTTCCGGCAGGCTACAGCATCGTTTGGAGCGGGCAATACGAATACATGCAGCGCGCCAAGGAACGGCTCAGTGTGGTAATTCCTCTGACACTGGTGATCATTTTCCTGCTGCTTTACTTCAACTTTAAGAATTTCACAGAAAGCCTGATCATCATGCTATCGCTGCCTTTTGCGCTGGTAGGGGGCATCTGGCTGATGTTTTTCAGCGACTACAACTTTAGCGTGGCCGTGGCGGTTGGTTTTATTGCCCTCGCCGGAGTGGCGGCCGAAACCGGAGTGGTGATGCTGCTTTATCTGGATAACGCCTTCAAGGATATGAAAAACAAGGGCATGATGAACAGCGTGGCCGACCTGCGCAAAGCGGTGATTCATGGCGCGGTAGAACGTGTGCGTCCCAAGCTGATGACGGTTTTTACAACTATTTTCGGCCTGCTGCCGATCATGTGGGGAACCGGTACCGGCTCGCAGGTGATGAAACGTATCGCCGCCCCGATGGTGGGTGGCCTAATCAGCTCCACCATTTTGACGCTGATCGTTATCCCGGCTATTTACTACATCTGGAAGAGCCGGGCTTTGGCGGGCGGTGTGCACCATGAAGGACATGAAGAGCTTGAAGGAGGAATTAAATAGTGTCATCTGAAACGGCACGCCGGAGACACGGGGTGTAGGGTGGTTCCGGATTTCTCACCCCTGTCGGGGATTCGAAATGACATTTTTTGGGCCGAGACTGTCAAAAATCAGCCCCGCTGTCATCTCGAACGGCGTATGCCGGAGAGATCCGGAAGGTATAAGGAGACGTGGGGTTAAACGACAAAGAGTCGAACCCATCCCCGGCTCTTCCCTTGACCCAAGGGAAGGGTGAACTTTGGGCAGGCAGGCTATATCCACCGGCAAAAATCCCGCAGGGATAAAATTATAGGAGAATGAATCTAAAAATTCTTTAAACCCCGAAGGGGTGACAAAAGGACAACAAAAATAAATAAACAGAATTCGAACCAAAAGGAGAACAAACCATGAAGACTTTATCACTTGCCCTTTTCGCGGCACTACTTATTGCGGCTTGTGGCGGCAAGGAAGAAGCAAAAACCGAAACACAAAAAGCAACGGTGGAGCAATCAACCGAAGTAAAAAGCAACCTGGAAATGCATGAACATGATGCATCGTTGACGATGCATTCCGACTCGCTTTATGCCTGCCCTATGGACGCGGAATATGTGACCAGCGACCCCGACGCGCCCTGCGTGCATTGCGGTATGAAGCTGAAAGCAGCCGCTATGGTAAAAACCGACAAGGACATGCAGGCGCAAGCCGCGTATACCTGTCCGATGCATCCGGAATACGTCACGAGTGAAGCGACCGACCGCTGCCCGCTGTGCGAGATGAAGCTGGAGCCGGTGAAGGGATAGAAACACAGGGGTTGTCATCTCGAACGGCGTATGCCGGAGAGATCTTGGATGCTCAGGAGGATACTGGATTTCTCACCCCATTCGGCGTTCGAAATGACACCTTTTTGTGGGAATGATTGAAAAGCACCCACACTGTCTTCTCGAACGCATGTGAGAGATCCGGGAGGTTTAGGGAAATATCGGGTTAGACGGCTGGGAGGCGAACCCATCCCCGGCCCTTCCCTTGGTCCAAGGGAAGGGAGTGTTGCATTGATTCGCCACCCTAATAGGTGAATCCTGACAAGTGTATAGGTTTAACAACAAACCAGAATAACGCCGATGTCATCTCGAACGGGCCCGTGAAGGCTGGGAGATACCAGATTTCTCACCCCGTTGGGGGATCGAAATGACATTTTACTGGGAACGACTGAAAAGCTCCTTGTACTGTCATCTCGAACGGCGCATGCCGGAGAGATCTTGGATGCTCAGGAGGATACTGGATTTCTCACCCCATTCGGGGCTGCGAGTTGATACAAAAATATAAAGGTGGTCTAAGTGCTTGAAGAATACGGTCTGGCAGGGCTGTTTGCCGTGGCCTTTGCAGCCGCGACCATTTTACCGTTCAGCTCGGAGGGGGCTGTGGCCGGGGCATTACTGCTGGGCTGGTCTCCGGCGTGGGTGTTGGCGGTAGCCTCGGCGGGTAATTGTCTGGCCACGCTGTTCAACTATGGCCTGGGCTATTGGGCGGCGGAGCGCTGGCTGCACCCGGAAAAAATGAAACCCTCCACGCGGCGCGCTTTTAACCTGGCCCATAAGTACGGGTCCTGGAGCCTGCTACTCTCCTGGCTGCCTCTTATTGGCGACCCAATTACCATTGCCGCCGGTGTGTTGCGCTGGCGGCTTTGGCTTTTTGTGCCGGTTGTTTTTGCGCTGCGCGTTGCCCGCTACGTGGCCATCGTTTGGGCGCTGATACCGTGAAAGTAAATAGGGTTGGTCAAGAAGTCTCGAAGTCGCGGGGTCTGGAAGTCTGGGAAAAATAAACCCTTTTCATTTTCATTATCCTAATTATCACCGCCGTGTTTCAAACCCTTGTGTACCGCGATTGTCATTCCCGTGAAGACGGGAATCCAGGAAATGTGCTTTTGCCGGGGAAACCGATGACTTCTGCCGACGGTGCAGTGGATTCCTGCCTGCGCAGGAATGACAATGATTGACACAACAAACGTAGAGACGCAAGATTTTGCGTCTCTACCCCGCCTTATGTCAAAGTATCATTTTGATAATCCCCCTTATCATTTTCATAATCTTTGTTCTCGTTTATGCGGCTGCTATTCCCGTGGATATAAGGCCCGCTGTGTTGCGCTTCGCTGGTACGCTTTTTGAATCATCTCTATCCTTATTCTAAAATTAAAACAGATGCATTCCGTGGAGGCCATCATGCAATCACCTTTGACAAAGGTTTTTCTTATTCTTTTTATGTTCCTGGTACTGGCGGCGGGCCAGACGCAGGAAAACAAGCCCCAGGCAACAGTGGAACAGCGTGTAGAAACACTGCTCGCCAAAATGACCATCGATGAGAAGATCGGCCAGTTGGCCCAGTTTCATCTGTGGTCGCGCAACAACGAATTCGATAAGCTGGCTGAAGTGGTCCGCGCCGGTGGGGTTGGTTCTTTCCTGAATGCCGGCGACCGCAAGAGCAAAGAAAAGCTGCAACGCGTCGCGGTGGAAGAAAGCCGTCTTGGCATACCGATTATTTTTGGGCGCGATGTGATCCACGGGTACCGCACGGTTTTCCCGATACCGTTGGGCCAGGCCGCAAGCTGGAACCCGGATCTGGTGGAGAAGGCCGCCGCCGTGGCCGCCAGAGAAGCGGCGCAAATGGGCATCCACTGGACTTTCGCGCCGATGATGGACCTGACCCGCGACCCGCGCTGGGGCCGCATTGCCGAATCGCCGGGCGAAGATCCCTACCTCATTTCAGTCATGTCAGTGGCCATGGTTAAAGGCTTCCAGGGCGATGACCTCAGCGACCCTAACACTATCGCTGCCTGCGCCAAGCATTATGTCGGTTACGGCGCGGCTGAAGGCGGGCGCGATTACAACACCACCCTCATCCCCGAGCACGACCTGCGCAACTACTTCCTGCCGCCCTTCAAAGCGTCCATTGATGCTGGCGTGGCAACGATCATGAGCGGCTTTAATGACCTGAACGGCATCCCGGCTTCAGGGAATGTATTTACGCTGCGCAAAATCCTGCGCGACGAGTGGGGCTTTGACGGTTTTGTTGTCAGCGATTGGAATTCGATGACCGAAATGCTTAACCACGGCTACTGCGAAGATGAACGTGATGTGGCCAAAAAATCGCTGCAGGCCGGTATTGATATGGAGATGGTTTCGGAAAGCTTTCAAAACCATTTGAAAGAGTTGATTGAATCCGGCGAAGTGGAAAGCACTTTGCTGGACAAGGCTGTGGCCAACATTCTGCGCGTAAAATTCCGGCTGGGGCTTTTCGAAAACCCCTATCCTGTGCCCGCCGATGACTCGGTGATCCTGCACCCCGACCATTTGCAGATGGCCCGTGACCTGGCCGCCGAGAGCCTGGTGCTTCTAAAAAACGACAACAACGTGTTGCCGCTTGGTGAGAAAACCAAAAGCGTTGCTTTGATCGGTGCATTGGCCGACCGGCCGCTGGACCAGTTGGGCACATGGACGCTGGACGGTAAAGCCGAAGAATCAATCACCCCGCTGACCGCTTTCAAAGAAGCCGGGGAATTCAACATCCTTTACGCCCCGGGATACGATCACCCGCGCAGCACGGAAAAAAAGCTGTTTGGAGAAGCCGTTGAAACCGCCAAAAAAGCCGACGCGGTAATTATGTTTGTGGGCGAAGATTACCTGATATCCGGCGAAGCGCATAGCCGCGCTTTTATAGATTTGCCCGGCGCGCAGGAAGAGTTGGTCAACGCCGTGGCTGAAACCGGCAAGCCGCTGGTGCTGGTGTTCATGGCCGGTCGCCCGCTGACCTTTGCCTCGTTGATTGATAAAGCAGATGCCATCGTTTACGCCTGGCACCCGGGCACCATGGCCGGTCCCGCCATCAGCGATGTGCTGAGCGGGAAAGTGGTTCCGTCCGGAAAACTGCCGGTAAGTTTTCCGCGCACCGTGGGACAAATCCCGATTTATTACAATCACCGCAACACCGGCCGGCCGCCATCGAAAGACATGTTGGGCATTCCGCTGGGCACCCCGGAGGATCCCAAAGGCTTCGTTTCCAACTATCTTGATGCTGACTTCACGCCGCAGTATCCGTTTGGCTATGGCCTCTCTTACAGCACCTTTGCTTACGACGACCTGAAACTTTCCGCGGATAAAATTACAGGCGGTGAAAAGCTGGATGTTTCCGTGCAGCTTAAAAACACGGGCAGCTACTCCGCATTAGAGGTGGTGCAGCTTTACATCCGCGACAACGTGGCCAGCATTACGCGCCCTGTCAAAGAACTCAAGGCTTTTCAGCGGATTGCTTTAAAGCCCGGTGAAGGTCAAACGGTGACCTTTACGCTGGATGAAACCGATCTCGCATTCTACAACGCCGATATGGAGTTTACAGCCGAACCGGGCCGCTTCGAGGTGATGGTCGGCGGTTCGTCCGCGGACGAGGATTTACTCAAAGCATCGTTTGAATTGACGGATACCACCATGTCTTCCAAAAAGGAAAACTAAAATGTTGAAAACAGCTTTATTGCTTCTGTGCCTGGCGGTATTTGCCCAGGCAGGTGAAACCGCCGGGGTAAAAGTGTACACCACGGCAGAAAACACTGAACTGCGCCTGGCACACACGGCCACAAAAACCTTCGCCGACGCGCGTCAGCCGCTGGAAACGGAAGTTTCCGTATTTGTCAATCCCGCCAAAACTTTCCAGACATTCTGGGGCATTGGCGGCGCCATCACCGATGCTTCGGCCGAAGTGTTTGCCAAGCTTCCAGCGGAAAAACAGCAGGAAATGCTTGAGGCCTATTACGATCCTGAAAAAGGCATTGGCTACACCCTGGCGCGCACACCTATTCACAGTTGCGATTTCAGCAGCGCCAGCTTCACCTATGTCTCCGACCATGATAAAGAACTGAAAACATTCAGCATCGAACCCGACAGACAATACCGCATTCCTTTGATTAAAAAGGCCATTGCCGCGGCCGGTGGGGAACTGCCGTTGTACGCCAGCCCCTGGAGTCCGCCTGCGTTTATGAAGAGCAATAATAATATGCTTCAGGGTGGCAAGCTGCTGCCGGAGTATTACGAGGCTTGGGCATTGTACTACACCAAATTCATTAAAGCGTATGAAAAAGAAGGCATACCGATTTGGGGTATCACGCTGCAAAACGAGCCGATGGCCACGCAAACCTGGGAATCATGCATCTACACCGCCGAGGAAGAGCGCGACTTTTTGAAAAACTGGCTGGGACCGGTTATGGAGCGTGAAGGGCTGGGCGACAAAAACATCGTTGTGTGGGACCACAACCGCGACCTGATCCACCGCCGGGCCAGCACCATTTTTAATGATCCCGAAGCGGCTAAGTATGCCTGGGGTTTGGGCTTCCACTGGTATGAATCGTGGGCCGGTGGCGAGGAGATGTACCACAACGTGGGCCTTGTGAATGAGGCCTATCCCGACAAGAAATTGCTGTTTACCGAAGGCTGCGCTGAAAGGTTCAGGCCTGACGGTTACGAGACCTGGAAAAACGCCGAACGCTACGGTCGTTCGATGATCCACGACTTCAACAACGGCACGGTGGGCTGGACCGACTGGAATATTTTGCTGGATGAACGCGGCGGGCCCAATCACGTGGGTAACTTTTGCTTCGCGCCGATGCACGCCGACACGCGCACGGGTGAATTGATTTATACGCCGTCTTACTATTACATCGGGCATTTTTCCAAGTTTATCCGCCCGGGCGCAAAACGGGTGAGTACCGCCACCAGCCGTAGCCACTTGCTGGCGACAACTTTTCAAAACGAAAGCGGCAACATGGTCACCGTGGTGATGAACCAGAGCGACCAAGAGATCAGCTACAAACTGTTTGTTGGCGGGGAAGCCGTTGGCGAAACAATACCGCCGCGCGCCATGCAGACATTGGTTTATTAGAAAGAGAACACCAAAGCCAATAAAGAAATCTCCCCTTAAAAAAGGGGACTAAGGGGTTGTATTTGCGATGGGTGGCGCTTATGTGAAGTACAACTCCCTAACCCCCTTTGCTAAGGGGGGACTTTTACTGTTAATGAGAGATCGTTTCGAAGGGGGCCCGGAGTGAAAACGTTAAACCTGATAATCCTGCTGTCGGCGGTTCTTTTGGCCTGCGCGCAACAGCCGGAACAAAAAAACTTTCTGCGCACACAGGGACATGATTTCGTCGATGTTGACGGCAACAAGGTGTTTCTGCGCGGCGTGGGGCTGGGCAACTGGCTGCTGCCGGAAGGCTACATGTGGAAATTCGGTAAACAGGGCGATCGTCCGCGGCGCATCGAAAAGATTGTCAGCGATTTGATCGGTGAAGAAAAAGCGGCGCAGTTCTGGCAGGATTTCCGAAAGCACTACATCACTGAAGCCGATATTGCCCGCATCGCCGAACTGGGTTTTAACTCGGTGCGGCCGGCTTTGAACGCGCGCCTCTTTATGACCGAAGGCGACACGGCGCGTTTTATCGAGGAAAGCTTTGTGCTACTGGATAGCCTGGTGCGCTGGGCCGACAAACACGATCTCTACGTGATCATCGATATGCACGGCGCGCCCGGTGGCCAGACCGGCGCCAACATTGATGACAGCCCTAACGATGAGCCGGAACTTTTTATGGATGAACGCAACCAGGACCGGCTGGTCGATCTGTGGGTGAAAATCGCCAAACGCTATGCCGATGAACCAACGGTGGCCGCTTACGATCTTCTCAATGAGCCGCTGCCCGGTTACAACGGCGCCGCGGAAAAATACGGGCATCTTGTGGAGCCCCTCTACAAACGCATCACCGCCGCCATCCGCGACGTGGACACAAACCACATGATCACGCTGGAGGGTGTGGACTGGTCCAACGACTGGTCCATTTTTGGCCCGCCCTTTGACGATAATGTCTTCTACCAATTCCATTACTACTGCTGGGACCGTCCCGACAATCTAAACGATATTTCCAAATATATCGCCCTGCGCGACACGCTGAACACGCCGGTGTGGGTGGGTGAGACGGGTGAAAAGGGCAACGCCATTTACTGGGGCACGACGCAATATTTTGAAGCCAACAACATCGGCTGGTCGTTCTGGCCCTGGAAGAAGATGGACACGCGCAACACACCTTATTCGATCAAGCGTCCGGCCAACTGGGAGCAGGTTGCTGCCTATTCGCGTGGCGAGGAAAAACCATCCGCGGAGGTGGCACAACAGGCGTTTGACGAGCTGATCGAAAACATCAAGCTGGCCAACTGCGTCTACTTTCTTGATGTGGTCAACAGCATCATGCGCCGTGCGCCGGTTAAGATCGAAGCAGAGAATTATGGTCACGGCGGTTATAACGTGTCTTATTATGTGGCCGATACCACGCAGCGCGCCGCCAGCTACCGCGTGAATGAGCCTGTCCTGACCGGCTTGATCGATTTTGACAAGGATGAACATCTGTCCGAGCAGTACATCCTTTTGAAAGATGGCGAGTGGACACGCTACAGCGTGGGTAACGGCGGACTGCAAAATGCCTCCATCGTTGTAAAGGCCATGGCCGAAGACGGCAACGGCGCTTTCACATTTTCGCTCAATGGCGCGGAAGAGACACATGCTCTGAACGGCGAATGGCAGGAAATCCCCGTTTCTTTGGGTACGCTTAAGCCGGGAGAGAATGAGATCAGGCTAAAAGCTTCCGGTGGTACCGTCCGTTTTGATTGGGTGGATGTGAGGGAAGTGGAGTGAGGTGTTGTTCTCGGGTCCTGTAGTCTCGAGGTCTTGAAGTCTTGGAGTCAGGGGAAGATCCGGGTCTTTTTCTTTTTCATAATCATTCTCGTCTGTTTTATCTCCATTGCGCACCAAGAGTGTCATTCCCGCGAAGGCGGGAATCCATGAAAATGTGCATTTGCCAGGGATGCTGTTAGTTTTTGCTAAAAGCGCAGTGGATTCCTGCATCCGCAGGAATGACAAAAGAATGATAGGCCTAAACGTAGAGACGCAAGATTTTGCGTCTCTACCCTTCCGTCTTCTCACGTAATAGGCCAAACCCGGCAAACTCCTCATCCCAAGGTATCCAGCAATAATGCAAACCGCCGTGGATCATATCGATCTCTTCAAATTCCACATTGTATAATTTTTCGACCTTAAACGGTGTGGTGGCCTGCGGCGTTACCAGCTCCAGCTCCTGGCCGGGGTAGAGCGGGTTGCGCGGTTCCACCTTGACCATTTTGCGGTCGGCGTCGTACTCGCGGATGATGCCGGCAAAACGGTAGGCCGGATTCTCGGCCTTTGTGCCGTCGTACTTTTGGGCGCTTTTGCCCGGGTTGCCCTTGTAAAACCCGGCGATGTAGCCCTTGTTGGCCACGGCAAACACATCGCGCCAGTGGGACTCGTTCAGCGCCTTTCCGGCCACCATGTCATCAATAGCCCGGCGGTAAGCACGGGCAATATGGGCCACGTAATAGACCGATTTGTTGCGGCCTTCCACCTTAAAGCTGTCCACGCCGGCATCACGCAGCTCCTGCAAATACTCGATGGCGCACAGGTCGCGGGCATTCATCAGGTAGGTGCCGTTCTCGTCTTCATCAATGGGCATGTACTCGCCGGGACGCTCCAGCTCTTCTAGGTAGAAATCACCGGCCAGCGCGTGGTAGGCATCGCCGTGCTGGGTCACCGCTTGCGCGTTTTGCGGCGATTGCCCTATTGCCTGCGGCTGCAACGCGCTTTTTTCGTACATGCGGTATTGCCAGCGGCAGGAGTGGCTGCAGGTGCCCTGGTTGGGATCGCGGTAGGACATGTAGTTGCTGATCAGGCAGCGGCCGGAGTAAGCGATGCAGATGGCGCCGTGCACGAACGCTTCCAGCTCCAGGTCAGGACACTCTTCCTTAATTTGGCGGATCTCTTTTATCGACAGCTCGCGTGACAGGATGATGCGTTTGACGCCCTGCCTGTGCCAGAAGCGCGCCGTGGCATAGTTGACCGTGTTGGCCTGCACCGAGAGATGGATTTCCTGTTCGGGATGGCGTTCGCGCATCAGCATGATCATACCGGGGTCGGACATGATCCAGGCGTCGGGCTGACACTCGCTGAGGAGGCGATCAATATATTTTATAAATGGATTGACCTTGTGGTTGTGCGGCAAAATGTTGGCCGTGAGATAGACCTTTTTGCCGCGCGCATGGGCATACTCAATGGCCTCGGCCACCGACTCCTTTTGAAAGCCGTTGCCGCGTGCCCTCAAGGAAAACATGGGGATGCCCAGGTAAACGGCATCGGCCCCGTAGGCGATCGCGTATTGCAGTTTTTCAAAGCTGCCCGCCGGCAGCAGTAATTCCGGTTTTTGCATAACTCTTTTCCATGTATATATTCCAGCCGTAAAGTTACAACATTTTTCCGGCGCTTTCATGCTTAAATGCAGTACGCCTTTAGTCGAATCGCCTCAACACCGTCATCCTGAATTCATTTCAGAATTTTTGCATAGGTTAAGGATAGATACTGAAACGAGTTCAGCATGACGGTTGTGGCCAGTATAGTGGGTCATTGTCTCGGCATGTCGAATCGCTCCCGTGTCGTCATCCTGAATTTATTTCAGGATCTTTACTGGGTTGGTAGATGCTGAAACGAGTTCAGCATGACGGTATAGGTCCTCTTACCGTTAACCCTCTTGTGAGCAAACAAACAGAATAAGACTGGTAGATTATTTAATCTTCTCATCCCGCCTAAAACCCGAGGAGGCAGTACGATGAGCCACGACCATAACCACAACTCAGATTCACATAAAAACAAAAACGACCACAACGGGGGCCACAACCACCACGATCATCACGCACATATGGTGAAAGATTTCCGGCGTCGTTTCTGGATTTCGCTGGTGCTGACCCTGCCCATCCTGGCGCTTTCACCGATGATCCAAAATTTCTTTGGTTTTGGTCTGCGCTTTCCCACGCAAAATTACTGGCTGTTTGGTTTTTCCAGCGCGGTGTTCTTTTACGGCGGCTGGCCCTTTTTAAAAGGCCTGTGGGATGAGCTGAAAAAGAAACAACCCGGAATGATGACATTGATTGCCGTGGCTATTGGTGTGGCCTACATCTACAGCGCGGCAGTGGTGTTTGGCCTGCCCGGTAAAATGTTCTTTTGGGAACTGGCCACGCTGGTGGATATCATGCTGGTGGGGCACTGGATTGAAATGAAATCAGTGATGGGAGCATCCAAAGCGCTAACGGAAATGGCCCAGTTGCTGCCCAAAGACGCGCACCGCCTGGATGATAATGGCAAAACCGAAGATGTGCCTGTGGATGAGCTGAAAAAAGGTGACCGCCTGCTTATAAAACCCGGCGAAAAAGTGCCCGCGGATGGCCGCGTGGTTGAGGGCCAATCCACGGTGAACGAGGCCATGGTGACCGGCGAGTCGGAACCGCAGACGAAAAAAGAAGGCGATGAAGTGGTGGGCGGCACTGTCAATGGCGATTCATCTCTTACTATTGAAGTGGAGAAGTCCGGTGATGACAGCTTCTTATCACAGGCCATGAAGCTGGTGGAAGAGGCCCAGCAAAGCAAGTCGCGTACGCAAAACCTGGCCGACCGTGCCGCCTTTTGGCTGACCATCATCGCGCTGAGTGCCGGGGCAATTACCTTTGCCGCCTGGTTTGGCTGGGCAGGGCGTGAGTTCGTGTTCGCGCTGGAACGCTCGGTCACCGTGATGGTGATTACCTGTCCCCACGCATTGGGGCTGGCCATTCCGCTGGTGGTGGCGGTCTCCACGGCAAAGTCTTCGCAAAACGGTCTGCTTATCCGCAACCGCGCGGCCTTCGAAAAGGCCCGCCTAATCGATGCCATCCTGTTTGATAAGACCGGCACGCTCACCAAGGGCACCTTCGGTGTAAGCGACGTTGTAACGCTGGATGAAAGTGCCGATGAAAAGGAAATTCTGCGCCTGGCCGCGGCGGTGGAGCAGAACTCGGAACACCCCATCGCCAAAGGCATCGTAAAAAAAACAGACGATTACCCGTCGGTAAAAGATTTTGATTCCATCCCCGGCAAAGGCGCCAAAGGAACCGTGGAAGGGAAAAAGATTGCCGTAGTCAGCCCGGGCTACCTGCAGGAGAATGACATGGAGATTCCCGAAAAAGCGTCCGAACTACAGCAAGAGGGCAAAACCGTGGTCTTTGTGCTGCGTGATGAAAAGCTGCTGGGCGCCATTGCCCTGGGCGACGAAATACGCGAAGAGTCCAAAGAGACAATCGACGCCTTACACAAAATGGATATCCGTTGCATGATGCTGACGGGGGACAACAAAAAGGTGGCCAAACGCGTGGCCGAGACGCTGGGGTTGGATGAGGTGTTTGCCGAGGTACTGCCGCAGGACAAAGAGAAGAAGGTGCGCGAGGTGCAGGAAAAAGGTTACGTGGTAGCCATGACGGGCGACGGCGTAAACGACGCGCCCGCTTTGGCCCGCGCTGATGTGGGCATCGCTATTGGCGCGGGCACCGATGTGGCCGTGGAAACAGCCGACATTATCCTGGTGCGCAGTAACCCCAAAGATGTGCTCGCGCTGTTGAAGTTTGCCCGCGCCACCTACCGCAAGATGCTGCAAAACCTGGCCTGGGCCACGGGCTACAACGTCATCGCCATCCCGCTTGCGGCCGGTGTGCTTTTCAGCCTGGGAATTATTCTCAGTCCCGCCGTGGGTGCGGTGCTAATGTCACTGAGTACGGTCATCGTTGCCATCAACGCCCGCTTTTTGAAGGTGGAGAAGTAGAAGGGATACTTTCTTGAAGATGCCTGTAAAATAGGATATATTTTTTGAATTGTTGTACGGGGATATAAATATGAAGCACACAGATACTCAAAATGAAAAATTTGCAAGGGCCAGAAAAAACCTTGAAAAAATAAAGGGGAAGCAAATTGATCAAGTAAATTCTTTTCTTGAATCACTCATATCCCAGAATGCAAAAACCGGAAATACGGGGTCACTCCAGGGTATTTGGGAAGAATTTGATTTTGAGCAAGATGCGGATCTGGAAGAGGAAATTAGAATTTTCAGAAAAGAGTCTTCCCAAAAGATTTTAAGCAAGCTTAGCTAATGACTTTTTTGGCAGACACCGTTACGGTTATTCGTTTTTTTACAAAAAAAGGAAAAATTGGAAAGCAAGCCCGTAAAGTTCTGGAAAAGGTCGATAAAGGTGAAGGCGACCTCATCATTTCCATTATAACGTTTGTGGAAATCCTTTATTTGGCAGAAAAAAAGCGAATAAAGGTTGATTTTGATAAGCTTGGAAAAACTATTTCTAAGCTCGATAATTATAAAATAATTGATCTCAATCTAAATATTGTGCGTAACGCTCAGGAACTCAGCGGGCTTGAATTACATGATCGCTTAATTGTCTCGACCGCAAGACTTCATAATGCGCCTATTCTTACTTCTGACAAGGAAATAAAAGCATACCCCGGCATAGATGTTATTTGGGATTAGTGTTTCTTTATTTAAGAATAATTTTATACTTCATTTTTCCCTGCCGCAATTCTCCATTCGGGGATGATTTTTTATTTTTAATGCCGTACATTTCACGCCTTATAATAACCAATCAAAATTAAGGAAAATAGAATGTCGTTAACCCGCGATATGGATAAGGCGAAAAACGAAAAAGAGCTGGCCGTACTGGCCTCCAATACGATCCGTTTGCTGGCGGCCGATGCCGTTCAAAAGGCTAATTCCGGGCACCCCGGCCTGCCCATGGGCCTGGCCGATTGCGCCTACGTGCTGTGGACCAAATTCCTGAAATTTAATCCCGCTGAACCCAACTGGCCCAACCGCGATCGCTTTGTGCTCTCGGCCGGGCATGGCTCGATGCTTTTGTACAGCATGCTTTACCTGTGCGGTTACGACGTGACCATGGATGACCTGAAAAATTTCCGCCAATGGGAGGGGCGTACACCGGGACACCCCGAGGTGCATTGCCTGCCGGGCGTTGAGACGACCACCGGACCGTTGGGGCAGGGCTTTGCCAACGCCGTGGGTATGGCCATCGCCGCAAAGATGACGGCGGCGCGCTTTAACGATAGCAAACAGCAGGTGCTTGGAGCGCATCGCGTATTCGGTTTTTGCAGTGACGGCGATATGATGGAAGGCGTTGCTTCGGAGTCGGCGTCGCTGGCCGGGCACCTGGCGCTGGACAACCTCATTTTCCTGTATGACGACAATAAAATCACCATTGCCGGTGAAACGGACCTGGCCTTTTCCGAGAACGTGGCCGCCCGTTTTGAAGCTTACGGCTGGCACACGCTGCACACCGATGGTCATGATCATGATCAGATTGAAGAGGCTTTCAATAAGGCGATTGCTTTAAAGGGTAAGCCGGTCTTGATCGTGGCCAAAACGCATATCGGTCAGGGCAGCCCCAACAAGCACGATACGGCCGGTGTACACGGCTCACCCCTCGGCGACGACGAGCTGAAGCTGACCAAAAAGAACCTGGGCTTTGACCCGGAAGTGGGCTTTCACGTGCCGGATGAGGTGCAGGCGATTTTTGATAAGCGTGTTGCAGAGCTCAAAAAAGAGTATCAGGATTGGGAAAACGCCTTTTCCGCCTGGAAGAAGGACGACCCCGAAAAGGCAAAACTGCACGCATCTATGATGGAGCGCCAGTTGCCGGACAATCTTGAGCAGGAACTGCTTGACGCGGCACCGGAAAAAGAGACGGCCACGCGCGGACTCTCCGGAAAAGTGATGCAGAAAATCGCCGAACTGCTGCCCGGTTTCGTGGGCGGTTCCGCCGACCTGGAACCTTCAACAAAGACGTATCTCGAAAAATACGAACCGATAAAAGCGGGCGCCTACTCTGGACGCAATCTGCATTTTGGCATCCGTGAGCACGCCATGGCCGCAATCTGCAACGGCATCAGTCTTTACGGTGGCTACATTCCCTTTGGCAGCACCTTCCTGGTCTTTAGCGATTACATGCGTCCTTCCATGCGCCTGGCCGCGTTGATGGAGGCACAGAATGTTTTTGTCTTCACGCACGACAGCATTTTTGTTGGCGAAGACGGGCCCACGCACCAGCCGATCGAGCATTTGGCGGCGTTGCGGGCTATCCCCAACCTGCAGGTGATGCGGCCCGCGGACGCCGTGGAAACGGCTATGTGCTGGGCGATGGCTTTGCGCAAAAAAGATGGTCCCAGCGCCTTGCTGCTTACCCGCCAGAATGTGCCCGTCATTGAACGAGGCGCATCGTTCGCTGCCGAGCAGGTGAAAAAGGGGGCCTACGTGGTTTGTGATGATGCCGGCGGCAAACCGGAAATCGTCCTGATGGCCAGCGGCTCCGAGCTGCACTTTGCCGTTGATGCCGCAACGCTTCTCCGTGAAAAGGGTCATGCCGTGCGCGTTGTTTCCGTGCCCTGCAAAGAGCTGTTCGAGCAGCAGCCGGAGAGCTATCGCCGGGCGGTGATTCCCGCCTCGGTGAAAAATATTTTTGCGGTGGAAGCCGGTGTCAGTTTTGGCTGGAGCCATTATTTCGGCGTGCCGGTTCACGTTTTGGGTATGGAGCGTTTTGGCGCCTCAGCCCCGTATGAAGTGCTGGAAGAGAAATTCGGTTTCAATGGCGGACAGATTGCCTCCAGCGTGGAGAAATCAATTAAGAGCTAATTTTCAGGCCATTGGCGTAGAGACGCAAAATCTTGCGTCTCTACATATAACAACACAAATATCCTGTTATAGCAGCGAGAGGCCGTACCCCAATAAAGCGGCCCCGAGCACAATCCACACGGCGCTTAATTTTTTAGGGCCGAATGTAAACAGGGCGCTCAGCGCGAAGATCAGCCAGGCTTTCCAGCCGGTTAATACGGCGATGCCCAGCTCCACGGTAACAGCCACCATGATGCCCAGCGCGCTGATGTTGACCGCATCGAGAAAAGCACCGGCCCAGGCTTTTTGCCTCAATTTGGGTATGACCGGATTCAGCAGGGCCACCAGCAAAAACGAAGGCAGGAAAATACCAACGGTGGCAAGGATCGCGCCTTCTATGCCGGCAATTTGCAGACCTACAAACGTGGCCGTGGATAAAACAGGACCCGGCGTGAATTGCCCGATGGCGATGGCATCGATAAGCTGGGCCTGTGTCAGCCAGCCCAACCCCTGCACCAGCTCCCCTTCCAGGTAAGCGATTAAGACGTAGCCGCTGCCAAACAGCACCAGCGCGATTTTGATGAACACCCAGAACAATCCCGCCAGCGTTACCTGCGTCGCCGCGGCCGCAGTGCCGCCCGGAATCAGCAAGGCCCACAACGGGAAAACGCTGCCGGTCTTGTCGCCCGTTTTCGCCATTACCCGCAGCCAGATCAACCCGGCCACGCCACCGGCCAGGATGGCGATCACCTCGTTTACCCCGGCAAAAGAGGCTGCCGCCACCAGCGTACCGATCACGCCAAGCTGCCAACCTTTCAGCGCCTTTTGGCCCAGCTTGTACACCGCGCCCAGGATGATAACGATGACCGCCGGTTTTATGCCAAACAGCAATGCGCCCACCTGCGGCACTTCCTGGTAGGCCACGTAAAACCAGGCCAGGATGCCCGTAAGCAGGGTCGCCGGCAGGATAAAGGCCGAACCTCCCAACAGCAATCCCAAAAAGCCGCCGCGTTCCAGAGCGCAATGCATCACCATCTGGGTGGAGTTGGGACCGGGAATCAGGTTTGTCGCGCCCACCAGGTCCAGGAAATGCTGGCGCGACATCCAGCTGCGTTTATCGATCACCTCATCCTGCAGCATGGCAATATGGGCCGCCGGCCCGCCAAAAGCGATAAAACCCAGTTTCAGGAAAAGCGCAATGATTTCGCCGAGGTGTTTAAACACGGAAAGCTCCCTTTTTCGGTTTTATGAATGCAGGATCAACAAACATAAAAAATCTATGTTAGAAAAATGTCAGGAAGGCGTCTAATCAACGATTTTATAATTCAGCAATTCATCAATCCACTTCCAGGGTATTCATAAGAGTCATCATAAAAATAGCATCCGCGCTGCCGTCTATGGTTGGCTCGTTGGTGGAATAATCGCCGATGTCATCGTGGTAGACAATGGGGCCGAACTGGAAAGCGGCAAATTCATCGGGTTGTGTGAGGGTGAGACCGCGCAGGCTGTTGTATATGGATTTACGCACGGGCCCGTCCACCAGCCCGCCGGGCACCACACGCTTTGTCAGCGCCCAGACGCTGGTATGCACATCCTCGGGAAACTCACCGTCCGCGGGTAGCCCGGTAAACATCGATGTGCCCCAGGGATTGCGGCCCCACAGCCAATCCAGGTGCTGCAGCATCAGGTCGCGGTAACGCCGGTCCCCGGTCATTTTTTCGTACAGGGCAATCTGCGTGATCAGCGCGGTGGAGAGATTGTTGGAGCACCAGATGAAGGTGGTGCCGACACCAAAAGGATTCTGCGCGGCGCGTTTGCCTATGTTTGCAATGTTTTCGCGGTAATAGCAGGCCAGCTCTTCCTGGAACGCTTCATCCACATGCGGGTAGAGCGCGTAGTGGCCCAGGTTTGCGAAAGGGTAGAGGCGGTAATGGTCGCTGGAATCATGTTGCATCCAGGAGGTAGCGGCGATATCGCGGGCGTACTTTTTGGCGTCGCGCAGGTAGCTTTCATCGCCGGTGAGGCTGTACAGCTCGGCGGCGGCCCATTCCATGTCATCGGCCCAGGTGTCTTCGTTGTAGCGGTAGGGCGCCTTGTAGGAGTTGCCCTGCTGGTAGCCGGGGTTTTGTTTACCCAATTTATAAAGTGCGATTGCTTCGTTGCGGCATTGCAGGGTAAACAGGCTGTCGCCGGGCCATACCCGCGCGGCAATGGCCATGGCGGCGGCACACCGTCCGGCCAGGTTGGCAATGCCGGTGGCGGCACTTTTGTATTGGTTCAACCCCTGCGGGGTGCCCGTGGCAAAATAGGCGGCACGATAGCTGTTCGGGCCCCAGCCATAGTCGCTGCTGTCGCGATCCGGCCATTTCCAGCCGATGTGGTCACGGTCGTCGGCCACCTGGTGCACGAGGCTGCCGGCGGTATGGATTTTGAACAACCATTCCAGACCCCAGCGCGCCTCATCCAAAATATCGGGCAGACCGTTGGCGCCGGGTTGTCCCAGGGCGTTAACACGATCGCTAAAAATGTGCGGGTTGTGAGCGTAGGCCAGCAGCATGCTCGCCGTGGCATTGGACGACGTGATCAGGTATTTGAGCTGGTCGCCGGCATCGTGCCAGCCGCCGCTGACTTCCACAAAAGTGGAGTCGGGCATGGGGCCGTAAAAACTGCGCCCGTCGCGCTGGTGGCACACCATATCCAGAAAGGGGTTGTATCCGCAGCGTTGCTGGCGCATAAACACAAGCATGCTGTCGGGTAAACCGGCGTAGGCGTTTGCGGCAATTGTAAACGGCTGTGATTGTACTTTTGCCTTAGGAAGCCTGATGAGATAGCGTCCGCTTTCCTGCCAGCCTGAAAAATCCAGGCGGTAAAAATGGCGTTTGCCCCAGTTTTCGTAGCGACCGGCCAGCCCGGTTTGGCCTATGAAAACGACCTTGTTGGTGCGGGCGTCGAGCAGTTCAAAAGGGTCTTCGATTGGCTGCGTGCTAAAGGCCAGCGCCACCTTGCTTTGCCCGGGCAGATAACCGGCCTGGTTCAGGCGGATGTGGCTTTGGGCAGCGACGGTGACAGCTAGAAAAAAAGGAATCAAAGCGGCAATTTTTAAACGCATGACTTAATCCTGGTTTTTTTGAATAGAAGAATATGAGGAAAAAAGGTGTTTTATGAAACAGAGAAAAAATTGTAGAGACGCAAAATCTTGCGTCTCTACGGCAGATGGTCAAATAATCGCCTGAATCTTTGACGATTATTCACCTTGCAGATTGTGCACGACATAAATGTCGCGCTACTTTTTGCCAAACAGCCGGTCCTTGTAGCGGCGGCTGAAATTGAGCTCGGCGCCGTTCTTCATCAGTACCACGTAATCGCCGTGTGACCACGGCTGCATCTCTTTTACGAAATTGAGGTTGATGATGTGCGAGCGGTGGATGCGCCGGAAGCTGTCGGGGTTGAGGCGCTGCTCCAGGCTGCTGAGCGTGTCGCGGGTAAGAAAGCTCTCTTTCATGGTGTGGATCTTGACGTATTTTTCTTCGGCGGAGAGATAGACGATAGCGTCGCAATCGACAAAAAAATAACGCTCGCCCTCATTGACGATCAGCCGTTGCAGAAATTCTTTCCTTTTTCCGACCTGTTGAAGCAGACTGTTTAGCAGCGCCGCCCGATCGTTTTTTTGCTGCAGGTGGTTTAAGGCCCGGTCAAAGGCTTTTCGGAAACGGGCTTCATCGAAAGGTTTGAGCAGGTAGTCCAGCGCTTGCACCTCGAACGCGTCAATGGCAAACTCGTCGTAGGCGGTGACAAAAATAACCGGCGGCATGTCGGCCACTCCCACGGCTTCAATCACCTCAAAACCGGTCATGCGTGGCATCTGGATATCGAGAAAAATGAGGTCCGGTGGCTTGCTTTTGATCTGTTCCAGCGCCTGCAGACCGTTTTCCGCCTCAGTGATGGTATGGTCGCTGTTTTGCAGGTAGGAACGGATTTTCTTACGGGCGGCCGCTTCGTCATCCACCACCAGGATATGCAGTTTATTCATGCAACGCTTCCTTTTTTACGGGGCTGCGGCGAAAGGGCAGATGTAACGTCACCCGTAATCCGCCTAGCGGACTTTTTGAAAAAGCGATTTCCTGGTCGTCACCATAAAGCTGGCTCAGCCTGTCCATCGTCGCGGTAAGGCCAAAGCCGTTTTGCAGCATATTTTGGTCAGGCCGGTTCATGCCCGGGCCGTCATCATCCAGGGTGATTTTTAAGTCGCCGTTTTCACCCGCAGCGCTGATCGTGATGCACACCTTGTCAGCCTGCTCAAAACTGTACTTGATGGAATTTTCCAGCAGCGGCTGCAGAATAAATCCCGGTACGATGGCAGCGCGCGCCGCTTCCTGCACATTTTTTTCTATGATCAGATTATCGCCAAAACGGGCCTTCATGATGGCCAGGTAATAATCGCTTATCTCCAGTTCATCCTCCAGGCTGTGTTCCTCAAAGCCTTTGCTATCCAGCGTCAGTCGCAGCAAGTCGCTCAGGTTAGCGATCATACTGTCGGCCGCCTTAGGATTTTCATACAGCGTGGATGAAATCATATTGAGCGTGTTGAACAGGAAATGGGGATTGAGCTGCATTTGCAGGGCTTTCAGGCGGGCCTGGGAAAGCTGTTGCTGCAGCCGCGCGAAGTACACCTTTTGAGCCTCACGTTCGCGGCGCGCCCGGAAGAAGGCATTCACCGCGTAAACCGTCCAGTAGGTAAAAAACTGGTGCGTAAACTCCATCGGGAAGCGGTAGCGCATCAGGCCGTAATCGTAGCTGCCCCAGCCGGCCAGGGCGTAAATGGCGCTGCGGCTGCCCAGCATCAGCAGGGTGTGCGAGACCCCGAAAACCACGCTGCCGGCAAGGTGCAGGGGCAGGTGGCTGAGCACGTTTTCTTTTGTAATTTGAAATTTTTCTATGAACCAGATGAGCGCCGGCAGCAGCACGAGCACGGAATAGGCGCCGGTGGTTTCCATGATGAAGTAAAACAGGTAACGGCCGCTGCCGCCCTCGGCCAGATCGAGCGTGAAAAAGCGCGTCCAGTTGAACAGTGCGATCACGGTGAAGACGGCAAAAAGGATCAGCCAGGTTTTGCCGTCCCCGGTGAATTTTTGTGGATGTTTCTGGTGTTGACTCATTGTGCAAAACGCGACTTATTTTGTCGCGCGATCTGTAAATATATTTCCGGAAATTCGGCAATCGGGTTGCGGCAGATATACACCGGCATGCCGCTCTCCCGCGCATAGGGGTTCTCCAAAAGCCCCGCCTCACGCACATCCTTAAAATAGCGATTTACATCTTCGCTGTCATCATTAATATAGATCAGGATCAGGCTGTCGGGGGTCATGCCAAGCGTATCCGGCGCCCATATGGCAAAGCTGTCGTGAAAACTGATGGCTTCGGGCAGGCCCATTTTATTGCCATAAAAATTTACAGCCCCGGCCAGGCCATAATTCTCAGCGTAGATTACAATATGGTCTCTTTGGCTTTCGGGTATGGCAAACCAGGCTGTTGCCACTACCTGCGTCAGTTCGCGCCAGCCGGTCATGTCGGCGTAATCCTGAGGCAGGTGGTAGACACGGCCGTCTTCCCATGTCACCAGTGATTCGAGTCCGTAGCTCGCGGCGGCCGCAGAGTAATCTACCATTTTATCCATCTTGAGCAAAGGCAGGGCGAAGGGCAGCACCGGCAGGTTGGCCAGCATAATAAAGGCCAGCAGCAGCGGCTTGATGAACGCTTTTTTTGCACGAAACCATCTTTCAAAGGCCACACCGCCGATGGCAAACAGGCCGCTGTAAATGCCCAGCGTGTAGTAGGCCTTGGCCTGGACCAGCGCCAGCCCGAAGATAATGATCAGCGTCGCATAGCCCAGCGCGCGCAGGCGGGTTTCACCTTTGCTGAACAGAAGGAAAAAGAGCCCGCCCAGCCACAGCGGCAGTGCGTGCAGGTTCATCAATCCCTGCATGAACATAAAGCCGCCAAAGGAGACATTGACAAACTGCGTTTCGGCCAGCTCGCTGATGTGGTGGAAGACAATCCAGTTGTGCGTGTGCTGCCAGATGATGTTGGGCAGGATGATCAGGAAACCCAGTCCCAGGCCGTACAACGTGTAGCTTGAGAACAACAGGCGGCGCCGCGGCGTGAGCAGCAAACCGGCCACAAAAGGCAGGGCAAAAATCACCATGGAATACTTATTGAGAAAACCCAGCCCCCAGGCTACGGCGATGTAGAGCCAATAGCGCGGCTCGTTTTGTGAGATCATTTTAACGATAAGGAAAAAGCTGAGCAGCCAGAAGAACTGGTCGTACGAAACCGGTTGCAGCAGGCTGTTGCTGCGCAAAAAAGCCACCGAAAAGAGAAAAGCCGATCCCGCGAGAAGCAGGGCCCAGGTGGAGCCGCGCAGGGTTTTGACAATCAGGCCGATTAAATAAAGAGATGCCGCTCCGGTCAGGGCCGGAAACAGGCGGTAGGCAAAAATGGATTCGCCAAAAAGCAGCGCGCTGATTTTAGCCATGAAGGCGGTGAAGGGCGGTGTGGACCAGTAGCCAAAAGCCAGGTGGTTGGATTGGGCGATGTAAAGGTAAGCGTCGCGGTGCAGCTCATAGTTGCTGCTGGTGAGGAAGTGCGCCAGCAGCTTTAGGATAATGAGCGCCGCCAAAACCAGGTTGAAGTTGGTGAGGATTTTGCTCCGTGACGGCGCGTTTTTTGTTAAAGTTTGGTGATTAATTGTTTTGTGCATTTTTGCGCTCCCCTTAAAAATGTATTGCTTTATACGTCTTAAGGATAGCAAATTTTTAAAACGGCGTCAGGCAAAAGTCGCAAGCGGGATTTTGAGTAGCCTGAGCGGGGTAGTGCCTGGTCTTACGACGAATGCGATCAGCGTGGAAATTGTTTTCAAGTTGGCTTCCAAAGAGTGCATGCTAATCGGTTAACCCACAACTTTAGTCGTGGGGCTTTTTAGCTTCCCAGATTATAATACACCGATTCATCGGTTTTGTAACACCCCTTTTTATGCTGTACCTGACGGTACAGTTGGGTGAATTTTTTGGCGTGGTGCTACCCTTGTTTTGTCCCTTCGGGACTATTGACAAAGCTACCTGTTACATAATTATTGCCAGAGATGCCAACTACCATCCGTCCCGTTAGGGACAAAATATTGGTAGCTTTTGTAGTAACAATAATTTTACCCATCTGTACCGTCAGGTACAGCACAATGCGGCTGCCGGCAAATGCTCATCATAACCCCACACACACCGGCGTTTTGAAACCGATGAATCGGTTATATCACGATATAAATTGTCATCAAACCCCACGACTGAAGGCGTGGGTTAACAGGGCGGGAGCTTTAAAAACAGGGCTGACCAAAGCTTGCATGTTCTAAAGGCTACGCACCCATCTGTCCCGAAGAGACACCACAAGCCTAGCAATCCCTCGGCAAAATACCCGGTAGGAAAATCCCGCGCCTGAAGGCGTGGGTTAACAGATGAAACTTCTAAAAAAAGAGCTGTGAAAGAAATTGCATAATCTTGGGTAATGATTTTTCTGTCCCGAAGGGACAAAACAAGGGTAGAATCCGGATATTAATTTTACCCACCTGTACCGTCAGGCACAACATAGTGCAACGCCGGCACATGCATCGTGCCTTACATCTGTCCCGTCCCCCCGGTAAACGGTTCTGAGGACTGCAACAGGTAGCAAAACCACACGACTGAAGTCGTGGGTTAAAAAGCGGGTGGCAAATTAACGTTGTCAATAATACCGCATATGTCCCGAAGGGACACCATATGGGTAGCACAAGATGTTAATTTAGATAATCTGTACCGTCAGGTACAGAACAGGGCCCGGGTAAGAGAGATCATGATAAAGATTAAGAAAATGAAAAGACAAATAAAAACCTACTCAAACGTCAGGCTATAAAGCACCACCAGGTAAACCAAACGCTGCACCCGCTTCAACCCGCGCTGCCCGGCACTCTCCCGCCAACTTTGGGAGACAATGGCCCGCAACGCCGGCAGCAACTCCACGATCGATCGGATTTCCGAAGCATAGCGGCCGCGCTTTTTATCCAGGAAGCGTTGCAACAGACGCAGCAGCAACGGCGCCAGCAGGTAATACCACAGCACGGTCACAATAACCGCGCGCAGCAGCATCAAAGCAATCTTCCCGCCGTAGCCTTCTGAAAAAGCACCTGTGGTGTAAGACAAAACCAAAAGTATAACCAGCACCGCAAACAGGGCTATGACCGTGGGACGGAACTTGCGCCGCTTTGCCCGTGCCGGTGCGCCGGATTCCGGCGCTGCTTGCGCGTTTATCGTTTTCGCCTGCGGCATATCGCGTATGATGGCATTTCCCAGCCGCGGTGCCTGGAAACCCACAAACAGACCCATCAGCAGGTGCGCCAGCAGGTAGCTGCCAATCAGCGTGGCGCTGAAGGCGACGTTTTCCGCGCTGAACCCCGAGATGCCGAACTGCCGCAACACAAAGGCGGCGAACTCATCCAGGGCTGTCCAGATATCGCTGCCAAACAATACGGTTAACACGATGACCTTTTGCAGCCCCGAAAGCAGCAGGGCGCTCACACCCAGCAGCAGCGCCGAAAGCCGCCTGTTTTTAAACAGACCGAAAAAGAATTCGCCCAACAGACCCTGGACACCCACGGCCACATAGGCCATCAGCGGGGTGTGAGGGCTGACCATGCCCTTGATGGCCATAACGATCACCGTGGCTTTGAGGATGGCGCCGCGTTTTTCCGAGAACATGGCGAGGAGCGTGATCAGTACAACGGCGCTGCCGCCGACAAACAGGCCGGTCAGCGGAATACGCATGGCGTGCAGCAAACCGCCCAGGGCCGCTTCGCTCAAAGCCCACAAGGCGGTTAAACGATGGATGATGGTGCTGTTTTGCATATAGGCAATCTATGAAACGCAGCGTTTTGTAAAAAGGATTGAATTGTACGGAGAAGGGAAACGTAGAGACGCAAAATTTTGCGTCTCAAAAAACCGTACTGTGGTGATATGTGATGTTTCTACTGATAAGAATGAAGACTCTGCCTAAGAGCCGAATATGTCGCATTCGTCGGAAATTAAATTGTACCGTACCTGACGGTACAGGTTGGTGAAATCTTGGCTGGTTGCTACCCATGTGTTATCCCTTCGGGACGCATCCGGTAACGTGAATCACCGGGATTTGGCTGGGGCTTTTGTTAATGGGAATGCCGGTATTTATGCTTTTTGGCACGTTGCACTTAATTTTAGAGCTGATAAGCACCGCAGCAGGTGATATGTTTTTTTACCAAATCGTTTTTATTGTTCCTGAATGCTGTATTTTTTTGTCCTTCGTGACCAATGTGTAGCCGTTTAACAGGCACATGGCTGTAATCATTCTGTCTGCGGGATCAGGATGAAACTTTTCAATTTTTACAGATTCAACAAGCAATTGCGGCGTAAGATCTATAACTTCAAGCTGTGGAAATTTTAGCGCGTTGAAAATCCACACGTCCGCAGGCATGCTCAATTTAAGGCGGCCTTTCTTCTCCAGTAATGCGACTTCCCAACAAGAAATGGCACAAAGATACAGCTTGTCGGAATTTTTAATTTTGTTGATAGTACGGGCCGGAATCCTCTTTAAATCGCCTGTTACGAGAAATACCCAAACATGTGTGTCCAGAGCAATCATGGCAGCAAAGTCCAGTCTTCTTCACCGACCGGATTTTCAGGATCATTATATTCCGTAACAGACCCTTTCATTCTTTCTTGCACATCTTCCCATACCTCTTCGTTGCTGCTGGGTAGCACTTTTGCGACTACTTTCCCATGCTTGGTGATAAATATCGGCTCCTTTATGTCTTTCAGGTATTCGGATATTTTGGCTTTGAATTCATTTAAGGCAATCTGCATTAAACCCATCTCCTTTATGGCTAATATTAATATGACCAATATAGGTAAGTCATTAATGGAAATACAAATTCCACAGAAGAAATAAACGCAGCACGATATAGACCATCCAAAAGACATCACCGTCACCATCACCATCAGCGGCACAACAATAAACGACGAGACGATGACGTACAGCACGAACAAACACAGCAACCAAGGCTACTGCGCCACCGACAACAGGTGCAGCTGCGACACAAACACAAGACTGCGAAAACACGTTTTACGATGACAACACCATCAGCTGCACAGACTGGAACGAAGGAGAATGCGGCCCAGAAGAAGGATACAAATACGACAGCACCACAATAAGCCCCCACCACGGCTACGACTTTGACGTACCCACAACCTTTAACGACGAGTTCGAGATACGCATCACCGCCAAAGACACGCACGGCAACACCGACACAGCAACAAAAACCAGCCTGACAGAAAACTGCGCAAACGGAGAAGACGACACCCTCGAAGGATACGTCGACTGCGCAGACCCAAGATGCGCGAGTAACACAGGCACACCCGCAATATGCTCAAAGAACGGAGAATTATCAGCACAACGATCAGAAGCATACTGCGTGGACACCAACAACGACGGAATCAAAGAAACATGCGACGGAGCAAAGTTGTACAAACACACCAAAACCACGTGCGCACTCGCACTAGGACAACCCCGCTGCAACTGCGACACAAACACACAAACACAAGACTGCGACGAAAACTACATCGACAAAAATAACGAAGAATGCTACGACTGGAACGAAGGAGAATGCGGACTAGAAGGAGGATACAAATACGACACAGAAGAAATAAACGCACCCTACGCCGATGGAAGCTGGTGCGACATGAACAATTGCTGGCAGTACGACCCAGCAAAACTTCCTGCAGATCAATTATCATTTCACTACTGCAGTTATGGTGAAGATGATATAGTAGACTCTTTTGACGGAGATGGCAATGATGCCAACGGAGGAGAAGGCGTGTGCTGTCCTACAGGAGACTATTGGGATCCGGATGCAGATGGTCCAGGCATTGGAAGATGTGTGGGAGCGGGTCCCTGTTATCCGAGCCCACCATACAATTGCGGATATGATTACTCATCTGACTTTTTGAATTGGGTGGGAGATTCTAATAATAATTGTTTAGACTCTACCTCACCAAGTGCTTGTTGTAGTGTTATCAAATTTGGAAACTTAGATTATTGGTCAGATACTAACAACGTAGTCGTTTATTAATCAAGTTGACCAACAATTTTTCCTTTGAAAAGTAATCCGATACGTAAGAAATCATACGCGTTTTTTCCAATAACAACTTTGTTATTTTCATCAACAGTTGTTATCATCTGACCAAAGCCCGTTCTTGGACCTCCTTCAGAAGGACGGTAATCATCAAGAGCAACCGCGGCTGCAGGCAAGTATTCTTCATAATAATATCCTAAAGCACTAGTTGCTTGTACTCTTCCTAAACTATATTTTAATTTTTGAATATCATCTTCAACAACATACGACTTGCTATGAACGGGTATTGATGCATTATCCATTGCCCAAACGTTATACCCTCGTTGCGCCCAGTTCGGATTGTCTGTTCGCTCATTTGTTGTCCACAAAAGAGTATCTGTTCCTGCAGGAGTATTGAACACATAGATATCTCTAAGTTCAGAAAGCAGCCTGTCTTGTTTTTCAAACACACTATCTGGAACTGTTCCTATTGGGTCGCCGCTATTATAATCCATTGTGAATTGTTGTGTCACATAGTTTTCCCATCGAGCTGAGAAATGCGGACCAATTATGATATGACTTAGAGTGTCTAAAGGCACTGATTTATCTACTGCGTACCACAAGAAATTATAAGGAATTTCATTTGCTGAAGCCATTGCAGGAACAAAACCTGCGTAATAACTTGAAGTTGCGATGTTTTCTTGTCCGGGGTCTTGGTTTTGTGTTCTCATCGCAGCGAATTTTGTGAGTGGCACGCCATCTGCGTTTGTTCCTTCCAACCACATCGTGTACACATCACTACTAGATGTTTTTCCTAATGATTCCATGCGCACAGCATCATCTAATGCGACCGGCACGTCTGAAGAATAACTTTGTTGAGAGAGGTTCAGTCCTGGCTTGCTCGTAACTGCACCATCTAAGTCAAGCACTTTTTGCGCGACTCGTCCTTGCGGCGTCAACACTTGCAAAAAATACATTCCTTGTGCTAATTCACCATCCATTGAGAACGTAGTGGTTCCACGATTCAAAGAGATCGGCCAATCACGCACCTTTTGTCCAAGAGTGTTATACAAAGCGATATGACCTACAGTAGGCTTTGCAGTACTCACATCAAAACTCGTTTTATCATTGAACGGGTTTGGATAATTATTTGAGAGTGCAAATGATTTTGGGATAGGTTTGTTTTTTACTTCTTCAATATCCGTAAGCGTAGCAGAGATTCGTCCATCAGCACCAATATCATAACTGGTCGTGTCACCATTAATTGCGAAAAACGCCTTTCCAACAAGAGGCCGACCATCTAAACCCAAAGCGTAGCCAGTAACTGTTTTGTCTCCCACAGTGAATGAACCACCATCTTGAGCAAACGCAGGAAGAGCGCAAAAAGCGATGCTTGATGAGAATGTTCCAAGAGCAAGCGACGTCGCATACTCATCAAACGCGGCACGCAACCACCCCTCACCCCTCTCACGACGAGCACGAATCTTATCCCTATGATAACGACTAAAAGGATTAAACGACTGATTCACATCAGAAAGAACATCCCGAGCATCAAGAATCTTTTCGACAAGCGACATAATATTCTAACACACCCACAGCTATAAAAACCTTTCCATTTGTCACCACTCAATAATTAATAACAATATTATTTACAATAAAGAAAAGAAACAAAAACAGTTTCGACTGCGAAAACACGTTTTACGATGACAACACCATCAGCTGCACAGACTGGAACGAAGGAGAATGCGGCCCAGAAGAAGGATACAAATACGACAGCACCACAATAAGCCCCCACCACGGCTACGACTTTGACGTACCCACAACCTTTAACGACGAGTTCGAGATACGCATCACCGCCAAAGACACGCACGGCAACACCGACACAGCAACAAAAACCAGCCTGACAGAAAACTGCGCAAACGGAGAAGACGACACCCTCGAAGGATACGTCGACTGCGCAGACCCAAGATGCGCGAGTAACACAGGCACACCCGCAACGTGCTCAAAGAACGGAGAACTATCAGCACAACAATCAGAAGCATACTGCACCGACAACAACAACGACGGAATCAAAGAAACATGCAACGGAGCAAAACTCTACAAACACACCAAAACCACGTGCGCACTCGCACTAGGACAACCCCGCTACAACTGCGACACAAACACACAAACACAAGACTGCGACGAAAACTACATCGACAAAAATAACGAAGAATGCTACGACTGGAACGAAGGAGACTGCGGACTAGAAGGAGGATACAAATACGACACAGAAGAAATAAACGCACCCTACGCCGATGGAAGCTGGTGCGACATGAACAATTGCTGGCAGTACGACCCCGACCCAACACTAGGAGTAGAAGACGCACTCACCTATCACTACTGCAGCTACGGACAAGACGACACCGTAGGAACAACAGACGATTCCGGAAGTGGCGTGTGCTGCCCAACAGGAACAGCATGGAACGGAATTGAATGCGTGGAAACAGAGCAATGCCACCCGCCAGAATTTCCGGGCGATGGAAGATGCGCCGCTGAATACGCCAACGAGTTCACCCAATGGACACAAGACCAAAACTGCCTCGACGCAACAGGAGCAACGGCGTGCTGCGAAAAAATCAAATTCGGAGAATACAACTACTACTCAGACACAAGCAACATCAAAACCTACTAAGAACCCCCCAAAAAAAAAGAATTTTCTTTATTCGTCAGGACCACTACCAACATACTCCCAACCAGTACCGGGATCAAAACTATAAAGCGTCTTAAACGCATCAACCATAAAATCTGACACGCCACGCGTTTCTCCATCAACCATAAAAATGGAATCACTAAACCCCCAGGGTTCTTTGTTAATACCAAGCATCGAACCAATCTCCGCAATCTTAGTGCTTCTACCAGATAAACCATTCGTGGTCAAGTAAGCCCGCCCATCTAAGAAAATACCATTATCCTTATCCACGCTAACACCATTTGCTGGTTGAGGGTTCTGCCATAACACACCCCAATAACCATCCTCTAACAAGTAGTTTTCATAATATTCATCAAAAATTCGCGTGTAGGGTGGTAAGCCTTCCAAACGACTCACTTCATTATCAAGAATATCAACGACCTCAGCAATCTCTTCAGGCGGTATAACATCACCATCCGTGTACTCCTCACTCGTATCCACCACAAACGTAAAAGGACTCACAAGCCGACCATCAGAACCACGACCCAAATAATCCATCAAATCATACGTACCCGTAAAACCACCACCATAATCATCATCCGTAATCACAAACTCCGTCACAGGAACCTTATACAAATCAACACCCATATCCCCAGCTATCGAAACAACCGCTTCTTTATCAAACCAATCCCGCTGCTCAAGATTAGAAATAGCGTAATCATAACACTTAGCAGCATCACGAACAATAAGCATCAAATCATAAAAACCCTCACCTGTAAGGTTCACATCAACAGAATCAGGCGGTAAACGAAACGTCACAGGACCAGTAATAACAGTATCAATATCATACGCATCATCAGAAAGATTATCCACCACTAGGCGCGTGGGCGTGGTTATGGTTTGCTCACCATCCGTTAACAAATTCCTCGGCGTGAACGTCACGTTATACCACGCCTCATCAAGATAATAATCAAAAATGTTTGTCTGATCACTCTCAAGCCACTGAGTCGTCTCAAGAGTCTCATACCCTTCTTTCTCCACGCTGACTTCAGCTAAGACTGACTCTTCAACACCATCAGATTTGTGCAAGGCATGAGGAGAAGCGCTACTAACAGCGACTTGTTGAGCGAGGGTAAAACCACCAGAAGAAAAAACCTTCTCAGTGTAACGCTCACCATTTAATTGCGCACTCACAAAATACACCCCCGAAGGCAACGACGACACATCAGCTGTAACGTCTTGTCCAAGACGGTTATACACACGAACAGCAGGGTTCACCGCACGAGGAGCAGATATTTTCGCAGTCACCACCCCACCACGCTCAACCGCCGTTGGGAACACCCGCATATCATAATTTGCGGGAGTGAAGAATTGTTGATCTTCAATAGGAGTCACATCCCCACCAAAAGAACCGTTCTCATCGGTGACAAAGCGTGACGTGTCACCGTTGGCAATGTAGGTGACAAGGGCGTTTTGTAAAGGCTGTTGCGTGACAGAATCTCTAACGGTTCCTTGTACCGGGAACACGGCGGCGTGCAGGAATGGGCTGCAGGTGAGTGTTAGCAGCATGGCGCATAAAAAGGATCGAGTGCTTTTCGCGTGGCGGGCATTGTATCTCATACGCTGTGTCCGGATACGTTATCAGAATAATACTATTTACAATATCAGCATTAGAAAAACAATACCCGGAGGCTTGCGGTTTTTGATCCATAATGCGCGTATAAACAGAAATCCATTTAAGGCCCCGTTGATTGATCCCGGCTTTAGCATCCCCATTAACCCACGACTTCAGTCGTGGGGTTTTGCAGCTGTTATATTCCGGGGAACCGATTCATCGGTTTTAAAAGACGTTGCACACGCAAAACCCGTTTCGGTACTTTTGCCGGCAATTGTATTGTACCTGACGGTACAGAACGGGTGAAATTTTGGCTCGTTGCTACCCATGTTGTTGTCCCTGTCGGGACGGTTGGGGTATCGTAATCTCCGGATTTCGCGTGGCATTTAATTTTACCGCTGAATTGTTTCCCAGAGTAACCACACCGGCGCAGCAGCGGTTAGGCCATTTTTTTTGGCACATGGCACTTATATTTAAAAAACGAAAGAACAACGAAATGCGACTTTTAGGATTGACAATAAACGCCTCCTGGAAATATGCCGCAGTAATGATGTCTCTATTCTTGGACTATTTGGTTCACATGCCCGCGGCGAGGCCGGCGACGGAAGTGATGTGGATCTGCTGGTCCGGTTTTCTAAAAGAAAGAGCCTGGTTGATCTCATTCGATTGGAACGGGAGATTTCTATGGCACTTGGAAGAAATGTTGACTTGGTTACGGAAAGGTCACTTAGTCCGTATTTGAAAAAAGACGTTCAAAAAGACTTACGGGTAATTTATTAAAAACAACGCAGATGCACATCAAATATCGTATTGACCGAAGCGGCGTATCAATCGGCAAAATCGAAGACTCCGGCCGTGAGGAGAAGCGTTTTTGCGCAAACTCTCCCATCGAAGTAAATCTGGAAATGATTACATATTTGAGAGATGCTTCTATGGCGAAGAGGCGACTACCGGAAGAATTCAAAGAGTTTTTGAATTTGTTAATGTTGGCCGTATGAAGCGTTGGGGATTTCGGAGCCACTTCGCTATCAAGGTACAATGAACTTTGATGCGAGAACCATGCTTCCAATAACTTATTCGCCCCCAATGTTTTATGACCTCGTGTTAGCGTCTGGCATTTTTATTTTTTGTTTTAAATATTCTACAAACCATTTATCGTAATCATTTTCCTTCATATTTCTAATAATCTGTTCCCAACTTAGTTTTACAAAGCTGCCACTATCTGAATGTAATGAATTTTCAAATTGCTTTAATCTTGTCATGTTTTTGTCAGTGAACAATCTTTGCATTCCTAAATTGATAAGTTGAAATTTTGCCCCGTTACTTAATTTTGCTATAAAAGCCCAATTTCTAAAAAGTTCATAATGTCCACTTTCTGTCAATTCTTGGTAATCAATATCAGGAACTAAATATTTATCAAACTTTTTACTATCCGTTTTTACATCGTTTGAACTTAGATATTTAACTTCAATAAAAATAAGTTTATCTCTCAACTTAATAATTACATCAGGCTCTGTCCTCTTGTTTGAATCCTCATTGAACGAATCAGATATTTGAATAATCTGTCTTAATAAATCAGAGTCGATATTCTGAGAGCAAATATTTGTACCCCATAAATTAAGATCGTATTTCGATTCTTCGCTATCAATATTTAATAACTTAAGTAAATCTTGGTATCGTTTTTTAACGACAAAATATTTGAAAAAGCTCCATGTCAAAGCATCTTCTGATGTAGAAAACGCGAACTTGCTTTTTTTATTTGTCCGATTTATCAGATTAAGCGAATTATTCAAAACAAAATCCAAATCGTGTCGAAGCAATTCTGGAACATTGTCAATATAATTTTTATAAATCATCGTAGGATTATTTTTCCCATTTGAAAATCCTACCATGCAGTTTTCACAACGTCTTAAACAATCATTAAATGAATTGGATGGTTTAACTATTTCATCACGTGGAATCAATAATTCTCCACAAATCGGACATTTTTAGTTTATCTAAACTCATATCGTTGATGCTGTGGTTTTTTTTTGTCGCTTGCCGCTAACGTTTTACGGTATGGCAAGTAAGGGATTGCGGGCTACGTTCCTGTCCACCATTACCGAAGTTGATGCGGGAGACAAAGCTTTGCATACCACTGAAACCCTTATTTGCTATACCGTGTGTTACCATGCGTTATTTATTCTTTTTCGTTATTATATCTATCAAAATCAGCGGAGTAGAAATTTCCATGAGTTGCCAAACTATCTTTAGGCAAATCATAATTTATTAAACCCCAATCGTCCGATGTAATTACAATCTGAAATCGTTCATTCTCAAATTGTCCAATTGCTGAAATTCCACGTTCGGATGAGTTTCTGACTGTCAATCCTTTTGGTAATGTAAATAAAGTTGAATCACCCATGAAATACCCAACGGTTATATCTTTTTCTAATCGACCCAGTTTGTAAGAAGGTTTATTAAAACTGCTTAATCCCCACCCAATCAAGAACAAAATATTTAATACTATTGAAATCCTAAAAATCCATTTTTTCATAATCAGTTCTCAAAGATTGTAATCAATTGGTCTGAATTGAACATAGAAGCAGGAGATACTACTAATTCCTCTTTGGGAATATTGTCTCCGTATCTTTCCATTAGTTTTTGTTTAACTGCATTATCAGACAGGTTGAAATCACCCAATTTTTCAAGTTCTCCAATTTCAAGTCCGATAGCCTCTTTGTATATTTTCCAGACTAATTCAGAACAGTAAATTCTTGAATCAGACCACTCAAAATACAAATCATAGTCTTTACCAGCGTACTTTTCTCCAATCTGTTTCATTTTTACTAAAGACTCAGGAGTCAATAAATTCTCGTAGTTTTTAATCCGTTTAACAACGTAATGTCCGTTTTCTCCTCTATTAATCCAGTCATTTAAAGGTGTCAGTTTTACAGGCTGAACAGCTTCGTAAACGAAATAATCGTCTCCTTGCTTATAAATAATCCCCATATGGCTGTATTTTGAGCCAGTCGCAATCTGAATCGCTTTACTCTGTCCAGATTTTGAAGTCTGGAAAATAATATCCCCGTTTTGAAATCCTGAAAATCCAGTTTTAGATTGACAAGAAATCAGAAAAATCAGTCCGATTGTTATGTATTGCAGTGTCTTTTTCATAATGCATGGTAACATCCTGCTACATGCATTGCGTATAGCGGGCCTATGGGTTAGTGTTTATTTCGCTATAACCGAAAATATCCGGGCCAGGCGAATTCTTTAACTTTATCATGTTCCGGGAACACACCAACAAAAATACTATGATGAAATAAAAAAGTACAACATTTATTATGTTAAATAAATCGCGTTCAGTTTGTGCGCACATTTCCCGCCGCTTCAGCATGGCATTTAATTTCCCGGCTTAATAGATTCCCTGCATGGCAGATCAAAAAAACAAAGCGACCGAAAAACTATCCCTATCCGTGGATGTGAGCGACGAGCAGCGCCGCCGTGTGCTCCAATGGCTGCAAAAAGAAGCGCCGCAACTATTTCGCGACGGGCGTTTGGACGGGGCGCGGCTGGAAGCCTGGCTGCACGCTGAAACGCAGGAACCCGCCGACGAGCGTTACGGCCTCTCCTGGAGCGGCAAAACCACGGCCCTAGCCGAAGCCCGCCGCACGACCCGCTTGTCGTTGCATCCCGATTTTGAGGCATCCCGCCATTTTGATGAGGCCCGCCATCTGCTGATCGAAGGCGAGAACCTCGATGTGCTGCGCCTGCTGCTGCGGCCCTTTCACAATGCCATTAAGCTGATCTATATCGATCCGCCCTATAACACCGGCAACGATTTTATCTACCGCGACCGATTTGCCCGCGGCGGCAGCGACGAAGAACAGGCCGCCGGCTACCGCGATGTCGAAGGCGCCTTGCGGCATGACGATCTCTACCGCAAGAACGCCCGTGAAGGCGGCCGCTTCCACTCCACCTGGCTAAACATGATCTACCCGCGGCTGAGCCTGGCCCGCGCGTTGCTGGCCGATGACGGCGCCATCTTCGTCTCCATTGATGACAACGAGCAGGCCAACCTGCGTCTCGTTCTGGACGAGCTCTACGGCGAGGATAATTTTGTCTGCGATATCATCTGGAAAAAGCGCGGCGGACCGCCCAACGACAAAACCATCGCCTCCATCCACGAGCATGTGCTGGTCTATGCCCGCGACATCGAGCGCTTCCGCGCCAACCTGCTGCCGCGTGACAAGCAGGCCGAGAAAAAATTCAAGAACCCCGACAATGATCCCCGCGGGCGCTGGTACCCGGAAACCTTCACGGTCAACGCCCGGGGCGGACGCTTTACGCCCAGCTGCTGGTACGCCATCAAAAACCCGGTAAGTGGCGAAGAGCAGTTCCCGCCGGAGGGACGCTGCTGGCGCTGCAATGAAAAAGATTTTCACGAACTGCTGGAGCAAGGGCGCGTGGTGTTTTCTTCCACAGGGATGCCGCAGTACAAAAAATACCTGGACGAGGTGCGCGACGGCTTCACCGTGCCCTCCATCTGGGATGACGTGGGCTACACCTCGCACGGTTCGCGTGATTTTAAGGAGCTGTTTGGCCGCGTGCTGTTCGACAATCCCAAACCGCTGGGACTGCTGCAGCGTATCGTGCAAATTGCCACGGATAAAAACAGTTTTGTGCTCGATTTCTTTGCCGGCAGCGGCGGCACCCTGCAGGCTGTGCTGAAGCAGAATGTGAAAGACGGTGGCGCGCGGCGCTTTATCGGCGTGCAGCTGGGCGAGCAGGTATCGCAAGACAGCGATGCCTCCAAACAAGGCTACAAAACCATCTTTGATCTGACCCGGGCGCGGCTGCTGAAGTGGCTGGAAAAGCATGACAGCAGCGAGGGCGTCCGTGTTTTTAGGCTGGCCAAATCGTGCTTTAAACAGTGGCGCGGCGATCTCTCCGGGGAAGCACTAGAAAAACAGCTGCAGGAGCACAGTGACCCGCTGCTGGCCGGCAGCGATCCGCAAACGGTGGCCTGGGAGCTGGCCCTGCGCATGGGCTATTCGCCGTTGTCATCGTGGGAAAAGAGGAGTCTGGAGGGCCATATGGTTTTCGTAGTGCAGCACGACGCCTGGTATTTTTCAGACACTTTTTCGCAGCAGGCCCTCGACTCGGCTTTAAAGCAATCGCCCAAACGCGTTGTAATTTTAGACCGCCTGTTTAAAGACGACGCCGAAAAGACGCAGGCCGTTTTGAGCCTGCAACAATCCGACACCGAATACACGATCGTTTGATATGGCCGATTTCCGAAGTGAACTGACCCGTTACCTGGAAGAGCGCGCGCTGCAATCGCTGGACGCCATGTGCCGGAAATTGTCACCGCCGCTCAAAGCCGAAGCGCACAACCTGGAAGAGATCAACGCTGTCGATTTTCGCGTGTCCGGGCCCGGCAAATATTGGCTGATCGATTTCCAGTACAGCGGCGATTTTGCCCGCTATGGCGATATCCGCATCGATGTGTTGTCGGCCTGGCAGCACAAGGGCCTCGTTGCGTTGGAGCGCCGGGCGTTGCAGGAAGAGATGAAGCGTGATGTGCCGCGTTCGGCGGAGACCTTTGCCGGCTATCTCGCGCTGTTTATGGAGGTCGTCAAATGGGGCAAAATCTACCAGCCCGATGGCCCGCAGGCGCTACTCTACTTCGTCTACAACCACGCCATAAAAACCGTGCCCGATGTGCAAGGCCGCGAACCGGACAAGGCTTTTTTCCTGCGTTGCCGCGACCTGCGCGATTTCATCGATCGGCGCTGGCGGGCGCTGATCAGCGAGGGCCGGCTCAAACTTAATGACAAAAGCGCCCTGGGCGACGACCACGGTTCGGCTTTTTTTGCCATCCCTTTTGTGGACCTGCAGCGCGCCAACCTGGTGCGCCCGCTGAAGTCGGCGGTGTTTGAAGGCGGCGACCGATGAAGCTGCAGTTTGACAGTCAGCAACATTACCAGCTACAGGCCATCAGCGCCGTGTGCGATTGCTTTGAGGGCGTTTGCAGCACCGCGGGTGTAAACGGCGAAACGGTGGCCAACCCGCAGATTTCAGATCGCGGGCGTTTGCTGGAAAACCTGCGCGCCGTGCAAAATCGCACCCTGCCGGAAACAACGCCGGACCGCCTTCTCCATCCGCTGCAATTTGATGATGCCGGCCAAAGCCACAGCCTGGATATCCCCAACATCACCGTGGAGATGGAAACGGGCACCGGCAAAACCTACACCTACCTGCGCACCATCTACGAGCTGCAGCGGCGTTACGGCTTCAAAAAATTTGTCATCGTTGTGCCGGGTGTGGCCATCCGCGAAGGTGTGCTTAAAAACCTGGAGCTGACCCGCGACCACCTGCAGGAACTGTACAACCACCCGCCGCAGCATTACAGCGTTTACGATTCATCCCGGCTGGCCGCGCTGCGCCGCTTTGCCTCTTCGGCGCAACTGGAAATTTTGCTGATCAACATCGACAGCTTTACCCGCGACATCAACATTATCAACCAGCAGCACGAAAGCGGCAGCCGCCCGCTGGATTTTGTGCGCGCCACGCACCCGCTGGTGATTTTGGATGAGCCGCAAAACATGGAAACCGACCTGCGCAAAAAAGCCATCGCCAATCTCAACCCGCTGGCATTGCTGCGCTACTCGGCCACGCACCGCGATACCTACAACCTGGTTTACCGGTTGGACCCGCTGCAGGCCTACGACCTGGGGTTGGTGAAGCAGATCGAGGTGCTGGGCATTACCGCCGCCGACAACCGCGACAGCGCCTACATCCGTTTTGAAGGCATCCGCGCCGGTAAGAAAAGCCTGAAGGCGCGGCTGAAAATCGCTTGTCTTGAAGATGGTGACTATAAGCTGAAATCGATGAATATCGCCGTGGGTGATGACCTGCTGGCGCTTTCCGGCGGGCGTGACGCTTACCGCGACGGTTTTGTAGTTGAAAAAATAGACGCGGCCAATAACAGGCTGCGTTTTGCCAATGGCACAGACCTCCGTGCGGGAGAAACCCACGGCGGCAACGACGAACGGCTGTGGCGCTTCCAGATTGAACAGGCGCTGAAGGAGCATTTTGAAAAAGAAGCGCAGCTTGCCGATCGCGGTATTAAGGTATTAAGCCTCTTTTTTATCGATCGCGTCAGCAGCTACCGCCAATACGATCATCAAAACCGGCCGCAAAAAGGACGCTTTGCTCAGTGGTTTGAAGAGGCCTTCGAACGCCTGAAACCTCCGGGCTATCCCTTCCGCGTGGATTACGTGCATGACGGCTATTTTTCGCAGGACCGCAAAGGGCATATCAAGGACACCAGCGGCGAGAGCAAAGCCGATGACGCCACCTACGCGCTGATCATGCGCGACAAAGAAAGGCTGCTGGACCCGGCCGAACCGCTGCGCTTTATTTTTAGTCACAGCGCGTTGCGCGAGGGCTGGGACAACCCCAACGTCTTCCAGATCTGCACGCTCAACGAGACGCAATCGGAGATGAAGAAGCGCCAGGAGATTGGTCGCGGTTTGCGCCTGCCGGTGAACACGCAGGGGCAGCGCGTATGGGACCGCGAAAGCAATGTGCTCACCGTGATCGCCAATGAGAGTTACCGCGATTTTGCCGCACGCCTGCAAAGCGAAGTGCGTCGCGAGAGCGGCGTGGATATGGGCCTGCGCATCCGCAACGCCCGTGAAAAAAGCGAGGTAAAACTGACGCGACCGTTGACGCCAAAAGCCAATCCGCGTTTTTTTGAGCTGTGGGAGCGTATCAATAAAAAAGCCGTTTACACAGTGCATGTGGATGATGTCCTGCTAAAAGAAGAGGTTTTGAAGGAGATAAAGGCGATGCCCGCGGTGCAGACGCAGGCTGCCATCACATCGGAACGGTTCCGCGTTCTGGCCGGCGGAAAACGTTTTGAGGCAGGCCGCAGCGAGAAGCACGATGTGCAGCAGGGCCAATTTGTTGCTGTGCCTGATATTTTGCGGGAACTCAGCGCAGACAGCGCCATAACCCGCGCCACAATCAGCGACGTTTTACGGCAAAGTAACCGGCTGGACGAATTTGAGACAAACCCGCGGCAATTCCTGGCGCAGATAAAAGGCGCCCTGCAGCGTGCCTGGCGCCGGGCCGTCCGCGATAATATTGTTTACCAGCTCAGCGAAGATCCTGTTTGCTCTTTCGGCGTTTTTGAAAGCGGCCCGCGCAAAATTTATGATGACAAGCTTATTGTCCCGCGAAACGGTGAAAAGTTTCTGTATAGCGCCATCGAAGTTAAGAGCACGCGGGAACGCGCCTTGCTCAGGCAGTGGGATGAAGATGTGGAGGTCTCATTCTGCCTGCGCCTGCCGCAGCAATACACGCAGGCCACTCCTTTTGGCGCCTGGAGGCCGGAATGGGCCTTGATAAGCGCCGGCGGCAAAATCACCTTTATGTGCGCGGAAGCCGGATCCCCCGACGTGCTGGAGTGCGCAAAGAAGTGCCTTAAAACAATCGATGAAGATATCCGCGTAAAAGAAAACTAAAGCCCCGTTTCCGGTTGGCTCAAAGCCATAGTTCAATTCTGTCTCAGGGCAAGATTGCAATCAGGGTCATAACGATTCTCTTCCGCCCAAAACCGGCAATTTTTTCCCTGCTCAGTTTTTATCCCATGCACTGCTAAAACTACACTTTGCAGGTCAAATTCCGAACTCTCCTATTGTACACGGATGTACAATGGACAGACCAGAATGAAAAAAGATTCCCAATTTCCTGCCACGCCGTCAGTGGAAGACTACAAGCGCCTGGTTGAGCGCTTAAGGGTGCGGTTAAATGTATTGAATGCTTCGGTCTTTCTGCTGGAAGAGAAACTTTCATACATTGACCCTCATACAATCGACTATGTTGAACGCGTAAATGAACAACTGGAGCTACTGCGTTCCCTGATTTTGGAAGAACCTGGGTCCGCGGGCCCGAATTGAGTGTAATATGGATGCACGTGATATCAAACTGCTGGTAATTGAAGATGAACCCTATGTCCGCGACAGCTACGTGGATATGCTCGATATTTTGGGGTTTAAATGTGATGTTGCCGATAACGGTCGCGAAGGTCTGGCTAAAATTGCCAAGACCGATTACCATATTGTGTTAACCGACCTCAATATGCCGGTAATGGACGGTCTGGAAACGCTTAAGCGCATCAAGAAGAAGACCCCGCACGTGCAGGTTATTGTCATTACCGGTTTTGCCACCATCGAAAATGCCATAAAAGCGATGAAGCAGGGCGCTTTCGATTACATTACCAAGCCGATCAGCTTTGAGCATGTTAAAATTATTCTGGATCGCTGCGTACAGCATATTATTGCCACGCAGGAGAATAAAGAGCTTAAAGACCACAACCAGGAATTGTTGGAGCTGAATGATCTGAAGAGCAAGTTTATCACTATTACCAACCACGAACTACGCACACCACTGGCCGTCATCAAGGGTTATGTGGAACTGCTGGAAATGGCCGTTCCGGAAAAGAACGAAGAAACCCGGGAATACTTCGAGGTGGTTAACAACACCTTGCATGACCTGGTGGAGATGGTTGAACGCATGCATGATCTAAGCCACGTTGATTCCGCCCTGCAGAAGTTTTCCACCACGACGTTTAACCTTAATCTCGAAGCCCTGAGCGTGGCCAACGAGATGAAGCTGCTTTTCCGCCGTCGCAGTGTTGGACTCAATATCAGCGCCAACACAAAAGAGATTTTTGTGGAAGCCGATAAAAACGCCCTACGCCGCGCCATCCGCGAATTGCTGCAAAACGCGCTGAAGTTCACCGATAAAGATGGCCAGGTATCGCTGGAAATTAAAAAAGAAACCTCCGATAACCGCGTGTATCTCTCCGTAAAAGACAACGGAATCGGCATCCCGCCGGACAAGCTCGATATGATCTTTGAACCGTTCTACGAGGTGCAGGACGTAATGCACCACTCCACATCTCAAACGGAGTTCATGGGTGGTGGAATCGGGGTAGGTCTGTCGATTGTTAAAGAGATCGTGGAAGCCAACAAGGGCGAGGTGGCGGTGAGCAGCAAACCCGGCAAAGGCAGCACATTCACGATCATTATGCCGGCCGCGGAAGTTATGCAATCCGTCTAAAAACGCGTCAACTCCTTCATCTCATCAAAGCGTTTATCCAACCTGTTATTATCCAGCTTTTTTAAATTATCCAGGCTGAAATCTTCCACCGTAAAGGAAGCCATGGTGCAGCCAAAGACCAGCGCCTTGCGGATTGTATCCTCGCTGGTATTATTCGCCCGGGCAATATAGCCGAGAAAGCCTCCCGCAAATGAATCGCCGGCGCCGGTAGGGTCAACCACTTTTTCAACGGGATAGGCGGGCGTAAAAAAGAAACTGCCGGAACCGGAGTAGAGCAACGCGCCATGTTCGCCTTTTTTGACGACAACCTTGTCCGGCCCCAGCGCGCAAATAGCCTTCACCGCCTTAATGATATTAACCTCACCGGTAAACTCCAGAACCTCTTCATCATTCATGATGACGATATCGGACTGGCGCACGACCTTTTCCAGGGCATCCCTCTTACCGCTTATCCAGAAATTCATCGTATCCAGCACTACCAGCTGCGGCTTTTCGATTTGCTCCAGCACCTGAAGCTGCAGCTCCGGGGCAATGTTGGCCAGAAAAACGTAACGGGCTTTTTTGTACTGCTCCGGGATCTGCGGGTTAAAATTTTCGAAGACGTTCAGGTATGTGAAAAGCGTATCGCGTTGATTCATATTGCTGTGATAGCGTCCGCCCCAGCGAAACGTGTCGCCTTTTTCGGTGTAAAGCCCGTCAAAGTTAACGCTTCTTTTTTTCAGGAACTCCAGATGCGACGTGTCAAAATCGCTGCCGATAACGCCGACCACGTTCACCGGACTGAACAAGCTGGCCGCCGCGCTGAAGTAAAGCGTGCTGCCACCCAGAGCGTTATCCACTTTGCCAAAAGGGGTTTCAACAGTATCGTAAGCAATCGATCCTACAACTAAAATACTCATTACAATCTCCGTTTTACATGCTTTGTGGCGCGCTAATGCCCAGAACGCGCAGGCCGTTGGCAAGAATGATGCGCGTGGCATCGGTCAGCGTCAGCCGTGCCAGTGTCAGTTCTTTCTCGTCCCCGATAACACGGCATTCCGTGTAAAATTTGTGAAACACACCGGCCAGGTCGAACAGGTAATTGACCAGCTTCTGCGGCTCCAGTGTCTCCGCGCAAAGCGTCATAATCTCGGGAAAGCGTATCAGCTCTTTGACCAGGTTGAGCTCTTCGTCTTTTTGCAGTTGGGCAAAGAGCGCCTCGTCACGGCTTTGATAATCCAGCTCTTTGCTCTCGGCCAGGCGCAGGATGCTGCAAATGCGTGCGTGCGCATACTGGATATAATAAACGGGGTTTTCATCGGATTGTGTTTTTGCCAGCGCCAGGTCAAAGTTGAGATGCGAATTCATGCTGCGCATCAGGAAAAAATAGCGCGTCACGTCGACACCCACTTCATCCATCAATTCGTCCAGCGTTGTAAAGTTGGCTTTCCGCGTGGACATCTTGATTTTCTGCCCGCCATCGGTCAAGGTAACAAACTGGTGGATCAACACGCGCACCGTATCGGCATCGTAGCCCAGCACTTTCAGCGCCGCCAGTACATCGGGATAGGTGTCAATATGGTCTGCGCCAAAGATATCAATGATCAGGTCGTAGCCGCGCTTGATTTTTTCAACATGATAGGCCATATCCGGCAGGCGGTAAGTGGGTTCGCCGCTACTCTTGATGATCACGCGGTCCTGCTCCATGCCCAGTTTAGTCGTTAAAAACCAGGTGGCACCGTCGCGTTCATCCACATAGCCCTTTTCACGAAGCTGCTCAACGACTTGCTCTATCTTTCCGTCATCATAAAGCGACTTTTCATTGAAGAAGACGTCAAAGCCAAAGCCAAGGCGTCTCACCGTTTTCTTAATGTCTTCAAAAATGGCGTCTTCCGCGGCCTGCTTAAAAGGTTCAACCTCTTCGGTTTTCAGCAGATCGTTTCCATGCCGCGATTGCAGCTCGCGGGCGATATCCGTGATATACTCGCCCTGGTAGTGATCTTCAGGAAAGTCAACCTGTTTGCCGCAAAGCTGCTTGTAGCGCAGACGCACGGATTCACCTAAAATACGCATCTGCCGCCCGGCATTGTTGAAGTAATATTCGCGCGTCACATCATAGCCGGCGTTTTCCAGGATGTTGGCAACCGTGTCGCCCAACACCGCCTGCCGCCCATGCCCGATCGTGAGCGGACCCGTGGGGTTGGCGCTTACAAATTCTATCTGCGCGCGCTGGCCTTTTCCCAGCTCCAGCCGGCCGTAGTTTTCCTTCTCCTGCAGGATTTGGGCAAATTGCTTAAGCAGGTTTGTCTTTGCCGCGTGGAAATTTATAAAGCCGGGTCCGGCGATTTCTATCTTGCTGATATAGCGGGGGTCTTGTTGGATGAAAGCGACGATATCATCGGCAATGGCGCGAGGGTTTTTGCGCAGGGGTTTGGCCAGTTGCATGGCCATATTGCATGCGAAATCGCCAAATTGCTCTTCCTTGGGCCGCTGCAGAATTACAGGAACATCGCTAATGCCTTTGTCATCGAGGTAAGCCTGTAATTGCCGGCGGATAAAATCTTCCGCGCTGATCGTCATGCCACCTGTTCCCGGACAAAAGTCATTTTGGCGTCGCCCCACAATTTTTCGAGGCCGTAATATTCACGTTTTTCCTTGCGGAACAGATGTACAACCACGTCCACATAATCCAGCAGAATCCAGTGCGGGGAATCAATGCCTTCCTTGTGGTAAATATGCACGCCGTCTTCTTTGCGCAGCTTTCTTTCAATATTATCGGCGATTGCTTTCAGCTGAACGTCGCTGTCTGCCGAGGCAACCACGAAATAATCAGTGACGCTGGATATCTTGTGCACATCCATGATCACGATTTGCTGTCCTTTTTTTTCCAAAGCAAAATCTGCAATTTTTTGAGCCAGTTCTTTAGCCTTCAAAATAAAGCTCCAAATGTTCTACTGAAAAATTGGTAACGTCTTATAGTCTTCACCAATAATGATGGTGATATCGGCAATGGGCGACGGGTTGTTGTATGATTCCACGTTGCTGTACAGCACGCCCATTACATCGGCCAGGTCGCGCGCGTTTTCCACTTTGCCAACCTGGTCAATAATGCGTGTCTCTTTTACTTCCCAGTTGATGTTTCCGCGTTCCATGTAATTGCCGCTGTTCACGATGTCATAACGCGAATCCTTGAGAATATTGGCCAGCTTACCGGCAATACCTTTTTCGCCGCATCCGTTTAAAATCTCCAGTTGTATGCGCCGTTCAATAGGTGAATATTGCTGAGCGGGTATCGGATTTTGCCCGCTGCCCCCGTCATTGGCCGCAGCCTGTGTGTTTTCCGATGGAATCTTCGGCACACTGCTTTCCGTCACCGGCTGGTTGGCGCTTTCTGAAACCGTGCCTGATGACGGCAGAATGGAATCCGCAAAAGCCAAAATGGAATCGCTGTAGTACCAGGCGGCCGCCGCCATTACGGCAATCGCAAGTAAAACAAAAGGAAATTTGGGAATGGATTTCGGGGAACGCTGAAAAGCAGGTGATGTTTGTGTTCTGTTTTTGCGCTTACGGACTGTCTGCGTGTGAACTCTTCTGCGATGTCTCAAAATTGTGTTAAAACCCCCGGCTATTAAAAAAAATAACCGGACGGCAAACACATATTAACGTTTGAGCCCGGTTATAAAAATCGGCCATGTAATTATTCGTTACTTGTCATTGTTCAAATCTGGAGAAAAAGGGACTGTAATAGCGCCGGTCAAATCCATTGTAAAACATGGAGTTGGTGGTATATGGCGCTTTTTCGAAACGCAGCGAAAGCCCGGCGTTCTCCGAGATTTTGTAGTCCAGCTGCGCGCTGCCAAAAAACTGCGGCTGATCCAGGAATGAGCTTTCGCCAAACGTGTGATAAGGCGTGGACATAATTCCCAGGTTGGTGGACAGCATTACATTTTCGCTGAGCTGAATGTACATGGAATTCATATAAGCGTTTTGAAGCATCTGCTGCCCGCCACCCATTCCGAATGAAGCCGAGAAACTGTGGTTCATACGGATTTTGCCGGGATCAATAAAGTCCAGCAAAAAGTTGTTGGTTGGCTGCGCAACAATCGAACTGAAATCCGGCTGATCGGCGTCTTTTTTGAGCTGGCCAAAAGACAGGGCCGGTATAGCAAAAGAAACCAGCAGGAAAACGACTATTTTTTTCATAAATGCCTCCAAAACATTTGGCCAAAATTATTAAACATCCGTCATTAAAGCAACAGACATCCAGTTAACGACGACTGTTTAGAATTGTTTCGGCCTGACGCAATTGCTCAACGGTGTTTATACCGCGTGTTTCATCGAAGCTTTCGGCCACGACAGCACTGATTTTTTTACCTTCGTTAATGAAAATCTCGATGACATCGGGCAGATAGTATTCGCCCTGGGCATTGTCATTGTCCACATTACTTAAGGCTTTAAACAGGTTCTTCGAGTCAAAAATGTAGATGCCCACGTTAATCTCATCGATTTTCAGTTCATCTTCACTGGCGTCTTTGTGTTCCACAATTCTGGCCACAGAACCATCATTATTTCGAACGACACGTCCGTAGCCGGTCGGATCATCCAGGCGGGCGGTGAGCAACGTGCAAACCGCGGCATTATCCAGATGGCTTTGTACCAGTTTTTGCAGCGTCGTTTCCGTAAGCAGGGGTACGTCACCGGACAAAACAAGAACTGCGCCGTCAAACTCTTTCAGCTCAGGTTCGGCCATCTGCACGGCGTGACCGGTGCCCAATTGCTTTTCCTGTATCGCAAAACGCACATCACGATCGCCACATTCCTCTTCGACAAGCTCCTTTTTGTGGCCTATCACAAGGATTGTTTTTTCCGATTTCAGCTTATCGGCCAGATCAATGACATAATGGATCATGGCTTTGCCGTTCAGGGGATGCAGTACTTTAGGCAAGTCCGATTTCATGCGGGTGCCTTTGCCCGCGGCCATGATTACTGTAGCGAGTTTTTGCATGAAGTTCTCCGTTATTCGTTAATAGGTTAAAAGCGTATTGTCAATCAGCCGCGTTGTGCCGACATAAACAGCCAGGGCCAGCAAAATCGTGTCGCCCTTTTGGTACTCTTCGGTGAGCGAAGAGGCGTTTACAAAGCTTACGTAATCTACGCGGCATTGCGATTGCGCCTTAATATCGGTAATAATTTTTTCGCGTATTTGGGGAATGTCACGATTGCCTTCGCTGAAGGCTTTTTCGGCATAGGCAAGGCTGCGGCTGAGCACCAGTGCCTGGCGGCGTTGCTCCGGTGACAGATATTTATTGCGCGAACTCATCGCCAGGCCGTCTTCCTCACGCACAATCGGAGCCACCTCAATCTCCGTGCGGAAGTTAAGATCACGCACCATGTTTCGGATGATCAGCGCCTGCTGTGCATCCTTCTGCCCAAACACGGAGACCTCAGGATCCACGATATTAAAAAGCTTGCTTACGACCGTGATGACACCGCGAAAGTGCGTCGGACGACTGGCCCCGCATAGAAAGCTGGCCAAAGATTCGTTCACAACATAGGTTTGATGGTCCTTGCCGTACATCATGCCGTCCGATGGAGTGAACACCGCATCCACGCCCTCGCTGCGGCAAAGCTTAAGGTCGCGCTCCATATCGCGCGGATATGCATCGAGGTCTTCGTTGGGGCCAAACTGGGTTGGGTTGACGTAGATGGAAACAACAACGCTGTCTGAAAGCTGGCGGGCGCGGCGTATCAGGCTGAGGTGGCCTTCGTGCAAATAACCCATAGTCGGTACAAAACCGATGCGCTTGCCTGTAGCATGCCGCTCCAGCGACCAGGCGCGCATGGTTGTAACGGAATCAATAACTTTCATCTTCTGAAGGGAACTTTACATTGCGAACGTCTTCAATGTAGGCGCGGACCGCCTTTTCCATGGCTTCACCCATTTCGGCGTAGCGGCGTACAAACTTGGGGCGGAACTGAGTGAACAGCCCCAGCATGTCGTGGGTTACCAGCACCTGGCCATCACATCCGGCGCCGGCACCAATACCGATGGTCGGTACCTTTAATGAAGCGGAAACCTGGTGCGCCAGCCTCGCGGGGATTTTTTCCAGCACAATACTGAAGACACCGGCCTCCTGCAGAATTTGCGCGTCTTCTACAAGTTTCTTTGCCTCGGCTTCTTCGCGGGCGCGCAGTTTAAAACCTCCAAAACGGTGGATCGATTGCGGGGTAAGGCCCAGGTGCCCCATAACCGGAATGCCCACATCCACCAGGGCACGAATTGTGTCCGCCATGTGTCGGCCGCCTTCGATCTTAACCGCCTCTGCGCCGCATTCCTGCAAAAAGCGTCCGGCGTTTTCCATGGCCCGTTCTGTGCTTGCCTGGTATGACATGAAAGGCATATCGGCTACCAACAAGGCATTCTGCACGCCGCGGCGAACCGAGCGTGTATAAAAAAGCATATCTTCCATGGTCACGGCCAGGGTATCGCTTTTGCCACCCATCACCATGCCTCCGGAGTCGCCGACGAGGATAATGTCAATACCGCTCTGGTCGAGGATATGCGCCATCAACGCGTCATAAGCAGTGAGCATGGCGATTTTGCGGCCACCCTTTTTCATGGCCATCACATCGGGGACGGTGACTTTTTTTCTGTCATTTTGCACAGACATGCTGAGAGAGTCCTTTCTTATTCAGCGGGGTCATAGCTGTCAATAATGGCGCCGCCAACGACGCTTTCACCTTCGTAAAATACGCACGATTGCCCCGGCGTTACAGCTTTTTGTGGTGTGTCAAAACGAACTTTAACGCCAGTGGCGCCCGCTGGATAAATGGTCGCCATGCTGCCGGCGTCTTTATAACGGATTTTTGCCCGGACGTGTAAGCCTTCTTCGGGGATTTCCGGGTACTTGATCATGTTCAGCTGCTTCCCGATAAACGAATCACTGCGCAGCTCGTCTTCCTCGCCGATGACCACTTCGTTTGTTTGCGGGTTTGTGCCCAGCACGTACATCGGTTTTTCAAAACCGCCGCCCAGACCGCGGCGCTGCCCGATGGTGAAAAAGGGATAGCCTTTATGCTTACCCAGTTTTTCTCCCTGCCGGTTTACCAGATCGCCCTCGCTTACTTTTTCTTCCAGGCCCGGCACCACTTTTTTCAAAAAGCGATTGTAATCATTGTCGGGTACAAAACAGATCTCCATCGATTCTTTTTTCTCGGCCGTGCGCAAACCATATTTGCGGGCCAGCTCACGCACCTGAGGTTTGGTCAGCTCGCCCAGGGGATAGAGCGTCCGGGCCAGACTGTCCTGCCGTGTACCCCACAGGGCATAGGATTGGTCCTTGCGCGGATCGAGACCCATGTGCAATTCATAGCGCCCGCTGTCTTCATTAAAGCGCACCCGTGCGTAATGCCCCGTTGAAACGTAGTCGGCGCCCAGCTCGGTCGCTTTATCCAGCAATGTTTTCCACTTGATCTTGATGTTGCACTGCACACAGGGGTTGGGCGTGCGCCCGGCGAGATATTCATCAATAAAATCATCGACAACGCCGTCATGAAATTCACGGCTGAAGTTGAGCACGTAGTGGGGGATTCCGAGCCTGGCGCATACCATCCGCGCGTCATTGATCGAATCGAGCGAACAGCAACCGCTTTCGTGGTTGACATTGCCGCCCACCAGCTCATAATCCCACAGCTTCATTGTTATTCCGATGCAGTTGTAGCCTTGCTCCTTAAGCAAAGCGGCGGCTACGGAACTGTCCACGCCGCCGCTCATGGCAACAACTACGGTCTTATTATTTGCAGACATAAATTGAGTATACGTTTTATAGATTTTTAGAAATAATTACTTCTGTACCTTTATCCGAAACATTGTATTCGACGTCATCCATCAGGGCGCGCACCAGGTAAATACCCCGTCCGTTTTCCGCCAGCAGGTTTTCCGGTTCAAGCGGGTCGCGCACTTTTTCCGGATTAAAGCCTGTTCCCTCATCATGGATGTGGATGGATAATCTTTCTGCTGACATTTCAAAATGAATGGTTACCTTTTTTTTAGGATCGTTTTTATTTCCGTGCAGGATCGCATTGTTAACCATTTCCGTCAACGCTATCGAAATATCATCAATGTCATCTTCCGTGAAACCGCACTTACCGGCGATTTTGCAGGAAAGATTTTCGATCTCTTCCAGGTATTCCACACTGCTGGGAATTGTCTTTGAAATGGTTTTTGTCCCGTCGGTCATAATTTCTCCAAAGTCGGCCAATTTATTTAGCCCCCTTTTTATTGTCAAATAGGCATAAAACGATCTTCGGCCTTTTATTGCTTAATAAAAGATAAAAGCTTTAGATTTGGAATCATTTGACCATGGACACGACTCATGACTTTGCTGCTCAGACTGATTAATGCTCATTTCCCATGGATTCTGATGATTGTTCTGATCTCCATGCAATCCGCATTATCCGGCCCCGTTATCGGCTTAAAGATCGGGTATGCCGACAAGCTGATACATTTTTGTACGTTCGGGGTTACAGCCTGGTTCGCCACACGCGGAATAGCGATAACAGCGCGTAAACCTGTAAAGCGTATCTGGCTTTGGATAATTCCCTTTGGCGGGGCTTTTTTCGCTATCATCGACGAATGGCACCAGTCACTTGTCCCCGGACGCAGCCCCGATCCCGCAGACTGGCTGGCAGACATTCTTGGCGTAACCATTTTCATGCTGCTTTACATGAAAAGATTCCCCGAATTTTTCAGGGAGTAAGCCGCAGCCTCATATTGCCCCCACGGAAAACAGCCACTACCGGCCGGTGATCGGATACCGTTGAGGCATAGCCGTTTATCTGGTTGTCCAGGTATTGCACTTCCGCGCTGCCAATCCCGAATTCATCAAAGCTGGACTGAGATATCATGATGTGATCAATCAGGCTGTTAAAGCTATTTGAGATATAGGATTCCTGGTCGAGACCGTTGGTAAGAAACCTGTATTCATCGCTTTTGCTTAAAAAGGGCATAAATACATTATCCGTTTCCGGATCGTCGAGCTGGTCATTCCAGTCTCCCACCACCACGAAGTCGGCATCGGCACCGGCGCGTATCTCTTCATCGATAAACAGTTCCAGCTTTTGGCATGCTTCACGACGCCGGGCCTCATTGCTATCGCCGCCAAGCGCTTTAAGGTGCAACACAATCAGTGTAAAATCGTATTTGACGCTGTCCAGATCGCGCACGGTAACGAATGCTGTCAGCGGTGGCCGCGGAAAGGCGTAACCGTCATCTTCAAAAATGTTACGCACATTGGCAATACTGATAAATTCGGATTTATAAATGATCCCCGTTTTCTGGTAGCTGCCACTGCTGTACACATCGTTGCTTAACACGGCGCGGTAACCGGGCAGCGAATCCATCAGACTGTTGAACGCGGACACGTCGGCTATCTCCTGTACGCCAAACAGATCGATATCCAAATCACGTATCAGCTCTTTGACTGCAGTGATGGTGCCGGCTCCGCCTTTGGGATAATTTTCAATATTCCAGGTGGCAATTTCCAGATACTCGTGCTGGCCCACCGGCTTAACCACCGGTCCCGGGTCATCATCCGGCGCGTTGACCCGCGCGTTGCAGGCCAGCAAAATAAAAATTGCAGACAGTAGCGTCGTTTTTTTAATAAATTTGTTCATAGCTTTATTAAGTTTATACATCCTGTTTTTTGTTCCCTTCCGTGTAATGAGGTGTAAAAAAGAGCAGGGAATTTACGTAAAAAAGATCGGTTTTTAAAATTGTCTGAAGTCTTTTAAGATTAAATGTTTTTGCTGTTTGAGGATGGCTTAAGGAGTAAGCATGAGAAATTCCAAAATTATCGGCCTGGGCAAGTATCTGCCTGAACAGAAAGTTACCAACCACGATCTTGAGAAACTGATGGAGACGTCAGACGACTGGATCGTTGAGCGTACCGGCATACGTGAGCGGCGCTATGTAAAGCCGGGTGTGGAAACCCCGTCCTACATGGGAGCCAAAGCTGCCGGGCAGGCGCTGGCGATGGCCGGGCTGGAAGCAAAGGATATCGACTTTATCGTTTTTGCCACGCTGAGTCCGGATTTAACGTTTCCCGGATCGGGCTGCCTGATGCAGGAGCACCTGGGTATTTATGGCATTGGCGCCCTGGATGTGCGTAACCAGTGCAGCGGCTTCGTTTACGCGCTGGCTGTGGCCGACCAGTTTATCAGGGGCGGTATGTATAATAATATTCTCGTAGTCGGCAGCGAAGTTCAAAGCACCGGCCTCAATTTTTCCACTGCCGGACGCGACGTAGCTGTTATTTTTGGCGATGGCGCAGGCGCCGCGGTGCTGTCCGCGACCACTGAAAAAGGCAAGGGCATCCTTGCCAGCAACATGCACGCGGACGGCCGTTTTGCCCGCGAGCTGATGGTGGAAGAGCCGGGCAGTATCAAAGAAAAGCGCATTAATCCCGAGTTGATGCAGAACGGCAACGGCTATCCCTACATGAACGGGCGCTATGTGTTTAAGCACGCCGTTACCCGTTTCCCCGAGGCGATCCAGGAAGCGCTTTATGACGCGGGTCTTTCCATTAACGATGTGGACCTGGTTATCCCGCACCAGGCAAACCAGCGCATCACCGAAGCTATCGCGCAGAAGCTGAGGTTACCACAGGAAAAAGTGTTCAGTAATATCCACAAATACGGCAATACAACAGCGGCGTCTATACCCATAGCCCTGCGCGAAGCCTGGGAAGAAGGGCGCATTAAAGACAACAGCCTTGTCTGCCTGGCGGCTTTTGGCAGCGGCTTTACCTGGGGCGCCAATTTAATCCGATTTTGATTTTGAAACTGTTTTTGGCTTGTTTAACTTTCACGATTTGAAACGAAACCAAGGAAGACCCCGTGCCTAAGAAAACGAATCCGTTTAATGTTCTGCAAAATACATCCATGCGCCGCCCGGAGTGGCTGAAGATACAACTGGGCAGCAACAAGCACTTTAGCGAGCTGCGTACAATGGTAAAGCAGAAGTCGCTTCATACTGTGTGCGAAAGTGCCCGCTGCCCCAACCTCGGCGAGTGCTGGAGCCGGCGCACGGCCACCTTTATGATCCTTGGTGATATCTGTACCCGCAGTTGCACGTTCTGCAACATAGACGTGGCCAAACCGACACATTTTGACGATGAAGAGCCTTTCCGAGTGGCCGAGGCGGTGAAGCAGCTAAATTTGCGCCATGCGGTTATCACGTCCGTTGCGCGCGACGATATGGCTGATGGCGGCGCTTCCATGTTCGCCGCAACGATCCGTGAAATCCGTGTGCAGCAACCCGGCTGTACGGTGGAGGTGCTCATACCTGACCTCAAAGGTGACTTGGATGACCTGGATATTATCCTTGATGCCAAGCCGGATATTCTCAACCATAACCTGGAAACGGTGGAAAGACTGCAGAAAGCGCTACGTGTTCAGGCCACCTACAAACGCTCGCTCTCCGTGCTGGCGCATTCCAAGCAGCGCGGTTTTGTAATTAAATCCGGCATTATGGTCGGCTGCGGCGAAGAGCAAGGGGAAATCGTACAAACCATGAAAGATCTGCGGGCGATCGATTGCGACATTCTCACCATCGGCCAGTATCTGCCACCCAGCAAAATGCACTATCCGATCCATCGCTACTACAGGCCGGAAGAGTTTGACGAGTTGAAAAGCATTGCCATGGAACTTGGTTTCCGTCATTGCGAATCGGGGCCGCTGGTGCGCAGCTCTTACCACGCCGACGAGCAGGTACCATCCTGAAAAAAAATCCAATGACAAAAACCAAATAACAAAAGATGGCAACAAATTTTTCAACAACAGCTTTACATTTTGACGTTTGAGAATTGTTTGTTGTCTGATCCCCGTTATTTGTGATTTTCCAATCAGGCTGCTCCAAAAAAGAGCAGCTTTTTTTTGCCCTTTTTCTGTGAAATCTGCCATTGTCGCGTTAGCTCTACGAATGTAATGTTTGCGCCATGAAACTCGCTTTAATCTCCGATATACATGGCAATCTGCCGGCGTTGCAGGCCGTGCTCAGAGATATCAGACGGCGCGGCGTTGACCAGATGGTTTGCCTGGGTGACGTCGCTACGCTGGGACCGCATTCTGCGGAGGTGTGCGCCTTGCTGCGTGAAACGGAATGCACGTGCATAATGGGCAACCACGATGAGGCCGCGTTGCAGCCGCGAAAGGCCGCAACCCTTCAGATAGCGCCGCCCTTGTTGCCGACGCTGGAATGGAACATCGCCCGGCTGGGCAGGGAAGAGCTGGACTATTTGCGATCCTTTCTTCCGGTGTCGACCATAAACAGGCAATCAGGTTCTCAGCTTGTTTTTTATCACGGGTCGTATCGTTCCAACACGGAAAACATTTTCGGAAATACTGAAACGGCCGTTTTGCGCGAAACCCTGGCAGAGGCAGGAGCCGGAAACAACGTGATGCTTATGGCCGGGGGACACACGCACATACCGATGCTGCGCCGTTTGGGTGACGTGTTGTTTGTAAACCCGGGTAGCGTGGGCTGCGCTTTTTACGATACGCCTGCCGCAGGTGAAGAGCCGCGTCTGCTGCCGCTGGCGCAATATGCCATTGTTCAGGATCATAAAGGCGCCATCAGTGTTGATCTGCGCCAGATAGCTTATGATACCAACGCATACCGTTCCGCGCTGCAACAAAGCGATCTGCCTTTAAAGGAGTGGTGGTTGAAGTATTTGTAGGGATGAGGTCTGGAGGTCTCGAAGTCCCGAAGTCTTGAAGTTGTTTTGATCATGATCTAAGTCTTATCCCCCGATCGACAGAAAGAAGCTCATCCCCATGACCTCATGACTTCAAGACCCCCAGACCAAACACTCCTTCTCCTTGAACCCTATTTAAAATCTGCGTAACGTTTGGCCTGATTCAATCAGCAGGCAAATATCCGTGGCAAAAACCGGCAAACAGCATCTGGGACAAAAAGGGGAAGAGCTGGCCTACCGCTTTCTGGAGGAGCTGGGACATACTCTTCTTTTTCGCAACTGGCGCAGCGGCCGCTCGGAGCTGGATATTATCAGCCGTGAGCAAGATACTTTGGTGATCAGCGAGGTGAAAAGCTTTTACCGGCCTCCCCTTGGCGCGCCGGAATCGCGCGTAAACAAGAACAAGCAACGTTCGGTTATCCGCGGGGTGTACGGATTCCTCGATGAAAACCCGGATTACCAGAACATGGATGTGCGCCTGGATGTAATCGTTGTTGATTTTTCTCAATATCCTGCTGCTATCCGTCATTATCCCGGCGCTTTTTATGATAGCGGTTATGACGATCCGTATAGCTGAAGAAATCCAAGGAGAGTTTTAAAATGCCCTTTTCTGCCTATCGTTCGCTTTTTCCGGTAACCAGAAACCGGATCTACCTAAACCATGCCGCCGTCTCACCCATGAATACCGACGTTCGCGAAAAAATGGAGTGGTTTCTCAATGAACGCAGCTTTGGCGACGTCGAGTTTTACGAAGAGATAATGCGCATCCGCGGTGAGGCCCGCGAGCTGATGGGGCGTATGTTAAACGCGGCACCCTCGCAGATCGGCTTTACCCATAATACATCGGAAGGGCTGAACTGGCTGGCCCAAAGCCTGCCCTGGAAAAAGGGCGACGAAATCCTGCTGCCTGCAGGGCAGTTTCCCGCCAACATATATCCCTGGCTCAACCTGGAGCGGCAGGGGGTAAAGGTCGTTTTTGTAAAGGGCGAAAAAGGCTTTGTCGATGCCGGGCATATTGAAAACGCGATCACACCCAAAACGCGTTTACTGGCGGTAAGTTTTGTGGAATATCTTAGCGGCTACCGTGCCGACATGCAGGCCCTCGGTGAACTGTGCAGGAAAAACAATATCATCTTTTGCGTGGATGGCATTCAGGGTGTGGGCGCCATTCCCATTGATGTACAGAGCATGAATATCGATTTTCTCTCCTGCGGCGGTCATAAATGGCTGATGGGCCCGATGGGCATTGGGTTTATTTACATGGATGAATCCCTGCAGGAAAAACTTACGCCCGTTTTTGCCGGCTGGCTCGGTGTAAAAGACGCCTGGGATTTTGATAAAATAAAGCTGGATATTTTTAAAGACGCGCGGCAGGTGGAATACGCCACGCATAACTCCATCGGCGTAAGCGGACTTTCGGCGTCGCTGGAAATCTTGGTAAAGGCCGGTCCCGCGGCTATTGAGCAGCATCTTCTGATAATGGGCCAGCAGCTTGTGGACCGGCTGCCGGATTTTGGCTTTGAGTTCGTCGGGCATGAAGACCCGGCGTATTGGTCGGGCATCTATTCCTTCCGCCATCCGGACTGCGAGGAAATCTATAATTATTTAAGTAATAATAATGTTGTTTGCGCGCTGCGCTCCGATTGTATTCGTTTTTCGCCGCATTTTTACAATACGCGCGATGATATTCAGCAAGCCATCGAGCTGCTGGCCGACTGGAGCCGAAACCACTAAACATCCCGGAAACGAAGCAGGATAAGCAGATATGAAGAAACATCTTAAGCGCATCGGTTATGGAAGCGGCCTCGGTGTTCTGGCCGCGATCATCGTCTGGCTTTTTGTTTTTCACATTGCCGAAGACCTGATGTACCAGTACGAAGCGGGAAGCTACGACTGGCGCGTAAAGCGCAAAGTGCTGGATGCCCCGGAGCAGAGCATCGATGAGATCGTTGTGATCGATATTGACGGACGCAGCGTTTCCGAACTGGGCAAGTTTTCGCAGTGGCCGCGCAACTACTATCCCCGTCTTATCCGCAATCTTAATGAGGGCGGCGCGGCGGCTATCGGGCTGGATATTATTTTTGATCGTGATATCTGGCGCCCGGAGCAGGATGTGGAATTCATAGAATCCGTATCCCAGGCGCAGAATGTGTACAACGCGCTTTATTTTGGCGTGGCCGACACGCTCAATTTCCGCTATGAGATGCGGGAAGAGCCGGAAAGTTTTCAGGCCGACCGTTTCCGGGTGCGGGTGAAGGGCGCCGGTAATGAGGCTTTCCATGAAGAGCAGCGTTTTGAGAACGAATTCATCGAGCTGCTAAATGCCAGCAGCGGCGTGGGGCATGTAAACTTTGTCGCCGACACCGACGGGATTGTACGATCCATCCACCTGTTTACAAACTTCAACGGCAATCTCTATCCGTCGCTGGCTTTCCGCATGTACCTGGATATGGTGAGCGCCGATTCCCTTGTGCTGGAAAATCCGCAGTTGCTGGATATTTATGCCGGGGGCAGTGTCATGCAATCCATCCCGCTGGACCAGGCCGGCAATATGCGTATCAATTATTACGGCCCCTATAAAACATTCCGCTATATAAGCTTTTACGATGTACTGGAAGACCGGGTTGACTCCACCTATTATGCCGGTAAAACATTTCTCGTGGGTACCAGTCTGGCCGGGCTTTTCGATTTGCGCAACACGCCGGTCCAGCAGGCTTTTCCCGGTGTTGAGATACACGCCAATATTTTAAAGACGCTGTTTGAAAGCGATTTCGTTACGCGCACCAGTGAAGCGGAGACGTTGCTGATCATGGTCGTGCTTGGGGCTTTGCTGGGTGTGGCCATGCTCTACCTGAAACCCGTGTGGAGCATCGTGCTGGTTTTTCTTTTCAGCGGATTGTATGTCTGGATCGTGACGGCCGTTTTCTTTCAAAGCAACCTGTGGGTCGATATGGTGGCGCCGGTGATCACGGTCTTTGTCACCTTCAGTGCTGTGTATATTTACCGTTTTGCCACCGAAGAACGCAAGAAGCGATTTATACGATCCACCTTTTCCCATTTTGTCACCAAATCCGTTGTAGATGAGCTGCTGGCCAACCCGGAAAAAATCAAGCTGGGCGGGGAAAAGAAAGTATGTACGGTTTTCTTCAGTGACGTGGCCGGCTTTACAACCATATCGGAGCAGCTTAGCCCGGAAGCGCTGGTAAGCCTGCTGAATGATTACCTGACCCAGATGACCAACATTGTTTTTAAGTACGACGGCATGCTGGACAAATATGAAGGTGATGCTATCATGGCTGTGTTTGGCGCGCCCATCGCCCAGGGCAACCACGCCTATAACGCCTGTGCCGCAGCCCTGGAGATGCAGGAAACGCTGATCCGCATGCGCGCCTTGTGGCGCAAGCAGGGCAAACCCGAACTGAGCGCCCGCTGCGGCATCAATACCGGACCGATGGTAGTAGGCAACATGGGCTCCGAAACGCGTTTTGACTATACCGTGATGGGCGATGCCGTGAACCTTGGCGCGCGCCTTGAGCCTGCCAATAAGGAATATGCCACACGCATCATGATCGGGCCGGATACGTACGAGATGGCCAAAGATAAAATTATTACACGGCAGTTGGATTTGTTGCGCGTTAAGGGCAAAACCCAGCCGGTAAAAGTATTTGAACTGGTCGGCACAGTCGAAAAAGGTGTAAATGATGACACCATGCGCCTGTTGGAGCTATTCAAACGCGGCTTTGATGAATATCTGCAGCAGCACTGGGACTGGGCCATCAATTATTTTGAGCAGGCTTTGAGTATTCGTCCCAAGGACGGCCCATGCCGGCGTTACATCAAGCGGTGCCGCTTTTTTAAGGAAAATCCCCCGGGAAGTGACTGGGACGGCGTGTTTACGATGAAGACCAAATAGTGTGAATTTGCGGCCAACCGCTTATAATCGATCATCCTTTTCCGATACTGTGGACAAAGGAAAATTTATAAGCATAGCGGATGAATCCTGCAGATCACACATTACTGGCGGTAGACGACAACCCGATTAACCTGAAGCTTCTGGCACGCCTGCTGGCCAATACCAAGTTCAACGTACTTACCGCCAGCAACGGCAAAGAAGCGATCGAAGTAGCACGCAAAGAACACCCCGACCTGGTGCTGCTGGATGTGCTGATGCCGGAAATGGACGGTTACGAAACCTGCAAAATACTCAAGGAAGATCCGCAAACAAGTCACGTTCCTGTTATTTTTCTTTCCGCCAAAAACGAATCCGTAGACAAGGCCAAGGGGCTCTCGCTGGGCGCGGTGGATTACCTGATCAAGCCTTTTGATCCCGTGGAGATTCTGGCCCGTATCCGTCTGCACATCGGTATGCGCAGCGAACTCAGCGAACTACATAAACAGATTGAAGAGTTGGGCGCGGAATTGAAGAATATGCGCCGCAACGGTAAAGCGGCCGGCCTTAAACCCGAACAGCTGCAATACCTCGACGGTCTCAAACCGACACGTTTCAGCACAACGACCAAATATTTCCAGGTGGCATCACGCACGCGCTTCAGCGAAGCGCCGCCCACGACTGTTTTTCTGCCTGTGCTCATCAAAGAGCAGCAACTGATCTATCTGATCCTGGGCGGTTTTAAAAAAGACTACCCTACAAGCGTTGTCCAATCGATGCTGGAAAAATACGCCGCCGGTTACCTTGCCGGTATTGGCAGCAGCTTTGTGGATGAGCGTAGTCTTAATAGCCTGTTTGAAGCAATCCTGGAAAGCTTTTCCCCCGATATTACCAACGTAGCTTTTACCATCTCGATGGGGCATGTCTTTGCCTCCAAGTCGGAATTGACCGTGTTTTCTATCCATCAATCAACGCCGCTTATTGTTGACCAGCAGGGTGTTCTGGTGAAAGGCGAATCGATGCCGGTCTGGCTGGAATCCAAATATGCACGCATTATCGATGCCCGCAAAATAAGGCTGCCCAAAAAAGCCACCTTGCTAAACTATCTGCGTGGCCGCGCCGTTACCGATGACAAGACCTTTGAAGAATTTTGTCTGCAGCACGTGAATAAAGAAAACGGCGATGCTCAGGAAATCGTCGACCGCATTTACAACAACCTTCCCGAGAATAAAAGCGACCAGCTGGTGTGCGCCATTAAGCTGGTTTAGACCCCCAATCGACTCCTTGAAGCATAAAAGCCATCCTTAATTTATTTCAAAATCTCTCCCCCCTGATATGTACGCAGATACTGAAACGGGTTCAGCATGATGCCGTCGGAAAACTCACTGCTCTGCCTTGCTTTTGCCGGTTGGTCACACTACATTACCCGGCTTTCTGAAAACATAAGGTGTAGATGGTAACCATAACCGATATTGAGCCCGGCAGCATAGCCGAGGAACTGGAAATACAAAGCGGCGACATCCTGCTCGCCATCAACGGCAAAGAGATATCCGATCGCCTCGATTACCGCTTTCAGCAGAGCGCGGAGGAGATCGAGGTGCATATACGCCGTGGCGAAGAAGAGATCCTCTTTGAGATAGAAAAAGATAACGACGAGGACATGGGCCTGATTCTGGAAGAGATGAAGATGATGGCCTGCGGCAATAACTGCGTTTTCTGCTTCGTCTACCAAAACCCCAAAGGCATGCGCAAGCCGCTCTATTTTAAGGATGAAGACTACCGCTACTCCTTCATGTACGGCCATTATGTCACCATGACCACCATGCAGCAGCACGACCTGGAGCGGATTGTTGAGCAGCGGCTTTCACCTCTCTACATCTCCGTGCACTCCACCGAGCCGGATACGCGCAAATTTCTGCTGGGTATTAAAAAAGACGATCACCTGCTGGAGAAAATGGAATACCTCACCAGCCGCGGCATTGAGCTGAATACGCAGATTGTGCTGGTGCCCGGCGTAAACGACGGCGCTATTTTTGACCGTACCGTAAATGACCTGAAACAATTTTTCCCCGGTGTGCAGTCCATTGCCGTTGTGCCGGTGGGCTTAACGCGTCACCGTGCCCGTTTGGTGCCCTTGCGCATGCACACACCGGAAGAGCTGTCCGAGACGATTGAGTTTGTGGAAGAACGCCGCCAAAAGCTGAAAAAAGAACTGGGCATTCATTTCGTTTATCTCTCCGATGAATTTTTTATCAAGGCGCGCCATCCCATGCCGCCCGCCGAATACTACGACGAATTTTATCAGATCGAGAACGGTGTGGGCGAATTCCGCGAAATGATCGATCGTTTTCAGCACGACTACAAAAAGCTGCCCAAAAAGCTGGACCGTCCCGTGCGGCTGACCTGGGTAACCGGGGCTTTGGCCTATCGCAGCCTGCTGCAAAATGTTGTGGAGCCGCTTAATCAAATTGAGAATCTGCAGATTGACCTGGTGCCGGTAATCAACAAATGGTACGGGCCCTCGATACAGGTTTCCGGACTGCTGGTTGCGGAAGATATTCTTGCCCAGCTGCGCGAACGTCATGTTGGCGACGCGGTCTTCCTGCCGCCGCGCGTGTTGAACGACGACGGTCTTTTCCTGGACGACTGGACGCTGCCGCGTCTGGAAGAAGCCCTGCAGAAGCCCTGCCATGTCTACAAAGAAGAGTTTTACGAACTGCCCGACGTGATTGAAAAAGTGTGCTGGCAAAAGAGCGAAATCCCCGGCTGAAACAGTCTTGCAAAAGGAATTGAAGTAATCTTATGAGTGAACCGATTGTTGCCATCGTCGGCCGCCCCAATGTTGGCAAATCCACCCTGTTTAACCGCCTTACCGGCACGCGCCAGGCCATCGTGGATGACGCGCCCGGTGTAACCCGCGACCGCAATTACGGCCATGTGGAATGGAACGGCCAGCGCTTTGCCCTGATCGATACGGGCGGTTTGCTGCCGGAATCCAAAGAACTGATGGACGCGGCGATCCGCGAGCAGGTGGAAATTGCCATGTCCGAAAGCGACCTGGTGCTGTTCGTGGTGGACGCCCAAACCGAGATTACCGATGCTGATGAACAGATAGCGCGCCTGTTGCGACGCAACAATCAGCCTGTAATTGTTACCGTGAACAAAGTAGACACCGCCGAGCGCGAGACAGACAGTGTTGTCTACAATCGCCTTGGCCTGGGCGAACCAAGCCCGGTTTCCGCCATGAAAGGGCGGGGCAGCGGCGATTTCCTGGATCGTGTTGTTCAGCTTCTGCGCAAAAGCGCCCCCCGCGATGAACAATTTGAAGGCATCAAGCTGGCCGTTATCGGCAAGGAAAATGTCGGCAAATCCTCGCTGGTAAACACCCTGCTGGAGAAGAGCCGCGCCATCGTTACCGATATCCCCGGCACCACCCGTGATTCCATCGACAGCCTGCTGCGTTTTCAAAAACGCGACTACCTGCTGATCGACACGGCCGGTTTAAAGCGCAAAGCCAAGATCAAAGAAAACATCCTTTTTTACAGCAGCCTGCGGACCATGCGCAGCATCCAACGCGCCGACGTGATTTTCTACATGGTGGATGTGGCCGAAGGGTTGTCCAAACAGGATGTGCACATGCTGAATGAAGTGAGCAAACAGCGTAAGGGCTGCGTGCTTTTAATGAACAAATGGGACCTTGTTGAAAAAGACCACAAAACCATAAATGAATTCCGCCTGGCTGTCGATGAGAGGTTGGGGCTGTTAAAATTTATTCCGATGATGTTTGTATCCGTCAAGGAAAAACAGCGTCTACATAAAGCGCTGGAGATGGCCACGGAAGTCTATGAGCAACTGCACCGCCGCATAAGCACACGTGAGTTGAACGACTATTTCCGCCCGATAATAGATGAAACGCAGCCGCCGGCGGTAAAGGGCAAGGAAATAAAGATCAACTATATCACGCAGATCCCGGCACGTTTCCCGCTGTTCGCTTTTTTCTGCAACCATCCGCGGCTGATACAGGAGCCGTACCGCCGTTTCCTGGAGAACAAGCTGCGGGAACGATACGGCTTCGTGGGCGTTCCGGTTGTGTTGTCGTTCCGCCAAAAGTAACGGAGAGCCATGCGTTTAAAGCCATTTATTGCAGCGATTGTCTTATTGGCCGCTGTTGTGTATGTGCCGGCCCAGCAGGTTTCGCAGGAAAACGCGCAGGTCGTGGAATACATCAAGCGCTACCTTAATGCCGACCAGCTTGATCCCCACATGATCCATGGTTTTGCCGGTCAGGCGGCCCGTTTGCACTACCGTGACAGTATTGCCGCTGTCACAGGCCAGGGTTTGCGCGTTGAAGCTTACACCGAGCCGTCACGCCAATTCTTCCACCTTTCACCTTCCGGCCACTTCCGCCTGCACTACGACATCACTGGCTCTCACGCCGTTGACCAGGATGATCTGGACAACAACGGCATCCCCGATTTTATCGATACTGCCGCCGTGGTTTTTGACCATGTCTGGGACATAGAAATCAACCAGCTTGGTTTCCAGCGGCCGCTGGACGAAGATGGCAATCCGGTCAATACCTATGATGTCTATTTTTCCGATCTGTCTTCGGGGCTTTACGGGCTCACCGTTTTTAAAACAGGTAGCGACGGCCTTCCCGCCGATGTCAGTACGCGGCCCGGTACGCAGTTTTCCACCTACATTGAAATGGACCATAACTTCCGCAGCAGCGGTCTTTATACACGCGGTCTGGATGCGTTGCTGGTGACCGCCGCCCACGAGTTCAACCACGCGTTGCAGCTCGGCTACCGCGTCGATTTGCAGGAGGACTTTTTCTTTTACGAAGCCACCTCAACCTGGCTGGAAGAATACGTGTATGACCACATCAATGACTATTATCAGTATCTTCCCGGCCTGTTCAACGGTTTGCAGAGTGTGCCGTTTACAACGTCAAGCTTCCCATATCCCTACGCGCACGGGCTGTTTTGTAACATGATCGCCAGCCAGTACGGGCCGGAGATCGTTTCAGGCTTCTGGCGGCGCATAGAGGATGAATCCGCCGTCGACGCTATCAACAGCGTTTTACAAAACAGGGGATCGTCTTTTTCTGAAGCGCACAACGACTACGGCCGCTGGCTCTATTTTACCGGTAAGCGTGCCATTGACGGGTTCTTCTTCCCGGAAGCTGCCCAATATCCCGAGCTGACTGTTTTTAACCGCAACAAATACGACGTCTTTGGCCCGCTCGATTTAACGACCGACGTAGGCAGGCTGAGCTACACTTTTCTTGCTTTGAATGATGTGTTGCCGTTTCGCCAGCAAGCCCGTGCCCGCGTCGAAAACGGCCAGGTCAGCGGCCGCTACAGCCATTTTTCCATAAACGACTTTCAACGTCCCTCCGTGCCGCTCGGCAATGCGCAAATCATTGATCCCGTGGTGCCGGATACGGTTACGCTGCTTATCTCCAACGCGGATGACTTTCCGCAGACGGTTTTTTTTACCATGCAGCCGGATACCATCGCGCCCAGCAGCATTGGTCCTAATCCTGTAAATATCAGCAGGGGGCAGGAAAAGGCCTACTTTTACAACATCCCCGCCGACGCTACGATCTCGGTTTATAACATGAATGGCCGGCCCTTGCGTGTCTTACAAAACGGCGGCGCCGCACGCAGCCAGATAGCGTGGGATCTGCGCGACTACAACGGCGAGCTGTTAAGCAGTGGCATTTATATCTATGTCATACAGGGCGGCGGAACACAAAAACAGGGCAAATTTGCTGTTATCCGTTAATGCTGTTACGATTCATTTTACTGATATTGATCCCTCTCCCCGCGCTACCCGCCTCTTCATGGGAAAATGAAGTCATCAACCTGACCATCCATGCCCGTTTTCAGGATGCTGACAGCCTTCTCAACGCACAAAAAAAAGAGTATCCGCTTAAGGCCGCTTTCTACACGGCTTCCATGCTCAATTCGCGCATGACCCATTATGAAGACAGCAGCGGGGCCCGGCGCTTTCTCACGGTGCTGGATGACGTTATCACCTGGAGTAACGATTCATTGGAACGGGCGGGTTTGAGCGTGGCCAATGAAGCGCGGTTTTATTTTTACATGGGCAGCGCATACGGTTTCCGCGCCTATTTTGGCGGCAAGAATGGTCAATGGGTGGCGGCGTTGCGCGATGGTGCGCTGGCCCGGCGCTACCTGAACAAAGCAATCGAAAAGGACAGCACGCTTTATGACGCGTATCTTGGAATCGGGACGTATAAATACTGGCTCAGCACTAAGGTGAGCTGGGTGCCGCTTGTACCCGATATGCGCGATGAGGGCATAGAGTTGGTGCAGAAAACAGCGCAACATGCCTGCCCCAGTCGCGATCTGGCCCGGCATCAGCTGGTTTATATTCTGCTGGATTATGGGCATTACGATCAGGCCCTGGCCATCGCCGAGGATCTGGTCGCCCGTTATCCGGAAAGTATCTTTATGAACTGGGCCTATTCCCACGTCAAAATGAAAATGCGCCGCTACGATGAAGCGATCGCCGCTTATGAAAAAATATTGGCGCTGGTTGCCGCCGAAAAAAAGCCCAACCCCAACCACGAACGCACCGCTTTGATCCGTATGGCGGACATGTACGCCCGTGCCGGCGATTGTGCCAATGCTCGCCTGTTTCTGCAAAAAACAGAAGAACATTTTGACGGCTTTTCCGGCGCCAACGATGATGAAGTACAGCAACTGAGCCAACGCATCCGGACGATGTGCGCGAAGCCGTAATCGCCTGCTCCTTTACCTTGATTTAAAGAGGCGGTACCTTTAAATTCGCGATTCCGCTTTTTGAAAAACGTAACTTATTCAGCGACTAAAAACGCAGGTATACATGGCAAAAATTATAGCTATAACGAACCAAAAAGGCGGTGTTGGTAAGACCACTACTGCCATTAATCTTAGCAGCTGCATTGCTGTTGCCGAAAAACAGACGCTTCTGATAGATATGGACCCGCAGGCCAATGCCACCAGCGGTTTGGGCGTAAACCCGGAAGAGCAGGAACTGACCTCATACGAAGTGCTGATTGACGGCAAAAACATCGACGGCAACACGATAAAAACCACGGTGCCCAACCTGGAGCTTCTGCCGTCGCATATCCGACTTGTCGGGGCGGAGGTGGAGCTGGTGTCGGCAGCCTCGCGTGAGCACAGGCTAAAAGAAAAGCTGGATGCCATCCGCGACAAGTATGATTACATTTTTGTGGACTGCCCGCCCTCGCTTGGTCTGCTGACGCTTAATGCACTTTCTGCCGCCGATTCTGTTTTGATTCCCATTCAGTGTGAGTATTACGCGCTGGAAGGATTGTCGCAGTTGTTGAATACCATTCATCTCGTGCAGAAAAACCTTAACAAAAACCTGCAGATTGAAGGCGTATTGTTGACCATGTACGACAATCGCCTGAACCTGTGTAACCAGGTAGCCGGCGAGGTGCGTGATTATTTCAAGGAAAAAGTCTATAAAACGATGATCAGCAGGAACGTGCGTCTTGGTGAAGCGCCCAGTTTCGGCAAGCCCGTCATCATGTATGATGCTGTTTGTATCGGCAGTCAAAACTATATGAATCTGGCCGAGGAAGTCCTAAGTGAAAAAAACAAATAGACTGGGCCGGGGCCTGAGCGCTCTGATCCCCGAGAAAGAAAACCAGGCACCGCCACCTTCCGAAGACGCCAAACTGGCCGAAATAGACGTCTACCTTATTCGGCCCAACCCCTACCAGCCGCGACTCGAATTTGACCCCGTAGCTCTGCAGGAGCTTAAATCATCCATAGAAGAAAAAGGCGTAATACAGCCTTTAACCGTGCGCCGCGTGGATGACCATTTTGAGCTGATATCGGGTGAACGCCGGCTGCGCGCAGTAACCGAGATCGGCCTGGATAAGGTCCCCTGTTACATCCTGAAGGTGGACACCAAGGAAGAGATGCTGGAAATGGCGATCGTGGAAAACGTTCAGCGCGAGCATCTCAATCCCATTGAACAGGCCATTGCCTATCAGCGCCTTATAGATGAATGCAATCTCACCCAGGACGATGTAGCTAAAAAGATCGGCAAGGACCGTAGCACCATTACCAACACGATTCGCCTTTTGCGTTTGCCGGGAGCAATTCAGGACAGTGTGCGTAAGAGCGACATAAGCATGGGCCACGCGCGGACACTGCTGGCTGTGGATAACGAAAAGGTGCAAAAAAAATTGTGGAAGAAGATCCTTAACGAAAGTTTGTCTGTAAGGCGCCTGGAGCAGTTGGTTAAGGACAATCAAAATAAGAGTAAACCGGCGCCTAAAAAACCTGCGCGGCGTTCCGTGTTTGTGCAGAAAGTAGAAGAAAATTTACGCGAAGTATTGGGCACAAAAGTTTCCCTGCGACCACGACGTGAAGGCGGTTTGATAGAGGTGGAGTTTTATTCGCCTGAAGACCTGAATCGCCTGATTGAGTTGTTCGAAAAAATAAAAGATTGAGACAAATGGCCCGTAAAAAACGCAAAGTACAAAGTTATTCTTTCCTGGTTGTTCCGGACAATAAGGGTGAGCCCCGGGGTATTAAACTGAGCGCGTGGTCTACGCGGGCCTTGCTTGCGGGTGTTCTTATTGTGGCCGTTTTGGTTATCGCCGGTGCTGCAACCTATTGGAAAGTTGCCTCTGTTGCGCTGGATTACCGCCGCCTTCAGGAGGAGAATTTCGAGCTGCGCAACAGCTTGAAGCAGGTGGAAAATATCCGCGTTGATCTCGCCAAAATGCAGAAATTCAATAGCCAGATCCGCAGTTCCCTTTCCGGATACCTGAAAGTAGAAAATTTGGAGAGCCAGGATACAACCGGCATTGATGAGCTTGATTTCGAAACCATGCAGCCCGGCCAGGTGCGCACTATTTTTAACTCCATACCAAGTCTAATGCCCGTAGAAGGGTTCATTACACGGGGATTTCAGATTACCAACCTGACGATGGAGCCGCATTTCGGTCTGGATATTGCGGCGGCCAACGGCACACCGATCCGTGCACCCGCCAACGGTATTGTTGTTTTTGAGGGTTGGACTTCGGAATCGGGCTATGTGCTCGTAGTGCAGCATGGCTATGGTTATCTGACGGTTTATAAGCATAACCAGCGAAACCTGGCGGGCATGCTGGAAAAAATAACCAAAGGCGAAGTAATCGCCTATCTTGGAGATACCGGTGAAATCAGCAGCGGGGCACACCTGCATTATGAAGTCTGGCTGAACGGCAAACCGCTTGATCCGCTAAAATATGTAAACGTGAGCGCACAACAATTAATAGAAAGGAATGAATAAGAGTGGCTTTGAAAAATCCGACATCCACTTCGGCCGAACTGAACCTGATTGGTCACGGCACACAAATAGATGGAAATCTTAAAACCGAGCACAGTATCCGTATCGACGGTCTGCTGAAAGGAACGGTAATTTGCAAGAATACGGTAACGGTGGGGGAGAACGGCCGCGTTGAAGGTGATATCGAGGCCCTGAATGCTATCATTGAAGGCCGCATAAAGGGGCGTGTGCTTGTAAAAGAAAAGCTGGTGCTGGGCCCAAAATCCGCTCTCAGCGGGGAGCTGAAAGCCAAAACGCTGATCATCGATGAGGGCGCGGTCTTTGACGGAACCTCCACGATGGCCAACAGCTCGGCATCATCTGTTGCTGAGCAGGGCAAGGTCGCTGCCGGCAGCAAAGAAAGCGTGTGAGTGATAAAAAGGACATCCGGCGCGACATACGATCGGCCTTTAGCGAGGCGGCGCCATATTTAAATATTGCCTATGTTTTTATGGGCGCCATATTATTTTTCGGCTATGTGGGATATCGGCTGGATAGGTATTTCCGGTTCGAATCCCTTTTTTTGTTATTGGGCCTTTTCATTGCTTTGCTGGGGGGCTTTTATAATATGTTTCTTGTGTTGAAAAACCTGGACCAAAAAGAGAAAAATGATTCAAAACATGATTAAATACGGCGCGGTGATTTTGCTTCTATACGCTGTTGGAAGTTGGTTTTATTTAGGTGGTAGTGAATCTGGCGAAGAAGATCTTCGGGCATTGGTTTTAGCGGCGCTTATGGCCCTGCTTTACATGATTGCTTCGGCTTTTTCGGTGCATCGTGTTTTAAAAAAACCGTCTGCGGAATTTGTGCGCTCATTCATGAAAAATATAATCATCCGGATGGGCGGATTGTTGGCGATTTTTTTCACAATACTGCTCATAATCCCCCTAAATCATTTTGTTTTTATCGCCTCCTTCTTTATATTATATTTTCTATTTCAAATCGTGGAAATATATCTGTTGCACAACAGATACAAACAGGAAATCAGTTAAGGAATGACGGATACGACATCGCAAATTGCCGTTACGGATACAGTGGCCGCGAAGCAGGAAAACATAGGCCTGTGGATACAAGACCACCTCGCTAACAGTTCGGAATGGCACCTTCCCGCACTGCACATTCACCTGCCGGAATTTCAACCTATACAGTTGTTTGGTCTTACGATAGACTTGTCGATCACTAATCATGTTGTTATGATCTGGATCGCCGGGCTTATTTTGCTCGGCATGTTTGTTTTTGGCTTCCGCAGGGAAGCACGTGTTCAGAAAGGGTTGGGAATGTTCCTGGAGATGCTGGTGGTGTTTATCAGGGATGAGGTAGCCATAAACAATATGGGGGAGAAAGAGGGTAAGAGATTTACGCCGCTACTGGTTACCTTTTTCATGTTTATCTGGATCGCCAACTTAATGGGGCTTATCCCACTTTTTACCACCTCAACCGGTAACTTTAGCGTGACGGCCTCGCTGGCGATTATAACGTTTGGCGCGACGCAGGTGTTTGGTATAAGGGAAGCCGGTTTTTTTGGCTATTACAAGGGTCTTGTACCTCATGGAGTGCCGCTTTTCCTGTGGCCCTTAATGCTTGTTATTGAAATTATGGGACTGGTAGCCAAGCACGTCGCATTGATGATTCGTCTTTTTGCCAATATGACGGCAGGTCACATTGTCCTGTTCGCCTTGATTGGTCTTATCATCATATTTAAATCGTTTTTTATTGCGCCAGTTTCTATTGGTTTTGCATTGTTTGTCTATTTTCTTGAAATACTTGTAGCAACAATCCAGGCCTATATCTTTACAGTTTTATCCGCTCTGTTTATAGGCATGAGCGTGAATCCGGACCATTGATTTTTTACAGAAAACAAATCGTATAAACTACAACTGTTTATCTAGGAGGATTATAAAATGAGTGAATGGGCATTAGCGTTAGCATATCTGGCCGCCGGACTGGGTGCCGGACTGGTTACGATTGGCGCCGGTATGGGTATCGGTCGTTTAGCAGCATCCGCAATGGACGGCACTGCGCGTCAACCTGAAGCAGGTAACGCTATTCGTATTACGATGATTATTGCTGCGGCGATGATAGAGGGTGTAGCCCTTTTCGGTGCGGTTGTCTGCTTTTTGCTTGTAACCAAGTAACCAAACAAAAAGAGAACAGTTACGCATGCTTAACTTAGATCCCGGAATGATGATCTGGACCTGGATAACATTTTTCCTGGTCCTGTTCATTTTATATAAAAAAGCGCTAAGACCGATGCTTGGTGCCATCGCCGATCGCGAGCGGGGCATTAAGTCCGATTTGGAAACGGCGGCCAAGCAGCGTGCTGAAGCACAGGACCTCCTGGACCAGCACAAGAAGATGGTGGCCGATGCCGAATCCGAGGCACAACGCCTGTTGAAGGAAACGCAGGAGCTGGCCCAGAAGTCACGTTCTGAAGTGCTGGAAAAAGCACGTGAAGAAGCGTCGGCGATTGTGGATAAGGCACGCCAGGAGATCGACAAGCAGCGCGAGGATGCCATGCAATCGCTACGTAATGAAGTGGTTGACCTGGCCATTGGTGCTGCCGAAAAGGTTTTGGCGCAAACGATGGACAAAGAGGCGCACAAGAAAGTGGTTGATGACTACATCGCCTCAATGCCCAAGTCAGTGAAAAACTAGGCGGAAGGAGTTCAATTGAGCCGCGTTGCAAAACGATACGCCAAAGCCTGGTTCACCCTGGCCCTGGAAAACAAGAAACTGGAAAAGGCCGCCGATGATGCCGCTATGCTTGCTGACCTGATCCGTAAGCAGGATCAGTTCCGGGCTTTTCTGCATAACCCGCTGGTAACACCGGGTAAACGCAAGCAGTTGCTTTCCGACCTTTTTAGCAAAAAAGTGGATGGGCTGACTTTCGATTTTCTAAACATGGTGAGTCAGAAAAAGCGGCTGAATGTACTGGAAGAGATTGTGGACCAGTTTTCGAGCCTGGTGCGACAGCACAATAACCAGATTGTTGCGGAGGTGCGAAGCGCTGCGATGCTGGAAGATTCCCAGCTGGATGCGATCCGCCAAAAAATCGAAGGGATGACCGGCAAAAAGGCGATTATTCATACGGCCCAGGATAAATCTCTTATAGGTGGTTTTCTGATAAAGATAGAAGACAGAATAATTGATAACAGCATTCGCTACCAATTGGAAAAACTGCGCGAGCAGATGGTAGCCTAAATATAAAAACAATGAGGTTGTTAAATGAGCAATGCAGTTAGGCCTGATGAAGTCTCTGCGATTTTAAAACAGCAGCTAAAAGACTTTCAGACCGGATCGGAGTCCTATGAAGTAGGCACCGTGCTGCAGGTGGGCGACGGTATTGCCCGCGTGCATGGTCTGGAAAAGGCGATGGCCGGCGAGCTGGTTGAATTCCCCCATGATGTAATGGGAATGGTATTCAACCTGGAAGAGGATAACGTCGGTGTGATCCTTTTTGGTGAGGATACGCTCATCAAAGAGGGCGATATCGTCAAGCGCACCAACAAAGTTGTTCAAATCCCCGTCGGTGAGGCCATGCTGGGCCGCGTGGTTAATCCACTTGGTCAACCTCTGGACGGTAAAGGTGAAATCAAAACGGACAAGTTTAACCTTGTCGAACGAAAAGCGGAAGGTGTTATTCAGCGCCAGCCGGTAAAAGAGCCGCTGGCCAGTGGTATTAAAGCTATCGATTCGATGATTCCGATTGGCCGCGGACAACGCGAACTTATAATCGGTGACCGCCAGACAGGTAAGACCGCCGTCGCGCTGGACACGATCATCAATCAAAAAGGCAAAGATGTGTTCTGTATTTATGTGGCCATTGGCCAGAAAGCATCTACGGTTGCCAAGGTGGTGAGAACACTGGAGGACAACGACGCCATGTCTTACACGGTCGTTGTGGTCGCCAACGCCAGTGATCCGGCACCCCTGCAGTATATCGCTCCTTATTCCGGTGCGGCTATCGGCGAATTTTTCCGTGACAACGGTAAGCACGCTCTCGTCGTTTATGACGATCTGAGCAAGCACGCCTGGGCCTATCGCGAGGTGTCGCTTCTTCTGCGCCGCCCGCCGGGTCGTGAAGCTTACCCGGGTGACGTTTTTTACGTCCATTCGCGTTTGCTTGAGCGGGCAGCCAAGCTTAATGATGACATGGGTGGTGGCTCACTGACAGCCCTGCCGATTATCGAAACTCAGGCCGGTGACGTTTCCGCTTATATCCCGACCAACGTTATCTCCATTACGGACGGTCAGATTTTCCTTGAGTCGAACCTCTTTTACTCAGGTGTACGTCCCGCCATCAACGTGGGTATTTCGGTTTCACGCGTTGGCGGTAACGCACAGATCAAAGCCATGAAACAGGTGGCCGGTAGTCTGCGCCTGGATCTGGCCCAGTACCGCGAGCTGGAAGCTTTCGCCAAGTTCGGTTCCGATCTGGATAAAGCCACGCAAGCGCAGTTGCGTCGTGGTGAGCGTTTGGTGGAAGTTCTAAAGCAGGGCCAGTATGACCCGCTTCCTTTTGAAAAGCAGATTGTGATTATCTTTGCTGCTATTAAAGGCTTTCTTGATCCGATTCCTGTTGGCGCAATCAAGCGTTTTGAAGATGAATACACCAAGCATCTTGAGCTGAAGCATAAAGATGTTTTGGAGGAGATCGCCAACAAGAAAGTGATCAGCGACGAACTGGATAAGCGTATGCGCGAAATTCTTGAAAAGTTTGTTGGCGCATTTAAATACGAGGAAGATTAATGGCGACTCTTCGCGAAATACGCCGCCGTATTGCCGGAGTCAAAAGCACGCAGCAGATCACCAAGGCGATGAAGATGGTTGCGGCCGCGAAATTGCGCCGCGCTCAGGAAAACATCCTGGCAATTCGACCCTATGCCTATGATCTTCGGCGTATGATCTGGCACCTGATCAACTCCGCTCCCGAGCCGGAAGGTATGGAGCTTTTGCAGGTGCGTCCCGTGGAGCGCGTTTTGCTTGTCGTCGTTACGTCGGACCGCGGTTTATGCGGGGCTTTTAACGCCAATATCATTCGTACGGCCGTGCAGCGTGTGAGGCAATACGAGGACAAAGAGGTTGAGCTTTTTACTGTAGGCAGAAAAGCTCACGATTTTTTCCGAAAGCGTGATTATAAAATTCATGATAAGCGTATCAACTTTTTTAACGCGTTGTCATTTGAAGACGCGCTGACCATTTCACGCACGCTGGTGTCCGCTTATACATCCGGTGAATTCGACCGCATTGAGATTATTTATAATGAATTCAAATCTGCCATTCAGCAAAATCTGATAACCGAGCAGTTTCTGCCCTTCGTTGCCGAAGAGCATGATGATGAAGATGCGCTGAACGTTGATTACATCTACGAGCCGGACGCGCTTACGATCCTCAATACCGTTATCCCCAAAAACCTGAATATTCAGATATGGCGCATATTGCTGGAAAGCAATGCCGCAGAGCAAGGCGCGCGGATGACGGCCATGGACAACGCTACTGAAAACGCCGAAGAAATAAAATCCAAACTTACATTGCATTATAACCGTGCCCGCCAGGCCGCCATTACCAAAGAGATTTCCGAAATCGTTGGTGGCGCTGAGGCACTAAAAGATTCTTAAAACCGAGGACAATTTGTCTATGAATAAGGGTAAGATTAGTCAGGTGATTGGTCCGGTTGTTGACCTGGAATTCGAAGAAGGTAAGCTGCCGGCCATATACAATTCGATTAAGATCACCTTTCCTGACGGCAGACTCGTTATAGCCGAAGTTCAGCAGCACCTGGGAGAAAACTTGGTGCGTGCCGTAGCCATGGATTCCACGGACGGCCTTGTTCGTGGTATGGAAGTGGAAGATACCGGCGCGCCGATTTCCGTTCCTGTCGGACCGAAATCGCTGGGACGTCTGATGAACGTTGTTGGCGAAACGATCGATGGCCTGGATGAGATCAGAGACACAAAGATGTATCCTATCCACCGCACGGCGCCGTCTATCGAAGAACTGAGTACTTCTGATGAAATTCTTGAAACGGGCATTAAGGTTATCGACCTGCTGGAGCCTTACGCAAAAGGAGGAAAAACTGGTTTGTTTGGTGGTGCCGGTGTGGGAAAAACAGTTCTGATTCAGGAACTGATCCGCAATATCGCTACCGAACACGGCGGCTATTCTGTTTTCTCCGGCGTGGGCGAACGCACCCGTGAAGGGAACGACCTGTGGCTGGAAATGAAAGAATCCGGCGTACTCGATAAGACCTGTCTTGTGTTCGGGCAGATGAACGAACCGCCGGGCGCGCGCTTGCGTGTGGGACTTACCGGATTGACACAGGCCGAGTATTTCCGCGATGAAGAAGGTAAAGACGTTCTTCTGTTTATTGACAATATTTTCCGTTTTACCCAGGCCGGATCGGAAGTGTCGGCGTTGCTGGGACGTATGCCTTCCGCCGTGGGTTATCAGCCCAACCTGGCTACGGAAATGGGTGCATTGCAGGAAAGGATTGCATCCACGAAGAAGGGGTCCATTACTTCGGTTCAGGCGGTTTATGTGCCCGCGGACGACCTGACAGACCCTGCGCCGGCAACGACATTCTCGCACCTGGATGCCACGACGGTACTTTCGCGCCAGATATCCGAGCTGGGTATTTATCCTGCCGTGGATCCGCTGGATTCAACGTCACGTATTCTTGATCCGCGCGTGGTTGGTGAAGAGCATTACAATACTGCCGTAAGCGTTCAGGAAATCCTGCAGAAATACAAAGATCTCCAGGATATCATCGCCATTCTCGGTATGGACGAATTAAGCGATGAAGATAAGCTTGTTGTAGCCCGTGCCCGAAAAATACAACGTTTCCTTTCGCAGCCCTTCTTTGTTGCCGAGGCGTTTACGGGAAGACCGGGCAAGTACGTGCCGCTTGAAGACACGGTACGCAGCTTTAAAGGCATCGTTGAAGGCGAGTACGACCACTTGCCGGAACAGGCTTTTTACATGGTCGGCGCCATCGAAGAAGCCGTTGAAAACGCCAAAAATATGTAAGGTTGCATAAGCCTTTTTAATTGCCGTTAAGATGGTGCGTGCAAGCGCATCATCTTTTTATTTAAGTTTTATGTTGTTTCGTCGAATCACGAGGAGTTAATAACAGGATGAACGGGAAATTACAGCTGGAAATTGTCACACCATTCGGTAAGGTATACGAGTCGGAAGTTGACAGCTGTGTTTTACCGGGAGCAAAAGGTCAGTTTCAGGTATTGAAAAACCATGCTCCGGTTATCGCCACGATCGGAATAGGCCCCGTAAAGGTTAAAAGGCCGTCGGTAAAGGAAACCGACTTGCTTGCAACCAGTGGCGGTTTTTGTGAAGTAAGAGATAATGTTATTAAGGTGATCGTTGAATCTGCCGAAAAAGCAGATGAAATAAATATAGAACGAGCCGAAAAGGCCAGAGAAAGGGCAGAAGAAAGGTTAAGCGACCATTCGGACGAAGTTGATGAAATGCGGGCCCGTATTGCCCTGGAACGCGCCATCAACCGGATTCAAATTGCCAAACTAACTTCCTGATTCCCTGGTTTTTGACCTGAATCAAAAATCTTTACCCTTCTCACGTTCTATCTTGATAACTTGTCTTAATATCATTAGACTTACAACTTTATAAAGGGTTAAAAAAAATAAGGTTACGGTATGAGGTCAAAAGCCCTTTTTCCGCTCCTTTTGTTTGTTTCTTCCGTTTTAGCACAAACCGATTTAACAACGCAGCAGTTTAATCAGCACCTGGAAGAGTATATTCAGGAGCGATTGACGCGTGTATCGAAAGAGAGCCTTGATAAGGAACGTTTCCTGATACAGCAGATACGTATGCTCAATGATGAGATCAAGTCACGTGTTGCAAATGTATCGGAGAAACGCGATAACTATTTTTCCAAGCTTGAGAGAAATCTTAATGAAATAAGAGATTTGAAACGCAGGCTGCCGGGTGGTTCGGGTGGTCCGCTTATCGGTTTTATTAATGATCTCGAAAAGCGTATTGAGCTTACCCTCGAAAACGGCATCATTGACTATAAGCGTCAACAGGTTTTTGATGACGCCGTACAACTGCTTTACCTGGCCGAGGAGCTTATGAAACTCGACCCGGCCTCTAATCTCAGCGAAAATCCGCGAATTGCGGAAGGCATTCAGGAAACGCGCGCCAAGTTTAGAACATCATTTGGAGATATTGTGTCCTCTGCCGGCAGGAGTGCTCCCGCAGGTCAGGCAACGATTTTTAACCTGTATGACGAATGGCAAAGGACGGAGCGGCTTAGCTACCTGGTCCGACTAACCGATGTACAAATCGTAAAAAAGAGACTTCTCAAAAACGGCACAATAGCCGAGATTGAGCGCATGTTCAAACGTGAATTATTCCGGGCATCCGAGGCCTTTAACCTGGGACGCTACGAAGTGGCCCGCATGTCCTTCGACGAAATGATTGAAGCTTATCCCAATGTTGGCGCTCTGGATGATGTCACTTTTTATAAAGGTGAATCCAATTTCTATCTTGGGCGCTATAATCAGGCGCGCCAAGATTATCAAAATGTAATCACAAATTATCCGGCTTCGGCTTACGTTGGTGACTGCTATCGGCGCCTTATATATACAGCAGACCATTTTGAACAATATGATCAGGCGATTTCATATTTTAGGCAAATGCAAAGTATTCTTTCATCGCAGGACGACAATTATCAGCGTGCTTTGCTGCTGGCTGTTAATGCCGCATTTGAAGGCGGGCTATTCCAGGACGCGGTAACACTGGCTTATGAAATAGATCCGCAATCGCCCTATTATGATACCGTACGCTTTATCCAGGCACAGGCCCTGGCAGGCACGCAGAACCTTGAAGACGCACGCGATGCTTTTAATGCCATTCTTGGTGAGCGTAACCTGGAACCGGAATTTCGTTTTGATGTTTTAACGAAACTTGGTTTTGTGCTTTACGAGATGGGGCTGCCGGATCAGGCCGTCGAAAAATTCAAACTTATAAATCCAGACTATTCCAGGTATGATCTCGTTATGATTGGCTTCGGCTGGTCTTATTATAAAATTGAACTGGACAAGCGTCTGTCTCAAAACCGGGACTTCAGTGACGCTAAAAAGTATTTAGAGATTATTGTAAACGATTACACCAACTCCGAATACGCTTTGGAGGCCAGGACCCTGTTGGGCTATATCAACCAGCTTGAGTACGATACAAACGGGGCTATTGATAATTTTCGCTATGCCTATAATGCCAAGGACGTGAAACTGCTCTCCGATGAATTAAATACGCAGCAGGACGAGCTGGAGAAAATCGTTGACACCGCGCATGACCTTGAGCAGGAAGCACTCGTTGAGCGAAATGTTGAAGCCTTTAACAGAGCCGTGCGCATGCGCGAAAGCGTAGAAGGACCACTCTTTAAATTGAAATACGCAGACCTGAGTCCTGTTGGTGCCGCCGCCGCCAGCGAAGTCAGCCGTTTACGCGGCCAACTGGAAGAACTGGACAGGCTGAAGGCTCTCGCAGTTGAAAGAAACGAGACTGAAGCTGTAGACCGGATCGAGGAAATGCAGCTTAAAATATACCGGGCGATAAACAGCTTTTCGGGTCAGCAGGATTCACCACTCGGGTTTAACTACTTCGATGAGCATCCGCTTGCGCGAAAAGAAAGCGTTGTGGAGCATGATAACGCCAGGTTGATGGACATGCGCGAAGAGTCACGCACTCAGCGCGAACAAATTTTGCAAAAAATAGCCCGACTGGACGTAGAAATTCTGAACGCAAAGTCCAGACGTGATTACAAAAAGATGTCCAATCTGGAAGTTGTAAAAAACAGATTTGAGGATTTGCTGAACAAACTGGATTACGTTGAAAGCTGGGTTTACAGCATGAAAACGCGCAGCACAAATATTAATCTGGCGCGCTGGAGTGATTACGGCGCATTCGGGCTGGCCAACGTGAATTTCGCCGTGCGCGCACTGAAAGATCAGCAGATTTCGGATATGCGAAGCCAGATTCAGGAAATCAACGATCTGTTGAACAACCGTAAGCAAGAGATTGTGCACAAGATAAATCAAATCGAAGATGAAATAACCTTGATGACGCGTCGCGTGCGCCGTCAGGAACGTATTCGTGAGCGGGAAGAGCTTTATCGGCAGTTTGAAGAAAGCTATTTCGATACGCACGAGTCAGAAACCGAGCAACCGCTCAATACAGTTCCGCCTAACAACACTCTTCCCCCGAACTTTGAGGAAGAAGAAGACTAACAGGTCAGGGTAGGATCAGAGTTTATGAAAACACTTTTAAAAAACAGCAGACATATGTTCAAAACACTTTTTTCTGTTTTTATTCTGACGCTGATTTTCCAGCCACTGGTCGCTCAGGAAGCGGCAAAAAATGATTCTATTTTCGAGAAGATCAGCATCGACGATCTTATAAAGATTAAAGAGTATTATGACAATCGTGTTGACCGGCTTGTCAGCGAAAAAGAAAGATCTTTGCTGGAAGGGAAAAAACTGGGGGAAAGCTTTCTTTCCGATGAAGCCGTAAAAATAGAGAACCGTGATAAGATTTATATTCGTATTGCTGAATATTATATCGAAGAAGCCGAGCGGGATTTTAGCCAGGCCATGGAAAGATACGAAGATAAGTTTGATGAATATGAGCGGCAATTTGAATTATATCAGAAGGGTGAATTGGCCGAAGAACCGACCTTACCGGAGACACCCTCTACAGATTACAGCAAAGCGATTTCGATTTATGACCGCCTGCTGGACGAATATCCTGCCAGCGAGCATGCCGATGCCGCGCTTTACTCCAAGGCCTGGCTGAAAGACAAAACCGGAGCCGGTCCCGAAAGCCGCCGTCTTTTCCAGGAAGTCATCGACAAGTATCCTGACAGTCCTTTTGCGCCGGAATCATACATTCAGCTTGCTGAATATTACTTCCGCCCGCGTGAAGATAAAACCGATGAAGACCAGACCGTGCTCGAACTGCGCAAGGCGATCCAGCTTTATAAAAAGGTTCTGCGCTACCGCGACTCCCGTCGTTACGATGAGGCGCTTTATAAGCTGGGTTGGAGCTATTATAAGCTGGCCTCGCGTGATCCTGCCTACTACACCGACGCGATCACCTATTTTATGGCCGTTGCCGATGACATTGAATTGGCACGCAAACTCGACCCGCAGGGCGAGATAAGTAACCCCAATGTGCGTGACGAGGCCATTGAATATATCGGTATCAGCTTTACAGATGAGAGCTATACGCAAAACGGTGTTGATAAAGCGCGACGCATGCTGGAAAGGCTGGGCGACAAGGAGTACGGTGTTGAAATAATGCGCGCCATTGGCCAGACCTACGAGCAGATTGATGAAAACACCAAAGCGATTTACGCATTCAGAAATTTGCTGGATATGTACCCCTATTACAGAGAGGCACCGGTTATTCAGGACAAGATTTCAAAGGCTGTGTTTGCCGCCGGCGATGACCAGGGCGCTTATCGCGAGAGGGCCGTGCTTTTTGAAAAATACAATCCCAAGAGTGACTGGTATGCCAGATTGGAACAATCGAATATTGAAAACAAATTCCAGTATCTGGACCTGGCTTACCGTAAAAGCGAAGAAGCCCTGCGCGCTAACTTGTATATGGATCTGGAAAGGGCCGAGACAGCTGAAGCCGCCAACCAGCCGGCAACGCAATTATGGACAGGGTTTGGCGAAGAGTGCCGGACTTATCTTGAGGTGTTTCCCAGTGACTCCAACGCCTATGATATTCACTGGTCTTACGCCATTATGCTGGATCAGAAACTTGGTCGTTTTGAAGAAGCTTTTGAAGAATATCTCACCGTCAGTAATGATTACCTGATGAAGGAACATCAGCATCAGGCGGCATTGTACGCCGTTGGTGTTGCGGATACGATTGTAAAAATTAAATATGGTTCAGATGACGACAGCGTAACATTCAGCCTTGCCGATATAGCGCAATTAAGTCCCGAAGCTCTGACACCCGAAGAGACAAATCTGATACAGGCATACGATAACTACATTCGCCTTTTCCCGGATGGACAGTATACGCCAAATTTCCTTGCCAGCGCCGGAAGCATTTATTATAACCATAAAAAGTTTGCTGAAGCCAAAGTGTACTTCCAGACACTTGTGCGGCGTTTCCCGGGGGCCGAGGAAAAGAGCCTTGCAATGCGTTCCATTATGGATTCGTATTTCGCCTTGGGCAAATTCAAGGACAGTGAAATTATAGCCAAGCGCATCTTGAGTGACGAAAACCTGCCGCCGGAGCAGCGTGAGTTTGCCAGTCGTCGTTTGGCGGAAGCTATCTTCAAGAATGCAGAATTCCTGGCTGAGCAGGGTGATTTCCTGGCGTCTGCCAATGAATATTTGCGTCTGTATGAAGAAGTGCCGGAAAACAAACAATACGTTGAGCCGGCTCTCTGGAACGCAGGTCTTAATTTCCAAAAAGCGCGCGACTGGGTACGCTCCAATGAAGTTTTTAATATTCTCGCCAGCGAGTATCCCGAGTCTGAATTTTCATTTGACGCGCTTAACATGATGGTCGAGAATTACAAGGAACTGGAGCAGTTCGACAATGCTGCGCGGATTTCAGAGCGGGTATATTTGAAATATCCGGATTCCGAAGATGCTGAAGCCAAGTTGTATAATGCCAGCTACTTCTTCCAGAAAGCATCAGAGTGGCAAGAGGCGATCCGCGTAAATAACGTTTACATCGCTAACTATCCGCAAGAGAATTATGCTGTAGACCTGTTTTTTAAGAACGCTGATCTTTACCTCAAGATGGACAACCTGGAAGAAGCCAACCGGATTTATGAAGAATTTGCCCAGCGTTACCCTGAAGACGATCGTGTTGTGACGGCTTTTTACGAGCGCGGCAATTACTACCTGAAAAATGGCCTGAAAGAACAAGCCAAGCAGGAATACAACAAGGCTATAAGTAAAAGCGAGGAATTTCGTAGCGAAGGTAAGGAATATAATCCGTATATCGCCGGAGAGGCCGTTCACAAGCTTGCCGACATTCTGCACGAAGAGTACGTTGCAATTGAACTGAAGCAGCCGCAATCGAATATTGAACGTAACACGGCGCGGATGCGCTCTCTGCTTGACGAGCTGAATCAAGCCTACACGAGGGTGCTTGCCTTCGGTTCACCCCGCAGTTTTGAGGCAACCTATAATATCGCGCGCTCCTACGAAGAGTTTGCCGATACCTACGCCGGCCAGGAAATAGATCCTTCTTTGGATGCCAATAAGCGTTTTGCCCGTCAAAAAGAAATCAACGAGCAATCCGCAGCTCTTTATGAGAATGCTGTCAACCAGTATAAAGAAGTGATTAACAGGATTCCTACCATTGCCGATAAGCTTGGCGTGGATATGAGTGCCCCGGCGGACAGCGTCGTTAAGGAACCGGCGCTGCAGACACTTGCCGCCGATACAACTTTGGCTGAGGCCGAACGCGAAGTGGAGCCGGATTCCACGAGACAGATGGCATTCAAGTTTTATGAAAAGGCAAAAGATAAAGTATCCGAATTGCTGTATGCCGAAGCTTCACTAACGTCTGAAAACGTTTATAGCGCCATCAATATACAGGCGCCTTCATCGGATCCACTGAATCAGATTCTTTACAAGAGCCTTGTTTATCAGCAGGTTGTTACGCCGGCTGTCAGCAATTCAATCGAGGCGCATTTACGAAATATAAATGAAGCGGACGAGATGGGTTTGTCAAACAAATACGTCGCCGAGTCCAAACGACAGATACTGCTTACATCCAATATTCTTGCGGAAGAATACAAAGAGCTCGCCGTTTCCGCCTTGGATGAATACGACCGTCTCATCGAGGAGTATAAACGCCTGGTAGAATTGGAGTTTGGAACAACCAATGACAAAGGCCTGGACTATTATGGCGTAGCGACCAGTGCTGCCCAGATGCTTGATGAAAACTATGCGCTTTCCAATAATGCTCTTAATGCATACGCCAATACTTTAACTCTTGCCCAGGAAAATGGGATAGAGAATGATCTCGTGCGCAGCACAGAAGATAAAATGCTAAGATTTGGGGTCGAAACAGCTGAGAGGATGCAAAAGTACAGTAAGCAGGCCAACGACTTGTCTGCTTTGTACGCTACCAAATTTGACACTACCGAGAACTACAACTACGATGATGCCCGTGTTGAAATGGAAACATTCTATTACACCCTGGGCGATAACCGGCTTTTCCTTTTGGAGAATGCGTTCGCTTTAAAGCAGAAATTTGAAATCAAGGGAGCCTGGGCCAATGCTCTCCTGTTAAAACTACTTGAAATGGACCCCGTGCGTTACTCTGAAAGTATTGACAAAGAGCGCGTTGAAGTATTCTCTGATCAAAGTTGGCTTTACTCCCTAAGGGATTTTGCATCGGAGTGGATTGAAACGGGTTTTGATGATTCCGGTTGGCAAAATGCAGATATCGTTTTCAGCGCCATAAACCAGTTTGAGCCTTACGACGTAAGCCCGGACGCTATTTGGACAAAATCGGTAACGCAGCCTGAGGCCACAGATACTCTTGGTGGGGCTGACACCCTATCTCCAACAGGTCAATCATTAGCGGATACGTCATTCGCCGGTCTGAACGATACCATACCGGGTGATACCTTATTAGCAAATGCGCCGGTTGACACGATTGGTGCAACACAACCTGGGCAGATACTGACCACTGATGCAGCTGCGACGGGTTTTGCCGCAGATACACTTGTTTTCTTCAGAAAGAACATTACCTTTGAGGGCAAAGTTGTTGGTGGTAATATCTATCTTACGGCTGATGATGACTTCAGAATGTATATCAATGGCGAGTATATAGTTGATGATCAGGCCAATGATTTCATGGTTGTTGATACGGTAGATTTCTATACGATCGATCGATTCCTGAAACAGGGCAAAAATATTATCGCGATCGACGTGATGGATAGGGATTTGACCGGATCCGGATTGAAATTTTATGGTTATTTTGAGGTGATTCCTTCAGATATCACAGCCGCTGCCGAACAAGAATTAGCAGAGCAAAGAGTAACCATCCAACCGCAGCAACTGCGACGGATTAACATACTTTCTAAAAACAGAATTCCACTAAACAAGCAAGCGGGAAGTAACGAGAATGAAGAATAATCTATTGGCTTTTGCCATCATCCTTCTCTTTGGTTTTTCCTTTAGCTGGGGCCAGGAAGCCGATACGGTGGCTGCTCAACAACAGCAACAACCGGCCGCTACCGGCGATGAAATTATCGAAGCCGGAGAAGCCGTAATACAGGTGACAGTGGAAAAACCGCAGGTTCAGCTATTCAGCCAGCGCATTAAACCGGAATTCGACGAGGTGAACCTGGAAAAATCCTTCATGGGTGAAATTTTGAACCGCGGGGGCTCTTCGAAACTTGACATAAAAGCAACTGAAGCCAAAGCAAAAAAGATAGAAACACAACAACTATTAAACAGACAAAGATAACTTTATAAACTATTTTTAGGAGGAACGTTTCATGGTATTTCTTGACCAATTCGGCCAATCATTCGGTTGGGGTGAGACAGGTTCGTTCTTTATGTATTTTATTGCCTTGTTCGCGGCTGTCGCGGCGGCAATTGCAATTGAACGGGTTTATTACATTGTTGTACGCTCTAACGTAAATGCCGATAAGTTTATGGCAGAAATCCGCAAGCTTGTAGCCGGCGGCAATATGGAAAGAGCTATTGAATTATGCGAAAAAGGAAAACAAAAAGCACTTCCTTTCGTGGTTTTGCGCGGTCTTAAACGCGCCAATGAAAGCGAAACACTTGATTTTCGCGCAATTCAGAACGCCGTTGACGAAGGCACGCTGGAAGTAATCCCGAAACTGCGTGAGCGCACCAGCTATTTGTCGATGCTCGCCAACGTCGCAACTCTTACCGGTCTTATGGGAACGATATACGGTCTTATCCTTTCCTTTGCATCGGTTGGTACACCCGGTATTCCTGAGTCCGAAAAGTCACGACTGCTGGCCCAGGGTATCTCTACGGCAATGAATACGACTATTTTCGGACTAATGGTGGCGATCCCTACGTTGGTTGTTTATACATTCATCTCCAATAAGACCTCCAAGATTATTGACGAAATGGATGAGCACCTGGTCAAGCTTATTAACCTGATCACAGGCAACCGTTAATCTGTACGGCTATAAAACCTGAATTAAATTTAGAGGTAACGTATGGCATTTAAACCATCAATGAGAAGCAAGTCCGAAGATTTGGACATGGATTTGGATATTCGTCCGGTGATGAATCTGATGGTTGTTTTGATCCCCCTTCTGCTTCAGGGTGCCGAATGGGTTAAGCTTGGCGCTATAGAGATAAACGTCCCTCCCACAAAATCCGTTGGCTCCGGAGCTGAAGAGCAGGAGCAGGACCAGAAAGAGGAAGATAAAAGACTTGGTTTGAAAATCGCGATTGTACAAAACGGAATCACAATTGCCAATGCATCTGCACTTTTAGGAGGCGAAACAGGGGAAGGACCCACTGTTCCGAATAAGGGTGACGGTGAATACGATTACGATCTGCTTAAGGAAAAGCTAGTCGAAATCAAGAAAAAGATTGCCGGCAAAGGCTACCGTGATGAAAATCGCGCTGTTATTACAGCTTCGCGTGAAGTGGAATATCAGATTCTTGTTGACGTAATAGACAATATTCAAACCTATCAAAATGAAGAAGGGCAAGAACTGCCGCTATTTCCGGAAATAAATTTCGGAAGTATTGTACAATAGAAAAAGTACGGAGAGGAAATGGCATTTCAACCGTCCCGGGCAAAGAAACACCCCACAGACGAAAAGGGTCAGCTGAATATGAACTCGATGATGGACATGATGACCATCATCCTGTTGTTCCTGCTGAAATCTTTTTCAACGGAAGGTGCTCTTGTTACACCGTCCGAGCAGCTAAAGCTGCCAAATTCTTTTCTGGGTGAGAAACCTAAGAAAGAATTAAACGTGTCAGTAACAAAAGAAGAAATTCTTATCAATAATAACCGCCTGATGCTCTTACAGGATGTTGACGATGACAATGTTCTTATACAACCGCTGTTCAATGCTCTGGCCGATGTTGCTCAGAGAGAAAAGCAACTGGAGGTGCAACATGGCAAGGAGTTTTCGCACACCGTAATCATTCAGGGTGATCAGGGCATACCTTTTGAGTTGTTATATAAGGTAATGTACACCTGCAGTAAGTCTGAGTTTTATAAGATGCGGTTATTGACGATAAAGAAAAGTTAAACTTTATTTTTCATAAGGCCAATACATGAAAATGATAAATTCCAAAGCCAATGCACAGACAGCCAAGCGGGCCGCTGGGGCAGGCGGATATCGTATTGTCGCCTTTCCCAAAGAGTTCGAACGAGGGCTCTTCGGGGCGATCGACGTAAGATATTATGGAATCCTGCTGGCATCGTTGGTTGTTATATTCACTACGATTTCCATTCTGGCAAATTTGGAATACTCAGAAGAAGATCTGCAGAGTGCATTGACCCAACGCTATATTCAGGAGTTTTACGCGGGGTTTGAAGAGCCTGTCGTTGAAGAAACAACTGATGAAGCCCTTGTTGTAGAGGAAGAAGGCGCCGGCCAGCAAGAAGAAGAAGTGGACGAGCGTGCCCAGCGCGACGAGGGTCGACGCACGGAAGCTACCGGAACGTCTGCGGCGGAAAGCCGCGAACGCGCCCGTCGTGAGGCTGCACGTCGAGCCTCGCAACGCAGCCGGATGCAGCAACAGGTCGCCGGAACAGGCATCCTTGGTGAGCTTTCGGCTGGTGGTGGCGGAGGCTCAGGTGATGCCGTCTATGATGTGCTGGGAGAAAGTGGCTCCGGCGCTATGGGCGATCTGGATAATGTACTGAGTAACGTGGGTGGTCTGCAGTCCGCATCATCGGCCAACAGACGCTCTTCTCTTGGTGAGCGCCAGGGAAGCGGCGGACGTTCCTCCGGAGCGGGTATAGATGACCTTATAAGTACAGGTGCAGGCGCAGGTACATCCGTTTCAATAAACCGTAGTGCAGATTTTGCCATAAAAGGTGTTGAAGGAAGTGTTGCGGGTAAAGGAACAAAATCTTCCAGCCGCTCACAGGATGCCATCGCACGTGTAGTTGTAGAGCACGCAGACGCAATCGAGAACTGCTACAAGAAAGAATCCCGTCTCAATCCCAACCTTAAGGGTAGTGTAACCGCGCAGTTTGTCATCGATCCCTCCGGACGCGTTACCAACGTGGACATTGTAGATTCGTCCTTGCGAAACAGGCAGGTTGAAAACTGTATCAGCCGCCGCATTCGCAGCTGGCGTTTTGACAGAATAGACCAATCTGACGGTGATGTTACTGCCCGTTACAAATGGATATTCAGTCCCTGATTTTGATTTGAATCTGAAGGCCACTTTTTAAAGTGGCCTTTTTTATTATTTGAAGGGTTTATCTATAATTTTTATATTCCCGCCTATTTTTAGCACGGTTATAAAGGAGAAGTTATTAATGCTCAGAACGCATACATGCGGTGAATTAAGCCTGGGAAACAGTAAGGAAACTGTTCGATTGTGTGGTTGGGTTGCCAGGCGCCGCGACCACGGAGGTGTTATTTTTATTGACTTACGAGATCAATACGGCGTTACACAGGTTGTGTTTGATCCGGCAAAAAACGTTGAATCGTATGAAGTTGCAAAATCACTGCGAACGGAATTTGTAATTCAGATTGAGGGCTTGGTTCATCCCAGACCGGAAGAATCGCAGAACGAAGGATTGACGACGGGTTCGATAGAGGTACTTGCCGGAGAACTACACATTTTAAATAAATCCAAGACACCACCTTTTGAAATTGATGATATTATAAATGTCAGCGAGGAAAACCGCCTCCGGTATCGTTATCTTGACCTGAGAAGGAATCGTCTTCACAACAATATCCGCCTGAGAAGCAAAGCCACGTTTTTAATTCGTGACTTTCTTAATCGTCAGGAATTCACTGAAATAGAAACGCCCATATTAATGAAATCCACACCGGAAGGCGCACGCGATTTTCTCGTACCAAGCCGAAATTTCCCGGGTAAATTTTATGCCTTGCCACAGTCGCCGCAAACCTACAAGCAATTGCTTATGGTAGCCGGATTTGACCGTTATTTTCAGATTGTTAAATGCTTTCGCGATGAGGATTTTCGAAAAGACCGTCAACCGGAGTTTACGCAGCTTGATATGGAGATGTCTTTTATTGATGAAGAGGATATTTTTCAGGTTGCCGAGGGCCTGGTTCGCCATATTTTTAGCGAGCTTTTGGATGTACGCTTACCGGAAGCGTTTCCACGAATGACATACCGCGAGGCATTTGAAACGTACGGAAGCGATAAACCTGATTTAAGATATGGTCTAAAGATCAGCAATTTGAATGACGTTTTTGAGGAAACCGGCTTTAACGCATTTAAGGGTGTACTCGAAAAGGGTGGCCGAATAGCCGGGCTTAAACTAAGTTCCGCAGAGCAGTATACCCGCAAAAAAGTGGATGAGCTGATTGAATTTGCTCAAAGCAACGGAGCTAAAGGACTGGCCTTTTTCAGGTTTATTAACGGCGAGATATCTACTGGTGTGGCTAAGTTTTTTAGTGAAAAGGAAAAAGAAGGACTCCGTGAACGCTTCGATCTCAAGGAAAATGATCTCTGTTTCTTAATAGCCGATGAATATGAAGCAACTTATTCGCTGCTTGGTCTCGTACGAAACCGTCTCGCCGAGCAGATGAATCTAATAAATGAAAAAGCTTTTGAAATACTATGGGTGACCGATTTTCCCCTTTTGGAATACGACAGTGAGGAAGGCCGTTACGTAGCACGACACCATCCTTTTACGAGTCCAAGAAAAGAAGATCTATCCAAGCTTGAAAATGCGCCCAAGGATGTAAAGGCGCGGGCTTATGATCTCGTTTTAAATGGCAGTGAAATTGCCGGCGGTAGCATCAGGATTCATGATGCCGTTATACAGCGCAAAATGTTTAAGGCCCTGGGCATAAGTCAGGAAGAAGCTCAGGAGAAATTTGGCTTTTTAATGGACGCTTTTGAGTTCGGTGCGCCACCGCATGGAGGAATTGCGTTTGGAATTGACAGGCTTATGATGATCATATCCGGATCAAATTCGATCCGTGATGTGATGGCTTTCCCAAAAACGAGTTCAGGATTGTCGCTGATGGATAATTCTCCGTCAGAGGTAGATGACAAGCAGCTAAAAGAATTGCGAATAAAAATATACTGAGAAAATGTTACACAAAATGGCTTAAAAGCCGTCAAAATAAGTCTTTGCAGCGTTTTTATCTGCTTGACATAATTTAAGGAATTTAGTACTTTTTGTCTCAATAACTCAAAACACTTCCTAGGAGGCTCATTAATGAAGATATTCAATCTTTCCTTGAGACGTGCAGTTCTCTCGCTTTTTATTATAATTGGCTTGAGTCTGACAAGCTGCGGCTGGAAACCCAGTGAAGAAGAAATCAATACACTGGAAGAAACACGCGCTGCGGCACTGGCTGCTGAAAAAACGCAGCAAGAGAAGAAAGCTGAAGCAGATGCTTTACAGCGCCAGGTGGATGCTAAAAAAGCTGAGCTTGAGCGTGTAAAGGCAGAAAAGGAAAAAGTGCGTAAAGCGCTGGCTGAGGAAGCTGAGGCTTCTGAGGATATGGAATAACGGGAAAGCAGATAACACTTTCAGAAAACAGGAGAACTCCACTATGAAATCAATAAAGTTGATTACGATACTGCTTTGCCTTGCAGCTTTTGGTACCAGTAGCCTTCTGGCGCAGACCTATTCTTATAATTATGAAGAAATGACGCAAGAGCAGTATATGGCCGAACTTGAAAAATGGCAGAACCGTCTGGCCACGGCAGAGCAGGGCATCGCTGATGAAGAAGCACGCATTGCAAGGCTTAAGCAAGAACTTGAAAGCCTGCAAGGTGAAATCGATCAGACATGGGATGAAATTTATGCCATGTGTGATTCTGATAAAGCCGGCAACGAAGCGTTCGTTGGAGAATTGAACGGACTCTTGAATGATGTTCGTGCCTTCAACAACATGTCCGCTGAAGACATCTATGGAAGAATGGGAGAACTGGATGAGTTCCAGGCTCGTCTTGACGCCCTTAAGGAAAATAAACTTTCTGTTTTGAGTGCAAATGAGCAGCTTATCAACCAGATTCAGGGTTTGATCAATCAGGCTCGTGAAAAAGGAAAATCGGTTGTTCCGCCGAGCTACACTGTAATGCGCGGTGACTATCTATGGAAAATCGCCGCCAAGCCTGATATTTACGGTGATGCTTATGCCTGGATGCGTATTTATTCCTCAAACTCCGACCAGATAAAGGATCCGAATCTGATTTATCCTGACCAGGTGTTCAGCATTCCGCGTACGGTTGGTCCTAATGAGTACCTGGTTAAGCGCGGCGAAAATCTTTCGATGATTGCCGGATACAGCAATGTTTACGGAAGCGCCTTCCAGTGGAACAAACTGTATGAGGCCAATAAAACAATGATCTCTGATCCGAACATGATTTATCCGCATCAGGTGCTGAAGATAGCTCGTTAATGTAATTTTGTCTTGAATTTATTGGAGCTCTCGCTTTGCGGGAGCTCCTTTTTATTTATATGGAAGAACTTCACGAAACAACATACCATCTAAGGTCTACGACCCCGCCTTTTCTTTTTTACGGTCCCAACGAAAAGAACATTGCACTGCTTGAAGAAAATTTTGATTTACGTATTATACCGCGCGGCAGCAGTATTAAGCTGATCGGTACCTCCTATGAAATCGAAATTTTTCAGCAGATACTCTCGGAACTGGAAAATATTATTGACAGACAAAAAAGTCTTTCCGAGCAGGATGTTTTAACGGCAATAAGGATATATAAAAGCAACACGCCTTTGGAAGCGCCACCAGCCACGGTGTCGATCGATTGGGAATTGCCGGCAGGCGAAATCTTACAAACGTTTACAAAAAGCATTAAAGCCAAAAGCGAAGGCCAATTAGAGCTTGTAAAGGCTATCGCCGCAAATGACCTTGTTTTTGCTATTGGTCCGGCAGGCACGGGAAAAACCTATCTTGCCGTGGCAATGGCCGTAAGCGCCTTAAAAGACGGGAAAGTGAAAAAGATCGTTCTGGCCAGACCGGCGGTAGAAGCAGGTGAGAGCCTTGGCTTTTTACCCGGAGACTTTAAGGAAAAGGTAGACCCTTATCTGAAGCCGCTTTATGACGCCCTTTCTGAGATGATCCCCCGTGAGGCGCTGCGCAAATACTTTGATTACGAAACGATCGAAGTGGTGCCGCTTGCCTTTATGCGCGGGCGCACGCTAAGCAATGCTTTTGTAATTTTGGATGAAGCCCAGAACAGTACATTTGTGCAAATGAAGATGTTCTTAACCCGCCTCGGCTACAACTCCAAAGCAGTTGTTACCGGAGATGTTACACAAATCGACCTCGAACCCGGAAAACAATCGGGCCTGGCCAGCATTTACAATGTTTTGAAGGACATTAAGGGAATCCGCTTTATTTATACGTCTAATGCGGATGTTGTCCGGCATACGCTTGTAAAAGATATAATTGATGCCTATGACCGTTTTACCGGAAGCAGTAAAAACAAGCACAAAGATAAAGACGAATAGCTCTCTTCGAAGCTCACCACGAGCCCTCGTGTTGGTTGATAAATCCGAAAAAAATGTCTACATTTTAAATCTTGTCTTAAAAGACTTTAGAGGCTCAAAATGAATACCAGAAACGTCGTTATTGTAGCTGCCAGGCGGACGGCAGTAGGCTCCTTTCAGGGAGCATTTAAAGATGTACCCGCTACCCGTTTGGGAAGTATTGTCATAAAAGACGTTATTGCCAAAGCCGGTATTGACCCGGGGCTTATTGACGAAGTAATTATGGGCAACGTTCTGCCTGCTAATGAAGGACAGGCACCGGCACGCCAGGCCGCACTGGGTGCAGGCCTCCCAAAGAAAACACAGTGTCTTACGGTTAATAAGGTATGTGGCTCCGGGCTGAAATCCGTAATGCTAGCCGCGCAATCCATCGCGCTTGGCGATGCTGAGATAATTGTAGCCGGTGGTATGGAAAATATGACCCAGGTACCGTATTACCTGCCCAACGCCCGTGGTGGCATGAAAATGGGCCATCAGCAGGTTGTTGATGGGATGATTAAAGACGGTCTGTGGGACGTGTACAACGATTTCCACATGGGCAGCGCAGCTGAGCTTTGCGCGCGCACCAGCAATATTTCGCGCGAAGAGCAGGACGAGTATGCGCAGCTTTCTTTCAAGCGGGCGCAGGAAGCGCAGGAAAAAGGGTTGTTTAAAGAAGAGATAACGGCTGTTGAAATCGCACAGCGTAAAGGCGATCCAATCGTTGTTGACAACGATGAGGGGCCCGGCCGTGCCAATTTTGACAAAATGAAAAGTCTGCGTCCGGCCTTTGAAAAAGAGGGTACGGTTACCGCGGCCAACGCATCATCCATAAATGACGGTGCGGCTGCTTTGCTGCTGATGTCTGAAGAAAAGGCCAAAGACCTGGGGCTGAAGCCGCTGGTTCGCATCGTAAGCCAGGCGTCGGCTGCGCGGGCCCCGGAAGAATTTACAACGGCACCAAACGACGCAGTTCGTAAAGCGCTAAAAAAAGTTAATCTTACGGTTAATGATATTGACCTATTTGAGATAAATGAAGCTTTTGCTGTTGTGGCGCTTATAAACAACCGTCTGCTGGAAATACCCATTGATAAGGTGAACGTTAACGGAGGAGCTATTGCTCTTGGCCACCCGATCGGTGCCAGCGGCGCCCGGATCCTTGTAACGTTGCTGCATGCTATGAAGCAGCGCAACGCTCGTCGTGGCCTGGCTTCGATTTGTATTGGCGGCGGCGAAGCTTCAACGTTGATTGTTGAATCGGTTTAAGGAATTACAATGTCTAAAAAAGAAATTACTGTTGTTGGCAGCGGGACGATGGGTAACGGCATCGCCCATATTTTCGCACAAAGCGGATATGATGTGCATCTGATTGACATAAATGACAATCTGCTTTCACGTGCCATGGATACAATCGAAAAAAATATGGCGCGACAGGTGAAGAAGGAAATCATTACAGAAGAAAGTATGCGCCAGGCGCTTTCACGGGTTCATCCGACGATGGATTACAACGTAGCCAAAGATTCCATTCTGGCGGTAGAAGCGGCAACGGAGAGGCAAAACGTTAAGGAAGATATTTTCCGCAGGCTTGACGATATCTGTAATGCTGATTGTATCCTCGCTTCAAATACTTCGTCGATTTCCATTACGGAAATGGCTGCTGTAACCGGTCGCCCGGAAAAATTTATCGGCATGCATTTTATGAATCCCGTACCGGTGATGAAGCTGGTGGAGATCATCCGCGGACTGGCGACGTCCGATGAAACTTTTCAGCGGGTTGAGGCATTGTCTAAGGAACTTGGAAAGGTGCCGGTTGAAGTGAACGATTATCCGGGCTTTATTTCCAATCGTATTTTGATGCCGATGATCAATGAAGCGGTCTATTGCCTGATGGAGGGTGTCGCCGGCAAAGAAGCGATCGACACTGTGATGAAGCTGGGTATGAATCATCCGATGGGCCCGCTGACACTGGCTGATTTTATCGGGCTGGATGTGTGCCTGAGCATAATGAATGTATTATATGAGGGACTGGGCGATCCAAAATACAGAGCCTGTCCTTTGCTGAAAAAAATGGTTGCGGCCGGCTATCTGGGAAGAAAAACCGGGAAAGGTTTTTACGATTACGCGCAATGATGAAACGTAGAAAAGAACGCGAGTTTGTCTTGCAACTGCTGTATGCCAGGGAGATGAACGACCTGCCTCTGAACGAGCATTTTGAAACGCAGAAACAGTACAATCCGCAGGCGGCAACGCCTTTTTCTTTCGCCCTGGCGGAAAAATGCCAAAATAATCGCGACGCACTTGATGATATGATCCAGAGCAAGCTGCAGCATTGGGAATTTGAGCGGCTGGCCATTTTGGACCGTATCCTTTTGCGTATGGCACTGGCGGAGTTTATCTATTTTGAAGACATCCCGCCGGAAGTTACCATGGACGAGATGATTGAAATAAGCAAATCCTATAGCACGGAACGCAGCAGCAAATTCATCAACGGTATGCTGGATGCTTTGCTGAAGCAGCTAAAACAGGAAAACAAAATCTTCAAAACCGGCCGCGGCCGCGTATCCAAAGTGCTCTAAAAAGATGACCATTGCGGTAATTTCTGATATCCACGGCAACCTGGAAGCGCTGGAAACTTCCCTGAAGTATATCGACGATGAAAAGGTTGAAAAAATTTATTGCCTCGGTGATGTGGTCGGCTACGGACCCAATCCCAATGAATGCGTTGACCTGGTAAGAAAACGCTGCGAAATCACTTTGATGGGCAACCATGATTATGCCGCCATCGGTCTGGCCAACATTAACTATTTTAATGACTTTGCGCGTATTGCCACATTCTGGACGCAGGAGGTACTGAATGATGATAATATGCATTTTTTGAAAACATTGCCTTTTAGCTATGAAGAAGACGCTTTTTCACTCGTACATGCTTCGCCGGTAAACCCTTCTTACTGGAATTACATTTTGTCACATGCAGAGGCGCGCAAGAATTTTGGCGCTTTTGAAACGGCTGTGTGTTTTATCGGACATTCGCATGTGCCGGTACTGTTCAGCGAGGACGAGATGACCCGTGATCTGAACCGGCAGTTTGACGGGGAAACCAAATATATTGTTAACGTGGGCAGCGTCGGTCAGCCGCGGGACGGGGATTCACGTTGTTCGTTTGTCCTGTATGATACGGATTCGCGCAAGCTAAGGCATATCAGGCTTGAGTATGATATCCAGACTACTTATAAGAAAATTACCCGGGCGGGATTACCCGTATTTCTGGCCGAACGTCTGCTGAAAGGGTATTAAAAGAGAGGCTTTTAATGATAAACGTTTTTAAAAATATTTTTCCTTCGCGCAATGAAAGAGAGGTTAAGCGCCTTTATCAGACCGTTGACCTGGTCAATGCCGAATTGGAACAGCTAAAAGATCTGAGTGACGACGAGCTTAAAGCCAAGACCGAAGAATTTAAAGAACGGCTCAAAAATGGTGAAGAGACCGATGATATTATGGTTGAGGCATTTGCCGTAGTTAAAGACGCCTGCCGCCGCCTGATGGGCAAAAAATGGAAAGTGGTTGGCCGAGAAATTACCTGGGATATGATACCCTATGATGTTCAGGTAATTGGCGCTATCGCTTTGCACAAGGGTAAAATCGCGGAGATGGCCACGGGTGAAGGTAAAACGCTGGTGGCTGTAATGCCGCTTTATCTGAATGCGCTAAGCGGAAAAGGCGCACACCTTGTAACCGTTAACGATTACCTTGCCCAGCGTGACTCGGAATGGATGGGCGAAGTCCTGAGCTTTCTGGGGCTTACCGTTGGCGTAATCCTTAATGATATGACGCCCGAGCAGCGTCGTGAAGCCTATAATTGCGATGTGACATACGGGACCAACAACGAATTTGGTTTTGATTATTTGCGTGACAATATGGCTTCCACGCGCGAGCACATTGTGCAGGTACGCGGGCACCATTACGCAATTGTGGATGAGGTGGACAGCGTGCTTATTGACGAGGCGCGGACTCCTCTGATTATTTCAGGTCCGGTGAGTGATTCTTCCCAGGATTCGTTTAAGGAAATGAAGCCGCATGTGGATCGTCTTGTGGGCGCGCAGAACCGGTATATAAACAGCATCATCCGCGAGGCAGAGGACCTGCTGAGAAATGAAAAAATGGGTGAGGCCGGACAAAAGCTATTACTGGCACAAAAGGGAGCTCCCAAAAACAAGCGCCTGATGAAGCTTTTCCAGGATGCCAGCCTGAAGAAACTGGCCCAGGAAGCTGAAAATAATTACCTGCGTGACAAGGGCCAGACAAAGGCATCGGACGAGCATTATTTCGGCGATCTGTTTTATATCGTTGATGAGAAAAGCCATACAATTGACCTGACTGAAAAAGGGCGCATGGAACTTAATCCCAATGACCCGGAGATGTTCCTTATTCCGGATTTGGGTGAAGAGATTGCCTCTATCGAGAATGATGAAAACCTCAGTGATAAAGAAAAACTGATCAAAAAAGAAGAGCTGCACCGGATTATCAACGAGCGTGGCGAAAAGCTGCAGAACGTCGGGCAGCTTTTGCGTGCTTATTCCCTGTATGAAAAAGACCAGGAGTACGTAGTCCAGGAAGGCAAAGTCCTTATTGTGGATGAATTTACGGGACGTATTCTCGCCGGCAGGCGTTACAGCGACGGCCTGCACCAGGCAATCGAGGCCAAAGAGAATGTAAAGATTGAAGGGCAGACGCAAACCCTGGCGACGGTTACGCTGCAGAATTATTTTCGCATGTACGACAAGCTGGCCGGTATGACCGGTACGGCCGAAACGGAAGCCGCTGAATTCTGGGAAATCTACAAGCTGGATGTTCTGGTAATTCCCACAAACAAGCCCATCGCGCGGGATGACCGCGAGGACCTGCTTTACCGGACCACGCGTGAAAAATACAATGCCATCATAGAAGAAATTGAGAGGGCCAATAAGAAAGGCCAGCCGGTTTTGGTGGGTACCATCACGGTGGATGTCTCCGAAACACTTAGCCGGATGCTTAAGCGTCGCGGCATCAGGCACAATGTACTTAACGCCAAGCAGCACGCCCGCGAAGCGGAGGTGGTGGCCCAGGCCGGTGAGCGTGGCGCTGTTACAATCGCTACAAACATGGCCGGACGCGGTACGGATATTAAGCTTGGGGATGGTGTGCGCGAGGCAGGTGGTCTTTACGTAATGGGTACGGAACGCCATGAATCACGGCGAATTGACCGGCAGCTGCGCGGTCGTAGCGGCCGCCAGGGCGATCCCGGTAAGAGTATGTTTTTCCTTTCCCTGGAAGATGACCTGATGCGCCTGTTCGGCAGTGACCGTATCTCCAATGTGATGACCCGCATGGGTGCTGAAGAGGGTGAGGTGATCACACACAAAATGATCACACGCAGCATTGAAAACGCGCAGAAAAAGGTGGAAGGACGCAACTTCTCTATCCGTAAACGCCTGCTGGAGTATGACAACGTAATGAACCAGCAGCGTACCGTAATTTATGATCGACGTCGTGCCGCGCTTTACGAAGAAGACTCTTACGCTGTGCTGATGGAACTGCTGGACGAGTGGCTGAATACTATCGTGCCTGTTTACGCGCCGGATAAAGCGCACTTTGAAGATTGGGATATGGATGGATTACAGCACGCCATCGAGCAGGTGGTTTATCTGGACTTTAACGCCATCCGCGATAAAGCACCCAGCCTGACAAGTGAAGGCCTGCAGGAGATTATCCGCGAGGCCATCGTGAGTATTTACGCGTTGAAGGAAGAGCGTATCGGCCGCGAGCGCCTTAGTGTCCTTGAGAGATATTTTATTTTGCGCGTAATTGATGATGAGTGGAAAGACCACCTGTACCAGATGGATATGCTTAAAGAGGGTATTCACCTGCGCGCATACGGTCAGAAGGATCCGCTGATTGAGTACAAGCGTGAGGCCTTTGGATTATTTGAATCACTGATACATCGTATTAACGAAAACACCCTTAACTGGCTGATAAGCCGCATGCAGGTGCAACAGCAGCCCGAGCCGGTAAATCGTGCTGAGAGACGCATGCAGCAGCAGGTAAAAATGGTGCATGAATCGGCCACAAACATGGGCTTCAGCGCCGATGCCGGGCCGCAATCCGATATCCAGAAGGCGGGCGAGCAGCGCGGAAAGCAGCAGCCTGTTCGCGTTGAAAACAAGGTCGGCCCGAATGATCCATGCCCCTGTGGCAGCGGCAAAAAGTATAAAAAATGTCATGGGGCCGTTGTTTAATGCCCCTTTCGCTGGAATATCAAAAAATAGGCCGTGGTCCCGCTGTAATCGTGCTCCACGGCCTTTTTGGTATGTCCGATAACTGGCTCAGCGTCGCCAAGACCCTGCAGGAGAAGTTTACGTTTTACCTGCTGGATCAGCGCAATCACGGACGCTCTCCCCACGCCGATACACATTCCTATAAAGACATGTCCGGAGATGTGCAGCATTTTATCGATCAGCACAAGCTGAAGGCGCCGCACATTCTTGGCCACTCGATGGGCGGTAAAACGGCCATGCGTTTCGCGCTGGATCATCCCTCGGAGCCGGACAAGCTGGTGGTTGTGGACATTGCGCCGCGGGCATATAAAAAAGGCTTTTTCGACGAATACATTTCTGCCATGCAAAATCTTGATCTGGCATCCATGGAATCGCGCGGGGAAATTGAGCAGGCTCTCTCCGCAGAAATCGATATGGCGCCGGCCACGCGTAAGTTTCTGCTAAAAAATGTTTACAGAGATGATGACGACCGTTTCCGCTGGCGGCTTAACCTGGATGTACTGTGCGACAACTTAGCCAATATGATGCAGGCGACCGAATCGGAGACAAATTTTGAGGGCGAAGCTCTATTTATCGGTGGCGGGTCAGGATATATCGCTGAAGACGATATGGGAGATGTGCGCAGGCTGTTTCCCCGGGCGCAATTCCGCGAAATTTCCGGTGCCGGCCATTGGGTCCATGCCACAAAGCAAGACGAGTTTTGCCGGTTGCTGTCAGATTTTTTAAGCCAATAATCTTCTTTCCACTGCCAAATATTTCACAAAATCAGCTTCCATAAATTGCTGCTGTTTGTGTTGTGACTTTTAACACGCAGCTATTCCACGCAATTAATAGTTTTACCCACGACAAACTACGACCAACGATTTTGACTTAACTCGAAAAAACTAACGCGGAGGCCGCAATTATGAGAATAGCGTTACGCACGGCTATATATATTTTTCTACCCTTTGTTACATTTTTGAATGCACAACAGTTCGCTTCCCCAAATACAACGGACTTTGGACGATACGTTACAGTTGGTACCTGCTGGGGGGATTTTAACAATGACGGATATATTGATGTTTATATGTCCAATGGCGAGCAGGGTTTTCAGTGGGAAAATTTTCTATATAAAAATAATGGGGATGGCACATTTGACTCTTTGGCATCTGCCGGTACTGTAACCAGCCACAGTTATACCCACGCGGGGGCTTCCTGGGGAGATTACAATAATGACGGTTGGCTGGACATGGTAAATGCTAATGCTTTTACACGCAATGTTGGAGGTTTTAGCGGCAACAGATCGGAGACAAAGCTTTATGTCAATGATCAGGACGAGACGTTTACGGAAGTTACATCACTTGGTTCGTTTGGTGCTGAGGCGACCGTTTCAAAGATAGCAGCGGTATGGGCGGATTTCGATAATGATGGCTTTCTGGACGTCTTGGAAAGTAACTCTACTTTTTTAGGTACGGGTAGTGCTTTTACGGCATTTACGAATGACGCTACAGGTACAAATCCGACGTTTTCGTCCGAGTCGAACAATATAACCAGCCAGGGTACATCAGCGCGAGCCGGTCTGGTTTGGTGTGATTTTGATGAAGATGGCGATATGGATGTGGTAACACTTTCAGGTGCTGTGGCTCAGCATACGATTTTGTGGACCAATAATGGCACTAACTTTGACAGTACCCGAATTCTCGTCGGTGGTGGCAGTACCGGACCAAATTCGCAGTCAGCAACCTGGCTGGATTATGATAATGATGGTGATTTGGATATATACATTGGCTTAGGAGCCAATGACGATAGCAGTCCGCAAGCAAACCGGCTATTTCGTAATGATAACGGCACTTTAGTAGAAATAGTATCGGGTGTTGGACCCATTATTACGGATACTGACTTGACTCTTGTTACGGTTGCTTTTGATTATGACAATGACGGTGATGTTGACATCTTTATGGGAACGGACGGTGGTACAGGAACAGTGCCGCCATATAATAATCGTTTATACGAAAACAACGGCAGTGGCGTATTTACGGAAAACACATCTACTCCGTTGGATGATGAAGGATTTGCCCGTAGCGGCGCCGTAGCTGATTACGATAATGACGGCGACTTGGATTTTATGCTTGGTCGCGAAGGTCCTAACTGGTTCTACAAGAACAATGAGATGGAAAACGATGGTACAAGGGGCTGGGCCGGTGTCTTGTGCCAGGGAAATGGTACTACTATAAATACAACCGCAATCGGTTCTTTGGTTAAGCTAAATGCAAGTCTCAATTCCTCAAACTATACTCAAATTCGCGATGTGTCTGCTCAGACGGGTCGCGGATCGCATCATAGTTTTCGCCAGCATTTTGGATTAAGCGATGCAACTAAAATAGACCAACTCGATGTATTCTGGTCTACCGTTAATACAACAACTTCATACACGGACCTGCCAATCAATAAAAACTATGTTTATGCTTATGGTGATTTAACCGCTACAGCCTCCACAAAAACAATAGACGGTTTTGTTTACCTTTTCGGTAATACGGGTGCAGGGGTTGAGCTTGAATCCCATGGTGATGCCACGGTGGAAACCATTACGGCCACCAGAACCAATTCCGATCCCGGTGGCACGTTTAGTGGCTCCGCCACAGCACCGGACGCTTCTACCGTATCGCCAAACATTGTTGCCAGTGAGCGTTACTGGACAATCACAACCAGCTTGACCACCTTTACGGCGGAAGTGTATTTGGATATCACGGGTATTGCCGGTATCTCTAATCCTGATAAGTTGGTTATTATGTCCCGGCCTAACTCCGGCAGCGCCTGGACGCCACACAATACCCTGCGTATAGGCAATACGCTTTATACCAACGCCAATTTGACGTCTTTTTCGGAGTTTGGTATCGGCGCCAATTCGAGCGATAACAGCCTGCCGGTGGAGCTTACCGCCTTTGCCGCCAACGCCGGTGATGGCATGGTTGAACTGAACTGGGCCACATCTTCCGAGCTGGAAAACGTTGGTTTTATTATTGAACGTGCCATGGGTGAAAACGGTGTTTACGAAGAAATCGCATCCTATAAAACGGACGACGCGCTCAAAGGTCAGGGCAACAGCAGCGTGGCCAAAGAATATGCCTACACAGATTACAGCGCGATGAATGGCCAGGTTTATCACTACAGGCTGTCTGACGTAAGCACAAACGGTTTGCGCACGTATCATGGTACGGTTGAAGCGCGGCCGGTGCAGCTAATTTCCAGTTTTGCGCTGCATCAGAATTATCCCAATCCCTTTAACCCGTCCACAACAATAGAAGTAGATGTTCCTTCTTCGGAGACACGCGTTAAGGCCACAATCAGCGTTTACAATGCAGCCGGACAAAAAGTAGCTGACTTGTTTGCCGGCGAACTGCAAAGCGGCAACCACAGATTTTCCTGGAACGGCAAAAACACTTACGGCAAGGAATTGGGCAGCGGCATTTATTTTATTCGTCTCGCGGCAGGCAGCTTCAGCGCCAGTCGCAAGATGGTATTGATCCGCTAAAGCAAGAATAGGACTGCTATATAAAAAAAGCCCGCTAAATTAGCGGGCTTTTTTGTCTGATGTGTTTTTGAAACAGATAATTAACGGGTGCGCAGGGTGCTAAAGTTTTGCCGTATATCCTCCGGCCATTCTCCGGTTACCTGGTACACAAGCAATGAAAACGCAGCAACGAGTTCCTGTGCCTTGAAGTTGCAATGGCCATAACGCGGGATGAGTCTCGTCGTTAACAGGGCCGGGCTGGCTTGCGCTGCCTTTTCAGCATAAAGTTCGGTTTGGTTTGCCGGCACGATTTCATCGCCGGTTGTGTGCAGCATTATCATCGGCGAGAAAATACGCCCGGTGGTTGTATAGTTTTTGGAAATTTCATCCAATGCTTTTTGGTCTGCTTCAAAACGCTGCACGGAAGCATTTAAAAGGGCATCATTGAAAGAACCGGAATAGACACGTTCGCTGTTATCGAAAGGATTGCCTCCGAGTACTTCACGCGCGTTGTTGGTGGCGAATACATTATACCAAAGCAAACCGCCGATCGTCTGGGCGATCGTTTCAGGCTTGTTGGGCAAAACCGGAGCTTTGGCGGTGCGCAACAGGGCGATTGTGCTAATCGGATCAGCTTCCACAGCTTTTTGCACGGCGGGCAAATAGGTGGTCTCAAAATTATCGATCACTTCCTGGGGAATTTCTACGGCGCTGCCCGGTATAATGCCGGGAAAAAAGTAATCAAACAAAACACGGAAGTCGCCAAGATAGTTTATCTGCTCGGCGAAATCTCCGCTGGGGCCGCACAGGGAAAGGGCTCCCGCGAACAGGAAGAATTTCTTTTCCATAGCCAATGTGGTAATCAAGCCGCCTTCCGAGGCACCTATAAGATAGACGGAGCGGGCACGGCCCACCTGGTCGCGGAAAACGGTAAGCAGTTCTTCGATATCGGCAATGGCATCATTAACGATAAGGCCGTTTCGACGGTAGCTGGTTGTGGCAAAGGCGTAACCAAGATCGTTTACCAGGTCCGGAACATAGCTGCCGTCAACAGTGAGCTGATCTTCCGGAATGGCCAGAGGTTCTGTCTCCGCCACATAACCGTGTGCAAAAACCACAAGCTCGCGGTTCCAGGTATCGGGGATACAAATTTTAAATAAAGCGCCGCTGGGCTGCACACCTTCAATACAGGTGCTTTTGTTTAAATGGGTTATGTTGGTTACCCGGATACTGTTTTCGGCCTCGGGAGCGGAAGGCGGTTCCTGTGTGCACGATGTAATAAAAATGACAATTGCAAGAAATAGCGCTGCCGGTAGCAGACGCCTTAGCTGCAGGTAGAACATAGTGATCTCCTTCATAGCGAGTTAGGGACGTTGGAAAGTGAGAAAGCACACAAATATATTGAGAATAAAATCCTTGCGCAAAGGATAATCTGATTAGGGTTTGTTTAAATCGAAGCCTTTAGGCACTATATTTATCTGTGGTTGATTTACGACTTTTGGAAATTGGACTGTAATGAGCAACATTTCGGATCATAAAGCGACAATCTGGGTAGTGGAAGACGAGCCTGCCATGAGCCGGTTGATTACACTCTATCTGCGTAATTGGGGATATGGTGTTAAGACTCTGCCAAATGGTGTGCGCGCATTAAATGAAATGCGCCAGAACCAACCGGATCTTATCATCAGCGATATCCTGATGCCCAAGATGGATGGTCTGACTTTGCGTGATAAATTGCTAAAAGATCCCGATCTACGTTTGATCCCCTTCATTTTTTTAACAGCCAAAGGCGCGGTGGAAGAACGTGTAACCGGCCTCAAAATGTTCGTTGATGATTACATCGCAAAGCCATTTGAACCGGAGGAACTGCGTGCCCGTATCGAAACCATTCTTAACCGCTATAAGTATTTCCGCGATCAGATGCGCTACGATGAGCTGACCCGCCTCTATAATAGAAAAACCTTTTTTACAATGCTGGGCAAAGAGTTGAAACGATCGGTGCGCTACAATGCGCCGCTTACGCTGGCAATGCTGGATATTGATTATTTTAAGCAGTGCAATGACGCCTACGGGCACACTTTTGGCGATGCCGTTCTGATGAAAGTATCCGATGTCCTTGTATCTTCACTGAGAGACAGCGATTGGGCGGGGCGTTTCGGCGGTGAAGAGTTTGTTGTGGCCATGCCTGAAACAGCAAAAGAAAATGGTCGCGATGTGGTTGAACGTCTGCGGCGTGGCGTTGCTGAACTCTCTTTTCTTGAAGAGCCCGATTTCAAATGTTCAATTTCCGCCGGCGTCGCTTCCTACCCCGATGACGCGGCTGCCGCAGAAGAGCTGCTTAACCATGCTGATAGCGCCCTTTACACCGCAAAACAGGAAGGACGAAACCGCGTTTGCCTGTTTGGATTATCCTGATCCGGGCAGGAATTATTCTTGTCAAATATTAAGTTGTTCAACCTGAAAACATTTGTTAAATTCAGCTAACCGGATTGGCTGTTGGTTTTGTCCAATATCCATGCTGCTAATTTTTAAAACGGGAGTTGCCCAGATGAAGCGCGCCTTTTTGATAGTTTTTCTCCTCGCCTTTTCTTTGTCCGCACAGGATCCTGTGACAGTAGACGAATTACGCGATCATATCTATTTCCTGGCTGATGATGCCCTTGAAGGGAGAAAGCCGGGCACACCCGGAGGCGACAAGGCGGCACAATACATTCGAGATTATTTCTCTGAAGCGGGTCTGGAACTGCTTGGCGATAAAGGATTGCAGGATTTTGAAATAATAAGTGCTGTGTCCCTGGATGACGGGAATGCGCTTTCATTTGCTGGAAAAAGCTATACAGTGATGCAGGATTTCAGCCCACTTTGGTTTAGTGATAACGGTTCTCTCAACGCTCCGGTGGTATTCGCCGGTTATGGTTTTCAGATAGATGAAGAGGAACTTTCCTGGGATGATTACGCTGAGGTAGATGTAAAGGGAAAGTGGGCGCTGATTCTGTTGGGTGACCCTGAGCCGGATAATCCACATTCTGAATACGGTTTTCATGCTCAAATGAGAAAAAAAGTCCAGGTGGCAACGGACAATGGTGCTGCCGGCGTTATATTTGTCGCCGGCCCGCAATGGGATGATGAAGATCAGCTGCCTTCGCTGGACAGGCGCTACGAGGCTTTGGACAAGGTACCGGTTATTCGCATCAAGCGCTCGGTGGCGGACGCACTGCTTGAACAGAAAAGCGTGGCAGACCTGGAAAGCACATTAAATGAAACCAGCGCCCCGCAATCTCTTGAAATGAACAAAGAGCTCTCCGCGACAACCGCTTTGAAGATCGATTATGATACGACCCATAACGTCGCTGCGCTGGTCAGGGGCCAAAACGCCGCCGCTGAAGAGTATATTGTGATCGGGGCGCATTATGATCATTTAGGCTATGGCGGTCCGGGTTCCGGCTCCCGCGCGATCGATACACTGGCCATTCACAATGGCGCGGATGACAATGCATCCGGTGTGGCCGCCATGCTGGAAATAGCTGAGTATTTCGCCACATTACCGCAGAAGCCACAGCGCTCCCTGCTCTTTCTTGCTTTTGGAGCAGAAGAAATGGGGCTTTTGGGATCCAAGTTTTTTGTGGATAATCCCCTGTTGAGCATGGATGACCTGCGCCTGATGATTAATCTGGACATGGTCGGCCGGCTTGACGAAAGTAAAGGTCTCACCGTGGGCGGCACAGGCACATCAACGGTGTTGGACTCCCTGGTAAAGGAAGGTGCCGCTGAGCTGGCGCTGGAGGTCAGTACACAGGATGAAGGTTCCGGGCCGTCTGACCACGCTTCTTTCTATGGCAAAGACAAACCGGTACTGTTCTTTTTCTCCGGGACGCACCAGGACTATCACAAGCCCTCAGACGATGCCGACAAAATAAACTATACCGGTATTCAGAAGATCGCGGGTCTTGTAACGGACATAGCGTTGGATCAGGCTGTCAGCCGAAAAGCGCTGGCCTTTCAGGAAGCCGGCCCCAGGGAACGTACCATGCGTACATCGTTTAAGGTTACATTTGGCGTCATGCCCGATTATGCATCGGACGTTGACGGCATGCGTCTGGACGATGTTCGCAAAGACGGGCCTGCTGGCAAAGCCGGGATGCAAAGCGGCGACGTGATCAAAGCGATCAACGGAAATAAAATATCCAATATATACGACTATATGAATCGCCTCGCCGACCTGAAGGAAGGCGATCTGGTTGATGTGACTGTCATGCGGGAAGGGCAGGAACTGTCTCTTAAATTGCAACTTTAGATACCAAGCACTTTTTAATGTGAGTAATAAAATGGTAACAGAGAAAAACAAGAATATTAAAGAAGTCTGGAAAAAATTCGAGGAAAACGGGTTGACGCATAGCAGTGTGCATCACCTTATGGCTATAAACGATCTGCTTAAAAAGAACGGCTATGCGCGTGGCATAGACGTAGCCAATTACCTGGATATCAGCCGCAGCAGCGTTTCTGTTACACTACATAAACTGTTGGCCAAAGGCTACATCAGTGAGGATGAAAACAAGTTTTACAGCCTTACCGAAGAGGGACAGGCTATCACCCATGACGTGCTCAGCACACGGCGGATCGTAAAAATGTTTTTTGCTTCCGTATTAAAGGTGGATGAAGATATTGCGGAAGAAGATGCCTGCAAGATTGAGCACCTGCTGCATCACCAGACAACCGAGCAGCTTTTTAAATTTATCACACTCTATACGTCTGAAGAGAAAAGCAGTGAAGCTTTCCGGAAAAGTTTCGGGCATTATGAACATACCTGTGATGACCAGTGTGATGTATGCGATATGGATTGTTTTCTTAACCCCAAAAAGGATATAGAAGCCTGAAAATTAATTGCAAGTAATTGCCCGCCACGATAACTTAAAAGCTGTGAAAAAAATACTTTTTTTAGCCCTGTTTTGGGGCTTTTTTGTTTCCGGTACATATGGCCAGGGGCCGTCCCTTAACCGCGATAAAATCGCTGGTGATATTAAGGAAATGCTTTCCGGATTGAATCTGGGCACTATGGACAGCATGGGCGTCGCAGTTCAGTTTGGCAAAGTTGACGGAGAAAAAAGGGGCTTTATAAATCAACTGCTTCTGGAGTACCTTACAACAGAAACCCGCTGGAACGTTGGCGCTGAAAACAGTGGTGTTCTGCATCTTGAACAATTTGATTCACGTATCGTTTATGCCCAAAGTCCTTCAGGCTGGCTGGGCTGGCAGGGCAAATTGCAACGCCGCCATCAGTTGGTGCTGCAGGGTTTTCTGGAAAATGAGAATGGAAACATTCTGAATACGTGGAATTTTGATACGGTGCTTACGGACACGATCCCGGAAAACATCGTGCGGCGTCTTGAAAATGATCCGTATCTTTTCACCAAGGGCACTTACAGCGAGCCGGGATCCTGGAAAAAGGTGATTGAACCGGTGATGGTAACGGCTGCGCTGGCCACATTGGTGTTTCTGTTTTTTACAATTCGCAGCTAAGCAATGGAGTTTAAATTGAAATCTTTGTTTTTATTTTTATTAAGCGTGATTATCCTGATTTCCTGCTCAGGGAACAAACCGGAGCCGAACTGGACGGCCAGGGAGTATTTCCAGTATGCCAAGGCAAAATATAATGAAGAAAGCTATTTTGACGCATCAAACGAGTTTACGGTTGTGCTTCTGCGTTTTCCCGGCAGCAGCGTGGCAGACAGCGCGCAGTACTATCTTGCCGCCAGCCACTACCAGATGGACGAATTTCTGATCGCCGCGGTGGAGTATGAAAAGCTCGTAAATACCATGTCGCAAAGCTCGCTGGTTCCGGACGCCCAGTTCCAGATGGCCGAAAGCTACTACCGGCTTTCTCCGCGGGCAGCGCTGGATCAGGAATACACCCAGAAAGCCATCCGTGCCTACCAGGGCTTTATCGAAGATTACCCCACAAATCCGCTAAAGGAAAAAGCGGAAAAGCGTATTCTTGAACTACGCACAAAACTGGCGCAGAAGGAGTTTAAAAGCGCTGAAATATACAGAAAGATGAAAGAATTTCGTGCCGCTTTGATCTATTACGATCAGGTGCTGGACAATTATTATGATACGGAATGGGCCGATGACGCGCAGTATGGTAAAATCCGCACATACCTCGAACTGGAGGACAGGGAAATGGCCCAGCTGGAAGTGTCCAAGTTTGAGCAGCAATTTCCCCAAAGCGAGCTGCTTGAAAATCTCAATGGCTTAAAGAGCGAAATACTGTCGCTGGAGCAGGACAGCAGCGAAGAATAATGGCACCATCCGTTAAACGCCTGGGCTTGTTCGGTGGAACATTCGATCCCCCGCACATTGGTCACATAATTGTGGCCGAATGGCTGAGCCAGGCATTGGGAACGGACAAAACACTTTTTATCCCCGCCTATAAACACCCTTTCGATAGCAAAAGCGACATCACGCCGGAAAGCCATCGCCTGGAAATGCTAAAACGCGCCATATCCGGCTTCCCGCGCTTTGAGCTTTATGATTACGAAATCACACAAAAAAATACATCCTACACCATAGATACGGTGGACCACGTGAGCAAAGAATTTCCCGGCAGCAAACTCTATCTTTTTGTCGGGGAAGATAACCTGGAGTCTTTCGATAAATGGAAAGACCCGGCGGATCTGTTGGATTTATGCACCCTGGCAGTATTTACGCGCGGAGGCAAAAAGCAATCTTCCTGGAGCCGGCATAAACAGGTTATTAAATTAGAGAGTCCGCGTATCGACGTTTCATCGACGATGATCCGTGAGCGGGTTGAAAAAGGATTGGCCTTTCGCTCTCTTGTACCTTTTGAGGTGTACAAGTATATTGTTGAGCACAATCTGTACGGATACATAGGGGATAGATAATTGTTTCTTGGCAAAGTTGTCGGTTCGGTTTGGTCCACAAAAAAAACAGATAATCTAACCAATCTTAAATTTTTGATTGTTCACCCGGTTAACCTCAAAAAAGCGCCGCTTACCGATGTGGTAATCGTTGCCGATGTATTGGGCGCCGGTGTGGGCGAAACCGTTATCTGTGCTTACGGCCACGCCGCGCGTAAAGCGATTTTACCGGAGCGCCCTGCGGACCTGAGTATTGAAGCAGCCGTTGTGGCGATTGTGGACAAGCTGGATGTAGATAAACGTTTTTATGAAGCAGAGGAAGGCGATGGCGAAACTGACTGAGAAAGATATTCGGCAAATTGCCGAGCGGGCCATTGAGCAATTGGGGCATGATGCAACGCCCGATAATATCCGCAAAGTGGTGGAAGAAACGGTCCGCCGCTTTGATGACGGGCAGTCCCGGCAAGTGCCGGAGCGCGCCCAGAGCAGCCTCCCGCCCACCTATAACCGCCGCGGAGACCGCGTGATTGTTACGGCTTTCGGTAAAAACCGCAAAGGTATCCTGGCCGGGCTGACCGGCACGATTGCAGACGCCCAGTGTGATATAATCGACCTCTCCCAAAAAATCCTGCAGGAGTTTTTCACGGTCATGATCCTGATCGATATATCGACGTCGGAGCATGATTTTGACGCTATCAAACAGCGCCTCGTTGACGCCGGCAGCCGCTTTGATCTGAAGGTGGTTGTCCAGCACGAAGAAATATTTAAAGCCATGCACAGGGTCTGACCATGTCGATGGAACTCAGCGAAATACTCGAAACCATCCGTATGACCGAGGTGGAGCATTTTGATATCCGCACGGTTACGATGGGCATAAACCTTAAAGATTGTGTCAGCGCCGATCTGCCGCGCCTCAAAGCGAACATCTATGAGAAAATAATGCGTTGCGCCGCTGAACACGTTAAGACAGCCGAAAAGATCGAATCGGATTATGGTATCTCCATTGCCAACAAAAGAGTGTCGGTAACGCCAATTGCGCTTATCGGCGACGGGCTGCGCTCCGATGATTTTGTTGAGATTGCCCATACACTGGACAAAGCCGCCGACGCGCTGGGTATAGATTACCTGGGCGGATTTTCAGCGTTGGTGCAAAAGGGCTTTTCTAATGGCGACCTCAATCTCATCCGTGCCATCCCTTATGCTTTAAGCGAAACGGACCATATCTGCTCATCGATCAATGTGGCCACATCCAAAGCGGGCATCAACATGGATGCCGTGGCCATGATGGGCGAAATAATAAAGCAGACCGCGGAAAAAACGGCCGACCGCGACGGTATCGGCTGTGCCAAGCTGGTGGTGTTTGCCAATGTGCCGGAAGATAATCCTTTTATTGCCGGCGCCTTTCACGGGATAAGTGAGCCGGATGTGGTCGTCAATGTCGGCATAAGCGGGCCCGGCGTTATCCTGCGTGCCGTGCGCGAAGCGCCCAACCATGATTTTGCCGCGCTGAGCGACCAGATCAAGAAGATGGCCTTTAAGATTACACGGGCCGGCGAATTTATCGGAAGGAAGGTGGCTTCGCTGCAAAATATACCGTTCGGGATTGTTGATATATCCCTGGCGCCGACACCGATGCCGGGCGATAGTATTGCTGATATCCTTAAGGCCATGGGGCTGGAAGATGTTGGCGCGGCGGGCACTACCGCAGCTCTGGCTCTGCTCAACGATGCCGTTAAGCGCGGCGGCCTGATGGCTTCTTCCTACGTGGGCGGCATGAGCGGCGCGTTTATCCCGGTTTCGGAAGATGAAGGTATGATCAAGGCCGCGCAAAAGGGCAATATTGGTCTTGAGAAACTGGAAGCCATGACCAGCGTCTGCAGTGTTGGTATCGATATGGTGGCTATCCCCGGAGATACGCCTGCCGAGGTTATTGCCGGTCTGATCGCTGACGAATGCGCTATTGGCGTGGTTAACAACAAGACAACAGCAGTACGCGTTATCCCCGTTCCCGGTAAAAACGTTGGCGAAAGCGCGGACTACGGCGGTTTGCTCGGCATCGCCCCCGTGATGCCCATATCAAAACTGTCCAACAAGCATTTTATCTCCCGTGGCGGACGCATGCCCGCACCCACAAAAGGGATCAATAATTAAACCATGATTTTTAAAAAGAGAAAAGTCCGCATCGCTTTCGCGCAGATCGCGCCCTACCTGGCAGATGTGGACAGAAACCTGGATAAACATATCGAATATGTGGATAAGGCGATTGCCGAAAAGGCCGACATGGTGCTCTTTCCGGAGCTTTCGCTTTGCGGCTATTCGCTGAAGGATGCCACGCCCGAAGTCGTCCTTGGCCAGGATGACGATCGGCTTAAACCCTTGTTAGAGAAAAGTAAAAAGATAACTATTATCTGTGGCGGCGTGGAGCTGAGCGATGATTTTGAGATATTCAATACGCAATGGTGTTTTGAAGATGGCAGGATTCTGAACAAACATCGCAAAGTGTATTTGCCAACCTATGGTGTTTTTGAGGAAGAGCGCTATTTTTCATCGGGCAACCGCTTCCGCGCTTTTGAGAGCAAACTGTTGCCGATGGGCGTGATGGTCTGTGAAGACTTGTGGCATCCGGCAACCGGTTTGATATTGGCACTGGATGGCGCCTGGCTGCTTATTGTGCCCGCCGCCGGATTAACCCGTGGCCTGCGCGGTGAAAAGAAACCGCAGAACGTGCACGCCTGGGATACGCTGGCGAGTGCCATGGCCATTACCACCACATCTTATGTCGCGTTCATCAACCGTGTAGGCAGCGAAGATGGTCTGGTGTTCTGGGGCGGCTCGCAGCTGGTGGGACCGGACGGTGAAGTGGTAGGCCGCGCCGAATATTATGATGAGCAGCTCTTCAGCGTGGAAATGGACCTCCATAAGTTGCGTCATGCACGCGTTAACAGCACGATGCTATCAGATGAAAAATTGCCTGTTTTGATCGAGGAGTTTCAGCGTATTCATAAAAAACGGCTGGATTATTGAGCGTCTAAATATGTTTGCTCTTATATTTCAAATCTCCTACATTACCCGTTTTGCAAGCTTTCCTAAAGTGTATTTACAGGAGGATCCATGGATCTTAAGGAAATTCGTCAGCTTATAAAAATGGTTGAATCTTCCGATATCAGCCAGTTTGAAATCCAGGAAGAAGGAAAAAAACTCAAGATCACGAAAAACAGTCATAGTTCGGCTCAGGTAGTTCAGCACACGGTGGCGCCACCTGCCCCCGCGGCAGCTGCGCCTGCGCCCGCGGCGCCGGAACAGGCCGCTCCCGCCCCGGCCAAAAAGGACAATGTCGTGGAAGTACTATCACCGATGGTTGGAACATTCTATCGTTCACCCTCACCGGACAGTGATCCCTATACAGACGTGGGCAAAACGGTAAAAGCAGGTGATGTTCTCTGTATCGTTGAAGCGATGAAACTTATGAACGAGATCGAATCCGAGGTAAGTGGAAAAGTAGTTGAAATATGTGTTGAAAACGGCGAACCGGTGGAATACAATCAGGTCCTTTTTCGCGTTGAAAAAGCCGGCTGATGGAGTGAGTTTTAAACGAAATCAATTCAAAAGGCGATCCATTGGGTCGCCTTTTTTATTATCTGCATCCAGCTTGTAATAAAGTGGATGATGCTCTAAATTTACGACTTCTATACATAAACGGATCCGGGATATTAAAGGGAGGCTGGTTTGTTTAAGAAAATCCTGATTGCTAATCGTGGTGAAATCGCTCTTCGCGTAATTCGTGCCTGCAAAGAGATGGGCATAGCGACGGTCGCCGTGCACTCTGAGGCGGATGAAGATTCCCTGCACGTTCGCTTTGCAGACGAAGCCATTTGTATTGGTCCTGCCCGTAGTGGTTTAAGCTATCTTAAAGCAGATCGTCTTATTGCCGCGGCCGAAATATCGGGTGCGGAAGCCGTCCATCCGGGGTACGGCTTTTTGGCGGAAAACGCTGATTTTGCCGATGTCTGCGCGTCCAGTGGTCTGAAGTTTATCGGCCCTTCCGGCGACGTTATCCGCGTTATGGGCGATAAGGCAATGGCCAAGGATACCATGAAAAAAGCCGGCGTACCGGTGGTGCCAGGCAGCGAAGGTGTTATCAAAAAGCTGGATCACGCGCGGGAGCTGGCGGAGAGTATAGGTTTTCCTGTTATTTTAAAGGCGGTAGCCGGCGGCGGCGGAAAAGGCATGCGTATCGTACGCTCGCCAAAGGATCTGGAGGTTAGCTACCAGATGGCCCGCGCCGAAGCCGAGGGCGCCTTTAACAATCCCGATTTGTACCTTGAAAAATTTATCACCAACCCCAGGCATATTGAGATACAGATTCTGACCGACCAGCACGGAAACGGCGTGCATCTGGGAGAGCGCGAATGCAGTATTCAGCGCAGGCACCAGAAACTGGTTGAAGAGGCGCCTTCCGCGGTGGTAAGCCCGGAGTTGCGCAAAAAAATGGGTGACGTGGCCGTAAAAGGCGCGCTGGAAGTAAATTATGAAGGCGCTGGAACGATAGAGTTTTTGCTCGACGCGGACCAGAATTTTTACTTTATGGAAATGAACACACGTATCCAGGTTGAGCATCCGGTGAGTGAAATCGTCTATGATGTGGACCTGATCAAAGAGCAGATACTGGTGGCTTCCGGTGAAAAACTGAGATTTCAACAAAGCGATCTAAAAATACTTGGCCACGCTATTGAATGCCGTATAAACGCTGAGGATTATGAGCGCAATTTTATGCCAAGCCCCGGCGAAATAACCAGCTTTCACATGCCGGGCGGCCCGGGTGTGCGGGTGGATTCCCATGCATACCAGCGTTACCGCATTCCGCCCTATTACGATTCCCTTATTGCTAAGCTGATCTGCCATGGCCGTACCCGCGATGAAGCGATCCAAAGGCTGAGAAGAGCTCTGGATGAATTTATCATCGAGGGTGTAAAAACGACAATTCCCTTTCACCAAAAGCTGATAGCACGAAAAGAGTTTCAGACAGCTGAATTTGATACGGGCTTTCTGGACAGAGTAAATTTAATTGAGGAGGAGGAGGCGTGATGAGCGTTCCTGCGGATCTGAAATATACAAAAGAACATGAATGGGCCCGTCGTGACGGAGATGTTGTGACGGTAGGCATAACAGAATATGCGCAGGGTGAACTTGGCGATGTCGTTTTCGTGGAACTCCCGCAGGTTGGAGATTCCGTGGAAATGGACGATACTTTTGGTACTATCGAGGCCGTAAAAGCTGTGGCCGATCTTTTCAGCCCGCTGAGCGGCGAGGTCGTCGAAATTAACGAATCGTTATCGGATGACCCGGAAAAGGTCAACAAAGATCCCTATGGCGACGGCTGGATGGTAAAGATAAAAATGAGCGATGCCTCGCAGTGGGATGAAATGATGAGTGCTGAAGATTATAAAGAGCACATCGGCTAAACGGGAGTGCCATGCCAAAGATTCTCATAGCTGATGATAACGAGGAAATGCTCGATACGCTGGAGCGTATTTTCGGGTTGTACAATTTTAATGTTATCAAGGCGCTGGACGGTAGCGAAGCGGTAAAAAGCGCCCGTGACGAAAAGCCGGACATCATTATACTGGACGGAATGATGCCGGAGATGGACGGCTTTGACGCCTGCCGCGTGTTGAAAAACGATGAGCGCACGAAAGACATACCGGTGGTATTTTTAACCGCAAATTATATGGAACTGCGCGATCGCATCAAGGGCCTGGAGCTTGGCGCAGATGACTATCTGCTAAAGCCTTTTAATTCTAAGGACCTGGTGTTTCGTATTAAGTCAATCCTCAAACGCACGCAGGAAACGCGCGAATTACGGCAAAGCAATCTGGAAATTGTAAACAAAAACAGCGAAGTAGAAAAAAAACTGGAAGAATTGATCGCGCGGCACCAGTCTGAGCCGATTATTGTTGTTGATCCCACTACGGGTTTGTACAGTCGCACTTTTTTTCAACTGCGTTTGAACCAGGAGCTTGAACGTTTTTCGCGTTACGGCAACGCGCTGTCGCTGATGTGCCTGATGGTTGAAAATCATCAAAAGCTGCGCGAGAATCTCGGCAAAATACTTTACAGCTACCTGATTATTAAAATAGGTAACAGCATTCTGCAGCAAATGCGCTCCATTGACCTGGTTTCATATGATGAGGAAAAAGGTTTTCTCATACTGATGCCGCAAACGCCAAGGGAAGGCGCCGAGGCCAAAATGGATATTTTAAAGGATGCTCTCAGAGAGCGTTCTTATCTGGAAGAAGATGTATTGAAAACTCTTGAATTTTCGAGAAAAAAATTGTCTGATATAACAAAACTTTCTTTTTGCTTTGGATTATCTTCAACGGAAGACAGTTCTGTAACGCGGGATGGCGAGGCCTTTGTGAATGAAGCGTGCCTGACCGCTGAAAAAAGCAATCTGTAAGAAAAAAGCTAAACAGGTTCCGGAGAGATATTATGGCGCATAAAGTACTTATCGCGGACGACAACCCCCAGGTTTTGAAGCTTTTACAGATCAGCCTGAAGAAAGCAGGCTACGATGTCATTGAAGCTGAAAACGGGGAACAGGCTTTTGAACTGGCCAATAAAGAAAAACCGGATATCATTATCTCCGATATTATGATGCCACAAATGGACGGCATTGAACTTTGCTGGATGATCCGCGAGAATTCTGAGATTCCCATAGTGCCTTTTATTTTCCTTACCTCTTTTGATGATCCGGAAACGGAGATCAAGGGTTTTCGCGCCGGTGCGGACAAATATCTGAACAAGCCGATTGAGCGCAAGGAACTAATCGAAAAAGTGCAGGAACTTTTGCAGCGTAACGATCAGCTTAAAGACATGGAGAAAGAGAGCAGCGAAAAACAGGCTTTTGCCGGAGATCTGTCTGACCTTTCGATCGTTGAACTTGTGCAAATGCTAAACCTGAATAAAAAATCGGGCACGCTGAATATCAGCGCCGGGACAACCGGCAAGATTTATCTGAAAGACGGGCAACTTCATGCCGCGGAATGCGACAGTCTTAACGGAGAAGAAGCTGTTTACAAGCTTGTTGAGCAGGATAAAGGTACCTTTAATTTTGAAATTACCGATGTAACCATTGAGCGCAACATAAACAGCTCAACAATGAATGTGATTATGGAAGCCTGCCGTATCATGGACGAAAGCCGCGCAGGTGATAAATTATAGTGTAAATATTTTGGAAGGATATGTATAAAATACTCATAACAGACCCTCTCGCGGACACGGCCCTTTCCATATTGGAAGAAGCGCCGGATGTCACTTTTGAAACAGCCTACGGTCTGAGCGCGGACGAGCTGCGCGACAAAATCCAATCTTTTAATGCGGTCATTATCCGCAGTGCCACCAAAATTACCAGGGAAATACTGGATAACGCGGAAAGCCTTAAAGCCATCGGACGTGCCGGGACCGGCCTGGATAATATTGATCTGGAAACGGCTGACCGCAAGGGCGTGCGTGTTTTTAATACGCCTGGCACCAACGCGCCGGCCGTAGCGGAATTAACCATAGGCATGCTTTTCGCCCTGGCCCGCAAAATTGCCGCGGCAGACGCCACGATGAAAGCAGGCAAATGGGAAAAGAAAACGATGGGCGGCGGCTATGAACTGGGTGATAAGAAACTGGGTATCGTTGGCTGCGGAACGATCGGAAAACTGGTAGCTCAAAAAGGTGCCGCTCTGGGCATGGAAATCCTGGTGACCAACCGCTCCGCCGTAAAACTGGACAAGGTTTCTTTTGAGCAGCTGCCACTGGATAAGCTTTTGCAGAAGAGTGATTTTGTAACGATCCATTTGCCCAAGTCCGACAAGACAATGAATTACATGGGCAAAGCGGAACTGAAAATGATGAAAGAAACGGCCTTCCTTGTAAATACATCGCGTGGCGGCGTTGTAAACGAAAAGGATTTGCTGGCCTGTCTGGATGACGGTGTTATAGCCGGGGCCGCTTTGGACGTATATGAAAATGAGCCGAACTATAACAAGGAACTTGCTGCCCACCCTTCTGTTGTCGCAACACCCCATATTGCCGCATCGACAAAGGAATCGCAGGAACGTGTCGGCGTTCAGATCGTAGATAAGGTATTGGAATATTTGCGGTCAAAATACATTTTTCTCTAGTAGAACGGTTAAGCTTGACTTGCCACAGTTTGACCCGATAAATTATCAGGTTTTAGATATTAGTTTGTTTTTCAGGAGTCTTAAATGTTAGATAAACAATTTTTGTTAAAAGTGGGCCTTGCCGAAATGTTAAAGGGCGGCGTGATCATGGATGTGACCAACGCAGAACAGGCCAAAATTGCCGAGGATGCCGGCGCCGTTTCCGTAATGGCGCTGGAAAGAATTCCGGCGGATATCCGTGCACAGGGCGGTGTAGCTCGTATGTCAAACCCCAAAATGATCCGCGAAATCCAGGCTGCGGTTTCTATCCCCGTGATGGCCAAATGCCGTATAGGACATTTTGCTGAAGCACAGGTGTTGCAGTCTTTGGGTGTAGACTTTGTTGATGAAAGTGAAGTGCTTACCCCCGCCGATGATGTAAACCACGTTTGGAAACATGATTTTAAAGTGCCTTTTGTTTGCGGTTGCCGCAATCTTGGCGAAGCTTTGCGCCGCATCGCCGAGGGCGCCGCGATGATCCGCACCAAAGGCGAAGCCGGTTCGGGCAATATCGTCGAGGCGGTGCGGCATATGCGCATGGTACAGTCCGAGATAAAAAAGATCCAGACACTCGATAACCATGAAGTGGTTACCTTTTCCAAGAATATCGGCGCGCCCGTTGAGCTGGTGCAGTACGTGCGCGAACACGGCAAACTGCCGGTTCCCAATTTTGCCGCCGGAGGTGTTGCCACACCCGCGGATGCGTCACTGATGATGCAGTTGGGCGCGGAAACAGTATTTGTGGGCAGCGGCATATTCAAGTCATCCGATCCTGAGGCGCGGGCCAAAGCCATTGTACTGGCGACCACCCATTATGACGATCCCGACGTGGTTTGCAAAGCGAGTGAAGCCCTTGGTGAAGCTATGCCCGGCCTGGAAATAAGCCAGATACCTGAAGGCGAGCTGCTGCAGAACAGAGGTTGGTAGTGGCCCCGGTTGGAATTCTCGCTTTACAGGGTGATTTTTCAAAACATTTAGAGGCTGTGCGCAAAGTTGGGCGCACGCCTCTTTTAGTCAGAAAAGCATCCGAGCTTGAGAAATGCGAGCGCCTGATTATCCCGGGTGGTGAATCAACGACTTTTCTAAAACTTATCGAACGCCTGGAGCTGCGTGAACCTCTTTATAAATATTGTTCATCCCGTCCTGCCTTCGGCACCTGCGCCGGCTTGATTATCCTCGCAAAGAACGTAGTTAACCTTAATCAAAATCCGCTCGGTCTGATTGATATTACCGTACAGAGAAATGCCTACGGCAGGCAGATTGATTCTTTTGTTGACAAAATCTCTTTTACAGAAAACCATATATCCGATCCTTTTGAGGCGGTCTTTATACGTGCTCCTAAAATTCTTAAGGTTGGCGAGGATAGCCGCGTGATCGCCCGGCATGGTGAAGAACCCGTTATGGCCGCGAATAAAAATATCCTGGTAGCTACATTCCACCCGGAATTAACCGAAGATAACCGAATACATGAGTTCTTTATTAACCGTTTTGCCCAATAAAACCCAAAAGATTCTATGAAAGACTACAGCATATTTTTCTGCACCGCGCCCGACCTGAGAACGGCGCAAAAACTTGCCTATCACCTTGTAGGCAACAAGCTTGCGGCATGCTGCAATATTGTGCCGCAGATTCAATCCGTCTATATGTGGGAAGACCGCATCACCGAAGACGAAGAACAGTTGTTGATTATAAAATCGGAGACGAATAAGTTTGACGCGATTGAAAAAGTTGTGAAAGAACTGCATCCTTACGACGTTCCCGAGCTTATAGCCGCGCCCATAAGCAACGGCACGGCTCAATACCTGCAATGGATAACAACAACGGTGCAATCCGATGAAGATGAATGACCATCTCGACAAGTTGCTGGCTGACAATCAGTCCGGATCATATACCTTAACACGTAATGTATTCGCGACTTACCGGGAGTATATTACAAACTTTGACAGTGATCTTACCGTTGAGGACATGTTTGATGACATACATCATATGTCCCGTGTGCTGATCAAGCACCAACCAAATATGGTTTTGCTAAGGCGCACGACCAACAGCCTTATCTCCTTTTTTAAGCGATTACAAAAAGGGGAGCACGGGCGCGACGAGATCAAACAATCCCTGCTGGAAAAAATTTCCCAGATTGAGCAGGATTTGAACGAGAATCTTAATAATATCGCTGTAAGCGGATCCAAAATAATCGCCAATTTTAATAAAGTAATGACAATATCCAATTCAACAGCGGTATCCGAGATCATTAACGCCGCCCATGAATTTAAGCGCAAATTTGAGGTGTTCTGCCTGCGCAGCGATCCTCCCGGTGAAGGTGCCGCTTTTGCCGAAAAACTGGCTGCGCGGGGGATAAAAACAACGCTGCTGGCAGATTCTCAGGCCGGATTGATCATCAACGATATGAACCTCGTCGTGCTGGGCGCGGACAGGTTATATGAAAGCGGCTTTGTCAACAAATCGGGCACCCTGCAATTGGTGCTGCTGGCCAACCATTTTAATGTGCCGGTTTACCTCGCCGCCGAAACAACCAAAATTCTCAAGGAAACCGAAAGGTCCATTAAGCTGATCGAACGCGATCCCGGTGAAGTGCACGAGGAGAAGGAAGGTTTGCAGGTTATCAATCAATACTATGAAACAATTCCGATTGAACTGATCCACAAGGTGATCTGCGAAGAAGGCGTCTATGAGCGCGAAGAATTTGTCAACTGGTATCTGAAAGGGTAGCGATGGCAAACGGAATATTTGTCACCGAAATCAAAAACCCGCACGTTATTGATGTGCCGGAAGAAGTTACAAATAGCCTGAACCTGGAAGAAGGGGACAAGGTCGAGGTAAGCCTGAAGAAAATACGCTCCAAAAGGATGGAGATAAAAATTTCCCGAAATCCGTTGCGTAGAATATTGGACCTAAAAGCAGAATAATGAAAAAGAACAGCAGCGTTTTCCTCGATTCCAGCGCCTGGCTTGCCGTTGTAGATCCCAACGATCCCAATCATGAAAAAGCGCGTGAATACTTTAGGCTGATGCTGGAGCGCGGCGCCCGGGCCATTACAAACAACATTGTAATTGATCAGACTTTGCAAACCCTGCGCAGTAAGTTTGGTACAGATCTGAGCCGCCGCTTTCTGGAGATAATAGACGAAAGCACACTTTCGGTAAACCTGCGTGTGGACTGGATATCGCGCCGTGTAAGACGATCCGTCATTCAACAATTTCTTAAAAGCTCAAAGAACGAGCTCACCCTGGATCATTTCTATATTTATGAAAGCCTGAAAAGAAAAAAAGCCGATTTTGTTTTTACCTTTGATCCTGCCGTCAAACATTTTAAATATCCTATAATTCCCCAATAAGATGAGCAAGATAATTCTTATTGTTGGCGCCGACAGCAATGCTTCTGCAACCGCCCTCCGCCTTTACCGCAGCGGCATTAAATGTATCTTGTGTACGCATCCGCAAAAAATTGATCCCTATTATCATCAAAATTTTTCAGCGGTTCTGAAGACAGGTCAAAAGCAAATTGACGGCATTTTTGCATGGTCTATCGCTCATTTTATTGAAAACAGTCCGGAGCAGTCCGCAGAAACGGATACGATCATTAATCATATTCTTTATGATCGAAAAATCCCGGTAATTGATTTTGCTGATCTCACAAGTCAGCTTCTTTCCGGTGTGGATGGCATTGTGGTTTTTGACAGCGAAGCCGGCAAAAAGGTTCTGCCTAAAACAGACGGATCACGCAAGCCGATTATTTGTCTGCATACATTTGAAAATACAGGCGCGTGCGATTATATAGTTGCCGGAGCCGGAGAGTTTTGTGGACGTGTTTTGTATCCGTTCCTTGATTTTCCCGATACCTTATTGCGTAACAAGGATGATGACTGTCGCGTTTTGCATGCTCCACGTGAAGGTCTGCTGCTGACGCATAAAAGTGCCGGTGACCGCGTAAAACAAAATGAATTGATTGCTGAAATAAATGATACGGAAATTGTCGCGAGCGACGAAGGTATCGTAGATGGCGTCCTACCAAGTGGTGTATTAATTGAGCAGGGCAGGCAGGTTGCTGTACTAAGAAAACAGGGATATTTTTGCGAACATTTATCCCAAAAACATTTTGCCATCGCAGGCGGTGTAATGGAAGCTTTGCATTTCCATTTTGATAAAGAAAAACAATGAACTTTATTTGACAGAAATATTTCATGCCCGTATATTACCGATCTATTTTGAATGAGTTGAGTCAGTAGCTCAGTCGGTAGAGCAGTGGCCTTTTAAGCCATTGGTCCGGGGTTCGAGTCCCCGCTGACTCACGTTAAATTGACCCCGGCATTTTGCCGGGGTTTTTTGTTTTAGTTTGGTAAGCTGATGCATAGTGCTTATTCCAAACGGCATTTTTCTATAGCAAAAAATTATAATCATAAAGCGCTTTTAGCGTCTTGATAATACAGTTTAATTCTTTTATAATTGTGGCCTTAAACAACCGCTAATTCTAATTATAAAGAGTGTCAGGAGAGATAGATGAAGATTTATCAATTAAGAGAATATCTGGATGATTTTGATGAACAGGCTGAGGTTTTTGTAACTCTTTACAGCATTGAAGGCTCACAAGAGATGTATGAAATTACCAGTGCCACGAACAATGGCGGGCATCTGCAGCTTACAATCGACGAAGCTGATTCACATACTGATATTGACTTTATGGATGCCGATATCGAAGAGTAGGTGGTTAAAAAATGATCAAAAATACCTGCTTGATGTCGACAAGCTATACATATTTGATCTCGATTATTAGCTAAGTTCAATAAAAACATCGCGTCTTCTTTCTGGCATGTAAGTTGTTCGATAAAGGAGAAGACACGGATGTTCTCCTTAATGGTTTTCAAAGGGACTTGTAAAGGCCGGGCTTTTTAGTCCGGCTTTTTTTATTGGTAACAATTTTTTTAAGCTTCCGTAACAGCCCATATATTTGCTCTAAAAATTGCGGGAGGATTCCATGCGCAGCTTCTTTTTTCTTTTAATCGTTTTTAGTCTTTCCCTGGCCGCCGACATCGATAAGAATTTTCAGAAAAACTTTAATGTCGAGCCGGGTGCTACGTTGATACTGGAAAGCGGTGACGGTGATGTCTTCGTCCGGGTATGGGATAAATCGGAAATTTCTATTGAGGTCAGGTATTTGCTTGAGGATCGTTATGCTTCTAAAAGCGCAATACGAGACTTTGATGTGGAATTTGTCCAACGCGGAAAAGACATATTTGTAAAAGGGAACGAATACCGCGAGAAAAGATGGTTTCAGTCCGGGGCGCGTTACAGGGAATACGTTTATGAGATAAAGGCACCTTCGTTTATAAATGTCGATATATTGGGCGATGACGGAAACGTGGAGATAGAAAATCTTAACGGTAATGTCAATTGCAGAGTCGACGACGGGCGGATTTTTATTATGAACTTAAACGGCGACCTGAAGGCTGAGACCGAAGACGGAGACCTGCGCCTGGAGGCTGTAAAAGGTCGCGTCAGCGTAAAGTCGGAAGATGGCAGTATTCATCTTGATGATATCACCGCCGATGAGGCTGAGATTTCCAGCAAAGACGGTCGCATTAAAGGGCGTGCAATTCGCGCTTCCATTTATGCGGCAACCGATGACGGTGATATCACTTTAAGTGAAGTTTCCGGGGAGCGATTAATGGCCCGAAGCAAAGACGGTGATGTTGAAATAGATGTTGACGGCGCCATTACCGATGTCGATATTTCCACGGATGACGGGCGCATTGTGCTGGATATGCGTGATCCTGTTAATGCTGACTTTACCATTCAGTCTAACGACGGTTACATAAGCATGGATCTCAGGGATGTTCAAATAACGCAGGATCGCAAAAACTACCGGCGCGGTGTACTGGGTGACGGCAAAGGCTCCATAAGGCTGGAATCGCGCGACGGTTCGATTCGGTTTTCTATAAAATAAAGGCTTAATTTAATGGCTGCTTCAAAACTTAAGGACTACAGTTTTATCCTTTCGCTTTGCTTTTTGTGCATCGTTGGCGGCTTTTTCATATACCAGGAAATCGAAAAGCGCAGTGTTTTATTTTATCTTGAGGCTGTACAGGAAACGGTAGCGGAGATGATCCCCGAGCAGCAGGAGCGTGATAAATTTAACCAGGCGTTCGCCAGTTTTTTGGAGAGGGTCGAAGAGGAAGGACTTGAACGTTCCGAGATCGACAGCCTTTCTAAAAAGGTACTTGGCTTACGTTTTAAAAAAGATTCCATTGCTTTTGCAGAGGCCGCCTCGGTAATCCCGGCAGAGAAACCAGGCGAACCCGATAAGCCGGCCGGCCTTTCGCGCCTTATTGTTGAGGTGCCCAAAGGCGATTGGGATAACGAACGAACAAGCTTTTTGGCATCTGTCAGCCTGAATGATTCGCTAAGGAAGGTTGAAAATCAATTCGCCAAAGTGCTGAATAAACTGGAAACACAGGTGTCATTACGTGAGCAAAGCCACGAGAGCGTGATTAAGGAACTGCAACAATCAGCGGAACGCGTGACCCGACTGGAGCTTCAGCTTTCCAAATTGAAGGGCGGAAATAGAGAGGCCTGGCAGGAGGTTGAACGAAAGCTTGCCATTGAGCTGCAGAAACTGAAAGAACGCAGTATAAACGTTCAAAAGGAAATTGTGGATATTAAAAGACTTGAGAAGGAAATTGAAAAGCAAAAAGCAGCCATTAAAGTTGAAGCAAGTCCTGATGCACCCTAGTTGATGGTTTTTATTTTAGCGGGCCATGGTTATATTCCATCACGCTAAATCAGGACGATTCGTTATGCGCATATTTTTGTTAATTTTATTTTTCTTTGCCAGCCTTACTGCATCAGAGCAAAAATTTGCCCGCATTGCACATTTTACATTCGAAAACGGAAGCGTCGCAGACACGCTGCTCGTCGGTTATCGTACGTTCGGCAATTTAAATGACGATTCTTCCAATGTTATAGTGCTTCCTACTTATTTCAGCGGACGCTCCGCCTCCGTGAGTAACCTGGTTGGCCCCGGCAAGCTGATAGATTCGACACACTATTACATTATTATTGTGGACGCGCTGGGCAACGGCGTATCTGCGTCACCATCCAATTTCGCGGCAATGCCGGCCTTTACAATCGGTGACATGGTGCAGAGCCAGTATCTGCTGTTGACCGCGCATTTCAAATTTAAAAAGGTTTACGCGCTGTTGGGCGGCTCTATGGGAGGCATGCAGGTCTTTGAATGGCAAAAACGTTATCCTTGGTTTTTCAGTAAAGCGGTTTCTTATGTTTCAACACCACGACCCGCTGTTTATGACCAGCATTACTGGGGAATGCAGCGTTACCTCATCGAGTCGGGCAGGGCGACCGGACTACCCGATTCCGTAATACGCGGAAACCTGAATCTGACGCAAAATATACAGGCCACATCACCGGACTATATCAATGACCGCGTCCAACGCGACGAGTTTGATAGCTACTTCGAGAAAATGATAAACGCCGCTCCCGGTGTTTTTACGATCGATAACTGGCTTGCCCAGGTTAATGCGATGCTTAGTCTTAATGCCTTGCCCGGGAGCGATAGCAAATGGTCTTCAATGAAGGAGCGGTTTTTAATCATCGTTTCCGCCAATGACCGGCTGGTTACACCTCAGCCTGCGATTTCATACGCAAAAACTTATGATTGCAGTCTGGTCATACTGGAAAATGAATGCGGCCATTACGCCGTCGGTTGCGAGTTGGCGCGCTGTGCTCACATTATAGAAAACTTTTTACAATAAGGAGGTTCATTGTGGAAAAGATTGCCTACGCGTTGCTGGGCTTTGTCGCGGTGGTCTGGATTCTTGGGATGATTGCCGGCATGGTTGCTGCCTGGCCGTTCGGCTTTTTCGGGCTTATCGCTATTGTGGCTTTTGGTTTATTGCTGATAAAGGTGATAAAAGAAAGACTATCCAACAAAGAAGATGATTATTACGAAAAAAACGTTCAACAGTAAGGTGCACAATGAAGATAACAACGCAGGATAATTTTTCGGAGTATGAAATTACAGAAACCCTAGGAGTTGTGAGGGGAAACACCATTCGCGCCCGCCATATTGGTAAAGATATACTGGCCACGTTAAGAAATGTTGTAGGTGGTGAAATTAGCGAGTATACTAAGATGCTGGCCGAAGCAAGGGAGCAGTCCCTGGACCGCATGAAAAAAAATGCCGCCGATCTTGGAGCGGATGGTATAGTAGGAGTGCGTTTTATGACATCCGCGGTAATGCAGGGTGCGGCCGAACTGCTCGCTTTTGGTACGGCGGTAAAGATAAAGAAAAAATGAGGCACGTATGGCAAGACCGGTAGATCTTAAGCAATTAATCAGACTTATTCACGATCAAAAAGACGTTGAAGCGAATCTTATCCTGGACGAAGGCTGCGTAATTCATACCGAAGATGCGGCTCCCCTCGTTAAGGTCATCAACTATTTTATGAATTACCTGAGCGGTTTAACCGACAGGCCTCTTGAGATTGCCCTGGATCTTATGCCCGGTTCTTTTTTGCTGAGCCTGATGGCCTTTACGGACAAGCAGGAGCTTGACCAGCTAAGTGATAACCTGGAAGGCGCGCTAAAAGACTATAATGCCTCTTTTGAAGTGAAGCACGACCAGGGAAATTACGTGCAGATAAAAATAAGTTTTTCCAACAATTGAGAATCCCTTCGATGTAACAAAGCAGGGCAGCCTCCGTATCACAAGCAAAAGAACTGCAAGGAGGTTGCCATGCGTCGTTTATTATTATTCTCTTTCATTTTCGCCTTTTGGGGCGGGAATGCTTTTGCGCAGGAAGCACTTGTTTCCATGGAGCGTTTTTACCCCGAACAACTGGAAGTTGCAGGTTTCACACTGGACACTGAAACCGAGATTCTTATAGAAGCTTCTTCGCTACAGCCCTACCGCAACAGAAGATCCAAACCCGTTAACGATGCCTGGATTCTAAACAGCGACTCCCGCGAAATCGTCTGGGAGATGCGCTACGCCGATGACGTTGACCGCGATCGTGATATTATCCGTTTTGCCAACCGCGTAACGTTGCCTCCCGGCAATTATGAGGCTTACTTTTCCAGCTATGTAAACAATTATTATTTTAACGATTGGGATGACCACCCCGGCGATTTTTTTGACAATCTGTTTGGACACATCTTTTATGACCATGATGATCCGCGACGCCTCGATTATGACGAGCTTTATTTCCGAGTGAGCGGCAACGGCCGTCCCGTTGATGAGCAGACTGTTTTCAACTGGCAGGAGCAAGCCAAGGATAATGCCTTAATCAACTGGACCAATTTGCGCGATGATGCCTATTTTGAAAAGATCCTGTATGTGACCGCAGAAGCGGAAATTAGTATTTATGCCCTGGGCGAAGCGCGGGATGACGGCGCTTATGACTTCGGGCAACTGATACGCCTGGACAACCGGGACAAAGTGTGGGAGTTGGACTACCGTAAATCCGGTCACGCAGGCGGTGCGACGAAAAACCGCCTGAGCGATGAAGTGGTGAGGTTATCTCCCGGTTATTACAAGATATTTTATGTAACCGACGATTCGCACAGCTACCGACGCTGGAACTCGTCACCTCCTTATGACCCTGCTTTTTGGGGCATCGTTATTAAGCCGGAGTCGGACAATGCGGCACAAAGCATCCAGGTAATCGATGATGAAGAATATTCCCGGCAGCATCCGACCGTGGTCGAGTTTGAGCGTGTGGGTGATAACGATTATCGCATGGAAGGCTTCACATTGAAAAAAGAGTTGAAGCTTCATATCTACGCGCTGGGTGAGGGACGCGACGGCGACATGTATGATTATGGCTGGATCGTTGAAGCCAAATCCCGTGATCGTGTCTGGGAAATGGATTATTTTGATACGGAAAACGCCGGTGGTGCAGATAAGAACCGCCTTTTTGATGGCATAATAACTTTACCGGCCGGTGACTATACGGCCTATTACGTAACCGACGGATCGCATTCTTACATCCACTGGAACAGCGGTAAACCGGTTAACCCGCGCAAGTGGGGTATGACGATCAGCGTTATTGATGAAAACTATACCGAGGGCGATGTTGTTGCCTATGAGCCTACTGAGGACAAAGATGTTCTGGCGCGTATTATCCGCGTAGAAGATCATGACAGGGCGCGCAGTACATTTAAACTGGAGCAGGACAGCTGGGTGCATATTTATGCCATGGGCGAAGGCCTGCATAATGAAATGTACGATTATGCCTGGATTGAAGACGCGCGTGGTGGACGAATCGTGTGGGAGATGACCTACCGTATGACGCGTAATGCCGGCGGGGCGCGAAAAAACCGCCTTTTTAATGACCGCATTTATCTTGAAGCCGGTGAATATGAAGTGCACTACCGTTCGGACGATTCACACAGTTTCTCGCACTGGAATGATGACCCTCCTTACGATCCGTTTAATTACGGAATCACTGTTACACTGGCCAAATAAACTGCACGTGAAAGCCCGGTATCTGCCGGGCTTTTTTTTAACTTTTTCTGGAATTTTTACCACTTCCCCTTAATTTACCGTTTTTCATATCTTTGAAAATAAAAGGGGAGAACATGGCAAAGTCAGCAAACAACACATCCAATTCACCTATCCAGGAGTTTATTCACAGTGAAAGCGCTTCCGGCATTTTCCTGATCATTGCGGCAGCATTGGCATTGATCTGGGCTAATACACCGGCTGCCGGCTTTTACACGGCTATGCTGCAGGTGCCGGTGCAACTCGGCTTTGGCGCGCTGCTGATCGATAAGCCGCTTATCCTTTGGGTTAACGATGGTTTGATGGCCATATTTTTTCTGCTGGTTGGCCTGGAGATAAAACGTGAATTGATTTACGGTGAGCTGAGCACGTTCAAAGCAGCCATGTTGCCCATGTTTGCCGCCGTCGGTGGGGTGGTTGTACCCGCGGCCATTTATATTGCCATGAATGGCGGTACTGAGTTTGAAGCGGGCTGGGCTATACCCATGGCCACGGATATCGCCTTCGCGCTGGGGATTCTCTCGCTGCTGGGTTCACGCGTGCCGGTTTGGGCCAAGGTGTTCCTGACGGCGCTGGCGATTGTGGACGACCTGATGGCCATTCTCGTTATTGCCGTTTTTTACACGGCCAAAATCAGCTTTGCCGCACTGGGCTGGAGCTTTTTCTTCTTCGCCGTCCTCATCGTTCTAAATATGTTCCGTGTAAATCGCCTCGCTCCTTACATGATTGTGGGATTCTTTATGTGGGTAGCGATGCTGAAATCGGGTGTGCACGCTACAATTGCAGGTGTGATGCTGGGCTTTGCCATCCCTGTTGCGCGCAGCAGCTTTTTGAAAGATATGGTCGACGGGCTCAAGCGCCAGATAGCTAATCTGGAAGCTTCGATTAAAAATGACAAAGGTGAGCATCCTGCCGATGAAGTAAAAGAGACGGCATTGAATTATTTTTCCGATGTGGTGGTCAAGACAGAATCGCCGCTGCACCGGCTGGAGCACAAGCTGCATCCCTGGGTGGCCTTTTTCATCATGCCTGTGTTTGCGCTTTTTAACGCCGGGGTAACTTTTAACGCAGCCATGCTTGGTGAGGCATTCAGTTCCACATTGACCTGGGGTATTATCCTGGGATTGTTTGTCGGCAAACAGATTGGTATTTTTGCCTTTACATTTATCGCGCAAAAAATGGGCTTTAGCTCGTTTGAGCCCAATGCGAACAATCAAAAGATCCTGTATGGCCTGGGACTTTTGGGAGGCATCGGTTTTACCATGTCGCTGTTTATCGCTAACCTGGCCTTCAGCGATCCGGCGGTTCTCGATTTTGCGCGCATAGGCATCTTTGTGGCCTCCTTTTTCAGCGCGGTGATCGGATATATGATTCTGCGCAGTGTCCCGGAAACTAAAGAGAGCAGAGCATGACACACAAAATTTTTACCGCCTTTATATTTGCTTCAATATTCGCCGTTTCCTGTAATGCTCAGGATGGGGCGCAGGGGGCAAAGATAACAATTCAAGAACGGTTGCATCACTTTGGCGAGGTGCAATCGGACACGCTGTTGAGCCACACCTTTACCTTTGAAAACAGCGGCAGTGATACGCTGGTGGTGGAAGAGCTTTCCGCCAGTTGCGGCTGCACCGCGGCCCTGCTGGACAACGCCAGGCTGGCCCCAGGCGAAAAAGGCGAAGTGAAGGTAACGCTGAATACGCGCGGCAAAAGGGGCAATGTGCGCCAGAGCGTGGACATTTTTACCAATGATGAAAACGCCTGGTTTGTGACGGTTTTTGTTGAAGCGACGGTTCTTCCAAAACAGAAGCCGCACAGTGCAAAATAACCGCAAGGCTTATCTTTTTACCGCGCTGGCCATTCTTTTCTGGGCCACGGCCGCCAGTGCCTTTAAGATTGCCCTAGCGCAGGTCTCACCGTTTGTTCTGCTTTTTTATAGCGCGTTTTTCTCGCTGCTGATCCTTGGTGGCGTTTTAGTGGCTCAAAAGAAATTGCGCCTGCTCAAAGCCGGCCCTTCCTTCTGGATACACTCTGCGCTGGCCGGTTTTCTCAATCCATTTCTCTACTATTTTATACTGTTTCAGGCTTACGACCGTCTGCCCGGGCAGGTGGCCATGGCTTTAAATTATTTATGGCCGATTGTCTTAATGCTGTTGGCCATTCCGCTGCTGCGCCAGTCGGTTTCCTCGCGCCAGGTGCTGGCAATCCTGATCAGTTTTGGCGGCTCGCTGATTATTGCCACCAAAGGACAGATTACCGTTTTCAGCGGGCTGGACGGTCCGGGCGTGGCGCTGGCGCTGGGCAGCACCGTCATCTGGGCGCTGTTCTGGCTTATCAATACCCGCGATAAGCACGACCCCGTTTTGAAGCTGTTTGGAGGATTTGTATTTGGCGCTTTCTACAGCCTGCTGCCAATGCTGATCACGGAAGGTTTTGTAGTGCCGCAGTTTATGGCTACGGCGGCATTGCTTTACATCGGCGCGTTTGAAATGGGCTTCACCTTTGTGCTCTGGCTCAGCGCGCTCAAATACGCCGAACGCGCCGCCCAGGTGGGACAGCTTATCTACATCACACCCTTTTTATCGCTGCTCTTTTTATGGCTGATTATTGATGAGGCGATTTATCTTTCCACGGTCGCAGGGCTGGTCTTAATAGTTGGCGGAATTATGCTGAATCAAAAGAAAAAAAAGCCGGCCCGGCAGGCGTGATATGCGCGGCAACCGGCTTATTACTCAAAACGTGTAGTCGCCACCCAGGCTTAACCATGTGCGCTGCATAGTTTCCGAAGAGCTAAAATGGCTGTCGGCAATTTCTAAACGCAGGCCTACAGGCCCGGTTGTGTATTGCACACCGAAGTGCAAAATGGTGCGGTCCTGCTCTTCAAAAAGGGAATCATACTCTTTGCTTAATTCGCGTTCTGTTACAAGAACGCCGGCTGTCCACTGCCACATCGGATTTATTGTATTTATTACGTGGAAGCCTGTTTCATATAACCCGTCAAGCGCGTCATTGGCCCGGTTCGTTGTCCTTATTGCAAACGAAGAAGCCATTCGCCATGATTCTGATGGTTTTATCTGAAAAGAAAGAAACAGTTTATCGTCGCGATGAACAATGTACTCTGTACTTCGGCTTGTGTAATTAACAACGTTTGTGTCAATTACAGAAACCAATCCTGAATCATTGCGCCACGAATCTTCAAAATTGCTGCTCAAGTTATATAAAACACCGATTTCAAAAATATCAAATTCGAAATTTACACCCGCCTGTGCTGAGAAAGCTCCTGACGACTCGTCAATATTTAATCGCCATACGTGCTCCTTTATCTCAAAAAGATTATAATTTATCCGGGCACCGATGCTCAATTTTTCGCTCAGTTCGTATCCTGCGCCGAGCCCAAAATTATGAATGACATTGCTTCTCTCAAAAGTGTAGTACTCACCTGTTCCTTCCGGCTGATTCACGGTGCTTATTTCAAACTTGTCCGATATCTTTGATTCGTAAGAACGGTGATAAGAAACAGCCAGCGCACCCCTCGGGAAGGGGAGAATAAATCCAACAGAAGCAGGAATTACGGGCGAATAGCTTTGCTCACCTTTACCAATAATAAATTCATCAACGTCCGTTGCATAGTCAAAGCGAACTCCGGCTACCATCTTGTTAAAGCCCACCAAAGCAGCCGGGCTGCTGCTACCGGCTTCACCGGGAGCAACGGAAAACAAATTGCTAAACCCAATAGCGTGGCTGTTCTCAACAGCGTAACCGAAAGCCGGTAAAGCGAGGGATTGGCTAACCCGCGTGAGATCGCCGGCCAATACGTTTAAACCTGTAAATAAAATCGCAAAAACGATCAGGCAGAATCTTTTCATGGTAAAATCCTTTTTAGCAATACCGCCATCCGGGCCTTTTAGGGAAGTCTCCTAAAACAATTTCCGGCTATATAAATTAGTGCCCGCTCAGTGGTTGCCCGGCAATAGTTACCTTTGTGCGATAAACCGCGTTGGTCTCGTCCTCTGTCACGTAGACCGTTTTCAAATCGGGCCCGGCAAACTCGATATTGCTGGGTTGCTTGCCGGGTGCCGGCTGCTCCTGGATAATCGTACCATCCGGCGCAATGACGTAAATGGTGCCGCCACCAAAATGCGGGATATAGAGATTGCCTTCCACATCAAAAGCTAAACCATCGGGATCGCCACCCGGCAACGCGATGAAAACCTCTTTGTCCGCCAGGCTGCCATCTTCGTTTATGGTAAAACGCAGTACCTGCTCGCGCGCCGATTCACTCAGGTATAGCTTACCGTCTCTTGGCGAAATGGCGATACCATTGGGAAAAGTGAGTCCGTCGGCAACAAGCGTGGCTTCGCCCGTTTCGCCATTTATATAAAAAACGCGTCCGTCTTCAATATCGCGGCCATAGCTTTTGGGATCGCTGATGTAGAGGTTGCCTTTTTTATCAAACACCAGGTCATTGGGTCGGTTAAAGGCGGAATCACCGTCGCCGCTGCAGAAGATCTCCACGTCCGCCTGTTCGGACATGCGCAAGACCGCGCCAATTCCAAAATCACAGCCGTAGAGATAGCCGTCCGGTCCCACAGTAAGGCCGTTTGTTTTTTGGAATATACTGTCGCTGTCGGTTAAAAATGTATCAACAACGCCGCTGCTGTACCGTGTAATCCAGCCGCCGTTGCAGTTGGAGACGTAGAGCGTTCCGTCATAGTCCCAGGCCGGCCCTTCCGGGAAAGCCAGGTTATCGGCCACTTTTTCCCAGGTGCCGCCAAAAGGCTTTTGTGCCTCGCATGAAACAATCGCAAATAAAATAAAAGCTAAAAAAAGTAGGATGTAGCGCATGTCAGGTTCCTTATTTAACGGTTGCGTTTCAAATAATCGTTTAAGTCTGTTTCCCATTCTTGCATGAAGGCAGCATATTTCTCCGCACTGAAAGCATTGATGAAGGCGCGGCCTTTGTTGCTTAAAGCGGTGTAGCTGTAGCTGATGTGCGCGTCGCAGGATCGTTTGCCTGTTATTTCAAGCTGGATACGGATGATGGCGACGGTAAATCCCGGCGTCACTTTGCAAAATTCTACAAAGCGTAATTGCGGGTTATGGCGGGTGATAATCCACAGCGCTTCTCGCCCTTCTTCGCGGGTACTGAAAACAGCGTCTTCTTCGGCCAGGCCGGAAGCGCTGATCACGAAGCCGGGCTGCCAGCCTTTGACCCACTCGAGTTCACGAACAGGGCAGAGCAAAGGAAAAACATCGTCGGCGGGGGCAATTAATCTTTGGGTATAAGTGCGGGTCACGCGGTAGGGCTTTTCCACATTCATTTCAGCCTCCTTCCAGCATATCACGGAATCTTTCCAGATTGGCCTGGTTGGCATCGCGCATGGTGCCCTTAAATAGCGGCAGCACCGATTGCCACAAAGGGTTGGCGCCCACCACTCGCGTATGCTGTTGAATATCGGTTACGGCGCTATCCCTGCGGATAAATTCAATCGCTAAATAGGAGTCGAGTACCTCATTTCCCATGCGCATCATCAGCAGGCTGTCCGGGCTGAACCGGGTTATTTCCTCGTCAACGGTCATCGTTTCACCGTTCTGCACGATGGTCATGCGCCAGCGGCTGCCGGTGCCTTCCGCCGCGCCACCTGTATGTTCGATACGCTGCAGGCCGTCCATCCATTTCGCCGTTCTGCCGGTGTCGTTGAAAGCCGCAAACACCTCTGCTCGCGACTTGCTAATCGTTACCCGGTTGCGATAATCAAACTCCGGAATAGCTATGCCGATCAACATGAAGACGGTGATCAGAACAATCAGCACGACGCCGGCGATCTGAATGAAGCGCATGGCTTACCTGGTCACTTCTATTGTCTGTATCCGTACCGGCTCCGTCGGGCGGTCATTCTGCGTTGTCTTCGTTGTAGCGATGGCATCCACAACTTCCATGCCTTTTGTTACCTTGCCGAAAACCGTGTACTGTCCATCCAGACTGGGATAATCCTGATGCATGATAAAAAACTGCGATCCGGCTCCGGCATTTGGATCGGAGGTCCGCGCGGTGGACAAAATGCCGCGTTTATGCTGGCGATCGTTAAATTCGTTGGGCACGTTTACAATCGGTCCGCCGCTGCCATAGCTGGCCACATTATCCGTTTTGGTGTTGGGGTCGCCGCCCTGGATCATAAATCCGGGTATCACGCGGTGAAACAAGGTTCCATCGTAATAACCGCATTCCGCGCGCGTCACGAAGTTAAACGTCTGTATGGGCGCATCTGCCGGGAAAAACTCCAGCTCAATATCCCCCTTGTTGGTTTTGATCCTAGCTGTAACGCCATCCAGCTTACCGGCCAGAAACATCAGCTTGTTGTAACTCTCATCCATTCGATTTATTTTCTCCTTTAATTCAGAAACTTGTTGTTTTAGCAGATCGTTTTCGCGGCTTATCTTTTCACTGTCGCCACAGCCGAAAATCAGCAAAGCGAATATCAATAAGGACATAATCGTTTTCATGAAGGCCTCCATCTTGAACAACGCAGGAAAGTAAACAGTGTGCAGCAATCGATGCAACTATTGCAGTGAATATCGTACATATACGTGTAAGTTTATTCAGGATTTTTTATGAAGCGAAATTTTCTTTTTCCGTTTTTGATGGCGCTGGTCTTTGTCGCCTGTGATATGAAGGTGAACGAAGATATCAGCGTGGAAAGCGCCAGTACCATTAATGAAGACAAAATGACCGTAAACGGCGCTATACGTGTGGGTGATAACAGCCGTGTTCTCGGAAACCTGCGCACGGTAAACGGCCCGATCAGCGTTGGTATCTCCACAACGGTGGACGCCAGTATTCAGTCGGTTAACGGAAACATTTTTGTGGGACGCGATTGTGCCGTAAACGGTGATCTTCAGACTATCAACGGCATAATCGAGGTGGATTCCGCTGTCACCATTTCCGGTAAGGTGAGTACCGTTCATGGTGAAATTCTGATGAACGGCGTTAAACTTCGTGGCAATATACAGACCCACACGGGCAATATTGCCCTTACCAACGGCACAAGCGCTCAGGGTGATATCATCATAAAACGCAGCGATGATGTTCCCGAAAAGCTGCGCACATTGGAAATCGTATTACGTGAAAACTCTGTCTTGCAAGGCAATATTGAAAACGAAGACACCAATATGAAAGTTACCGTCATAGTGGAAGATGAGAGCAGCGTACAGGGTCAAACCATTAATGTGGAGCTTGTAAGACGCGATTCCGCTGAGTAAATCATAATCCGGTTTGCAAAAAATATCAAAGGTGTTATCTTTACGGCCTTCAGGGGAACAGAGGAATTGACATTTTGGAATCTGAAAGAAGCCATAAATATAACACCTTTTTTATTCGTTTAGCCGGCGCTCTCGCAATAATCGCCGGCATTGTCTCTTTGGCCGCCGTTTTTTACCTGCTGATTGTATTGAACAATCTTGGTCTTAATATGTCCCATTTTGACAATACCGCCGAGCTTCTGGATTGGGCCGGCGGGCATCCGCGTTACTATGCGCTGTTATGGCTGCATTACGCTCTGGCCGCTGTTCTGCTTTTACCTGCTCCCCTTGCCACCTCCTCAATCTACCGTCATCGCGGCCGTCAGTCTTCGGCCTGGGCCCAGGTAAGTCAGGTTTTCGGTCTGTGCGGATTGTATTTAATCCTTCTGGCTGCAATTATCTTTTTTGCCGTCTCTCCCTTAAGCGCGCGCTTTTTTGAGCAAAACCCGGAAACGACCATTATGCTGCATGAGATGTTCGCCGCCCTCGGCGCCGCCATCCGTCTTCTGGGTGAGCTTCTGGTTACTTTGTGGCTGGCCATGGCGGGTGTTTACCTGATAATTAGGAAAAAGATAGATATTCTCGGCTGGTATCTGGTGGCCCTGTTCGCCCTGGCGTTTATTATTACCGTCGGCAAATTGTTCGCTTTTTTCGATTGGGAACCGTTCCTGGGCATTGTACTGGCCCTCTCCTACATCTGGCTTGGAAGAACACTGCGTTCAGAAGTAGCCTGAAATCCCCATTTTTAGTTCTGCAAAAACCCTTTTGGCGATTGTGTTAATACCCTTACAGCAACGTTGTTGCTTTTTGAAATTAGGGGTCTATTCTTTATCTTAGCACGCTATGGGTTATCAGATTCTTTCATTTGGTGAAATACTGTTTGATGTGTTTCCGGACAAGCACCGCCTGGGTGGCGCTCCGTTCAATTTTGCCAGCCACCTGCACAGCTTTGGACAGGATATTATTTTCCTCAGCCGTATCGGGATAGACGACTATGGCCGTGAAATTGAGGATTTGCTTGAAAAACAGAATTTCCCGCAAAAGCATATTCAACTGGACCACAGCCGGCCCACCGGCCACGTGCAGGTTACGCTCGACAAAAGCGGCAGCGCCGAATATGAGATCGTGCGCGAGGTGGCTTGGGATTACATTATCCTTAACAAGAAGCTTAAAAACCGGCTAAAGAAAAATCCCGATTTGGTCTATTTTGGAACACTGGCTCAGCGCAGCCCGCAAAGCCGCGATACGCTGCAACAAATCGTGACGGCGATTCCGGAAGACTGCAAGGTGATGTGCGACCTCAATTTGCGGCAGAATTTTTACAGCATTGAAATTTTGCACGATTGTTTTGTGCACAGTGATATTTTGAAGCTCAATGAAGACGAGCTGAATGTTGTAAAAGATCTGTTTGTACCGCTTAAAGACGAAAAAGAATTTGCCCGCTGGCTATTGACAAAATTTAATGTAACCAAACTCTGCATAACCCGTGGGAAAGATGGCGCCACGCTCTACGCCGATGGCCATCCCCACGATCTGAAAACAACGAAAGTCTTGTCTCCGGAGCAGATTGCCGACACCGTCGGCGCCGGCGACGCTTTTGCTTCGATCCTCGCGCTGGGTGTGTTGTCGGGCTGGTCACCAAGGGTTATCCTGGAACGCGCCTCCGCTTTTGCCGCGGAAATTTGTACTATTTCGGGCGCCCTGCCAACAGATCCGTCTTTTTATACCACTTTTGCGATCGAACATAATTTGCAATCTCTATGAGTAAAAAACTCTATATCATGCTGATCAGCGTACATGGCCTTGTACGCGGTAAAAATATTGAGTTTGGACGCAATGCGGATACGGGGGGCCAGGTAAAATATGTTATCGAGCTGGCCAAAGCCCTGGGCCGCCGTGATGACGTGCGCAAGGTCGACCTCTTTACCCGCCTTATTCGTGACAAAACCACCTCACCGGATTACGCAAAAAAGATTGAAGAGATCGATGAAAAGGTGCGTATTGTGCGCATACAGTGCGGCGGCAAAAAATACATCCGTAAAGAAATGCTCTGGCCACATCTCGATGAATATGTCGATAAGACACTAAAATTCATCAAGGATCAGAAGGATATTCCGCATGTGGTGCATGGTCACTACGCCGATGCCGGCTATATTGCCCGCGTGCTTTCCGCATTCTGGGGCGTCCCGCTCATTTTTACCGGCCACTCCCTGGGCCGTGTCAAAAAATCCAATCTCGACTATATGGCGGCAGCCGAGCTTGAAAAAAAGTTCAATATTTCAACGCGCATTGAGAAGGAAGAAGAGATTATACAAAGCGCCGATCGCATTATTACCAGTACCAGCCAGGAAGTGGCTGAGCAATACGGTATGTACGAATCATCGGCGATGGCCCGCTTTAAGGTGATCCCGCCCGGGACCGATCTTTCCAAGTTTAAGCCTTTTTATGATGAGCATTACGATGACGAAGCGCAGCGCGAACAGGTCAGTCGTGCCCGCTACTTCCTGGAAGAGGAACTGAACCGCTTTCTGACGCATCCCGAGAAGCCGCTGATCATTGCCCTGTCGCGCCCGGACAAGCGCAAAAATATTCCGGCGCTGATCCACGCCTATGGCACCAACAAGGAGCTGCAGATTATCGCCAACCTGGCCGTATTTGCCGGTATTCGTAAAGACATTACCAGCATGGATGAGAACGAGCGGGAAGTGCTCACCGAGCTGTTGCTGCTGATGGATCGTTATGACCTTTATGGCAAAATGGCCGTGCCCAAACGCCATGACGTGGAATATGAAGTCCCGGAACTGTATCGACTGGCGGCGCGCAAGAACGGCGTATTTGTAAACCCGACATTCAAAGAGAATTTTGGGTTAACACTGATAGAAGCTGCCAGCAGCGGCCTGCCTGTTGTGGCAACGGACAACGGTGGCCCGCAGGATATAATCAGCAACTGCAAAAACGGCATCCTGGTGGATGTGAGCAAGCCGGAACAGATCAGCGAGGCGATCAAGAAAATTCTGATTGACCGTGATCTGTGGAAAAAATACTCGGAGAACGGGCTGGAAGCGGTGCGTGAACATTACTCATGGAGTGCCCATTGTGAAACCTATATTAACGAACTGAAGACAATCCCCATGATAGAGAAAAAACCTGAAAAAGAAGACAAAATACCGGCCAGTATCGGTCGTCGCTTTACACACCTGACCAAGTTTTTCATTACCGATATTGATGACACCCTGCTGGGCGACAAAGACGCCATTGACGAGCTGATGAAAATTGTCGATGGAAACAGGGATAAGATCGGTTTTGGCGTGGCCACCGGTCGCCCGATCGAATCGGCTATAGCCGTGCTGGAGGAGCATAACGTTCGCAAGCCCGACATTATGATCACCTCCGTGGGTACGGAGATCTATTACGGTGAAAAGCTGATGCCCGATAAAGGCTGGCAAAGCCACATCGGCCAGAACTGGCAGCGCGAGAAAATTGAGACGGTTCTGGATGGGCTGGATTTCCTGAACAAACAGGAAGATTCGGCGCAAAGGCCGTTTAAGCTTAGCTATTACATGGAACCTTCCGGCGATAACCTGGCCCGCGTGCACAAAGCTCTAACCGACAAAAAGCTGCGCTACAACCTGATCTACTCGCGCGAAATGTATCTCGATGTCCTGCCGCAACGTGCGGCGAAGGGCAAGGCCATTCGTTATCTCAGCTACAAGTGGAACATCGCGCTTTCCAACATTCTCGTTTCAGGTGACTCCGACAACGACGAAGACATGCTGCGCGGCGAAATGAAGGCTGTTGTTGTGGGCAACCATCACAAAGACCTGGATAAACTGAAAGGTCTGCGTAATGTCTATTTTTCCGAAGAGAACCACGCCAGGGGTATCCTTGACGGTTTCCGGCACTATAAATTCAGCGTCAAATAGCCCGACTGTAAGATAACTAACGTGCATTTCCAGCGCCCGTCTTTAAAATATCCAAAGCAAAAAACAACGGAGGAAGCGTTTTGCGCCTGCTGTTAAAAAAACTGATCGATGAAGGTGATGTAAAAGATTTCCACATGTTCCTTTACGAATTGTGGCACGCCGAAAAAAAGTATCTTTTGAATAATGATATTCTTATTGCCTTTGAGAAGTTTTGCGAGGACAACGATAAAAAATCTTTAATGTCCGATGATTCCGGTCTGTTCAAGCTTTTCAAGCAGACGCCGGAAATAATCATATCGGATGATTACCTCGTGCTGATTCACCGTTACCAGATGGCACGTTATAATTTTTACCGGATTCGCGTAAACAGTGACGAAATCGATCAGATAACAACACGTGAACTGCTTGAATTCAAAAACCGTTATGCCCGTCCTGACGCTGCCCCCGATGTTTCTAAGCTGCACCTGGACTTTATGCCTTTTTACGATTATGCGCCCAACATCAAAGACGTGCGCACCGTGGGCAAAGGTGTCGATTTTCTTAACAAATACATGTCCAGCAGCCTCTTCCGCGATGCCGAAAAATGGCACAAAGCATTGTTCGAGTTTCTTACGATTCAAAGCACGGAGGGGCGCCAGCTTCTGATTAACCCCAATGGCATTACCAACAGTGAAGCGCTTCAACAGCAACTGGACGATGTACTGAGTGAGCTGAGCAGCAAAAAGCCGCGAACGCCTTATAAAGATGTGGCCGGTGTGCTGCAACGCTACGGCTTTGAGCCGGGCTGGGGCCACAACGTTAAAAGCATCACCGAAACGATGGATTTGCTGCTCGATCTGTTTCAATCGCCGGACAGCGAGGTGTTGAGCCGTTTCATTACGCGCATCCCGATGCTATCCAAGGTGGCGGTCATTTCTCCGCACGGCTGGTTTGGGCAGGAAAACGTGCTGGGACGTCCCGATACCGGCGGCCAGGTTGTCTATGTACTGGACCAGGTGCGCGCCCTGGAAAAGGAGATGCAGAAGCGTCTCGAGGCCAGCGGACTGGATATCCAGGCAAAAGTGCTCATTGTAACGCGCCTGATCCCGGAGAACGACGGCACGACCTGTAATATCCGCCTGGAAAAAATCAATCAAAGCCAGAACAGCTACATTTTGCGCGTGCCTTTTCGCGATAATGAAGGAAACGTGGTGCCGCACTGGATCTCCCGTTTCCGCGTGTGGCCATTTATGGAGCGCTATGCCAAAGATGTCGCCCGTGAGATTGGCCATGAATTTCAGGGTGCTCCCGATCTGGTTGTCGGCAACTATAGTGACGGGAACCTGGTGGCGACGCTGTTGTCCGAAGAGTTTGATATTACCCAATGCAACATCGCGCACGCCCTGGAGAAAAATAAATATCTCTTTTCCGACTTGTACTGGCAGAATTTTGAAAATGAGTATCACTTTTCGGTCCAGCATCTTGTTGATCTTATAGCGATGAATATGGCTGATTTTATTGTGACCAGCACCTACCAGGAAATTGTAGGTTCGCCGGAGTCGATCGGTCAGTACGAATCTTACATGTTTTTTACCATGCCCGGCTATATGGATGTGCGCAGCGGCGTAAACCTGTTTCACCCCCGCTACAACGTGGTACCGCCCGGCGTTGATGATACCGTTTATTTTTCTTACCTGGAAGATGAACGCCGCCTGAACAACCAGAAAGAGCAGCTAACACGCCTGCTGTTTGAAGATGAGGGTGCCGACACTTACGGCTCCTTCAGTGACGGAAGTAAAATCCCGATCTTTACCATGGCGCGGCTGGATACAAACAAAAATATTACCGGCCTGGTGGAGGCCTTCGGGCAATCGGAGTTTGTCCGCGAACGGTGTAACCTGATCGTCATTGCAGGCAAGATCCGCGAGGAGCTCTCCGGTGATCACGAAGAGATCCAGGAAATACGGCGCATGTATGATTTGATTCAGCGCCACAATCTGGATGGGCAGATACGCTGGCTGGGCATGCATTTGCCAAAGGAAGACGCCGGCGAGATCTACCGCATCATCGCCGATCATAAGGGCGTGTTTGTGCAGCCCGGATTGTTTGAAGGCTTTGGCCTGACGGTGTTGGAAGCTATGAGCTGCGGCGTGCCGACCTTCGCCACGCATTTCGGCGGCCCCTCCGAGATCATCATCGATGGTGAAAGCGGTTTCCTGATCAATCCCACCATGCCGGAACTGATCAACCGGCCATTGGAAGCCTTTTTAACCCGGCAGGAGAAAGAAAAAGACTACTGGGAAAAAATTTCCAAAGGCGGCATCAAACGCGTGCAGGAGCATTTTACGTGGAAACTATACAGCCAGAAGATGCTAAACCTGGCCGCGCTCTATTCATTCTGGCGTTACTCTGCCGGACAACAGGGCAAAGAAGAACTGTCCCAATATTGCCATCTGTTGTTTCAACTATTGTACAAACCGCGCGCGGTAAATATGTGAGCGAAGGTGTGGACTGGCGGATTGGTGAATTAAGGAATTGCTGGATTACTGCCACGGTGATCCCGCTGTTAAGCTGTAACAAGCTATTCATCCCCGAAGTAAATGGAATTGCCGAAATGCCGCGCCTGCATTTATTTTATTACCTAAACACCTGAATACCTGAGCACTCCTCAAAACTGGATAAAATGCTCCCCGTGTTTTAATTTTTGCCCCATTATAGCAAAGGACCGAAAATGAAGAATCCGGCCGAAGAGCGCCCAACCGTTTTGAGACCGTGGCAGGCCAAGCTGCACGAAGTAATATTTGAAGCCGATACACGATCGGGCAAGATCTTTGACGTGACGCTGCTGATAGCGATCCTGCTTAGTGTTGTCGCTGTTATGCTGGACAGCACGGCTGCCATTCGTGCCGCTTACGGTTTTGAGCTCTACGTCGTGGAATGGATATTCACCATTTTCTTCACCATAGAGTATATTCTGCGGCTGGTCAGCGTTGCCCGACCGCTGGCTTATGCCGGCTCCTTTTTCGGCATCATCGATCTGCTGGCGATTATACCCACTTACCTTAGCTTGGTCGTGCCCTCGGCGCAATACCTGCTGGTTATCCGGATTCTGCGTGTGTTGCGCGTGTTCCGCATCTTTAAGCTGGTGCAATATCTGCGCGATGCTTCTATCCTTTTTAAAGCGCTTATATCCAGCGTGCGCAAAATTATTGTATTTTTGATTGCCGTACTGGCGATTGTCGTGATCTTCGGCTCCATCATGTACCTGATAGAGGGGCCGGAAAACGGCTTCGAAAGCATCCCGCAAAGCATTTACTGGGCAATCGTAACGCTAACTACGGTTGGTTACGGGGATATCGCGCCGCAAACTTCGCTGGGCCGCTTTATCTCGGCGCTGGTCATGATACTGGGTTACGCCCTGATCGCTGTTCCCACTGGCATTGTCTCCGTGGAAATGTCGCGCGCGTCGCATGCCGGTGCCACTACACAGGCCTGCCCCAACTGCAGCAAAGAAGGCCACGACGAGGATGCCACGCACTGCAAATACTGCGGGCAGCAACTCTAAAACTATCCGCGTCTTTTAATTGCCGCTTAAGGCGCCTATATTTGGCGCCATGCCCGAAAACAATCCATCCCCGCGAAAGCCGGTTCCACTTCTGCCGATCCTGGTCGTTAATTTTATCGGCGCGCTGGGTCTCAGCATCGTTCTGCCGTTCCTTGTTTTCCTGGTGGAAGATTTTGGCGGCAACGCATTTATATATGGTATTGCCGGCGCCATGTACCCCTTTTTTCAGCTTATCGGTTCGCCGCTGCTTGGCCGCTGGAGTGACCGTGTCGGCCGCCGCAAAATCCTGATGATCAGTCACAGCGGTACCGTACTCTCGTGGATTGTGTTCAGCATCGCGTTGTTTCTGCCCGTGCAGCCGCTTTTTGAATTCAGCCATACTTTAACCGGTTCGTTCAGCGTTTCCTGGCCGCTGATCATTCTGCTTGTTGCCCGCGGCTTTGATGGTTTGACCGGTGGCAATGTGGCGGTTGCCAACGCCTATCTGGCCGATATCTCCAGCGAGAAAAAACGCAACGAAAACTTTGGCAAGATGGGCATTGCTTCCAACACGGGCTTTATCATCGGGCCGGCGCTGGCCGGTTTGATGGGCGCCATAGGTTATGGCAAAACGCTGCCTGTTTTTGCCGCGCTGATCGTTTCACTGGTGGGTCTGGCCCTTATCCTGTTCTACCTGCCGGAGTCGAAGGACGGCAGCGATACCGCGGATGATTCGCCGAATGGTAATCATAAGGTGCGTTTGCGAGATCTGCCGAATATCCCGCTGTTGCTGCTTATCTATTTCCTGGTGTTTCTGGGATTCAATTTTTTCTACACGGCTTTTCCCGTGCATGCCGCGCAGGGGCTTTCCTGGTCGGTGACCGAAACGGGTCTCTTTTTTACGCTGCTCAGCGCGCTGATGGTGATTGTGCAAGGGCCCATCCTTAAACGGCTTTCTGCAGTCTTCAACGAGGTGTGGCTGGTGGTGGCAGGTGGTTTTATTCTTGGTACCAATTTCCTGCTTTACCTGCCGGAGGCGCTTTTCTGGACTTACGCGGCAACGGCATTTTTCGCTTTGGGCAATGGCATCATGTGGCCGTCGCTGCAATCGTGCCTTTCCAAAATGGCCGGAAAACATCAGGGGCTGGTGCAGGGTTTCGCGGGCAGCATGACCGGCGGCGCCAGTATCGCCGGGCTGATTGCCGGGGGCTTTTTGTATGGCATCATCGGCGTGCAGGTTTTTATCTTCTCTGCGGGATTGATGTATATTTCGGCCTTGCTGTCGCTGCGCGCAAACCGATCCCGGCTGTAACGTGCCCGGGAAAGCTATAGACCCTTATCCGGCGTTTTTACAATCAAACCACATATTTTTGCAAGAAATGGCGGCAACGATTGTCTATTTTAGTGAATGACGCCTAATAAAGGACAATGGAGGAAACGCCGTTTGGCCAATGAAAGCCGCACTGCCTTGAGATTTGAAGACGTCTATGCCGAAACGGCGTCGATGGTGCTGAACCTGGCTTTCCGCATGACCGGCAGCCAGGACGTGGCGCAGGACCTGACACAGGATGTGTTCATCAAAGTTTATAAAAATTTGGGAGAATTCCGCGAGCAGGCGCAGGTCTCGACATGGGTTTACCGTATTGCCATGAACCATATAATCAATTGGGTGAAACGCGAAAAGCGGATGCGCTTTTTTTCAACCCTGGAGAAAGATGTAAAAGAGGCCGAAACGGAAAGCAGCTGGCTGGAAGAGAATACACCGCAGAGCCCATCAAAGCAGCTTGAAGAGCATGAGAAAGAGGTCATCATCCGAAAAATGATAGATAGACTGTCGCCAAAATACCGGCTGCCGCTGCTGCTTTACCGTTACGAGGATTTGAGTTACAAAGAGATAGCCGGGCAGATGGACCTGAGCCTTAGCGCGGTGGAAGCTCGGATTCACCGGGCACGAAAAAAACTGAAAGAATACCTGAAACCCTGGCTGGAGTATTTTTAGCGAGGAAAGAATGATGAAAGAAAACAAACTGGATAAACTGTTACAGGAACGGGCGCAATCGCCAATGCCCGAACTACAGCCGCAGCCGTTTTTAGCCACGCGCATAGCGGCACTGGCCGAAGAGCAGCCGGCGAAGAATTACAGCCTGCCCTGGTACCAGTGGTCGTTTGCGTCGCTGCTGGCGGTGGTAGCTTTTGTGGCGGGCATCTATCTGGGTAACGCGCTGCAAAGTCCGGCGCAGCAAAGCGAGGATATCTGGCAAACCTACAGCGAAGCGCTGACACCTAATAGTGTTGCAGATTCCTTTTACGGCGTAAATCTGCAGGAAGAAGGAGAGAACGATCAATGAAAGTTAAGGTACTGTACATTATTTTGATCATCTCGATTGCGCTGAACCTGGCTGTAATCGGCAGTGTGCTCTACAACCGCTGGACGCGTCCGGATTTTCCGCCGATGGGTTTTGACGGTCCGCCGGGCATGATGCTGGACCACGAGCAGCGCCGGGAACTGCGCGAGACGATGCGCGGCTTTATGCAACGCAACCGCGCCATGATGCATGAGCTGTCGGGCTATGAGAGCGCGTTGTTTGAAGCTTTGTACGAATCGGACAGCGTAAGAGCGGCCGCCCTGCTGGATACAATCGCGCAAATGCGAAAAGAACAGAGCGAAAATGCCATAAAACATTTTTTTGAAGTACGAAAAAACTTATCCCCGGAACAATCACGGGCGCTGCTGGATATGATTGTGCGTCAGCGTCCCGGACGGCATGGGCGCGGCCCGGCATTTGACCGCGACAGGCCGGGACCGGGGAGACGTTTTCAGCAAGATTTCAGAGATGCGCGTCCTGATAGTGAAAGAGTAGAATAAAAAAAGGAGGAGTAATGATACGACTAATTGCCGCACTGGCCATGCTCTCGATTGTTGCCTGGTCCTGCCAGGATTCGGGCTCCGAGCCGCAGCAGCAAACCAACCTGGACTATGATGAATTATCGCTGGTGCAAAACGTGGATGACGAACTGGCCATCCTCAAGCAGGGCCATCCCCATTTTGGGCTGGACAGCAGCGATGTGCAACTGATGCTTTCATGGGACCGCATGCCGCTGCCCGTAATGGGCGATATGCTGATGGGTCACGCGACGGTGATCGCTTTTGACGAGAATGATGACAGTGAAAGGCCCTTTATGCGCTTTGGCGGGCTGGACATGGGTGATGTAACCCTTGAGACGCCGGATGGCGTTATCGAGCTTCATGCCATCGGCGGCCATGGCGGCGGAACGATTTACAATATTTTTCCGGGTTTTGGTCGCAGCGGCCCGGGACCCCGTGGCCCGTTCGGACAATTCGGCCCGGTCAGTACAGTGCCTTTTGCTGAAAGCGGCACCTACACCGTTAACGCAACGGGCAGCGAAGAATTTGATCCGATTGCTTTTTCGGTAACGGCCCCGACTGCTTTGCTGACCATCGACAGCAGCGCTTTGGACTGGACGCCGGGCGAAGATCTGCAGCTGACCTGGAGCGGCGCGGATGCCGATGCCAATATCATCATCGCCGTCCGACCGGCGCCGGCATTTCATAACATATCGCGCGATTCGATCGGGCACCGCATTGGGCGTGATGGCCCCCGCGGAAGAAGAAGCTTTCCGATTGCGCCGCAGCGTTTTGCCGAGATATTCAATAACGCCCGATTTCACTTTACCCCAGGGTTGCATTTTGTGACGCACCTGGATGAGAACACGGGCAGTTATACCATTCCAGCAGACAGCCTGCAGGCACTGGTAGATGCCGAGGGTGACGCGCTTATGTTGCATATTTCGGCCATCGACTGGAACGATGTGTCGGTGGATGAGCGGCTGGTAAACGCCATAATACGCATGCAGGACAGGGCGATCCTGTTTGAAGAAGAGTAAGCACATTCCCGCCTAGTAATCTTAAAAAGCCCCGGTCAGCCCATTGCCCGGGGTTTTTATTTTGGTCAATTTCCAAATCCACTAATTCAATAATTCGGTAACTCAACAATTCAGTAATTCATTCACGATTCCATCCCTCCCCTTTGACCGTAAAAGTGTGGCGCTTTAAATTAGGCGTTCTTGCTCACTCTTAAAGGAGTCTTATATGCGTATTACTTTAGTATCTCTCGGATTAGTCGTTCTGTTTTTGGCCTGTACACCGGATGCCCGTTATCAGAAAGACGCGCAGGCATTTCTGGATTCATATACGGATGAGTATATCTCGCTCTATTACGAAGCAGCCAAAGCGGAATGGCGCGCCAACACCTATATCGTGGAGGGTGATACGGCCACGCAGAATGCCGTGCAGCAGGCCAATGAGGCCCTGGCCGCCTTCTCCGGAAGCAAGGAAAATATTGACATGGCGCGCAGCTACCTGGAAAATGAAATGAAGCTTACACCGCTGCAGGTGAAGCAGTTTAAAGCCATCCTGTACGCCGCGGCCAACAACCCGCAAACCGTCCCGGACCTGGTGAAAGATCGCATTAAAGCCGAGGCCAAACAGACAGAAACACTGTACGGCTTTGATTTTACTATTGACGGGAAATCTGTCTCTACTAACGATATTGACCAGATCCTTGTGGATGAAAACGATCTGGATAAGCGCCTGGCCGCGTGGCAGAGCAGCAAAGAAGTGGGCAAAAAACTGAAACCGGGTTTGACCAATCTGCAGAAGCTGCGCAACAAAACCGTGCAAGCCCTCGGTTACGATGACTACTTCAGCTACCAGGTTTCGGAATATGAAATGAGCACGCAGGAGATGCTGGAATTGAATCACCGGTTGATCGAAGAAGTGATGCCGCTATATCGCGAGTTGCACACCTGGGCGCGCTACGAGCTGGCCGAAAAGTATGGCGCCGATGAGGTGCCCGAATATCTGCCGGCGCACTGGCTGCCCAACCGCTGGGGCCAGGACTGGGCCTCGCTGGTCACGGTTGAGGGTATTGACCTTGACGGTGTTTTGAAAACGAAAGAACCGAGCTGGCTGGTGGAACAGGCCGAACGCTTTTACATCAGCCTGGGGTTGGAGGAACTGCCACAGAGTTTTTGGGAGAGATCCAGCCTCTACCCGTTGCCGGACACGGTGGACTACAAAAAGAACAACCATGCCTCGGCCTGGCACATGGACCTGCAAAACGACATCCGTTGCCTGATGAGCGTGGTACCCAACGAGCGCTGGTACGAAACCACACACCACGAACTGGGCCATATCTATTATTATATCCTCTACACCAACCCCGATGTACCGCCACTGTTACGCGGCGGGGCCAACCGCGCTTTCCATGAGGCCGTGGGCAGCATGCTGGGCCTGGCCGCCATGCAAAAACCGTTTCTGCAGCACCTGGAACTGATCGGAGAGGATGTAGAGACCGACGAGATGAAAACGCTGCTGAAAGAAGCGCTCAATTACATCGTTTTCATCCCTTGGTCGGCCGGTGTGATGACCGATTTTGAACATGAGCTTTATGCCAACACATTGTCTCAAGAGCAATACAACGCCAAATGGTGGGAACTGAAGAAGAAGCACCAGGGCATTGTTCCGCCCATGGAACGTGGCGCGGAATTTTGCGACGCCGCTTCCAAAACGCATATCAACAACGATGCCGCCCAGTATTATGATTACGCGCTGAGCTATGTGCTGCTGTTCCAGTTGCACGATCACATTGCAACCAACATCCTGCAGCAGGATCCGCACGCCACCAACTACTACGGCAGCAAAGAGGTGGGGCAGTTCCTGTCGCAAATACTGTCACCGGGCGCCAGCGTCGATTGGCGCAAGCTGATGCAGAACACGCTCAACGAAGAGATCAGCGCCAAAGCCATGCTGGAATACTTCCAGCCGCTGATGGACTACCTGAAGGAGCAGAACCAGGGCCGCGAACACACGATATAGCGTGCTAAAGTGTTAGGGTGTTAAGGTGTTAATGTAGGGGCGCATTTCGATGCGCCCCTTTTTTTATCATGCAGATTACGCTATTCCAGTATCTCAATAATCCTTTTCACAGAACGCATTTCTCCCAGGCGAATTAGTAGTAAAACTAACTGAAGCCATAGTCCCGGGCCCAGCATTAATTGTCCTACTTTCGCAATGTCGCGGTCCAGGGCAATAATCCTGGCTGTCCTTTGTTCGGAAGTAAGAGGATGGAGTTGTGTCGCTACTTTCCAGGCTTGGCCGCGGGTAAACTTCATGGCCAGGTCGGCCAGTGATTCATCAAACCTGCCGGCCATGCGGTCGATGATTTTAAGCAAGGGCCAAACCTGCGCCAATTCCTTTTGCACCTCGTCCACCAGGCTTGCCAAAATGTTGTTTATTTTGTTGAAATCATTTTTGAGGGCGTTGAGATTCGCCTGATGCGCCGTCTCCGCCGCGGCAATGCCCAGGTCAAGATCGATATGCGCGTTCATGCCCAGCAACAAATGTTGCAAAACGATCGGCCGCCAACGAACACTATTATCAAAAGCCAGACGCCAGCAGTGGGTGGTTTCTTGTCCGGCGTAGTAGAAATCAAAAGCCTGCAGATAGCGGTTGGCAAAAATGACGTCCAGCTTTTCCATACGCGGCCCGTCTTCAAATTCGCCATTGGCAATGCCTTCTTTTACGCGGATGGTCACCTTGCGATAGAGCGCGGCAAAGTAGCCACAGCGGCTTTTATTTAGCTTGGACCACTTAACGATGTCGGTGAGCATGCGTATGGCTTCGTCTATGCTTGTGGCATTCAGGTTAGTTGGGGTGGGGGATTGCATTATGGGGTTATATGATTTTGTTGGACGGAAATGATGAGCAAACGTAGTTTTAACAGATAACGTGTTCTCTCGCAAGTTCTTATTTATTTGTCTGTGACGCAAAAAGCTTGATTGGTAAAAAGCTTTTGAAACTTAAAAAATCTTTATCCTGGGTGAAAATTTCAAGATCATTGTTTACTGCCGTCGAGCAGATAAGAAAATCGGTATTGGAGCCTTGAATGCCATTTTTCCTGCATATGTTAAAAAATGAAGCAGCCTGTTCATAATCCTCACTTCTAATATCTAGATCCGGAAAAAACGAAAGATACTGTTTTAATTCATTAAATTGCTTTTGAGATTTGATACCGGAAAGTATCTCTTGCCTGACAGGACCGATCATTTGTACACGGGCGTCCTTAATAATTTCAGATAGCTTTTTCTTAATCTCTTGGTTCTGATCTAACCCTCTACGCAAGGCCAATGACCAGATGGATGTATCAACAAGAATTTTCATTCTTTATTTCGCTGATCCTTATAGCTATAGCTCTCTTCGTATTCAACAGAACCAAACATTTTTATAATCTGCTGCTGTTTTCTGCGCTGAATATATTCTTGTAAAGCTTCCGTTACAGCTGCCTTTTTGGTCTTATGTTTGCCCACCTTTTTGGCCGCTTCAAGCAAGGCATCGTCAATTGCTAGATTGGATGGCATAACTTTCTCCTCCACGTAAACTTCGTAATTTTACACACTAATTTGTGTGGTAGCAAGTGTAGGAATGTAAAGATTAATCTATCCCCAACATTTACTTCTGTTGCGAAAGACTCAGCGTCTGAATCAATTCTTCGGCGGGGGCGGCCTCAGCAGGACTCACATTGTCGGCGTAGGTTTGCAGGCAATCGATGGCCTTGTCGTACTCTTCGCTAAGGGCGTGCACCAAACCCAGGTTAAAGTGGATGTTTGGGTCTTCCGGTTCAATTTCGATGGCGGTTTGGTAATGCAGTCGGGCCAGGTGCAGGTTGCCGTTGTCAAAATAGAGGTTGGCCAGGTTAAAGTGCGCCTCATAGTGGCGTGGTTCGCGCACAAGGGCTTGGGTGAAGCAATCGATGGCTTTGCTGCTGTCGCCGTTGTTGGCGTGGATAATGCCCAGGTTGCAGTAGGCGTCGGCGACGCAATCTTCCTTGGCGATGGCTTTTTGGTACAGTTCGGCAGCACGGCTATCACCGCGTTCATCATGGAGCAGGGCGCTTTCGAATGGGCCACCGGGTTGGGCCATGGGCAAAATCTTCGGGCGCGGACGCTCGAACAGGTTCATCTGTCCTTTGCGCTCCATCAGGCCTTTTTTACCCTTGCGTGCCTTGCGGTGTCCCAGCCTCGCCGGGGGTGTCGTATTTAGTTTAAATATCTTAGCCATGAAGTATTAATTTGTAATTCGTAATTCTCAATTCGTAATTGATTTATGCTGTTTTGCGCTTTTTCTGCGTACCCGATTTGGCGGCAGCTTTTTTACCGGTGGCTTTTTTCATAGGCTTCTTCTCGGTTTTGGCCTGCTCGATGCTGGCCTTAAGCGCCGACATAATATCCACAACCGGTTGCTCTTCTTCTTCCACGGTCACGATCTCCTTACCTTCGATTTTGGCATCAATCATTTCGCGCAGGGCGTCGCCGTAGCGATCCTTCAGTTCGATATCGGCAAATTTCTTGCTCATCGAGTCGACCAGCGTTTGGGCCAGCTTCAGCTCTTCTTTCGGTGGCGTGGCATCATCCAGGTTGGGCATATCATTGATATCGCGGATCTCCTGCGGGTAACGCAGCTTATAAAGCATGATGCCGTTTTTCTCGGGAGAAATCAAAACGCTATCTTCACGTTCACGCAATACCACGCGGCCGATGCCCAGCTTGCCGCTTTTCTTCAGCACCTCGCAGAGCAGGGCGTAGGGCTTGGAGGCCACGTCACCGTCGGGTCCGGCAAAGTAGGGCGTGTCATACAACGTGGAATGCACCTCGCTGGCATCCACAAAACCCTCGATGTCAATCACCTTGGTGCTTTTAAGTTTCAGCTTTTCAAAATCTCCCTTTTCAACGATCACGAATTGCTCGGGCTCGTACTGGTAGCCTTTTACGATCTCGTCTTTGTCCAGCACTTCACCGCACTTTTTACATTTTTTTTGGTAGCCCACCTGACCGTTACAATCCTTATGCAGCTGGTTAAAGCGGATAGTCTGGGCGTTATCGATCGCGCTGTAAACACGAATCGGGATTGTTACCAGCGAAAAACGAATATGACCTTTCCAAATGGCACGCATGAGCACCTCCGGGTTTTGCGGGTGTTGGCGGCTAAGTCCGATAAAATCAACGGCTTATCCGCGATGGGACGTAATCTAAGTTAAATCGGGGCGCAAACGCAAGAAGACCGGTTCACGCAGCGTTTTGTTGGGGGTAATCGACGCGTATTGAACTTCGCACCACAGCGTTTCTTTCAGCCAGGTGCTTTGGGCATCGTCTACAGGTTTCTCGTCGATGGACCGTTTTCCAGTTGGGATATCTTCCAGGATTTCACGGATTTCGCGCATTGTTTTGTCATTGAAGCCCGTCCCCACTTTGCCGAGATATTGCAATTTATCGCCTTGCGGTTCGGCAATGTGCAGTGCGCCAAAGGTTTTGGAGCGATCGCCTTTGCCCTCGGTAAAGCCGATGATAAGGCAATCCATCGTGCGCCGTACCTTGATCTTAAGCCAGGCGTTGCTGCGTTTGCCGGGCTGGTACAGGCTCTGCGCCTCTTTGGCCATGATACCCTCCAACTCCATCTTTTTGGCGGCTTCAAAAAGCGCGTCGCCATCTTCCACGGCATCACTGAAACGATAAACGGTCTGGTTGCCTTTAATGGAATCAGCCAGCCACTCGCGGCGCAGAACAAGCGGATCGTTGACCAGCGGGCGTCCGTCCATGTAGAGGCAATCGAACAAATAGCAAACGGCAGGATATTTTTTGCGGCTGCGCTCGATGGCCCCCTCGCCGGTATGATGCAATCGCCGGATGACGTTTTTAAAAACGGGTTTGCCGGCGGGGTCCAGGTTTACGATTTCACCATCGAACAGGGCGCTGGAAACGCGGAAGGCCTCTTCGGGGATGCACAATTCCGGGAAGACGTACGTGATGTCCTTGCCGTTGCGGCTGCTGATGCGGATTTGCCCGTCATCGATGGCGATAAGGGCGCGGATGCCGTCCCATTTTACCTCGTAGATATAATCGCCGCGCGGCACTTTGTCGCGAATTTCGGCCAGCATCGGTTCCATTTTGCCGTCAAGGAAATCGACCTGCGGTGTTTCCACCCGTTCCAGCAGCCATTGGTTTTCGCCGCCGGTTTCGTAGATGCGGTATTCGCTGTTCAATCCGGGGGCCAGCAGGCGAAAGTAGAAGCCGTTTTTCTTGGTTTTGGTGATGCGGTAGCGCCCGCGCGCATAGATCCACATCTCGCCGCCGCCATATTCGCCCTTGGGGATGCTGCCCTGGAAATCGAGGTATTTCATGGGGTGGTCTTCGGTGTGTACCGCCAGCCGTTTTACGCCCGGTCGCGGTGGCAACCCCTTGGGCACGGCCCACGATTTCAACGTGCCCTCCTGCTCCAGGCGCAGGTCGTAATGCAGCCGCGTGGCGTGGTGGCGGTGCAGCACGAAGCCGTTGCCTTCCCCGGCAGCCTCTTCGGCGCCCGGTTCCGGGGTTTTGTCAAAGCGCCGTTTTTGGGTGTAACGCTGCAGGTTCTTCCGCGCCGTTGTGCCCGCCGATACCTGCGTCGGTCGCTCCGTATGCAGCGGTGTGGCCCGGGCGTCGATCTCTTCCCAGGCGTCGCCGTGTTCCAGCAACAAATCCAGCGCATTGTGGATAGTGTAATCGCCCACGCCGGAGGTGTTTTCCAACTGCTGCCAGGTGATCGGCATCGAGACGGTGGCACCGGACAGGGCGCGTAAACTGTAGGGCGAAACAATCGTTTGCGAGGCGCGGTTGCGGTAGATGTCGACAAGCACCTTGTCCGGTCGGGCGTCTTTGCGGATGCTGAGCGTGCTGTTTTTAGGCAGCTTTTTGACGATGGCCTGGCCGATCTGTTTGGTTGCTTCAGCGATGGCGTCGTAGCTGTAGGCCGGGTCAATCGGCGCGACGATGTGCACGCTTTTGCGGCCGGTCGTTTTTACAAAGGGCGTATAGCCCAGCCCTTCCAAAATCGTTTTTGTCACCATCGACATTTCGATGATTTTGCTGAAGGCATAGCCGTCGGGCGGGTCCAGGTCGATGACAAAATAGTCGGGTTTGTCAAAATCGGGCTGGCGTGTGGCGCTTTGGTGAATTTCGATGCTGGCAAGGTTGGCCGTCCATACCAGCACCGCTTCTTCGCGGACGATGATGTAGTTTTTTTTCTCCTTGCCTTTTCCCAGCTTGACGCCTTCAATCCACTCCGGCGCCCAGTCCGGCTTGTTTTTCTGGAAGAATGATTCGCCGTCGATGCCATCGGGGTAGCGGATAAAGGAGAGCGCGCGGCCCTTGATGTGACGCAGGATGGTGGGAGCGATCTTGAGGTAGTATTCGATGATCTGCGCTTTGACGATGCCGTCATCGGGGTAGAGCACTTTGTCCAGGTTGGAGAGCTCCACCTGTCGCTTGCCGATGGAGACCCACTGTTTTTTTGCCATAGGTGTTTGAGAAATCGTTTTCGGGGAAATTAGGATTGTTTGGCAATAAATGAAAGAAGGGGGATTAAAGGAGTGGGTGCGCCCCGATAGGGCTGCTGATTCATTTATTTGCGTTGTTGCTATGACGGTTAAGCCCTACGGGCTTGTCTGGTGAATATTTGTTGGGATTAGTTAATTCGGGCTGGAATATTAACTATTTTTATGGATACTGTTGTTCTTTATAGGATTTATGCGGGTATTTTACGGTTTAACCCTGTGCTTTTGTCTGCTCGCACAATCAGCATCGCTAGATGCGGAATGTCATAGCAACCTACATCCATATACCTTGAAGCACCAGAGGTGCGTGCGTTGTTCCCAAAGATTTGCCATCATTTAGAATCAATATCAAACACATATTTTTCATTGTATTCAACGCCGTATTTGTCTAAAAACTCTAAATACTCCTCTTGAAACGTCTTCACTTTATGATGCTGCTCCTGACCTTCAATATATTCTATCACTTTTTCTTTGTGCGACCGGCTGCAGGAAAACGCGCCATAGCCAACCTGCCACTCAAATCTTCCCTTCACCCAACCATGTTCATTTATAAATTTTGATGAATTGGCTTTTATGTCACGGACCAAATCGGATAAGGCGCTGTGCGGGCGGTAACCAATCAACAGATGTATGTGATCGGACACGGAATTAATAGCCAAAATGAGTTGATTCCTATTCTTGACAATCCCGATTATGTATTTATGAATGTCCTCTTTATGTTTTATCGGTAAGGTGCGTGATTTGTGTTTGACGGAAAAAATTACATGGATATAGATTTGGGTAAATGTATTGGCCATAGCTCACTTCCTTACAACGAGTTGGCAAAAAAATGACGCGCCGAATATATGATTTGTTTTGATACCGTGCTAAATCGTCGCGCCAAAAAGAGCCCGATGGGGCTGGGTTGGGCGGTGGATGGTAATATTGCTCTATGACGGACCAGCCCTGCGGGCTTAGGTTACGTTGTGCCTTTACGATTTACCGGTTTGATGTGGACGTTTTAAAATGTTATGCAAAATGTTTTTAACACTCCAAACACCAGCATCGTTAGATGCGAACTGTCATAGCAACACGTACGCAATAAATAGGCAGCGCCATCGGTGCGGTCATCATTCCAACCTATTTGGTGTACCCCGATGGGTCTGGCGTTACATTATTATCCGCTTTTGCTATGACGGACCAGCCCGATGGGCTTTTGGTTCGCAGCTCCTTGGGCATTGTGGGATAGGCCGGAGGTTTGAGTTAAAACGCAATTTACCTAGTAAGCCTCTAAAAGGGGCACGGATAGATGCGGAAAGTCATAGCAATGCTACCGAATTTCTGAAGCACTGTAGGTATTTTCAAAAAACAATAAATTTTACCATTTTCGGTTATGGCCGTTGACGGATTTGTGAACTGGGTCAATAGGTTAAAAATGAGGTTGTTTTCATTCATATCGGTACATATATTGCCCATTATTTTTTTGTATCACTATAAAACATACCCACATTAACCTAACCAGGAGGACAATCATGAAGATTGTTGCTACCCTTGTTGTGCTGTTATGTGTTTCTTTCGGTTTTTCACAATCTATTATTATTTCTGAGATTATGCAGAATCCTGATGATGTGACCGACGCGAATGGCGAGTGGTTTGAGTTGTATAACGCCGGGATTTCCGCAGTAGATATTAATGGCTGGACAATCAGTGATCTTGGTACCGACAGTCATACGATTAGTAATGGTGGACCGTTAACAATTCCCGCCGGTGGTTTTTTAGTTTTGGCTAGAAATGCTAATACTGTTGAAAACGGAAATCTCCCCGCGGATTATGAGTACTCCAGTTTCACCCTCGGAAATACGGATGATGAAATCATATTAACTGATGACTTATCAACAGAAATTGATCGCGTTGAATATGATGGCGGTCCAAACTGGCCCAGTCCTTCGGGCGCTTCCATGGTCTTCATCGGTGCTCCCGGTTCGGACAATAATGATCCCGCAAACTGGACAACAGCAACGGTAAGAGAAGCTAATTATGGTACTGGTACAGATTTTGGTTCTCCCGGAACGAATGGTTCTGATCAATCACTCCCAGTAGAACTCAGCCTGTTTGCCGCCAATGCCGGTGACAGCCGCGTTACTCTCAAGTGGGTTACCGCTTCCGAGATTGACAACCAGGGCTTTGCCATCCTGCGCAGCCTGGAAAAAGAAGACGGCTACGAAGAGATTGATTCATATACCCGCAATGATGCCTTGCGCGGTGCCGGTACCTCTTCTTCCGAAAACAGTTATAGCTATACCGACCGTTACCTGAGCAACGGTGTTACCTACTGGTACAAGCTGGTCGATGTGGATGCTAACGGCGTGCGCACCGAGCATGGTCCCGTTTACGCCACACCTCATGTTGAAAGCGTGAAAGACGTGGGCGGCAACCTGCCTAAAAAATTCGAGCTGCTGCAAAACTACCCCAACCCTTTCAACCCGGAAACATCCATCCGTTTTGATGTGCCGGCACTTAAGGACGGGGCGCTGGATGTTACGCTGGCGGTATTTAACAGCCGGGGCCAGCTTATTGCCACCCTGTTCGAAGGCGCAATCGATGGCGGCAGCTACAAAGCCACCTGGAACGGCCGCGACGACGCAGGCAACCTGGTTCCGTCCGGTGTGTACATTTACCGGCTGCAATCGCCCAGCTTTACCGAGAGTCGGCGCATGTTGCTTATAAAGTAGAGTGAATGTGTTAAGGTGTTAATGTTTTAAAGTGTTAATGTCGGCGGCAGATGCCGCAGCGGTGGCTTGAATAATCCCGGTCTTTATGCCGGGATTTTTTTATGGATGTCCAAAATCTTGTTTAGGAATCTCCGGCCTGTTCCTGTAAGCCAAGCCATTGGCGGGCCTTTTGGGCATCCGTAAATATGCGGATATCCATGTTGCTGTCGGACATCAATGTCTGGTACATGCGCGCCAGGCCCATTTGCAGGTTGTTTTTAACCAGCAGGGCGTTTTTGGCGGGCAGGCTTTGCCGGCTGCTGCTCTCAATGTTGGTCATGGTCATCATCTTGTTGTAATCCACGTCGGCCTCGCTTACGCCGCTGCAGTCCCAGAATTCATTATAACCGGAGATCTGCTCCTCAAGCTGCACCAGCTCTGTTACCAGCTCAATCAGCTCGGCGCCGGTTACCGTGTCATACAGCTTGCCGTCCACAAGCTTTTTGTCATGATCCACATCAAAAGAATACGCCATAATGATTGCCTTAAAGTTGCGATTAAAAATAAGGGGCAACTATTCGCTTGGCAATATTTTGGTTGAGGACGTGTTAATTTACATCACCATTATTTTCAGACATCCCGAAATATTTGTATTTCCGATCAAGTTAAACTAAACTTAGTTCACTTAAAGGAGTGGTGAAATGCGCAAGATTAATATTCACGAAGCTAAGACAAACTTGTCCCGCCTTGCCGAAGAAGCAGAAGCCGGGGAAGAAATAATAATCGCCAAAGCCGGTAAGCCCAAAGCTAAGCTGGGGCCTATTGATCAACCTAAAAAGAAAATTATTTTTGGTGCTTTAAAAGGAAAACTGCATATATCTGGCTATTTTGATGATGAACTACCTAAAAATATTCTGGACAGTTTTACGAAGCCTGAATAATGAGAATACTTCTTGACACACATATATTAATCTGGTCCTTGACCGCAAACCCTACCATGCCCCAAAAAGCTGTCGATATAATAAACGGTGCAGATAAGGTCTATGTAAGTGCCGCAAATATTTGGGAGATTGTAATAAAACAATCCGTAGGCAAATTAAAAATCGACATAACGGGTTACGAACTGTTGGAAGCCATCAAAAATAGCGGTTTCGAATTTCTGGACATTAAACCTCAACATGCGATTAAACTATTGTCCCTTGAAGAACACCACATAGATCCGTTTGACCGGATGCTCATTGCCCAAAGCCTGACTGAACCTTTGCACTTGCTTACGGTTGATGACAAAGTGGCGCAGTATCATGGAAATATAATCAAGCTCTAAAATTTTCACAGGTCTTTAAACTTCCTTTTCGCGATATAAAGCCTTTCCCTTACTTTGGCCGGCAATCTCTAAAACTATGCGACGGCCTTTGCCGGAGCTCGTAATTGATCTTAGCCGGAAGGTATCAAAATAACCGAGGGCAAAGTTTCTACTCAATGGCGCCTTGCTGAAGTATAGAAGAAAAACTGCGTTAACATTCTAAAGCTTAACCCAAAAACTTCTGAAATACCGCGAGTCCTTTTTGGCCTCCTTACACTCTTCGCCGCTTACCTCCATCGAACCATCGTCGCTAAGCAGTTGAATACTGCCCGGTCTTGAGCCATAAGCAATGATCGCTTCGGGGTTGAAGCCTGTAAAATCCGCGCCTTCAACTAAACCCGGCGCATCTCCGGGGTCTCCGCTCCAGACATACAGTTTGGAAACCCCGCCGCCATCGTATGGCCCGGCCACAATCAAATACTTTTCCAGGGGTTGAACGTATTGAATGCTGCGAATGCCCATATTGTTTAGCGATAGCTTTATCGCCTCGCCAAAAACAGCCGTTTCCCCGGCTATGACGTCGTCCGGATTCTGCAGTGCTATGATGAGGGCCATGCCGGCGGGTACAGGATTGCGGAAGCCGATTAAAAGCCGGCCGTCGGGCGTAGCGCAAAGCCCCTCAATATTCAGTGCCGCGTAATCTGTGGGCGCTTTTTGAGAAGCACTTTCGAAATTAAATTCTTCAAACTGCGGCGTACCGGCCAGTGCCTTTACGAGGTCCTTATAGGGCAAGCCGGCAGGCACGAGGGAAATACGGCCGCTATTAGCAACAATATCCGTCGCAAAGAATCCGTGACGTCCGGGGCGGTGCTTGCCCTTTTTGTTTCTCCCGTGAGAGGTGATCCAATAAATGCGGTTAGCGGCACGTGCCGCTCCTTCGATGTCCGCCTCACGATTCCCGTCAATATCCAGAAAAGCCGCCAAATCAACAGAGCCAACCGGACCGGCGTTCTTATCATTTTGGTAAATCCTGAGAATATTGTCTTCATCGTTTGCAACAACAAATCGCGATGGATCCAGGGCAATCGCGGCAGAAGCGTCACATATCTCCCTGTGTACGACAAATTCCCTGTTCGCGTCCGGAGAGCAGGATAGTTGAAAAGAAAAGCAAAAGGAAATGGACAAAAAAAGCAAGAATCGTATAGACATAACCTTCCTTATAAAGCTGTTTTTGTATTGTTGACAGGAAATTAACGCCAACAATTTAATATCCTTTTGTCCGCTTTGGCAAAACAGGGGAAGGTGCCGTCTTAGAAACAGTCGTAGATTTTTAGTATTGCTTTTCTAAATCTATTCTACTATACTTATAGTAATTCTACTACTAGTAACAGAGGAAGTAATGGCCAAAACACGTCTTTCCCCGTTGGAGCTGGAGATACTGGACAACATCTGGGGATTTGAAAAGCAGTGCACCGTGCGTGATGTATTGCAGAAAGCCTACCCCAAAGGCGAGAAAGCTTATACCACCGTGCAAACAGTCATGAACAATCTTTTTGATAAAGGCTACCTGAAGCGCGAGAAGATCGGCATGGTCAACTTTTACCAACCGCGGCAGCACAAAAGCAAGGTGCTGCAAAAAGAGGTAAGCCGCTTTCTTGATAAAACTTTTTCCGGCTCCTTCAACAGCATGGTCAGCTTTTTGTTTGAGGCCGACGCGCTGAGCCGGGAAGAAATCGATGAACTTAAAAAGCTGATCAACGAACGGGAGCAGGAAAATGAGTAGCTTAATCAGCGGAATCAATGATATTGCTGCTGCCTGGTGGCCGCTGTGGCTGTCGGCGCAGCTGCAGGGCAGCCTGTTTATTGCTTTGGTGGTGACGCTGCTTTTTCTATTACGGCCCAATCTGAAAAGCCACCGTTTGGCTTACCGGTTGATGTTCATAAAACTGGCTATCCCGCCACTCATACTACCTTTTGCCTTTTCGAGTGAATCACCGGTTAGCAGCGCTTTGTTGTTTATGGAACCCATTCTTGTCGGCAGTGAAAGCACAACATCGGCCTCACTTAGCCTGAGCGCGCTCATGTTCAGTGGCTGGTTTTTGATGGTAGTTGCGCTGATGTTTGCCTCACTGCTGCCGCTTTTGCGATTTCGCCGTTGGCTGAAGAACGCTGTCGATATTAGCGATCGTTTCCCGCGAAGCTGGCGTCTGGGCAAAGGCAGCGTGCTGCTTTCAACGCAGGTACATAATCCCTGCGTCTCGGGATTTATCACACCAAGAATTGTGTTGCCCGCCAACGCTGAGAACTGGGATAAGCAAACACTGGATTGTGTGGTTGCTCATGAAGTAGCCCACATCGAAAACAGAGACCTTCATGAGCGCTTTTTCCAGCAGCTTATTATGATTCTCTTTTTCCCCAATCCGCTGGTGTGGTTTATTCATAAGGGTTTTAACCGCCTGCGCGAATCCTACTGCGACAGCTGGGCCATTGATTTTCTTTCTCTAAACAACGGCACCTATGCGGAAAACATTGTCCGCGCGGCGGAAGAGATGCAGGAAGGTCGCGCTCACTTTAGTCCGCAGATGGCCTTTTTCGCATCAAAATCGGAACTGTATAAACGCATTCACATGCTTGTAAAATCAAAGGAGGGTAAGATGAATATTTCCCGGCAACGTATATCCGTAACCACGGTTTTGGCCGTTGTCCTGCTGGCATTCGTTTTTTCATGCGATTATGGCACCACAAAAACGGAAGAAACCGCGGAAACCAAAACAGTGTCTTCAGATGAAACGGTTTACAAGTTTTTTGAAGTGACTACAAAGCCGCAGATGCAAAACAAAGTGGTTCCAAAGTATCCACAGGAAGCCCGTGATGCCGGTATTGAGGGGAAGGTAATTGTAGTTGCCGTCATCGGTGAAGACGGCTCTGTAACAGAGGCAAGAGTGATGAAATCGGTGCATGATCTGCTGGACAAGGCCGCCCTGGAAGCCGCTGCCCAAATGACGTTTACACCGGCCTATATTGATGGTACACCGGTGAAGGTGCAGATGGCCGTGCCATATCAGTTTACACTGTCGGAAGAGGCTGAGACAACCAAAGAATAGTAAAGTGAGTAATTAGAAAAAAGGCGGGTTAGTCCCGCCTTTTTAGTTTGATTTGCTCGTCGAAAACGAATCTATTTTTTAAAGCTAATAAGCAACTGCACATATTTGCCGGGTTGGCCCTGCTGTTCCAATACCGCGTTGTAAGGTGCCAGCGCCTCGTTTACCCGGGCACTGATTTCCGGCAGTTCCGTCACATCGCTAAAGGCGGTGAAACTAATTGTAATGCTGCTCCTCGTTGCGTTAAGCGAAATGTGCAGGGATTGTTCGCTGAGCTGCTGCACATAATTAATGCAGTAATTAATCACCTTTACAAGCGGCGTTACATCTGCTGTCTCAATGGTGCAGTCAAATTCCAGGGCAAGCTCGGCGTCCATCTGCTTCTGTTCTTTGATCATTAAAAGAAGATTTCGGAGATCAATGCTTTGGTTGTCCATAACAACCTTTCGATTTGATTAAGGTTTATTTATACCAAATTTAGCGGGCTATTAAAATACTACGTTTGACCATGAGCGAAGTAGTTATTCTGCAATAAAAAAATTTTAATGATTGTAGGAGGTTAATCATTAAACGCTAGTATTTTCCACGTGGGGCCTATCTTAGCAATAGTTTCAATGAACCACTCTTCTTGATTCCCTTCAAATTTAAACAGAATTTCTGACTTCCAATAACATTGATCAGTTAGCTCTCCAATTTCCTTTGGCTTACCGCGCTTTAAACTAAGGAACTCCGCTCTTTGAAAGCCAGGTTTTGAATCTATTAGAAAGTTGTCCAAACGAGAAAAATTATATTTAGCGAGCTTTTCAACAACAAAAAAATTGTTTCTCTTCCTAATGTTTTTTTGAATGTCTCTCCTTAAGACATCAATGAATTTTTTTAATGGCAATTGCAAAGAGTCGTTAATTGCAATAAACAGAATCAAGCTTTGGATGAAATAGGTTTATTACCTGAAGTAATTGAACCACTATTTGTAATTTGTATTTGTAATTAAACTCTTCAATGTTAAAATTATCTTTTTTAAGAGCTTCGTTGACCTGTAATAATTCTTCTTTCGTTAGGCCAAATTTTTCTATTTTATCTACTTCATTAAATGAGGACGTAGATTTCAATTTTTGAATATAAGCAAAGCACAAATCTTCTGGGGTATCATAGTAATTTGTTTGGCAAGATAAGAATAGAATAAAGATTGAAAAATAAAAAACGTTTCTAGCTTTCATATAAACCCTTTTTTACTTGCTCATACGACCGTCGATTGACGATTAGACAATATGAATTCCAATACCTTTATTAAACATTTTATTTTCGTCATCATACCAATCACCAATATGGTTTAATTCTATTATCTTTGATGTAGGCTTAGTATTTGACGCAGCAATTAGTACCTCTAGTCTATATATTCCCGGCCCAACAAGATGCTGCAAACTATTAGGTTTTACTTCTAACTCAAAACCGAAAATGGTCTTCCTTTTATCAAAAGAAATGTCATCCTCATTTAGAAATGATGCTCTCCCGCTTGGTTTGATAATATATCCTAAGTCACAATGTCTTGACATATTCATGGCTATTGAAGGAAAGTATGTGCTGCGATTAGAATGAGTCCATATCAAGTTCATTGGAATAAACGATTTAATCTTACGAAATGCACCATCTGGATGCTTTTTGTATAGATCTTTAGCTAACACTTCAATTGATTCGGCCTTTACACTTCCAACGTTTTTTATCAAAATTCGAAAAACATAGATATCTACTCTTTCTTTATAATTAATATTGCGCTTGGTACGCTCACAGTTTGGTGGACTTAAATTACATTCGATTTCAAATGAAGGTTTGAATATTACGGCCTTTAGCCAGTCGCCAAAAACCGCTATTATTAGCGCAACAACCGCTGCCAAGAATGTTGCGATAACAAGCCACCATGTTACATTAATGAGTTCTTGATTTGTGTTAACCATTACTTTCCTAATTAAAATTTTAAAATATAAGTAATAAAGGCTCTTAGGCACGCCTGATTTAATTTACTTATAAATATAAACAGCCCGCCAAAAAATACAACTACAAAATTCCGTTAGAATGGGCGTGCCACCCTCCTGGGCATCCGGGCTAAACGGTAGCGCGTAACCCGGATATTCGCCGTGGGCAGAACATGCAAAAAGAGCGCGACCATAAGCGAAGTCAGCAATGCTGTAAAACTGCCACGCAAGCCACAGGAAATCATAAACGGGAGTGTCAGCGCAAATCCCCACACATGCACTGCTTCGGCGTCAGAAAGAGCGGCATGCACTTCCTCCAGCTTACCGCGCCCTCCGGATAAAAAGACGTTGCCGCCCAGCTTCTTGAGCGGCGTCTTTTTGAGCAGCGCTGAAAAAAGGCCTAACCCCGAAAAAGGCGATGAAAGTATGTTGTATTCGGAATGGGAAACTGTCCGCAGGAAAGGGGGGACCTTCAGTTGTACGACTGTGTTCAGCAAGCCGGTAAACGCGGCAACCAGCAGCGTGCCGGCGATAGCAAAGATCGGTGAGTCAAAGCCAAAAGCCATGGCAAAACAGGTGACGGACAAGCTTACGCCCAGCGTTCCCGCCGCAGATAACCACAACCGTTTAGCAAAAGTCCCCGCTGAACGTCCCAGTGCGCGACTGCGGTAAACGGTCATCCCTGCCAGGGCGCCGCCGGTGCTTCCCGCCAGCACATACAAAACATAGTTTAGACTGTCCATCGCGTATTTAGGTGGAAAATTCCTGTATAATAAATTTAGCTAAAGGGCCGTAAAATACAACGCAAAAAAAATAGAGACGCAGCACGCTACGTCTCTATGTGGATGTTGGCAAGCGGGTGGCAATAACTGTAATGGCGCGATTTAGACATAGCGTCTCTATGTCTCTACGAAATATGAAACGGATGTCAATAATTTATCTCAATCACAAACTCGATCATGGTTGCTTTGGATGAGCCGCGCTCCACGTAGTCATAATCCACCAACACTTTTGAGTCGTCGTAAAAATAGTATGCCAGGCCGCCGATGTAGCGTACACTCGTTACATCGCTGGCTTTCTCTACGGTGAAATTATCATAACGCCCCATTAAGCGGAATGGGCTTTGAAACAATCTTACCTCTGAAAAAAGGGAGTAGCCATGACGGTCGTAGGGCTCCGTTGCTTCTTCCAGGTCGTTACCCTGCAAATCGCCCGTGCCCATATAATATGTTGCGGTCGCGGTAAACTGGCGATGCTCCCAGGAAAGGAATCCGGCGTTAAAATTATACTCCGGTGATTGCGCGCTGTTACCTTTGCCAAACGCGCCGGCATAACTCAACTGGAAACCGGGTATAACATCGGGAAGCGGCCGCAGCGTTATGCGCCCCTCTACCAACTTATTTTCGTTATTCTCCAGTTTTTCATAGCCACCGCCGTTATATACGCCAAACGCCGCGCTGCCGTAGCGTCCCGGATATGCCCGCTTAACGTCACCTTTGGGAAGCGGTTCGCCGAAAAGAGTGATAACCGTAATGCCGTAATCCGCAGAGCGGAGAATGCCATAGCGCTCCAGAAACATGCTGCCCTGTACGCGGTACGGGTTTATCTTTTGTTCAAAATCAATCCACGGGCGGTGGACGAGGCCAAATTCAACAAGCGGTCTATGTAGAAATCCCAGTTTCTCAATCATATAACGTATATAACCGTATTTAAGTCGAATCTCAATGTCTCCAACGCCGTCACCTTCTTGGTCTACAGTAATGTCCTGTGTTACGCGTGCCGTGAGATTATCGCTGAATTTTTTAGAGATCGTTACATAGCCGCGCTTCAGGATAAATTCGTTTGTGGTTACGCCGTCCACATCTTCATAATCATAGGCCAGAAACCACTGACCGGAAAACGAGATGTCATCCAACGGCGAAGGATTCGAAGCCGGCGTTTGGGTTTGGGCCGACAGGGCTGCCATATAAAACAGGCAGGCCAGGCAAATATAAAAATTGCGCGATTGTATTCGTTCCATGATCATACACTCCGTTTTTAGCGGGTTTAATTTCTTGCAGATTGTTAAGATAAGTTTCAAAACATATGGGGGCTAATATAATTCTAACAAAGCAAAGAAAATACCCCCGGCGGATTTTAGTTTGGCATATAAAAAAAACGCCGCCTTCAAATTAAGAAGACGGCGTATAAGGTTTGATTCGGATATGTTTTAAGCGGATGCTTTTTCGGGGTAAGCTTTTATGACATCATAACCGGCGCGTTGCCAGGCTTCGATGCCGCCTTCCAGGTTGGTGGCGTATTTAAAGCCATGCTGCATCAGCAGGCTGCCGCCAATGGCCGAGCGTGCTCCGCTGGCACAGTACAGAACGGTGGGCTTGCTTTTGTCCAGTTCATCCAGGCGCTGTGGCAGATGGCCCAGGTGTATGTGCCGCGCTCCCTCGATGTAACCCGCTTCAACTTCGCTGCGTCCGCGGATGTCCACAAGCTGTACCGCGCCGCTTTCCAGTTGCTCTTTCAGGGTGTGTACATTCACCGCTTTGGCTGTTTCCCAGATATGGCCTTCTTCATGCCAACCAGTGAAATCATCAAACCAGCCAACGATGTTGTCCAGACCTACGCGAACCAGTTTCGCGGTCACTTCGCGCAGGGCACCGGCCGGGGTCAATAAAATAATGGGCCGATCGTAATCAAGCAGCCAGCCGCTCCAGTTGGAAAAAGCCTTATTATTCTCAATGTTCAGCGTACCCGGGATGTGTCCTCTGGAAAAGGCCTGGCGGGTGCGCGTGTCAACAATCTGGTAGTTTTCGTCAAGAAGACCGGCCAGCTCATTCACGCTGATCTTCTCCGGCTGGGGCAGGGCGGGCAGCAGTTTACGCTCTATCTTGTTCAGTTTTTTCATCATCGCGAAATAGCGCGGCGGTTCAGGCTGGCCTTCCAGCAGGGCTTTTACAAAGCGTTCTTCGTCATCAATGCGCAGCGCCCAGTTGGACATTTTCTCGTAACCGACGGTCGATCCGGGAACGGCGCCCAGTGCTTTGCCGCAGGCGGAACCGGCCCCATGCCCCGGCCACACCTGGATGTATTCCGGCAGCTCCTTAAAACGTTTCAGCGAATGGAACATCTGGCGCGCGCCGGGTTCGCGGGTACCCTGGATGCCGGCGGCTTCTTCCAGCAAATCGGGACGCCCCACATCGCCAACAAAAACGAAATCCCCGCTGAACAGCATAACCGGTGCCGGGCTGGCCGGCGTATCGGTCAGCAAAAAGCAGATATGTTCGGGGGTGTGTCCCGGCGTGTGCATCACCTGGAATTTAAGATTGCCGACCTTGAACAGATTGCCGTCCTTCAGGCCCGTGTGCGGGATGGCGTATTGCCAATCCGGTCCGCCCTCATCGGAAAGCAGCAGTTCGGCGCCTGTTTCGGCAGCCAGCTCCGGCGCACCGCTAAGGTAATCGGCATGGATATGCGTTTCCGCCACTTTGGTGATTTTCATGTTTTTGCTGCGGGCATATTCCAGGTAGACCTCAATATCACGGCGCGGATCTATCACGATCGCTTCACCGCTGGCCTGGCAGCCAATGAAGTAACTGGCCTGTGCCAAACCCGGTTCGTAGATGCGTTCAAAAAGCATTTTTTATTCCCCTTTACAGTTTACTTATTTCTGTTATAAAAATATATCCGCTCATCAGCAGAATAAACCAGCCAAAGGATGTTTTGAGTTTATCACCATCAATATAATGGCTGAGAAAGGCGCCCGCCACTATGCCGGCTATGGTCAGGCCGCTAAAGCTTAGCAGCAACAGCCAGTTCATATCCATCACGGCAACATCTCCCAAAAAACCGATCAGCGATTTTACCGCGATGATCAGCAGGGAAGAGCCTACCGCCGTTTTCATCGGCAGGCCGGCCAGCAACACCAGCGCCGGCACAATCAGAAAGCCGCCACCCGCGCCGACCAGGCCGGTAAAAAAGCCCACGGCCAGGCCTTCAAGCACAATCAAAATGGGACGCATACGATGCTCTTCCTGTGCTTTGGGCTTTGCCTTGCGTATCATTGAAAATGAAGCCAGCAGCATCAGCAGGGCAAACAGCAGCATGATCGCCAGGTTTTTACTCAGTGCCCATTCGGCTCCCTGCCACAGGGTTTCCGGCAGCGCGGGCAAGACAACACGGCGCGTGAGATAAACCGCGATAAAAGCCGGTATGCTGAAAAAGAAAGCGGTCTGCCAGGCCACTTGCTTGCGTTTTATGTACTGGCCCATCCCGGCCAGTGCGGTGATGCCGACGATAAACAGGGAGTACGCCGTTGCCTGCAGCGGCTCAATTTCCAGCAGATAAACCAAAGCCGGGACGGTCAGTATCGAGCCTCCGGCGCCAACAAGACCCAGTACTATGCCAATAATAACCGCTGCCGCAATCGCTTCAATATTCAATGTGAGTTAGTCCGTGGTTGAGTTATTTTATTATCTGATGCCTTTGATGCAGCAAAATGCGTGGTGTTGCAAAGTGGGTCCGTTGGTCTTGAAGTCTTGGGGTCTCGAGATCGCTCTACGCGTCCGGAAGCATTATCGCTTAAAACTTAACCGGGTTGCGTAGTGAAGCAATACAGTGCCCGTTTATTCCTGCGATATTGGTAAGGATCTTATTCGGATACGCTCATCTTCGAAAACTGCTATACAACCGGCTTCAATGTCTTTTCTGAGGTGGGGGAGGTTTAATTCTAATTGCTTTGTTTGTGCTTTCGGGGTTTTTTCAGTCTGTCGAAACAATACAAAGGATGGTTTGGAATTTCCTCTTAAAGCCAGCAATGTGGCAAAATCCGTGTCCGCGGAAACAATTGTCCTATCCTGGTCTAATGCTATTTGTAAAACTTCTGAGTCCAGAGCCTTTGCTTTGCCAATGTCACGAACATGGACAGCGTCATATCCAAGTTCATTGAGCCTGTCAGACACTAAGGGTGACAAGGCATTGTCGATCAGGAACCTCATGCGCTTTTTACGATCGGCAATTGTCTTTCCTGAACTGATTTTGCCGCAAAAAGCAAAGCTTCCCGTATATCTTCTTTTTCCAAATCAGGAAATGCCTTGATGATCTCCTTTGTTGTCATACCGTTCGCTACCATTCCGACAACGGTTGCAACAGGAATGCGTAAGTTGCGGATGCATGGTACGCCCCCCATTTGCTCCTGATTTACGGTAATGCGAGAAAAATCCATGCAAGTTCTCCAAGTCTTTAATCAGAACATAGCAGCCAGAATATCACCAGTCAAGCGTGTTCCCCGGTTTGTGGATCAGGCTTGTCTTAACGCGCTCTTACTTCTTTACAGCCCGCTGCTGAAGCCGCTGAACAGGGCACTGTTGATGGCGGGGAAGAGGCCCAGCACCTGCTTGATAACCGTAGCATGACTGGTTTCTATGGGCAGGATGTCGGCAAAGAGGTTGCGGGCCGCAGCGGTCGTAAGCTGATCGCGAATGGCGCTGAAATAAAATTGCCCGGCACTGAACTCCACTTCCAGGGCAACGCGCAGGGCGGCGTTTTGCGAGGCCGGTGCCTGTGCCCGCGGATCGGGGCTTGCGGAAGAGAGATCCACGGCGTTGCGGCCGTTCTGTGTAAGCAGATTGTTTAATGCCTGCAGGTGACTGAAATGGTGCGCCCGGAAAAACTGCGCCGCGTCTGCTACAAATGGATCAGTGACTTTGCCGCTGGCGATGGCTGCATCGTACGTAAGCACGCCAAAGGCCTCAAACTCAGCACCGGATTGAATAATATCCAGATCGCCCTGCAGATCTTCCGCGGTACTTTGGGTTACCGTTTCGCAGGCCAGCAGTCCCCCGGCGGCAAGCGGCGGTAAGGATTTTATAAAATCGCGCCTTTTCATATGTCCTCCTACATGCTTACCGAAAGAATACTGCGGAATGTCCAGTCATCCACATCAAAGCTGGAATCGTCAAAAAACTGATCGCTGTAGGCGGCTTTAAGCAGCACATTACGCGCCAGTTTGTAGCCCGCCGCAACGCTCCAGCGGCTTACGTCATTGTCCCAGGGGTTGCCGTATTCGCGTGAAGCCTGCCATGGCCAGTCAAAACGTTCAAACACTAATTTTTCAAAGCGCCCCGCGATGTAGCTGCCCGGCAGAAAAGGCGGTTCAATTTTGAGATCCACGTAAGCGCCGTAATTCTCCAGCGTGTATTTGATCAGCTCGCCATCGGTCTGCACCTGGAAACCGGCGGAGTTGGAAGCCGGCACTTCCCATCGACTGTAGATCGCCTCGGCGGATAGCTCAAAATAGGCATAGGCCAGGATGATATCGGTGCCGGCCAGAAGCTGGCGAAAGCGCTCCAGGCGATCATAGCGATTGTTGACCTGGGCCTCGCGCATGAAGCTGCCGTAGCTCAGGCTGATACCCTGTTGCCAGTAAATCAAAGGTTGGAAGCCAATGCGCAGCACACCGCCGGCGTTGTTCAGGTTGGTGTAGTTTTGCTGCGATGCCAGCGCGGCATTGGTGGCCGCCGCGGTCACGTCCAGAAGTTCCGGCACAATCACCCAGTTGAGCATGGCCCCTGTACTGTAGCCGCCAAAATATACAGTTGTCAATCCCACATCGGTGGCACCGTAAATACCGCTATCGCCGCTGCGTGGCCAGTAGCCGCGCGTATCGGAAACGTTGAGGAAATAGCCGTAAAGCAATGGCGCGTTGACGAAAGCATTCTCACTTTGCAGCTGCCGCCGTGGATAGAGGCCAAAGGGATTAACAAAACGGCCCAGCGTGGCGGAAACGGGCAAGTCCTGTGGCTCCCATGAAACCATCGCCAGCGTCACGCGCAGCGGATTAAGCTGCCCCGTACCCCAGATGTCCCATTGCAGGCGGCCGTTAAAAAACCAGTCCTGGCCGATTTCGGCGAACATAAACAGGTTAAGCTGATGTATGGCCAAGTGCGGCTCGCGGAATTCGTTGTTGATGCCGTTGCTGGTAAACGCCGAATTTTCCCCTCCCGCCGCCATTTCCAGATCAACACTGCCGTTAAAGAAAATTTGTGATTGCAGCGGCAAGATTAGAAGCATTAAGACCACTGGAGTCCATAATTTTTTATTCACCTGAAACCTCCGCGATTTTTACAGGCTGCGAGATGCCCTTAAAGTTCATCAGCAGAATGTTGTTAACCTTCACGTTCACATCCAGGCTGTCCAGGATGCTTTTGGGGATAAGTATCTGTCCGGCCCGCGCACTGCTGCAGAGCCTTGCGCCCAGGTTGACCGTCGCGCCGATGGCCGTATAATCCATGCGCGCTTCCGCACCCATATTTCCGAGAATGACCGGACCGTGATTAATACCAATGCCCACATGGATTGGCGCCGGGTCGGTTTTGTGTTCTTCGATTACCCGTTTCTGAATTTCCAGGGCGCAATTCAATGCCCGTTCTGTGGATTGCTCCCCGATAAACAAGGCAAACATTTCATCCCCGACAAACTTATCCACCGAGCCGCCAAAACGATCGACTATTTCCGCCTGGAAGCCCAGGTAGCGGTTGAGCATGTTAACCACCTCTTCCGGGCTGCGGCTTTCGCTGTATTGCGTAAAACCACGTACGTCGCTGAACAGAACGGTCAGCTCCTGGCGCATGCCACCCAGAGCCACTTCGCGGCCGGCGCTTTTCTTTACCATGTCCAGCGTGTGGGCGCCGACATATTTCATCAGGTGTAGCCGTTCACGCAGGCCGCCTATCATTTCGTTGAATGTTTGCGTCAGCAGGCCGATTTCATCTTTGGTTTTAGGCTCCACGTTTACATCGAGGTTACCGGCCTTTACTTCGTTCATGCCCTGTACCAAACGCAGCACGGGCCGCGAAAAGTTTTTGCCCAGCAGGTAAGCCAGCAGGAAAGTGATCAGCAGAAAGATGGCCGCGGTGATAAGGATGTTTTGCTGGATGGCGTGCAAAATGCTGAGCTCCGTGGAAACGGGCACCGTAGCCAGGTAGTAGGCGCGTTCCCCGATACCCAGCGGGCTAAAGAAAGCAAAGTGCTCCACACCTTTAATATCGATGCGCAGGGTCGGACTGGGAATATGATAGGTGAGCACGGAATCGACCACGGCCTGGTAATCGCGGACGGCCCGTTGAACGCCGGATGTGGCAATATTGGGAAAGCTGGCGCCGATTAAGCGGTCATTATAAAAAAAGCTGATATCTATGTTGGATTCGCCTTTCAGGTTGCGGGCTTCCACTGAGGTGAAGCGCGCGCCCAGGCTCAGGCTGCCAATGATCGAATCGAATGCATAGACGGGCAGGGTAACTACCTGGTAGAGGTTGGCGCCAATGCCCCACAGCTCCGGCCATTCGATGGTCGTGTCCGGTTCTACGCCATTGAGGGCGTTAAAGACCGTGGCGCGGTCGGAGATGTCATCCCCGAAACTTTCCGGATCGCGCAGCCGCGCCAACACGTTCCCTTCGCGGTCGGTCACGATGAACAGGTCCACTTTGGCAAACTGTCCGAATTCCAGCACGCTGAAATAGACGGAGGGCGGATCCTGCAATTGCACGTTGGCTTTAAAAGTGCTGTTTTCACCAATCAGGTAGCACGACTCCACAAGGCGATCGTAAATAAGCCGTTGCTGTTCCGTGAAAATACGCTGCGTGTTCTGGAAGTCGGCAATGATTTTGGATTCGATGCGATCGGTAAGTGTGCGCGTTATGGTCAGAAGCAGGCCGGTCAGAATAATGGCGGTCAGTCCGGCCAGCGCGATGATCAGCTTGGTTTGTATGTTCAGGCGCATGGGCTCAGCGGGTTAGAGTGAAACTTTGTTCTTGCTTGTCGCCATCCTCAAGCGTGGTCTCGTTGCTTACGGTTGGCAGATCGGGGTGATAAACCTCAATGCGGTAACGCCCCGGCGGCAGGTCATCCAGCAGGTAAACGCCGTTGCGGTTTGCTCGTGTGAAGTAGGGCGTTTCCAGGCTAAGAATGGTGGCGTTCATCTGGCTGTGAATGTCGCAAAACAGCTTCACCTCGCCGGTCTTGTTGATGGTGCGGCTAACGACGGTATTGGTAGGCCGCCTGCCGATATTGAAATTGGCGCCCGGTGAGATGCTGAATACGTTATGATAAAAACGGTCCAGGTTGATAAATTCGACGCGCGTCCCGGGCGTAACCGGCAACACATGCGGAATAAAAGTAGCGTTTTTCTGCAGCACCCGCGCCTTTTCCAGCGGCTTTATCTCCGGCTTAAAAGAAAGCGGGTAAGCGGCAATGATGACATCCTCCAGAGGGTTGCGATCGTTCTGCTCGCTTTTAGGCGTTTTCTGTGCGGCGGCAAGACGGTTGCGGTAGATACGGCCGCGAAAGGTGCGTTGCTTTTTCTCCACGGCAGGAAGGAAAATGCGCCCGTAAACGGCGGCTTCCTGCGCCTCGGCATAACTGATGTGGCTGAAAAAAAAGAACAGGGCAAGGAAAGCGCTGATAGTAGTTTTCATGATTCTCCGTAACAAGCTGATAAACTGCAGATGCAAAAAGAATTGCGCCTAAAATAAGAAATATACGTATGTGTGCAATAGCGCGGGACAAGGCTGATTTTTTTGCGCCTGGTAGAACTAATCGGCTATGTTACCGTAATCACGGCCAAACAAAACTATTACGGAGACTCTGATGACCCGGCTGATAGCTGCTCTTGCCCTGATCCCCCTGATGCTCTTTTCACAAAGCCAAACCGTACGCGGCACCGTAAGCGACGGCAGCACCGGCGAGCCCCTGCCCGCCGCCAACCTGCAAATTGAAGGCACCTACCGCGGAACGATCACCAACAATTATGGCGAGTTTTTGCTGGAAGTGGAATCGTTTCCAACAACACTTATAGTCAGTTTTATCGGTTATGAACGAAAAAATATAGAGCTACAAAGCGCTCCTTCTGAGCCGCTTAAAATTGCCCTGACGCCGGTTATCCTGGAAACGGAGCCGATCGTGGTTACGGCGGAAGACCCCGGCATGGGCATCATGCGCAAAGTGATTGAACGCAAGCGCCTCTGGTACGACAGCCTTAAGACCTATTCCGTGGAAGCTTACAACCGCATCACGCTGGCCAATGACAGCGCTGTCGTTTCCGTCATGGAGACACTCACCGAAAAGTTCTGGCACCATGAGAAGGGCCCGCGTGAAGTGATCAAGGCTAAGAAGCAAACTGTGAACGTATCACGCGACAACAACTTCGCTTTCAGTGTCGATTTTCCCAATTTTTACGATGATGATGTGCCGATACAGGGTTTTGACGTGGTTGGTCCCACCCATCCCGACGCTTTCGATTATTATGAATTTAAGCTGATTGACCGCAAAGGCTTTGACGGCGATACGGTTTACGTGATCGAGGTGCGGCCGGTCGCGTTGCTAAATCCTACCTTTGTGGGCACCGTTTCCGTGCTGGACAGCGTGTGGGCGTTGCTGGCGGTAGACCTCAAACCCAACCCGGAAACGATCGTTTTTCCGCCGCCGTTTGAGCGCTGGGATGTGGCCTATAAGCAGCAGTTCAACAACTTTGGCCGCGAATTCTGGCTGCCGGTGGATATCCGCAATGACGGGGAGATCAAGATATCTTTGCCCGGCCTGGAATTTCCGCTGATAAAATACCAACGCAGCTCGCGCCTTACCGACTACCGTATAAATATCAATTTGCCGGATTCGCTTTATGACGACGGTGGCCGCATTGTGCGCGAAGATTCACTGGCCATTGAGGCTGATACGGTGCTGGCCAAAAGGATCGATGTGATCCCGTTGACGCGCGAGGAAGAGGTGGCCTACAGCGAGCTGGACAGTACGGATACTTTCGAAAAAGCATTCAAACCGAGCGGAATGCTTACGCGCTTTATGGAAATTGAGGCAGACGGCAACCCCGATACGACGCAAGGTTTTTTTGACTGGTTTACCCCCGATCTGGGCTATAACCGTGTGGAAGAAGCGCGCCTGGGCCTCACCTTTGAGCACACCTTTTTTAAGCGCCTGGATTTTTCCCTGAACGGACATTACGCGACGGGCCTGCAGCGCGGCGGCTGGCAGGGTGAACTGGCCTGGCGCCTGCCTGGCAAAAAAAGGTCTGTTGCAGTGGCATTAGAAGCCGGCGAACGGGTTAAGGAAAACTGGCGCAGCCCCAATTACCATCCCTTGCTTGTTAGCGGCATGTATCTGTTGGGTTTGCCGGACTATTACGATTACCACATTAACAGCTTTGAGAAAATAAGCCTGCATTTAGGACGGAAAAACTGGATGCCCGAGCTGATCATGTGGTTGATGAATGAGCGCCAAACATCCGCTTCACCGCGGCGGCTGGCTGATTTCAGCCTGCAATTTAAGGAGCGCGATCCACGAATCAATCCGGCGGTGCAGGAAACCTTTCTGCGCAGCGCCGGCTGGTCATTGGAGTTTGGCGGCGATTATGTGCCCTTCGGGATTGCCGCATTGAGCAGGCTGTATGTACAGGGGGAGCACAGCCTTTCCGCCCTGGACAGCGACTATGATTATAATATGTATCACCTTGAAGCGGACTGGTATATCGATACGTTTTTACAAAGGCGCATTTTTCCCAACCGGCTCAATGTGCGGCTGGTGGCCGGAACACAAGGAGGGACGACACCGCAACAAAAGCTGGGTGCGCTGGATCCTGCCTACGGGGCATTCAGCCCGTTTGGTGTTTTCCGCGCCCGCCGTGATGTGCCTTACCTGGGTGAAAAATATGCGGCGCTGTTCTGGGAACACAACTTTCGCAGCGTGCCGTTTGAGCTGATCGGTTGGCGTTGGCCGGTAAAAAAATCGATTGGCATTATTTTGCATGGCGGTCATGGCCGCAGCTGGCTAAGCGATGCCAAAAAAGCTACCCTAAGCTATGGCAGGGCCGCCGTCCCTGAAGATTGGCATCACGAAATCGGGCTTTCCGTTAACGGGTTGTTTGGCATTCTCAGGTTGGATGTAACGCAAAGGCTGGACAGACAGGTGACCTATCTCGGACTGGGTCTTTTCCGCTGGTTCTAAAGATTTAAAAGAATTGAAATATCTTTTTGTGGCGCACTGTTGTAAAGCGCCATGAAAAATGGAAAAACGATTATCGTCTGGCTTCGCAACGACTTGCGGCTGCGCGACAATGAAGCACTGTGGCGGGCAACGCAGGACGCGGAGTATGTTATCCCGCTTTACATTTTTGACCCCTTCTGGTACGGAAAAACCTCATTCGGCTTCCCCAAAACCGGTTCTTTTAGGGCGCAGTTCATCCGCGAATCGATGGAGGCGTTGCAGCGATCGTTACGCGGGCTGGGCGCGGACCTGATTGTGCGCGTCGGTGACAGTGCCACGGTTCTGGCGGATCTGGCCGCCCGGTTTCAAGCTGATGCCGTCTATTTCCACAGCGAAGTTACAAGCGAAGAAACCAAAATGGAGCAACGTCTGGAAGAGTTGCTGCAGGGCCGGGAGACTTCCCTGCAACGGTTCTGGGGGCACACTCTTTTTCACATAGATGATTTGCCTTTTTCTCCGGATGACATTCCGCAAGTATTTACTGCTTTTCGAAAGAGTGTCGAAAAGGAAAGCGACATTCGCGCTGAATTTCCGGCTGTTAGCCGTTTCAAACTGCCGCCCGGAATTAAAGGCGAAACCATCCCGGGTCTTGAACGCTGGGGCCTGCAGCCGCCGCCAGAAGATGACCGGGCCGCCTACCGCTTCCGCGGGGGAGAGCAGGCCGCATGGCAGCGCGTTGAAGAATACTTCTGGGCACACGACAGCCTCAAGGATTACAAAAACCGGCGCAACGAATTGCTGGGAGAAGATTACTCCTCGAAGCTTTCGCCGTGGCTGGCAACGGGGGCCGTTTCTACCCGCTCCCTTTTTTATGAGATAGTCCGCTACGAAGATTTACGGCACAAAAATATTTCAACATACTGGCTTATCTTTGAACTTATCTGGCGCGACTTTTTCCGCTTTACCGCCCGGCAATACGGTGATCGTCTGTTTGCTTTACCGGGGATTACGGACAAAAAAGGAGGGTGGCGCTATGACCGTGAACAATTTGACCGATGGGCAAACAGCACAACCGGTTTTCCATTTATAGATGCCAATATGCGTGAGCTGAATAAAACAGGCTTTATGTCCAACCGCGGCCGCCAGAATGTGGCCAGTTTCCTTGCGCACAACCTGCATATCGACTGGCGCATGGGTGCAGAGTATTTTGAAAGTTTGCTGATCGACTATGATGTATGCAGCAACTGGGGCAACTGGGGTTATGTGGCTGGCGTAGGCAATGATCCGCGCAGCCGCTATTTCGATATTATCAAACAGGCCTACGAATACGATCCGCATAGCAGCTATGTGCGCCACTGGCTGCCGGAGCTGAAAAACGTACCCAATGGCGGCGCCCAGGAAGTGTGGCGCCTGGCGCCGGAGATACGGGACAAAGCCGGTGTTGTTCTTGGTAAGAGCTATCCGCGGCCCATGATCAATCTCGAAGAATCTTATGAACAGATACGGCGGCGCATGTTTGATGAGGAAAAGGGTTAAAAAAGGCAACCTGCCTGCGAAGGTTTGTCCTGTTTGTAAACGGACTTTTACCTGGCGCAAGAAATGGCGCAAAGACTGGGAAAACGTACGCTATTGCAGCAATCGCTGTCGCCGCGCGTAAATAAAAAACCCCGCCGGGGCGGGGTTTTGGGGGCTAGGGAGGTTTTTATGCGGTTTGTGGTAAGTAGCCGTTTTGGCGTGCATAATCCTTTAACACGCGGTGTAATAATTTGCGTCCTCGGTGCAGGCGTGACATAACAGTTCCGATCGGTATATTCACGATGTTGGCGATTTCCTTGTAGGAAAAACCTTCTATATCATACAACAAAACGATAATCCGGAATGGATAAGGCAGGTTTTCGAGGGCCGCTTTTACTTCGTCGCCGAAGTGCTCGTCGGCAAAATCACCGTTGAGGTTTTCATCAGTAAGCTGTTCTTCTTCCACTTTCTTATACAAGTAGAACTCTTCCATATCATCATAGCTTACTTTCTGCGGCCTGCGCACATTACGACGATAAGCCGTAATAAAAGTATTTACCAGAATACGAAATACCCACGCGCGGAAATTGGTACCTTTTTGGTATTGATGCAGAGCGCGGAATGCTTTGAATAAAGTCTCCTGAACCAGATCTTCCATGTCCAGTTTGTTGCGCGTCATCCTGTACGCTGTGCTGTATAAAGACTTCATGTGAGGCTCGATAAGGGTTGAAAACTCTGTTTGACGCGAACTCATGATCGTGCTCCTTTGGGGTGATCGTTTATTGTTGACAGCCGCATTATACATCATTGTATAATATTTGTCAAGGAAAAAAGTAAATAAAACTATACATAGCTCCGTTTTAGTCTATACATAACATATAAATAAATAAAAATACAATATTTATGTTGACAAAAATTATACAGTAGGTTATATTGCCCCTCATGAGCGAAAAACTTTATCCAATTAAATATGTTGCGCGGGAAACCGGTTTAACGCCTTTGGTAATACGGGCGTGGGAAAGGCGCTACAATGCGGTTGTCCCGCAGCGTACCGATACAAACCGACGCCTGTACAGTGAAGGTGATATTATGAGGCTGAAGCTTCTGGCCCGTGCCGTAGACAGCGGTATTAATATCGGGGCGGTTGCTGACAAGGAGAATCAGCGCATTATGGAGATGATTCAGCCGTCTGCCGTTGAAAGCATAACAAACGAATCCACAACGCCGGACAACGAGCAACAAAATTCCCTGGCCTCGTTTGCCGCAGGGCAGACCGGCAGTCAGTATTTCCGGCAAGCGCTGGACGCCGTAACCGCTCTCGACGGTCAAAAGCTTGAAAATATTTTAATGAGGGCATCGGTTCAGTTATCCAAGCATGCCATAATTGAAGATGTGATCGTACCACTGATGCACAAAATTGGTGACCTGTGGGAAGAGGGACAGTTGCGCATTATAAATGAGCATCTGGCCACAGCAGTGGTGCGGTCTTTTTTAGGTAACATGCGCGGGGCGTTTAGTGTCGATGATACCGCGCCTTCCGTGTTGGTTACTACACCGCAGGGTCAATTGCACGAATTGGGTGCGTTGTTGACCGCGGCGGCCGCCAACGAAGAAGGCTGGAAATGCACCTATCTTGGACCAAACATACCATCAGAGGAAATCATTGCTGCCGCAGAACACATCAAACCCCGTGTACTCTCACTCAGCATCGTTCACCCCGCCGATGACCCGCGCCTGCCCCACGACCTTGAAAAAATGAAAATGTTTCTCCCGAAAGACATCAGGATTATTGTAGGTGGCCGCGCCGCGGAAGCCTACGTGGCGGTCCTAAAGAAAATAAATGCCGAGTATCTTCCCGATATCCGCGCCTTTCGCCGCCGTCTGCAGGAACTGCGCTACAATAAACACTAAAGACGAGCATAGCGCTCTGAAACTTCTGCCTTATATCTTCCCGCCACGATTTTGATACTTCCCGTTTAATACACAATATGTAATTCCCGTCACGCAATAATTTTTGCGCCGAATCTTTTTTTGAATAAGTTTGTTTAGATATCGAATTAACCTCATAGCGGAGTTGTTTTTGATGAGAAAGATTTTCTTAGTGCTGATGCTGGCCGTCGGCCTCGCGGCTGCACAAAATGCCGTAATGAAAACCGTAGAAAAGTTAAACGCGGTCGACGAATCTCCTGTTGTTGGCTGGACACAGAGCGGTGAATCGGTGCATGATATCGAAATGCCCGGCCAAAACGGTTTCTGGCAGTTCCACGACGGTGTGGCGCCGGTGCGGGTAAATATCTCCGCGGAGCGCGACCCGCTGCTGGAAGTATCCTGGCAAGCTAAGGGCAGGGAAGCACGCTTCAGCGACCGCTGGCAGTACGATATGGCTATGCCGTTATTCAAACCCTCTGCTGATGGGACGCTCATGATGAGCATTGATATCGGAAATCGTTTAAGGTTGATTGACAGCGATGGAACGATCCGAAGCTCTTTTGCAATCGTGGAAGAGTATAAATATGACAGCGAAAACATCGTGATGGCGGCTGCCGACAGCGATTTAAAGACCATCCTTACAGGCGTGACCCAGTTTGAAGATGGGCGTCCGTTTACCACACTTACACTGCGTACCCGTGAAAATGAAATTCTCCTATCAAGAACGTTTGACGGGCACTACCTGCGTTCACTGGAACTGACCGATGACGGCGCATTATGGGGTGCATGTGTTTACACAGCCGAGCCGTTCATTTTTAATACCTTCGCTGCCGACCGGCAGGGCAATATCCTGGCGCAATCGCAGCAGCGCAGCCGGCGCATACTTTTTTCTGATGATGGCCGGACGGTCTTTTTTGATAAGAATGCCCTGCAGGTCTTTAACTTGCAGAGCGGGCAGCAAACCGGCAGCTACCGCCTAGACAATCCGCAAAAAATTATTACCGACGCCGCTTTTGACGCGGAGAGCCGCACGCTCGTTGTACAAGAATCCGCCGTACTGCGCAATACGGGTAGCAAAACGTATCCCTGGAAATTCAGTGATATTGTTTTAACGGCGCTTGATCAGAGGGCGAGTACAATCGCTCAACAGAAAATGAAGGAAATCACCGTTTTGCAGCCGTCCTTGTGGTACGACGGCGAAAAGCAGGCCTTTTTTCTAGGCCATACAGAGGGCGCGGAATGGCTGCGCATGGAGGTGCAATAATGAAAACGATCAGCATAAAAATATTATTATTTGCAGGATTGCTCGGCGGGCTGCAGGCGCAAAGCTACAACTGGCCCTGCCAGCCTTTTGAAGAACCGCACTGGATCAACGGCACGTTTTGTGAAAACCGTCCAAGCGGCTCCGTGCAGCGCCACCACTTTCACGATGGCGTGGATATTCACCTGCCCCAGGGCGATAACGTTTACTCCGTGATAAGCGGTTCGGTTACGAGCATAGGTACGGCGTCGCAGTATGGCATAAACGCCTTTGTGCGGGTCGGTCGATACGCCTATGTCCACGTGGATGCCCATCCCGGGCTAGAACCCGGCGAGAGTGTTACCAAACTGCAAACGGTCATCGGCGCCACAAACTCCTGGAATCACATACATTTTAAAGATGGCTACTCGGGCAGCGAGCGCAACGCTCTGCGCCAGGGAGGCGGACTTTCGCCTTTTGACGATCCTTACAATCCCACTGTTGAGTGGATACGTTTTTATGAAAATACGACCAAAACGCGCTTTACCGACAATAAAGTAACAGGACTTGTGGAGATTGTAGCCAAGGCTTCGGACAGAACCGATACCGGCCCCATTGGTGACAACAACGGTGTTCTGGCAATCAGCTTCCAGATATTTGACAGCACCGGGACTGTAGCTTTGACAAATAAAGTTGAACGCTTTCGTTTTGATTACATCCCGGCTTCCGATGCTTACATCACCAATGTGTTTTTTGAAGGTTCTACTATCAGCGATTATTTATATACGGTAACAAACCGGATAAGCGGCGACGGTTACTGGGATACGCGTGACTACGAGCCGGGCACGTATGTGATTAAGGTGGAGACGGAAGACACCCACGGCAATACACATACACGTTCGTCTACCGTCAGGGTTGTGCCGCAAGACCGCTGGGCGCCCGAAACCCCGCAGCTTCTGGCGTTGGAAGGCGATAATCAAAAAAACTGGACACTAAACTGGTTTGCCAACGATTGCACCGATGTCGATCACTACAATCTCTATTTCACCTACTGGGGTGATAGCTGGAACGAAAACACCTCTATCTCCGAAAGCATCGCCGGGGAAGACACAACATTAACGTATTCGGGCTTTAGTAACGATCTGTCTATTTACTTCAGGCTTGTTGCCGCCGATGATGCCGCTCCCAGCAATATGAGCGACTCTTCCGATGCCTACGGCGTGCGTCTTTCCGCGGAGGGTGCGGAAGCCCTTATTGTGGATGGGTTTGACCGCACGGACGGATACTGGCAAAAGCAGACGCATACATTTGCCATAGATTACGGCGTGGCGCTAACACGGGCCGGTGTTTCATTCAATACCATTTCCGATGATGCCTTGCGCATGGGGCAGGATGCGCTGACCAATTACCCGCTGGTTATCTGGTTTGTCGGGGATGATGAGGGTGAAGAAAAAAGTCTGAACGCGCAGGACCGTGCGGCGATCGAACAATACCTGGATAATGGCGGATGGCTGCTGCTGTGCGGTACAAATCTTGGCAGCGATCTGGCCCTTGGCAGTATGGAGGAATCGACCTGGTACGGCACTGTGCTCAATGCGGCCTTTACCGAAGACAGCGTGGTTGCCGATGACGTAAACGGTGTTGCCGGCACAATTCTGGAAGGCTTTAACGCGTCTTTAAAAGGCGGCATTCATTTTGAGGCGATTAGTTCTGTAAACGGTGAGACATTAATGACCTATAGCAACGGCCTGCCCGCGGCAACCTACTGCGGTCCTGAACATGGACGCAATGGCAGTTTTATATATCTCGGTTTTCCCCTGGAAGCCCTGCAAGAGCAGGATGACCGTGACGCCCTGATGGCCGGTTTGCTGCAGTACGGGATAGCGAATAGTATCGCAGACAGCGAGCCCGTTACGGAACGCGGTTTCCGGCTGTTAAATAATTACCCCAATCCCTTTAATCCTGTAACGCAGATTCCTTTCACGCTGGGCAAACAAAGCCGGGTAACCCTGCAAATTTTTGACATCCGTGGCAGCCTGATCCGCACGCTGGTGGATGGCTCCCTGAGCGGCGGCTCACATTCCGTCACATGGGACGGGCGGGACAGCGCCGGCAGGAAGGTAGGCAGCGGCAGCTATATCTATCGTCTGCAAAGCGGAGAATTCAGCCAGAGCCGTATGATGGTAATTTTGAAATAGGCGGCTTTACCTCATATTTTTGCTCTGTGTAAACGGGCGCTACTATGAGTTTTGTTTTTCATCAGAAACTAAATCTGATTTGCTGGTACCCGGCCGGTGACCTGGGGCGTGAAGAGATAATCGGTTATTACCAGCAACTGCGTGATTGTTCTTTTGGTGCTAAAGCCGACCGCTATTGTGATTTTTCCGCCGTCAGCGGCTTCCGCATTGATTACAATATTTTGTACTCCATCACGGATTATCGCCGCCGGTTTCTGGCTGATCATACAGGCATGAAGCTGGTTATGAACAGCAACTCGCCCATCGGCTTTGGCATGAGCCGCATGTACCAAAGCCTGATGAGTAACTGGGATATCAAGGTTTTTGTTACCCAAAAGCCCGCTGAAGCCGCCAATCTTCTTAACGTCTCCGAATCCGTTCTCTTCCCCCCGGATACAACAGAATCAGCAAATAAAAGTAAGTGATTTTACTTTTTGATATAGCTTTCCATTTTGTAATTTATTCAACCTTATTACTCAGAAACACATATGGAGGTTATATGCGAACAATACTTACTGTTATGATTCTGGCATTGCTGTTTAGCCTGCCCGTATTTGGCGGCGATTTTGGCCTGAATGCCGAGGTGCGTCACCGTTATGAGCTGGACGCGAAAGACTTTAACAGCGATACCGGCTTTAACAATAATGGCTATCTGCGCAGCCGTCTGGGCGCGAGTTTTATGCCCACGGAAAATATTACTGCTTACCTGCAGATCCAGGACTGGCGTAAGCTGGGCAGCGAAACCAGCACTTTTGACAGTGACGCCGACAATCTGGATTTGCACCAGGGATTTTTGCAGGTGGAAAATTTTTATGATTTGCCGCTTGGCTTTAAGCTGGGCCGGATGGAGGCCAAATACAGCAATGAGCGTCTTATCGGTGCCGTGGGCTGGAGAAATGATGGACGCGTTTTTGACGGGATTGAAGTGAGCTGGGACAACCCCTATAGTAATGTGCGCTTTTTCAATTATAAAGAAGTGGAGCAGATGCTGCCTTCCGATTTAGGTGATAAAAACGTGCTGGGTGCCTGGGTTACACCGGCCATCGCCGGACAAATCAGTCCTGAATTCAATATTATCTGGCAACGCGAACAGGGCAGCGGCATGCTGAGCCGTCTCAATATCGGTACCAACCTTGGTTTTAATTTGGGCGGTATAAACGGTATGGCGGAAGTGAACTATCAGACCGGACAAATTGATGCTGACCGTGATATTTCGGCTTATATGTTCGCGCTTAACGGTAGCTACAGCCTTGGTAAAACAGGTTGGGCGCCGGCCGTAAGCCTCGGCATTGACTATCTGAGCGGTGACAGCGACCCGGCGGATGATACGTTTGAAGTATTTGATACGATGTACGCCACCAACCATAAATACTACGGTATCTCTGACTTTTTTATTAATATACCCGCGGATACCTATGGTGGCGGTTTGTCGGATATTCATGCAGGTTTGTCCTTCAATCCCTGCGAGCGGTCAGTGGCGTCTCTGCGTTTCCACAATTTTACTGCCGTGGAAGAGCTGGGTGGCGAAACGGCTTTCGGCAATGAAATTGATTTGATTTTCAATACCAATTATAATGAGTATCTAAATTTTGAAGGTGGCTTTTCCTATTTTATGCCGGGAAAAATATTCGAAAATGTGCGTGGTGAGGATGCATCGATGTTTGGGTATATACAGACGCGTTTTAGCTTCTAGAAATTTGCATACGTAAAACACAAAAAAGGCGCCTAGAGGCGCCTTTTTTATTTTGAATGGTTTTTTCTGAACAGGTATTTACGATGCCTTGTTCCGCAGCTTTTTCACCAGTGTATATAAAGCGTCGCGGCTTTCCTTGCTCCACCACTGTTTAAGAAAGGCGTCCGCAACGTCTTCCACATCCTGATCGATTTTACTAAGCAGACTGGCGCGAATGGCTCTTTTGGTTTGCCGGAAAACAGCTGGAATGATCTGCTGGTAGGCTTCCATTTTGGCGATGGCGCCGGCCATAAGCTGGTCGGCTGTGGCAATTTCATCCACCAGGCCGATCTTTAATGCCTCAGCGGTGTCGAGCAATCGGCCTTCAAGAATATTGTGATAGGCCTCCCGCTCACCAATCCAGAAAGCATAGCTGTGAAAAAACTCCGCCGGAACGGCGATGCCCAGCGGAGTTTCGTTCAGGCCGATGCGAAACGACCCTTCAGCCATGATGCGAAAATCGGCGGTATTGGCCAACACGCAGCCACCGGCCGGGGCATGCCCGCTTATAGCTGCAACCAATGGTTTCTCAAAAGCCAGCATTTTACGATGCAGCCGGATAAAGCCGCTCCAGAACGAACGGGACTGATCGCTGTCGTAATCATATACTTCCAGCACATCCACGCCGGCAGAGAAAAAGCCTTCCCCGCCGGTCAGGATCATGCCGTTGTTGGCTTCGTCGGCAGACAAATTGGCGAGTAAATCGCTCAATTCATCAACCACCTTTTTGTTGATCGGATTGGCCGTACCGCGCTCCAAACGTACAATAACGTAGTTGTCCCGCGGTTCATTCTTAAGGTATGAATAGGAGGCCGGCATTAGATTAGCTGCCTTCGATGCGGAAGCCTATTTTCAGCGAAACCTGGTAGTGGCCCACTTTCCCGTCCACGATATATCCGCGGGTTTCAGTCACTTCAAACCACTCCATATTCTTAATTGATCTGGAGCTTTGGGCCAGCGCATTTTGGATGGCTTCCTCAATGCTGTTTTTGCTGGTCCCTACAATCTCCACCTTCTTATATGTGTGATGGTCTGACATTTTACCTCCCGTTTTTTGATGTGTTAAAAACAGTATAACACGATTGCCGCAAATCCAATGTTAAGCAGTTTACCAATGCCCGGTACCGGGTTCCCCTTTAACCGGCCCGACGATTTCTTTCGTTATCCAGCCACCGTAAAAGCTGCCCGGTTGCGGCTGTACACGTTCACCGTCCACAAAGCAATCGAGCAGGGAAGGGTAAAATGAAAAATGATCTTTCAACTCCTCATAAGGCGTATTGGGCTTGGCGTAGCTCCAGCCGACCGAACCCATACCACGATTGTCCCTTAGCGCCCAATAGGATGCTTTGCCTTTCCATTCGCAGTAGGAGCTGCCCGGGACAGGTATTAACTGCTCCGTGCGCACATCTTCTTTTGGGATGTAAAAAGTAGGTGGGCTTGCCGTTTCCAGCATGCGCAGCGCCCGGCAGCTCGAAGCAATCCGCGTAGAATTAAAAAATACTTCCACAAGGCGATTGTCTTGTTCCAGGCGGGGCGGGCGCGGGTAATCCCACACCGATTCCTGTTCTTCACCCGGCTCAACAGCAAAATCCGGCCTCTCGCGGCCACGATATTTCCACATAATGTTTCTCCATATTTTTAAGGCAGAAACGCCCGCTGTCCGCTTATGCTTCCCGGTTAACGAAAAAATAAATCGCTGTATTGAGCGGTATGTCGGGACGGCGTATCTTTAGCTCTGTTTCATGCGTTTTTAACGTTCACACAAAAGGAATGCGCCATGTTACGCGAACACCCCAAGGGACTTGCCACACTTTTCTTCACCGAAATCTGGGAACGTTTTTCTTACTATGGTATGCGCGCTCTGCTGGTACTTTATATGACAAAAGAACTGCTTTTTGATGACGGCAAAGCATATGGGGTTTACGGCGCCTATACGGCCCTGGTGTACGCGGCGCCGGTGCTGGGCGGCTATTTCGCCGATCGTGTGCTGGGTCAGCGTAAGGCGATTTTTATGGGTGCCTTTATCATGATGCTTGGACATTTTGCCATGGCTTTTGAAGCCTTTTTCTACGGCGCTTTGGGTCTGCTGGTGGTAGGCAACGGTCTGTTTAAACCGAATATGGGACCTTTGCTGGGCAGCATGTACGGCAAGGGTGATCCGCGGCGCGACGGGGGGTTTACGATTTTTTACATGGCTGTGAATATCGGTGCTTTTGTGTCACCGCTGCTGTGCGGCTTTATTGGTGAAACCTACGGCTGGCATTATGGTTTTGGCCTGGCCGGTGTGGGCATGCTGATCGGTATGTTCACGTTTAACCGTGGGCAGCACATATTCGAGGAACGCGGTTTGCCGCCAAAGGAATCGCTGGAAAAAAAATATCTTGGTCTAAACAATATTCAGATGACCTGGATTGTTTCCCTGGCCTTGGTGCCACTCATCATGCTTCTGCTGACCATGAACCAGTTGATGAGTTACATCCTTGGAACTATGGGGTTTGTGGCTGTCTCTTACATCATAATCACTGCCGTACGCGCGGAAAAGGAAGAACGTGACCAACTGCTTGTGGCTTTGATCCTGACGGTGTATTCGGTGTTGTTCTGGTCCTTTTTCTTCCAGGGCGGCAGTTCGCTGGTGCTTTTTGCCGAACGCAGCGTCAACCGTGATATTTTCGGCTGGTTTACCGTCAATGCCTCTATGCTCGAAGCCGTGAATCCGACTTTTATTATATTACTCTCCGGGCCTTTTTCAGCGATGTGGATCAAGCTGTCCAAAATGGGCAAAGAGCCCAGCACGCCGGCAAAATTTACCTGGGGCACTCTTTTGCTGGGGGTGGGTTTTGGCATATTTGCCCTGGGACGTCATTTTGCCGTGGACGGCATTGTACCGATCATGTTTCTGATTGCCGGCTACTTTGTTTATACCATGGGGGAGCTGTCCATTTCCCCGGTGGGCCTTTCGATGATCACCAAGCTTTCACCGGCGCGCATGGTTAGTTTTATGATGGGTGTCTGGTTTTTATCATCGGCTTTTGCCAACCACATGGCGGCGCTTATTGCCAAGCTTACCAGTAGCGATGCAGATAGTGTGGAGGCGGTTACGGCGCAGGGAGTCCTGGCTAGCTACACCGATGTCTTTGAGACCGTTTTCTGGATCTGCCTGGCCGCCAGCGCGCTAATGTTGATTTTCCTGAAACCGCTCAGAAAGATGATGCACGGGGTGCATTAGATAGAGTTTTAGTGAGCTGCTTCTTCCAACTGGCTTTCCTGCCGCTCCAGGCTTTTTTCCAACGAGCGCAGCTCAAGCTTTAACGATTCCAGTTCAAAATCGGAGATGGTTTTTTCGCCGAGGATCAGGTAATTATACTCATGCTTCCTGATTTGCTGGCGCAGCTGTTCGGTACGTTCCTTCAATTCCATAATGGTACTCCTTTATCTTATGGTTTATCTCTATATGGAATTGACGGTAAAGCCGTGGTCTTTTTTAAAAATGTGGTCAAAGTGGAGCTTTTTGAGCAGCGCTTTGTGACGGTGCGCAAATTGACAGTGCCGCAGGACCTGAGATTTTTCAGCCCGGGGTGAATGCTAAACAAACCGAAGCACTTTAATACTTTAGAACATTAAAACTTTAGCACAGATCTTTACTGCCTGTTCATCATCCAGTCAAGCAGATCGTACATATTGTCCAGCCAGACTTTGTAGCCCTGGAGTTTGTGTTTGTTGTTGTAAGGTGTTGCCAGGGCGGCGCAGGCGATGCCCGCTTTACCGGCGCTTGTCAGTCCGGCCTGGGAATCTTCCACGGCCAGGGTGGCGGCGGCCGGTATTTCCAAAAGCTGCAGGGCGCGCTTGTAGATATCAGGGGCCGGTTTTTTGCGGGCGACATCATCGCCGGCCACGACGGCAGTCAGCACCGGTTTTAAATCCAGAGGCTGGTCGGGGTGACGCTTAAGAGCTCCCAGAATGGCGTCTACCTGCTCGCGGTCGCTGGAGGTGGCCAGGCCGAGTTTGATATTATTGTTCAGCGCGTAATCGATCACTTCCATGACGCCGGGATTGGCGCGCAGCGGCTGCTCGCGTAAAAGCTCCAGGTAGATAGCGTTGCGTTCTTTGACTACCTCAGGCAGTTCAAGCTCCACGCCTTTGCTGCGTAAAAAACGATCATATATAGTGCGAAAATTTTCTTCAACCGAGTGACCGATCAGGCTTTCCATAAATTCTTGCGAGGGATTTACATCAAAAGGTTGCAGCCAGCGCCGGAATGCGCGAATGTGAATCGGTTCCGTGTCGGCTAGAACGCCGTCCATATCCAGGATAAGGGCTTGAAGGGGTTGGTCTGTCATTAAAACCTGCTTGATTGTGTTTGTGTTAAGCTGGCAAATTTACGGCAACGCACGCATACGCGGCAAGGGCAAGCGCATTTCTTATTTGTCAGTTATAGCCGACCGTGTTAAATTTAGCGTTCGTAATTAATGGAAAAGTGAATGCCCTTTAAATATTGTAATGTTGGCAATGCCAACGTATACCGCGAAGGAAAATTCCGCAGCGAAATTGATTCGCAGGTGGTGCTGTGGGAAAAGCTGGAGGTGCTGCAGGAGGAGACGCAGTTTAGCGAAGTACGCTGCGAGGATGGCTATACGGGCTGGGTTAATAACCGTCAGATGGTTGAAGCCGCCGAGCCTGTCGCTGAGATGACTTTGTTGACTTTTGGCTCGCCCGTGTACGAGCTGCCCAATAGTCACGCCAGCGTGATCCGCGATGTGGTGAGCGGTTGCTTTGTGCCGGTAACGGAAAAGCGTGACGGCTGGCTGCAGATCAATCTGCCTGACGGAGAAAGCGGCTTTATTCCGGAATCGACGGTGGAGCAGAACGGGGCGCGATCGGCCCGCGATATTATGCTGCACAAGGCGCGGTTTTTCAGCGGCGTGCCTTATTTCTGGGGCGGTAAAACCAACAAGGGTTTGGACTGCTCGGGTTACATGCAGTTGTTGCACAAGTTTGCCGGCAAAACGATCCGCCGTGATTCGCCGATGCAGTTTGAAGATGCCCGGCCCGTTTCGGAGAAGGCCGCTGGCGGGCAACCCGGCGATCTGCTTTTTTTTGCCGAATATGGAACGCGCATTACGCATGTTGGATTAAAGCTTTCGGACAGCGAGTTTATACATGCCCGCGGAATGGTGCGTATCAACACGATTGAGCCGGGAAGCAGCGCGTATGACGAAGAATTGATGCGATCGTTTGTGGCTATTAAAACCTTTATGGACTAACCAAAAAAGGAGACGGGGAGAACGCACAGGGATGTAAGTTTTAACGGACTAAGCTTATGCTGGATAAAAGCGTACTGGTTCTTAACCAGAATTTTGAACCTATTTCTATTACATCGGCGCGCAAGGCGATTGTGCTGCTGTTTATGGAGAAAGCCGAGATGGTGGAACGCTATGATGCGGACGTCCACGCGGTAAGCATCAGTATACCCTATCCCAGCGTAATCCGTTTAAGCCGTTATGTGCGTAAGCCCTACAAGCGCGTAGCCCTTAGCCGCAAAAACATCATCAAGCGCGATAACCACACCTGCCAGTACTGCGGCAAAAACCACCAGCCCATGACCATTGATCACATCGTTCCGCGCAGCCTGGGCGGCAAGGATACCTGGGAAAACCTGGTGACAGCCTGCTTCCGCTGCAATGGCAAAAAGGGCGACCGTACCCCGGACCAGGCCGGCATGCGCCTTGTCCGCAAACCCGCGCGACCCACGCATCTTTTTTACCTGCAATACATCGCCGGCAAGCCGCACTCCACCTGGGCCAATTATTTGTTTATGAATTGATGGCGGAAAATTTGAGTACGTTTCAATCGCAAGGTAAATTGTATCTAAAAAAGAAGCATAGAGTATGAATAATGAAATCATTTTCGTAGTAGAGGAATCTCTCGACGGCGGCTATGAGGCTAAAGCTTTGAACCACTCCGTTTTTTCGGAAGCCGATGATTTGGAGGCTTTACGCGAGGCCGTGAAAGATGCCGTAAATTGTCATTTTGAGCCTGAAAATAAACCTAAGATTATCCGGCTGCATTTTGTAAAGGAAGAGGTCATCTCGGTGTGAAACTGCCAAGAGACGTCGATGCATCTAAACTGATTACTTCATTAAAAAAACTGGGCTATAGCAAAACAAGACAGACCGGAAGCCATATCAGGCTTACGAAAATATCAGGTGACAAAGAGCATCACCTGACCATTCCCGATCATTCCCCCCTAAAAATAGGTACCCTTAATAATATTCTGCAGGACATTGCCCGTCATTTAAAAATCTCCAAAGAAGAATTGTTGCAGAAGTTAAAGTTATAATTGAAGGTTATTAGGCCCCATAGAACCGAAATGTCATAGCATAAGACAACCCCTGCCCCTGTTCAGCCCCATCGGGGGTGCACATAACAGTCCTCTGCGACGCAGCTAAAACTCGCTCCCATCTAGCCTTTCTATGACGGGACGCATCTTCGATGCTGAACATGCATTCCAAGGTTCAAATAAGATTGCCGCGCAGTATTTTCTTCCTTTAGATATATTTTACGCTATGTGTCGGGATAATTGCCCGGGAATGCTTTCCCGGTTGGCTTTGCCTTTTGGATACCGTCTATGTTATCCGCTTTTTAGTTTGTTCACTTTTGTGCTATTTTGTACATTCCCGCTTTTAAAAAATGATGTGTTCTTATCCCCGTTGTAAAACCGGCCTTGCGAACACAAGTTGACAAAACGGAAGGAAATCATGGCTAAGGATGTTGTTTTAACCGGCATAACCACCACCGGCACGCCGCACCTGGGGAACTACGTTGGCGCCATTCGTCCGGCGGTGCATGCCAGCCTGAACACGGATGTGGATTCATTTTATTTTCTCGCCGATTACCACGCGCTTATAAAAAATTACGATCCAGCCGCGCGCCGACAGTCAACACTGGAGATTGCCGCCACCTGGCTGGCCTGCGGGCTGGACCCGGAAAAGGTCACTTTTTACCGCCAGTCGGACATCCCGGAGATTATGGAGCTGACCTGGATATTGACCTGCTTCAGCGCCAAGGGTTTGATGAATCGCGCCCACGCCTACAAGGCAATCGTGCAGGCCAACGAGGAAGCCGGCAAACAAGACATCGAAGAAGGCGTTACCATGGGCCTGTTCTGCTACCCGATTCTGATGGCGGCGGACATCATCATGTTTAAGGCCAACAAGGTGCCCGTGGGTAAAGACCAGATCCAGCACCTGGAGATGGCTCGCGACATCGCCCAGCGTTTTAACCACTATTACGGCGATATCCTGGTGCCGCCGGATGCCGTGGTGGAGGAGAGGACATCGGTTCTGACGGGGCTGGACGGGCGCAAGATGAGCAAAAGCTACAATAACACGATTCCCTTGTTCCTGCCGGAAAAAAAGCTGCGCAAAATGATCATGAAAATCGTCACCAACAGCCTGGAGCCGGGTGTACCCAAAGATCCCGATACATCGGCGGTTTTCCAGATTTATCGCGCCTTTGCCAGCGAAGAGCAAACGGCAGAGATGCGCCAGAAGTTCGCCGAAGGCATCGCCTGGGGCCAGGCCAAGCAGGAGTTGTTTGAGCTGATCAACGAGGAGATCGCCGAAGCACGCGAGAAATATAACGCGCTGATTGAAGACACGGCGTTCATCGAGAAGAAGCTGCAGGAAGGCGCCGAGAAAGCCCGAGCCGTAAGCGTGCCGTTTATGAATGAAATCCGCAAAGCAATTGGGATGAGCGCGCTTTAGAGTTGGGAATACTCAACTGTCATTTAGAATCCCCGGCAGGGGTGAGAAATCCGGGAGTGAGACCTTGGATTGCTGTTGCCGGAAGGTTCCGGATCTCTCCGGCATCCGCCGTTCGAGATGACAGGGCGGGCGTTTTTCCGTTTCGTTCCCGCAATTGAATCCCCTGCGCGGTGGTTGGGATGGAATAATGCGCAGGGTTTCCAAATGCTGTATTACTGGATTCCCGTTTTCACGGGAATGACAATTAAGGTTGCTTTGGGCACCCTTTGGGCAACAAAAAAGCCTCTTCCATTCTTTGAAGGGAAGGGGTTTGGGGATGGGTTCGAGATCAAGAGCATGATCATGATCACGATCAAGAAAAACCTGAAAACTTGAACACATTAACACATTAACACATTGACACATTAACACACTAATGATCTATCGCGTAAAGCTGGACATATTTGAAGGTCCTTTTGACCTGCTGCTGTTTCTGATCCGCAAGAATGAGGTGGATATTTATGATATCCCTATTTCCAAGATCACAAAGCAGTTTCTGGATTACATTGAGGTGATGCAGATCCTCGATCTGGATGTGGCGGGGGATTTTATCGAAATCTGCGCGATACTGATGAGCATAAAAGCGCGCTACCTGCTGCCTCGGCCGGAGAGCGATGAAGAAGAGATAGAGGACGATCCACGGCTGGAGCTGGTGGAACGGCTGATCGAGTACAAGCGCTTTAAGGATGCTTCCGAAGATATGGCTGACATGGAAGAAAAGCGCAGCCGCCTCTATGGCCGCAGCTATTTTGATTACCTGCCCAAAGGCGAAGAACCCACGGACGAAGAATATATCGGTCAGGTGACGCTGTTTGACCTGATGATGGCCTTCCGCAAGGCGATTGAGCAGATGCCCAAGGTGCATTATCATGAAGTGCGCATGATCAAGGTGACGGTGGAGGAGCAGTCGGCATTGATACTGACGCGGCTGCAGGGCCAGAAGATGATCCTTTTCCAGGACCTGATGCGCGAGCTGAAAGAGAAAATTGAAATTATCGTAACATTTATCGCTTTGCTGGATTTGGTGAAAAACGGCAAGGTGGAGGTGGCGCAATCGAGTGTGTTTGATGACATCCGCATTAAGCCGCGCGCCGTAACCGGGGAGACGGTGGAAGTATGATCGTCGATGCATTGCAAATTGTGGAAGCGTTGTTGTTCGCCAGCGACAGTCCGTTGCCGGCGCGTAAGATAAAAGAAATCCTGCCAGACATAGGCGGCGAAGGCGACGTAAAAAAACTGCTGCGCGAGTTGGAAGAGAAATACGACAAAAGCAACAGCAGCATCCAGATTATCCAGTTGGCCGGCGGTTACCAGATGGTGACACGGGAAACCTACGCCTCCTGGGTCTCACAACTTTATAAAGCGAGGGCACAATCGCGGCTTACGCGCAAAGGCCTGGAAACGCTGGCTATTATTGCCTACCGCCAGCCGATTACCAAGCAGGAGATTGAGCATATTCGCGGAGTGAGCGCGGACGGCGTGGTGCGCACACTGATCGAGCGCAACCTGATCACGGTTAAAGGCCGTGAAAAGGCGCCGGGCAATCCGCTGTTGTATGGCACCACAAAATATTTTCTGGAGTACTTTGGATTGAATGATATCAGCGATCTGCCCAAGCTGAAAGAAATTGACGAATTGCTTAAGGGCGATTCCAAGTTCCTGGAAAGCCTGGACCAGGTGGCGCTTGAGCAGCTGATGCCTGAGGCACTGGGCCTGAACTCCATGACCGACGAAGAAGATGCTGCCGGCGAAGACGATAATGCCGCCAGGACGCAAGATACGCCGGCCGCTGAAAACGCGCAGGACAATGCCGTTGACCAGGGCGATGAGGGGGAAGAGGAGCGCCGTGATCCGTCTGAATAAGTACCTGGCGCGCTGTGGCGTAGCTTCCCGCCGGGCCTGTGATGAACTGATCAGCAAGGGCCGGGTTAAGGTGAACGGCAAAGTGGTGAAGGAACTGGGCGTCGTGATCGATGAAAACAGTGACCGCGTGGAATTTGACGGAAAGCTGATGGACAGCAGTAAAACGGAAAATTTTATCTACGTGCTGCTCAACAAGCCGCAGGAAGTTATCAGCACCGCCGACGATGAATTTAGCCGCGAGACAGTGGTGGACCTCATCGCCGCGCCGCAGCGCATTTACCCCGTGGGCCGGCTGGATTACCAGACCACGGGCGTGCTGCTTTTAACCAATGACGGCGAACTGACCAATCGTCTTATCCACCCCCGTTATAAAGTAACCAAAGTTTACCACGCGCTAATTGACCGCAAAATCAAGCCGGTGGATCTGTATCATCTTCGCAACGGTGTGGAGCTGGATGGTAAGAAAACACTGCCCTGCAAGATTGAAGAAATGCGCATCGTTGACAACCAGAGCTTTTTAAAAATAGAGTTGCGCGAGGGGCGCAACCGCCAGATACGGCGCATGTTTGAGGCCGTGGGCTATGAAGTGGAGGAATTGGATCGCGTAGCTTTTGGCGGTCTTAGTTATGGCGGATTGCACCGCGGCGAATGGCGCTACCTGCGTCCGGCGGAGGTTGAGCAACTGCAAAACCTGGTCCAGGAAAACCCGGTATCCTGAATGGCTGAGCGCAAGATAAATATCGCTATCGACGGCCCGGCAGCGTCCGGCAAAAGCAGCACCGCAAAGCTTGTGGCAAAGCGGCTCGGTTTTATTTATGTAGATACCGGCGCCATGTACCGCGCGGCAACGCTGGCAGCGCGCAGAGCAGGCGTAAACTGGAAAGACCCGCAGGCGATCGTTGAGGTGGTTGAGCGAAGCCATATTGAGCTGAAACGCATTGACGGGACACAGCACACTTTCCTGGATGGTGAAGATGTTAGTCGCGCCATCCGCCAGCCCGTGATCGATAAACATGTGAGCGATGTGGCTTCCAACGGACCGGTGCGCGCGTTGCTTGTGGCCCGCCAGCGTGAAATGGCCCGCGATGGCGGCGTGGTGATGGACGGCCGCGATATCGGCACGGTGGTGCTGCCGGATGCCGAGCTGAAAGTGTTTATGGTTGCTTCCATCGATGCGCGCGCAAAACGGCGCATCCGGGAACTGCAAGCGCACGGTGAAGAGGTGGATGCCGAAGCCGTCAAGAAAGAAATCCGCCGCCGCGATGAAGCCGACCAGAACCGCAAAGACGGCCCGCTTAAAAAAGCCGATGACGCCCGCGTCCTGGACAACTCAAATCTCACCGTCGGGCAGCAGGTGGAGCAGATTGTGCGCTGGGCAAATGAGATTGTTCATCCTGCCTGAGCCGCATTTTATACAGTGGTTCCAGCCCTTTAAAAAATCCGCCGTTGAAATCAGCGGTCAAAAACGCTATAATCGCACAGAGCATTGTTTAAACTTCAGCGGGCCCGTATGAAAATTTTTAGCACTTTATTAGTCCTTGCTATCAGCCTTCCTCTTTTCGCGCACGATGTTATTATCAAAGGACATGTGTACGACCAGGCCACCAAAAAAGCTATCGAATCTGTAAATATATATGTTAAAGACCGTCCTGTTGGCACGACCTCGAAAGATGATGGCAGCTTTGAGTTGAAAGTCTCCAATGCCAACAATAAGCTGGTGATTGTATTTGACCACATCAGTTTTGACACGTTGCAGGTGTCGCTTGGCAGCGCGCTTAAACGGAATGAATATTATCTTATTTCGAGAACAATGGAAGGCGACCAGATCACCGTTGAGGCTGAGAAAGAATCACCGTTCAGCAAGGACCTGACGCAGACGATTACGATGATCGGTTCTAAGGAGTTTGAGGGGCGCGGCTACGTGGATGTGGGCGATTTACTGCGTACGGACCAGAGCGTGCAGATCGAAGAAGAACTGAGCGGCAAAAAGACCATGTCGCTGCGCGGGGGCAATCCGGAAGACGTGATTGTTTTTTACAACGGCATCAAGATGAACAGCAATTACGACAACGTTTTTGACCTGTCGCTGCTCAACCTGGAAGACATACAGCGCATTGAGATCATCAAGGGCAGTAATACCGCGTTGTACGGTTCAGAAGCTTTTTCGGGTGTTGTTAATATTGTACCCAAAACCCGCCAGGACTATACCGCACGGTTTGTCCAGAAATTCGGCTCTTACGACAGCGGCGACTGGAATCTGCAGGTCAATCATTCCTTTAAAGACCGATTGTATCTCTCCTACAATCACAAACAGGCCGGCAGCCGCAGGCCTTATGCCAGCGGAGAAGATGTTCTGCAAAATGAAACCATGCACAATTCGGCCACACTCTACTACGATATGAGTGACAGCAAGCGCGACGCGGAGCACGGCATCAGCGTCATCTTTATGCGCGCGGATTTGCAATATGACAACAGCAGCCTGCTGGAAAAAATTGACGATCTAAACCAGATGGTATCGTTGCGCTACGCCGGGCCGATCGGGCCTGTTGCCGGCTGGGAAATTTCTGCTGCCCACCAGCTGCTGGAAAACCGCCAGGATATCGCCCTGAAAGATGGTGAATTCAAGCGCGAAACGGACAACACCAACCTGATGTTCAACCTGCAGAAAACGTTTGTTTTTGATGACCTCAACATCATAGCCTCCTATCAGCGCGAAGACGGTGACATCGACTATATTGACCGCCGTGATTATCTGGATTTCCGGCCGGAAGGTTTGCAGAGCGCTGTTCTTACCCGCACCCGCAACAGCTTTGTTGCACTGTTCAACTACGACGCTTCACTGGGTGGTGACCTGCTGGAAAAAGCCGATGTGGATGTGAGTTATCGCTACGACCGTGTAAAGGATGGCAGGGAAGATGCGTTGACGGTGACGCCGTTCGGGGACACGCTTTATACATCCGGGACAAGCGGCGAGAACAGCTGGGAAGAGAGCATGCTCAAGTTTTCCTTTAATGTGGGTGCGCAAAAGGGCAGGTTTAAATACAATATTTTTCTCAATACCGGTACCAACGTGCGTTTCCCAACGCTTTTTAACCAGATCAGTCAGCCCGGCGTGGTTGGCACTATAGACGGTGTTACATCCAATCTCGCGCCGGAGCGTAACCGCAGTTCCGAACTGGGTTTTCAGCTTACGCGCATAATGCCCGCGGTATCCTTTTTTGAAGAATGGCGCTTTCATTTTAATTACTTCCAGAATACTTACGACAATAAATTCAGGAGCTATTACGTCCCTTATACGCCCACGGCGCTGTTCGATAATGTGCAAACTGCGAACATATCCGGACTGGAAGGCAAGAGCGGCTGGTCGGCGCTGGAGGACAGGTTGTTTATAGAGTTCGCCGCATCCTATTATGATATTTCCGAGAAAGCGGCGTTTCCGCTGAAAAGTGATACTAAATTTACTGCCCAGCTGGCTTATGAAGTGAATGAATACCTGTTCAAGCTATACTGGTTTAAATACAGTGAGCAAACAGGCTGGTTCCGCGACACACAGAATCGCTTTTTTGAAGTTGACCTGCCGGGCTACGATAACATAGATGTCCATTTCAGTAAAATTTTCCGTATAGCGGACTGGTATCTGCGCTTTAATGCCAGCGCCCAGAATATACTTTCGGACGATACTGTTTTAAATGGTATTGCCATCAGAGACCGGCGCTATTACGTCGGTTTTGAAGTACGATATTAAACGAGATATAAAAATGCACCGTAATCGATTTATCGCCTTTGTCGTTTTCATCTCATTTTGCCTTTATGTAACGGGGTGCACGGAAAACCCTTTTTTCGATGACAAGGTAAATGTTGAGAGCAATCTTTCGTTTAGCGGACGTGTAAACATCCCGGCGGAAGAAAACAGCGGCGGTGTTTTTGTTTGGATGGAGGGATTGGATTTACATACGATTACGGAGCCCGACGGCAGTTTTGTGATTACGCTGCCCAATGAACCCCAGTTACAATCCGGCGGCGGTTTAACCGGGTTCTACAAGGTCTATTACTATGTGCAGAATTACCGCATTGCCTCATCGGATGTATTTCTTTTTAAGGGCCAGTTTGAATATGGGATCGGCGATCTTACCAAAGACGGGCGGTTGATACGGGACGTTTCAATGAAAAAGCTGCTGGAGATTAAAACAACAACCGAGCCGTCAATAGTTGATTCTGTTTTTTCCGGCTCCTTCGATGTGGTTGTCAATCTGGAGAATAAAGTGGACTCGGTGATCGTGGAAACATATAAAACCCCCAAAGGTGACCTTGGTCAGGCCTTTTTGCGCAATACGGATCCGGCCATAGACACCTCTTTTATATTGCGGCAGTCTTCCGGCCGTGTGCAGGAAGTGATCGACAGCGCCACGGTTTGGAGCATGACTTTTTATTGGGAAAAAGGCTGGCTGGAAGAGGGGCGCTATGAGATTATACCCTTTATTGAAGTAAAACAGGAAGGGATTCCTCAAGGCCTTCTGTCCCGTTTCCGTGACGCGTTCCGTCTCTCCAATCTGGAGTTTTTCGAAATTCCCAGCAAGCAGCGTAGTGCTATACTCACAGTGCGTAATTAAAGCCTTTAATGACCCTCCTCTAAATTTGTATATCCTGAAAAAAGACCTTAAATTGCCAAACTGTATTTAACAGCCTTAGGGCATACTATAATTAACGGAAGGAGTAATCTTAACCAATGTCTGATGTAAACAAAGAAGCGGTTGAAGAGAAAGAAACCGCCAAACCCCAAACCGGTGAGGCTTCCGAAGAAAAGCCTGATAAAGAGAAAAAAGCAACTCCGGCCGCGCAGGAAGATGAAGAGATCGTGGTAAAGCTGGAGGATTTTGAAGAAGAAGATGAATATCCCGCCGAGGAGATGGAATTCCTGTCCAAGATGTATGACCGGACAATGAATACTATCACTGAAGGTGAAATCGTTAATGGACGTATTCTGGATATTACCGAAAAAGACGTGTTGGTGGATATCGGTTTTAAATCCGAAGGCATCGTACCAAAAGAAGAATTCAATAATCTTGATGAGCTGCAGATTGGCGACGAAGTTGAGGTCTACCTGGAAAATCTGGAAGACCATAGTGGCCAGTTGCGTCTTTCCCGCCGCCGCGCCGACTTTATGCGCGTATGGGAACGTGTGGTTCAAAAATATGAAAATGATGAAGTTGTCCAGGGTACCATCAACCGTCGTATTAAAGGCGGCATGGTTGTTAACATCATGGGTATCGACGCGTTTCTGCCGGGTTCACAGATTGATGTACGGCCGATTCGTGATTTCGACTCTTTTCTGGGTGTTACCAAGGATTTCAAAATCGTAAAAGTAAATCACGCCCGCAAAAATATCGTTGTGTCCTCGCGCGTGCTCATCGAAAAAGAGATGGAAAGCCAGCGCAAAGAGATCCTTTCCAACCTGGAAAAAGGCAAAGTGCTTAAGGGTATCGTCAAGAATATTACCGACTTCGGCGTATTTATCGACCTGGGCGGTGTGGACGGCCTGCTGCACATTACCGATCTTAGCTGGGGCCGCGTCAACCATCCTTCCGAACTGGTCAAGCTGGACCAGGAACTGGAAGTGGTTGTTCTGGACTTCAACGAGAAGAAAGACCGTATTTCGCTTGGCCTGAAGCAACTTCAGCCGCACCCGTGGGAAAATGTGGAAAGCAAATACCCGGTTGGCTCCAAGATCGTTGGCAAGGTTGTCAGCATCACGGATTATGGCGCGTTTATCGAGCTGGAAAAAGGCATCGAGGGTCTTATTCACATCTCCGAGATGTCCTGGTCGCAGCATATCAAACATCCCAGCCAGTTGTTAACGGTTGGCCAGGATGTTGAAGCTGTGGTTCTGAACATCGAAGCGGAGGAAAAGAAAATCTCCCTTGGTCTCAAGCAGCTTGAGCCTGATCCATGGGATGTTGTGGAAGATCGTTACCCGGTTGGTTCCGTTCATAAAGGCACGGTGCGCAATCTCACTCAGTTCGGCGCTTTCGTTGAGTTGGAGGAAGGCGTAGACGGGTTGGTTCATATTTCGGATCTTTCATGGACAAAGAAAGTGCGTCACCCCAGCGAAATCGTCAAGAAAGGCGAAGAAATCGAAGTAGTCGTATTGGGCATCAATCGTGAAGAACGCCGCATAGCGTTGGGTCACAAGCAGATTGACGAAAATCCCTGGGACGCTTTTGAAGAAAACTACAATGTTGGCACCGACACCGAAGCCAAGGTGCTGCGCATTCTTGACAAAGGTGTTGTAGCTACGCTGGATCTCGGTGTCGAGGGTTTTGTGCCCAATCAGCATCTTGGATTGCCAAAAGGAAAGAAAGTTGCTGATTCCTACAAGGAAGGTGATAAGCTGCCGGTTAAGGTGATCGAATTCGATAAAGAGAATAAAAAGATCGTTCTCTCGGTAAGCGAATACTTCAAGGATAAGGAACAGGCGGACTGGGAAAACTACCTGCAGTCGCATGGTGTAGAGCCTACAACAATGGAAGAAGTGGCACGCACCAAAGATAGTCAGGAAGAAAAGGCAGCTGACGAGAAGGAAGAAAAAGCCGCCGAAAAAGCGGAAGAACCCGCTGAAGCTCCCAAAGCCAAGAAAGAAACAGCCAGGGGCGAAAAGAAAGCGGATGAAGAGAAGGCCGAATCTTCCGATGAGGCTGAAAAGGCTGAGGATTCTGACGAATCCGAAGAGAAAAAGTAAAGCAGTAACGCTGCATTGACACCAGGCCGTCCGTACAAAAGCGGGCGGCCTTTTTTTATTTTGCAGCTATATGAATATGGCAGGGGAGATTCTTAAATCAATAATTGAATTCCAATAATAAACACTCTATACTTTGGAATGCTTTTGGCCCGCCCTTATATCCGGGAACAGAATTATGGAGATTGTTCTGATATGTTAAAACCCAAAGTAAAGACCGGAGTTACTGGCAGTGCGTGGGCTACACAGCTGGCAGCGGCGTTTTTGGTATTGTCATTTCTTGGCGGCTGTTCCGAAAACCCCTTTTTCGGAGAAGATATTAATTCCACGGGGAAGTTGACCATCAGCGGGAAAATAAATATCCACGATGCGCAGACCGATGACGGGGTTTTTATCTGGCTGGAAGGATTGGGTTCACATACCACAAGCAATCCCGATGGCAGTTTTGAACTTAAAATTGCCGAAGCCCAGCTGCAATCCGGTGGCGGGTTAACCGGCTTTTACAAGATCTATTATTATCTCAGCAACTACCGCATCAGAACATCGGATGTATTTCTTTACAGGGGACAGGTTGAGTATGGGTACGGTGATATTGATGCCAATGGGAAAGTCTTGAATACTGTGCAGCTTTCCCGATTGTTGAGTATTGAAACACGCATTGATCCGGCCGCTTTCGAAATTGACTTTACAGGCCAGTTTAAAGTGTATGTGAACCTGCGCTGCGAGGTTGATTCCGTGCTGGTTGAAACCTATAAAACGACAACTAATGAACTGGGTTATGTATTAGCCCGGGATGCAAATGTGGCTGATCCGCAAAGTTACGTGATATCGCAGAACAGCTTTTTTGTACGTGAGGTTATTTACAGCGCTACAACCTGGTATATGGAAGTTCCCTGGCAAAACGGGGCATTGCCAGCGGGCGAATATGATATTATACCTTTTGTGGCGGCAAGGCAGCCCGGTCTTCCCGAAGGGCTGGTTGCTCATTTTGAAAGCATTCTTAACCCGCCCACAAAAAAATATGCCGACTTCCCCGTTAAGCTAAGGCCCGCCAGATTACACATTTATTAATTAAGCCTTTAAAAAAACAGTCCGTTTTACTAAAAGTGGCCTGGAGCAAATCTTTAATGAGCAATAAATGCTTAATATGATACAGTAAGAATAACAAAACGGGCTTATGGTTCGCTTTTTTAATCGCATTTTCAACAACATCGGTATAGACCTGGGCACCGCAAATACGATCGTTTATGTGGCAAATCGCGGTTTTATTGTCAATGAGCCTTCCGTCATAGCCTATAAGTCTGAAAAGGAGATCATCGCTGTTGGCCGGGAAGCCAAGGAGATGCTGGGCAAAACCCACAAGGAGATTACGGTGATCCGTCCGCTGGCCGATGGCGTTATTGCCGATTTTGTGGCCGGTGAAGCACTGGTTAAATCATTTATTCGTCTGGCAGGTATACCTCCATTTTTTATTAATAATGTGATTATCGGAGTGCCAACGGGTGTTACGTCGGTGGAAAAGCGTGCGGTTATGGAAAGCGCGGAATCGGCAGGGGGCAGGAAGGTATTTCTTGTAACCGAACCCATGGCGGCGGCCATTGGTGTAGGTGTAAATGTCTTAGGCTCCAGTGCCTGCATGATCATCGATATAGGCGGCGGCACAACCGATATTGCTGTAATCAATTATGGCGGAATCGTTGTGGATAATACAATTCGCATCGCCGGTGACGAAATGAACGACGCTATTATGCGCTATATGCGCCAAACCCACCACCTTAAGATTGGCGAATCAACCGCTGAGCGTATTAAAATTGAATATGGGTCTCTCCTTAAAGACCGGGAGAAGAAGTTTACACTCAGCGGGCTGGACAGCCGCACGGGTCTTCCGGCCCAGCTTGAATTGAGCAGTGCGCTGTTTCGTGACGCTCTTAAAGATATACTTGGTGCCATTGCCGATTCTGTTTTGCAATGTCTTGATAAGCTACCCCCCGAACTGGCCACGGATATTATCGATCGTGGTATTATACTTACCGGTGGCGGATCACTGCTTGAAGGTATGGACAGCTACATCCGGGACCTTGTGAACCTGCCGGTTAGCCGGCCCGGTAATCCCTTGCTATGCGTTGCTGAAGGCACACGCAAGATCCTGGAGAATTTTGAGCTTTTCAGGCCGGTGTTGACACGCTAAGCGGTTGCGACATTGACCTAATCGTCTTAAATTTATTTTTCCTGCGAGGATGGCGGAATTGGTAGACGCGCCAGACTTAGGATCTGGTGCCCTTGTGGCGTGGGAGTTCGAGTCTCCCTCCTCGTACGACCTTTTTCGGGTTAAGCTGCAGGCGCGGAGCTGTTGGGGGTTCCGCGCCTTTTTTATATATGGGGGGTGTCGCGTAATTGGCCTATGGCTTTGGCGATACGGGCAATCGAATGGATGAACAATTTTTATTGTGATCTTGTGAGTCTTGCTTTGAATTGCTGCGTTTTTCCAAATATGATGCTTTCTGATCAACAGACGATTATTTCTTTAATTATAATTTGCGCTTACCGACTCTTAATAATGTCATATCTCCTTCATACCGGAAACCGGGTCTGATCATGGACGGATCGACCCGGTTTCTTTTTTTGTTTTTGCTTTATATGCTTTTGCTTAATTTATAAAACCCTGAACGTGTTTTTGCGTAACAGGCCGAAAGCATACTCATAAGCTCATGAATATCAATATACCAACTGCCCTACGCACACCCCTGCTTTTTTTTAGCGCCTGGCTTATTGCCGGCTTAACGCTTATGCAGGCCCGCTATGTAAACATCGTTGTGCTGCAGGTGGCACTTCTTTCCTTTGCCGTCTCATGGCCACTGGCCAACCGCCTGCTTAAGGCCGCATCACTTAACTCGCAAATTAGCCTTATAGCCACGTTGATCCTGTATTTCAGCGCCTGGCAGTGGAACAATCTGTTAAGCGGCATAGGGCCGCAAAGCGCCTGGTTTTTTGTTCGTGAACTTGTCTATCAGCTGCTTCTTTTATTGCAAGTTTTCACTTTTGGATTGTTACTGATCCAGAACAACAGACAGCGCCAGACAATCCTGATTGTGTACGTTGTGCTGGCCCTGGCCGGTTATCTTTTTGTATACCAGCCGGATTCCTCCAGTGTTATGCGTTTCATATTTATACCAATGCTGTTTCTCGTTTCACTGAATCAGACGCGCTGGGTGGAAGATCTGCATAAGCGCACATTGGGGCTGTTCTTTATAGCCTTCGGATTGCTTTTATATCTACTGGCCAATTCACCGCCACAGGCGCCCGCGTTTTACGACGGTGCATCATGGACCTGGCACACGATCCCCGGTTTTATGCGGCATTTGCTAATGGCCTATTTGATTGCACTGATGATAAAGATACCCGCGGTGATCATTTACAACCACCTGACGCTTTCCCGCAAACTTTGGTTCTCCGGCCTGTTTCAATCCTTTATACCGCAGATCGTTCAATTTATACTGCTTATGTTGCTTTTCTTCTTTTTTACTGCCGGCTGGCAGGCGCAAAATCTATCCGATGAAATAAAAAAGCAGTTGCAAAAAAGTAAAGCCGTAATGGCAGAGCCGGCCACGTTGCCTTTTGATGTTTCAACGGGAATCTGGGAATCGGAGAAAGGCGAATGGTTTTTATTTAGCCGTACTAACAACGACACTATTTTTGCCACTTTGCTGGATAGCACGCTGTTGAAGAAAATGTGGTTTGAAAAGCAGACACTCTTCGGAAACGGGCTGGTTGCTTACCCTATTGAACTGGATAGCTGGCAAAGCCTGCTTATGAAATATGATCTATGGCAGAGGACCAGGGATATCAGGTTTTATTCGCTTAACTTCTGGTATTCCGAAAAAGAAAACAAACGTTCTTACTTTGATAACGGCCGCGAGCAGGAAGATGACAGAAAGGTGTTTTTGCTCGATACGGGCCGGGAAAGCGGGTTTGTCTTTGGCAGGGTCTATATGCCGTTTGTATCTGCGAGTAAGCCCCAGGGGCTTATTGCCTTTGACATTGTATTGAATAAAAAAGAAATAGCACTCAGTGACCCCATCGTAGGAATGGTCTCCCTGCTTATCCTCATTTTTCTCGCGATTAACTCTCTCGTGATACGCCAGGTGGTAGGGGCGGGCGACCGCATTAACAAAACGATTATCCATAAATTCAGTCAGTTGCGCCAGGGTATTCGCGAAATTTCCGACGGCAATCTTCAATTCAAGGTTGATATGCAGGGTGAGGACGAGTTTTCCGAGCTGGCCCGGCGCTTTAACGCGATGGCCGGACGCCTGGAAAAAACGCTGCAGGAGGCGCGCGAAAAAGATCGCCTGAACCAGGAGTGGGTTATTGCGCGCGAAGTGCAACTGGATCTATTGCCGCGCCAGCTTCCGCATCCCAAAGGTTTTAAGGTTGTGGCTAACCTGCAAACTGCGCAGGAAGTGAGCGGCGACCTGTATGATATGATCCGCATGGACAACGGAAACTATCTGTTCACCGTGGGAGACGTATCCGGCAAGGGTGCTTCGGCCGCTTTTTACATGGCGCAGTTTATTAGCCTGTTCCGTCTTTCGGCACGCTTTATGGATCAGCCGGATAAGGTGGCGCTGGCCATCAACTCCTACATCCGCAAGCACATTAACGACGCCCAGATATTTATAACGGCGATTATCGGAACGCTGAATCCCGACACAGGCGAGTTACAGTGGGTGCGCTGCGGTCACAACGCGCCCGTTATCCTGAGCGGCGGAAAGCCCCGCGTGGCCGAAACCAAAGGCATCGGGCTGGGACTTACGGATTCCGAAGCGCTGTTTACAAAAAGTCTGGAGATATGCAGGCATACACTGGCAAAAAATGAATCGTTGCTGCTTTTTACAGACGGGCTTACTGAAGCCACCCGCGTTGACGACGGCCAAAAAGCGCAATATGGTGATGAGCGGTTTCTGGAGCTGCTGCGCGAAAACCAGGATCTGCCCGCCGATGAGCTGATCAAAGAGCTTTCTCATGACCTTGATATCTTTTACGGCGGCCAGCCCCGCGTTGACGATGTTACGATCATGATCATCCAGAAAAACGGTCCGGTAAATTAGTAGATAATTTCAATTCTCACTATATTTAAGTTTCATCTAATTACAACGGGTATCGTCATGTCACGCCTTATTATCTTCTTTTTAGTTGTGATTGTTTTTGTTCAAAGCTGTCAGGAAAAGTCACAAAACCAGCCTCTGGGTTCAGATGTGGAGTGGGCCCGCGGCATTGTCTGGTATCAGATATTTCCGGAGCGTTTTCGTAATGCAGTTGAAGCAAGCGACCCGGTGGCGGCGGAGGTGCCCGGAGCGGAAGCCCAGCCGGGGTGGAGGATACATCCCTGGGGAAGTGACTGGTTTAAGATACAGCCGTGGGAACGGGAAGAATCCGATTATTTTTATGATGTGGTCTATGACCGGCGTTATGGTGGTGACCTTATCGGCGTTACGCAGAAGTTGGATTATCTGCAGGATCTTGGTGTGGAAGGTATCTATTTCAATCCCGTTTTTGAAGCACCGAGCTTGCATAAGTATGATGGCTCCACTTTTCATCATATTGATGATAATTTTGGCCCCGATGCCGCCGCCGACAAAGCCGCATTGGCGCGGGCAGCCGAAAGCGCCGATCCCGCGACATGGATTTGGACAACAGCGGATTCCGCTTTTCTGAAACTTATATCAGAGGCTCATAAAAGAGATATTCGCGTAGTCATTGATGGCGTTTTCAATCACACGGGAACCGAGTTTTTTGCCTTTAAGGATGTAGTAAAAAACCAACAGCAATCACCATACGCAGACTGGTATGACATAAAATCGTGGGATGATCCCGCTACCGAAGAAAACGAATTTGATTACAGTGGGTGGTGGGGCTTTAAGGGGCTGCCGGAATTCCACGAAGACGAGAACGGCCCGGTTCCTGCGGTGCGCGATTATATTTTTGCCGCCACAAGCCGCTGGATGGACCCCAACGGTGATGGCGATCCTTCTGATGGTATTGATGGGTGGCGGCTGGATGTTGCCGACGAAGTGGCCGAAGCATTCTGGCGCGACTGGTACCGTCACGTTAAATCCATAAATCCCCGGGCCCTGGTGGTTGCCGAAGTCTGGAATGATGCCTCGGAAGCCGTAAAAAACAGTCAATTTGATGGGGCTATGAACTATCCCTTTGCCTATGCGACTATGGAATTTTTTATTAATAGCGGCGATAAAAGTATCTCGGGCCCCGCATACTTGGGCAAACTGGATACATTATACAAAAACTACGGTCAAGCGTCGACGGCTCTTCTTTGGAACCTGATGGATTCTCACGATACCGACCGGCTCGCTTCGATGATCCTTAATCCCAATCTGAATTTTGACCGCATGCGCAGCCCCATTGACAACCCCGATTACATACTGCGCAAGCCAACCAGGGAAGAGCGCGCCACGCAGGAATTGATCGTTGCTTTTAAAATGGCCTGGATAGGCGCGCCGTTGATTTTTTACGGTACTGAAGCTGGCATTTGGGGACCGGATGATCCGGGAGACCGTAAGCCTATGGTTTGGCCGGATATCGAATTCGAGCAGGAATCTCATCATCCCATTGCAGGTAAAACGCGTCCGTCCGATCCCAACGGTTTCGATTCTTTGATTTTTGATTACTACAAAACCCTTATTCTGCTGCGCAAAAACAACAATGCCCTGCGCAAGGGAAATTTTGTACCTATGTATGAACAGAGCTCTGAAAACGTTGCCGTTTTCCGTAGAGAAACAGAAACCGATACCGTATATGCTCTTTTTAATCGTGGCGCTGACGAAGTGGAAATCAATCTGCCGTCCGGTAGCCCGTTTACCGATTTGATGGATGTAAGCACATATGAATCTGATGGCGAAAAAGTCCGTATCTCCATGGAACCAATGTCCTTCAAATTACTGGAGTAAAAAGAAATGGAACTGCTTGCATTGCTTTTTCTGGGCTTTCTGTTTTTTGTGGCGATCAAGTTATTCGCAGGTCTTTTACATGCCGGCGCTTTTTTAATTGCTCTACCTTTTAAAATAGTTTTTGCCATTTTGGGATTTGTTTTGGCGATTGTTTTTACGGGAGCAGGCCTGTTATCGGTTTTCCTGGTGCTTTTTGTCATATTTTCGCCGCTGATTCTGGTTTTTTTGTTGCTTTTCAGGCATAATTGATAAAATAGTTTCGAATCGGATTGCCCCCTTTAGATGTCGTGGTTATATTTCCTATAACCTGTAATCTTTCCAAATGGAAATGCCATGAAAACGAATCATTGTGTAGCTATTTTTGGTGGAGCGGTGGCAGGCTCTGAAGCCGCCAGTGTATTGGTAAATCAAGGAATTAATGTTGTTGTTTTTGAACAGAATATTTTACCCTACGGCAAAATTGAAACGGGCCTTCCCAAATGGCATGTAAAACTACGTGACCGTCAGGAAGAAAAAATAGATGCCAAGTTGGATCATCCGCTCGTACAGTACGTGCCTTCATGTCGTTTAGGTGAGGATATCATTTTTGAAGATGTTTGCAAAAACTGGGGTTTTAGCGCAGTGCTTATCGCAACGGGAGCCTGGCAAGACAGGCCCTTGCCAGTTGAAGGTGTAGACGAGTTTGTGGGAAACGGTCTGGTTTATCAGAACCCATTTGTACAGTGGTTTAATCAGTGTCACGATCCGGGTTATTTCGGGGAGGTTTTTGACATTAAGGATAACGCAGTTGTCGTTGGGGGTGGACTGGCGTCTATCGACGTTGTAAAAATTTTAATGATCGAAACGTTCTGCAATGCTGTACGCAAAAAGGGCTTTGAAACGGATACCCTGACCGTTGAAAGACTGGGTCTGAAGACAGCCGCACAGCAGCTTGGCTTGTCTCTGGATGATTTAAATCTGAAAGGCTGTACTCTTTATTACCGGCGTCGCGTAATCGATATGCCGCTTTCACCGGTTGCCGGCCGGCCCACAGAGGAAGAGTGGCAGAAGATTTATCACGTGCGCAAAAAGATAATCAAACTGGCTCAGGACAAGTATTGTTTTCATATGCGTGAATGCCATATGCCGGCCAGCTATAAATCGAAAAACGGTAAGCTTGAATCCATAGTTTTCCAGCGCACAAAGATTGAGGGCGGGCGTGTTATACCTTTGCCAGACGATTTTGTGGAAGTAAAATCGGACCTGTTTATCTCCTCAATCGGATCGGTTCCGCAAAAACTTCCCGGTGTGCCATATATGGGGGAACGTTTTGCTCTGGCAGATGAAGAAAGCGGACGTTTCGAAGGGTACGATCATGTATTTGCTTTGGGTAATGCCGTGACGGGAAAGGGCAATATCAAGGAATCTCAATATCATGCAAACAGTATTGCCAATGTGCTTGTAGAGCGTTACTTTAAGTCTGCTTTACATGAATCTGATGGAACTTTAGTGCCAGGAACATCTGTTTTTGCGGGCATCATGAACAAAGTGAAAGAGTTGCAGCTAAGAGCAGGCTATAATGGTAACTATTCTGAATGGGTTGCAAAACATCGCCCTGTTCGTTTGGAAAGCATGCTGGAAGCACACCAATAAAAGTTAATAATATATATGACAAAGAAGAATTCTAAGCTTGTGTACTCAACGCATCCGGAAGAAAAGCGTCCCGACGAAGTCAAAAGTAGGAAATCCGGAAATGTGGTGAACCCTAACGACGTTACAGCGTATATAGAGAGAGACAGAAAAAAACGTGGCGGCAAAACCGTAACCGTGGTTACCGGAATTCCCGGGGAGCTTGATTCACTAAAACGAAATTTACAAAAACTTTGCAGTGCCGGTGGAAGCACAAAAGAAAAGTCTATCGAAATTCAGGGCGACCACCGGGACAAAATTGCCGGTTATTTAAAAGAGAAAGGTTTTTACGTAAAGTATAAAGGCGGATGAAGTTAACGCATCATGTTGTCTAGCCCGGAGTATTTCTCATCATAGTCATCCACGCTGCGTTTAATAACTTCATATGCTTCTTCCCGCCCGTATATATGTGTAATTTCGCACACATGTTTTTCCTGGCCGGGAATATCTTTATAAGTCAAAAAATAATGCTTCAAGCGTTCAATCAGCATAGAAGGAACATCGCCGATATCATTCCATTCCCCGTAAACAAGATCGCCTTTAAGGAAAGCGATAATTTTGTCATCGGCTTCACCGTTATCAATCATACGGAAGCCGCCGATTACAACGGCCGAGACAATTATATTGCTGTGTGTGATCGGGCGTTCGGTTAAAATGCAGATATCCAGTGGGTCTTTATCGCCCACAATGTCACTGCGTCCGGTTTTATCGTTGCAAAAAGCGGCAACGCGGCTACCACAATAGGTTCTGGGAACGAGTCCGTAAAGCATAGGAGGCATCGAAGAAAATTTCTGGGGACGATCAACCTTGAGCAGACCAGATTCTTTATCAAGTTCATACTTAACCGTATCCGTTGGAACCATTTCGATGTATGAGTTGACGACTTCAGGGCATTTCTCGCCGATTTCAACACCGTGCCAGGGATGAGCCCTGTAAAGAAGTGTCATTAGGTTCCAGATTTGTCCGCGTAAAGAATTCATAAACTGCTCCGGTTTTTTGTTGCTGACTTAAGTTATTGATTTTTTTAGATTAATGGGTTAAGCAGTACTGTTGCACATCAACTAAATAAAGTTAAATTTGTAACCAATACAAATTTCGCGAATAAATATAGCAAAAAATAGTTGTTTCGAAGTAAAATCACTAAAATTTACCACTTATTCACTATTCAAACGAGGGGGAATAGCTGTGAGTAAAGAGAAAAAATATCCGGGTATCAGCCGGATAGATTCAAAGCATACACACGGATGGTATGTGCGTGTTTATGCCAATGGTGGCGTTTTCGTGTCCAAGTTGTTCAGCGACCGTCTTTACGGTGGCAAGCAGCAGGCGCTCAACAATGCCATAAAGTTCCGCGATCATAATAAAATGGTTGCTGAGCTTCACAAACGCGAGGGGCGCAACCCCAACCGCAAGCCTTTTTATAAAAAGCCGCCAAAAAACAATGCCAGCGGGCATGTTGGCGTCAATGAGGTGAAAACGAATATCCGGGGCCGTGAAGTACATTACTTCCAGGCGACCTGGAGTGAAGGCGGCAAGCCGAATTCGCGCAAGTTTTACGTATCCAAAAAGCGCAAGCCGGAAGAAGCGCGTAAGCTTGCTGTTGACCTGCGCCGCAAAAAGGAAAAAGATTTGCTTAAGCAGTGGCAGGATGAGTTGAAAAAAGAAAAAGATCGTTTAAAGAAAGAACGAAAAGAGCTTGCCAAGAAAATGTAGGAATCTTTTAAAACACGGATGTTTTTCTTCTTTTTTCTAAATATTATACTATAAAAATTTTGAATATTTTATGGATGCTCAACTCAAAGCACCTGTAGAGAAGGCGCTTCTTGATTGCCTTAACCTCGATGCATCTGAGTCTGTCTTAATAATTACTGATAACGTAACTGAAGAAATCGGCAAGGCTTTTTACTCGGTTGCTAATGGTTTATGCTCGTACGCCCATATGGTTCTTATGCCCGAGGCGGAAGTAAACGGACAGGAACCATCGCCTGGTATTGCCAAAATGATGCTTCAGTATGATGTGGTTATCTGCGCTACGGCAAAGTCTATGACACACACGGATGCCAAGCGAAACGCCACCAAAAAAGGTGTGCGCGTAGCAACTTTACCCGGAATCACTAAAGATGTGTTTGTGCGGACAATGGCTGCAGATTATATTAAGGTCGCTCGTCGCACAGATCAGATTGCGGCATTACTGGAGTCTGCCAAAGCAGCTCGTATTAAAACACGCCTGGGTACCGACCTGCATTTGCCTATATCGGGCATGAGCGCAATCAGCTCAACCGGACTTATTCGAGAAAAAGGAAAAGGGGGGAACCTTCCTAGCGGAGAAGCTTTTCTTGCCCCTGAAGAAGGGAAATCCTTCGGCACGCTTGTAATAGACGCTTCCATTGCCGGGATAGGTCTCGTAAATGAACCCGTTCATATCGAAATACGGGATGGTTTTGCTGAAAGGTTCAGCGGAGGAGAGCAAGCGTTGCTTTTTGAGCAACAGCTTAAACGCTTTGGCAAACCTGGACTTAATGTGGCAGAACTTGGTATCGGGACAAATGACAAAGCCATTATAACAGGTAAAATTCTGGAAGATGAAAAGGTTTTCGGAACAGTACACGTTGCCTTTGGGAACAATATTTCCATGGGCGGTACCTGTAACGTCGGTATTCATGTTGATGCCGTTTTGACCGAACCTGATGTATGGATAGATGATCAAAAAATTATGGAACAAGGAAAATTATTGATAAAAGATGAAGGAGCCTGATGGACGTTAGCGGCTATTTGGAATTATACCCCAAGGGTTTTGGATTCCTGCGGCATTTGGAGCACAACTTTAATCCCACCGGTAATGATGTGTACGTACCGCAGTCCCTGATCCGCCAGTTTAACCTTGAAGAAGGTGCTTACCTTGTTGGACAGGCGGCCGAACCCGACAACAACAAGAATCCCTATCTCTATTTTATTCAAACCATTAACGATATGGAACCCCCGCAATACAAGCAGCGGATCAATTTTCGCGAGCAAGTGACCATTAATCCTGAAGAGCGGCTTAAAATGACGCTTAACGAAAAGGATACAATCGGACCGTGTCTCGATGCCCTTTGTCCTATGGGAAAAGGACAACGCGGTCTGATCGTCGCGCCACCGAAAACGGGTAAAACGACCATACTCAAGCATATCGCGCTGGCCATTAATACACATCATCCTGAGATGGAAGTGCTAATCCTGCTTGTTGATGAACGGCCGGAAGAGGTAACGGATTTCAGACGGTCCGTGCCTAAAGCGCACGTTCTGTCATCTTCCGCGGATGAAGATACCGAAAACCATATCCGTATGACGCGCCTCGTCATGAACTCCGCAATCCGCAAGGCTGAGGCCGGGCACAATATTGTTGTTTTGATTGATTCTTTGACACGGATGGGGCGTGCTTATAACAAGAAATCTAACAATAACGGGCGCACTCTGACCGGTGGCTTATCGGCTAATGCCCTGGAATTGCCACGCCGTTTCTTTGGTGCAGCGCGCAATCTGGAAGGCGGCGGATCGCTCAGTATTATTGCTACGATCCTGGTTAACACCGGCAGCAAAATGGATGAAATTATTTTTCAGGAATTTAAAGGCACGGGCAACCTGGATCTCGTCTTATCGCAAAGGTGCGCGGAACAGCGTGTTTGGCCGGCGATCAATATTCATGAATCCGGCACCCGCAAGGAACACCTCCTCTTAAATGAAGATGAGCTTAAGCAATCCATGAAGGTGCGCCAGATGCTGGGCAGCATGAATGAAGTGGAAGCTATGCGCTATATGCGGAAAATTATCAAGGATAAGGAGCTTATTTTTTCTGCTTAGGTACTATTTTCTCTTTTTAGCCTTGCTGATGGTTTTTGCCGGATGCGGCCGGGAAAAAAAGATCGGGGATATTGACCGGCTTTTGGAACAGGATAAGCTGGTTGAAGCCCGCCGGCTTTTAAAAACCGAGCTGCAGTTCTTCTATGATGACAGCTTGTATGCTCGTCAATTAAAACACCGTTTAAGACATATTGACCGTAAGATGCTTTTTAGCATTTATGACAGCGTATTGTATACCAGGCAGGATACTGCCCAGGCTATCCGCGCGTTGAACAATGCGCGGAAGTCCATAAAAGCGAAAGACGCAGTTTCGCAGCGCTGGTACTGGTTTGATTATTATGAGCGAAAAGGCCGCCTGATGCAAAGTCTGGGAAGCGAGAACTGGGCGGATACGTTGGCCGGAATCGTTAATTATCCCGCTCCCGACCCGCGACAAAAAACGGACATAATGTTTCAGCTGGCGCGCTACTATGCCAGCAATCAGGAATTTGTAAAGGCGCGTGAATGGTTGGACAAAGCCATGCGAACGTTCGGGCCGGAACAGATAAAGGGCGTTTATGGCGACATCTATCTGCATTATATGGATGGCCGTTTTAGCAAGGCGGAATCACTTTTAAACAGACGTGGTGATGTTGCTTATCCCTGGTCTGAAGTGCGGCAGTTTCTGAACGCCCATGTAGATTCTCTGACTCTGGAAGATCGTTTTAAACTTTGGTGAGGTATTATGCAATCAGGTAAAGTAAAAATGTGGGATCCCCTGAAAGGATTTGGCTTCATTACCGATGAAAACGGGGACGACCTTTTTGTGAATGCAAATGACATCCACCCCTCCTCCGGCAACAAACAACTGCGCGAGGGGCAGCGGGTGAAATTCGACGTGCGCAGCGATATGAAAGGCGACCGCGCTGTAAATGTGCGTATCGAAAAATAGCGAATAATTTCTTGACAGTGTTTGATAATGCCCGTAAATTAAAAGCTCGTTTTTGATGCGCCCGTAGCTCAATTGGATAGAGCGTCTGACTACGGATCAGAAGGTTGGGGGTTCGACTCCTCCCGGGCGTACAAGCTTCAGCCCCTTCCGAGGGGCTTTTTTTATGAACAAAATGCCGGTCCAGTAATGTCACAATCCTTTCTGCACCAAGATCCACCTGATATCACTTATATGAAAGAGGCGCTGCGCGAAGCGGCCAAAGCGCTGGCCGCGGATGAGGTGCCCGTGGGAGCGGTTGTCGTACAGGAAGGGCGGGTGATCGGGCGTGGTTACAATCAGGTTGAAATGCTGAAAGACCCCACAGCACACGCTGAAATGATCGCCATTACTGCGGCAACGGCAACCATTGAAGACAAACACCTGCGCGACGCCACGCTTTATGTAACGGTGGAACCTTGCAGTATGTGTGCCGGAGCTTCGGTACTGGCCCGCCTGAAACGTGTTGTTTACGGAGTTCAGGATGTAAAGACCGGTGCGCACTCCAGTTTATTTAATTTGTTGAATGATCCGCGGCTCAATCACCGTATTGAGGTTACGCCAGGCATTTTGCGCGAAGAGTGTGCGCGCCTTATGATGCAGTTTTTTGAAAGATTACGCGAGCGGCAGGAAAATAAATAGCTCTTGTTCGAGCCTATTTTGGTTTGAGAAGTAAATAGTGATTCGCTATATTAAAAGCTCGCTTTTTAGGAGAGGTGCGAGAGTGGCTGAATCGGCGCGACTGGAAATCGCGTGTGCACCCTGTGTACCGTGGGTTCGAATCCCACCCTCTCCGCTGAAGGCAGGTTAATAGCGATCTGCCTTTTCTTTTTTTACATTTTTCAACACGTGTCGCACGGAGAGGTGCGAGAGTGGTTGAATCGGGCGGTCTCGAAAACCGTTGAAGGCCTTGCGTCTTCCGTGGGTTCGAATCCCACCCTCTCCGCTGAAAGCAGGTTTTTGGGCCTGCTTTTTTTATTTGCTGCATTTTCGGCACAAATTTGAAATTTTAGGCTTCCCCGTCTGCGTTCTACAAATACTACTTCTGAAAGGAATATAGCATGAGTAAAGACAAAAAAACGAAATCCGATGAGCATTTGACTTCTGAGCAATACAGGATTCTGCGTCAAAAAGGAACGGAAGCACCTTTCAGCGGGGAGTATTACAAGCACAAGGAAGACGGTACTTACCTGTGTGCTGCCTGCGGAGAAAAGCTGTTCAGCTCGGAAACGAAATACGACTCGGGCAGCGGCTGGCCAAGCTTTTACGCACCGGTTGACGGGCAAGCGGTTCATGAGGAACAAGATTTAAGTCACGGCATGAGACGCATTGAGGTACAATGCAGTAACTGCGGCGGCCACCTGGGGCATGTTTTCCCCGATGGCCCCCGGCCCACAGGGCTAAGGTACTGCATTAATTCCGCCAGCCTGAAATTCGAAAAAAAATCATAACTTTATTTAAACGAAAGCAGTATACATTACACGCACTTTCATGCTGAATATATAACGAGGAATCCGAATGCGCTTACGACATTTGTTATACTGCCTGTTTTTTATTTTTACATTTCAGACATGTCTTAGCGGGCAAACACGCTTTATTTGGCCTGCAGGAGAAGAGCTGACGTATAACGTAAGCTGGTCGTTTATCAATCTGGGAACAGTGAAATTAAAAGTCCTGGGTAAAACCGAAATCGATGGGAAACAGGTCAATCGTGTTAAATTTACCATTCAATCCAACCCGATGCTTTTTTGGCTGGAAAACGAAAGCGTTTATGAAAGCTTTATCGACGACAGCCTGCGGACAATACGCTTTATTACCGATGAGTATGTAGATGGTGTGGCTTACAAAGCCGTTTATAACTTTAACTATACCGACAGCCTGGTAAATATAAACCTGCTGGAGAATACGGACAGTACGAAGTCTATTGACCGCGTGATTGAGATGCGTCAACGGCTTATTGATGGTATAGCTCTGATTTATGATACCCGGGAACAGGTTAACCTTAAAAATCACTACAGCAGAACCACTTTTTTTGAAGACAATACGGGTGATGTGGAGCTTATCGCGACGGGCCGGACTGAGCCTGTGGAAATAGACAGCCTTGATCAGCCCATTGAGAGTTGGTTGCTGGAAGGTAACATTCATATAAAAGGTATTGCCGGTGTTACCGGTCCATATAAGGGCTGGTTCAGCGCCGATGAATCGCGCGTCCCCGTTTTCGCGGAGCTGAAAGTATTTATCGGGAATGTAAAAGTAGAACTGGAAGACTGGGAAAAATGGCACCCCCCGATGCTCAACTAGGATTGCCCCTTTACAAAGCGCCCTTCTTTCTGCCCGGCGGTCATCTGCAGACCATCTGTCCCTCCTTTAGAAACAACTTTAACGCGTCCCTTTACCGGCGTGAACGCATTCATACCGGGGATGACGATTTCCTCGATCTGGATTGGGTTGCTTCCGGCCATAAGCGGCTCGCTATGCTTTCACACGGGTTGGAAGGCAGCAGCCACAGGCCATATATCACGGGAATGGCGCACCGGCTTAAGGATGACTGGGACGTTCTGGCCTGGAACTTTCGCTCATGCAGCGGCGAGCTGAACCGCCAACTCCGCTTTTATCATAGCGGCGCCACGGACGACCTTGCACGGGTTATCGCCCATGCCCGCACCAAAGGGTATAAACAAATCGTGCTGATTGGATTTTCGATGGGTGGTAATATTTCACTGCTTTACCTGGCGGAGCAGCCGGACAGCGCGGTAGCCGGTGCCATTGCCTTCTCCGTGCCCTGCGATCTGGCCGGCAGCGCGCGGCAGCTTGCAAGGTTTTCCAACAAGATATATATGGATCGTTTTATGCGCCTCTTGCGACAAAAAGTCCTGGCCAAAAGCCTTATCTTTCCCGCACTTGATGTACGCGATCTTGAAAAAGTAAAAACGTTTAAAGATTTTGACGATCGTTACACGGCCCCGATCCATGGTTTTGCTTCAGCGGAAGATTACTGGCGCAAATGCAGCAGTCTTTTCCGGATAAGTGAAATCAGCCGGCCCGCGTTTATTATCAATGCCGCCAACGATCCTTTTCTTTCCGAAAAATGTTACCCTGTGCAAGAAGCAGCGGAAAATCCTAATGTAAACCTTATTATTCCCCGGCAGGGAGGACATGCCGGATTCCCGCAAAAGGGCACATATTATTGGTCGGAAGAAGCCGCTGCATTGCTTTTACAACGTTTTAGCTGATTAAAGTTTTATTAGCCCCCGGTAAGCTTTAAATTCATTCTCATACAATACTAACATAAATCTAACATGCTTTCCGCACATTTATTCTCTTTGTAAAACCATTTCAAAGGAAAGAAAAGTGGCAAAAGAAAAAATCTTTGTGGTGGATGACGAGGAAGACATTCTCGACCTGGTCGAGTACATTCTCAGCAAGGAAGGCTACAAGCTGCGCCGCTTTACGTCCGGCGAGGATGTGCTTAAGGCCATACGTCAGGACAAACCCGAGCTGCTGCTGCTGGACCTGATGCTGCCCGGCGTGGACGGCCTTGACGTTTGTAAAATGATTAAGCGCGATGACGAACTGGGCAACCTGCCTATCATCATGCTCACCGCCAAGGGCGAAGAAGCCGATATTGTCAGCGGACTGGAGATCGGGGCAGACGATTATATCACGAAGCCGTTCAGTTCGCGGGTATTGCTGGCACGTATTAAGGCTATTCTCAGACGCCAGAATTCCAGGCTCAGCAATGATGAAAGCATCATTGAGATAGAAGGCATTACCATTCATCCCGGCCGCCACGAAGTGACAATTGATGGCAAGCGTATTGATCTGACTTTTTCTGAATTCCGCCTGTTGCAACTTCTTGCCAAAAGGCCAGGCTGGGTCTACTCACGTTACCAGATTGTTGATGCGTTGCGTGGCAGCGATTACCCGGTCACCGAACGCGCCGTCGACGTGCAGGTGGTAGGCTTGCGCAAAAAGCTGGGCAAAAAGGGCAAACTGATTGAAACCGTACGCGGCGTGGGTTACAAGTTCCGGGAGCCGCAATGAAAAAGAGTCGCCTATGGTGGCAGATCTTTTCCACATCTCTTCTTATTACCATTCTGGCGCTGGTGGCCGTAAGCTGGTATGCTTCCGACCTGGGGCGCGATTTCTATCTGAATAAAACATCGGAAAACCTGGAGATACGCGCTAAGCTTATTACCGGACTGATTGCTGACAGCAGCGGTCAAAAGTTGCACACGGACAGGCTGAAAGGCCTCGAAGATGAGATTGAGACGCGCATAACCATCATTCTGGCTGATGGCCGGGTAATCTACGATTCTGATGAAGACCCGCAGGTGATGGACAACCATAAAGCGCGCCCCGAGGTGGCCCAGGCGCTGGACGGCGCCGCAGGCACATCCATGCGTTTTAGCAATACGGTTAAAAAAAATATGATGTACGTGGCGGTGCCTTATGTCGTAAATGACAAGCCGTATGCCGTGGTACGCACCTCACGTGATGTGGAGGCCATCGACGAGACGATTTCCGCTTTGCAGCAGCGCATTGTGTATTATGGATTGTTTATAACCGCTCTGACAGCCTTGATCAGCCTGTATACCACGCGACGCATTTCCAATCCCCTGGAGCAGATCATTATCGGGGTGGAGAAATTTGCCGATGGCGAACTACACGCCCGCTTGCCTGACCCGCCAACACGCGAGATGTCCAAGCTGGCATCTGCGCTTAACAAAATGGCAGCGCAGATCGACGAAAAGATGGAGACGATCACGCAACAGCGTAACCAGCAAAAAGCAGTTTTTGAAAGCATGGCGGAGGGCGTCATTGCCGTTGATCGCGGCGAGAAGGTTATCAGCATTAATACGGCTGCCGCGCGGCTCCTGGGCTCAGTAAAAAAGTCTATGACCGGCCAGCAGGTAGATAAGATTATCACCAACACGCAACTTAAAAACATGATCCTGGGCTGCCTGAAAAGCAACCAGCGCCAGGAGGCGGAAATCGTTTTGAAGCACCCCGAGGAGCAATACGTGAAAGTGCAGGCCAGCACGCTCAAAGCGGAAAACGGCGATACAATCGGCGCCTTGCTTGTATTAAATGACGTGACACGACTGCGCCACCTGGAAAGCGGACGGCGTGAGTTTGTGGCCAATGTATCGCACGAAATACGTACACCGTTAACCAGCATTAAGGGCTTCGTGGAAGCGTTGCAGGAAGGCGCCATCAGCGAGCCGGACAATGCCCGTAAGTTTCTGGACATCATCGCCCGGCAAACCAACCGGCTGAGTACGATACTTGAAGATTTGCTGACCCTCTCGCGGTTGGAGCGTGAAGGCGAGCATGATGAAATCAGCTTTAATAAGGAAAAAATCAAACCTATTCTTGAAGAAGCGTTGCAGATCTGTGAACCTAAAGCGGAGAAGAAAAACGCCAAAATTCATGTAGAGTGCGATCCCGATTTGCGGGCGAGGCTCAATGCGCCGCTTGTTGAAGAAGCACTGATAAACCTGATTGACAATGCCATAAAATACAGCCCTGATGGACGCAGTATCTGGCTTAGTGCGGAAAAGAGCGACGGAGAAATGCTGATCCGCGTAAAAGACGAAGGCAACGGCATCGCCCGCGAACACCTGCCACGCATTTTTGAACGATTCTACCGCGTGGATAAGGCGCGCAGCCGCAAAATGGGCGGCACGGGACTGGGGCTGGCGATCGTAAAACACATTGCTCTTGTGCACGGCGGGCGCGTGGAAGTGGACAGTGATACGGGCAAGGGCAGCACCTTTACCATCCATCTGCCGGCGCTGGATTAGGCCGCGCTGGTCAGATTCAATCCGCTCCGCCGCAGGTGGATAACTTATGCCCGTTGCTGTCGAAGATGAACATAGCACATGTGATAACTCCGGAGAAAAGGTTTAGATATGTCCCGCGTACTGATTGTTGACGATGTACCCATCACGCACCGAATAATTAAGAATATTCTGGGCAGCCAATATGACTACAGCACCGCCGAGTGCGGTCTGAGCGCGCTGGACGCCTACCATAAAAGCTTCAAAAGAGAAGAGCCCTTCGATATTATTTTTCTGGATATACTCATTCCGCATAAAGACGGCCTGGATGTCCTGCGCCACATACGGGAATACGAACAGCAGCGCAGCGATGGCTACCATTCGTACGTGATCGTGATAACTCACCTGAAAAGCCAGGATATTGAGAATAAGGCGCAGGAAGCCGGTTGTGATGCTTTTGTGCGCAAACCCCTGTTGCGCGAAGAGATCATGAGCCGCGTAGAAGAGGTCGATACACCGGCCTAGTCATCATCAGGCTCCACGTGAACCACAATATCTTCCACCGGCAAATCGGACGCCAGCAAGCGGTCTTCAACTTCGTGGCCAATGGCATGGCCTTCCGTTACACTTAATTTTCCATCCACGGCGATATGAATATCCATCAGTATGGAGAGCCCGCTCTTGCGCACGCGGCATTTGTTAATCGCGCGCACGCCGTTCACTTCCAGCGCTGTTTTGATAATCTTCTTTGTTAAATCTTCATCTACCGTGGCATCCATGATCTCATCCAGGGCGGGTTGAATAAGGCGCACGCCGTTGTAAAGAATAATGATGCAGCTGAACAGGGCGGCCCAGTCATCGGCGGGGGCATACTCTTCACCACCGATCAGGGCAATCGAAATACCTACAAATGCGGCGATGGAAGTAATGGCGTCCGAGCGATGATGCCAGGCGTCGTTACTTACAGACGTGCTGCCGATTTCGCTGCCGGCTTTGAAGGCGTAACGAAAAAGGCTCTCCTTGATGATAATAACCAGCAGAAGCACCGGCAGCGTGTACCAGGCCGGCACATGGTGCGGTGTAACAATTTCGCGGATGCTGTTGAAGGCGATGAGCAGGGCGGCGGCAACCAGGATAATGGCTACGAGCAGGCCGGCGACCGATTCCGCTTTGCCATGGCCGTAGGGATGGTTTTCGTCCGGCGGGCGGCGGGCAATGCGCAGACCGCTCCAAACCAGGATGGAGGAAAAAATATCGGTTGTGGATTCAATGCCATCAGCAACCAGCGCGTAGGAATTACCCACAAGACCGGTAACGATCTTGACGGCGGCCAAAAAAGCATTGGCCAAAATGGCAACAATCGATGTGCGCATACCGCGTTTACTGTCTGGCATAATAACTTTCCCGCTTGAAATCGGAATTTACAACTTCCACAATTAAAATGCAGGGGTATCAACGGGTCAGCAAAGCATCTATTGAGAATTTGAAATAGTCTTTACGCCAGGCGGGATCAAATAAATCCAACAAATAGGCCTTGCCCATGCCCAGGTAGTAAAACTGAATACGTCCGCGCACCCCTTCGCCCACAAAACGAATCGGATTCAGATCGTTCCGGTAATCGCCGTGCCATGTTTTGGCATAGTTAGCATCAGCATAATATTGCATGAAGCGATCCTTTGGCCGGTAAAGCGCGCTGTCCGCCGCGATGCGGGCTGTTTCGCGCTCCGTGTAGCGGGCCACGCCTTCGTTCCACTCCATCCATTGTTTAAATCGCCAATCCAGGCTGTCTGAAAAAACGCGCCCTGCAACCTTCTGAAAATGCGCATGGAGTTTTTTTATTTTTTGATCGTTTTCGCCGTTGTGAATGGCGTCGAAAATGTGCTCTGCCTCCAACCGCATGTAAGAGGAGATAATGCCGTCATCATACGGAAAAGGGTAGGAGAGTTCGTGTTTATCGGCGTGTGGTCCAATAAAGGGGTTGACGATCCGTTGCGGTCTTACTTTGTTTTGGTAAACATGAAACAATTCGTGAACGCCTTTTATGGCCCAGCGGCAGGGATCGTCATCTTTCCCCGGCGCCGTCATTACAACCGTAAAATGCCCGTTAACCGGATATGCCGCGCGGTAACTGAGAGAGTCACTGTTGCCGGCCATGTAGAGGGTGTCGCCGTAGAGGGAATCGAAAACGGCTTTGTAACGGGCCGGCGGCTTGGGATGGTTCAGCAGAAAATCCCATTGTGCCGTTTTGTACAGGAAAGGCGCGTCGTCTGCAACCCATCCTGGCCAAATGGATGTGGCCGCCTCCCGTTGCAGATGGTACACTTCATCAATTATGGCCATATCGGCAGGCGTCAGCGACGGAGAAGGAGCGGGCGTTTGCGAGAAAAGAACCTGTCCGAACAATAACAAAACAAAAGCGGAGCGCAGCATGAATACCTCCACACTTAATTGAGATAAAAGGAGCGACTCCGGAAGATATTAAATCTGTCATATACGATTCCATTGTTGCCATCGGAAAAACCCAGGCTGATATAAACAGGTCCTTTTTGCCTGGTGCGTAGTTGCAACGGGATGGTTATAATGGCGTTTCCACGGAAGTCCATTTCCGAAGGCGGCACTGTGTGAATCTGAATACTGCTGTCCGGCAAAACTATTTCCAGGAAAAGGGCCTGCCGCTTTGCGCCGCCCGTATCTCCTGCCGGACACACATTGACGTAGCCGCGGTACACATAAATTTCCCTGAAGTGGCGAACCCTGGACGGCACCGGGAGGCGCGGTCTGCCGTTATCAAAAACCGGTTTTTTGATTGTGTAGATATACTCAAGTGAAAAATCGCTGATGTAGTAGGGGTAAAAAGAGCTGCCGCCGTCCGTGGCACTGTCACGCACGGTATGGCAGGATATAAGCAGAATGAGGCTTAAAAGCGGCAGGATTTTCGGCATAGCGTTTTTCCCGTTTATCCGGGAAACAGGGCAATAAAAATGCCAATGGATGCAGGGGCTCTTAAGTGGGATTTTTGAAAGAAAAATGTAAACGTACTTATCAGAAGATGTAAACGATGTGTTAGAGTGTTAAGGTGCTAAAGTTATCTTGATCATGATCGTGATCATGCTCATGATCTTTTTAGCTGTGCCGGCATTTTCGCCAGAGTTTTTTGGGCAGCAGGTGGTTGCGTATGGATTCCTGCTTTCGCAGGAATGACAATTATGTTTCTATTCCGAATTTCCAATTAAGCTTGGGACGGTGTCAAAGTGTTCAGGTAATCTTGATCATGCTCATGATATTTTTTGCTGTGCCGGCATTTTCGCCAATATTTTTTGGGCAGCAGGTGGTTGCGTGTGGATTCCTGCCTTCGCAGGAATGACAATTATGTTCGTCAATTCCAAATTCACCCGGAAGCGGCCATGGCCCGGACTAAAATATTTGCGGCCAATTTGCTTGTTATCCCGTCAAGATCGTAATCGGGATTTACTTCGCTGATCTCGATGAGCAGTGTGCGCGGGTCGCTGCCGGCCACATCAGCGATTTCACAGATTTCGCGGGCGGTGAGACCCATCGGGCCCGGGGCGCTGACACCCGGCGCTTCCACGGCACGCACCGAGTCCATGTCAAAACCGAAAAAGATGCCGTCGGCCTCACTGGAATCGACAATGGATTGAATGGCTTTGCCCACGCCGTTATCACGCAGGTCGCCCAGGTAATGAATATGGGCGCCGATACTCTCTACGAAATCGATATAGGCCTTGGGGTTGGCGAAGGAGTTGATGGCCACTTCATGAAACAACGCCGGATCGAAAGAGCCTTCGTCCAGAAGCTGGCGGTAGGGTGTGCCGCTGTTGCGCGGCTCCGTGGCCCGCACGTCCAGGTGACGGTCGATATTGAAGGCCAGCAGCTTGTTGGCGCGGGAAGCCGCGGCGCGGCCGTCGGGGTAGGAAATGTCGTTGCCGCCGCCCAGCACCAGCACCTTTTTGCCATCGGCCAGCATCGGCTTGAGCGTCGCTTCCAGGCGCTCGTGCGTCTCCTCCAGCGTCCCGGCGATGTTGATATCTCCGGCATCCAAAAGACGGATATGCTGCAGCTCTTCGCTGACCGGGTAGCGGTAAAGCGCCTTGCGGATTTCATGCGGAGCTTTGCGCGCGCCTGCGCGGCCCTGGTTGCGGGCAATGCCTTCATCCTGCGGGCAACCCACAAGCACCCAGTTGCAGCGGGCATAGTCCTGCTTATCGCGCAGGGCCACCTGGCCCAGACGCACATCATGGGGATCATCCTTGCTGTAAAAAACGGCGTCATCCGCCGGGATAAGGTGTTGGAACAGGGACATGGCTGTTATCTATGAAAGTTGCTGAATTGATACAGTTAAGAGGGCTACATAATGCAAAAACATAAGTGAAGCTATTTTAGAATCCTTCTAATTCTGCATCTGCGTGTTTTTGTTTAATCCGGTTGGAATGAAACCCCGCCATTGTTAAAATTACTTTAAAACAAAAAAACAAATCCTATGCCCAAACACGATGACATATACGACACACCGCACGACCCGCTGGTGAAGTTTACCTTTGACAAACAGGTGGCCGATGTCTTTCCCGATATGATCCAGCGCTCTGTGCCGGGCTATTCCACCATCGTGGCGATGATCGGTGTGCTTGCCGGGCAATACGCTCAGGAAGACAGCGCGCTTTACGATCTGGGCTGCTCGCTGGGCGCGGCCACGCTGGCCATGCGCCGCCATATAAAAGCAAGCGGAGCCAAAATCATAGCGGTGGATAATTCGTCGGCCATGATCGAACGGGCCGAAAAGATTATCGCCCGCGACGCGCATGCCGTACCCGTGGAACTGCGTTGCGAAGATGTTCTGGAGACGGCAATAAAAAACGCGTCTGTCGCGGCGATGAATTTTACGCTGATGTTTCTACCCCCGGAAAAACGGCCGCAGATGATCCAGCAGGTTTATGACGGACTAAAGACGGACGGGGCTTTCATTTTGTCGGAAAAGACGGCTTTTGAAAAGAGCGAAGAACAGTCGCTGCAAAGCGCATGGCACCACGCCTTTAAAAAAGCCAACGGTTACAGCGACCTGGAAATCGCCCAAAAACGTACCGCTTTGGAAAACGTGCTTGTGCCGGACAGCGAGACCGTTCACCACCAGCGGCTGCGCCAGGCGGGATTCAGTGAAGTCTACACCTGGTTCCGCTGCTTCAATTTTATCTCCATGGTGGCGCTTAAATGATCGATTACGCACCACTTTATAAATCTCTCAAGAACACAACGCTCGATGCCTGGGCTGCCACCTTGCCGGATTATCTCAAAAACGCGTTCAGTTCCTCATGGCATGGCGATTATCCCAAATGGCAAAAGGTCCTGGGCGAGCTGCCGCAGATAAAAGCGGCCAACTGCGATTTAAATGCTCCGGCCGTGCGCATTGGCTCTGCCGCTGAGTTGGCGCAAAAGCAACGCGCAGCGCTGAAACAATCGCTGCTAAAGCTGCACCCCTGGCGCAAAGGACCGTATGAGCTTTTCGGCATTCATATCGATGCTGAATGGCGTTCCGATCTCAAATGGGCCAGGCTGGAAAAGGAGATCACGCCTTTGGCCGGACGCCGGGTGCTGGATGTGGGCGCGGGCAACGGATACTACCTGTGGCGTATGGCCGGGGCCGGGGCGCAGCTGGCTTTGGGCATTGATCCCATGCTGCTTTACGTGATGCAGTTTTACGCGCTGAAACATTTTTGTCCCATGCAAAACACCCACCTCATTCCCTTGGGCATCGAAGCATTCCCGGCGGAAAGCCGTTTTTTTGACACGGTTTTTTCCATGGGCGTTTTGTATCACCGCCGCTCGCCCCTGGACCATCTGCTGGAGTTGCGTGGTTGCCTGCGCCCCGGCGGCGAACTGGTGCTTGAAACCCTGGTAATTGAGGGGGAAGAGGGTGCAACATTGTTGCCGCGCGGACGCTATGCTAAAATGCGCAATGTCTGGTTTATCCCCTCCGTTCCGACGCTGAAAGGCTGGCTGAAGCGCTGCGGGTTTAAGAGCATCCGCGCCGTAGACGTGAGTCCGACGACGACAGAAGAACAGCGTTCGACAGAGTGGATGCGGTGGGAATCGCTGGCCGATTTTCTTGACCCGCATGATCCATCCAAAACGGTAGAAGGTTATCCCGGACCCCGGCGCGCAATCCTCGTTGCGCAAAATCCCTGATTACAGGTTTTGTAAAAGCGCAAATGAAACGAAAATTCAATCGGTTTTTACAATTTAAAAGCTTAAATTAAAACAAAATCCATACATTAAAAGGAGTTAACCATGGAGCATCGTCATGAGGACATACCAATGAAAAAACGCATCGCTTTGGTCGCCCATGATCACAAAAAGCAGGACCTGCTGGATTGGGCGCTTTTTAACAAGGAGATGCTCAGGAAGCATATTTTGATGGCCACGGGGACCACGGGCAAGGTAATTCAGGAAGAAGCAGGCCTGGAATGCGAGCGCCTCCAAAGCGGACCTTTGGGCGGTGACCAGCAACTTGGCGCGCGCATTGTTGACAACCAGATCGATTTCCTGATCTTTTTCTGGGACCCGCTAGAACCACAGCCCCACGATCCCGATGTGAAAGCTCTGCTGCGCATTGCCGTACTCTGGAATATCCCGGTGGCCTGCAACCGCGCCTCGGCTGATTTTATTTGCTCTTCTACGCTGTTTGAAAAAGAGTATGTGCGCCTGGTGCCCGATTACACGCGTCGTACCGTCCGCAACTTATCGGATTAATATTTTCCTCCCCGCGAAGGAGGCAAAGTGAAAGCGCTATCAACGATTGTTTGGTATGTTTGCGGCGGTCTGGCCGGTTCGGTTTTAGCCGGGCTGCTTATTCACGGGCTGCCATATCTGGACCCCGCGCGACCGGCATTCGTCTTTGTCTATTACGCCTTCTGCGGTTCGCTTCTTTACGCCCTTATCCTGGAAGGGCGCCTGCGCGACGCTTTTTTTCTCGTGCTTCTTCTATATTTTATTATCCTTCTGATCACACAAAACCAGCCCCCTGCATTTGTGGCCGGCCACACTCTTTTTTACGGCGGCTTTATGATTGTTATTTTTCTGTATGTCAGCGTGGTTTCAAAACACCTCTTTATTCGCTGGCTTAGCGGCCCGATTATTTTTGCTTTTATCTACGCCCTTTATGCTTTCCTGCTCACCTTTGTCTTGTGGCTGCTGTTCGATTCCGAAGAACCCAATATCTGGTCGCACAGCCTGATGAACTTCATGTTTTTTGGCCGCATGGCGCTTATCCTGGCCGCGTCGTGGGAAATTACGCGTTGGCTGCGCAGGCGGGTTATTAGCCCAATGGCCGTTTGAATAGAGAATAGGCATTTGTTATGCTAAAGGACGACACAAAGTGCTAAGGAGAGAAAATGGCCGAAAAAAAATACAAAGAAGTAGCACTCGAAAAACTGCGCTGGCAATGCGATGGCGCCAGCCTCGGTTTTGAAACCACCGATGAGCTGAAAAGCGGTGATGACATCATCGGCCAGGACCGCGCCTTGCGCGCTATCGAGCTTGGCCTGCATGTAAACAGCCCCGGTTACAATATCTACGTGGCGGGCCTTACCGGCACAGGCAAAAGCACAACCGTAAAGCGTATTCTGGAAAAGCTCGACGATACCGGTGGGATTCCGGAAGACATCTGCTATGTGCACAATTTCAGCAATCGCGATTCGCCCTCCGTGTTAAAAATGCCCGCCGGCCGCGGTTGCGAGTTGAGCAAAGACATGGATGACCTGGTTGACTACTTGCTGCAGCAACTTCCGGGTCTGCTGGAGAGCGACAGTTACAAAAGCCGCCGCAAAAAGCTTCTGGAAGAATACCAGAACCGCTCGATGGAAAAAATCCGTAAGCTGGAAGATGATGTTAAAAAGGAGGGCCTGGCTATTGTGCAGCTGCAGATGGGTCAGATGACGCGTCCGGACCTGATGCCGCTTGTGGATGAAGATGTGGTAACCTGGGACCAGCTCGAAAATATGGTGGAAGAGGGCAAATTCTCCAAAGAACGTTTCGAAGAGCTGCGCGAAAAGCGTGACAAGTGGTACAATGTGCTGGAAAATACGCTGCGCGAAAATCGTCATGTACAAAAAGAGGCCCAGAAAAAGCTGCAGGACTTGCAATACGAATTTGTGCAACCGGTTGTGCATGACCTTATCGGCGATCTAAAAGAAAAATATGAGGCGAAGCCGGTTACCGATTACCTGGACGATGTGGAAAATGAGATCATTAATAACATCGGCCGTTTTTTGAAGGATGATCAGGATAACCAGGGTAACCCGATGGCCGCCTTTATGGGCCAGCAAAAGGATGAATTTACGGAATTCCAGATCAATGTTATTGTTGATAACGCGCGTACCAAAAGGCGTCCGGTGATTATTGAAACGGCGCCCAATTACAAAAACCTTTTCGGCACCATCGAACGTGTTATGGATCGTTTTGGCGGCGGTGCTAATACGGATTTTACGCATATCAAGGCGGGATCTTTGCTTAAAGCCAATGGCGGTTTCCTGGTGGTTAACCTGCTGGATGCGCTGCCCGAGCCCGGCGTGTGGCAGGCCCTCAAACGCACGCTGAAACACCGCAAACTCGATATACAGGCCTATGATCCATACACCATGTTTACCCAAACAGCACTGAAGCCGGAGGCCATTGATGTGAATGTGAAAGTGGTGGTTATCGGCGATACGCGTTTTTACAGCCTGCTTTACCGCTACGATGAAGATTTCCGCAAGGTGTTTAAAGTACACGCGGAATTTGACAACGAAATGGATCGCAGCCGCGGGGCGCTGAAAAGCTATGCCCGCTTTGTGAAAAAGATCTGCGATGAGGAAAAGCTGCGTGCGTTCCACAACAACGCTGTGGCCGAAGTGGTTGAATATGGCGTGCGTCTTGCCGGGCGCCAGAACAAGCTGTCCACGCGTTTCAGTGACATCGCCGATATCATGCGCGAAGCTAATTACTGGGCCGGCGAACAAAATGGCAGCATCGTAACGGCCGGGCACGTAATTGCCGCTATTGAGGAGAAGAAAAAACGCTCGCAGCGCATCGAGGACAAGCTGCAGGAGCTGATTGATGAAGGCAATATCATGATCGATGTGAAGGGCAGCCGCAAAGGGCAGGTGAACGGATTGGCGGTATACCAGACCGGTGATTACAGCTTCGGCAAGCCCACGCGCATTACAGCCCGTGTCAGCGTTGGCAACGCCGGTATTATCAACATTGAGCGCGAAGCCGATTTAAGCGGCAAAACGCACAATAAAGGGGTGCTTATCCTCAGTGGCTACTTCCGCGGGCAATACGGCCAGAACCGCTCGCTTTCTTTCAGCGCCAGCCTGGCCTTCGAACAATCCTATTCCGGCGTGGATGGCGACAGCGCTTCATCCACCGAGATCTACGCGTTGCTTTCGGAGCTTTCCGGCCTGCCATTGCGCCAGGATATCGCGGTTACCGGCTCGGTCAACCAGCATGGCGATATCCAGCCCATAGGCGGAGTAAACCAGAAGGTGGAAGGATTTTTCGATGTCTGTAACAAGCGCAGGCTTTCCGGGGAGCAGGGGGTCATCATACCGCATCAGAATATTGCCGACCTGATGCTGCGCCCCGATGTGGTGGAAGCCTGCGAAAAAGGGCAATTCCACGTCTATCCCGTGGAAACGATCGATGAAGGGCTGGAGATATTGACCGGGGCAAAAGCCGGCAAGCGCAACAAAAATGGCACATACCCGGACGCATCGGTGCATGGCCGCGTGGAAAAGAGGCTGGAAGAGCTGGCCGACCTCTATCGCCAGAAAAAGAAGGATAAAAACGAAAAAAACGACGATAAAAGTTGACCCCTTTTTTTTGAGTATCTGATATACATCACTTAAAGTGCGCGACTCTTTTTTAGGTTAAGACGCGAACTAAACAAAATAGGGAGAACTCATGTTTCGTATGTTTTCACGTTTTCTGGTAAGTTTACTGGCGCTTGCTTTTCTGGCCTGCAGCGAGGATTCTGCTACGGGTCCTGAAGAAGACAATCCGCCATCCATGCCTGCTGCCCAGGAACTGCAGCTGGAAGCGCCGGACAATGCTCCGGGTGAAGTGCAGGGCCTTGTGGCCATGGCTAACGGCTGGGTCAACCTGGGCTATATCTATGCTTCGCACACCAATAACGGCGGAGAGCTGATTGACGGCGTCTGGACATGGACGGCAACTTCAAACAACGTAACAATTACGATCACCGCCGAGCCTAACGACGATGATACCGTGACCTGGACGTATATGCTCGATGGCGTCGATCTCGATAACAGCATCGTGTACGATAATTGGGTGTTTATGACCGGTACTTTTGCTGTTGATGGAAGCAGCGGAAGCTGGCAGCTTTACGACCTGGATGCATCGATTACGCACGAAACCGAATGGGGCGAAGATAACTCCGGTACCACAACCGTGACGATGACTTCGTATGACAGCGCTTCCCAGCCTCAATCGCGTTTTATTACCAGCGTTTCGCCTGGACAAAGCGGCAGCATTGAGCAATACAATTTTGTCGACGGCAGTTTTGTGCTGGCTTTCAGCGCAGACTGGACGGCAGACGGTGGCAGCTATCAATATTATGATGAAAACGGCGACCCGCTTGGTGAGCCGGTCACTTGGCCCTAATATGAAATAATTATTTCCACAGGCCGGTCTATGCCGGCCTTTTTTATTTTCCCTTTTCCCTTGCCGCAAATACTCAAACTGCTTTAATTAACCGCACACTTTATTGCGGGAGGCCTACCATGCGTTATCTCATTTTACTTTTATTATCTTTTTCGATTGTTTTTGCCGGTGATATTTCCAATCGCCCGGTTAACACTTACTCCATCGTTGCGCGGGACAGCTTGACCGGCGAGATGGGTGTGGCGGTGCAGTCGCACTGGTTCTCCGTGGGCACCGTGGTGTCCTGGGCCGAGGCCGGTGTAGGTGCTGTGGCGACACAATCATTTGCTGAAATAGATTACGGTCCGCTGGGGCTGGAGCTTATGCGTTCCGGCAAGACCGCCAATGAGGCGCTGCAAGCGCTGCTGTCCGTGGATGAGCAGGCCGCCGTGCGCCAGGTGGCGATGGTGGATAAACACGGGAATGTGGCTGTTCACACCGGTGAAAAGTGCATCCCAGCGGCGGGAGATCAAAAAGGCGCGCAATACAGCGTGCAGGCCAATCTGATGGAAAAGGAAAGCGTCTGGCCGGCGATGGCCAAAGCTTACGAATCGGCCGGGGGCGATCTGCTAAACCGCCTGTTTGCCGCGCTGGAAGCAGCCCAGGCCGAGGGTGGCGATATTCGCGGGAAACAATCGGCCGCTATTTTAATTGTGCCGGCCGAAAGCAGCGGCGCGCCCTGGAAGGAGAAAGTGGTCGACCTGCGGGTGGACGATCATCCCGAGCCGCTGAAGGAAATGAAACGACTGATCAAGGTGCATCGCGCTTACCAGCACATGAATAGCGGGGACGGCTACCTGGCCAAGGGACAGGTGGATAAGGCGCTGGAAGAGTACAGCACCGCCCACAACCTCTACCCGGAAAACGTGGAAATTTTGTATTGGACGGCCGCTACCCTGGCCGCGGAGGAGCAGCTTGAAAAAGCTTTGCCCATGTTTAAAGAGGTTTTTGCCAAAGCGCCCGTCTGGCGTGAACTGACCAAACGCCTGCCGGCTGTAGGCCTGCTGCCGAATGATAAAGAAATACTTCAAAAAATCTTAGCGCAATAAAAAAGGGGCCACCCGGCCCCTCTGTTATTCAACGAGGAAAGCGGCTACGTCCCACCATTCGCCAACAGCCATGAAGTCGGGGGCATCAAAAGTATAAACGTTTGAACCCACCACCAGACGAACTCCCGGTATTATGGTAACATCTGGATTTCCCAGATTTTTATAATAGTGTACCTTTATTTGGTATATACCGCCCGGCGCATTTTGGAAGTCAATTCTCTCATAGTCGCTGCTAAAACCGAATGGATTTGTAGAGCGCTGTATTACAGGATTGTCAAATTCGGCGCCTATTATGCCCCAATCAGGCTGGTTTTCTTTGAGGTTTACGCTGTCGCCTGTGCTGGTGTTATAGAGGTACAGGTCAAAGTCACCTGCGTCCACGTTGTCTGTCGTGGACCATCGAAGTTCCACGCTTACCCGCAAGACACGTTTTACGTAGTAAACCCGGGCCGACTCAAAATAATCGGGGTCGGCAGACTCATTGTTGCGCACCTCTATGTTGTTTATGCCTTCATCAAGCTGTAAATCAAAAGTAGCAATTTGCCTGTCGGTTCCTTTTTCATAGACCGTCCCGTTTTGGGTTAGCCTGAACGTCACTTCCCCATAGCCATTTGCGTCAGGATATGTACTCCATATTCGCAAATGGACGGCTCGGGATTTTACTAATAATTCGGAGTTTACCAGGTTAAAATAATACCTGTCACCTGCCGTATCGGATATCATTACCCTAAAATCATATATCTCTTCAGGCAACATGATCATGTCCTGCACGTTGGTCGTCCGGCCTTCTTCCACCGCAACATTACTAGCGAGCGCTTTTGTGCTGTTGCTCCAGTTACGAGCTTCAACATCGTATACACCGGGAGGAATATTAATGAGTGTGTACTGCAGATTGTCATCAACTTGTATCCAGGGAGTTATTCCCGCTATCCGTATCTGCGTCTGAACGGCGAAATAATTCTTAGTGCCGTCATTATAAACGATACGCCCCCTTATGGCGTCCTCGCTTTGCAGGTTGGTTATGTTTTCTTCGCATGCCGTTGCTGCAAAAAGAATCAAAGACATAACTATCAGCCGTTTCATTTTTCTCTCCGTATAAAAAAGACCTGCTTTATTTTACGACAATAATATTAAAAGCAAAAAAATAAATAACGTTTTTGCATCACCGTATTTTAAAACAGATATATTTGCATAACACCAAAATAATTTTTAAATACCAACCGGTCGGTTTTTGGAAAAAAGAAATGAAAAAAGGCGCATTAACACGCGAGCAGATCATTAAAAAGGCGGCGGAACTGTTTAACGCCAACGGCTTTGCCGGCGCGTCTTTGTCGCGTTTGATGGAGCAGACCGGGCTAAAGAAAGGCGGCATATACAATCATTTTGCCAACAAGGATGAAATCATCGTTGAGGCTTTTGATTATGCCGTACGCCAGGTGCGCAAATCGCTGTACAGAACCACGTCTCCGCTTAAAACGGCGCGTGAACGGCTGCTGGCAATCCTGGATTTTTATCGTGAATACCCGCTAAACCCGGTCATACCGGGCGGCTGTCCCCTGGTAAACACCAGCGTGGACGCGGACAACACGCACCCCGCTCTGCACCGGCGCGTAGCCGAGGAGTGGCAGCGCTTTATCCGCAACCTGCAGACGCTGCTGCAGCAGGCGCAGGAAGAAGGCTCCGTAAAGAGGGGGACAAACGCAGAAAAAGTATCGCGTTTTATTGTATCGTCCATTCAGGGTGGCGTGGTGTTGTCGCGCAGCCTGGGCAGTCCGCAACCGATGATCGACGTAACCGACCAGCTGCGGCGCTATTTTGAACTGGAACTTTTTACCCAAAAAGCTCATGGAGAACCGAAATGAAACGGGAAACCGCGCAAAAACTTTTTGCTCTCAGCTTTAAAACATGTGAATTACTTTTGCCGCCGCTGGCCAAGCGCTGGGGCAGAAAGCTCTTTTTTACACCGTTCCGCCATAAACGCCCGGCACGGGAAATGAAAGCCTGGCGCGAAGCATGGAAACAGGAACTGCCCATTGAGATTGATGTGGCGCAACGCCGCTACCGGACCCATTACCGTTTTTACCGTTGGGGCAAAGACGGCGGCCCGCGTGTTTTGCTTATTCACGGCTGGTCGGGCAGGGCAACGCAGCTTTCGGTGATTGCCGAAGAGCTGGTCAAAGCCGGCTTTGATGTGCTGGCTTTTGACGGGCTGGCCCACGGCGATTCTCCCGGCAAGCACACCAACCTGCTGGAATTCAATGCCATTGTGCAGGACATAAACAGGCGCTTTGGGCCACTCGACGCCATAGTGGGGCACTCCTTCGGCGGCGTTGTCGGCGCGCTGTCGCATAACCATAGTGTTGCGCTGAATGCGCTCGTTACCATCGGCACCCCTGTAACCATGGATTATCTGCTGGATGAATTCACCCGCATCATTGGCGCCGGGCGCAAAACACGGGCGGCTATTCTGGAATACACGGAAAGCCGCATCGATGTGGAGCTTGATGCTTTTTCACCACAACGCCTGCTCAAAGACAGCAATCTGCCCGGCCTGATCATCCATGACCGGGAAGACAAAGAGTCCGATTACAGGCAGGCACCGCAGCTTAACGAGGCCTGGCGCGGCGCGGCGCTCAAACTCACTTCCGGGCTGGGACATCAGAGAATTTTACGCGATTCCTCCACTGCCCGCATGATAGCACAGTTCCTTGAAAATGAGCTGGTTCACAGCGGCGAAAAAACGATCTGACGCTTTAATACAATCGCCGGATTTTGTAATTTTTATTTTTGCCAAAAACGGAGGATGACAATGAAATATGTTGGCGCCCATGTCAGTGCGTCCGGCGGAGTGCAAAACGCGCCGCTAAACGCCGCGGAAATCGGTGCAACGGCTTTTGCGCTGTTCGTGAAAAATCAACGCCAGTGGTTTGCCAAACCGCTGGAAGATGAAAATATTGACGGTTTTAAGGAGAACCTGGAAGAAGCGGGCTTTGACATAAAACATGTGTTGCCGCACGACAGCTATCTGATAAATCTGGGCCATCCCGAAAAAGAGGGTATTGAAAAATCGCGAAACTCCTTTTTAAAGGAAGTGAAGCGCTGTGAACAGCTTGGAATCGGGTTGCTCAACTTTCATCCGGGCAGCCACCTGAAAAAGATATCCGAGGAAGAGTGCCTTGATCGCATCGCCGAATCGCTGAACATAACGCTGGAAAAGAGCAGCGGGGTTACCCTTGTGATCGAAAATACGGCCGGGCAGGGAAGCAATGTGGGCTATAAATTTGAACACCTGGCCCATATCATCGACAAAGTAGAGGACAAAAAACGGATCGGCGTCTGCATCGATACCTGCCATGCTTTTGCCGCCGGATACAACATTACAGGCGAGGACAGCTTTAAAAAAGCCTTTGCCCAATTTGATGACATTGTCGGGTTTGGCTATCTCAAGGGTATGCATCTCAATGATTCCAAAAAAGCGCTGGGCAGCCGTGTTGACCGTCATGAAAGCCTCGGTGACGGCGAAATGGGCTGGGAGCCTTTTAAACTGATCATGCAGGACAAGCGCTTTGACGACATACCGCTCATCCTGGAAACCCCAAATCCTGAGCGCTGGCCGGAGGAAATCAAAAAACTCCGCGAATTTGGGAAAGAAAAATAAAAACGATGTTTATGCTTTTTTAACCACAGTTGGCCGCCATCCCGGCTTGTCCCGGTGCTTTAATGGGTTGGCGATTAGCAAAGGCGGGATCTCCCGCCGGGCGAGGCCCTTTGGTATCTTAGCCCTCTTTTGTGCTTGCCGCGACGATCTTCTCTTCGTAATATGTTTTTCGCAAAGGCCCCGTTGTAATTAACCTGGGGAGGTGATCATGATCCGTTTAGATCTAAGCACCGACGAGCAGTACGCGCTTTACTGTATCCTTCAAAACAATCTCGCCGAACTACGCTCGGAAATCAATCACACCGACAGCTCTCTTTTCCGCGACGCACTGCGCAAACGCAAGCAGGTTTTGCTCAAAGTGATAGAAGCCCTGCGCCTGCAGGGAGTGGAAGAAAAGTCTTTTGCCTGAAAGGAGGAAGCCATGCAAACCTATATTTTAATGACCAAGTTGTCCGCCGACGCGCGGGAACTGAGGCAGCGCGCCAGGCTGGGCCGCGAGTGGTTGGATGAAGTGAAAGAGAAATGTCCGGAGGTGAAATTTATCAGCCACTATGCCATTTTGGGTTCTTATGATTTCCTGGACATTTTTGAAGCGCCGGATGCTGAAACGGCCGCCAAGGTTTCTCTGATAAGCCAGAAACACGGCGCCCTGAATGCTGAAAGCCGCGTCGCCATCCCTTATAAGCGTTTTCTTGATTTGACTGAGGAGTTGATAAAATAAAAAAGGCCTCCACTAAAGTGAAGGCCTGTACAAAGGGTGTGTTTAGTGCGATCCCTGCATCGGCGGAGCAACATCCATTTCGTCGATCAGGTAATCGGCGCCGGCAAATTTTTCGGTTATAAACAGTACGTAGCGGATATCCACGGAAATGGTGCGCTGCATGTCATAGTTATACTGCCAGTCGCTGGTCATGGCTTCGTAGTTACCGTCAAAGGCAAGACCTATCAGCTCGCCGCGTGCGTTCATTACGGCGCTGCCGCTGTTACCACCGGTGATATCGCAGCGGTGCAGAAAGTTGACCGGTACATCGCCAAGTTCCGGATCCACCCATTGACCGAAATCGCGGTTTTCATATAATTCAGCCAGTTTTTCCGGCATATCAAAGGGAACGATTCCCGAATTCTTCTCCAGAACTCCCTTGAGCCTGGTAAACGGCGCGTATGTCACGGCATCGGCCGGTTTGTAGCCTGCCACATGGCCGTAGGTGAAACGCATCGTACTGTTGGCGTCCGGATAGAGATTGTCCCCTTTCCAGGCGAACAAAGCTTCGATGTAGCGTCTTCTCAAATCGTCCAGACGGGCATCCTGTGCTTTGTTGCGCTCGGTGTATGCTTCGCGGTCGGCGTAGATTGTTTCGGCCAGTTCAAAAAGCGGTTCATTAAGTTCCTTTAATTCCGCTGCCGTTTTGCCCACAAGCGACAAGACGAATTCCTGATCCTTCAGGCGGCTTTTTTCATATACTTCGTCAACATAATTCTGCGGGTTGTTTCCGGCCAGAGCAAGGGCGGCTTCAATGCCCGGCGTAAGGTCTTTCTTGTCCAAGGCTGCCGTCAGATTCAGGACGCGCAGCAGCAAAGCCTTGTCCACCGGCTCATAATAGCGCAGGAAGGAATATTTCAGACGGTCGCTGATTTTTTGCAGCGCTTTTTCGTCATATTCGTCATCACGTTCTTCGACCGGCTTTTCCAGTTCCCTGCCCAGATCATAAAGCGTCAGGGCAATGGAAGTCAGCGTCCCGCTGCGATAGCCGAACTGAATCAGGGCGTCATCCTGCAGAAGCGTTTGTTCCATTTGAGTGTACTCGGCGGCGATGCCGTCAAATACATCGCCATATTTTTCATACAACTCGTCATCATTTTTTAAAAAGGCGATCAGATCGGCTTCTGCGGCCCGCTTTTCGTCGACAAAATTTGTTTTAGTCATGCCGTCAATATTGCCCTGGTAATTCTTCATCGAGTTTTCCAGACCGGCTTTATAGCTGGCCAGCTTGATCCTGCCCTCGGGTGAATCGGCAGTAATTTCATCGATCAGGTCGATAAGCGCGCGGTATTGCTGCACACGACCGGGGTAGAAATATTTAAGACTGTAATCGACCGAATAGGATGTACGGTAGCGCGATGTTCTGCCCGGGTTGCCCATGATAAAGGTGAAGTCGCCCTCCTTAAGGTCCCCGGAAGCGACTTTCAGCCAGCGTTTTGGTTGCAGCGGTACGTTCTCTTCGCTGTATTTGGCGCCGCTGCCGTCCGGGCCCTGGTAAACACGCAGAAAGGTGAAATCACCTGTATGACGCGGCCACATCCAGTTGTCGATCTCATCGCCGTAGTTGCCAATGGATCGCGGCGGAGCATAAACGATGCGCACGTCGTGATAGGTTTTGTAAACATATTGATGGTAAACGGCGCCATTATACATGGACGAAATGCGCACGTAGATGTCATCACGATCGCCGCTTATTTCTTTTTTGATCTTTCTTATTTCCTCGTCAATGGCCTTTTCCCGTTCCTGCACATCATCAATGCCTTCAACGGCAACGTTGATTTTTTCGGTAATGTCTTCAACACTTTGTAAAACAGAAGCACTTCCACCGATTACGGGAATCTCATCGTTATGGCTTTGTGCCAGGAATCCGTCCGTTATGTAGTCCACGCCGGCCGCACTGGACGAGCGCTGCAACGCACCAAAAGCACAGTGGTGGTTGGTTAGAACAAGCCCCTGTGATGAAACCAGGGATGCAGAACAGCTGCCAAAGTTGAGCATGACAATGGCGTCTTTGATTGACGGATTATCCGTGCTGTAGATATCTTCAACGTTGATTTCAAGACCCTTTTCCTTTAGCGGCAGGTCTTCAATCTGTGTGAGCAGCCACATGCCTTCCTCGGCAAAAAGCGATCCGGCCGCAAAGATTAGTATAACGGCAAACCGACGTAACATTTTTTCCTCCTGATGAAAAATTTCACTAAACAGCCAAATATACAAAGCTTTTATTGAAAAAACCGAATAATTTGCGGTTCTTTGATTGTTCTTGAATGTTTAAAGTAAACCCTTATTTTTTTAGAGGCACTTCATTAAAAAGGAAAAGAAATGAGACGTACGATTTTGTTGCTGTTTGGTGTTGTTACTTTGCTTTATGCCGGAAATCCGCTGACCCTCGACGCGATTTTCAAGGATCATGCTTTTAAGCCGCATAGCCCCGCGCAGTTGGCCTGGGTACCCGGCCAAAAAGCGCTGACCTGGCTTGAAAAGGCTGATGACGGAACAGGGCTTATCCGCTATGATGTCTTGGCGGACAATGAGGAAGTCCTGGTTGCGGCAGACGCTTTTCGCCATCCTCTTACGGCAAATGAGCTGACGGTAGCTTCTTATAAATGGGTGGATCCGCAGACATTGCTGATTGCGGCCGATGAAAAGAGCATCTGGCGCCATTCCGTGAAAGCGCGTTACTTTTTGATTGACATAAAGACGCAGGAGATTCGTTCCCTGTTGCCCGGCGATCCCTATCTGCAATATGTCAAGAGCGCACCGGACGGTAAAAAGATAGGCTTTGTGAAAGAAAACGATCTGTATGTTTTAAATTTGCCGGACAACAAGCTGAAGCGTCTCACTTCCGACGGCTCCGCTACGATTTTAAACGGCCGCTTCGATTGGGTGTATGAAGAAGAATTTTCCATCAGTGATGGCTGGAGCTGGTCGCCCGATGGCAGCAAAATTGCTTTCTGGCGCTTTGATCAGAGCATGGTTCCAACCTACAGCTGGCTTGATTACCGGCCGCTAAGCGGCGAGGTGGTAACGATTCATTATCCCAAAGCGGGACAAAGTAACGCCCGCGTGTCCATCCATGTGGCGGACCTGGAAACTGGCGAGATTGTCGATGCGGGACAATCTGTCTTTAACGAAAGCTACCTGCCGCGCATGGAATGGCTTAACAATGAACGGCTGATAGTGCAGAATCTGAACCGTGCTCAAAACAGCCTGGCCCTTCTTAATGTCGATTTCCGTAACGGCCGGGCCGATACGATCCTGGTGGAGCATAATGAAGCCTGGGTGAATGTGGATGACGACCTGAAGATGCTTGAGGATGGCCGTTTTCTCTGGACATCTGAGCGTGACGGATTTAACCATATCTACCTTGGTGATGCAAACGGCACTTCGCTTAAGCAAATTACCAGCGGCAAGTGGGAAGTCGTATCCGTTTACGGCAGCGATGGGGAATATGTCTATTTTAAAGCCAACAGGGAGGCTGTCAGCGATTATCACATCTACAAGGTAAAAACAGATGGCAGTGACCCGACCCGACTGGTAAGTGAACCGGGCCGCCATGAAGCTGTTTTTTCAGCAGATTTTGCGCTGTTTGTGGACAGGTGGTCCTCGGTTTCGCGGCTGAGGCAGTGGGATATCGTGGACAATGGCGGAAAGCCTCTGCGCACGCTTGTGGAAAACAGTGCGCCGGCTGACAGGTATAACCTTGTCGTTCCGCAGTTCGGCAGCTTCAATACCAGTGATGGCGTGTCGCTTAATACGCTAAGCTACTTTCCACCCGACTTTGACGCTGAAAAAAAATATCCCGTTTTGATGTATGGCTATGGCGGTCCGGGTTCTCAAACTGTGCGCAATACATTTGGCCCCCGTTACTATCATCAGCAGCGTCACGTCTGGTTTATGTATCTGGCACAGCAGGGCTATATTGTTTTTATCCTGGATAACCGTGGTTCCGGCGGCCGCGGCAAAGCCTTTAAAAATTACAGTTACGGGGATTTAAGCAAATACGCCGTAGAAGATCACCTGGCAGGCGCGCGCTACCTGGCCGGATTGCCTTATGTGGACAAGGAACGTATCGGTATCTGGGGCTGGAGCTTTGGCGGCTATCTTACGCTGCACGCCCTGTCGCGCGATAGCGGGCTGTTCCGGATGGGCATTTCCGTGGCGCCGGTAAGCGATTTCCGCTGGTATGATACAATCTACACGGAACGTTTTATGCGCACACCGCAACAAAACCCGCAGGGCTATGACGCAGCTTCAGCATTTAGTTATCTCGACGGCTACGACGGCAGCCTGCTGTTGATCCATGGAACGGCCGATGATAATGTGCATGTTCAGCATGCCATGAATTATATGGAAGCTTTGCAGCAGCGTGCCGCGCCCTTTGATGTAATGCTTTATCCCGGGTTAAACCACAGGCTGGATGAAGGAAACAGCTTTTTACACCTGCATAAGATGATGACGGATTACATCATGGAGAATTTATAGACCGGCCATTTCGCGGAATTTCTTTGCCAGCGCCGGGCCCGTGCCCTCGTCTTCGTGCTTGAAAAAGATATAAGCCGTTTCCCAGCCCCGGCTTTTAACCTTTTCAACGCGCGCATGCAATTCATCGTCGCTGTAGGCGCTGCGCCTTAACCGCAGGTAGGTCCAGGGGGCGGTTTTAATAAAATCGGCGTCCGGCTGGTCGTCCGTTTCGGCAATTACCAGGGCCATGTTGTTTTCTCGCAGCAGGTCGAATGTCTCCTCGTCCATCCAGCTTTCATGGCGAAACTCAAAAGCTGCGGGCAGGGCACGCGGGATCAGCGGCAGGAATGTTTTTAGCCGTTCGATATCTTTTTTAAGGTTGGGCGGAAGCTGAAAGAGCAGGGCGCCCAGTTTATCATCCAGCGTTAAAACATTCGCCGTTAAAAATTCCATTTCTTCGGCTGTGTCTTTAAGGCGCTTACGGTGGGTGATTTTTTGTGAAGCTTTGAGAATAAAACGAAAACCCTGCGGCACCTGGGAAGCCCAGTCTTCAAGGTTTTCCTTTTTAGGCATCCGGTAAAAAGTATTGTTTATTTCCACGGTGTTGAGCTTTGTGGCGTAGTAGCCAAGCATCTCGCTGGCTGGGATTTTTTCAGGGTAAAACGAGCCCTTCCACTCTTTATAGCTGTAGCCGCTGGTACCGCAAAAGATCTGCATGGTTGTTCTCCTTTTTTGGTGGCCAATATAAAGGAGAAAGGCGGCACACTCAATCGACGGGCTGTTTCTGGCCGGCCCCGGCTTCGCTGAACTGTGCCAGCGCCTTTTTCAGTTCGGCAAGCTTTATAGGCTTGGAAATGTAGCCGTCCATGCCGGCATGCAAGCATTTTTCGCGGTCGCCTTTCATGGCGTTTGCCGTCAATGCCAGGATGGGGATGCTTCCGTTGGCGTTCTCTTTTTCCGTTTCGCGGATATGTGCGGTTGCTTTATAACCGTCCATGCGCGGCATTTGAATATCCATCAGGACCAGATCGAAGGACGTTTCACGGTACATGTTCAGGGCTTCAAGCCCGTCCTCTGCGATTTCCACATCGTGGCCCATGCTTTCCAGAAGCCGACGGGCAACCTTTTGGTTAATCACGTTGTCCTCGGCCAGCAAAATGCGCATCGGCCTGGAAAGCGGCTCGGTCTGTTGCGTTTCCGGTTTGTCTTTGTGGCCGTTCGTTTCAATGCTGCCGGCGCTGCCGATTTTAAACCGGGCTTCGAAAAAGAAACAGCTTCCGGGGCCGATTTCGTCCGGGGTGTTTGCAGTCAAGTCCAGCACAGGTTGCAGCCTGCCCGGGTTTACGGGGCTGCTGACGCCCATCTTGCCACCCATCAGTTGTACCAGCATGTTGGAAATGGTAAGGCCCAGGCCCGTTCCGCCAAAGTGACGCGTGGTAGAGCCGTCTGCTTGCGTGAAGGCATTGAAGACATCGTTCTGCTTGTTCTTAGGTACGCCGATCCCGCTGTCCAGAACGCTGAACTGTAAAGTAACATAACCTTTATCAACCTCGCGTTTGCGCACTTCGAGAATCACGCCGCCCTTGTTTGTAAACTTTAGGGAATTGCCAATCAGGTTGATCAGCACCTGGCGCAGCCTGTCCGGGTCACCCACAACATGCTGTGGTATGTCCGGGTCGCAATTGTGGCACACAACGAGCAGTTTTTCCTGGGCGCGTATGCGCTGCACCTTCACCAGATCATGCAGCAGTTCGGGCAGATTAAAACGGATGGGGCTCAGTTCCAGCTTACCTGCTTCGATCTTTGAAAAATCCAGGATATCATTCAGGATAACCAGCAGCGACTCGGCGGATGATTGTATCATCTGGATATAATCGATCTGGTCTGCCGACATATCTGTCTGGCTTAGCAGTGTGGCCATACCCAGGATGCCGTTCATCGGGGTACGGATTTCATGGCTCATGTTAGCCAGAAATTCGCTTTTGGCGCGGTTTGCTTCACGTTCCCGGTGGCGCGCGGAAACCAGCTCATGCACGTCGAAATCCATGCCGATGAGACCGATAACCTCCCCGCTGCCGTTTATCATCGGGATCTTTGTGATAGAATAGAAGCGCTTTTCCTCGCCGTATTGCAGCAGGCGTTCCGTCTGCAGGGGCCGCTTTGTTTCCAGCACGCCGAAATCCTCTTCCTGGCTGCGTACGGCGGCATCGTTATTAAAAACCTCGATCGATGTTTTGCCGCGCACCGAAGAAATGGTCTTGCCGGTACTGTTCAGGAAAGCACGGTTTACGCTTACATAGCGCAGGCCCGGGTCTTTAAAGTAGATAATCGCCGGCGTATGGTCGAGGATCAGTTTCAACTCCTGTTCGCGCATGGCAATACGGTTGCGCGATTCCCTCAATTCCATCGTCCGTGATTTGACCTGTTCCTCCAGCGCCATCCTGTTTTTGCGGAAAATATTGACACGCCAGCGATAAAATCCCAGGAACAGCATGGCAACGGATAGGGCAGCCAGCATATAAAACCACATTGTTTTCCAGTATGGCGGTGGAATTTCGAAACCCGCTTTAATGGGATCACTCCAATCCTGTAAATATTTTCTGGCCTGTACATTGAGCTCGTATTCGCCGGGCGGCAGGTTCACGATTCTAATTTCGTTTTCAGAGAGATCGACCCACTTATCATTATAACCGCGCAGCATGTAGCGGAAAGAGATACGATCGCGGTGAACGCTGTATGTGCTGCTGGTGATTTTTGCGTAAAGCGTATTGTCTTCGTGCGTGATACCCGTTGTATCCGCGGCTTTACTTCCAAGACGGATATCTTCAAACCGCAAATGAGGAGGCGCGCTGATGTCCTGGTCGCGGGCCGGAAAATAGTGGCTTAGTCCGTTGCCGGTACCAAACCAGATGGTGCTGTCGGTATCGAGGAAAAAGCCGCCGGCGTTGGATTCCGTGCTGGCATAACCCTCATAGAGACTGTAATTGCGGAAATAGTTTCCATCAAAACGATCCACGCCGCGGGCATGGCCAATCCAGAGGTTTTGATCATAATCCTCGCCGATGGAAAAGACAGCGTTATTGGCCAGCCCGTCCCTGCTGGTATACGTTTTAAATTTTTTGCCGTCGAATCGTGTGATGCCGCGTGAAGAATGATAGCCAAACCAAATGGCGCCGTTCTTGTCCTCAAACAGGAAATAGGGATCATTGCCGGCAAGGCCATCCTTTACGGTAAAGGTGCGCCAGGCCAATCCGTCATGGCGCGAAAGCCCTTTGTCCCCGCTGATCCACAAATAACCGTTTTTATCATAAATCATGCGCGCGTTGTTGAATTGATTGCCCGGAACGCTGACTTTTTCCAGCACTCCGTTGCTGTAGCGAAAAACGCCATTATAACGAATAGACACCAGCAATGAGCCCTGCGGTTCTTCCAGCAGCCAAATGACCCAACCTTCGCTGCCCGGCACGTGATGGAATTTCCCGGGATTATCCATATAGCATAAACCTTTTTGGGTTCCAATCCACAGCCGTCCGGATGCTCCTTCATGCAAAGCAAAAACCCGGTCGTGACTTAAACCGTCCTGCATAGTGTAATTGATGATTTTATCTTCACGGATCAGCGACAATCCGCCATAGGTTCCTATCCACAGCAGGCCGCGTCTGTCACGCAGAATAGGACGGACAACGTCGCTTCCCAACCCGTCCCTGCGCGTATAGTTGATAAAAGCCTGACCCTGAAAACGCGCGAATCCTCCAAAGCCGCCAATCCAGATCGTGCCTTCCTTGTCTTCCAGGATTGTGCCGACATTGCTCGACGGCAGGTTATTTGCGGAATCAATGAATATCTTTTCATCTCCCTGAAAAATGGCCAATCCGCTTTGATTGCCGATGTAGACTCTGCTTCCGTCTGCCGAAACGCAAATATCGTCAACGGGCATTTCACCAATCCCGCTTTGGTCGTTAAAAATGCGGACCGTTTTTCCGTTTCGCATATGGTGAAGCTCTTTTCCCGCAGCGAGCCACAATTCGTTGCTGTTTGGCGAAAAAGCAAAACACTTCACGGGCCGCTCTTCGGGAAAAATGCGGCTCCTGGATATTTTATTTTCGGTGATTTCGTAAAGTCCGTTTCCTGTGCCAACCCACAGGATATGATTATGAAAACGTAGCGCGTTAATTGACCATTGCGAAAGGGGAGAGGGGTCGAATTTAATGACTCTTAGATCACCGTTCAGATCGTGATAAAACAAACCCCTGGCAGTCCCGATCCAAAGTCGTTCATTTTCATCAATGACCAGGCTTTTTACATTTGTATTTTGCAGCCCCTCTTTGGATGAAATATTGGTAAAGACTTTTCCGTCCCAAATGGAGAGACCCTCGCTTGTACCTACCCAAATGCGGCCGCGGCTGTCCTGGGTGATAGCATTTACGCGGTCATTCAGCATACCTTCCATGATGCCAAAGACTTCGAACTCGTCTCCGTCAAATCGGTTTAGCCCGGCCTGCGTTCCTACCCAGATATAGCCTTCCTTGTCCTGGAAAATGGTCTGCGGCATCTGCTGGGAAAGCCCGTCGTCTCCGGTGTAGGTATGAAAATAATATTGCTGTCCGTAAACGGGGATGGCGATAAGGAGCAGTGCTATGTTCAGAGCAGAAATAAAGCTGCGTTTCATATTTCGATATCCGGCTTAAATGCATAGTTGGTTTTCGGAACAACTCTGCAAAATATGAAAGATAAAATGATGACGGTACATTTTTGAGCAATTAGTTTTTCTTAAAAAAACCTTAACAATCAGAAACTATGGCGAACCGGCCACGTAGCCCTCCAAGTAACTTTTTTCACTCAGGGGAATTAAAATGAAACGAATTATAATACTTCTTTTTTTGTGCTCGGCCTTTGCCGGCGCCGGTGACTCTAATGAAAGATACAGCGACCCTGCCGGATACGAATATGTTGACTTTAACCTGTCATTTGTACCGGGCATCAGCATTGGGGATGAGCGCGCCCGTTATACAGGCAAGCGCATTGTAAACAGCGGTTTTTCGCTCAGCCTTATAGGCAATCGCGCCGCCAGGCTTAATGGTCTGGAGCTGGCCGGGATTTTCAGCATTTACGAAGAAGAGATCCGCGGCGTTCAGTTGGCCGGTATCTTTAATTTAAACGGCAGCGATTCTAACAGCGATGTACGTGGCTTGCAGATGAGCGGCATTTTTAATATGGCCAACGGCTCGGTACGCGGCCTCCAGGGGAGTGGCATCTTCAATCTCAATAATGGCGATGTGCGTGGCTTACAGTTTACCGGCGTTTTTAATATCAATAACGGCGGGGTTCAGGGATTGCAGTTTGCCGATGTGTTCAATATTGCCAATGGCAGAATAAGCGGCATGCAATGGGGCGGCGTTTTTAACGTGGCCAACGGGGCCGTTTCCGGCCTTCAGATGTCGGGCGGTGTGAATATTGCCCGTTCTGTGCATGACGGTGCGCAGATTGGTCTGGTAAATGTTTCCGGACCGAATAATGGCGCGGTGATAGGCCTGGTCAGCTATGTTTCGGATGTGCCTTTTGCCTATCAGGTTTATGGCGACGAAACACAGATGGTGCACGCCGCGCTGCGTTCAGGCAATCATAAATGGTATAACTTGTTTGGCGCCGGCCGACGGGTTGAAGGCATTACCCGCTACAACAGCGTGGATGGTGGCTTTGGCCGTTATTTTGACCTGGGATACAGGCTGGGTCTTGATCTGGGGCTGCACGGTTCATATCTGCTAACAGACGATCTTAAAGATAATGCCGGGTTTATTACACGCTTCAGTACATCTTTTCATTACAACATCGGTTACCGCGCGGCCATTGTTGTGGGTGGCTCGGTAAATATGTGGAGCACAAAAGTGGTGGAGGACAATCTCTCCCGCGGATTGTGGAAAGAATATAGCGAAGACGATTACTTCTTCCGTATTTGGCCCGGATTACATGTGGGACTAAAGCTTTAAACGACATTGCCGGATTTTCCCAAAGGCCGTGGCATAGCGCTGCGGCCTTTTTTATTACCCGCCTGAAATTTACTTGTTTGGCTCAAAGCTTTATATTTATGGCCGCCGGAGATATTTCCGCTAATTTTTGGAAACAAAGGACTTTTTATGAAATCCCCTGTAGAAGCATACACTCCTAAAAATAAAGTACGAATCGTAACAGCCGCCTCCCTTTTTGACGGCCACGATGCCGCTATCAATATTATGCGCCGCATTATCCAGGCGACAGGCTGCGAGGTGATCCATCTGGGACATGATCGCAGCGTCGAAGAGGTTGTCAACTGCGCCATACAGGAAGACGCCCAGGCCATTGCCATGACTTCCTACCAGGGCGGACATATCGAATATTTTAAATATATGTATGATCTGCTGAAGGAGAAGGGCGCATCACATATCAAAATATTCGGTGGTGGCGGCGGGGTTATTTTGCCCGAAGAGATTAAAGAACTGCACGAATATGGCATAACACGCATTTATTCGCCGGACGACGGCCGGGAAATGGGGCTGCAGGGCATGATTAACGACCTGGTGAAGCAGAGTGATTTTCCCACCGGCAGCACGCTAAACGGCGAATGGAGAAGCGTTGACCGCGATGATCACCGCAGCCTGGCCCGCATGATCTCAGCAGCCGAAAATTTTGCCGATAAGTGGAACACCGATCTGGAGAACATACGCGCTCAGGCCAAAAAGACAAAAGTGCCGGTACTGGGCATTACCGGGACCGGTGGCGCGGGAAAGTCCAGCATGATTGACGAACTTGTGCGCCGCTTTCTGATAGACTTTTCCAACAAATATATCGGAGTGATCAGCGTTGATCCATCCAAGCGCAAAACCGGCGGGGCACTGCTGGGTGACCGCATCCGCATGAATGCCATAAAAAGTAACCGCGTCTATATGCGTTCCCTTGCCACGCGCCAGGCCAACCTGGCCCTTTCGCGCCATATATCCGACGCTGTGGCTATCCTGAAGGCCGCAGGGTTTGATATGATCATCCTGGAGACTTCCGGTATCGGTCAGTCGGATACAGAGATTGTTGACCACAGCGATGTGAGCCTGTACCTGATGACGCCGGAATTTGGCGCGGCCACACAGCTTGAAAAAATAGATATGCTGGACTTTGCCGACCTGGTGGCTATAAACAAGTTTGATAAGCGCGGAGCCCAGGACGCCCTTCGTGACGTGAAGAAGCAGTATAAGCGCAACCGCGGACTTTTTGAAGCTTCGGATGAAGATATTCCTGTTTTTGGCACGATAGCTTCACAGTTCAATGATCCGGGTACCAACACGCTTTACCGCCATGTGATGGAGAAGATTGCCGAAAAAACGCAAGCCAAACTTAAAACATCCTTCCACAGCGACCGCGAGATGTCCGAGAAAATTTTTATTATCCCGCCGCAGCGTACGCGCTATCTTTCGGAGATCGCCGAGAATAACCGCAACTACGATACATGGGTAACAAAACAGGTTGGCGTGGCGCAAAAGCTTTACGGCCTGCATAATGCAATCGAAACGATAAAAGAGAGCAACGCGGAAGACAAAGACCGTCTGCTTAAAGGCTTGCACGAGCAATTTGAGACGCTGAAGCTTGACCTTGACCCGCGTTGCTGGCAGGTTATTGAAGAGTGGCCCGAAAAAAAACAGCGCTACAAAAAAGATGAGTTTGTGTTCACCGTGCGTGACAAGGAAATCCGCCTGAAGACGCACCACGAGAGCCTGTCGCACACACGTGTTCCGCGCATTGCCTTGCCCCGTTTTGAAGGCTGGGGTGATATTCTGCGCTGGAGCCTGACGGAAAACGTTCCTGGCGAATTTCCATTCGCCGCAGGCATTTACCCCTTTAAGCGTGAGGGAGAAGATCCCACGCGCATGTTTGCCGGAGAAGGCGGCCCGGAGCGCACAAACCGCCGCTTCCACTATGTAAGCGAAGGCATGCCGGCCAAGCGGCTTTCCACGGCTTTTGATTCCGTGACCCTGTATGGCAACGACCCCGACCACCGTCCTGATATTTACGGCAAAGTGGGTAATTCCGGTGTTTCCATCTGCTGCCTGGACGACGCCAAACGGCTCTATTCCGGCTTCAACCTGGCCGATCCCAAGACTTCTGTTTCCATGACCATAAACGGGCCGGCGCCGATGCTGCTTGGCTTTTTCATGAACGCCGCCATCGACCAGCAGTGCGAGATATATATCCGCAATAACGGCATGGAAGACGAGGTAAAGAAAAAGGTTGCCGCGTTTTTTAAGGAAAAAGGCGAAAAGCAACCGCAATATCGCGGCGATCTGCCGTCCTCCAACGACGGACTGGGCCTGATGCTCCTGGGCATTTCCGGCGATAAGGTGCTTGCGCCCGAGACGTACGAAAAGATCAAGGCCGACACCTTAAAGCAGGTCCGCGGCACCGTTCAGGCCGATATCCTCAAAGAAGACCAGGCACAAAACACCTGCATTTTTTCCACGGAGTTTGCCTTGCGCCTGATGGGTGACGTGCAGGAGTATTTTATCGGGCACGGTGTGCGGAATTTCTATTCGGTTTCCATTTCCGGCTACCATATTGCCGAAGCCGGGGCCAATCCCATTACGCAGCTGGCGCTTACGCTGGCCAACGGATTCACTTATGTGGAGTATTATCTCAGCCGCGGCATGGATATCAACAAATTCGCGCCCAATCTCAGCTTTTTCTTTTCCAACGGCGTGGATCCCGAATATGCTGTCATCGGTCGTGTGGCGCGGCGCATCTGGGCCAAGGCCATGAAAAACAAGTATGGCGCCAACGCCCGTTCTCAAATGCTTAAATATCATATTCAAACATCAGGGCGATCGCTTCATGCCCAGGAGATAGATTTTAACGATATCCGCACCACCTTGCAGGCGCTGTATGCCATTTACGATAACTGCAACAGTCTGCACACCAACGCTTACGATGAAGCTATCACTACGCCGACGGAAGAATCCGTGCGCCGGGCTATGGCCATCCAGCTGATCATCAACAAAGAGCTGGGCCTTGCCAAGAATGAGAATCCGCTGCAAGGCGCCTTTATCATTGAGGAATTGACCGACCTCGTGGAAGAGGCCGTCTACGCGGAATTCGACCGGCTGACCGAACGCGGTGGCGTGCTGGGCGCGATGGAAACGATGTACCAACGCAGCAAAATCCAGGAAGAAAGTCTATACTACGAAACGCTCAAACACAGCGGCGAATATCCCATCATCGGCGTTAATACATTCCTGAGCTCCAAAGGCTCGCCAACTACCACGGCGCGGGAAGTGATACGTTCCAGCAAAGAAGAGAAGGAATCGCAGATTGCCAGCCTGAACGATCTGCATAAGCGCTATGAAAGTGAAGCCCGCGAAAATCTGAAGGCTGTTCAAAACGCGGCCGTTGAAAACCGCAACATTTTTGAACAATTGATGGAAGCAACAAAGGTATGTTCGCTGGGACAGATTACGCAGGCGCTGTTTGAGGTTGGCGGCCAATACAGACGCAATATGTAAAAACGACCATTAAAAACTCACCAGCTTTGAAGGGGAGGCGTAGGCAGTATGAAAATAGGTTTTATCGGAACAGGATTGATGGGCAGCCGCATGGTGCAACGCCTGCTGATGGCCGGACATGAGGTGACAGTTTATAACCGGACCCTGGAAAAGGCGCAGCCTTTGGAAAAGCAAGGAGCCAGATTGGCGGAGTTGCCGTCACAAGCCGCGCGCAGTGCGGAAGTGGTTTTCAGTATGCTGGCTGAGCCCGACGTGGTGCGCAATGTGGCGATGGATGAATTCGGCTTTCTGGAGGCGATGGATCATGCGGCATTGTGGGTAGACTGCAGCACGACAAATCCGGGGTTTGCCCGCGATATGGAAAACGAAGCCCGCAAGCGCGGCGTGCGTTTTGTGGACGCGCCTGTGGCCGGAACGACTGTGACGGTAGAAAATGGCGCGCTGATGTTTTTGTGCGGAGGCGAAAAAGGCGATATTGAATCGCTGCGTCCGCTGCTGGAGGTTATGGGCAATCGCGTATTGCATGTTGGCAAAGCAGGGCAGGGTAACGCGCTAAAGCTTCTGCTTAATCACTTACTGGCTACCTCTATGGCGGCATTTGCCGAGGCCCTGACCCTGGGTGAGGCGCTTAATATTGACAAGGACATGCTGTTGGAGGTGCTGCCGGGAAGCTCGGTGGCCGCGCCGTTTATTGGCATGAAAAAAGAAAAGCTGAGCACAAACGTTTTTGAAGCGCAGTTCCCGCTAAAATGGATGCACAAGGATTTACGCATGGTGGCGCGCAGTGCTGCCGAAAAAGGTGCCGCCATGCCGCTGGCAGCAATCACCAAAGAGCTTTACCACCTGGCTATGCGCCACGGCCTGGGCGAAGAAGATTTTTCGGCTATCTATAAATTTATCAGTGAGAAAGAAGGATAAAAATAGCCTGCTGGTTCAGTAAATATGTATTGTTGCGTTCTTAGTGCCGGCTGAGTGTGTATTTCCGAAACTATCCCGGATAATAAAACCCGGTTGTATTGTCACCTTGGTATTGCCCGTTAAACTGTTGGAATAAAAACGGGTTCTTAATAATCGCCCTGAGCCGCTGACATTCATCGTACCATCATTATCTTTAAGCCCGCATTTGTAATTTATTAGACCTATGTTTTCATCTTTTTCAACAGCATAATAGGCCTCGTTTTCTTCGCGAGAAAAATAGCCGCCAACGGATTCATCATCATAAATAACTGATCGGCTGTACCTCAGACTGTCTGGATTATAGCGTAGAGCAAATTCAATATCACTTATGGCAGGCATTTCGGCTACAATAAATTCCAAATTAAAAGGTACGTCGACCCCTACGGAGTCCGCGTCTGGTCTTAGATATAGCGTAAGATGTGAAAAAACAGGCAGTTTAATAAACCTATAGTATTTCAGAATAGTGTTTCCATACGGGTAGGCTAGGTAAACACCGAATAGATTTAGCCCTATTTCTGGGTTTTCAAACGTAATTATGCCATCTTCCTGAACCGGGCGAATAATATCTTTGTACTTATAGCTCATATCAGCATATTGGTTTGGCTTTCCGAATCGGTAGATTACTATGTCGTCGTTAAGCACTTCAAACGGTCCGGGTCCTTCAAGTTGTGTTATTTTTAGCGGCTGGTAGTTGGGACCTGTTGGATCAAATGGTCCACGTTCAGGAGTTTCAGGAAGACAACTAAATAATCCAAGGCATATCAAGTAAATCAAACTTAAACGAACCATTTAATTAAACCTCTAATATAACCTCAAAACCGTTGGCTGTTTTAATTCAAGAAAAAACTTGGTACGATGTAATCCAATCAGCATTTGAATTAATTAACGGGATTTTAATAAACCGTAATCCCTTTGCTAATTATGTTTACCGGAATTGTCTGGTCAGCACTATTCATAACAACGATATTTTCAAGGATATCAATCTTTGTTTCGCCTATTAAATCCTTGCTATAAAATCGTAATGTTGCCAGTCTCCCGGATCCGCTATTATTCGTATTTCCGTCGTTGTTTTTGATACCAATATTAAAACTTATCTCTCCGGCTGAACTGTTATTGTCGACCTCTTTATAAATATTTATGCCGTCTCCAGCAAAAAAGCTTCCAAGGACTTTATCACTTAATATTACTGCAATACTATACTGCAAGCTGTCGGTATTAAAACTGATTGTAAAATTCATATCACTGATTGGGGGCATTTCGGATAAAACGATTTCCACATTAAACGAACTGGATGTTTCCACAGAATCAAATTCGGGAATTACATAAATAGCGGTTTGTAAAGGTCCGACTTTTATGAAGTTATAGCCTTGAGAAATACTCGAGCCGTCTGGATATGATAGATTAACAAAAAAACTATGAAAGCCTAACTTAGGATGCATGAAAGATATACTTCCATCATCTGCAACAGGTCTGATTTTTTCCATATATTTATAAGTCATTGTAGCTTTTTCGCTGGGTATGGCAAAGCGGTATGTAAGTTCATCGGCTTTAACCACCGCATAATCCTCTTCCGGCCCTTCAAGAAGGGTTATTTGTAGGGGGTCATATTCGATTCCGGTGGGATCAAGAGCTGATCGCTCTAATTTTTCAGGAAGACAGCTTAAGAAAATAAGCGAAATAGAAACAGAAACTAATAACAACTTCATGTTGATCACCATTAAAAGTAGACAGACAGTGTTACAACAGGCTTCTCCCGTATAGATGAAAACCCGATAAATATTGGTTTTTTTGATTCTTCATCAGACGCATTTTCAGATTGCGTATTGAAATAAGCGTCCAATACACTCCAGCTATAAGCTGCCAAACAGAACGCTCCAAAAATAAAGATTCTATTTCTCTCTTTTTCCAGCGTGTTGTAGACGCTTTCTGCTTCCTGAAACAACGGCTCATACTGGTCTCGAATTACGTTGTTTTTATATTCCTCTTTTGCCTGAAGATAACGGTCTTTTTGGTCGTTAAAAGTTGAGTATTGATTAATTGTCATCAATAAAGTTACGATAAATGCTGTGCTTTGCAGAGAACCTTTTACATAGTGGTTGCTAAGTAATTGTCCTGAGCCGGGCAAAAACAAAGAAAATGTAAGAGCGTTTTCTTTATAGCGATTTACGATAGGGGATAAGGTGGCGTCTATGGTCTGGATACGATCATTGCTGAAACTAACTATATAACTAGCATGCTGGTAGCCTTCCTGCTTAAGGTCAACTTGTATTGTATCCTTTTGCGTCCTGATAGAATACATTAAAGGGCTTTTACCTATATACTTACCGTCCAGATAGACATTGGCCCTTGATGGTTTACTGCTCACCCGGATTTGGTTATAGGCTTCTTGTCCATAAACGATCGTTGTTAATGCAAGGATTATTAGCACATACTTCCATGTATTTTTCATGATAACGCCCATAGCTGGTATAACGTAAGTTAAATAAGTTTACGGGCCAGATATAAAAAATTCAAGAAAAAACTTCATGGGCGATATTATTTTTGCCGGCCTTTTTTACGTTATACATCAACTCATCCGCGCGGGCGATTAGCTTTTCTGCTTCATCCGGTATGCTGGCCGCGGTAACCGCACCAATACTGAAGCTGACCGGCCAGCCGTTTTTTTCCATCTCTTCGAGCAGCAAACCTTGCAACTTCGCGGATGCTTTTCCCGCTGCGTCCTCTCCTGTTTCGGGCATCAGCACGGCAAATTCATCACCGCCCAAGCGCGCCACCGTGTCATTTTCGCGCACGTTAACGCTCATAGCTGTGGCTACGCGGCGCAAGAGTTCATCGCCGGTTTTATGACCGTAACGATCGTTAACAAACTTGAAATTATCCAGGTCGATATAGAGTAATGTTAAGGGATTGCCGTTGCGGCGGGCACGTGCTACTTCGGCTTTTAGCACAATATAAAAATAACGGCGATTGGCTACAGCGGTAAGACTGTCGTTAAGGGCCAGCTCGCGCAATTGTACCATTACAACGCGCAAACGGGAAATAAGATAACCGATGATGATAAAAAAGAGCAGGCGGGTTGCCGTATTCCACCAGGGAATCCAGGGCTCGGAGTAGGTCTCGCCGGCAAGAAGGTTGGCCGCTTCCCAAAGCAGCGCGCAGGACAAGGCCACAAGCATCGTGCGGTAGGTACCTAAAAACCAGCCTGCCATCACAACGGGAATAGAATAAAAAACGGCAAAAGATACTTCATAGCCGGTAAGGTAATCGAGAGAAGCCAGAATAAGCGCAACCACCATGATTGTGGCGACAATCAGCGGTCGCGAAAATTCGCGGTATACAAAGGGCTGCATGGCAAATCCGTTGCTGATATAAACCACTAAGTTAGGGGAAAGTGATCAACAATGCCATGCCATTTATTTAATGTAGACTGTCTTGGCGTTTACAAATTCTTTTATCCCGAGATGCGAAAGCTCGCGGCCATAACCGCTTTCCTTTACACCGCCAAATGGCAGGCGCGGATCGGATTTCACAAACGAATTCACAAAGACATTCCCGCTGTCGATCAGCTTAGTCGCGATATAGCGCCCTTTGTTCAGGTCGCTTGTAAAGACGGCGCCTCCAAGTCCATACGGCGAGTCGTTGGCGATGCGGATGGCATCTTCGTCATTTTTTGCCGTTATGATCGCCGCGACGGGACCGAACAATTCTTCTTCGTAGGCCGGCATCGCCTTGCTTACATCGGCCAGAACCGTGGCCGGGTACCAGGCGCCGGGCCTGTCGGGAATAGTACCCCCCGTAAGTCTTTTGGCGCCTTTGGCAAGACTCTGCGCAACCTGGTTGTGCAGCGTATCACGAAGATCTTCACGGGCCATCGGGCCAATGTCGCTGTCTTCTGAAAAGGGATCGCCCATTTTTTTGGATTCCATCTTTTCAACGACTGCTTCCGTAAAAGGCTTGAGTATATCTTTTTCTACAATAAAGCGTTTGGCGGCTATGCAGCTTTGGCCGCTGTTAATCAATCGGCTTGCCACGCACGTTTCCGCGGCCATTTCAATATCCGCATCTTTAAGGACGATATAAGGGTCGCTGCCTCCTAACTCCAGCACCGTTTTTTTAAGACGTGAACCGGCGGCCTGCGCCACAGCTTTTCCCGCGCGCGTGCTTCCGGTCAGCGTAACGGCACGGACATGCTCGTTATCAATAATCGTTTTTTCGACCCTGTCTTTGTTTACCACCAATGTGCGGAACAGATTGTCGGGAAAACCGGCCTGCTGAAAAATTTGTTCAATGGCCAGCGCGCAGCCCGTGCTGTTTTCCGAATGCTTTAGTACAGCGGCGTTGCCTGCAGCCAGTGCCGGCGCAGCAAAACGAAAAACCTGCCAGAAAGGAAAATTCCAGGGCATAATGGCCAGAACAACGCCCAGCGGCTGGTAGGTTACAAAACTTTCGGTGGCGTCTGTAGCAATGTGCTCGTCACCCAGAAAATCCGCGGCATGTTCGGCGTAATATTCGCAGACCCAGGCGCATTTTTCGGCTTCTGAAATACCCTGTTTAAGCGGCTTGCCCATTTCACGGGCCATCAGCTCGGCAAGCTCTTTGGATCGTTTCTTTAGGATAGCGGCGGTTTGGGCCAGAAAGTGCGCGCGTTGACGTACCGGCAGCAGACGCCATTCCAAGAAGCTTCTGTGACTGCTTTGAATGATTTCGCCGATTTCCTTGTCTGAATGTTCCTGGTAGGTTTCCAGCTTCTCACCGCTGGCCGGATTTATGGTGGTGATGGTCATACATTTCTCCGAGGTTAAAATCCTGATGTGACACGCTTTCGGAAATTACATTTTGCCGCTGGGAAATGGCTGTTATATGTCTTACACTACTCAAGGCTGCGCGAATGGCGGATATGACCGTAATTCAAAATCGCAACAAACATGCTTCCGCCCACGAGATTGCCCAGCAGAGCGAGACCAATAAACCCTGTGGCCTGCAATACTGAAAACTGGTCGCTTACAAACATGGCCGTAAACATTTCCACCGATCCGGCAATGGAGTGATGCAATCCGCCAAGACCAATGAGGAAAGTGGTGAAATAGATCGAAACGATCTGCGAAAAGGTGGGCGGTGTGGCCAGCACCAGCCAGGCGCCCAGGGCCATAAGCCATCCGGCAAGAACGGCGCTGAAGAATATGGCCAGCGAACTGTAGTCGAGCATTTTGACGGCCAGGTAAATATAGCCGCTTTTAGCCCCGATCACTTCATCGGCCAGCGTAAGCAATCCCGCCGCTATTATTGCGCCGACGAGGTTACCGAAAATTACCAGAACCCAAAGGCGCAATAAGGTTTTGGGACCTGCCCGGCGATCCAGTACGGGGTAAACCGCCGTTGCTGTGTGTTCGGTAAAAAGCTGTGAGCCGCTCATTATACAGATAACAAACCCCAGCGGGTAGATCAGCGCTATCAGAAGGTGACGCAGGGAGCTGTTTTCGATACCTTCCAAAGACGCTATGACGCCCACCCCCATGACACTGAATGCCAGGATTAGTCCGGCGGCTATGGACGAGAGGATCAGCGAAATGTTGGGACGTTCCAGCTGTTCCAGACCCTCGTTTATGGCATGTTCCAGAACATCATCGGAATGGCGCACCACCTCGTCGTTACGTTTGACAATAACCGGAAGGTACTCTTCGTCTTCGCGCCTTCGTACCTGCTGTCTTATCGTTGTTGCGCCGGCTGCCTTTTCTTTGTTGCCGGGGGTGATGATCTTTTTCTCTTTCATGAAACTCTCTTCTACTTTTTTCTGCGTGATCGTTCATCGACAAACAGAATGCGAAACGCCAGAACGGCGCCGGTTATTGCGGCGACAAGAAAAAAGAGGATAGCGATGAGCGGATAGCCCAAAACGGTCAGGTTGGTTTCAACGCGCATCATTAGTGCCGCGCCCACAATAAGTGCCGCCAGGATCATGCCGACTGTAAGCCGGTTGGCGATTTTCTGAAAGCCGGTCATCAGGTAGCGTTCGTCAATGGCATCGACGTGCAGCTTGAGGCGGTTTCCGGCCAGCAACTCCATTATCTTGCTGAGGCGCGACGGTAGCTGCGTAACAAACTCCTTGCTGTCCAGCAAAACATTCACCGCGCCATGGGCATTAAGCGATCGTGCCATTTCCCTGCGCATTATTTGCGGGGCGTACTCGCGCACTTCATTGAACGGGTCAAATTCCGGATCGAGCGTTTTGCCGACCGCGTCGAGATTGAGCATCGCTTTGCCCAGCATGGTCAGCTCATTGGGCATGTTGATGCCGCATTCGTTGGATATTTGTATCACTTCCAGCATCATGCGCCCCAGCTGCATTTTTTGCAGGGCGCTGTACTGGTGGCGGGTTACAAATTCATTCACGCGGCTCAGCAGTTTTTTTTCGTCGAAATCAACCCGGGGATCACCGATGCGTATGGCGTATTGTGCCACGCCTTCGCTGTCCTTTTCGCCAAGGGCCGTTAAAATGCGCGAAAGCTTTTGCTTAAGATGAGGCGCAATAAAGCCCACCTGTCCAAAGTCGATCAGCGCGATGTGCCCGTGGTCGGTCAAAAAAACGTTGCCGGGGTGCGGGTCGGCGTGGTAGAAACCGTCGCTCATGATCATGGTCAGGTAAGCACGGAAAAGCTCGCGGGCCAGTGTTTTGCCATCCAGCCCGTGATAGAGCGTGGGATCGATTTCGGTCACCTTTCTGCCATGCACGAAATCCATAGTCAGGATTTTGCTGCTGGTAAACCGTTCTACCGGCTCCGGGATTTCGATAAGCCGGAAGTCTTCCAGATTTCTGGCGCAGTGCGCCATATTTAGCGCCTCCTGGCGGAAGTCCAGCTCGCGCAACAAAGCCCGGCGAAACTCAATGAGCTTGGCGTGGGTCTGAAAATGCTGGCCCAGTTCGGTGTGTTTTTCCAGGAATTCGGCCGCCTCGCCAAAGGCATCCAGGTCAAGTATGATCTGCTTGCGGATACCCGGACGCTGCACTTTTACGGCCACCTCGCGACCGTCGCGCATCACCGCGTAGTGGGTCTGGCTCAGTGATGCCGCGGCCAGCGGCTGTTCATCAAATTGGCGGAATGCCTTGCTGATACGCATACCGGTTTCGTCATAAAAAATGCGTTCCACCTGTTCGTAGCTAAAAGGGTCAACCCGGTCCTGCAAGCGCGTTAGAACGGCCAGGTAGGCCGCGGGCAGCAAATCGGCGCGGGTGGAGAGAAACTGCCCCAGCTTGATGTAGGTTGGGCCGAGTTTTTCCAGGTCACGGGGCAAATCGGCGATCTCGGTCACGTCCACATCAATGGGTTCGCTTACCACGTTATTCAGGCCCAGTTGCCGCGCAATATCCGTGCGACCGTGTTTTATCAGTAACCAGCCCAGGTCGGCATAGCGTTTCAGGTGTTCGGGTCGTATGCGAAATGCCATAAAGTTTTCAAATATCCTTTAGTTTTAAATTGTGTGAAGATTCGCTTTGCAGTTTGGCGAATGCCTCCATGCTGGAACGCAGTTTGTCTGCTGCGTGATCCTGCGGGATTTTCAGCTCTTTGTCGTTGATACGATCCAGCTTGTGTAAAACATACTGCACGGTATAGCTCTCTATGTTGTGCGCGGGCTGATATTGGAAAACGTAATCAGCGTTGTTGTTTTGCACGCGGCTTACCAGACCGCCTTCGACAAGGTCCTGCACAAGATCGCGCACCAGCTTTACCGGAATACCGCTGGAATCGGCCAGCTGCTCGTCATCGGGCGGCGCCTCCTTCTCCTGGAAGGCTTTAACGATCTTCTGGCAAAGCAACAGCGAAAGCAGCTTCCTGTTGAAATGGTTCAGGTCGCGCGTACGCACTTCCTGCGTGTAAGTGCGAACATTCTGGATGGAGAAGGCCAGCTCCCCGCCAAACAAGACAATCGACCAGCTTATCTGCAGCCAGATGAGGAACAGCGGTATGGCCGCAAAACTGCCGTAAATGGCGTTATTGCGCGACACCCCGATCTGGAATTCCAAATACAGCCATTGCGTAAGCTGGTAAATCGTACCGGCGATGATGGCCGCATAAATGGCCGGCATGATGTTGACGCGCGTGTTGGGCATAAACAGGTAGATCAGGAAAAAGAGTACCCAGATCAATGAATATGGAGCGGCCTTGAGCAGAAACAAGACAAACGGGCCGTAAAGCGCCGATAGCGGCAGATTCTGGATGACTTCGGCCAGTCGCGCAGTTATAAGCAGCGTGAGACTACTGGAAATGATAAACAACAGCGGGCCGATGATCACAATCGCCAGGTAATCCGTGAATTTGCGCAGCCAGGAGCGTGCGGTTTTTATATTCCATATCTGGTTGAACGATTCTTCAATGTTGCTCATTACCTTGATGACCGTCCAGACCAGAATGGCCACGCCGACGCCGGCAATGATGCCGCCTGGCATATTTTCCAGCAGCGAGTTGGCAAAAGTTAGCACCTGGGTGATTACTTCCTGGTGCTCGGGCAGTGTTTCGCGTAAACGTGTTTTAAGCACGCTCTGAATGCCGAAGCCTTTGGCAATGCCCAGCACCATGGCCATAACGGGAACAAGAGAGAGCAGGGTGTAAAAAGTAAGCGCCGATGCCCGCAGCGAGCCGTTGTCTTTTATAAAGCCGCGCAGGGCCAATACCAGTATGCGCAGGCGATAAAGCAGCCAGGCGCGCCCCCTGGAAAAATCGGCAAGACTAATTTTCCAGATATCGTATTTGATAAAATGGATCAATTTGTCGATTTTCTGATCAATCCCGGCCACGAAGTGCAACTCCTGAAAAAGGTGTTAAGTAAAGTAAAAACAAACACAACCAAATCAATAATAGGTTCCCAGCCTGTTATGGTTTGTAACTTAATTAACAGAAGCCTAAAGAGCATATACCCTTTAATAGATTTATGAAATCGCGCCCATCAAACGTAAAACATAGTTTGCTCTATCCGATTGTCTTGCTGCTTTGTTCAGGCCTGTTCGCGCAGGAAAATTTTAAGGTGCGCGATTTGGAGATAGACGGTAACGAGACGCTTTCCGAAAAAAGGCTCCTGGAGCAAATGGCCACCATAGGGGTGAGCTTTCTGGAAGAATACATTCTTGGTGTGGAACCTTACTATTATAGCTCGGACATCATGAATGCCGACCTGGAGCGGCTTAACAATCTTTACCGGCGCGAAGGCTTTATGGATGCGGCGGTAACGCTGGAACGACTGGAAGCTGACAATGAAGATGAAACCGTAGAGGTTTTTATAAGCATACAGGAAGGGCCGCCGTTCCTGGTCGATTCCGTTTATTTCCGTTTAACGGGCGACAGTATGCGCGCCGACAGCCTTGTCCTTGAAAACCGCGACGAGCTGATTGCCAGGGAAGGCTCACGATTCCGTGACCCAGATATCGACAGGGACAAAGGGCGCATAAAAACCTGGCTGGCCAATAACGGATACGCCGCCGCCACCGTTGATTATGTGCTTTTCCCGGACCGCGAAAGGCGCCGGGTACGGGTAGCCTGGAACGTAAGTACCGGGCCGATTTACCGCTTTGGTGAAATTACCATTGAGGGTAATGAGCGCATCCCGGATGCGCTGATAAAGAAACAGCTCGTACTGGAACCCGGTGAACGCTATAACCGCAGCTTAATCGAAAAATCGCAGGAGCAGGTCTACCAGCTTGGTGTGTTCAGCGTGGCGTCCATCCGCGAGTTGCCCGATTCCACCAACAAGCTGCGTGTACCCGTGGAGATCAGCATCCGTGAGGCGCCGCAATGGCGTTCCAAGCTGGGCGTTGGTTATGGCCGCGAGGATGATTTCCGGGTTTTTTCCGATTTGCGCTATCTCGGCTTTTTTGGCGGCGCAAGGCGGCTGGACATTTACCTGAAACATTCCGGCCTGGAGCCTTATCATATCGACCTTAAAATGACCAGACCGGCCTTTTTTACCCCGCGTACAAATCTGGTTTACAACGCTTTTGCCCTGCGCCAGGAAGAGCCGGGCTTCCGGCTGAACCGTACCGGTGGCAGCGCCGGTCTTGTACACCGTTTTACAAACCGTTTCAGCATCTCCTCCAGCTATCTTTTCGAGCAGGTCGATCTCGATACAACCTCGCTGGCCCTGGTTGAACAAAACCGGGTCGGCAGCACACCGTTGTACAACAAATCCAGTATTATTGCCGGTGTGGACTTTAATGATGCCACGCCGTTGGTGTCTCCGGTGCGGGGCCTAAAGCTCTCCGCGGTTGTTAAGCTCAGCGGGCTCGGTCTGGGAAGCTCGTATGATTTCCGCCGCCTTATGACGGATCTGCGCTACTACCGTCCCCTAAACGGCGCGGTACTGGCCATGCGTCTAAAAGCGGGTGCGATCGTATCCGGCGACCCCGGCGGCTTTGTTCCGGTGGAAGACCGCTTTTTTTCCGGTGGCAGCCAATCCGTTCGCGGCTGGCTGCGCGGCAAGCTGGGGCCGCTGTCTAAAGAAGGCGTGCCTGTTGGCGGAAAAAGCCTGTTGGAGTTCAGCGCCGAATACCGTTTCCCCGTGTATAGCATTGTTTCCGCCGTGGCTTTTCTGGATGGCGGCAACGTCTGGTCGCAAAGCCTGACCTGGCCGGCGGCAGAGTTGCGCTATGCCGCGGGCGGCGGGCTGCGCGTGGAATCTCCCATCGGTCCGGTGCGCCTGGACCTGGCCCGGCCCGTGTGGGACAACCGCAGGCACTGGCAGGTACATATTAGCGTGGGGCAGGCATTCTGATGAAACGCGCCCTCACAATATTTACGATCGTAATTACGGCTTTTATTGTTTTGCTGCTGGCCCTGCTGGCATTTACGCAAACCTCCGTCTTCCGCGATTATGTACGCGGGCAGGTTGAGCAACAGGTAAACGATCGCATTAACGGAAAGCTGGAGATCGGAAGCCTGCACGGTTCCTTTTTCAATGATCTGGAAGTGCGTGACCTGCGATTGACCATGCAGCAGGACACGCTGCTGACATTCCGGCGGCTTTACCTGGCCTATAACCTATGGCCGCTGCTGGCGTCAACCATTGAGATCGGGGCGATTGAGCTTGGACAGCCCGCTGTCTATTTATGGCGGCACGATCAAAAATGGAATTTTCAGCAACTGTTTCCGGCGCAACCCGATACAACTCCCGATACAACCGCACAGCCCTTCGACTGGCGCGTTGTTTTGGGCCGCGCGCACATTAGTGACGGCGCACTGACGATCAGCATGGCCGATTCCATTGAGCCTACACGCATTGCCGACCTGCAACTGCACACGGCGCTGCAATACGCTGCCGACAGCATGCGCCTCGATCTGCGCCATTTTTCATTTAATAGCAGTCAGCCGGCCTTCCGCCTGGATACGCTGAAAGGAAGCCTGAGCCTGCGCGACAGCCTGTTGGACCTGCGCGGATGGCGATTTGTAAGCGCGGCCAATAAGGCCGTTTTCAGCGGGAACACGGAAACGGAAAACTACCACGGCAATCTCAGGCTGGCAACGCGGCCGCTGCGGGCGGCGGAGTTCAGCTTTGTGTTGCCGGATCTGCAACTGAAGGCACAACCCACGTTGCAGCTCAAGGCCGATTCGCGTGCTGACAGCCTGCTGCTTGCCGCCGACCTCAACTGGCAGGGGCAGCATATTTACCTGGACGCCCGCTTAACCGCGTTACAGCAGTGGCTGGAAGAAGACGGTCAACGGGCCTACGCGCTGTCCCTGCGCCTGGAAAAATTCCGTCTGCGCGACTGGCTGGCGGGTGACATGCCCCGGCTTATACTGAACGGCGCGCTCGGTCTGAACGGCAACGGGCTCGATCCGCAAACAGCCCGGGCCTCGTTGCGGGCCGGACTTACAAACAGCCGTTTCGAAAAATATGCCATCAATCAGGCGCAGCTGGAAGGCGACTGGCAGGCCGGCAACGCGCGCATTGAAGGGGGCATTACAACACCCGTTGGCAGCGTAAAAGGCAGCGGGTCGGTCAGTGAATTTTTCGAAAAGCCGCTTTACGGCCTGGACGTGCGTTTGCGCAACCTTGATCTTGCGGGTATTACCGGTAATGACACGCTGAACAGTGACCTCAATTTTACGATGCGGGCTCGCGGCAGCGGTAACAGTCCTGAAAACCTTGATGCCAGCGCCGAAATATTCATGAACCGCTCGCGCATGGACACACTCTGGCTGGACAGCCTGTACACCATCGCCCATCTGCGCCGCAATCAGCTTACGCTGGACACGCTGATGCTTAATACAGCCGAAATGAAAGCGCAGGGTTCGGGCGCGTTCAATCTAAAAACAAAGGCTATGACCGCCTCGGCGTTGCTGACACCGGGCAATCTTAAAATAACGCGCAAAATCATCGGGGCGGATTCGCTTTCCGCTGCCGGACAGCTAATGGTAAATGCCTCAGGACGCACGGATTCGCTGTGGCTGGATACGCAGGCGCGTTTGTCCGCTCTGCGCTTTAACGACCTCGCCGCAGATTCCATCCGCCAGACAGGGCGCTTTTTCCTGGGTGACACGCTCTCCGGTGAAACGCAACTGGCTGCATCGGGGCTGGGTTTTCAGGACAGGCAGGTTGATCGTCTCGCCGGCGATCTCCGTTTTGCCGGCCGGACCGCACACCTCGCGCTTGATGTGCAATACAGCGACAGCATCCGCGCTGATGTGGCGGCATCGGTCCACGGCGATTCATTGCTTTTTGTCGATCTGGAGCGATTGCAACTGCAGTTGTACAAGGAGCTATGGCAGCTTAAACATGCACCCGCCCGCTTTACTATCGCAGCGGATACGATGTTTTCCGTGGATAGCCTGCACTGGTCTAATCGCAGCGGCGCCGAAATAAGGCTGGCGGGGGTATACAGACCTATCGGCGATCTGGATCTGCGGCTGTTTATCAATGACCTGTCTTTGCAAAGAATGTCGCAGCTGAGTCCGCGTCCGCTGGGAACGCGCGGTTTGCTGGACCTGCAGGCCAGACTTGCAGGTACGCTGCAAAAGCCGCTGCTTAAGGGGCGCGTAACCCTGCACGACGGCGGCTATGAAACCTTTTCGTTCAACGCGCTTAAGGCCCGCTTTGATATCGGTGAAGAGCAGCGTTTCAACCTGGAGGGCGCTTTTATGCCCGTTCAGAACGACAGCGTCACTTTATCACTGGAACTGCCCCTGAATTTTGCCGCGGCGGACAGCGCTTCAGTCATCTCGCGTGATGAGCCCTTCCGCATGCGCCTTTACGCCGGCAGATTTTCCATGAGATACGTGGAGGAAATGACGCCCTGGCTAAAAAAAGGCAAGGGCAGCCTGGCTTTCGATATAAGCGCTTCAAACACCCTGAACGACCCGAAAGTGGACGGCTTTTTCCGTGTAAACAGCGCGGCCGTGGAAGTGCCCCGCTACGGGCTAAACTATCGCAAAATTGATATGGACCTGCGTCTCAATGAAAAGGGCATTGATCTTAGCCAGCTAAAGATTGATCAGGAGAAGGGCGGCCTGAAGATAAGCGGCAATGTGCAATTTGATGAAGGCATTTTCTCCGGACGGCTCAGCCGCTTAAAGCTCGACGTAAACGCCGATCGTTTCTGGCTTGTGCGCCATCCGGATTATGAAGCGCAGATAAGCGGCAAAGTAAACGCGTCGGGTACGGCTGAACAGCCGCAGTTCTCCGGCGCCGTAACGGTAAACCGCTCCCGTTTTTTCCTGCCCGCGCTCACCGGGAAACGCCCCGGCGCAAGCACCGATGATCTGAACACACCAAAGCTGGTAAGGGCGATAAACCGCCAGGAGGAGGGGCAGGCATCTCCAACCCAAAAAATTACTCCGGATACCACACGGCAGGAGAGCGTGTTTTGGAAAAAAACAAGGGGCACGCTGCAGCTTTCGATTCCCCGCAATACGTGGGTTAAAAGCCCGGATATGCGTCTGGAAATCGCCGGTAGCCTGGAGCTGGTGAAAAACGGTCCTACACCGGAACTGTTTGGCCCCATCGAGATTATGCGCGGCCACTACGATCTGCTCGGGAGGCGCTTTAATATCCGCGAGGGCCGGCTGATATTTCAGGGTGGCGGCGAATACAATCCGGAAGTGACCTTAAAGGCCGATTACAGTTTCAGGACAGCGGAGCGGGAAAAGAAACTGCTGATATTGGAAGTGGAAGGGCGCGTCAATCAACCGCAGCTTTCGTTTACAATGGAAGGCCGCAATATCACGGAAGGCGACGCCATGGCCTACCTGCTGTTTGGCCGCAGCCTGTCCGAGCTTTCCTATGGCCAGCAGTCGCAACTTGCCGGCACGTCATCCGGCGGCGAGGGCAACCTGGCCCGGGGACTGGCCACCGGCCTGATCAGCCAGCAGATTGCCCAAACCGTGGGGCAGGAGCTGAACCTGGACTATTTTGAGATCCGCTCGCAGGGTAACCTGCAGGGTGCCGCTTTTGTCGTTGGAAAATATATCACCAATGATCTTTTTATGAGCTATGAGAGAAGCGTCGGCAGTATCGATGAAGATGATGTGGCCGACCAGAAAGTGACCCTTGAGTACGAGCTGACCCGCTGGCTCTTTTTGCAGTTGATTGAGGGCGATTCCCGCGAGAGCGGCTTTGACCTGATATTTCGCCAGGAGTGGGAATAAAAAAAGGCAGAGCCACACGGCCCTGCCTGTCTACATCGTTGCGGGGAGTTTTTTTGAGAGGTTGTTTAACGGCCGTTTCCGAAAACGGCGTCTTCTTCGTAGTCGTATTCTTCCGCTAGTTCTTCTTTTTCCCCAAGATCAATCTTTACACTCTGGTGCGTCAGCCGGAAGCGGTTCAGCATTGTGTTAAGCCGCGCGGCCTGTTCCTTTAGCTGTTCCGAAGCGGCCGCACTCTCTTCGGCGGCAGCGGTGTTGGCCTGTGTTACCTTGTCGATCTGTCCAAGGCCCTGCGATATCTGGCTGATGCCCTGCGATTGTTCGTTTGTGGCCATGGCTATTTCGTCAATCAGGTCACTCACCTTGGTGATGCCTTCAATAATCTCATCCAGCGCCTGCGCCGTATTGTTTGCCAGTTTTGTGCCGTTCTCCACTTTGGAGAATGATTCTTCGATGAGCTCTGTGGTTTCGCGGGCAGCCTTGGCGCTTTTTTGGGCCAGGGTGCGCACTTCCTCGGCCACAACGGCGAAGCCCTTGCCGTGTACACCGGCACGCGCCGCTTCTACCGCGGCATTAAGCGAAAGCAGATTTGTCTGGAATGCTATCTCGTCAATGGTCTTGATGATCTTATTAATCTGATCGCTGGATTGCTTGATCTCGTTCATCGCTGCGACCATGCCTTTCATACGGCGGTTGCCGTCATCGGCCTTGGTTTTCACCTCATTTGATAACTTGTTGGCCTGTCCCGCATTATTGGCGTTCTGCGTGGATTGATTGTCAAATTCGTTAACTGACGCGGTAATTTCTTCCAGCGAGCTGGCCTGTTCCGTGGCTCCTTGCGAAAGGTTCTGGCTGGCATCGGAAACGTGAACCGAAGACGACCTTACCTGCTCCGTCGTTTCATTTACTTCACCGAGAAGCTTGTTCAGGGCGTCAAGCGTTCCGTTCATGGCTTCTTTCATGCGCGCATGGTCGCCCCGGTAATCGCCTTTCAGGTAAGCGGTAAGATCGCCTTCCGCCATTTGCGACAAAGCTTCCACCGCTTCATTAACCGGGCGCAGCAGGCTATCGATTGTATTGTTGAAGCCGGCGATAATTTCGCGGTAGCCGCCTTTAAATTTAGCGCTGTCGCCGCGTTTGGAAAGCTCGCCGTTTTCGGCGGCCCGGGCCAGGGAGGTGCCTTCTTCAATAAGCGCCTGCAGGTTTTTCTTGATACTTGCCAGGCTGTCAGTAAAAACGATCTGTTTGCCGGGCAGAATGCGCATATCGCGGCTAAGGTCACCGTCAGCATAGCTGCGCAATATATCGATGCCCTCAATCATCGGATTGATTACGGCGTCAAGCGCTTTGTTAATGCCGTCCAGCAGGTTGGCATATTCGCCTTCAAAGCCTTCGGAATTGCAGCGTTTGTCCGTATCGCCATCACGCTGTGCGTCAATGGTTATGCTGATCTCTTTTTTCATGGACATCAGGCTTTCCTTCATCTGCACCATAGCCTGGCCCAGAACATCCACCCGGGATGCCACATTGATTTCCACCTCAAGGTTGCCGCGGGCAATCTCCCGGGCTTGTTCCGCTTTGGCCTTTTGCGCTTTAAGCATGGTTCGGAAAGAATTGGCCAACTGACCCGTCTCATCCGTTGATTCATGTTCTATTTCAAGATCAAGGTTGCCCACGGCCAGCGCATCAGCCACTTCGGTCATGCGCTCAATTGGTCTTGCCATACGGTTGCCAAAAAAGTAAGCCAAAGCGACTCCCAAGGCCAAAACGGCCAAACCACCAATTACGGACCACCATAAGAGCCCGGTTAATGAGGCATCTACACGCTCCACGGCAACGAGGTAATCATCCTCGTATGTACCGGCGCCTATTACCCAGTCCCATGGTTCAAAATAGGTGATAGCAGAAATTTTCCAGCGGGCCTCCTCTTCGCCTTTATTCTTCCACGGGTAGCGCTCAAAAGCAACCTCGTCCCCGCTTAAAGTTTGTGCTTTCTCTACAATGGACTGTATGAAAAGTCTACCGTCGGCATCCTTTGCTTCATAAATGTTTTCACCATCCCTTAGGCCGTTTTTGGAAATAATATATTTTCCTTTTTCATTTCCCGATCCGCCAAGCACAAAAACGTAGCCGGTTTTGCCTACAGTGGTTTTCATTATCGCCTGGCGCAGGCTCTCTACTGCTTCCTGCTTAATGCCTACATAGATAATACCAATAACCCGTCCAGACGAGTCCTTGATCGGTTTATAAGCTGTAAGATACCAGGCATTTACGACAAAAGCGCGGCCACGAAAGGTGCTGCCACCCAGGACAGTTTTTACCACGGGATTCGCCGTTCCATCCGGGTTAACAGCAGGTATATATGTTCCTATTGCACGCGTGCCATCAAGTTTTTCGACATTTGTTGCCACACGCAGCATATCGCCGGCCTCATTCATGCGCTGGAATATGGTTACGGTGCCCCCAACCAGCGACTTTATTTCATCCACCACCGGAACTTCTTCGCCGATTGCGCGCACCTGGCCCAGCCACTTGCTCCCGGCATTCATTCGCGGCAGTGTCACGCTGGACACATTTTCCGTATATTGATTGACCGCTTGCCACTCTGTTTGCCATTGCGAGAGGCGCAGTCCGCCATACTTATTTAGGATTTCATCAGCAACATTGAGACTGTAATTTACCTGTTGTTGAATAAGCGCGTTGCTGGTTTCGCACAGATTATAGATGTCCTTGCTTATGGCTGCAACGTTTTCGTGAGACAAGTCATCCATTTCTTGCATTACCTGTTTATCTACAATATTGCGCTGAATGGCAATAAGCACGAGAATAATTGCAACGGGCAAAAATGCTGCCAGGGCTGACAGAAAAATAATCTTGTGTTTAATTTTTAATTGCATATCCAGACTCCATTTAGGGCCCGTAGAGTTGTCGGGTTTGAAATTGATACAACACCGACCTTTGATTTTAAGTCGTATGTCAGCATTCGGATTACAAAAGCGGAATATCAGGATATCAATTGTTTTTAGTCGTAAATGATCAGCATTTGATCGTTTTTTCACAAACCTTGCAGTGGATTTTTATGCCCGTCATTTGGAGGTATCGAAAAAATATTTTTTATTTTGTTTTTTCTGAAAACGGCGAAAGATTTTTACAAGTGAATTGTATATATGAGTGAAAAGAAAAAAGACCTTCAGGATATTTGGCCCGAACTTGAAAAAAACCAAAGTTTTGTATTTGGCTATCTGAAGGGCGCGGTCGGTAACTCCGAAATCGCGCGGGACCTGTGCCAGGATGTTTTTTTAAGTGCTCTGCAGAACGCGGAGAAACTGGAAACAGGGCGTTCTTTGAAAAACTGGTTGATCACTGTAGCGCGTAACCGGCTGATTAATTTTTACCGTGAAAGCCGGATACGCCAACACGAAAGCTTTGACGAAGAAAACGTTGCCGGACACAGACAATCGCTCCGGGACGAGCGTATGGAAAAAGCCCTGGGCCGGATGCCCGGGCGGCAGCGTGACGTTTTTATTTTAAAAGAGTGGCACGGGCTGGGTCATGCGCAGCTGGCCGCCGAGACAGGTCTTAGTGAATCAGCGGTGAATTCTTTACTGGCCCGGGCACGCAAGCAGTTTACCCGCAACTATTTGCTGGAATATCTGCCGCCCGGATTTGAGCAGGCTGCCCGCCAGATGGATCTGGATGATCTGATGCGTTTTATCAACATGTTTGATGACACGGACGATATCCTGAGCGCGGCAGCGGCTAAAGAACAAAACTATTTTTCCCGCCTGCGCAGCAAGTGGGATCGCATTCGCGAAGACTTCTTTTCGGAAAATCATCTGGACCAGATTTTTGCTCATATCGGCAGCCCGGCCGGCTTTTGCCTGGACCTGGGAAGCGCCGCGGGTTTTGTGGCGTTCTACCTGCAGCGGAAGGCACAGCGCGTTGTGGCGCTGGATTATAATGATGCCATGCTCACGGACCTTAACCACGTCCGTAACACGCTGTTGCTGCAAAATCTGGACAGCATTCGGGCACACATGGTGCATCTGCCTTTTGCCAGGCGCAGTTTTGATACCGTTTTTTGCAGCCTTGTGCTGCACCATATAGCCAGGCCGGAAGAAGTTTTTGAAGAAAGCAGTCGGGCCTTGAAAGTGGGAGGACATCTGGTGGTGATTGAATTTGACCGCCACCACAATAAAGCACTGGCCGATATGATGCATGATCTCTGGCTGGGATTCGAGCCATCCCTGACGGAGCGCTGGGCCAAAAGACACCGCCTGCAGCTGAAAGAGCAGGACGCGTGGTCAACCATGTACAACATTGATGTATATTATCAGATTTATGAAAAACGCTAAATGGATCAGCAGCCGCTATGGGCGGTAAAACAACACCAGGGAGAAAGCCTATGGTTAAACATGATGTAAAGGATTTAGGACTGGCGCCACAAGGAAAGAAGCGCATTGAGTGGGCCGATAACGATATGCCTGTTTTGAAGGCAGTTCGTGAGCGTTTTGAAAAAGAAAAACCGCTTGCCGGTAAAAAGATGTCTGCATGCCTGCACGTAACGGCAGAGACAGCAAACCTGGCACGCACGCTTAAAGCAGGAGGAGCAGACCTGGCTTTGGTCGCTTCCAACCCGCTCAGCACACAGGATGACGTCGCTGCTTCCCTCGTGGCGGATTATGGCATTTCCGTATTTGCCATCCGCGGTGAGGACAACAAGACCTATTACGATCATATCAAAGCGGCCATTGACCATGACCCGGTTGTGACGATGGATGACGGAGCCGATCTCGTTTCCGAGTTGCATTCCAAATATCCGCAAAAACTGGCCCAGGTTGTAGGCTCCATGGAAGAGACTACGACGGGCATTATCCGTCTGCGCGCCATGCACAAAGACGGCGCCCTTAAAATGCCGGTGTTTGCCGTAAATGATGCCCAGACAAAATATTTGTTTGATAACCGCTATGGTACCGGGCAGTCGACCGTTGACGGCATTATCCGCGCCACGGATTTCCTGGTGGCCGGCAAAAAAGTTGTTGTAGCCGGATACGGCTGGTGCGGTAAAGGCTTCGCCATGCGCATGAAGGGCATGGGGGCCAATGTTATCGTGACCGAAGTGGACCCGATTAAAGCATTGGAAGCCAGCATGGACGGCTTTATGGTAATGCCGATGGCTGAAGCAGCGAAAATCGGCGACCTGTTCGTAACCATCACCGGTGATATTCATGTGCTGCGTAAAGAGCACTTTGAGGTGATGAAAGACAAGGCGATCATCGCCAACAGCGGCCACTTCAACGTGGAAATCAATATTGGCGACCTGGAAGCGCTTTCAGTTGAAAAGACCGAGAACGTGCGCAACGAGGTAGATGCCTACAAAATGGGCGACGGCCGCACACTGTTCCTTCTGGGACAAGGTCGTCTGATTAACCTGGCGGCCGCGGAAGGTCATCCGGCCTCTGTGATGGATATGAGTTTTGCCACGCAAGCCCTGACCACCGAGTTTGCCGTTAAAAACAATCTGCCCAACGGCGTGCATGATGTACCGCAGGAAATTGAAGAGTGGATCGCCACCCTTAAGCTGAAGAGCATGGGTGTGGAAATCGACACTCTAACCGAAGAACAAAAGGAATATCTGGCTTCCTGGACAATGGGAACCTGATATTCATTGAAACAATCTCTCCAAACAAAAACCGCATATATACCTCCTACACCAAAAAATAAGGTGAATAGTTAAAGGGCAAAGCAAGCGGACCGGTCGCCCGACCGGCTCCGCTTTTTTTATGGGAGCAGGACGGTTAAATTGAATTGATGAATGAGTGAGATTTTAGATAGTTTACTTGAACACTTGAACACACATTCAGATCATGATCAAGAGCAAGATCAGGATCATGACTGAGAAGAGCATTAACACATTAATACTTTAACACTTTAGCACTCTAATGGATATAAAAAAATTACGCAACATAGCGATCATCGCGCATGTGGACCATGGCAAGACAACGCTGGTGGATGAGCTTTTAAAACAGACCAATTTTTTCCGCGAGAACCAGCATTTTCAGGAACGCTTCATGGACAGCAATGATTTGGAGCGGGAACGCGGTATTACCATCCTGTCCAAAAACATTTCCGTGCGTTACAGGGATCATAAAATCAATATTATTGATACGCCGGGTCACGCTGATTTTGGCGGCGAGGTGGAGCGCGTACTGAAGCTGGCCAGTGGCGTGCTGCTGCTCGTTGATGCCTTTGAGGGCACGATGCCGCAGACGCGTTTTGTGTTGCAAAAAGCACTGGCGCTGCACCTTAAGCCTGTTATCGTTATCAATAAAATGGACCGGCCTCAGGCGCGTCCGGCAGAGGTACTGGATGAGATTTACGATCTCTTTATTGACCTCGGTGCCGATGAGACTCAGCTGGAGTTTCCGGTGGTTTATGCTTCGGCCAAGAGTGGCTGGGCCAGCGTGGATATGGACGAGCCCGGCAGCAATATGACGCCGCTGCTGGATACAATCCTCAAGGATATTCCGCCGCCCATCACCAAAGAGGGCACAACGCAAATGCAGATCACCGCGCTGGACTATTCGTCCTATGTCGGCCGTATCGGGATTGGCCGGGTTTTTCGTGGGTCGCTGCACGAAAACGATCGCTATAAACTGGTGAAGCGTACGGGCGATATTGTGGACGCGGATATCAAGCAGCTGTTTACCTTTGAAGGGCTTAGCCGCGTGGAGCAGGCCGAGATTCCCGCCGGCGAGATTTGCGCTGTGGTGGGCATTGAAGATATCAATATCGGGGATACGATCGCCGATTACGAAAATCCCGAGCCGATGCCGATTGTTGCCATCGACGAGCCGACGATAAGTATGAACTTTACGATCAACAACTCGCCGTTTTTTGGCAAGGAAGGGAAGTTTGTGACCAGCCGCCATTTGCGCGATCGCCTGTACCAGGAGCTGGAATCCGATGTGGCGCTGCGCGTGGAGGATACCGCTTCGCCGGATAGCTACAAAGTGTCCGGCCGCGGGATTTTGCATCTCTCCATCCTGATTGAAAATATGCGTCGTGAAGGTTATGAGTTTGCTGTGGGCCAGCCCAAGGTAATCTACAAAGAGATTGACGGGCATAAGGCCGAGCCGGTGGAAGAACTGGTGGTGGATGTGCCGGAAACGTTGAGCGGCAAGGTGATCGAGCTGGTTTCGCCGCGCAAAGGCACGCTGATAAATATTGAGGATAAGGGCGCTTTTAAGCATTTGGTGTTTCATATCCCTTCCCGCGGATTGATGGGCCTGCGTAATAAAATTCTTACTGCCACGGCCGGTGAAGCGGTGATGACGCATCGCTTTTACCAGTACGAGTTGTTCAAGGGCTCGGTGCCGCACAGGCAGAATGCTGTAATGATTTCGATGGGTAAGGGGCCGGTGGTTTCTTACGCTGTGGATGCGCTGCAGGACCGTGGGACCTTTTTTGTTGATCCCGGCGAGGATGTATATGGCGGCCAGGTTGTGGGCAGCTATAACAAGGACAGCGACCTGGTGGTTAATCTGCAGAAATCGAAGAAGTTGACCAACATGCGCGCCTCCGGTTCGGACCGGGCCATGAAGATTGCGCCGGCGCTGAAGATGAGCCTGGAAGAGTGCCTGGAGTTTATCGATGATGATGAGCTGGTGGAAGTGACACCAAAGTCCGTGCGTCTACGTAAAATCCTGCTGGATGAAAATGACCGTAAACGGGCGCTATCCGCGCGCAAAAAAACCGGCGTGTAACTTTATCCACTCTCAGTTTGCCCCGTGTCGAAGCGCCAGGGCATCAATAAAAAATATAAAACCCAGATTGAGCATTAGAAAAATCGAAAGGCGATTGCACCTGATTTGAGGTGTTCCATAATTGTGGCGTACCTGCGGCACGCTTGTTTAAACAGGTGCATTTTTGGGCTACCCATGTGCTGTCCCTGTGGGACGTATTTGGTTTGCCGGTAAAAAAATTGCGTTTCATCGTATAACAATCTTGTTTAATCCTGATCGATAATCCAATTATTTATGATTTGGAAAAAACATCAGTTGTCCCAAAGGGACACCATATAGGTAGAAAGGGTATTAAAGGATATCCCGGCTGTGCCGTCAGGTACGGCATTATATGAGATGCGATGGCAGGCGGGCCAATAAGAACCAACAGCGGTCTTGTCGTGGACACATTGCAATAATCTTGTGGCGTGCCTGCGCGACATATATGGCTTTCCGGTAAAGCGTTCCCAAAGGCTTTTAAAATTCTCACTTGTTTGTGGCATCTCATTTTTTCGTTTGTCCCGAAGGGACATTTTTGTGTAGAACTTGTTTATACTGATAGATGTGAAATTAACCCGGGTTAAGAAGTAGAAAAACCCTATTGCTTAATCCGGGTTAAAACAAAAAAAGCCGTCCTTGTGACGGCTTTTTGTTTTTTGGGCTGTGGCTATTTGACTAACAACATTTTCTTCGTCTGCATAAATTGGCCGGCCTTAAGGCGGTAGTAATACACGCCACTGGCCAGGTGCGTTGCGTTAAAGTTGAGCTCATGCCTGCCCGGATTTTGCGGGGCATCGAACAGGGTCGCCACTCTGCGTCCGGAGCTGTCAAAGATCTCAATTTTCACCTGCGCACGGCGGGGCAGCTCATACACAATCGTAGTGGATGGGTTGAAGGGGTTGGGGTAGTTTTGGTGCAGGGTGATTGTATTGGGTTGTGTTTGCTCTGCTTCATCGATGCCGACAAGCAGGGTATCGCCATAGACCACACCGTCAATAACCGCACCCTGTAGGTGCATTTCAGCGTTTCCAAAATCAAACTCGTGCCACCTGTAAATCAGTCCAAAACCTTTCGCGAAGCGATAATACGGTATGCCCAGGTTATATTGTTCAAACTCCATCGTAGCGACCCATTTTGAAAACACCGTATCGCGATCCTGTTGTGTTAATGTTAACGATTGATACTCCGGATAGCCGTCGCGGAACGTCAATGAGTCGTTAACCGTCATGGCAAAATCCCACTTCAGTATTTCGCTTCCTTCATTCGTATAGGCGTATACTCTGGCCGTACTGCTATCAATACGCAGATATTCTGTTTCAATAAGAACGTTATCTTTGGCACGGAAATGTTCGACGACACGATAACGACGATTGTTTGGCTTTGTGATTTCCCCTGAAACCTTCACTTTAATAAGTCGGGTATAGGAATCACAGCCGTCGTAGCCACAGCTAATCCCCAATTCTTTATAAAACCACCTATTGCCTACGTTGAGCGGATAATAGTTAACGTTTTTTTCCGGAAGGAGTGATTGGATGATTTTTACCGTGTCTGATAGTGTATATACAAAATGCGGTGTAGCTACAAACAGAGAATCGGACATTGACGGCTTGGCAATGCCGGTGATCTTATGTGGAGCCTGAAAGATCAAATCCCAGCTTTGCCCAAAATCTTCTGTCCGGTAAAGATTGCGTCCAATGCTATGGTACCACTTGCCGGAGACCGAATCATCCAGAGCAATCCGAATAGGATTGTAGCGATAAAATTCGACGAATTGTTCGTACCTGTCTGTACCGTATCCTAAATCGACGCTTTTGATTATACTCCTGCTAAAAGGCTTACCCGCTTCGTTTGACATAAGCAGATAGCCTTTATCCCGATACGTCGTCCAGGCCAGGATGTACTGGGGATTCTTATCAAATAAAAATTGAAAATAGTAGGGATTCCATATCTCTTTGTCATCGGCGGTCAGGTAGGTTTTTCCACTATCGGATGAGTAAAGAAGTTTCTCTTCTTCACCAACTGCATACATAATCGCATTGTTTTGCGGGTGAACGCCCAAGAGATCTTCATAAGCCAAAAAAACGAAATTATTTGCAGAATCCTCTGATACAAGGGTTCCTCCGCCGGTGGAAACATATACAATGGCTGGATCTTGTTTTGAAATAATAAGATTCGATCCGCCTCCCACAACAAAAAACGAACTCCCTGTGTAAGAATGTACCCAAATTTCGCAGTCTACATTGCAGCTTGACCTGAGAAAAATATATTTTTCTGGATCGTTGTCCCAAAAGGCGACCCTGTCGCCACTAAAAACATAATCTGTTTCCCGGCTGCCTCCTGCAAGTAATCTTATTTCAGAATTGAAATGTTCATCGAAGAGAAATTTATCGGGGATGTCCTCATCAATCCAGTCTTTATAGGTGATGAGGTAAAAGGAGTCCTGCTTTGTTTCCAGAATATCAAGATGTTTAAAAAACGGCTGACTAAAAGAGGATGAAAGCGGAACAAGCATCAGCAAAATAAAAAGAAAACTTCGCATTTTTCTTCTCCCGGGCATGGTAAGACAATATTAAATTTAAACAGTTAAAGATAGATTGCAATAACTTTTTTACGAAAGGTAGTTTTGGGGTGTGGATTGCAGGGCAAGGCCATGTGGTCTTGAGGTCGGGAAGTCCTGGAGTTTCGGGGTATTGAAGTCTTCTTGATTATGATCGTCGGCTACCCCGTCAAATAGATTCCGGTGTGGCTATGCGCCACCCCGATAAAAAATACCGGGACGACACCAATAACAAAACCACCGAACTCGCAAAAGGCCCCAGACCTCATGACTCCAAGACTCCGAGACCTCAAGACTTCAAGACCCCCAAACCATCATTCACTTCTTCCAAAAGAAAGGGGTAAAAATAATAAGCACGGTAAAAATTTCCAGGCGGCCGACCAGCATCAGGATGCTGAGAACCCACTTCCCCACATCGGGGATAAAGCTGTAATTATCGGTGGGGCCAAGGTCGCCCAGCGCCGGACCAATATTGCCGATGGTGGCCGCCACGCCACCCAGGGCGGTTTCAAAATTCAGTCCCAGCATGCTCATAAACAACACGCCGGCGATGAACAATCCGATGTAAAACAGAAAAAAACCGGCGATGTTTGTGATGATCTCACGGGGGATAACGTTGTTGCCGATGCGCACCGGCAAAACCGCCTGCGGGTGTATCAGCCGCTTAACCTCGTTAAAGGCGAATTTGAGCAGAATCAGCAGACGGATGATCTTGGGCCCGCCGCCCGTAGACCCGGCGCAGCCTCCAAAAAACATCAGGATAAACAGGATGGCACGCGCCGTGGGGCTCCACGTTTCATAATCGGCCGTCCCGTAACCGGTGGTGGTAATGATGGAGACGGTCTGAAAAATAGCCTGGCGGAAGCTCAGCTCGATGCCGGCGTTGCCCTGTTTCCAGACGCTGAACCAGACCAGCAGCGTTGCCACCCCGATGGCGCCCAGGAAAAAGCGCGCTTCATGGTCCAGGATGTAGATATTCCATTTGCCGCGAAGCGCACGGTAATGCAGCGAAAAATTCATCCCGGCAAAGAGCATGAACAGCGTAACAACGTAATCCACGTAGGCGCTGTTGTAGTGCCCGATACTGGCATTCTTGGTGGCAAAGCCTCCCGTGGCCAGCGTGCCGAACGCATGGCAGGTGGCGTCGAACCAGTTCATGCCGCCCAGCATAAGCAGGGCCACTTCAACGCCTGTAAGCAGAACGTAAACGCCCCACAGCAACTCGGCAGTGTGCTTGATGCGCGGTGTCAGTTTGTCCGGCGTAGGGCCGGGTACTTCAGCTTTAAACAGCTGCATGCCTCCCACACCCAGCAGCGGCAAAATGGCCAGCGACAGCAGGATGATGCCCATGCCGCCCATCCAGTGGGTCTGCGAACGCCAGAAAAGCAGGCCGTGTGGCAGTGCTTCAATGTTTGTAAGGATTGTCGCTCCGGTGGTGGAAAAACCCGACATGGTTTCAAAAAAAGCATCGGTGTAGGAGGGAATGCCGCCGGAGATGTAAAAGGGCAGCGCGCCAAATGCGGCAAAAAGCAGCCAGCTGATGGTAACGATCATAAAACCGTCTTTAACCCGCAGTTCCTCACCATGCTTGCGCGTTGCCAGGAAAACCAGCGAACCTGTCACTCCGCATAAGACAATCGTAACAAGAAAGCCTTTGAGGTCACTGCCGCCGTAATACCAGGAGATTAGCGCCGGCGGGATAAGGGAAATCGTTAAAAAGAGCAGCAAGGCCCCGACTATATTATTGATCGCGCGCAGATTTAGCATATCAGCTGAACATCTTTTCTACATCGTGAATGGCCGAGGGGAAGGCGAACAGCACCACTTTGTCATCCGCTTCGATCTGCGTCTCACCGACGGGAATAAAGACCTCTTTGCTGCGGCGCACCGCGCCGAGGATGGCGTTCTTTGGAAACTTCAAATCCATAAGCGGCTTCTTCGTGATCTTTGAGCCTTTGGAGGGCACCATTTCGATCGCTTCAACGGGTGTACCCGGCACGGATGCCACACTCACAATCTGCCCGCGGCGGATAAATTTAAGGATGCTGTTAACGGTGAGCATCTGCTTGGAAATATAAGCGTCTATCCCGATGGTGGGGATAATGGGTGAATAGTCCGTTTTATTGATCAGCGAAATGATCTTTGGTACACGCAGGTGTTTGGCCATCAGGCAGGAAACAATGTTAGTTTCGTCGTCACCGGTAACGGCAATAAAGGCGTCCATATCGATGATGCCCTCCAGCGCCAGCAGGTTCAGGTCCAGGCCGTCGCCGCGAATAACCAGCGCGCGCTGTAGCTTTTCGGCCAGTTCCCCGGATGTGTCCACGTTGGATTCGATGATTTTCACGTTGTAGTCTTTTTCCAGCGCCCGCGCGATCAGGTAGCCGGTCTGTCCGCCGCCAAGGATCATCACGTTTTCAATAGACTGATTTTCTTTTCCAAATACACGAATCACGTCGTTGATCTGGCTTTTTTCCACCACCATGTAAATACGGTCGTTGGGCATGAACATATCATCGCCGCCCGGTATCTTTGTCGATTCTCCGCGCTGGATGGCCACAATGCGAGTCTTGACGTCCTTGTACAGCTCGTTGAGATCTTTGAGTGGTTTGCGCAGAATCTCAAGCCCGCGCTCCAGATGCATGCCCAAAAGCACAATGTTGCCGTCGGCAAATTCGGTAACATGGCTGCAGGCCGATTGCTCCAGCAAGCGCACTGCGCCGTCCGCCGCCTCCGATTCCGGGTGGATGATCAGGTCAATCGGCGTATGCAAATCGTGCAGGGGCGAAGATTCCAGTTTAAATTCGGGATTTTTTACGCGGGCAATGGTCTTTTTGACGCCATAGCTTTTGGCCATCAATGCGCTTAAAAGATTCACCTCGTCGTTGTCTGTCACGGCAACCAGCATATCGGCCTTTTTGATGCCGGCTTTTTCCAGCATGGCCGCGCTTGTGCCGCTGCCGGCAAAGGCGTGCGCGTCCAGCGCCTCCGATGCCCGGCTAAAACGTTCGTAATCTTCTTCAATTATAATGACATCATGCTTTTCATAAGAGAGGATTTTTGCCAGGTTGTAACCAACGTGTCCGGCACCCAGAATAATAATGTACACTACCGTATCCTTGTTTTTGCGAACCCCGAAGTTAAATAAATTGCCCAAATGGTGCAACGAGCCGCAAGGCGCTGATGTGTAGTATTATAATGGTGTTAGAGTAGTCTCGGAGTCGTGAAGTCGCGAAGTCTTGAGGTCCTGAAGTCTTTTGGTCATGATCCCTGGCTGCCCGTCAGCAGATCCCGGCGTGGCTATACGCCAACTCCGGCAACAAACATCGGAAAAGGCCGGGATGACATCAAAAGCATATCCACCGAACTTCCCAAGATCCCCCGACCTCCAGACCCCAAGACCTCCAGACCTTCTCATCCCACAATTACTTCTGGCGTTAAGAAGCGGGAATCGCTAACTTTATCATTTGTCGAAACTTAGCGTTATTAAAGGTGTTGAACGAGCAAAAACGGGGTGAATTTTGAGCGAAAATCAAAAAACCGAAGATCTTCGAAAAGCCAAATCCTACAGCCGCACCCAAAATATTCTTTCCATTTCCGGGACGCTGCTTTCCATTTTGCTGCTTGTCATCTTTATTTTTGGCGGCTATTCGAGCATGCTGCGCAACTGGACCGCGGCCCAGGTCGGTCAACCGTATCTGCAGCTACTGCTTTTTGTGGGTGTTTTAAGCCTGCTTTTTTCGATTGTCTCATTTCCGCTAAGCTTCATCAGCGGCTTCTGGCTGGAGCATCGCTACGGGCTCAGCAACCAGAGTTTTGGCGCCTGGCTCTGGGAAAAATCCAAAGGTATGCTGGTGGGGGTGTTTTTAACGCTGCCTCTGCTGCTGGCGCTGTTCTTCTTTTTGCGCAATTACCCGCAAACCTGGTGGCTGTGGACGGCGACAATTCTGTTTATCTTCTCCGTTGTCATTGGCAAAATAGCACCGCAAGTGATTTTCCCGTTGTTTTATAAGTTTGAAAAACTGGATGATGAAAACCTGCTGCAGCGTATGCAGAAACTGGCGCGCAAAGGCAGTTTCAACCTGGAAGGCGTCTACCGCTTTGATATGAGCAAAACCACCAAAAAGGCCAACGCCGCCTTTACAGGAATCGGCAAAAGCAAGCGCATTATCATCGGTGACACGCTGCTGGACAACTTTAGCGAAGAGGAAATCGAAACCGTTTTTGCGCACGAAGTAGGGCACTATGTACACAAGCACATCCTGCAGGGCATCGTGATCAGCACGATCAGCAGCTATGCCCTTTTTGGTTTGAGCCACCTGCTTTATGTGCAAATGATCCCGGCGCTCAATTACAATGGAGTGGCGGATCTGGCTGCCCTGCCGTTACTTTCATTAATCATATCGCTTTTGTCGCTGCTGTTAAGCCCGCTCTCCAATGCCCTTAGCCGCCGCAACGAACGCCAGGCTGACCGCTACGCCCTGGAAAACAGCGAGCAGCCATCCGCCTTCATCGAGGCGCTGCAAAAACTGTCCAAATCCAATCTCAGCGACCCCGACCCTCACCCCGTGATTGAGTTTCTGTTTCACAGCCATCCGGCCATTAACAAGCGCGTCGCTTTTGCCCGCGATTATCTGCAAGCGCGATAAGGTATATGAGTAAGCCAGACAAACAATCCAAAAACACCTGGAAGTGGGTGCTGTTTCTGTTCCTGGGGCTGCTGTTTGCCGCCAGCCTCATTGTCTTCAGTGGCTACAACATGCTAAAAAACAGTCGCTGGGTGGAAGAGCGCGTCCAGGACTGGCTGCGTGACAATCTGCACCCGCAGGCCGAACTTCGCTACACACCGATCCGCGGCACATTGTTTGGTGATATCATCTTCGACCGGCTCCATTTTGATTATCCCGGTGTACTGAAAGTGAATGCCCGCAACCTGGAGTTGAATTTTTCTTTGCGCAGTGTGTGGCGCGGCGAGCCCCATATCAAAAAGGTGTCTGCCGATAGTTTGGGTCTATTTTTCTATGCAGCAAAAGACAGTGCGCCGCCAGGCAAAGAACAGCCCTTTGATCTGCATGAGTTTTTGGGTGAAATGGACAATCCGCTGCATTTGGATTCCGCGCTTGCCGGTCTGCCCGTTATTACGCTGGATGAGCTGGAAATAGAAGCGGCCGCGCTAAGCGTGGAGCAATCGGAATTGCAGCTTGAAAACGTTGTGCTGCGTGCAAGCGGATGGACGCGCCCCGGGGCAGCATCTTTTGATCTGAAAAAGGGCGCGCTGAACTGGCCGCAAAGGGGCTTGCAGGTCGCCGGCCTGAGTTTTAAGGCCAAAGCCGACAGCAACGGGGCGCTGCTTCAGGATTTGCTGCTGGAGAGCAATGTGGCCTCCCTTGCGGGCAGCGTTGAACTGGTTGACGGAGCGGGGCCGCGCTTTAAGCTGGATTTTGGAAATATCCGTGTTTCCGGGAAAGAGTTAGGCCGCTTAACGCAAAGCAAAACCAGGGCCAGGGGCGGGGTGCAAGGTGCGCTCAAAGCTTCGGGCCGCTTTACCGATTTTGAGCTGGCGTTGCGCGCCGATGGCTCCTGGGCCGGCTATAACTGGGGCCGGGCCGCGGTAGAGGGTGCTTACCGTAACGGACGCATTCAGCTAAAAAAACTGGATGTAAACGGACCTTTGGGCAAGGTGCGCGGGAACGGTTTGTTCACCTCATCCCGGCAGGCCAAAGGCGAGCTCTATTTTGACAATATCAATCTGAATAACATCGACACGGCGCTGGCGGTATCGCATTTTAACGGTAATGTTAATTTTGACCTGTCGCTCTTGGAGCTGTCGCGTCCAGCCGGCACAGCAGGCATAGTGCTGTTAAACAGCCATTACGATCAGTACCGGGTGGATTCGCTGCGTTTTGCCCTCAACGGCGATCGTGACAATCTGAAAATCGTAGCGCCTTCTTTTGTCAAGTTCGACCGGCAGGCGCGGTTTGATCTACGCGGTGACTTGAGCGGAGGCAAAAGGCTAAATGTCCAGGTAATTACCGAACGGGGCGATCTGAACAGCCTGCTGACCGCGGTGGGCGTCGATTCGATCTATGGCAGGTACCACGCGGATGTGCGGCTGTTTGGCAATCTTAAAAACCCCAACCTGAACGGACGCCTGTGGATTTCCGATTTCAGCTATGATGAGGTACAGCTGGACAGCATGGCGCTGGATGTTCTCGTAACCCGTTTACTGGAAGGACGCAAGGGGAGTGCCAATTTTATCATAAACGAGGGCATGGCTTATGGTATCCCCGTGCGCGACAGCCGCATCCAGGCGGCCATCGAAAAGGATACAATCCGCGTAAGCAAAGCAGCCATTTACAGCAACGAGAATTTTATAGAGACAGCGCTTACCGTAAAACTGCTTTCCGATGAAATTGAGATAAGCCTGCAGAAACTGCGGCTGGAATACGAACAATATTGGCTGAAAAGCGACAGCACCTTTTATGTGCACATCACCGATAGTGCGGTGGATGTGCCGGCCTTTGATCTGCACGGTCCGCAAAACGCATTGCTGCGAGCCTCCGGACGTTATGATAAAATCCGCGGGGACGCCCGTGCTGAAGCCGGTATGCGCAATGTCCGCTTGGAGCCGTTTAAACAATTTATGGGCGAAAGGCACATAGCCTCCGGCGAGTTATCCGGCTACGCCTTTGTGGATTCTATCCTGACCGAACCGGTGGGGCAGTTTAACCTGGATGGCAAAGAGCTTGTTTACAATGGCGTGGAGTTGGGGCAGTTCCGCGCGGATGTGGACTATGCGAGGCGCAAAATATTTATTCGCGATTTGTTTATTAAGCACGATTCCTCGCTGGTGGAAGTGACCGGTGATCTCAACCTGAACCTCGAGAAAAAACGAGGCGCACAACTACTTGATATCATCAGTGACACGCGCACCGATCTGCAAATCCGCTGGGACAATGTTAAACTCGGGCATTACGCGTCGTTGCTGCCGCTGCGCTATGCTATGAAGGGCGAGGTGAGCGGTTATATCGAGGTGGAAGGTACGGTCAACGATCCCTTTATGCGCCAGTCTCTGCGCGCCAGCCGTTTTTCGTATGACAAGTTTAATGTCGATTCGCTGGTGATGTTTGGCCAGTACAGCGGCGGCTACCTCATTCTGGACAGCCTCAGCGCGGTGTTCAACAAAACGTCTTTTTCGGCCAAGGGCTGGCAGCAGCTCAATCTTACGCTCAGCGAGCCGGATACCGTTTTGCTGGATAACCCCTTTGAACTGGCCTTGCACAGCAAAGACAATCAAATAAGCTTTATCGGATTGTTTAACGAGCAGGTCGAATACATTCGCGGCGATCATGAAATGGACCTGCAACTGGGAGGCACGCTTGAAAAACCCTCCATCAGCCGCGGCCAGATTAAGATGAACAACGGAAGCATTTTGCTTTCCCGCGTCCGTGATCCGATCAAAAGGGTAACGATTGATGCGACGATAGAAGACAACCTGCTTACCTTTAACAATGTGCGCGGCCGCTCCGAGCGCAAGAAGGACTGGCTGGAAAAAGGATTTGATTTTCTGCGTCGATTGTGGTCGCAGATATTTAACCTGAAGAACGAAGAAGGTACGGTTTATGTGGATGGCACCATCGATCTTGAACAGCTGCTGAGGCCCCGGATCGATCTTGATCTGCGCATGAAAGAGTTCTATGTCGATTACTTTATTGAGAATACCACGCTGCTGCTGACCAGTAACAATCTGCGCATTTACGGACGTGACACGATTATGGTGCAGGGGCGCATCACGGTTCCGGAGGGCGATTATGAGGTGATCCTGGATGAGATGAGCAAAAATGTGTACCTGACCGAAACGAATGTCGGTGAGGCAAAGCCGCCTTTTATCGCTGCCGACCTGCGTATTGATATACCGGGGAACTTTGTCGTGGCCAGTTCCGCCCTGGATCTGCAGAATAATTTCAAGCTGACCCTCTCCGGAGACCTGAACGTGGTGATGCCGCCGGGCGCAGAAAGCTCGCAGATAACCGGTGTGATGCAGACGGAATCGGGCAAGTTTACCACCTTCAACCAAAGTTTCAGCATCGTAAACGGTACGATTGATTTTAACGATCCAAATGAGATCAATCCCGACCTGAATATTCTTGCCGAAAAGCGCCAGCGCGACAAGATATTCAAGCTGACCATCAGCGGTAATCTGGATAACATCCGTCAGAATATCGCCATTGTCGATCAAAATACGGGTCAGGAATTGACACTCTCCGAGCAGGACAAGATCGCGTTGCTTACGCTGGGGACGGATATTTCCGGTTTGGGCAGCAATGCTGATTCGGCCCTTATCGGGATCGGTGAAGACGTGGCCTCCAACACGCTGCTTACGGCCGTGGAGCGCGGCGCCGAAAACCTGACCGGCCTTGACCGCATCGAGATAAGCTCGACGGACAGGTTGCTGAATCTGCAAAAGCTGAAGCTGAACAACGGCCTGAGCCAGGCATCGATCTCTTTTGGAAAATACCTCACCAGCGATCTATACGTGGAATACCGCACGCGCTTCGGCAGCGGCGTGCCCACACCCAAGCTAAGCTGGGACGCCGGCAACCGCATCGCGCTGGAATACCGCATCAACCGCTTCTGGAGCCTGGAAAGCTACTACGAGAAGACCGTGCCGCTGGGCAACGACAAAGTGCAACTGGGGGTATCCTGGCAATATGATTTCTAAAACCCGCCTGCTGCCCCTGCTGCTTTTCCTGTTTTGTGTCCCCCTGTTTGCCCAATTGGAGATTAACTCTGTCCGTTTTGAGCATCAGACCACTTTTTCCAAGGCCGATTTTGAGGAGGTCATACACTCAGAGGAGGGTGAGGATTTTGAACCGCGGCTTCTAAAAACCGATCGTATTTTGCTGGTAAACTTCCTGCGCAAAAAGGGCTATCTCGATGCGCAGGTGAGCGACAGCGTCTCCTACCAGGAGCGGCGCACCAAGGCGAACATCTTTTTTCTAATTGATGCCGGCATACGCTATTTTTACGGCGGCCTGCGTTTAAAGGGCGTGCAGGAAGTGGACTCTTCGAAGATCTACAGCGCCTTCGAAAACCTGCGTGTGGGCCGGCCGCTGGACGAAGCGCTGGTGCTTGAGGCGCGCAATAGAGTTGAAAATATCTATTACAATTCCGGCAAGCCTTTCGTGAACATCCGCACGGAATATATTTTTGCCGACAGTCTGGCGATTGTCGAGCTGAATATCACCGAAAACATGACGGTTTACATAAAGGATGTGGAATATCGCGGCATGGATCTTGTGCAAAAATTTCTGATCCGCCGTGAGCTGGAAATAAAACCCGGTGATATGTACAACCGCCAGGCCATTGAATATTCACAGCAAAATCTTTACGGTACGGGCCTGTTCCGCTTTGTGCGTATGGAGATTGAACCTATCTCCGGCGAGCCCGGCCAGGTGGTGCTGCGTGTTTACGTGCAGGAAAAAGAAGCACGCTGGATCGGCGTGTCATTCGGCCTGGCCCATGAACGTAACTACAGCAGCGGCGCGGAGGTGACGCTGCAGGGTGGTCATCGTAATATTTTTGGTACGGCGCGCAGTGCCAGCCTGCATCTGACCCCATCGTTCCTGTATGAATTTGATGAAAACAAGGTGGTCAATAACGAAAACAAGATTGAGTTCAAGTTCGTCGAGCCATGGATCGGCAATACGCGCACACCGGGCATTTTCCAGGTCTCTTACCACCAGTACCGGCCTCCCAAATCCGGCGACTACAACCTGGTGCGCGGCTCCTTCGAGGTACTGCACCGTTTCCGTGAACAGGATATTGAGCTGAATGCCTCTATCTCAGCAAAATACCTGGAACGCGTGGATGACCAGGATATCGACCTGGGCAACCTCAGCGATTTTGATGCCGGCCAGTCGCGCATTTATTCCATTTCCACCTATGGCAAGCGCGACACGCGTCCCAATCTGTTCAATCCGTTCAATGGTTCGCTTACCGATTTTGGCGTAACCTTTTCTCTGAGTAGCGGCGAAAATACGGAACAGCAAACACAAACCAACCAGTTTTTTACGATCGTATCCTCGTGGTCGCGTTACCAGCCCTGGCGCCCGACCATTTTGGGCGAAAGGCTAAACTGGATATTGGCATCGCGGATTAAAGGCGGCGCAATTCTTGAAACGGGCGGTTCCAAAACAGTGCCTATCAGCGAACGCTTTTACGCCGGGGGCGCCACTACGGTACGTGGTTTCCGCGAGCAGCTCCTGGGTCCCGCTGCCCGTTTAAACGATCAGGGCGAAATTGAATCGGCATCCGGCGGCAAATTTATCACCCTGGCCAATATTGAAGCACGCGTCCCGCTATTCTGGCTGTTCTGGGCTGAAGTGTTTGTGGATGCCGGACAGGTATGGGCGGAAGTGGCCGATGTTGATCCGGCAGATATCCGCGCCACCGCAGGTGCCGGTCTGGCAATCATCACACCCATTGGGCCCGTGCGTATAGACTACGGCCACAAGCTGCAAAAACGTCCCACCGATCCTGCACCTGACGCCTGGCATCTTGGAGTCTATTTTGCGTTTTGAGTGTGCTAGTGTGTTAAAGTGTTATTGTATTAGTGTTCTTTATCTTTTTCGTAATCTTAATCATTTTCAAAGTGTCTTGAAGTCGGGAAGTCTTGGTGTCCTGAGGTCTTCCGGGTGATCGTGATCTTTTAATTTTTCCTCACCATTTAATACCTCACTTTTTTTCGTGCTAACTTATTTTCTTATTCTTATATTGTGAAAAACCATAACAATTATTGAAAGGCATTCAGATGCGCGCCTTGATCATTCTATTATTTCCGTTCTTGCTTTTGGGCCAATCCAACTTACGTAAAGATAAAATAGTGACGGGTAATAAGGTTACCGTTCAGCTTTGGAATTATGGCTCCTATTCTTCGCCGGGTAACAGAACCACAGACTTCAGGTGGGAAGGATTGGGGTATACTTATGAGGTTGGTTTTTTGGTTGGCGCAAAAGTGGAAGTGCCTGAAGACAGCCACGCCGATGTTTTCGAGGAAGACGGTAACTGGTACGCCCACATTATTTCCGACGGACTGATTTCCGTTGACGGTGAGGTGTCTCCCGACTTTACAGAAAGATGGGGATGGAAGCCGTTTCGTGAAACGGACGGCCGTGTCTACTTCGAAGAAAGTGAAGCAAACCTGCCCGGAAGCGCTGATTGGGATCATAACCTTGATGGTATCCCGGATAGTTGGCCGGTGGCATGGAATGGAATCTGGCCCGGTAAATGGATCGAAGGTGAAGCTCTTGGAGATTCCGAAGTACTGTATGGCATGAACGATCGCAACAATCATGAATTTGAGTACTTCCCGTTTCCACAAGACTCGTCTATTGGCGGTCTTGGTCTAGAAGTAGAGGTACGCACGGTTCAGCTGCAGGATTTTTATGATGATATCGTTTTTGCCGTATTTGAAATTAAAAATAATAGTGAAAAGGACCTGCGAGATGTAGTGGTTGGTTTATGGGGTGATCCGCATATCGGCGGAGCTGACGATTGGAGAGACGATTTAATCGGATATAGTAAAGAAAACGATCTCGTATACGCCTGGGATGCCGACGGTGTGGGCGAGGGCGGCCTTACCCCCGGTTATTTCGGCTTTTCTTTTCTGCAAAGCCCCGGCAATTCAAATGACGGTATCGACAACGATGGAGACGGTCTGATTGATGAAAGCCCCTGGAACAATATAGATGATGATAATGATTGGTCCGCGGAATCAGATGATCTTGGGACCGATGGTCTTCCGGGCACAGGCGACGAGGGAGAAAACGACGGCCTGCCTACCCGTGGCGAGCCCAATTTTGAATGGACGGATATAGATGAAACGGATATGTTGGGTCTGACAAGTTTCATGGCGCCCTTTTTTGGCCAGATGCAAATTAGCGACGACGAAAAAGTTTATTCCGAAATTTATTATCCCGGAAACTTTGCCGGGCAAACTGAACCGGGAGATTATGTTATGACTGCTGGCAGCGGGCATTTTGACCTGCCGGCACAAGCTTCCGTTCAGATTGGTGTGGCATTTGTTTTTGGAGAAGATATCCAGGATCTGTTTACAAACAACGAGCGGGCGGCGCGCCTTTACCGCTCATATATTGGCGGGCTGAAGCACAATCTTTCATATTCCGTAGTTAAGCCGGACAGCGGAGAGGTATCTGCCGATAACCTTACTGTAGATATCGATGATAGCAATTTGCCACAAGATGCCAATGTTGAATTCGCTCTATCTAAAGCAAACTCCCCAAAGTGGCTGGCTGTTGGTACGGACAAACAGTCTGCACAACCGCAATACCAAATTGATGTTTCCGATCTTCCCAGTTCCGCGTTTTACACGTTACGTTCCCGGGTAATGAGTCCAACGGGATTTGGATCACATAACTCTTCAGGTTTTTTTACAATCGACAACTCCGGCGATGAAAACGTGCCTGCTGAAGTGTTGCCCCTTTTTAATAAAAATATAACCTTGTCAGGAACCTATCGCTTTAGCTGGCTTAGCGCAGATGTAGACGGCGATGATTTTCAGACCTCTCTTATCATCACGTCTTCCCTGGTGAGTGACACGCTATATCCTTTGGGCAATTTTTTTGATGTGAATACTCGCAATTATCCCAATGCGGACTATAAGCTGAGTTTTGTATCGGATGACGGAAAAGAAGTCGCGACCTACGACATCTCTTTCAATATATCCAACAACTATGACACGCTAGAACCTTCATTATTGCATCATCCTCACGGCTATTCAAACAGCGCCGTTTATATTAATATTGTCGATCAATCGCAATTATCGGGTCACCTTTACAAAATCGTTTTTGATACGTTGAGCCCCGCCAGCGAATGCTACTCCGTATTCGATTCAACGGCAGGGGAGTGGCTAATAGAGAATGAACCTTTTTATACGCACCCGCATACGGGCTCACTGTTTGATGGTATCCGGTTATCTTTTGAAAACGAGGGTTTTAGCCTTAATGAAGAAGCCAGCGGTTGGAGCGAGAGTTCCGTATCAGCTTTGCAGTACAATTTTACAGAACGGGATTCGGCAAAATTTTATCCTGCCGATTATGAATTTCGCTTCATGGAGGCCTATTCGGACACATCCGTAAATGGCATTGCAATGAACTTCCGAACCTGGAATGTTACGCTTCAAAAAGAATCGTATGTGCACATCTCGGAAAAACCGGCTACGCGAAACGGGAGATGGGATCCGGATGAAGATATTTTTGTCTTTGAAAATATTCAGGATCCCGATAATGCACCTGCAGCCAAAGCAGTTTGGCAAGTACATATTGGCTCGAGCGATTCTGATCAGAATCCCAACGCCGGGGACCTTTTAAGGCTTGTTACCCATAAGCCCTTAAGACAGGATGATGTATATATCTTTGATACGGCACCGCTAAGCATAGACGATGAAAGCAACCAGCCTCTTGGATTTGAGCTGTTTCAAAATTTCCCTAATCCTTTCAATGGTGAGACGATTATTCGTTTTTCATTATCCGCAGCTTCAAAAGTCGAATTGGAGATATTCAATATCTTAGGACAGAAAGTTTATGCTATAGGTACCGGGAATTTGAGTGCAGGAACACACGCGATTACCTGGCCAGGAAGGACCAACGGGGGTGCTGATCTGGCTTCAGGCATCTACTTTTACAGGCTAAAGACATCAACCGAACTCAGCAATCCGCGCAAAATGATGCTTATCAAGTAAAAAATATGCCCGCTTCCGGCGGGCTTTTTCTTTTTATGGCAATGACTTCAAAAGAACCCAATTCCAGCAGACTCCTGAACTCCGCGACCACACGACTTCAAGACTCAAAAAAAACTGAAACCTGCCTTCGAAAGGGACGTTAAATCGCCCGTATTTTGCATAACGATCAATTATTGATTTAAAAAGTGCGTCAATTTAAATTACCCAATTGTCTTGAAAACATATAACCAACGACATCTTATTTTATGGAGGCTGAAATGAAACGCTTCGGATTTGCTATCCTGACGTTTAGTCTATCGGTATGGCTGCTTTTTTCCTGCTCCGGACCGTCTGAAGAGGAAATTTATAACCAGGCGAAAGATCTTTACGCCACGCAAAACTTTGAAGACGCTATTGCGCAATTCAAACAATTGGACCAAAAACATCCGGACGGGCAGTACCACGCCCAATCGCTTTTTATGATCGGTTTTATCAGCGCCAACGATCTGCAGGATACAACACAGGCGCGTGAATATTACAACCGTTTTATCCAAAGTTACCCCGAGCACGAGCTGGCCGATGACGCCGGCTACGAGCTTCAGAACCTGGGCAAAGATATCAATGAGCTGCCCATTTTTGATCAAATCACGGCGGACAGCGCTGCCGCAGTCGAACCCCAAACCAATTAATTGATAGCAATGTCTGATTACCGGTTCTGCCTTTTTGCGGGAATCGTTTGGATTGCTTTATCCGCGCTACCGCTTTTGGCGGAAGAGCCTGCGGTACGCGCCTGGAGTGAAACGGACAGTGTCGCCCTGAACGGGGAGCTGGTTTTCCGTGTGGATATGACCTGGCAAGGGAGCATGAGCCGCTTCCAGGTTGTGCGCTACAAAGAGCCTGACCTGGACGGCCTGAGCCTCGTGCGCAGCGGTTCCACAAACAAGCTTTCCACCAATCCGGACGGGAGCAGCCGCTCCCTGCGCCGCCTTTCATACTTTCTGAAACCGGAGCGCCGCGGCAACGTAAGCATTGGACCTTTGACGGTTTATTTCCGTAATGAGCAAAACCGGCTGGACAGTTTGCGCACTCAGCCCGTATCCGCCTACGTCGGTGAGGCGGTAGCGCGCGGGCCGGAAGGTTTTATGCCCGGTTCCATGATTGTCTGGTTCATCGTTGGCGCCTTTGGGCTTACGTTCGTTTATTTCGTTTTGCGTTACCTGCAGCGCAGGGGGCAAAATGATGAAACAAAGGAACCGTTGACCCTGGAGCAAAAATATTCCGAATTGCTGCACGAAACGGTGCATATCGGGACCATGAAGAGTGGCGAGGCGATCACGCAAATGGTCAAATTGCTGAACAGCTATATCGCAGAAAAATTTTCGATACCCGGCGTGCTGGATGAGGCCATCGTGCAGGACAGGCTGCAGGCCATGGGCGTAGCCGCCACGCTTCGTCAGCGCGTTGCCGAAATGTACGCCAAAGCGGAAAAAGCGCGCTTTGCCAATGAGGCAATCGCACAGACGGAATTGCATTTGTATTATGACACGGTAGAACAGGTTTTGAATCCGCAACCAATGCCGTCGCAGCATGAATAAATAAGGAGAAGCTATGCATTCGGATATTCAGGCGTTGAATGAAAAGATCCGTAAAGAGAGTGTGTTTGTTGAAAAGATCGTGAATGAAATTTCCAAGGTGATCGTGGGGCAGACCTATATGGTGGAACGCCTGATGATCGGTTTGCTGTCCAACGGGCACATTTTGCTGGAGGGTGTGCCGGGGCTGGCTAAAACACTCACCGTGCGAACGCTTTCACAGACACTGCGTACCCGTTTTCAGCGCATCCAGTTTACACCGGACCTGCTGCCGGCCGACCTGATCGGTACGCTGATCTACAACCAGAAAGACGGCACATTCAGCACAAAAAAAGGCCCCATCTTCAGCAACCTGATCCTGGCTGATGAGATCAACCGTTCGCCGGCCAAGGTGCAATCGGCCCTGCTGGAATCGATGCAAGAACGCCAGGTGACCATCGGTGAAAACACGTTTAAGCTGGAAGACCCGTTCCTGGTGCTGGCCACGCAAAACCCGATCGAGCAGGAAGGAACCTACCCGCTGCCCGAAGCGCAGGTGGACCGATTTATGCTCAAACTGCAGATCGGCTATCCGGAAAAAGAGGAAGAGCTGGAGATCATCCGCCGCCAGACGCGCAGCGGGACAACCGATGTGCAGGCGGTGATTACGCCAGAAGAGATCATCCGCGCCCGCGAGGTGGTGAAAGAGGTTTACGTGGATGAAAAGATCGAAAAGTATATTGTGGATATCGTTTTTGCCACGCGCCAGCCGGAAGAGTATGGTTTGAAAGAATTAAAAGGCCTGATCACCTTTGGCGCCAGCCCGCGTGCTTCTATCAACCTGGCGCTGGCCGCCAAGGCCCACGCTTTTCTGCGGGGGCGCGGCTATGTGACGCCGGAAGATATCCGTGCCATAGGCCTGGATGTGATGCGTCACCGTGTGATCCTGAGCTATGAAGCCGAGGCCGAGGAGATGACGACCGAAGATGTTGTACGCAAAGTCCTTAACCGCATCGAGGTGCCCTAAGCCGTGTTGATGCCTGTTGTAATTGGTGGCGGTGCCATCCTGCTTGTCGCGCTGCTTTACCTGATTATACGTGCCATGCGCCAGGAACCGATGCCGGCGGAAGGGACGCTGGAAAACCGCACCCGTGATATTCTGCGCAAAGTAAAACAGATCGAGATATCGACGCGCAGCGTGGTGAATGAGGTTTTCTCCGGCGAGTACCATTCGGTTTTTAAAGGGCGCGGTATGGAATTTGCCGAAGTGCGCGAATATCAGCCGGGTGACGATGTGCGTACCATCGACTGGAACGTGTCGGCACGCAACGGCCACCCCTTTGTAAAAGTATTTGAAGAAGAACGCGAGCTTACAGTGATGCTGCTGGTGGATGTGAGCGCCAGCGGCAGTTTTGGCACGGCGGAACAATTCAAACGCGAGATGGCCGCGGAGATGAGCGCCGTGTTGGCTTTTTCGGCCATTAAAAATAATGACAAAGTGGGGCTGATGATTTTTTCGGACCGCATTGAAAAATTTATACCGCCGCGAAAAGGCAAAAGCCACGTGTTGCGGGTTATCCGCGAAATTCTTTTTTACACGCCGCAGGACGCGCAGACCAATCTGTCCGTCGCGCTGGAATATCTGTTACGCGTCATAAAGCGGCGCAGCACCGTTTTCCTGATCTCCGATTTTATGGCCGAAGGTTACGAAAAAGCGCTGCATGTGGCGTCGCGCCGCCACGATATCATCGCCATCAGCATCAGTGATCCGCGCGAGGTATCACTGCCCAATGTGGGCGTGGTGGAGTTGCAGGACAATGAAACGGGCGAGATTGTTGAACTGGACACGGGGCATCCGCAGGTACGTAACCAGTTTTATCAGAATTTTGTGAAATGTAACCGCGATCTAAAACGTTTATTACGCCGGGTCGGTATCGACCACGTCGAGGTCTTTACCGATCGTTCTTACACGGAACCGATTATACGCTTTTTTAAGATGCGTGAGAAAAGGATGGCGGGGTAATGAAACGATCCATAATAATTTTAGTGCTTGCGCTTTTCGCTGTTTTTAATGCGCAGCTTTTGGCCCAGGAAGAGAAGGAAGGCAAGCTGGGCGATTTTGAAGATGCCGTGGAAAAAGGCAGCGACGATGACGATGACGTCGAAGCCGGGATTGGCTGGTTTGAGATCATGATCAATCTGTTGTGGAGCAGCGAGCCCGAGCCTGCTTCGTTTAATTCCCTCGATGAAGATTCCAGTGATATGGAAGAATACGATGCCTTTGCCGGATGGCATCCGCGACAGGTGAGTTTTGGCGCGTATCCTTTTGACCGCAACGGATTCGTTCACGGCGATGATCTGGGGAAGCCTTTTCTGGTGCGCATGTCGGGCAGTTTTCAGCAGATTGACAGTCACACCAGCGGCATGCGTTTACAGGCCGATATGCAGCTGAGCGGCTACCACGGCCTGCGCGGCGACGTGACGCTGTATCGTGAAAACCTGCGAACGCGCACCGACCAGCTTAAAGTTATCAGTCTGGATTACCGCTACCTGTTTGTGGCGCAGGATCGTTTTATGCTTTCCGGGATCGCCGGCGGGCGTCTGCTGTTGCCGGATAAGGAGCGTGAAAGTCACATCGGGCTGGACCTGGGTTTGAGCGGCCAGTGGTTTATAGCCAATCCGCTGAGTTTAGACTTTATGTTTCAGGTCGTTCCGATCCTCGATGAATTTCGTTTTGACCGCGAAGAGAATCCGGCCTTTATGGAACTGGAAATCGGCGCAGGATTACATTTTCAGCATATTGAAGTATTTGGAGGCTATCGCGGTCTCTTCCCGGATGGTATGAGTGGCGCGATACACGGGCCGCAAATCGGTTTTCGCCTGTGGCTCTGAGACAATCGGACAAGAAAATAAATATTGCTTTTAAAATTGAAAAACAGATTTACTCTTTTTACAGAGCGGACATTGTTTAAGCTTCTTCCCCTGGTTCTTATCGGGTTTTTGCTCAGTGCGGCGCAGGCGCAGGAGTCGCTGATCGAGGTGGACGCGCAGGTTGATACGACGCTGATCAGTATTGGCGACCGCGTGACCTATGACCTGCGCATTTCTTACGCTCCGCAGATTGCCGTAAGCATTCCGGATAAGATTTCGTTCGGTGCATTTGAACTGAAGGACAGCCAAAGCTTTCCGCCAAAGGAAAGATCCGGTCTTTTAACGAGGCGCAACCTTTACACGCTGACCGTCTATGATACCGGCCGTTTCGAAATTCCGCCTGTCGAGATTTTATACAGCCACCGTGACAGTGTCGGGCAGCAGCGCATTCTCACGCCGCCGATCGCGGTGCAGGTGCAGAGCGTGCTTGCCGGTACGGAAGACCCGCAGCTCCAGGATATCAAGGAGCCGTTGGAGATACCTTTTGATTATATGTTTCTCTGGTCGGTTATCGGCATTGGCGCCATTTTGTTAATTGCCGCCTGGATGGGTTACCGCATGTGGCGCAAAAAACAGGAGCAGGGCTACGTCTTTACACCTCCCGCGCCGCCCAGGCCGGCCCATGAGGTGGCGCTGCAGGAACTGCGCGCACTCTATGCGTCCGATTTGCTGGAAAAAGAACTGTACAAGTTTTTCTTTTCGCGGCTATCGGAAATTCTGCGTACCTACCTGGAGGCGCGCTACTTTGTCTCGGCGCTGGAAGAGACCACAGAAGAAATCTACCGCGACCTAAAAAAACATACGGAAGAAGAGCCGCGCCGCCGCCTGCGCCTGATACTGGAGCTGGCCGACCTGGTCAAGTTTGCCAAGTATATCCCGTCGGACAAAGAAACCGAAGAGGCTAAGGATTTGAGCGTGCGTTTTGTGCAAGAGACAAAAATCGTTTACACCATTTCGGAAGAAAACGACACGGGGCAGGAAGTAGCTGCCGCCGTGGCAAAGGAAAACTAAAGGAGGTTGATGTGATCGATGTTAACGGATTGACCCGTTTTTATGGGGAAAAGCGTGCCATATCCGACGTGACCTTTCATGTCAATAAAGGTGAAATTCTTGGTATGCTTGGCCCCAACGGAGCGGGCAAAACAACCACGATGCGCATCCTGACCTGTTATATGCCGCCCACTGCCGGCACGGCTACAGTTGGTGGTTTTGATATTTTGGAGCAGAGTCTGGACGTGCGCAGAATTACCGGCTACCTGCCGGAAAACCCGCCGCTGTACCACGATTTTCGCGTGACCGATTATCTGGATTTTGTCGCCCGCATAAAGGGCGTGGAAAAAGCGCGTCGCGCAGCGGAGATAGACAAAGCCATAGAAAAGGCCAATCTCGGCGATGTACAGCGACGCATTATCGGTAAACTCTCCAAGGGCTACCGGCAGCGCGTGGGGCTGGCGCAAAGTCTTTTAAACAATCCGCAGATTGTTGTGCTGGATGAGCCCACCGAAGGGCTGGATCCCAACCAGAAAGCGGAATTTCGCGAGCTGGTAAAAGGCCTGGCCGGCGAACACACCGTGATTCTTTCATCGCACATTCTGCCGGAGATCGAGCAGACCTGCGAGCGCGTTGTGATCATCGATGACGGCAAGGTAGTGGCGGAAGACAGCCTGGAGAATCTGGTGCGCAGCATAAAAGGCAGCGAGCGCATCCTGCTGCAGATTGACGGTGCGGAGGACCAGGTGCGCAAAGCACTTGGCGCCGTGCAAGATGCACAGAACATAACGCTGACCACAAAAAACGGCATCTGCCATGCCCGTGTGGAAAGCAGCAAAGACATTCGCAGCGCGCTGGCCAAAGCAACTGTTGAAAACGGCCTGGGACTGCTCGAACTCTCCGGAGAACGCTACACTCTGGAAGATGTATTTACCAAACTGACGATGAAAGAAGAGGCTGCCTGATGAAAGCGATTTTTGCCATCTCTTTAAAAGAATACAAATCCTTTTTCTATTCGCCGGTAGGCTACCTGATCCTGGCCGGCTTTACCGCTCTGACCGGAATCTTCTTTTACCTGAATGTCAGCTACTTCGTGGAAATGGCTTTTCGTGACGCCATGATGAGCCAGCAATACCGCATGCCCGGGCAGACATTAAACGTTAACCTGCAGGTGATCCGGCCCTTCTTTTACAACATTTCGCTGATCTCGCTGTTTACGCTGCCGTTGATCACCATGCGCCTTTATTCTGAAGAAAAACGCGCGGGCACGGTGGAGTTGCTTTACACTGCGCCCATTACGCCGGCACAGATCATCACCGGGAAATTCCTGGCGGGATTGCTTTTTTACGTCGTCCTGCTGATCCCCACGATTCTGTTTAATCTGATACTGTTTGCCTATGGCGACCCTGAAATCTGGCCGTTGTTCAGCGGCTATCTCGGACTCATCCTGATGGGCTCGGCCTATGTGGCGGCCGGTCTGCTCATTTCCACCATGACCGAGAACCAGATCATCGCCGCCATCGGTGGATTCGCTTTTTCGCTGCTGCTTTGGGCCTTTGGCTGGGGCGCTTCGCAGGCCGGCCCGGTGATGCGCGAAATCCTCAACTACCTGTCAATCATAAACCATTTTGAAGACTTTTCTCAGGGTGTCATCGACACCACACATGTGGCATACTACCTGTTGTTTTCCGCCGCTTTTCTCTATCTGGCGCACAAAATGATAGAGTCCGTAAAGTGGCGTGCCTGATTTGATGTGAAATAAAACATGTGGAGATTTTAGAATGCAAACATTGAAATCATATCTTGGAATTATCGGATTAGCCCTGCTGGCCGCGGCCTGGATCTGGTATTCGATCAGCAATATCTGGGGCGTCGTGAATTGGGTGTTGCTGGTGCCCGGTGTGGCCGCGTTGGGCTGGTTTTTATTTGAATACTTTTCTAACCGCCGCAAAAATGTATCGGCCCACGCGCTGAAAAGAGGCTCCAATACCGCCGTGCAGGTGATTGTGGCGCTGGCCATTATTGCTATGCTGGCTTTTGTGACCAGCCGCCGCCACTATCGCGTGGACCTGACTGAAAACCAGTTGTACAGCCTGTCCGACCAAACCTTGAAAGTGCTGGAAAACCTGGAAAAAGATGTTCAGGTAAGAGCCTTCTTTAAAACGGATATGCACGAATTTGTGCAGGACCGCCTGGATGAATACGGCTATCGCTCGGCCAATTTCAGCTACGAAGTGATTGATCCCGATGAGCAGGTGGGCGTTGCCAGGCAATACGGTATCAGTAAATACAATACGCTGGCCGTGGAATCCGGCCCGAAGCGCGAACTGATCGAAAACCTGGAGGAGAAAGACCTGACCAACGCCATCATCAAGGTGACGCGGGAACAGGACAAAGTGGTCTATTTTGTGACCGGCCATGGTGAGAAAAACATAGAAGATGATTCGCCGCAGGGCTATAAAAACGCCGCGGAGGCAATCAGCAAAGAAAACCATTCTGTTAAAAAACTGAATCTTATCCGTCGTGGCGGCGTACCGGATAGCGCCCACGTGGTTGTTGTGGCCTCGCCGCAAGTGGATTACGCCCCCGCCGAGCTGGATTCGCTGGAATCCTTTGTTAATCGTGGCGGCAAGCTCATGCTGCTGCTCGATCCTGATGGTCCGGCCGGTATGCGTGCTTTTGCCGCGCGCTTTGGTGCCGATATAGGTGCTGACGTGGTCATCGACGGCTCCGGATTTGGCCAGCTGTTTGGCGCCGGTCCGGGTATGCCCATGGTGCAAAACTACGCCGATCATGAAATCACAAAAAATTTTGAACTGATGACCTTTTTCCCGCTGGCTTCGTCCGTTCAAAAGCAGGATGGTGACTGGAACATCACCGAGCTCCTGCAAACCTCGCAGCAGAGCTGGGCGGAAAAAGATTACGCCAGCGGTGAAGTATCTTACGACGAAAACGAAGACCGCATCGGGCCGATTACGCTGGCTGTGATTGCTGAGAAGGACGGCGACGCCGGAAAATCCGTTGTGGCTGTTTTTGGTGACAGTGATTTTGCCATCAACGGCTATTTTGGGCAGCAGGGCAATGGCGATTTGTTCCTCAATACGATCAATTACCTGGCTGAAGAGGAAGACCTGATCTCCATCCGGCCCAAGCGCCCGGATGACCGGCGGCTGACGCTTACACAGGCCGACGTCAGCATGATCTTTTACCTGGTTGTAATCGCCGCGCCGTTGTTGATGGTCGTGGCCGGTGTGGTTGTATTTATCAAACGAAATAAAAGCTGAAAACGAAGAACTAAAAATGCGTAACACATTGATTTTAATAGGAATAGCCCTTGCCCTTGGGGCTTATGTCTGGTTTTACGAAATCGAGGGCGAAGAAGAACGGCTGGCTGAAAAAGAAGAACAGGAACTGGTTTTCCCCGTTGAACGCGACAGCCTGGTCTGGTTTAAAATCAATGACTTTGAGAAAGAGTTCGTCTTTGAAAAAAGGGACGGCACATGGATGATCGTACATCCGGTGGAAACGCGCGCTGACGAGTCGACCGTGGGCAGCTTTCTGAGCACGCTTACATCGGCCAAACGCGAGCGTTCTTTCGGGGCACAACCTGCGGACCTGGGGCAGTACGGTCTGTCGGAGCCTTCCATGCAAATCCGCCTACGCACACAAAGCGGGGCAAGCGATTCCCTTTTTCTTGGCGGCACCAGCAGCGTGGGTAGCAAGACATTCGTTTCCAAAGGCGATACGCTGGTGAGCCTTATCCCGCAGACGCTGAAAACAAATGCATCCAAAACGCTTTTTTCATGGCGTGATAAAAAGGTGCTGCATTTTGATAAAAGCAACGTGCGCGAGATTGCTTTGAAGACGCCGCAGGGCGAGTTCCTGTTTGCCGGTAATGGCGGCTGGCAATTGAAAGAGCCGCTGGAAACACCTGCCGATGACGACGCCGTTCAGGCCATACTCAACAAGCTGGAATTTGGCAGGATTAAGTCCGTGGAAGCGGAAACAGCCTCGAACGCCGCACGCTATGGCTTGAACCGCCCGGCATACCGTGTAGAGTTGTTTTCCGGGCCGGAGAAAGCGAAACAGGAAATTGCTTTCTCAGCGCTAAAAGACGGCCGGGCATTTGGCAAAGAGGGGACACAGCCGCATATTTTTACGGTGGATTCGGCCTTTATAGCACCTTTTGCAAAAACGTTGCATGATCTGCGCGACAAGCAACTGCTGCGTTTTGACCGCAACACGGTTGATCACATTAACCTGCTGTATGAAGGCAACCTTCTGCGCATGGTTAAAGACAGCAGTGGCACCTGGCAATCGATGGAGGGACAGCCGCTGAAGACAACAATCGTGAGCCAGTTGCTTGGCGCCGTGGCCGACCTGAAGGTAGACCAGTTTGTAAAGGAAACCACACTGTACACGTTCCCTTACGGTTTGACCAATCCGCGGGGCACGTTGGAGCTTTTCGCCAACAAGGATAAGATAGTTGAATTGCAGATCGGCAATACGGAAAACGGCCGCGTCTACCTGCGCAAGCCGGAGTCGGGGCAAATTGTAGCCGTGAATGAATCTAAGCTGGATAAAATTCTGATCAGCAAGGAAGACGTTGTTGAAGGTAGCACAGATTAAGCACCTGTGTCATCCGGCCTATTTTGGAGATCAAGAGCAGATCATGATCAACAAGACCATGGACTTCGAGACTCCAAGACTTCAGGACGTCAAGACCATATTTGAGGCACCATAACACATTAACACAATAACACGTTTATAGCATGTTCGCATTTAAAGACCCGCTTTACCTGACATTGCTGCTGTTGTTGCTGCCGCTGGCCTGGTGGCTTTTTTTTGCCATGCGTCGGCGACGCGGCACGCTGAGCTATTCCAACGTGGCCCTGGCGCGTAATGCCGGCAGCAGTTGGCGGCAGCGGGCGATTGTGGTGCTGCCGTTGCTACGGCTGCTGGCGCTGGCATTGGTTATTCTGGCACTGGCGCGACCGCAAAGCAGCAGCAAGGAAAGCACGGTGGTCACCGAGGGCATTGACATTGTGCTGGCGATGGATGTTTCCAGCAGCATGCTGTCGGTGGATTTTGAGCCGGCCAACCGCCTGGAAGCGGCAAAGAGCGTAGCCCGGGAATTTGTCAAAAGCCGGGTAAATGACAGGCTTGGCCTTGTGGTCTTTGCCGGTGAGAGTTTCACGCAATGTCCCTTAACGCTGGATTACAGTGTGTTGCTGACCCTGCTGGAGCAGGTGAAAGTGGCCGACGAAAAGTGGGACGGTACAGCCATCGGAATGGGATTGGTAAATGCCGTAAACCGCCTGCGCGAAAGCGAATCCAAAAGCAAGGTGATCATTCTGCTGACCGATGGCAGCAATAACCGCGGCGAGGTGGACCCGATCACCGCTACGCAGATTGCCCAGACCTATGGCATTCGTATTTACACCATCGGGGCGGGGCGACGCGGCACGGCGCCATACCCGGTGCAGGACCCGTTTCGCGGCACACAGTTTATCCCGATGGAGGTGGACATCGATGAAGAGCTGCTGCAGCAGATTGCCGATGCCACCGGCGGACGCTATTTCCGCGCCACTGATACGGAAAAGCTGAAAGCGGTTTACGACGAGATCAGCGAGCTGGAAAAAACAAAAATTGAAGTGCAGGAATTCACCCGCTATGAAGAGCTTTTTGCTTATTTTCTGGCGGCAGGTCTGCTGGGGCTGTTGATAGAGGCGCTGCTGTCGCACACGGTGCTGCGGCGATTGCCTTAACAATTAAAAAGATTGCTTATTATGGAAGTATTAAAATTTGCGCATCCGGAATGGTTTTATGCCCTGTGGGCGGTGCCGTTGCTGGCGCTGCTTATGTTCTGGGCGTTGCGCCGCCGCCGCGCCATGCTGGAGAAATTTGCCAGTTCGGCGCTGCTGCAGAGGTTGATGCCCGGTTTTCGCGCCGGGCGCTGGAAATTAAAAGCGGTGCTGTGGCTGATCGCATTTTGCCTGTTTGTAATAGCGCTGGCTGATCCGCAAATTGGTACCCGCCTGGAAGAGGTGAAGCGTGAAGGTCTGGATATTATCGTGGCGCTGGATCTTTCGCAAAGCATGCTGGCCGAGGATGTGGCACCCAACCGCCTGGAAAAGGCTAAATACGAGGTAGGCAAGCTGATCGATATTCTGGAAGGTGACCGTATTGGCCTTGTGGCCTTTTCCGGCATAGCCCACGTGCAGTGTCCGCTGACTCTGGACTATGCCGCGGCCAGGCTGTTTTTGCGCATGATGGACCATAACCTGATCCCGCAACCGGGCACCGCTATCGGCGATGCCATTGAAACGGCCGTTAAAGCATTCGAAACAAAAGAAGAGCAGAACAAAGTACTGATACTGATTACGGACGGGGAAGATCATGAAGGTGCGCCTGTGGAAGCAGCCAGGGAGGCAGCGGAAAAGGGCGTCATAATTTACACGATTGGCATCGGGCGTGCGGAAGGGGTGCCGATACCAGTGTATGACAATCGCGGCAAACGCAGCGGTTATAAAAAAGACCGCGACGGCAACGTGGTAACCACACGGCTGGATGTAAACACACTGCGCGAAATCGCCGTGGCCAGCGGAGGGGAGTTTTACCAGGCAACAACAGGCGACGCCGAGTTGCGCGCCATCTATGACGAGGTGAACAAGCTGGAGAAAAAAGAGTTAACTTCACGTCAGTTTGCCCAGTACGAACACCGCTTTCAGATATTATTGGCGCTGGGCTTTTTGTTGATCGTTCTGGAAACCATGATACCCTTAAAAAGCAACAAGCAATATGAGCAGAAAAGTTAAATTTTCGATCGTTTTACTGGCCTTGAGCCTGCCCGTGCTTTCCACTGCTCAAAGTGTGCGCAGCCAGGTGGCCAAAGGCAACGAATACTATAATGAAGGTTTGTACGACCAGGCGTTGGGTCAATACGCCCAGGCCGAGCCGGAAAATGAGTTTAACGAGCGCGTGGTTTTTAACAAGGGAGACGCGCTTTATAAAATGGAACGCTACGACGAGGCGCTGGAAGAATACAAAAAGGTCGTTGGCAGCAATGATAAGGATATCGCGTCACAGGCTCATTATAATCTTGGCAATACCTATTTCCAGCAGCAGAAATACCAGGAAAGCGTTGATGCCTACAAGCAGGCGCTTGACCTGAATCCTGATGACCGCCAGGCCAAACATAACCTGGAGCTGGCCAAACAGATGTTACAGCAGCAACAGCAGAACCAGCAACAGCAAAGTCAGGACCAGAAAGACCAGCAGCAAAACCAAGACCAGCAACAGCAACAACAAGATCAACAGGACCAAAAAGACCAACAAGATCAGCAGCAGAAGCAGGATCAACAACAACAACAGCAGGATCAGCAGCAGCAAGAGCAACAAAAACAACAGCAGCAACAATCGCAAGAACAAAAAGAAGAACAGCAACAACAACAGGCCCAGCCCAAACCCAACCAGATAAGCAAGGAAGAGGCCGAACGCATTCTCAACGCGCTGGCAAGGGAAGAGCTGGAGGCCCAGAAAAACAAGCCTCCCGTTCGCGCCGAACGCGTTCGGGTTTTAAAAGACTGGTAAACATGTGCCAATGAGATTTTTACTTATTTTAGCGCTGGTAACGATTGCGAGTGCACAGGATTACAAAGTCCGCGCCTTTCTCTCGCAAAAAAATGTTACCACCGAAACCACCTTTCAATATACGGTGGAGATAGAAGGCAGCAGCACGTCATCTCCGGATGTGGACTACCCGGATTTTAATGATTTCTTTGTGCTGGGCGGGCCAAATTCCTCCACAAGCATCCAGTACGTCAACGGCAAAATGAGCAGTAAGCGCAGTTTTTCCTACTACCTCAAAGCCCGCAGCGAAGGTGAATTTACGATCGGCCCGGCCCGTGTACAGGTTGGCGGAGATGTTGTTGAAACGGATCCTGTGACGGTTAAAGTATCGGCGGGCGCCACACGAACACCACAACAGGACCAGCCTAAACAAACCAGCGATCCTGATATTGCCGGGGAAAGCCTCTTCCTGAAAACGGAAGTTTCCAAGCGCAGACCGTATGTGGGCGAAGAGGTGGTGGTGACCTATAAGCTTTACTTTAAGCTCAATGTACGCAGCTACGAGTTCGATAAGATGCCCGCCAATACCGGCTTCTGGACGGAAATGTTTGATATGCCCAAACGTCCAGCGGTAGATACCGAAATCGTAAATGGCGTCAACTACAGTGTGGCGACACTACGCAAAGTGGCGCTTTTCCCAACACGCTCCGGCGAGATCCGTATCGATCCGCTGGTGGTTAACCTGGATGTGCACATCCCTGATCAGCGTGACACGCGTCGCAGCCTGTTTGACAGCTTTTTTGATGTACCGCGTGGCCGCAACGTACGCAAGCAGATCGAGAGCAAACCGATCACTTTGAACGTTAAGCAGCTGCCGCAGGAAAACAGGCCGGCGGATTTCTCCGGCGCCGTGGGCCGCTTTAAATTTGATGTGGATGTGGACAATCCGCAAAACAAGGTGAACGAAGCAATCACCCTGCGCATGGACCTGACGGGCACCGGCAACATCAAGCTGGCGGAGTTGCCTGCGTTGGATCTGCCTGCGGATATCGAGCAATACGATCCGAAAATAAACACACAGGTTGATAACGGCGGCGAGCATATTTCCGGTAGTAAAAGCGCCGAATACCTGCTTATACCTCGTCTGGCCGGCCAATATGAAATCGATGGTCTCGACTTTGTCTATTTTGATCCGCGGCGCGAGGAGTATGTGCGCGAAGCCATTCCCGATATTATTCTGAACATAACCGGTGACGCATCGCAGGAAGCGGGTGGCCCGGCTGCCGTGGCACGTCGCGAGGTGGAGTTACTGGGTACGGACATCCGTTTTATCAAAGAGAGTGGCGATCTGCAGCCGGTAGGGCGTGACGAAAATTTGGGCTGGCCTTTCTGGCTCTCCATGACGCTGGGGCTGGTCGCTTTTGGCGCTTTCCTCGTTTACGATGAGCACCGCGCGCGCATTGCGGCGGACAGCACGCTGGCACGCAGCCGTTATGCTTCCAAGGTGGCTTCCCGTTTTCTGGCCGAAGCGGCAAGCCTGGAGAAGAACGGTGCCCAGGCCGATTTTTATAAGGCCGTAAGCAGCGCCCTGCAGCGGTTTGTGCTGGATAAGCTGAATATTGACCTGAGCGATTTTTCGGCGCAAATGGCGCGGGAAAAGCTAAAGCAAAAAAATATCCCGGCGGAATTGATTGATGAATACATTACGGTGCTTTCGACCTGCGATATGCGCCAGTTTGCCGGAATCGGCGAGGATGGCGCGGAACGCCGCGACGTGCTGGAGCAGGCCCGTAAACTGATCACCCAAATGGATAAAAAAATATAATGCGGTTTTTTCTGAAAATGGCGCTATCACTGGTTTTTCTCGCCCAAGGCCTCGTTGCATCGCAGCAGCCTGTGGAGTCCGTGGAAAGCCTGTTTGAGCAGGGTAACACAGCCTACCGCGGCAATGAATACGATCGGGCGATTGAGCTTTACAAGGATGTGCTGGAGCTCGGTTACGAGAGCGGGCCGTTATACTACAATCTTGGCAATGCCTTTTACAAACAGGGCCGTTTGGGCGAGGCGCGTCTGTTTTACGAAAAAGCGCGTCTGCACATGCCCGCGGATGAGGCGCTGCTCTACAACCTGGAGCTGCTGGAGCGCCGTCTTGTGGACCAGATCGAACCCGCGCCGCGTTTTTTTCTGGCCGAATGGTGGGACGCGTTTATCGGCTGGCTGCCGTTTACTATGTTAAAAACCCTGGTTACGTTGTTCTTTATAATTTTCCTGATCGTCTTCGCGCTGTATATTCACAGACGTCGCCGTGGTCGCGGTGGCTGGCGCAGGACGATGCTTGCCGGTGCCTTTATCTGGCTGGCCGCGGTTGTTCTGCTTGTCAATAAAGCGTACTTTATGCAGAGTGAAACCGGCGGTGTCATCATGGATCCCAAAGCCACGGCTTACGCTGGACCTGCGGAAAACAGCACCGAGCTATTTGTGCTTCATGAAGGTACCCGTATTCAGGTGTTACGCCAGGCCAATGACTGGCTGGAAGTGAAACTGGCCGATGGCAAAACAGGCTGGATCCGCGCCGACAATATTGAATTTATCTAAATGGATTTTAACCATGCGCATACTGCTTATTCTCATACTATCCTTAAGTATTTTGTCCTGCGCCAGCTCGCGCAAAACAACCGACGAAACCGAAGCACAGCCTGAAGGATCCAGCTATGACGAATCCTTTGATCCGCTGACGCTCAAGGATGACGATATTGAGATCAAGGGTCCGGAAGTACGCGAAGACAAGACCGAATCCAAAACACCGGAAAAGGATACGCTGGAGCCGATGATGCGCGAAGCACAGGGTTTCCGCGTGCAGATCTTGGCCACCAAAAATATTGAAACGGCGACCCGCATCGAGCAGGAGGCCAAGGGCGTCTTCAGCATGCACGATCATAAAACCTACCTTGTGTTCGAACCGCCGCTTTACAAAGTGCGCATTGGTGATGTGACCGACCGCCAGGAAGCTGAGAATATCCGCGAAATGGCCCGCGAGTTTGGCTACCGTGAGGCCTTTGTTGTGCGCACCAAAGTCAACGTAGCGGAGCGCCAACCCTGACCCGCATGGATTCCCAGGACAAAAAATATACGCCCATCGACTGCACTTTTCATGACCGCTTGCTGGACTGGGCAACGATCGGCCGTGTTTGCAGCGTGGAATACAAGACAGCCGGGGGCGAGTTAAAGCAGGCCAATGGCATCATTAAAGATGTTTTCGCACGCGCCGGCGCGGAATACCTGTTGCTGGATTCCGGTCTCGAAATCCGCTTAGATGACCTGCACTCAGTTAACGGCATCCGCCTGCCCGGCTCCTGACTCAGTTAACAATATTCGGAACCTCCATGGATTATATCATCATTGCGCTGACCGCTCTAGTAGCCTCCGGCTTAACGCTCTTTTCCGGTTTTGGCCTGGGAACGATCCTTCTGCCGGCGTTTGCTCTCTTTTTTCCTGTTGATACCGCCGTTGTTCTCACGGCTATCGTGCATTTGCTAAATAATCTTTTCAAACTTTACCTGGTGGGCGGCCACGCCAGCAAAGATGTGGTGCTGAAATTTGGAAGCGGCGCTTTTCTGGCCGCGTTGTTGGGCGCCTGGCTGTTACTGCGCTTTTCCGAAATGGAGCCGGTGTTCAGTTACACTTTTAATGAATCCGTTTACGCCGTTACGCCGCTTAAGCTGGTCATTGCCGTTTTGATGGTTGTTTTCGCGCTGATGGAAATTGTACCGGCTTTAAGCAAAATCAGCCTGGCCAAAAAATGGTTGCCCATCGGCGGCGTGTTAAGCGGGTTTTTTGGCGGATTGTCCGGACACCAGGGCGCGCTACGCAGTGCTTTCCTTATCAAGTATGGCTTAAGCAAGGAAGCCTTTATCGGCACAGGCGTTGTGATCGCGACTATCATTGACGTGTCACGCCTGTTTATTTACAGCAGCCGTTTTGATTTGACTATCGCCCAGGCCAACGCCGGTATTTTGATTACTGCCATCGTAGCCGCTTTTGCTGGTGCATTTATCGGCGCGCGCCTGATGAAAAAAATTACCATGAAAGGCGTGCAGTACACCGTGGGTATTATGTTGATTTTGATTGCCGCAGGGCTGGGCGCGGGGATTATTTAGCAGGAATTAAAAAAGTCCGGTTGAGTGAAGCAAAAACGTTTAAGGCGCCTGTTGAGGCGCCTTTTATTATGTTTCGGACGGTTTTGACGTGGAAGTGACCATGGTCCCGCCCAGGTAAGCTGAAGGCATATAAACAAGTACATCCAGTATGCTGAACCAAAGCGGGTGCGGTATTATGACCAAGTTGACGATACCCGCAATCATAACCAGGGCTCCTACGATAAGTGCGTGTTGAACAGGCTTTACCCGGGCGACGAGAGCCGCCAGCCAGCCGCCGCCAAAGCTGCCCAACGCATGGGCTAAAAGCACAACAACCAGGGACCCCGCGGGGATCTGTTCCGCATACTGCCGGATGCTTTCCGGGTTTTTAGGGTTTAACCCGGCAGGCATTGTAAACAAGAGCGGCGAGAGCGCTTCGACCAGGGCAACAATCAGAAAGCCAGCAAACAGACCCGCTATGACAGCCAAAATACGTCGTCCCATGATTTCTCCCTTAAAGCTGAATTTAGTCCTGCTTGTTTAAGGCCGAATGAATCATCATAAACTCGCCGACATTTTCCATTGTCAGCAACCCGCTCAGTTTGCCGTTCTCCATAACCGGCATGGTGTGGCACTTGCAACGCTGCAACCGCATAAAGGCTTTTTCCAGTTCCTCATCCGGCGAAGCTTGTTCAATCTCCGTATCCATAACCATACGAACGGGATGATCCTGTCCCTTTTCTTTTAGAGCTTCCATCAGGCTGGAGCGCGTTAAGATGCCCGCCACTTTTTCGCCTTCCATAACCGGAAAATCGTGCTGCGAGCCGCTCAGTATTTTATCGACGGCCACTTTTAGGGAATCATCGCTGTTAAGAATTTCAAAGTCGGTGACCATCGCTTTTCTTACAGGCTGGTCGTGCAGCAGAAAGCGCGCTTCCGTACTTTGCGCTTCCTGGCTGGCGCCAATCCAGACAAACAGTGCGATAAAAATCAGAAAAGGGTTGGTGAAAAAGCCCAAAAAGCCGAACAGCAAGGCAAAGCCCTGGCCCAGCATGGCTGAGATATTGGTAGCCTTGACATAATTGATCTTCATGGCCAGCAGCGAGCGCAGTATGCGTCCGCCATCCATCGGAAACGCCGGGATGATGTTAAATACTACAAGAAAAAGATTGACAATCATCAGCCGTATCCAAAACGAGCCACCTGTCATGGTGAGTTCATCGAGGGGCTGCCACGTTCCGGTTAGCTGAAGAATGCCGTATATGACTGCCGCTATAACGACATTTACGGCGGGACCTGCCACCGCCACCCAGAACTCCTGCTTCGGTTCATCAGGCATACGCTGCAAACGCGCCACGCCACCGATAGGGTACAGAGTGATGTTTTTTGTGGGGATGCCATATTTTTGGGCGGTAAGGGCGTGGCCGAACTCGTGTAAAACCACGCAGGCAAATATGGCCAGGACAAATATTACGCCATGGATAAAATCCATAAAACCACTGCCGCGCATGGCATATACAATGGCGATCCATACAATGATCAACAAAAAAGTGGCGTGTATGTAAACGCCGATGCCTCTAAATTGCCCGATTTTTAGTGACCACTTCATAAGAGCCTCCGCTTGAATCACAAAAATACGTTTAGCTTAAAGTAATATCAATCAAATAGAGCGACCGTAAAATGTCTAACGACGGGAGGATAAAAAAGCCATTTTTTTGAAAGTTTTCGGACTGTTGAATCGCGGATAAGAAAAGAGGCGCAGCGATTGTGCTGCACCTCTGCAAGGATTGCTGTTTACTTCATCAGCATCATTTTGCGGGCGGCGCTGAATCCCGGTGTAATCAGACGATAAACGTATAATCCACTGGACAACCCGTCGGCGCGGAACGCTACATCATGTTTTCCGGCGTCCATATTTCTATCCAGCAGTCTGGCAACTTCACGTCCGCTTATATCATAAACGATCAGCTTTACCGGACCGCTTTCCTTCAGCGCAAAACGGATGGTCGTGGACGGGTTAAAGGGATTGGGATAATTCTGCGCCAGCTCATATTGCGCCGGAACAATGCTGTTAGCGTATTGCTCGCTGATATCGACCGTTACCGCCGGATGCGTGACACGCAAACCGCTGTAGGAAACATCGGTGAGGCGGTAGCTGTAGCTGCTGCCAACACGAATTGCCATGTCCTCGTGGCGATAAGTATGTGCCTCTGAGGTTGTGCCATTGCCGTCCAGCCTGGCGATCTCTTCAAAGCTCCCGCCGTTTTCGCTTTTCTCAATGATCCAGTAAGCGTTTTGCAGTTCCGATGCCGTTTCCCATTTCAGTTCAACGGCGAGACGCTCTTTCATAGGTTCAACACTAAAGGCAGATAATTGAACCGGCAGCGACGTATCATTGGTCTCTCCCGTTATTTCGAAATCATCGATCATAAAGCCGTCCTGGTTGTAGCCGGATGTGTAGCCTTCCGCCATCATAAATACAAAACGGAAAGCCACAAAGCTGTTGCCGCCCAGAAAAGAGCAATCATATGAAGTTATTTCATTGGAATAGTTGCCGGACCAGGCATAGCCATGTGGCGTGACATCGTGTTCCGTGGCCGAATTGGCGCCACGGTCATACCAGTTTGTACCGCTGATATCGTCGCCCAGAAGCGTCCATGTGTCTCCGTTATCGGTGCTGTATTCCATGTAAACGCCAAAGGGCGCGTTTGCTCCGGATGCTTCCATGCTTTTGCGGAACTGCACGCCGTAACTGCCGGCGGCGCTGAAGTTGTAGCTGGGGCTATAAAGGACACTGGTGTAATTATCATCGGGGACATCTTCGGTCAGTCTGGTTTTCCAGCCGTTGCTGCCGGAATTGAGCGTGGTGAGGGCGTTGCCCGGTGTACCGCGCTCCCACACATCGATCAGACCGTTGGTCAGTGCCTCGGAGTCGAAATGAACGGGATTGCTTTCAAAGTCACCGCCGTCCGACGTTTGGTAGGGTGTCCCCAGGCTGGGCATCACGTGGATGTAGCTTGTTTCCGTTTCCGTATCCGCGCCGCCGTTTATGGTCAGCTCTACGGTGTAAAATCCGGGCAGATTGTAACTATGAAGCGGGTGCTGTTGTGTGGAAATATTGCCATCGCCAAAATCCCAGGACCACGACGTGGCCTTGAGTGAGCCGTCCGTGAACTGAATATCCTGGCCCACATAAGCGATAAGCTTGTCCGCCGAAAAACCGGCCTGGGCGGTAGAGAAGACATCGGACGAATAGAGCCCGCGTCCGTGGGTAGCGGCAATAACCAGATCGTCTGATGAGCGCGTTTTAAGCATATCGGTGCGCACGTGAGCCTGACCCGTGTTTGCCGGCACCCAGCGCGTTTCGGCGCCATCCAGGCGGTCGGTGGACCACACACCGAGATCCGTGGCGATCAACGCCTGCTCCGTATTGTTGGGGTCGAACAGGGCCCAGCGCACGGGCAGGTCCGGCAGGTCTCCTTCGCATGATGTCCATGTGCTGCCACCGTCTTTGGTTTCCCAGACGTTGTCTACACCGTAATTGCTGAAGATGGCCAGCATATGGTTTTCATCATCAGGATCAATCTCAATGCAATTAACATAGGCAGAGGGTGTGCCGGCGGAGGCATTCAAAACCGTAAAGGTTGGCGTCGCGTTGGCGTTATCGGCACGGATGATCTTGCCGTTGTTGCTGCCAAAGAAGACTCGGTGAGCGGTATGCGGCGAAACGGTAACAGCCGAGACACGGCCACCTTCAAGCTCAGTGAACGCTACCTCGGTAAAAGTGCTGCCGCTTTGTGGGTTATCCCAACGCAAAAACTCGCTCGTATCGTGCGAAGCGTAAAAGACATTATTAATGTCGTCATAATCCGTTGGATTGATAAAATAGCCGGTATTGCCAAAATCAACGCTAGTGAAGCTGCTGCCGCCGTTAGTGGAACGATAGTAATTATTATATACATAACTTGTGAACTGATAGCTGGATTCATTCTGGTCTATATGTGTATAGGCGCCGTCACCGCCCGTGGCTTCCGTTGTGCTGTTCATACCGGCGGAAGTAAAACGTTGTGTGCCGTTATCCTGGGAGCCTGCCAGGAACTGGTTCACGCCGCTGCCGGGATTAATTGCGCAGGCATAAAACTGCGTAACGTTGTATCCGTTGTTTCGCGCGGCAAAAGTGCCGCCGGCATCGCTGCTGTAATAGACGCCGCCATCGGTTCCAAAAATTATTTCACTGCTGGAACCGGCCTTAAACTGGATTTGATGCTGATCGGCATGAACATAGTCGAAGAAAAAACCATTCCAATCGGATATCTGCGTCCAGTTTTGAGCGCCATCCGTGCTTTTAAATAGGTTGATGCCGCCGGCATACAAGGTCTGATCGTCATTCGGGTCGCTTTGTAAAATGAGGTCATACCAGCCCTGACCCCGTGTGAAATCAGAACCCATGCTCGGATCCCAGTCATCCGGTAATGAACGCGTTGTCCAGGATGCAGCCTTATTTGTGGAGATGGACATGCGCACGGCGGAATTGTTTGCTTCGATTATCGCGTAAACAATATTGGCGTTGGATGGCGCAGTTGACAGTTCCACGCGCCCCACTCCCGTGATCGTTCCAAAGGCGAGCGAATCCACCGTCCATGAGCCGGAAAGGCCTGTGTCGGAAAAAAGAATACAGCCACCGCCTTCGCCCCAGTTGTTATCACGCGTGCCCAGGTAGATACGGTTATCCGCGCCCAACTCAATATCAGCTACGGCATACGGGTGTGTATTGCCGCCACCGTCTTGCACATGATAGTCCGGCAGTACCTGTGTAAAGGTGAGGCCGCCGTCATCGGAGCGCCACAAACCGGTTTGATTAAAGCCGTGCCATCCGAAATTGTAGCCGCCTTCTATGGCCGCATAAAGTACACTGGTTCCGCTCTCGTCACGCACAACCAGGTCATTCACAAAATTAAAACCTGTTGTCGATTGCAGCCGTTGCCAGGTGCTGCCACCGTTGCTGCTCTTCCAGATGCCTTCACCGCGACTGTCACCCGTGTACCACCATTCGCCGGTTCCCACGTAAAATACCTGTGTGTCGTTGGGATCGTAGGCAATCGCTGTAATCCCGATGGCATCCCAGAAGTCATCCACCTTGGTCCATTGGGCGCTGCCGCTGGTAATATCATTGATGTACCACAAACCGCCGGTTACACCGCCTGCCCAAACCTTGTTGGTTGTATTGGGGTCCCACATCAGCGCGCGCGTGCGACCGCCAACGTTATCGGGGCCGCGTTCTGTCCATTGAGCCGAAGCCAGGGCCGATTTCTGCAGACTCTGTTTTTTTGCCTGTTCGCGCTGCAACATAATTTCCCGCGCTTTACGCAAACGCTGTGAGGGTATGTAACCCAGGCTGCGGTCGGCGGTTTTTTCAAACTCCTGTTCATAAAGATCACGCAGCATCTGCTGTTTGGTAAAGGGCTTATTCCGGGGCTTGCGTTCAACAATCTCAACGCCGTCGTCAAAAGCAATCAGAAATACAAAAATAGCTACAATGGCCAGGGCCGTTATGGCCGCGGCCGGCTTAAGAATTCGCATAGGGGCTCCGCGTGTTTGAGTTAGGACGGTGGCGACAAAGTTGGCGAAAATAGGCACGTACATGTGATGACGCAAGCGCGCATGCTGATATGCAAGGTATTGGACAAAAAAAGCTGCTAAATGTCAACAAAAACGAGTCTGAAGTACCTTCCAGCGGCCGGCAGCAAGGACCTAAAAAAGTTAAGAAATGAAAAAAATATCTTTGTATCTTAGTTATCAGACGTAAAATGAAATGGACTATGAAAAAGCTTTTCTCCGCATCAAAATGGCTGCACAAATATTTTGGGCTTGCGCTAATTCTCTATTTTGCCTGGATGGGGCTTTCCGGCATTCTGCTTAATCATCCGGGGCTGATTTCTTCACTGGCTGTACCCGGGTTTATGGTTCCGCCGCAATATCATGCCCACAACTGGAGCCGCAGCTCCATCACCGATGTCGTCTTCATGAAGCAGGACACGACGCGTGTTTTTGCCGCCGGTAAATCAGGCATCTGGCACAGCTGTAATGGCGGTTGGCTCTTTGAACGATGGGATAAAGAGTTTCCGCAGGCGCCTTTTCTGCGCGAAACATACGACCTGTTTTTGTGGGAGGGCGATTCCTCTATTTTGTTGGCGGCAACCGCCGGCGGTTTATACCGGGCCGAACCTGACCGGGCCATTTGGCGAAAAGTTCATCTGGACGGGACCTCGCCGAGTCTCAAAAAAATAATTCTTTTGGACGAAAGGCTTTTGTTGTTCAGCGAAGATCACGTTTACAGCTCAGAGGGGTGGCCCGTTGAATGGCACTTCCAAAAGGTCACGCCTGAGCGGCAGGATGCCTCACCAGGTATCCCGATGATCCGCTTTTTCTTTGCCCTGCACGAAGGCGCCATTTGGGGTCTGCCCGGAAAACTGCTGTTTGATCTGGCCGGGCTGATCCTGTTTTTTCTCTCCGTTTCCGCATTCTATTCCTGGTATTTTCCCTGGAAGAGGCAACGCGATAAGCGCCGGGGGCGGCAAAAACCGGCGAGTCTTATGAAGCGCTTTTTTAAGTGGTTTCTGCAATATCACCTGAAACTGGGTATCTGGAGCGCAGCGATCCTGTTTATTATCGCCTTTACCGGATTTTTTATGCGTCCGCCGATGTTGGCGGTTTTGGCCGGTAAATCGCTTCCTGCTGCCTGGTACCCGGCGCCGCTTCCGGAGAATCCCTGGCAGCACAAAATCCAGAACGCCCTTTACGATCCTGTGGATAACAAAATCATCATCGCGGCAACCGACGGTTTCTGGCAGGGGCCGTCCGATTTTTCGCGGCCCTTTGTGAAAACGGAGCTGCAAACGCCCCTGTTCGTAATGGGCGCCACCGTTTTTGAGGCGGACAGCAGCGGGCTTATGGTCGGCTCTTTCAACGGTCTCTACCGTAAACAGCGAACGTATCCTGCTTTTGATCTGATTGCCTCCGAACCTGCCGGCGATGTATCCGATATCCGCCTAGGCGAGTATATGATTACCGGCTATTTTGACACACCCGGAGGTGCGCCATATCTCCTGACCCACAGGCAAGGGATTCTGCGCGCCGATGGCAGCGCCATCAAAAACGGACGCTTTGCCATGCCCGATGATCCGCGTATTGACAGGATGAGCCTTTGGAAGTGGCTTTTTGAGCTGCACAATGGCCGCATCTTCCGGGATTTTGTGGGCTCGGTCTATATTCTGATCGCTCCGCTGGGCGCGCTGCTTTTTATGCTGATCACATTGAGCGGGGTTTACGACTGGCTGGCTCTGAAGTGGCCTTTTTTGCGGCGTTGAATTTTTTCCTCATCTTAAAAAGTCTCTCGCCGAACATTAGTCAATGCCCATAAGTCTGAGAATATCATGAAGAAAATCTGCGCCTGGTGTGGAAAAAGCCTGGAATCGATATCTATTGAAAGTGATACTTTCTTCGCCGTTTCCCATGGCATGTGTGAAGAGTGTGTAAAAAGTTTCTTTACTGAAAAGGGCTATGCTCTGAGACCTTTCCTCGACTCAATTAATGAACCGATCATTGTTGTTGAAAAGAACCACCGCGTGCGTTGTGCCAATGTCCACGCTGAAGCGCTCCTTGGCCGGCAGATCAAATCGGAACAAACGGTAAAGTTTGGTGACATTGTGGAGTGTGAAAACGCCCACCTTCCCGGCGGATGCGGACGTACGGTGCATTGCAGTGGATGCACCATCCGGCTTTGTATTGCCGAGACTTCTCAAAATGGCAAAAAACACGTGCGCGTTCCGGCCACCATCAAAGGCGATGATCGCGAAAACCCTGAAGTCAGCTTTTTTGTGTCAACCGAAAAAGCGCAGGAATATATCGTCTTGCGGCTGGAAAAAGCCTGATCAGTTAAGCTCTCTAAGTCCCAAATCCTTTTGCAAAATATTCCTGAAACGCGTAGCGCTGATCGCATGATCAGCCAGTAACCGTCCGTTGTATAACAGGTTTACCATTCCGTAAGGCGAGGCCATTCTGGAGCGCCCCTCCCGGGCATCCTCGATTTCCGTTAAGGCAAGCTTTATCCCGAAACGCCCGGCCACGGGAGGCAGCTCATTTACTGCTTTGGCGATATAGGGACATTGATTGGTGAAGAGAAGTTCCAGACCCTGCTGGTTTTTTAAGCGCTCCTGCCAGTTTTCCGGAAAAGAAGGACCGTCATGCTGGCCTTTTATCAGCAAGGTATAAGGCTCCTTGCTGTCCGTTTCGCGGAAGCCGTTTTTCAGGAATACGTCGCTGCCTGCCATCCAGCTGCCGGCGCTGGATACGACGGCCACGCCCTTTTTGCCGCCCGCTTCCGCCTCGCGGTAGACCGACTGCAACAGTTCACCGGCAAGACCTTTCATGGACGCTTTTTCCGATTTAACCCACAGGCAATGAATCATCAGAAAACCATCTGCGTTTTCTACAACCCGCCAGCTTTGTTCTGCCGGAATGTATTCTACAAAGCCGAGGGGCTTGCTGCCATCGCCATAGACCATTTGGAATCGCAGACCGTCGCGGAAGCGTTTTGCCAGCCAGTCGCGTTTGGCTGCGAAGCCCGGATGCTTCTTATTGCCCACGCAAAACAATCCGTGCTGTTCAAAATTCTCCTCGTCCACGGCAACTATGCTGAAATCGCCCATAAAACAATCGCCCTAAAATTATTTGGTGCCGCGCCCGATGAGCACGCCGATAACACCGCCCCCAAGAAAGCCAGCCGTTTGCCAGCCCCAGCCCAGGTCGCCTTTTTTAAGCTCCTTGATGTACTCCTGGTTCAGCGAATCGTATTTGAAAAAGGCGACGTTGTAGCCGCGTTCAAATGCCTGGCGGTTTAGTTTTTCCAGCGTGTTGATGGAGTCCTGCAGGGTAATCACGCGCATGTTAAGCGTGTCCACCTGCTGCAGCTTGTCGCGCTGCTTTTTCCAGGAGAGAGCATTCTGGTGATCGATGATGAATGTTTCGCTGAACCACAGGGGCACCAGCAGGTATTCCAGCGATACGTCGTGTTCTTCGTTATACACTTCGGTAACGCCCCATTGCGATTGCGCCATCTCCGGGAAGGTTTCGCGCAGGCGCTGCTGCAGGTCTTCTTTTTTACGCAGATTTCGGACGGAAAGCTGATCGTCCGCGCGTTGTTCTTCCAGCATTGCCACTTGCTCGCGCAGCGCCTGTGCTTCATTCTTACGCGCCGACACCTCTTCTTTTAGCTGTTTCTGGATTGAATCACGAAATGCCACAACTGTTTGCAGCGAATCGCGCATGGCACGCATTTTCTGCATCTCCAGTTCGGCCCGGTGGATCTTTTCCTTGTTTTGCCAAAGCCCACCGAAAAAGGCAAAGGTTACGGCGAGGACAAAAACAATCCCTAAAAGCGTTTTAAGCATTTGGAACCTCTAAAGTGTCATCTGTAACAGTTTTAAAACCAAGCGCGTAGCCGATCCGGAAAACAAGACCCGCGTCACCCTCAACAAAATCATAGTTGATCTTATGGCCGCCCTGAACGGCGTCATGCAGGCGGATATATGTCTCGCGGTCACCGCGCTGCAGCTCCATAATCAGGCCCTTGACCATGCTGCCGGCGGCGATATTCATTTTATTAAGCTCTTTTATGTTGCTGCTGAAAAGCTTTTCTTTCTCACTGTCACTCATTTTTTCCTTCCCTACCTTACGGCCTGTTTGCGGGTCGATTTTTTGTACGGCGCATTTCTGAATGATCGTATCCCAAAGCCCCTTGTCCGGTAGCGGATCGCTCTTATCCGTGCGCACCATCGTGTGACCGATAATACCCTGGAAGTCTTTCAGCTTTTCGCCGTAAAAATCAAAATGGCCGTCCGGGGTGCTTTTAGGAATGTTAAAGGTTTCGGTCAGATGCGTGATCAGACCGGTAAGCGAATCGATCTGGGCATCTTCATATTTGTCAAAATAGCGGTAGCCCCGAAAATCTTTGCCGTAATCAAACGCTTCGGAGCGGTCTTTGCGCGTGCGCTGCGTAACGCGGTCAAAGCAGTAAAGCTGCCCGTCATGCTCAATCAACCCGCCTTCGCTGGCAATTTCAATCCCGATAAAACGTTTCTCAAAGCGGATTTTTTCTTCGCGGTTCCACTTAAGGCCAAACTGCCAGGCCCACGCCTTGGGATCAAAAACTTCGTAGATAGTTCCGTCGTGGTCGATAAGGTAAGCCGTGCCCACCATGGAGCCGTCCTGCATCCACCAGTTAAAGGTAGAACGGGCCGAACCGCCCACAGTGTGATGAATACATATGCCGGATTTTGTCGTCGGGCCGGGGAAATACTCTTTTTCTGGCAGGCGCCAATCGCGGTTTATCTGAACAGGCATAACAGAACCTCCGGGGTTAGAGGATGGACGAACGGAGAATTCCTTTTTGCTGTGTGGCTACTTTCCCTGTGTCTTCAAGCTTAAGGAAATATTTGGCATTATGGAAAACTTTTTGCGAACTAGTCTTGTGCTCTTGTAGTCAGGATGTCTCGAGGCCCCTATCTAATCATGCTCCTGATCTTGATCACGGTTTATGCACCGAGCCTTCAAAACAAAAAAACATTAACACCCTAATACTCTAACACTTTAACACGGCAAAACTATTTTATAAGAACAAACCTTCCGTTTTCCGCGCCATAGTTGCTGTGGCTGATCTTGTAAAAATAGTTGCCGCTGGGCCAGGATGCTGCATTAAGCGTGTATCTTCCCGTGCCGCTTTGAGACGTCCAGTTATCCCGGTAAATACTTTGGCCAAGGCTGTTAAAAACTTCCAGGGACAATTGGCCGGTTACCGGTGCCGCGAAAGAAATAACAGTTTGGCCGTTAAAAGGATTTGGGTAGTTGCCCAGCAGACGGAATTTTTCGGGCATAGCATGTGAGCCGGCCAGGGTAGTGGTGGTGCCAAAGAAATCGAGCACGGCGGCCAGCAGGGCTTTTTGCTGCTCTTCGTCATATATCGTTTCAAAAGGGAAGCCCATGTAAAACAGCTTGCCGCTTTCAGTCCCGGCACCAAATGTGCCTTCATAATAAACGGCCGCCGGTTTGCCATTGGCGTAATTCAAAGCCGTTTTGGCCCCGTTGACAGCATCGATAACATCGGGATAGTCTTCCTTGTAAACGCCGTGGTTGCCGTCATCATAGCTTAAATTCAATCCTGAAAAAGGCGAGCCGCTTTGGCCGTTAACGCTGTATGAGTTGGAATCATCCTCGCGGTACGCTGCTTTCAGGTAGCTGCCAAAAAAAGACCTGTCGCTGCTCTGGCCGCTGTAATCCAGATCCCAGGCGATTTCCGAACCGCTGATGAACAGCTTGCCACCGTTGCTGAGATAATTTTTCACTTTTTGCTGCTCTCCGTCATCCAGGGTTTCATCGTCCGTACTTTCATCACCCAGCTGCCAGATAACAGCCCAGTAATCATTCAGGTTGATTGTGCCCGCTGCCACCGCCTCATTGGATGCCGTTTCAAAAGGGTATCCCAACGCAAAAAGCAGGCGTCCGCTGCGCGCGGCGAAATCGTGATGCATATGGGGCCAGCTGCCCCGTGTCGCGGTTGTCCGGTCAAAGCCGTCCACGATGAGGATTTTCTTCAGGTTACGCGTGGAATACTGCGCGTAGATATCCGATGGAATACTTGTGCTTTGGTTTACATCCGTGGAAACACCGACAAGCTTGTAGAAACGGCAGGAATCCGTGAAGGCGAAGCTGTAAGAGGTCGTGCTCTTGTCAAGCTCGTGCGAAACGGACCAGTCATAGCCGTCTGCGGACTCAAAAAGACGCAGGGAAGCGATTTCGTCCGATTGTGCCATTTTCCAGTTTAGCCTGATATTGTTCTTGGCGGTGACCGTTGCCAGCTCCGGCTGCGGCAGATTGCCCGGGGTGCCCTGCATGTTAATGTAATAGCGCGGTGTATAATCGCTGAGTGCAGAATAGCTGTAAGCGCGGTAAGATACACGCCAGTTGTAGCCGGCCGACTCCACCATGGTGATGGTGCCGTTGCTGTTATGGTGCACAACCATCCTGACATGGCCAACGATGTGCGCCGCATCGCCGGGACGCGTCTCTTCCCAGGTCTCGTAGGGCAGGGTAATGCCGTCGTCCATCATTCTGGTGGAGTAGTGCGAGGTGAGGTTCCAGCAGCGCGAGACAAAGCCTGAGCAGTCCACACCCACTGCAGACGGGCTGCCGACACTTTTACTGGTGTAGGCGTCGCCGGCGTATTTGCCGCTGTTCAGCCCGTTCAGGAATTGATTCAGGGTCTGAAAACCACCCCATTTGTAAGCCATATTCTGATGCGATCCCGGTGTAACCCAGGTGGGTGTTTTTACTTTGTAGCCATACTGGTCGGTGATGGTGCCATTGGTGATATTGGCCGATGTGCAGCTCCAGGTCAGGCGCACATAGCTGTCGCCGGTTTCCAGGGCCTCATCGGAAGTAACCGTTGGCAGTACGGCATTCAGCAAAAAATCATTTTCTTTTTTAGATTGTTCAGCTTCCGGCTCAGCCTCTTTGCCATCAATAAAACCATGGAAACGATAGTAGTCTTCCGGATATGAACGCACGCCTGTCCCTGCTTCATCCAGGTCCCATTGCAGGACTTTTAGCGATGTTTCTTCGCCAAACATATGATACAGCTTGCCATCTGCCGACACCTGCAAATCGTTATCGATGAAGACGTAGCTTTGTGCGGGCAGGTGTACGCGGTTCAGCAGGCGGCCATCCGGACTGTATTGGTGTGCTTCGCGGCGGATTTTCAGCGGTACGTGGCTCTCGAACAGCTCGATGTCTACGTAAATTCGTTGTGCGTTATCGCTGCCAACCACCTGGATACTGGCCAGGTCGCCTGCGGGGAAGTCAATGGTAAAAGTCCGGCCAAAGGCTTCCAGGCGCGCACGTGTCCCGTCTTCTTTGATTGCTTTGAGGCTGCCGCCGGTTATTTGATCTTGCTGGTTCTTTTCAGCCTTTTGCAGATCAAAGAAAAAGCGTTCGGCGCCGTCCACTTCAATCCGCAATAAGCCCTCGCTGGCTTCCAGGCTGGTTACCGCGGAAGCGCCTTCACTGCGGTGAATTTCAGTAAAGCCCTGTCCGTCCTGAAGCCAGACGCGGTTGCCGTCACTCACAGCAAAACCTTCGGGCGTCCGCTGTAAGAAATAACTCCCGCGCGGTATATTCAACTGCTGAAGCAGGCGTTCTGCTGCATAGGTCTTTATGCTGCCATTTTGATTGTCCAGCACAAAAACGGTGTCTTTTGAGATGGCGAAGGCTTGTGGCCCATAGCGCCCCTCCGGCAGGACATCATAGGCCGGAGCGGAGTCATCGTCCCAGGATTTTTCGAAAATCACTTCCTGCGCGATAGCTTGCGACAGGAGTAAAACAATCATTGTTGAAACGGAAAAAAGAAGGCGGGTCATAATAACACTTCCATGAGTTAATTCGGATACTGAACCAATATAAGCAATCCTGGCAAAAAAACTATCTAATGTGAACTACTGAAGTTTATAACCGGGCAAAAAAAAGCCCGCTTGGGCAGCGGGCTTACTTAAATGCGAAAACTTATCAATAGCGGAAAATAGCCGCCATAGGTTTGTTTTTTGGCAATTCATCGCTGGCAAATATCCTGATGCTACCGTCGTTTTGCAGGGTATTGCGCATGGAGAAATGCACCAGGTCTATGTCCGAATCGGTTTTGTCGGAATGGACGGTAACGGCGTGTTTGTCCTCTTTATACGTGCCCCAGATATGTGCCGATGGGTCGACCAGCAATGTGTCAATACGTTTTGCTGCCGCTGACTTAATGATCTCTTCAATATCTATTGAGGCTTTCTGCGCGTTGAGCAGCTCATGAAAGGTATCCAGTGCCTGCTGTTTTTCAGTTTCGATGCTGTCGGCGATAATGTCCCAGCTTTCGGATAAAAGCTCCTTGTCATCCATATCTTCCGGATTTTTGTCTATGTGCTTTTTTGTTAGCAGGGGGTAGTGCGTAACTTCCGCAAACAGAGGAATCAGTTCCTCTATACCGGCTAAAATCAGCGGGGCGTTTTGCTCCCTGATCCTTTTGTAATAACCCTTTTCATTCAGCTCATTATCCAGCAGTTGGAAAAAGCGTTTTATGTCCTTCTTGTGGCGCAGCGCGTCTGAGCCGGTACCTTGTCCGTGAAACATGGCCGGACGTTTACCACTGCCGCCGGCCCCCGTGTGGAATTGCATCGATTTTTCCGGGTCATCGTATTTCAATACATCTTCAATGGAAGTGGGAATATTTTTAAGCTCGATCGGTGTGACGCTGTAGCGCGTACATTTTTTTAGTGAGATATTTTTTTGCCCCAGCCCCAGTACGTAATAGAGCCTGTCCTGCGTGATCATCGGGATTAACGGTTTGATATAGAATTCGTCGCGTACAACCGCTTGCTCCTCAGGTTGCTCGGGCAGCCGGCACATCAGCGCTTTACCGGGTGAAAGGAAAAACGCGACGCCGTTCATCTGGTCCAGCCAGAAGTTATCATGGCTGCTTTCATCGCGGAGAGTTGCCATGCTCTCGGTCAAAGCTCCATCACGGTAACCTTGTTTTTGCAGTTCTTTTTCAGCTTCGGCAATCAGGTTTTTCAGGCGGATGTGATTTTGCCGGATGCGTTGATCCGCCTTAAAAACGGGCATGAAAAGAGAAACGGAATGCTTTTGCCTGTGATTGATAATTTCTTCAATCTGGTTAAAATCAAGTAAGCGCATGGTCCATCTCCTTTTTTGTTTATATACTGTTCGCCAGTGTGATAAACTAAAATATTGTCACGACCGTTATTTCAATGTTAAACGGCTAACAAAGGCAGGCGTCAGGGCATTAGCTTTGTAAATTCAGCTTTTGGCAGAAGCAGGGTGGTCCATTTTCATATATACACCTCCCTTATCCAGTTCGGCCAGCATCTGGGCGAGTCGCTTTTTTCGGGTTTCCGGGCGTTTGGCCCGGGTTATCCAGCCTATGTAGTCGTTTTGCTGGTATTCCGGACGCTCGCTGTAATCCTGCATAAGTCCGCTGTCTTCTAAAGCCATTCGTATATCATCCGGCATGGGGTATTTTTCGCGTTGCAATTTTGATTTCTGCTTTGCCATAGTTCCAACTCCGCTATTGTTATACCCCGGGAATATATCAGGCCATATCGCCAATCTCAAACAGCAAGAAGCTGCTGATTTTACAACCGGCCGATCAAGATGGCTTGCTTTATGTCGAATTGAATAATTGTCAGGTGACAATATTTATACAAAGGAAATAAAAAAATCTGTATGAGCGATAAAGCTTCATCTAAACCGGCCGGATCTGGCTCCAAAACGAATACTTTCCCAACCCTTAACGCTGAAGATAGCGGCAATCTGCGCTTCCGCAGTCTGGTAGAACAATCGATAACTGGCGTTTATATCATTCAGGATGGGGTTTTTAAATATGTCAATCCCAAACTCGGTGAAATTTTTGGTTATCCTGCGCAAGAGCTGAGCGACGATTTCCCCGTAAAAGACCTTGTATATGAGCCCGACCGGGAAACCGTGCGCGAGAATATCCGCAAACGGGTTGACGGTGAAGAAAAATCGATACGTTACAGTTTTCGTGGTCAAAGAAGCGATGGGTCGGTCATTTATGTTGAGGTACACGGCAGCCGCTCGCTGCATAACGGCCGCCCGGCTGTAATCGGTACGCTCCTGGATATAACCGACCGGATAGAGTCGGAACAAGCCTTAAGGCAAAGCGAAGAACGCTACCGCAATCTCGTTGATAACGCATCCGACGGAATATTTATCTCAGATAAGGACGGCAACTTTCAATCCGTTAACCCCGCAGGATGCGAGATGCTTGGTTATACGAACCGTGAATTAATGGATTTAAATATCCGCGACGTTATTGAGCCCGGCGACCTTAAGAAGACTCCGATCCGCATCCCGGAATTGCATGCCGGTAATAAGGTCGTCATTCAGCGTAAAATTCAACGTATGGATGGGACTGTTCTGGATGTTGAGATCAGCGGGAAAATGCTACCAAACGGACAATTGCAGGGTATTGTTCGCGACATCACCGAGCGCAAAAGAGCAGAAGACGCCCTGCGAGCAGAAAAAGAACTTTCCGATTCTATTATTGACAGTATACCCGGTGCCTTTTACCTGTTGAATGATCATGCCCGTTTTGTCCGCTGGAACAGAAGTATGGAAAAACTGGTCGGCTACACACCGGAGGAAATCGAGCAATTGAGTCCGCTTGATTTGTTTTACGGTGAAGATAAAGAAAAAATTGCTGCCAGCATCAGCACGGTATTGCGTGAGGGCGAGGCCACGGTTGAAGCCAATCTTGTTACAAAAGACGGCTATGAGATTCCGTTTCTGCTGAATGGACGCCGTATTTTAATTAACGACAGGCCTTTTCTTATTGGTGTTGGGATTGACATTACCGAAAGAAAAAAAGCCGAAGATGAAATGCTACGCGAAAAAGCATTTTCCGACATGACGATAGACAGTATCCCAGGCATGTTCTATTTGCTGGATGAAAAGGGAAATTTCAAGCGCTGGAACAAGAACATGACTGAACAGACCGGCTACAGCGATACCGAAATGGGCTCACTTAATGCTCTGGACTTTTTTGAAGGCAAAGACCGGGAACTTATCGCAGAACGTATACGGGATGTGTTTGAGCAAGGCCACACTATCGTAGAGGCCGAGATGGTCTATAAAGACGGCAGAAAGGTACCGCACCTTTTTACCGGGCGGCGCGTTATCGTGAACGGAAAGCAAAAACTGTTGGGCGTCGGCATCGATACCACCGAACGTAACCGCGCAGTACAAGCCCTGAGAGAGAGTAAAGAGCGCTTCCGCAGGCTGGTAGAATCCACCCATGCCGTCACCTGGGAATCGGAACCTCAACGCCGCAAATTCAGCTATGTGGGGCCGCAGGCCGTGGAGATGCTGGAATACGATCTAAAAGACTGGTATGAAGATTATTTCTGGCAGAAGCACATTCATCCCGATGACCGCGAACGCGTAATTAAAGAGTTTGACGCAAAAACGGCACAAAGCGATGAATTTGAAATTCAATATCGTTTTACAAGCAAAAGCGGCAAAAGCGTCTGGCTGCAGGATATCGTTTCTATTATTCGCCGCAGCGGCGAGGCACTGCGCATGCAGGGGTTCCTGGTTGATATTACGGAGCGCAAGCAGGCCGAACATGAACGCGAGGAGCTGGAAAGCCAGCTACGCCATTCACAAAAACTGGAAACGATCGGTACGCTGGCGGGCGGGATAGCACACGATTTTAACAATATCCTTGGGCCGATATTCGGCTACACCGAGCTGGCTCTGCAAGACCTTGATGACAAAAAACGGGTCCGTGAGGAACTTGCGCAGGTGCTAAAAGCAGCGGAAAGAGCGCGCGACCTTACCGGCCAGATCCTGCTGTTCAGCCGCCAGGGCGAAGAGGAACGTAAACCCCTGCGCATGCAACTTATCATTAAAGAAGTGATCAAGTTTCTGAAAGCTTCATTTCCGGCTACCATCCGGCTTAAGTACCGTATTGATAACAATTGCAAGCCGATTATGGCCAATGCCACGCAAATACACCAGGTGCTGACCAATTTGTGTACAAACGCTTACCATGCCATGCGTGACAAAGGCGGCGAACTTAGCTTGAAGCTGGAAATGGAAACATGGTCTGAGGAGATGTCGCGCAGTATGCCCAGACTGGAAAAAGCAACCGAATACGTTAAGCTGACTGTGAGCGATTCCGGGCACGGTATAAGTCCGCACATTGTGGAACGCATATTCGAGCCGTTTTTCACAACCAAAGCCGTGGGGGAAGGAACGGGACTGGGTCTTTCCGTGGTTCACGGTATCGTTACCAAGCACGGCGGAGATATCTCGGTAAGAAGCAAAAAGGGAGAAGGCACGGACTTTTACGTTTACCTGCCGGCACTGGAATCCGGCGGTGATATGGCCGTTGACGAAAAAGCATCATTGCCCGTTGGAAATGAAACCATCATGTGCATTGATGACGAAAAGGAAATTGTCAATATGGAAAAAATAACTCTGGAGCGGCTTGGTTATAAAGTGCTTGCCTACTCTTCCTCTGCCAGGGCATTGGCCGATTTTAAAAAAGAGCCGCATATGGCTGATCTGGTTTTGACTGATCAAACGATGCCCGAGCTAACCGGTATGCAAATCGCCGGTGAAATGCTGAAGATCAACCCGGATTTGCCCATCGTTTTGCTGACGGGTTTTAGTGAGAGCGTAACGGAAGAAGCGGTAAAAAAGGCCGGCATCCGGGAAATGCTGCTAAAGCCATTCAGTATTGCCCAACTGGCGGGCATATTGAGAAGTGCCCTGGAAAAACCCGCTTAGCTTTCGCAATATACTTTCACCGCATCCATATCCTTCGCAATAGCTTTGCGGATCATGCTGCTCATCAGCTTGTTCATTACTTTGGCGAGAAACGAATGGGGCCGGGCTTCCATGGTCATCGTCAATTTTGTATTGTTGTTGGATTTTTCTACGCTGAACAGGGTATCCCACACGGTGCCGTGGCTATCGGCAACAAGCCTTATGTGCCTGTTTTTTTCGTACTCTTTTACTTCCAGCTCAGTGCTAGCCTCGCGGCCTTTCATAAGTCTTTTCTCGCGAAAACGCGTACCCTTTCCACTTTTTTGATCACTCAGAAACTCAACATCCACAATATCGGGTATTGCCCTGGAAAAATTTTCAATATGGGCCACCGTTTGAAAAACCTTTTCAATGGGGGCATTTATATTGCGGGTGATTGTTATTTTGCCCATGGAAGTTTTCTCCTTTGGGTATTCATCGTTGCATCAATTTAATAACACGATCCGGATAATCGGTTTCGATGCCGTCCACACCCAGCTCCAGAACGGCCTTTATGTCTTTGTGCTCGTGCACATGCCAGGCAATCAGCCGGATGCCTTTCTTCTGCACCTTTTCCACAAACGATTTTGTAAGGAACCAGCGGTGCGCTTGGTAAAATGCGGCCTCTGACGGATTCTCTTCCAGGATATCCGTAAACGAAGGCGAGGTACCAATGGTGAAATTGAGCCACGAAGCGTGCAGGACAAAGACATAAAGACGCTCTATTTCCGGAGCAAGTTTGCGGCACAGCTCCAGTTGGTTCGTGTTGAAGGATTTAAGAACAACCTGCTCGCCCACGCCGCGGTCGCGGACAATTTTTATGATACTTTCAACAAAGCCGGGGTACTTGTCCTCATCACCTTTCAGTTCAATAATCAGCTTTGTGCTTTCAGGTAATATGTCGATTGCTTCATCAAGCGTTGGAATTTGCGTGCCGGAAAAGGAGCTGTCATACCACGATCCGGCATCCAGCGCTTTCAACTCTTCCAGGGTCATTTCCACGACCTTGCCGGAACCGTCTGTCGTGCGGTCTACGCTGTAATCGTGAATAACAACCACTTCCTTGTCTTTACTCTGATGAACATCAATCTCAATATAATTTGCGCCCAGCCCGATGGCCTTTTCTATGGAGGGAATTGTGTTCTCCGGGGCGTATCCGGCGGCACCCCGGTGGGCGATTACAATAAAATCATCGTGCCTGTCTTCGGAAGACAATTCGCTGTCTGATGAAAGCGCCGGGTTTAAAGGCAGCAGAAAAATCAGGCATACAAGCGAGGAAAGTGATCTCATTTGCGCGCGGCTTTACGGCACTTTTTTGGTGCCAGAATGTCTTTTTTGCGGCTTTTGGGGTCGGCCGCGGGTTTGCCAAAAAATTTCAGCGCCAGGTAGACCCATGTAGCCCGCAATGGCATCATACTGTCCGAATCGCACATGGCGCGAATAATACGATCGGCCTTGTCGCGGTTTTTTTCGTTAAACTCCAGTGCTCCGATACGCATGAGCTGGTAAAGCGCGTCATGCACAAGGGAGCCGCGCATGATCGTATGCGTGTCAATGGCCGGTCCTGACGCGCCATCCCAGGCGTAGCCTTCCTTTATGGTCAGCACGCCCTCGGGATTAAGCTGGACGTACTTGTTGCCCACCACCTTGTTCGGTTTAAAATCTATTGTGGTACTGTAGTCGGCAGAGAGCTGGTACTTATAGCCCTTTTTATATGTAATGCATTCCATTAACACCTCCTCCGTGAAGGTACGTTGATGCGCAATATTAATGCATCATCCGGGTTTGTGCATAATTTTTATTATCGATAGGGCAAAAAGCTACCGGCGGTTTGCGATTTTTTTCAGCATGCCGTGAAAAATAAGGTGGTGAAAGGGCAGGACGGCGTACCAGTATAAGCGGCCGGAAAGCCCGTTGGGACGGAATGTGGCGGTTTGGCGCAATACGCCGTTGGCAAGCCTGAACTCCAGCCAGGCCTCGCCCGGCAGTTTCATCTCGGCGTAGAGCAGTAAGCGCCCTTCCTCGCGATTGGCGTAAAGCACGCGCCAAAAGTCGAGCGCATCGCCGGCGTGCAGCGTTTTTTGGTTGGTGCGTCCGCGGCGCAACCCGACACCGCCGGCCAGTTTATCCAGAACGCCGCGGATTTCCCACAAAAGGTTCATATGATACCAGCCCGTGTCTCCGCCGATATTCCAGATATTGTTGAGCACATCCCCATCGGATCCGCCGGCCTGCATCTCGCGGCTGTCCACAAAGCAGCCGTGAGTGGGCGCGTTGATATATTCACCGGGCGTTTTCTCCAAAACCCCGCTCACCCAGGCATCTTTCCAGCTGGAAATAACGGCGTTGTCTTCGATGCGGGCAAAGGCACGGCGCAAAGATGTTTCGTAATCCGAGCAGGTGTAAGGGATGATGTCGCGGATGCGCGTTTCGGAACAAACCGCTTCGTTTTTTAGGCTGTCCACCAGGTGCCGCGCCAGCGAAAAGCTGGTGGAGGTTACAAAATAAAGCCAGTATGAACTCAACCGCGGCGTAAGCACAGGCACCAGGATGATATAGCGCCTCAGGCCGCGCACTTTGGCCAGGCCAAGCAGCATCTCGCGGTAGGTCAGAACATCCGGGCCGCCAATATCAAAGGACTGATCATAACAATCAGGATTATTTATTACCTTTGTTAAATAAAAGATTACATCGCGTACGGCGATAGGCTGGCAGCGGTTATTGACCCATTTTGGCGCGACCATTAGCGGCAGCTTTTCAACGAGGTCACGTATGATCTCGAATGAGGCACTCCCCGAACCGATGATGATGGCTGCGCGCAATACCGTAACCGGCACGGAACCGTCACGTAGGATTTTCTCAACATTGTAACGGGATTGCAGGTGCGGCGAAAGCTGTTGATCATTAACCAGACCCGAAAGATAGATGATTTGCCTGCATTTGCCGGTGGACGCCCAGCGGGTAAAATTTTCCGCGGCGCGCGCTTCCATCTGTTCAAATTGCTGAGAGCTGTGGCTCATAGAGTGCACCAGGTAATAAGCCACATCGATGTTTAAAGGGAGTCCGTTCAGGCTTTCGGCGTCCAGCACGTCGGCCTGAACAACAGTTGTATTCTCACGAAGGTTTTCCGGGAGGTCAAAGCGTAGCGGGTTGCGGACTACGCAGGTAACATGATGTCCGGCCTGTACCAAAACTGGCAATAAGCGTCGTCCAATATAACCGGTTGCTCCGGTGAGCAGGATATTCATGTAGGATTTTAACGTTCATTAGTTTTGTTTCATTCGGATAATACAAAAAAAACAATTCCTTATCCTACTGAGAAAACGCTTTGATGTCGTTTAATATAGCATCTTTGCATGTATCGCATATTCCGTGCGAGATATATGGGTCATTCAGGCCGGAAAAATCGTCCACTTGTTCCAATGCCAATTCTATCTCAAGCCATTTTCCTGACATGTTTTTTACACCCTTGCAATAACTGCACATGTGAATGGTATTTTTTCGGTCTATTTTTTTAGGGGCATATAGATAGTGTTCATGGTATGGCTTTACATCAAGAAGTTCGGACGTGAAACAGATGCCGCCGCTTTCTGAGGCTGAAATACGCATCCTCATGTCCCTTTTCATGGCAGGGGAATCGCAGCGGAAATTATAGGAATACTCCTCGCCGCTTTGGCGCACCCTGTTCACAATCAGCTTTTGCAAAAAAAGCACGTCTTTACCTGTGACGTAATCCCAGATTTGTTTACCATACAACGTCCCGCTATTCAGCTCGGGACGGCCGTTATCGGCGGCAAAGTCGATAAAAGAGTCATTTATGTATTGAAACCTGTCATCAGAATCTATCTGATATATATAGAGTGTTTTCATCGTATAACTTCCTAAAAGTGTTTGCACTTAATATAATGAGAATCAACGTCCGTGTTTGTAGGATTTTTAATACACTTTAAGGAAATATTTCCCGGCAGGAACTGGAAAAATTAGAGTGGGGGTAAGTATGGCAGAAAAAATAAAAGCGGCGGCCCCATGTTGCCACCGCTTTCAAAATTATCCAAAAAAAATCACTCCGTTCGCAAAAGCCGGATTACGCCGTACTAGCGGTCGCGAATCTGGTCCAGATGCTCCCGGCTTTTTTCCACGGCCAGGATCGACGCGTCGGCGACGTTAAGCCCTTTACCGATCATCGCACCACTGAGGTTAAAGGTTGCTGAGACGGTGGCTTTTACGGGCGTATTATTTTGGAATCCTTCAAACTCACCCTGGAAGCTGCCTTTGAAAGAACCCGTATTCAATGCCGTTAAAGTAAAAGTTCCGCTGTCGCTTATCAGCAAAATCTCATCATTGTTGATGGTGCCCAGAATTGTCCCGGGAACGGTGGCGCCGCTGTCCACAAAGGTAAGACCGCCGTTGTTTTTATTGGTCAGACCTACAAAGGCAATTCCCAGGCCCTCATCGTAAAGCGTGATATAATGATTCATGTCCGGTTGTGTGATGGCGGTGGCTGTTAAAGTGTCACTGTCTGCCGTACGGGTGTATCCGCCGGAATATTGAATATCAATAGAGCCGATGTAGAGTTGAGCCAGCTGGCCATCGGTTATGCCGCCGTTACCGCCATTATTGTTGGAACTGCTGGAATCCTCGCTGCAGGAAAAGAGAAAGACCAGCGCTGCCAAAGAAAAAATATATTTATTCATGGATAGGACCTCAGGTTGGTTGTTGAAAGACTTTGAATTTCGCTTGTTACCATCCCTAAAGCAATAATTATTTGGACATATTTTCCCCTTGAATGTGAATACTTATTTGGTACATTTGTCGATACCACTAACTCAGGAGGGTAGAATGAAGAAGCTTTTATTGATTGTTTTTATTGCACTTATTGTCATTAGTCTGGAATCTTGTACGCTGGCTAAGATCAGTGGCCGTGGCAATACGCCGCTGGTATTGAATAACCTGCCCACGCAAGTGGAAATGGTTGATCACTTTAAAGTGGACAAGATGAAGACGTTTGATTACACCGGTGCAACGGACGTTTCTGAAGTACTTACGGAAAAGCTGGACAAGAAAGGCGACGCCATAACAAATTTGACGATCGTAATTAAGACAGATCCTGCTACGTTTTTTGTAAACCTTTTTACGCTGGGCCTGGCTAATGCCTATATCGTTGAGGTGGAAGGTGACCTGGTTAACCTGCCCCAAGGTTTTGGCAGTCTGAAAGAAAGCGGCGCCTATAACCTGAGCCAGATTTCAGAAAATGAAATCATCCATGGCGATTCTGAAACGCTGTATATTTTTGAAAACAACAAGCTTTTCAGAGTAAACAACAATTAAAGTTGTTACAGGGCGTCCCGCGGGGCGCCCTTTTTTATTTGATGTGCCTAAAAGGATAATCTCAAAAATATATTTGGCGTAAAGCCATCCTGAAAAACATTTTTGCTTTTCAATTCTCCATCCGATACTTCAAAGCTTTTGTACCAGATGCTCTTCCTGTCAAGCAGGTTATAAAAACTGCTTCCTATGGCGATTTTGTAAAAACCTGCCTGAAAATTATAATCGATGCTCGCATCCAGCCGCTGTGTGGCAGCAAGTTGTTGGCCGCCTCTCTCAATGGGCGAGGTCAGTATAAAACTGTCAGAAGTCTTACTGAGCTGCGGGATGGAGTAGTACCTTCCTGCGGCCCATTGCCAGGCTGCTGAGAAACGCCAGTCTTTTAAACTGTAGGTGGAGACCAGCTTAAGCGTCTGCGGAGACAGACCGGGCAAATTATAATTACCGGTGTTAGATTGTACCTCTGCGTCATTATAGCTGTAATTGAGCCAGGCGCTAAATCTCCCAAAGTCCCTGCGCAACATCAGGTCCAGCCCGGAGACAGTTTGGCTGCTCTGCTCAAGCCGCGAAATAACTGCCGGTGATTGCAACGTATCTATTGTATTGATCTGCTCAATCAGCCCGTCCGCATCTTTACTGAAAATCTCCAGGTCAACATCCAGCAAACCTGTTTCCCAGGTAAAACCGGCCATGACATTATCCGAAGAAGATGGCTTCAGCACGCCGCCATCGCTGACAAGCCAGCTCAACTGGCCGACATAATTGGGAAACTCAAATCCAAAGCTGTTCACAAACTGATGATATCGGCCAAAGGCACCTTTTAGCGAAAAAGCATCGTTGACCATAAAGGCCAGCGACAAACGCGGTGAGTAATACCACTGCTCTGTGAGGTCAAAGTGTGTTGCCCGCAAGGAAGGTGTCAGCCTTAATCGTTTGTTTATGTCCCAGCGGTCTTCTATAAAAACAGCATTGGTAATGCCTTCGATGCCATGCCGTAAAATATCCTCGTATTGCGGGTGCCACTCGTTAAAATCCGTTTCAACCTGGCCGCGGTCAAAACCGGCACTCAGCAGATGTCCGTTCCAGCCGCTATACTCTGTACTTATAAATAGCCGGCGTTCATCAAGCCGGTTATTAATGCGCACAGCCTGGGGCAGGGCAGCCTGAAAAGCATCATTTTTGTCCGTGGTCTGACCGATGCTGTACCGTGAGTAGGACAACATTATTTTGCTTTGCCAGGAGCGATTCCAGACCCGGTACCAGTTGGCGCTAAGGCCCTCGGTAGTCCACTGCCAGAGACGCGAACCAAGACCATTGAGCGCCGTGCTGTTGTCTTCAATACGGTCTTCCGTTTTGAGCAATGTGAAATAGAGCAGATCGCTTTTACCCGCCAGCACGCTCAGCTTGGAATAGAGATCGTAAAAGCGGATATCGGGATTGGACTGTGCTGTTTCGTCCGACGGCGACAGGGTTTGCACGAAGTTGTCCATAAAGGGCGGGGCCTGGTTAATCCTGTTGAAGCGCCGTGCCGGTACTTCATTATCAAGGGAATGGCGCCCGCTTACAATCATGCTGCCCCAATCGGAAATGGGCATCTGCAGCATGCCCTGCGTCGCCATAAGGTTGGCCTCTACATCCACGGATGCCGTGTTGAAGTTGCCCGTTTTCCCACTCATCTCCACAACCGCCGAAGTGCGCCCGCCAAAGCGCGCCGGAAAAGCGTTCTTGTGGATGCGGATATCTTTTACAACAGATGTAGGAATGGTGCTTAGAACACCAAAAGCATGATCGGTGTGGTACAGCGCAATGCCGTCCAGGGTGATCAGGTTTTCCGAGGGCAGCCCGCCGCGGATGTTAAGCGCTGTTGTGGCGTTGGCCGTGCTGCTGACGCCGGGCATAAAATGCAGGGCATGCAGGGCGTCGCTGCCGCTGAACATGGGCAATTGCCGGAACAGCCCTGTTGAGAGGGCAAGCCCGCTTCCACGGGCATCAAACTGAATTGGCGGGGAGCTGTTTTCCTTAACCGTTACGGATTCCGTTTGCAGCACCCGCGGGGAAAGGCGGATCAACAGGTTTGGCGTGAGATTGCTGCTTTGCAGTGCAATGGTACGTGCCGCATAGCCCATATAGTCCGCGGAAAGAGCAGTAACATCAGCGGGTACCTGCGCCAGCCGGAAACGCCCGTCGCTATTAGAGGTTGTGCCCAGGCCGGTACCGGGGATATAAATGTTGGCGTAGGGCAGAGTTTCGCCGGTCTCGGCATCCAGCACCCAGCCGTAAACATCTATATTGCGCCGCTCTTTTTTATATAAAACAATCTGCGATTCGCCTTCGCGGGCAAATGAAATAGCCCTGTCCTTTAAAAGCACGCTAAGCGCTTCTTCGATTGTTGCCTCTTCAATAGACGCCGTAACGGTCTGCCCCTGCAGCAGGTCATCGGCATAAAGAATATCGATGCGGTACAGTTGGCTTAGACGCGCAAGCGCATCGCCCAAGGCTACATTTTCCAGGCTGAGACCGGCGCTTTCCGGCTGGCGCGCAAACTGCGCCTGAGCCACTGAGGCAATCGTTACAAACAAAAAAGATATGATTAGAAATCGTCTCATTAGTCTCGGCTGATGATGTAATGATCATTTTGTTTGGCATATTGCAGATTAAGGGCAAGACAGAATGATTCAAGCGTTGCGTCGATCGACTTGTAGGCGTAGGAGCCGGACATGGTAAGTGAGCGCAGCTCGTTTCCGGCAATATCAATCTTAACGCCGTAGCGTCTTTCCAATTCATCCACGGCTTCGTCGAGCGGCGTTTTGTGAAACACAAAGCGGTCATCGAGCCAGCCGATCAGATAGCCGGCGTCGACCTGTTCCTCCAGAATGCCTCTGTCTCCCGCAGCAGCGATGCCTCTTTCGTTTACTGTAAGTTCTACTGAATCACGGCCGGCCACATCCTTCAGGCGGACGATACCTTCACGCACAATAACTTCCGTACGCTGGTAACGGCTGTTCACGTCAAACTCCGTCCCGACAACAGTCACCGTGCCGTGGTCCGTTTCCACCAGAAAGACAAGCCCGTTATTTTGCACCTTAAAGAAAGCCTGTCCCTGCAGAAAAACGCGGCGATCGCTTTCTCCGTAAGTTTCGGCCAGACGCAGCCTGCTGTCGGCATTCATCCGCACAACACTGCCATCAGGTAATTTCACTGTTTTGGTTTCTGCCACGGTCGTTGCGAACTCAGATGGCGCGGAGAAGGGCTGTTGCAGAAAGACGTAGCCGGCAACCGCCAGCAAAACCGCTGCCGCTGCAACCCACACAGGACGCATAAAGCTGTGGCTTTTAGCTTCTCCGCCAAGGGTGTGCACGTTACCCGGACGAGTGTTTCCGGCCATTTCTTTTTCCAGCCGGCTCCAGACGATTTCTTTGTCCGGAATATTTTCAGGCTCAGCGCCTTTTATACGCTCAAGCAAGCGGAGATACTTTTCATAAAGTGCTTTATGAGCCGGATCATCATCAAGCCAGGCTTCAAATTCAGCACGAACGGTAGCATCGTCCGGAGCACTGAGGTATTTTTCGATAATATGTATTTCCATTCTACCCATTAAACAATCTTATTTTTTCACCCATTTATACGCACTTACCCGCAAAAACCCCACCCTAAAAAAGCCCCTGCAAAAAAATAAAAACCACAAGAGCCAGCATAAATTTCCTGAGCTTCTTCAGGGCGCCGGTTATGCGCTTTTCCACCGCTTTAACCGATATACCCAAAATGTCGGCAATCTCCTTATTCTTAAAGCCCTCAACATGGCGCATCATCAGCACCTGTTGTTGTTTGTCGCTCAGCTTTTCCAAAGCCGATTCCAGCGCTTCCTTTTCAGCAATTTCAGTTTCATTGTCCTCTTCGCTGGCCTGTTCCACAACAAATTCAAGCGGGCTGTGCATGCGAACAGACTTTTTGCGCAACAGGTCTATGGATTGATTGATGACGGAGCGGTAAAGAAAAGATTTGATGCTTTGCGTCTCGTCCAGCGTGCTGCGGTTCTGCCACATCTTGCTGAAGACATCCTGGATAATATCGAGGCTGCTTTCCTGGTCGCGTGTGCGGCGCCAGGCGAAGCGGTACAACTCCTCATAATAATGTTCATACAGGACCCGGAAAGCGACGGCATCCGATTTTTTGATGCGGGTAATCAGGTCGTTTTCGTTGATATTCATAAGCGGCCAATCATACAAATTTTCAAAAAACGGCACAATACAGAATGCTTCGCGGGGTGCTTAAAAATTATTCAAGGTAGGGTTTGAATACCCCTTGTCCGTATCAAAGCCACAGACGATCGAAATTTAAACTAACCCCAAGGAGGTTCCCATGAGAGGCTTTATTGCTTCCATTTTTACGATTGTCCTGTTGGCTTCCGCCGGCTTTTCGCAAACGGCGCGCTTGCAGGTCATTCACAACTCGGCCGATCCCGCGGCTGAAACCGTTGATGTTTATCTCTATAATAACAGCAGCGAACAGGTAGTCATCAAGCTGGATGACTTTGCTTTCCGCAGCGCGACACCGTTTGTGGATGCACCGGCCGGTGACGAGTTGAGCGCCATTTTCGCCGCTCCTGCCAGCAACGGCCCGGACGATCAGGTTATTACTACCATCGCGCTGGGTGCGCTGGCCGAAAATGAAACCTATGTGGCTGTTGCCAATGGTGTGGTTGGTGAAGGCTTTGCTGCCAATCCCGACGGTGAAAGCATCGGTTTCACAGTTTTCGCTTATGGCGATATCCGCGAAGCGGCTGCTGACAGCATCCAGGTGGAGTTTGTAGTAATGCACGGCTCGACAGACGCGCCCGCTGTTGATGTGACGGCGCGCGGTGTTGCCAAAATTGTTGATGACGCCAAATACGGTGACGCCACCGGCTACATTGGCGTTCCGCAAGGTGAGTACCTTTTGGATGTAACGCCCGCCGATGACGCAGACAATACGCTGGTCGGAACCTTTAAAGCCGACCTAAGCGGTCTGAACGGCGCAGCGGCATTTGTCTTTGCTTCCGGTTTTTTGAATCCTGCCGCCAACAATGACGGGCCTGCTTTTGGCATTTTCGCCGCGCTGCCCAGTGGCGACGTGGTGGAGTTTCCGGCACAGACAACCGCCCGCCTGCAGGTGATCCATAATTCGGCTGATCCCGCGGCTGCCACAGTAGACGTTTATCTTTACAATAACGATGCTGACGAGACGGTCATTAAGCTGGATGATTTCGCTTTTCGCAGCGCGACTGCTTTTGTAGACGCGCCGGCGCAGGCTGACCTGAGCGCTATTTTCGCCGCTCCGTCCAGCACGGGTCCGGAAGACCAGGTGGTTACCACGGTGGCCCTCGGAAGTCTTACACCGGCTGAAACTTACATTGCCGTCGCCAACGGCATTATCGGTGAAGGCTTCGCGGCCAACCCCGACGGCAGAGAGATTGGCTTTACCGTATTCGCATTCAATGATATCCGTGAAACAGCGGTCGATGACAGTAAGGTTGAGTTTGTCGTGCTGCACGGCGCCACAGATGCCCCCGGCGTTGATGTTACGGCGCGCGACGTAGCTAAAATTGTTGATGATGCCGCTTATGGCGATCTCACGTCTTACATCGGCGTACCGGCGGACAGCTACCTGCTGGACATTACCCCCGCCGATGACAACAATAATACTCTGGTTGGAACCTTTAAGGCCGATTTAAGCGGTCTGCAGGGTGGTGCGGCCGTCGTGTTTGCTTCCGGTTTCCTGAGCCCGGCCGACAATAATGACGGTCCCGCTTTTGGGCTATTCGCCGCCTTACCGACAGGCGATGTGGTTGAGTTCCCGGCCGAGACAACAGCACGTCTGCAGGTGATTCACAACTCGGCTGATCCGGCTGCTGCCACGGTCGATGTTTATCTCTATAACAACGACGCCGATGAAACCGTCATCAAGCTGGATGATTTTTCGTTCCGCAGCGCGACCGCATTTGTCGATGCTCCGGCACAAGCTGATCTAAGCGCCATTTTCGCGGCCCCGTCCAGCACGGGTCCGGAAGACCAGGTGGTTACGACCATCGCGCTGGGTAGCCTTGTGCCCGCCGAAACCTATGTGGCAATCGCCAACGGTGTAATTGGCGACGGTTTTGCTGAGAATCCCAATGGCAAGGACATCTCCTTTACCGTATTCGCGTTCGGCGATATGCGTGAGCAGGCTGCAAACCAGTCGGATGTGAACTTTGCCATCTTCCATGGCGCCACGGATGCACCGGCGGTGGATGTTATTGCTCGCGGCGTAACCGAACTGGCCGGTGAGGTACAGTATGGCGACATTACCGAGTACATCGCCGTGCCCGCCGCACCTTACACTATTGATATCGCCGCTTCCGGCAGCCAGGGAACGATCGTAAAGTCCTTCGGTGTAAATCTTAGCAACCTGGGTGGCGGCGCCGCTGTTGTGTTTGCTTCAGGATTCCTGAACCCTGCGGAAAATAACGACGGTCCGGCCTTCGGCCTGTATGCCGCGCTTCCTTCCGGTGATGTTGTAGGTTTCCCTGTGCTGGCGACGGCCCGTCTACAGATTATCCACAATGCTGCAGATCCTGCGGCCAACAGCGTGGATATCTATCTCTATAATGACAGCGGCGACAGCGTAATCGTGAAGCTGGATGATTTTGTTTTCCAGGGCGCCACGCCTTTTATCGACGCCCCGGCCAACGCTGAACTGAGCGCTATCGTGGCCCTGCCCAGCAGCAGCGGTCCTGAAAACGGCGTTGTAACAGCCAAGTCCATCGGCGCTTTATTGGGGGGTGAGACATATATCGCCGTGGCCAATGGTGTCATCTCGCCCGGCAATTTCGAGGAAAATCCTGATGGCCGGGACCGTGCTTTCTCGCTGCTGATCAACTCCACCGCGCGTGAACAGGCCGATTCAGCCGATGTAGACCTGCTGGTTCTGCACGGCGCAACGGATGCCCCGACGGTTGATGTTGTGGCCCGTGGCGTAGGTGTGCTGGTCGATAACGCCGGTTACGGTGATTTCAGTAATTACATTTCCGTAAGCCCCGGCGCTTACGTGCTCGATATTACGCCAGGCAATGATAATTCCACCGTGGTTGCATCCTTTGATGCCGACCTGCGTGGTTTGGGCGGCGAGTCGCTGGTAGTAATGGCTTCCGGTTTTCTTTCGCCGGAAAATGATAATAACGGAGAAAGTTTTGGTTTGATTGCCATAACGGCTGACGGCCAGTCGATTCCGTTGAGCGTTGTCTCCTCGCTGGAAAAAGAAGGCCTTACTGTCCCGAAAAAATTCAGCCTGGAGCAGAACTATCCCAACCCGTTCAACCCGACAACGGTGATCCGCTTTGCTGTCCCGAAAACGCAGGAGGTAAAGCTGAATGTTTATGACATCAACGGGCGTCTGGTTGGCCGTCTGGTCAATGGTTCTTTAAACGCCGGCGAGTATGAGTTTACCTTCGATGCTTCCGGTCTGGGCTCGGGCATTTATTTCTACCGCATCGAGGCCGGATCGTTTGTACAGACCAAGCGCATGACACTGATCAAGTAAAAACGTAATCCTCCCCAAGCCCCCCAAGGCGGATGCCATCCCGACGGCATTCGCCTTTTTTATTTTGATTCTTTTTCTATACTACGCAGCCGGAACGACAGAAGGAAAATTATACCTACTAATGCAGCGGGTATTAGAAATGTTATCTCCTGCAGTTGGGCGTATAACAGGCTGCCGGTGATCAAGCCAATAATGCTGGCCAGGCTTCCGGCGCTTCCGGCATAGCCCTGCACGGCACCCTGGTAGGTATTACCCGCCGCCTTTGAAAGAATCGACAAAAAAGAAGGCCACATGATGCCGTTGCCCAAAGCAAAAAGCAACAAAGCCGTTAATATGGCCGGATTGTTTGGCTGTACGAAAAAAGCAAAGCCAATGCCCAGAAAAAGGCTGCCGGCTATCGCCAGTGTGCTGTCCGAAAAGCGGTCCGAAAGGCGATTGAGCAGGGGACCCTGCACGAGCACCATGCATAACCCAAGCAGTGAAAAGAATAGCCCCAACCGGAAAAGGCTCCAGCCCAGGTTTTGCACGGCATGCACGGGAAAAGCGACATAAAAAAAGTTAAAGGCCAGAAATATTGCAAAGTAAAGAAGCAGGATAAAAGCGACGTGGTTAAGGCGCAGAATCCCGCTCAGGCCCAGCTTTTGGGCGCCCTTTAGATTGTAGCATTCTTTATGCTCCTGGCCCATTACTTTTTTGATGCTGTTGCCCAGTGGTTTTGACAAAACGCAGGGATTGGATTCCGGCAGACGAGAGGCAATTACAAATATGGCAATCAGTGAAACGACCAGCGCTACCAGGACGGGAAGGAGCTCTTCGAGTGGCGTTTCTCCAAGCACGCCGGCCAGGGCAGGGCCTAAAATAAATCCCAGGTTGGCCGATGCGGCCATTTTGCCAAAGTTGGCTTTACGTTCCTTTTCAGTGGTGATATCGGCGAGGTAAGCGTTAGCCACGGATACATTGCCGCCGGTGATGCCATCCAGCGCGCGGGCGGCAAACAACACAATTAAAGGCAGAGAAATGGCGAAACTACCTATGCCCCCCAGATGTAAAGTATTTACGCCGGATACCGGTATCTGCAGCGCGATGACGAAAAGAATCCAGGCCAGGAATGTCCCGCCTTGGCTTAACAATAGTATTTTTTTACGTCCATAACGGTCGGACCAGTTGCCGAGCAGCGGCGCGCCGATAAACTGGAACAGCGAATATGTTGCTCCCATGATGCCGTATGTGAGTTCGTTGCCGCCAAACTTAAGAACAAGAATAATTAGGAAGGGCAGGATGATGCTGTATCCTAATGTCCCAATGAAATTTACCAGCAGGATAGGCAAAAGACCAATGGCGGCCAGGCTTTGTGGCGGGGGTGGTTTTTTCATACCGGTAACAATACATATTTATGGCGCCGTACTCAAGCAGCATGCAGCAGGCACGTTACGGTTCGTTGGGCAAATTAAGTGAATCCTGCGCCGTGTCGTGAAAATAGTTGCGGTAAACCTGCATAAAACCGGGCAGCATGTCGCTTACAAAGCCGGTAGGCGCGTTACTGAGGATGGCAATGGCCCAGCGGTTTTCAGGGTCCAGGGCCACGGCGCTGCTATAGCTGTTTACATAGCCGCCGTGATAGATAATTTTCTCTTCGCCTACTTCCATAACGCGCCAGCCCATGGCGTAGGATATCTTTTGGATGCCCGGCCAGCTGCGCCGGTAGTAGTAACGCATCGGCACGCGCACATTTGGCTTATAAAGTGAATCCAGCGTTGCCTGCCGCACGATGTCGGGGCGGTTGCCCAGCAGGGCCTGCAGCAATCCGGCCATGTCGCGGATGCTGGCGTTCATGCCGCCGGCGGGTACAGCGTTGTAGTATTTGTCGGAAATCGAAGCGGGTACCCAGTTGCTGTCGGCGAAAACATGGGGAAGGGCGTGGTTGCTGTTTGCCGTCATGGCCTCTTTGCTGGAAGATGCGTCATCCATGTGCAGCGGGGTAAAAAGCTTTGTGTGCAGCAGAGAATCAAACCCTGCCGTACTCACGGAATCGATTATCTCAGCGATAAGGCTAAAGGCAACGTTCTGGTAACTGTAAATGCGCCCTGGGCTGGAGATGAGGTCGACGTTTCTCAGTATCTGTGTTACCGTTGCCAGGTTGCGACCGTTCTCAATCACGTTGGTGTAGCTGTGGTAGGGCAGCCCGGTGGTATGGGAAAGCAGGTGGCGGATGGCAAGCGAATCGCTGTATTGTTTGTTTTTCAGACTGAAACGGGGCAGGTAGCGCAGTACTTTGTCATCCCAGCCGATGAGGGAATCCTGCACGATCAGGCCGGTGAGCAGGGCGCTTATGCCCTTGGAAACCGAACCCAGGCGAAAGACCGTACGCACGTCGATCGGATCGGCCTTGGAGCTGCTTTGAAGGCCGTAGCCTCTCATAAATATGACGCTGGAATCGCGGATAACCACGAGCGCCGCGCCGGGTGTCCGGCTGGAGTCCATTTGGGCGCGGGCCAGCGAATCTAAATCATTTGCAAATCCGGTGATGCGCGGATCGACATGCCCTTTTTCATTGTTCGTATCTTCGGCCGAATGAATACTGGCCAGAACAATAAATACGGCCAAAGGCAGTATCACAATCATTGCAATAAATAAGGGATGCTTAGTAGCAAAAAACTTTTTTATCATAAATTGTAATTCGTTTAATATAAAAGCGGAAGGAAACTTAAGGCTTAAAGAGCAAAAGTTCTAATGATTTATGTGAGGTGTTTTGCATGCTGGCGGGCTTTAATCACCACCGTGTTGCTGATGCGATCGTGCACGGTTTGGCGGTTGGGGTGCCAGAAAGCTTCAATGAAACCCAGGCCCAACATGGACAAGCTGGCGCTGTAACCGGCGGCTCTGCCAAAACTGTCCCACCATGAAAGAGGTCTTCCGTCAAGACGTGAAACACGAATACGAAATAACCACTTGCCCAAAGTATAGCCTTTGAGCAGTCGCGTAAAAAACGTGAAATATCCAATAAACAAAATGCCAAGATTGAGTGCCATAAATAGCCGGCCGAAAAGAAGTCCCGGACGAATCGTAATAACCTTCTCGTTGTAATTGATATTACTTTCTTTATTTCCGCTAAAGTCCAGATCAATGTTAAAAAGATAGTTGTCCAGTATTTTAGACAGCTTTTCGTCATCGCCTTCCTCAAGCGCCTTCTGCAACTCCGGCGAAATATCTTCCGGTTTGCGTTCCGCATACAGCCGAATGAGCTCTTTCCATAGTTTTTCGCGATCCGTTTTTTCAGACCCGGATTGTTCTTTGCCGAATAAATGGCCTGTTGTTGTTTCGTAGATGGCGGGATAGTTGAAGTAGAGCAAAACAAACGTCAGTGTCATCATAAAAAGCATGGCGCCTATAAACCAAATAACTATGTCGACAACAAAAGCGCCGCCGCGTCTCCAGAAAGGCGCCAGCGGTATGTCTAGCATCCCCGGTTCTACGAACATAGGCTCGTCGCTTACAACTTTCCGGCGAGTTTGGTTTTTCTTTTGTCTCATAATGATGTGCGCTAAAGCTATTTTGTGTAAAGGACTTTTTGAGTTTTTACAATATCGCCGTTTTCTACCCGAATAAAAAATATCCCGCTGGAAATGTCGTCCGCCGGCTGCCAGGATAACTTTCCCATACGGTTTTTCGGTTCGAATAGTTTTACGCGTTGGCCTAATGTATTATAAATTTCAATACGCGTCTCTGCAGGTGAAAGGTTGGAAAGTTCTATATTCACCGATCCGTTGAACGGGTTGGGATAAGCCTTGAAGGAAAATGCCCGCGGAACCTCAGCCGGCGGTTCTTCGAGCGCAGCAAGCAACGTTACCTGGTGAACAAAAATATCGGGATAACTGATCACAGGCTTATGGGCTTCGGATATCCCGCCGGTCTGCCAGGATTTGATCACTTCACTGTTTTCGATATCATAAAGCTTAACATTGTTGTTTTGCATGTACACGGCATATCGAAAATAGACGTCGCTGTTCAAATGCTCAGCATATATAAGCGTATCCGTGTCGATTATTTCAAAATCGCTTAAACCGTATCGAACAAGGCGCCAACCTTCAATAGCATAAATATAGGGATGACGGTATTTCCATTTTGTTGCGTCAAAATCATAGGCCAACACTGTTTTTTGCAAAGCCAGACTGTCGTTGGAAAACGTGTAAAGTCCCAGGTTACCGTCCACGTCATTGGCCAGATAGGTGCTGTCTTGCGCTTTTTCGATTCTTTTCAGCCTAAGGTCGTTTGCCAGTAAGATTGGAGTTGTATGGGCCGAATCTATGAGCGGCGAATCGGAAAGGTCCACCAGCGCCGGTCTGAACAACTCATCACCATTGTGCTCCTCAAAATAGCAAAGATGTTTGCCGCTCAGTTCTCCCGCTATGTGAACCAGGTTGAAGTCATTGTTGGCATAGGATTCAAAGACGGTGATGCTATCTTCGTTGGAGACGAAAGCATAGCCGGTGATATCCTCAACCAGCCAAAAACCGTTTGCTACCGGATACACGCCTGTTGTGGCATCAAAGAAAAAACCATCCAGGGCATTAAATTCGCTGTAGGTAACCGAGCTCCGGTCTGATACTTTTACGATTTTCTGATACGAATGCCCGACAAAAAATTCGTGCTGATAGTGGTATGAGTAAACCAGGTAGGTCTCATTATCCGTCCTGAACGCATGGATGTAATCGGATGAGGTAGTGATTTCATTGCCGTCATACCTGCTCCATTTGCAAAGTGTATCGGCGGGGTTTATTTCGTTTTCATGCACATTAAAACGGACCAGGTTGCCCTCCGTATAGTGAGTTTGGGCGTTAGAAGAGATACAACCCAGGAAGAGCATGTAAAGAATAAAGAAGGTAGATCGCATAATCGTCGCCTTTCAACAAACGTTGCTGCGGGGTTGAAAGTCTATCTGCTTAAGAATATAATTAATCTGCACAAAGAAAAATAGCTTTTTGTTTTGATTTCGGAATCAACATAGTATTCCACCCATTATTTGCAAATTCAGATTTATTATTGTTATTTTCTTTTTGAATTTACCATAAAGCCAATCCACATATGAATACAAGCGACGAACCCGGAAACGCGGGTTTTGCCATTACTAATACTGCGCGCAACGGCATACGCGTGTTATTGATTGGTGGAAATACCGACGGTAAGCAGCTTCTTGAACAGTTTAGCAGTGATCCCTCCATTCACGTTGTCGCCGTAGTCGACAAAAACCGCAAAAGCCCTGGAATTTTACTCGCGCAAAAGAAGAATATCACCACATCAGATAATTATCAGGATTTTATTCGTGATGAAACGTTGGAGCTGATTATCAACGTTACAGGCGATAAAGATCTGCAGCATCAGCTCATGATCGAAAAAGCTACGGGGACTATTCTCATCGGTCGCGTGAGCGCGATGCTTATCTGGACGATGGTGGATGAAACAAGCAAGCGAAAGATTCTGGAAAATTATCTTAGTCTAAATATTAAAAAGTATGCCATTCATGAAATGGTGATGGGGCATACGCCGCAGATGCGCGAAATCGGCAGCATGATCAGTCATGTTGCGCCAACACCTACGACTGTACTCATCCGCGGCGAAAGCGGAACGGGTAAGGAAATGGTGGCGCGTGCCATTCACCAAATAAGCCCCTGGCGTGATGCCCCCATGGTAACCGTGAACTGCACCGCCATAAGCGCGTCTCTGGTGGACAGTGAGCTGTTTGGGTATAAAAAGGGTGCTTTTACCGGGGCCACCGAAGACCGCCTGGGATTGCTGCAGATGGCCAACAACGGCACCGTGTTCCTGGACGAAATTGGTGATATGCCCATGGAAATGCAGGGGAAGCTTTTACGCTTTCTGCAATCCGGTGAGATTCGGCCGGTTGGCAGTTTTGAAACTTCACGCGTCAACGTGCGCATCATCGCGGCCACAAACCGCAAGCTGGAGCAGGCCATCGAACAGGGCCAGTTCAGGGCAGACCTGTTTTTCCGATTGAATGCTTTCAGTATTGAACTTCCCTCCCTGCGCGAACGCCGTGAGGATATCAACCTTTTGGCTTACTACTTTGTTCGCAGCGCCCAACAGAAGTTTAACAAAGACATTTCGACAATATCTGATGCGGCAAAAGAGACCTTGTACGACTATCACTGGCCCGGAAATATTCGTGAACTAAAAAATGTGATTGAACGCGCGGTAATCATGTCTAATGGAAGCACTCTGGAGGTTGCTGATCTGCCGATACGCAATGGAAAAGCGCCGGAGAAGCCAGAAGAAAATATGGCGATCGACACGGCGCTTGGTTTGATGAGGCTAAAAGACGAGAATCTTTCACTTTTTGAGAAAAAAGCGCTGACCTGTTATTTGCAAATTTCCAATGGCAATATTTCCCGGGCAGCCGAGGAAGCCAAAGTACCTCGCCGCACCTTCCAAAGACTGATAGCAAAACACCGCATTGATCCCACGCGTTTTAAAAAATCCTGAAGAATGCTGCGACAGCAGTGACGCACATCGCCCAACGCCTAAAAGCTTGGTTTAAGTTTATAATTTTATTGCACTTAGTTTATGTTTTACGGTTTTATAGCTGAATCACAATTTTACAAACGATCTGCGACACTGACGTCGCATCCAAAGTTAATTCAATATCCTGCCATTCTCTTACCGCTCATTGCCTAAGCCCAAATAAAACAATTGCTTAAGGCTAAATTAAAATGTCCAAATATCCGCCGGCCCTTTCTGGCATGTTTTTAGCTTTATGGGATGTTTTATCAACTTTCTGAATTTCCTAAACCGTTTATCAACTTTAAGGGGGGCTGTATCATGAACAAAAGGTTATGTGTGTTAGGTTTGCTTTTAACCTTTGGCGTTGGTTTGGCACAAGAGAACGATTTCGGAATAAAGTTTTCCGGATTTGTTAAGAATGATGCCTTTTACGACACGCGTCAGGTAGTGTCGGTACGCGAAGGTCATTTCCTGTTATATCCTGCTGCGGTTTCGGATGTAAACGACAATCCAAGCTTTAATATACTTGCGATTCAGACACGTCTTAGAGGTAACATTACAGCACCGGACGCTTTTGGCGCGAAGGTAGGCGGTGCTATCGAAGGCGCGTTTTTTGGACATTCCGATGCGGATGTAAATGGGTTCCGCTTAAGGCATGCTTTTGTAACATTTACGTGGGACAAGACGCAACTGCTTTTCGGACAGTTTTGGCATCCAATGTTTGTAACAGCAGTTTTCCCACATGTTGTCTCTTTTAATACGGGCGTCCCTTTTCAGCCGTTTTCAAGAAACCCGCAAATAAGATTAACACAAACAATGGGGGACGGCATTCAGTTGATTGTGGCGGCCATGTCGCAGCGCGATTTCGCCAGTTCGGGTGGCAGCATGGCTCTTCGTAATGCCGTTGTGCCCAATCTTCATGGTCAATTACAGATTACTTCCGGGCAGCACGTCTTTGGCGCAGGTGTGGATTATAAGATGCTCAAACCAGATCTCTCATCGGATGAAACCGTTTCAGGCATCTCATTTATCGGTTATGCCAAAGTTGTTATGAATGCCGTTACCATAAAGGCAGAAGGCGTGCTTGGTCAGAATCTTACCGATCTTCTAATGCTGGGTGGTTACGCAATGAAAGCGGGAAGCGCGGAATACGTGGCCACGGACGTTCTTTCGGTTTGGGGAGAAATTCAAACCAACGGGCCCGGCATGCAATTTGGCTTGTTTGGCGGATATGCACAAAACCAGGGAACAAGCGACGCCATTGATCCTGCCAGCCTCGCTGTTCGCGGCAGTAACATCGATAACGTTATGCGCATCTCGCCGCGGGTTATCTGGAACTCCGGCAAGGCTCGCTTTGCTTTGGAGACAGAGTACACAGTAGCAGCTTATGGAACAGCAGACTCCAAACTAAGCGTCTCCAATACAAAAAACGCCGACAATATCCGGGTTTTGTTTGCTACATACCTTTTCTTTTAAGAGGCAAGGTTTAAAAGAAAGCTAATTTATCCACGAAAAATCAATTACAAAAAGGGGGCTTTTTATGAGTGAAAAGAATTTGCAGCAGTACTGGAAAAGAAACATTCGCTATGTCAGTATTCTGCTCGTCATCTGGTTTACGGTTTCCTATCTATTTGGGATTCTGCTTGTTGAACAGTTAAACACGATTCGCTTTTTTGGCTTTAAAATGGGCTTTTGGTTTGCCCAGCAGGGCTCGGAGATCGTTTTTGTTATCCTGATCTTTGTGTATGTGTCCTGGATGAACAAGCTCGATCGCGAATTTGATGTTCACGAAGAATAAACTTGAAAAATAGAAAGGTGAAACCATGAGTATTATTGCCTGGACCTGGATTATAGTGGGCTTGACATTCGCGCTTTACATCGGTATCGCGATCTGGTCTCGTGCCCGCAGTACAAGTGATTTTTATGTTGCCCATCGCGGAGTTCATCCTATCGCCAACGGTATGGCAACCGGTGCGGACTGGATGTCCGCGGCATCATTTATTTCAATGGCCGGTCTGATTTCATTTCTGGGAATGGACGGCGCCGTTTACCTGATGGGCTGGACGGGCGGATACGTGTTGCTGGCCCTTTTGCTGGCTCCTTATTTACGCAAGTTTGGTAAGTTTACTGTGCCGGACTTTGTTGGTACCCGATACTATTCGGACATTGCCCGCGTCGTTGCGGTTGTATGTGCGATTTTCGTTTCCTTTACTTATGTGGCAGGTCAAATGCGCGGCGTGGGGATTGTATTCTCGCGCTTTCTGGAAACGGACATTAACACCGGTGTCATCATCGGTATGGCTATTGTTTTCATCTACGCCGTTATGGGTGGTATGAAGGGTATTACCTATACACAGGTAGCCCAGTATGTCGTCTTGATTATTGCTTATCTGATCCCTGCCATTTTTATTTCCATTTTGCTTACCGGTAATCCGATTCCGCAATTGGGATTTGGCAGCACCCTTTCGGAAAGCGGTACATACCTGCTGGATAAACTGGACAATCTGAACCAGGCGCTTGGGTTTAGTGCCTACACGGAACGGGGGGCAAAAAGTACCATTGATGTATTCTTTATTACGGCGGCGCTGATGGTGGGTACAGCCGGTCTGCCGCATGTTATTATCCGCTTCTTCACCGTTCCGAAAGTTTCTGATGCCCGTAAGTCTGCAGGTTACGCACTCTTATTTATTGCTATCCTTTATACAACGGCTCCGGCAGTTGCAGCATTTGCGCGCACCAATATGATCCAGACTCTGAACGAAACGCCCTATGAACAGGCACCTGCATGGCTCACAAACTGGGAGCAAACCAACCTGATAAAGTTTGAGGACAAAAACGAAGACGGCATTATTCAATACCGCAAAGATCCTGAGGCAAACGAATTGACCATAGACCGCGATATTATCGTTCTGGCAAACCCTGAGATTGCCCAACTGCCGAATTGGGTAGTGGCGCTGGTGGCGGCGGGCGGACTCGCGGCAGCACTTTCTACCGCTGCAGGGTTGCTGCTTGTTATTTCCACGTCAATTTCACATGACCTCATTAAAAATGTAATAGCGCGGGAGACAACCGAAAAACAGGAACTCGTCTACGCCCGTGTCGCCGCCGGGTTTGCTGTTTTGCTGGCCGGCTATTTCGGAATCAATCCTCCCGGCTTTGTGGCGCAGGTGGTCGCCTTTGCTTTCGGGTTGGCCGCCTCATCATTCTTCCCGGTTATCATTCTTGGGATCTTTTCCAAAAAGACTACCAAGGAAGCGGCTATTAGCGGTATGATAGTTGGTATCTTGTTAACCGCAGGCTATATCATCTACTTCAAGTTCATAAACCCGGCTGCAAATACGGCCGACCACTGGTGGTTTGGCATTTCGCCCGAGGGTATCGGTACCGTTGGTATGGTTGTCAATTTTATCGTGGCCATAGTCGTATCGAAATTCACGGCCGCGCCACCGGATGACGTGCAGCAGATGATTGAAGATATACGCGTGCCTCGTGAACTGAGGTCGGGAATGTAAGACCGTTTTTACCGGGCAGGATCTGGCTACCTGTGGATTGGCAGCTTTCGGGGATAAGATCCTGCCCGGTTTTTAACAGGATGTGAAACATATTTAATTTCCGGAGGTGATTTCCATGGCTGGTAATAACAAGCAATCTAACGAAGCGGATATCTATTATCCCTCGCAACAGGTTATTGACAAGGCCAATGTAAAAGAATATGACGCTCTTTATAAAAAATCTATTGAAGATCGTGAAAGTTTTTGGGCGGAACAGGCAGCCAACCTGGAGTGGTTTGCCAAGTGGGAAAAAGTACTGGATGACAGCAATAAACCCTTTTATAAATGGTTCAGCGGTGGCAAGATAAATATTATCCACAACGCCATAGACCGGCATTTGAAAAACTGGCGCCGCAATAAACTGGCTATTATTTGGGAAGGCGAGCCGGGTGATGTTAAGACCTACTCCTATCACGCCCTAAACCGTGAAGTATCCAAGATGGCCAATATCTTAAAAAGCATGGGCGTGCGTAAGGGCGATATTGTGACTATCTATATGCCGCAAATCCCCGAACTGGCTTTTGCCATGCTGGCCTGCGCGAAGATAGGCGCGGCACACAGCGTGGTATATGGAGGTTTCAGCGTAGAGGCTTTGGCTGATCGTATAGACGATGCGAAAAGCCGGGTCTTGGTAACTGCCGATGGTGGTTTCCGCCGCGGTAAAGTGGCCGACCTGAAAGGCATCGTTAATGAAGCAATCAAGAGATCTCCTACCATTGAAGCATGTATTACGGTTAAGCGAACGGGGCATGAAGTATATATGGAAAATGACCGTGATTTTTGGTATCACGAACTTTGTTCTCTACCGATTGCCAGCCCCAAATGCGAAACGGAAGTGATGGATGCCGAGGATATGCTTTTTATTCTCTATACCTCCGGCACTACCGGCAAGCCAAAGGGGGTTTTACACACGCATGGCGGCTATGCCGTTTACACATCTACCACGCACAAAACAGTTTTTGATATTCAGGATGAAGATCGTTGGTGGTGCGCGGCTGATCCCGGCTGGATTACGGGCCATAGCTACATCGTTTACGCGCCGCTTATTAATGGCAGCACAATTATGATGTATGAAGGGGCGCCCAATCACCCCTATCCCAATCGCTGGTGGCAAATTGTTGAAAAATATGGCATTACAATCCTTTACACTTCACCGACTGCCATACGCGGCCTTATGCGTTTTGGTGACCAGTGGCCGAGACGTCACGATATTAGTTCTTTGCGCTTGCTGGGCAGCGTGGGCGAGCCCATTAATCCCGAGGCCTGGCGCTGGTACTATAATGTGATTGGCGGCGAACGCTGCCCGATAATGGATACATGGTGGCAAACGGAAACAGGTGGATTTATGATTACTCCTCTACCTGTAACGCCATTAAAGCCCGGCTCGGCCACCAAGCCTTTCTTTGGAAACGAAGTGGCTGTGGTGGACGATGACGGAAATGAAGTTGCGCCCAATGAAGAAGGCAAACTTGTTATTAAAAATCCATGGCCGGGCATGGCGCGAACCATCTATGGCGATCCTGAACGCTACCAGGATACCTATTGGAAAACCTACGAAAAGCAGGGCTGGTATACGGCCGGTGATTCCGCACGCATCGATGATGACGGTTATATCTGGGTTATTGGCCGGATCGACGATGTGATTAAAGTTAGCGGCTATCGCCTTGGTACCGCTGAGATCGAAAGTGCCCTGGTCAGCCATTCCGATGTGGCTGAAGCTGCCGCCATAGCTTTGCCGCACGAACTGAAGGGTAACGCCATTCACGCCTATGTAATTCTACGCGCAGGAGTGGCAGGCGCCAATGAACTGGGCGATAAGCTTAAAGATCATGTTTCCAGAGAAATGGGACCGATTGCCCGGCCTGAAACGATAACATTTGTTGATGCGCTTCCTAAAACGCGTAGCGGAAAAATAATGCGGCGATTGCTGAAAGCGCGCGCTCAGGGCTTGGATGAAGGTGACACCAGTACCCTGGAAGAATAATATATTGACGGTAATCGAGATAATAGGCAGGTTGTGAATTTTCTTGGAAAAATCATTTCAAAATGGAGTATGTCATGCGCTATCAGGAAGTATACAATCAATCCATAAAAAATCCTGAAGGGTTTTGGGCGGAACAGGCAGAAGATATTTTCTGGTTCCAAAAGCCGGAGAGTGTGCTTTCAAAGGATAAAAAAGGATTTTACCGCTGGTATAAAGGCGGCATGCTCAACACAGCCTACCTGGCTCTCGATTACCATATTGAAACCGGCTATGGCGATCAGATCGCTTTGATCTATGATTCGCCGGTTACTGGCAAAAAACAAAAATTTACCTATCAGGAGTTGCGCGATAAAGTGGCGGCATTCAGCGGCGCCTTGCTTTCCCTCGGTGTGCGCAAGGGCGATCGTGTTGTGATTTATATGCCAATGATCCCGGAAGCAGTGATATCCATGCTTGGGTGCGCACGAATAGGCGCCATTCATTCCGTCGTGTTTGGCGGTTTCGCGCCGCATGAGCTGGCAATACGTATTGATGACGCTAAGCCCAAGGTTGTTATCACCGCCAGCAACGGTATAGAATTTACGCGTGTTATTGCTTATAAGCCTTTAGTGGACAGCGCCATAAAACAGGCAAAACATAAACCGGAGTATTGTGTTGTTCTGCAACGGGAGCAGATGCAGGCGGAATTAAATAAATCCGGAGATATCGACTATAACGAACTTGTGGCCAAAGCAAGGCCCGGCGCCTATATACCGGTAGACTCGACCGACCCTCTTTACATTCTTTATACGTCTGGTACAACGGGCAAGCCCAAAGGTATTGTACGTGATAATGGCGGCCATGCAGTGGCTCTGAAGGCCAGTATAAAAAACATCTACGGGATAAACCGCGGTGACGTTTATTGGGCGGCATCTGATGTCGGCTGGGTGGTTGGTCACTCCTATATTGTTTATGCGCCTTTATTGGCCGGTGCTACAACCATATTGTTTGAAGGCAAGCCTGTTCGTACGCCGCATGCCGGTGTTTTTTGGCGTGTCCTGGCAGATTATAAAGTAAAGACTTTCTTCACCGCGCCTACTGCTTTCCGTGCCATGAAAAAGGAAGACCCTTTCGGCAGCTTTGCAAAAAATTACGATTTCAGCAATCTGAAATATCTGTTTCTCGCGGGAGAACGGCTCGATCCGCCAACCTATTTCTGGCTTAAAGATTTGCTACCGGGCAAGCCGATTGTCGATCACTGGTGGCAAACGGAATCGGGTTGGCCGATGGTTGCTAATCCTATGGGCATAGAGCAATTTGAAGTGAAAGCCGGCTCTGCAACGAAACCTGTCTACGGCTATGACGTGCAGGTTCTCGATGATGACGGCAAGCAGGTGAGGGCCAAAAGCGAAGGTAATATCGCCGTCAAGCTGCCGCTGCCGCCGGGGTGCCTGCCCACTTTATGGAACGATGAAAAGCGCTTTCGTGCATCCTACCTTGAGCGTTTCCCCGGTTACTACCACACCGGGGACGGGGGATATATCGATGAGGACGGTTATGTCTTTATTATGGGGCGAACCGACGATGTCATAAACGTGGCCGGGCACCGTCTTTCCACCGGTGCCATGGAAGAGCTTATCGCCAGCCATCCGGCCGTTGCAGAGTGCGCTGTTGTTGGATTAAATGATGAATTACGAGGACAGGTACCCGCCGGGTTTATTGTAATCAAAGACAGGTATAAGGTTGATGAGTATTCATTAAGCGGAGAGCTGGTTCAAATGATTCGTGAAGAAATCGGTTCTTTTGCTTACTTCCGCCAAACCGCCGTGGTTAAACGTCTGCCAAAAACACGATCGGGTAAAATATTGCGCCACATAATTCGCAAAATGGCTGATGGTGAAGAATTCAATGTTCCTTCCACAATTGATGATGTTAAAATTCTTGATGAGATAAAAGAAGTATTGTATGATAAGCAAATCGGCAAGGCTTTCCAGACCGATGGCATCTAGTACAATATCCGGCACAAAGGAACATTATGAGACTTAACAAAAAACAATCGGTCATATTTACCGCAATTTATGTGTTTTTAACGCTCCTACTGCGTTTCTACATTGAGCCTTACCTTGCGGGTCACTATTTAATTTCCATCGGCATCGGCCTCTATTTTGTATTGCTCTATTGGGTGTTACTGCACAAGAAGTTTCTTAATTTCCGCGAAGAGAAAGGCAATTCTTTAAAGGCCTGAAAACTCCAAATCTACATTGATTTTAGCTTTAATAATATCTTAGATTATTATCATAAAAATAGCTATACATTAATGATGGAAGCCTTGTGCAAAACCCGGTTGCCAAATTCTTAACCACGATTTCTCCATTCAATTACCTGCCTGAAGATGTTCTTGAAAAGATCTCCTCCAGGATCGAAATACGTGAAGAAAATCAGAATACGATTCTCTTCACGCAATCTCTGAGCAAAGTCGAAAGCCTGTGCGTTATTCAAAAAGGCGCGCTGGAGATCTACTATGATGACGGTAAGCAGAAAGTGCTGCAGGGCTTTCTCAGTGAAGGCGAAATGTACGGCGGTATTTCGATTCTTTTGCATAACAAAAAGTCTATTCAAACGGTACGCGTACACGAAAAATCAACTTTGCTTTTTTTGCCTGCCGCCGAATTTTTACGTCTTTGCCGCAACTATCATGAGTTTTCCTCCTTTTTCACAGATACGTTTGGCAAGCGTATGCTGGACAGATCCTATGCGGCGATAATTTCCAAATCTGCTCCGGAAGTTTTTGACAGCGGCATTTCCATTTTTCAGCAAAAAATTGAAGATATAGCCGGTGCAAAGCTGATTTCCTGCGATATCGGCATTTCGATTCGCGAAGCTGCGTCCATAATGTCGCGGTACAAAACAAGCGCCTTGCTGATAACGAAGGGCAAAACATTCACGGGAATCGTTACAGATAAGGACTTTCGCGAAAAAGTAGTGGCAGGTGGTCTAGATAGCAGCGATCCCGTCCAAGGGATCATGTCCAGCCCGCTGATTGTGCTGGAAAGTGATACGCCTGTTTTTGAAGCGCTGTTTTTTATGATGGACAAAAAGATAAAGCATCTCCTGATCGGGGCACGGGACAAGGGCATCTCCGGTATTGTAACCGACCGGGATATCGCCCTGGCTCAGGGGCAGTCTCCCATGCACCTTTTACAAAAAATAAGTTCCGCTCAAAGTGCTGAGGAACTGTTTCCTATTCACGGGATGTTGCCGCAAATTATCAAAACGATGATCCAAAGTGGTGCAAGGGCCGAGCTTGTCAATCGTCTGGTCACTCACGTTTCTGATGAAACACTGAAAAAGCTTGTGGAACTGGCCGTTAAGAAGCTGGGCCAGGTGCCATGCCCGTTTGTATTTATGATTATGGGTAGCGAAGGACGCAGGGAGCAGACGCTCAAAACCGATCAGGATAATGCGATTGTATACGCAAACGACGGAAATGACGAAAAGACGAGTGACTATTTTTTGCGGCTGGGCGAAATGGTTTGCGATTGGTTGGACAAGGCAGGGTATACTTTGTGCAAAGGCAAGGTTATGGCGCAAAACCCGAAATGGTGCCAACCGCTGGATTCATGGAAAGAGTATTTCAGCAAGTGGATAGCGACACCGGAACCCATGGCGTTAATGCACGCAAGCATATTTTTCGATTTCAGGTGCGGGTATGGTGACGAGAGTTTGATTGATGCTTTGCGCGAACATCTGTTCGAGAAACTCTCCGTAAGGGAGACAGGGCTTTTTTATTATCACCTGGCCCAAAATGCCATGCAATTTAAACCGCCGTTGGGCTTCTTTCGTAATTTTGTCGTGGAATCTCATGGTAAGCATAAAGATGCTTTTGATATCAAAAAGGCTATGACGCCCATTGTGGATTTTATGCGTCTGTATGCGCTGGCCAATAAAGTACCTGAGACCAATACGCTTAGAAGACTACAATCGTTATATGAGCTTAATGTATTCAACCAAAACGAATATGACGAGTTGAAACAGTCTTATACATATCTTATGCAGTTGCGTTTTGCACGTCAGCTAAAAGCTATTTTAGAGGAACAGGCCGGGCCAGACAACTATATTGTTCCCGGAAGTCTGAGTCATATAGAGCAAAAATTGTTAAAAGAGATATTCAGCCTGATTGAAAATTTCCAACAAAAGCTGAGTGTAAAGTTTACCGGTATGGCTTAATAAGTAATGCGGGCGTAGTATGTTTTTTGCGAAGCGCGGTAGGCCTGTTCCAGCGTTGCAATGCCCTTTTCCGCCAGCATCGGGAGAAGTTTAAGAAGTATCTCTGCTGTTACCTTTGCGTCACCCAGAGCGGTGTGCCGTCCGGAGATAGTCAAGCCGAATCGTGAGGCGATGGCGTCCAGGCTATGGCTGTCCTGGTTCTCGTGGATTGAAGCAGAAAGCAGAAGCGTATCCAGCACCGGATTGTCAAACTTCAGGCCCAGCTTTTTTTCCTTGAGTTGTAAAAAACGCATGTCAAACGCGGCATTATGAGCAACAAGAACAGCATTCGCGCAATAAGCGTGAAAAGCCGGCAACACGCTTTCTATGGATGGCTGGCCCTTTAAGACCTGCTCGCTTATACCGGTAATTTCGGTTGTGAGGCTGGAAATTTTTCTTCCCGGATCCACAAGTTGTTCATACTGTTCAGACAAAATTCTGCCATTTACAATTCTGACTGCTGCCAAGGAAATAATTTCGTCACCTTGCGATGGGTAAAGACCGGTTGTTTCAGCATCAAAAACAACATATTCCAGCTTGCTTAGCGCGGTGTGTTCCAGCTTTTTCAGCAAAGGCGTGTGTTTAAAAAGGTCAAAATCGTAAAACTCCGGCCGCGATCCATACAGAATATTTGGAGTTTTTATTTCGCTATGGGCAGCGTCTGCCCGGTTTAATAGGATGCGAATTACCTGCGTATCACCTTTTTCCGGAAACTGCCAGATGCGTGCATTGTGACGGCTTACTACGTCAGCTATGCTGAATGGAAGTTCCAGTTTGTTGGTTTCTATTTTACGTTCAAGCAATTCATCACTTAGGGTAAAGCTCCCGCCATGCCACACAATATCAATCCTGACAAATTTTTCGTCACCGCTTGTCCTGAATGAAAGCTCCCTGCCCGTTGTTGTTTCACTAATTTGCTTCACGAGAAATAGAAGCATGTTTACAAAGGAAAAGTTTTCTACGGCAACCCAGATATCTTCCGGGCACTTATCCGGCTTAAGTATTATGGGGGGCAGCGCGTTGGCGGCGCGACTAATCTGTGCAACCAGGCTTTCACATTGAATTTGTTCAAGCGGCCAGTCGATACCAAAGTGGTCTTTATAGCGTTCAATCGTTTTATTGATATGGGTCGTCATGCGTGACGCCTCTTCCAGGATAATGCGGTTAAAATCATCCCGTTGCGATTCCTGCATATCTTTATATCCCACGATTGTTTCAATGGCCGCACGAATATTTGCCACGGACGAACGTATAGCATTAATGAGCGATTCCATCATTTCGTATCTGTCCAGGTCACGCCCCAACTCTTCCGAAAAATCATGAAGCATCAGGATAAAGCCGATGTTGCGGTTTTCGTGCAATACAGGGATAACGCGAATACGCAGGGTAACGGTTTCTGAAACAGCATATACGAGCTGGGCGTATGGCTTATCGTGCTGTGTCCGTTTGTATGCAATCTCCTCCAAAGCGTGTGTAATAATTTCCCCGGGCAGGATTTTCGTTATATCGCGCCCAATGCCTACGAACTTTCCGGCGCTGCCCGCTTGCTCTCCGTTTCTCGTGAATATCTCCTGGGCTTTGTTGTTATACAAAACGATCATGCTGTTATTGTTGCAGATAATAATACCATCATTCAATTCGGCTATAAGTGAAGCCAGTATGTTTTTTTCTTCTTCAAGATCATTCCGAGCTTCCGCAATTTTATTTTCAATCCCTGCCTCTATTTCGCGGATTTCCTGAAAATGACGGCTAATCAGGTCCGCCAGCTTTTGAAGTTCGCGGGCGCCTTTTGTTTTAAGGCAGTATGTATGGTCGGAATTTTTTAGTATTTCGGCATCCTCCGCCAATTTGCGCAGGGGTATCAGGTAGCGGAAAAATATCCAGCGGGCTATATAGCTTAGCAGCAAGATTAACACAACACTGCTGGAAAAAACATAAACCTTGCTGCTTACAAGCAGTTTTATCAGGTTGTTTTGGTCCGTGGCATCAAGCTGTAGCCAGAAACCTGCAATACCGATAAAAATAGCAACCAGCGGAAGTATGATAATTAGCAGCAATCCCGCCAGCAGAGTATGCCTTTTCATTTAACCTTGCAGGATTTCGTGAACTTTATTAACAAGTTCTTTGGTGGAGAATGGTTTAACTATGTAGCTGTCGGCGCCGGCGGATTTGCCCCGCTCAATATCGGCGTCGCGGCCTTTTGCTGTAAGCATAATAATCTTAACAGAGCTGTATTTTTTGTTTGCCCGCAATGTCTGGCATATCTCGAAGCCGCTGCGAAAGGGCAACATAACATCAAGCAGAATCAGGTCGGGCATATATTGCGGTACAATCTCCAGGGCTTCTTCTCCGCTGCGTGCCACGCGCACGTGATAGCCGTTTTGCATCATAAGAAATTCGAGAGATATTACGATATTAGGTTCGTCGTCAACAATCAGCACTTTTTTCATGATTGCACCTCCTGTTCTTGCGGGACCTGGCTGGGAAGACTAAAAATGAACAGCGCGCCTTCCCCCGGCTTGCTTTCCACCCAAATTTTTCCCCCATGTGCTTCCACAATTTGGCGCGTTATTGAAAGCCCAAGCCCGCTGCCGGCGTGCCGCTGCTCTTTGGCGGCAGATTTGGCCTGCCTGAATTTGTCGAAAATTATATTTTGGTCATCTTTGTCAATGCCAATTCCGTTGTCCTTTACCGAAACGCGAACGTGTTCGTTTTCGCGCTTTACGGTTACGATAACCTGGCCCATTTCCTCGTCGCAAAACTTGAGGGCATTGGAAAGAAGGTTGAGCATTACCTGCATCAGGCGATCATGGTCTCCTCTTATGAAAATGCTGTCTTTATCGCAATTCATGTCCAGCACAACCCGTTTTTCTTCAAATACTTTATGAATGGCGGCTACAGCCTCATTTACAAGCGCGCACATATCCAGTGTTTTATACTGCCATTCCATTTCGTGAGATTCGATTTTTTGAATATCAAGTATTTGGCTGATCAGTCTCGTAAGACGTTCAGTCTCGCTGATAATAATGCCGAGGAAATTCTTGCGTTGAGCTGCGTCAATGTCGGGATTGTCGTAGAGTATTTCTGAGAAAGCTCGCACGGAGGTGAGAGGTGTGCGCAATTCATGGGTTATTGTAGAGATGAAATCATCCTTAAATTGATCCATTTTTTTTAACTGTTCGTTAGCGTTACGCAGCTGCCTCGTCGCTTCCTGCAGTTGCAGCGATTTTCTTTCCAGTTCCCGGCTGTAGGCAACGATTTGTTGTGTCTCATCCAGGATGTGCATTACCTCATCCAGTGAAACAGGTTTTTCCTTTACCAGCGCGGAGACCATGACCCGGGCCGAGGCCGAGCCGATCACACCGGAAAGTCTTTTTTCCACAAGATTGATCAGGTCGGGTCCTGCCGTATAGGTTGTTTCAATATTTACATTGCTTTTTTTTGCATAGGCGCGGAAAAGCCGGTCGGTTTTTCTTTCTCCAATAAAACGGCGCAGCAGCAGGCGCAGGTCAGCGACAGATGCCGTGCCTCTGCCTAATGAACGGTGTTCCAGTTCCGGCGAGTATTTGTTTATGTCCACGAAGAGAGTTGCCTGGCTATGCTCAATAGCCGTCGGTTTCGCGAAAATCGAAACGATGATGTACAAGCCGCTGTTGAACAACAGGCTCCAGAAGAGAGCATGCATAATTTCGTCCAGCCCGCTGAGGCCGAATAGTGCAGTAGGCCTTAACATCTCAATGCCAAAAAGGCCCCTTTCCAGCAATGATTGCGGCAAAAGCTCGGCTGAAACAAGGGAAGGGACCGTAAGCGTGTAGGCCCACAGCAAAAAACCGGCGATTAAACCGCTCATGGCGCCGGCACGGGTACCGCCTTTCCAGAACATGCCACCCAGGAAACTCGGCGCGAACTGGGCTACGGCTGTAAAGGAAATCAAACCAATGCTTACCAGCGTATAGTGCGATCCGATAAGTTTGTAGTAAAAGTAGCCCATCAGCAGGATAAGAATAATGGCCCCGCGACGTATAAGAAGCAGGATCCCGCGCAGATCCTGTTCTTTATTGAAGTTGAGGAATTTCGAGCGCAGCAGTAGAGGCATCATCATATCGTTACTAACCATAATGCTGAGTGCGATAGCCGCCACGATAACCATGCCGGTTGCCGCAGACAGGCCGCCAAGAAAAACAACCAGCGCAATGCCTGTTTGTCCCACTGCCAACGGAAGAGTAAGGACAAACGTATCGGCATCCACAGCGGCATCCTGAAAATGAATAACACCACCCAGCGCGATCGGTAATACGAAAATATTAATCACCAGCAGATAAAGCGGAAACAGCCAGATCGCGTTGCGCAAATGATCTTCGTCTACGTTTTCAACTACGGCAAGCTGAAACTGCCGTGGAAGAAAGAGTATGGCCAGCATGGACAAAAACATCAATCCGAACCACGCTCCTCTTTCCGTTGCGGCGTTTTCAGTGAACATGGCGGAAATACGCGGATCGGAAAGAGCGCGGTCAAAAATATCCCTGAAACCGTCAAACAGACCGTATGTTACAAAAAACCCAACCAGCAAAAAGGCCAGTAGTTTAATAAGAGATTCAAAAGCAATAGCGGCTACCAGGCCTTCATGACGCTCCGTAACATCAATATGCCGTGTCCCGAAAAAGATCGCAAAAACCGCGAGTATAAGCGTAACATACAAGGCAGTATCCTGAATGATAGGAATGTCTTCCGGCTGCGTATAGGCCAGCATGTCGGGATAGTGGCTAATTATCATATAGCTGGAAGAGATTGCCTTAAGCTGCAGCGAAATATAAGGCACGATGCCCATGACGGCGATTATCGTGACAGCCCCACCCAGAACAACACTCTTTCCGTAACGTGATGAGATGAAGTCCGCAATAGAGGTGATATGATGTGTCTTGCTTATGCGGATCATTTTTCGCAGTATAACCCACCAAAGTGGAGCCAATAACGTGGGACCAAGATAGATTGGCAGGAAATCGAGTCCGCTGCTTGCCGCGCGGCCAACGCTGCCGTAAAAGGTCCAGGCAGAGCAATAAACCGCTAGTGAAAGCGCGTAAAAGTAGGGATTACTGATTATGCTTTTCTTTTCATCGGCACGTTTATCTCCGTACCATGCAATCAAAAACAGAAAGCCGATATATACAAAAGAGATTAACAGTATTAGCCAGTTTGAAAGCATCAGTGATTCTTTGTTTTGGATTTGAAAAAGACAATTGTAATTATAGCTGAAAACGCAATCAAAACAGCCCAAACCAGAAACAGGTAGAACAAAAGAGCGGGCATACCTAAAATGATCACCTCTTCGTTAAAAATACCTGCAAGGGGTTGATTAAACAGTAAAAAGCCCAAAATAAAAACGGCGATTAAAAGCTGGCGAAGCTTGGCGGAAGATTTCATTTTAAGACAGGCCTGTTAAGGTGGAAAGAATATTAAAAATATAGCCGTCACCGCCCGATTGCGCAAGGCTTTTTACCGGCTGAATCGGATTTAAATATGCTTGCCTGCGTAGAAAGATACGTTGTCACAAATGATTATTTTTTTAGCGCTTGCGCCAGATGTCGACGGAACATTTATCTTTTCCCTTGCACAACAAAATATTTTTTGATTGCCTTTAAGGCCTGTCGGCAATAGATCTGAACCAAGCGGCCATCATTTCAACGTAACCGGGTGCGGCGCGCGGCCAGTCCTTTTCCCGCAGGCTTTCTTGCGAAATGCCGTGGCCCGCGGCGGGAAAAACGTGGAGCTTGTATTGATTGTTGCCTGCAAAATTGAGGCCGGCGGCGATAACATCGCGGCTATATCCTGCTGGCAGGTTTCCATCTTCAGCGCCCCAGATTCCCAGCACCGGCACATTGATTTCACGCCACCAGGCCGGCGGATCTACAAACATGGTTGCCCAATCCGCCACATTGATCTGTTCGTAAATCTCGCCTTCCCCGCTAAACATTAAGCGTCTGAATACCGGACTTTGTGCCCAGTTTGCTTTCGGAGCGTTGATAAGGGAAACGGCATGGGCGCGTTGCTCCGCAGAGCCGGTGCGGTAGAATTCATACAGGGCGCGCAAGCCTTTCTTTGCCTGCTCAATTTCCGACGCGGAAAACCCGGAATGTTGCAGCCGCGTGATCATGGAAAAGACGTTTTGCTCGGCCGGGGAGAGACCTGCCGCGGAGACTACAAACACAAACGCCACATCTCTCTCTTCGGCAGCTACTTTTGGCGCCACCCAGCCACCCTGACTGATGCCGCCGATGCCCGTTTTAGCGCTGTCGATGCGGGGGTCTTTGCGCAGGTAACGGAACATGGTCCGCGCGTCTGCGGCCAGACGTTCAATCTTATATGCACCATCCCCCGTTGACGCGCCGGCGCCACGCTTGTCATATACCAAAACGGCCAGGCCATTTAAAGCCGCCAGGTTGGCCTTGCTGATGTAGGGGGCGGTATCACGCGTATCCGGCCCGGAACCGTGGGTTAAAACCATGGCAGGATAGGGTGGATCGCCTACAGGAAAAATCACCTCTCCCGCCAGAGTTGCTCCATCATCTGCCGTAAGTTCAAACGGGTCACTACGCAATTCCGTGGCTGTTTCAGATGTCTGATAAAGCTGTGCTTTAGCCGGCCCGTCTTTAAAGTGCCAACTACCTTCGAGATAATCACCAAAAATTCTTCCTTCAAATCGGCTTGTTAACCATTTCGTACGGAAACTTATCGTTTGGTCTCCAAAAGCAACACTATCCGTTTCCAGCAAAAACATGGCCCAATCCGGGACGGAAACTTTCACGATATGCTTTTCGCCATATTGCGATATGTGCAGCTTCACATTCCAGTAAAATCCGTCGCGCTTGATCTCACCATGCCAGTTGCCGTTCAGATTGGAGGCATTAAGGCTGGAGTAAGTAGCAATAAAGATAAAAAGTGTAATGATCACAGCTCTGCTAATAAGCATCCGGTCCTCCTGGCTTTGTTCTCTTTACACAACTTATAATATATACAAGAAAATACAGATTGTTGCCTGAATTGCTGGCAGGCTTTAAAAATAAAATGCCGCCCATGTTTATGAACGGCATAGTCAAGTTTAATTAAGGCTGACAAATTTAGCAGCTTGGTTTACGCAGTCGGTGAACCCTCAACTAAAAATAAAGTGAAAGCCCAATCAATACGTTCGTATCACCGAAAATAATGCCTTTTTGGGTGCGACTGAATTTATCCACATAATCATCCTGATCTTCTATTACCCGTATTCTTGTGGATTTGTCCTTATCATAGAGGTAATAAATTCTAAAACCATATTCCGCGTGCAGGCTCATATTGTGCCTGAAAAACCATTCCAGGCCATAATTGAGTGTAAGACCAATTTGATAGCTGATATTTTCACTATCCTGTGTATAAGAAATGCCGCTACCCCCAACAGTGACTCTTTCCGTATCTGATTCCCCAATGTTTGCAGCCAGGCGCGGACCCACACCAAAAAACATTTTTAAGTCGTCAGCAGGATTAAAATAGTGCAGGTATTCAGCAGTAATCCCTAAAGAAATAAGATCCCTGTTTTGTTCATGGTCCAGGCTTAATGTATCAGAGCGGAAGTATTTATTATCCTCAACCACGTTAAGATTATTTCCTCTTGCGCTAATGCCAATGCGGTAGGCCGTTTTATCGGACGTGTGGTATTTGTAGGAAATCAACCCGCCTTTGAATGAATTAAATTCAAACAGGCCCCTTACGCCCAACTGCAGCGCATGGTCTTTAAAGACCCTTATACTATCCGTTTGCGCGGTAGCGGTTGAAACGAAAAATCCGAGCATTGCCAATATGAACAATCGTGACAACATGATATTTTCCCCTATTTATTAGTTTAAAGGTTGTATTGTTTAGCCCATCCGAGAAAACCACGGGCTATTTTCTCCATCTCATCCAGATAATGAGTCGGGCTTTCGGCAGGCCAATTATGGTCGTGCATTTCCTTTAATAGATTTTTTTCGTGTCTCTGATATGTCTCATGCACCTGCTGCAAAAACACCACCTGGTACCAGGCGTAATTGGCGATGCCCACCCTGGTATAAAGCCTCTCAAAGTCGGCAAGGCTTGTATGGCGGGGTTCGATTACATCAAGTAGAGCGGAGCCTGCATCCAGCCAAAGTGCATTGTATTCGGGCTTGTTTTCCTTCAGATAGTAATAAGCCATATAGGTGGCAACGAATTCAAAGGTCCACTTGTTTGGAAAGCTGATGCCGTATGCCCGCGCGTAAACATGGCCCAGCTCATGAAAGCCGATTAACGCTACAAAAAGCTCGCTGATTGCCTTATTGCTCAGTCCGTATTTTTTGTCAAAACCTTTGTTCTTTATGGCAGATAAAATGATGCGCGCCAGCTCATGGTTCGGTGTGGCGGGAATAAAGACTACATTGGGAGGCCCCGAAACAAAGGGCAGACCATAGGGGATTGGAGTCACGTTTTGCCAATCCTGCTCGTCAAGTATTGCTAATTGAAAATCTTCCTTAACGCCGAGGTGTTCTTCAAAAAACGCGCCTGCCGGAGCCAACAAGTCCTGTACTTCACGGGCGCGCTGTTCAAAGCTTTTTGAATAATTGGTCGTGACGGATCCGCTCAACTGTGGCAGGTTGAGTGCTTCAACTTTCTCTTTCGCGGTTTGGCTTAACAACGGCAAGGCAAAAATCATCAGGATCAGAATAAGGATTTTCACTATGATCTCACTAAGATTAGATTAACGCGGGGTGTCGATTTTCTAAACTACTGAAATCTACCTGCCTGATATTTAAGATTCAACTAATTTTAAAGGCGTTAAAAAGCTATTTTTCCAACAACTTTTTAAGATTCCTGAATTCTTCCTGGGTTACTTTTTTGGAAGCCATATGCATCATCGGTTGCAGGGCCCTCCAGAAGCCTTTTGGCGCAAGCGTGCTGGACATGCGTATGGATGTGGCGTTTTCGCCATCAGCGGTAAAGTCATATTCATAATTGAAGCGGGCGATGCCGTTTTCCCCTTCATAATAGAGGCGCTCGTTGGGCGTGAAGTCTACGATTCTGAAGCTGCCAGTGGTTTTAATGGGCCCCGGCTTTGTACTGAAGCTGTATTCGGCACCCGGACCCGGCCCGCTGCCTTTTGTCTGCTGCACCTCAATAACGGGCGGGCACCACCTGGGGTCGTTTCGGCTGTCTGCAACGAATTCAAATACTTCTTTTAGCGGTCGTTCGATGCGGATTTGGTGATTGATTGTAAACACTTTTAACCTCCTATCCGTTGTTCAAACAACCAAGATAAAAAACCCGATTGCAATATCAAGGCGGAGGAAGATTGTTTATGGAAGAATCAGCGCGCCTCACTGATCTCAAATAAGTGACCGTCCGGGTCGCGGAAGAAGCAGCGGATTTCGCCGCCCCAGTCCACGGGTGGGGTAAGGAATTGTGCGCCGCGTTCGCTGAGGATGTTATAAGCCTTTTTGCAGTCCGGTACGCGGATGGTCATCGCGTGGTGTACGGTAAGCGGATCTTGCGGCACATCGAAAGTGACATTGGGCTTGTCGCGGGTTGGGCCGCCGCCGGTCACCAGCAGAATCCAGCTTTTTAAAAAACTAAGCACGCAGGATGTGCCGCCGTATTCGCGGTAAACTTCGGCACCCAATATTCTTTCATAAAAGTCTTTCGATTTTGACATATCGCTGACGACAAGGATATGCGTAATCGCCATGTCTCCTGTGGGGAATTGGTCCTTCATGAGTGCTCCTTTTAATTTGATGCCCTGGCTTCGCCCTGCAGCCTTCTGTTTACTTCCAGTATCAGGCTGGCCACCAGGCGCGAACGTTCCACGGTGCCGGTAAAACGGCCGTCACTGTCCACCACCGGCAGATTGTCCACGCGCAGGCTATCCATTTTATTTAACACTTCCAGTTTGGAAACGTTTTTGTGTACGGCTTTGTCCGCCGGGATAAAACCCGGCAGGGCGGCCAATTCAGTGCGTGCTTCCTGCGATCCGCTGTTAAGCCACCTTGCAAAACTATTAAACGGATCGCGTGATTCGTCGCGGAAAAATATGGCGATGTCCAGCGCGTGATAAATGCCAAACAGGCGGCGGTCCTGGTCCAGGATAATAAGGTGTTCAAGGTAAGAGCTGGCGTAAAGCGCATCGAAGTATTTTTTTATTGCCGGGCCATAATAGCGTCCATAACCGAGCGTCAATTCAAGGGCTTCTGTTTTATTTCTCAACAAGTCGGGAATTTTATCCACGCCTTCTTTACGGTGGATTTCCGGCTGTTCGACAAGCTCGTTTAAACCGGGTGAAGCAACAGCCAGGATATCGGTTTTGATTTCCGCGCCGGCGGCATCGGCAAACAACGCAGAGAAATCGGCCTTCACGCCGAACGCGTCCAGCACCTGCAATTTCCCGCTTGCCAGTAAAACAATCAGCAACGGTAAAACAATCAACACCAGGTCGATCGTCTTCAGCTCAAATTTGTCTCCGTAGCGTGCCCGGACATATACCGCCGCAATCAGCAGTGCCAGTCCCAGGCCCAACAGGCCAATCACCTGCCATTTTTCCATTGTCGTCTCTCCTGTAAGTTTTAAGTCAGCCTGTCCGCCCGGGACCGGATGCCTGTTGTGCTAGTTCAGAACGCGTGCCAGACGGTTGGGTGGCAGAAGCGGCAGGGCAAAACGCGCCACTACACCGCCATGGTCCGAAGGCCATAAACCCGACGCCGTGCGGTTAAACGGTTCATCGCCAACCACGATTGCCATTACCGGCCCGGCCAGCGGCACATCGCCTTTAACATAAATGTGATCAATACGCTCGGTGAAATTGGCCACCGGGTTGCGCAGACCGGCATCATGGCCAAAAGTGTTTCCATCCGGATTATCCTGCAATTTGTTTTGCGTCCATAAATCCGTGTAGCCCGCGGAGAGGATAGCGTTATAAGTAGGGCCTTGTGGCGCGGGAGAATTGAAATCGCCCAGCATAACAATCGGCAGGGTTTCACTGCTCAAATCTGTCAGCAATTCGGAAATCTGGGCCAGCCGTATTTCGGTGGCAAAGGCTTCCAGGTGCGTGTTTACAAAACGGTATGTGTGCGGACCCACGGTGGCGTCAACGGCGCAATAACCGCGCAATATCTCCGTGTTCAGGTCGGGGATGACCAGGTTGACCGCGAAATTCTTTGCCGTCACATCGGACACCTCAACATGTCCGCGTGCCAGGATAACGTCAAAGTCGGTCACGCGGATATCATCAAACGTGAGCGGGTCCACGCCTGTGACCATCGGCAGTTCCACGTCGGCATTTTCCACCAACGCGGCCACTTTATAATCCAGGCCGTATGCCTGCAGTGTGGCAACCAGCACATCCAGGTAGTTGATCAGCGTATCCACGGCCGGTTGCGTCCCGCCGACCACCGCGTCACCGGGAGATTGCAGACGCAGCAGCGTGACTTCCTGCAACCCGATAAGGTCCGGTTTGGTCAATGCAATCTCGTTGGCCAGTGAAATGGCGCGCTCAGGAAAGTTTGTGGCGATAAGCTGCTGGAAGGCCTGCGCTGTTAACAAGGGAATGTCTTCGGGGTTTTCCGCGGAAAGCACCTTATCAACATCGGCGCCAATGTAAATATTACGCGTCATCACCCTCAGTGCGGGCCCGCCTTTAGCCAAAGCCTGGAAATTTTGCAGATCGCTTTGCGCGTCCAACTGCTGCAGCGGCGTGCTTGTAGGCGCTTCTGTTTCACAGCCGGTGAACAAAAAAAGCAGGGATATTACAAAAGAAACGGAGAGGAGCTTCATAGATACCTCCACGGCTTAAGGTTAAAGGTCATCTCTGACCGGGGTAGTTTTAGAATAGTGAAAGGACAGCCCAAATATAGTGTTCACCGTTGGGTAAGACAAAAACGAAAAAATATTGACTGAACAGGCTAGTCTGCGGCCTGATAGGTCTAAATACACGCGATGGTTTGAAACTTTCCGGACTTTATACGAGGCCTCAAGAAACCAATGGAGACGGCTTTTCGGATTTAGTGGTTATCATTTTCTGCTTTTCTCTGCCATACAAACTCAAACGTTTGCGGCCAGTAGCCCTCAGGATCAGTCTGATAATGGTTGAATTCGCGGCCATAAATAGTGTTGCCGTCTTCCGATATTCGCCATTCAACACGTTCTTGTGCCGGAACCCCATCGCGGCCGGTGAATGTGTCATATCCTTTAAAAAGCCGCTTTAGTGAATCGTAATGTAAAGCATATTGCACTTTACCCGGCCAGTTGTCGTAAAGAAACAAAATTTGGAAGCTGTCCCGGCGTGCGTCGTAATTCCAGAAAATGATCAGGTCGCGGCTTTTGCCGTCCGGCTGTGTCCACGTGCTTCGGAATTCAGCGTATGTTCCTTTTAGAGTTTTAGAGCAGGTCGCTTCCACGCTTTCCCTGCGCGGTTCCCGGTCATCAAGCCTGGGAAACCATGCTGTGGCTGTTCCCTGCCATTCACCGACAAATACATCCAGTATCGCCGCAGGATCGGCTTTAGATTCACTTCCTCCGGCAAAGACAAAGCCGGTAGAGATTAAAATAAGCAGACATATCGAACGCATAAGATGCTCCTGTTTATAGACGACGTTAATCTCTACGGGACAAGTGCCTCAATGATGCAACGATCACGGTAGCCGATTTAGCTTTCCAGCGCAATCCGGCGGCCATCCTGTAAAACAACGGCCCCCGTTTCCAGAAGTTGGCGCAATTTTTCCAGGTTTTCTGCCACCGCCGATTGGATCTTTTTACGGAACAGCTTTTCCAGCAGGACCGGCTTTCCGGTTTCAAGTTTCCAGGTGTCGGTTAAAACCGTTTTGTTATCTTTAAAACTTAAACTGAAATGTCTTTCAAAAGCGGGCTTGCTTTCCGCAACGGTTTTTATGGCTATCGATTCAGCCGCTTTTAATTCACAGACCACAAACTCCTGCCGGTCGTTTTTCCGTACCTGCAGGTAACGGGCGTTCAGGCCGGTTTGTGTTGAGATTCTTTCCACGGAGCGCACGTAGTAATTCCACATGGGGATATTTTCAAAATCGGCAAGGAAAGCAAAAACCACCTCCGGCGATTTATGAATAAGTAATCTGTTCTCAAATTCAATCATGAGGTTGCTTCTGCGTTTTCTTGCAGGGCGATTGTTGTTTTATTGTTTAAGCGAGCAGTACTCTGAGGATCATGCGTGGGCAGATAAACGGTCGGTCGTGATTGGGCCATGGTAATTATGCGTTCGATTGTGTCCAGGGTTACGGACGCTTTGGGTGAAACACCGTCGGGTTGTCGGTTTAAAAGCAGGCCTTCATCATAGCTGGTATCACCGGCGAGAAAATAGCACACGTCTTCATGTTCAACGACAACCGAAATATGCCCGGGTGTGTGACCGGGTGTCGGGACGATCCTGATATCCCCCTTTTCGGTCAGCGTGTGTGACGTATCAAAAGAGGCATAGGCCCCGCCATCAAAGCTGATCGTTTGCGGTTTGAACCACGAAGGCCAGTGCTGCGGTAGATAGCCGCGCATTTTTCCGCCAAAACCATGGGCTATTTTCAGTTCTTTTGGTGAAACGAGAATATCTGTCTCCGGAAAATGTGGCAACCCGCCGGCATGATCTGTATGGAAGTGGGTGAGGATCAGAGTTCTTATATCACCAGGCTTAATACCCATTTTTTGAAGCTGCGGACCGATTTCCTGTTCGGGCGTAATGTCCATTTGCAGCGAGCCGCGGTAGTATGGGTGCCATGAAGGAAAGTAGCCCGGTTCCAGCGTTCTGGCGGTATCACCCGTGTCAACAACAAAGATGCCTTCGGGATGATCAATAACCCACACGAAAATGGGCAGCCATTCCGTCCATTCGTTATCGCTAAGTATGCGAACAAGCCCGCCGGGTTTGCGCACCCTTTGGGCTTTTTTAATCTTAACCAAACCCGTTTGAACGGCCTGAATTGTCAAAGACATAATACCCCCTCTATTTTAGATTTCGGTGATTTCCTTTCAATTGGTTTACGATGTAATCTTAAGGTATAAGTGTAGAAAAATCAAAAAGTTAAAGACTTTTAGTTAGCTTGTAGGCAAGGTTGACCAAGACTAACATAAAAATAAATGCAGAAATCAGAATGCCTGGCCGTAGCTTCCACGGCAACCGCTTGTGAAAGCTACTTAACGCCCAGATCGGGTATGGAGCGCCCAAGGCCAAAACCAGTTGAAACGGGGCCATAGCCGCAAAAACAACAATTGCAATCCAGCCCGCACGCCCGTACAAAACGGACTTTCTTTAAGCCTTCGCCCGGTCAACGCCGGTTATTTGCCGGTCATTTTGTAGAGCTTGTTTACCGTCTTCCAGTTACGCGTGGTGGCCGGCGTTTTCAGTTTGCGCTCTACAAAGGAATTGGAATATTTAGTGCGGCCGTAACCGTCGGGACAAAAGAAATAGATTTCGCTTTCGCCGGGCTCGAACTCATCGTTGCCGGCATCGGCGATGTTCAGCGCGCTGATGGCCGAGAGCGTGGGCATGATCTTGAGAAAAGTGACGTGCAGCTTCGACGGGTCTTCATTGCGTTCGTGGACAAACGCGTTGCGGGCAATTAATTTACGGAAGTTTTCGGCGGCACGGACAAACACGACTACATCAAATTCATACACATCGCGGATCTTTTGTTCAATCTGGCCGGCCAGTTTTTCGCCGTTTGTTTCGCTGCTTTCAAACAGCACGTTGCCGCTTTGTATATAAGATCGCACATTACCATAGCCCAGTTCCTCGTACAGCTGTCGTAAATCGGCCATTCGGATTTTCTTTTGCCCGCTTACGTTGATTCCCCGCAGCAGTGAGATATAGGTGGTCATTGTAAATCGATCCTCCTGGATTAAGTTATCGACGAGGGGAGCATTCTTTCTTAACCCGCCGGGTAGCATCGGCACAAGATAGATAATAAGCCTGTTTCATAAAAGGGAGCCGCAATGTCTTTCACAATCAAGTCCTGGCAGGTCTATGCCTTTATCGCCTTTTGGGCCATAACGGACCGGTTGCGCGAACTGCCGCTGTTTTGGGTGGAAGAGACCTGGATTACATGCCAATGGTTTCTGACGACAAACGGGCCGGAGTGGCTGTGGGTTTTTGCCGACGGCTATCATTTTTTTAAGTGGATCGCCGTGGTGGTCTTGTGTGTGCTGCTGACGCGCAAGTTTTTGCCGACTGTCGTCTTGCTGGTCATCTGGTTTATGGTGCAGGTAGCGGGGCAGATTGCATTGACCTGGGGCAGCTAAGCATTCCGCTTAAACCAGCTTTTGTATAAAAAGAGGCGCGGGAAGAAAGCCAGGTACAGAAAAGGATAAAGCAGCAGGTCGCTCAGGAAGAAGCCGCTTGAATAGCGCATATCATCGATGATCACGCTGCCCGACCCGCGTTTCTCGACAATATGCCTGTGTTCCCACGTTTTTAGCAGAAACGGCAGTTTTTTGCCCCGATCTACAAAATAGGATTGTTTTTCGTCTTCGCCGTGGTCAACGATTTCACTGATCCACAGAAAAGGTCCCAAACGCAGGTGTACTTCATCGCCCGTCCGCGAGCCGTCAAAACGCAGCAGCCTGGAAAAAGGCGGCAGCAGGTATAAAAAAAGATCGCGGTCAAAACCGTCAAAAACCTCATTGTACGGTAAACCGAGTTTACACTCAAGGCGTATGCGCATCATAAGTTGTCCAGATTTTTGAGATACTCACCGGCCTGTTCGCTTATTGCTTTTTTTGTATTTTCATCCATGCGGGAGAGATTCCGGTAGGCCATACCAATACGCGGATTGTTGCCAAGCTTGTCTTCGTGACGCATGTAGAAATTCCAATAAAGGCTGTTAAAGGGGCAGGCCTTGTCGCCCGTTCGTTTGCTGCGGCTGTAAAAGCAATCATCACAATAATCGCTCATTTTGTTGATGTAATTGGCGGAAGAGACATACGGCTTTGTACCTACAATGCCGCCATCGGCAAACTGGCTCATGCCCCGCGTGTTGGTGATTTCCACCCACTCAACGGCGTCAATATAAATGCCCAGGTACCAGGCATCCACTTCACGCGGATCGATGCCGGCCAGCAGGGCGAAGTTGCCGGTAACCATCAGCCGCTGGATGTGATGAGCCCAGGCCGTTTCCAGCGACTGCCTGATCGCGTGGTGCAGGCAATTCATCCTCGTGTCGCCTGTCCAGTACCATTCGGGTAACTTGCGTTGGTGTTGCAGGTAGTTTTTGTGGGCAAAGTCCGGCATGTATGCCCAGTAAATACCACGCATAAATTCACGCCACCCGATCACCTGACGAACAAATCCCTCAATCTGCTGAAAGGCGATTTTATTTTTGTTCTTTTGCCAGGCGTCAATCGTTTTCTCCACCACTTCCATGGGGTGCAGCATTTTTGTGTTGAGGGCAAAACTAAGCCGCGAATGGAACAGAGTTTCATGGCGCGTGGTCATGGCATCCTGGTAAGTGCCGAAGTGCGGGAGAAGGTTGTTGCAAAAATAGTCCAGTAATTTCAGGGCTTCGCGGCGTGTTAAGGGCCACGGGACTTTTTTGGGGTTGGCTGTGCCGATTGTTTCCACGCCTGCCAGCTCCAGCATTGCCGCCAGCCCGCTGAGATCGTGATCAAATGTGAGCGGTGGAGGAAGTGTCGTGTCCTTTTTCAGCGGCTTGCGGTTCTCCTTGTCGTAATTCCATTTTCCCGTGAGCGGCTTGTCGCCTTCCATCAGAATTTTGTGTGTGCGACGCATGTCTCGGTAAAACGACTCCATCAATGGCGATTTCTTGTCTTTAAAGAATTTCTTCAAATCTCCCCTCCCGCTGATGAAATGTTCGGAGGAGACCATGGCCGTATCGATCTCCAGATTGTCGCACAAATCGGCCAGTTGCTGGTCCAGGCGGTATTCATCCGGCTCCATGTATTCAAACTTTTTGAAGCCTTTGTCTTTGATCAGGCGTTTTAGGTTCGTGCCAATATTCTGGTGATTGGTTTTATCGTCAAGTGCTAAATAGAGCACCTTATGCCCCTTCTTTTCAAGCCAATCGGCGAAAGCGCGCATGGCGCCAAAAAAGGCCAACACCTTCTGGATATGGTGGCGCACATAATCCGTTTCCTGGCGCAGCTCCATCATTACGTACGTGATGCCGTGATCCCTTTTGCCAAACCAGCTATGCCTGTTATTAAGCTGATCGCCCAAAATCAATCGCAGGATTTTCATCGCTTTTTCTCTTTTTTCATTGCAAGGGCCGAAAAATATTTCGAATATGTGTTCGTCGTTGTTTGCTTTTTAAGCCTAAAGCGAGGACCCGTTATGACAGAAGATATCCTCTTTTATTGCCCCTACTGCGGAGAGGAGCAGGTTATTGAAGTGAGCGCCGATATGCTGGAAAGCACCCATTTTATACAGGATTGCGACGTCTGCTGCCGGCCCATAGAAATACGCCTGTACCGCGATCCCGAAGGCGCCGTCTACGCCGATGTTAGTTCTGAAGATGGAGATGCCGGCTATTAGTTTTTCTCTTTAACGGCGGCGTTAAAAACACTCAGCGCCCGTTCCCTGGCAAATTTATGCTCCACCATTGGGTCGGGGTAATCTCCACTTTCCATTTCTTTTACCCAGTTTTGAACGTATTCGTTTTTGGGATCAAATTTTTCAGCCTGCGTCCAGGGGTTAAAAATGCGGAAGTAAGGTGCCGCATCACAGCCGCAGCCTGCCGCCCACTGCCAGTTGCCGTTGTTGGATGCCAGTTCGTAATCCAGCAGTTTGCGGGCAAAATAGCGCTCACCCCAGCGCCAGTCTATCAGCAGGTGCTTGGTTAAAAAACTTGCCGTAATCATACGCACGCGATTGTGCATAAACCCGGTTTCGTTCAGTTGGCGCATGCCGGCATCCACGATCGGGTAGCCCGTTTTGCCGTCGCACCAGCGCTGGAAATCTTCTTCATCGTCACGCCAGTTGATGCCCTGGTATTTCTCACGAAACGGCTTGTTTACTACATAAGGATAGTGGTACAGGATCATCATGAAAAACTCGCGCCAGATCAGCTCACTTAGCCAGGTATCATTCAATTCCTGAGCTTTACGTACCATTTCCCGGATACTCACCGTGCCGAAGCGCAGGTGCAGACCGATATGCGTCGTGCCTTTTATGTCCGGCCGGTTGCGTTGCTCATCATACTTTTTGATGATTTTTTCGTCAGGCCGCGCCGCAGGAAAATCAAACGGACTTTCACTAAAGCCCATCTGCTCCAGCGTTGGGGTCTCCGGAAATTTCTGCTTTATGATATTTTCCAGGTTCTGTTCGCTGGAGAAAGGCTTCAGGTCTGCCGCCCGCAGTTTGTTCTCCCAGCTTTTGCGGTAGGGCGTATAAACTGTGTAGGGTTTTCCCTGTCCTGTCAGTATTTCGCTTTTTTCAAAAATAACCTGGTCTTTGAAGGTGTGAAATGCGGCCCCTTTTTCAAGGCACAGTTGTTTTATCCGAGCGTCGCGCTTTATGGCGTAAGGCTCATAATCATGGTTGGTAAAAACCGCGCGGATATTGTATTCGTTCAACAAATCGCGCCAGACGTTTTCAGGCGTACCGTAACGCACAAGCAAATCGCGGCCCTCTTTGCGCAGGTCGTCTCGCATTTTTTCAACGGTTTGGTGTATAAAGAGTACACGTTTGTCATCGCGCTCTTGCAGGTCTTTGAGTATGTCGTAATCAAAAATAAACAGGGGAATCACAGGCAGATTGCTTTTCAGGGCGCGGTAAAGTCCGTGGTTGTCAAACAGCCGCAAATCGCGCCGGAACCAGAATACGGAGTGGTATGTCGGATTGCTCATAAGCTTTTTTGGCGTTGTCTAACCGCGGAGCAATCTAAATATTCCATCAACGGCACGCCAATTCCATATTCGTGTTGGGGATGATGTCATAAGCGAGTTAAGAAAAATCGTTCGCGCAACTATCGCTGCAGTTCCGCCAGCAGGTCTTCCAAATCCAGACGTCGAGTGTACATATTCAGCGAGCCGTCGCTGTTGCGCGGCCATTTCTCCGGCGGTCTGTCACAATATAACTCAACGCCGTTTTTATCAGGGTCATCCAAATACAGCGCTTCGGAGACGCCATGATCAGAGGCGCCGGTCAAAGGATAATTTGCATCCAGAAGGCGTTTTAGAATAACAGCCAGGTCCTTGCGGGTGGGGTAGAGGATTGCTGTGTGAAAAAGCCCCGTGGCATTTTTGGCGGGCAGCGGACCGTTTTTGCTGAACCAGGTATTAAGCCCGATATGATGATGGTAGCCTCCGGCGGAGATAAATGCGGCGTCTTTGCCGTAGGTGGTCATCAGTTCGAAACCAAGTAAGTCACAATAAAACTCCAGCGCCCGCTGCAGGTCGGCCACCTTTAGATGCACATGCCCGATGCGGGTTTGTGGTGGTATTTTGTAGGTCATGTCTAGAATTTGTTTTTAATGAAAAGTATTTTAACACCGATTATGGCGGGCAAAATTCCTTTAGTTTTTTGAAATGGCTTTAGCGAAATAGTATCGACCTGTGTTATATTATTACCGTATATGAGCCAGACAGAAAGGTCTGGGAGAGTGATTTTAAAACCAGGAGAAAAACATGAACTGTGTTATCTGTAAACAGGGCAGTACAAATCCCGGTCTCGTTACAGTAACGCTGCAACGGGGAACTACAACGGTCATTTTCAAAGAAGTTCCGGCGGACGTATGTGAGAATTGCGGTGAATACTATTTGTTGGAGGAGATTACTGAAAAGTTACTTGAACGTGCAGAGGAAGCCGTATCCAAAGGCGCTGAAGTAGAAATTCTTAAATTTGCTGCATAATGGCATACAAAATGAATTTACCCCATTTAAAAATTTGGTTGTCATTCGATTAGAAATTTTTAATTAAATCAACATGCTCATTTGGTTACGGGCTTATCAATATTTTTGTTATTGGTTTGATGATGGATTACGACTCATCAATAATAGCAAAAGGATTTCGAAAAGAACAGGTTTTGTTCCAAATAAATAAGCTATAATTCAAACATCTGGTAAACGTCACTAACCCCAAACCCCTTCTCCAAAACCGTGTTATATTGAACGCTCTCCTCGTCCAACAGCGCATTGGTGTGGTTAAAATGGATAAAATGAATCTTCTTTTTGTCTGCCGCTGAGAGCGACTCAAACAAATCCATGCTCTCTACCACAAAAGGGTGGGGTACCTGCGACATATCACGCAGGTTCAGTTCGTTTCCGTCAAAAAATGTGGCGTCGAGAAAGGCATAATCCACATTACGGATCTCCTGTACGATGGAGCGCTCCCATTTTTCCCATTTGTCGATATCAGGGATAAACAGCGCCTTCTTGTTGGGGCCTTCAATGCGGTAGCCGACGGTCTCGGAATATTCATCGCGGTGCGGTACCGGCAGCGGCGTAACACGTATATTGGGAGAAAGCGCAATGCTGCTGTCGGCCTGGTGCGGCATCATGGCAATGTTTTTCTTGCCGACAAGCTGGTCCCACGGACCGTTGTTTTCTAGAAACCGCTTCATACGTGGCATGGCGTATACCGGAACGGATGACGCATTCATTGACTCAAAGCCCAGATACATCAGTCCGGCATAATGACCAATATGAGCGTGGGTAAGAAAAATAGCGGCCGGGGTTTGGGCTGCGTCGAACGGGGAGGCTTTATGCAGCATTTTCATCTGTCGCGGCAGGTCGGGCGTGGCTTCAAACAGGGCATTCACTTCATACGCAGGATCTACAACACCTAAAGCAACCACCATACGGCCGGGATCGGGATTTTTGAACAGGCCGTCGCAACACGCCCCGGTGCATGCTGCATGCGGTGCTCCGGCATCCTGTAGTGTCCCCAGGACAATCAAAAAGGGTTGCTCTTTGTCTGCCGGCTTTTCGCTGCTCAAAGCACTGCCTCCAAGCAACAAAAGAATCGCAACAACCAGCCGGACGCTTTGCGCCTTAGAATTCCGCTTACTCTTTTTTATCCTGCTCTTCTTTCTGCACTTCTTCAAACTTAGCTTTGTCGATGCGGTAAAAAACTGTCAGCCGCTCGTTCTGCCGGCTGGTTTCTACGTGACGCATGCGCAGGCGCTGGGCCACTTTGTGCGATGCGCTGTTTGGCTTGTCCATGGCCGCCAGCAGAAAGGGAAATTTAAGCGTGTTGAAAGCATAGGCCATCACTTCGCGCGACGCTTCCGTGGCATAACCCTGCCCGGTAAATTCTTCTTTCAGCGCGTAAACCAGCTGCGGTAACGGCTCGTTAAAGAAAAACCACAACCCGGCATAGCCGATCACATCGCCGCTTTCCTTTAAAACGATCTTCCAAAGACCGTAATTGCTCTCATTGAACAGTTCCTCGTTACGCTCCAGCATTGACTCCGATTCTTCCGGATCGATTACTTCGTCGTCCCAAAGATATTTGCGTACAAATGCGTCGGTATTCATGGCGTGGAAAAGCGTCACGTCTTCCAGGGTCAAAGGCGCGAGATTTAAACGGTCGGTTTGTAATTCCATCATGCTTTTGTCTTTTGTTTAGATTTAAATTGCCAATGCCAAATATAGTGTATAAAGGCATCTTCTTCGAGTGCAGCTACAATAGCGGTAAATTATGATATTTGAAGGAAAAAATCAGGTGGAGTCAATAAAAAAAGGCCGTCCTTGTGGACGGCCTCTTATGCGGAGAGTATGAAACGAACTATTTGTCTTTAACGAATTGGGCTTCGATAATAATTTCCACATCATCAGAAACGACTAATCCACCGCTGTCAAGCGTGTTATTCCAGCGCACATTGTAATCCTGGCGATTAATAGTGGTGCTGCCTTCGATACCGATGCGCGTATTGCCCCAGGGATCCTGTACAGGTCCGTTCACAATAAAGGGCATTTCAACCTGACGCGTTACATCACGGATGGTCAGATTGCCGATGGCTTTATAGCCGTCTTCGGTTTTTTCTACTTTGTTGGCTACGAATTTGATTTCCGGAAATTGCTCGGCATTAAAGAAATCATCACTGCGCAGGTGATCGTCGCGCTTTTGGTTGTCTGTATCAATGCTGGCCGTTTCAATATTGGCACTGGCCATAAAATCATTCAGATTGTTTTGGTCAAACTTAAGCGATGCGTCAAAGCCGTTAAATTTACCACGCACGGTTGTTACAACCATGTGTGTCACTTTAAAGCCCACGCTGGTGTGCGACTTATCCACGGTGTAGGTGTCGGACGCAAATAGTTCAGTTGCGGCGAACACAATCAAAAATAAAACAAAAGAAATACGCTTCATGATAAAGCCTCCTGTTGGTTTAGTTGTTTTTAGAAAAAAGTTAATAACCATATGTGCTGAAAAAACATTTCAATAGGTCTTCAAAATTTTTGCGCAAATTGCAATAAGCCGATCCATCTCTTCTTCACCCATAAAATCTTCAAACTCCTTCTGGAATTGCTTAACAGGCTGATCCAGCAGGGCCAGGCTTTGCAGGCCTTTTTCAGTTATCTGGGCCACGGAAAGGCGGCGATCGTTTTTGTCGCGCATGCGCCGCACATAGCCCATGCTGATAAGCCGATCCAGCAGGCGCGTAATATCCGGAGCCCGTTCTACCATGCGCAATTGTATCTCGCAGCGCGGATAGCCATCGGGTTGACCGCCACGCAGGATGCGCAGGATGTTAAACTGGGCAACGGAGAGACCATGGTCTTTGCATACCTGGTTCATTTGCTCGCGCAACAAGGAAGAAGCACTAAACAAATGCAATAATCCTGATTGACCCTTGCTTTCAAATTTGCTTTGCTTGATGCGCTCTTTCAGTTCCGACATGTTTTATCTCTTCCTTAGATGCGTGTTACAACACACAATATAATGGCAATATTTCCGTGTTGCAACACATATTTTAAAAAAACTTGATCCTGATCCTGTTTAAAACTCTTACTTTATCATTAAAGGGGAAGGTGGTCGCCCTCAAAAAAAGTGTGCTACAAAAAAGTATAGGAAAGTCCCAAAGCCAGCGTCTGCTTGATCTGTCGTTTGTAATAAACGTCTTTGTCGTACAGGATGCGGTAATTGAAAGTAACGATCAGCAGCTCGGACAGGCTGGAACTAAGCGTATTATTCCAATTTATGTCCACTTCACTCAGTGCTTCCAGGTTGGAAAAAAACTCAATGTTGGATTCGTAAACAATCCGTTCGCTGAGCTTCATATTAATGTCTGTTACCGATTCCAGGCCGACTTCGTTTTTAAAGGTTTCAGTTTTTTCGGTTGCCGGGTCGTCGGCGTAAGGCACGGGGTAATTGCGTGTGATTGTTTGCTTGAGGGCTGCACCAAACCGGGTAATAAAATGTTCCGACGGCCGCAGGCCAAAACCGCTGCTTTCAACGAGATAAGCAGGATCAAACCAGTCGGAAACCGGGGTTTTTGTTTTGCCGCCTCGATCGTATTTGTAGCCGCGTGTAAACTGTGACTGAAAGGTAAGTGCCGTGTAGGGATTGGGATCCATGCCCAATTTGAAGGTGTATACGCTTTCAAGCTTCAGCTCATCGGAAGCTTTTCTTTCCATCTGACGGGCCACCTTACTTTTGCCGAAGTTGAGCTGCGCTTTATTGACCCAGCGGTATTTGTCCTCGTTTTTTTCAAACCGGCCCTTGATATTGATATTCCAGTTCCACGAATTGTTACCGTCTTTTTGCCAGTCTGTATAACGATTCTGTGTAAAGCTAAGTGTTCCTTTTAGCTGGTTTTCCCAGCCTTTGGGGGTAGTGTCCGCATTCCCGCCGGAAGCATTGAGACAAAATACAAAAATAAACATCAGGAGAGCTACTTCCCTGTACAAAACCACGATACGCTCCTTGTATCTATGTTATAACCTTAAAGGGGAAATTTAACGAAGTGAAAAAATTGCTGCAAACGGAAATAGGCTTTTAATATTGCTGGAACAAAAAAAGGCGGTCCAGGAAGACCGCCTAATAATTTGAAGGATATTTCTTACAGGAATGTATAGGAAAGGCCTACGGCCAGTGTCTGCTTGATCTGGCGTTTTATGGAAATATCGCTGTCATAATAAAGCCTGAAGTTGAAGCTCACCTTGATCAGTTCGGAAACCTTGGCCGAGAAGGTATTGTCCCAGTTGACATCCACGTTCTTTATGGCGCTGATGTCGCTGAACAGCTCCAGTTTGCTGTTATAGAGAATACGTTCGCTCAACGGCATGTTCAGTTCCGATACCGACTCGGCACCGACTTCGCTGCGCAGGTCTTCAATAGTATCCTTTGTATCCGGGTCGTTTGCGTAACCAAATTTCTTATCACTTATGGTTTGCTTAAAGGCCACACCAAGCCGGGTTTTAAATATGTCGCTTGGTTTGTACCCGGCGCCAAAGCTTTCTGTGATGTACAGAGGATCAAAAGCCGTGGATGTTTTTACCTTTGGCGTTACATCGTAGTTAAAGCCATCATCAAACTGGGTTTCCGCTCTTATGGCGGCATACGGATTGATCAATTGGGTCAGTTTATAGGTATAGACAGATTCCAGTTTGATTTCATCAGCGGCTTTGCGCGCCGATGCATCGCCCACTTTGGTTTTGCCGTATTCAAATTTGCCGCTGTTGCTCCAGTTGAAGTGCGCTTCGTCCAGCTCCAGCGTGGCATTGATAAGCAGCGCCCATGTCCAGCTGTTTTCACCGCCCTGTGTCCAGTTGTCAAAAGCGTTCTGGGTAAAGTTCAGATCACCCACGACCTGTTTTTTCCAGCCGTATTTTGGCGCTTCCTCTTCCTGGGCCTGTGCCACAAGAGCGCCTGTCAAAAGAATCAGTAATACAGTTAATGTTTTTTTCATCGAATGCCTCCTTTAGTTGTGTCGGTTAGTTGGCTTTGTATTGGTGAATATCCATCTGCGGATAAGGAATCGAAATCTTATTGGTATCGAAGGCCGCTTTTACTTTTTCGATCATATCAAAATGTACAGCCCAGTAATTCGGTGTATCGACCCAGGCCCTGACGGTAATGTCCACACTGCTGTCACCAAGGTTGCCTACGCGTACAAACGGCTCTGGGTCACCGTGGATGCGCTCATCTTGGCTGATGATGTCTAAAATGATCTGCTTGGCCTTTTCGGCGTCGTCTTCATAGCCGATGCCAAAAACGAAATCGGCCCTGCGCCGCTCTTCCGTCGAATAGTTTATAATTGAACCATTGGCCAACCCGCCATTGGGTATAATGATCGTTTTGTTGTCCGGCGTTTTGAGTGTGGTGTTCAGAACCTCGACCGCGTGTACGATACCGGAATGGCCGCTTCCCTCAATGTAATCGCCCACCTTAAATGGCTTGAAAATGAGGATAAGCACACCGCCGGCGAAGTTGGAAAGACTGCCCTGCAACGCAAAACCAATAGCCAGGCCTGCCGCGCCGATGACGGCAATAAAGGACGTTGTTTCCACGCCCAGCATGGAAATCACGCTTATAACGACAAGGACTTTAAGAATAATGGAAAAGATGCTGGTCAGAAAACGCTGCAGCGAGCTGTCCATGTTCGATTTGTCCGTGGCTTTCTGAAAGCCATTGACGATCAGCTTAACAATCCACAAGCCGACAATAAGAACGACTGCGGCCGTAAGGATCTTTGGTACATAAAAAATGACCATTTCCAGGGCCTGGTTGTAATATTCCTGTAAGTTACCTATATCCATCATGCCTCCTTCGAGTTGGGTGTTGGTTTAAGAAATATTTTGCGGATCTCTTCTTTGCGGTAGGTGAAAATAGCGTTTACCTGGCGTTTTACAAACAAACCGTGTGAAACTTTGCCGAGCAGGCCAAACGGCAAGGCGTAAACCACATGATCGGTCATATGCGTTGTGTTTTGTCCGGTGCCGCGGAACTCATGCAGGTGAACCCATTTTTGGTAGGGCCCGCGCAGCTGGCAATCCACAAAGCGGAAGGGCGGTTCCCATAAAGTGATTTCGGTAAGCCAGCGCAGGGGCACGTTATTCAGGCGCAGCTTGTATTCCAGCCTTGTACCCTGGCGAATATGTACGGATTTTGGAGTCAGTACGCGGAAATTAAGCCACGGCGGGGTAATGCGCTCCAGGTTAAACGCGTCGGAGAAGAACTCGAATACTTCATCGAGCGGTGCAGGGATCTCTGTTTGGGTTATATACCTGTATTCGTTACGCATCGGCAGTATTAATGCTGTTGTCCGGTCTTTTGGACACGGTTCGGTATTTTATCAGGCGCATAATTTCCTCGCGCTGGTCGTCTGTTAACCGGCTCCAGCGGGCGATTTCATCCAGCGTTCGCAAACAGCCGCTGCACAAGCCGCTTTTTTCATCAATCACACATACTTTAATACAGGGAGATTTCATTATTGGCCGCGTGAAAACAGGTTCTACAAACTATATGGAAATAACTGACGTCACTTTTTGCGGGGGATGGCTTTACCGTGCGGATCGGTATCGGGATAGTCCAGCTTTTCTGCCAGGCGCTGCTTAAGCTCTTCATCGATAAAGTGTTCAATTTCGTCTGCCGGTCGGTGCAAATGATCATCCGGAATTCCAAGCCCGCTTAAGTAACTTTCCCACAATCGATGCTTCTGCAACAGGTTGCTGGCTAATTCTATTCCCTTGTCGGTCAAAGAAATGTAACCGTTTTGACGGGTCAATGCACCTTTTTTGAGCAGTGCTTCCAAAACGCGCATTTTTACGCGATTGCCGTCGGCGTTTTCTTCCGTGATCATCCGCAGCGGGCGGCCTTTTTCGCCGGATTGCTCGTAATTACGGATCAGGCCCAGCAGGATGTGGTCTGCGGCGATACGGTTGGAGAGCTGGTGGCGCTGACGGTAGCGTGACCACAATCCATTATGCGGCGCAATTATGAGCGAAACAGCAAAAAGAAGCCCAAGCACCGTGGTGATGCTGCCGGCTATGGAACTGTCCATGACCATGGCCAGGTAGTAGCCGCCGACAGCACCGGTAACTCCAATAAGAACGGAAAGCTTCAGGATTGTTTTCAGGTTGTCGGACCATAAGTAAGCCGCGGCACCGGGCACAATCAGCATGGCCACAACCAGGATGGCGCCAACCGATTCGAAGGAGGCAACGGTGGTCACCGAGACGAGCGCCATCAGGATGTAGTGAACCAGCGAGGCATTAATGCCGATGGCCATTGCCATGGCCGGGTCAAAGGAAACGATCTTGAACTCTTTGTAAAACAGGCCCAGTACAAGAAGGTTAAGCAGAAGCACGGAGCCCAATATCCAGACCGGCCGCGGCCCGTAACTCTGTCCGGCAACGATCAGCGTGTCCCATGGCGTGTAGGCAATCTCGCCATATAAAACGCACTCCTGGTCCAGGTCGATGTGGCCGGTGTAGGCGGAGATAATGATCACACCCAGGGCAAACAGGGCCGTGAAGACAATACCGATGGCGGCATCTTCCTGAACGCGCCAGTGGCGATGGATATATTCGATAATAAAGGTGGTGAGAACGCCGGCGACCAGGGCGCCAAGAAACATGGGCAAAATATCGCGGCTGCCGGAGAAGAGGTAGGCGACGGCGATGCCCGGCAAAACAGCGTGGCTGATGGCGTCACCGAGAAGCGACATTTTTCGCAGAACGAGAAAAGTGCCCAGCAGAGCGCAGGAAACGGCCACCAGAATGCCTGTCAGAATGATCCAGAATGAACCGCTCAACTCAATCATGTAGCGGCCTCCTGTCCTTGCGGTCTGATGATCCTTTCTACGTTTATACCCTGTTCACGCAGGATTTCCTCCAGGCGGGCGACGATATCCTCGGTCAGGATATGTTCGATGTTATCGGCCGGGGCATGGACATGGTCTTTCTGCAGGATATGGCGGTTAAGCAGGTAATGCTCCCACAGCCTGTGCGATTTGATAATATGCAGCGCCTGTTCTTCGCCTTTTTCATTCAGACTAATATTACGATCGCGCAGTGTGATCCAGTTTTTTTTCTGCAGGGCGCGCAGGGCCGGGCGCAGGCGCCGCTCAAAAACGCCCAGGTAATTGGCCAGCTCGGTGATCGATATATTTTGCGGGTAAGCGTGCTGCTCGCGGATTTCATAATAGGCGCGCAGAATATGCTGCATGTGCTGGCGGCGGCGGTTGTTGTAATGTCTTAAAAGGCGCGCGATAAGGCCTTTGCGCGGTGCGACAATGGCGGAGATGGTGAATATGCCCGTCGCTGTTAAAACCATAACCGGTCCGGTTGGAATGCGCGGTGCGGCGGCGCTGACGTATGTGCCGCTGATGCCCGAAATTATTCCGGCTATCATGGCCAGCACCAATACGAGATGCAGCTTGTCACTCCAGAAACGGGCGGCGGCGGCCGGTGTAATCAGCATGGCAGCGATGAGAATAACGCCCACCGCCTGCAAGCCGTTCATCACCGTTAAAACGATCAGCGCCATAAGCAGCAGGTCAATCCGCGCGGCGGGAAAACCGATGCTGCGGCAGTAGTCGTAATCAAAGATCATCATTTTGAATTCTTTGTAGAAAAGCAGAAGCATGGCAACAATAAGCACGGTGATCACCAGCATCACCTGGACATCACGAGGCACAATGGCCGCCGCCTGGCCAAACAGAAATTTATCCAGACCGCTTTGGTTGCCGGCGGCGGTTTGCTGGGCATAAGTAAGAAATACAATCCCGATGCCAAAAAATACGGACAGCACCATGCCTATGGCCGCATCTGTTTTAATGCGCGTGCGGTTAACGATTAGCTGGATTACCAGAACACCGATCACGCCCGTCGCTGTTGCCCCAATAAGCAGAGGAACGATGTCCTTGCTCCCTGTAATCAAAAAAGCGATCACGACACCGGGCAGGGCGCTGTGTGCCAGGGCATCACCCAGCAGGCTTCGCTTGCGCAAAACGGCGTAGGTTCCCAGCAAACCTCCGCTCATTCCAATCAGGATCATACCAAGGAGTATGTAGCGTAAATTAAAGTTGTCCAGACCAAGCATAGGGTGTTAATGTGTTATGGTGTTAGTGTTCAGGTGTTCACGTTTTTTTTGTAACATATTCAGGACAAGACATTAATTCCCAATTCCAAATTCCCAATTTTTAATTCGTACTGCCCAATTCTACTGATTCCCCATTTCCCGGGCTACGGCCTGTGCGGCTTCGCTTAGAATGGTCAGACGCCCGCCGTAGGTTTTGTTCAGGTTGTCCTGGGTAAAAACCTTCTTTACGGGCCCCGCGGCTACGACGCGCATGTTCAGCATCATCAGCCAGTCGAAATAGGTGGAAACCGTTTGCAGATCGTGATGAACAACGATGATCGTTTTTTCCTGTTTCTGAAGCTCCGTCAGCAATTGTATGATGGCGCGCTCGGTGGAGGCATCAACGCCGGCAAAGGGTTCATCCATCAGGTAAATGCGCGCATCCTGGGCCAGGGCACGGGCCAAAAAAACCCGCTGCTGCTGCCCGCCGGAAAGCTGGCTGATCTGACGGTCGGCGAATTCGGCCATGCCCACTTTTTCCAAAGAGGCATAAGCGATTTCCTTATCCTCTGCGGACGGCCGCTTCACCCAGCCGATGTGTCCGTAACGGCCCATCAGCGTAACCTCGAAGGCACTTACAGGGAAATCCCAGTCTACCGATTCGCGTTGCGGAACATAGCCCACCAGAGAGCGCATCTCGCTGTAGGGTTTATCAAAAATCTTCACCCAACCCGATGCCTTGGGAATCAGGTCGATCATTGCTTTTATGAGCGTGGATTTGCCCGCGCCGTTTGGGCCAATTACACCAACCAGCTTGCCCTCGGGAATTTCCAGATCCACATCCCATAAAACCGGCCTTTTCTGGTAGGCCACGGTCATGTCATGTATTTCGATCGCTGTCTTTTCAGCCATGATTTTTCCTAATGCAAAGCTTCAACAAGTGTACGCACGTTATGGCGCACCATCCCAATGTACGTGTCGGCGCCGCTGCCGGGCTCACCCATGGCATCGGAATAAAGCGTCCCGCCGATCTGCACATCAAATCCGCGCGATTGCACGCTTTCCTGGACGGCTTTTATACTGCGCGGCGAAATACTGGATTCCACAAAAATAGCCTTGATCCGGCGCTCGACGATCGTATTCACCAGGTCGGTAATGTCCTTTACGCCAAACTCGGCAACAGTGGATATGCCCTGCAGGCCAACAACTTCAATGTTGTAGGCTCTTCCAAAATAGCTGAATGCGTCATGGGCGGTAACCAGCACACGACGCTCCGCGGGAATTACCCGAAGCGTGTCGCCAACCCAGCGGTGCAATGAATCCAGTTTTGCCATATAATTTTTATAGTTGGATGTAAAATAATCTGCCGACGTGCTGTCATACGCGGTTAAAGCGGACAAGACCGCGCCACCCGCCTCGCGCCACAGCGAAACATCAAACCAGATATGCGGGTCGACCGTTTCACCATACTCCATAAGCAAGCTGGAGTCAACGGGCGCGGCAACTGCCACCACCGGTTTCGTGCGGTTCATTTTTTCAAAGATATCCACCATTTTGCCTTCCAGGTGCAGGCCGTTGTAAAAAATGATCTCGGCCCCGTTTAATCTGTTTATGTCACCCTGGCTGGCTTTATACAAATGGGGATCCACGCCGGGCCCCATGAGGCCGGTAACATTCGCCCTGTCTCCGGCAATGTTTTCCACCATATCGGCGATCATACCGGTAGTGCATACAATATCAATCATACCGTCATCTGCCTTTTGCGTCTGTTCAGAACAGGCCAAAATAAACAGCAATGCAATCAGAGAAACAATCCGTCTCATATTCATAAAATTTTCCATGTTTAGTGTTTGTAGTTATAAAACAACCTGCACCAGGATCATGCCGCAGAAGCCGGCGGTAAAAAACCAGGCCATCTTTACCGGTGTTTCTTTTTCCAGTGCTTCCGGTATCAATTCCATGATTACCAGATAGATCATGGCGCCGGCGGCAAAGCCCATCAGGATGGGCATAAGCGGCTGGAAAAACCACGATGCCAGGCTGGCCGGCAAAGCGGCGATGGGTTGGGGCAGGCTTGTAAAAAAAGCAGCCCAGAAGCATTTATGTATCGAGGCGCCGGCTGCCCGCAGCGGAATCGCCACCGCCAGGCCTTCCGGTATATTATGAATGGCGATTGCCAAAGCAATGTAATCGCCTATAGATGTATTTAACACTTCACCGGAAGCGTAGCCAACGCCAACGGCCACACCCTCGGGGATGGAATGCACGGACATGGCAACGAAGATAAGTATCTCTATACGTTTGCCATATTTGCGCAGACCCGATTTCTCAAAACGCTCAGGCTCCAGGTACACATGCGTCGCCCAGATAAACAGGGCGCCGGCCAGAATCCCGCTTATCACCGGTATCACTGTCCGCAATGTCATTTCGTTTTCGGTCATGGAAAGACCGGGTAGCAGCAGATTGTAAACCGAGGCGGCGAACATCAGTCCCCCGGCAAGCGCGTAGCCCAGTCCGCTGTGCTCCTTGAGTTTTAGACCCGGGAAGATCAGCGGCAGCGCACCCAGGCCGCAGGCAAAACTGGCCAGTATCCCCGCGACAAATGAATCCGTTACAATTCCGACCGGCATCATCAGCTTCCGTTTTGATTAAGCAACAAAAATAACCATTAAATTAGATATGTCAAGTAAAAATTTAGGGCAATCTAATTATTTGTTATAAGTAAAAAAAAACCGCCCGTTTTAAGGGCGGCTTTTTATGTCGTCTGTCTAACTCTGTTTTTTAATTGAAAACTTCAATTTTCCCGTTTATATGCAGGAATTTGTTAACAATGTTTAATTCGCTGTCCACAACGCGTCCATGGCAGCCGGCGCAGTTATCCAGCGAAGAGGCAATGTGACCTTTGGGCGGGAGACCGTGGCAGGAGCCGCAGCGGGCCTGATCCAGGCCGACAAACTGCCATTCGACTTTGGCATTGTTACCGGCCATAACGCTGTCCGTGTAGGCCCAGGGGTAAGCGCTTTCGCTCTTCTTAAATTCGAAACCGCCGTGGCAATACGTGTCGCTGCACGAGCCGCTCAAAACGTCATAGTGCGCGTTGCTTTTGCCGTTAAAGCTTGCCAGCTTGTTAAAGATCACTTCAGCACCTTCACTATCGTCGAGGTGGCCGGCTGAAGTGAGTTCTGTTGGCGTGATGTGGCAGGTTTTACAATCGCCTTGCGAGAATGTGCTCCAGGTATCGCCAACCAGGTGCGGCTGGTGCGCGCCCACCGTTTTGAAGCGCGTGTCTGTGCGGTCCATAAGATCCTTAGGCGGCGCAGCATTGGCCATATCGCCGTGGCAGGTATTGCAGGCTTCCGGTCCCTTTTCGGCGCTGTGGCAAACCGTACAATCCTTATTGTCCACGCCTTCACCCATGTAGTCGTTGCCGTGGCAGCTCTGGCAGGCGGTAATGTCCCACTTCAGCATGGCAATAAATTCATCGTGGAAATTGCCGGAACCGGGATTGGCAAAGCCTTCCGGGTGCGGAAAGAGATTATGGCAGCCGCTGCTGAAGCAGGAGACGTTGGACGTCCCGCCCTGGTAGTCTTGCCCGTGGCAGCTCTGGCAGCTTTCGATATTCAAACCGCCGTTAAGCAGCACCGACCCGTGGAAATTTTCCGAGCTTTTAGACACCCAGTTATCGGGGTGTGTCGGCACCGCGGTCGGTTCGTTTTTTTCAAGGCAGGCCGTTACCAACCAGCCCAGCGACATAAGCGAAATAAATAATATTGTGCGTTTCATGAGCTGTGTCCCGGTTTAGTTTCCGTGGCATGGCGCGCATACCGTTTGAGCGTTGCTCTCATGGCAGGAGGCACATGCTTCCAGATCGTTAATAGCTTCCAATGCGTGCAGACCGCCGTTGTTGGGAATGTTGTTTACCCAACCGGCGCCGTGATTATGCGGCAGTACGTTGTTATCACGGTGGCAATCGATGCAGAATTGCCGGTTTGTATGGCAGCTGCTGCAGTTATTCATTTTGTTGGCGGCGTCCAGCGCGTGCGTGAATTCATAATTCAGCGGGTGCGTCAGCCGGTCAACGTTTTCACCTTCGTGGCAATCCTGGCAGAAGTTCTGGCTGTGACAGCTTACGCAATCCATGCCGGAAGATTTTTGAATAGCGCCGGTGCGCGCCAGTATCGCGTGATTGTGAATAAAATCCAGCGTGTGTGTGACAGGCCGCAGATCTTCGCTGGGCAGGTGGCAGCTTTCGCAGGTGTTTACCACAAGCTTTTGCTCGTGGCAATCCATACATTCAACCATGCCCGGCAGGTCCAGCGGCAGCACCTCTTCTTTTGCGGCAACCATCCGGTGGCAGTCGGCGCATTCCTGGCCGGCTTCGGCATGCAGCTTGTGTGAGAAGAGTACGCTGTATTCTGTTACCTGGGGCATATTGGCGAAATCAGGCAAATCTTCGGCATCATGGCAATCCAGGCACATGTCGCGGTTGGGCATAAGGTTGTCGGCACCGGTAGTGCTTTCGGCGGCAGCGCCATGGCAATCGGCACATTCAAGGCCTTCACCTTCCACATGAACGGCATGCGGAAATTCAAAGCCGGTCTGTTCGTCCTCGCCGGAAAAAACAGCCCCGCTCAGCAACAGCAGCATGATGGCGCCAATGATCGTTAAAAATGTCGCGCGTGTTTTCATGTTATCAGTCCCCGGAGTTCGATTTAAAATTGAACATATAAGTAAGCCTGAACAGGCCTCTTAAATCGTTGTCATATGCGCTGTTGCGGCTTTCCTGCAAATCGGCCCTTAAAATTATGTCGTCAATCGGGCGGTAGTCGATACCGGCGGAAAGGGCAACGGCGTCCTCTGTAATTTCTGTTGTTTGGCGCTGATAGTTGTAATAGCTGCTGTACAGGCGCAGGGTAAGCTGGTTAAGTACCGGGTAACGGATATCCCCATAGATTCCGGCATTGTCTCCGGCAAAACCTTCCTGGAATACCAGCCCGATAATCCCGTAGCGGTTTCCTGCCGTGGCAATTACCTGCTGGGTATGATCGTTTTCATAGTTGGTGAGCGCATACTGCAATCCTAGTTGGATCGCATTCCACTGGTAGGTAGCGCCGCCCCGCATCTGCTGGTACTCTTCAAGCTCAAAGATACGGAAGAAGGAGTCTTCCAGGATGCGTGGTTTCTGCATGCTGTATTCACCATGGAAAGACCAGTCCGACCAGTAGTAGGTGAGTCTTGCGCGGGTACCCTGAATTTCCGAGGAAGCCAGGTTATGTTCGTATTGCAGAATGTAGAACAGCGAACGATCCAGAAAGTTGCCATTAAAGCCCGCGCCGACCTGTTGCCAGATAATCTCGCTGTCGCGTTCCTGCTGAACAAAACTGACATCGGCTTTATGCTCCTGCCAGTAATTATAGGAAGCGTAGGCACCGTAGAACGTGCTGTCCGTTCCAGCGGTCTCTATGCTTCTGCGCAGGGGAGCGTCCAGTCCTCCGAAAGCCTTGAGCGTAAGGCCGGCTATCGGAGACAGACTGACCATTGCGCCATCGAAGGTGCCGTTCACAACGCCGCTGTAAGCAAACTGGCGTCCCAAACGGACCTGATATGTGCTGGCTGTCCAGTCCAGGTAAGTATTATAAACGCGTTCCTCCCAATCGGCATCACCGCGTTTCTGGATTTGGAAGGACGTATTAAAAGCGGCTTCGGGTATGGCGCCGTTGCGGGCGCGCAGGTGAAATCCCTGATAAAAATTACCTTGCTGCACGTTATCCGGGGTTTCGAAGCTGTATACCCAGGAGCTCAGGTTTCCGTTTAATGCCCACTGAGCATTCAGCCCGGAGCAGAAAAACAGAATCAGTGTAAGGGTTAGAAGACGAAACATGGTTGGTAGCCCCGATGAGTTAGAATATGTATGTATTATAAAAAAGGGCTTCCCAAAAGGAAAGCCCTTTCTTTGGTAAATTCCGTGTTACCACTTTCTGACAACAGCGTTCTGAGAACCATCACGAACGATGCTGGCACCGGCTACATCCTGACCGGTTAAGTGTTTATAGCTTTGCTGCAGCAGCTGTACTGCGTAATCCGGGTTGTGAACACCTTTACTCTTATCGTCTACAACGAATACCCAGTTCCATCCGGCTTCGCGCATACGAACGGTAGAGGAGTCAACAACACCCAGGTAATGAGCCAGGTCAAAATCATCAGCACCTGTATCGATACCAAGATTCAGAGCTTCCAGGCTGTCAACGAGAGCGGCTTCCAACAGGGTCATCAAGCCAACAACTTCACTTTGAACACCTTCAACAGCGCCGTCACCATCAAAATCTTCCAGGGCTTTGATATCATCAAAGCTGGCGATTTCACCGTGGCAGTTTGCACAAGCAGCTGTAGTCGGCAAGAATGTGTGGCCCGTAATAGCCGTCGTGCCGTCATACTCAACCATATTCAGGTGGCATGTTTTGCAGGAGTTCTGAACTTTGATGTGCGAAGGATCCGCCCATACAAAGCCAGGGTCTGCAACTGCATGATAACCAGTTTTACCGGCAGCCATGTCAGCTTGCGGGTTGGCATGCGGACCAAAGTGAGCATAACCTTCAGCTATTTGTGATTCGCCTGCGCGGCGAGCGTGGTGGCAGTGCATACAAAGTTTGCCTGTACCGCCTTCAGTGATAATCGGGCTTTCGCCATTAGCGGTAGTTAAAGGTACATCAGCAACTGTGCGCAGTTGACCAGGGTTTTCATTGCTATGTGAGGAATGGCAGGCCTGGCAAGTAATCGGCTGGGCGGCTACTTCTTCATAAGTAGGCCGTTCGGCTACAGAGCCACCGCCATAGAATGCGCTAACGTCGCCGCTAAGACGAAGAGCTCCGGCAACGCCTTCATGACATCCGGCGCAGCTTCCGCGAAGACCGGCACCATGCGAACCCTCTTCAGGAAGGAAGTTATGCGGTGATTCTTCCCATTCCGTAGCATACGGATGGTGAGCGCCTTCATGGCACTTGGCGCAGTTATCAACAGCAAAACTGACTTCAATGTCGTCAGCGCTTAACGAAGCAACGTGCTCGGAACCGGCACCGTGGCAGTTTTCGCACTGAACGTCTTCAAACAGGGCGATCGGAGCTTCATCATAACCGCTGTTACCGGTCATGGCTTCCGGTTCATAGCCAACGCTGTGGCAGGGGAAGCAGTAAGAACGAGCGTGATCGCTTTCCATTAAACCGGCCCAGGCATGGGCGTGGCCTGTTTCAGCCCAGTCAGCATGTGTAGAGCTGTGACAGCCCTGGCAGTTAACATCACCTATATAATAGGGTGTTTCTGTCGGTGCGTACATACCAACACCGATCAGTTTAGTACCAATGGCGATATTCTCACCGTCGGTAACGTGAACAGAAATTGTATAAGCCCCTTCTTCTCCCGGCGCTGTCCAGTTTACAGTGTCACCGACCTGGGTATCGAAAGAACCGACATCGGAGAACCAGCGGAAAATAACATCATCACCGGCGCCGGCGGCTTTGGTGATATCCGCGGTCAAAGCGATCGTTCCACCGACAGTTACGGAGTCGGGTGTCGCGTAAACAGCATCAACACTGATGATCTGTACCATCACTTCAACAGTGTCACGAACGGTGACCGTTTCAACCACTGTCTTTTCGTCTTCGCAGCGGTTAAGTACGATCATGCTGGAAAATAAGAGGGGTAACAATAATGCAGATAATAAATGTGAACGTTTCATGAACGCCCCCTTGGTTAGTTAATTAATGCGTCGCACTTTTACTTATCATTTAGTGTGCCAAAAACGAAATAGAGATTCTAAGTTCAAATTTAACAGTACTTTACAAATGCTGATTGTCTGTTGGCAATAATTTGCCTTCGTTTGGAATGAGACATATATGTCCCTCTCCATGCCTGAATTCAACGTAACTATTTGTTTTTATTGGCTTAAAATGCATGAGAAGATTATGTCGCATATGGGACTGCAATGTCGCATTGTGCGCGCTTTTTTCTAAAAAAACAGAGTAAAAGGGGCAAAAGACACCTTAAAAAAGCACTTTTATCTTGGTACAAAGTTTGTATATTTAATCAGGAGAGTTTAACAGGCAAAACAAGATGAAGCTCTCCGACTTTACATTGAAGTCCCGCATCCAAATTCTAGTAACCGTCCTCCTCATGGTGACCGTTGGTGGACCGCTGTTTATGGTGGTTTACCAGATGGATAAAATCCAGGAAGAGTTATCCGGCAATATGGTTGAATCCGCAACGCAGTTAATTTATCGCTCTGCTTTTGATGCATTTATGGTGCGCGATACGGCGCAGATACAGCAAATTATGCAAAGTTTTGGCCAACGCTCCGATATCGAAGCACTGAGACTTTTTCGTCCCGACGGAAAGGTGATCTATTCTTCTGACCCTGCGGAAAAAGGACACAATATTTTCGAGCTGCCCAATTCAGCCCACACCAAAGATGATGACGCCAATGTCGAAACCTTTTTGCGCAGCGGTGATTTGCTGATCCATAACCACCCCATTTTTCTGCAGAAAGAGTGCCTCTCCTGTCACGTGCATCAAAGCGTAAATACGTTGCCCGGAGTCTTACAGGTGCAGGTGGCCCTGCCGCAGGCCGCGGTTGTTTATCCGCAGCTGCGCAACAGGATGATTCTGGGAGCCATTTTTATAATTGTCATTCTCTGGGTGGCTTTTAATTTTCTTTACGAGAGCCAGATTGAAAGCCGGCTAAAGCGGATCATTGTTGGATTTGATAAACTGAAGCGCGGCGATCTGACGGCCCGTGTGAAAATGGAGGGACGTCACGAACTGGCGCACCTGGCCGAACGCTTCAATGAAACGGTTGAGGCGCTTGCCGACGCGCGAAAGAAAGAGGCAAAACTGCTAAGCGAAAACCTTAACCACGCCGACAAACTTGTTACACTGGGTGAAGTTGCCGCAGAAATAGCCCATGAGGTAAATAATCCCGTTGGCATACTGCGTACACGCGCTGAGATATTAAAAGAAGAGCTGGAAGAGCTTTCTAATTATTCCGTCTACATGGAGGACATTGAAGAGATCATACGGCAGAGTGATAATATTGCCGAAACCACGCACCGCATTTTGCATTACGCACGCATGCTGCCGCAGGATTTTGAAAAGGTCGATCTGCGCAAAACGGTTTACGGTGCCGTTGAAAGTCTTGGCGGACGTTTCAATGAAAAAAATATCGGCTTCGATTTTAATGCCGATGCAAGCGAGGCCTTGGTTTTGGGTAATCCTGATCAGCTGCAACAGGCACTGCGCAACCTGCTCAACAACAGCCTGGATGTGCTTGATGAAGGGGGCAAAATTTCAGTTTCTCTGGAAAAACATGAAAACGATCGGCGTAATAAAAAATATTTTCGTATAATAATAAGCGATAATGGACCGGGTGTGGCCAGGGAAGTGGAAAAAGATATCTTCTCGCCATTCTTCTCAACACGCAATGATGCTATGCATCCGGGATTGGGATTATTTATAGTGCGCGTGGTGGTGGCCAATCACCATGGCCGGGTGTTTCTGGAAAATAACGGCACACAGGGCGCCCGATTTGTAATTGAGCTGGAGACATTGAATGAATAAGCAAAGCATTCTGGTGGTGGACGATCAGAAAGAAATGCTGATCAGTTACCAGAAAATTCTGAATAAGGCAGGGTATGAGGTGATAACCGCCCAGTCCGCTGAGAAAGCTTTGGATTGCTTTGACGAAAAAATGCCGGACCTGCTGATATGTGACCTGGTGATGCCCGAGATGGACGGTATGGAATTGCTGGAAACGGTTAAAAGGGATCACCCCGATTGTCCGGTTATAATGGTGACCGGCTATGGAACGCTGGAGATTGGAGTTAAGGCGGTAAAAAGCGGTGTCTTTGATTTTCTCGAAAAACCGTTTTCCAAAGACAAACTCTTAAAGACCGTAGAACAAGCCTTGCGCCGGGTTGCACCGGGCGAAGACGAAAGCTCTGAGCATAAGAATGGATTTTCCAGCATTGTGGGCAGCAGCAATGCCATGGAAAAAGTTTACAACATGATCCGCAAAGTGGCTTACGGTAACGCCAACGTATTGATCACGGGAGAAAGCGGCGTGGGCAAAGAGCTGGTGGCGCGCAGTATTCACAAAAACTCGGAACGTCGCAATCAGCCGATGATACCTATAAACTGCGGCGCTTTGCCGGGCAGCCTGTTTGAAAGCGAATTGTTTGGTTATGAGAAGGGCGCCTTCACCGGTGCATATCAAACCAAACCCGGCTTGATTGAACTTGCCAATGGCGGCACGCTCTTTCTGGATGAGATTTGTGAAATGCCCCTGGATTTACAGGTGAAGCTGCTGCGCGTTCTGGAAGACCGCACCATCCGCAGGGTAGGGGGCAAAAAAGAGATCCCTATCGATGTGCGGATTATTACCGCTACTAACCGCGATACGCAGCTTGCCGTGGAAAACGGCGTGCTGCGGGAAGATCTTTTCTTTCGCATTAATACGATCAGCATTTATATACCGCCGCTGCGTGAACGCGACGGTGATGTTTCGCTGCTGTGCAAACATTTCTTGCAGCAGCTTAATCTGAAATACCGCAGGGGCATTGAAGGACCGGATGAAGATGCTCAGCGCATTTTGAAAAATTACGAATGGCCGGGCAATGTGCGGGAACTGCAAAATGTTATCGAGAGGGCCTATTACCTGGCCACGCCGCCAACGATCATCCCTGAAGACCTGCCTTCCTACCTGGCCACTAAGTCCAACGGAAAAAGCAGCAAGCAGTGGATGCACCTGGATTATAAAGACGCAAAAAACGCCGTGCTGGAAGATTTTGAGCGCGAATATCTCAAAACACGGCTGGATAAAAATGACTGGAATATTTCGCGAACAGCCGATGAATGCAAAATAGACCGACGTACTATTCACCGGCTTATTAACAAATATGGTCTCAAACAGTAACCCGCACGCAGCAGGAGGCAGCGAGCCATGAAACGGCTAGTACTAATCCCCGCAATCGTTCTTTTGGCAATGACTTTTTTAAGCGCTCAGGAAAACGATGATTGTTTTATCTGTCACGATGACAATGAATTAACCATGGAAAAGAGAGGTCGTGAGATTTCTCTCTATACAGACCCTGAAGCATTCAGCCATTCCGTGCACGCAGACGTGAATTGCGTGGAGTGTCACGTAGGCTTTGATCCCGATGAAGAACCACACAAAGAGAACATTACGCCTGTAAACTGCGCCGATTGTCATGATGACGCCGTTGCCGACGTAAATTACGGCGCCCACAGCGGCAGTGTGGATTGCGCCGATTGCCACAGTGATGTTCACAAGCCGCAAAAGGCCAGTGTATTGCAGGCCCAATGTGCCCAATGCCATGATGATGTGGCCGAAGAATTTGCCGGCAGTATTCACAAAACGCACAAGGACGGAGCGCTTTGCGCCGATTGCCATAATACCCATAAAATTGTTACTGCCTCTTCCGAAACATGTATAGACTGCCACAGCGGCCATGAGCCTAAAACCGCCGAGGGTGAAGATCAAAAGGATTTCATTTTATCCTTTGAGACAAGCATCCACGCGGATATGCTTGATTGTGCCGACTGCCACGGCTCCCATGAAATTGTGGGCATTGATAATCCGGCCTCACCTGTATCCGAAACACGTGTTACGGAAACCTGCGTGGATTGCCACGTTGACGTTGGTGATACCTACATGGCCTCCGAGCATGGTAAGCTTTTTGAGGAAGGCTATGAATTTGCACCGGGCTGCACGGATTGCCACGGCGAGCACAAGATTCTGTCATCCCAGGACGAACGGTCGGCCATGAGCCGTCAGAATGAGGTGGAAGTCTGTCTGAGCTGCCACCTGGACAAGCCGGAAGTATCCGAACGCATGACACACTCCAGCGGCTTCATCAAGGCCTATGAGACTAGTGTGCATGGAAAAGAATTTAAAGCCGGCAATCCCGACGCACCCGTCTGTAGTGACTGTCACGGCGCGCATGGCGCGATGAAAGCTTCGGCTGAACAGTCGCCTGTCAATAAATTTAATATTGCCTCCACCTGCAGCAATTGTCATGGTGAGATTACCAAAGAGTTTAACCAGAGTATCCACGGCCAGGCACTTGCTGACGGCGTTGAAGACGCGGCAACCTGTACGGATTGCCATGGTGAACACGGCATCATCGAAACAGCTTCCGCCGATGCGCCGGTGGCCCCGACAAATGTTTCGCAGCAGGTCTGCGGGCCGTGCCACAGCTCTGTGCGCATGGCGGAAAAATTTGGTCTGCCATCGCAAAATCTGGGTACCTACCTGGACAGCTATCATGGCTTGGCCGTTCGCTTTGGTGAGGTGGAAGCTGCTAACTGCGCCAGCTGCCATGGCGTGCACGACATTCTGCCTTCATCCGATCCGCAATCGATGATCCATAAAGCTAACCTGGCAAGCACGTGCGGCTCCTGCCACCCCGGTGCCAATGAGAATTTTGCCAAGGGTAAAGTGCACATTACCGGTGAACAGGATGAAGACGCGCTGATCTATTGGATCTCCAGCATTTACATCTTCCTGATCGTGGCCACGGTGGGCGCGATGGGCGCGCATAACCTCCTGGACTATTTCCGCAAGATGAAAGTACGTTATCGCAAACGCTATTACGAACCGGAATATATACCGATCGAAAAGAAGACCACGCATTATGAGCGAATGACAATAGAAGCCAGGCTGCAACATATTCTGCTGGCGGTGAGCTTCATCCTGTTGGTTATAACAGGCTTTATGCTCAAGTTCCCCGACGCCTGGTGGGTAAAATGGACACGCGCTGTTACCGGCGACTGGCTGTTTGATCTGCGCGGTTTGGTGCACCGTATCGCTGCCGTTGTTATGGTGATTGCCTCGATCTGGCACACGTATTATATCGCCTTTACGGAGCGCGGACGTCAATTTATAAAAGATATGATGTTCCGTATCCAGGACTTTAAGGATATGTGGCAGCAACTGCTCTATAACCTTGGCAAAAGCAAAACGCACCCCAAATACGATCGCTTTAACTACTACGAGAAAGTGGAATACTGGGCGCTGATCTGGGGAACGATCGTAATGACAGTTTCCGGATTTATCCTCTGGTTCGAAAACCAGTCCATGGCCTGGTTCAGCAAGCTGTTTGTGGACGTGGCTGAGGCTATCCATTACTATGAAGCATGGCTGGCGTTCCTTGCGATTGTGGTCTGGCACTTTTATTATGTTATATTCAATCCCGATGTTTATCCGCTTAATTTTACCTGGATTACCGGTAAGGTAACCGAAGAGGAGATGGAGCGTGAGCATCCGCTTGAATTGGAGAAAATTAAAAAAGAAGAACAACTTCACGATGAAGAAGGCGACGAGGAGGCCAAATGAAGCTTCATTTCCCGCGATCCACACAAAACTGGCTGACGCTGAGCGGCGCAATGATCGCGCTTATCAGTCTGTCGATGATCGTTTTTCTGTTTGTGATTTCATTATTTTCGAGCGCTGAGCACACCTATCTCGGCCTGGTAATCTATATTCTTTTACCAACCGTAATGATTATAGGTCTTTTGTTGATTCCGCTCGGCATGTGGCTGACCGTTCGTAAAGAAAAAAGAACGGGAAAACGCACGCCTGTTGAATGGCCCAAAATGGACCTTAACGATACGCGTCATCGCCACGCTTTTTTTATTTTTACTATTGGAACGACCATTTTCCTGTTTTTGTCAGCTGTGGGCAGTTATGAAGCTTTCCATTATACCGAGTCGGTGGAGTTTTGCGGCACGTTATGCCATAACCTGATGATACCCGAATACACGGCCTATCAGCATTCGCCGCATGCCCGTGTGGCCTGCGTGGAATGTCATGTGGGTTCCGGTGCTGACTGGTATGTGCGCAGTAAGCTTTCCGGCGCTTACCAGGTATATGCCACCCTTGCGGATGAATATCCGCGGCCTATCCCGACACCTATCCAAAATTTGCGTCCCGCGCGGGAGACATGTGAAACCTGCCACTGGCCGCAGAAGTTCTATTCACGCAAACTAAGGACGGAAACACATTTTCTCGGCGATGAAGAAAATACCCGGTGGGATTATCAGCTGTTGATGAAGATCGGCGGCGAGAATGTGGCGGAAGGCTACCGTGAAGGTATCCACTGGCACATTAATCCGAGTGTTAAAGTAGAATACATAGCCACTGACGAGAGCCGTGAAGAATTGCCCTGGGTGCGCTATACAAATATGGAAACCGGTGAAGTAACTGTTTATAACGATGAAGACGATCCTCTGGACGAAGAAATGATCAAAGAGGAAAATATACGCAGTATGGATTGTATTGATTGCCACAACCGGCCCTCGCACGACTACCGGCCTCCGATCACATTTATCAACCAGGCTATCGCGGCCGGTGATATTCCCGTTGAACTACCGGAGATTAAATACACGGCCGTTGAATTATGCGATAAGGAATACGGTACAATGGATTCCGCCATGGCCGGGTTGGCGGCGGAACTTACCGAGTTTTATGAAGATAACTACCCGGAGATTATTGAAGAGGAGCCTGAGCTTCTTGCCCGGGCTATTGCCGGTGTTCAACAGGCCTACAGCAAAAACATTTTCCCGGAAATGAAAGTACGCTGGGATGCTTATCCCAATCATATCGGGCACCTGGATTATGCAGGCTGCTTCCGCTGCCATAATGACCGCCACGCCAGTAAGGACGGCGAGGTGATCAGCCGCGACTGCAATGCCTGCCATCTGATTATTGCCCAGGGCACGCCCGATGATATGCAGCTGGCGCGAACCGGTGAATGGCTTGAGTTTGAGCATCCCGATGGATATGATGACTGGAAAGATACTTTATGTTCGGATTGCCACGGTGGCTTAAATCCGTAAAAATTAACTCACTAAATAACCTGAGGAGGTTACTATGAAATTATGGGCATTCCTGTTAATCCTCGCGATCCCGTTTGTGGTATTTGCGCAGGATGAGGATGATGAAGACACAGGTGATGGATACAGCTACGTTGGCATTGACAGATGTAAAACCTGCCACCGTAAACCTGACCAGGGCGAGCAGCTCAAGATTTGGGAAAATAGCGCGCATGCCAAGGCTTTCAAGACATTAAAAAGCGAAGAAGCACAAAAAATCGCTAAAGAAAAAGGCTTGAAAGTAGCTGCTCACGAAGCACCTGAATGCTTAAGCTGCCATGCTACGGGATACGATGCCGAGCCGGCCATGCTGGGCAAAAAATTTAATATGGAAGATGGTGTGCAGTGCGAAACCTGTCACGGACCGGGAAGCAAGTACCGTAAGAAAAAGATCATGGAAGACCGCCAGGCCAGCATTGATGCAGGCATGACGCCGATTCTGGTTAGCGACGGTACGGCTAAAAAGCAGTGCGTTGAGTGCCACAACGAAAAAAGCCCTACATTTAAAGGCTTTGATTTCGATAAAATGTGGAAAGAAATCGCTCATCCTGTTCCCGCCGCTAAATAGCGGAAATATGTAAAAGAAAAAGGCGCCATCCCAGGCGCCTTTTTTTTTATCTCAAATCAACTCTTGATCATGACCCTGATCGTGATTTTTCACTACTCTTTAATAACTAAGCGTCCAATTACCATTTGGCTTTAAATTCAACGTATCCTGCTCGGCAATATAATCTATCAGAATTGTGCGAACATCCTGGCTTGATTTGTAAATGATCTCCGCGTTACCGGCACCCGCCGCCTGCATGTGGCCACCGCCTCCACTGGCCCGGTAGCTGTTCATGGCTACGTTATAAATCTTATCAAGTTCCAAAGGCTCACCTGTGCGTAATAGTCTAAGGTTTTGTATGCGATTGCCCGGTTTCTCGCGCAAGTTAATAGTATAAGAGACGCCTTCCGCCATATCATAATTATAGCCCTGCATATCGGGGTTGGCTTTTGGCTTACCTTCTTCAAGCTCATAATAGCCGGAGGCATATTCCAAAAAATCTTTTATTTGCCGACCGCTCATTTTTACTTCATACAGGGTGTTGTCATAAACATAAATGCCAAACAGATCCTTTTTGCGCAGCGGCCCGGCGGACAAAGAAAAGTTCGTGTTGAAACAGGCTGCAAACGAAATCTCCGCTCCGGTATGGGCAAGCTGCGCGTCGTGGATAAGGTCCATGACAGCCGTGTCTTTAAAGCGTGCTTCTTCCGCATTCAGGTCAGTTTTGCTGTAGCCGATCACCGCAGCTATCGAATCCAGCGTTTTTTGATGGTAGTAAGATGTGAGCTGAAGGATTTCCTTTGCCGGCTCCACGTTTGCCGTGCTTTCCAGCCAGCCACGGGCAGACACGATTTTTATAAGATCGCCATTCCGGCTCAGAACGAATTCAGCTACGGCAAGGTTTCGGCCGTGGGAGCCGGCGTTTAAACGGAGCGGCAATTCTGTGGAAGCGGTCTCTTCTGTGCTGCCGGGCAGCGGGTGCGCGCGGTGCGAATGACCTGCAAGGATGAGATCAAATCCAGGCACCTGCTCGGCGACCAGGCCCGATGCGTTCTCGTTGGGGAGGCCCGCCGCTTCGCTTTGCGCCTGGCTGTATCCCGCATTAAAGCCGGCATGAAATAAACCTATCAGCACATCAACTTTTTGCCGCAATTCAGGCGCAAAAGATTGTGCGGTTTCCACCATGTCAGCCCAGGTAATGCCGGGATAAAGGCTTTCATCCAGCCACATCGGTATGCCCGGTGTGGTCAGGCCCAGAATGCCGATGCGAATATTTCCGCGCTCAATTACAGTGTAAGGAGAAAAGAAAATCCGTCCATCCGGCATAACCGCATTCGCAGAAAGGAAAGGGAATTTTGCCTCACGTTCAGCACGCGTGTAAACGAACAGACCCTGCTCGATATCATGATTGCCAACGGCAAACGCGTCATAGCCCATATAATTCATGGCCAGGATCATCGGGTGCGGCTTGTCTGTTTCATACTGATTAAAATGCGAAACGAGTGGCGATCCCTGAAGCAGGTCACCGCTGTCCAGCAGAATAACATTACGTTTTTCCGTGCGATATTTTTTTACCAGAGTGTAGATCTTTGCGAGACCCACTTTGTCATCAGCCTGATCTTTGTAGTAGTCGTAAGGGTAGATATGTCCGTGAATATCAGTGGTTTGAAGGACATATAAGGTGTCGCTGGTTTGCGAAATTGCAAGGCCCAGAGCAGCCAGTAAAAGTATGCATATCTTTTTCATCAGTACTCCAAATATTTGGTCGGGAAACTAAAAAGGGCCCATGAATACTTCACCTTATAGGAAGAGCACAACAAGGACGGCCGGGACCACTGCCGTGACAATCGAAAGCAGCGATCCGATCAAAAAGTATTCGGCAAATTGCTTGTTCTCCAGCTCTTTAAAACGGGCCAGGGATTTTAAGGCGATGAGGATCGCAATCGCGCCAACCTGCCCGGCAATCACCAGAAAATAGATCAGTCCGCGCTCCAGGATGCCGATCAGCCTGCCGCGCTCAAACTCGCGCCGGTCGGTTTGGCCGGACTTTTCATCTTTGCGTGGCACGGCGCTGAGCTGTTTCAAAACCAGGCGAATGATGATCGTGCTTTCTTTAATCGTGAAAATAAATCCGCCGCCCGCCGCGAGGATCATCTGCACCCGCTCAGGATGAAAAAGATACTCCAGCAGATCGACGTGCAGACGCAGCGGCACCAGGACAAACATCAACGGGTTAAAAACGCTAAAGGCCTCCATGTCGATCAGGCTGTAGCAAATATGGGCCAGCAAAAAGACCAGAGCCCACTGTGCCCCGTAAAGCTGCAATCGCCGACGCATTTGGCGGGGTGTAATAAAACTGTCCGCGGTAACTGCAAGGGTATGCAGCAGGAAAAGAAGCACAGCCTCAAAGACATTTTCCAGCATCAGAAAACCGCTCAGTCCAAACAAAATACGGCCCAGAACGCGCCGGTGGCGGCTGTTGCCGTTTACAACAAAGCGCGTATCGAGGAAGAAAAGGCGGGCAGCCAGATAAACGAAAAGAAAAAGCAGAATGGGATCGTGGGTCATGTGTGCAATGCCATTTTGATTGTATTTTGCAGATGCTTCCTGCTTTCGGCAACCAGTATAACGGCCGGGTCGGTTAGCATTTTGGAAACCGCCGGCTGTGAAACAGTCAATTTTACGGCAATTTTCTTTTGTGTCCAATTTTGCCCGGACAAATACACCGCGTTGCTTTTATGGGTACTCCAGCCGTTTTCGCTTAAGCCGATCCAGTGCAGCAGCAGGTTTAACGCCTGTGCGTCGATTGTTTCCATGGCCGTGTTGAGGTGGTACTTGAAGGCGTTTTTTTTGGCAAACTCCAGGCTGCTGCGGGCCTGGTGAAAGGCCGGGCCATCCATGCCTATGGCAGCGCTGCGGTTGATTTCTGTGTCAATTGCAGCAATGCCGACACCGTACCTAAAGCGGATCGCGGCCTCGCTGTTGCGCAGCTCCTGCTCAAAAAACGCGATCAGATCCAGAAAAGGGCAATCGGGCCTGAGCACCGCCTGGAATTCATCGCCGATGGTTAATGTAAGTGGTGAAACAATCGCACTTTTAAATTGATTGTTGCTGCTTTGCAGTGCCCGGCTAAAAGCGGACTGCATTTCGGAACGACTCGCCAAACGGCGTGACTCAACAATATCACCGATGAGAACACAGTAATTATTCATGGTTATAACTTTATTGATTATTTTATGTAAATATAACTAAATAAATTATAATATCAAGTTATAATTAATAAAGTAATAAAAGCCCCCAGAGTATGAGGGCTGAGCGACTATCGTGGTGGGCTTGAGAGGTGAGAGCCTTTTGAAAAAAACGCGTTGACGTGATGCTGGTTGCGTCGCGCCGGCAACGTAATGTCCTTAAAGCGCAGGCTGAGACGGTAGAGGTTATCTTGCCAGTAGCGGACCTTGAATTTGCGTTTGACGAAATTGTCAATATTCCAGAAGAGTTTTTCCGGTCCGCTAACAGGCCTGGGGTTTTCGGTAAAAACAGGGTAATGGTAGCTGGCAAGCAGGTTGCCGGCTACACGTTCAAACATACGCAGTTGCCTTTGCGAAAAACGATTCTTCCATTTAAAGAAGTTACCCCTGCGCAAATCATTTCCGATATGCTCGTTGATAAAGCGGAGCAGCTCGCCGTCCGCGTCATCAATAGAAAGAAAGCGGATCATTTGGGCAAACACGTCCAGCGGATGCGAAAGCAGGTCTTCATACCTGATTTCAAGAAAACGCCCCTGCGGCAGGCTGTACCCGAAGTCGCGGATCATATTTAGTTTGTTAAACCAGTCATCGGCGGCGCGGTAAACGTTTTTGGCGCCAAAAGGCGTTTCAAATTCCGAAAGCGTCACATCGCGTCCGTCCCGAACGATATGGAGATATTTGGCGTCCGGAAAAAGCTTGTTCAAAACCGGCAGGTCATGAATGTACTCCGGTGTTTTGTCGCCCCAACGCACCATTCCATGGTATGCGGCGAACTGTTCAAAAATCACGCGCAGAATACCGCTATAGCTTTTATCCTTTAAATTTTCCAGGGCACTTTCATTATCAAATACAAAGCCAAAGCGCTTGTTAATTCTTCTGAACCAGCGTTCACGGCTAATGTCCGCGATCAGGTGTTTGGCATTTTCAGGATTGCTTAAATCGCCATATTGCGGAAGCTTGTTGTAATAGCGTATAATAAACTGGCTCTCTGTCCCAAAATTGACCTTCAGATATTTGCGGATCATTTTAATTAAAATGCTTGTGCCGGAACGGCCGTGTCCGAGCACAAACAACGGGCTTGTTTCGCTGTGCTTTACATTCAGGTCATAGAGTATTTCCGGAAGTGACACAATCCCTCCTTTTTGAGTTGACGTTATTTAGAGAAACTGTGTTAAGAATAGATTAGTATGCGTTTAGTATCGCTTTAACGCCTGTTAGATTTTTGTAATGGCTGAAACATTCAATAATGGGGACGGGCCTTGTTTTGATATTGGATTCAGGGAATTTTGTGGTAAAAGAAAACTGTTTTGATAACAATTTTTATGTAGATTGATCGCTCATTTCTGACCTAAGCCTGCTTCATGAACAATAAAGAATCGCGTAAAGAACTGCTGGATCTTGTAACCGGTGATTTTGACATTAGCCGCGGGCACCCCCTTCCGCTCGGCGCAACCATCACACGCAATGGTATCAATTTTTCGGTGATTTCGGGAAGTGCCAGTGCTGTCTCGCTGATACTTTTTACTAAATGCGCCAACGATCCACTTGTTGAATTTCCGCTTGACCCGCGGGTCAATAAGACGGGTGATATCTGGCACGCGCATATCAGCGGCCTGGACCCCGGCATCTTATACGCCTACAATGTAACGGGTGATGACGCCGTGCGCCGTAACGGCATCCAGGTCCTTGACCCATACTCACAGGCCCATTGCGGCGGAGAAAAGTGGGCGCAGCCCAAAACACAAATCAAAAACGGATTGCCCGCCGTCTTACGGCTATCTTCCATCATCGAAAACTCGTTTGACTGGGAACGCGACCAGCCGCTTAATTTGCCCCTAAGCGAAACCATCATTTACGAAATGCACGTCCGTGGTTTTACACGGCATTCCAGCAGCGGTGTAAAAAATCCCGGTACGTTTGCCGGCCTGATTGAAAAAATCCCTTATCTGAAAGAACTGGGCATTACCGCTGTTGAGCTGATGCCTGTTACAGACTTTGATGAGACAGGCAACCACCGCACAAATCCGCTAACGGGAGAAACGCTTCGCAATTATTGGGGCTACGACCCCATTTCGTTTTTTGCGCTTAAAACAGCATACGCGTCCGACGGCAACCCGCAGCAGGCCGTTAATGAATTCAAAGCGATGGTACGGGCGATGCACAAAGCGGGTATTGAGGTTATTCTGGATATGGTTTTTAATCATACCGCCGAGGGCAGTGAGCACGGCGAGATATTTAATCTCAAAGGCCTGGATCGTGATGTGTATTACCTGTTTGATAAAAAAACGCGTCATTTTCTCAATTACTCAGGATGCGGTAACACGGTAAACTGCAATCACCCTGTTTTGCGCACAATGATCCTGGATTGTTTGCGCTACTGGGTGACTGAAATGCACGTCGATGGTTTTCGTTTTGACCTGGCCTCTATTCTCAGCCGCGGACCGGATGGAGAGGTACTCTCCGACCCGCCGATTCTGGAGCGTATCGCGCTGGACCCGGTGCTGGCCAAAACCAAAATCATTGCCGAAGCGTGGGACGCGGCCGGCCTTTACCAGGTGGGCGACTTCCCGCACTGGCAGCGCTGGATGGAGTGGAACGGTCGTTTTCGCGATGATGTACGGCGCTATATCCGCGGAGATGAAGGGACGATACCGCTACTTGCACGGCGATTATCCGGTAGCAGCGACCTGTATGAGGACGAAGGAAGGGAACCGTATCACAGCGTCAATTTTATAACCGCCCACGACGGCTTTACGCTGAATGACCTCGTTTCCTACAACAAAAAGCACAACCAGGCCAACGGTGAAAATAACCGTGACGGGGAAAACAACAATCTCTCCTGGAACCATGGCTTTGAAGGACCAACTGAGAACAAAGAAATCAACAAACTGCGCCGCAGGCAAATGCGCAACTATGCGGCAATCCTGATGCTCTCCCAGGGCGTACCGATGATCTGTGCCGGCGATGAGTTCGGTCGGACGCAAAAGGGCAACAACAACGCCTACTGTCAGGATAATATCATCAGCTGGGTCGATTGGGCGCTTGCCGAAAAAAACAAAGATTTCCTGCGCTTTTTCCGTTTGCTGATCGCGTTCCGCAAGGAGCATAAAAATCTGCGCCGGACAAGTTTTCATGTAGCAACGAAGAATGGTTTGCTGGAGATGAGCTGGCACGGCACGCAGATAAACCGGCCCCTGTGGGATGAGAAGGCACACACGCTGGGGCTGTTCCTGCTTGGTGACCCGAAAGGCGAAAGCTATCCCGATATTTATATTATTTTTAACGGCAGCAAGGAAGAGCAGGTGTTCGAGTTGCCGCTGTTGCCGTCGGGCAAAAAGTGGAAACGGGTGATGGATACGTATCTGGAGAGCCCGGATGATTTTGCCGACGCGGGCAAGGAAAAAGCACTGAAGGACCAGGACGATTACTTACTCAAAGACCGCAGCGTAGCCCTTTTTATTTCTTCTTCCTGACTACAGGTAGCTCCAAAGCAGGCCTTCCGCCTGGCCCAGATAACCCGCCCCAAACAGATTCAGATGATTGAGAATATGATAAAGCTTATAGATATTTTCGCGCTTACGGTGTCCCGGAGGCAACGGAAAAGCCTCCGTATAGGCGTCGTAAAAGCGCGGACTAAATCCGCCAAAAACCTTGGTCATGGCCAGATCGGCTTCACGGTGGCCATAGTAAACGGCCGGATCGATCAAACAGGGTCCGCCTTTTTCATCCACAATGAAATTGCCGCTCCATAGATCGCCGTGCAACAGGGCAGGGTATTCCTCGCTGTCGCCGATAATGTCATCGATTTTTGATTCTATTTCGCGGAAGCCTTTTGTCAGTTTGGGCGAGGCCAGACCGCGGCTTTCAGCAAGGTTGTATTGATAAAGAAGACGCTTTTCAAAGTAGAACGCTTTCCACTCCTGCTGCTGATGTTTCCCGGCAATATTTTTTTGTTCAGTGTGTCCGATAAAATTGTCTTCATAAAAACCGTATTGCGTGCCGCGATAGCGGTGCATCTCCGCAAAGCGTCTGCCAAAATCTTCCCAGAAGTCTTTCTTTTGCGGCGCTGCTTCAACGTAGTCCATCAGTAAAAAATCTTCTTCGGCCAGGTGCACGTGCGGTATGTGGATCGCTTTGGCTTTTTCCATTTCACGCAAACCATTGGCCTCGCAGGGAAACATACGCTTGTCCTGCGCCCCTGTTTTTAGCACAAAGCGCCGGCCGGATTCCGTTTCCAGCCACTGCGTAGTGGCGATCGAACCGCCGCCGATGCTATGGCTGTTTACGATCTTTTCGCCGCAAAAATCTTCAATTTTTTGTTGTATGTCCGGCATATTCTATTTGATTTCTTTTTTGATTTCGTCAAGCAGTCCGGCACAGGCATCTTCCAGCAGGTCCAGCACTTTTTCGAAACCCTGCGGACCGCCGTAATAGGGGTCCGGTACAGATTCGGCGTCATGCCGGCGGCAGTAGTCGGTCATTTTGGAAAACTTGTGCCTGTAGCGCTTTTGCGGGTCGGCGGCAAGCAGCTCACGCAGATTGTCATCATCCATGGCGATGATGCGATCGAATTCTTCAAAATCATCTGCTGCTTTTACCTGGCGCGCGATCGAGGTAAGCTCATAGCCTCGGCGAGCGGCATGTTGCTGCATGCGCTGATCGGCCGGTTCGCCAACATGGTAGGCGATGGTTCCGGCGGAATCGATAAAGATTTTACCGGAAAGGCCTTCCTTTTCCACGAGCGCTTTCATCACCGCTTCAGCGCTGGGTGAACGGCAGATATTGCCCATACAGACAAATAGTATTTTATACACAAACGCTCCTTGTTATGTCGCGAAAAAGCAAACATAAGCAAGGAGCGTAAAAGGTTCAATCGAAGCCGGCTCAGGGATTTTTGCGTGCCTGCGTCTCACCGCTGGTTTGGATACCCTTTGATATAACATAGGTGCCGCCGCTGATGCCAAGCAGGATAAATATTTCAGGCGGAATGGTATCGGGAAAATCGGGCGGCCGCTGCGAAACGATGATGAGCAGCAGGCTCATGGCAATCACAAACGTAAAAATCAGGAACTGAAAGCGCGACAGGCTGGCTGATCCGTCTTTTTCGCTGATCAGTTTGGACAGATCGATCTTGCCCGAGATAATGTAATAGATGATAATGATCCCGAGGGCGCCAATAAAAACGGCGGTGATCCATCCGGCAATCAATGCCAGGTTTTGCATGTAAGCCTCCTTTTGATGGGAAATTGTCAGGGTGTGGGTGATTTCGGTTTAAAGAAGTTGAAAACGGATTGCGCCTTGCCCGCGAGATAAAGCGAACTGCTGCCGCCCAAAACAACCAGCATTTCCGTTGGTATATCCGGAAATTGCTGCGGGTTTTTATATGTCAATACAAGGTAGTACAAGCCGATCGTTAAGCTGAAAAAGAGTTTTTGGATGCGGCCGGGACTGATCTGTCCGTTGGTTTTGTCGCGCAGCATTCCGGCGGTATTGATGCGCCCGGTCAGGAGCTGGTAAAAGACAACGACAAAAAGCGCCCCTGTGAAAAGTATTAAAAAATAGTAATAAAAATCGGCCAGCGAAGACATATGCGAACCCCCGTTTTGTGTGAGTTCCCGGGAGTCCGTTCCCTTTCATCGCTTCCGTGTTTTGGTATGTATTCAGGATTGCTGCAAAACTTAGACGTCCACCTGATAGGTGTCAAGCGTTATTTTCGTAAACTTACGGTGATTTTACCTGCTGTGTCTTCCGGGATAGCCAGTGAGCGCTGGCCGTTGCTGATAAGAAAACACTCGCCGCCCGGCGGTATCTCCGTCATTGTCCAGAATGAGCCGGCGACCAGATCCATCTTTTTGTAATAGTCATGCTCCTGTTTACTAAGCTCCAGGTCCAGCACGGTAAAAGAGTGGTTTAAAGCGATTTCATTTAGATGGATATTTTTTTCATGCTTATCCCATTCCGGTATAGGTGAGCCGTGCGGATCTTTGTCCGGAAAACCCAGGTATGCATCGATGCGGTACATCAACTGGTCTGAGATAACATGCTCCAGTTTTTCGGCCTCATCGTGTATCAGCGGGTCATCCATGCCCAGCACGGTTTCCAGGAACGTTTCAATCAGCCTGTGTTTGCGTACAAGTTTGCGCGCTTTGTTCTCGCCCTGTCCGGTCAGCCGTGCGCCTTCCGTTTTGTTATATTCCAGCCAGCCCGCTTTCTGCAGTTGGCTGAACATCGACAGGACCGTCGGCGATTTCACGCTAAGCTGGTCTGCGACTACTTTGGCGGTGGCTTTGGCGCGTTCCCGCTGCAGGTGCCAGATTATTTTAAGATAATCTTCCTGGCTGCGCGTAAGGCGCTGGTTAGTTTGAGACCTGGTCATGTCCTGAAATTACGACATTCAATTTTATTCTCCCAAAAAAATTGAACACCGCAGCATACTTAAAGGATTGATAATGGTAAAGATAAGGAACTTGAAAAAGAAAGAGCACGAAAATGGCTAGAGGTCATATTAAAAATTGCAAGATTTCAAAACATGGGGACTGAGACGCCTAAATAAAAAAAGGGGTATCCGCCGTGAGCCCGCACCTTGGCAGATACCCCATACCGTCAGCTCCGAAAGTACCTTTCATCGTAGCTGACTGTCCACTCTCTGGCAATAAGTATCGTAACAAATACCCGGGAATTATAGCGCCTTTTAGCAAACGGTCGGCAACAATAAATAAGTGGCTTCTTTTTGCGACGGATGGTCAGGTTCTCTATCTTTGGGCGCTTAAAAAGAGACGGAGAATTAAATGAAAAAAATTGAGATCTACACCGACGGTGCCTGCTCTGGCAATCCCGGTCCGGGCGGCTACGGTGTGGTAATGAAAAGCGGGACCCATTACAAGGAATTGTCCAGGGGATATAAACGCACGACCAACAACCGTATGGAAATGCGCGCGTTGATCGCCGCATTGGAAAGTCTGAAAAAGCCGTCGAACCTGGATATTTATTCCGATTCCAAATATGTAGTCGATGCGATCAACCAGGGTTGGGCCAAACGCTGGCGGACAAACGGCTGGCGAAGAAACAAAAAGGAGAAGGCGCTAAACCCGGATCTATGGGAGCGCCTGCTTGATCTGTTGGAGCAGCATGATTATTCAATTCAGTGGGTAAAAGGGCATGCCGGCCACGAGGAAAATGAACGCTGCGATGAACTGGCCGTTGCCGCTTTGCAGGAGCCCGTCCTGGAAGAAGACATTGGCATGAAGGAGTAAATTTCAGCCCCGTTTAAGGACGCTGTAAAAAAGCTGAACCAATCCGCTGGAGAAAGTTTTGGAGTCGGTCAACTGCAAGTCAATTTGTTGGCCCGTATCCTGAAACAAAGGCTTGCCTCCGCCCAGCAGAATAGGGTGAACAGCAAGCATGAATTCATCAATGAGGTTTAGTTCTAAAAAGGCTGCCGTAAGTTCAGCGCCGCCAAACAGCCAGATATCTTTGCCCGTAGATTGAACAATTTTGCCGACTTCGGATTTTATATCGCCGTGCACAACAGTCGCGTTTTCCGCCCTGTAGCTTTGGGAGCGCGTAAATACAAAGTGTTTTTTATCTTTAAAAGCATAAGGGTCCTCGCGCCGCAGCAGTTCAAAGCTTTTGCGGCCGAAGAATATGGCGTCAATTTGAGCTAAAAACGGCGTCATACCATAATCCTGGTCGGTGAAGCACCAGTCGTACTCCCCATTTGGACCTTCTATAAAGCCATCAAGCGTTATTGCCAGGTTGAGGATAATTTTACGCAAATATAAACTCCGCTATCGATTACTTTAGGGTTATGGCTACGGAATCGGCCAGCATGTTTGCTGCCTGGGGCCGGAGACGAAACCACAGCTCGGGTTCGATCAGTTCCAGTTCGGCCAGCGCCAATTGACCATGATTATCCCAGACAACGTCCACGCGGGCGTAAACGGGTAATGGCTTGCAGACGGCAACCGCTTTCTCCGCAAAAGCGATTTCATTTGGGCCCGCTTCGTATTGCTGTACGCTGCCGCCGAAATCATCCTGAACGCGGAAATCGCCTGCTTTGGCTTTTTTCAGCACGGAATGGCTGTAGCGCCCGTCAAACAGCATGTGTGAAACCTCGCCTTTTTGCAAAATGCTGCTTTGAAAAGGCTGCAACATCATGGCCTCTTCGGCAATCAGACGGCGAAATATATTTTCATGCGCGGCAACATTTGCGGGGTTGATTTGATAGGTGTGCCGCGCTGCACCGGAAACCGCCGGTTTTAAAATGGCATCATGCCATCCGCTGCGCGAAAGGTGGCCGGCTAAAGAATCCGTTTCGCCCGTTTCGATAAAAAGGGTAGGCACAATGCGCACACCCGCTTTTTCCAAATCCGCCAGATAATGCTTGTCGATATTCCAGTAAATCGTCTCGGGGGGATTTATGAATTGTGTCTTTGCTTTGGCTGTTTTAAACCAGCGCGAGAATTCGGGGAAGCGATCAAAATAATCCCACACGGTGCGAAAGAGGACAACCTTTGTTGCGGACCAGTCAAAGGCCGCATCATCCCATGCTTTCCGCGTAACGCTCAGGCCCCTGTGTTGCAATGCGTTTTTTACCAGTTCGTCTTCGTACAGCACGTTGCGGATGTAGAGTGTCAGCTCGGCAGGCGAAACATACTTCGATGCAGTGAGGATCGTTACATCATAGCGCATGCTTATTTATATCCGGGGATGTTTTTGCCGAGGATAAAATCGCGCGTCGCAACAAGCAGTTCGCCTTCTTTTTCAGGGGCGATGACTTTCCGGCTGCCACCGCGTGGCTGTTTCTGGTTTCTGGCCCTGTCGCTTACTAAAGGGTCGTCTTCAAAAAGATAATCACCCACGTAGTAATAGGCGCCCCCGGGCTCCAGAATGATCGGGTGGATGTGCGCAGGAGCGCGCCTTCCCGGGTAGTGGCCGGGTTTTAAAGTATAGAATGCATAGCGCCCGTCGGCATCCGTTTTAACCCAGCCGCGGATATAACCGTGACGCCGGGCCCAGCCCTCTTCGTCTCCACGCGTGGGATAAACACCCTCCTGGTTGGTATGATAAACATATAGGATTACGCCTTCGGCCGGCGTTTTGCCATCCGGCTGATAAATGGTGCCGCTGATTTTAAGCTTTGGTCCGGGCTTATCGAAATCGGGCAGGGTGTCCACGGAGGTCAATGTACGGTCGCCATATTCCAGAACGGCCTCGCAGCCTTCACAGGGACCGCCCACCAAATAATAGGATTGGTCCGCTTCAGCAGTATCCTGCGCGTGGCAGGAGAAAAACATGCCGCTGAAAAAAACAATCGATATGCCCCATAATGTTTTAATATTCATTTGTAAGCCTCCAGCTTTTTTTGTGGCATATGTAGACCACATTGTTGTTCTCTGCCGTTTGCGGCGTAAGCCGGAATCCACATTTTTCCAGCAGGCGCGTAGATGCGGCATTGTCTTTGTGGGTGTAAGCTTCCACCGTCTGCAGGTTCAGTTTTTCAAAGGCATATTCCAGGATCGCGCCAAGGGCTTCGCGCATGTAGCCCTTGCCCTGGTATTTTGGCAGCATTTCGTAGCCTGTTTCCGCTTTGCGCCCGTCGTCAGAAAATTGCCACAGGCAGATGGTGCCCAGAAAAACGTTGTTTTCCTTGTTGCTCAGCGCCCAGTAAAACCAGTTGTTGTGATCGATGCCGGCGTTGATTTTATCTATAAAGGTGGCGGCTTCAACCAGGTTCCTGGTTTGCGGACGGGATAGATATTTGCCAACGGAAGCATCCGAACGAAGCGTCAGGATGTCCGGTGCATCCTGCGCCGTCAGCTTTCTGAGGCGCAGCCGCGTCGTGATTATTTCCGGAAAGGGCAAGCCCTTAGGCCTTCCCATTATTCACTGAACCTGATCGCGCGGATCAGATCTTCGTTTTGTGAGTGTTTGGCGCCGTATGATAAAACCAGCGTTCCCTTCGTGCCATCTTCACCTACGATAGCGAAAAGCTCAACAGAATCTGCAGGATTGCTTTTGCCCTCAAAACGGTACGTTTCCGTTATCCGCAAATCAGCGGGCTTGTATGTGGCTTTGGAATTCAGGGCGACAATAAACTTATCCTCAGCCTTGAAGTTTTCCGTAAAGCCGCGTCCGATCAGATCATTTGTCGCTTCTACTAATGTATCGAAGTCTCTTTTTGACATAAAGCTATTCCTCTTTTGATTTGCGAAGGTGAAAAATATAGCGTCTGCGCAGGCAGCAGACAAATGGCTCAGGGTGAGCAGATTCGGCAAATATCGTAATAATCAGGATTGCTTTTTGGGTTGGCGGAAAAGGATCAGGCCAAATATCACGCTGAAAATCAGGTAAACAGCAGCGATGACCCATATACGTCTGTCCCCGCCGGTTTGGCGGAGCAGGGCGAACGTGGCAATCATAAAATGGGTAAAGTTGGCCACAGCCACGGGACGGTTGTAGATACCGCCAATCGGGTTGCCGCGCGACATCCAGTTGAGCATGGCAAAGGCAAAGTAGAGCGCGCCTAAAACCTGCATCAGAATAGCCGATGGTTTCGCCGCCGGGCCGGTTAGAAATCGTCCCGTCTCATCCGGCAAAAAGGTAAGAATAATTCCGGCAAGCCCCATAATTATGGCGCTTGATGTCATTACCATTCGTGTGTTCATGCTTTTTGCGCTTTAATACTTATTGCGATTTTTTGTGTTGGTGCAAAAACGCTCTGTTCCGACGCCTTTTGTAAATGCCCGGAAAGCAGGATACAGGGCAATAATTCATTCAACAGTCCATTCTTCTACCGTGAACCCCACTCCCACATGCCAAAACCTGCTTTGCGGTCGATGGGATGGCCGGATTGTTTGAGCGATAACGCGATCTGTCCGCGGTGATGGGACTCGTGGGAAATGAGATAGCCCAAAAAAGCAGCCGGATGCGGTTTAAAGCCCTTTACCTTGCCGTCTTCAAAGGCTTTCTTCAGAAGTGCGCTTATGGCCTTTGCCGAATCATTCAGTTGGTTTCTTAGAAACTCTTTGGCAATGGCCTGTCCTTTTTCAATTTTTTGCAGATTTTTTGCCAGATCCGGCGCTGCCTGTTCCAGCCACATAAGGCGCACGTTGTGGATGTGCCCGAACTGGTCGCCCACATTACGCCCGCCGGACGTGGATATGTCAACCAGAAAATTATCCTGCTGAATGGCGTCAAGCAGGTAAAAATTTACGCGGTTGTGGATTTCCCAGGTTTCAAGAAGCTGATCTTGCATTATTTTTCCTTTTTTTTGAAATGATTGTCAGGTGCGGTAAAGCACGTGCGTTCGCAAACGATCTCCGGGCGGCAGAGCCGGATGCTCAAACTCACCGGTCTTTGTCATGCCGATTTTCTGCATGATCCTTTCCGAACGCTGATTAATTTTTGCCGTAAATGAATACACCTCTTCAAGTTGCAATGTTTTGAGGCCATATTCAAGGCACCTCCCGGCGCCTTCCGTGGCGTAGCCCCTGTTCCAGGTTTCTTTTCGCAGGCGCCAGCTTATTTCCACACACGGTGTAAAATGCGCCTCAAACGACGGTATCATGAAGCCAATAAAACCGATAAAGGCGTTTTCCGCGAAACTATCCACCGCGTAAAGCCCAAAGCCGTTTTGCTCAAAATGATCTCTGATACGTTGAAAAAACTGCCGGGAAGCTTGCCCGGACTGTGGCGAGGGGAAATATTCCATCACAACGGGATCAGCATTCATCCGGGCAAAAGGCTCAAAATCCTTTTCACGCCAGTTTCTGAAACCCAGCCTCTGCGATGTGAACAGATAGTCACTCATTGAGATTTTATTCGTCCACCTTTTTCAAGGCTTCCAGCGTTGCCTTGTAGCCCTCTTCCACCAGATCGTCAAACTGGCCCGTATCGGTGTAGTTGTAAGCGGAAAGCTCCGGCTGTATCAACAGGTCTGCATCGCGCAGTTGCAGTTGCGTGGCATTGCGTACGGTAATCTCCAACGCATTGATGGCCATATCGATAATGTTGCCAGGCTTTTTGTAAGCACGGTTTGTATTCAGATCCATAGCAACGATGTAATCGGCGCCCATTTCCTTTAGCGGCGAAACAGGCACGTTCTCAATTACTCCGCCATCCACAAGCATTTTGTCTTGCCATTCCACCGGCACAAAGATACCCGGAATACAGGTGCTGGCCGTTACGGCGAGGGCTACGTTACCTTCTTTAAAGATGACCTTTTTGCCGGTCTTCATATCGCTGGCTACAACGGCAAGCGGCATGTCGGCTTCACTAAATTCCACATCCCCCAGGTGCTCGCGCATGAAGGAGCCGATTTTTTTGTTGGAGAGCAGGCCGTATTGCGAAATGGAAAATTCGCTTATATCCAGCCAGTCCAGCCCGGATGCGGCATCGTAAAGCTCTTTCCAGCTTTTGCCGAACGCGTAAAACGCCGCTGCCAGCGCCCCGATGCTGGTACCGCTTACATATTCAAAGGCGATCTCCTTCTCGCTAAAAGCCCGTAAAGCGCCGACGTGTGCGGCACCCAAAACAGCGCCGCCACTCAGAGCCAATCCCTTTTTTTTCTCACCGCTTAGCGTGCTCATAAAAAATATCCTGAAATGTATGTTAGCCTGCCGTTTTACTTTTCTTCAAGCAGCAGGGTGATTGTATCTTCTTTATTGGGCACCATGCACAAAAATTCAAAAGCTTCATCGCCGATTGTTTTATAGTTGTGCGGCACACCCTGGGGGATATACACAACATCACCCTGTTTTACATGCACCAGCTCTTCACCGATGCGAATTTCCGCCTGGCCGGCAAGGACATACTGTTCATGCTCAACGGTGTTGTGGTGCAGGGGCATGTAGCCGCCCGCTTCGATGCGAAAGCGGCGCATGGCAAAATGCGGCCCCTTGTCCGGACCGATCAACACGTGGCGTGAAACGCCCTTGCCGGCAGCTACCGGCTCCATGGGAATCTCTTTGGATGGTTTTACAAACATCATCGCTCCTGGTTAAGGGTGAATTACAAAATTAATGAATTACTGGATTGTTGATTTGTTGGAGGGCAAGTTAAGGCTAAATCGTGTAACGCTGCAATTTCCTTTGGCCGAACTCTGGACGTGTAATTTTTTTCTCGTGGAATGTGAGTCTTCCCGCGCCCCGGGCCAGAGATCCCGGTGTTGACTGGTCGTCAAACCGGGATGACATTGCCCGCAATTCAGTAATTCAACAATTCACCTCCCCCTTTGCGTCCTATTCATGCGTTTTGTATTTTAGTGTACAAAAGTACAGTAAAGCGAGGGGGAATGTCTGCATTTGTTCATCTGCATACGCACAGTTATTACAGCTTGCTGGATGGTGTGGCCTCACCGGAAGAGCTGATCATCGCTGCTAAAAAGCACGGTATGCGCGCCCTGGCTCTGACCGACCACAACGGCTTGTACGGCGCGGTGGAGTTTTACCGCCTGGCGCAGGAGTACAACCTGCGTCCGATTATCGGGGCGGAGCTGACGTTGAGCGATGGAGGGCAGGTCGTGTTGCTGGTAAAAGACAACGCCGGTTACCGCAACCTGTGCCAGCTTATTTCACAGGGCCGGTTTAACGGCGGCCACCTGCAATTTGAGCTATCGCAAAAAGAAATAATAAAACACAAAGAGGGGTTGATCCTGCTCTCCGGCGGGCATAAGAGTGCCGTCAACCGCTGCCTGGCGCAACGCGATGTGGATGGTGCGGCTGCTAAAATAAAACGCTGGCGCGATCTCTTTGCTGAAGATTTTTACCTGGAACTGCAGCACTTTGACGCCAACGATACGCTGGCAAACCTGCGTCTGCGCGATTTGGCCGTGGAGCACCATGTGCCGTTGGTGGCCAGCAACGATGTCCACTTTGTATCGATCAAAGACTGGCAGTTGCGGCGCACGCTGCACGCCATCGACGCCAACACCACGCTGGAAAAAGTGCAGACCGCCGGCAGCTCGGAGCAGTTTTTAAAATCGCCGGCGCAGATGGAGGAGTTGTTCAAGGCGTTTCCCGGGGCGCTTAGCAACACGCAGCGCATCGCCGCCGCCTGCACTTTTGAGTTCAGCCTGGGCAAGGCGGTTTTTCCTTCGGTGGAACTGCCCAGGGGCGAAAGCAGCTTTTCCTGGCTGTGGAAAAAAAGTTTTGAAGGCGCCACCGAGCGCTACCAGCCGCTGACCCGCGAAGTGACGCGACGCCTGCAGTACGAGCTGGACGTGATCCACCGCCTGGGTTTTGCCGAGTACTTCCTGATCGTCAAAGACATCGTCGATTTTTGCCACCGCGAACATATCCCCTGCGTGGGCCGCGGCTCGGCGGCGGACAGCCTGGTCTCCTACGTTCTGCAGATCACCCAGGTTGATCCCATCCGCCACAACCTCTACTTCGAGCGCTTTCTCAACCCCGAACGCACGGACCCTCCGGACATCGATGTGGACCTGTGCTGGAAAAACCGCGACCGTGTCATCGAGTACGTTTACGACAAATACACTAAACAGCGCACGGCGATGATCTGCACCTTCAACACCTTCCAGAACCGCTCGGCCATTCGCGATGTGGCCAAAACCCACGGCCTGCCGGAAGACGAGATCGGGCGCATCACCAAGTACCTGCCGCACAGCACCATCAGCGACGTGGAGGAGGTGGTTAACACGCTGCCGGAGATGCGCGAGCTGCGCCACAACCTGGCCCTCTACGAAGAGATCCTGCGCACGGCACAGCGCATTGCCGATTTCCCGCGGCACCTTTCGATCCATCCCGGGGGTGTGATCATTGCGCCGGACAACATCACCTGGCACACACCGCTGGAAATTGCCGGCAAGGGCATCGTCATCGCCCAGTACGACATGTACTCCATCGAAAAGCTGGGCTTGGTGAAAATGGACCTGCTAGGGGTACGTTCGCTCAGTATCATCACCGATTGCATCCGCGAAGTGACGCGCGACCCCGAAAAGCACAAAAAGCGCTCCTTTGCCGGACGCGGCGTGCCGGATTTCTTTCTGCGCAACAGTGCCACGCTTTCGCCGCTGGATTTGCGCACCATCCCCGAAGATGACCCCGAGGTGACCGCCTTTATCCGCAGCGGCCTGACGCTGGGTTGCTTCCAGCTGGAGAGTCCGGCCATGCGCGGGCTTATCCGCAAGATGCTGATTGAGGGCGTGGAAGATGTGATCACCGCGGTGGCGCTGATACGGCCGGGGGCATCGGGTGCCGGGGGCGGCATGAAGGAGCTCTATATCAAGCGTCGCGCCGGCATGGAACCTACCGAATACATCCACCCCTCGCTGGAGCCGGCTTTGGGCGAAACCTATGGCGTAAGCATCTACCAGGAACAGGTGCTGCAGATGGCCCACCACGTGGCCGGGCTGAGCTTCGCGCAGGGCGATACACTGCGCCGGGCGATGACGAAATCGCGCAACCGCAAAGAATTCTTAAAAGTGCGCCAGGCTTTTGTAGAGGGCGCCATCTCGCGCGGGCTGAGTCCGGAACAGGCCGAGCAGGTGTGGCAGTTTCTCTACAACTTCAGCGGCTATGGTTTCAACAAGGCGCACAGCGCCACCTACGGCACCATCGCCTACCAGACGGCCTTTTTGAAATATTACTTCCCGGTGGAGTACATGTGCGCTGTGCTAAACAACCACGGCGGGTTTTACAGCCGCTCGGCCTATATCGAAGAAGCGCGGCGCATGCGCATCCGCCTGCTGCCGCCGGATGTCAACCGCTCGCAGCGTGTTTTTACCGTGGAAGAGGACGCCATCCGCTGTGGCCTGGAACCGGTTTTTGAACTGACCGAACGCACCATCGAAGCGATCGTGAAGCAACGCAGGGAACGTGAATTTGTGGACCTGTTTGATTTTATCCGGCGCACGCGGGCCGGGGAAAAAGAAGTGGGTCATTTGATCAAGGCAGGGGCGCTGGGCTCCATCCATCCCAGCCAGCCGCAGCTTATGCTGCTGAAAGACCTGTTTTTTAAAAACAACAAAAAAGCGCCCCTCGCCACCTTTGTGGCCGGCTCCACGCGTCTGCCGCAATACAACACCTACCAGCGTGTGCTCAACGAGATCACCACGCTGGATTTTGCTTTAAGCGACCACCCGCTGTGCCTGTTTGAAGAGCAACTCAACGGGCAAAAGTTTGTCGCCTCCAACGCCCTGGAAGAACACGGCGGCAAAACCATCCATGTCTGCGGCTGGCTGGTCACCTCACGGCGGGTCAACACGCGCGGCAACCAGTTTATGAAATTTCTGACGCTGGAAGACCGCCTGGGCCTGATGGAAGTGGTACTATTCCCCAAAACCTATGCCCGCTGCGGCCATGTGCTGCGCAGCCACGGCCCCTACATCGTGCGCGGAAAAGTGCAATCGCGCCTGCCCGGCGAAGCCAATATCATCGCCGATGATGTGCAACTGGTACAGGTGGATAAACACGACCTGGAGGAGTTGCTGAATCAAAGAACGGTACATGAATACGGGTTGTGGTGACATTTCCCCGCACAGATGCGATTTGCCCAATTTTTCTGCTGTACGATATTGTAATTGAAATTAGATTTGTTATTCTTCAAGAATGGTTTCAGCTAAAGAGACAGGCATGCCGTGCAGCGACTTGGCGGACTATTAATTCAAATCTGGGCTTTGTTGATCAGCATACTGGTGCTGGTGCTGGGTAATGGCTTGCAGGGCACGCTGCTCGGGGTGCGCGCCAGTCTGGAAGGCATGAGCCAGCAAAGCGTCGGTTTTATGATGTCGGCCTACTACCTGGGTTACCTTGGCGGATCGTTTTTGTCGCCGCGCTGGATTATTAGGGTGGGACATATTCGCACCTTCGCCGCCCTGGCTTCCGTGGCATCGGCGGTATCACTGGCGCACGCGCTTTTTGTGAATGAGATAAGCTGGAGCATTCTGCGTGTTATTTACGGGGCCTGTTACGCCGGCCTGGTGCTGGTCATCGAAAGCTGGCTAAACGGCAATACCGATCGCACTTACCGTGGACGTGTTTTGTCCATCTACGGCATCCTTGTGCTGACCGCCTGGTCCGGCAGCCAGTTTTTACTGAACGCCGCGCCGCCCGGGGGGTTTGAATTATTCTGTCTGGTATCGATACTGCTTTCCTTTGCGCTTGCGCCGGTTACGCTGGCCCGCATCAGCGCGCCCCCGGTAAGCGAAGCCCGCCCCATGACCATGAAAACGCTCTATTCCATTTCCCCGATCGGCTTTGCCGGAATTTTTGCCATTGGCTATGGCATCAGCTCGGTTACCACGATGGGGCCGGTTTTCGCGCAAAACATCGGCCTGGACGCGAGTGACATTTCGCGCTTTATGGGTATCCTGCTGGCAGGAGCGCTTTTCCTGCAATGGCCGCTGGGGTGGTTGTCGGACATGCTGGACCGCCGCTGGGTTATCGTAGTCACTTCGCTCGTAGGGGTCGTGCTGGCCTTTTTACTGGCCGGTGGCAGCTTTTTCCCGCTTACGATATTGTTTTTCCTGGCTTTTCTATTTGGCGGGATGCTGTTGCCGGTCTACTCGCTATGTATTGCCCACGTTAATGATCTGATAGACGAAGAGAATATAATTTCCGCAGCCAGCACGTTGCTGGTAGTCTTTGGCGTCGGCTCGGTTATTGGCCCGTTAAGCTGCGGCATTCTGATGAATGCGTTCGGGCCCGGCGCGCTTTTTTACGCCGTGGGGCTGATCATGCTTGGTTTTGGCGCCTTTTCACTGCTGCGCTTGCCGGCCTGGCCCAGCGTGGAGGCGGAAGAGAAGGACCCGCATATTTATATTCCCCGCACCAGTCCCGTTGTGATAGAAATGGACAACCAACGCGCACCCGCCGAAGAGCAGGCCTGAACATCCGCGCCATTGCCTTTAAACATCCGTTTTATATATTTTGGGCCAGATTGTAGCGGACGCACGGTTGCAAATGTGGGCTATAAATTAGTGAATGCCCGATAGATCAAAGATCGAGATCATGATCATGATCAAAACATTAAACGCTAATACGTTAACACCTTAGCACACAAAACCATCAGGCACGCTGTGGATATCATCTTACTGATTATCGCCGTTTTTGCCGGCTATAAACTGATGTACCGTTTTTACGGTCGTTTTATCAGCGGCCGTATATTTAAACTTGATGAAAGCCGCAAAACACCCGCCGTTGAATTTGAGGATGGCGTGGATTACGTGCCAACCCGTAAAGAGATCATCTTTGGCCACCACTTTACCTCCATTGCCGGAACAGGCCCGATTGTCGGTCCGGCCATTGCCATTATCTGGGGCTGGGTGCCGGCGCTGTTGTGGGTCTTCATCGGTTCTGCGGTGATGGGCGCGGTACATGATTTCGGCTCGCTTGTAATTTCCCTGCGCAACCAGGGTAAATCCATTTCCGAGATTACCGCCCGCTATATCAATCCGCGTGTGCGCCTGTTCTTTTTCCTGTTGGTTTTTCTCGCTTTGTGGATCGTAATTGCCATTTTCGGATTGGTTATTGCGATTATCTTTAACATGTACCCGTCATCCGTTTGGCCGGTATGGCTGCAAATCCCCATTGCCGTTTTGCTGGGCCGCCTGATCTATAAACGGGGAGGAAACGTTACGCTGTGGACGCTGGCCGCACTGGCCGCACTGTATGGTTTTGTCATCGTGGGTTATTTTCTGCCTTTTGAGATGCCGGCGCTATTTGGCATCCCGCCCACCGGCGTGTGGACGATCATCTTGCTGGCCTACGCCTACTGGGCTTCGGTTTTGCCGGTAACCACGCTATTACAGCCGCGCGATTTTATCAACGCCTACCAGCTTCTTACCGCCATGCTGCTGCTTGTTTTGGGGGTGATTGCCTCATTGCTGTGGGGCGGCCTGGAGATTGTGGCGCCTGCGGTGCAGCTGACACCCGCGGAGGCTCCGCCGATGTGGCCGTTTCTGTTCATAACCATCGCCTGTGGCGCGATTTCCGGGTTCCACTGCCTGGTTTGTTCCGGCACAACGGCCAAGCAGCTGCGCTCAGAAAAAGACGCCTTGTTTGTGGGCTACGGCTCCATGCTGGTGGAAGGCAGCCTGGCCACGCTGGTAATTATTGCCGTTGCCGCCGGGATTGGCCTGGGTTATACGACGCCTGCCGGCGAAACCCTTTTTGGCGTGGAAGCCTGGAGTCGCCATTATGCTTCCTGGACCGCCGCGGCAGGGCTGGGCTCCAAAGTGGCCGCTTTTGTGGATGGATCCGCCAACATGATGGCCGTTCTGGGCATCCCCAAAGGTATCGGCGTGGCGCTGATGGGGCTTTTTGTGGCCTCCTTTGCCGGCACCACGCTGGATACGGCCACGCGCATCCAGCGCTACGTCGTTGCCGAGCTGGCCACGGATATGAACATGCCCAAACTTGGCAACCGCCATGCCGCCACCACGCTGGTTGTGGTGAGCGCGGCCATCCTTGCTTTTGCCAGCGGGGCGGACGGCACCGGGGCTCTGGCCTTGTGGCCGCTGTTTGGCGCCGTTAACCAGACGCTGGGAGCGTTGGCGCTGGTAGTGGTTACGGTCTATCTCAAACGCCATGCCGCCGGCTGGATGTGGCTGGTTGCCGGCGGACCGGCGATCTTTATGAGCGTGATGACACTGTGGGCCAGCATCCTCAACCAGGACATTTTTGTGGAGCTCAATGCTTTGTTGCTGCAGGTGATTAACCTGGCGGTTATTATAATCGTCGCCTGGGTGATCGTGGAATCACTGCTAAAATTTTTCAAAACCGAACCGGAAAGCCGAACAGTGGAAGTCTGAAAAGCCTATGCTGATTTTTAATCTTACCGAAACGATAATCCTTCTTGAAAGGACACCGCGCGTTCTTAATGCAATGCTCTCCGGTTTGCCGGACAAATGGCTTTATGCCAATGAGGGCCACGAAACATGGAGCCCGTTTGATATCGTCGGTCACCTGATCCACGGCGAAAAAACCGACTGGATAGCACGCACACGTATGATTTTGGAAAAAGGTACTTCGCAGCCATTTAAACCATTTGACCGCTTTGCCCAATTTGAGGAATCAAAAAATAAAAGTATTTCTGATCTACTCGAAGAATTTGAACAGCTCCGAAAAGAAAACCTGCACGCTCTCAGGCAATTAAATCTCACACCTGCCGATTTACAGAAAAAAGGGCTCCATCCCGATTTCGGTGAAATTACTCTGAAGCAGCTCCTGGCAACCTGGGCAACCCATGACCTGAGCCACATCAGGCAAATTTCCCGTGTAATGGCCAAGCAGTACAAAACAGACATCGGCCCCTGGGCAAAATACCTGCCTGTTGTAAGCGAGTGATATGGCGGATTCTTTGAAGACTTGACGATCTTTTTGTTTTAAAAGATAAGCCCGTTTTATGTTTAATAGACGCCTGATAGCAAAAACATTTCCTTTTAATACTTCGTCATTGAATTGCTGAAGGTCTGCTCATATCTTTTTAAAGTCTTTTTCAAAAACCAGAGCTAAGAAAGCAAATGCGTTATCTTCTTATTTATCTGTCCCTATTTCTAATAATTTTGGCGTTAAGTGCCCAGGAAGCCTGGCAAAAGCTGCCCGGCCCACCAGGGGGTGTAGTACGTTCTATGGCCACTTCAAAGAACGGGGATGGACGAATGGCTCTTGGGACAATAGATGGCCGGGTTTATTACAGCTTTAGCGGGGGAGAAGCCTGGGTGCGTAGCCCTCGCATTTTCAATACGTCAGTTGAGGGTTTAGTATATAATCACGACGGCGGTCTATGGGCCGCCGTTTATGATTTGGGGACCTGGGTATCCCGGGACAATGGAAAGGTATGGCAGGAAGAGCGTTTTGTAGCTGATGAAGACGATTGGAGTATAGAGGCCGATGATCATTTAAATATCTATGTTGGAACGGCTCACAGCCCTGAGGAAGTATTTCGTAGCGCTGACCAGGGGAGTTCATGGGCTCGTATATTGCGAAACCAAATTGGTGAAGTAGATGATATATATTTCTCTAATATAAATAGGCTTTTTGTGTCAGGTGCCAGCGGGTTATATTATAGCGATAATCGGGGAAATAGCTGGTATTCTGTCGGCGAAATGATTGACAAGCATTCCGCTATTAGAGTAAGAGGTGCTGATAGTATTTTTTACGCCTTGACGGAAAATGTGGGGACATTTATTTCGAAGAACTCAGGCAAAAACTGGAAGGAAACTGATTCTACGGATGCGCTTCGCAACTCTTTCGCAAATGATATGGTCGTGTTAAATGATTCCACTGTTTTTATAGCAACGGATTTTCGCGGCCTTTTGAAGTCTCAAGATTATAGTTACACATTTTCCGAAATACCCTGGCCGGCGGAGGACGGTTGTTTCTCGAACCTATTATTGGATTCAAGCAATATACTGTATCTTACAACCTGCGGTGGCGCTGTATGGCGCTCGCTTGACGACGGTCATTCCTGGCATGAATGGAGCGCCGGAATTTTTAACAGCCAGATAAATGGCATGGCGATAGATGCGTCCGGTGCAATTTACGCTGCTGTTTGGCGGGCAGGTGTGTACAAAAGCGAAAACGGCTCGGGTTGGCTCAGCATGAGTAATGGCATAAGCACGGCCGATATCCACTCCATTCTGGTCACCCAATCCGGAGATTTGTTTGTGGGCATCGCACGCCCGGACCTGCTGCAAGTCCCTATACAACGCGGTTTGTTTAAATGGAATACGGACAGCTTGCGCTGGACAAAGTGGGGCGAGTTTGGCGACGCGCCTGTACTCGACATAAAAGAAGATGTTGAGGGTACCCTTTATTGCAGGCTTTCCACGCGTGAATTATTCCGGTCTTCTGACAATGCCCAAACCTGGACAAAAATATCGGGCAGTAACGCAGTCTCCAGTTTTGAGTCAGACGATCAGGGTACGCTTTTTATGGGCACGGAGAACGGACTGGTTTTCCGCTCCAATAATAAAGGCGATTCCTGGGAAGAGATTACGACCGGGCTGGCCCAAAACCACCGCATCACATCTATCGAAGCTTCTGACGATGGCATGTTGTATTGCTCGCTGGCCGGGGGCGGAGTCTACCGCTCTTTCAATAAAGGCGATGTGTGGCAGGAGGCCAACGCCGGCCTGACTGAAGATGCTATTTTAAAAGTCTCATCCACGCCGCAGCTTGAGCTTATTGCCGCCGGCTACGCCGAGGGCGAGTTCTGGTTATCCGATGATCTGGGCAACAACTGGACGTACATCGGCGATCAGCTGGCCAGGCTGGAATATGCATCGATTGCTTACGACCGGCAAGGCTATATCTATTTGGGCACCAACGAGGGCATCTGGAAAAGCACTGACACCCTGTTAACAGCCCTTGGTAACCTGCAGAATACGCTGCCAACCCGTCCAACGCTGGGCGCTAATTATCCCAACCCTTTTAACCCGCTCACAAGTATCCCCTTTGAACTGCCGCGGCCAGGTCACATAAAGCTCGAAATATTTGACGCCGCCGGCCGCCACATTACAACCCTGCTGGATGAACAGCGTCCCGCCGGCAGACATCTGGCCGTTTTTGACGGACGCAGGCTTTCATCCGGTGTATACTTTTACAGGCTATCGGCCCAAAGCTATTCTCAAACACGCAAAATGTTACTGGTGAAATAAGTAAATATATTGCGCCTCATCCTTGAGGTCACTTTTAGCTTTAGGTGTTGTCTTACCTCATGGTCATGAGCTGTCCTTCCATCTAGATTTTGTATAAAACTTGCTGCTTTGGCTGAACCAAGGCACTAAGTTTAAATTAAAAAAACTGTTTCCGGGGTTAGCGGTAGTCCGTATATTTAACCGTATTTCTGATCTGCACCTTTTACCAAATCTCTAATCATACAGCGGAGGTCCTATGTTCAAGGAGTTCAAAGAGTTTGCTATGCGCGGCAACGTGGTCGACATGGCGGTTGGTATCATTATCGGCGCCGCCTTTGGCAGCATTGTCAAATCTCTTGTAGCGGATGTTCTGATGCCGCCGATAGGTTTATTGCTTGGCAATGTGGATTTTGCCAATCTCTTTGTGGTAATCAAAGGTGGTACAATCGCCGGGCCTTATCTGTCTCTGCAGGCAGCGCAGGAAGCCGGAGCGGTAACCGTCAACTATGGCGTCTTTTTGAATAATGTTATCAGCTTCATTATTGTGGCTTTTGCTGTTTTTATGGTCATCAAATCTTTGAACAAGATGAAGCGCAAGGAAGACGCTCCGCCGCCACCGGAACCTACTGTTAAAGAATGCCCTTATTGTAAATCGACGATTGCCATCCTGGCCACGCGCTGTCCCAATTGCACGTCGCAACTGGAAAACAAGTAACAAATAAACAAGTCCGGCGGAATCTAACGGCTCCGCCGGATTATTTTTAGCATTCTGGAAAGCCCTGTTTTAGACCCCCCTCTTAATTCATAAACCGACTTTGCTATTTAATTAAGTCTATTAAAATATCTCTTCGTATATTCCGGTGTTTCTCCCTGCATTCTCATAAAACAATACAGGAGCGCATCATGGAAAATTTTCAGGACTGGATGCATCCGGCCCTTATCTGGTTTGTAATCGGTCTTATCCTGTTGATCATAGAATTCATCAATCCGGGTATTGTGATTATTTTTTTTGGTTTGGGCGCCTGGGTGGTCGCATTGATTTGTCTGTTTTTGGACATATCGATCAACGTGCAGCTTGTCGTTTTTCTGATCACCTCGCTTCTTTTCCTTGTCAGCCTGCGCAAATGGTTTAAGCAGCTTTTCGTGGATCGTTTCGTTGAAGAGAGCAGCGAGGAAGATGAAGATGATATGATTGGTAAACAGGCTGTTGTAATAAAAGCCATAAAGCCCCGGGTAAAAGGCCGGGTTGAATTTCGCGGCAGTCACTGGGACGCCGAAAGCGAAGAAGAATTGCCTAAGGGCAGCAACGTGGAAATCGTGTCTAAAAACAATATTACTCTAACTGTAAAAAGAATTTGAAAGGATCCGCGTCATGACGCCTTTTACTTATATCCTGCTGGGACTAATTCTTATTGTCCTGATTGCTTTTGTTAAAACATTTCAGATTGTCCCGCAAAGAACGGCCTATATCATAGAACGTCTGGGAAAGTACCGTATCACATTGGAAGCAGGTTTTCATATACTGATTCCGTTTTTTGACAAGGTCGCTTATAAACACACCCTGAAGGAACAAGCCATAGATGTACCACCGCAGACCTGTATTACCAAAGACAACATTGCCGTTGAGGTGGATGGCATTTTATACCTGCAGGTAACCGATGCCAAGCGCGCAAGCTACGGCATCAACAATTACCAGTTTGCCTCCACGCAGCTGGCCCAAACAACCATGCGCAGCGTGATCGGAAAACTGGAACTGGACAAAACCTTTGAAGAACGCGATGCGATCAACTCGGCCATCGTCGAGGCTGTAGATAAAGCGTCCGATCCCTGGGGCGTGAAGGTGACGCGCTATGAAGTTAAAAACATTGTGCCGCCGCAAAGCATCAAAGACGCCATGGAGAAGCAAATGCGCGCGGAGCGTGAAAAACGCGCCACTATAGCAGAATCCGAAGGGGACAGGCAAGCCAAAATAAACCGCGCCGAAGGCGACCGCCAGGAGCTAATTGCCCGCTCCGAGGGTGAAAAACAAAAACGAATCAATGAAGCCGAAGGACGGGCCGCGGAGATTGAGAAGGTTGCCGTAGCCACGGCGGAAGGCATCAGGCAAATCGCCCTTGCCATTAACGAAAAAGGCGGCAGTGAAGCCGTAAACCTGCGCGTGGCCGAGCAGTATATCCAGGAGTTTGGCAAACTGGCCCAAACCAACAACAGCATGATCATCCCCAGCGACCTGTCGGATATGGCCGGGCTGATCGCTACGGCAATGAGCGTTATAAAGAAGGATAGCCAGTCCGGCGTTGCCTGATGACCGTGCAGCTTTTATACACGCGCTTTTATCCTTAACAAAAAAAGTGCCCTGAATCGTGAGCTCAGCTAATTGGCATCAAACTTGTATTCTTATAATAGAATCGTTTATAAATAGAGAATATAAGGAGTTTGGTTATGTACAGATATTTTATCATTGCATTCATGCTGATTGCCGGGGTGTTTTTATACAACGCCTGCAGCGAAGCCGATGACGGTGTAGGCAGCGGCGACAGCGGTACATTGAGCATTCAGGTGACGGACGCCCCGTTCCCGGTGGATTCCATTGCAAAAGCCGAAGTAACGATAACCAAAATCGAGCTGCGCCACGCCGACAGCACGGACGGCTCGCCGTTTGTAACCGTATTTGAGGGCAGCTACACTTTTAACCTGATTGACCTGCGCAACGGTGTTGTCGCCAATCTGCCGGACGTTGAGATTCCCGTGGGAACCTACGATCTGGTACGAATCTATATCAGTGACGCGTCGGTTGAGATGAACAATACGACGGTCTATGATCTGAAAATACCGAGCGCTGCTTCCTCCGGCCTGAAGGTTTTTGTAAATCCCGCGGTAGAAGTTGTAGGCGGGCTCACCAGCGAACTGCTTTTGGATTTTGACCTGACCAAATCGTTTGTTGCTCGTGGTAAAATCGGCCGCCCGGGCTTTAATGGTTTTATTTTTAAACCGGTGCTGCGCGCCGTAAACCGCACGATGACCGGCCGCATTGGCGGTGAAGTGACCGATACGGCAGCCGTAGCAATCGCTGGCGCCCAGGTCTGGATTGAGCAGGATAGTGTCGTTTCGAACACTTTTACCGATTCGCTGGGACGATATGCCCTTATTGGCCTTCCTGAGGGCACTTACGACATCCATGCCACCAAGGCCGGGTACGACACAGCAAGTTTTTCAGGAATTCAGGTTGTACGCGGGAACTTAACTATCCAATCGTTTGTATTAGAAAACGAGTAACAACTCCTACCCCCCTGAGTAAGCGGGTGCTTCGGCACCCGCTTTTTTTTTATATTTCCATCCATCCTTCTTATTTTTTCCCTTTAAGTACTTTTTTGAACGGAACGTTTATTTTGAAGATAATCGAGCGAATAAAGCGTTTTTTTCATTTTCAGCAAACGCTGGCAGCTGATGACCTGCTTTGGGAGGTGCATGAGTTGCGCCACGTTTTTGCGTTGTTAACCGTAGGCAGCTTTACTGGTCTGCCGGGGGCGCCGCTGCCTGTAACGCTGGAATTGCTGCCGGTGATGGAGGAAGAAGTGATCCTGATGCTGGACAAGATCCCGCTGGCCGCCGATCCCTTGAGTGACCAGTTCGGGCGCCTGGACGCGGTTTAATGGGCAAAATCGTTTTTGTCCTGGGCAAGGGCGGTGCAGGCAAAACGACGGTGGCCTCGTTGTGCGCGCTGCGCCTGGCCGGAGAAGGGAAATTCGTTGTTTTGGCGTCACTCGATGCGGCGCATAACCTGGGCGATCTTTTCGGATTGGCCATTGCAGACAAACCGGTGAGGGCAGAGCGCTCATTAGTATTGCTGGAGGTTGATCAGAGAAAGTGGCTTAAACGCTACCTGGACGAGAAAGAACAGCAGATGCGCAACGCTTACCGCTATCTTTCCTCCTTCAGTATAGAGGAGCATTTTTCTGTTGTTCGTCATAGTCCGGGTATGGAGGAACACGCCATGTTGCTGGCCTTCGAGGCATTGCAGCGGGAGTACGGAGAAAACAACACCCTGATCCTTGATATGCCGCCGACGGGACTAGCTCTTTCTTTTTTGAGCCTGCCTGCGGTTTCGGTTTTGTGGCTGCAAAAGCTGGCCGCTTTGCGCGCGGAAATCGTAAAGAAAAAAGAGGTGGCCGATCGTCTGCTGGGCAACAAGGAACATCATGGAGACAGGGTAAGTGCCGTCCTGCAACAGCAGCTGGATTTTTACGGCCGGCTGAACCGGCTGTTCCGGGACAGCAAAAATACGGTCATGTTGGTGATTGACAATCCTGAATTGCTGGCCCAAAAAGAGGCGGAGCGGATAACGACACGGCTGCAGGAACTAGATATGCCGGAAGCACTTCGAATGACCAATAAAAGCAATCGCCAAAATGAAAATGAACTGTTATATGTGCAAAACACGCAGGGACTTGCTAATTTAAAGGCTTTGATGCAGAAGCTGCCGCAAAACATAATGGAAAAATTGAGATAACTCAGGGAGAAAAAATGCGATCATTGAAGAATTTGTTTGATAACAACCGTCGCTGGGCCGAAGAACAGGAGCAGAGCAATCCGGCTTTTTTTGAAGGACTGGCGTCAGGGCAGTCACCGGAATATTTGTGGATTGGCTGTTCGGACAGCAGGGTGCCGGCCAACGAGATTGTGGGATTACCACCGGGCGAATTGTTTGTTCACCGCAACGTGGCCAACCAGGTAATCCATACGGATATCAACTGCCTGTCGGTAATTCAGTTTGCCGTGGAGGCGCTGAAAGTGAAGCATATTATTGTGTGCGGACACTACAACTGCGGCGGTATCAAAGCGGCTTTGGAGGATAACAGCAGCGGGGCGATTAACAGCTGGCTGAGGCACATCCAGGATGTGTATGAAGACTTCCAGCACTTATTCCGCGACAAGAATGAAAAACAGAAGATTGATGCCATGTGTGAGCTGAATGTGCTGGCTCAGGCGCGGCATGTGTGCCGGACCGGTATTGTTAGGCAGGCCTGGAAACAGGGACAGGAGCTGATGGTCCATTCCTGGATTTACGCACTAAACGACGGCCGCTTAAGAGATCTGAAATACAGCCCTGCGGCCATAAGCGAAGTTGAATCCTCTTTTGAAAATGCTTTGTTAGAATTAGGTTTGTCCGCTTAAAAAAGGCGAAGATACGCCTGATACATTTTTAACAATCCAAACGATTGCGTATCTTAAAAGCGAAAAATAGAAAAAGAGCGACAAGGAGGGGGACATGTCCGTTTATGAAGGTCTGAAACCAAAACTGGTCTGGGACCATTTTTATCAATTGAATCAGATTCCGCGCTGTTCCGGCAATGAAGAAGGTGCGCGCAACTATGTTATTTCCGTGGCAGAGCGCCTTGGCCTGGAATACCAGGTTGATAAGGTCGGAAATACCGTGGTGCGCAAACCGGCCAGCAACGGCATGGAAAACAAACCGATTGTGATCATTCAAAACCATCTCGATATGGTTTGCGAGAAAAACAAAGGCACCGTTCACGATTTCGGCAAAGATGCGATCAAGCCGCTCATTGACGGCGAATGGGTCAAGGCGGACGGTACCACTTTGGGGGCTGACAACGGTATCGGGGCCTGTATGGCTTTGGCCGCCATGGAAGACGATACGCTTGAACATCCGCCGCTGGAACTGCTTTTTACTATCGAAGAAGAGACGGGTTTGACGGGCGCGGTAGATCTTGACGTTGATATGTTGCAGGGGCGTGTCCTGATCAATCTTGATTCGGAAGAAGAAGGGGACCTGTATATCGGATGCGCCGGCGGGCAGCATACGATTATGACCAAACACATCGGCTGGGGCACGGCCCCGGAAGGACACAAAACCGTATTGCTGAAAGTGTCCGGCCTGCGTGGCGGTCATTCCGGATTAAACATTGCTGATGAGTTTGGCAATGCCATCCGTCTGCTGGCGCGAATATTGAATAAACTGGGCAACCACACGTCATTCAGCCTGGCGGCTGTTAACGGCGGAACGGCACACAATGCCATCCCGCGTGAAGCTGACGCGCTGCTTGTAGTAAACGACGGCGCGCTGCAAGCCCTGAAAGAGCTGGCGCGCGAATATGAGACAATCTTTAATGACGAGCTGAAGTTTACTGAGAAAAACATCAAGGTTACGGTTAGCGACCATGATCCTGTAAAAAAGGTGTTCGCGGGGCCTTTTACAGCTTCACTGATCCGCTTTTTGTACAGCGCGCCGCATGGCGTACAGGCCATGAGCAAAGCCGTTCCCGGTCTGGTGGAAACCTCTACCAATCTGGCGATCGTAGAAACCCGCGATGATGAATTGTTTATTCTCACCAGCCAGCGTTCCAGTGTGGGCAGCGCCGTGGACGATATTGCCGACCGCGTACGGGCTCTTGCCGAACTGGCCCATTTTGATGTGGAGCAGGGCGGCGGCTATCCGGCCTGGCAGCCAAACCCGCAGAGCAAGTTGCTGGATATTTGTAAAGATGTCTACAAAAAACGCTTCAGCAAAGAGATCAACGTTAAGGTGATCCATGCCGGCCTGGAGTGCGGTATTATCGGTGATATGGTCGATGGTATGGACATGATCAGTTTTGGCCCGGACATTGTCGGCGCCCACTCACCTGATGAGCGCGTGCGTATTGCGTCCGTAGATCATATCTGGGAATACCTGCGGGCGATCCTGAAAAGCTTCTGATAATTGGCGGGCGGCCGCCGCGCCGCCCTTTTTGTTTTCAGTTTTATCTAAAAATTATGAACTATTATCCTGCCAAAAAGCGTTTAAGTCCTTTTAAGTGTAAACTCTAATAAGTCATTTCGTGTTTTTTGTCAATGCGCCGGCCACCTTACATCGGCGATAATTGAGATAAACAATTCGAGTTTTAAAGATGATGAGCAATCTGAGGAAAAGCATAAGCATCATTTTTCTTTCTAAAGTTTTGCTGTCTGTCGCCGCCGGCCAGACGGTTCAATGGGAGCTTTCGTGGACCGCCAACAGTGAAGACGACATGCATGAATACCTGATCTTTCGCGGTACGTCCCCGTCCCCCACGACCGTTTATGCCCGCGTCGCCCACCCTGAACATAGGTATACCGATAGCGACATCGAAAAGGGCATTCTCTACTATTACAGGCTCAAAGCCGTCGATCTGGCTGCCAACCAAAGTGAGTTTTCCGATGAAATAAGCGCGGCCTTGCCAAAAGTAGAATTTCCAACAGACCTTGAGGATGTGGTCCTTGATCCCGGCTCCTCTATCCAGATTGATTTGAATAATTATGTTATTGATCCCGATAACAGTCCCGGCGAGATGCAGTGGTCAGCCTCGGGCAATACGCTGCTTGGCGTGACCATAGACGCGGCCAGTGTGGCCACAATTTCCGCGCCGGCCAACTGGACAGGGCAGGAGACAATCTCATTCAGCGTGAGCGATACATATGGGTTCAGCGATATTGCGGACGTGACCGTTTACGCCAGCGGTGACCTGGTTCCCCAGGGCGAAGAGATAAGCATATTTCCACTACCCTATAAGGAGGGCGACCAGCCCGCGGCGGAGGGGATCACGTTCGCCAACCTGCCGCAAACCTCGGAGCTGCTTATTTTTAACATGCTGGGTGAACCTGTGTATAAAGAGAGCGATCTGTTTGGAACCTACCTGTGGGACACACTCAACAATGCCGGCAAAAAGGTCAATTCCGGTATCTATATTTACCACATCAAAGCAGCCGGTAAAAAATTGAAAAGCGGCAAGCTTGTGATTGTCCGCTAATGATCTGATTACAGTCCGTTTATCCTCAATCCGGTTATACCTCACCTTAAGATGACCTCTTTTCTCAAATCACAATTCAATAATTCCCCTTTTATTGTTATATTTTTTTGATCAATTTGTAATTTGCCATGTTTATTGTGCATCCAAACGGAAAAACGGAGAATAAAATGTACAGTATTAGAAAGTTTCTGATGGTTACGGGCGCGGTTTTTGTGCTGGCGGCAGCATTAAATGCGGCCGATTCCGAGATTGCCCGTTCTGAAAACATAGAGGCGCAGCTTGTCACAGATGTGAATGCGGTGCAGCCGGGTGAAGATATTACTGTCGCTCTGCGTATGAATATGGACCCGCAGTGGCACACCTATTGGCGCAATGTGGGTGATTCCGGTTTGCCGGTTGAAATCACCTGGACCCTGCCCGACGGTTTTTCCGCGGGCCCGATACAGTGGCCGTACCCGGAACGGATTGAAGCCGGTCCGCTTGTCTCATTTGGCTACCACGGCGAAATATTTCTTCTGAACAAGATTTCCGTTCCCGATGAACTGACCGCTGAAGCTGTAACCATAAATGCGCGCGCTGACTGGCTGGAGTGTGCCGATGTCTGCATTCCGGGCGGGGTAGATCTGTCTTTGTCACTGGCTGTTAGCGGGGAACCCGTTGAACCCGATGTGAAATGGGTGGAAGCCTTCGCTGACACACGCGCGAAACTGCCCTTGAAAGACAGCGGCTGGAGTTTTGGCGCGCAAAAGGGCGACGGAACATACGTCTTACAGGCCAGCGCGCCGGAATGGTACGATACATCTCCCGGTGAGGTGCTCTATTTTCCTTATGAATCCGGCGTGATCGATTACGCGGCTAAACAAAAAGTAAGCTTTGAAGACGGTGTTTTAACGCTGGAGGTACCTGTTGCGCCTATGCCCGCTAAAGAACCGCATGATCTGGAAGGTGTGCTTGTGGCGGAGAACGGCTGGCGCGGCGCCGGTTCGGAAAAGGCGATTCATTTTGACGCAGAGCCGGGAAGCAGCCTGGGCGGAGCAGCCGCTTCCGGCAAAAAAGAATCAAGCCTGTTGCTGGTGCTGCTGGGCGCATTTGTCGGTGGCATGATCCTCAACCTGATGCCCTGTGTTCTGCCTGTCCTGTCGCTCAAAATCATGGGTTTTGTACAGCAAGCCAACGAAGAGAAATCGAAACCATGGCAACACGGTCTGGTATTTACGGGCGGCGTTTTGATCTCTTTCTGGGTGCTGGCGGGAGCGCTTTTGCTGCTGCGTGCCGGCGGTGAAGAGCTGGGCTGGGGTTTCCAGCTGCAATCTCCCATATTTTTGATCGTCTTATCGGCTTTTCTGTTTTTATTCGGCCTCAGCATGTTTGGCGTGTTCGAGATCGGAACATCGCTGACGACGCTACAGGGCGGCAAGCCCAAAGGCGGTTTTGGCGGTTCTTTTGTAAGCGGCGTTATGGCGACGGTGGTAGCCACGCCCTGTACGGCCCCGTTTATGGGATCGGCCCTCGGTTTTGCACTGACGCAGCCGGCATGGGTTTCGTTGACTGTATTCAGCTTCCTGGGATTGGGCATGGCTTTCCCTTATGTATTGCTGGCATCAACACCCGCCTTGTTGAAATTTGTCCCCAAACCGGGACGCTGGATGGAATCGCTTAAGCAGTTTATGGGCTTTCTTTTGCTGGCGACTGTTTTATGGCTGCTGTGGGTTTTGGCCCAGCAGGCCGGCGCGATGATGGTGATAGTGACCCTTGGCGCGTTGCTGCTTCTGGGGCTTGCAGGCTGGATCTACGGGCGCTGGGGTAACCTGGCAATGGGTACGCGCACCCGCGCTGTTGCCACATCCATCGCCGGACTGATTGTTGTCGCCTCGCTCTACATTACGATCGACAGTGTGGATACGTTTGCTGCGGCACCACAAGCTTCCGGCCAGAAGCAGAGCTCGGGCATTGCCTGGGAAGATTACAACGAAAGCCGTTACCAGGAACTGAAACAATCAGACAAACCTGTTTTTATTGATTTTACGGCCGCCTGGTGCCTGAGCTGCCAGGTGAATGACCGTGTGGCGTTTTCGTCAGAAAAAGTGCAACAAAAGTTTAAGGATATGGGTATAGTGAGCATTAAGGCGGACTGGACTTCGCGTGATGATATGATTACGCGCGCGCTGGCCCGTTACGGACGGAACAGTGTTCCGCTTTATGTGTATTACCCGTCCGGAACCGACAGCGAACCGCAGATTTTGCCCGAAATAATTACACCGGGCATCGTGTTGGACGCGCTTGAAAATGGTTCAGCACAAGCTATCACCCGAAAATAACGGAGGAGAATATGACGCGTTTGATTTCCGCGATGGCGGCATCACTTTTGCTTTTCGCAGGAGTTGTATTTGCCGATCAGGAGGCAAAGCTGGATGCCGAGGCGCCGCAATTTACACTAATGGATTACCAGGGTAACGAAGTGAGCCTTGAGGATTACAAAGGCAAATGGGTTGTACTGGAATGGATCAATTTTGGATGTCCTTTTGTGCAGAAGCATTATAACAGCGGTAACATGCAGGAGCTTCAGAAGCGCTATACTGAAAAAGGCGTTGTCTGGCTGGCCATTTGTTCTTCCGCTGCCGGCAAGCAGGGCTATTATCCAAATGATGAGCTGGGCGGTGAGCTTGAACAGCGCGATTTTAGCGCAGATGCTTACCTGATTGATACCAGCGGCAAGGTGGGCAAAATGTACGGCGCCAAAACAACGCCTCATATGTACATTATCAATCCGGAAGGCACGCTTGTTTATGCCGGAGCCATTGATGATAAAGCTTCCACGCGCCTCGAGGACATTAAAACAGCCAACAATTATGTAACGGAAATGCTGGATGCCTATATGGCCGGCAAAGAAGTGGAGTCTAAAAGCACAACGCCATACGGCTGCACGGTCAAATACAAGTAAATTAATTACGAATTACGAATTAGAAATTAAAAAGGGAAGGCCGGTTGGTTCTTCCCTTTTTTGTTTGATAAAGCAAAAATTCAATAATTCAGAAATTCATTTTTCCAATCAAAAAAAGGCGGCAGCCTTTTTACAGACCACCGCCCCTCGACCTAACCAGAAGAACAGACTCAGGAAGGTTAGTTAATCACTTTTCCAAATGGCGATTTCTTTTAATACAATACGGATGCCAGTTTGGGCAACAATTTCTGTAAATGATTGTTTTTTAATTGATTACAGGTTGAGAAAAGGGACGAAGGGTAATACAGGTGTCGCGGGGAAGCGACGCTTTTGAAGCCTTCATTGTAGGCCGCACGCGACACTCTTTCTTGTGCCGGTTATCCCGCGGGAAAGGTCTGCTTGGAAAGCTTCTCCTCCACCAGCCGCCAGGTGGATTTATGCTCTTTTTGTTTTACCGGAATGGCCAGCTCGGTCAGTACATCATCGACGTAGGATTCGCGACGCATGCCAACGAGGACCGAAGAAACGCCACGTGATGATCGTATTGCACGCAGGGCAAGCTGCATCAGGCCGTTGCTGTTCTTGTCCCACTCGATGCTGGTGTTGCGGAGCGTGCCGTAGATCCGTGCCGAGAGGTCGGAAGCGCGTTCGGCGTAGATCACTGTTAGCATATCCAGGATCTTGTTGAACTGCTCCACATAATTATCCAGCCAGTCGATGGTTTTCTGTCCGCGGTCTTCCACTTCGTTGAGTTTTTGCACTGCGTAGCTGATCTGTTCGGCCACGTACTGGGCCTGGTGCTCAACCCACGACCAGTAGGGTCCGAATTTTGGCCAGTTACGCGACATATATGTACCGGTGGAAAAGATACCGATCAGGTCGTTTTGCGTTTGCTCATCTACTTTGAGGTTTGGTAAAATCTCGTCGGTGAAGGTTTTTTCCATCACGCAGATTTTGTCAAAATACTCCTGCAGCGTTGCCCGGTCCGGATGTTCGTTGACCGTAATATTAATCAACCTAAGCAACTGCCTGTTAACGAAAGCGTTTAACGGGCGGTTGATCAGAACGGCGATGCCCGCTTCATGGGCATATTGCAGCACCGTCCTGTTTTCAGTTTGATTAACGCGACTGGCAGCGCTGTGCTCCAGCAAGTTCAGCGGAAGCTGTATCACTTTGAAGTTGTTTTTGTCGGAAATCGACTTTGCAATATTGTGCACACGTTCCAGTGACGTGAATTGGTAATCATCGGCGCCGGCGGGAAAAGTGTTAGAGCTGATGCCATAGCAGCCAATACGTCCGTTTTGCACTTCAATTTCCAGGTGCATGAAGGCTTTCTCTATACGGCGGTAATATTCATCACGCGCCTTATCGCGGTTGGTACCGCTGCGCTGTGCTTTGTTCATATAATATTCGGGATTGTGCAGCAGGAAAACATCGATGCAGTCCAGGTTCAGCCGCTTCAGGCTGCGCGTGATCTGGTCTTCCAGGAATTCGGGATGAATGCAATGCTCCAGGCCTTCGGAAATTTCCACCAGCTCCGGGATCGGTTTGCCTTGCTCTTCGAGTTCCTGGCTCAGGCGATAATTTTGTCCCTGCAAATAGCCGGCCTTGGACACAACAACGATCTCTTCACGCTTGACCGATTCCGTGCGCAACAGCTCGTCCAGCACCTGGCCGATAAGCTCTTCCGAGCCACCGTCCGCGTAATTGCTGCTGGTGTCAATCAGGTTAACGCCGTTAAGCAGCGCCTTGCGCAGGGCCTGTTTGTGCGCGTCGATGGAAACGTGCACGCGGTAGGTGCCGAATCCACATTCAGATACATTTAGACCGGTCTGACCAAGAACACTATAATTCAGCCGTGAAAAACGTTCGGTATAACGTTTTGTGCCTGCGGCAGTGGCCTGTTTTTGCATGGATTTACTCTCATCTAGTTTTGAAACAATCGTATAACTTATATAAAATTGCCAGAATGCAAAACCAAAAAGGTTTGCGGAATGCGAAACAAGTGATCAACTGTTAACAATAAAACGGCAAATTTACTGCGTCTCTCTTTGTTTTGGTTTTTAATAATCGAAAGGGCCTTATGTTCATTAGAATTCTCATTCTGATAAATTTATTCGTGCTGTCCGGAAGTTTGTTCGGCCAGGTCAATACTGAAAAATTTCGCTCGGCCAAGGTAGACACCTCGGGCTGGGGTTTTGACGCTCAACTGGAGTATATGTTGCGTCGCGGTAATGTGGAGCAGCAGGAAGGTGAGGCGGAGATTGTATTGCGCTATGCCGGTGTAAGCGCAAAAAACTATCTGATTATAAAAGGTGATGTGGGCTGGCAGGGTGAAAAGCGCTTTTCCAACAATATGCTTTTGCATACGCGTCATGTACGCCCTTTTTGGCGGCGCTGGAATGCCGAGTTTTTTGCCCAGATCGATTATGCCAAAGAACGGCTGCTGGACCGCCGTTTTATTTTTGGCGCGGGCGCTAGTTATAATATTATTGGCACCTGGCGGCTTGCCGTGGCGCTGATGCACGAGGAAGAGCGCTATGGCCTGCCGCAAACGGCGATGCATCCCCAGGATGTTTCTGTTAACCGTCTCAGCAGTTTTGTGGTCTGGCGCTCGCAGTTCAAGCCTTACCTGCGCGGTGCTTTTGTGGTTTATTACCAGCCGCAGCTGGATGACTTTAATGATGTTCGTGTTTTGGCAGAGGGCACATTGTTTGTCGGGTTGTCGGATGCTGTCTCGTTGACGATCGAGTCGAACTACCGTTTTGATCGCGAACCGCCTGACAATATCCGCGATTTCGATTTTTCTACAAAGGTCGGTTTGGCAGTCTCACTTTAAATGATTTTATGAAGATAAAAAAATACATTAGCAGCAGCGGACTGGACATACTGGTCGGGCAGGATGATGCTTCCAACGACTACCTTAGCCTGAAGCTGGCCGATGCCAATGATCTGTGGTTTCATGTGGCCGGTTTTCCCGGCAGCCACGTCGTGCTTAGATGCGCGGGAACGGAAGCGGATAAGGAAAGCATCAGCGAGGCGGCGGCGCTTGCGGCGTGGTTTTCCAAGATGCGCAATGGCCGCAATGTGGCGGTACATTACTGCCAGGCACAAAACGTCTCCAAACCGCGCAAGGCAAAACCCGGCACGGTCACAATCCGCCGCGAAAAGAAAATAAAAGTGAACCCCTCCTGCCCCGACAACGGGTCATGGTACGAAACATAGGAGTAGCGCAATGTCCGATGACAAAACCGTTCAGGATTTTTCAAGGTCGTTAAACGATGATATTAAAAGGGCGCTTTTGCTGCCGGAGCCGGTAAAAGCCGAAGTGCGGCGCTATCTGGATAACGGGCGTTTTTGGGACGTGGCCAACGCGCTGGGTGCTTATGCCAACGCCACGGATGTACAAAACCAGCGTGCCCGGGTTAAAGAGATCATTGCCGAAATCAGGGATTTTCAGGGCAATCGCGCGCTTTCCCGCAGCGAGCCAACGACGGTTGTATTCGGCACTTCCGGCTGGCGCGGCGTGATCGGTGAGGATTTTACGCTGCTCAATGTGCATAAAGTTTTAAGGGCGATTGTTGAGTTGCTGAAAAGCGAAACGTTCCTGGAATATAACGGCTATAACAACTTCGCGGAGGTGCAGAAGGCGGGATTGTTGCTGCTGCGCGACAACCGTTTTATGGGCGATACCTTTTTAAACGCGGCGCGCAACGAGCTGACCAAGGCCGGTGTAAAAGTGTATCACGCCGGTGAGTGTCCCACGGGTGTGGGCTCCGCTTTGCTGACCGAATTGAAGGCGGCCGGCTCGATCAACTTTACGCCGTCGCACAACCCGATGGAATATGCCGGCATGAAATTTAACCCGGCGGATGGCGGTCCGGCGGACAAAAACCTGACGGCGCTGATTGAGGAGTTTGCCAACGGCTACATGCAGGGTAGCGATTTCACCCCGATCAGCGATTACGATCCCAACCTGATTACCACGGTTGACTCCGCGTCTTCTTTCCGCAATTTCCTGGAAGAGAAGAGCAGGGTCTTTAGCCTGTCCAAAATCCGCGACTGGCTCAGGCAGAATAAGAATGATCTGTACATGATCGTGGATTACATGCACGGTGCCGCCCGTGGCTACGTGGAAGAGGTGCTGGGACAGGATTTAATTTTTGAGCTGGTCGAAGCGGGCGCGCTGGATCGCTTCCACACGGATGATGATTTTAGTTTTCATGGTGTTAAGCCCGAGCCCAGCGCCAAAAACCAGGCGCCGCTGATCGGCATGCTGGCGAAGAGCGGGCGCAAGCTGACGCTGGCTGTTGCCCTGGACCCCGACGCCGACCGCATCCGTTTTGCCGACGCCAAAATGGATATCGATATGAACCGTTTTGCGGCCATCGCCTATGAGCAGCTTTTGCAAAATGGCATTAAGGGCGCTATCATTTCCTCGCTGCCCTCATCGGATTTTCCGTTGCGCATTGCCCGCCAGAACCAGCAAAAAGTCATCGAAACAGCCGTTGGCTTTAAGAATTTCCGTGAAGCTTTTAAAAGCGGTGAAGCCGTTTTGGGTTTTGAGGAATCGGACGGCATCTCTTTTACCGGGCACACGCTGGAAAAATGTGCCCTGGCAGGTTTCCTGGCCGCTCTGCAGGCCATGGCCGATACGAACAAAAACCTCAGCGAGCTGTATGGCAATCTGCAAAAAAAATACGGCTATTTTTACCCGGACAAAGCCGGCGCTGATGTAAAAGGCGTAAGCGTGGAAGCCTGGCAGGCCTATAAAAACAACGTGGTTACGACACTTCAGGATGGTTTGTTTAAACCCGGCAACACGGTTAAGGTTGGCGATGAAGAAAAAAAGGTCTCCAAAACCGATACGCTGGATGGATTGAAGCTGATTTTTGATGACGACAGCTGGATCCTGCTGCGTCCTTCGGGCACGGAGCCGAAATTCCGCTACTATTATGAAGTAACAGCGGAAAAGCCGTTAGACGATCCCGGCACAAAGCTTAATGCCTACAGGGAAGCAGCGGCGGCTATTCTTCAGCAGGCCAGGGATATTGTGGATGGACGATAGCCTGGATTACAGCCTCATAAAAGCCGTTATTTTTGATTTGGGTCGCGTGCTGGTGGATGTGGATTTTAGCGGCCTGCTGAGCGAGCTGCTGCCGCCGGAACGTATCGATCGTGAGCAGCTTGACCTGGAAAAGATCATGCAGCAGCCCTGGTTCCGCGCATTCAGCATGGGCAAAATGGACCGGGAGACATTCTACCGCCGTGTCAGCGGGCATTTTATGCTGGATCTGAGCCGGGAGCAGTTTGAGCAGCGCTGGGCATCGGTGTTTGCGTCGCGGCCGGAGATGGAAAAGATTGTCAGGACGCTGCACGGGCGCATCCCGCTGGGGCTGCTTTCCGATACCGATCCGATCCATTGGGAGTGGCTGCTGGACGCCTATGATTTTTTGGCTCTGTTTAAGAAGCCGGTGCTGAGTTTCCGCATTGGCGCGATGAAACCTTCGGCGGTGTGCTACAAGCTGGCAGCCGGGGCGGTAAAGACGCCTCAGCAGAATTGTCTGTTTATCGATGACCGGATGATCAACGTGCAGGGGGCGCGTGAATGCGGGATGCAGGCGGTACGGTTCGAGTCGACCGGGCAGGTGGAGGCAATCGTAAAAAAGCTAAATTTGAAGTAGTAAAAAGTGGCATGCTTACTTTGGGTTTTTGATCGGGCATGATTCGATAGCGATGCCGATTAGCGATTTCGATTTAGATTTCGTGTGATGGGGGAAGCAAAAGTAGCACGGAAATTATCCGGGCTATTGACTTCATTTAGAATTTATCCGTTATTGAGGAGGAAAGAATTAATTCAGGGGGAAGAGATGGCTGATTTACCAATTGTCGAAGAATTTATGGACAAGACGTTCGTGACCCTGCGTCGCGATATGGATGTTTACAACGCGGTCGACATTTTGCTGGATCGCGGTATTACCAGCGCCGTAGTGACGGATGAGCATGACCATATTGTGGGGATCATTTCCGAGAAGGACTGTTTGCAGCTTTTAACCAAGGGCGCTTATCACGGCCTGCCCAGCGGCAAGGTGGCGGATTTTATGACCGAACGCGTGGTGACGATTTCGCCGAATACGGATATTTTCCAGGTGGCCGATATGTTTTTGAAGCATTTTTTCCGCCGGCTGGTGGTGGCCGATGAAGACAACCGCATGGTCGGGCAAATTACCCGCCGCGACCTGCTGAAGATCATCCGTCTGTGGAAACGCGAGAAAAAGGTTATACACCGCGCCCCGATCTTGTAATGCTGTTTAATAAAAAGGCCGCTTTTGAGCGGCCTTTTTTGTTTTTCCCTTACTTCACCAGCACCATGCGCTTTATGGCCTGATAGGACCCGGCCTTTAGTCTGTAAACATAGATGCCGCTTGACAGGCCGGCGGCGTTGAACACCACTTCATGGCGTCCGGCGGGACGCTGGCCGTCCAGCAAAGTGCGGATCTTCTGGCCCTTGATGTTATATACTTCCAGCGTTACCGGCGCATCTTGCGGCAGATCGAATTGGATGTGGGTGAGCGGGTTGAAGGGATTGGGAAAGTTGGGATAAAGCGCAAACGCTTCGGGGATGAACGGCTGCGGCTGTGCGCCGGACTTGGCCAGGGCGGCGTCATCGGCGGTGACCAGTTGTACCACGTGGGGCGTTGTCTCCGGGAACGAAAGCGTTACCTTGCCCTTTGCGTCAATGACGAAATATAGGTGAACAGCGTGGCGTCGCTGTGTTTGGCGCCGTCGTTGTAGCCAATAAAGTCATCCAGGGTCAGGGTTTTGATCACTGCGCCATCCAGCTCAATATCGATCAGACGGGCGTGGTTGCCGGCAAGCCCGGCGGCATTGTGAAACTGCACCTGCCAGTCAAAACGAAAATCGTCGCTGCCCTGCGGTGAGCCGCTGGCGTTCAGCTGCGGATCGAAGTCCAGTTTGCCGGCGTTCATCTGCGCGCCGGATAGATCGAGCGTAAGATAAGCCCCGTCATCCAGCAGGAAGACCATGCGTGATGACGAACTGGCCATGGCCATCGGCTCATCTTCATACACTTCCGCTTTAACCACGTAGGGCAGGCTGTTGTACTTGGTCCACACGCTGCCGCCGGCGCTGTTCAGGGCCATGTTGGGCGCGCGCCCGCTGTTATCCAGCGTTTCCGTGGTCCAGGAACTGCCGCTCTTCTTGCGCTTGATTACCGCCCCGTCTTTCACCATGGCAATATAGGGAAAGCCGCCGTTGTCATCGTAGCTGATCGACGGGTGGCTGTAGCTGTGGTTGTATTGGTAGTGCGAGGCATAGTTGTTCAGATTTTCTGAATCATCAATCGTGCAATAATAGACCAGCGGATCATTACCGGCTTCGCTTTCTGCTTCCCAGGCAATATGTGCTTTGGCCGTGCTGCCTGCGGCGAATGCCACAACCGGATTGCCGTGAGCGACAGCCCAGTAGATACCCTGGGAAACATGACGTTCGATGCCCCAGTCTTTATCAAACAAATTGAAACGCCTTGTATATACCTGTCCGTTGCGCTGATAAACTATACGCGCCTTGGATCCGTCGCTTTTCGAATCCACGGACGGACGTGAGCCGCTCAGGATATGCGGGCTGGCCGTCCATGTGGAGGAACCATCCTGCTTGTAGAAGGTGCGTATGCGCGGGTTACCCGTGGACGAATCATTTTCTTCAACCACCAGCAACAGGTAATCGATATTATTGTCCTTAAAAGTTGTAAGAACAGGCGCCGGATTGGACGACGTGATATTTAATGTAGCAACGAGGGTTTCCGACGACCATGTTCCGCCATTAACGGGCTTTGATTTAACATAAACGTTATATTGCGGATTCGGAATATACCAGGTCCAGGCAAGATAAAGGGTATTGTCGAAAAGCATTAGATGGGGATTGAGCTGATTGTCATCAGGTCCACCAGTTAGTTCTAAAACCTCTTGTTCCTGATCCCAGGTTGCGCCGTTATCGGTGGAATGGGTGTACCAAAGTTCATAGCCGTCGGCATAAACCATGTGCAACTCCGTGGCATTTTCGCGCACGATGCGCCGCCCATTGTTCAAACCGCTGGGCGTGGTTTTGTCTGAAGCGAGATGCCCCTTGTAAACCGCCCGGGCCTGGGCGCCGCTTTCTTTGAATACCAGCGCCGTTTGCGTGTTGGCGGCATCTTCAAACTCCACGTCCGTGCCCTCCCAGCGTTGGAAATACCACAGCACGTCTTCCCCGTGGAAGGGTATGGTTTGTGTGGCTGCGGTTTTTACGGAATAATAGGGTACCGGGTCATTAAAATCTTGATCAAGAAAAACGCCGCCGCTGGTTTCGTTGTAGCTGCCTGTGGGCTGGTATGGAGAGTCGAAGGGCAGAAAAGTGTCCGGCTGCTGCCCGTTTGCATCCACGTACCAGGGATCGTGGAATGCTAGGTTGCCACCGTTGGAACTGGCCGAAGAAAAGGAATTTTCTACAGTTACCATATAGATAGAATTAAAACTCGCATGTTGTTCCCTTTGATTCGTAAAAAAATCACGGTTTAGAAAGTGTTCTTGTTGACTATTTTTCCAATCTTTATGTTTAGAAATATTTGACGCTGAAAAACGCTCACGTAACGTTTCAATATTATGCTGTTCAATATTTTCATAATAGCGCCATTCACCAGATTCTATTGTCTCGGAGCCGTCCAGTTTTAATTGCCCCCCTGCATCTTCATCGGCAATGACATTCATAAATTGTACTGGGTAAAGGTCGCTAATATCGGCATAGTATGTATAATCCTCCCTAAAACCTTCTCCATTGAGAATTGGCATAAAGATAACATAATCCTCGTCAACAGATGGATGTTGAGCCGTTCCATTGTCATCATCGGTTAGGTTAAACTCTGTAACAAGATTAACTTCTCCCCCCATGATGCCCATTGCCAGCGCTTTCCAAAGAAGGTCATCTTCGCCATCAAAAGTTATATCTAGATAATTACCAGAAGCATTATTGAAACGGATATATGTGACACCACCCGGGCCATGCATTTTTTTGGGATTGGTGTTTTGTAAAACAGGATAGTCACTGTGTTCCGCATAGAGAGGAGCTGTGTGATATTCGGCAGCATCGCTGAAATGGTGGCTGTCGTTACGGCTTCCGGTAAAATAACGCCAGATACCATAATTCTTTTTAGCGGTTGTTAGATCGGACGAATAGTTATTTTGCAGGACTATTTCCTTTTGTGAAAAAAAATCTGTCTGGCCTGCGCTGCCGCAACTTTCCCACACTTCCCTTACAATAGTAGGGCTACTATAAAATTCGTCAAGGAATAGCGGCCATAGACCGCCGGCATATTCATAAGTGCTAAAAGCCACGTTTTCATTAATGCTTAATTCAGGATTTGCAATCGGCGTGTCATTTGATTCCTGCAATCTATATTTTAATAGATTTACAATAGGATAAATGCGCTTTTCCATATAGGTTGCAGTGTTTTCATAAAACCACACGTCCTCGGGAATCCAACTGTAGGCAAGCTGGCTGGCATGATGCAGTTCGTGGGCTGCCAGTGATTTTAATCTGTCCTGTTCTCCCACAGGGGAGTTAGGCACCGGGTCCTTGCGCAGTTCCACCCAGCTGCTGTAACTGTTAGTATAATCTGAACCCGGAGCAGGCGTATCTTCGGGTTGTGTGATACCGTTGTATCCCTCTAAGTCATGGATATAAATATCATATTTGGTATCTCCACCCATGCCGTTGTCCTGTGGCGGCGCAAGCCAACCTTGGGCGACTATCTCGCTGTGGACTTCTTCTGCATACGTAGCAATGGCGTCCGCCCAAGCCTGTGTCGTGGCGTCATCACCGCTTAATGTATAGTGGATTTTAAAATTGGCTGTGTTTATTGTCGTTGGCGTCCCGGACAACATCGGACGTGTTTCGGTTATTATTCCCTGAGCCAAAAAGGTTTCGGCAATCTGACCTAAGCCACATTCTTCAAAGCCTTCATCCGCAAATAAGAAAGTGAAAAAAAGTAAAGTGAATAATAATATCCTGTACATAAGTGTTCTCCTTTATGGTTTTAGTAAAATTATTTTTCCTTTAGAAAAAATATCAAAAGACTCTCCTACAGCACAGATTCCTTTACTATGTACAGATATAGAATTAAAATGTCCGTCATAATCTGTTCCGATATATTGAGGAGTACTGCCGTTAAAATGCCATAGCATAGATCGGTCTCCACAAATCCAGATATTGTTTATATCTGTTGCGTCCATATATGAAGGAAAATAACGCAAGCGCGGATAAAACCGTTTACTCACGCCGTTTGTGGTAAAAGTATAGACAGCGCTGCTGCTGGCAACATAGGTTTTTTTCTGTAAGAAAACGCCTGTAGAAAGGTTGCCGGCCATAGAATCGGGATCGGATGGCTGCATGCGAATATCAACATATCTTTCTATTGCAACCTGATTATTCCTAATGGATAATAAAACAGAATATGGTTCGCCACTTGTCCAGCCGCAGGCCCACACCGTGTTGCCATCAGACGTACCCCATACATCGGTCAGGTTCACATCCGTGCCGCTTTCCAGCTTTGTCCAGCTTTGCCCGTCGTAGTGGACAATTGTCCCGCCATTGCCGACGATATACAGGTCTTGGGTTGACGTGCCCCAAATCCTTTTAATTGCACCGTTTATTAGCTCATTCATTCCGCAATCGTTTCTAAAATTTTCGCCATTATAATGTACAAGGCTACCTGCTCTGGCAAACCAGATATCGTTTTCAGAAAAAGCGTACGTGGCGGTAAGTTCTGGGTATTTCACAGCACTACATGGCCCGGTAAATGGAATCTTAACCAACTCCCATTTCTCCCCATCCCAGTGCACGGCATTGTAATTCTCAAATTCACCGGCGGAGTCGGCAACGCTTATCCGGCCAACGGCCCAGATGTTGTTTTCATCCACAATGGCCACGTCGTTCAGGTAGCTGCTTCCGCCGGCGCCACCAAATTCGTACACCTGCCAGCTAAAGTTGTGGCCGGTGGTATCCATGGTGCGGCGGTTAAAGGCAAAGCGGTACCATTGCTGTTGCGTGCTGTCTTTGGCCAGCCATAGCTCGTAGAGGTAGTTTTCATTGGGCTGCAAATTATCGTCGTAGAAGGCGGTGTCGCTGCCGGTCAGTGTATGGCGGAAAAGTAGGGTGTCGTGCAGCGTGTCTTTAACATTGGCGCGGGTCAGCGCGGCCAGTGTCGGCAGGTGGGCGTTCTGCAATTGCAGGCGAAGGCCCAGCCTTGTCAGGCCGGTGTCGCTTACAGTCAGCATGGCGGCAGGCTCCACGTTGCCGTTCTCCGGCGGGTCGGTCGGCTGCTCGCTGCAAAAGAGCAGCGCCATCAGCACTGTAACGGGCAGGGTGATGTTTACTATGTTTTTTATGGTCATCTTCATATTTCCCTCGTGTCTATGGGCTTATCAGGCAGCTTAGCATTTATGATGTGTCCATGTCAACACCTCCTTTTTAAATGGCGGGCTTTGCTGTGTGCGGGGCCAACATGCAAACGTCTCATATATTCAGAGACACAAAGGCGGGGATATTTCTCAGGTAATATAATTATGGATATGCCCTGGCGGTAGATGCAAAAAATATTTTTCAAACTTTTAACCGCTTCTTCAAAAAGCGCATCATAAAGAGATTTACTTCCCACTGCTCCGCGATCGGTTCGCCGCTGAAGGGGCGTTTTAGCATGTAAGGCGCCGGGCCAAACTCGGGGCAGATTGTCAGGATCTTGCTGCCATCCTTTTGGCGCCGGTCAACGATCTCCTGCCACCAGCCCAGGTGGATAGCGAGATGCCGCTGCCAGGCGGGGTCGCGCGGATCGGGGATTTGCGGCCCTTCTATGTAACCGACGCGGGCGTGGACGTGGACACTGTTTTGCGCCGCGCGCAGCAGCGCCTGTTGCTGGTTTTGCAACAGCGATTCATGGACGCAGCACCAGTGCGAAAAATCGGCCACCAGCCTCAGGTCAGGCAGGGCATCCAGCAGCGCCATGGTCGACATCGTGCTGAAGGTGGGCCTGCCGCGGTGGATTTCGTGGGCAACCGGGACAGCGTATTTGTCTTCCAGTTGCGCCGCATATTCAAAAATTTTCAGATTGTCCTGCAGCGAATAGAAATCCTTGCCGCTATGGGAGTTTACCAGCAACGGGGCAAAGGGCAGGGCCGCTTCATATTGCCGTTTAAAGCTGTTGCAGTGTACGTCAGCCGTCTCGCCGTCCGTCCATTGCTGCACGATCAGCAGCAAATCCAAATCCGCCAGGAGTGACTTGAGCAAGGCGCGCTCTTTTGTCCCGTGCGGGATGCCGGTTTCAACGCCGTCATAACCGGCTTGCTTTATTTTGGCGAGATCGGCGCGCAGGTCACCGCTCATGCCCCAGGTGCTGCAGAAATATTTTATTTGCATTGTTTGCCCGTCTTTTTGTGCGCTTTGTAATTTTGTCTGCCCGCAAATTAGCCTATTTTGCGGCCATGAAAAAAATAATTCTTTTTATCGGATTACTTTACGGGCTGGGTGTAGCCGGCACGGTAGATGTGGACGCTGCCACGCCCAATGGCGTGGAGATGCGCAAAATTTTTGACGCCTTCCGCTCGGCATTGCCGCCACCCGAGAACCGCCTGCGCGAGATCAAAAGCAGTCTTACGCGGATGTTTATCCCGCTTACCGGGGCCACACAGGGCTACGGCGATTCGCTGGATGTGGTAAAAGGCGAATACCCTAATTTTGTATACGATTTCAGCATCAGTGACAGCCAGTGGGTGGAGCCGGTGCTGGCACAGGGCACCAACCTCAACCTGGGCTACTGCTGGATGCCCGCCGCCCTGAACAGCAATAATCCCACGGGTCCGCCCGAAAACTACGATGCCTGGGAAGAATTCAACTACCAGTGGGCCAAACACCATTACGAAAAATACGGCATCACCTGGTATGAAATCTATAACGAACCGGATTACCACTATTTCTTTACCGGCAGCCGTGATGATTATTTTAAGATGTACAGGTACGCCGTCATGGGTATAAAGCGTGCTGTTCCGGATGCCATTGTTGGCGGTCCCGCGCTGGCAGGCGAAATCGGCTGGGTCGGCCCTTTTCTGGATTACATCCAGCAAAACGATCTGCCTATTGACTTTGTCTCTTACCACGGCCAGGATAACGGTTTTGAGAGCCTGCGTTATTACAAAGATTACCAGGACATCATTGAAGAACTGGATCAACGCGGGCTGAATGATGTGCAGGTGCACTTGAATGAATTTTCTTACGAGATCGATTCGCGCCAGGGCGACGAGTACGACCGCAGCAAATGCGCGGCCTATTACGCCGGCACGTTCAAGCACATGTTGTTTAACATGCCGCGGTTGGAACGCTTCAATAAAACAATCATAAATAACGGCGATATTCTCGGTATGTGGGAATACCTGGGCCTGATCGAGCTGGACAATACGCCCAAGGCCAAGTTCAATCTGTTTAAGATGTACGCCATGCTGCCGGATGAAGGGCTGCAAACGGAAGTGACCGGGGATATCGACGCCATGGCCGCTATCAACGATTCCACCGTTGGCGTGATGGTCTGGAACAAAACGTCAATTTCGCAGCCTTTGGAGCTAAACCTGAAAAACATACCTTTTGAAGCACAAGGCGTACAGGTCTACCTGATCGATCCCGAGCATTCGTCCTATTGGGACAATCCGGCCAGTGCCGAGCTGGAGCGCGTGCAGCAATATCCCATCAGCGGAAAAAGCTTTTCCGACACGACGACCATGCGCGAATACAGCGTTTATCTTTACCTCATCAGCAGCGAAAAGGTGACGGCACTCCACCGGCAGGAAGCGGGCCAGTCAGCGGACACAAAATCTGAACTGCTTGTCTATCCCAATCCATTCAATCAGTCGGCGCGAATTGAATTTACGTTGCAGCAATCAACAGATATCAGCATAACGCTGCACGACAACCGGGGACGGATTGTTAGGGCCATCGAGAGCGGCCGCCGAGCTTCAGGATACCATTCACTGAGTTATGATGCTGGCGGGCTGGCCAGCGGCATCTACTGGCTGCACATAAAGGGCTCCGGCATACGCCAGGTCAAAAAGATCGTGCTGCTACGTTAGCTTTTGCGGCTGGCCCAAATAAAGTCAGGCAATAATGTGATTTTTAGGAAATTCCATTAAAACTTTTTTGTAAATTGCATACCCCGCCCAGGAAGGCATAACCACCAAGAATGGAGAAATGCAATGACACGGCCTGCTCTGACTATTCTGCTGATTCTTACTTCTTTCTGTTTCAGCCAGTATCCCGATGCACATAGAACGATAATGGAAATGGAGCGTGAACGGCACAGCCGTTTCTCCACTAAACTTGCCAAAACAAGCTTCGATCCGGCGCGCCACGTTTTTGATGCACACTTTTACGGCCTGGACCTTGAAATTGACCCGGACCGCGAATACCTGCGCGGAGCCGTGACGGTGAAGGGCACATCCCTGCGTGATTCGCTTTCCGAAATAGAGCTCGACCTGTATGATAACATGCAAATTGATTCGATCACTTCTGCGGCAGGGCTTTTGGGTTTTACCCATGCCGGCGGCAAAATCCGCGTGCAATGGCCGGAAAACCTCGCCAATGGCGATCAATTTCAACTGACGGTTTATTATGGCGGAAAGCCCGAATCCTCCGGCTTTGGATCGTTCAGCTTTACCAGCTACAACGGCAACCCCGTTATTTCCACGCTAAGTGAACCTTATGGGGCGCCCAGTTGGTGGCCCTGCAAAGACGATCCTTCCGACAAGGCCGATTCCGTCGATATTATAGTGACGGTGCCCAAGGATTTGGTGGTAGCGTCCAACGGCGTGCTTGTAGACGAAGGCTACCGTCGTGACGGTCGAAAAATCTATCACTGGCAGGAGCGCTATCCCATAACCACCTATCTCGTATCGCTGGCCATAAGCAATTATAAACGCTGGTCGGAGTATTATCACTACAGCGCCGATGATTCCATGGAAGTGCAGTTTTTCGCCTATCCGTCGCACCTGAGCAAGGCTAAAGAAGATTTTAATGTGATTGTGCCCATGCTGGAATTTTACAGCGATATTTATGGAGAGTATCCGTTCATCAAGGAAAAATACGGCATGGCAGAATTCCCCTGGGGCGGGGCGATGGAACACCAAACCTGCACCAGCTATGGTCACGGCCTGGTACGCGGCAATCATTATTACGATTTTATCGCGGCGCATGAACTGGTGCACCAGTGGTTTGGTGATTATGTCACGATGGACACCTGGCCGCACATCTGGCTGAACGAAGGCTTTGCCACGCACGGTGAGGCGCTGTGGGAAGAACACATCAAAGGGCCGGCTGCCTATCGCCGCTATATGAACGACCTGGATGCTTACGGCTATTTTACCGGCCCGGTCTACATCGCCAATGATGATAATGTGAACGCGCTGTTCAGCCGCACTGTCTATGACAAGGGCGCCTGGGTACTGCACATGCTGCGTTTCGTGATGGGCGAAGAGGCCTTTTTTGAAATGCTGAAGGTTTACCCGCAGCGCTTTGCCTTTTCCACGGCCACAACGGAGCAGCTGCGCGACGTTTGCGAAGAGCTTTCCGGCATGGAGCTGGACTGGTTTTTTGAACAATGGATTTACGGCGCCAACCGGCCCTTTTACGAATATAGCTGGTACACTGTGAAAGAGAACGACTCCAGTCGCGTCATGCTCTCCATCAGTCAGATACAGACAAATGCCGGCCTGTTTAAAATGCCGCTGGAGATTGAATTATCGCTGGCAGATGGCATTGACACGACCTTTGTAATTTGGGACAGCCTGGCGCAGCAGGATTTTGCATTCACCGTGGCTGATTCCGTCAAAAACCTGTCCATAGATCCGCAGCACCGGCTGCTGCGCAAACTGCGCCGCGTTGATCCTACAGGCATTGAAGATGTGCCGGGACAGCCGCTGCAATGGGTGCTGGAGCCAAACTATCCCAATCCCTTTAACCCGCAGACAACGATAGATTTTCAAACGGCCGGGGATGGAATCGTTGAAATAGCTGTTTTTAATATGCTGGGGCAAAAGGTGAAAACGCTGTTTAGCGGCTTCCGCGCCAAAGGCAACGGACGCGTTGTTTGGCAGGGTGATACGGATAAGGGCGTCCGGGCTTCGAGCGGTGTCTATTTCTATGAATTGAGAAGCGCCACAACGACGCTAAGGCGAAAGATGCTTCTGCTGCGCTAGAATATTAAAGCGGGTACTTTGCCCGTACCCGCTGCTTAATCCGAATCCATGCCGATGGAAAACATCGACTCCAGATCGTGCTTGGAAAAAGTCTGGAATGCCAGGAGAGTGGTGGTATGCGTAATGCCGTCCATTTTCAGCAACTTGGCCGTAACAAGCTCGGAAAGCGCCTCGTTGTTGGCCAGCCTGGCAATGGCGATCAGATCATATTGACCGCTGACCGAATAGACTTCGGAAATGCCGTTTGTTTCGGCCAGCTTTTCCGCCACCTCGTTGATCTGTGATCTTTCCGTATTGATTAAAATTATTGATGTAACCATTCGATTCTCCGTTTTTCATTCGAGATCCCGGTGTGACTAAATCGCCAAACGGGATGACATATGAGATGCATTATTTTCTGGTAACGGAGTTTAGTAAAGCGGTCTCCGTTACACCGCCGTCATTTGGGCGGTATCTTGCTCATGGCCCGTTCCGCCAGCGCCGTAATGGTCAGCGACGGATTAACACCGGGGTTGGCCGATATCATCGAGCCATCACAAACGTACATATTTTGGTAACCGAAAACACGGTTATCTTTGTCAATCACCCCTTCGGCCACGTCTTTCCCCATAACGCAGCCGCCCAGTATATGCGCGGTTGTAGGTATGCCGGCGATTGTTTCCGTGGCCAGGGACGTTGGCCTGCCATCAACGATGCGGCTGTATCTGTCGGCCAGTTCCTTTGCTTCAGGCACAAAGGCCGTCGGGGCATCGCCTTCCTCCATGGAAGATTTCATGCCGAAAAGCGATTTGCTGAAGCGCAGCGTACTGTCGATAGTGCGCATAAACAGGAGTATCTGCGTACGCTTTGCCCAGTCGTCCACAAAGTAGGTGCGCAGGCTCAGCCAGGGATTGCGCACAATATCGCGCAGGGCTACACCCAGCCGCACAAACAGGTTTTTGCCGTGGGCCATCGGCGACATAAGGATGCGCCAGAAACCGCTGCCCGCCGGATAACGCACCGGCTCCAGATGGCTGTGGGGGTCGGTATGCAAAATAGAGCCGATGGCAATACCGTCTGAGAAAACCTGTTTTCCCCGGGGATCGGTAATGCCGATAAGACTCTCCGAATTGGTGCGGATTTTGTGACCGACGCGTTCGGAGAGGCGTGGCAGGCTTCTCTTTTTCAGCTCTAGCAAAAGCGGGACCGTTCCAAGCACACCGCCGGCAAAGACAATCCCCTTACAATCGTAATAGCCTTTTTTCTTTATGATGCCCGTGGAGTTTTTCCAGTAGACGCGGTAGCCGCCGGCTCCGTCCTTTCCGTTGGTTGGCCGCACATCGTAAACCTCGGCTTCAGGCATAACTTTGGCGCCCCTGCTTCGGGCCAGGTAAAGATAGTTTTTGTCCAGTGTGTTCTTGGCGTTGTAGCGGCAACCGACCATGCAGCCGCCGCAGAAGTTACAGCCGGCCCTTTCCGGGCCCTCGCCGCCGAAGTAGGGATCGGGCACAGTTTTATCGGGCGCGCCAAAAAATACCGCCACTTCGGTGGGCTCAAAATGTTGCTCTTTGCCGATTTCCTCTGCTAGCTTTTTTAATGCCAGATCGCCCGTTTCCAGGCGCGGGTTGCGCGTCGCCCCCAGCATTTTTTTGGCGATGGGATAAAACGGCGCCAGCTCCTTTTGCCAGTCTGCCAGGTGCGCCCAGCCCGGCGCGCTGAAAAAAGAGTGTTTGGGAAGGGGCAGGGTGTTGGCATACACCAGCGATCCGCCGCCCACGCCCACGCCGGAGAGGATCGTTATATGGCGGAAAAAGGTGATCTTGAAGAAGCCGAACAGTCGCAGGGCCGGCAGCCACAGCCAGCGTTTAACGTTCCACGAGCGCTTGGGGAAATCGTGGGGTTGCCATTCGCGGCCCTTTTCAATAACCAGCACACTGTAGCCTTTTTCCGCCAGGCGCAGCGCCGACACGGAGCCTCCGAAACCGCTGCCGATTACGATAAAGTCATACTGTTCTGTACTTTTGTGATTCGCCATAAATACAATCGCCTAGACGGATGCCTTTTGCGGAAACTTGCCACTCACCCGGAACCACCAGCGGAAGCAGGCATGGAACGGGTCGACCGGTTTCAGGAACATCATCGGGCAGCCGCTGTCTATCACTTTGATGTTGTTTTGGCGGCACAATTCAACTGCTTCGCCGGAAACGCTGCTGCCCATGCCGCGGTGCATCCAGACGCGTTCGATGCCCAGTTCGATGCAATCTTTTACAATGTTGATTGTATTTTGCGGCGCGGTAACGATAATGACAACGTCCGCTTTGTGTGGCAAGGCGGCAAGGCCGGCATAGCAGGGGATATCGCCGATTTTGTCGGCTTCGGGATGGACGGCATACACTTCGTAGCCGCTTTTTTGAAGCTTTTCGTAAATGACGTTGGCGGCGTCTTTTTTGTGGCGCGATAACCCCGCTATGGCGATGTGCTTTTGCTCCAGGAAATCAGTGGCCAGTTCATCAATGTAGGACATATCTGGTATCCATTTTTGTGTTCGCGCGGGGTGTTTTGTAAATCAGGATTCTTTGTCATCACGCAGGATCGGCATGGTCATACAGCGGCAACCGCCGCCGCCGCGGGTAAGCTCATTGCCGCGAATAGCCACAGCGTATTTCTCCATTTTGTTCAGATTAACTTTCCCGCTGAGCACGTCGTCGGCCTCCACGCGTGGTATACCGGCTTTTTCCAGCTCCTCGAATGTGCGGTAATTGAGGCCGTAGCCCATAACCCGTCCCGGCGCGATGGTGAAGAAGTTGGCGCCGGATTGCCATTGCTCGCGCTTTTGCGTAAGGGGATCGCTGCCACCGCAATAGATCGGCTCCAGCTTGATGTCCACCTGGCGCAGGGCGCGCAGCAGGTATTCGTGGCGGCTAAAGCGCGGCGCGTCCGGTTTGCTGATGTCGATATGGACCACATCAACCGCGCTGCCCTCGCTGATCATCTCCGGGAACACCACGGCCTTGTCATAATCGATCATCGTAAAAACCATGTCCAGGTGGATCATGGCTCGGTGTTTGGGCAGCATCACCACAAAAATGTTTTTAATTTTACCCTCACGCTTGAAATGTTCCACCAGGTAATCGATGCCTCTCGGGCTGGTGCGTTCGCTCATACCGACCGCAAGCACATCTTCACGCAAAATCAGAATATCGCCACCTTCAAAAGTAGCGTCCGGCATATACATTTCCGATGTATCCACCAAACGTCCTTCGCAGTCCAGTTCCGGGTGGTAGCTGAAAATATAGCTCATCAGGATTGCTTCCATGGTGCGTACGCTGGTGGCCATATTGCCGATCAGCACGTGGCGGTTTACAACCATCGCGGCGTCACGGGTGAAGAAGAGGTTGGGCAGGGGCGGCAAGGCAAACTGATTGGAAGAAAGGTATCGCTCGAGCGTGTTGCGCTTCAATTCGCTGCCCATCAGCAGACGTTTTGTAAGTTTTTTGGGGCTCAGTTTCAGCAGCTCTTCAATGTATTCGGGGACGTTGAGCTTATGGCAGACTTCCGTTACCAGTTCCTGGCGAATGTTGTCGTTTTTAAAAATATCCTGTAAAAGATCGGTGACCTGGAAAGGCTGTGCCACTTTTGCCAGGACACCGCTCATCTGGTCATGCTGGTCGCGGGCGTTTTGCAGATTCAGAATATCGTCATAGAGAAGCTCGTCGGTCGCCTCCGGCGTCATTAATTCCAGTTCCGGACCGGGTGAATGAACAATGACTTTTTTCAATTTTGCTATTTCTGAACGAACTTGAACCGTGTTCACATATTCTCCTTAGTTAATAATATGGCAATCCATGGAACAGGTAGCCTTAATATCACGGTAAATTAGTATAGTCCCAGATGAGGCGCAAGGTGCGGTGATATGCAACAACGGAAGAGGCATGAAAACAAAAAAGGCCCGCGAAGTGATCACGGGCCTGCGCTTATAGCTATTTATTAAGAAGGCCAGAGCCAGCCAAAAACGCCCGCTGTGAGAAGCGCATAAATCAGGGCGTCAAAAACCGACTTCAGCGTAGTGGACCAGCTGCGTTTGTACCAGATGGAGCCTTCCAGCAAAGCCAATCCATAGCCGGCAAATGCCGTGGCGCCGGCAAAGCGGAACACTTCAAGGTAATGCGCGCCCGCCGGCAAAGCTCTACCGGCGATATATGCGGCAAATATGCCGACCACAATACTAAACACAAACCACTGTGCCAGGCTCGCTCCCATTTTGGGCTCGCCGTTTTCCATCACCGTCAGGATAGCGACGGGTCCCTTTTTCAGTTTTTCCTTGTAGGCATCGGTCTGCCGCTCCTTGTTGTCTGCAGCGTGGGGGATCGTATATTCGCCGGGCGGAATATTTAACGGCTGCAGGTTTTGCCTAACCTTTTCCTCGTCGGGCAGGCGGGCAAAATCGCTGTTATGATAACCAAGCACCATATGAATAACGGAGCTGGCGACAAATACGATGACCGCTGATAACAAAATAGGCAGCCATAATGATAAAACGGGTACCATATAAGCCTCCTTTGCCGGTTTAAACCGGTAAAATAATATGGATGGGATTGTATGAAAGTAAGTAGTTCAGCTATGACAATATAACCCTAATAAGCAGGCCGTGCCAGAATTAGTTGTAAATCGTAGCGCGTTATGTCTAAAATCCTGGCGGGTTCTTGCCCTGCAGACGCAGGAACGAAAGTTTATCCCAGTAGCCGCGTTGTTCCACAATCAAGCCATCCGTGATATGGAAAAAGCCACAACCGCGCAACCCATTGGGATCGCTCCATTCCAGCACGGCCCACTCACCCTCACAAATGATCTGCTCGACCTGGCAGACCATCTCAGCCGTTTTGAATTCTTCCTCAAACATACGGCGGATAGCTTCGCGGCCATGAACAGCCTTCTCCGGTATCTGGTGGTTGATGGCGTCTTCACTGTACATGGCGGCCAGCGCGTCAACATCCATTGCGTTGAAGCGTTCTACCCATTGCAAAATAATCTGTTTTAGAGACATGGTTCTGAAAGATATTAAAAGGGCGGCCCGTTTGAGCCGCCCATGATGTTTTAGTTCAGGCCTCTGCGTTTCAGCAGCGGTTCAATTTGTGGCTCCTGGCCACGGAAGTTGACGTACATGGTCATGGCGTCTTCCGTGCCGCCCTTGGCGAGGATATTGTCGCGGTAAGCCTTGGCCGTTTTCTGGTCAAAAATGCCGCTCTCTTTGAACGCCTCAAAGGCGTCGGCGTCCATTACCTCGGACCAGATGTAGCTGTAGTAGCCGGATGAATAGCCACCGATAATATGGCGGAAGTAGGTGGAACGGTAGCGGCTGATAATCTCGGGAATCAGGCCGATCTCGTCCAGCGCCGCTTTTTCGAAAGCATTTACGTCGCGCTGTTTCTCTTCATTCAGCGTATGCCAGGCCATATCCAGGTAGCTTGCTGCCAGGTATTCTACTGTCGCAAAACCCTGGTTAAACTGGTTGGCTGCTTTGATCTTGTCAATCAGTTCCTGCGGCATTACGTCACCAGTCTCATAGTGGAAGGCATAGAGCTTCAGCATTTCCGGCTCCAGAACCCAGTTTTCCAAAACCTGCGAAGGAAATTCCACAAAATCGCGCGGGACGTCCGTACCCGAAATACTTGGATAGGTGCAGTCGGAAAGCAAACCATGCAGCGCGTGGCCGAATTCATGGAACAGCGTGTTGGCCTCATCCAGGCTGAGCAGGGAAGGGGTGTCCGCGGTCGGTTTGGTGAAGTTGCCCACATTAACAATGATCGGCAGCACTTCGCCATCCATTCTCTGCTGCTTGCGGTAAGAGTTCATCCATGCGCCACCGCGCTTGCTTTCGCGGTAAAACCAATCGGATAAGTAAACGCCGATCGTCTCGCCGTTTTCATCTTTTACAACATAGGTCTTCACTTCCGGATGGTATTTAGGTATGTCGTCACGCTCTTCAAAGGTCAGACCAAACAGCTTCGCTGCCAGTACAAATGAGCCGTTAATCACATTGTCAATCTTGAGGTAGGCGCGGATTTCGTCTTCATCGAGGCTGTATTTCTGCTTGCGTATTTTTTCGGCGTAGTACCACCAATCCCAGGATGCCAGTTTAAAATCGCCGCCCTCGGCATCGATCATATCCTGCATCATATCGCGTTCTTTTTTAGCCATGGCGAGTGCGGCTGGCCATATCTTATCCAGAAGCTCGTAAACATTTTCGGAGTTTTTGGCCATGCGTTCTTCCAGAACGAAATCGGCGTGCGTGTCATAGCCCAGAAGCTGCGCTTTGCGCACGCGCAGGTTGGTTACCTTGTTTACGATCTCCTTGTTATCAAATTCATTATTATTATCCCCGCGATTGATGTAGCCTTTATAGAGCTTTTCGCGCAGGTCACGACGTTCCGAATACTGGATAAAGGGTATCAGGCTGGGCTTATGCAGCGTGAACAGCCATTTGCCATCGTAGCCCTTTGCCTTGGCCGCTTCGGCGCCGGCATTACGAACGTTCTGCGGTAAACCGGCCAGGTCTTCCTCGTTGTCAATAACAAGCTCGAAGCCGTTGTCTTCTTTTAAAACGTTTTCGCCAAATTGTACGGATAGAACGGAGAGTTCTTCGTTAATGGCGCGCATTTTTTCTTTATCCGCTTCACTCAGGTTGGCGCCGGCACGAACAAACCCTTTGTAGTAGTCTTCAAGAAGCCGCTCCTGTTCACGCGTCAGAGCCAGATCTTTCTGGTTGTCATAAAGTGTCTTTACGCGCTCAAACAGGTCGGCATTAAGATAGATGTCGTCGCTGTGCTTGGAAAGAAGCGGGCTGATCTCCTTTTGGATGGCCTGCTTGGCATCGTTGGTGTTGGCAGATACCAGGTTATAGAATACGTAAGAGACCTTATTAAGCAGTTTGCCGGAACGTTCCATTGCCTCTATTGTATTGGCAAAGGTCGGTGCTTCTTCGTTTTGCGCGATTCCTTCAATCTCCCTGAGGTGCTCTTCCATACCCTTTTTAAAGGCCGGCATGTAGTGCTCATCGGCAATTTCCGAAAAAGGCGGTACGCCAAAAGGCGTTTGCCATTCCGTGTAGAAGGGATTCTCACCCGTCGCAGTGCTTTCCTTTTGTGAACAGGACATAATAAAAACTCCTAAGCATAGAAAAAGAGTTAAGCGTATCATTGGTCAATCTCCATGGTTGTAAAATAAGGTCTGCTATTTTACAAATTTTTTTTAAATGGTACGATTGTTTTTTGGGCGTGTGGGGATATTATCGGGGGAATTTCAACTTTAGCTGTCCAGAAGCGTTCTTACTTTGCGTGCCAGCTCTTCATGGGAATAAGGTTTCTGTATAAAATCCATGCCTTCTTTCAGTATGCTTTCGCGCACAACGCCGCTGTCCGTGTAGCCGGAGAAAAATAATATTTTCTGTTCCGGATAGTCTTTGTGTATGTTCGACGCCATTTCACGCCCATTCATCAGGGGCATTATAACATCACTCAAAACAAGGCTTATTTTACGGTGTTGTTTTTTGTAAACACTTAAGGCTTCCTCACCGTTGGCCGCTGTTACTACCTTATAGCCGTAATAAGACAGGGAAGCGGATGTCACGTTGCGCACCGTTTGATCGTCTTCAACGAGAAGAATAGTTTCATTGCCCGTCAGCTTTTCCGTGGCTGCCTTTTGGGCTTTACTGCGACGTCCTTTTTCCCCTGCACGCGGCAGGAAGATTTTGAATGTAGAGCCTTTGCCGCGTTTGCTGAAAACATAGATAAAACCGTTGTTTTGCTTCACGATACCGTACACGGTCGCCAGGCCGAGACCGGTGCCTTTGTTGCGTTCTTTCGTTGTATAAAAAGGCTCAAAAATGTGAGAACGGGTTTCCTCGTCCATGCCCAGACCGCTGTCACTGATGCTGAGTATAACGTAGCACCCGGCATGCATACCCGGAAACTGGCCGGTATCTTCTTTTATTATTTCCGCGTTGCGCGTTTCGATGGTCAGCTTACCGCCGGAGGGCATGGCGTCCCGGGCGTTAATGGCAATATTCATAATGATCTGTTCCATCTGGCCGGGGTCGGCTTTTATCGTCCATAAGCCTGGGTCAAAATCAGTAACAATCTCAATACTTTCGCTTAACAGACGTCCCAGCATTTTGGTGTGGTCTGTAATAAGCGTGTTCAAATTGACAATTTCCGGCTTAATAATCTGCTTGCGGCTGAATGTCAGCAGCTGATTGGTCAGCCTGCCTGCCCTTTCGCTGGCTGTCTTAATCTGGCTTATGGGGTTTACCAGTTCCTGTTGCAGTTCCAGAAGCAATAGCAGGTCGCAATAGCCGTTAATGATCGTCAGCAGATTATTGAAATCGTGGGCCACGCCTCCCGCCAACTGGCCAACAGCCTCCATTTTCTGGGCCTGGCGCAGTTGTTCCTCGAGCCTTTTACGTTCGGTGATATCGCGGAGGACGCCCTGGGTCGCCATACCATCCTTGTAACGTATGTAGGACACCGCCGCCTCTACTTCGATTTCTCTGCCATCTGTAGAAACCGCCGTAAATTCATATTTGGGTGAAAGTTCCTCACCGCTTTCAATCCGCCGGATGCGCTCTTCCACCACTGACCTGCTGTCCGGCGCAACCAGCAGCATAATGTCAAAATTTTCCTGACTGGCTTGTTCAGGGGAAATATTAAACATCTTTTGAAACTTGCTGTTTACCAGCTCCAGGCGGCGATTGTAAAGAAGGTAAATGGCGTCTTCGGACTGCTCAATCAGCGTGCGATATTTCTCTTCGCTTTCACGATGGGCCTCTTCGGATTGAACCTGTAGCGTAATATCTTCCACCAACCCTATGCCGGCGATTATTTTGCCACTGTCATCCGGAATACCCTTGAACATGGCGCGCACATAAGTTGTTTTATTGCTGGTAACAGACGTGTACCATCCGTTATAACTGCCCTCGCCCTTCTCAAGCGCCATTTTAACAGCTTCCGTTACCTCGTTGTTTTTGAGCTGCGTTAACATGTTAAGACCAATAAGGCTTTTGCTGGAAGAACCAATAATCCGGATGAAGTGTTCGTTGCAGTCGGTAATTGTGCCGTCTTTGCTGAAATGGAAAATGCCCAGTGGTGAATTATAAAAAATGTTACGATACTTCTTTTCGCTTTCACGTAAAAATTGCTCGGCTTGTTTTCGGCGGGTGACGTCACTGACCACGTCCATAATATATTGTGGCTGACCCTTTCCATCGCGGATAAGTGAGAGATGAAATTCACCTATAAAAGTGCTGCCGTCCTTGCGGATTAATCGAACCTCAAAATTGTTGATCTTACCGTCGGTGAGCAATTGCTTTACGGCTTCCGCCGCTTTTTCGCGCTCTTCTTTCGCAATCAGGTTAAACGCGTTTGTGTTTTGCAACTCGCTGGCCTCATACCCAAACAGTTTTGCCTTCTGCCCGTTCAGGTAAACGATATTACCACTCAGGTCCATCAGCGAGATTCCCTCCTGAGCGGTCTCCACGAGTGTCCGGTAATGTTGCTCACTGCGGCTTAGGGCATCCTCGGCATGCTTACGCTGGGTAACATCGATCATAACACCACGCAGTTGTGCGGCTTTGCCGTTTTCGACCACAACCGTTACCACATCCTTTAGCCAGATGATGTTTTTGTTGCGGGCAACCATCCGGTATTCGAAAGCGTGGTTTCTTAATTCGGCGGTGGCATTGGTGCAAAAATCAGGTACCCATTTTCTGTCTTCCGCGTGCACGTGGTTTATCCAAAAATCAGGTTCATTCAGCCAGCGCTGCACAGGATAGCCCAATATTTCCTCAGCTTTGTGGCTGACATAAGTAAAACGCAGAGGATTGGGGTCAGCCTCCCAGACAATCAGGTCGATCGATTCGATAAGTTCTGCAAAGTGATTTTGTGGAAATGATGATGCCGTTGAGACGGAAACTCGATTAGCAGGAATCTCACGAAAATGCCATACGTGCTCGGTCACTCCGATGGAGATCTCATTTGAAAAATAATCAACGAGAAGCGTGCGTCCGTCTTTAAGGACAAATCGCTCATTCTCAAAGCTTTCGTCGTCGCGCTGCAGCACTGCAAAGCTCTTTTCAAAGGTGTCCCCGTTTTGCACATGTTGCTTCAGGCAGTAGGCAATCTTCTGCAAATCACCCCTTTTGGGCAATGCATCCTTACCGATTTGAAAGAGTTTGTAAAATTGTTGATTGGCGGCCAGCCGGCCGGAAGGTCTGAGCAGAACGAGAGCGGCAAAAGGGAGTTTGTCGATATATTTCGCGTATCCGTGCGAAGCGAGTTCCGAATGCGGTCGTTTTTTATCCATGGATGGCTGCACAAAATCCTCTCTTAGATGTTACTTTGGCTGATTCCAATTCTTTCCCGGTGACCTGACATGCCCGTTATATCGGCGTTTACGGGGGCTTATCAAGTAAAAACATATAAAAAACTTCCTGCCCGCTTAAAATGTCAAGCAAAAAACATTTGCAAAATCATCTATGGTATTTTATAATTAACCAGATGGTTAAATAAATTAGTTAAAGCGTGTAGTTAAAAGTGAATTCATCAACGGAAAAAAAAATCCTGGAAGCAGCGACACAGCTTTTTATAGAGAAGGGCAGGCATGGGGCGCGCATGCAGGAAATAGCCGATCGCGCCGGCATAAACAAGGCGATGCTGCACTATTACTTCCGTAATAAAGAAAAATTATATGCCCATATTTTTGAGGTTACATTTAGTCGTTTTGCGGGCAATCTGCACATCATTTTTGAAAATGATGAATCTGTTTTTGATAATCTGCAAGATTTTATAGATGCCTATTTGAGCATGCTGCAGGAAAATCCGCTGCTCCCTATTTTTATAAGCCGCGAGTTGAGCGAAGGAGGACAGACGGCGCGGGAAACGGTTTCAAGACTTATTGAAGAGGGACGTTTTAAGCTGCCGCGGGTTTTTACACAAAAAGTGCGAGAAGCGATTTCCGCCGGCGAGATCCGGTCTTTGGATCCGTTGCAGCTTTTGATCAGCCTGATTGGCTGCTGCGTCTATTTTTTCATAGCCGAACCATTGCTTAATATCATTCTCAGCAAAGATGAAACGTACGACCGTGAAAAGTTCCTTGAGCAAAGGCGTGACGCTATTTACGATCTTTTTGTGCGGGGAATTGCTGCTAACAATAAAGGTTAACCGGGAGATAACATGAAAGTAATTTTTTGGCTTGTCGCGATTGTTTTACTGGCGGGCTGTAACGGTGACGCCGAACGGAAAACGCACTACGACGGGAGGCTGGAACTGGACGTTGTTCGTCTCTCCGCGCAAACAGCCGGGGAGATTGACAGTATGGCGGTGGATGAAGGTGATCCGGTGCGCCGCGGACAATTGCTGGCACGCATTGACACGCGCGACCTGCAGTTGCAACTGCAACAACAAAGCGCAATGCTGACGGAGACCCAGGCCAATCTGAAAAATATTGACGCCCAGGAAACGCAATTGCAGGCGCGTCTGCGCTTTAACAACGATATGGTTAAAAAAACGCGCAATATGGTACAGGAAGGCGCGGCCACACAGCAGGAGCTGGATCAGCTGTTGACGGAAAACGACGTTTTAAATGCGCAGCTTGAAGCTATTCAAACGCAACGTGCCGTTATCCGCAGCAAGCAGCAACAAATTAAAAGCGCCATGGATTTGATTGAAAGGCAGGTCAGCAAAAGCAACATCATTTCGCCGCTGAATGGTCTGGTTTTAACACGCCTGCGTCTGGCCCACGAGGTGGTCGCGCCGGGCGTGGCTTTGCTTGAAGTGGCCGATCCTCAAAAGATGGAAGCCATCATATATGTGCCGCTGGAAGATTTACCACAGGTTAAGATCGGCCAGACGGTCAAAGTGGATCTGCAGGGTGTGACCGGCGCTGTTGAGGGGCGCGTGCGCCAGGTGGCCGAAGAAGCGGAATTTACGCCAAAAACAATCCTTACACCGGAAACAAGACAGACGCTGGTGTATGCGGTAACCGTGGCCGTAAGCAATCCCGACGGAAAACTCAAAGCCGGTATGCCAGTGCTGGTAAGCCTGGACGGAGAATGATGGAAAAGCTGCTTCAGCTGCAGGGCGTGCTCAAACGTTATGGCAACAACGAGGCTGTAAAGAATGTCTCCTTTGATGTACACGGAGGCGAAATCTTTGGCTTGATTGGTCCCGATGGCGCCGGCAAAACTTCCCTGATGCGCATGGTGGTTTCGTTGCTGCGCGCGGATAAAGGCCGGATCGTTTTTCTGGGCAAGGATGTTTTGGGCAACAACCGCTTTGTGCGCAGCCGCATCGGCTACATGCCGCAACGTTTTAGCCTCTACCAGGACTTAACCGTTGAGGAAAACCTGCTCTTTTTTGGCAACCTGTTTAACGTGCCCAAAGACGATCAGCAAAAAAGGCTTAAAGAACTTTATGAGTTCTCGCGTCTGGGGCCGTTCAGCTCGCGTCGGGCGGGCAATCTCTCCGGGGGCATGAAGCAAAAGCTGGCACTTTCCTGCATGCTTATGCATAAGCCGCGCGTCATGGTCCTGGATGAACCCACCTTTGGGGTGGACCCTGTTTCGCGTCGGGAGTTTTGGGACATTCTGGGAACCTTGCGCGACGAAGGCGTGGCTCTGCTGGTCAGCACGCCATACATGGATGAAGCCGGGCGCTGCGACCGTATCGCGCTGATGCATAATGGCCGGCTTTTGGCCTGCGATGCGCCTGCCGCGGTCGTTGCCGATTTCCCTTACACCCTTTTCAGCATGGAATCTTCCGAACCGCATGCTTTATATAACGCGCTTTCCGCGGTCATAGAGCCCGATACTTTGCAACTTTTTGCCGGCGGTGTTGTGCTGGTGGATCGCAAAGGTGCAGGAAAGGAGGCGCTTGTCGCAAAAATTGAGGAGCTCACTACTGAAAAGCCCACAATCAAAAAGGTCGCTCCCGAACTTGAAAACATCTTCCTGGACAGGATGCGCCATGACGGATAGATACGCGGTAGAAGCCGAAAACCTGAGCCGCCTGTTCGGGGACTTTAAAGCGGTGGACGCCATCAGCTTTCATGTGCATGAAGGAGAAATCTTTGGCTTTTTGGGCGCCAATGGAGCCGGAAAAACGACAACGATCCGGATGCTTTGCGGGCTCCTAATGCCCAGCAGCGGCAAAGCCCACGTTCACGGCCTGAATGTTTTTACGCAATCCGAAGCGATAAAGCAGCATATCGGTTATATGAGCCAGAAATTCAGCCTTTACGACGACCTGACCGTCAGCGAAAATATTGAGTTTTACGGCGGGATTTACGGCCTGAGCAGGACGAATATTCAAAAACGGACGCACGAGTTGCTGCAGGAATTGCAGCTGCAAGATCAGGCCGACAGGCTTACGGGCGCGCTGCCTGTGGGCTGGAAACAGCGTCTGGCCTTAAGCAGCGCCTTGCTGCACGATCCACCGATCATTTTTCTGGACGAGCCGACCAGCGGTGTTGATCCTGAAGCGCGGCGGCAATTCTGGCTGCTGATCTATGAGCTGGCCGCCAAAGGCAAAACAATCTTTGTGACGACGCATTTTATGGACGAAGCCGAGTACTGCCACCGCGTGAGCATTATGAAGAACGGACGCATTGAGGCGCTGGATACACCGTCCCGCCTGAAGCAGGCACACAAGGCCGACAATCTGAACGACGTCTTTTTGAAAATCGTGGGGGAAAGCGGCGATGAATAAGACCTTGTTCAGTATTATGCGCAAAGAGTTCCGCCACATTATTCGTGACCAGCAGACGTTGATAATTTTATTTCTGATGCCACTGCTAATGCTGTTTCTATTTGGCTACGCGATCACGCTGGAAATGCGCCAGATTGAGACGGCGGTTGTGGATCTTTCCAAATCATCCTCCAGCCGCGCCTTTATCGAAAAGATGCGAGCCTCTGACTTTTTCGAAATTACCGCGGTCGATGTGGCTTACAAAGATTTTGAAGAAGTCTTTCGCAAACGCCAGGCACGCTGCATTATCGTTATCCCGCGCGATTTTGAATCATCACTGGACAGGGAGCTGCAAACACCCGTTCAGCTTTTGATTGATGCCAGTGATCCCAATGCCGCCAATTATATCAACAATTACGTCACGCAGATCAGCGCGCTTTTTAATGTGGAGCGTGGCGCCGTCCCGGTCCAAACGTTTCGGCTTGAGCCGCGTTTGCTGTACAATCCGGATTTAAAATCATCCTACTTTTTTGTACCCGGCCTGGTCGCCGTTATCCTGCTGCTTATTTGCAGCTTGCTTACAAGCATCGCCATCGTGCGTGAAAAAGAGACCGGCAGCATGGAGCAGATCCTTGTCAGCCCGGTATTGCCGCAGCAGATCATCATCGGAAAAGTGATTCCGTACATGGTTATCGGCTACCTGATGGCGCTGATGATTCTGTTTTTCTCCTATTTCTGGTTCAACGTACCGCTGCACGGTTCCTTCCTGCTGCTTAACCTGATGCTGCTGCTTTACATTTTCACAGGTCTGAGTTTCGGGCTGCTTATTTCCACCGTAACACACACACAGCAGGTGGCGCTTATGTTGACGCTGGTAACGACCATTTTGCCCACGGTGATGCTTAGCGGCTTTATTTTCCCGATTCCCAGCATGCCGGAAATTCTGCAATATGTCGCGGCCGTCATACCGGCTACGCATTTTCTGGAAATCATCCGAGGCATCATGCTTAAAGGCGTCGGCCTTACAGAGCTTTACCCGCAGGCAGGCTATCTTTTGCTGATCGCCTTTGTGCTGATCGCGGTCAGTGTCCGTAAATTTCAAACCCATCTGGATTGAGCAACCATGCGTCGCGTCCTTTACCTGATTCAAAAAGAGTTTCGCCAGATCGTTCGTGAAAAAGCGTTCATCGGGATCATATTTGTCATGCCTTTTATCCAGATTGTGGTGCTGGGTTTTGCCATCACAACCGATGTACGCAATGTGGCGCTGGCGATCGTTGATGAAGATCGCAGCCGTTTCAGCCGGCGTATGATCGACGCTTTCTCGGTGACCGAATCATTCCAATATCTTGGGCAGGCCGAAAACGGAAACCACCTGCGGCAACTGCTGGATCGTGGGGACATAAAAATTGGATTAACCATTCCGGTGCACTTTGAACGAGATCTGAAGAAGGGCAAAGCGCCCTCGGTGCAGGCCGTAATCGATGGCGTTGATGGCAACTCGGCTGGCGTGGCTCTGGCTTATGTAAATCAGATTGCTTTAAAGCTGCAGCGCGAGTGGCTGCTTGAGAGCGGTGTTTCCCCGGCCGAGTTAAATAATATTCACCTGGCGCAGGTTGAACCGCGTATGTTGTACAACGCCAGCCTGGAAAGCAAAAACAATATTGTCCCGGGTATCATTGCCGTTCTGGTCACCATGATTACGGCGTTTCTTACCGGCATGAGTATCGTCCGCGAAAAAGAGATCGGCACCCTGGAACAGCTTATGGTAACACCCATCCGTAGCGCCGAGCTTATGCTGGGCAAGATCATTCCCTTTTTGATTGTTGCTCTAATGCTGATGGGCGTCGGTATCCTGGCGGCGGGTGTTATTTTCGGTATCTGGATGAGGGGCAGCCTGATCTTGCTTGTTTTACTCAGTCTCGTTTTCAGCCTCAGCACGCTAGGCCTGGGCATATTTGCCAGCACCATCGCCAAAACCCAGCAGCAATCGATGTTTATTGCCTGGTTTTTCGCTGTTTTCGCGCTGCTGCTTTCGGGCTTTTTTATCCCTATTGAAAATATGCCCGATTGGGTTCAGGTGATTACCTATGCTAATCCGTTGCGCTATTTTATGGTCATTATCCGCGAGATCTATTTAAAGGGCACGGGTTTTGTGTTTCTTTGGAAAGAAGCGGCAGCAATGGGGCTGTTTGGCTTGCTGATGTTCACCGCCGCCAGTTTGCGTTTCCGTAAGAGGTTAAGTTAAAAGCGAAATAGTTTCAGATTGTAAAAGTGTTCAAAATGCTTGTCGGTTGTCATTAGTTCGATATTATTTTCAAGGCACAATGCGGCAATTAAGGCGTTTGAAGAGGGAATGGTTATGCCACGCGTCCTGAGTTGGAAAAGAAGCTTACCCGCCATCTGAAAAATGCTTCGACCGGTTTCATAATATGTTAAAATGCTAAATAGTTCTTTAATAAGCTTTTGTTGAGACGGCCTGGCTCCCGCTAATATTTCCATTTCAACAACGCCGCATAAGGCTACCTTGCGCTCATCAAGAAGCTGCTCTACCATATCGGCATTAGGCTCGTTTCCTTTTCTGAAGAAATCTATCCAGATGCTGGAGTCGAGAAGTATTAGGCTATCTGACATTTTTTAATTCTTCGCGTTCCAGATCGTCAAGTTCATCCAGATTATCCTGAATATCGAGTTTGCCGCGTAAGGCCTTTAGCCGGTTAATCTTCTGCTGTTTCAACCATTCGTTTAGGGCCTTGTTTACAGCCTGTGTTTTATTTTTGCTCCCCGAAAATTGCAAGACCTCTTTAATCAGCTTTTCCGCAAGAGTTACCGTTGTTCGCATGAGTCGCCACTTTCTGTGTTTAATATTAGCACAAAAAAACTTAATTATTATGTGCTAATATCGCAACTATTCTTATGGTGATAATGTCGGTTGTTTAAACCTCGGCGGATGCTGTTTGTGAAAATCTGTCTGCTGTTGCCAGGCATTGGCCACCGCCAGCAGCGTGCCTTCATCAAATAGCTTGCCCATAAATGTGATCGACTGCGGCTGACCATCGCGGAATCCAACCGGAAGCACAACAGCCGGGTGACCGGTAAGATTTGTTAAAAGCAGGTTAGTGCCTGCGAAGGGCGGGCAAATATAAACATCGATGTTGCGCATGGTTTCCTGCATCTCGCGGATCAGCAGAGTGCGGGCGCGATTGGCCTGGATATATTCCACCGCCGGAATGAGGCGCGCACTGCGAAACTCATTGGGCCAGGCATTTTTGATCTGCCGCACCATCAGGTCGTCACGGTTGCTGCGTGTCAAATCATCAAAAGCGGCTGCCGCTTCGGCACTCAGGATAAAGGTCATATTGTAAACAGGGAAATCAGGCAGTTCAAAAGGCACCAGGCTGGCGCCCAGACCGCGCAGGGTTTCCAGCACCTCTTCATTAAATTCTCGGTTGGCAGAGTCTGACTGAAAAGCACTTTCGATGTAGCCGATACGGAGTGCCGGCCAATCCACCTCCGCCGCGTAATCGAAGGGGAAATTGCGCACGCTGTTGTCCTGGCCGTCGGGGCCGTAAATGGCGTTAAAGACAATGGCGCAGTCTTCCACGCTGCGGCAGATCGGACCGATTTTGTCCATGGACCAGCTTAAAGCCATCGCGCCGTGCCGGCTGACGCGCCCGAAAGTGGGCCGCAAGCCCGTTGTCCCGCAGCGCACGGACGGCGATACAATCGAGCCCCATGTTTCTGTACCGATGGCAAAGGGCACAAGTCCGGCTGCCGTGGCCGCGGATGAGCCGGCAGAAGAGCCGCTTGAGCCCTGTTCAGGATTCCACGGGTTACGTGTTTTGCCGCCGTACCACACGTCACCCCAGGCCAGTGCGCCAAGAGTGAGTTTTGCCACAAGCACCGCGCCAGCTTCCTCAAGTTTGCGGACCACCGTGGCGTCTTCTTCAAATTGCTGGTCCCGGTAAGGCACGGCACCCCAGCTCGTTTTGTAATCGCGTGTGGCCAGCAGGTCTTTCGCGCCGTAAGGGATGCCGTGCAACAAGCCGCGGTATTTGCCAGACGCCAGTTCGGCATCGGCACGACGCGCTTCGCGCAGAGCCCGCTCCTCGGTCAAAGTTATAATGCACTGCAGTTGCGGTCCGTATTTTTTCAGGCGATCCACGAAAAACTCGGTCAGCTCCACGGAGGAGATTTGTTTGGTGCGGATAAGATGGGCCAGTTCGCGTACCGTGTAAAACGCCAGCTTGTGCATGCTGTCCGGCAGGGCAAGGCGTTCAGGGGCGGAAAATTTAAGCTGCCGTTTACGCGATACCGGCTTTACACCGGCGGGCAGCGGATCAAATTGAAGCGCAGGCGCCACGTCGTTGCCGATGTTCATGGCACGTAGCGTGTCGTAGCTGTTGCGGTATCCGTACAGGTTATCCCGCATTGAGTCCCGTTCGGCCTCCGTGAATTGCAGCCCGGAGATGTTCGCCGCCGATTTCACATCGTCGCTGGTGATTTCGTTTGTCTCACAGGCGAGTACAATCGCAATAAGTAATAAAAAAAGCTTTTTCATGGCCTGCTCCTTTGAATCGCTAAGTCCGCTATGTGTCAATGTGAATTATTAGTGGGCACCACCTTCATAAATCTTTTCACCAGCCGTGACCGGAACCGAAAGCACGTTTTGCGGCGGGGGCAGGGAGCAGGTGGCGTAAGGCGTAAAAATACAGGGCGGATTATAGGCTTTGTTAAAATCTATGATTGTTTTACCGTCTGCACCCGGCTTGTCCACGTAAAGGTAACGTCCGGCGCCGTAGGTTTCGTCACCGTTGGTAGCGTCGCCAAAAATCAGGAACCAGCGCTCATCGTCGGGATCGGCCACGGGATCAATGCTGTACTTTTCCCCGTCTATTTCAAAAACGAGTTTACCGGGCGATGGTTCGCGCGTTATATAATCCAAAACGTTGGGAACGGCAATATATTGTAATGTGTCGTGCGGCACCAGTGTGGCCTCAATGCGCCAGCGCGGGTCAACGGGGTAGCGGTCGATACCGGTAAACGATTTTATCAAATTTGAAGCGCTGTTTTTGAGGCGAATACCATATGTACCTTCGCGTTTTATGACGTACCAGCTATAGCTTTGCCAGCGCAGTATGGTGGGTTCGCCGGTAATGTCCGCCTTTAAAGTCGTTGTGTTGATTGTATCATTGCCGTGGGTAACAACAACATTATCCGTAATATCCACTCTGATGACGGAATCTTCCAGGAAAAACGTGCCGATTTTTCCGGGCGTCTCCGGCGGGAAAATTATCGTATTGCCGCTGTCGCTGCCAAAAGTTGTTGCGCCTTGCTCAAGCCAGAAAAGACCTGCCAGGCTAAGCCAGCCGTCACCCTGGCGCAAACGGTCCACGCGCTGCGTGTGCCATTCATCAACTTCTTTTACATACGTGTCTGTGCCGCTATCGCAGGCAGTAATAAATAATATCAGCGATATCGTTAAAATCGTCTTCATTATGATCCTGTGGTTTAGTGAGTTTGGAGATGTGTATTTTAGACGTTACGGAGGTTCCGTGCAAGCCGCTGGACTCTTTCAGCGCAGCAGTAACATTTTGCCGGTTTGAGAGAAGGTCTTCGTTTTAAGGCGGTAGAAATAGACACCGGATGCCAGGGAAGCGGCCTGCCAGCGCACCGAGCGCGTTCCACTTCCGTAAACCCGCCGGCCCAGGTCCTCGATCAACCGTCCGCCGCTATCGTACACTTTAATAGAAACAGCTGCCTGCCGCGGCTGCTCCCAGCGGATGGTCGTACTGGCATTAAAAGGGTTGGGGAAGTTGCCCAGCAATCTGAAAGTTTCAATCTCGCCATTCGTACCGGAAATACTGTCCACGTAATCCAGCTCGCCATCCATCCATTCGATGCGTGCTTTGAGCCAGGCTTTCATGCGTGTCACCTCTTCTTCATAGCTCTCCGGTGCGTTGTCCGGCCAGCGTTCAAAATTGCGAATACGTGCTTCTTCTATAAAAACCGACAACATATCAATGCGCTTAAAAAGAGAATCGATGGCGAAGGTGCTATGGCGCAGCATGCCCCATCTTTCACGGACGGCGCTCATAAATGTTGTGTTTTGCGTTATCTCTTCCCAATAAAAGGGAACACGGTATCCATCCCAGGGACGACGCACGGTATAATCGGTCTGCCAGCCTTCCGTGAGGAATTCGTCTTCGGCATACCAGGCTTTGCCAAAGCTGAGGTTAAAATCCCATAACGGGCCAAATACCAAACGCGGGTTGTAATCGTCGCGATCTTTGTACATAAAGGCGCTTATGCGGTAGGCGTCTGTATTTTTGGATATCTCGTTCAGCAGAAAATGATCAACGGCAGCATTCAGATCAACATATTCCAGGTAGCTGTCATCATTATGCGCAAAAGCGCTTTCCAGCTGCTCCATATAGTTTTGGATATAGCTTTTCTGCGCGTCCACCAATTCGTCCGGACCGGGATCGTCATATTGATAGGGTGTGCCGGCACTGCTTGTCCAGCCACCCAGGTTCTCGCCCTCGTATTTGTCTATCTTTATCAAATAGCCGCCGGTAAGCTGAAGACCCGTCGTGTCTACGCTGCGCAGGTTGGCGATATCCACCCGGTTGTCATCACGTTTCAGCTTTTCCATCAGCACATAAAGGCCGCGGTAATCCTCATTTAAAACCAGTTCACAGAAATGGGTGCGGCTGGCATAGCGGCCAATCTCCCGCGAAAGATCAAAAGCAAGTACGTTGCGGATCATTGACTGGTCATCGTAGGGGCCGTAGAGAATCCAGTCGTTTTCCTCAGGCAGGCCCATCAACGGGATGTTGAGGTTCTCGCCTGCGGCGTCCTGTGTCTCCAGGCGGTATTGCTTCTTAGGATACAGCGAAGAGGAACTCCCGCGCAGCTCGATGGCAATACGCCCGTCATAATCATTAAAAGGGTCATCAATATTATTGGTATTTCCGGGACCGTTGTCGATCACGCCCATATGCGCGACAATGCGCGGGTCATCAACGATTTCCTGTCCGTCGGTATCAATAATCACGATGGGGTGGGCGGAAGAATTTAAATCCACCTGCGCGCTTAAAAAAAACGGACAAAGCAACAAAACAGTCGCCCATTTTATCGTGGTTTTTTCGCTTCCTGCTTTCAATGCATCCATAAAAGTGCCAACACTTTACCGCAGTTTTGGTTTCAGGGATTCGAAATAATCGAAAGCCTTTTCCAGGGAGCTGCCATACCAGGAAAAGACACGGCCATCTACACAGAGCACCCGTGATTCCGGAAGCCGCCCGGATATTTGCCGTGCGTGCGTCTCAGCGAATGGAAATGGCTCCGAGGAGAGGAGAACCACATCAGGCTTTTTCGCGGCGATGTCTTCCAGCGTTACCTGAGGATAACGTTGCTGCCGGCCAAAGATGTTCTCAAATCCGGCCTCGCGCAGCATCGCCTGGATAAACGTGTCTCCGCCCGCAACCATCCACGGGTTCTGCCAGATAAGATAGACCGCGCGCATGCCCGGCAGCATTTTGTAGCTTTCCTTTTTTTTGCGGATTTGCTCAACCAGGGATGATGATTCCTTCGTTTTCCCGGTTATTTTGCCAACGGCATCAACCATTTTCAAAGCGCCGGACAGATCGCGTACATCGCTTACCCAAACCGGGAAAAGCTCCGCCAGCGCCTGAATATCCTCTTTGGTGTTTTCTTCCTTGTTGGCCAGGATCAGATCGGGCTGCAGACTCTGAATTGCCTGCATACGCAGCTTTTTTGTACCCCCGACAACGGCCACTTTTTCAACCTTGCCTGCCGGTTCCACGCAATAACGGGTGCGCCCAACGATACGATCGTCCAGACCCAAAGCGAACAAGAGCTCGGTCTGGGAGGGGACGACGGATACAATCCGCTGCGGATTGCGGGAAATGGAAACACTTCGATCCAGCTGATCGGTATACTTTTTCATAAGGTAAATTTAATACTCTTACCCGCAAAACGCCATAACATATTGGCGTATTAAGTCCCGAAAGGGAGAGCATTTTTTTGTTTTCTGAGATACCCTATATTAAAAGCCTACTCAGGGGATGGAATGATCAGAACAATATCTATCAGCATTGCGGGCGCCTTGGCGTTGTGTATTTTATGGTATTTAATGGGTGTCTATAGCCCATATTTTCATTTTATGCTCGTTCCCTGGTGGATTGCCGTTTACGGCTGTGCGCGTTTATGTGCCGGTACGGGCGCTAAAGGGTACGAGAGGCGCGGGGCAGGTTTTCTTTTCCTGTTTTTTCTGATAACCGTGATTATGATGTCCGAAGAAATGGAGCTTCTGCAATACGTGGCGGCTCTATTGCCGGTGCCCTTTTTAATAACCTCTGCGGCCAACCGCGAAAAAAAGCGCCACGGGCTTTAACGATTGTCTCACCGGAAAACGAGGTTTTGATGGCAAAACAAAAATTTATCCCACTTGACATGTACCGCGAATATCACGTTGATCAGATGCTTGAGCGGGCCAAAGCCAATTACGAAGAAGTACGCAGGCGACGCACTGTGCGGCAGTTCTCGGACCGGCCGGTGTCGAGGGAGATAATCGAAAATTGTATAAAAGCTGCCGGGACTGCGCCCAGCGGTGCCAATTTGCAGCCCTGGCATTTTGTCGCCGTTTCCGATGCGGCAATCAAAAAAGAAATACGTGAAAAAGCGGAAGAAGAGGAGTACGCGTTTTACCACCAGCGTGCCCCCGAAGAATGGCTGGAAGATTTGCAGCCATTTGAGACCAACGAAAATAAGCCATTTCTGGAGACCGCCCCCTGGCTGATCGCCGTTTTTGAACAGCGCTATGGCCTGAACGAGGATGGCAGCAGGAAAAAGCACTATTATGTTACGGAATCCGTGGGGCTGGCTACCGGGCTGCTGATAAACGCCGTTCACCACTCAGGACTTGTTTCGCTTACGCACACACCCAGCCCGATGAAGTTTCTGAATGATATTTTAAAGCGGCCTCAGAACGAAAAACCGTTCCTGTTACTGGTCGTTGGTTATCCTGCAAAAGACACCCGCGTGCCGGATATCGGTCGTAAGAATCTGAACGAAATAGCGACTTTTTTATAACGCGGTGCGATTGTCAGGAATGACTCAGCAGGGCTTTCAGCAGGTCAAAATCTTCGTCTGAGTGAACGCGGGCTCTGGTCTCCGCTTCCAATATTTCCATGGCATTCTCCAGGTCAATGGATGGGCGGTAAGGCCTTGATGAAATGAGCGCGATAAAACGGTCACACAGCCGAATCCAACGGCTTTCTTCAAAGTGCGGCACCAGGCCAAACGGGTAACCGTTTTTTTTGTCCCGTTCGTGATGCTCTTGCGCCAGCAGTACACTTTTGTTATCCGCACTCCCCGTATAATAGCACAGAAGCAATGCGCTGAACAGCGGATGCTGATAGATATATTGCCGCTCGTCATCATCAAGAAAGGAGTGTTTTTCAATAATAAAAAGGGGCACGCGGCTCATGCCGCAATTGTGCAGTAAACCAGCGATCGTAACCTGAGGATCGGGAGGCGCATTGCTTTTCAGGAAGCGCATGTAGCTTATGAGCAGCGTAACCGCCAGGGTATTATGGTAAAAGTAGGGAAATGTGCTCAACCACTCCATCTCGCGAACCATAAGAATGTTGACGCGGGTGGCTTTTAGCGCTTCGTCGATTTGGGGCGGCAGGTTGCGAAGAAAGGCATACGTGGGTTTTGCCTGTAGAAGCATCATGTGTTTCCATATTTTTCCTGTACCCAGCTCCGTTTGCTGCTCCCGCTCCGGATTGGGGATGGCGGCAATACGCTTGAAAAGTGTCTCGTCGACCGCTTCGCCCTTGCGGGCTATGACGTTTTTATCAACCGCGGTGATGTGGCAGCGAAGTTTTTGCTTTTTTGTACGCACTAAGGTAAACATGGGCACGTTCCCGTCTTTTAAAAGAGGTATCGGATATTTTGACGGGTGAATAAAGGGCATACGTATCTTGGTATACTTCTGAACCTTTTTACGGTCAATTCCTGCTCATTTGGGCGAATCGGAAGCCTTTTTCAAGGAAATAAGCTGATTGGATTTTCGTTTATGAGCGGCGAAAGGATAAAATGATGACCATAATTATCGGATCCGGTATAAGCGGACTTTTTGCGGCGCAAACTCTGGCACGCGCCGGAAAAGCCGTAACCGTGCTGGACAAGGGAAGAGGACCGGGTGGTCGCGTTGCCAGCCGTGCTATGGACAACGGTGCGCGCATCGATTTCGGCGCGCAGTTTTTTACGATCCGGGATGATCGTTTTGCCGGGTGGGCGCGGGAATGGCAGAAAAAAGGTGTCATAAAGCCGTGGCCCGAAAAAATAAAAAATCTTGACGGACCGGACGACGACAGCGAGGACAAATTTATTGCGCCGGGCGGCTTACGCGATGTCGCCAAAGAGATGGCGCTTGGCCTTAATGTAAAGCAGCAAGTCGAGGTTTCGCGTATTATGCCGCTGGCTTCCGGATGGCAGGTTGAAAGTGCTGCTGGTGAGGTGTTTGAGGCTAATCAGATCATCCTGACGGCACCTTTGCCGCAGGCATTGCAGTTACTGAAAGGCGCGCGCCTAAACATCCCGCATCACCTTTACAAGCCCTTTGCCGCAGTGAATTACGATCCCTGCCTGACGCTGATGATAGAAGGCCATGTTAATGACGGACCGCCTTTTTTCACGCTGGACAATCATCCCGTGCAGCTGCTTGTTGACAATGGAGCGAAAGGGTTGGCGGAAGGGCAGCGGGCGATTACCATCAACACTTCAGCAGATTTCAGCAGGCAGGCCTGGGAGTGGGAGTCGGTAAGAATTGTCGGTTTTATTGAACAGGCTTTGGAGCCTTATTGTCGTTTAAATATCGACCGGGCGCATGTGCACCGCTGGCGCTATGCCCGCGTGCATAATCCTTTCCAAAAGGCGTTCGCCGATCTGGAGCAAAAAAATCCATTGCTGCTCGCGGGTGACGCTTTTGGCGGCCCGCGGATTGAACTGGCGGCGTTAAGCGGCATAAGCGCGGCAAGGCATTTGCTGGAGAAAGCATGAAATCCACATTAACCTTCCTGTTTACGGCCGCTGCTATCTACCTGGTTTACGTGGCCTTGCTTTATTTCTTTCAACGTAAGCTGATTTATCCCGTCAGCATGCTGCCGGCACCTTCCGGCACGATTATAAATCCGGAAAATCAGCGCTTTATCCAGGCCGGTGACAATGCAATCGACACCAGGTTTTATCTGCCTGACAGCGCAGCGAACGTACCTTTGCTGATAATCGCCCACGGCAATGCATCGCGCGTGGAAGACTGGGAAGCGGTTATTGGGCCGGCGTTGCGAATGGGCATGGCGGTGCTTTTGGTTGAATACCCCGGTTACGGAAGATCTGAGGGCCAGCCGTCACAACAATCGATACAACAGGCTTTTGAAGCTGCTTACGATTTTTACACGGCCATGGAGGGCATTGACAGCAACCGCGTGGTCTATCTCGGACGCTCCCTTGGAGGGGGCGTTGTCTGCCAGCTTAGCCGGACACGTAGGGCAAACGCGCTTATCCTCGTATCTACCTTTACCTCTTTAAAAGCCTTCGCGCCGGGATATGGCGTTCCTGCTTTTCTTCTGCGCGATACTTATGATAGCGTGAATGCTTTGAGGGAGTTTGGCGGACCCGTTTTTGTAATCCACGGCAGTGAAGACCGCACGATACCTGTTGCGCATGCCCGGGCTTTGCGCGAACTTAAGGCCGTTGTGCGCTACAAGGAGTATCAGAGTCATCACAACAATACCCCGCCGGACTGGTCAGATTTTTGGAGCCAAATAGAGCTGTTTCTCCGCGAAAACAGAATACTTGGATAAATTGAAATAAATGTCTGGCAGCAATGGTTGAAAGCTGCGTTTTTATTGAATTTTGATATCAGGCGGGAGTTATGAAGAAAAAAATCGTTGTGATCGGATCAGGGTTTGGCGGACTTGCGGCGGCCAATCGTCTTGCTGCAAAAGGGTTTGATGTACATCTCATTGAGAAGCGCGACAAGCTGGGCGGCAGGGCTTACCAGTACGAGATAAACGGCTTTAAATTTGACGGCGGACCCACCGTTATCACCGCGCCTTATATTTTTGATGAGATATTCGAAGCGGCCGGCAAAAAGCGCGATGACTATTTTAAGCTTGTTCCGCTGGACCCTTTTTACCGTCTGTTTAATTCCAAAGGTGATTATTTCGACTACTGCCATAAACGCCAAGATATGATTGAGCAGATCAGGCGCTGGAACCCCGATGATGTTAAAGGTTATGAAAGATTTGAACGCCAGACCCAGAAAATATTCAACCTTTTCCACCCCTATACAGACCAGCCGTTCTTAAAGTTCTCCAAAATGATGAATATCATCCCTGATGTCATTCGTTTGAACGGTTACCGCGGCACATACGGTTTTGTCAGCAAATACATCAAAAACGACTTCCTGCGTCGCTGCTTTTCGTTTCATCCGCTGTTGGTGGGCGGCAACCCGTTTGACACGCCGTCCCTATACACGCTCATTGTGCAATTCGAAAAAGAGTGGGGCGTGCATTACGCCATCGGCGGAACAGGTGCGATCGTGGAGGGGTTAGGTAAACTTTTCCTGGACCTGGGTGGAAGAATTTCACTTGGAAGCGAAGTTAAGGAAATCAATATCGAAGGCCGTAAAGTAAAAGGCGTCGTGCTGGAAGACGGCACTTTTGAAGAAGCCGATTACGTGGTCTGCAACGGCGACGTTCCGTTTACTTATAAAAACCTGATCAAAGCAGAGCACCGCCGCAAGTTTACAGACACCAAAATTGACAATATGAAATACAGCATGTCCCTTTTTGTAATCTATTTCGGTACAAAAAGACGCTATACGGACAGCAAACTGTCCCATCACAATATTATTCTGAACAAGCGCTATAAGGGCTTGCTGAAAGATATTTTCCGCGCCGACAAAGGCCTGCCGGAAGATTTTTCACTCTACCTGCACATGCCCACCATAACCGATACATCGATCGCTCCTCCGGGAACGGAATCGTTTTACGTTTTATCGCTTGTGCCAAACCTCGGTTCGGATATAGATTGGGAAAAAATGGCCAAACCATACCGGGACCGCATCATGCAGTTTCTGGAAGACAATTTCCTGCCGGACCTGCAGAAAAACATCATTGCCGAGCATTATATCGATCCGCTGCATTTCCGCAATACTTTAAACAGTGAAAACGGATCGGCATTCTCGGTGAAGCCCACGCTAACCCAAAGCGCCTATTTCCGCCCGCACAACCGTTCCGAAGAGTTTGATAATCTTTACTTTGTCGGGGCCGGAACACATCCCGGCGCCGGCGTGCCCGCCGTCCTGTCATCCGGTAAAATAGCCGCAGAACTTATTCTGGAAGGTGAAAAAGAGTCTCTGTATGAGCAACAACCTGCATAAAAAAGCTATGGAGACGGGCTTCGGCAACAGCCCGCAGGAGCTTGAAATAAACGATGTGCCGGTTCAGGGCGAGGTCCCTTCCTGGCTGAAAGGTACGCTTCTGCGCAACGGGCCCGGTGCTTTTAGCCTGGAGCATCAGCAGCTGCGTCACTGGTTCGACGGTCTGGCCATGCTGCACCGCTTTTCTTTTGATAACGGGCGCGTCTCGTACTCTAACCGATATCTGGAAAGCGATGCGGTAAATGCGGCGCGCAAAGAGGGGCGCATCTCCTACAGTGAATTTGCCACCGATCCCTGCCGTTCGCTGTTCAAGCGCATGACGGCCGTTTTTGACCAGAGGCTGACCGACAGCGCCAAGGTGAACATTGCCAGATTCAGCGATCGTTTCCTGGCCCTTGGTGAAACTCCCATGCAGATAGAGTTTGATCCCCGGACGTTGCATAAGACCGGGACATTTATGTACGACCCGCAGGAAACGCAGCATGTGACCACCGTGCATCCCCATTTTGACGCGGAGGGTAACGCCTACAACCTGGTAACAAATTTCGACCGGGTCAGCGAATATCGCATTATGCGCGTCCGGCCGAACGGAGAGAGGCAGATTGTTGCGCGGCACAAAGTTACTTTCCCTGGATACATTCACAGCTGGGGTATGAGTGAAAGGCACTTTATCCTGGTGGAGTATCCTTTTGTGGTGTATCCGCTTAAACTTCTTTTTCAGCTTAAGCCTTTTATAGAAAACTTTTCATGGAAGCCGTCTCGTGGGACACGCATTTTCGTTTTTGACAGATCGGGCGGTGCTCTGAAAAAGGAAATCAAAACAGATGCCTTTTTTGCCTTTCACCATTTAAATGCCTGGGAAGAAGGCAGCGAGCTTGTTTTTGATTTAAATACGTACAAAGATGCCTCAATCATCAGCGCTTTTTATCTGGATCGCCTCAAGGACAAAACAGCAAAGCTGCCGCTCGGGCATATGGACCGTTTTCGTATTAATCTGGAGAACGGTGCGTTGCAGCGGAAACGGCTCAGCGATGCCAATATCGAATTGGCGCGTTATGACGACGAACGCTTCTATCTCAAGTCCGGATACCGCTACATCTACGGTGTTTCGGTAAATACGGAGGCCCACAGCAGCTTTTATAATCAAATCGTTCGCATCGACGCGCAGACGGGTGAATCCCGCAGCTGGTATGAGGAAGGCTGCTATCCCGGTGAGCCCGTTTACGTTGCCCGTCCCGGTGGCACGGATGAGCAGGATGGCGTAGTCCTGTCCGTTGTGCTGGACGCCAAAAGGGGGCAATCGTTTTTACTTCTGCTGGATGCCGCTGACTTTTGCGAGCGCACCCGCGCGGTTATATCGCAGCCAGTTCTTTTTGGCTATCACGGGGGCTATTACCCCGATTAGGGCAGGAAAAATCACTCCTAATTTTGTAGATTGCGTTCCTGTTTTAGCAGAGGCGCAATGTTTTCCCGTTTTTTATTTTTCGATCGTGACAGAAACCGCTGGCTGGATTTTAGCCGGACTAAAAAAACGTTCCGGGCCTGGAGCGTTTCTGAGGTGGCTAAAGGGTTGGAATGGGCTGACCACATGCTTGGCGCAGGCTATACCGTCGCCGGATTTATCAGCTATGAAGCGGCCCCGGCCATGGATGAATCGTACAAAACTTATCCCGCGCAGGAAGGCCTGCCTTTGGTGTTTTTTGTCGCCTGCCGCGATGTAAAGTTTTTACAATCACTTCCCCGTGAAAACGAACGCGCCTTTTCTTTTGAACCCTGGCAGCCGGATATAAGCCGCGATAATTATCTCAATGTCATCGGACGAATCAAGGATTACATTGAGCAGGGTGATACTTACCAGGTTAACTATACATTTCGTCTGAAAAGCCGTTTAAGCGGGGACAGCTTCGCCATGTTCCGCAAAGTTCTTAGCGCCCAACCCGGCGCTTATGCCGCCTATCTGGAAACGGATAATTACGTGCTGGCTTCCTTTACGCCGGAGTTGTTTTTCAGCCTGGAAAACGAAGAGCTGTTGATGCGGCCAATGAAAGGCACCATGCATCGCGGACTGACGGCGTCGGATGACCGGCAATTGGCGCGTGCTCTGGAATTGTCCGAAAAAGACCAGGCCGAAAACCTGATGATCGTCGATATGGTGCGCAATGACCTGGGCCGTGTGGCGCGACCCGGAAGCGTTCAGGTGCCCCGTCTTCTGCGCGTCGAGAAATATCCCACGGTGTGGCAGATGACCAGCGATGTGTCTGCACAGAGCGACGCTCCCTTCAGCACGATCATCAGCAGTTTGTTCCCCTGCGCCTCGATCACGGGAGCGCCAAAAGCACGCACCATGGAGATTATTAACGAGCTGGAAACTACCCCGCGAGGTATTTATACGGGCAGTATCGGCTACGTGACGCCACAGCGGCGGGCCTGTTTTAGCGTGGCCATTCGAACGGTCGTGGTCAACCGGCAAACGTCTGAAGCGGTTTATGGGGTGGGCAGCGGCATTGTTTGGGACAGTGCCGGCGAAAACGAGTATGAAGAGTGCCGCGTTAAAAGCCGCGTGCTGACGCGTGAAGCGCCTGATGATTTTGCTTTGCTGGAGACCATGCTGTGGGAAAAGGACAACGGCATTTACCTGCGTGATTATCATTTGCAGCGCCTGGCAGAAAGCGCAGCTTATTTTGATTTTATTTATCCGCAAACCAAAATCGATGAAGCGTTGTCCGCCATTAGCGGGGAAACGGGCCAACGACTAAAGCTGCGCCTGCTGTTGTACAAAAGCGGCCGCTTTGAGCTTCAACAAGACGCCTTGTCGGCGGGCAGCGATGAAAATGCCGTGACGTGCATCGTCCTGCCGCAAGCCGTAAACAGCAATGATCCTTTCCTGTACCATAAAACCACCAACCGCCCTGTATACGATAAGGCGCTGCAGGCCGCGAAAAAGGCCGCTGCCGACGACGCGATCCTGCTGAATGAAAAAGGGGAGATTACTGAAAGCTGCATCGCGAATGTTGTACTGGAGCTTGATGGCAAACTGCTGACGCCGCCCATAAGCTGCGGCCTCTTGAGCGGCACGTACCGCCGTTACCTGTTTGACTGCGGCCGCCTGGAAGAGCAAATCCTTACGGTTGATGATCTGAAACGGGCGGAGAAGGTCTGGCTGATTAATTCCGTACGGCGCTGGCAAAAGGTGCGTGTTCTTTCCGTGATTTGACAGCTTTGCCCAACGGTTTTAGTTTAATAAACACCGTTTCAATCACTATGAGGGAAACAGTAATGAGTAGCTCGGAAAAAATAAACATCGGCAAGCGCGAGAGGGTAAACAGGCTGATCTTAGGCATAGTAATGCTGCTGGCCGCCTTTGGGCTTGGCTGGTGGATTACAACGCAAAGTGTAGCCGGTTGGTTAATTGCCCTGTTTTTTATAGTTGTTTACCAGGGTGTTCGTTTTTTGCTCGACTTCCAGACCGGCACCTGTCCGCTAAAGGCAGAATTAGGGCAACGCAGGCTCGATGGCTTTTTTACAATCAGCGGAACCGCCATTGACGATAAACGCCTTGCCGATGATATCCGTGGCAAATCGCGCAGAGCACTCATCCTGGCACTCTTTGTTGCCATAGCAGCAACGATGCTTGTGGCAACGGTCCCCGCCTGAACCCTAAATTATCTTTTGTGAGTATCCACGTTTTTTTAGAAATTTAGAGACGATCGCACAGTCTGTTATATTGTAATCTTTTGGCGACCTATCAAATGATATACGAGGACGACTAATGAAGCGCGCAGCCATTTTTCTCTTTTTGTTTTTGGCGTTTACTCTTTACGGGCAGGATTATCCACGGATTATACCCAAGGAGGAGTGGGGCGGCGAACCGCCTACGACTGAGATAGAGGAACAGACAATCAGCTATATTACAATTCATCACGGGGGTGTTTTTGTAGCAGAAGACAAAGATCCTGAGCAGTATCTGCAAAACCTGCAAAAATTCAGCACCGCCGAAAAAGGCTGGATCGATATTCCCTATCATTACATGATTGATTTACAGGGCCGCGTGTATGAAGCCCGCCCGGAAAAATATCCCGGCGATACCAATACGGAGTACGACCCAAAAGGGCACCTGCTCATTTGTGTAATCGGAAATTATGAAGAACAGGAACCGGACAGCACGCAGATAGAATCCCTGGCCTGGATGACGGCGTTTGCCGCTTACAAACACAGCCTTTCCCTGGATGTTGTGGCCTCGCATAAAGATTACTCCGGGCAAACAGTTTGTCCGGGAAAAAACCTGTATAAATTTCTATCCGACAGTACATTGTTTAAAAAGGCATCCCTTTACCTTGAAAAGCTTCAAAAGGAGAAACCAAAATCATGAAACGCATAGCATACTGGGGAATTCTATTTATGTGTACGGTTAGTTTGGCTACCGGTCAAACCGCGGCCGAAATAAATCAAAAATTGTTGCCGCCCGTTAAGGAGCTGGAAAAGGGCTCGGGAACTTTAAAGCTTGACGCGGGCTTCTCGATCGCCGCTCAACCCGGGCTGGAAAATGAAGCCGCCTTTTTGAAACAATACATAAGCGAGCACACCGGCCTGGACCTGCAAAGCGCAGACCCGTCAAAAATTGGTGATTCCAGCAATACGATCGTTTTGGCGCAGCAGGCCGTTCCGTTTGTGGATGCGCTTTTGCCTGCGCTGGATGACGAGGAAATGACCGACAGCATATCCGGCACCTACTACATGCTCAACATCGAAGGACGGCAGATTTCCGTTGTTTCTTCCGGCAGGGACGGCGTTTTCTATGGCGTGCAGACGCTGCGCCAGTTGCTCGATCTTTACGGTGCTGAGTTACCGCAGCTTACGATTATTGACTGGCCCGATTTCCACATGCGCGGCATCACCGATGATATGAGCCGCGGCCAGGTTTCGACGATGGAGAACTTTAAAACCATCATCCGCTTTCTGGCACGTTTTAAGATGAATGTTTACATGCCCTATATCGAAGATATTTTCCAATTTAAATCCTATCCGTCATTCGGAAAAAACCGTGGCGCCATGACTGCCGCAGAGTGGCGCGAATTACAGGATTATGCCAAACAATATCACGTGGAGATCATTCCCATTTTTCAGACGCTGGGGCATTATGAAAACATTCTGCTGCAGGAGGAATTTATGCATCTTGCTGAATTTCCCGGTGCGGCTTCGCTGAATATTGCCAATGAGGAGATCTATACGTTTCTTAAGAAAACCCTGGACGAAGTGATTGCCGCTTTTGACAGCGAGTGGTTTCACATCGGTGCCGACGAAAGCTGGGACGTGGGCAAATACGCCACAAAAGGCATGGCCGAGCGGCACTCTATCGCCACGGTGCATGCGCGTCATTACAATCGCGTATACGATATGGTAAAAGAGCGCGGTAAAAAAGTGATGATGTACGGCGATATCGTTTTGCAGCACCCGGAAATACTCAATCAAATTCCCGAAGATATGGTGATGTTTGACTGGCATTATTTTCCCACTTACCACTATCCTTCGGTGGAGACATTTGCCAAAGCCGGCCAGCCGATCATTGTCTCACCGGGCATTCACAACTGGCGTAACTTTTTCCCAAGATTGTCCTTCGCGCTGACCAACATCCATCATCTTACTCAGGACGGTTTTGAGCACAACGCGATGGGTGCCATAACATCGAACTGGGGCGATTACGGCGCGATGAACCTGCGCGAGCTTAATTATTACGGCAACGCCTTTGCAGCGGCCAGCGCCTGGCAGCATGACTATGACGCTTATACTGAATTTGAGCAAAATTTTGCCCGTTATTTTTATGGTGACGACAGCGAGGCGCTTTTGCTGGCCCATAACGCGCTGGCCCAAATGGCCCAGCAAGTGGAATGGCTTACGATTGTTTCGCATCCTTTTCACGCCGGCTACAAAAGCGATCTGAATACGATGCGTGAAAGCGCGGGCCTGACCCGCGGCGGTGCAGAAATTAAAGACCTGCTGGAAAATATTGATATGCCGCGCAATGAAGAGCACCTTGACTACCTGCGTCTCTCGGCGGATGTTTACGCCTGGTACGGCAGGCTTTCAACCTTGCGTCTACAGATGCTGGACGCGCAGATGAACCCCCCGGGTGAGGAACAAACGGAAAACCTGCAGGCTGCAGCCGTTCAACTGGGCTTGGACGCGGCACAATTGGGTGAACGTTTTGGCGCGCTTTGGAAAAGAACCAACCGGCCTGATAATGTACAACGCATGACCGGTCTGTGGCAGAACCTGAGCCGTTACCTGCTCATAAAGAGTGACGAAATAGCAACCGGCAACCTGGCCTTTAACGGAACACTGCCGGGACCTTTCATCACGTATCCGTCGGATGAGAAACAATCATTGCCTGAAAGTTATCTGCGCTACCACTTTGAGATAGACGGCACAGGCGATGAAGCCGTGGTACAACTGATAGCCAATTCTCACGCGATCTTGTTTATAAACGGCGAAGAAGTAGGTGAAGTAGTGGCGCGCAAATCTCTCTCCGCTGTTGTGGAAGAAGCGCGGGTAATGAGTTTTAATGCCAAACCCTATTTACGTAAAGGTGAAAATGTGATTGCCGTAAAGGTGCGGAATTATACCGGCGGCAGGGCATCGGCTCATGTGTGGCTACAGGTAAAGGAAGATGACTTCTGGCGCGGGCCGCTTCTGACATCGACCTACTGGAAAGCCGCGGACAAGCTTTTTGAGGACTGGGCAAAGATTGATTTTGACGACAGCAACTGGCCTAACGCCATCGATGCGGGCATCACGTGGGAGATCAGCCGCCCTTACTTTGATCATGATATACCTTCGCGGATTGAATATTACAGTCGCGGCGGACATTAATAAAAAGTGATAGCAGAGGGATTAGAAATATATGCAAAATAACAAAAACATCAGCAGCGACCTGGAAGATCACTACAACGTGAGTGGAGCGCTGAAGCAGGCCTTTGAGCGTGACGGATTTATCAAGCTTAAAAATGTTCTGGCTGCAGAAACGCTGGATTATTACCGCGAGCTTATCAACGAGCTGGTTTTTAAATACAACAAGCAGACTGTACCGCTGGCCGAGCGCGATACGTACCACAAGGCGTTTTTACAAATATCCAACCTGTGGCGCCGTGAAGAAGAAGCGCGCAAGCTGGCTTTCGCCCGGAAGACCGCTCAAATCGCCGCCGACCTGCTGGGCGTGCGCGGCGTGCGCATGTACCATGACCAGGCTTTGTACAAAGAACCATCCGGTGGCTTTACGCCCTGGCACGCGGACCAGCAGTATTGGCCGTTTGCCACGGACCGTTGCGTGACGGTCTGGATTCCGTTGCAGGAAACGCCGCTGGAAATGGGGCCGCTGGCATTTGCGCCGGGCTCACACAAAACCACCTTTGCCCGCAATCTGCCCATTGGCGATGAGAGCGAGCGGATTATTGAGGAAAAGGTGCGCGAGATGGGACTTGAACAATCGATGACGCCGTTTGAAGCCGGCGAAGTAAGCTACCACCTGGGCTGGACGCTGCACCGGGCAGGCCCCAACAGCACGGATAGCGCACGCTCGGTTATGACGATGATCTATATGGATGTGGATATGAAGCTGGCCGAACCGGCCAACGAGTTCCAGAAGGTGGACCGCGACGTGTTTTGTCCGGGCATTAAGCCCGGAGAGGCCATTGATACGGAGATGAGCCCGGTTTTATTTGTGCGCTGACAGCGCCTTAAAGACTTTTTCCGGTTTTGTCTGACGATCAATTGTAAGGAAAGGCTGCACGCGGTGTGTGGCCTTTTCTTGTTTCAGCCTTTTTTCCCCGGCACCGGTTATGTTTAACAGTATTTTGTCATCTTGTTTTATTTTTTTTGTGCTGATTGCCTTTTGCAGGGATGCTACGGCAACGGCTGCTGCCGGTAAAATGTCGATGCCTTCCAGTTCTTCAAAAAGCTTTTGGGCCTGTAAAGCCTCATCGTTGCTAATGCCGTACATTTCGCCGTTGCTGGTCGAGAGGATATCGTGCAGGCCGCCGGTAATATTATAGGGTGGCTGGCGGTTGGAAAGTACTTTGGCAAATATTTTACTAAGATCGCGCCGGGCCTCTTCCTCAGCGGGAGGTGTAAACAGGCTGTTTCCGCCCATCCAGCAATCGACCACCGGTACAAAAGGCCTGTTTTGAGAAAGATGCAGCTTCATGCTGTATTGTTTGTCGATAAAGCCTAGCTTTTTCAGACGTCGTTGCGCTTCCCAGGCGGCAATCGCACCCGTACCGCTGCCAATGGCCTGGAAATAGTGCTGCGGCAGAAAGCCCAGTTTTTCCGCGGCTACCATAACGCTAAGCCCCATGCCGTCGCGCCGGGCCACGTTTTTCGCGCCCCCTTCGGCGATCAAACCATCAAAGCAGGCCAGGCTGTTGGCCAGTTTTATGGCATCCAGGTAGTCTCCGTCTTTTATTGAGATCAGCCTCACACCTTTTGACGGCGGCTCAACCGTCCAGATCTCCTTTTCCGCAAACTCCGGAACGACCAGAATCACTTCCATATTGTTGCGGTTACAGACATGTGCAAAGGCACGCGCGGTATTGCCCGCTGAGGCTACAACCAGTTTTTGCCCTGCGCCGCAGCATAGCCTCGACAAAACAGAAAACGCTTCCAGCTCTTTAAAGGATACGCTTTCGATAAACGCTCCTTTTTCCGGCCAGTAGCCGCTCAGGGTTATATAAAGGCTGTCTAGTCCCAGAAAGCGGGCCAGTTCCGTACTTTGATAAACCACGGGCAGGGCGCTACCCTCCAGAACGTGCGTGCATGGTAAATAGGGCAAAAAACGAAAGATACCCGGTGCATCTTCAAGTGGCTTAAAGCCCGATGCCGTATAGCAGGTTTGGAGAAATGCCGGACGATGAGGCTTAAGGCAATCAAGCCGCGTGCCGTCGTCATGATATGATTTTCCGCATTCCATGCAGATAAGAGAATAATGGTCCATTACCCGGCCGGTTTGGTAAACAAACGGCAAAGATAAAGAGCCTGCCGGAAAAGATGCAAACCCGAACGTAATTTTATGCGGCAGGTGGTTGTTAGTTTCTGTGGCTGTCCAGCCGGGCAAAAACATCCGAGAACTGGTCATAGGTTACCGGCTTAATCAGCAACGCATCGGCCTGCATGGTAATTTGACGAATTTCCTCGGTAAGTTCATAACCGGTCATGAATACAAATTTAGCCTGGATATTTTTGGCCTTGACCTTTTTAAAAAATTCTGTCCCTGACATCTTTGGCATAAAAATATCGGATACAATTATACTGTACTCATTTTTTTCAAGAAGCTCCAGCGCTTCTTCGCCGCTTTCCACGCCGTCACATTCATAGCCTTTAAGCTGAAGCATTTCGGCAAGTGTTTCAACGATATATGTTTCATCATCCACAATCAAAATCCGTTTGGGCATTTGGACATCATCCGTTTTGTCCGCCGAGGAAGCCTCTATATCAAGAATGGAGTCATCCAGATAAGATTTATCCTGGAGGACGGTTATATTGCGCATCTTCATCTGTAAAGTCATAAGCCTATCCACAAGTTCCAGACAATCGTCTATATGTTTGTTTTTTGTTTGGTTTTGCATCAGTTGCAGTTTAAAGTGCAGCGCCTGCAGCGGCTGGGAAAATTCATGGGCTATGGCGCCGGAAAGCTTTTTGATACTCTCCAGGTTTTTCATTTCAAGAAGCCGTTCCTGGTGTGTTTTTAGTTGATTTAGAGCTTCGCGCAATTCACTTTGAACGCTCAGCAATCTTTTTTCGTTGGCTTTATGGGCCATGGCATAGCGGATACAGCGTTCCAGTGTCTTTGCGTCTATTTTTCCCTTTACCAAAAAGTCCAGCGCGCCGGCCTGCATAGCCGCAATATCCGCTTCTATGCTGTCGATGCCGGTAAGGATAACCACCGGTGTTGATATGTTGTTTGACTTCAGATATTTCAAAAAATCGATTGCCGAATTGTCTTTCCCCAGGTTGTAATCCGTAAGAAAAAGGTCATACTCTTTTTGGGCGCACTGTATTTTGGCCTTTTCAATTGAACTGACCCAGTCGAGGCTGGCCTTCATCGTCTGCATCCCTGCAACCTCGTCCTTCAGGATGATGAAATCCTCTTCATCATCATCAATCATTAGCAGGCGTATCTCTTTATCCATTATAACCCCTGGGATACGTTTTATAGCTGCGAGGGCAGCATGACATTATCAAACCAGTAAGAAGAGATCGATTTGACCGCTTTACGCCAGTCCCTGAAGTGCAGTGGTTTGGGAATATAGCCGGCTGCTCCCAATTCATAAGCAGAAAGTACATCGTTGGAAGCGCTGGACGTTGTAAAAATAATAACAGGAACGGATTTCCAGAAACGGTTAGTTTTAATTTGCTCCAGTACTTCCTTTCCGTTTTTTGCCGGTACGTTCAGATCCAGAATGATTAAAGCCGGCCAGGCGTGCAGGCTGTTTTTTTGTAAGTATTCCAGTAACCTTTCGCCGTTGTCAAAAAAGAGCAGCTCGCACGGCACAGCCTGCTCCTCAAAGGCATCCCGCAACATTTTCTGATCGTCTTTGTCATCTTCCAGTACAAGGATGAGATTATTCTTGTCCATCTTTTTGGCCTTTTGGGGGTTGTTTTAGCGGAAGGCGGATAGTAAAAGTGGAGCCTTCTCCGGGAGCGCTGGCCACGTCAATCTCTCCACCGTGAGAATCAACAATCTTTCTGCAAATGGAGAGCCCGATGCCGGAGCCCTCGTATTCGCTGCGCCCGTGCAGCCGCTGAAACAATCCGAAAATTTTATCTTTGTAGCGTGTGTCAAAACCAATACCATTGTCTTTAATGGAAATGCTTATGCTTTTCTCACGGTTTTTCTTATCGGCGCGCTTTTGCCGCTTGTTTAGTCTGATTTCAACCATTGGCCGCTGATCCTTTTTTCTGAACTTGAGAGCATTGCCAATAAGGTTTTGAAACAGCTGAACCATTTGATTGGAATCCGCTTTAATAGCGGGCAGCTTGCCTCGTTTAATTTCAGCGCCGGTTTCTGTGATGGTTCTTTCCAGGTAGCCCAATACTTCATCCAGCGTTTTGTCCAGGTCTGTTCTAGCAAAGTTCAGGCTGCGGCTAAATCTGGAGAAGGCCAGGAGGCCATCGATCATATGGGTCATGCGTGATGCCGCAGCAGTCATACGTTGCAGATAGTCGGCAGGTTCTTTCTCCATTGTCCCCGCCAGGTGTTCGTTAAGCCGTTCGCCGAAGGCGGTTATTTTACGTAGAGGTTCTTTGAGATCGTGGGAAGCTATATAGGCAAATTGTTCCAGTTCCTCGTTGGATCGTGAAAGCTGCGCTGTGCGCGCTTCCAGTTGCTGCTGTGCTTTTACGCGGTCGCTTATATCTTCTACAACAGCAATAAAATAATCGCCTTCCCTCGGGTTCTTCCGGACAATCGCTACGGTAAGTTTAACCCAGACAACGCTGCCGTTTTTTCGAATGTAACGTTTCTCGATGGCGTAATTATCTATTTCTCCCTTTAGGCAACGGCGCACATTTTCGATATCAGCATTAAGGTCATCTGGATGGGTTATCTGCTGAAAGGTCAGACCGGGTATCTCTTCAGGTGGGTAGCCCACTATATCACAATAGCGCTTATTTATGCGAATAAAACGCCCTTCCAGATCCACATGGGCCATGCCTACGGCCGCCTGTTCAAAGGTGTTGCGGAAACGTTCCTCGCTTTCCCGCAGGATTTTTTGCGCATCTTTCTGATCAGTAATGTCGCGCGCAATGGTCGATGCGCCGATCACCTTACCCTGATGGTTCATAATCGGAGAGATTGTCAATGATACATGGATGCGATGTCCGTCTTTTGTCATGCGGACTGTCTCATAACGATCTATGGGAATACCTTTTCCGATTTGTTCAAGAATCGGCGTTATATCATCTTCATGTTCCGGGGGCAGTAAAATATAAATTGGCTTACCGATTATCTCCTCGGAGCTGTAACCGTAAATACGTTCAGCGGATTTGTTCCAGCTTTCGATAATTCCGTCCAGTGATTTGCTCAGAACGGCATCTTCGGTTGACTCGATGATGGATGCCATATACAGCAGTCTTTTCTCCAGCTCTTCGCGCCTGGTTATCTCTCTGCGCAAAAGATTATTGGCTGCCCGCAGTCCCGTTGTTTTTTCTTCAACTGTTTTCTGCAGGTTGGCGTGCGAATCCTCCAGCTCTTTTTGGGCGCGTACCCGTTCGGCGATGTTATGATTTAATTCTTCAATTATATGCTTTAGCTGCTCCGTGCTCGGAATGTTGCGTGCTTTGGGGATCATTGGCCACAGGATTATTGCCGTTGCCAGTGAAACCCCGGCTGTCACGGCTTTGACGATGCCGTCGAATCGGTAGATCGGTTCCCACAGGGTAATGATCGCAAGAAGATGCGTGGAACCGCAGGCAAAAATAAAGGTGGCAAAAAGCAGAAGTACGGAAGGAAAAATGAGGTCTTTTCGTTGTCGGTAAAAAACAAAAAGTGCCAGGGGAATAGAATAATAGGCTAATGCGATTAAACCATCGGACAGAACGTGCAGCCAGACCAGGTCCTGCTGCCAGTACATACAATGTCCGTGCGGCATATAATCGGTACTGAACAGATTACCAAAAAAATCAGCCATAATTTTTTCCGGTTTGAAGATGATAGTTATACAGGTTAGTTTTAGAGTCTGATGTTAAAACAATCGCATATATTTTATTTTTCTTAAATCCACAGAATTAAAACCAACACATTAACAGGAGGGAATACCATGTACCGCTATTTTAAGTTGGCGTTATTGATACCCTTGACGATGATGCTGATTTTTTGCCAGCAACAACAGCAGGCTGAAGAGGAAGCCGCGCAAACCACAGAAACAGCTATGACCGGCACGACCTCCCCCGAAGGCGCTATGGTCTATTTTATTTCTCCGCAGGATGGCGAAACGGTTTCCGATACATTTACAGTGCGTTTTGGGCTGAAGGGGATGGGCGTTGCGCCGGCAGGTGTTCAGCATGAAAATACCGGCCATCACCATTTGTTAATTAATTACAGTGGCTTACCGGATATGAACGTACCGATGCCGGCAAGTGACAGCCTGATCCATTATGGCACGGGGGCTACCGAAACAGACATCTCTCTGGAACCCGGCCAGCATACGCTGCAGCTTATCCTGGGTGATTTCTCGCATACACCGCACGATCCTCCGGTTATTTCTGATAAGATTACTATAACTGTAGAGTAAAACGCGAAAGGTCGTCTTAACGGGCGGCCTTTTTTTGTATGCTCCCGATGATGGCACTGGCGTGCTCCCGGGCGTTTTCGATAAACCAGCGACCCGTTTTTAGTCCGCCAATCACCACGCCGGCCATGTAGACGCCGGGAAGGTTGGTCTCAAGTGTTTCCGGATTATGCACGGGTGTCAGGTCTTTGTCCTTTTGAATATGAAGACCCAACTTTTTAAGGAAAGAGTAGTCGGGGCGGTAGCCGGTCATCGCCAGAACAAAATCATTCACGATAGTTATTGGGCCTTCAGGCGCTTCAATATCCACTTCTTTTTCCCGAATGGCCGTTAAGCGGCTGTTAAACCAGGCTTTGATCGAACCTTCCCTGATGCGGTTTTCGATATTGGGACGAATCCAATATTTGACGCTATCCTTGATTTTATCGCCACGATGCACCAGGGTAACGGTGGCACCTTTGAGATAAGTTTCCAGCGCCACATCGCAAGCGGAATTGCCGGCACCCACCACAACGAGGTTCTGACCCACATACGGATGCGGCTCATCATAGTAATGTTTCACTTTGGGCAGGTCTTCGCCCGGGATACCAAGCGTGTTGGGCGTGTCATAAAATCCCGTGGCAATGATTATATTTTTGGCACTGTAGCGGCCTTTTGAAGTGACAACCTCGTAAGACTCCTTATTGCGCTGCAGGCTTTCCACCTTTTCATAAACGTTGATATTAAGCTCCCACGCCTCCACAACCCGGCGAAAATATTCGAGCGACTCGCGGCGTGTCGGCTTATCACCGTGTGCGATAAACGGTACATCACCGATTTCCAGCAGATTGGACGTAGAGAAAAACGTCATGTTGGTCGGGAAATGAAACAGGGAATTGACCAGAACACCTTTTTCGATGATCAGCGTGTTCAGTCCGTTTCTTTTTGCTTCAATGGCGCAGGTAATACCAATGGGCCCTCCGCCGATTATAATGATATCAAACATTAAAAAGCTACACATTCCTTTTGTTTATAACTATGGGCAAGTATCTGATTACCTCTATTCCTTTTCCAGCAGCATAAAATACTCGCGCCCTAATCGCGCCGGGTGCGAGTTATGTGCTTCCTCAAAAACGCGAATATGGAACAACGGCTCAAAATAGGCCAGATATTCCGCTGCGTCACCACCAAACGGCGGCTTTTCCTGACCCTCTTCAAGTGGAAAAGAAAACAGTAAACCGGCCAGCTTACCACCATGTTTCAGGATTTTGTGCATATGCCGGGCATAGGCCTCCCGCTGCTGCGGATGCAAGGCGCAAAAAAAGGTCTGCTCCAGAATAAGATCGTATTTTTTGCTAATCGAAAAAAAATCAGCATGAAGCAGGCGGGCTTCCGGGAAATCAGGTACCCTTGTTTTTAGATTCTGCAAGGGCAGGCGGGATAGATCAACAACGTCAATATGGCGGAAACCTCTGTTCCAAAGGTACTCGGCCTCCCAGGCGTTTCCCGCTCCGGGAATCAGAATCTCGATAGACTTGTCAGGCAATTGGTCTATGTAAGCTTTAAGCGGCGGGGATACATGGCCCATATCCCATGGAATGCGCTGCTCAACATAATGGGCATCCCAAAAACCGCGACCAAAATTATTGTCTGTCTTACCGTCCGCACTCATTTTTATTTGCCGCTGCCGTAAACCTTTTCGTAAACATCCTGGTAATTTTCTTTCATCTTTTCCAGCGCAAAGTGGCCAGCCGCATGTTGCGCCGCTCCTTGAGACATTTTTTTTCTAAATTCCGGTTCATCTATCAATCGGCCCAGCGCCGCCGACAACTGTTCAACATTATCGGATTCAAATAAGATTCCGGTCTGCTCATGGTTCACCAGTTCCGGGTTGCCGCCAACACGCGAAGCCACCACGGGCAGACCACAGGTCATGGCTTCCTGTATCACATTAGAGCAACCTTCGCTAAGCGAGGGCAGAGCAAAAATATCAAAGCCGTTTAAGAAGCCCGCAACATCCTTGCGAATTCCCGCAAACTGAATGTGCTCTTTCACGTCCAGATCCTGCGCCAGCTTTTCCAGTTGCGGCCGCAGAGAATTGAGCCTTGAATCACCAACGATGGTAATCAGAAAAGAGCGTTTTTCTTTTTTTAGTTGCTGCGCCGCCCGCACCAGAAGCTGCTGGTTTTTTACCTTTACCGTTCGGCCAACCGTTCCAATCCATAGTGTGTCGGGGTTGTTCAGATTCTCTTGTCTGTACTGTCTACGCATTTCCGCATCACGATGGAAGACTGCCGTATCCACGCCGTTATAAATGGTCTTTATTTTTGCACGCGGGTAGCCTGTAACTTCCGCCAGTTTATCGGCCAGTTCGCCGGAAACGGAAAGCACCTGATCACAACGGCGGAAAAAGATATTTTGAATGGTGCGATGCGGAAATCCTTTGGGAAAAGTGCCGTGCTCTCCGTGAATGATCTTCGGGACACCTGCCAGCCGTGCCGCCAGAACGCCCTCCACAAGCGTGCCCCAGGAATGGGTGTGCACGATATCGATCTTATGTTCGCGAAAGTAGCGGGCAAGCTTGTAGATTAATGACGGGTCATTGCCGGGTTTTTTATTCAGCGCGTGCAGAACGGTCTTGTCCGTATCCAGGGTCAGTGCGTCAAACACCTTATCAAACACGATCAGGTATGGGGCGTAACGTTCGGCATCCAGGGCATTCAGCAGCTTTACGATCCCGGTTTCCTTGCCGGCCGGCCCCAAATAATTGACCAGGTGCGCGACGCGGATTTTTCTCCTGCCCTCACTCATGTCCCGGAACCCTGTCTCTGAACTGTTGACAGATGTATTCATGCAGACGTTTTAAAAAAGGCAGCGGGTCATCAAAGGCGAAAATGGGTGTATTAAAGGATGGCTTTGCGGCGCCAAGGAAATGAAGCAGGCCTTTTTCCTTTTGCCGGAAATTTTCATAGCGGGCTTTTACCTCCGGCCACCAATAAATGTGCTTAACGCCCGTTTTATAAGTGTCGACAGGATCAATTTTATCCTGCAGCAAATCTTTAAGGGCCAATTCGATAATATTTATGGAACAGCTCGCCGGGAACAGATTGTACCACCAGCTACGGGCGTTCAATTCGATAAATTTATATTTGTCCTTACCGGAGTCATATTTCACTTCAAGGCTGAAGATGCCCCTGTATTGCGTATGTTCAAGCAGCTTTTTCATGTTTGAAACGGCGGGCCTGATCTCATCCTGCGCGATGGAAACCATCGATGTGCTGTTGCCCCAGCGCGGCGGGTACATATGCAGTCTGCGCCTGGCAAAGAGCGCCGCCAACGTTCCGTTTTTGTCCACATAGCCGTCAATAAAGTAATGCAGCTCGGAAAAACCGGGCACTATTTCCGTAATCATCATTTCCAGATCATTTTCCCTGCAGAGATCAAGGTATTTATCCAATTCCTGCGCGTTGTTTACCGTAAAGCCTTTCAATCCCTGAAACTTTTCTCTGAACAGGTGCGATTGTTGCGGCTTTAGGAAAAGCGGAAACTCGTAGTCGGAAAATTCTTCCGCGCGGGCGTCTTTGTCCACAATATCTGTTTTTGGGTAGGGAATATGTAATTTTTCCAGGAGACTGTAAAAGCTCCATTTATCAATAAAAAGATCCAGAGCTTTTTTGTCGGGAATGTTTACATACAGATTTTGGACACGTTCTTTTATTTCTGCCAGCGCGGTCAGGGACTTGTCGGAGCTGGGAAATACACAAAGCGCCGCATCTGGGTTTTCCGTCCCGATTTCTTCAAGGACCCCCGCAAGAATGTTTGGATCGCTTGAAACACCATCCTTTATAATAAGCCTTGAACAGTAACGGGATTTTGCCGCGTAATTTTTGCCCTCAGCCAGCGCGATTACTTTCACCCCGCTTCGGCCCAGATTCCTTATCAGGCCCAAACCGTTAATACCGAGTCCAATTACAATAGCTATCGCATTCTTCATATAATGTTCTTTTCGGATTGTTTGATCGCCACGGGAGCGTCCCTCTGTTGCGGTTATCATTTTTTCAGCCATTGGGCCAGTTTCTTATGACCGCCCTCCAAGGCAAGCTCCACGGGTGTTCGGCCGTCTTCCATTTGGGAGTCTTTCTTTGCGCCCCTGGCCACCAGCAGTGCAGCCATGCTGTCGTCGCCCCTGTGCGCCGCGGAATGCAGGGCTGTAACGCCCTTGGCCTGTTTCATATTCGGGTCTGCGAGATTATCCAGCAAAAGCCGGGCAATTTCCAGGTTTCCGGTTGCTGCCGCTGAATGCAGCGCCGTCACCTTAAAGTCATTCTGTGCCGCTGCGTTGATTTCCGCGCCTTTTGTGAGCAAATAAGCCACAACCTCGGTTTGTCCAAAAAACGTAGCCAGGCCCAGCGCACTGAAGCCATCGGCGGCCGGCCGGTTGATCATATCAGGAAGTTCGGCAAGAACCAGCTCAAGTTGAAGCAAATCGCCCAGCGCGGCGGCTTCATAAATGTTCAGGCTTTTGTAATGATCACGGATGGTTTCAACCAGTTTTTTGTTCCTGTGGTAGGCGGCCAGCATTAAAGGCGATATACCCGAAGGCAATACCTGTGTGGCCAGACGTGCCTTTTTCTGCAGCAGTTTTTTTACAGCCAGCACATCGCCTTTGCTGATCAGATCCTGCAGTATCTTGCTATCGGACATAAACGGTTTTCTCCTGCCGTCCAGTAAGCTTTCCAAATGGTTTCAGATCGTAGCCCTCAGAGCGCACAAACGTTTCGAATTCCGCGGCACTTTCTTCACGGACGGCGACCAGCAAACCACCGCTTGTCTGCGGATCGCATAAAATGTTGCGCTGCGGTTCAGTCATCCCGGCTATGCTGCTGCCGTAGCTGTCATGATTGCGTTTTGTGCCACCGGGAAAGCACTTATTATCGACATATTTTTCAAGATTTTTCAATAAAGGTACGTTTTTCGCTTCGACTTCAGCGCTTAGTTTGCTGCCATCGCATATCTCAATCAGGTGACCCATAAGGCCAAAACCGGTCACGTCGGTCATGCAGGTCACATAGTCCAGCCGCCCCAGTTGTTCGCCGATGTCGTTTGGCTTCAGCATCAGTTCAATCACAAGTTGTTCGTCCTCCCTTTGCAGAAGCCCCCTCTTTTGTGCCGTGGTCATAATGCCTATGCCGATTGGCTTGGTCAGATAAAGCAGGCTTCCCGCCAGTGCCATGTCGTTACTGCGCAGGTGTTTTTTATCCGCCAGGCCGGTTACCGCCAACCCGAAGATCGGTTCCGGTGCGTCGATACTGTGGCCGCCTGCCAAAGGAATACCTGCCTTCGCGCAGGCTTCACGCGCTCCTTCCAGCACTTCTCCGGCTACTTCCGCAGCCAGTTTATCCACGGGCCAGCCAAGTATGGCGATGGCCATTAAAGGCGATCCGCCCATGGCATACACATCACTGATGGCGTTTACCGAAGCGATGCCGCCAAAATGCTTTGGATCATCCACGATTGGCATAAAGAAGTCGGTTGTACTAATTACGACGCGTTGCTCGTCAATGGCATAAACGGCAGCATCATCGCGGGCATCGTTGCCCACTAGCAGGTTAGGGTGCGGCAACTGCTTGCCGGCACGCTCAAGGATAGAGCTAAGCACCTGCGGCGCAATTTTGCAGCCACAGCCGGCACCATGGGAGTAGGCGGTAAGTTTTATTTTTTCCATATTGAGTTATCCGTTTTTCTTATTTCCTTTAACAGGATTTGCGCATTGGCGGCGGCATCTTCATGGGGCAGAGTAATGTCGGCCACAATTTTATCATGAAAACGTTCGCGGCTGTGGCGGTAGCTTTGATCGTAGTATTCCAGCAGGCCCCCTGCTACTTCCGCCAGCTTATTTTGCGCTAACAGCTCCTGCAGTTCACCAACCTTTTTGCCACCCAGTTTTTCTTTCAGTTTGCCGATATTATCGCTCAGGATTTCGCTGGGAAGGGGTCCGTATTCCTCAACAAGCCGCCTTACACGATAGGCTTCTGGGAGATCAATCATGACCATGGGCGCTTGCTTCATCACTTGCCACAGGTTATCCGGCAAATGCACGCGTCCGATTGTCGGGCTTTCAGCCTCCAGCCAGATACGCCGGCTCAAATCCATATTGCGCAGGGCCATATAGAGATCGTTGTGAAACTGCTCGCTGCTAGGCTGGCTGCTATTATGGTCTGCCCCAAAAGCGGATCCTTTGTGGCAGGCAATCGCCTCCAGGTCTAAAGCCTGTTCACCGCAACATGCCAGCTCGCGCAGTATCGCCGTTTTTCCACAGCCCGTCGGCCCCTGCAAAACGAGTGGCCTTTCGATCTTTAAAAAGGTCTGCATCATCAGCCGGCGAAATGCTTTATAGCCGCCTTTGAGAACAAAACACTGCAGACCGGTCAGTTCAAACAGCCAGGCCATCTTTTCGCTGCGCATCCCGCCGCGCCAGCAGTAAACATAGCGCTTGGCATCTGCGTCAAGTTTCTGCGCTTGCCGTGCCATGGCGCTCATTTTCGGGCCTACAAACTCCAGCCCCTTCTGTATGGCCTGAATCCTTCCAAGCTGTTTATATACGATACCCACATTATGGCGTTCTTCATTGGAAAAAAGCGGAATATTCACTGCACCCGGTATATGTCCGGCTTCATATTCCGCCGGAGAACGCACATCGATAACAGGCGCATTATCCGCATATGTCAGGTATTCGTTTGCTTCAAGATATTTCACATTGTTGCTCATATTATTTCAGGAAAAACAAATATACATAAAATGTGTGGATGTTTGCAGGGGAGTTTGTCTGTTTGGCTGCCCGGCGGTAATTAAATGGCAAGCTCCATAAACACGGCCGATGAGGGGCAGATTTCCCTGAATTCCCTGCTGCCGCGTATGGCATCAGGAGCTTTGTCGCGGTGGATTTCATTAAAGCCAAATAAGGTGAAATAGCTTTCCGCAGTGGTCGTAAGCAGATAGATTGTTTTCAGGCCTTTTGCTTTGGCGTGTTCAAGCACCTTTTTCGTGACAATTTTGCCCAGGCCCTCGCCGCGCTTTGCCGGTGCAACCGCCACTGAGCGCAGCAGGCCGGCGTCTCCGTAAAATTCAATCGCCGCGCAAGCGATGATTGTATTATCCTCAAGCAGGAAAAACGTTTGCAGGGAAAGGTCAATATCGTCAACCGGCAGATCGCACTCCGCCAGAAGCCGCTTGATTGCGGGCAGATCCGTATTCCGGGCAACACGTGGAAGCAGGGCATTCATATTTAAAAAAACATGCGTATAACTTTGCGCGCAACTATTGAGAGGACGCCCATGGCGAATCCCGTTGCTGCCCCGGTCATCGGGCCAATGATTAGCAGGATAACCATGCGCGGGCTCATGCCTTGCGGCAGTTTGCTGAAGCCGGCGGCAGCGCGCACGTTATTGGCAACATACATTTCATAAAAGGCCGATTGTATCATGCCGTTTAAAATGCCCCAAAAGAGACCTATGATCAATAGTTGAATAAACATCCACATGGTGGAATCAACGTTTTTCAGCATGACAAGGACGGTGAACAATCCCAGGAAAAGCCACAGGTAGAGCTCAATGTTCTGCGTATAGCCCTTCAGCGAAAGGATGCCCATAAACAGGGCCGGCAGAGAAAGAATAATCAATAAAAACCAATTCATAGAAATACGCTTTTTTGTATAAGCGCAATATTAACACAAAAGCTTGAAAGGTAAAAATGGAATTATAAAAAAGCCCGCCGGAAGCGGGCTTTCGTTGTTTCGCTGATTATTTAGATGCCATGGCTGCTGCCGGCGTAAAACGCTCCGGCAAATGATTAACCGGTTCCAGCGACATCAGGTAATCGTAAATGGCGCCAAGGTCGCTCTCTTTCATGCCGGCATACTGTATCCAGGGCATGATCGTGTTAAAGCTGCCCGGATCAACCGCATGCGGCGTATAGGTGCTGTCGGCATATTTTTTAAATTTTGCAATAAACTCTTCGCGGCTGAGATTGCCGATACCCGTCTCTTTGTCCGGTGTAATATTGGCCGACCTTACGACGTCACCGGATGGCAGCTTGAATTCCATGCCACCGGCATATTGCATGCCTGCCACCGGCTTTCCCTGTTCCATCGGCGTGTGGCAATCTCCGCAGGAAGCCATAGTAATTACATATTTCCCATAGGCAATTTTATCCGCTGTATCCGGCCGTGCGCCGCGCTCGCTGACTGTTGGCATAAGATTAATGATAAAGTTCATCGGGAATTTGGTGGTGGATGGCTCCATCTCACCTTCAACCGGCGGCAATGTCCGGATATATGCGATCATAGCGTAGATGTCTTCGTCGCTCAGTTGCGCGTAATTGGCCCATGGCATTATCGGGAAAAGAGCATCACCGTCTTTATTAACGCCTGCCGTGATGGCGCGGTAAATTTCGCCGTCCGTCCAATCGCCAAGTTTGGCGGGCGTAATGTTTTTGGCGGTAAAATAACCGACCTCCGTATCAAAGACCTCACCGCCGGCGCCTTCTGTTCCGGCAACACGCGGTCCGGCGAATTTTGTCATATCACGGTGCGCGTGACAATCGGTACACAAAGCAACATTCTCAACCAGGTAGCGTCCGCGTTCAACACGCTCCGGCGTTATCTCAACTTTAATGTCCGGAGCGGGGCCGACATCAGGCAAAGCAAAACTGACATAAGACAAAGCCCCGGCCACGATAATCACAATGGCCAACAATGGATATAATACAAATAAACGCAATTTGCGCATAAGTGCCCCCTCAGTAATGTTTGGTTAGTGCTTTAAAAAAACGTTGGATGGAAGGCGCAATATTAGCAACGGGCAAGGGCTATTGCAAGAGTGAACATTTCTAATTTATTAATTTGTGTGTCTAATCAAGAAAATAGGGGCGTTCTTCTTCAGCCGGCAGCCGGCAGCTTTCCCGCCGGCCAAACCAGCGGTATCTGTTGCGGGCAATCAAATTGTAAAGGCGGTCTCGAAAAGCCCGCGGAAACAGCACGCCCAATCTGAAAATGTGCAGCCAGCCGCCAAGATCGCGGCAAATCTCCATAAAGGCGGCCGAACGCAACCAGGTTTGACCTTCTTTATAATAAACGACGGAATCTACATCTTTGCGTATTTCCGGGGGGAGCATCTCGCTGGCCGTGCTGCCCTGCAGCGGCGCAAAGCGCAGCAGACGATGCTTGTCGCGCGCCAGCAAAAAATCCACGCTGCCGTTGCATAAAATGCAAAAACCATCAAAAAAGACAATGCGTGGATTGTTATTTGCCATAACCGGTTACAGCAGATCAAGCAGGCGGATCAGGTAAACAAGAAAGATGCTGATCAGAAAACCCGCGAAAACCTTACCCAGATCGGCCTGGATCATACGAGCTGTTTTCTTACGGATCTTACGTTTACGAACATAATTAATGGCAAATTCGCGGCCACCCAAAATACCGATAAAGGCCCAGGTTGTACTCATCGGGATAGGGTTTACCACGGTAAATACAAACAGCCCCAATCCGTAAACAGCGTCTATGATTGTGGCGCTGCGAATATCGGACGTATTGGTTTTAGAGGTAACAATTTTCTGGATGCGCCCGCCGCGGATCTTCATTAAGACAGCCAGCAGGACCAATAGCACAAACAGCGAAATAAGCAGAACCGGAAAATCGAGCTGCCGTGGCAAATAGACGTAGATATTTGCGAAATCCTGAATAAGCCACTGCCACCACAAAAATCCTGTAGTAACCCACTGCCCGGCAATCCACCAGGGATGGCTTTTATTCTCTTCTCCGGATAAGCTGGATTTTATAAAGCGCATTTCGATACGCCGGGAAATGATTAGATAAACAATAAACGACAGTGAAAACGTTGCCATGTAAGCGACAACGGACTTAATGATCATTTTCTCAATGACCTGGCTGGTAGAAAAAGCGCTCAATATCATAAAAGTTGTGCTAACGGGCATGCCAAATCGGGTAATGATAAGCAAAACGACAGGCGGCAGAATGAGCCACCATCTAAATTCATCGGGAAAGCCTATCGAGGAAAGGCGGCCATAGCTGACATCGCCATTATAAAAATACCACCCGGTTAGCAGTGCCGCCGTTAAAATGGTTGCGGCATAAAGCCATAAAATCCACCAGCGCCTCTCCCTGTTGGAAGAAAGAAAGGTACCGAGGGTCTGGATAACATCATTGGCGATTACGGCGTAGGCCGCGATTACAAATCCAATGGCGGGGAGAATCCATTCCATTATTGAACCTTTAGAGTTGTTGTTATTTCTGTGGAATCCTGCAGCAATTTATGCACGGGGCACCGGTGGGAGATCTCTTCCATCCGTTCCTGCTGTTCTTTTTCCAGCTTTCCTTTAATTAGAATGTCCATATGAATTTTGCGTTTGTTTTTACCGCTGGGTTTTTCCGTGCTGATATCGAGGCTTATGTCATCCAGCTTATATTCCTTGCGGTTGGCATACATGCGCAGGGTGATAACTGTACAGCTTGCCAGGCTCATCAACATATACTCAATCGGCGTGGGACCGAGGTTTTTACCGCCTGCATCCTCCGGCTCATCTGCGATATACGTATGCGTGCTCCAGTCCATATGCGTAAGATAGTTTTCGTTATCATAAGACGTCGAAACTTTGATCGTGCTCATATCCGCTCCATTGGTTTAGCTTTGCCGATTCAGGGTATTCTCTCCTGATCATACAGTTCCGCTGTAGTTTTGGAAACCGCCACGAGAAGGATCGCCAGCAGGGCAATCGCCACCGGCAGGCCCACAACATCCAGCATTAAAAAAGTTACATTGTTTAGATGAATGATGGGGGAGAAAAATACAAGAATATTTCCAAGGACCAGGATTATTCTCAGCTCCGTAGGTCCAAAGCCGCCAAAGGAGATTTTGAAAACACCGGAAACATGTGTTGCCAGATAAACGTGTGCCGACAACACCAGAAAAATAACCAAAAGAGCAATGGCCAGTTCGAAAGTGATCAACCCTGAAAAAGCCACGCCAAGCATGTAAAAAACAATACCGAAAACGTCGCAAATATGATCGACATAATAACCGTAGCGGGGGCGCTGGTGCTTTCGCACGCGCGCAATTGTACCGTCCAGGCTGTCGCCAAACCAGTTAACAACCAGCGCAACGTTAACCGCGTGCAGCCAGCTAAGATCAAATTTGGCCATATAAAAAAAGAAACCGGCCATAAACATACCAAACAGGCCTAAAATCGTCAGGTGATCGGAATTTATAAAGCGGGGCATGCGCTCGGCAAGCCAGATCAAAGTTGCCTTTTCAGCGCGGGAAAGAATTCCCGAAATGTCACGTTCTGCATCTTTAAAATTAAAGTCTTTTGCCATGTGCTCTCCCGTATTAATACAAGTAAACAAGAACCTTCCAATAATCTAAACAATTCCACACAATGTTAAAACAAAAGCGAAATCCGGAAGCTGTCAAATACGATGTTTAACGCTAGCGCAGTTCCCTGCGCAACATAAATTTCAGACCGGACCATGTCTCGTCAATAGCGCAAACCTTTATATCCACCAACCCCGTAGGAAGAGTAAGCGAACGGATACTGTTTCCGTTTGCCGCGTGCGGCTTCTTCGCCTGCGTTTTATCCCAGCTCACCCAAATCATTCCGTCCGGCTTAATGTGTTGTACCAATTCATTTACAAATTCTTCATACTCACCCGGCTGCAGGATAAAAAAATGCAAAAAATCAACCGGATCCGGATGGTTGATATCGCGGATAATGACTGCCTCCGGCAGGGGGCCAAGCAACTGTAAATAGTTATGCGGCGCATTGACCAGCTTAATCGTAAAACCGGGCTTTATGCCCAGCTTCTTAAGTAACGGCGTTCCGGAATAGCCTGCATTCATAGACTTCTCCTTGTTTTGGTGGCGGTTTTAAGGCCAGCGTTGGCAACAATCTTAAAAAAGATTTTGGATGTTCGAGTATGTACAGAAAACAGAGTTAAATGGTTGGACTATGCAAAATATAATAAAAGTCAGTGTGGCGATTGCATTGATAGCCCTGCTCAGTTGCGGGCAGGATCCGGCGGAAGAGACCACCGGTACGATTGAAGGCGTTGTCTATGGGTTTGAAAACGGAAACCTGATCGGCAAGGCGCATATTTTTACCGATCCGCCGTCCAGCGCCGTTACCAGTGATACGCTTCTGGGAGCTTACAAAATTCTACATGTAGAGCCCGGCATTTACCGCGTACGTGCACAGAAAACAGGATTTGATACAACCAGCGTGCGCATTTCAGTAATGGCCGGGGAAAAGACGAACGCCGATCTGGCTATGCGCCGTGATAGCAGCGTCGTCGACAGCCTCAGCGGGCTTTAGCCATTCTCCCGACGCCGCTTTTTTTAGGTCCTCTACGCCTCCAGGTACACCCGGTTTATTAACTTTACCGGAACGGGGTGTACGCATACATTATTTGTAATATGGATTCACGCCTGAATCATGGTCGGTTATGTCTATGATCTCTTCTATCTCCGGAACAGCACGCTTGATGGAGCTTACCACACCGCGGCGCAGTGTAACCTGAGACATCCCGCAGCCCTGGCAACCGCCGCCCATTTCGATGTACACGTTGTTTTCCTTTACATCAATCAGATTGATATAGCCGCCGTGTCCGGCAATTGACGGATTAATCTCCTGTTCGATAACCTGCAATACCTTTTCGGCCATGGTACCCCGGTATTCCTTGGGAATATTCGGTTGCGTTTTAAAGCGAAAGCCGGAGCCCATAAGGCTGTTTTCATAATCGATGGTAGCGCCTTCCAGGAAGCGGGCGTCGTTTTCATTTATGTAGACATCAAAACGGTTGAATTTAACCACATCATCCCCGGGAAGTTTACCATCGGGCGGCATAAATTGGATGCCGTATTCCACCTGGAAGGGTGACTTGGCGTCAGCCGTAATGCGAATTCCCAGCACCGGCTCTTCGCATTCGTTGATGGCGTCGATGACCTTTTTTTGGGCAAGCTCAGACATTTTAATCATTGTATAGGCTCTCTTTTTGGTAAAACTTCTGTGTGCGACTTATGAAACGCTCCAACGGTTAAAATAATCCGTTGCAAACTGTTAAAAAACATAAAAAATATATGGAAAAAAGGGGAAAGTTTTTTTATACTTAATTTAAGTGAATAAATTCACAAATAAAGGATTGACATGACACAAAAATCAGCATCTGCAGACTACCTGCTCATGGAAACGGAACGGCTTCAGCAGCTGATAAACGTTTTGATTGAAGACGGTTATAGTGTGATTGCCCCGACGCCCGGTGAAAACGCGATCATTTATGATGAAATCTCTTCCGTGGAGCAGTTGCCCCTGGGTATAGGGGATGAACAGGATGGCGCCACCTACCGCCTGGTTCGCCGTGATGACAATGCGTTCTTTGGCTACAACTGCGCCGCCTATTCCTGGAAGAAGTTTTTGCATAAGCCCAAGTTAAAGCTTTATACCATAAGCAAAAACGGAAAAGGCCTGTCCGTAAAAGAAGAGAAGCCCGATAAAAAGCGTCTGGCGTTTCTCGGCGTGCGCGCCTGTGAAGCCAAGGCAATCGATTTACAGGACCGCATATTTATGGATGGGGAGTTTAAGGACCAGGCTTACAGCGACGTCCGGAAAAACTGCCTTATTATTGCGGTAAACTGTACCAGGGCCGGCGGCACCTGTTTTTGTACCTCCATGGGAACGGGGCCTGCCCACAAAGACGGTTTTGACCTTGCATTGACCGAAGTGATTGACAAGCGGCAGCACTTTTTTGTTGTTGAAAGCGGTTCCGCCAAAGGCAAAAAGATTTGCCAAAAACTGGGCCTGGCCGCAGCCTCGGAATCTCAAATCTCGCTTGCACAGCACATGGTGGATGCCGCCGCCGATCATATGGGCAGAAAACTGGATGTAAACGGTCTGAAGGAGATTTTACAAAGCAACGCTGAAAACCCCGCCTGGAACGATGTGGCTGAACGCTGCCTGAACTGCGCCAACTGCACCATGGTTTGTCCCACGTGTTTTTGCACCACCGTTGAAGATGTGACATCGCTGGACGGCAACCATGCTGAGCGCTGGCGGCGCTGGGATTCCTGCTTCACGATGGATTTTTCCTACATCCATGGCGGCAGTATCCGCTACACGTCCAAAAGTCGTTATCGCCAGTGGATTTCGCACAAACTTGCCGGATGGGTGGACCAGTTTGGAGAGACCGGTTGTACGGGATGCGGACGTTGTATTACCTGGTGCCCCGCGGCGATCGATATAACCGAAGAGGCTCGTGTTATTCGTGAAAAAGATATCCGTAACAAAGCATAGGGGGCGTTATGAAGGACTTAACTGAAATTTTAAAATCACACCCGTTTATCCAGGGCTTTAAGGAAGAACATGTGGAGTTGATGGTAGGTTGTGCCAGCAACGTGGTGTTTAAGGCAGGTGAATACCTGGGCCGCGAAGGGCAGGAAGCCAACCAGTTTTTTATCATCCGCGAGGGTAAGGTAGCGCTGGATATTAATGCCGCGCAAAAAGGCAAAATTACGATCCAGACAATAGAGAGCGGCGAGCTTATCGGCTGGTCCTGGATGGTGTTGCCGTTCCGCTGGCATTTCGATCTGCGCGCTGTTGCCGACGTGCGGGCCATCGCCCTGGACGGTGCCTGCCTGCGCAAAAAATGTGAAAACGATTATGAGCTGGGCTACACGCTGAGCCAGAAAGTCATGTACATCATGGATCAACGGCTTAAAGCATCGCGCATTCAGCTTTTGGATATGTACAGTAAAGAATAAGGATGGAGGAGAAATGCCGCAAAAAGCAGCTGATAATCTTATTGATAAACGAAACGCGATGTTGCCTGTTATGCTGCCTGTGAAATCTTACAAGCAGGAAAACAGCGACACTTTTACACTGGTAATGGACAGCGCTGCGGCGCCGTCAGGGAGTTTCCGCTTTTTGCCGGGCCAGTTTAATATGCTTTACGTCTATGGTGTGGGCGAAGTGCCCATATCCATAAGTGGCGATCCCGCCGACAGTAAGTTGTTAACGCATACCACACGCGCCGTTGGTACGGTTACCCGCGCCCTGTGGCAACTGCGTCCCGGCGACCAGCTGGCGGTACGCGGTCCTTATGGAACACCCTGGCCGGTGGAAGCGGCCTTGGGTAAAGACGTGATCTTTATTGCCGGCGGCATCGGGCTGGCACCGCTGCGTCCGGCGATTTACCAGGTTCTGAAAAACCGCAACAAGTTCGGACGCATGCTACTGCTATATGGCGCACGTACACCGGATGACCTGCTTTATAAAAAAGAACTGCAGCAGTGGGGCGCGCGCTTTGACTTTGATGTGTTCGTGACGGTGGACCACGCCATCGGCGCCTGGAAAGGCAATGTAGGCGTTGTGACCAACCTGATCACGAGGGCGCCGTTTGACCGCCGCAACGCCGTGGCGATGATCTGCGGGCCGGAAGTGATGATGCGTTTCTGCGTGAGTGAACTACAAAACAGAGGTCTTTCCAATGAGGAGATCTATGTCTCCATGGAGAGAAATATGAAATGTGCTGTGGGCTTTTGCGGCCACTGCCAGTACGGTTCCCATTTTATCTGCAAGGACGGGCCCGTTTTTCCCTACAGCGAAATCGAAAAACTGTTTAACATTTACGAGATCTGATTATGAAGTCTAAAAAACCGAAGCTGGCCGTATGGAAATTCGCATCGTGCGACGGTTGTCAGCTTAGCATTCTGGATTGTGAAGATGAGTTGCTCAGCGTGATCGAGCATATCAATATTTCCAACTTCCCCGAAGCATCACGCAATATTGAAAAGGGGCCGTATGATCTTTCACTGGTTGAAGGGTCGATAACCACGCCGCATGATGCCGAGCGCATTCACAGCATCCGGCGGCAGTCAAAATACCTGATCACTATCGGGGCCTGCGCCACGGCCGGCGGCATACAGGCATTGCGCAATTTTAAGGATGTGAATGAGTTTATCCCGATGGTGTACGCCCATCCTGAATATATTGAATCGCTAAAAAAATCGTCGCCCATTTCGGAGCACATTTTTGTGGATTACGAATTGCGCGGCTGCCCGATCAACAAGTACCAGCTTCTGGAAGTGATAAATGCTTTCCTGAATGGCCGCAAACCCAACATCCCGCCGCACAGCGTTTGCATGGAGTGTAAATACCGCGGCACGCCCTGTGTAATGGTCGCCAACGGTACACCGTGCCTGGGACCCGTTACACATGCCGGTTGTGACGCGCTGTGTCCGTCTTACAATCGCGGATGCTTTGGCTGCTTTGGCCCCAAGGAAACGCCCAACACGGCAGCCCTTTCGGCCCTGATGAAAAATATGGGTTTGGATGATGACGCGATTATTAGATATTTCAGAGGATTTAATGCGTATGCGGAGCCATTCCGCAAGGAGAGTGAGGCCCATGAAGACCGTTAATGGATTAAAAAGTAAAACCCTCAAAGTGGATTACCTGGCCCGCGTGGAAGGCGAGGGTGCGCTCTATGTTAAAGTGCGTCGCGGCGAGGTAATGGACGCCAAACTGAAAATTTTTGAGCCTCCGCGCTTTTTTGAGGCCTTTTTACGGGGCCGTTATTTTACAGAACCGCCGGATATTACGGCGCGCATCTGCGGTATTTGCCCGGTGGCTTACCAAATGAGCTCTGTGCACGCCATGGAGTATGTTTGCGATGTAAAGGTGGATGGCGCCCTGCGTGAACTGCGCCGCCTGCTGTACTGCGGCGAGTGGATCGAGAGCCATGTGCTGCACATGTTTATGCTGCACGCCCCGGATTTTCTGGGCTACCAGGACGTGATTGAGATGGCCAGGGACCATGGCGAGCTGGTTAAAAATGTATTGCGGCTAAAAAAGATCGGCAATGACATCGTCAATGTATTGGGCGGGCGTGAGATCCACCCGATTAATGTGCGGGTAGGCGGCTTTTACCGGATTCCGCCAAAGGAAGCGTATGGCCATCTGCTGGATGAATTGAAATGGGGCCGCGATTTTGCCGTGGAAGCCACAAAACTGGTCGGAACGTTTGATTTCCCCGAATTCGAGCGCGACTATGAGTTTGTCGCTTTGCGCCATGAAAACGAATATCCCTTTAACGAGGGACGGCTGGTTTCCAACCGCGGGCTGGACATAGCCGTTTCCGAGTATGAGCAGGTTTTTGCCGAGGAGCATGTGGAGCATTCCAATGCATTGCATTCTCACAAAATAGAAGATGGCGGCGCATACTTTGTCGGGCCGCTGGCGCGCTTTAACCTGAATTACGACAAGCTTACGCCGCTGGCCCGCAAGACGGCGCAAAAAATCGGTTTTAAGCCGGAATGCCGCAACCCGTTCAAGAGCATTATCGCGCGCGGCATTGAAACGATCTACGCTTTTGATGAAGCTATTCGTATTCTCGAAAAATATCCCGTTCCGGAAAAACCCTATATCGAGATTGCTCCCCGTGCGGGAACGGGCTACGGCTGCACGGAAGCGCCACGGGGTATTTTGTACCACCGCTACCGCATAGACGGACGCGGCCACATTATGGATGCCAAGATTGTTCCGCCGACCTCGCAAAACCAAAAGACAATCGACCAGGACCTGACCGATTTTGTGGCCAAATACATGGACCTGGATGACAAGGAACTGACCTGGAAATGCGAGCAGGCTATTCGTAACTACGATCCCTGTATCAGTTGTGCCACGCATTTTCTGAAGCTGGAGATCGACCGGGAGTAAGGTTATGTCTGATGTTTTAATCATTGGAGTAGGCAACCCGCTGCGCCGCGACGACGCATTGGGGCCGCTGGCCCTGAAAGAACTGCGCGGACGACTGGGCGAAGAGTTTGATTATATCCAGTGTTACGGCGAAGGCGCCGAGTTGATGGATGCATGGGCCGGTTACGATCATGTCATCATCATCGATGCGGTGCAGTCGGGCGCGAAACCCGGCAAGGTTTATGTTTTAAACGCAGCCCGGGAGAAGATCCCCGCTTCCTTTTTCAACTACTCATCACATGCCTTCGGCCTGGCCGAGGCCGTTGAACTGGGGCGCAGCCTTGGACTTATGCCGCGCGAGATGATCATTTTTGGTGTGGAAGGCAGCGAATTCGGCTACGGCGATGGTCTGTCACGCAATGTTTCAAAGGCTTTACCGGCGCTGCTGGATATCATCGGGGACCGTGCTTGCCGGATGAAGCACAATGGAGTGCACCATGCATGAAGTATCGATCGCTCAATCGATTTTAAAAACAGTGATCCGTGAACATGATGAAAACATGCTAAAAAAGGTGACGGCAATCGGCGTGCGTATAGGGACGCTGAGCGGCATCATGCCGGACGCGCTGGAGTTCGGGTTCGATTCGCTGAAGAAAGATACGGTCCTGAAAAACGCGCGACTGGCCATTGAGATTGTGGATGTGGGTGCCGTGTGCCAAAACTGCGGCCACAAATTCGGCATTGACAATCTTTTTTTTAAATGTCCCGCCTGCGGCAGCAGCGATATAGAAGTGGAGCGCGGCATGGAGCTGGATATGGCCTATCTGGAGCTGGAAACCGTGGAAGAGGAGTCGGAAATATGATTACGCAGGAATCGATTCTGCTGATGGCAACGGCAGCTTCTGTCGGTTTTGTCCATACTATTATGGGGCCGGACCACTATTTACCGTTTATCGCTTTGGCCAAATCGCGCCAATGGCGTTTCCTGAAAACGATGCGCATAACGGCCGTATGTGGTTTGGGTCATGTTTTTGGCTCGATTGTTATTGGGGTTGTGGGAATGCTGTTCGCCGTGGCCCTGCTTGATCTGCAGGCGCTGGAATCGTTGCGCGGTGATATCGCCGCCTGGATGCTGATCATCTTCGGCTTTACCTATTTTGCCTGGGGATTGCATAAAAGCATGCGCCGGCGTTTTCAGAACCAATCAGGCCAAAACGAACTGCCGGTTGAAAAAACAACGGCCTTCAGTCTGTTCATCATTTTTGTGCTGGGCCCCTGCGAAGCGTTGATACCGCTGATGATGTACCCGGCGGCGAAGCAACAGATGCTGACAGCGGGATTGGTTACATTGACCTTTAGCCTGGCGACCGTTTTTACGATGCTGGCCACTGTGGCCGCGGGCGCCTGGGGTTTTCAGAAAATACGTTCGCGTACGTTTGAGATGTACGCACACCCCATTTCGGGGTTTATCATTTTTTCTTGCGGGATAGCGGTAAAGTTTGGCCTTTAGGCCTGAAAGGAGTCATCTGATGTGTGAAAATAAAAAACGTGTTGAAATCGAAAAGAAAGTGTTATCGGAAAACGATATCCTCGCCGGGCAGATACGCGACCAGCTAAAAACGCACGGCATAAAGGCGCTTAACTTTGTCAGTTCGCCCGGTTCCGGCAAAACCACGCTGCTGGAAATGACGCTGCGCAAGCTGCGGCACCAAATGGAGATTGGCCTCGTGGCGGGTGACGTGCAAACCGAAAATGACGCTTTCCGCCTGGTTGAGGCCGGCGGTGAAGCGGTTCAGCCGATCGTGACGGGCGGCTCATGCCACCTGGACGCGCGCATGGTCAGCCGCGTATTGCCAAAATTTAATCTCGCCGACCTTGACCTGCTGATCTTTGAAAATGTTGGCAACCTGGTGTGTCCTTCCGGCTTTGATCTCGGCGAGGACATGAAAGTTGTGTTGCTGAGTACAACGGAAGGTGACGACAAACCCTTGAAATACCCGGCCATGTTCCGCCGCGCGGGGGTGATGGTCATTACCAAAATCGATCTGCTGGATTATACCGACTTCAGTCTGCAACGTGTACGCGAAAACGCCCTCCGCATCAATCCTGCTTTGAAAATATTCGAACTCTCCTGCCGCAGCGGTGACGGCCTGGAAGACTGGTATGGCTGGATAAAATCGTTGGCCAAAGAACAGGCCTTGGTTTGAAAGGAAAATCCCCGTGCGCCAGAGAATTTATATTAACGGTATCGTGCAGGGCGTCGGCTTCAGGCCCTTTGTTTACCGGCTGGCGCGAAGCCTTGGCTTGCTTGGCTTTGTGCGTAACAGTGCCGCCGGCGTCGTAATAGAGGCCCAGGGCGAGACCGCAAAACTAAGGGATTTTATTCGCAGGCTTAGCAGCGAGGCGCCGGCTCTGGCGCAGATTGAATCGCTGGAAGCAGAGGAGTGTATTGAGCACAAGGAAGAAGCGTTTACAATCATCGTATCTGACCGTGAAGGCGATGCCATGACGCATATCTCCCCGGACAGTGCTGTTTGCAAAGACTGTCTGCGCGACCTGGAAGATCCCTCCGGGCGTTATTTTAATTATCCTTTTGTTAACTGCACCAATTGTGGCCCGCGTTTTACTATTATTAAAAGATTGCCTTATGACCGGTCGTTCACATCCATGGCCGGCTTCGATATGTGTCCGGATTGCGCGGCGGAATACAACGATCCTCAAAACAGGCGCTTTCATGCGCAGCCGGTGGCCTGCGCAAAATGCGGCCCGCGGCTGTGGCTTACCGATTCCAAAGGTAAACGCATCGAAAGTGATGATGCTGTTGCGGCGTGTACCCGCCTGCTTAAAAAAGGAAGTATCGTTGCCGTTAAAGGCATAGGCGGCTTTCACCTGGCGGCGGATGCCCGCAACGATGCCGCCTTACGCAATCTTCGGCAACGCAAAAGAAGGGCATCGCGGCCGTTTGCGCTTATGCTGGCCGATATTGAAACCGCTAAAAAATTGTGCCGCATCAGTGCCGCGGAAAGGAAAGCGTTACAATCAGCGCAAAGACCCATCGTTCTGCTGCGCCGGCGGGACTTGTCCGGCTTTACGGCCATTTCCGGTCTCGTGGCGCCGGGCCAGAAATACCTGGGTATCATGCTGCCTTATGCGCCGCTGCACCACATGCTGATGAAGCATTTTCTTGCTTTAGTTATGACCAGCGCCAACCTGAGCGATGAGCCTATCGTGATTGATAATGATGACGCGTTGAACCGTCTTGGCGGCATTGCCGATTATTTTCTGTTCCACGATCGCGACATACTGCAGCGCTGCGACGACTCCATTGTTGCGGAAAGCGGCGCTGAGGTGCGCATGTTGCGGCGGGCGCGTGGCTATGTACCGGCACCGTTGGCCTTGCCCGGCCGCTGCAGCCAAAGCATCCTGGCAGCGGGCGCCGAGCAAAAGTGCACCATTGCCGTAAATAAGGGGCGCAGCGTTTATCTCAGTCAACATATCGGCGACCTGGATAACCCGCAGGCGCTAGGCTTTTTCAATGAAACGATCGGCCATTTCTGTGGTATTTTTGAGGTGAAGCCCGAATTGATCGTGCACGACCTGCACCCGCATTATTTGTCGACGCAGTGGGCGCAAAAGCAGAAGGTGCCAAAAATGTCGGTGCAGCATCATCACGCGCACCTGGCGGCGGTTCTGGCGGAAAACGAGTTTGAAAGCCCGGCAGTGGGCCTGATCCTGGATGGCACCGGCTACGGCACGGATGGCACCATTTGGGGTGGCGAGGTGCTGGTGGGCAACGCGCTCAATTTCAAACGGGTGGCATGGCAGGAGCCCGTACCGCTGCCCGGCGGCGAAGCGGCCATTCACGAACCGTGGCGTATGGCGCTCTCCTGGCTGAACGATTTGCCCGGCTGTGAAGAGCTGCCTGTCTTTAAATCGCTTTCAGTCTACCGCCGCAATCTGATCCGTGAAATGATCTCCAAAAGGATAAATAGCCCGCTTACATCAAGCTGTGGCCGGCTGTTCGACGCGGTTTCTGCCATGCTGGATATCTGTGCCGTGGCCGAATACGACGCCCAGCCGGCCATCATGCTGGAAATGGCAGCGGACGATTCTTTTGAAGAAACCTATGATATAAAGCTTAACGCCGAAGAAGGCGTTTTTGACCTGCGGCCGCTGCTTAAGCTGCTGATGGAAGACCACCTGCGTGGCCGCGACGTGGCTGAAACGTCGGCCTTGTTTCATAATACGCTGGCTTCCATGTATGCGCAGATCGCTTTAACGGTAGCGAGGCAGTGGGGGCTGGAACATGCAGCGCTCAGCGGGGGCGTGTTCCAGAACAGGTTGTTTACAAAACGGCTGCACAAGCATTTAACGGAAAATGGCCTGAAAGTGTTGACGCACAAAAAAGTACCCTGCAACGACGGCGGCATTGCCTTTGGCCAGATGGCCGTGGCCTGCGCCCGCCTGGGCTGGGAGCTGGCGTAATAGCGGCGTTTTTTAGTGCGTGTCGGGAACTTATCAATGGCGAGAAGTGAATCCCGATTGTTGTGATTATTAAAAGCCCCTTCCCTAAATTTTAGGGAAGGGCTTGGGGATGGGTTTCCCGGGGTGATTTGATAAAGATAATGATAATGATAAAGAAAAAGATCAAATAAATTTCTTCATGCTCTCTATGTCCTTCATTGCAAAAGTGAGCATGATGAAAAGGAGCGAAAGATGTGTTTGGCGATTCCCGGTAAATTGATCGAAAAATATGAGGAAAACGGCATGCCGATGGGGCGCATGGATTTTGGCGGCAGCAAAAACAGCGCCTGCCTGATCTGTGTGCCTGAAATGGCGCCGGGGCAGTACGCCATGATCCATGCCGGGTTTGCGCTGCATATCGTTGATGAGGAAGAAGCGCGGCGCAGTTACGAGGCCTGGAAGGAAATAGAGGCCGCCGAAAAAGAGTGGAATAAAGACGATGAAATACCTGAATGAATACCGCGACCCGGGACTGGTAAAGACCATCCTTGATGAAATAAAGGCTACGGTTACGCAGCCGTGGGTGCTGATGGAGATTTGCGGCGGACAGACCCATTCCATCATGCGCAACGGCATTGATCAGCTTTTGCCTAAGGAGATCGAACTGGTGCATGGCCCGGGCTGCCCGGTGTGCGTAACGCCGCTGGAACAAATCGATAAAGCGCTGGCCATCGCTGCCCGTCCCGATGTTATTTTTACCTCTTTCGGCGACATGCTGCGTGTGCCCGGTTCGCGTTCGGATTTGCTTAAAGCCAAATCGCTGGGAGCGGATGTACGGATTGTCTATTCGCCATTGGACGCGCTGCGCATTGCGCGTGAGAATCGTGACAAAAAGGTGGTTTTCTTTGCCGTTGGTTTTGAAACAACGGCACCCAACAACGCCATGGCCGTCTGGCAGGCACGTCGTGAAGGGCTAAAGAATTTTTCACTGCTGGTTTCACATGTGCTGGTGCCGCCAGCGATGACGGCGCTGCTGCGATCGCCACGCAACCGCGTGCAGGGTTACCTGGCTGCCGGGCACGTATGCGCCGTGATGGGCTGGGAAGAGTATCTGCCTGTCGCGCGGGAGTACAGGGTGCCGGTGGTGGTAACGGGATTTGAACCGGTGGATATCCTGGAAGGGGTGTTGCTGGCCGTGCGCCAACTGGAGCATGGGGAATATCGCGTGGAGAACCAGTACAGTCGCGTCGTTCGCCGTGAGGGCAATCGCAAAGCGCAGCAATTAATTAGCGAAGTGTTTGAAATAACAGACCGTAAATGGCGCGGTATCGGCGCTATTGCCAAAAGTGGTTTGCGGCTTCGTGAAGCGTACCGTGCCCACGACGCCGAACTGGCCTTTGATTTGGCGGAATTACAAGTGGATGAACCGCGGGAGTGCATCAGTGGCGAGGTGTTGCAGGGCCTGAAGAAGCCGCATGAGTGTCCGGCTTTTGGTACGCGTTGCACGCCGCAAACCCCGCTGGGCGCGACGATGGTTTCCACGGAAGGGGCCTGCGCCGCCTACTGGGCCTACGCCCGCGAAAGGATAGTGACCGAATGAAAGATTTTTTTGATGCTGAGGATATGAATTGTCCGCTGCCTGCAAGCGACGGGGAGTTTATAACCCTAGCCCACGGCAGTGGCGGTCGCCTGTCGCAGCAGCTTGTTAAAGATCTGTTTGCCAATGCCTTTGCCAACGATATCCTGAATAAATTAAATGACCAGGCCGAGCTGCGTTTAAACGGCAACCGGCTGTCGTTCAGCACCGACACCTTTGTGGTTGATCCGCTTTTCTTTCCCGGCGGTAATATTGGCGAACTGGCAATAAACGGCACCGTCAATGATATCTGCATGAACGGCGCGCGGCCGTTGTGGCTCAGTTGCGGCTTTATCCTGGAAGAGGGATTCGCCATTGCCGACCTGCGCCGGATTGTTCAAAGCATGCGTGCCGCCGCGGATGAGGCCGGTGTAAAAATCGTGACCGGCGATACCAAGGTGGTTAACAAGGGCAAAGGCGATAAGTTGTTTATTAATACCAGCGGCATCGGTGTAATAGAGCACGCTTTTGACATCAGCCCGGCATCGGTTCAACCCGGCGACCACATTCTGATTAATGGCACGGTGGGTGACCACGGTATGGCTATTTTGTCCAAAAGGGAAGGGCTATCGTTTGAAAGCGATCTGCGCAGCGACACAGCCGCTTTGAATGGCTTGGTCGCGGAACTGCTTGCAGAAGCGGGTCCGGCGCTGCATGCCATGCGTGACGCCACACGGGGTGGTGTGGCTGCCGTTCTTAATGAGATTTCACAAAGCCGCGGCCTGCGTATGGAGATTGAACAGGATGTTGTACCGGTGTCGCAAGCCGTGAACGGCGCCTGTGAAATGCTGGGCCTCGACCCGCTTTATGTGGCCAATGAAGGTAAGATGGTTATTTTCGTGGATGGCGCTCGCGCCGATTATGTTCTTGAAAAAATGCGCAGTCATCCGCTGGGACATTATGCTGAAAAAATCGGCGTGGTGGGGGAGAGCAGCGGACCGGTTACGATCCGTACCGCCTTCGGAACACGGCGTATCCTGGATATGCCGCTGGCCGAGCAATTGCCGAGGATTTGTTAGGGGGTATGTCAGGGATTCACTTTAATCATAATATTTCCATCGCCATCATAAGAGACATTTGTTTGATTTCTAAGAAATTGAGGTAAAAATATTAAATAATTTTTTTTGCGTAAAAGGTAAGTTTTTTGGGTGTCAGCAATGAATATTTTGAGTGTGTAATAATTATTAGTACTCCCGTCGGTTAGCACATTATTGCTTAGGAAGATAGAGCTATCTATTTTTGGAATATACGAATCTTGACTTTTAATGATTTCAATTGGCGTAATATTTGTTCTTTCATGATAAACCACGTCTATAAAGCCTTCATTATTTTCCGCTTTTTTATTAAAAAGCAATTTAATAGCTAGAAATAATATGAGACCTATTATAACTACGACAATTACTGTCTCAAGCAATGTATATCCTTTGCTAAAATTTTCTTTTTTCATTTTATTGCAGAAATCGTTGAAGATATCTGTTTAGTTAAGAAATCACCATATTGACCAGCAACCATTTTATTTAATATAACTAATATATCTTTAACAGTTTTGGGAAAGTGAGATGATAGAGGTATTATTAAACAAAGAATCAGTGCATAGTCTTCTAGCTCAAGCGCAGGTCTTGAAATAATATCATTTATTTGAGCCTCTACGATCATAGCATAGTCCTCTGATGGTAAATGATAGATGGTATTTGCAAGCTTTCTTAAGGGCTGAAGTGCATCATATAAAGTCGGTCGTTTTCTCCAATAATAATAAGAATGAGAAACCCCATCATTTACTAGGACGGCAAAAGGAACAACCCCTCCTTCACGATATACTTTAGATATCTCTACTTGAGATTTCAAGATATGTCTGTAACATTCCTGATATTTCTTTTTTGATAAAAGCGGGGCTGTTGATAGGCACCTGTATAACAAAGTAAGGTTTCTTGTCCTTCTCGCCATAGCCGGATAAGTTTTGATTGAACTTAAGTCCGATTTAGAAAGAATGATATCTACAAGTTGCTCAGGTTCTTCTCTGATAGCTAAGATAAATTCTATTACGGCTGACCAATCCTCAGCTTCTAAGAATTTTTTTACGATATCGTAGTCGATCCTTCTTGAAAGTATAGCCCTTGCGGTAAAATATTCCTGAAATGAAGGGTGGCTAAACCCAAATGCATTAATTGATATCTTTTCAAAAATGCCATGATGACTTTCGATCTCCCTCAAAACATCAATCGCCTGACCTCTAGAAATACCAAATTTTTCGCCGTAGTTTGCAATTTCATCAACCAACGTTTGTTCTGGAAAAATATATCTTGGTTGATCTTTAAAAAAGTAATATGCGACATGCTCAAAAATCCTTAGCTTTCTGTCATCCGTTAGCTGCTGAAATGCAGTTTCTCTTCGAAAACCTCTCGTTGCATCCCAGTCTCGCAATAAAGCTTCAACGCATCTCTGATATAGCTCTACTTTTCTTTTAGGGAGGCTAAGGTCATGGCGGAACTGAATACATAATAAGCTTAACAATAAAGGGGTCTCTGTTAAAGCAGATACCGCTTCGTCGTTTTTAAGATGCTTTAAGAGCTTTTGTGCTTTTTCCATGTCCTTATTGAACCATGCTTTGACAATTTTCCTAACCGCGCTATCTGACAGCCTTACAAGCTCTACATCATAAAAATCTTCCAAAATCTCGTCATAGTCTGCAGTTCTGCAAGTCAGTACAATTGAACAATTCGGAAACCTATTTATAAAAGATTTGATGTCGTTAATAATATCATGTTTATCTGTCTTAGGTACCTCGTCTAGAGAATCTAGCAGCAAGATGCCTAAATCTTTTTTGAACGCTCTTTCCAAAAAAGCAGAAGCATATTCGTCTGTCCTAGCCTTAAGTTCATTTGCCGCATATTCAAAAATATTTAATTCACTTTTGGCCAAATCAGGTAAAGATATGAAAATCGGAAATTTCGAAACTTTTAAATTAGTAGTTTGAAATGTTTTTTTGTCAGAATATGCATAAGCAAGAAACCTGAGAAATGTAGTTTTGCCTGTTCCAGGGCCGCCTAGAATCATTACTTTATTGTGTTTTTCTATATACTCATCTGCTCTTTTAATAGCCGGACTTTTTTTTCTTCGTATTTTCTTTATTGTCATTAACTCGTTTCTTTTATACCAGTCTTTTTCATATAGCCTTCGATATATCGTTGTTGATACATAAGCGGGGTAATAGATATCTATTAGCTTTATTGGCGCTTGCATGCCTAATATTTTGATTGTGTTCATTCTCTGTTTTAGCGACTTAAACTGAGAACGCCGATATTTATGCAGGAAATCTTTCGCTTCAATAGATTTATTTACACCGTTAAATACAGAGCTAATCGATGTCTTAATTGGTTCATCAAACCAACCCAATAGCGGTAATGAGTTTGCTGGTGATTTTGGCATTTAAAGCCCCTCATTTACTAGCACTATAAATTTACGATAAACTTATATATCTAATGCAATAAGTTCAACACAGTTTTACGTTTTACTACTTTTGATAGGTACAAAATTTCACCAGTTTTTGTAATAGCCCTCCTATAGAAGGACACGAGAAAACGTTTTCCTAACCAGTATTTTGTATTACTTTAACACCAGTTTCTAACTCCAGTCCAGTTTGTCTATTTTGAACTTCGAGATCATAATGGGATTGCAGGTTTATCCAAAACTGTGCAGACATTCCAAAGTAGCGCCCTAAACGCAAGGCGGTATCCGCAGAAATCGCCCGTTTTTGATGCACGATTTCGTTAATACGGCGTGCCGGTACACTGATATCTTTTGCCAACTTATATTGGCTGATTCCCATTTCATCTAAAAATTCTTCTTTAAGAATTTCTCCGGGATGAATGGGCGGCATTTTTTTAATACTCATACATTGACACTCTTAACCTAGACAAGTAGTGTTAAGAATTTGATACGATATTTTTTTAGTTAATTTGACAATCTTAGCGGACTTCTTTTTTTAAGAATCTCAAGACAATCAGCCGTACAAGAAGAAAGAATTTTTAGCCACGTTTCGATCAATTTAGAGACTTCTTCATAGTTCCAAATAGAATCTTTTATTTTTCTATGATCATAAAGAACACCATCAAAAGTACATTCTTCTTTTAGCTTTTCTAAACTATGATGCTTAGTTACCTTTTTTTTTAAGTCAATTTCAAATCTCTTTATCTCATCTTTTGCATATAGTGGTATCATATATGGCCAACCATGATGCTTCTTTACACCATATATTTCAATTCTTGGTTCAAGGCGATGAATTTTTAAGTTCCTATATCGTTCTATTCTGTTGAATCTGGAATCGTTTAGCTTTTCTAATATTTTCAAAAACTTTTCAGGGTTTTTCCATTTTAGTCCGTATTTTTTTGGGAATTTCATTCTGTCATAAACAGATTTAAAATCAAGAACCTCATTTCTTTTTTCTGGATTGAAATTACAAAAGTAGGACCAAACCATTAGTGCAATTTTATCACGACAAGAATCTATCCTGGTAATGCAGTTGTCGCTAAAATATCCGACGCGAAAATCTACATGTGCTGGCAAAGAATTAGGTGTATTTTCATTTTTATACTTTTTTTCATATGCCTTTAACCAGCAATAACTGTAAGCAATTTCCTTACATAAGCCAATTACTGAAATAGCCCAGTGGACAACATTGAACTTTGGGTCAAATTGAATTCCACTCCTGTATGCTTTATCAATAAAAGAAATTGATATTCTTAAAAAACGGTTCCACTCTGGCCATGCGCGAAGTATTATTTCTTCATTCTTGTAATAGTTTTCCATATAATTTTTCTTCATCAAATTGTAATTAAGGCCTTATTACAAATAACAGTATCCATAGGCTCATAGCTATGGTTAGCATGTATCTACTTCCACCACCTATTCCTTCTGTTTGTAATAATGCTGCCTGGTCAGGCGCAGGATGACCGGTGACAGCAGCAGCAAACCGATCAGGTTGGGCAGCGCCATGAGGCCGTTAAATACATCGGCGACAGACCAGACCAGGTCCAGCTTTGTAACCGCACCGACCAATACGAAAGCGCAAAAAACCACGCGGTAGGGCCGCACCCATTTTTCGCCGAAAATAAATTCCAGCGATTTCTCCCCGTAATAGCTCCAGCCCAGCAGCGTCGAATAGGCGAAAAAGATCAGGCCGCTGGCAACGATAAACCCACCCCATTGGCCGGGCAGTCCGGCGGAAAATGCGGTGGAGGTCAAAGCTGCGCCTGTTTCGCCACTGTTCCAGACGCCGGTGGAGAGAATCACAAAACCGGTGAGTGAGCAAACGATGATCGTGTCGATGAAGGTCTGTGTCATGGAGACCAGCGCCTGGCGCACGGGATCGCTTGTTTGTGCTGCCGCCGCGGCAATCGGTGAACTACCCAGACCGCTTTCATTGGAGAAGACGCCACGAGCCACGCCCCAGCGCACGGTTTCCATTACAACAGCGCCGGCAAATCCGCCACCGGCTGCAGTCGGGGTAAAAGCGTGTTTAAAAACCATGGCGATGACTTCGGGTACCATATCAATCTTTACAATTATGACAAACAATGCACCCAGCATGTAGAGCACGATCATAAACGGCACCAGCAGGCCGGTTACGCGCGAGATGCTTTTGATGCCGCCGAGAATTACCAGGCCTGTGGCCACGGTCAGCACTACGCCCGTGATCCAGGGTGAGATGCCAAAGTTGGTCAGCACGACGTCGGCCACGGAATTGGACTGTACCATGTTGCCGATACCGAAAGCCGACACGGCGGCAAAAATGGCAAAAGCGGTACCCAGCCATTTCCACCCCAGACCCTTGGAGATATAGTACATCGGGCCGCCGCTCATGGTGCCGAACTTATCCACTTCGCGGTAGTTAACGGCCAGAACAGCTTCACCGTATTTAGTGGCCATACCGAACAGCCCGGTAATCCACATCCAGAACAGCGCGCCGGGACCACCCAGCGTAATGGCCGTTGCCACACCGGCGATGTTACCGGTGCCGACGGTGGCGGCGAGCGCCGTCATCAGTGCCTGGAAGTGGGTGATGTCGCCTTCGGATTCTTCTTTTTCTTTACGTTCGATGAGGGCCAGTTTGAGCGAAACGAGCAGGCCGCGGAACTGGATGCCGCGTAGCAGGAAAGTGAGATAAATGCCCGTTCCTACGAGCAGGATAAGCATCGGCCAGCCCCACACATAGCCGCTGAGCGTCTGAAAGAAATCGATGATCTGTTGTTGCATGCAGTGCCTCCCCAAAGAATAAGATGTTCATTAATAATTATTTTAGGGGAAATATGCAACGGGGAATATTGACTTCCGCCATGGCCCGAACCTGATCTACCAAAGCTGCCCGCTAACGGTAACCCCGACATTAAAGCTCACACTTTTCTGCATGCTATCAGGAAAAGGGGGGATGGTGAACTCCTCTTTACCGTAAATAGGTTCACCATTTTCGTCTATTCCGATGATTCTCTTTGTCGTCCCCCTGCTGGCTTTATAACTTCTCGAATAGTCTGAAAAGTTAAAACTGCCAAATATCTCCATTGCTGTTGTTGGACGATAGGATAAAACGACCTCGGGCTGTACGTAGAAACTGTTGGTCGCATCTCCGCCCGTCCCATAAAGCCCCTCGGAGATGGTTTGCTCAGGGAAAAAGTGGAGCGCCGCCGAAAGGGTGATGTTATCTGTGAGACCCAGATACGATCTCATATTTATAGAGTACGCATTTCGTTCGATGCCGCTTTCACTTTCAGGTCTGGATTCTTCCGAACTGTTGTTTTGAAAATAGAGACTGGTAATATATTGCCCGCTTTTAAGAAATGGATTATTAAATCCGACAGGCACCATGTGTTCCAGTTGCTGGGCCGGTAAAACACTGCAAAGAAGTAGCGTAACTAAAGCTGTTAACGAAGCATATCTTAACATAATAAACTCCCTTTTAATTATGTAAAACTATAATACTGTTTAACCTTATGGTTTTCCGTTAAAATAATAGGGAGTGTTTCAAAAAGAATCAAATATTAAATAAAGTTATTTCGCCGTACCGCTGGCTATTTGTCGGTTGATTTAACGGTTTCAATAATGGCAGACACGACAATCTTTTGTTGTTTCTCCCGGGAGATGGCGGCGTCGTTGTCTCCCAGTTGTGGACCGTAATAGCCAAACTGCGCGTGATTGGCCCCTTCTATTTGAATCCATTGCGTATGTTCAGGGAGATTGTCAGCCGTCTCACGGATCTTATGCGGCGGCGCCACACCGTCCAGCGTACCATAGATTTTTTTCACGGGTATATCCAGGTGCGATAGATCGAATCGCTTGGGGTGGGACGTTCCTATCAGGACAAGGGCATCAATTTGTGAAGCGTGTTTTTGGGCCAGTAAAGCGCCCATTTCTCCACCTTTGGAGTGACCGCAGACCGTCCAGTTTTCGATAAATGGAAATACAGCCCGTGCAGCGATCGCGTTATTAACGGCTTCGTCCTTGTGGTTGTCAAATGGCGCAAAACGCCAGGGCAGCTTCACGATAATCGAAAGGATACCGTTTTCTGCCAACTTTCTGTTCAGTGGTAAATAGGCATAGGGATCAACGCCGCCGCCTGGGAAAAACAATACCGCGCTTTGAACGGAATCGCTCACCGGCGAAAAGACAATCCAATTATCTTCATCATTTATGACAACATGTTCATCATTATGCCTTAGCTTATCTGCATAGCCTTTCGCGGAAAAAGACCAAAACTGCTAGGCGACAAAAGCCAGGCCTGCTGTAACCCAGACAATACGTATCCATTTCATAATCTTTGTTTTGGTTAAACTCATATTCCTCCCTGGTTTATGTGTGAACGCAAAGACTTGTCTACGGCAAAAAGTATAAACTGTTTAAGAAAACTTATTTTCAAGAGCCCGCAAGTTTGTTGAGCGTTTTACAACGTCGTATTTTTCGCACTACGATATTTCTGTTCAACCCAAAACGGAGTGGAGATATGAATGTGCATCTGAAAACTGTTTTGATTTTGCTTGTTACGCTGTGTGCATCTCTGAGCGCGCGCGATATCAGCGGCGACTGGAAAGGCACGCTGGACGTAAACGGCAATTTGCTATCGCTGGTGTTCCATTTTGAAAAAGATCAAGCCGGCTACAGCGGCACGATGGACAGTCCCGACCAGGGCGCCTTTGGCATCCCGCTGGCCAATATTGTGATTAGTGAAAAAGGCATCCTGCTCGATGTACCGGCCGTTGGCGGCAGCTACAGCGGCACATTTCTGGAGGACGGCGTTTTAGAAGGACAGTGGAGCCAGGGCGGCATGTCGCTGCCTTTGCGGTTGAACAAAATCGTTGCTGACGTCAAAGAAAAGAAGGCGGTGCTTTCCAAAAAGCAGACGGAGCGGCTAAGCGGCAACTGGCAGGGCCTGCTCAATGCAGGTGCGGCAAAATTAACGATTGTATTCCGGCTGAAGGCAGATGAAGCCGGCAAGCTGAAAGGCTCTATGGATAGTCCCGACCAGGGCGCCACGGATATTCCGGTTGAAAGCGTGACCATTGAGAAAGACGGTAAAACGTTTCTGATCAGTGTGCCGTCGATTGGCGGCAGCTACCGGGCACAATTCACGGCCAGCGGCGATTCTTTGACCGGCACGTGGATGCAATCGGGCCAGAAACTGCCGCTTGATTTGGGTAAGGTGGGGCAGGTGCAAAAACCCAAACGCCCGCAGGAGCCAAAAGCACCGTATCCCTATAACGAAGAAGAGGTTTTTTTCCTAAATGAAAAGGACAGTATAAAGCTGGCGGGTACGTTGACGCTGCCCCGAGGAAAAGCACCTTATCCCGGTGTGGTGCTTGTTTCCGGCTCCGGCCCGCAGGACCGTGATGAGACGATCTTTGGCCATAAACCGTTCAAGGTGCTGGCGGATTACTTCACACGTAACGGCTATGCGGTTTTGCGCTATGATGACCGTGGTACAGCTCAATCCGAGGGAGAGCATGCCGGCGCCACGTCCGTTGATCTGGCGCGTGATGCCGCCGCAGCATTTGATTTTCTGCGCAATGATAAACGCATACACCCTGAGCAAGTCGGAATGATTGGTCACAGCGAGGGCGGTTTGATTATACCGATGGTAGCGGCTGACCATCCGGATGTCGCGTTTCTTGTCTTGATGGCGGCGCCCGGTGTGAGCGGCAGTGAGCTTCTTTTAAAACAACAGCGGCTGGTTTTTAAGGCTATGGGATTCAGCGATTCTCTTATCGAAGAAAACAGCCGGCTGAATGCCAAAATATTCAATATGCTTAAAAATGAACTGGAAGATGAAGTTTTGCGCACCGAGATGGAGGGGGCCTTTCGTGAGCATTATGAAAACCTGCCGGACCAGCTAAAACGTGAGTTCGATAAACTGGGCAATTTAGAGCTGCGCACCAGCAGTAATATGGAAGCTTACCTGTCGCCGTGGTTTCGCTATTTTATCGACTATGACCCGGCGCCGGTTTTATATGACGTAAAATGTCCCATTCTTGCAGTTAACGGTTCGTTGGATGTGCAGGTGGATGCGGAGCAGAATTTGGGCACCCTAAAGCAGATATTGGAAGACGCCGGTCATCCCGATTACACGATCAAAGTGTTTGAGGGATTAAACCATCTTTTTCAGCCGGCGGAAACAGGCGCTATTGCAGAATATGGTCAGATTGAAATTACCTTCTCCGAAGAGGCCATGCGCTTTATCCTAAATTGGATGAAAGCCCAAACAGACAAGGCAGGTTGAAATTAGGAAGCCGGATTTGCCGTGGTTTGCCAAATCGCAATGAGCTTTTCAAACTGACTTATTAATGTTGAGGGACGAAATGGTTTTTGAATAAAGCCACAGGGTTTCTCTTCCGTAAAATATTGTTTCAGTTCGTTTTCCGAATGGCCGCTGAGAATGATAACAGGTACGCCCGGATTTATATTTTTCATTTTATGAAAGATTTTATCACCACGCGGTCCGGGCATTGTAAAGTCCAATAAGACGGCCTTAAGGGTATGATGCCTTTCCTGAAAAATGCGCAAGCCTTCTTCGCCATCCGCCGTGGTTAAAGCAGTTAAGCCGGAATTTTCCAGAGTCAGCGAAACAACTTGTCGAATACTGTGCTCATCGTCGATAACAAGGATTTCTTTTTTGTCAGTCCTACTTTCCCCGGGCCCCACAACGGTCTGATGATTTTCCTCGTCCGCAAAGGGGAAAAATACCTTAAATGAACTGCCTTTTCCCGTCTTGCTCTCCAGCATCAACGCGCCATTGTTTGCGCGAATAATCCCCTCAACCGCCGCGAGACCCAAACCACGCCCAATAAACTTGGTGCTAAAAAAGGGGTCGAATATTTTATTTGTCATTCCGGGTTCAATCCCGCTGCCGTTATCCCGGACTTCAAGCATCAAAAATCTTCCAATGGCGCTAGTGTGATCGATAAAACATTTTTTTAAACAGCTCAAATCGCAGTTCACCACTTTGGTTATAATTTCTACCTGTCCGCGGTCGTGATCTATCGATTCGGCTGCGTTTGAGCAGAGATTTAGCACCAGTTGCCGGATTTGATCTGCGTCTGAATGGATCTTTGGCAAAGATGAAGAAAGCGTCGTTTTCAGCTTAATTTTTTTAGATAGGAGGAGCCTAATAAGATCGCTTATTTTGTTTATTTCTGCGCTTATATCCAGATCGCGTTTGAAAAACATTCCCTTTCCCGAATAGGCCAGAAGTTGTTTCAAAATATCGGCTGCCCTGCCTGCCGATTGTTGAGCGTTTGACAAAAGCTCTCGTACAGGCGAGCCTTTTTCCAACCGCATCATTGCCAGCTCGTTATAACCGATTATTCCGGTAAGAATATTGTTTAATTCATGCGCCAAACCACCTGCCAGTGCGCCTATGCTTTCCAGCTTTTGAGTGTGACGTATTTTTTCTTCCAGGTTGCGACGTTCGTCATCTATCTCTTTCTGTTTGGAGACATCCCTGACAACACCAATCATGCCCAGGGGTTTGCCGGAAGAGTTTTTGATTAAAGAAGTTGTGACGCTCGCGGGAAAAATGGTATTGTCTTTCTTACGCTGATCTATTTCACCGGACCATGAGCCGCTCTCCATGATCGATGGGATTATGATTTCTTCCGAAATAGATTTGTTCCAGTTTAAAATATTGACATGTTTGCCCGTCAATTCGCCTTCCTGGTAGCCGTATATCATCTCCGAAGCTTTATTGCTAAAAAGGATATTGCCTCGAAGGTCAGTGATATTTATGCCGTCAACGCTTGTTCTCACGGCATGCATAAACAATTCAAGGAGGTCGTCGGTTGCCATCGTATTATCCTAAGTGAGTACAGCGAAATCTATCACATACTCGTTGACAATGCACTTTTTTATAAGCCCCACATTACAAATATTGAAACCTAAGGCTTTCAATGCTGAGTTTTACGCGGTAAGTGGAGTAATTTGATAGAATATGGAGACATCTGTATTTTCAGCCAATATCGGCTAAAGCAGCAAAATTGACGACGTCTGGGAGCTTTGGATATGAATTTAAAAGGAAAAACCATAATCATCACCGGCGCCAGCCGCGGGATAGGCAAAGCCATGGCGCTGCGTTTTGCGCAGGATGGAGCCAATGTCGTTGCCGCAGCTAAATCTCTGAAGCCCCACCCCAAGCTTCCCGGCACAATTACTGAAACGGCAAAGCTGGCGGAAGAACAGGGTGGCAAAGGGCTGGCCATCCAGGTAGATGTACGTTACCCCGAACAGGTGCAGGAAATGGTGCAAAAGACCGTTAACACTTTTGGCGGCATAGATGTGTTGATTAACAATGCCGGCGCCATTAGCCTGACCAACGTTGAAAACACCAGCGTCAAGCTTTTCGACCGTATGCACACGGTTAACGATCGCGCCGTTTTTTTATGCAGCCGGGCAGCATTGCCTTATTTAAAAAAATCGGCAACTCCCCATATACTAAACTTGTCGCCGCCGCTCAACCTTAATCCCAAATGGCTGAAAGACTACATCCCATACACGCGCAGCAAATACGGCATGACGCTTATGACGCTGGGCATGTCGGAAGAATTCCGCGAGGCAGGGATTGCGGTTAACAGCCTGTGGCCACGCACACTGATTGCCACGGCCGCCATCGAATTTGCCGTTGGTGATAAAAAAATGCTTAAACAATGCCGCAAGCCGGAGATCATGGCCGACGCTGCATACAGCATTATCACAACCAAAAGCACTTGGCTGACGGGGCAGTGCCTGATAGATGAGCAGGTGTTGCGCGAAAACGGCACGGAAGATTTTTCCGTTTATTCTGCCGATGCCGATAATCCCGATAACCTTTTACCCGATATCTTTCTTGACTGATGCCTGAAAAATATACCATCGCCTGGCGCCCCTTACTGCTATTGCTTCTGGCCATCTGGATTGTTGAAGCTTTTAACCTGCTGGTGGGGCATACGCTCTTTCCGTTGGGGATATTGCCGCGCACATTGCAGGGGCTGGACGGCATATTGTGGTTTTCCTTTGTACATGGCAGCCTGGATCACGCCGTGCTGAATACGGTGCCGCTTGTTGTTTTGGGTGCGCTTTCGGCAACACGCGGCTCAAGAAATTTCATAATTCTCACCTTGGGTATAATCCTCATCGGTGGTGGACTCTTGTGGCTGCTGGGCCGTTCATCGTGGCATATTGGGGCCAGCTTGCTGGTGTTTGGCTATTTTGGCTGTCTGTTGGCAATGGCCTGGTACGAGCGCAGCTTTGCGGCTATTCTCACCGCGATTCTCGTTACAGTTTTTTACAGTGGTATGTTGTGGGGCGTCTTGCCTTTGGAAACGCACGTATCCTGGGAAGGGCACTTATTTGGTTTGCTGGCGGGTGTTATTATGGCACGCCATCTCTCACGCTGAACCATCCAGAGACTCGGCCAGTTTCTCGACGGCATTGCGAACATCGTCTGCCGTAAAGGGTTTGGGCAAAAAACCATAGGCGCCCATTTTTACAGCTTTTATGCCGATTGCTTTATCGGTCAGTGCGCTTATGATGATAATGCGCGCCTCTTTTTTAATCTTCAGCATCTCCTCAAGCACTGATAAGCCATTCATCTGCGGTAACGTTATATCAAGCGTAACAATATCCGGTTCGTACATGCGGAAGCTGGTCAGCGCTTCAATGCCGTCTTTGGCAATCGCTACCAGGTTGAACATATCCTTGTCGATGCTCTTTTCAATGATTTTGCGGATGATCGATGAATCATCAACGATCATTATTTTATAGCGCTTGTCTTCGTCCATAACGCGGGCCTAGTTGTTGCTGAACAGGGGCAAAACGATCCTGAAGGCGCAATATTGTCCCTTCTCAAAAGTTACCGAAATCTCACCCTCGTGCTTTTTTAGCTGTTCCCGTATCAAATCCATACCGATGCCGCGTCCTGCGTATTCGGTCACTTCTTTGGTCGACGAAATGCCGGGCACGAAAATCAGTTCGGCCAGTTTTTCGCGCGACCAGTCCTTCAGTTCGTCCGCGCTCCAGCGTTCACTCCGCAGGGCTTTGTCTCGCAACTTGTCTATTTGCAGGCCGCGTCCGTCATCACGAAAATCAATGATCAGTTTGCCGTCATCGATGCGACTGGCCAGATAAATCGTACCTTGTTCGGGCTTGCTGAGGCGCTGTCGCTCTTCTTTGCTTTCAAGGCCGTGGCACATACTGTTGCGCACAAGCTGAACCAGAATGTTTTTGACAAGCAGTGTATAGCTTGGCGGAATCAGCTTTTGCTGATAGCCAGAGGCGTCGACAGCCACGTTTTTCTTTAGTTCACGGCCCATGCGCGCAGCCAGTTCGCTGACGGCGCTTACCGTCCCGTCTTCGGCCGTTTGATTCTTTTTCTGATTGCCAAATTCGGAAAGCCGGTCGATCAGCCGCTTTAATTCAAACAGGTCCCCACGCAGGTTGGCGATTGCCGCAGCCAGTTTTTCGGTCTGCCTGGGTTTGGGCTGCGTGCTTTGGCGCAATTCGCTCACGATCTCTTCCGCGCTATGAACCTGTTTGGAAATAAAATTCAATTCAAGCAGGTTGGCGTTCCCCTTGATCAGGTGCAGGGCGCGGCCAATGAAATCCGGCTCGTCATTTCCGGCGCATAAAACATCTGCGTCTTTAGTCATCCCGGTGATTGATTCAATTTCAGCAAAAGAAGAACTAAGGAACTCTTTCAGCAAAAGCGGAGGAGTCTGCAATACGCTTACCGCCCAGTCCATATGCTTTTTAACGCGTGCCTCGGTCTCAGCCAGTTTATGCGAAAGCTTCAACTCTTTCGTCACATCGGTCAATGTCACAATCAACCCGCTGATATGGCTGTTTTCGTAAACACGCCTGAAAGTAAAAGTCAGAAATTTTTCTTCCTGATATTCATCTCTGTTTTTCTTGAACGCGAAGGCGCATTTTTCCAAAGGATTCAACGCACCTATCAGCTCTTCATCTAATCTTTCATCAAACATGAAGCCAATAAATTCGCGGGCCTGGCCGGAAATATCTTCATTCAGATAACCGTCGAGCAGATCCAGAAAATGAAGACCCGCCAATTTGCTCTGCTCCAGTATTTTTAGCAGCGCCAGGGAGTGTTGCGACTGGATGGTCATATCTTTATCAAGCAGGAAAAAGCCTTCTTCCACGTTTGCGAGGATTTGATCTGTCTCTTTTTTGGCCCTCTTGAGATCGATATTTCTTTTGTACAGCTCTTTTGTTCTTTCGTTTACCTTGTGGCGCAGCTCTTCGCGATGGCGCTTAATGCGTTCAACGCGGCTGCGGTAAAAGGATAGGCTGGCAAAAATGAGAGCAAAAGCGCCAAACAGCCGGAACCACAGTGTTTTCCAGAACGGCGGCTTTATGTAGATACTGAGCGACACGCCCTCTTCGTTCCACACATCATCGTTATTGGAGCCCAGGACACGGAAGGTGTAGTATCCGGGGTCAAGGTTGGTATAACTGGCATAACGCCGGTTGCCGGCATCGTTCCAGCTCTTATCGAAGCCTTCCATCTTGTAGCGGTATTCGTTTTTCAGGGGATTTGTATAATCGAGCGCGGCGAATTCGAAGGCTATAAACTTATCATCCGCCAGCAGCGAAAGGGTGCTGTTGTTGGCCAGTATCGAATCGATTGAGATTTCTTTGTCATAGATGCGGAAGGAGGTGATGGCGATGGGCGGTATTTCGCGGTTTTCCGGTATTTCCGTTGGATTGAAAGCGGTTACGCCGGATAGTCCGCCAAAATAAAGCTTGCCGTTGCGAAGGCGCACGGCCGCCCCGGCATTGTATTCTTCATTCTCAATACCGTCTTTATGCCCGAAATTCTTAAATGAGGCGGTTTTACGATCCATGCGCACCAGTCCGTGATTGGTTCCAAACCACAGAAAACCGCGATTGTCCTCAACGATTGTATAGATCAGGTTGTTGTCCATGCTGAAATCGATATAAAAACGCTCGCTCTTTCCGTTTTTGCTGTCAAACCGGTTGAGGCCGGACGCGGTGCCCACCCAGAGTATGCCGGGCGGGTCGGAAGGGGATTCATGGATATCAATGACCAGGTTCATTGTCAGGCTGGTGGTATCGTTGGGGTTATGGTAATAATTACTGAATGTCTCGTTCAGCGGGTTAAATAAAGCCAGTCCGTTATAGGTGGCCAGCCAGATGCGTCCCAGGCGGTCACGCATTACTTCCAGAATACGGTTATCGCAAATGGTTGTGCTGTCTTCATCATTGTGGCGGTAGGTTTTAAATTGGCCGGAAGCAGGATTGTACCAGTTCAGACCGTCCATGGTCGCAATATACATGCTGCCGTCGTTGTTGATAAGGAAATCGCGCACCTTGTTGTGTGCCAGAGAGTTATTTGTGTTGCCGCGGTGCGTAATATGGCGGATGGTTTCCGTTACGGGATTTACAATCGCCACACCACCGCCATCCGTGCCGACATAAAGCGTTCCGTCCGGGTGCGGCGCGATCGTACGTACCGTGTTCTGCTCCACCATGCTGCCGGGGGCCAGATTGTAGTGCTTGTAGCTTCGCGTTGCCGGATTGTATTTATTTAAGCCGCGGGATGTGCCGATCCACAGGGTATTGTCATTATCTTCATAAAAGGACCAGACGATATCGGAGCTAAGCGAATTACGGTTCTCAGGATCGTTGCGCAGATTGTGGAAAACCGTGTAGGAGCGCGCCAGCTTGTTTACGCCGCCGTTGGTCGTGCCGATCCACAAAATGCCGGAGCGGTCTTCATAAAGGCTGATGATATTATCGTCGCTGAGGCTATTGTCGGTTTTGGGCTGATGAAAATAGCTGTGAAAGCCATTGAAAGACGCTGAGTAGAGGGCCAGTCCTCGCGCCGTTCCCACCCAGATGCGATTGTTGCTATCGCGGAGAATAGTATTGACGGCGTTTGATGGCAGGCCTTTTTTATCTTCGCGGTCGTAACTCAAATGCGTGGTGGTGCCTTTTAGCGGATTATAGATGGCGATGCCTCGGTTGTTGGTGCCAATCCACATCGAGCCCTTATCATCCTCGCAGATACTGCTGACGTGAGTGAGGGGCACGCCGTCGGCGCAGGTAATGAAATCATATCGCACCACCTCGTTGGTGGCAGGGTTAATGCGGTTGAGCCCGGCATCCAGCGTTCCCACCCAGATATATCCTTTTTCATCCTCAAAAAGAGTTCCGACGCGGTTAGAACTGATACTGCTGTTATCTTCATCCTTATGTCTAAAATGGAAAATAACATGGCCTTGCCGATTCAGACGGTAGACGCCGGAACCATTGCTTGCTACCCAGACATGATTGCTGCTTCCGTCTGCAATGATCGTGTTAATTGGTGACGAAGGAATATGCTTACCGCTGATGAGATTGCGGAAACGGCCTGTTTGCGGGTTGTACATGGAAATGCCGCTGCTCGAAGTGGCGATCCACAGGGTCCTGTCATCTGTTTCGGCCAGGCTCACAATAAAGTTGGCGCTCAGGGAAGAAACATTATCCTGTTTACGAAAGATACGGAAAGTGTAGCCATCGTAGCGGTTGAGGCCGGCCTGTGTGCCAAACCACATAAAGCCCTGCTTGTCCTGAATGATCGTATTTATCATGCTTTGCGACAAGCCGTCGCGGATAGTGAGACGATCAAAGAAAAGGCTTATTTCCTGGGAAACTGCATTATGCCAGGTGCCGCATATCAAAATAAGCAAAGCCAGCCTGTATAAACGTTTTCGCATGATTTCCCCGCAGGCGAAGATGATCTTCTTTTTTCTAAGTATTACGCTTCGTAAGTTCTTTTCGGCAGAAATATTATTCGAAATTAGTAAAACAGAACTCAGTGGCCGATATGGTCAGTTTTCTTTCCCCATAATAACGCGTAAACCGGTGCTTCATGACGCTAAAATCGCAATTCCCCTTTGTCTTCAAATATCTTAAGAACCGCGATAGCTGGGTGCTTTACCTGGCAATGTTCGTGATGGGAGCCTGCGGCCTGGCCTATGAATACACGCTCAGCAAGGTGGCCGGCGATATCCTCGGCAATTCCGTTCGGCAGTGGGCGGTTATAATAGGGATTATGCTTTTCTTTATGGGGGTAGGCGCCGACCTGCAGAAATATTTTTCAGATAGGGTGATTGTTGACCGTTTCATCTTTTTTGAAATATTGCTCGGGCTGGTGGGCGCCTTCGGGCCGATTGCTTTCATTTATACATACGGCCGCTTTCCGCTCTATTTTGGTTTGATTGAATTCCTCTTTATAACGGGCATCGGGCTGATCATCGGTTTTGAGATCCCGCTTATCACACGCATTAATGAACGCTTTATCAGCCAGATCCGTGTTAACCTGGCGGCCGTGCTCAAAATGGATTACATCGGCGCGCTGGTTGGTGCCATGGCCTGGATATTTGTGATGCCGCACTTTTTTGACCAGGTGCAGGGAGCCTTTGTACTGGGGATTTTTAACGTGGCCGTGGCGGGTTTGACGCTGATTTATTTCAGAAAAGTAATAAACAATGTCCGCTTTTTGACGCTATTCTGGGTGGCTGTGGCTGCCCTGCTAACGGTGGGCATCACGCGCTCATCGGAATGGCGCAGCTACGCGGAACAGTTTTTGTATCGTGATCGCATCATCTATTCCGAGACAACACGTTACCAGCATATCGTACTGACCGAATCGCGTTCCGGCATGTTTAGCTGCTACATCAACGGCCATCTGCAATTTAGCAGCAGCGATGAATTTATCTATCATGAGATGCTCGTGCATCCGGCAATGCATCTGGCGCGCAATCCGCAAAGGGTGCTCATTTTGGGCGGCGGAGATGGCCTGGCGCTGCGCGAGGTGTTGAAATACCCGCAGGTTAGCCAGGTTACTTTGTGCGACATTGACCCGGCGATGACGGAGCTGGCGGCGACCAACCCGTACTTTATGCGGCTAAACGACAGCAGTTTTGCAGACGCCCGTGTGATGCGCATGGAAAACCGCGCATTGATACCGGCCGATACAACGATCATACAAAAGAGAAGACCGGCCCCTTACTACGATGCGCCGGCCGAAGACCTGGCCGAGGTTGAGATTATCAACCTGGATGCGGCGCGTTTTGTGGAGCAGGTACCCGGCTTTTACGATGTGATCATCCTTGATTTTCCCGACCCCAATGCCAGCGGACTGGCCAAGCTTTATTCTTTTGAATTTTATATGCAGCTGAAAAAAAAGCTGTCCGCGGACGGTGTGATCATCCAGCAATCCACTTCACCCTATCATGCACGTGCGCTTTTTCTAAGTGTGGGGCGTACGCTGCGGGCCGCAGGCTTTAGCGCGGTACCGCTAAAAGACAATGTGCCTTCCTTCGGGGAATGGGGCTGGTGGCTCGCGCGCCACGAAAATTATTATGGCGAAAGCTCAATGAAGCAGGGGCTGAACAATCTGGACACGATTAACGTAATGACCCAATATCTGACGCCAAAAGTGCTCTCGGCGGCTTTGACTTTTGGTAAGGATCAATTAAATTCCGAAGACCAACGTATTAACACGCTCGCAAACAATAACGCCTTTTATTATTACCTGCAAGCCTGGCAGGAATAGACCTAAGGAGGTTTACCGTGAATGAAAATCTATTCAAATTCCTGGCTTTATTTTTCTTTGTTATCGTCGTCTGGTCATTTTGCAGCGAGCCCGAGCGTAACGAGGTGTACGATGTAAACGTGCAGACGCTGGTGCCGGCAAGTGACGGCCTGGACCTCAAGGCGGTTGGTGCCCTGCTTAAGAAAGCCGAAGACGGCGAACAATTCGAAAAACTGCTCAACTCCCCCGAAGAGCGCGTCAACAATCTTGACCTGAACGGGGACGGACAGGTGGACTACATCAAGGTTACCGAATACGGTGAAGGTGACGTAAAGGGCTTTTCGCTTACGACCGAGGCCGCGGGTGGGGAAGAGCAGGAACTGGCCACCATCGAGGTTGAAAAAGCCGGCGAGCAGGCCAACGTGGAAATCCAGGGCAACGAGCAGATATACGGTCGTAACCACTATTACCACTCTTCATTCGGCCTGGGCGAGATGTTACTGCTGGGCTGGATGTTTTCGCCGCACAGGGCCTGGGTATCGCCATGGGGTTATGGCTCCTACCCGGGATACTATTCGCCTTATTCGACGTGGTCGCAGGATCGCTATCGCGGACGCACATCGGCCATGGGACAATCCTATCGATCGGCGAACAGCAGCACCTTATCAAAGAGTGTTACTTCGCCAAATGCCGGCAAGACCGCTTCACAGGTCCGCGCTCCGCTTAAAAACCCCACCGCGTCTCAGAAACAGTTTCAGGCCCGTAGCAGCAGCCGCACACGCAGCGGCGGTTTCGGTCGCAGCTCCAGTGGCTTACGCTCATCATCGCGCAGCGGCGGATTCCGCTCCGGCAAATAACATCAAAGAGCAGAGGACATCATGAAAGACTATTTAGCAGAGCTCAGCGATATAAATATTATTTTTGAATTACTCTACCTTGATGGGCTGGCATATGTGATTACCGTTTTTATCATTCTATATGCCGCCAAGCTCATGTATGATCTTTTTACTCCCTTCAGCATCAGCGAGCAGCTTACAACGGCGGACAATAAAGCGGTGGCCGTTTCCTTTAGCGGATATATGCTGGGTGTTATGCTGATCCTGCTGGGAATTTTTAAATCGGGTACGGTTGTGGAAGGCGGCATCGAGTCACGCCTGGACCTGGCCCGCGATCTTCTCGCTACATTGATCTGGGGCCTGGTCGGAATCGTGCTGCTTAATGTTTCGCGTATTTTTAACGACAAGCTTCTGCTTTACAAATTTGACAATGTCAAGGAGCTTGTGCAGGACAAAAACATTGGCACCGCGGCGGTGCTTTGGGGCAGCTACATCGGATCGGCGCTCATTGTAAAGGCGGCCGTTTACGGCGAAACACAGGGCTGGCTTATCGATATAACCGGCAGCGTAATATTTTTCCTGGCCGGACAGATCGCTTTTGTGATATATGGCTGGCTTTATCAGAAAATACACCGCTATGATGTGCATGATGAGATCGAAAAGGACAATGTCTCGGCTGGCGTGGCTTTTGGTTTGAGCCTAACAGCCATGGGTATTCTGCTTTCCGGCTACTTGATGGAGAATCTCTCACTGGTCGGTTTTGTGCTGTGGTTTGTTTTGGCGGTCTTTATTCTGCTGGTCACTCGCTACATCGTGGATAAATTGATATTACCGGGTGCGCTGCTGGACGAGGAAGTAACCCGCGACCAAAACTGGGGCGCCTCGCTTCTGGAGGGCTCAATCGCTGTGGGGCTGGCTTTTCTGCTGGTTGCCGCCATTCTGTAAACCGGGGATCGCTGCATGCCAAAAAAGTATGAACTGAACGAAGACCAGAAAAAGGAATTTGCCGGTGTTTACCTGCTGGAATACATGGTCAATGAAAATTACGCCCCGCCGATATTTCTGCAAGGCAACGAACAGGACCTGGAAACGGTACTGGAATGGCTGCTGGCCCGTGACCTGATCGAAATACAAAATGAAGAGCAATATGTGCCGTCGCAGAAGGGTAAAGCGCGGCTTAAAAAGTTCCGCGGCCGCTACAGCGAATACCTGACCTACTACGACATCTTTTGCGCGGTTGACCTGGAAGCCGGTGAGTTTGCTTTTGAATATTGGCACGATTACAGCGATGACAGCAGTTTTCGCGAATTTATAAACGGAGAGCGCTGGGACGATCTGCGTGTTGCCGTTGCCGATTACAAAGGCATCAATCCTGTTGAAATCGTTTTTATGAGCTTTATCAACGAAAAGCGCTTTGGCCGTGATGCCTCCGGCTGGCAGTTTGATCTGCTGCTGGGCACCGTGTGGGACCAGATCCTGAATATCTGTGAATCGGCCATACAATGGGAAGAACTGGGCTACGAAGACGAGCAGGGCCTTGTACCCGCGGAAGATGTCATCAATGATATTATTGTAAGCGGCACGGAAATCATGCTGGATTTGCTGGGTGAAAAAAGATACGCCGGCAACGGTGACACCGCAGGTGATGCCGACTACGATCCCGAGCGTATGGATGAGGGTGATTATAAAAAGTACCTCGATCCCAAATATATCAGCCCCAACTGGAAAAACTGAGCATGTTTCTGCTTTGGCGCATCGTAAAAACAGTTATCGACAACCGTATTACGCAGATTACCACCGTGCGCGTTGTGCTGCTGGCGGTTATATTGAATCTGTTGTTTGGCACGCTGTTTTACTTTGCCGAACGCGGCGTTCAGGATATCAGCTATTGGGACGCGTTATGGTGGGCGATGGTGACAATGACAACTGTAGGCTATGGTGACTTTTACGCGCAGACCACTGTGGGACGCTTTTTTATTTCCTACCCCTGCATGCTCATCGGCATTGGCATAATCGGATACCTGGTGGGTGCCGTGGCTGAAAAAATGATCGACCGCGGTTCTAGAAAACGGAGAGGCTTATTAAGGATTACAATGAAAGAGCATATCATTATCTGCAATTTTCCCGGCGAGCAAAAAGTAATGCGTCTGCTGGAAGAAATGGCGCGCAGCCATCAATATCGTGACAAGGAAGTGGTGCTGATCAGCAATGAGATCGATCAATTGCCGCAAAAGCTGGTGAAGGAAAAAGTGCGTTTTGTGCGTGGCGACGCTGTGCGCGAGGAAATCCTGATGCAGGCCAATATCAAGGAAACATGCGGTGTCTTTGTGCTGGCTGAAGATTCCTCCGATCCGGCGTCGGATAACAAGACTTTCGCCATCGGGACGCAGATTGAAATGATTGAGCGCGAAATCGGAAAGCCCATTAAGACCGTTGTGGAGCTGGTAAGCATGGATAATATGAAAATGATGCAACGCTCCAAGGTGGACGGAATTGTCAGTGCCGACGGCATTATGGATGTGCTGATCGCCCAGGAATTTCTCTATCCCGGGCTGCATGATGTGATCCATGAGATTTTAAGCAATGCATCCGGAAGCCAGTTTTATATCCTGGACACCGCGCTGAATGGTCAGCGTTTTGGCGACATCCAGCGTAAGGCGATCGAATTTGCCGAAGGCGTGCAGGTATTGGGGCTGGAACGTAACGGGCAGAAAAAAATTAATCCCGACAAAAATACGATCGTGGAAAGGGGCGACAAGCTGATTGTATTGGCTGACCGCCGCCGCGATTATGAAGCATTTGAAAAAAGTTTAACCGAAAATTTAGCGGAGGAATTAGAATGAGCGTGCGAATTGCTACACGTCGCGACGAAGACTTGGTAACATTTCTGGAGCTGAACGGCTTTGATGTGGAAGAGGTTAATAAAAACCTTATGCGGGTCACGCGTCCGGGTGAGCTGCCGGTGTTTGTTAATGTAACGGACAATGTTATGTATTTTGAAGTCGACCTGGGCAACGTATCCGGCTTTGCCAGCAAGGAGCTTTATTTCAAGCTGCTGGATATGAACACGGAAGTATTGCCGGTGAGTTTTGGCATCAACGATACCAATCCCGATGACCCGCGTCTGGTGCTTGTGGAAAGCCGCGAGACAGACGACCTCAGCGACCAGGAATTGCTGGCTGTATTTGATGCCCTGGAGCTGGCGCTGGACCGCGCCGAAGGGCTGTTAAAAAAGTATATGAAGTAATTATTGTTGATTGTGATGACACAAACCGTGCAGGCAAAACGGCAGATAAGTGGCGAGCTGCGGCCGGCCATCCTTTTTGAGGACCGTGATACACTCGTGGTGGACAAGCCTTCGGGCATGCCCGTTATACCGGACCGGCACGGCGAGCGTCTATCACTGCGTGAATGGCTGGAACAGGAGCGTGACGAAAAAATGTGGGTAGTGCATCGAATTGATGCCGGCACGAGCGGCCTCGTACTGCTTGCCCGGAACCCTGAAAGTCACAGCTACTTTAATAATCAGTTTGCCGATCGCAAGGTTGCCAAGCGCTACCTGGCGCTGGTAAAGGGATACCCGCCGGAGCATGAAGGCGATATCTACGCGCCCTTGCAAAAACGCAACAGCCGTCGCGCCCCCGTGCGCGTCCATGCGGATGGCAAAGCAGCACACAGCCATTACCGCGTTCTGGAGAAGTTTAACGGCTTCAGCCTGCTGGAGGTGATGCCGCATACAGGCCGGACACACCAGATACGGGTGCACATGGCTCATGTGGGTTGTCCGCTGGCCATCGACGCGCAGTACGGAAATAATGAGGCGCTTACGACGTCAACAATCGCGAGTGGTTTTAAAAAAGGGGCTCGTTTACTTATTGACCGCCTGACATTACATGCCTGGAAACTGGAAACAGAAATGCCGGACGGGACAAAGCAATCTTTTGAAGCGCCCCTGTCTGAAGATTTTGGCGCGCTGTTGGAAGCGCTGCGCAAAAACGTCAAATAAAGCAATTTAAACGAGGAGAAAGATATGAGCATTTTCAGCAGAATCTTTAAGGTTGGTGAAGCCAAGGCCAACCAGCTTGTTGATAAAATGGAAAAACCCGAACTGATGCTGGAGCAGGCCATCAAGGATAAATCCAAGCAGATCAGTGACGCCAAAAGGTCGGTGATGCAGGTGATTGCCACGGAGCGGCAGACGCGCGCGCAATTGCTTAAAGAGCAAAACGAAAAGCAAAACTGGGAAGGGAAAGCCCAGCAGGCGCTTAAGGCCGGCAATGAAGAATTGGCTGTGAAAGCGCTGAACCGCGCGCAGGAGCACGAACAGAAAGCGACTTCGCTGGAAAGCACCTGGAAGTCACAAAAAACAAATGTCGATCAGCTTAAAGTGGAAATCGTGAAAATGGAAGATGAGCTGGCCGAATTTAAACGCAATAAGGATTTTATCATCGCCCAGGCCAAAACGGCTGAAGTGAAAAAACAGATTTACGAAGCCAAGGCTAAGATCAGCAACGACAAAAGCGCCGATGACCTGATGGCCCGGATGAAGGCCAAAGCAGAGCGGGCTTCGTTTGAAGCCGATGCGGCACAGGAAATGTCGCTGGAAGGCGGCGATTCGCTGGAGAAGGAGTTTGAGCAACTGGGCAGCGCTTCGGCGTCAACGGAGGTTCAGGCCAAGCTGGAAGCGATGAAAAAGCAGCTGGGATCGGGAAAATAATGTGTTAAGGTGTTAGAGTGTTTAGGTGTTAAAGTGCGTGTTCAGGAAAATGGTGGCTCTAACGATCCCGGTGTTGGCCTGGCGCCAAACCATGATAAAACGCATCGGGACAGGCCGGGATGACAGTAATCCAATAATTCAGTAATTCATTAATTCAGCAATCTGTAAATGGTAAAAGAAAAAAGACTTGAGAACAATTTTGATTCCGGGTGGATCCGCAAACTGGAATCAGAAGATCACTGGCGGTTGTACTGGCAGCAGCAAAAGCTGATGGAAGGCTTTGTTAAGCCCGGTGATGACGTGCTGGAGATCGGAGTAGGCACGGGTTTTACGGCCAACTACCTGAAATCCAAAGGGGTTAATGTAACCACGCTTGATATCGACGCGGAGAAAAAACCTGACATTGTTGCCAATATTGTAGATTACGAATGGCCCGGCACCTATGATGCCGTGCTTGCCTTTCAGGTCTTCGAGCACATCCCTTTTGATTATTTCCAAAAAATCATAGTGCGCCTGAAATCGCGAAGTGATTATCTTTTTTTTAGTGTGCCTGTAAACGAAAAATCTTTACTGAGGCTCTCTTTTCGTGTTGCCGGAGTTCCTAAAGAAAAAAAGCTGACGCTGGCCATTCCAAAGAACAAAATCACTTCGAAGCACCACTTTTGGGAAATTGGCCATGGCTGTGATAACATGGACGGCGTCCTGCAAGAACATGGTTTTAAAATCTTGAAAAAAGAAAAAAAATTATCGCGTATGTTTTACGCTCTTGCCACAGATCCATTGGCAAAAGGACGATAAGAGGGCAGCATTTGAAAAAACCAAAATGGAAAAGCACAGCGACCCGGGCCGTTCATGCCGGGGAGAGCCCGCGCAGGGATGGGGCGGTCACGTTTCCGGTCTATCAATCGGCGATGTATTTGTACAGTGGAGAGAAAGAGTACGGCGACCTGCGCTACATCCGACTGAACAATACACCCAATGCCGACGTGCTGCACGCCAAGCTGGCGGCGCTGGAGAACGGTGAAGACGCCCTGGTGACGGCCAGCGGTATGGCGGCCATCAGCAGCACGCTTATGACCGTTTTGAGCGGCGGCGGACATCTTTTGGCTCAAGGCGCGCTTTATGGCGGTACCTATGATTTTATTTGCAACGACTTTGACGGGCTGGGCTTTTCCTGTGATTTTGTTGATATAGAAAACCCTGCAGGATGGGAGGCACTTTTGCGGCCCAACACCCGTGCGATTTACGTTGAAACACTTAGTAATCCCACATTGCGCGTGGCCGACCTGGAAGCCGTTGTTGCATTCGCGAGGAAACACAACCTGGTCAGCATCATCGATAACACTTTCGCCACACCGATAAACTGCCGCCCCGCGGAATGGGGCATCGATGTTGTGCTGCATAGCGCCACAAAATACCTCAACGGCCACTCCGATATTGTCGCCGGGGCTATAGTTGCTTCGCAGGAGTGGATTGCCAAGATAAAGCATAAGCTGAATCACTTTGGCGGCTCGCTGGATCCGCACGCTTGCTTCCTGCTGCAGCGTGGACTGAAGACGCTGCATCTGCGCGTGGAGCGGCAAAATGAAAACGCCCTGGCCCTGGCGCGCTTTTTGGATGCCCATCCGGCCGTGCAGCGCGTGAATTATCCGGGCCTGGCATCGCACCCTCAAAACAATCTAGCCAAGCGCATTTTAAGCGGTTTTGGGGGCATGATGAGTTTTGAACTCAACGCATCCGGGCGCGGCGTTGAGACATTCCTGGAAAAATTGACTCTGCCGTTGCTGGCGCCCAGTCTCGGTGGCGTAGAATCGCTGGTGGTAAGGCCGGCCGTAAGCTCGCATGCCGGTATGTCCAAAAAAGAGCGGAAAACGCAGGGCATTAGCGACGCGATGGTGCGGGTTAGCGTGGGCGTTGAAGACGTGGATGAGTTGATCGAAGACTTTAAACAGGCGCTGGAAGGAGTATAGCGATGAAAGCGTTGGGGCGTCACCTGTTGCTGGAGTTGTACGAATGCGATTTTGATCTGCTAAACGACATTGAGCGGCTGGAAAAAGTTCTGGTGAGCGTTGTGGATGACGCCGGCGCCACGCTGGTTGATACACGTTTCCACCATTTTTCCCCGCATGGCGTAAGCGGTGTGGTGGTGATCGCCGAAAGCCACATCACGATCCACACCTGGCCCGAGCACAACTATGCCGCAATCGATGTGTTTACCTGTGACCACAGTATCGACTATGAGCTGGTAGAGCGGATGCTGGTGGAGCGTTTTGAAGCCGGCGAACATGATACACAGACCATCGAGCGTGGTAAAAAAATTTCCTTCCCGCAACATTAATTTCCACGTTATCATTCTGAGCCCGCGAAGAATCTAATGCGTGCTTCGACAAATATCATTATTTCATCATGCAGGTGCCTATGAAAACATTTTTCTTTTTTATAGCCGCGGTTTTGTGTGTTGTCGGATGTAATCAAAACAACTCCCTCCGCTTCGTGCTGTTCAGTGATACGCATGTGGCTGAAAACACCACCGGCGCTAAAGATCTGGGTCTGGCCGTGGCCGATGTGAACGAGATGGATGATGTTGATTTTGTGCTCGTTTCCGGCGATATAACCGATTTGAACATCGGCGATAACCTGCAAACCGCCAAGCGTATCCTGGACAGCCTGGATGTGCCCTATTATATCATTCCGGGAAATCACGACACCAAATGGTCCGGTTCCGCCGGCGCCAACTTCCGCGCGCTGTGGGGCGATGACCGGTTTGTATTCGATGCCGGCGGCTACCGCTTCATCGGTTTTCACCAGGGACCCATTTTGCGCATGGACGACGGCCACATCCCGCGCGAAGATCTGGACTGGTTGAAACAGACGCTGCAGGAAACCGGAACGGAAAAGCCGCTTATTTTAGTGATGCACTATGCGCTGACGCCATCCATTGATAACTGGCATGAGTGCGTGGAGATCATCAAAGATTACAACATCCGCGCGGTGCTGCATGGTCATGGTCACCGCAGTTGGCACAAAACGTACCAGGGCGTTCACGGGGTGATGGTACGTTCCACGCTGCGCGCCGGGGAAGAGCGCGGCGGTTACAACATTTTTGAGCTGCGCAACGATTCACTTTTTGCCTCGGAGCGCATTACGGGCGTGGAGACAAAAGAGCAGTGGCTGGCGATTGATCTATCGGGTGATTATGGCGTGCAGCCGGTGGCAGATAGTTTGCTGCCTGATTACGGCATCAACGAAGATTATCCGGGCGTGAAACGGCACTGGGTTTTTGAAAGCGGCTATACCACTACGGCAAGCCCGCTGCTGGTGGACAGTATGATCTACATCGGCGATGTATCCGGAAACATGCGCGCCATCAAGCTATCCGATGGCCAACCATTATGGCAATATGCCGCTGAAGGGGCCATTTACGCGCGGGCGGCGGCGCAGGGCAATATGCTCGTTTTCACCTCTGCGGACAGCTTCATCTATGGCGTAGATAGAACCACGGCCAGGCTGGTTTGGCGCAGTCCGACCAACGCGGCGCTTGTTTCCATCCCGACAATCCATAACAACATCGTTTTTGTCGGCGCCAGTGACGGCATTTTCCGGGCATTGGACCTGGATACTGGCGAAACGATCTGGGAATATCCGCGGGTGGAAGGTTACGTGGAAACGAAACCGCTGGTTTATGACGGCAAGGTGCTGTTCGGCGCCTGGGACGGCAGAATGTACGCGCTTAACGCCGATAACGGCTCGCTGGTCTGGACCTGGCAGGGCCGCATGCCGGGACCGCTTTATTCTCCCGCAGCCTGTTGGCCTGTGGCGTCTTATGGCCGGGTCTTTTTTGCCGCGCCCGATCGCGTGGTAAGCGCTGTGGACATCCGCACAGGGGAAACAGCTTGGCAAAACGGAAACTGGAAATTCCGCGAGACAATCGGGATATCAGCGGTCGGCAGCCGTGTTTATGCCCGCTCGATGACTGATTCCGTCGTCTGCTTCGACGCGTCGTCGCCTGATGGCAAAACCGTCTGGGCGGAAGGTTTTAACTATGGCTACGACATTGCCCCCTCCATGCCGCGCGAAAAAGTGGGCACCTTATTCTGGGGCACCAAAAACGGACTTATCACCGCCGCCGATGCCCAAAGCGGGAAAATTTTCTGGCAGCACAAGTTTGAAAACTACCTGGTCAATACCGTGGAGCCGGTGGATAATAAGCGCGTTGTTTTTAGTACCATTGACGGGGTAGTGGGTTTGCTGGGGGAGTAGATGTTGCGTGTTGCGCAACAAGGTGTTATATTCTTAAATGATTAAGTCGTTTAAGCACAAAGGATTGCAAAGCTTTTTTGAAACCGGAAGTATAAGAGGTATTCAGCCTGCGCATGAGAAAAAACTACGATTAAGGCTGGCAGCTTTGGATACTGCGACGACAATAAACGACATTGATTTGCCCGGGTTTCGTTTGCACGCATTAAAAGGAAAGTTACAAGATCTGTGGGCAATAGACGTAAGCAAAAACTGGAGAATTACTTTTAAATTTCAGGATGGAGACGTTTTTATCGTTAACTACGAGGATTATCACTAATGAGAATGTATAACCCGCCGCATCCAGGTGAATTTATAAAAGAAGTGTACATGGAGCCGCATGGCATAAGCTCGCGCGTAATTGCGGCAAAGCTCAAGGTGGCCCCTTCAACCTTTACCCGGCTACTCAATGGCGAAAGTAATGTTACTTCAGAGATGGCGCTTCGTTTATCCAAAACTTTGGGGCGAAGTCCCGAAAGCTGGTTGAATATGCAAAACAACTATAATCTTTGGATAGCCCGACAAAAGGTCAATCTTGAAGATGTGGAAGAACTGAAAGTTGGATAAAGCATCATATGAAACAAAAAATGGATAGAAAGCAAGTGACGCTCGGTACGACGGAAGAGCTCAACCGGCGCGATAAAGACTATTGGTCCAAAGCCAGCACGGCAGAGAAATTTCAAACTATTACCTATTTACGGGAATGCTTTTATGGCGATGAGGCAACTACCGGAAGACTTCAAAGAGTTTATAAGGTTATTAAACGAAAATGAACTTTATTGAAACCAAAATACTATTTCTAACACTTATTAGTATACTTTTAATTAATGTTCTTCAATTAAATATTACCCCATCCCAAAAACGTTTTCCTTGCAAGAAAAAAGAGTAGTAGAGGAATCTTACAAGATGTTGGAAAACACTTCAGAAATAACCCCCTAGATGGATTTAAGCAACATCTTTTTTGAAAACCAGGAATGGGAAGCTGCTTATTATTATGCAAATGAAGCTTTTAGGCTAGATCCTGCGAGAGGCACAATCTACCTTTTCAAGGGAGACGTTCTTATCAATTGTGTTTTACGTGGTGCTGATGAGAAGCTTTCATTTGAAGATATGCTGATCTTAAGAATGGCGTTCGAATATTTCGATATTGCCCGCAGGTTTCAGGAAACTAAAAGCGCTGCGGAAAAACGAATGCAAAATTTGAAACCCTTCGCAGTTAATCAGTTTTTATGTGTCTGGGGAATGCAATCTGATATTGACTATTTTGATTCTTTGAAATATGAATGGATCAGCCCATATATATTTTCAAAAAATATCATGTGGTTTGTACGTAACGATGTGAAAAAACAATAATGCTGACAACAAAAAAGATCCTGAATCAAGTTCAGGATGACGACTTGAAAAAAGAGGCCCGCCTTTCCCGGCGGGCTTTTTTTATTAAACCTACTTCCGTCCCATAATTTGCAGCAGCGCGTCCAGGGCTTCCGGCTCGTCCAGTTGGCCCAGCCAGAAAACGGCCTTTTTGCGTACTTCGCCATTGGGGTGGGTTTCGGCGATGCGTAGCAGGCGCTTCACGCGATCGCCACTGTCATTTTGGTACAGGGCAAAAACGGCTTTCTCCTGGATGTCGGTTTCCTCGTCGGAGAAGACACGCTCCTCAAGGGCATCGGCGGCCTTTTCAGAAGCGAGCTGCCCGATCCAGAAGATGGCCTTTTGCTTCACTTCGCTATCCGGCGCGTTTTTGGCCACGTCGATCAAACCATCCAGACCCTTTTCTTCCAGGCGATGCAGAGAAAAGACGGCTTTTTCGGCCAGCTCGTGGTCACTGCTGCGATCTTTGGCAAAAGAGACCAGGTAGGCGGGAAGTTCTTCATGCTCTGTTTCCGCGATCCAGAATATTGCTTTTTTCCGTACCTCAAAATTTTCATCGTCGTCATCCGCAATCGAGCGCAAAAACTTGAACGCCTTGTCGCCGCCCTTGTGCATCCCGGCGGCCAGCATCAGGTGTTCGCGTGAATCGATATCCAGATTATAGTTGTAGCGGGCAATCACTAAATCAATGCTTTTATCGGTCGGGCTTTTACCCAAAAAGTAAAGCGGACGTTTTTGCAGCTCCACGTGCAGGTCCAGGGTGCTGAGCAGCACTTCTTTTACGTTTTCACCCTGCATGCTAAAAAGCATGGCCACCTCGCGTTCCACCGGCGGCTTGTCGTCGTCTTTATCATAGATCTTTGTATCGTAGATCGGGTAGCGGCGGTCCGGGTAAAGCAGGTTGCCGAGGGGTGTTAATCCGTCCCAGTCATGAGAGATCGTGCCGATGGAGGAGTGGGGACTCATCATCCGCGGGAAGGTGTAGACGATCCAATAGTGATCGTCCCCGTTTTGGTCGGCCTGTTTTTGAGCGTTGGCCCATTTGCTATCCAGCGAAGCTCCGCTTACCGTGTACAGTTTTTGGGCAATGCCTGCGGCAGCAAACAATAAAACTATCATTGCGCTAAGATACAATCGTTTCATGTCTATTCTCCCTGGTTTTGATAAAGGATTTCTTCCAAGGCCTGCATGGCGCGCGGGTCATTGCTTTGTCCCAGCCAGAAGATGGCCTTTTTGCGGATATTGTAGTTTTTGTGCTCTTTGGCGATTTCGATCATCGCATCCAGGCCTTTGTCTTCCGTCTGGTACAGGGCAAAAACGGCTTTCTCCTGCACTTCCTGGCTGTGGTCTTCCATGGCCCTTTTTGTCAAAAAGTCGATTGTATTCTGGTCGGCGTTTTGTCCCAGCCAGAATATGGCCTTGGCCCGCAGCTCATCGTTCTTGTGTTGTTCGGCGATGTCGCGCAGATAGGGCATGCCGCGCTTGTCTCCCACCTGGCTCATGGCAAACAACGCTTTTTCCTGTACCGTGCGGTCTTTATCGTTCAGGGCGATGTCGCGCAACTGCTCAACCTGTTGGGTGGAAGAGGCGCTTTGGCCCATCCAGAAAACGGCGTTGGCGCGCAGTTCGTTGTTGTCCATCGATTTGGCCAGGGCAGCCAGCGTGCTGTAGGATTTTTCACCATGTATCTGCGATATACCGAACAAGGCTTTCTTGCGCACTTCAAAAGAGCGGTCTTTTCCGGCGATTTTCTTCAGTGCGTCCAGACTGGCTTCGCCACCGTTCTGGCCCATCCAGAATACGGCCTTGGCACGGATTTTTTCCTCGGGGTGATCGTTGGCAAGCTTTGCCAGTCGCGGTTGTGCCATCTGCGGTGTAAGCTGGCTGATGATAAAGAGGCTGCGTTCGCTCACCACTTCAGATTTGTCTTCCAGAGCGCGGCTGGTGATAAAGTCGGCCAGCTTGTTGTCCACGTCGCCCTGGCTCAGCCAGAACAACGCTTCTTTGCGCAGTTCCGGGTCGTCTTCATTGATAACGACGTCGCGTAGTTTTTCCCGTGCTTCAGGTTGCCCAAAGCTGCCGATGATATAGATCATCTTTTTGCGTAGACGCAGGCTTTCCGTCTCTTCGTACAATTTAGCAACCGTTGCCAAAGATTTTTCATCTCCGCGCATACGCAGCGCCTGTAAAGCCGCCATGGCCACCTCTTCATCCTGATCTTTCTGCAGTTGTTCCGTACGGGTGACATAATAGACCATTTCCGATTCATTCAGATCGCCTTCAACCCGCATTTCACGGACGAGCCGTACCATATACTGCTTGGCGTCATCGGACCATTTACTTTTGGGGTAGTCCTGTAAAAAGGTCTCGTAGCATTTAAAGGCCGCCTTACGGTCCTTTCCCAGCTGCTCCTTACTGTAGCAGAGCCAGAACTGGGCGTCGTCCACCCAGGAGCTGCTGCTGTAATCATTTACAATCTGCTGCAGTAATGGCTGCGCTTTGCTAAATTCTTTCTCCAAAACAAGCTCATAGGCCTGCTTGTATAATTTCGATGCTTCATCGTCGGGGTTGGGCAGGGCGGAGGTGGTCAGCGTGAGAACGCCGATCATCAACAGCGCGTAGCTGCCTGCAATAAACCGTTTCATGATCGTTTCCTTTCCTGTGCGTCATTTGTATTCTTCTTGCTTGCTTCGTCGCGGCCTTGCAGCAGCAACTGTTCCAGATCGATTTTTAGGATTAAATCCTGGCTTTGAACGCCACCGCGGATAACGTCCACAGCCTCCATATCGATCTGGCTGTCCATATTTGCTATTTGTCTCAAAATAAGTTCCAGTTCATCCAGCAGGTGCAACACGCGCCGGTTGGGCGACCCCTGTAGCTGGTTGCGCAGATCCGCTGTTTGCTTTAGCAGCATTTGCGAATGCTCTTGCGGGTAAGCAAAGTCGATCCCGTCCGCGCTCACATCATCTTCATCGAGGTTTATCATACCGAGGATCAGCACTTTGCTGTCTTCCAGCACACCGGCAGTCTGTTTGGCCACCAGTCTTTGCTCTGCCTCAGCCGCCATGTCAAAATCATTTTGTTTGGGATTGTAAAAAAGCAGGTAGCCGATAAATACGCCCAGCGCAAGCACGGCCGCCACGCGCAACAGTTGCGTAAAGAGCATTCGGTAGCGCTTGTCCGTCTTTTCTTCAAGACGCTCTTCCACACGACCGGCGAAACGTTCCCAGTACTCTTTGCCGGGGTCCGGTATGTCATTGTTTTTAAGTGTGTCAATCATCTTGATGCTCTTTTCCACTTCATCCGCGCATTCCGGCGCATTTTGGCGCAGTTCTTCCAAAAATTGTTGTTGCCCCTCTTTATCGCGGGCATGGAAGCGTCCTTCGGAAACTTCCTCAAGGTACTCCCGGCAGTTGTTTTTCTTTTTCATCTTTCTTCCCCCATGCGCGGATCGTAGAAGGCCAGCGCCTGGCGCAGTTTTGTCAGGGCGCGGTTAAGGTGGCTTTTTACGGTCCCTTCGCTTGTTTTCAGCGTTGATGCAATTTCACGTATGCTACAGGCCTGCAGGTGCCGCAGTGTAAAGGCTGTCTTTTCACCGGCGGAGAGTTTTTCCATGGCCCGTTCCAGGTGCTGCCGGAAAAAGGTCAGCTCAGCCTGCGCTGTGTTTTCGGCGCCTTTTTCGTATGCTGCGGGTGACTCTTCCAGTCTTTGCAGGCGTTGGCGCAGGGCTCCGCGCTTGCTGTCGATGTAGCTGTTTGCGGCTATGCGCATAAGCCACGTTTTGATGGCTGCTTCGCCGCGGAAGCTGTCGATGGCTTTGTAGGCTTTTACAAAAACCGTCTGCGCCAGTTCATCGGCGTCATCATGGTTGCCGCAGAGCTGCCAGGCCACGCCATAGACGTCACGTTGGTAGCGCTCTACAAGCACGCGGAAAGCCCCTCGCTCTCCTTTTCTTATCTCCTGCAGCAGTTCCTGATCTGTCATTCGTTTTCCGTTGTTTGATGCTATAGACGAGAGTAACACAAAAGAGGTTTACACGATTTAGACATTTTTTTTTACATTATCACGACCGGCATCGCTATCGCCACCGTTGCCCCTTGGGTTCCCGCCGCCCGATGGTCTGGACAGGTTAAGCGGGAATGACAATATTGAGAAAAATCCATAAACACGTCATGCTGAATTCATTTCAGCATCTTTTTTGTGACAGAGGCGGATTGGCATCACGTTGTGAACCAATACATTCGCTATCTTTCTTTGCCTGTTGGCCAATATTGCCTAAATTTGGCTGGCGCGCTTCCGGCGCCAAAAGGGAAATCGAATAACAAGGAATATTATATGCGTGTTGTACTGATTGTTTTGATAACCATGGCCTTTGCGTTTAGCCAGGACGAAAGCTGGAAACTGTATGATGACAGCCAGGTGGCGGAAATCCGCATAACCACTGCGCCGGAGGCTGTGGAGTTCATGTATGCCGATCCGCAGAGCGATTCCATGCATGTGGCCAGCGTGCACTTCAGCAACGCCTACATCAACGAAACCATTGACTCCGTGGGCTTGCGAATCCGCGGCAACACCTCGCGCGAGTCGGAGAAAAAATCGTTTAAGCTGGATTTTGAGCATTTTGTGGATGGCCGTGAGTTTTACAGCGTCGATAAAATGAACCTGAACGGCGAACACAACGACCCGTCGATCATCCGCTCCAAGCTGGCCTGGGATTTTATGCAGCAGGCCGGTATGAAAGCGAGCCGTGCCGCACATTGCGCTGTTTATATCAATGATGTGTATTATGGTTTGTATGTCAGTGTAGAGCATATAGACGGGGAGTTTGTGGAAAAGCGCTTTGCCGATGACAGCGGCAACCTTTGGAAATGCCTGTGGCCGGCGGACCTGCAATACCGTGGCGAGAGTCCCGGACAATACGATTTTTGGTATGATGACCGCCGGGTGTATGACCTGAAAACAAATGAAGATCAGAACGACTATACGGCACTGGCGCGGCTGATAAAAATTCTGGAACACACCTCAAAAAGTGCTTTGCCGGATTCCCTGGAGCGCATGCTTAATGTATCGTCCGCGTTAAAGATGTTTGCCTGGAATGTGCTCACCGGCATGTGGGACGATTACTGGAGCAATCAAAATAATTATTACATCTACCACCAGCCCACTGAAGATAAGATCTATTTTATACCGTATGATTACGACAACACCTTCAGCATAGACTGGTTCGGGATCGAATGGTCGGAAGCTCATATCTACAACTGGCCGCGCGTCTCATCCAATCCCTGGAGCCAAAACAAGTACAGGCCATTGTTGGACAGGCTAATGGAGATTCCGGAATACCGCAATCTTTATACCCGCTACATAACCTTTTACGCCGACAGTGTTTTTGCCATGGAACATTGGGACAACCGGCTTAGTCAGCTGCAGGCGATGATCGCGCCTTTCGCCGAGAGCGATACCTTTCGCACACGCGACTATGGCTATACTATGGATGATTTCTATAACTCCTATACCGCCGGACATTACAATCGCGACCACGTAAAAAACGGCATCCGCGAGTATGTTAACAAACGTGTGGCTGCTGTTAAACAGCAGGCTTCCTATATTTCTTCAAAACCCATCGTTTATGAATACAACGTGCCCGATATGGTGGCTGCAACGGACAGCGTTCGTATTGAAATCGCCGCGTTTGATCCGGACGGCATCGACCGTTTTGAGATCAACTGGCGCCTCGATGGTGAGACCAACTCGATGACAACGGCACTTATTCATAAATCTGCCGGTGATGGCACCGTGGAGGGAGCGGATCGTTGGGTTGCCGTGCTGCCGCCACAGGGCGAAAACCGCATGATAATCTGGAGTCTGTTTATTCGCGACAACCAATCACAAATGGCATTTTATCCGCTGAACGGATCACGGGAAATAGAAACCGGCGGCGGCTCCGGGAATGACGCCCTGCGTATTAACGAGCTGCTGTCACTCAACGATTCGCTGAATGCCGATAACGCCGGGCAATACGATGACTGGCTGGAACTATACAACAGCGGCGATGAGCCGATCGAGCTGGCCGGATATTTCCTCAGCGACAAGCGCGACAATCTGACCAAATGGGTTTTTCCTGACAGTGCGCCGGCTATTGGCCCGGGTGAGTTTTTGCTGGTGTGGTGCGATGAAGACCAGGAGCAGGGCGCCCTGCATACCAATTTCCGCCTCTCTTCTGCGGGTGAATTTGTGGCCCTGCTGGCGCCCGATGGCAGCACCGTGCTTGATTCAATTGGTTTTCCCGCACTGCCCTCAAATCATTCCTATGCCCGCGAAACGGACGGGGACGGCGACTGGATTGTGCTCGATGAACCCACACCCGAGGCATCTAATTTTGTCGTCAGTGTCGAAGAAGGTGATCCCGTATTGCCGGCTTCACTGAACCTGAAGGCTTATCCCAATCCCTTTAATGGTCGTGTGACTTTGCTATTTAATTTGCCGCAATCCGGAGAAGTGCAGTTGCGCATTTATGACATCAATGGGCGGATGGTAAAAGATGTATCCGGATTTTATGCTACAGGCAGCCAAAGCGTCTCCTGGGATGGCCGGGATGCCACGGGCAATGCCGTAAGCAGCGGGCTCTATATTGTTAAGCTGCAATACGGCGCGCAGGAGCTATCGCGGAAATTGCTGTATTTGAAGTAGGTCCGTCGCTATCAGGTATATGTTATAAAAGGAGCGAGCATTAAGAGAGCGCCGATTGTTGCCAAGAATGAGATAACCATGGTAGCGATGCCAAGCCGGCGGGAACGAATCCACCCGGACATTCCCATGGAGATAAATAACAAAACCACACCGGCAAGAAAAAGAAGCGACATAGGAATATGCAGAAACTCAATGTTTTGAGGCAGGTTAGTGCTCCGGGTTGCAACTACGGCGCTGAATGTCGCCCCCAATGCGCTTATCACAAAGCAAGAGGATGATGCTACCAGGAAAGAAATCACCCAGTTTATTACTTTTTGTTTAGAAGATAACGAAAGTAATACGCTCAAAAATGTAATCGCGAAACCACCGAGAATAGCATTTATAAACGCCATTTGTCTGAATAATTCTGCCACTTGCCAAAGTCCCCCGGTTCAATTATCGGTTACAAAATCTAATGGATTCAGGGCAATATTCAAATTAAGCTGAGTCAATATTGATTGATTGCAAGCATCAGGCCTTTTTTCGTTGCCTTAATCACAGAAGTACCTGGTTGTAAGCTATACTTTAGCGCTTTCATTTTCTAACGTCCACCATCGTATTAAGGAAATATGACAAAAATCATTAGCGGCATTGTTGTTGGTCTGGCTATTATCCTTTGTATGGCCGGGAACTTAACTGCCCAACCCTACGGGCTGGAAAACCGCGTACCCAACAGCTCACTTTTGATTTCCATTTCCGGACTTACCAGCCTGGAGACAAAGCGCGTATTTCCCAACCTGGTTGTTAACGATCCATTAGGGATGGTACATGCCGGCGATGGCAGCAACCGCCTTTTTGTGCTGGAGCAGCCCGGGCGTATAAGGGTGTTTGCCAATGACACATCCGATGGGCTTGCCACGGTTTTTCTTAATATTCAAAGTCAGGTGGAAGATGGCCCCGGAGAGGCGGGCTTGCTGGGATTGGCTTTTCACCCCAGTTACCAAAACAACGGCAGGTTTTATGTCTATTATACCACGCCCGAAAACACGCTGACGTCGCGCATTTCAGAGTTTCAGGTCAGTTCCAGCGATTCCAACGCCGCCGACCCGTTAAGTGAACGCGTTTTGTTTGAATACCCCCAGCCGGAAGGCAACCATAATGGTGGGCAACTGGCCTTTGGTCCCGATGGCTATCTCTATATCGCGCTGGGCGACGGTGGAGGCAGCGGCGATCCCTTTGATAATGGCCAGGATATTACGACACCGTTGGGCGCTATTCTGCGCATAGACGTGGATAGCACGCAGACGGGTCTGGAGTACGCTATCCCGCCGGACAACCCTTTTACCACGGATACGCTAGGCTACCGGGACGAAATCTGGGCCTACGGACTGCGCAATCCCTGGCGCTTTAGTTTTGACACCGACGGAACGCTTTACGCAGGTGATGTGGGGCAGGGTGACTGGGAAGAGATTGATATTATCAAAAAAGGCTTGAATTATGGCTGGAATGTCATGGAGGGGAACCATTGTTACGACGGCCCCTGCGATACCACCGGCCTGGAAAAACCCATTTACGAATACAATCACAGCGAAGGCCAGTCCATCACCGGGGGCTATGTTTACCGGGGTTCTTCGCTGACCGATATGGTTGGCGCTTACATCTACGGTGATTACGTGTCACGCAAAATCTGGGCATTGCGCTATGAGAATGGCGAAGTGACTGAAAACAGCCTGGTGGCGGAGTCGCCGGCATCGATCTCGAGCTTTGCCGTGGATGAGAACAACGAGATTTATGTAGTAGGCTATAACGGGACAATCCACATGCTGGTGGAGTCCGGGGAAGAACCGGTTAACACGGTGCCTGATTCGATTTCCAACTCCGGCCTTTACAAGGATATGCTGAATAAGGAATTCTCTGACGGCCTGATTGAGTATGACGTGAATGCCTCTTTCTGGTCTGACGGATCGTTTAAAGAACGTGTTCTGGCCCTCCCCGACACCACGAAGATTATGTTTGATCAAACCGGGGATTGGGGCTGGCCATCCGAAGCGGTAATCGTAAAAAACTTTTACGTGGAGATGGTGGAAGGGGATACCGCCAGCCGCCGGCTGATCGAAACGCGCTTTTTGGTGAAACGCTCTTCGGGTGATTTGTGGAATGGCTACAGCTACTGGTGGTTTAACGATGAAAGCGATGCATACCTGTTGCCGGACAGCGCCACGCGACAGCTTACCATTGCAAATCCTGATTGCACGGGTGGCAGCTACATCCGTGATTATTATTATCCCTCGCGCAACGAATGTCTGGAATGCCATACACCGGCTGCGGGCGACGTTTTGGGCGTTCATACTGCACAGACCAACAAGGATTTCCTCTATGACAACGGTGTAACGGACAACCAGCTGCGCAGTTATAACAATATCCGACTTTTTACAGAGGATATTGGCGAAGATTACACGGGCTGGCCGCAGTGGCCCGATCCGACGGATTCCACCGAAGCACTGGAAGACCGTGCTCGTTCTTACCTGGCTTCGAACTGCGCCAACTGCCACTTGCCGGGCGGTACCGGCCGCACCAACATGGATATGCAGTACGCGACGCCGCTTGAGCAGACAAATATGCTCGATATTGATCCGGAGTTGGGCGACCTTGGTGTAACAGGCGCTAAACGGATCATGAGCGGGGCGGCGGACAGTTCGGTGGTTTATCTGCGCATGATCGATCATGGTGAATACCGAATGCCGCCGTTGGCAACAAACCGCATCGATACCGAAGGCTCGCAGCTTATCGAGAATTGGATCAATTCGCTGGATGACCAGAGTGTACCCGTTTCATTGGTGCAGGGCTCGTTTGCCGCCGCGTATAATTTCCAGGCCGGGGAAATCCGGGTAGGTTGGCGCACGGGCAGCGAAGTGAACAGCAGCTTTTTTGAAGTCTATCGTGATATGACCGCTGAAAACGGTGAGAAACTGCATGAGCGTGAGATGATCGCCCGGGTGGATGCACGAGGAAACAGCTCCGCCGGGCATGATTACAGTATCGCTGATAAAGGCATCCCCGATCTTTCCAGTGAAGCTTTTACCTGTCGCTATGAATTATTCCAGCAGGATGTGGACGGAGCAAGGCAGTATTTGGGGCAGGCAAGCGTTGAAGTGCTGCCCAAGGCTTTTGATGTGCGCCCGCCGTATCCCAATCCGGCAAACGGCCGCATAAAGGTACGTTACGCGCTCAGCCAAAAAAGCAATCTGACTTTTACGTTATTTAATATACGCGGCCAGAAAGTGCACAGCGAAAAACGGCAGCACGAAAAGGGTGTATATACATTTGACCTGGCATTGGATGAGTTAAGCTCGCAGCTTTATTTCCTGAAGATCAACGGTCGCAATAAGGCGCGCGATGATTTTAACAGGGTATTTAAGGTATTGGTGCTGAAGTAGCGCTGCCCGCTATTTTTTTAATTTGCCAGTTTTATATCAACAAGTTTTGGAATGTCAGTCAGGTCGTTTTCATTGTTAACGGTAATGCTGATACCACGACCTTCCGCGTAGACCCTGGCATTTTGCAGTTCGGATTTTATTGCTGCTGCTACATCACTTTCCAATATCTGGTTAGTTGCTTTTTGGCCGAAGACAAGGGCAACCTTAAAATAGCCGTCCCGCGGCAGCAGGTAGATGATGGCCCTTTTTTTATCCTTAACCCTGAAGCTCCAGCCGTATTTTTTGCCGGGGTAGTTCCACTCGTCTGTTGCAGCCGGGTACTTTTCAAATACAGAGTCGCGGATGCTTTTCCATAAAGGATAAGTTGTTCCCAACGCCGATTGCACTTCTTTTTCCGTTGGTGTTTTTGATTTGTCGGTAAAAACGCTGATGTCCATAGTCTGCCTCCTGTTTATATTCCCTGTTTTGTTTTTGCGGAGACAATCCTAAATATCGCATACAGAACGATGCCGATCAAAACGGTGTAAAAAACGTCGCCAAGCTGCGATAGCCTGGCACTGTAGAGCAGGGCGATTGAAGCGGCGGCACCGACAAGGGCAAAAGCTACGCCGTAAGGTAGACGATATTGTGCGGGTGGTGCATCTTTCTTTTTGCGCAGCCGGATTAGGGCGATGCAAACAGCCAGAAATATCAACACTTTGCTGATGACGCTGATCGAAACGGCGTATATAAATGAGCCTGTCAGCGAGACCAACAGCGAAACAGCCGAAAAAACAAGCAATGACGGCACCGGTGTACTGAATCGTTTATGCAAACGTGAAAAAACCTGTGGCAGCTGCTCTTCTTCACTCAGGGCAAAAGGCACACGCGAGCCAATCAGCATGACGGCGTTTAATGTGCCGCCGATGGAAATAACCGCGCCGATTGTGATCAGGGTGCCGCCAAAGGGACCCATAAAAGCCTGCGCAGCATCCGTCAGCGGTTTTTCCGAAGCAGCCAGTTCCGGCAGCGTGCCAATACTGACCACCTGGATTAAGGCATAGAAAATGGCCACGAAAATGATCGAAGCGATTAAAGCAAACGGGATATTTTTGCCGGGATGGCGCACCTCGCCCGTGTTGACAAGAACGGCTTCGAAACCTGTAAAGGCAAAGATCAGCACAAGTACCGTCGAAGCGAACGCGTCCGTATTTGGTGGAGCCTGCTGAAAGTCGATGAGCTGTGGATCGAGATAAAATAATCCCACCACGACAAAAATAAGCAACGGCAGGACCTTGGCAACGGCCAGGGTATTACTAAGCAGTGTGGATTGCCTGACGCCCCGGTAGTTAACCAGTGTTAAAACGATTGTTATTGTTATGATGGCCGCAAACCGGAAGCCCGGCTGTATCAATGCCGGCAGGAAATGACCCAGGTAGGTTACGACCAGGTGGATAAGCGCGGCATAAGTGGCAAGGCGCGTTATAAGGATCAGCCAGCCGATGATGAAGGCCGGTATTTTGCCGAAAGCGCTGAGTGTATACAAATAAGGCCCGCCGGTTTTGCTGAACCTGCTGGCCACTTCGGCGAAGTTGAAGACCAGGACGAGCACGATCGCGGCGCACACAAAAAGGGCCGCCAGGCTGTAAACTCCGGAAAGGGCAAATATCTTTGAGGGTAGACCAAAAATGCCGGCGCCGATGATGCTGTTGATCATCAGCAGAAACAGGTCCCAGCGTTTGATTTCGCGTTTCAGCATTTGATTCGTTGTTTTATAGTGAGTAAATGTACCCGGCGGCAACATATTTAGGTTGTTGGGTGGATTAAATCAAATCCGGGTTGGATGGCGTACCGACGGTACGCAGATTTAAATATATTCCTGTATTCTACCCATGTGTTGGCCCTATGGGACATTGGGTGTGAATATGCGCAGTAAGGTGCTTGCCTATCGCGTCGCAGCATGCTCATATTGTATTGGAAATTTCATTATTAATGATTTGCAAAAATCATCAGGTGTCCCAAAGGGACAAAACAGGGGTAGAAGGAAAAAATTATTTCTAACAGCGAGTGCCGTCAGGTACACGTTCCCGGTCACCACATCAGCGTCACGCTACGCCCACAAACAGCTCTCCGCGGCCAAACGGGTCATCCCGGGTGGAAGACTTAAAACCGCAGTTTTCAAGCAGATTCAGCCAGGTGACCCGAGGGAACAGGCCGCAGTTATGCCGGTCATGGATGGTTCTGACGCTGCCGTCCGCATCGCGCAGCAGGAAAGCGTAGTCCACGGTGTAAGTAGTGTCGGCGGGATCGGGGTCGTATTGCCACTCGAGGTAGCGCGCCGCACGCCGCGGGCCGTCATGGCCCCCGTGTTCGGTCAGCTCACGGAAGGTTTCGCGCACATTGTCGGGCGCCAGTAACAGTATGCCGCCGGGATTGAGGTGGCTTTTGGCGGTTTGGAATGTTTGACGCAGGTCCTGCTCCGTGAGCAGGTAATCCAGCGCGTCGTGGATAAACACGGCATCAAACGTGCGCTGCAACCGCAGCGTGCGCATGTCCCCCTCAATGTGCTCCAATTCGGGGTTGATAGATTGACTAAGCTTGAGCATTTCCGGAGAGATGTCGCTGAGGGTGAGCCGGAAGTGTTTTTTCATGTGGCAGGCGTTGTTGCCGCCGCCGCTGCCTAATTCCAACACGGTTTTAACGGGGCGTTCGGCGCCTTGCTTCAGGATGTCGCTGTAAAAAGCGGCTTCTTCTTCATAATCTTGCGGCGCGGTGACCAGGTGAAACCAGGGCGCCAGCTTGTCGTAGAGTTTGGGGTGGGGCATGGTTTTTCGGGTCCTATTAACCTGACAATTTTCCCAAATAAAAAGAAAGGCTTAGTAGTATGAGTAATGACGGTAAAAATACTATCCAGAAAATAGAACGATCTTTTTTTGTGCCCTCCCAGGCAGGAGTAATTGTCCCAAGTAAAGGAATTGAAAGCAATAAAATAGCAACTATCGCCGCAATAAATTTCTCTACCACAAGATTTCTACAAGCATGTAGATCTTTACCTTAAGCATTCATGGGTTTCTATAAAATTATTTTAAGAAGTTTTACTAAAGAAACTAAAAGTAAGACAACCCATGTAACAAAGAAACCTCGAAATAGATATGTGTCTATTACTTTTCTTGTATGACCCTTTCCTTTTTCAGTTAGGTTTTTTAGAGCTTCTTCATTCACAATAATTTGTTCAAATTCGGATTCATCGATATCTTGCCTATGAAGCTTTTGATAAACTTTAAAACGTGTCAGATATTTTTTGCCATTACTAACATTTTTTTCTGCCTCAATAATTCTGTCATGCCAGTAATCTACGTCGTAACCTCTAGCCAAAATCACTTTACGAAATTTAAAAAGAGAAAAAACCGACAGAATAGCAATTACTAAAAATACAATAATTATTAGTATTGCCTCAAAAATCGTGTTTGTATTTATTATTGTAATTGTTAATCCTGTACCAATTGCTATAAAAATCGATTGCATGTTAAGTTGAAAGTTTCTATAAGATTGCAAGAGGTTATCTTGAATAGCGGATTCAGTATAAAGATTATTAAGTTCAGACACACTTATACCCTCGGATTAAGTTTTGTTGTCAAAAAGTAGCTTAATTATCGCGATAAGAATGGACAATTTAAGTTTTTTTGAAATACTTTTTGTAAACATAGTTTTTAGGAGGCTCATCATGATTTCAAAATGGATATCACGAATTATCTTAACGTTTTTGTTGCTCGCGGGCACGGTATTCGCACAGCAAACCCACCCCTTCTCCATACATGATATGTTGGCCATGCAGCGCATTGGTGACCCGCAGGTGTCGCCGGATGGTAAGCAGGTAGCCTTTACCTTGCGCAGCACCGATCTGGAGGCCAACAAAGGCCGCAGCGACATCTGGCTGGTCAATGTAGATGGCAGCGGTTTAACACAACTTACTACGGACCCGGCCAACGACGTCAACCCGCGCTGGTTGCCCGATGGTTCGGGGATTGTCTTCCTGTCGTCGCGTTCCGGCAGCTACCAGGTGTGGCGCATGACGCCGGACGGTACGCCGCAGCAGGTGACCGATCTGCCGCTGAGCGTGGGCAACCTCGTGGTCGCCCCCGATGGCAAAACCATCGCCTTTTCGATGAGTGTCTTCCCCGATTGCGAAACCATTGACTGCACCGTGCAGCGTTTGGAAGAGATCAAGCAGCGCAAAGCCACGGGTATGATTTTTGACAAACTGTTTATCCGGCATTGGGATACCTGGAAAGACGGCCGTCGCTCGCACATGTTTACCATGCCGCTGGCCGGGGGTGATCCCTTGGATGTGATGGATAACATGGATGCCGATTCACCGTCGATGCCGTTTGGCGGGCCCGAAGAAATTGCCTTTACGCCGGACAGCAAAAGCCTGGTGTTTACCGCCCGCGATGCGGGCAGGGAAGAGGCCTGGTCGGTGGACTTTGATCTTTACGTTGTTCCCGTGGATGGCTCCGAAGCGCCGCGCTGCATCACTGAGGCCAACAAAGCCTGGGACACGCAGCCGGTTTTTTCGCCCGATGGTTCGACGCTGGCTTACCTGGCTATGGAGCGTCCCGGATTTGAAGCTGACCGTCTGCGCATTGTTCTGCGCGACTGGAATAGCGGCAAAGAGCGCGTGCTCACGCAGGATTGGGACCGTTCCGCTTCGGCCATTGTCTGGTCGGCAGATGGCAAAACAATCTACACCAACGCCGACAACCTGGGCCAGAAGTCGCTGTTTGCCATAGATGTAGCCACGGGCACGGTCGAAATCGTGCAGGAAAAAGGCACGGTGCGTTCCCCATCAGTTGCCGGGGACAAGCTCGTTTTTGGCATGGACCATCTGCGCTCGCCGGTTGAGTTGTACAGCATCAATCCTGATGGCAGCGGCCTGAAAGCGATTACCGCGATCAACGCCGGGCGCGTGGCTGCCGCGCGTATGGGCGAGCCGGAGCAGTTTACGTTTAAAGGTTGGAACGATGAAACGGTCTACGCCTACATCGTCAAACCGGCTGATTTTGACCCGTCGAAAAAATATCCTGTGGCCTTCCTGATTCACGGCGGACCGCAGGGCTCTTTTGGCAACGATTTCCACTACCGCTGGAACCCGCAGGCCTATGCCGGTGCCGGTTATGCCGCTGTGATGGTCGACTTCCACGGCTCGGTTGGTTATGGGCAGGACTTCACCGACTCTATTCGTGAAGACTGGGGTGGCAAGCCGCTGGTGGATCTGCAAAAAGGTCTGGCTGCCGCGCTTGAACGATACCCCTGGATGGACGGCGAACGCGTGGGGGCGCTGGGTGCTTCTTACGGCGGCTATATGATTAACTGGATTGCCGGCAACTGGCCCGATCGCTTTAAATGCCTGGTAAACCACGATGGCAACCTGGATGAGCGCATGGCCTATTTTGACACGGAAGAGCTGTGGTTCCCTGAGTGGGAGCATGGCGGCACGCCCTGGGAAAATCCCGAAGGGTATGAAAAACACAACCCGGTCAATTTTGTAAAGAACTGGAAAACGCCGATGCTGGTGATTCACGGCGCGCTGGATTTCCGCGTGGTGGAAACGCAGGGTATGTCGACGTTTACGGCGCTGCAGCGCAAAGGCATCCCCAGCAAGTTTCTCTATTTCCCCGATGAAAACCACTGGGTGCTCAAGCCGCACAACAGCATCCAATGGCACGATACGGTTATTGGCTGGCTGGACCAGTGGGTGAAGTAGGAGTGTGCGAGCGTGTTAGTGTGCTTGAGTGTTAAGGTTTTCAGGCTTTTAGGTGTTCAGGTCTTGATCTTGCTCATGATCTCGATCCTGATCTAAATATTTCTGTCATCTCGAACGGATGTTGTGAGAGATCTGGGAAGCTCCTTAGTCATACTCTCTCACTTTTTCATGGATATCCCGGTTGGCTTTATGCCACACCGGGATTTTTTTCCTTTAATAGATAGTAAAGTGGTCAAATGCGTATCCCAGATCTCTCACATGCGTTCGAGATAACAAACGGTCGGAGCACTCTAACACCATAACACATTAACACTCTAACACGTCTTTCACTATTTTAGCTGCAGCATCATCACTTCCGCCGGCGCGCCGTAGCGCAACGGGGCCAGGGTGAGGCCCACGCCGTTGCTGACCGCAACGTTGAGCTGTTCAAGTTGGAAAATGCCGCTGTAAAAGCGGGTCTCAAAGCGGCTGGGCGTTACCTCAATGCCCAGCGGGTGAAACACCACCTGCCCTCCGTGGGTATGTCCGGCCATGAACAGATCGTAGCCCTGGCGGGCAGCTTCTTCCACAATAAACTGTGCCGGTTGGTGCACCAGCAGAATACGGTAATCCGCATCCGGAGCGGTTTTGAGTAAGTCGGTTAAAGAGTCGGGTTTTATGCGCCGGCTGTAGATGTGGGTTACACCGGTTACAAGAACACGCTTGCCGTTGTGCTGAAAAACGTAGTGCTTGTTATCAAGAAAGCGCCAGCCGCGTGCATTCAGTCCCTGTGCAATACTTTGCGGGTCAGCCCAGAAATCATGGTCCCCTAAAACGGCAATCTTTTCACGGGTCTTGTCATTTTGCATCGATTGCAGTCCGGCCGAGATGAATTCGGTTCCGGATGTCACCAGGTCTCCGGCAAACATCACAATATCGGGCGGCGTTTTTTCCAGCAGATCGCCTACCTGCTGCATTTTGTTATCACCGGTATAGCGGTCCAGCTGCAGGTCGGCCAGCAAACCGATCTGCAAGCCACTTAACGCTTCGGCCCTGCCGGAAAGCTCAATTTCCTGCGTATTGAGGCGTACGATATTGGTGTGGTACCAGGCTTGTATCGGCACGAAAACAATCATGCCTAAAAGCCAGCCCGTTTTTACCCAGGCCAGGCCGTTGACCCAGCGCGGTTGCTTGTAGAGTATCTTGCTTATGCCCGCGCCCAGATCGGCCAGCAGGTAAACCGGCAGTACTTCCATGATCACGATAACACCGATCCAGAAAGGATAATGGAAAACTATGTCCTGCCACACGGGCTTTGTGTTAAATACAAACAAACTGTTCAGGTTGCCGGAAATATAAGTGCCATAATAGATAACAGGAAGGGCGTAAAACCAAAGGACGATCAGTGTGAAAACCAATCCCAGCTGGCGGCGGGAAAGCGGCAGGGTACGGCTGAGCGCGTTGCTCCCGCTAAGCCACATATAAATGATCTCCGGCAGCATGATCAGCGATACAAATACGACGTTACGAATGGTCCAGGGCATGATGTATGTGCTAAAGTGTTAGTGTGTTAATGTGCTCGGGTGTTCAGGGTTTATGTTTTCATCTTGATCGTGATCATGCTCCTGATCCTGATCTTCTTTACCAATTGTGGCGATCCCGGTGTTGGCTGGCTGCCAAACCCCGATAAATCGGGACAGGCCGGGATGACCTGTATTTTCCCGTATTTTTCTTAGAGCAGCTTTTTCACGCTGTCTACTTTGTCATCCAAACCTTGTTCTTTATCTGTGCGCGTACCCAGTTTTACCGTGGTTGTAATGCGCGGCGCGCCCATTTCATGAAGGCGCTGATGACATCGTTTTAACGACTGGAACACCTCTTCCCATTCCCCCTCGATATTTGTACCGTAAGCGTGCAGGGCGTGCTTTAGACCCATCTCCTTAAAAACTTTCTCACATTCGGCAACATATTTGGAAATCGAAACGCCGACTCCCACGGGAACTATGCTAAAATCCGCCATTACTTTCATGTTACATCCTCCTTTGTAAAACCTGTTTTAAAAACAAGCACTAAAACCGCCGCGGAGACTGTAATTTCATTAACATTAGTCTAATGCTTTTCCCAATAGCCCCAGTCCGATTCGCGCACCCGCTCGGCACGCCAGCCGGTAAACAGGTAAAAAGCTCTTAGTGCACCATGCCAGAATTTTTTTACAACCCCGCGCTCCAGGCGACGATGATCTGTTTCGTAGACTTTTAGCATGCCTTTGTAGGGCACTTTCCAGCCGGCCTTTTTGATGCGTATCAGGATATCGCTGTCCTCGCTGTGCGCCAGCCGTTCATCGAATCCGCCTGTTTCCGTAAGCGCCTTGCGACGGATCAGCATATTGGAGCCGCTGCCGATGGGGATGCCAAACCAGGACATCACGCGCATGGCGGCACTGTAGCAACGGTAATAAGCGCGATATTTCCTGCGGCTCAGCTTGGCGCCCATGATAGCCCCGACATTGGCAGAAATTTCCAGCTTTTGCAGCTTCGCAAAATATTTTTTGTCGAATGCCATATCGGCATCGCTGTATAGCAGCCATTCGCTTGCGGCATGGTCGGCGCCACGCTGTCGGGCCAGCGGGATATTGCCGGGTTCACGCAATACAATCGTATTTTGCGGGCGTATTTTTTTAATGACCGTTTCCGTCTCGTCATCACTGGCATCTACAACAATCAGCGTCAGCTCCGGCGGCAAAGTTTGCAGAAAGCTTTGTATGTTTTGCGCTTCGTTTTTTGTCGGAACGATCAGCGTGATATCATCCGGTTTCATCTATTCATCTCTCGCAATGATGGCGTAGGAAAAACCCGCTTTGAACCAGCGTCCCGGCATAGGCACCCCCGGGATATCCTGGTATGATAGGTCCCCCAAATTGGTCACATCGATATAAATATTCAGCCCGTTGCCGTTGTTGTAATTTATGCGCGCGTCGCCCAGGAAATGGTCGCCACTGTTTAAACGATCTTCAAAGCGTGCCCGCCAATGCAGCGACAGTGCAGGCCAGAAGGGTAGCTGATGGTCCAACCCCACGGTGGCCTGCGTGCGGAAATGGGTCAGCGTATAGCGCGAAATAAAACCGGGTTTATCCAGATCGGAATCCAGCCGGGTGACACGGGCAAACACCCTGTTTATAAAGCCGCCATTTGGAAAAAACTGAGCGTTTCCTTCCAGGCCGTTGGTCTGCATTGCCGTGATGTTCTGCGCCTCATACATATCGTCCGCCGGATCCAGTACAAAATCAATCAGGTTTTCGCTGTTACGGTAAAAAAAGGTGCCTCCCAGTTGCAGTGGCCCGAGCGTGGCGCTAAAACCGCCTTCAATATTTTCTGATTTTTCTGACTCCAGTGCGGCGTTGCCGGAAGTGACCGGGTCATTGTAATAAAGCTCTGTATAAGTGGGAACCCGGAAGCCCTGGGCATAGCTGGCGAAAAAATGCAGATTTTCGGTCAGGCCGAGATTGACATCCAGACCGGGCCAGGCCTGCCACTCTTCCGTGCTGTATTTATAGGCCGAAACGCCCGCCGCAAAACTGAACGGATCAAGCTCAAATTGCTGCTGGAAAAACGTACCGAGCGTTGAACGTGTATGCCGCCCCAGGTTATTGCTTTTAATGCCCTGGACAGACCATTCCAGGCCAATGGTGCTGACACCCAGCGCCGAATAATAACTCAGGTGTGCGTCATTGCTGAAACCCTGCGTCAGGTGTGTGTTCTGGTAAAAGGCGGGATCGCTGCGCACCAGCCGGAAAATATCACGGTGTTCGCGCCAGCCGCTGTTGGCCTGCAAGCGCCATTTTCTGGAGATAAAGCTTCCCGTGGCCTGCACGTACCACACTTCGATCTCTTCGTATTGTTCGGGAAAACGCGTCGTGTAGAAACTGTTGGCGCCAAATTGTTTGTCGCTGTAGCCGCTTGCCGCGGAGATGGTAATGTCGTCAAACTCAAACGTGGAGTTGTGTGAGATTGTCGTATTCAGAAAATCGGTGTTGGGCCGGTAGCCGTCGCTGCTGCCGCGTGATGCCGAAATGCGGTGCTTGCCGGCGCCCCAGGGGTAAAAAGCGGAAAGACCGGCATCATTCAGGTTATGTTCTCCCAGCATGCTGAACAGGCGCACCCCCGGTTTCTCACCCTTGCGGGTAATGATGTTGATAACCCCGCCAAAAGCATTAGGGCCGTATAAGCGCGATCCCGGACCGCGCAAAACTTCTATCCGCGCGATATCGTTTACATGCACGGGAATATTCATATTATGATGCCCGGTCTGCGGGTCGTTCATTTTTACGCCATCCAGCAAAATCAGGGTTTGCTCAAAGCCGGCGCCGCGGATGCTGACATCCGCCTGTATGCCTTGTGTGCCGCGTTGCTGCACATCTACGCCGGCGGCATATTCCAGCACTTCCGGCAACGACTGCACCGGCATCAGCCGGATGTCCTTTGCCTTTATTACTTCAACGCTGCGCGCCACATCCGCGAAAACCACAGGCAGTTTTGTGGCTGTGATAACAATATCTTCGTCCAGGTCATACACCTGTAAAGTGTCTTCCGGCGTATCTAAAGCCTGCCCTGTTTTTAAGAGTAGAACAAACAGGAAAATCAATGCGGGGAATAGTTTTCTCATGGTTTAAACGGGGTCTTTGTTTTACGTATGCGCTAAACTACGCATTAAAAAAAATCGATTCCACGCGCATTAAAAAAATTTGTTTTTATCAACCGCTTTGTTCATGTTCTGCCAACCGCCACCAAAAGATCCGATATGTACTACCTTATTATTGTCTCCGTTATCTGGGCTTTTTCGTTTGGACTCATCAAGGGTCAGCTTGCCGACCTCGATACGCATTTTGTCTCTTTTGCGCGATTGTTTTTGTCCCTCGTGTTCTTTCTTCCTTTTCTGCGCCTCAGTCTGATCAGGCAAAAAGGCCTGGAAAAATTGTTGCTTATCGGTGTGGTGCAGTTCGGTTTGATGTACATTCTTTACATTAACGCCTATCCCTTTTTGCAGGCCTGGCAAATTGCTTTGTTTACGATTCTTACACCGCTTTATGTTGCTCTTATCGCCGATCTGCTGGAGCGTCGCTTCCGTCCGCGTTACCTGCTGGCGGCTTTGCTGGCTATTGCCGGCGCCGCCATCCTGGTTTTTCGCGAGTGGCAGCATACACAGATGTTTACAGGCTTTTTACTGGTGCAGGCTTCCAATATCTGCTTCGCCTTCGGACAGATCTATTATAAGCGCGTCCGGCCCTTATTTGGAATGTTTAAAGACAAAGAGCTGTTTGTCTTTTTGTATGCAGGTGCGGTTTTGATCGCCGGCCTCAATAGCGCCCTGATGACACCCTGGACTGACATCGATCTGAAAGCCAATCACATATATACGTTATTTTATCTGGGGATAATCGCATCCGGTCTCTGCTTTTTTCTGTGGAATTTGGGTGCTACAAAAACCAACGCCGGCGTTTTGGCCGTAATGAACAATCTTAAAATACCTCTTGGCGTTCTGTTTGCTTTATTGTTCTTTGGCGAGTCGGCCGACCTGCTGCGTTTACTGTTCGGCTCTTTGTTAATGCTGGGAGCGTTGGCTGTCGCCTATGCCTGGCCGGTAAGGATGAAGCGTTCATCACAAACAGAACCTTTGTAAAATCATGCATAGAAATAGTAAAAACGCGTGACCAAATTGTGAGATAAAATGCGTCTTTTAACTGCATGCAAAATACACGTACACCAATGAAAAAATTATCTCATTCTAACGTGCTGTATCAATAAGTGAATAAACATACAGGAAAATACCCATGTCCGCTTCTGTATCCAGCAAACAAAACGAGGTAACCCGAAAAGCCGGTATCGTAGGCATGTACCAGGAAGTGCTGAAGGGGCTGTCCAAAAGTCGCAAAGAGTTGCCCTCCAAATATTTTTATGATGAGCGCGGTTCGCGCCTGTTTGATGAGATTACCCGTTTGGAGGAGTATTACCCCACCCGCACTGAAACAGAGATCATGCGCCAAAATATGGATGATATGTCCCGTCATATAGGTAAAGATGTAATGATGATAGAATACGGCAGCGGCAGCAGCGAAAAAACGAAGATTCTGCTGGATCACATTAAGGGGATTGTTGTCTATGTGCCCATAGATATTTCCTGCCGCTATCTGGCACACACGGCATCGCGGCTGGCAGCAGCCTACCCGCGCCTGGAAGTAAAACCACTCTGCGCCGATTATACGCTTGATTTTACGTTGCCCGACGCCGGACGCCCCATTTCGCGAAAAATCGTGTTTTATCCCGGTAGCACCATCGGCAATTTCCACCCCGATGAGGCAGTGGCCTTCCTGAAGCATATTGCAGAAGTTTGCGGAGAAAAGGGCGGCGCGCTGGTCGGCGTTGATCTGAAAAAAGACCCGGCTATTCTGAACGATGCCTATAATGACAAAAAGGGCATCACGGCGGAGTTTAACATGAACCAGCTTGTACGCCTGAACCGTGAACTGGGCAGCGATTTTGACCTGGAGGCTTTTGAACATAGGGCCTTTTACAATGACAAAGAGGGCCGGGTGGAGATGCACATCGTTAGTAAGGCCAACCAGGAAGTAACCATCAACGGCACTGTCATTCCGTTTGAAAAAGGCGAAACAATCTGGACCGAGTCGTCTTATAAATACACACCTCAGGAATTTGCCGGGCTGGCCGCCAAAGCCGGCTTCGATATCGAAAAGATCTGGACAGACAAAAACGAGCTTTTCAGCGTTCAGTTCTTAACTGTCCAGTAAGCGGATAATTGGCGTCGCGTTGTTCAAGGAAGTTTCAAAAGGTTATTGTGATAAATTTATTTTTATAAAGAGAGGCCGCGCTGTATATTGCGGCCTTTTTTGTGCCAAAAGTAGCTGATATATGATAAAAAACGCGTTGAATCTTACTAACCTTCAAGCCTGGACAGTACTGTTTTTTGCCGGTCTTTTCGAAATTGCCTGGGCTCTTGGCTTGCGCTATACGCAGGGATTTACCCGGCTTGGCCCTTCGGTTTACACCCTACTCACCATGGCTGTAAGTGTGTTTCTGCTATCTTGGGCCGTGCGCTTTCTGCCTGTGGGGACTGCCTACGCCGTATGGACCGGCATCGGCGCCATCGGTACCGCTATTGGCGGCGTCCTTTTATTTGACGAATCTGCCGACCTGTGGCGCGTTTTCAGCATCTTGCTCATTGTAGCTGGCATTATTGGGCTAAAATTGGTAAGCCGGTGAAACTTTCTTGCGGCTTATTGCGAATGACTTTTTTTCACCTTTACTCACGGAGGATTTGCTCATGCATCGATTGATGTATTTGGTTGTTTTTGTTTTTTGTCTTTTTGGGATATCCACAGCACAGAACGTGGAATTGCTGGCGAATTTTAATGAGCGTTCATATAACGATGTGTGGGGCTATGAAGCGCCCGATGGTCGTTATTACGCTATTGGTGGTGCCTTCAGCGGTGCGTCGGTTCTCGATGTGACGGACGCCGCCGAGGGAACGATCAATGAGGTAGCCTATTTTGAAGGCCCTGCTTCCACCTGGCGCGATATCAAAGTATATAAGCACTATGCTTACCTCGTGAATGATGCCGGTGAGGGGCAGTTGATGATTATCGATCTCTCCGGAGCTCCGGATAATGTGTCGCTGGTTTCGCAAGACGCGATCGGCAATTACCACAATCTTTACATAGATACGACCACGGCATTGATGTACCTGGCGAATGCCAGTGGCAGCGGCGAGACGATTATTATGTCACTGGAAGACCCTGAAAACCCTGTGTATGTGAACGAATTTGGCACAGAGACGCATGATGTTTTTGTGCGAGACGGACTTGCCTTTACCGCCGAAGGACGCAAACGCACGGTCGGCATTTATGATGTTTCCAACCCGCAATCCGTAACAGAGGTGACAAAGCTGCCCATCCCGGACCCGGGCTACGTGCACAACACCTGGACAAATTCCAATAACACAATTCTTGTAACCACAGAGGAAACCTCCTACAAAACCATCAAGATTTGGGATATCAGCGATCTGGAAAACATAGAGCTGCTTTCGGAACACATTGGTCCCAGCTACCTGGCTCACAATGCCCACATTGAAGGCGATTTCGTTTATGTATCGCATTATAGCGCCGGACTGGTCGTTATTGATATCACCGATCCTGACCGAAGCGGTATCGTAGGGCTTTATGATACTTTTCCCGCCCACAACACTCCCGGTTTTTCCGGCAACTGGGGCGTTTATCCGCACAGCACATCGGGCAATATCTACCTCAGTGACGGCAGCACAGGTATGCACGTCGTAAAGTTTAACGGGCAGCGCATTCACTATTTCTCCGGAAAAATGGAGAACGCGGCTAACCAGGATCCCATTGCCGGCGGCCGCATTGATGTGGGGGAGACCCAGCAGGTTTTTTATAGCGACTTTGACGGCAGCTATGGTTTTGGCTACGGTCTGGCCGATTCCGTTTTCTTTACGGCCGGGGCTTTTGGTTACTTGCCCATGGACTTTAAAAAGGAAATTATAAGCGGGAAGGATGAGGAACTGACCATCTCGCTGACACCGTCCCCGCTCAGCGATCTTACCGGTATCATACGCAATGAAAACGGAGACCCTATAGCCAACGCCCGCGTCAGGGTTACGGTAACCAGTCATTACCTGGAAGCAAACCTCACCTATGAAACATACAGCGATGAAAACGGTGAGTACGTTTTCGAAGACCTGCCCGTAAGCAATGGACGCAGCGCAGCTTATATTGATCTGATAGTAGATCAGGCCTATCCGTATAGCTCTTTTACTCAAAGTTCGATAGACGTGCTGGATCAGGCCGAAACGGTCATCGATGTTGAATTGCAGCAGGCCGGTGTTCTTGTTGTAAATCTTGATCCGGCCAATGATTACACCTCGTTTATTGAAACCAGTCTTGCAGAACTGGGAAAAACGATGGTAGTGAGCGACGCTTCAAACGGCCTGGAAAGCCTTTCCACCACCGATTTTGGCCTGGTAAAAGAAAATTATATGATTGTAATCAGCGGTGACGCGCAGGATAATTTTGTAACGCGCTCTTTCCTGGATACACTGCGAGCCTACGTCGAAGAGGGTGGCAATGTGATTATGAGCGGGCAAAACCTGGCCCAATATCTTAGCGCAAACGAGCAGGATTATCTTGAGGATTGGCTGGGCATCAGCTACGTGGATAACAGCGGGTTGAAAATGCTGGGCGGCGTGCCGGGCACATCAATCGGGGAAAGCATAAACCGCCTGGGACTGCTGGAAACGGAATCGGCAGGCAACCAGATCTCACCCGATATCATGATGACCCTGGATAGCAGCAGAACCATTCCGGTTATGAAATATTGGGGCTCGGATAATGAGTACGGTGCCTTTGGCATTGGCTTTGGCGAAGGGCAGGGCCGTGTATTTTTTGCCGGCTTTGGCCTGGAAGGCGTTTCCACCGGCAGCGGCGCGTTTACCAACCGTACCGGATTAATTGAACTGGTAACAGACTGGTTCGAAGGTCCGTTGACGGATATAAGAGCGCCACAAAACCAAACCGTACGCAGTTTCGAATTGCAGCAGAATTACCCGAATCCGTTCAACCCTTCCACCACCATACGCTACGCGCTTCCTAACGCCAGTGAAGTATCACTTGCCATTTATACAATCACCGGCAAAAAAGTGACGCAACTGCAAAGCGGGACAAAAGAAGCGGGAACACACAGCGTGCGCTTCGACGCATCCGGCTTGGCTTCGGGCATCTATTTCTACGTGCTGGAAGCGGGCGCCTTTAAAGCGACAAAAAGAATGGTATTAATTCGTTAAGGAAAAAATATGTTTAAATGGATTGTTTTTCTGGCGCTTCTGGTTTTTGGGGTATCCGGCTGCAGTGAAGACGAAAGCAGCGAGCCGCAAGCGATTGACTACGGGGCTATCAACGAGATCAGCTATTCGGACCACGTACAGCCGCTGTTAAATGAGATCAGCGATTTTATGAGGCAGACCGCTGTTTACCCGCAAGGGCTGGATGCTTCTTCCTGGAACGGCCTTATCCGGGGCTATGAAGGCGGCGAGGTGATCATCCCGTTTGCTGCCGAAAACAGCCTGCTTTATGAGATGCTTACAAAGATCGAGTTTTCGATTGCAGGGCCGGACAGTATAAAAACCGCTTTCCTGAAACGCTGGATTAATGAAGGCGCGCGGAACGATGCCGGAGAGATTCCTTACGCAAACAGCAGCGACCTGGTTTACGTCTGCAACCAGGGTGACGCCAGTGTTTCGGTGATCGACGCGCAGGCGCAGCTGGTTATCCGGCGCATTGACCTGCAGGAACTGGGCTATTCGGCAAGCGCCAAACCGCACCACATTGCCGTGGAAGCCGACGGCAGCGCCTGGTACGTCAGCCTGATCGGTGAAAACAGAGTGCTCAAATTCAACCGCGCCAACGAAATGCTGGGATCGGTTGAGACACAGGTGCCCGGACTGCTCTATATACATCCCACAAGCAGCAAGCTTTACGTTGGCCGCTCCATGTCCGCCGTAAATCCGCCTTCGTCCATCGCCGTGGTTAACCGCGATCAGATGACGCTAATGACGGAAATCCCGCTGGTGTTTGACAGGCCCCACGCGCTGTTGGCACAATCCAACGGCAAATATCTCTTTTCGGCCAGCCTGGCCGAGAACCGGATCGCCATAATCGATGCGGCGACGGATGAAGTGGAAGATTACTTTACCGACGACGGTGAGCCGTTTGTTTATGTCCATTTTTCGGAGTCTGCCGATAACAGCAAACTTTACGCGACGGGGCAGGTAAGCAACAAGCTGCACATTTACAATGTTTCCGGTGCCGGCGAAATCAGCGTTGCCAATACGGTTGATGCGGATATGGCGCCGTGGCATCCGCTGACGCTGGCCGATGGCAGTGTTGTCTTTGGCAACCAGAAATCCAATACGGTCAGCATCGTTGACCCGGGCATGGCCACAATCAGCAAAACGATCAGCGGCAACGGATTATCGATGCCTCACGGCAGCGCCATCAGCAACGACGGGCGCTATCTGTTTATCTCCAATCGCAACATCAGCGGCGGCTACACACCGCGCTATCCGTTTGATGCTGCCGCGGAAACGGGAACCGTAGCGGTGATTGACCTGCAGACGCAGAGCCTGGTAAAAGTGCTGGAAATCGGCGCGCAACCCAGCGGCATGGGAGGGTGATCTTTTGCGACTAACCGTCGTCTTTTTTGTCATTCTTTTTGGGGTTGTCCTTTCATGGGGGCAACCCTTTTCCTTTTTGCGGGAAATCCGGCCTTTTGACCTGCGTAATCCAGGCGGCAAAGCTTTTGAACGTCCCTTTCTGGGCGGCTACAACACACCGCGTCCCCAGTTTGTGGATATAGATGATGATGGCGATGACGATCTGTTTGTGCAGGAAAGCGACGGCATTGTAAGCTTTTTTGAAAACACAGGTACCCCGCAATCGGCCCAATGGCAATGGCGTACGGACGATTGGTTTGAGGACGACATCGGCGCCTGGTTCGCGATCGCTGACGTTAATGATGACAACACGCTCGATTTTCTGTGCCAGGGCAATGGCCTTACCATGCGCTATTACGAAGGCGACGGGCAGGGCGGGTTTACACTGCAAGCCGATACGCTTTACGACACGCAGCAAAACGCCATATTACCTGAACTGCAAACGACGCCGGTTTTTCATGATATCGATTGCGACGGGGACCAGGATCTTTTTCTGGGCAGGCAAACCGGCAGCATCACTTTTTACGAAAACATCGGGGCGCAGGCCGGAACTCCACGGTTCCGGTTTGTTACCGACAGCTGGCAGGATATTCTGATCATTGGCGGCGGCCTGTTTCGTGGAAATGAATTGCACGGCGCCAACAACATCGCTTTTGCCGATCTTGAGGGCAGTTCCGCAACGGAGATGCTGTTTGGTGATTTTTTCTCGCGCAGCCTCTACTATTTTGTGAACAACGGCAGCTGTTCGGATAATGATCTGGAGTTAACGGCAACGGGCTATCCGCCACCGGACACGCTGGCAACCGCCGGCTTCAACACGCCGCGCCTCACTGACATCGATGGCGATGGCGACGCCGATCTTTTTGTTACGGTGCTGGGCGGATTCTATTCTTCCACGCTCAACGTGGTGGACAATTTTATGTATTATCGCAATGAAGGCAGCAGCAGCCAGGCTGCTTTTTCGCGACAAACAAGCAATTACCTGGATCAGTGGGACGGCAGTGAACAGAGCATTCCCACGTTGGCGGATATTGATGATGACGGCGATCCAGACTTGTTTGTAGGCATGCGCAACTACCAGACCCAAAGTGCGGCATCCGGACGGCTCTATTTTTTTGAAAACCGCGGCACAGCACAACAGCCCGATTTTTTTCTCGCCGACAGCGAATATGTGGTTGTGGACGGCGCCTATCATTACGCGCCGGCCTTTGCCGATTTTGACGGCGATGACGATCTGGATCTGCTCATGGGGCGGGACAATGGCAAATTACTTTATTTTGAAAACACGGGGACAGCGCAAAACGCCAATTTGGTCCTGCGCAGCAAAACCTTCGCCGATATAGATGTTGGCGCGAATGCAACACCGCTTGTTGTGGATATGGACGGTGATGGATTAGATGATCTGCTGATTGGCGAATTCTCAGGTAATATCAATTATTATAAAAATGACGGCAACGGCGTTTACACGTTGATTGACGATGACTTTGGCGGACTTTCCGTGCTCGGTGAAGATTATCTGACCGTGGCGTTGAATGCGCGGACTGATAGTGGCTTAACTCTGTGGGTTGGCGGGGAAAGCGGCAAGATCTATTTCGTAAACGCCCAGGATGGTGAGGCCGGGATAGAGGAAAGCGGTCTTAAAATCCAGACACGTTCGGCGCCCTTTGCTTTTGATATTGACGACGATGGTGACAATGATATTATCTGCGGCACCCGTGGCGGAGGGCTGGCTTTTTTCCGCAACCTGGAGGTAAGCTCGCTTGAAGCCGGCAATACGCCGCTGCCACGGCAGTTTTTCGTCAGCGAAGGCTATCCCAATCCATTTAACGGGACGGTAAGCTTTAAAGTTAGTACTGGCGGCAGACGATTTTCGGTACAATTTTTTAATATAAACGGCCGCATTGTTCGTACTGTGGTTTCAATAGAATACGACATGCTGCAATGGGATGGTCGTGATGAGAGCGGAAACGAGCTGCCCACAGGTATCTACCTTGTTCGTTTTAAATTGGACAACCATATATATTCCCGAAAAGTAATATACCTTAAATAATCATTTTGCTTTATTAAGTGTGCTCATACTTTTTGTTGCGTCAGCATTTCAAATGTGTATATTTCCCTACCCCGTCAGCATTTCTTTTTGCACTGACCTTCCAAGGTCGCTTTATTAACTAAGTCAAACCAAAAGGGGAGGATTTTTAGTCTTTTAGGGAGCACTTACTTTTTTTTCATATTATCTTTATAAAGCTATAGGAGGCCTTATGCTTAGACGATCGTCTATATCGTTAATTGCATTGGTGTCGCTGTTTTTAATTTGGGGTTGTCAGGAAGACCCCATGAGCACATCAGTTGAAAAGGATGTCTACTCAAATGCAGCTTTTCTTTTAAAGTACACTGCTGATAGTCCGTTTAGCACGGACCTTATTGCCGGAGGTGGCAATGAAGCTTCTGCCATTGACGTCGGCGATGTTTTAATCTGGAACGATAATACCTATCTGTATGTAAAGTATGTCATCGAAGATGCGACTCCGGACGATCCGAGAGATGACTGGCATATTTGTGAGACCCATTTGGCCGTTGGCGATGAGCTTACGGATATTCCTCAGACAAAAAAAGGAAATCCTATTCCCGGTCAGTTTGAATTCTCACGCACCTATGATCCCTATGTTGCTGAAGATACCTACATGATCTCACTTGCAGACGCCGGTCTCGGTTTTGGCGAAACGGTTTATGTCGCCGCCCATTCTGTAGTATGCCAGTATGGAGGGTTGGAAGGACTGGAATACTCTTTACCGTCCAGTGTGGAGATGAAGGTGAAGTATCCTTACAATGGCGGTCCTGCCTATTTTCCTGAATTAACAGTGACTAATGGCGGATTCCTGGACGGCGTTTATCCGGGCTGGTGTGTAGATACGGATAATACCATCAACCAGAACACAACCTACACGGCCAATGTTTACTCCAGCTATGAAAGCATTCCTGCAGGAGCGATCGAATTTCCGGAAAACCTGGATCTGGTAAATTGGATTCTCAATCAAGACTACATTGGAATGACCTCACCTGGTGGTTACGGCATCTATACCTATGGCGATGTTCAACGTGCTATTTGGACGCTCGTGGATGATAATAATTCAACGGCCGGATTAGGGAACTGGAACCAAAACAGGGTCAACGAAATTCTCGCCGATGCCCAGGCGAACGGAGAGGGTTTTGAGCCGGGTTGCAACGACATCGTTGCTGTAGTTCTTGTGCCGGTAAATGGCAGCCAGGTTATTATCGCGCAGGTCGTATTGTTCGAACTGCAGATTATCTGTGAAACACAGTGTGAGACTGCTTGGGGTGATGGTATGCTGTTTGATGGCAATAACTGGGCAACCTACATCGAATATGTAGTCTGCGAGCCCGGACCAACGGTTACTCCTGGCTATTCCGGTCTGACAAAAGCAGCAGCCGTTCGCTATCGTGGAAACTCTTCGGGAAATGAAATCTATTTAGGCATACCGGACTTAGGCATTGGCAGTAATCGCGTTGAAGCAAGTTATCCCAACGTTTATGCAAACTGGCAGGATGGCACTTATTTTATGACCTTCTCATTCGACAAAGCCGAAAATAAGATAGTGACTACAATAGATGGTACCGGCGGTTCTGAAAGCCTGGAGTATGATTTCGATGATTTATTGCCCCCGGGATGTCCGGTTTCCGATTGGAATGCCCTCGACATTAATGTTGTGGATCGACTGACAACAGGTGAATTGGCTTTTAATAATGTAATGTTAAATGGTTTTTCCCTGGGTGATTTCGATGATGAAGGATGGAAAAACTGGACGGTTACCGGTTTTGATTTCAGTCAGAGTTTTACAGTAAGCGGTGATTTGGTAGTTTCCGGATGGACCGGAAGCGAAACCAATAAACTTTCGATTGCGGTCGGTTGCTTACCTTAATAAAACCGGACTTGAAAGGGGATGTTTTTTACATCCCCTTTTTTATCTATTTCTATAGCTTTAATTAATGTAGAAATTTTTATCCCTCTTGAAAATAATATCTTATATTATTTCAAAGGATCAACTCCAGTACCTCTAATAAATATCTTCTGAACCGATGATGCCAGGGATGACCGGTTACTAAAAAACAGGTCGTTTAAATGCATTACGGATTTATTATCCGAGACTCCCGCCTTTTTTTATCCCACCAAAAATGGAGGCCCTATGAAGAAGATATCGCGGCGCCAAGCGATACGCTATATCGGCTCGTCGGTTGTGCTGACAACCGGTCTCAGTAGCTGCTGTTGTGTTCGTGACTGGCTAAAAATTTTCCCCTGCGATACGCCGGAGGAAAAATGGAAGGAGGAGAGTAAAAACTGGTGGAAGGAGCGCAAAGACCGGCGCACCGCCGAACGTGAAGAAGCTATCCGCAACGGCACACGCCCGGAGATAGAAATACCGTTTCCTTATCTGGTCTGCTGGCGACAGGATGGCGCCCATGGTTCGGTGGCTGCACAATTTAGGGAATTTCAGTTTAATCAATGGGAAACATTCTGGGTTGTTATTTCCAATGAAGGAAATGGCGCCAGCTGGAATTGCATCGTTGAGGCGTATGAAACGCCATGGGGCAGTTACCGCAAACCTTTTGGAGGTTTTACCCTTAATGACAGGATTTTCGTATCGCTAATGCCGGGTGAATCAAGAGAGGTGAAACTTAATTTCCGCGTCACACGGGAACGGGGTGAATTAGTGATACGCTGCTATGACCCGTTTGCCGATTTTGGCCCATTGACCTACCTGCAGTATGACCGTCACTCCAACGGCTTCGGCTGGACGGCGTGGGAATAGGAAGGAGAACAATCATGCCTAAATACGGAATACACCACATTGTTGTGGACAAGATGGTAGAAAAAATAATTGAATCCAGCCCGCCGGGATCTGCGGAAAGGGATATCGCCCAACTTATTAGTGATAACAGAGAGTGGGCAAATCTGGGATCAATTGGCCCGGACGTCTTTTTCTGGGCCCCCGACTACGAGGAAATCGATAAACTCTATACGCTTTACGAAAATCTGAAAAAGGTCATCGATCTCTATAATGAAATCGTTGAGCCGGTACGTCAAATCGGTGAGGCCGTCGGCGATGCCGTTGAACAAACGGTTGGCGAACTGGCACCATCGACGGTTGACATGATAAAACTAACCCTGCGGGAAGTCAGGGAAACCGGTCAACTGCTTAAATCGTCCATTGCCACCGGGCTTTTCGCAGGTGTGATAAATATGAGTGACTTTTTTGCGGAATCGTTCAAGCTTCCCACGCTGACGCACCAGCTTTTTAACAGCTTTGCGCCGCCATTACAGAAGCAAATAAGCGGGGAAAAACCTTTTAATGAAAATGAGTGGTACTGGTTCGACATGCTGCACTACAGGCGAACCGGTCCCTTTGCCGATCAACTGGTCAGCAACAGTGCCAGCAACAGCCAGAAAGCCTACAGTTATGGCTACCTGACACACATTGCCACGGATGTTGTAGGCCACGCCTTTGTAAATCAGGTGGTGGGCGGACCATATCGTATGAATGTCCAGAAACACGTGATGGTGGAAAACTACATGGACACCTGGGCTTTTAACAATTACTACCAGGAGATCATCTCCAAAAGCCTGCTTACGCGGATGCAGCTTCCCAACCCGGATACACTGCCCGACGCCATGGTTGATATGCTGGACACCTCTTTCCGCACGACATTTGCCAACCTTTACCCGACCCGGCTACGCGATCCCGGCTTTTTGACGAAAGGCGAAATCCGTACCACGTACCGGCGTTTTCACGAAGTGCTCTCGCTGTTGAACGGCTTCTACATTGAACGTCCCGAAGAGCCTTTTTCCAATGTTGCCGAGATCCTGCAGCAAGCTCTGGATGATCTGCTGGAAGCGCCACCGCAACAGCCCAGCCCCGATCCAGATTTGCAGAGCTGCAGCTGGGAAGAGATTTTTTCCTTTGGACTGTCTTCGGATTCGCGCGATTGCTATGAAAATTTTTTCCGTGAAGCAGGTAAATATTTTCAATATATGGGAGAATTGCTTTACTGGACGCTGGAAACAATGCTTGATCTGATTGATCTGTTGCTGGCTTCGCTGCTTTCACTGCCAGTGATGTTTCTGCTGGCTATCCTATACGGCATCCAGCTTTTGGCCTATGAAATTCTTCAAAAAGCAAAAGCTATTCTCGCTGAAGCCGGCTTTATTTATCCCGAGCCGGAACTGATTAACACCAGCATGGGCATCTCCGCGGTTACGACGTTAATGAATTGCAGCCCGCCCTTTAAATATCCGCGGGCAAAGGATGCTACAGTAAGCCATTTTCTGTGTCCCTTTTCCCAGGCCGAAAGTCCGACCACGGCGGCCGATTTTAATGATGCTTCCAATCTTGTTTTCCCGGACAATTTTATTGAACTACTGCCGTTTGAACAGAATAATCTTACCATGTATGCCAATGCGCCGGATCCGCGGGCAACGCGCGATTATCACTATAGTGCAAAACGTATCGGCAACGCGGCAGACTTCAGTCGCTGGCTGATCACCAATGCTGCTTCCGGCAACAGCGATGCGGCAACGCGCGAGGTGCTTTATGCAGACTGGAACCTTGATTCTGACAGGGGTTACGGATATAAAAACTGGGAGGGCCTGTTTAACGCTGAGCGCTTTGGTTTTGATACGGAGTCGTTTGTTTAACCCGGAATAGCAGGGGGGCAGGTCCGCCTGCCCCTTTTGGCTTTTTCTGCCTCTTTTAAGCTCACTCAATTTTGATTTAAAATTCAATTACCTTAAAATTGCCCTTTCCCAAAAAAACAATCCATATATAAACGGAAATTTGAAGAATGCGTGTTTGGGCCATATCCGACCTGCATGTCGATTACGAAGAAAATATGTCGTGGATCGCGCAGCTTTCCCAGAGCGACTACAGCGACGATGTGTTGCTTGTGGCCGGTGATATAAGCGATGATATCGGGCTGATGGAACGGGCGTTGAGCCTGCTTATGAAACGTTTTGGACGCGTCTTCTTTGTACCCGGCAATCACGACTTGTGGGTGCGTAAAGGTGACGTCGCCGATTCCGTGGAAAAATTCTACAGTGTGCTTAACTGCTGCGCCAAAGTGGATGTGGCGACGGAGCCGGAGTTTATAGCCTGTGATGAAAACGGCGTTACGATCGTGCCGTTGTTCGCGTGGTACGTAAAACCGGAAGAAGGTGATGACAGCCTTTTTCTGCCCAAACCGGGCGAGGATCCTTCGCTGGGCATGTGGGTAGATAATTACGCCACCAGCTGGCCGGAGATGAACGGCCATGAAAATGTGGCGGACATGTTTTTATCGATGAACCGGCAAAAGATAAATGGTCCGCTGCAGGGCACAGTGATCAGTTTCAGCCATTTTCTGCCCCGCCAGGAGTTGATTTTTCCCAAAGGTTTTGTGCCCGGGAAGACGGTGACCAAATACAAAGATCCGGCGCCATCCTTCAATTTCAGCCGTGTTGCCGGCAGCACGCGCATAGACGAGCAACTGCGTGCCGCCGGTGCAAGCGCGCACATTTATGGTCACCAGCACAGGGACCGTTATCGTGAAATCGAAGATGTTATTTATATATCCCACGGTCTGGGCTATCCCCGCGAGCGTGAGCGCAAAGGTATTAAGGACAGCGACTTTTTGCCGCTGTTGATCTGGGAGTGCACGAGCGGTTTTAAGTTCTACGAAGAATACTAAAATTAAATCAAGGAGATTTTTTTTATGGTGCGTTCAGCTTTTTTCCTCATTCTGTTCTCGCTTTTTACTGTTGGTTTTGCCCAGGAGCAGGCGGCGAAAAATGAACATGATGCTTTTATAAAGAAAATTTATGATCATACGCTGACCAGCGGTCAGACACATCTAATGCTAAAAGAGCTTTGCGCCATGTATCCGCACAGGCTCAGCGGTTCCGCCGGGGCCGAGGGCTCTGTGCAGTGGGCCAAAAAGCAAATGGAAGATTTTGGATTTGACCGTGTTTTCCTGCAGGAAGTAATGGTGCCGCATTGGGAACGTGGAGAAAAAGAGCAGGCTGTGATTATGCTCGAAAACGGCGAGACGATAGATTTGAGCGTGCTTGCCTTAGGGCGCTCCACGGCAACACCGGCTGAGGGTATTACCGCGGAAGTAGTTATCGCCAATCGCCATGAAGACCTGGCCGCCATGGGCCGCGAAAAGCTGCAAGGAAAGATCGTTTTTCTGGAAGAGCACTTTCCGCAGCAACATATACGAACGGGCAGGGGCTATGGCGTCGCCGTTCGAAAGCGTAGCTCCGGTGCGTCGGAAGCCGCAAAATACGGTGCACTGGCTGTCGTGATACGCTCGGTAACCACGGCCATGGATGACGTGCCGCATACCGGGGCCTTACGTTACGCGAAGGATGATTCCGTGCAAATTCCTGCCGGGGCATTGGGTTACCAGTCGGCCGACAAGCTGAAACAGGCCGTTCAAAACAATCCCAAAACAAAAATGTTTCTGCGCATTAACGCCCAAACCCACCCCGATAAAATGTCGCATAATGTGATCGGTGAGATCCGCGGCAGCGTCTATCCCGATTCGATCATCATGGTTAGCGGACACCTGGACGGCTGGGATGTGGGCGACGGCGCACATGATGACGCGGCCGGTTGCACGCACGCTTTGTCGGCGATCCGCACGCTGCAGTTGCTGGGCTATAAGCCTCGCTACACACTGCGCGTGGTAATGTATATGAATGAGGAAAATGGCCTTAAAGGCGCCTATGCCTACGCCGACAGCGCTGTGGCCAAAGGTGAAAAACACGTACTGGCAATGGAATCGGACGCCGGAGGCTTTACGCCGCGTGGATTTGGATTTTCGGGCAAGGCGTCAAGTCTGGAAAAGCTGCGTGGTTTTCTTGATTACTTTCCGCAATATACGATTGATTTTATTTTGGATGGCGGTGGCGGCGCCGATGTTAACCGTCTGCGCGATGCCGACGGCACACCGACCATGGGCTATGTCCCGGATTCACAGCGCTATTTCGATTTTCATCATTCGCCGGCCGATGTTTTTGAGGCGGTCAATCGCCGCGAACTGGAACTGGGCACAGCATCTATGGCCACAATGGTGTATTTGATAGACCAGATGGGCTTGTAGCGGAAGAGTGAATTGGTGAGTCGGTGGATTACTGAATTATTGAAGATATCCATCAATTCATCAATTCACCATTCCATTAATTTAATATTTTCCTTTATTTGGCCTGCTCCCAGGGAATACCCATATCAATAAGCATTACCGGGATACCGTCATCCACACGGTAAACGGTCTTTTGGTCTTTGGTGATCAGACCGTCGTCGAGCTGTTCCGGTACGACCTCGCCGCTCACATAGCGGATGTGTCCTTTGCGTACTTTCTCGTTGAGTGCTTTCAATTCTTTTTCTTCCATCTGCCGCACTTCAACTTTTGTCTTGGGGCAGCAGAGAATTTCCAGCAATTCTTTATCGATGGGCATAGGTGTTCCTTTCAATGACTACATTCGTCGCACAGGCCTTCGGCGTTTACGACGATATGATCGAGCTTGAAACCTGTGGGCAGGTCGATATGAATATTTTCGGTTGTATCCAGGCAGAACAGGTGGCCGCAACGGTTACATTTAAAATGTAAGTGTTCATGCTCCGCTTCATCATGATGAGAACCTGCGTCGCTCAGCATAAATTTACTGACACCGTCGTCATCTACAACTTTATGAATAATGGCCTTTTCTTCCAGCGTATGCAGCGTCCGGTACAGTGTAACCCTGTTAAAAAGGGCTCCGAATTCGCTTTCGATATCGGCGTGGGAGAGGGCATGGCTGCAGCGCTCCAAAAGCTCGATAACCGCCATACGTACCGGCGTCGGGCGGATGCTTTTTTCTTCCAGCGACTGCTTAAGGTCTTGTTTTTTCATCCTGCTAATTTTTTTGTAAAAATATATTGCAACTCAGTTGCATTAAAAAATCCGGTCTTGTATATTGCAACTCAGTTGCAAGTTAATACGAGTCATTTACTTTTTCAAGAATATTCAAAATGCATTCTTTCCTTAAATTTCTGCCCACCCATCTTTTGGACCGTTTTGGTATGTCGGCGTCGTTTTTGTGCGCCGTCCATTGTACAGTCTTGCCTTTCCTGGTGCCGCTTATGGCGATCAGTGGTTTCGGCTTTTTATGGCAGCCGGCCTTTGAGATTTTTATGATCGTCTTTGCGCTGGTTGTCGGCGGACTTTCGCTTGGCAGCGGCTATCTGCATAAGCACCATAAAAAATATCCGCTTTTTTTGCTGCTGGGTGGCATTGCCGTTTTGCTGCTTACCAAACTCTGGCCGCATCACCATGATTCTTTTCTGCATCCGCTGGAGATCGCGGCGTTGGTGACCGGCGCTGCTATGATCATTGCGGCGCACGTGTCCAATTCACGGCTCAGCCGCCACTGTCCGGCCTGTTCCTGTAAGCATTAAGCTCAGCGGCAATGTTGAATTGCTGAATTACTGAATTTTTGAATTATTGCTTTAGGCACGTTTCCCTAATCTTCGCTTTTACTTTAATCTGGCTTCGTAGCAAGCATTAAAATATAGTGGATTGTTTTAGGCTTTCATTTTAGTTTTTGACTGATGCTGTTTTTTGTTGCTACAGGAACAGCGTTTTTCTTTTTACTTTTTTCTTGACTAAACGACACTCAACAAGGAGGCTCCCGTGCGATTGTTTCGTATCACCCTCATATTTATGCTTTTGGCATCCGCTTTCGCGCAGGCTAATGATAATCTGCTGAACAGCACGACATTAAATGGCCTGTCTTTCCGGCTTATTGGTCCTGCCTTAACCGCCGGCCGTATCTCGGACCTGGCCGTAGATCCCGGCAATCACAAGCGCTTTTTTGTAGCCGTGGCATCCGGTGGTGTATGGTACACTGATAACGGCGGTACAACTTTCCAGCCCGTTTTTGACAACGAAGGCTCCTATTCCATTGGCTGTGTGACCATCGATCCGAATAACCCGCTTGTTGTTTGGGTGGGCACAGGCGAAAACAACAGCCAGCGCAGCGTTTCCTATGGTGACGGCGTTTACAAATCCATCGACGGCGGCAAAAGCTGGACGCATATGGGGTTAAAGCAATCTGAGCACGTTGCCAAAATTCTGGTGGACCCGCGCAATTCTGACGTGGTCTATGTGGCATCGCAGGGGCCGTTGTGGAACAGCGGCGGTGACCGCGGGCTTTATAAAAGCAGCGATGCTGGAGCAACCTGGAAGAGCATTCTACCGGTTGACGAACATACCGGCGTTAGTGATATCGTTTTTGATCCGCGCGATCCTGACGTTATTTACGCCACCACCTATCAGCGCCGGCGCCACGTGTGGACGCTGATCAACGGCGGACCGGGATCGGGCATTCATAAATCTACCGATGGCGGCAAAACCTGGAAAGAGCTGACCAAAGGCCTGCCGTCGGCCGATATGGGACGAATTGGTTTGGCAGTTTCGCCCGCCGACCCCGATGTGGTTTACGCCATCGTGGAAGCTCAGCACGAACAGCAGGGCTTTTACCGCAGCACGGATGCCGGTGAAAACTGGGAAAAACGCAACAGCTATATCAGCGGATCGCCGCAGTACTACCAGGAAATAGTTGCCGACCCGGTGGACGTGGACCGCGTCTACAGCCTGGATACCTGGACAATGGTAACCGTGGATGGCGGTAAAACATTCAGTAAGCTGGGTGAACTTTACAAACACGTGGACAACCACGCCTGGTGGATAGATCCGGAAGATCCCGAACATATGCTCAGCGGCAATGACGGCGGCTTATATGAATCTTTCGACCGCGGCGAAACCTGGCGCTTTTTCCCGAATATGCCCATCACTCAGTTTTACCGTGCCACGCCGGATAACGATCTGCCATTTTATAATGTCTATGGCGGCACGCAGGATAATTTTACGCTGGGCGGTCCATCGCGCACTACATCGGCCAATGGCATCAACAACCGCGACTGGTTTGTAACGCTGGGCGGCGACGGATTCAAGTCGCAGATCGATCCGCAAAATCCTGATATTATTTACTCGCAATACCAGTATGGTGGTTTAGCGCGTTTTGACAGAAAAAGCGGCGAACGCATTTACATCCAGCCGCAGCCCGGCAAGAACGAAGCACCCCTGCGCTGGAACTGGGATTCACCGTTGATCATCAGTCCGCACAACCCGGCCAGGCTCTACTACGCCGCCAACATACTATTCCGCAGCGATGACCGCGGCAACTCCTGGAAAGCTGTAAGCCCCGACCTGACACGCCAGATCGATCGCAACAGGCTGAAAGTGATGGATAAAGTCTGGAGTGTTGATGCGGTGGCCAAGAACAACTCCACCTCCTTTTTTGGCAATATTGTTTCGCTGGATGAGTCGCCTTTGCAGGAGGGTTTGCTTTACACAGGCAGCGATGACGGACTTATACAGGTAAGCGAAAACGGCGGTGACAGCTGGCGCAAAATTGAAAAAGTGGGCAAGGTGCCGGAAATGACCTACGTCAGCGACTTGCTGGCTTCACGCCATAATGCCTCCACGGTTTATGCCACATTCGATAACCACAAAATGGGTGATTTTAAACCCTACGTTTACAAAAGTACGGATCGTGGCAAAAGCTGGTCCGATATTTCTGCCAACCTGCCGGCAAAAGGCACGGTGTACACCATCACTGAAGATCATGTCGATCCAAGCCTGCTGTTTGTCGGAACTGAGTATGGCGTCTTTTTCAGCAGTGACGGCGGTAAGCAGTGGACGCAGCTAAAAGGCGGTATTCCCGTCATTGCTGTGCGTGACCTGGAAATTCAGCGCCGTGAGAATGATCTGGTTGCGGCAACTTTTGGCCGCGGCATTTATATCCTGGACGATTACAGCGCTCTGCGCGGGCTGACGGAGCAGAAGCTGCAACAACCGGCTCAGCTTTTTCCCGTGCGCAAGGCATTGATGTACATGGAGACTGTGGAACTTGGTCTGCCGGATAAATCGTTCCAGGGAGATGGTTTTTATGTGGCCGAAAATCCACCCTTTGGAGCGGTATTTACCTACTATCTTAAAGAAGGGTTAAAGACGCTGAAGCAGGAGCGCCGTGAGCAGGAAAGCAAACGAAAAGATAACCCTTATCCCGGCTGGGACGAGCTGCGCAAGGAAGCACGGGAAGAAGCACCAAAAATTATCCTTACCGTGCGTAACAGCGATGGCGATATTGTGCGTCGCATAGAAGGCGCGACTACCGCCGGCTTCCACCGCGTTGCCTGGGATCTGCGCTATCCGCCGGCCGATCCGGTTAGCCTGAGACCCTTCCCGACAGACAACCCGTTTGCCAGCGCGCCGATGGGGCCGCTTGCTGCACCGGGCCGTTACACGGTTTCCCTGGAGAAAAACGTTCGTGATAATTATGAAATGCTGGCCGGTCCGATTGAGTTTGTCACCGAGCCTCTGAATAACGCAACTCTGCCTGCCCCTAATCTGCCGGAGCTGCTGGCCTTCCAGGAAAAAACCGCCGCCCTGCAGCGTGCCGTGCTAGGCGCTTCCCAGGTTGCCGATGAGGCAGCGAACCGCATCAACCATTTAAAGAAAGCTTTGTTTGATACGCCGGCGGATACGCGTGAACTCCAGAAACGCCTGCGCCAGATCGAGCTTGATATGGTCGGTTTACTTGAAGAGCTGGAAGGTGACCGGGTTGTTCGCGGTTACAGCGAGCCGGTTGCGCCTTCGATCATTAGCCGCGTGCAGGAGATCGTTTACGGGCACTGGTCCAGCACATCCGAGGTTACGGAGACATTCCGAGAAAACTACCGCATAGCGACGGAGCAGTTTGAAGAGGTCTGGCCGCAACTGAAAGCGCTTATCGCCACAGATCTGGTGGCTATCGAACAAGAAGCCGAAGCACTGGGCGCGCCCATTACACCGGGACGCATGCCGGAATGGAACCGTAAATAATTGAACATGAGCCGTAGGCGGGGAGAACGATCTCTCCGCTTTTTTTTATTATTGACGTTGTCTTGTTGTTGATTTTAGCCGGGGCCGCACTAAATTAGACCTTACCGCGCGGGGCCGTAGCTTAGTTGGGAGAGCGTCGCGTTCGCAATGCGAAGGTCAGGGGTTCGAATCCCCTCGGCTCCACAGCTTTGAATTCAAAAACGGGAGGCGTTATGCAAAAAGTCATCGAGAATTTCGAAGAAGCCATCGAGACTGCCGCAGACCGTTTACGCCACATACCGGACGCTGATGCCGGCCTTAAACCCATGCCCGATAAATGGTCTGCCAAGGAAATCCTCGGCCACCTTATCGATTCTTCGATAAACAACCACCGCCGTTTTGTGCTGGCGCAGCTTAAAGATGATTTGATCTTTGAGGGATATGATCAGGATAGTTGGGTAAGGACCCAAAAATACCATGACATGTCGTGGCGCTTCCTTGTTGAGGTCTGGACCATGCACAACCGCCACCTGCTCCACCTGATCCGCGTTATTCCGGGTCCCGTGCTTTCGCGTAAGCACAATAACCATAATTATGATGAGATCGCCTGGCGCAGGGTAAAGAAAGAGAATGCTGTAACACTCGAATACCTGATCAGGGATTACATCGGGCACATGCAGCATCATCTGAATCAAATTTACCTTGTCGCTAAAAACGGAGATGTATCGATAAATGTAACCTGACTGAAAGGAGTCCTGATGCGCCGGTTTGTCCTTCTGCTGTTGCCGCTGTTATTCCTCTCCTGCGCCGCGGAACGGAAAGATCCGCACCTTGAGCCACAACAAGATCAGCCATACGGCGTCTTTGCTTTTCAAAAAGAGGTGACGCTGCCCGGCGTGCCGACGGTTATTTTTGATGCGATCACCGGCGATATCAGCGGTTGGTGGGATCACTCTTTTTCGGAAAATCCATACAAATTCTACATTGAGCCCAGGCCCGGCGGCGGGTTTTATGAAATCTTTGATGAAAGCGGCGATGGTGTTTTGCATGCCACCGTAATCGCGGCACAGCGCGGCAAGTTGCTGCGTTTTGACGGGCCGCTTGGTCTTGCCGGAAGGGCCGTACAGGTTGTAACTACCTATACTTTTGAACCGGCCGGAGAAGATTCCACAAAACTGCAGGTAAATGTGCATTCATCCGGAGAGATTGATCAAAAAACAGCCGATGTGGTGGAGCGCGTCTGGGAGCACTTTATATTCGAACGGTTTGAACCCTATATCAAAGAGGGCAGGCATCTGGAATAATAAATACCGGGTAATAAAAAAAGGCCGTCCAAATGGGCGGCCTTTTTTGTTTATGGCTCAGGGAGGTCAGTTGTTGTAGCGGCAGTTTCCGCAATTGTTATAGCCCCTGCCGTGATGGCCTTTGCCATGGCCGTGTCCGCGGCCCATGCCACGGGGACGGCTGTCAAACACCACTCTTTGTTCATCGGTGAGTACCGAGCGGACCTGCTGATGATGGGCGGCGCGCTGCTTGGCCATCTGTGTTTTAATAGCGCTGATTTCATCGATCAGGCCGTTGATGGCTTTCATGTCCGCTTTTTCCGCCGACTGCAGCGTCATCAGCCGCGCTTTCTTTTCCTGCAGCGTATTGCGCAGTGGCAGCATTGTTTTCAGGTTTTCCGCGCGGAGTGTTTCGATTTGCTCTTTTTGGTCATCCGTCAGACCTGGCAAGTTTAAAGGCCCCTGTCCATAGCCCTGGTGTCCTTCGCCATAGCGCGGTCCTTTTTGCGCAAATGCGGCTCCAAGGCCGATCAGGATAACTAAAGCGGTTACTGTAAGTCGTTTCATTTTTGGCTCCTTTGGATTAGGTTGTGTATTGTTGTTTCTATATCATTAAACAAACGACTATGTTAATTCTTGCACTTTTTTAATACGGAGAATTTTTTGCACTACAAATACATCATTTTTGATGCCGACGGCACATTGTGGGACTTTGAAAGCGCTCAGTCCCAGGCTTTGCGGGGATTGTTTGAGGCTCTGCAGATAAACTGGAAAAACGACTTTGAAGATGTGTACAAAATTGTAAATAAAAAAATATGGGGTGAGCTGGAAAAGGGGTTAATCGCGCCGAATGAATTATCGGAAGAGCGCTTTCGCCGCTATTTTGGTGCACTTAACCATAAGGTAGAGGCCGCCGAAGCCAGCCGCCTTTTTCTGCACTATCTTAGCAAGGGGCGCGGCCTTATCGACGGAAGTCAGGATGTGCTGCGTTTTCTTCAGCAAAAGGGTTGCCGCATGCTGCTCCTTACAAACGGCCTTAAATCCGTGCAGAGGCCACGACATGAACAATCACCAATAAAAACTTTTTTTGAAGATATTGTCATTTCCGAAGAGGTGGGCGTGGCTAAACCCGATCCTTATATTTTTGAAGTTGCTTTTAAAAAACTGGGCAACCCGCACAAGAGAGAGGTGCTGATGGTGGGTGACAATCCCTCTTCGGATATAAAAGGCGGCATGGATTATGGAACAGATACCTGTTTTTACAATCCGGCCGGTTTGGCAATCCCGGAAAAAATAAAAGCCACTTACACCATCTGTAAGCTGGATGAAATCAAAAATATTGTTGACAAATGAAACGATTGGCCAGGGAGGACGTATTCTTCTGAAAAACAGACTATTGGCCGCCATCCTCCTGAGCCATGGTCTTTTTAGCCGGAGAATCAGACATCCGCACATGTCTCGGTTCTGCCGGCTTTTTTTGTTTACTGCCATTGTCGTTTCACCCAGCATAAAACGAACGGTAACAGAGTTTTGGAAATCAAATGAGTGACTGCGCCGTTGAATCCGGTGGCAACAGGCCGTTAAAAATATCACCCATCTAGTTTTGATTTTATTGGATAATGCGCTGATATTGTGATTGATCTGATAAAGGAAACTCAAGTGAAAACGATCTACCTCCTCCGCCATACAACTCCCGACATAGATCTTGATGTCTGTTACGGACAAATGAATGTGAATGTGAAAGCTGAAAACTTTAAATCTGAAAGCAAAAGGATATTCGATTTACTGCGGGCATTCCCATCAATTAATAGTCCCAGGATTTACAGTAGTCCTTTAAAACGCTGTAAGGTGTTGGCGAATGCTCTTCCCTTTGATAAAGAGGTTCTGGTAGATGACCGTTTGATTGAGCTGGACTTTGGAAAATGGGAGGGCGTTCCATGGAAAGAAATTCCAAAAACCGAGCTCGATATATGGATGGAAGCTTTCCCTGAAATGCAGGCACCCGGCGGTGAATCGTATCGTCAAATGCAGGAGCGCGTTCTTAGGTTTTGGAGAGAGGTTCTGGACGGTGGAGAAGATGCCTATATTGTTGTTGCGCACGGTGGCAGCCTGAGGACGTTGATCAGCCATATCCTGGAGATGCCGCTCAAAAGAATGTTTTCCCTTAATATGGATTTTGGCAGCGTCTCGGCCATTACAGTTGGCAAAAACAAAACACGATTACACTTTCTTAACCGCCAATGAAAAAAATTCTCTTTTGTACGATTGCTTTAGTGCATCTGTTTGCCTGTTCTTCAAAAGATGTTGAAATGGAAACGTCGCGGCAAGCGGCAGCCGACAGCCTTTTTGCAGCTACCGCTGATTCCACTTTGCCCGATCCGTTGCCGCGCATAGTTGCTGAGCAACTGGCCTTTATGCGGACGAGCCTGGATAGCGCCACTATGGAAGAAACACAAATTATGGTACGGCGGTTTTTCAGCAGAGACTCAATCAATCTCTATGCTAAAGCCCAGTTTCAAAAAAGCTATGAAAAGCCCTATGCCGATTCCGTGCGGGAATGGTTTAGCAGTACTCTGCACGACACTATTCACACATTAATGAACGCAGACTTAAGCGAAAATGATAAAAAAAGAATAATCGAATATGCCAACCAGGCTTCACGCGATTCAGCCATGATGCGCCGCGTACGGATGCTGCGATCCATACAAAGTGACAGTGTACTAACTTTGAAAAAAAACGTCTATGAGCGGACAATGCGGGCCTTACTGAAACTGCATCAGGTTTTGGCTAAAGAAGGGCAGGACATTAAAACCAGGGATATTGGTTTTGTGGCGCATGCAGAAGCCATGGCTTATGGCCGTCGATTACGCGGCGAGCAGATTTATGAACAGCTTTACAGGTTACGCCTTCTCGATGATGCTAAATTTAACAGCTATGTGGATGTGATGCGTTCACCGGCCTGGAAATGGTATGATCTGGCCATTAACGCCTCGCGTATGAAAGCCGTAAGCGCTGCATCCGCCAAATTAAAAAACTCCATTAACAGCACCGGGAAGGAGTAATTATGAGTTGGAAAGATTTAAAAGCCATGGATTGGGAAGAACTCTCGGAAGCGCGACTACAGGTGCATCAGGCAGTACAGCTAATTGCCTCCGCGGCCATTTCGTTTCTGGAAAAAAAGGAAGACGACAGTCATACCAACATGACCTGGTTGAATGACCAAAAAATGCTTGCCGGACATTTATTCGGTGAGGAAAAACGTTTTCGCCTGGCCTTAAGCATCGCTGATTTCCGCTATGTGCTGCTGGATGAACAAGATACGGAGATAGTAGACTTTCCTTTAAATATGCGTACGGTTGATGATGCGGTGGACTGGCTTATGGCACAACTGCGAAACAATGGCTTTGATCCCTCGGCTTTCCACACGCGCAGGCATTATAAAATACCGGTTAACAAGCCGGGCATGGGCGGTATTTACCAATATTTTGCCGCTGAACCTTTCCGCCAGATTTCGCACCATTTCGATTGTGCTCATGATGTTCTGGAAGAACTGCGCGCCGAAAAAGTGCCCGATGCGGTGTTGGCCTGTTGGCCGCATCATTTTGACCTTGCATTTCTTTATTCTGTGCAAAGTGCAAAGTCAGGTCAGGCAAAATCGGTCGGTTTAGGTTTTCTGCCAGGTGATGATTATTACAGCAAGCCTTATTATTATGTCTCTCCCTGGCCATATCCTGAAGAGAATAAGCTGGAGAACAGCGAACTGCCTGACGGCGCGTTCTGGCACACACGTGATTTTGTCAGCGCTATCTGGGAAGCCGACGTTTACACGGCTTTTAAGGGTGTGATTTCAGGCAGAGAGCGTACTCTCGATTTTCTAAAAACCGCTCTCGGCCGCAGCGAAGCTCTTCTTACACAATAGGATTCCGATGGTCCGTTTCGAAAATGTTACCTTTGCCTATAACTCGAAAAGGGTACTGGAGGGCTTTACGCTGGATGTTGCCGGCGGGAGAAGCACTATCCTTATCGGTCCTAGCGGCTGCGGCAAATCGACCATTTTGCGACTGGTAAACGGCCTGTTGAAACCGCAGGAAGGCACGGTCCGGGTAAATGGCGAGATCGTTTCGGACGACACACTAAGAGATATCCGCCTTGGAACGGGTTACGTAATTCAGGAGGGCGGTTTGTTTCCCAACATGACCGCCGGCGGGAACATCACGTTGATGGCCCGGCGGCTTGGCTGGGACAGCACCCGGATTCAAAAGCGCATTGATTACCTCTGCGAACTTACCAGCTTTGATAAAGAGCTTCTACAAAGCTACCCGATTTTTCTCTCAGGCGGTCAGCGTCAGCGTGTAAGCCTTATGCGTGCGCTCATGCTGGATCCGGAGCTGCTCCTGCTTGACGAACCATTTGGCGCGCTGGACCCGCTTATCCGCGCGGAGCTGCAAGACAGCATGCGCGAGATTTTCCGAAAGTTAAACAAGACCGTTCTTCTTGTAACCCACGATATGCACGAAGCCGCTTATCTCGGCGATGACATTGTACTAATCCGTGACGGGCTTATTGAACAACAGGGCAGTGCCGATCAACTCGTGCAACAACCCGCCAATACGTTTGTGCGTGATTTTATCCGGGCGCAGCGAAGCCATCTGCCCGCGGAGCAATAAATGAGAAGCATTGTTCTGATTGTTATTATTCTTACGCTGCATTTCCTGGAGGCACAACCGATAAAAGTCGGTTCAAAAAAGTTTACCGAATCAGTCATTCTCGGGGAGGTTGCCAGGCTTGCGGCAGAGCAGGCCGGTTATGAGTCGCAGCACCGCCGCGAACTGGGAGGAACCCGCGTATTGTTCAACGCGCTCACCGGCGCCGAAATCGATATTTACCCGGAATACACCGGAACCATTCTTCGTGAAATACTGGCCGGGCGACGTCTTGATGACTTTACGGAAGCGCGAGAAGTACTGGATAGCCTGGGCATTGGCGTCATCATGCCGCTGGGGTTTAACAACACATACGCGCTGGGCATGAAAAAGCAGGCCGCCCGGGAATTGGGCATCGAAAAAATTTCCGACCTGCAGAATTATCCGCAGCTCAGTTTTGGCTTCAGTAACGAATTTATGAATCGTTCCGATGGCTGGCCAGCTTTACAGAAGGCGTACAACCTGCCACAAAAAAGCGTGCGCGGACTGGACCATGACCTGGCATACCGGGGCCTGGAAAGCGGGGCGATCAAGCTTACCGAACTCTATTCCACCGATGCCGAGATCCGCTATTACGATCTGAAAATTTTACAGGACGACAGAAATCACTTCCCGGAATATCAGGCGCTTTTCCTTTACCGGCGCACCCTGGAAAAAGAAAAACCGGCTTTCATTGAATTATTGCGTCGTCTGCGTGGCTCCATTTCTGAAGCCGAGATGGTTGAGATGAACGCACAAGCCAAGCTAGAGCGGGTTCCTGCGGCACGTTTAGCGGCCTCGTTTTTAGAAGAAAAATGGCAGACAACCCTGCAGGTTAATGAAAACACCATGTGGAAACGCCTGCGACAACATACGCTGGAGCACCTGTTACTGGTGGGCATTTCCCTGGGCTTTGCGATTTTGATCTCGATTCCATTGGGTATATGGGCTGTTAAAAGGCCGCGTTTGGGACAGTTTATCCTCGGCGCGACCGGCGTTGTTCAGACCATCCCTTCGCTGGCGGTGCTTGTCTTTATGATTCCGCTTTTGGGTATTGGAGCCAAACCGGCTATGGTGGCGCTTTTCCTTTACAGCCTTTTGCCCATCGTACGCAATACCCACAGCGGCATTAAAGACATCTCTTCAGGGATACGCGAGTCTGCCCAGGCTTTGGGACTTACTGCCGGCGAGCGTTTGCGTTTTGTGGAGTTACCGCTGGCCACACGCTCGATTCTGGCCGGTATAAAAACCGCCGCCGTAATTAATGTTGGCACGGCAACGCTGGGTGCATTAATCGGTGCGGGCGGCTACGGCCAGCCCATCCTAACCGGTATTCGCCTGGATGACATTGGCCTGATCCTGGAAGGAGCAATCCCGGCTGCTTTACTGGCGCTGCTTGTTCAGGGCTTTTTTGATCTGTTGGAAAAATGGCTTGTGGCGGAGGGGATATAAAAAAACCGGCGCACGCGGCGCCGGCGGATATCAGCTACAACTTCTCAATAACGTTACGCAGCTTATCGCGTACTTCAACGGCGACATCGGCCAGGGCGGGGTTGTTGACTGCCTGCATTGACGCGATCGGGTCAATGGCTGCCACCTCGATACCGTTGTCCTGTTCGATGACGATTACGTTGCAAGGCAGCATCGCGCCGATTTTGTCTTCGGCCTGCAGGGCTTTATGGGCAAATGGCGGATTGCATGCTCCCAGAATGTGGTATTTCTTGTAATCCACATCCAGTTTTTTCTTCAGTGTCTCTTTTACGTCAATCTCGGTAAGAACGCCAAAACCCTCTTCTTTTAGCAGACCCGTGGTTTTGTTTATGGCTTCTTCAAAAGACCCTTTGATCGTTTTGGAAAAGTAGTATGACATTATTGTTAACCTCTCATTTTAGACATGTTCGCGGGGCTTTATGGTTTTGATGATAATAGTCCCTTAAGGATACGTCCTTTATGTTTCGATTTTGGCACGGGACTTGTCAGTTAAAACGGAAATGTTTCTTATGGAGAAGAGTAATGTTCAATACGACTCTGGAAAAACTGCTGGACGGCCTTAGCGACAAAGATATCATGGAGGTCATTGAAAAGGCCGAAAGCATGGCCCGCCCGCTGCCAAACCGCGCCGATTACGAAAAGGAAAGACTAGTACTGATCGTAAAACGTGAAGACACCGGCGTTTTCGAAGCCGTTCATATCCGCTAAAAAACTGCCCATTCTGTAACTTTTCTGCACAGAAGCGAGCAATGCTCGTTTTCCGCCATTTTGCTTTGCTCAAGAGTTTTATTCCGCTTAATTTTAAATTTCAAAATCCAAAACGATCGCTTTTTTAAGCTGTATTAATTTTTCCCGCTTAATGTTGCACTAAAGGTTCAGGCCATTATGAAAGGAACAGTGCCATGCGTTCATTCTTACTTCTTTTATTGCTTATGGTAACATCAATCCAATGCTCCATGAACAGTGGTGATGTTACGTCGCCGGATAAGCGCATCCAAGTTTCATTTAGTCTGGAGCAGGGTGTTCCCGTCTATTCGGTAACCCGTGATTATGAGACAATCCTAAAGCCATCAAGATTGGGTTTTCAGCTGAAGAACGGCATAAGCTTGGCCGACAGCTTTCGCGTGGCCGGCATTACGCACAGTCACCATGACAGCACCTGGGAGCAGGTATGGGGCGAACAGCGGCTTATTCGCAATCATTACAATGAAATGAAAGTGGACCTTGTGCAGGAAAACAGCGGCAGGCAAATGGCGATTGTTTTCAGGGTGTTTAACGATGGCATCGGCTTTCGCTATGAATTTCCGCAACAGGAAAATCTGAACAACTTTGTTATTGCCGATGAATTGACGGAATTCGCTTTCGACAAAGATCACGCGGCCTGGTGGATACCGGTTTACCAATACCACCGCTACGAGTATCTGTTTAAAAGATCGCCGCTCTCGGAACTTGATACGGTACATACACCTTTGACCATGGAAACGGCAGACGGCCTCTATTTGAGCCTGCACGAAGCGGACCTGACCGATTATGCCAGCATGACGCTGGTGCAGCGCGAAGGCACTACGCTAAAATGCGATCTTGTCCCGTGGCACGATGGCAACAAGGTATATGCCTCCACGCCTTTTAACACACCCTGGCGCACCATGGTCATCGCACAGTCGCCCGGCGACCTGATCACTTCCTACCTGGTGCTTAATCTGAACAGACCGAGCGAAATCGAAGATACATCCTGGATAAGGCCCGGCAAATACGTCGGCATCTGGTGGGGCATGCACATTGGCAGCTACACCTGGGGCAGCGGTCCCCAACACGGTGCCACAACCGCCAATGCCAAAAAGTATATCGACTTTGCCACCGAACACGGTTTTGACGGTGTGCTGATCGAAGGCTGGAATACGGGCTGGGACGGAGACTGGTATAATAACGGCAGCCTTTTCCGCTTCAGCGAGCCACATCCCGATTTCGACATGGATGAAGTTTCCGCCTACGCCAAGGAAAAAGGTGTCTATATCATCGGCCACCATGAAACGGGCGCGGATATTGGCAACTATGAAAGGCAAATGGACGCGGCCTTCGAGTATTACAAAAAGTATGACATTCCTGCCATCAAAACCGGCTATGTGGGCTCGGAAGTGATTGATGCGGAGGGCAACAAGCAGTGGCATCACGGGCAATACATGGTGCGCCATTACCGCAAGGTGGTTAAAAAGGCGGCCGAACACCGCATTGTCCTGGATGTGCACGAGCCGATCAAGGATACCGGCATACGCCGCACCTGGCCCAATATGATGACGCGCGAAGGCGCCCGCGGCCAGGAGTTTAACGCCTGGAGCGAAGACGGCGGCAATCCCCCCGAACATGAGACGATTATCCCGTTTACCCGCGGCCTGGCCGGGCCCTTTGATTTTACACCGGGCATTTTTGACCTGACCTTTGAGGAATTAAAACCCGACAACCGCGTCAATACCACGCTGGCCAAGCAACTGGCCATTTACGTGACCTACTACAGCCCTCTGCATATGGCCGCCGACCTGCCGGAAAACTACGAAGGAGAGCCGGCCTTTCAATTCATAAAAGATGTACCCACGGATTGGGAAACGACCAAAGTGCTGAACGGTGAGATTGGCGAATACCTGACCATCGCGAGACAGGACCGCAATAGCAAAGATTGGTACCTGGGCAGCGTGACCGACGAAAACCCGCGCGATTTGACCATCCGCCTGGATTTTCTGGAGCCCGGCAAAAGCTACACGGCGCAAATTTACCGCGACGCCGATGATGCCGACTGGGAAACAAATTCTTACGCTATGGCGATTGAAGAAAAGGAAGTGAACAGCACGGAAACGCTGCAGCTCAAGCTGGCGCCCGGTGGCGGGCAGGCCATACGCTTTATTGCTGAATAATCCTAAAAGGAGAGTTGCTTTTTCTCCGTGGAAAAATCCAAAAAAGTATGGCGAGTTTCGAGATGACTGATCTTTTCCAAAATCTTTTCCACAAAGCGCTGGTGCGCCGTGCTGCCTGGATGGATGGGGCGGTGCGCCAGTGCGTTTTGTATTTCTTCGATATCCTTTATCAATTCAGCGTCCCGGTACAAATAGCTTTGCTTAAACTTTTCACGGATGTAGGCGATGGCGGCTGGCGCGGGGTGCGTCAGATCATCGCAGTAAAAGCGGTAGTCACGCAAATCATCCAGCAGCATTTCATAGGCGGGAAAGTAGTCGCTGTTATTTGTACCGGCCAGCGCTTGATCCAGCCCCAGCAGCAGCGTGGCCTTGCTGAGCTGATTGCCATGGAATCCATCCTTTAAATGGCGCACCGGACTCACCGTAAAAATGATATACAGATCCGGGTTTTCCTTGTGCAAAACATCGATTATCTCCCCGGTTATGGCGGCGACCTCCGCAACGGTCAAACGCCGTCTTGTAAAATGCTCCGCCGGCAGTTTATGGCAATTGGCTACAATTCTGTTTAGCTGCTTATGCTCATAGACCCACGCTGTCCCGTAGGTAATTATCGCGTGTTGTGCTTTTTGGCTGTATGCTTCCGTCCTGTGCAGGGCGTCCAGGGCGTTTTTTTGGCACGAGTGCTTTTGCGGCGCCGAAAAATGGCTGCTGTGCAACAGGCTGTGCCACAACCCGTTGTTTTGGACAAGCAGCTTTTCCGGGAAATCGTCATGACCATTGGCGCACTTCAGTACGGCCAGGATCGATGCCGGGTTGTACAGCACACCGCAGGGGTTGGACGACACATCATATTTCAGCCGCAACAGGTAACCGGCGATATTTTCCGCGAAGCAGCTTCCAAGACTAAGCAACGGGCCGGGATGGATAACCGGCGTTGTTGCCGCTTCGCATTTTAATTCTGTCCTGAATTTCATGTTGGCGCTCCGAAGGTGGTCAATTTTTGCACACTCTGCAAACAGGTGATTGTATTTTGATTTTAGGTGTTGTTCACGGCGCAATCCCCATGTTTCCGCGGGATAAAACTATCCATGGCAGGGGCGTCTGCCGACCCTAAGCTACATTTTTTCAGGAAGCGATGGAAGAGGCGGTAAGGTCGGTCTGAATTACGACCGAAAAGGAGTAGTAGCTTAAAAATAAATCAGGGACGAATTATGAAGCTTCTTTTATTTTGCCTCACCATTGTTGTTTTTCTCGCCTCCTGTGACATCAACGAGCCGCAGCTTGCCAAATGGGATACTTCCTGGCAGGTGCATCTGCGCGGGGACGTTGTGACCATGAGGGATCTATTGGACGACTCTTCGTTGAGCGATTCCGTGGATGCCGTTACAGGTGAAGAGATGTTCTTCTTTTCCAATAATGATTCCTCGGAAAAGAAAACAGTCGAACGTGACAAAATGGCCCTCAAGGGCAAGGAGCGTCGTTTTCGCAATACGCTGGGCGTTTTTAAAGTGAATCAACCGGAACCGAAAAGCACACCTTCCACCACTTTTGGTGACGTTTTCAGTTCCTACAATCCGCAGCCTGGAATGCTCTTTCCGCAGGTTGATCCTTTGACCCTGAATCCGCCCCCGCGCGAAGTCACTCTTGACGGCTTTCAGGAAATCCATATTGAGAGCGCGACGATGAGTGTTGTTTTTTACAATGACATGATCGTTGGGGTTGACGAGGGCATGGAGCTGGTGCTTTTTGATAAAGCGCGCCAGGGAGAAAGCAACGGCGGTTTGATCGATACATTCTATTTTGATCAGGCCATTCCTACCGGCAGCTCCGCGCAAAGCAATACGGTAGACCTTGCCGGCAAGATGTTGTCCAACAATCTTGAACTGCAATATACCGTTCCGGTCTCCGGCACCGATTCAGCAATGGTGCTCACGGAAGAGGACATTAACAGCGGTTTCTACTCCGAAGTGCGCATGAGTGAAGTAGAAGTTTCGCGCGCGCTGGCGCAAATCCCTGAGCAAACCTTCAACAGCGAAAACGTGACCCCGTTGGACAGCGACGATCATAAAATACGCAGCGCGGATGTGGAGCAGGGCAAGCTTTATCTCAGCGTTCAGAATATGATGAACATCGACGGCAGCTACGATCTGGAGCTGACTAATTTTGTTGATGATAGCGGCCAACCCAAAACGAAATCATTTACCGTTGCGGCGCAAAGCGCGGAGAATATCTCCATCAACCTGGCCGGCTACACGCTGAAATCTGCTGACGGCAGCTTCCTCGAAGATATCCGCTACCAGGTGGTTGCGCGCACATCATCCACAGACGACTATGTCTGGGTTGACGCGCAGGATTCGCTGGCTCTGGCCTTTACGATGGACAGCCTCTACTTCTCGCGCTTTGAGGGTCAGCTTTCGCAAACGGAAATCGTTTTTGATCCCATCCGTGAAACCGATCTGCTGAGCGATGGCAAATTTGACGGAGCCATGACACTTCCCGATCTCGTGCTGCAGTTTGATTTCCACAATGAGATAAATTTTGATGTGTTCGTTGAGCTTAATGTTACCGGCATTAAAAAGAGCAACAGCGGCGTCGTTGAAGACTCGGTTACGCTGCATGTTTCGCAGTTGATAAACCGTGCTTCGCTTAACAAAGCGGCGATTACATCAATGGTGCTGAACAAAGCCAGCAGCAGTCCCAGTATTGTTGACCTGATGGCCATTATGCCTGATGAACTTGTGGTTTCCGGACGCGCGCAGGTGCAGGGCGACGGGAGTGTCAACTCCGGTGACAGGATCTGGGCCACTTACCGCATGGAAAGCCCGCTTACCGTTAACGTAACAGAAAAGCTGGTTTACGAAGGTGACCGGCAGGTGATCGATGAGGATGATATCAGCCAGGAAGAACGCGACAAGATCACTGAAAAATTAAGCGAAGTATCGTTGGCGTTTAACACGCTGAACGGTCTGCCGCTGACTACACGCTTCAAAATATATGTTGCCGCCGACTCCACTGAGCTGTTTAACGATGTAATCACCGATTCATCCCGCAAAGTGATTCTGAGCGCCAACATTCAAAATGCCGCTATCGGTAACAACGGCTATGTGCAGGAAGCCGTTGAAGGGCGGGTCGATTTCCGCCTGAGCTCGCGGCAGATGGAAGTGTTTGAGAATGAGACGGTCTATACGGCGGTGAAAGCCGAGATCGATCCGACAGGACAGAGCATTCGTTTCCGCCCGCAGGACGAGCTGCGCTTTGAAGGCGTTATCAGTTTTGACGCGGTAGTGGACCCCGAAAATTTCTAAAAAAGAGGCACCTATGAAAAAGATTGCAATTATTATTTTAGCAGCCCTTTCGGCTCTCTCGGCACAAGGATTTGACGGAGCCAGCCTTGGTATGGGTGGCAACTATCTTGCCCGCAGCCGCGGTGTGGACGCCCTGGCCTGGAACCCGGCCAACCTCGCTTTGCCAAGACGCGGCGCGGTGGAAGTAAACCTGGTTTCGCTCAACCTGGGACTGTTTAACAGCGCCCTCTCGGTAGACAGCTATAACCGCTACTTTACTTTCGAAGGGCACAATGGCCAATGGAGCCGTTCCGACCGCAAGGATATTCTGGATATGTTCAGCGGTGATGGATTGCGTCTGAATGGTGATGTAAAAACCAATATCTTCGGTCTGGCAATCGGCAATTTTGGCTACGCGCTGCAGGTGGAAAGCAGCGTTGCCGGAAATGTAAAACCGGGCAAACCGCTGGAAATGTTTCTCTTTGGTGAAACCGTCACCACGGATTACAGAATTAATGAACAAAACGTAGCTAATGTGCGCGGCTACAGCGCCCTTAAGCATGGCGTGGGTTATGGCCACCTTTTTAAACTGGGTGACAATGCATTCAAAGTAAGTAACCTTACCGTGGGCCTGGCGCTCAACTTTTACCAGGGCCTGGCTGTAGCGCAAACGCAGCAATCTTCCATTTCCGTGGAGCGCGTGCAGCACGATGCAGTGGGCATGGATGAAGAAGTTTTCCGTAGCGAATTACGCGTCAGCGGACGCACCGCCGATGCCTCGGGCGGGTCTGCCGGCTCGGGATTTGGTTTGGATATCGGGGCTACAGCGCACTATAACAAAAATTTCCTGTTTTCCTTTGCGCTGAATAACCTTTTTGGCAACATTAACTGGACCGGAAACACGCAGCAAGTAACTAAGGTCAGCGTAGATTCCAGCCACGCCTTTTCAAGTAATGTGGCCGATACAAGCTATTCCTATGAAGAGGAAACAGAAGGCGCGACCTTTAAAACATCTCTGCCGGTAACCATGCGGCTCGGCGCGCAGTGGCGCTTTAACAAATCGCTTTCCCTGACCGCGGATTATCATCAGGGATTAAACAAAGCTTTTGGCAACAGCACGGTGCCGCAGGTTGGTGTTGGAGCCGAATATTATCCCTGGGGCTGGCTGCCGCTGCGCGGTGGCATGACGGTCGGTGGCAAACACGGTTTTCTTTTTGCCGTCGGTACGGGCATTCACGCCGGGCCGCTGTTGTTCGATTTCTCCTATGCCATGAGCAAGGCCCTCTTGCCGGCCTATTCAACCGGTGTTTTCACCTCGTTCAACCTAAAATTACGATTCTGATAGTTGTATAAAATTTGAGCCCCCGGAAGCGGAGAGACCGGCCTTTTTATGGCTGGACCCTCCGCTTCTTTTTTGCGCGTGCGCATTTTTTTTTAATCTTTCTTTGTTATTTTGCGACAATAGTTTAAAAAAAGGTGCGTCAATGAAAGCGCTTAAGTTTATTATTTTTGTGGTAGTTATACTGCTTCTCTCCGCATGCAGCATAAACGAGCCCAGTCTGCCGTCCTTCCAGAAGAGAATACTTGTAGAGCTAGCTCCCGACCAGTTTACGATGGGCGAAGCGCTGGATGACGAAAGCCTCCGCGACAGTGTTTTTACAGCGGGCGATACTCTCGTCTATATCGACGTGTCTGACAGCACGGAGAAAAAATCAATCGAACGCGATGATCTGGCCTTTAGGGCCGACGATGACCGCATAGTTAAGGAAGTGGGACCGATTGATCTTGATGAGCCTGAGCCCGCGCAAACCGAACCGGTAGCGCTGGCCGATCTTTTCCCATCCATGCCGCTGAGCGCCGGAGACACCCTCCCGCCATTCCCGGCACAAACGCTTACGCCACCTGCGCAGATAGTAATGTTTGATTCCTACAGGGAAGTTATTGTCGATTCCGGATTTGTACGCGTCGCCTTTAACAATAACCTTATACTTACCATAGGCAGCGGTCTGAAAATTTATCTCTATGACAACAAATTTGATGATGATCCGCAAAACGGGCTTATTGACAGCCTGGTTTTTAACCAGCCGATCCCGCCGCAAACAAATGTTATAAGCGATCCCATAAATCTGTCAGGGCGCTTTTTATCCAATGAATTTCGCATTGAATACCGTGTGCCTGTCGCCGCCGTGGACACGGCCAATGTGCTGGACCAGTCGGAAATCGAAAGCAGTTACTACAGCGAGGTAAGGCTTTCCAATTTTATTGTTGATGAGGCCGTCGCGAAAATACCCGAGCAGGAAATAATAGAGCAGGATCAAGCTGATATTGACACGGAGGATAAATCCATTCGCAGCGTGCGTATTGATGAAGGGCGTATTCACCTGACGATTGATAATTTCCTCGAGATAAACGCCAATCTGGAAATAACGCTTCTTAATCTGTTTAATCCGGATGGCATGCCGCGTAAGATCATGATTCCGGCCAACGCCAACGAGCAAACCCAACGCTACATAAACATCGCGGACCATGTTATCCGTGATGAGCAGGCAGGTAATTTTGTGGATGCCCTTTCGTACCACGTGCGTGCACTGACCGAGCCGACAGAAGGCTTTGTCACTGTGAGTTCCAGAGATTCCATTGTTGTCACTTTTTCGATGGACAGTACATACGCCAGCTTTTTTGAGGGCAGGCTGGAACAAACTGAAATCGATATCGATCCCGTAAAAACGGATGAGCTGCAGGACCTGGAAGAGGTAACGGGGGAGTTAAGATTGCCCAACCTGCAACTGGTGCTGAATATCTACAATCAGATTAATTTTGACGTGACAACACAGCTTACGCTCACCGGTAAACGCGTTGAAAACGGCGTCGTTGTCAATCAGCTTTCAATCCCGGTGGACGCTATTATTGAAGCCGGAAGTAGCGACCGGGCAAAAAGAACGCGTGTTATCCTGGATGGCGAAAGCAGCAACCCCAGCATCGTGGACCTTATGGCGATTTTGCCGACACAGCTCACCATCGAAGGCGACGGTGTCATTGACGGTGATGGCAGCGTCAGCCTGGAAGATGCTATCTGGGTAGAGTATCACCTGGAATCACCCATGACGCTTGACATCGGGCAGGCTTTAAAGGTCGAAAGCGATCCGGACAGCCTTGGAGACGATGAGCTAAGCGAAGATGTGCGCGAGCAGATTACGGATAACGTGGCGGTGATCAGCCTGGTATTTGAGGGTGACAACAGTCTGGCGCTCGGGCCGCAGTTTATGTTTTTTCTCACTGCCGATAAGAATGAGCTTTTTGATCCGGCCATTACCGATTCGGCCAGCAAGGTGGTGCTGAGCGCCGGTATTGAGGCCGCGCCCCTGGGTCCGGATGGCCTTACCGAGGATACTGTACCGTTTACTGTGCGTTTTGAGATGAATGAACAGCAGTTGCAGATCTTCAAAAACGACAAGATTTACTACGGTGCGCTGATCAATATACCGCCAACGGGCGAAGATGTTACTTTCCGTAAAAGCGACGCCCTGAAGTATAACGGGACAATGGAAATTGAAATGATGGTGAATCCCGATGATGAGTAAAAAAATTCTGTTTTTGTGTCTGCTTCTCCCTGTATTACCGCTTTCCGGGCAATCGTTTAATGCTGCTTCGCTGGGGCTGGGCTTTTCTGATCAGGCCGTTGTGCGGGGCAGCGCCGCGCTTGACCGCAACCCTGCAAACCTGGCTTACGCCCATTATGGCGAATGGGAATTGAATATTTTCTCGTTTAATCTGGGTTTGTCCAACAGCTCTTTTTCCCTGGCCGATTACAACCGCTACTTCACCGACGAAGGGCATGGCGGTACATGGACAGAAAGCGACAAAAAAGATATTATTGATCGTTTCCCCGAAGAAGGACTAAATCTGATCTCCCGTGCGGGGATGAATGTATTGGGTGCCACTTACGGCCCCTTTGGCTTTTCCATGGATTTTGTGGCCGACGCCTCGTTTAATTTTAAATCACGTAAAGCAACCGAGTTGTTGCTGCTGGATACGCGCTACGATCTTGATTTTACATTTTCCGAGAAGGACTTTTTAAGCGGTGAAGGTTACACGGCAATTCGCTATAATTTTGCTTACGGCCAAAAGATTGATATCGGCCTGCGCCGCTATGATATCGATGATTTTGCCGTTGGCGGACGTTTACGAATATACCAGGGGCTTGCTGTTTTTGATGTAAAAGAAGCCGCCGTGGAAGTTAAGCGCTTTAACAGCGACGTCACTCCCAATGGTTCCGAGATACTTTATTACACTATGAACGGAAGAGCCAATCGCGCCTATGTTTCGTCTTCGGCTTCTGCCGGCAGCGGTATTTCTCTGGACCTCGCGGCATCGGCGGCCTATGATGATGACTGGCGTTTTTCCTTCCTGCTGGAGAATTTTATCGGCTCTATTTCCTGGGACCAAAACGGCGAGGAATACCTTTTTACCCGCTCGGACTCGGCCTACGTTTTTGAAGATGATGCGCCGGACAGGGTAGTAGAGCAGGATACGGCCATAGCACGATCGGAAATAACAACACCGTTGCCCGCGGCCATGAGCTTTTCCGCCGCCTATCAGATGGACAACCAATGGCGCTTTATGGCCACCTACCGCCAGGGTCTGAGCAACCGCTTTTCCGAAACAACGACACCTTTGCTGGGTGTGGCTGCGCAATACAATCCAATACCTTTACTGCCATTGCGCATGGGTATGATCTTTGGCGGGCTGGATGAATTTATTCTGACAACCGGCCTGGGCCTGCACGGCGAAAATATTCTGTTTGATATCTCCTATGCCATGCGCGAATCCGTTTGGCCTACTGCATCCAACGGGATTTACTGGGGCATGGGCCTGCGCATAAGGATTTAAAATGTCGGTTATTAAAGAAGGCACATTCAACGCAAAAGGCAGTGAGATTGTATCCTATATTCTGGAAGAACCGCAGACTCCGCGTGCTGTTTATGTGCTGGCCCATGGCGCCGGCGCCGGTATGACTCATCCGCATTTGAAAAAGATTTCTGAAACGCTTACGGGACTGGATGTTGCCGTTTTACGCTTCAATTTTATTTACATGGAAAAAGGTAAGAAGAGCGTTGGCAGTAAAACCGATGCGATTTCGGCGATCATTGAAGCGCTCACGCTGGCCGGGACACAGTTTCCCGATTTGCCGTTGCTGGCCGGCGGCCACTCGTATGGCGGACGCATGACAACCCATGCCGTTCTTGATGAAGAATGCCCGCAACCTGCGGGATTGATCTTCTTTTCATTTCCCTTGCACGTGCCCGGAAAGCCAGGAACGGAGCGGGCCGTCCATCTCAAAGAGATTGATATTCCGATGCTTTTTCTCTCCGGAACGCGCGACACATTTGCGCGTAGTGATCTGCTTGACGAGGTTTGTTCCGCGCAGCAAAAATCCACGTTGGCCTGGATTGACCAGGCTGACCACAGCTTTAAGATTCCCAAAAAGGCCGGTAAGCAACCCGGCTTTGCTTACGATGAAGCTGCGGATGCCGTTGGCGATTGGCTAAAAGCTGTTCTTTAATGTATCATAATCGGTCTTCTTTAACCCTAATACTTAACTCCTTCGGCGAAAGCCTTCCCCCAGTACTTCGTGCACCGTGGAGATAATTACAAATGCTTTGGGGTCAATTTCCTGGATGATCTCTTCCAGGATGCTCAACTCGTTGCGCGTAATGACGGTCATCAAAATATCGCGGTCGATATTGCGGTACAGACCGCGGCCTTTCAGCGCTGTGGCACCACGGCTCATCCTCTGAATGATCGCTTCGGAGATTTCGGCGGAACGGTCGGAAATAATCAGGGCCGAACGGGCGTAATCAAATCCGTCCAGCAAAACATCAATGATGCGAGACGTGATAAAGGTCAGCAGAAGTGCGTAAAGGGCCAGCGAAAGCGCCGGACGGTCCGGCGAAAGGTCACGGATATGGATGGCATAGGTGGCAAAGGAAATCACAATAATATTGATATAGATGATGCCGCGGCCCACTTTGATATTGAAGCGCCTGTTTAGAATAGCGGCAACAATGTCCGCGCCGCCGGTAGTACCTTTGTACTTAAAGACCAGGCCGGAGCCCACGCCAAGCAACACAGCGCTGATAAATATCAGAAAGAGAAAGTCATTATGCAGCAGATCGACGATCGCTTCGCTTTTGTTGAGGCCGATAAATCCCAGACCCGGGACAGCGCCGCTGAACAGATCAATCGCAAAAGCGATAAAAGTGAAACCGACGACGGTACGTAGGGCAAAGCCCAATCCAAGGCTGCGCACACCCCAGATGAAAAGGGGAATATTCATCATCCAAAGCATTAACCCCACGGGCCAGGTTTCGCCAGACAGATAATGGATTGCGATGGCAACGCCCGATATGCCGCCCGGCACCACGCGTGAATCGATCAGCATGGCGATGGAGCCGCCCATAATCGTGGCGCCGACAATAATCATCAGATAATCGCGCAGGGTATGGAATGAAGGCTTTTTTATTTTAAAATTTGAAAACGATTTGTGCATTATTCCTCCACAGGCGTGAAACGAGCCCGTCTTGTCCGATAAAAAAAGAGGCTGATACGCCCGGTTCAAAGATGACAAAAATAACGAATTTGAAAAATCAACAGCAACAGAATGAAGCGCCCCGAAATATCAGCGTGGCACTGTTGGTCTATATGTTTTTAATTACGCTGATTGTAACCCTGGCGCCGTTCAAATTTCACATACCCCAGGCCTATCGCTGGTTCTGGTTTACGGACCCGATGGAGACCTTTCAGAACATGGTCCTGTTTGCGCCGCTGGGCTTTCTGTATATGGCTTCGCTGAGAAATCCGGACATACAAAATGTTATCATCGCCGGCGCCGCAGCATTCGTTTTTAGCCTTAGTATCGAAATCGTGCAGATGTTTGTGCCCGGCCGTTACAGCAGCCTGATCGATGTGGCCAATAACACGTTTGGATCAGGCGCCGCCGCCCTGTTTTATCTTTTCAGCACGCGTTTTCTGCGCAAAAAGGCGGCCGGAGTACTGTGGCTGGAAATACCGCTGGGCCGATTGCTTATCATGCACATACCGCTGATGTGGCTGTGTGGTATGGCCATGGACAAAGAACTGAACCGCCTTTGGCTGCTGCTTTTACCGGGCTTCAGTGGCGCCATTATCCTTACCGAAATTTACAAAAACAGGCTTTACGGGCGGACCTTTTTTTCGCGCGGCAATATGGCGCTGGTGTTTAGTGGCTGGTTTTTTATAGCGACTGTTCCGGCGCTGGCGGTCTTCCCGCTGCGTGTGTTGGTTGTGCTGTATCTCCCGATCATCGTCTTTGTGCTGCTGCGCCTGCGGTCCATCCGAAATATTCCTCTCGGACGGAGTCGTTTTGAATTGGAGACCCTGGCGAAAGTGTGGCCGCTTATCTTCTTTTACCTGTTCCTGATCGGGCAGTGGCCGCTTACGCCCCTGCAATGGCCGATGCAGTTTGGCTGGCTGGACCCCGAGCTGTTTAAAAACGACAGGCTGGTGACGATCATGCGCATCATTGAGTATATCGCCGCTTTTACGCTGGCCGGCTATATGGTGGCAGAGCAAACATCGCGCATTGGCCGGGAAAGGATCATCAACGGTTATACTTTTTGGGTCATACTGGCTATGGCTATGGTTTTTGAAACGGCGCGCGGATTGCATCCCGGACACGGCGCCAGTTTGTGGGGATTCGTGATTTCACTGGGCGGCGCGCTTTTCGGTGCGTTTATCTATGGTGCCGTACTTTTGCACTTCCGTAAACTGAGAGACAGAAAAACACATCCGGACACTTTAGATGTACAAAAGCGGCCACTAAAGCAATCGGGCTAAGTAGCAATATTTATAAATAGATAAATTTATTGTATATTAGCCAAAATTTATCAAAAATTGCTTCAGAATCTTGATGTAACCGTCAATTCGCTAAACTACAGTTTCGTAAATCCATCAAAAAAATAACAGCAAACCTTTTAAGGAAACGTTTTTAGTTATGGATAAATATTCCTACGTAAATAATGCTCACCCCCAATATGTTGATGAGCTTTACAAGCGCTTTAAAGAAGACCCCAATTCCGTGGACGACAGTTGGCGCAGCTTTTTTGAAGGATTTGAATATGCCGGTTTGAACGGTAACGGCGCCGATTATGCACCTGCTGCCACCGGCGAGGATACGATCAGCACGCGGATGGCGCTAAAAGAGCTTGCCGTAATTAACCTGATTGATGGTTACAGAACACGCGGTCACCTGTTTACTAAAACCAATCCCGTACGCGAACGGCGCAAATATATGCCGACCCTCGATCTGGAAAATTTCAACTTATCGGAAAGTGATCTGGATACGGTTTTCCAGGCCGGAACGACACTGGGATTGGGCCCGTCCTCCCTGCGCGAAATTTTGGATCACCTGAAGGAAACCTACTGTAAATCCATCGGGGCGGAATATATGTTTATCCGCCGGGTTGAGCGCCAGATGTGGTTACAGGAGCGTATGGAAAGCACGCGTAATCGTCCCAATTTTGACGGTGAACAGAAAAAACGCATTCTGCACAAGTTGAATGAGGCTGTTGTTTTTGAAAAATTTCTTCATACCAAATATGTCGGCCAAAAACGTTTTTCCCTGCAGGGCGGCGAGACGCTGATTCCCGGTTTGGACACCATCGTTGAATACGGTGCCGAGCTGGGCATAGAGGAGCTTGTTATCGCCACCGCTCACCGCGGCCGTTTAAACATTCTGACAAACATTTTAAACAAACGCTATGAAGACATATTCTCTGTGTTTGAAGGTGAAGAACACGCCGACGCCGTTTTTTCCGGTGATGTAAAATACCATTTGGGCTATACCAGCATTGTGGAAACGACGAAAGGTAAAAAGGTAAAGATCGGTATGGCGCCCAATCCCTCTCACCTTGAAGTGGTAAATCCGGTTGTGGCAGGTATGGTAAAAGCCAAACTGGACCAGTTTTATCACGGCGACGAAAACAAAATCGCCCCGATCATGATCCATGGTGACGCGGCCATCGCTGGGCAGGGGGTTGTATACGAGCTGATCCAGATGTCGCTGCTCAACGGTTTTCGTACCGGCGGCACGATACACATTGTGGTAAACAACCAGCTTGGTTTTACCACCAACTACCTGCAGGGGCGCTCCAGCACCTACTGCACGGACGTAGCCAAAGTAACGCTTTCGCCGGTATTTCATGTAAATGCCGATGATGCGGAGGCGGTTGTTTACGCAATCCAGATGGCCCTAGAGTACCGCCAGAAATTCCACACCGACGTATTTATCGATCTGCTTGGCTACCGCCGCTATGGTCACAATGAAGGTGATGAGCCTCGTTTCACGCAGCCCAAACTGTATCATGTTATCGCCAAGCATCCGGACCCGCGCGAGATCTATTATAACCAGCTGCTTAAGGCCGGCAATGTTGAAAAAGGCATCGCCAAAGAGATGGAAAAAGAGTTCAAGCAGATGCTTCAGGAGAAATTTGAAACAGTGCGTAAATCCAAAAACGGGCATCGCGAATGGGACAAGCCCGATTCCCAGGATCCCTGCGACTGGCGCAAACGGGAAGACGGCCACAAGTTTGATCCATTGCCCGTTACCTCATTCCCCGGGGACCGCCTGTATGAAATCGGCAAGAAAATTTTTACGTTGCCTGAAGATTTTCATCTGTTCAACAAGGTCCGCAAGATATACAAGGACAGGCTGGACAGGCTGAATGAGGGCAAAAACCTCGATTGGGGCTTATGCGAATTTTTGGCCTATGCCACAATTCTGGACGAGGGTATACCTGTTCGTCTTAGCGGGCAGGACTCGGAGCGCGGTACCTTCTCGCATCGTCACGCGACTATCCGCGACGAAAAAACGGAGGAACTTTATCTGCCGCTTAACCATGTCAGTGAAGACCAGGCGCAGTGCAGGATGTTTAACAGCCTTCTTTCCGAGTTTGCCGAAATGGGTTTTGAATTTGGTTATTCATGCGCGACGCCTCACGGCCTTACCATCTGGGAAGCACAGTTTGGCGATTTCTTCAACGGCGGGCAAATCGTGATTGACCAGTTCCTGAGCAGTTCTGAAATTAAATGGAATCGCTCCAACGGGCTCACGTTGCTTCTGCCTCACGCTTATGAGGGACAGGGGCCGGAACACAGTTGCGCGCGTATAGAACGCTTTCTGCAGCTCTCGGCGCGGGATAACTGGCGCGTGGCGCATCCCTCTACACCGGCCAATATGTACCATCTGCTTCGGACGCAGGTGAAATATCCGTTCCGGGCGCCACTGGTCGTTTTTACACCCAAAAGTCTGCTGCGTCATTCGCGCTGCGTCAGCACGATCGAAGAGCTTGCCGACGGTTCCTTTATGCCGCTGATTGATGACAGCGATGCCAAAAAGGACAAGGTTAAGCGTGTGCTATTCTGCAGCGGCAAAGTCTATTACGAACTGCTGGAGAAAAAAGAGGAAGAAAAGCGCGACGATATCGCTATCGTGCGCATTGAACTGCTTTATCCGTTTCCTACGGAAGCTGTAAAGGAGATTGTTAAGAAATACAGCAAAGCCAGGGATTTTGTGTGGGTTCAGGAAGATCCGGAGAACTACGGCGCGTGGCCCTATTTTAAAGACTGGCTGGAAATTAAAGATATCAAATGTGTTGCCCGTAAGGCAAACGCGGCGCCGGCAACAGGCTTTTATAAAGTACATGAGCAGGAACAGCAAAGGCTGCTGGAGCGAGCCTTTGAATTATCTAAAGCATAAAAGAAGGTAAAAGGAAACTGAAATGAAACTCGAGGTCAAGGTACCGTCAGTCGGTGAATCTGTATCGGAAGCTACCATGGGAAGCTGGCTAAAGGAAGATGGAGAATACGTAGAACAGGATGAAGCGATCTGTGAGATAGAATCCGAAAAAGCGACAATAGAAGTAAATGCCGAGCAAGCCGGTGTTTTGCACACAAAAGCGCAGGAAGGCGATACCCTGTCCATTGGTGAAGTGATTGCGGAAATAGATACCGACGCCGATGAATCCCAGGCTACAAAGAAAGAAGAAGACGAGGAAGGGCAGGAAGCGGAAAAACAACAGCAGGAAGAAAAAAGCGCCAAAGAAGAGCAGGAAGAGAAAGAAAAAGAAGATGAAAAAGAGGCTGAGGAGGAAAAAGGCGGACGCACCAAGGTTTCGCCTGTAGCCGAGCGTATTCTTCAGGATGCCGGAATTAAGCCCGAAAACGTGCGTGGCACCGGCGATGGTGGCAAAGTTACAAAATCCGACGCGCTAAAGGCTGTTGATGCTAAAGACAAAGCAGAAAAGGAATCTTCCGAAAAGAAAAAAGAGACAAAAGAGAAACCCGAACCAGAGCCTCAAAAACCGGACACGATGTCGGGCAAGCGCCAGGAAGAGCGCGTAAAAATGAGCACGCTGCGTAAAACGATCGCACGGCGTTTGCTTGAGGCCAAGCACGGTACGGCCATGCTTACAACGTTCAATGAAATTGATATGACCAACGTGGTTGAGGTGCGCCGCCGCTACAAGGAAATGTTCAAAGAGAAACACGATATCGGTCTGGGCTTTATGTCATTCTTCGCAAAAGCGGCATCTATTGCACTGTTTGAAGAACCGGGTGTCAATGCCATGATTGACGGCGAAGAGATGGTTTATCACAAGTACTGCGATATTGGAATTGCCGTTTCCACGGAGAAGGGACTGGTGGTTCCGGTTATCCGCAATGCCGAATCATTATCGCTTGCGCAGATCGAAAAGGAAGTAATGCGGCTGGCAACAAAGGCGCGCGACGGTAAACTTACCATCGACGAAATGAGCGGCGGTACATTCAGTATTACAAACGGCGGCGTTTTTGGATCGCTGATGGCGACACCGATTATCAATGCGCCACAGTCAGCGATTCTGGGCATGCACGCCATCAATGACCGCCCGGTTGCCATCGACGGCGAGGTCAAAATAAGACCGATGATGTATATAGCGCTTTCATACGATCACCGTGTCATTGACGGTAAAGAGTCTGTAACCTTCCTGAAGCGTGTTAAAGAGCTTGTACAAGATCCGATGCGCATGTTGCTGGATGTGTAAAATGTAACCCCGGTTTTCACGCCGGGGTTTTTTTGTACAGATCAGAATTGATCCGGAACTATTGCCGGAATTCCGGTAAATATTAGCGTATGAAAAACGAAAGAACGTGGCCGCGTGTCGGTGTGGGCGCTGTAATATTGCGCAATAAGAAGATTCTGCTTGTCCAGAGGGCGGCTCCGCCTGCGGCAGGTATGTGGGCTGTGCCCGGCGGAAAAGTACATCCGGGTGAAGGGTTGCAGGAGGCACTGGAGCGCGAAATTCTCGAAGAAACGGGATTTTGTATCCGCGTGGGCGATATAGCGCATGTTTTTGATGTGAGCAGCGGTTCGCACGGTAAGGAGGATTTTTATCACTACGTGATACTCGATTTTTTTGCTTGGATAGAGAGCGGCGATCTTGTGCCCGGCGATGACGCGCGTGATGCCGGATGGTTCAGCCTGGACGATAGTGACAATCCCGCCATACATATTGAAACCCGCCGTTTGATGAAAAACCTTGCGGATAAAAATGGGCAATAAAAAAGTTGGCCTCCCAAAAAGCATACAACTATATTTATAGCTGCTGATTAATAACCCGGGAAATAAGATGAATAATGAATTGATGCTGGGGGTTGATATTGGTGGAACCAACACCAAGTTCGGCTTCGTTCAGCATGACGGAAAAGTGATAGAAAGAACGAGCATTGATACCAATGCTGACAAGGGGGCGCAGAACCTGATTGACCGCCTTTACGACTACACCACAAAATGGCTTAAAAAGAATTCCGGCTACCAGTTGAAAGGTGTCGGGATAGGAGCTCCCAACGCCAACTACTACACCGGAAAAGTCGAAAACCCGCCAAACCTGGGCTGGGGAGATGTTTATCTTGTGGAAATGGTGCAGGATAAATTCGGCCTGCCGGTACGCATCACGAATGATGCCAACGCCAGCGCCCTGGGCGAAATGCTGTTTGGCGCGGCGCGTGGCATGAAAGATTTTATAGTTATCACGCTCGGCACCGGTCTTGGCAGCGGCATTGTAATTAACGGCCAGCTTGTCTACGGCGCTAACGGCTATGCCGGTGAACTGGGCCACACGGTGGTCGATCCGCAGGGACGTCGCTGCGCAACCGGGCGCATCGGTTGCCTGGAAAGCTATGCCTCTGCCACGGGCATTGTACGCACGGCCATGGAGATGATGGCGCGGTGCAGCGAGCCATCTGCTTTGCGCGACATACCGCCTAAAGATATTACCGCCCACAAGATTTACAATCTTGCCAAAAAAGGGGATAAAATTGCGCTGGGTTGTTTCGATTCCACGGCCAAAATACTGGGGCTGAGCCTGGCCAACTTCGTTATGTTCAGCGCGCCGGAGGCTATTTTTATTTGTGGCGGTCTGGCCGATGCAGCAGATCTGCTTTTTGACGCGGTGAAAGAGGAAATGGAGAAACACCTGATTTCAAATTTCCAAAACCAGGTTAAAATCCTGCCTTCCGGCATTACCGAAAATCCGGCAATTTTGGGCGCAGCAGCGCTTGCCTGGAAAGATCTGGCTAATATAGGCAAACAGTAAATTTATTATTTTTAAAAGCGTGTTTTAAAAAAGCTTCCAGCTAAGCCTTCGGGGACTTTGCCCTAAAATAAAAAAAAGCCCCATCCAGGCCGGACAGGGCTTTCCAACTCATAATATCTATATTTTAGAACAGATTAAATTTGCGGCGGTTGTCCACAATATCTGCTTCTTCCTTCAGTTTATCATACCAATCGGTAAATACCTGGTTACGTTTTTCGTTGAGTAAGCGGCTGCGTATAGCCTCTTTCTGCGCCAGATATTTTGTGCTGTCAAATTCGGTTTTTTCAAGGAGTTTTTGATAGTAAAAGCCAAACTCTGCTTCGATCATATCGGACGTTTCACCAACATTTAGTGTAAATGCCGTCGCCAGGAACTCCGGCTGGCGGCCTACATTTGGTATTGATTGATTCATGCTAAAAAGCGGTGTAACGTCATAACGCACGCGTCCGCTTGTATCGGACTGAGCAACCGCTTCCAGGTTACCCTGTGCAACCGGCTCACTAAGATTTGCAGCAAATGCGCGCGCTTCGCCTTTGGCTTTTTCCAGCTTGGCTCGGTTCTCCACGAGATCACGAACTTCATCCAGAGGTCTGTAGCCTTCTTCGCGCAGGTCGTTTACCCGAAATACGGCATAACCCTGGTCGACGCTGTAAACATCCGAGGCGCTGCCTTTGGATTTGCTGAACGCAAAATTGGAAATGGCCGCATTGCGTCCGAAGCCCGGTACGAATCCGCCGCGCTCTTCAAAGAAGCCGGTCGTTTCGGGCTGATAGCCATACTCCTGCAGGGCGGCATCCCAGCCCAGGTCCTGCACGTCATCGGCAAAGATGCGCGCGGCGTCTTCCTGCTCACTAAGAGTACTGGGGCCGGCGCTAACTTTGAGAAGAATATGGCTCGCTTTAACCTTTTCCTCACCATCTTCCGTTTTCTTGTCTTCCACCTTGATCAGGTGATAGCCAAATGAGGTTTGAACGGGTCCGACGATCTCCCCGGGTTCCGCGGCAAAAGCGGCATCCGAGAAGGGCTTGACCATGGAACTGCGGTCAAAGTATCCCAAATCGCCGCTGTTCTGATTTACTGACGGATCTTCGGAAAATTCAAGCGCCAGGGTACTGAAATCTTCGCCCAGTTCCATGCGTTCCCGGATCCGGTTAAAATCTGTAAATATCCTTTGCGTGTCTTGCGCAGTTGGCTTTACTTCAAATAAGACGTAAGCCAGTTCGCGCTGGGCATTACGCTTATAATCTTCCTTGTTTTCGCGATAGAAATTTTCTATTTCCGTTTCGCTTACCTCAACGTTGTCCTGAAAACGGGCGGCAAGAATCGCCAGATATTCCACTTTGGCCTTGAGGTTTTTGCGTTTGTACTCGTCCAGAATCTCCAGTTCGCTCACGCGGACGCTGTTGGTGATGATATTACGCAGCTTTTCAAAAGGTATTTGCTGACGATAGTATTCTTCGATCTGGCGCCAGGGCAGGTTGGGGTCCTGCAAAAGCTGGCGGTATTTGGCCATGTCGAACGAGCCGTTTGTCTGCAGTTGCGGATTGTTCCGAAATTCAGGCAGGGGATGATTCATAATCTGGTAAACCACTTCCGAGTCGGTCACGGCGATGTTCAGGTTTTTCATTTCTTCGCGGAAAAGCGTAATCTGAACAAACTGTTCCCAGACCTGTTCACGGAGCTGCTCCAGCCGGCGATCATCGATCTGGCCTTCGGTGCGGGCGCGTTCATTTTCATACAGGTTGCTGTACAACTCACGCCATTTATCGTACGTAAGCTCTTCGCCGTTTACTTCTCCAATTACATTGTCTGTTCTTATACCGCCCATGTCGGCACCCCATTCGCCAACAATAAGCGCCAAAAATGCCAGCACCAGGATTATCAAAAAGGTTTTACTGGCCTGGCGTAATTTGGTCATCATATCGCGTATAAACTCCTTAAGCTAATGTAAAAATTGCATCGATCAGGGCATACAAATTGCCGGTCAGGTCGCCCAAAAAAGATGACAAATTTAGCTTAGTGCCTGCATAAGTTCAAATTTAATTTGAATTTGTTGGTTGCCTGTTTTAGGCAATCTGACTATTTTCCTTTTATGCATAAAATTGAGTATTTGCTGCTTCTTTTTCTGGACGCGTTATTCCGCCGATTGCCTTTTGCCGTAGGCCGTTTTAAGGCATCTGTTTTGTATTTCCTCGTGGCTTATGTTTTGCGCTATCGTCAAAAGGTTATCAGGCAAAACCTGGAGCTTGCGTTCAACGGAAAACTTCCGCGCGAAGCTTCCGCACTTATAAAGGACATTTACCGCCATTTTGTTTATCTGTGGATGGAGTTTTTGCAAAGTGCGCGCCTGGCCCGCACCGACTGGCAAAAACGGATCAACGTTCATAACGCCGAAATTGTGGATGAAGCATTTGCGCAGAAAAAAGGCGCCGTGCTCATTACAGGGCACTTTGGCAATTTCGAGTGGATCAACATTTTGCTGAGACTAAAAGGTTACCCGTTCGCGGCAGTGGCCAAAAGACAAAGCAATCCTTACGTGGACAAATTTATTCTTGAGCGCAGGGAACAATTCGGCACAAAAATTTTTTATATGCGCGAAGCATTCAAAGAGGGCATAAAGTTTTTGCAGAATAACGGTGCGATCGGGCTTGTGGCCGACCAGGACGCGCGGGATAAGGGTATCTTTGTGGATTTTTTCGGACACCCGGCCTCAACGTTTGTGGGCCCTGCCTTGTATCATATGAGAACGGGAGCACCCATAATTCTCATTCTGGCCGTGCGTAAAGACTACGCCCGTTTTGACCTTCATTTTGAAAAAGTTGAATGCGACTGGCAGGGCCTTGATAGAGATGATGCCATCAGAAAAATTACCCAGGCCCATGTCAGCGCGCTTGAAAAATGGATAAGACGCTATCCGGAGCAATGGTTCTGGATGCACAGACGATGGAAAACTCAACCCCGCACTGAAGTCCGTGAAACGCCCGGAGCCTAAAGGCGGAAGCTACCATGAAATATTACAAAATCGATCCCCGGAATCCCGGTGAGGAGGCCTTGCACAGTGCCATCGAATGCCTTGAACAAGGCGGTGTAATCGTTTACCCGACCGATACGCTGTATGGCATGGGAGTGGATGTGTTTAACCGAGATGCCGTGCGCAAGTTGTACATGATCAAAGAGCGTGATATGCGCCGTCCCGTTTCGATCATGATGCAATCCTTGCAGCAGGTGAAAGAAGTGTTTGGCTTCCGCGATCAAAAGGTGCGTCAGGATCTGGACCTGTTGCTGCCCGGTCGCATCACGGCGATTATTGATAATGTTTCACATCGACGTGTTCCGATTCTTGAAGATGTACTAAAGCCGGGTGACTACCAGAAAACGGTCGGTATACGCATCCCTGATCACGTGGTGTGCAATAAACTTAGCGACATGTTTGATTCACCGATCAGCACGACAAGCGCTAATATTTCCGGGCAGGGCAATGCCTTTTCTATTGAGGAGATTGTTGCACAGCTGAGCAGCAAGCCCGACCTTATCCTTGATGCCGGTCCCATTGAGCCGTCAAAAGGCTCAACGGTCATCGACATGTCGCGCGAGCCTTATCTAATTTTGCGCGAAGGTGATGTAAGTGAGGCGGATCTTAAAAAGAAGCTGGGTAAAAAGCGCGTGAGGATCCCCGAGCCGGCCTTCCGTATTACTTTTATTTGTTCCGGCAATATCTGTCGTTCACCTATGGCCGAAGCGATACTGAAACGCATGATATCCAAAACCAAATATCGCGACCAGATCGATGTACAATCGGCGGGGACGCTTCCTTTGACGCAACAGCCTGCCCACGACTACGCCATAAACGTGTGCGATGAAAACGGTATCGACATTACCCGCCACCGCAGCAGACCGGTCACCAGGGAAATCGTTAATAATTCGCATTTGATTTTATGCATGGCGCAGGATCATTTGGCCTTTTTCAACAAAAACTATCCCAACGAGCGTCAAAAAGTAGCACTGTTAAAGCAATGGAAGCGTGAAAAGCAATTATCCATCCCGTCGATTGCCGACCCGATCGGCCATAACTATCCCTTTTTCAAGGAGACATTCGAAGAGATCCGCGAAGAATTGAAGCGGGTACTGCCGCCTGTTTTAGCAGAAGTACGCGCTTTTGCCAAAAGCAACGGCAGATAACCCGGTTGGAAAATGACATTGACCTCTTTAAATTATAGGTTTGAAATTTTACGGAGCTTTAAGATGCCTTTGCGCAACTTTATAAAAAAAAATAAAAAATTCAGTTTCTATTTTAAGGAGCACAAGCTTAAGCCTTATCCGGGATACCCTGGAGTTTATCACATTGTTCGTCGCAAAGGAAAAAAGCGTTTGGATATATCTCAATTAGATCTTTTTAAAAAAAAGCTCGATGACTGGCAGTTTTGGGATAGTCTGATAAATAATAATAACGATGAATTTTATCAGATTGAGGAACAACGAATTAAGCGTCAGGAAAAGCTGTTTCGCTTTGAAAAGGGTGGAGATTACAATTTAAAGGAGCGGCAGGAATACGCTATTGAACATGCTAAAGGACGCATTCTGGATGTTGGCTTTTTTGACGGTAAGACGCTCTGCTTTTTGCTCGAGAAAGGTAACGACTGCGAAGGTGTGGATTTTGGGGATACCTATGTTGAAGTAGCACGGGAGAATTTTCGCGCAGCCGGCGGTGACCCTGAAAAAATAATAAAAGGACTTTTCCAGAATTTACCATATAAAGATGAAACGTTTGACACGGTAATAAGTCAGGAGACTCTTGAGCACTTTTTTTTTCCAGACATAATGATTGAAGAAGTAAGGAGGGTCCTAAAAACAGGCGGTTTCTTTATCGGCTCAACGCCACTTGAAAACAGGATCGATTCTGAGACGCACATTGTATATTATGAAGAAAGCGGCGTAAAAGCACTCCTGGAAGATGGGTTTAAAATACGAGATTTTCAATTAATTAAAGATCTTCCGCAAAATCAGCGCCCCCAATTAATTGTCTGGACGGCTGAAAAAATATAAGACATGAAGACCTGCCTGATAATATCAGCATATTTTCCGCCCGTAGGTGGTGTGGGCGTCCAACGGATTACCAAGCTTGTAAAGTACCTTCCGCAAAATGGCTGGAAGCCCGTAGTAGTTACCATACCACGGTATGGAAGTAAGGCGGCAAGAGATCCGAAGTTGGAAGACGCCATTCCGCAAGAAGCTGAAATAATCCGTCCGTTTTATCTGGATTATCGACGATTTATCCCTGGAGATATCGCTAAGCTTTTTCGCAAAATCGAAAAAGAAAAGCTATACCCTGACAAATTTGTCATTTGGAATTATTTTGTAAAAAGAAAAATTAATTACGTTGTGAACCACTTCCGCCCGGATATAGTTTTTGTAAACGTAAATCCTTTTTCAAGTTTACTACTTGCTGCAGATTTAAAAAAAATGACGGGACTGCCGGTTGTTGTAAATTTCCGCGATCCGTTTTCATTTAATAATTATTTGATAACCGAAAAAGATTTTGCTGAATCGAAGCGTGCGCTGGAATTGGAACAGAAGCTTTTTCAAAACTATGACGCGATCGTCTGTGTTACGCCGTTCGCCACAAACACATACCGCAAACTGTTTCCGCAGATGGTTGACAGGATTTATTTTATACCCAATGGCTTTGATCCTGAAGATTTCGAGGATGTTGCTCCGGCAAAGCCGGAAACGTTCACAATAGGGTATAACGGCAGTATCAGTTCTTTGGTGCCGATCGCACCGATTCTTGAAGCCATTCACCATATCTATCGGGAACATGGTATCAGGATTAAGCTGAACATTGCCAGTGCAAACCGGTTAAGAGATTTCCGATCGCACTGTCCGGAATGCTTTGACGAGGGTCTTGCTGAACATAAAGGCTTCCTTTCGCATTCCGAAAGCCTGGAAAATCTGGCGCGCTCGCATCTGCTGCTGGCCATGTTTGCAAAAAATAAGTCTACAGAGGGTGCCTATCCAGGAAAGATTTTCGAATACCTCGCAATGAAAAAACCGATTTTGTTGCTTAACCACCCTGAGAGCGACCTGGCGAAATTGGTATTAAAAACAAAAAGCGGAACAGTTGTCGATATCGAAAACCATGAAGAGATCGTAAAGACGTTGCTTATGTATCATGAAAAATGGCAAAAAGATGAGTGGGCGTTTTCTCAGAATGAAGAGGCTGTAAAGCAGTATGATTATCGCGTGATAACAAAGAAAACGACAGAACTGTTTGATGAAGTACTTTCAAAATAAAAAACTGAAAAAAGAAGCAGAGTCCTGAAATGAAAATTAGTGGTTTTTCTTTCGTCAGAAACGGTGTTTTATTGTATTACCCTATAGTAGAATCGATAAAATCTATTCTGCCCCTGGTCGATGAATTTTATGTTGCAGTGGGCAAAGGCGACGAAGGCGATACAACCCGAAATGAAATCGCGGCAATTAAAGACCCCAAAGTTAAGATTATTGATACCGTGTGGGATGAACGCTATTACAGACGCGGCATTATTAATGCTCTGCAGACAGATGTAGCTCAGCAGGCTTGTAGCGGGGACTGGCTGTTCTATTTGCAGGCAGATGAAGTGGTTCATGAAAAGTATTTGCCCATAATCCAAAAACGCTGCGAAGAATTGTTTTACAATGAAGATGTAGAAGGACTATTATTTCGTTACAAGCACTTTTGGGGCGACTATAATCACTACCACGGTGGTCATGGCTGGTATCCTAATGAAATCAGGATAATACGAAACCTACCAACTATACATTCTTATGAAAGCGCACAGTCTTTCCGCCATTTCGAGCCCTACATGCATCCACGTCAGCAGGAAGGCACACGCAAGCTGAAGGTAGCACGGGTGGATGCGGAAATTTATCATTACGGATGGGTGAGGCCGCCGCATTTAATGCAAAACAAGCGCCGCGCATTGGATACCGTTCACTGGGGACGCAATAAAGCGGATAATCATTATTCCGATCAGCCTGACTATTTTGATTACGGTCCGCTGGAAAACCTTTCCGTCTTCAGGGATTCACACCCTAAGGTAATGCAGCCACGCATCAAAAAAATGGACTGGGCCGATAAGCTGCAGTACACCGGAAAACCCCGTAAAGACCGCTTGCCGCACAAGCACGAACGTGTCCGTTACAAACTGGCAAGCTGGATGGAGAGGAATGTCACAAAAAAAGAGATTGGTGGATTTAAGAACTATATTCTTTTGGAAGACGTCTGAGCAGACCAATGAACGTTCTTTATATCTCATCAAAAAGGAGTTGGGGCGGGGTAGTGACCTGGCTAAAAGTCACTGCTGAGGCACTTAATAAGCGAGGACACAAAGTTTGGCTTATAACTCATCCATACTTGCCGGTTGAAGACAATGCCATGCCAGGAATGGTTCTACGAAAAGCGCTGGGCCCGGACTATAATCCGTTAATGCTCCTGTTTCTTGTTCGTTTTATTAAAAAAAACCGTGTAGACCTGGTAATCACAAATATTCAAAAGGAAGTTATCGCCGGAGGTCTGGCTGCCAAAGTGTGCTCGATTCCAAACATCCGGATTATTGGAAGTGCTAATGATATTAACGCTCGCATCCGCAAACGTCAGGAAAGGTTTGTGACGCATTCTATAATCCCTTGTGACTATGTTTTTAATAAAGCGGCACAAAGAGAGGATTGGTTAAAGAGGGGGGATTTCACCACCATATATAACGGGCGCAACCTTGCTGAGTATTCTAAGGCAGAGATTCTTGCCCAACGTAGGGAATGGGGTTTGGACTCATCTCACATCATTCTGGGCGTTATTTGTAAACTGGGCCGGGTGAAGAACATCGCAGGCTTGCTGAATGCCTTCCCTGAGATTGTCAGAAAGCGGGAAAATGTACGCCTCGTAATCGTTGGAGAGGGGCCTGAGAAAAAGAGCCTAATGGCACAGGCTGACGCCCTACAGATAACGGACAATGTGGTTTTTGCTGGTTTCACGGTAAAGCCGCTACTATGCTCCGCGGCATTTGATGTGGGGATAATTAATTCATTTAGCGAAGCCCTGCCATTTAGCTTAATGGAATATATGGCGGCCGGTCGTGCCGTTATTTCCACAAATGTCGGTGGGATAGGCGAAGTGATTGAAGACGGGCATAATGGATTACTCATTGAAGCCGGCAATGAGGCACAATTGACGAAAGCGCTTTTTAGCTTGATTGATGATCCGGAATTGCGCGCCCGGCTTGCTTCAAATGCTCTGGAAAGTATTGTAAAGAGATTTAGTGAAGATAAAATGATTGAAAAGACGGAAGAAACCTTCCGCAAGATTATCGAAAAAGAGGATACAACGAAATGAAAATTGAGATTTCGATTGGCGAGTTGGTTGACAAGGTTTCCATCCTGGAGATAAAGCTGGAAAAATTTAAAGACGAAGCCAAGAAAGCGAACGTGCTCAAAGAATACAATCTGTTAAAAAAAGACATGGAGACACTGGGCATTGATACGCAAAACGCGGATTATCTGGACCTTAAAAAGGTTAACCTCAGCTTGTGGGATATTGAGGATAAAATTCGCGTTAAGGAGCGGGAGCAGGCTTTTGATGAAGAGTTTATCGGTCTTGCGCGGTCCGTTTATTTTGAAAATGATAAACGGGCTGCTATCAAGAAGCGAATCAATCTGGCCCACGGCTCCGACCTGGTGGAAGAAAAAGAGTATGTTGATTATAAAAAAGGCAAGCAGTAGAAAAACTTTTTATATGGTTTAGTTTTGAATTGCGTGTTAGCATTTCGCGGGCTTTTTTTGGGATTCGGATTCCACGGCGAAGTGCTTGAGAAATCGATTTCATGACAATTACAGTATTAGAATGAATAAAGACAGAATTCCCGAACAACAGCTTAAGCAGATAAAGAAAGTCCTGGTAATTCAACTTGGACCCATCGGGGATGCGTTGCTCACAACCAGTTATTTTAGGGCGCTGAAAGAATATCTTCCCGGCATCGAGCTGCATTATCTGATTAAGCAGCAATATGTGAAGGCCATCGCCAATCATCCGCTGATCGATAAAATTGTCCCTATTGCAAAAGGTCGGGGTATGGAATATTACAGGGCGCGCTGGGAGGCCGTGAAACAGATTCGTGCCGAAAAATACGATCTGGTTATTGACCAGCAGAATATGCCCGCATCGCAGATTATTACGGCTTTGAGCGGTGCGCCGCTGCGTCTGGGCTATGCCGATGCACGATTCAGTTCCGCCTATAATTACAAAGCTCCACGGCGGGAAATCCGCTATAGCGCACAGCGCAAATTTGATATCGTGATCCCACTGGGTATGAAAGAACAAAAAGCCGATATCTTTTTTTACATAGACGATGCCGCGCATGACTATGTTAAGTCCTGGTTGAAAGCCGAGGGCCTGGCCGGAAAGGATTTCGTATGTATGTCGCCTTCCAGCCCCATTCCGCGCAAGAAGTGGAATGCAGGGAATTTTGCAAAACTGGCTGACCGAATCGTTGCGGAGCTCGGATTGCCTGTGGTTTTTGTATGGGCGCCTAATGAATTAACGGATGTGGAAGCGGTTCGTGAACAGATGAATGAACAATCCATCCTGGCGCCAAAGACAAGTTTGATGGAGGTTGCGGCGCTTTTGAAACGCGGTCGTTTGCTACTTTGTAACGATGGCGGATTGAACCATCTGGCCGTGGCAACAAAGACGGAGACACTGGCCTTTTTCGGCAATACCGATCCGGCGGACTGGTCACCGGCCTCTGTGTACAGCCACCATCACCATTTATATAATCCCCGGCACGATTCATCGGCGGATTTTGATTTTGGTATCTCGCCCAATGAAGCGTTCCGTAAAGTATGTGAGATTTTGAAGGTAAAAGAACATGCGCCGAAAAATTAGCGCAGCTATCATTACCAAAAACGAAGAACACAATATCAGGCGTTGCCTGGAAGCGGTTAAATGGGTTGATGAAATTGTAATCGTTGATTCAGGCTCAACCGATAAGACTCTCGATATTTGTCGCGAGTATGGCTGCAAGATCATCGAAACCGGCTGGCACGGCTTTGGTCCGCAGAAAAAAATGGCCACGGATGCCTGCAGCCACGATTGGGTACTTTCCGTGGATGCCGATGAAGAGGTGACTCCGGAGCTGGCAGCCGAGATACAATCGCTTTTGGAACAGGAAAAGTTGCTGGCAGGATATAGGATTAAGTGGCTAAGCTATTATGTAACTGACTGGATAAGACATTCCGGCTGGAACCGCACTTGGAAAACAAAGCTGTTCGATCGCACCTGCGGAAATTTTAATGATAGCCTGATACATGAAAAAGTAGTTGTGAAAGGTGAAAAGGCCAATCTTAGAGGGCTTTTGAAGCATCACACCTATCCCGACCTTGATACCGTGGCCCGCAAGATCGATGATTACAGTCGGATGGGTGCAGACATGTTGCGCGATAAAGGAAAGCAGTCGGGACTGTTTAGCGCCTATGCCCATGGCTTTGCCGTTTTTGCTAAAATGTATCTTTTTAATTTCGGATTTTTGGATGGCCGGATAGGTCTTGTGCTGGCGACAAACTACGCTTTTGCCACCTATTATAAATACCTGCGTTTGTGGGTGGATCAGCGCCAGGTAGCATCCGGCAAAGGCTCCTAAAGGCTGATGAGTGCGACCAATTATTCCGGAATTCTGATCATCCAGACAGCCTTTATCGGGGATGTCATACTGATTACACCATTGATCCGGGCGACGCGACAGCTTTTCCCTCAGGCACGCGTGGACGCTTTGGTTATTCCGCAAACCGCAGGCGTACTGGCCAACAATCCTCATTTAGACCATATCTACACCTTTGACAAGCGCAGCAACAAGGCGATTGCTTTTTGGAAAACGGCGCGCCTGTTGCGGCAGCAGCGCTATGATCTTGCCATATCCCCGCATAGCTCGATGACCACAAGCTGGCTGATGCGTGCGGCTAACATTCCCAACCGGCTTGGTTATGACCGCTGGCGTCAGGCCAAATCGCTGACTATGAAAGTACCGCATAGTGCGAGGGAGCTGAAGGTTGAGAAGAATCTGCACTTGCTCAGTGCCCTGTCCGATAAGACTTTTGATAAACAGACTGAACTGTTTCCCGGCACCGCGGCCCGGCAAAAAGCCGGGCGGCTGTTGCAAGGATTGAGGCAAAATGGCCGCAGGCTGGTAGCGCTGGCCCCCGGATCGGTGTGGAACACAAAGCGCTGGCCGGCGGAGCATTATGTGCAACTGGCCCGGGGTCTCGCTCAGAATAATATCGATATTATCTTTGTCGGGGCGCCGGATGAAAAGGCGCTGTGTGATGAGATTATTGCGCAAAGCGGCATTAAGGCAGCAAATCTCGCCGGACAAACCAACTTGATGGAATCCGCCGCTGTCGCTGCCCGCTGCGACCTGATGATCTGCAACGACAGCGGGGCGCTGCACATAGCCAATGCCATGAAAACCGATGTTTTTGCCTTCTTCGGCCCGACGGTGAAAAAGCTGGGCTATTATCCCTTCCGCGAGAATGACCATGTGTTCGAGATATCCGGGTTGGAATGCCGGCCCTGCGGCAGTCACGGTCATGATAAATGCCCGCTGGGTCATTTCCGCTGTATGCTGGACCTGAAACCAGAACCTGTGTTAAAGGTGGCACTTAAACACCTGGAGAAACAAAGCTGATGGTCTTGTCTTCTGTTTTTACGGCGATTCCTTATAAGCTGGCCTGGCAGGCGGTGCGTTTCTTTGGCCGGCAACATTCCGCCATGGTTTACATTGCTGAACCAATGGACTGGATAATCTGGCGCCAGATTCAAAAACACATCCGGCAAACCGTAGCGGTGGCAGCCCGGCCAGCAGCACAATCTTACCTGCGCAGCAAGGGGATTGCGTACCACAAGCTGCCGGTTTTCCCGGAAAGTGTTATTATGTTTCGCCACGCAACGCACCGTTTCCCGGAAAAGCGAATCGTAAAAATAGGGATGAACCACGGTGCTTACCGTTTTAAGCGTTTTACAAAAACCAAAAATTATCTGGCTTTTGATGTCTACATGCTGAACAGCAGCAAAGAAGCATCTATGGCTCGGGAACGGGGCATTGGCAATACCGTGGTGACAGGCTCGCCAAAGATGGACCCGCTCTTTGATGGAACAATCTCTGGTGACTATTTGGCTAAGCTTGGAGAGCGGCTGGGCCTTAATCCGGACAAAAAAACCGTAATGTTTAGCGCTACCTGGGACAAGTCCGGTTTATCCGCGGTCGATAAATGGTCGGGAAAGCTTTCTGCTCTCTGCACGCAGCATAATGTACTGGTGACGCTTCACCCATGGGTTTCAAAACAACATTTCGAAAGCATTCGCCAAACGTCCGGCGTAAAGCTGATCGACGATCCCGATCTTATTCCGTATATGGCATTATCTGATGTGCTGGTTGGAGATACCAGTTCTGTTATCGGGGAATTTTGCGCCCTGAACAAACCTATTATTACCTTTAAGGTTGATGTCACGGAACGTCTTAATAAAGAAATCCCCGGCATTTTAGAAGAAATAAGCTGGCGTGTCGACACATTTGAACAACTGGAGAAGGCGTTACCGCATGCGCTGGCCGAGCCGCAAAAACACGATATGGCGCGCGAGAATACGGCCCGGATGATGTTTGATGATTTGGATGGAAAGGCCGGTCGCCGTGCGGCACAGGTCATCTGTGAAAAAATAGCCACCCTGGGGCTGTCGTAATTCAGCCGCTGTTGACTTATATTGCACGCTCGAAAATCAATGGATTATAAATGAAATTATATTTGCAGGTTCTCGCACTTATACGCCCCTACTGGCGCCACGTAATTTTGGTGATTGGCCTGACTCTTTTGTATGTCCTTTTTAACAACCTGTCGCTTTGGGTTTCGGTGGATTTTGTACGCGAGCTTTTTACAGAAGGCAGCGGCAGTTCGGCAGTGGGCCAGGTAACCGAGATCAGCGGCGCGAAAGATATCTACGGCAAAATAAACGCCGCTATCAAATCGTATATCATCCAGGACAACAAATTTGATACTTTGCTGGTTGTATGTTTTGTCATATTTCTCGCTTTCCTGCTAAAAAATATTACCCAGTTTTCGCGCCGCGTGCTGCTTACTTTTGTGGAACTTAATATTGTGGTAAACTTGCGCAACGCTCTGCACAAAAAACTTATGCACCTGCCCCTGGGCTATTTTTCGCGCCGGCACAGCGGTGATCTGACCTCGGTCGTATTTAACGATGTTAACGCCATAAACTCTGTTTTGCACAACAGCTTCGGCAATCTCATTCTCGCGCCCATTCAAATTGTCACAAATATTGTGATTCTCTTTTTGATAAGTGTAAAACTGGCGCTGATTACATTGACGATCGTGCCTGTAAGCGCCATTCTGATTACGAAAATAGGCCAAAGCATGCGCCGTAAAAGCCGCCGTGTGTTTAAGCAGATTGCCAATGTGGTATCATCGTTCCAGGAAACTGTATCCGCCATCCGCATTGTTAAGGCCTTTACCAGCGAAGATCGTGAAGAAAATAAATTTCGCGACGCCAACCGCGATTATTTCAAAAAATACTTTAAAGCGCAGCGCCTGAACCATGCCACATCTCCGATCAACGAAACGTTTTTCGTAACGATCCTGGTGCTCCTGTTGTGGTACGGCGGAAGCCTGGTCTACAACAATCAGGGTTTGAATGCTGAAGATTTTCTGCGATTCCTCCTGTTCCTGTTTATGATTTTTGAACCATTAAAACAGCTTTCCGGTATCAACAACTCATTGCAGAACGGTCTTGCTGCCGCCGAACGTATTTTTGATGTATTGGACATGGAAAGCGAACCGTATAAAAAGGACGGCGGTAAAACGATCACGCAATTCAAAGAGAATATCGCTTTTGAAAATGTCTCCTTCCGCTATGGCGCGGAGGAAGATGAAGTGTTGAAAAATATTAATCTTGAGATAAAAAAAGGCGAGATGGTAGCTTTTGTGGGGCACAGCGGTTCGGGAAAAAGTACTCTGCTTAACCTAATACCCCGGTTTTATGAAGCCGGTACGGGCCGTATCCTGATTGACGGAAATGACATCGCGGAATATAAACTGATAGATCTGCGCAATATTATGGGCATCGTAACGCAGGACACCATTCTTTTTAATGATACCATTGGTAAAAACATTGCTTATGGCATGGACGAGGTAAGTGAAACCGAAATTATTGAAGCTGCTAAAATAGCTAATGCCTGGGAGTTTATAGATAAGCTGCCGGATAAGCTGGACAGCCAGATCGGTGAAAAAGGCACACGCCTGTCGGGCGGTCAGAAGCAACGTTTAAGCATTGCCCGCGCCGTGCTTAAAAACCCGGATATTCTGATACTGGATGAGGCGACGTCTGCGCTGGATTCCGAATCGGAGAAACTCGTTCAGGAAGCAATAGACAAACTGCTCGAGAGCCGCACCGTTCTGGTGATCGCCCATAGGCTTTCAACCATAACCAATGCCAATAAGATCGTTGTTATGAATAATGGCATTGTCGAAGATATGGGCACGCATAATCAGTTGCTGGAGCGCAGTCCAACGTACCAGAACCTGACGCAAAACCAGTTTATTGAAGCCCGGCAGACATTATCACCTTGAAAATTATGCCTGAATTGCGTTGTTTTGGAAAAAGGAAAACTGTAAAGAGAGTAAAATGAAGATTCTTTTGATGCTGCCGCTTGTAATGTTGTTTTTTAATACACCACAACCGCGTGCTGTAAATGATGATACGGCCGCTGATACGACGTCGCTGGAGGTTGCCCGCCAGGCTGTTGAGCTAAAACCAATTACGCAGGGCGCCTTTAAAGATGGTGAAGAGCTTTCTTTTAAAATCCGCTACGGGTTTATAAAGGCCGGCACGGCCAAGATGAAAGTTTTTGAAAAAAACGGTGAAGATGGCAAGCGTCTCTACCATTTGCAGACAACCGCCCGCAGCCTGAAAGCTTTCGATTGGATATATAAAGTGGAAGACGTGGTCAACTCTTTTGTTGACTACACCTATTTTTACCCGGTTCGCTTTGAGAAGAAGCTTCGTGAAGGCGGCTATAAGGCCGATCTTTTTACGGATTATGTACACGACGATTCTTTGGCCGTTGTGGAATTCATCCGCTACCACGATGATATGAAAGTAAGAAAGCGCCAAAAATATGATGTAAAAATACCTCCTTATGTGCAGGACATTCTATCTTCCTTGTATTATGTGCGCACACAGGAGCTCGAGGTTGGCCGGCCGGTTTATATCACCAACCACGAAAAGAAAAAGATCTATGACATGGAAGTGCTTGTGCATCGTCGCGAGATCATTGAAGTTGAAGCCGGCAAATTCATGTGCATTGTTGTTGAACCTGTCGTCCGCGGTGAAGGACTGTTCAAAAAAGAGGGCAGTTTGCAGGTATGGCTAACTGACGACGACAGAAAAATCCCCGTCCAGATGCAAAGCGAAATAGTGGTTGGGCATATTACTTCCGAACTGGTCGAAATTCGCGGAGTCGATGGTCGTATTTCTGCAAAAATAAAATAGACCTGCTTATTTGCCATACGGACCTGCCATTTATTCTGTCAATTCTTCACATATCCTTTGATAAAGCTGCATATTCCTGTTTGGTATATGATTTGCACTTTAAATGCATTCCAAAATCAGTCTGGAAAGTAGCACCATGTTCACAAAGAATATTACTCTGCAACAGGCCATAAACGGGACGCAGTTCACGATTTTTAGTGAAGGCCATTTCCTGAAAGTAAAAATACCGGCCTTTACACGCGACGGACAGGTTATGCGTCTCAAAAAAAGCAGCGTATTGGACGAGGAGTTGTTTATTCAAATCCGTATTCTGGATAACCCCCGTTTTTGTATAGATGAAGCTGACATCCGGGGTACGCTAATCGTTGATACTGTGGATGCTTTGCGTGGCACACAACTAATGTACGAGGGTCCGGCAGGCAGGACGCTGCCCGTAACGGTGTCCGCCGGCGCGCGGGACGGTGACGAACTGCGTATCGCCAATGAAGGATTCGTGAAAGATGGAAAACGAGGAGACCTGATATTGGCTCTGCGCACCAGCGTTCCTGAAGAAATCCTGACAGCCCGCAACGAAATGCGCACCAGGGGACATGGCTTCCTGTTAAATTGAGAACGAATTTTTGTTGGCTTAAGGATTAAATTTTGATTTCCGGATGTTAGCGATAGTGCTTTAATAAACTCACAAAAAGAAGGAGATAGAAATGACACACCAACTACCTGATCTACCTTATTCATTTGATGCTTTGGAGCCGCATATCGATGCCAAGACCATGCAAATTCACCATGGCAAGCATCACGCCGGCTACGTGAGCAAGTTGAATGATGCCATTGAAGGGCATAGTGACCTGAAAGAAAAGTCACTGGAAGATCTGATCTCATCCATTTCAAAACTGCCTTCATCTGTCCAGACGGCCGTTCGCAACAATGGTGGCGGTCACTTTAACCACACCTTGTTCTGGCAGATTATGTCGCCCAAAGGCGGCAATCCGTCGGGTGAACTGGCAGAAGCCATCAATAAGAAATTTGGCTCGCTGGATGCGTTTAAGGAAAAGTTTTCTGCAGCCGCTGCCGGCCGCTTTGGGTCCGGTTGGGCCTGGCTGGTTGTAAATAATGGCCAGCTTGATATCGTTTCGACCCCAAACCAGGATAATCCTTTGATGGATGTGGCCGAAGCAAGCGGAACACCAATTCTGGGACTTGATGTTTGGGAACACGCTTACTACCTGAACTATCAGAACCGTCGCCCGGATTATATTAAAGCTTTCTTTAATATTGTCAACTGGGATGCCGTAGCCCAGAATTACAGAAAAGCTTTATAAAGAAATGAACTTACAGGCCTCCATTACGGGGGCCTTTTTTATTTGTAAAAACGGCAGGTACTTTTTGCAGCCTGGATGCTTTTTTTTGCGCATTCCGTCAAGTGTTTAAATGCCGTGCTATTATTTGCAAAAACAGTTGTAGCTCCTTATATTTTCCAACTGCGCAAAGTGGGTCTAAGCCCACTTTTTTTATTATATGGAGTTGTATTAATGTCAACAGCATTAGAAGCTGTTCGTGAAATTGCCGAAACGATGTGCCGCAGTATGGATTTGTTTCTTGTTGATGTGGAAATACGCGGTCATCAGAGAAATCCGCTGTTTGTGATATACGCGGACAATGAAGAGGGTATTACCCTGGACCAGTGTGAAGAGTTGTCACGTTTGATCCAGGGAGAGATTGACGTTCGTGCGATTGCCCCCGCCGGGTACAGGCTGGATGTTTCATCACCCGGTGTGGACAGGCCTCTTACCGAGGATTATCAATTCCGCAGAAACATAGGCAGGGAACTGAAAGTCTCATATAGGGACGGAGACAGTGTGCTCAATGCGGAAGGCAGGCTCGACGCATTTGACGATAAGACATTATTTATAACGCCCCCGAAAGGCGATCAAAAAGAAATTGACCGCGGTGCCATAATTCAGGCAAAAGTGAAATTGCAATGGTAGTGTAGGAGGAATCAGGCCGCATGAATACCGAAATAATGGAAGCTATCACGCAGATAGCCAAAGACAAAAAGATCGAAAAAGAGATTCTGCGTGATATGCTTGAAAACATCTTTATCACAATGATACAGAAGAAATTTGGCACGTCCGAAAATTTCGATGTTATCGTCAATATTGATAAAGGTGATATTGAAATCTATCAGGAGAAAACGGTTGTTGAGAATGTTGAGGATCCGGTAAGTGAGATCAACCTGGAAGACGCACAGAAGATTGATGAAGATGCCGAGATCGGTGAAGAGATTGTTGAGGTAATTGATCCGATTTTGTTTGGACGGCGTTTAATTGTTTCGGCAAAACAGAATCTGAACCAAAAGATCCGCGACTTTGAAAGAGAAAACCTTCTGGAGGAATATAAAAACCGTCTGGGTGAAATCATTATTGGCGATATTCACCAGATCCACAAGCGGGGCATGTTTATCAATATTGATAAAACGGAAGTATTTTTGCCGCGCGAGGAACAAATCTATAATGAACGTTTGCGTCGTGGTAATACCATTCGCGCGTTGATCAAGGAAGTGCGCAATCAGGGGCGCGGCCCGGAAATTATTGTAAGCCGTGCCGACAAGGAGTTTCTGATCCGGCTGTTTGAACTGGAAGTACCGGAGATTTATGACGGTATTGTTGAAATAAAGAAGGTAGCACGCGAAGCCGGTGACCGCTCCAAGATCGCTGTCGAATCCATAGATCGCCGTATTGATGCGGTGGGTGCCTGCGTGGGCATGAAGGGTGTTCGAATCCAGGCGATAGTACGCGAACTGAATAATGAAAAAATCGATATTATTAACTTCTCTTCGGAGCCCGAAATATTTATCATGCGCGCTCTGACGCCGGCCAAGCCGGTCAAAATAATCGTTAACCGTGAGGAGCGTATAGCTGTAGCGGTTGTCCCGGATGACCAGATGTCTATGGCTATCGGTAAAGGCGGACAGAACCTGCGTCTTGCTTCGGATGTTACCGGATTCCAGATCGAACCGATCAAAGAGTCCGAATACAATCAGGAAAGCAAAGCGGATTCTGTCTACGCGAGTGAGTTAAGTTTGGATGAAATAGAAGAAATAACCGATTCGATCAGGAAGAAGCTGCTGGCCGCCGATGTCACTGAGGTGGATGAAGTTTTGGAGATGGGGCTTGATGGCTTGCAAAAGATAGATGGAATTGGCCCCAAAAGCGCTGAAAAGATATGGGAAGCCGTTCAGAACTATTTGCCTGAGAGCGAAGAAGAGGAAGATTAAGCGCATAAAACGGAGTAGTAATGGCTGCTGGTAAGAAATATAAGCTTTTTAAAATTTGCAAAGAACTCAATCTGGGTCATGAAACGATCATAAGTTTCCTTGAACAAAAGGGAATTAAGGTCGCCGGGCCCAATGCTTCTTTGTCCGAAGATGTATATCTGGACATTGTGGAGCGTTTTGCGACCGATAAGGAAAAGGCTGAGAGACTGCGTTCCCGCAGGGGTGAAGCGGCACCGGCCGAAGTGGCGACGGAAACCGAAGCCGCCGCAAAAGGTGAAGAGAAATCCTCTGCCTATATGAACGCTATCCGCAAGTCTATAGAAGACAAAGCGGAAGAGTTGTCCAAGCCGGAGAAAAAGAAGCCTGCTCCCAAGCCCGAAAAGCCGAAGCCGGTTGTTGAGAAAAGGGAAGAGAAACCGGAAGAGCCCACACCTGAGATAGCCGAAGAAAAGGCCGAACCGCCCAAGAAAGAAAAAGAACCTGCGCCGCTTACTCCGGAAGAAATTGCCGCACGCGAAATGCCTTTTGAAGAACCGCGAAAAGAGGTGAAAGAACAGGAAGCCGAGGCTGAGGAAGATCTAAAACAAAAAGGCAAGAAGAAAAAACCCAAGGAAAAGGGGGAAGAAGAGCAGCTTTCGGAAAAAGAACGCAAGAGGCTTAAGGCTCTTGAAATGATCCGCAAGGATGGCAAAAAACGTGCTGCTGCCAAGCCCGACCTGCGCGGTGGTGATGAAGAGGGCCAGTCCAGGCGCAAGAAGAAAAAATCCAGACGCCGCAATGTTGATATGAAGGAGGTTCAGGACAACGTTAAGAAAACCCTGGCTTCCATTGAAAGCAAAGGCCGAAAACCGAAAAAGACCAAAAAGATCAAGCAAAGCGAAACGGATGAAAGTCCGGAAGACAATGTAATTGAAGTTACCGAATTTATTTCGGCCAACGACCTGGCCAGTTTGATTGATGTGCCGGTAGCTGAGATTATTGCCAAGTGTCTTGATCTTGGCCTGATGGTTTCCATAAACCAGCGGCTTGATATTGATACCATAAGTTTGCTGGCCGATGAGTACGGCTACCAAATCAAAGAAAGCAAGGTGTCCGAATTTGTGGCGGATGAAGAAGAAGAGGTTGAAGATAAGCCGGAAGATCTGGAACCGCGTCCGCCCGTTGTTACGATCATGGGGCACGTTGACCATGGTAAGACATCGCTGCTTGATCATTTACGCCATTCGAATATCGTAGGCGGTGAAGCAGGCGGTATAACCCAGCACGTCGGTGCTTATGAAGTAGAATACAATGACAAGAAAATTACTTTTCTCGACACGCCGGGTCACGAAGCATTTACGGCCATGCGTGCCCGCGGTGCCCAGGTAACGGACATCGTTATTCTGGTTATTGCTGCTGATGACGCGGTGATGCCGCAGACGGATGAAGCGCTGGACCACGCCAAGGCGGCCGGTGTTAAGATTGTTATCGCGATCAACAAAATAGATAAGCCCGGTGCCAATTCAGAGCGCATTCGTCAGCAACTTGCTGAAAGAAATGTGCTTGTGGAAGATTGGGGCGGCCAATATCAGTGCGCGGAAATTTCCGCAAAAACCGGTAAAGGTATTCCGGAGTTGCTGGAAAAAGTACTTCTCGAATCCGAGATGCTGGAGCTGAAAGCCAATCCCAGGCGTCCGGCAGGCGGGTTTGTGGTTGAGTCCCGGCTTGACCGCGGCAAAGGCCCGATTGCGACGGTGCTTGTACAAAACGGAACACTGGAAGTGGGCGACAGCTTTATCGCCGGACAACATTACGGCCGCGTACGGGCATTGCTGAATGAGCGTGAGGAAGCGCTTGAAAGTGTACGTCCCGGACAGCCGGCGCTTGTAACTGGTTTTATGGGTGTTCCACAGGCCGGCGACAAATTCCTGGTCAAAAAAGACGAACGCACGGTACGCGAGATCAGCTCGCGGCGCCAGCAGCTTAAGCGTGAACAGGATGCACGCAAAGTCAAACAGAAAACGCTGGCTTCGATTTCAGAGAAAATCAAGGCAGGTGAGGTACAGGAACTTAATATCCTGGTGAAGGCTGACGTGGACGGCTCTGCCGAGGCACTGGCTGATGCGTTGATTAAGCTGAATACTGAAGAAGTAGCTGTGAACGTGGTGCGAAAAGCCGTAGGGCCTATTTCCGAAAGCGACGTTCTGCTTGCCGCAGCCTCCGAAGCCGTGATCATCGGTTTCCATGTACGCGCCAACCCCAAAGCCAAGGAGCTGGCGGAAAAAGAGGAAGTGGATATCCATAATTATCGTGTCGTATATGATGCGATCAACGATGTGAAAATGGCCCTGGAGGGGCTGCTGTCGCCGCATGAAGAAGAGGTCATACTCGGTCAGCTTGAAGTGCGCGAAACATTCAAAATATCACGGGTGGGTACCATCGCCGGTTGCTACGTTACAAACGGAAAAGTAAACCGCAACAACAAGGTACGCATCATTCGTGATGACGTGGAGATTTACAATGGTAACCTGGCATCGTTGAAGCGTTTCAAAGATGATGTCAAAGAAGTTGCCTCCGGCTTCGAATGCGGTATTCAGATTGAAAACTATAATGATCTCAAGGTTGGCGATATCATAGAATCCTATGAAATAGCCAAAACCAAGAGGACTCTGGAAACAGCGTGATCGTAGGTGTCCTGAGCGTTGAACTTTTTATCCCCGCGTGTCAGTCTTTAAAAGAAAAGCGCATGGTTTTGCGCTCTATCAAAGACAGATCGCGCAAGAAATTCAACGTATCGGTTGCCGAAGTGGATTTCCAGGACAAATGGCAAAGGGCATTGCTGGCTTTTGCCGTGGTTTCGGGCTCAAGGGGGAAAGCTGAAGAGATGCTCACGAACATATTCCGTGTCCTGGATGAAGACTACAGCGTGGAAATAACGCGCTATGAATACGAATACAAGTAAAGGAAAAAATGGCAGCAACACGCCGCCGCGAGCGGGTAGCCGCTCTTCTAAAAAAAGAAATAAGCATCATTATCGACCAAAAGTTGAAAGATCCGGCCAAGGGTTTTCCGACGGTCAACAAAGTGCGCGTATCCCCGGATTTGCGCGTGGCCGATATCTATTATTCGGTCCTTGGTGATGATGAGCAGCGCGAAAAAACGCAGCAGGTTTTAAAACATTCAACCGGTTTTATAAAGAATGAATTAAAGCCCTTTTTAAAAACGCGGGTAATGCCCGATTTGCGTTTTCATTACGACGACTCACTGGAATACGCTGATAAGATTAACAGGCTCTTTGACAAAATACATGACTCTGCCGATCCTGACTCGGAAAAGTGAATTCGTTGACCGGTCGTCTGACGGCTTTATGCTGCTTATTGACAAACCTGCCGATTGGACATCATTTGATGTGTGCAATAAAATTCGGCGCATGGTTGGCGCAAAAAAAGTGGGGCATGGCGGAACGCTGGATCCTTTTGCGACAGGGCTGCTTGTCCTGGGTATCGGGAAAGGGACAAAGCAGTTGCAGTCAATTGCCGGGCAGGAAAAGAGTTACGACGCTACCATCCGTTTTGGGGTGGCCACGGATTCTTTTGACAGGACCGGGAACGTTGTTTTCGAAAAGGAAAATGACAAATGGCCAACCCGCGAAAAGGTTGAAGCGGCCCTGTCGGAGATGACAGGATCTTTAATGCAGATCCCGCCGATGTTCAGTGCGAAAAAGGTAGGCGGAAAAAGGCTGTACAAGTTGGCACGCCAAGGGCAGGAAATCGCAAGGGAAGCGGTTGCCATTGAGGTGTTCAGCGCGCGGTTGGAAGCATATGATGCGCCCCTTTTGCGGATAAAGCTTCGTGTTTCCAAGGGAACCTATATTCGTTCCTATGCCGTGGATCTGGCTGCCAAACTGGATGAAGCCGCGGTATTGGATGAATTGCGGCGTTTGTCCGTTGGGCCCTACGATATAAGTGACGCATTTACAATCGAAGAATTTGAAGAGCGCTGGAAGGCAGTGGCGCACTAATGGAAATATTGAACGACCCCGCAAAAGTGATAGACGGAAAAGGAAGTGCCGTAACTATCGGGACCTACGATGGTGTGCATCTGGGGCATAAGGCCATTATCGATCGTTTGAAAGCCGTGGCGGAGGTTAAGGGTTTGTCCAGCACGGTCATCACGTTTGAGCCGCATCCCAGGAACGTTCTGGCGGCCAAAGAAGATTTCAAAGTACCGCTACTTTCCGATGCGCAGGAAAAAGCGGAATTGCTGGAAGAGCAGGGTGTTGAACGACTGGTCATTATAACTTTTGATGAACGCTTCGCGGAGATAGATTATAAGACATTCTTATATGAAACTCTGCTGCAAAAATTGAAAATGGGAGCGTTGATTATTGGTTATAACCACACGTTTGGAAAAGATCGCAAAGGGAATTACGAAAGCTTGAAACCTTTCTCTGAAAAAGAAGACTTTTATCTCGAAAAGGTGGAACCGTTGTTTACTAAAGGCGAGAAGATAAGCAGCACGCAAACCCGCGTTTATCTGAACAACGGCGATGTCGAAAACGCTGCCAAAATGCTGGGACGCCGCTATTCGCTGCGTGGTACCGTTGTTAAAGGTGACGGACGCGGCAAAGAGCTTTCTTTTCCCACCGCCAATATTTCCATTTCCAACAGAGAAAAACTGGTGCCGGCACACGGCGTATATGCCGTTGATGTGGATGTGGATACGGAGCAGTTTAAGGGGATGATGAATATAGGCGAAAGGCCGACATTTAAGGATAGCATGCCGGCCCTTGAAACTCATATTTTCGGCCTGGATCATGATATTTATGAAAAAACGATTCGTGTATATTTTAAAAAACGCCTGCGCGATGAAAAGAAATTTGATTCGCCTGAGGCATTGAAAAAGCAATTAAAAAAAGACAAAGAAAAAAGTTTAAGCCTTTAATACCTGGAGGAAAAATGGCCTTAACACTCGAAGAAAAACAGAATCTCATTAAGAAGCACGGTGAGAACGAAAAAGACTCCGGAAAAGCGGAAGTACAGATTGCTATTCTTTCGGAGCGCATTAATTACCTCACCGAGCATCTGAAGACACACAAAAAAGACCATCACAGTCGTCGTGGTCTGTTAAAGCTGGTTGGTCAACGTCGTCGTATGTTGAATTACCTTATGAAAAAAGACATCGAGCGTTACCGCGCTTTAATTAAAGAACTGGGTATCCGTCGATAGAAACGGATATATTGGAGGAACAAAGTGATCGTAAGAAAAACAATAGAAATCAACGGAAAAACCCTGATACTGGAAACAGGCAAGATGGCCAAGCAGGCCAACGGCGCTGTTCTGGTTACCTATGGTGATACCAGCGTTTTGGTAACGGCGGTGGCAGCGGAAGAGCGCAACGAGAACGTGGATTTCTTTCCGCTGACCGTCGAATACAGGGAAAAGTTTTATTCCACGGGACGCATCCCCGGCGGCTTCATCAAGCGTGAAGGCAGGCCTTCGGAGAAGGAGATACTTTCCGCGCGCCTGATTGACCGGCCGATTCGTCCGTTATTTCCGGATGATTTCCAAAATGAAACACAGATCATCGCCAATGTGCTATCGATGGACCGAGAGCATGATGCCGATGTGCTGGCCGGGTTAGGTTCTTCAGCCGCGCTGGGTTTATCTGATATCCCGTTTGATGGCATAATCGCTACCGTGCGCATTGCCCGCGTAAACGGCGAATTGATCGTTTATCCCACCCTTTCCCAGGTAGAACAATCCGACATCGAGCTTGTTGTTGCCGGCTCTGAGGAATCTATCATGATGGTAGAGGGACAGGCTAATCAGGTTCCCGAATCAGACCTGCTGAATGTAATCAACACCGCGCACGATTCAATTAAGAAACTTTGCGCATTGCAAAAAGAGCTTTTCGAAGGCGTTGCCCAGCAAAAGCGTGAGGTGATTGCCAAAGAGGTCCCTGAAGGCCTGAGCGAAAAGGTTGCCTCAATCGTGACGGATGGTATTCTTCAGGGTATTCGCATCCAGGAGAAAAAAAGCCGCCGCAAAGCGATAAAGGAAACGGTTAATAAAGCGATTGAAGAGCTGCAGGAAGAGTTTCCCGAAAGCGAAAAAATGATAAAGAGCATCTGCGGAAAGATCGAAAAAGAAGCTGTACGCAAGATGGTCCTGGACGAATCGGTACGCCTCGATGGGCGCGGTTTGGATGAAATTCGTCCCATCTCTTGTGAAATAGGGATAATGCCGCGCACACACGGCTCCGCGCTTTTTACACGCGGCCAGACACAATCGCTGGGAATTATAACGCTTGGTAGCAAAGGCGATGAGCAGATTGTAGACAGCATTGAAGGTGAATCCAAAAAGAACTATATGCTGCACTACAACTTCCCGCCTTTCTCTACGGGAGAAGCCAAGCCTATCCGCGGGGTAAGTCGCCGCGAGGTGGGACACGGCAATCTCGCGGAACGCGCTTTAAAGCCTGTTATCCCTGAAGAATCTTTCCCTTATACCATCCGCATTGTTTCGGAAATCCTTGAATCCAACGGGTCGTCATCAATGGCCACTGTTTGTTCAGGTTCTCTGGCGCTGATGGATGCCGGTGTGCCGGTTACCGGAGCAGTAGCCGGTATTGCCATGGGGCTGATCAAAGATGATGATAAAGTGGCTGTTCTGTCCGATATCCTTGGTGATGAAGATGCCCTGGGTGATATGGACTTTAAAGTCGCCGGAACGAAAAACGGCATTACCGCCGTGCAGATGGATATCAAAATCAGTGGTATTTCGAGCGAGCTCATGGAACGTGCGCTAAACCAGGCACGCGAAGGACGCCTGCACATAATGTCAGAAATGGACAAGGCCATCGCCGAAGCGCGCGCCGAGATGAGCCCGTATGCGCCGAAGATCTTCGATTTCAAGATCCCGGTTGATAAAATCGGTACGGTTATCGGACCGGGCGGTAAAACGATCCGCGGCATCATTGAGCAAACCGACGTTGAAATCAACATTGAAGAGGACGGCACCGTTGTGATCGCTTCTTCGGATTCTGCGGCGGCTGAAAAGGCCCGCGGCATTATCGAGCGCCTTGTGGAAGAGCCGGTAGTCGGCAAAGCCTATAAGGGCAAGGTAAAAAGAATTCGTGATTTTGGCGCTTTTGTTGAATTTCTGCCGGGCAAGGACGGTATGGTACATATCTCCGAGCTGGATACGAATCGCACGGCCAAGGTAACGGATATCGTTAAAGAAGGTGACGATATTGATGTGGTTGTTAAAAGCATCGCGCCCGATGGCAAGATCGCTTTGAGCCGCAAAATGTACCTGTTGCAACAACAAGAAAAAGAAAATAAATAAATGACACAAACGGCTGGCTCAAATTCCACCGTTAATAAAACGGTTCTTGAGAATGGCCTGACAGTAATTAGTGAAAAAATCCCCGCCTACCGCTCCATAGCAGTAGGCGTTTGGGTTAAAAGCGGCAGCCGCTCCGAATCGGAGCGGGAGAAGGGCATCGCGCATTTTATTGAACACATGGTGTTTCGCGGGACCAAAAAGCGCAGTGCCCTGACCATTGCCCGCAGCCTCGAAGAGCTGGGAGGAAATCTTAACGCCTTTACAGCCAAAGAGGAGACCTGCTTCTACGTCCACACGCTCGATTCCCACCTGCGTATCAGCATCAATGTCCTGGCGGACATGGTCTGCAATCCGTTGTTTCGCGAAAAAGATATCCTTAAGGAAAAGCAGGTTGTTCTTGAAGAGATCAATGCCGTAAAGGATACGCCGGAAGAGTATGTTTTTGACCTTTTTCAGGAGCAGCTTTTCCCACGGCAAGGGCTTGGCTATCCGATTCTCGGCGAAGCGGAAACTATCCGGCAGTTTGACCAGGAGACGCTGCGTGCTTACTGGCAAAAATATTTTCAGCCGCAAAATCTGATCGTGGCTGCCGCCGGCAATGTTACGCATGAGACGCTTGTAAAAATGGTAAGCAGGCATTTTTCGTTTCCGGCCACAGATAAAGAAGCGGCAATGCCGGAAGCGGCGCGGGCCGCAAAAAACGTGCATTTCAACCTTCCACAGGCTCTAAACCAAACACATATTTGTATGGGCACTGAAGTCGCCTCTTACCGCGATCCGCGGCGTTTTGATTTGGTGGCGATCAACACCTACCTTGGCGGTGGCATGAGCTCACGGCTTTTTCAGGCAATCCGCGAAAAGCAGGGCCTGGCCTATACGGTTTATTCATTTCTTGATTTTTACCGTGATACGGGCGTGCTTGGTTTTTATCTCGGCACGGACACGCGCAACGAAGCAAAAGCCCGTTCAAGGCTGGTTGATGAACTTAAGCGTCTTTTGGACAAACGTTTATCTGAAAAAACTGTGGCTAAAATCAAAGAGCAGATAAAAGGCGCTACTATTTTGTCTTTGGAAAGCAGCTTAAGGCGCATGACGCGTCTTGCAAAAAATGAAATAAATTTCGGGCGTTTTATCTCTCTGGATGAAATGATGCAATCCATGGACGCCATTAATCCGGATTCCATGTTCTCAGCCGCCCGTGATTTTGTGAAAACCGATGATCTTTCTTCTGTCATACTCAGCCCGGCGGGATAAATGCTCAAGATTGGTGTACTAAAAGAAATCCGGAATTCGGAGGGACGCGTTGGCCTGAGTCCGGATGGCGTAAGAAAACTGACTGCCGACGGCATAAAGGTTTTTGTGGAAGGCAGTGCCGGAGAAAATTGCAATTTTAGTGATGACCATTACGAAGATGCCGGCGCCGAAATTGTTCCGACGCCGGAAAAACTTGTCGAAGAAACAAATCTTATTGTAAAAATTCAACCTCCCTCCCCGGTTGAATCAGAGTTGCTTACAGACCAGCACATTGTTTTTTCTTTTCTGAATCTTCCCCACAATAACGACCGCATTAAGGCGCACCTGGCAACCAACTCGGCTTATTTTGGTATGGAATACCTTGAAGACGCCGGCGGTAACCTGCCTGTAATGGAATCGATGAGTGAGATTGCCGGGCGCATGGCTATTCACATCGGCGCGTGGCTGATGAGTGTGCCCAATGGCGGAAAAGGCATTTTACTCTCCGGAACAGATACGGTGCAGCCGGCCAATATAACTATTTTAGGATCCGGTGTTGTAGGCCGCGTAGCCGCAATACAGGCCTGGACCAATGGAGCAAACGTAAATCTGGTATCAGTCAAAAAAGACCTTACGGAAGATAACAAGCTTATCCGTGACGGTCTGATGATTCAGCCGTACAGTGAGGACGCAATGGCCGAGCTGTTAAAGGAAACAGACATATTTATTGTCGCCCTTTATTCTATGGATCAGGAACATCGCTCCATTCGTATTTCAAAAAGCATGATTGCCGATATGGCACCGGGCAGCCTGGTCATGGACCTGTCGGTGGAGCAGAATACGGTCGTTGAAACCTCCCACGTGACCAGCCTGAGCCAGCCGGCGTATAGTGTGGATAAGGTTCTTCATTATTGTGTTCCTAATATCGCGGCTTCCGTACCTCTTACGGCCAGTAAGCTCTACTCGCGCAAAGTAGTTCCCTATGTAAAACTACTTGCTAAAAGCGGCCTGAAAACCACTCTTGATAAATCTCCCGAATTGCTTTCTGCACTGGCAGCTTACAAGGGCAAAGTAACCAACCGCAAAGTGGCGGATCTGTATGGTTACAAATTTTACAATATCTTTGATCTGCTGGAGCATAATTTGTAGAGATGCGGATGAAGCTACCGGTTATTCTTAACTACCACAAAATTGAACATACCTCGGATATTGGCATAACCGCCCGCCGCCCCGAAGATTTTCGAAACGATTTGCGTTTACTCCAAAAAAAAGGATATGAGACGTTTGATTTTTCCAGGCTGGCCGCAAAGGACCTGCCTGAAAACGGCCTGATCATTACATTCGATGACGCCTATCAATCCTTTTATACAAACGCTTTGCCATCTTTAAATGAGCTGGATATGAAGGCCGTCGTTTATGTTCCCACGGCCTATATCGGTCTCGATAACGATTGGGATGTTCAGGCCGGAACAAGACGCTATCGTCATATGACGGAAGGCGAACTGCGTGAAATCGCGGCGGCCGGACATGAACTGGGCTCGCATGCGCATACGCACCGCTTTCTGAATGCGTTTAATGACCGTGAGCTGGAGTGGGAATTACGGGAAAGCGCCGCCATCATAGAAGGCATCACGGGAGTGAAGCCCGTATCGATAAGCTATCCGTTTGGCAAGGCCAGCAGCAGGGTTGAGGAAATAGCCGCGCGCTTTTATCAATTTGGTGTAAAGACGCTGGTGCGACCGCACAACGGTGTGAGTGTTAATATGGCCTTGCCGCGTATCAACGTCTACAGGTTTGACAGCGCCGAAACAATAATGGCTAAACTCGATTTGGCGCGGCACAGGTGGCTCTATTTACGAGACCGGCTTATCGGGCTTGGCGCCTGGGCCACCATTGGTTTGCAATATGTAAAAAAAAGACAATCTAAAAAGATTTATGAGTTCACCGGTTAAGCGCTGGCTGCCTTTTGCCGGCCTGATTACAATAGCATTTGTCTCTTTTGGTTTTTTGCTGTTTTCTGGCAGCGAAGACGCGTACAGGCCGCAAACGGACGACCCGGCCAGAATTTACCGTGAAGCCTGCCGGCACTGTCACGGTCCCCGCGGTGAGGGCACGGGTCTGCTATATCCGGCTTTTGATCATGCCGATATGGACATTGAAACAATCAAAAAAAAGATAGCCGAAGGGGCGCTTTTAATGCCCGCTTTCATCCATATCCGTCAGGATACGCTTGAAATACTGGCACGTTATATAGAAGCAGAGGGCTATAAGGAGCCCGGTTATAAGAAAAATCCTTCAACAAAAAAACCAAATTTCGAATAGTTTTTTCGGTTTTCCGGATGATAGGTAAAAAAGAGAGCTGCCGGGTCGTAAATAGAAAAAACAGTCAAGGACGTGGAGCGAAACAGCGATGAGGATAGTAACACGAGGCGATTTCGACGGACTTATCTGTTCGGTCTTGTTAAGTGAAGTGCATGATATAGAAGATTTTTTTCTGGCCTATCCCAAAGATATCAACGAAAATAATATTGAAATAAGGCGCGGGGATATTATCGCCAACCTGCCCCACCATCCCAATTGCTCCTTATGGTTTGATCACCATATCAATGAGGTGGAAGCAGCCAAGGGCCTCTCTTTTGAAGGGGCTTTTAAGGTAGCCGCCAGTTGTTCACGTGTTATATATGATTACTATAACGGTAAAAAGGACCTGTCCCGCTACGACAAACTTGTCTGGCTGGCCGATAAGATAGATACGGCCGATTTCTCAATCGAAGATATAAAAAATCCTCACGGCTGGTTCATAATTGAGCGCACGCTGCACGCCTACGATCCGCATGGCCGGCTGGGTAACTTTAAGGATTACTTTGAAAATCTTGTGTACTGGATAAAAGAACATTCTTTAAGCGCCATCTTCCTCTCCGATGAAGTACAGAAACGGATTGAACATGTGCGCAGCGAACACATCCAGTTTCTTGACGCCTTGCGTGAATGTTCGCATGTGGAAGACAATGTGATTATTACCGATTCCAGGAAACTGACCTATTTTCCAAACGGAAACCGCTTTTTGATCTACACGATTTATCCGCGTCAGAATGTTTCTGTAAGCATTTTTAACAAACGCGGTACGGACCAGTCTGTCATCGTCTGCGGACATAATATTTTTAACCGTACCTGCAATAAGGATATCGGCCGGCTGATGGCGCGTTATGGCGGGAGCGGGCGTTTCTCCGCCGGCAGCTGCCGTGTGCCGCGTGAACAGGCTGACCGTATTATGGATGAAGTTATCGAAGCGCTTAGAAACTGATTAAAACAGCTGCAGCAGGTCAGAAAAGTTATTTATCTTTAAAAAATTTTCGTGCCTTTCTAAAACGCTTTCATTTTCCATGTGCCAGGTACTTTTATAGGGGATGTAAACCGCCTTCATGCCTAATTTAAGCGCAGGGTTAATATCTGATTTAGGACTGTTTCCCACCATGCAGGTCATTTCATATTCCCACTTGTTGCGATCCAGCAAATCCTTATAGATTGCTTCGTTCTTTTCGGGCAGAATAAAATAATCTTTTACGATTGCCGCTACGCCGGAACGCACGATCTTGTCTTCCTGCTCTTCTTGCTGGCCTTTGGTGACCACGTAGAGCGGGATGCGCTTTGTCAGAGATTGCAATGTTTTCATTACGCCAGGGAAAAGGGGCGGCGGGTCATGGCGGTGCTGTTTGAAATCTTCGATGATCCCCCTGTAGCGCTGCAAATGCTTTTTGGTAAGCCCCTTTTTGTAGCGGGCAATTAGTTTTTCCAGGATTAGAATAAAAAATTCTGAGCCATAGCCGTTTTCCTGTACAACGCGATGTTCAAGCTCAAAAAAGGCCCGGCGGATTTCCTGCTCCCGTATGCCGCTTTCCTGCATGAGTTCAAAAAACTGCTCGGTTGCGCGTAAAAAATAGATGTTATTTTCCCAAAGGGTATCATCCGCATCCAGCAGTAAGCGTTTAATATTTTTCATATGCCTCATTTTTTTAATGGGCCCCAATTTAGGGTTTGACAATTTTTATGTAAACACCTAAATTTCGTGCTCGAACTCACAATACTATAGGGAGGTTTGGTGATGAAGAAGTTACTTATGTTGTCACTGACGTTGATGTTGATGGCTTGTGGTGGCGGACAGCAAGAAGCTCAGCAAACGACAACGGATGAGGCTGCAGAAGCTGCATCTGCCGCAGTTGATACTGTTGAAGCAATGGCTGATACCGTTGCTGCCGAAGCCGATACTATGATGAATCAGTAGATTTTAACATAGTAGGATGAAATGGGTTAGTCTGCAAAGGCTAACCCATTTTTATTTTAAATTAAAAGGATTTGGAAATGAGCACTAAACAATCAGCTGTTGAGTTTCTAGCTCATGTCGCTCTTTTTTCGGACCTGACCGGGGAAGAGCTCAAGGTTATCGTTCCGCTGCTGGAAGAAAAGAACTATCCCGCTGAGAGCATACTGTTCCGTGAAAACATGCCGCGTGACAATGTATACCTGGTGCGACAAGGCGAGATTGAGCTTTTCAAAAAGACGCCTTTGGGCGAGGAGAAAAGGCTGGCCCTTTTCTCGGCCTATGATTTTATCGGCGAAGGGGCGCTGCTTGAAGATTACCCGCATTCGACGACTTCCCGCGCCATTCGTGATTCTGTCGTTTATCTTGTACCTGCCAGGCGCTTCAAAAAATTACTGACTGATTCGCCCGCTGTGGGCGCTAAAATACTGGCCCGGATTGCCAAGACCATTTCCCGCCGCATGCGCCAGACCAGTACACGCGTTGTTAATTTTGCGGCCCAATATGTCTCCGGCCGCATGCGTGATGAGCACGACTTGCTAGGTGACCGCCAGGTGGCCTATGAGTATTATTATGGCGTGCAGACTTTACGCGCCCTTGAGAACTTTAATATCAGCGGGGTAGAGCTAAGCCACTACCCGCGGCTGGTAGCCGCGCTGGCGATGGTTAAAAAGGCCGCGGCCATGGCCAACCACGAACTGGGCCTTCTGGACAGCACCATTCACCGCGCTGTTTTGCAGGCCTGCGATGAAATAATTAATGGCCGTTTTCACACCTATTTCGTTGTGGACATGATCCAGGGCGGAGCAGGCACCTCAACCAATATGAACGCTAATGAGGTGATCGCCAACCGCGCGCTGGAAATAATGGGCCACGAAAAAGGCGAATACAAATATTGCCACCCCAACAATCATGTAAATTTATCGCAATCCACAAACGACGCCTACCCGACCGCCATAAAGATCGCTCTTATCAACAGTAACAAAAGGCTTGTAAAAGTACTGAAAGAGCTGGTTTCCGCTTTTCATGAAAAGAGCCGCGAGTTCTCTCATGTGATAAAGATGGGCCGCACACAGTTGCAGGATGCCGTGCCGATGACGCTGGGTCAAAGTTTTGAAGCCTATGCCGTCACACTGGAAGAAGAGCTGGAGCGCCTGAATCAGAACGTGCGACTTTTTTATGAACTCAATATGGGCGGCACCGCTATCGGGACGGGTATTAATACGGAACCCGGCTACGGACAGGCGGTCATCAAACATCTTAAGAAGGTAACCGGTCTGAACGTTGTGCTGGCGCCCAATCTCGTGGAAGCTACGCAGGACACTGGCGCTTTTGTAATGTACTCTTCGGCGTTGAAACGGCTGGCCGTAAAGCTTTCTAAAATCTGTAATGATCTGCGCCTGCTTTCATCGGGGCCACGTGCGGGTATTAATGAAATCAACCTGCCGCCGATGCAGCCGGGTTCATCGATCATGCCGGGTAAGGTGAATCCTGTAATACCGGAAGTAGTTAATCAGATTGCTTTTAAGGTGATTGGCAATGATCTGACGGTAACGATGGCTGCCGAAGCCGGACAACTGGAGTTGAATGTGATGGAGCCGGTGATCGCGCAGAGTCTGTTTGAAAGCATCGAGATGCTGAAAAACGGCATGGTAACGTTGACACACCGCTGCGTAAAAGGCATCACGGCAAACGAAAAACGGGCCCGTGAAATGGTGCAAAACAGCATTGGCGTAGTTACTGCGCTAAACCCGGTGCTGGGATATGAGGTCTGTACGCAACTGGCCAAAGAAGCCCTGGAAAGTGACCGCGGCGTTTATGATCTGGTGCTGGAGAAAAAGCTGCTTTCCCGCGAGGAACTGGACAGCCTGCTGGCCCCGGAGAACATGCTGGCGCCGCGCCAAACACGCAAGGAATCCAGCGAAAAATAACCGTTTGAGCATTTTTGTAACCGCTTTCTTTTAAACCGGTCATATTTTTATAAAATCGCTTTGGCGAATGACTTAATGCCCAATCTTTTTGTTATACTTGGCAAAAACAAAAGATTGGGCTTTTATGTTTATGCGCAGTTTGATGATCATCGTTTTTGTGTTTTTGTTTTCGGGTATGGCATTCGCGCAAACCTGTTGTTCCGCCGGCAGCCCTATTCTCTCCGCGCTAAACTTTTCCGGAAGTACACAGGGCCAGTGGCAATTCAGCCTGACCTTTGAGCATAATGCCATTCGCGACGTACTCAATGAAGACGAAGAAATCGAACCGTTTCGCCAGCGTACCACACGTTCTTTTTTGCTGGATATTTCCTATGGTTTCTGGCAGCGTTGGTCGGCCACGCTTTTACTGACCTGGCTGGAACAGGAGCGCCGCCTGAATGATGCAAACAGTTTTGGTTCGTTGGAGCGCATTACCACGCGTGGACCCGGGGACGCCGTTTTCCTGTTGAAATATGATCTGATCCGGGCGACAATTGCACAACAGCAGCAATTATCCGTTGGTGCCGGTGTTAAGGCGCCGCTAGGTAAAAGCGATCTGCGCAGCGACGGCATTTTATTGCCCGCCGACATACAGCCCGGCAGCGGTTCCTGGGATGGCTTGCTGTGGGCTTTTTACTCCCGTTCCTTTCGTCCGCAGCCCTTTTCACTTTTCAGCAATCTGAGCTATCGGTTTAATGGTGAAAACGATCGCTTCCAGGTGGGCGGCGGCGCGTTCAGCGGTTACCGTTTCGGAAATATTTTGTCCTGGTCGGCGGGAGGCTCTTACAGGGCGGCTGATGTAATTGATGTTTCCATGCAGCTACGCTGGCGTTTTAGCGAAGAAGATGTATTTGCCGGAAACAGCGTGCCCAACACGGGTGGTCATTGGTTTTATCTGGTGCCTGGTCTTAATATCGATTTGGATCCGTACGGCCTGCGTATCAGTGGCAGGATACCTGTACATCGCGAATTAAACGGCATCCAGCTTACCACGAGCTACGTGGTCAGCGCTTCGGTTTTCTATATCATTTTTTGAAAGGGGATTATAATGAGGCAAAGGATTTTTTTGTCGGCAATTGCGGTTATGCTGCTGGCAACATCCGCCTGCAGTGATTTGCTGGACGACGACTCTGCTCAGGTAAGCGGCGAGTGGCTGATTGACCGCTCGCAGATCTTTGACGGCGGACCGGGCAAAGACGGCATTCCTGCATTGACCAATCCACCGCTGGTTGAGTTTGCCGCTGCCGGTTATCTTTCTGATAACGATCTGGTTGTACTTTACAAAAACGGCGACGATGTACGTATCTATCCCCACGCCATTCTTAACTGGCACGAAATCGTAAACGATGATGTTGCCGGCGACGAGGTAACGATTTCCTATTGCCCACTGACGGGATCGGCCATTGGCCATAGCCGCGCGCTTGGAGCAGGCGGCAATCTGCAGGTAACAACGTTCGGCGTTTCCGGCCTGCTGTATAACAACAACCTGATCCTTTATGACCGGCTTACCGACAGTAACTGGTCGCAAATGCAGAACCGTTGTGTAAATGGCGTTTTTGCCGGACAGGAACTGGAAAATGTAGTGATTCTGGAAACGCGCCTGGCAACCGCGCGCAAACTGTATCCCAACGCCAGGGTTTTATCGAATCAAACCGGCGTTTATGGAAGCAACCAATATGATATTTATCCCTACGGCTCGTATCGCAGTGATGCCCGTTTGCTTTTTCCGGTGACTCATGATGATCGCACTTACCCGCGTAAGGAGCGCGTGCTTGGTGTGGTGGTAAACGGTCAGGCCCGGGCATATCGCTCTCCGGCCTTTGCGGATGCGCGTATTGTGCATCAACAGCTTGGCGGTATAAATATCATCGTGGCCGGGGAACAATCGCAAAATTATATGATTGCCTTTCAGGCGGGTTTAAGCAGCGGGGAATCTCGTCAGTTTGAACTGCTGGACAAAAAACAATGGCCCGATTTTATGAGGGATGGTGAGGGCAATATCTACAATATTTTCGGTGAAGTCATCAGCGGGCCGGATGAAGGTCAGAGATTGCAGCCTGTTCTGAATTATATTGCCTATTGGTTTGCATGGGCGGCTTTCTATCCCGATACGGAGGTGTTTGAATGAAATATATTGTTTGGTTTGGATTATTATTTTTGCCGGCCTGCGCATCCGTTGAAGATGAAACGGGACGCTCACCCGTTACGCCTTTTGATAACAGCGATCTGCCGCAATGGCTTATACCGAAAAATGAAGTTGTGGGTGCCACGGAAAAAGACGCCATTCCTTCCATCGATGAGCCGAAGTTTGTCAGCGTGAGTGAAGCCGCCTGGCTCAACGATAATGATTGGGTGCTGTTGCTTAGACATGGCGACGAGCTGCGCGTTTACCCTTACCGCATTCTCGATTGGCATGAAGTGGTAAACGATGAAGTGGGGGGCGACCCGGTGTGCGTAACCTTTTGTCCGCTGACAGGAAGCGGGGTAGCATTTTCGGCATCTTTTACAATAAACGATATTACAGTCACTACGGAATTCGGCGTTTCCGGATTGCTTTATAACTCCAACCTCATTTATTACGACCGGCAGACGGGCAGCTACTGGTCGCAAATGCTCAACAAGAGTGTGAACGGTCCCTTGCGCGGTTTTGAACCGCCGCTGTTGATGCTTTTGGAAACAGTCTTTTCAACGGTGCGTGAACTCTATCCCGATGCCCGTGTTTTGTCGCGTGAGACCGGTATTTATCGCAGCAGCCAGTACAGCAATTCCACCTATGAAGATTACCGCATTGATGACGTACTTTACTATCCGCTCAGCGTTGATGATAACCGCTTGTCACGCAAAGAACGGGTATTAAGCTTTTTCGCCCCCGACATTAAAAAGGCTTACCGCTTTCGCGATTTTAGCGACAGCGTGGATGTGGTTAATGATCGTTTGGGAGATATGCCTGTCGTTGTAGCCGGGGAACGGAGCCGAAGGCTGATCGTAGGTTTTGAAAGGCGCCATCCTGTAAACGGACTGGAGTTAAACATGACAGCGGTTCGCAACAGCCTGCCCGTTATTATGCAAGACCAGTTCGGCAATCGTTATGACTTGTTTGGCACGATTGTTAACGGGGTGTGGGCGGGACAACGCTTGAATCACGCGGGCGCGGTGACCGCCTACTGGTTCAGCTGGGCCAGCATGTTTCCGGGCCTGGAAATTTATGCGGCGGAGAATAATTGAATTGATAAAATTATTGAATTACCGGATTGCTGAAATAGACTAATGGCGAGTATGGACGAAGACCCCGGGGATGACAGATCAGAGGCTACAAACCGGTTCATGATCATAGATTTCAGACACTAAAACTCCCTGACTTCAAGACCTCCAGACCTGAGGACTTCTGCACCTCAAGACCATAAGCCTTTCGCCCACAGAATTGTTTCCAATTTGCGCTTCAATTGCTTAACTTTTGCGGCTTAAATACAAAGCGCGAAAGCATGAATAAATTTAAACTTGAATCAGCATATAAACCTCAGGGTGATCAGCCGCAGGCTATCAACGAATTGGTGCAGGGCGTGGAACGCGGCGATGTATACCAGACATTGCTGGGTGTTACCGGCAGCGGCAAAACCTTCACCATGGCCAATGTGATTGAGCAGATCAACAAACCAACGCTTATCATCTCGCACAACAAGACGCTCGCGGCGCAGCTTTATGGGGAATTCAAAGGATTTTTCCCGGAAAATGCGGTGGAGTTTTTTATCAGCTATTACGATTATTACCAGCCTGAAGCATACATACCTACGACAGATACCTATATAGAAAAAGATTCTTCGATCAACGATGAGATTGACCGCCTGCGGCTTAAGGCCACAAGCTCGCTGCTCTCGCGCAAGGATGTGATTGTCGTGGCCAGCGTGAGCTGCATTTACGGTATCGGCTCTCCCTCGGATTATGCCGAGATGCTGGTGCTTTTTGAGCGCGGCCAGATGATCAACCGCCAGGATTTTTTAATGCAACTGGTGGATATTCAATATAACCGCAATGATTTTGATTTCCAGCGCGGCACTTTTCGCGTTCGCGGCGATGTGATCGACATTTTTCCGGCATATGAAGAATACGCCTACCGGCTGGAATTTTTTGGCAACGAGATCGAGAGCATCTCCACGCTTGATCCACTGACGGGAAGACCGCTGAATGAGGTGGATAAGGCGGCTATTTTTCCGGCTAAGCATTTCGTCACACCCGCTGAAAAAATGGCCCGTGCCCGCGAAACAATCCGCGCCGAGCTGAAAGAGCGTCTGGAGTTTTTCCGCAAAAACGGCCGTCTGCTGGAAGCGCAGCGCCTGGAAATGCGCACAAATTTTGACTTGGAAATGATGGAAGAGGTGGGCTATTGCAACGGCATTGAAAACTATTCGCGGCACATGTCGGGCCGCGCTCCGGGACAGCCGCCTTACACGTTGCTGGACTTTTTCCCGAAAGATTTCCTGATGTTTGTGGATGAATCGCACCAGACTTTTCCCCAGGTGCGGGGCATGTACAACGGCGACCGCGCGCGTAAGGAAACTTTGGTGGAGCACGGCTTCCGTCTGCCCAGCGCGCTGGACAACCGGCCGCTAAAATTTGACGAGTTTGAGCAGCACATCAACCAGGTGGTCTGTGTTTCGGCGACGCCCGCGGATTATGAACTGGAGAAAAGCGGCGGCGCATTTGTCGAACAGGTTATCCGTCCTACGGGGCTGATTGATCCCGTGATAGAGATCCGTCCAGTGGCGACTCAGATAGACGATCTGATTGGCGAGGTAAAAGCGCGCGTGGAGAAAGGTGAGCGATCGCTTATTACCACGTTGACAAAACGCATGGCCGAAGACCTGGCCGATTACCTCAATGCCGCCGGTATTAAGGTGCGCTACATCCATTCCGAGATTGACGCGCTGGAACGGGTGAGCATTCTGCGTGATCTGCGCCTGGCCGAGTTTGACGCGCTGGTTGGCATTAACCTGCTGCGCGAAGGTCTTGATCTGCCGGAGGTATCGCTGGTGGCCATTCTCGATGCCGACAAGGAGGGCTTCCTGCGCAGCTATGTTTCGCTGATGCAGACGGCGGGCAGGGCGGCGCGCAATGTGGGCGGCCTGGTTATTTTCTATGCCGATAACGTAACCGATTCCATGCAGGCCACCATTGACGAGAGTAACCGGCGGCGCGAAAAACAACTGGAATACAATCAGCAAAACAAAATTACGCCGGCTACGATATATAAGTCTGCCGAAGACATTCTGCGCAGCACATCCGTGGCCGATGTTTATAAGGGCTACCAGGCCAAAAAGGTCGGCAAGGTGGTCATCGAGCCCGGCGACGATCCCAAAAAGATTGTTGAAAAACTGGAAAAAGATATGCGTACCGCTGCCGCCAACCTGGAATTTGAAAAGGCGGCGCTTTTGCGCGATGAAATCCAACGATTAAAAGAAGAACAGGAATTGAAATGAACGTACTTGTGATCGGCTCGGGCGGCCGCGAACACGCGTTGGTCTGGAAACTGCGCCAGAGCCCCATGGCCAGGGAGATCTACTGCGCCCCGGGCAATCCGGGAACGGAGCAGATTGCCCAAAATGTTGATATTGGCGTGGATGAACACGACAGGCTGATAGATTTTGCATTGCAGGAAAAAATCGACCTTACTGTTATCGGGCCGGAAGTACCGCTGGTGGATGGTCTGAGCGACAAAATGCGCGACAAGGGCCTGGCGGTGTTCGGGCCGTCGCAGGCGGCGGCCCAGCTTGAGGGCAGCAAATCCTTTTCCAAGGAGCTGATGCGCACCAACAGCATCCCCACCGCATCTTACAGCACGTTTGACAAGATTGAATCGGCCAAAAGCTGGGTGCTGGCCAATCCCAAGTACCCGGTGGTGCTAAAAGCCGACGGACTTGCGGCCGGAAAAGGCGTGCTTATCTGCAAGAACAAGGACGAGGCGCTCGAGGGCGTACAGCGCATAATGGGTGACAAAGATTTTGGCGCTGCCGGCGACACGCTGGTTATCGAGGAATTTCTGAAAGGCGACGAAGTCTCCGTTTTTGTTATCACCGATGGCGAAAACTACCACATACTGCCCCCTTCGCAGGACCACAAGCGCATCGGGGAAGGGGACAGCGGAGAAAATACCGGCGGCATGGGAGCCTACGCGCCGGCGCCGCTGGCCACGGACAAGCTGATGGCCGAAGTGGAAAAAGATATTATAAAGCCCACGCTCAGGGCGCTGCGAAAAATGGGACGCGGCTACCGCGGTTTACTCTATGTCGGGTTGATTGTTGCAGATGGCAAAGCACACGTGCTGGAGTACAATTGCCGTTTTGGTGATCCGGAAACGCAGGCTGTGCTGCCGCTGGTAAAAAGCGATTTGCTGCCTGTTTTCTATGCCGCCGCAACCGACAAACTTGGTCATGATGCGTTGGAAATGGAACAGTTCTGCAGTATCGATGTTGTGCTTGCTTCGGGCGGTTATCCCGGCCGTTACCAGAAAAATAAGGTTATCGAGGGGCTGGAGGATGTGGACCAGGCGCTTGTTTTCCACGCCGGTACGCGCACAGCCGATAACCATTTGCTGACAGCCGGAGGACGCGTGCTTAACCTGGTGTCACTGGGCAGCGATTTTACCGAGTGCGCCAAAAAGGTCTATGGCGAGATATATAAAATCAACTTTGAGGGCATGTACTATCGCCGCGATATTGCCTGGAAAGTGTTAAAGCCCAAAAAGAAAACGGAATCCTGATGAAAGAATTACTGATCCGCGTGCTGGTTGCGCTTGTGGGCATACCCCTGCTTGTATTTTTGATTTGGCAGGGGGGCTGGTGGTTTTTTGGACTTATTGCCGTTATTGCCGTTATAGGTCAGTGGGAGTTTTACCGGCTCACCCGCGCCAAAGAAAGCACGCCCCGTGAGTGGAGCGGCTACGCCTTAACCCTGTTATTGCTTTTTGCCGTTTACGCCGGCGCCATTCAGTGGGTGCTGCTGCTTATTATCGCTATTGGATTGTTTATATTCACCGCGGAAATGTTTCGGCCTTCCGGCAGTCCGCTTATCAATATCGCGGTAACCCTGACCGGCGTTATCTACCCGGGCCTTTTTCTCGCCGCGCTGATTTTTATCCGTGAAAACGCTCCGGCCATCGGTGTTTCATCGGCGGCCGCTTACATTCTTACCTTCATAATAGCAATCTGGGCTTGCGACAGCCTGGCTTATTTTGTAGGCAAAAGCCTGGGCCGGCACCGCCTGTTCGAGCGCGTATCGCCTAAAAAGAGCATTGAAGGCGCAATTGGCGGATTGCTTGGCGCCTTGCTGGTTTTCCTGGTGGCCCATTATGCCGGCTGGTATCGTATTGATCTGGGTATTGCCGTTGCCAGCGGTCTGGCCGTGGGCGTCTTTGGCCAACTCGGCGATCTTGTCGAATCCTGGTTTAAGCGGGACGCCGCCATCAAGGATTCGTCTTCGCTGATTCCCGGTCACGGCGGGATACTGGATCGCTTCGACAGCTTGATTTTTCTCTCACCTTTTTTAATGATCATTTATCTTTTGTGGAGTTAATGCAGGGATGCGTAAAAGTGTTGTTTTTATTCTCTTTTTTCTCGCCGCCATATCTCTTTGGTGGTGTTCACGAAACGCGGAAAATAAAGCTTTTGATGACAGAAAGGGTGGCAGCGTCATCATTGCTTTGCAGGGCGCTCCGGAAAACCTCTTTCCGCTCAGTATCCGCGAGTATGATTCTTACGAGATCAGCCGCCATTTGCTGAACCCGGCGCTCACCTTAACGGACAACAACGGCGCCGTGCAGCCCGTGCTTGCCCGCGCCTGGCAAACCGACAGCGAAACAGCAACCATTACCTATTTTATCGATCCCGACCGAAGGTGGAGCGACGGCCGGCCGCTAACCGCCTACGATGTTCGGGAAACGTTTAACTTTATCCGGTCAAACCGTGACAAAGTCAGCCCGAGTTTAAGGCTGGATATAGTGGACAGCGTTGAGGTGCGTGACTCGCTTTCGGTGCGTTTCTACCTCGACCGGGTCATCAGCGATCCCGCATTAATAACCCGTTTCCCCTTATTGCCTGCCCACAAAATTGAGGGCATAAGATGGGAAGACCTGGAAAGCGGCTTCCACGATAATTTTGTCGGTTGCGGACCATACCTGCTGGCCTCATATACCGAAAGCCGTGTGGTGCTGAAGCGCAACCCCTTCTATGATCCGCAGGTGGCACCGGACTCCCTTATATTCCGTTTTTACGCCGAAGGTGACACGCTGGCCCGATGGATAAATAACCGCGAACCCGATCTGGTACCGGACGTAGCCCATTATCTGCTGCGAACGGTACGCCAAAATGATTATTACCAGATCGAACCTTCTGTAGAACGGGGCTTTACTTTCCTGGGCTGGAACCTGGAACACCCGGTTTTAAAAGACAGGCGTGTGCGTCGCGCGCTGAGTATGGCCATAGACCGCCAGACGATAACGGACGGTGTGATGTCCGGCTACGCGCAGGTTCAGGATGTGCCGTCCTATCCGGAATTCTGGGCCTACTCGCCGCTAACATTTTTCCCATATGATCCCGTGCGCAGCCGCGCCATGCTCGATTCCAGCAACATTGCCGTTCAGGATGATGTGCGCCGTTCCGCGGGCAAAATGTTGCTCCAACCTTCTATCCTGGTTAACGCGGAAAATCCGTTGCGCATCTCCATCGCCCAGAATATTGCCAATTACTGGCAGGCCCTGGGGCTAAACGCCGGCGTGGAAATTGTACCCTGGCAGCAAATGCTTCAGCGCCTGCGCAACGGCACCTTTGATGTGGCTCTGATCTCCTGGGTGGCCGATGATGTTTTTAATCCCACGGAGCTGTTCCACTCGGAAAGCATAACCACGGATAACAACTTTATGCGTTATAGCAGCGACTCTGTTGATACTTACCTGATGAATGCACTCACCCATCCGCAGCGTGATGAGCGGCGCCGCAACTGGCAGGCTTTTCAGCGCAAGATCGCCCAAGACATCCCCGTTACGGTAATGTTTAATAAACGCCAGATTAACCTGGTCTCCAGGCGCCTGAAAGATGTGCGAATTAACAGCCGGGGATATTTAATCAACGCTAAAGAGTGGTGGCTGGATGGACGAAGATAGAGTCCTTATTTAATAAAGAGCAGGAGTATTCTTTTGGCTTCCAAAAATGTATTAGTCGTTGATGATGAAGAAGATTTGACCTGGTCCATCGCCAAGCATCTTTCCAAAGATAAAGAGCGCTATGACCTGTACACGGTAAATAGCGGCGCCGATGCCCTGTTGAAGCTTCAGGAGACCGATATTGACCTCGTGGTTACCGACATTCGCATGCCCGAAATATCCGGTCTGGACCTGCTGATGAAAGTACGTGAGTTTTATCCCCAGACAAAAGTGATCATAATGACCGCTTACGGCTCTTCGGAAATCCAGGAAGAAGCCAACAAACGCGGTTGCTTTAAATATATAGAAAAGCCTTTTGAGATTAGCCAGCTGCGCCAGATGATACTGGACGGCGTTGAGGAAAAACGCGGTTTTGAAGGCCGCATCTCCGACTTCCAGCTCAGCGATCTGATCCAGATGAATTGTCTTGGCCGCCTGACCAATGCCATCACCGTACAAACCAATGAAAAATCCGGCATCATCTTTTTTGAGGACGGCAATATTGTTCATGCGCAGGTGGGCAAAGATGTGGGCGAAGAAGCATTTTATGAAATCATCTCCTGGGAGGGGGGACGCTTTGAGATCCGCCGTGGCGCCAAAGCCGACCAGGAATCGATCATAAAGGGCTGGCAGAGCTTGGTGCTGGAAGGCATGCGCCGCGCCGATGAGTCCAGGCGCAAGGCCCGGGAAAAAAGCGCCAATGCCGTTAAGATGCGTCCGGAGCGCATTAAAAAGCTGCTGGATGAATTTGTGCATACAAAAGGTGTGCGCATACTGGTCTTTTTTACTAATGACGTGAAACCGCTTGTTACAGTGGCGGGTAACGATTTTGAAGATCGCTACGACACGCAGGAACTTACCGCCGAGGTTAACAACCTGTTGCAGCAGGAAAAGGGCCTGGCACGCAGCGCCGCCATGAGCATTAAAAAAGAGATGACCGTTGAATACGCCGAAGGCGTTATAAAGCTGACCTGGCTGCCGGGTAAAAAAGGCTTTCTGCTGCTAATTGCCGACCAGACCTCAAACTTCGGACTGTTGCGCATCGAAACCAAGAAATACCTGAAAGCGCTGACAGAAATCCTCTGATGTTTTCCGAGCGGCGCTTTGGGCGATTGTTTGGCTGCAGGCGGGATGATTTTTCGGGGCTGGCCGCCCGCATCTTTTCAAAAGACGCGCTGTTCACCGATGCTTTTGCCGAAAACACCTCCCGTCTTGAAATAGATTACCAGAACGGTCTGTTCCATTCGCCGCGGCTGAAACATGACCACGGTTTCGCGCTGCGCCGCGTTTTAAAGGGCAGACAGGATTTCCGCCGTGCCGCAGATCTTTCCGAACTCATTTCTCCGATTGATTATACCAGGCCCTCTTTTAAATCAGAATTTCCTGTAAATAAAATAAAGCGGCTTTTGTCCGCGGCAGAGAGCCGTCTCTTTAAGGGCACTGCTCAGGTCGAGGGTCTCTCCATGCGCTGGCAGGAAGAGATACGTATTACGGCTATTGCAAGAGAAGATAAATCGCTCTATTGTAAGACAGAATATATTGCCACCTGGGACGCCGTTGTTAGCATCTACCGGCATGAACGCTGCTTTAAGGGACGGGTTGCCAGTTCCTGGTTTAACGGCAGGCTCCCCGCCGCCGGCGAACTTGATGACCTTCTGCAAAAAGCTATCAATAGGGCGGAGAAGGCTTCCGCGGCTAGTGATATGCAGGGGACGCGACATAACATCCTTTTTGCGCCCGGCGAACCGGCCATTGTCTTTCACGAACTGCTGGGCCATGCCCTGGAAGCGGATTATGTGCGGCAGGGTACATCGCCCTTTCGTGATGCGATCGGCAAACAGATTTGCCATGAATCGGCGACCTTTGCAGACGCGCCGCCCCCGTGGCTGGAAAAAGAAGCGGTGGATGACGAAGGTACACCCTGCCAGGAAACTATTCTTGTGGAAAAAGGCATTCTGAAAGCATTTCTTGCGGACAGGGCCACGGCTATGGCGATGGGTATTTCTCCCGGCGGCAATGGTCGTCGTGCCGGTTGGCGTAACCCGCCATTAACACGGATGTACTTCACGAAGGCCCATTTGGCATACAGCGATCCGCAGGGATATGGCGATCTGCCCGAACATTTCTTATATGTCGATGAAATAGCGGACGCTTCCGTTGACACGGCGACAGCTACGATTGAGCTTTTCCTCCCGCTGGTGACCAAATACATTAAAGGGCGCTCCGCCGAAATTTATCACGGCCCCTTGAAAATATCCTGGGACATTAACGAGGCCCTGGCCAGCATGCGTCTAATGGCTGATGATTACTGCTCCGCAGCCGCCGTAAGTACCTGTATTAAAGACGATCAGAAAGTAGACGTTGCGGCGGGACAGTGTTCTGCATTATTTTACGATATGCCTGTTGCCCCCGCGCATATTTGATTTTATGCCTGCAGGCCTGACTAAAACACCAAATTTCGGGAGGTGGGCTATGCGTTATATTCTGCTTATTATTCTTGTTGTTATTCTTGGTATAGTAGGATTTATGCTTTATATGGGCCAGCAGGTAAGTGAATTGCCGGAAGAGGCTACCAGGCTCAAACCTCTCAATTTTGAAAATGCCTCTCAAAAAAGCATAGAGCTTGAGGATCGTGTTACGCGGGACTTGAGGGACAGCGGCAGAGCTGAGCTTAGCAGCGAAGAACTGGAAACGCTGATTTATGGATTTCTTGAGCGTGAGAGCAACGTAAGCGCCGCCGAAATCGTTAGTGGCAGCCGTATCTTTATGCGCGGCAACAGGCTGAAAATTGAAGCGGTTGCAAATATTAATAAGATCGCGACGGACAACCTTCCGTTTGATGCCGTACCGCTTTATGAAATCGCCCGCGACTTTGTCTCAAACAGCAGCCTTAACCAAGTCTATTTTTCTATTGACGGTGTTCCGCACTTTGAAAATGGCAGCATCACATTTACAGACGAAGCCATTTTGCGTATAGGCAGCCTGCAATACCGGACAGACCAATCGACGGATAACCGGGCGTTTATTATTAACAGCGACGATTTGGTGAAATTGAATGTAACCGATCTTTACGTGGAAAACGGCAAGCTGATTTTAAGCTCAAAGTAATAAGAAAAAGCTTTGTTTAGGAAAATCAGTGTCCGTAGATTATTTAAAAAACATTAAAGGGAATCATGTCCGAAGCCCCGTCCAGAAATCTGCGAATAACCGATTGGCCGGAAGACGAACGGCCGCGCGAAAAACTGATGCGCTACGGGGCAGAAACCCTCACCAATGCCGAACTTGTGGCCATCCTTTTGGGGAAGGGCACAACCACCTACAACGCGCTGGATACGGCGCGTATGCTTCTGCGTGCGTTTGATTCGCTGGAAACGCTGGCCTCCGCCTCCTATATTGAAATGCAAAAGGTGCCGGGAATCGGTCCGGTAAAAGCCGTAACGCTTCTGGCGGCCTTCCAGTTGTTCCGCAATCTGCAAAGCCAGCAGGCCGGACGCGAGATCATCCGTTTTACGGACCCCTCCAGTGTTGCCGGCATCTACATGCCCCTGTTGGGTCACCGGAAGAAAGAAAGTTTTTACATGGTTATGCTGAATGCGGCCATGCAGAAGATTGCCGATTTGGAGATCTCGCGCGGCACGCTTACGGCATCTCTTGTTCATCCCAGAGAAGTTTTTAAGGAAGCCATCCGCCACAGCGCCAGTGGCATTATCGTTTTACATAACCATCCTTCAGGGGTTTTACAGCCCTCGGAACAGGATAAGCGTATAACGGAGAAGCTGGTTCGTGCAGGCGAGCTTCTGGAAATTCCCGTTCACGACCACCTGATTATAACAACGGGTGGCTATTACAGTTTTCGTGAACATAACCTGATCAGCTAAATGATTGTCTAAAGGAGTAGAAATGACTCGTAAAGAGCAATTTAAGCATCTTGATAAACTGCGTGCCGAAGCCAGGCTTGGCGGTGGCGAAAAACGCATTGAAGCACAACACGCCAAAGGCAAATTAACAGCCAGGGAGAGAATCGATTTTTTATTGGATGAAGGCTCCTTCGTTGAAATGGACATGTTGGTGCGGCATCGCTCGCGTGATTTCGGGCTCGATAAAAACCGTCCATTGGGAGATGGTGTTGTTACGGGCTACGGCTATATAGAAGGGCGCCTTGTATTTGTTTTTTCTCAGGATTTTACCGTATTCGGCGGATCGCTGTCTGAGACATTCGCCGAAAAGATTATTAAAATTATGGACCAGGCCATGAAGGTTGGCGCACCGGTTATCGGGCTAAACGACTCCGGCGGCGCGCGCATACAGGAAGGTGTGGTAAGTTTGGGCGGCTATGCCGAAATCTTTCTGCGCAATACAATGGCATCGGGTGTTGTACCGCAGATTTCCGCCATTATGGGGCCATGCGCCGGCGGCGCCGTGTACTCTCCCGCTATTACGGATTTTACGGTAATGGTGCGCAATACCAGCTACATGTTTGTAACAGGACCCAACGTGGTTAAAACGGTTACGCACGAAGAGGTAACCGCCGAAGACCTGGGTGGCGCGGATACGCATGCTTCCAAAAGCGGCGTAAGCCATGTAACATGTGACAGCGATGTGGAGTGTCTGCAGGAAATCAGAAAAATGATTTCCTATATGCCGTCCAACAACGCCGAAGATCCGCCGCGCATTAAAACGGGCGATAATCCTGACCGCACGGACGAAAAGCTGGACACGATTGTGCCGGAAAACCCAAATCAGCCATATGATATTAAAGAGATCATAAACCGTGTGGCGGATAAGGACAGCTTCTTTGAAATTCACGATCAGTATGCCATGAATATTGTGGTTGGTTTTGCCAGGCTGGACGGCTATTCCGTCGGCATTATCGCCAACCAGCCTAACCACCTCGCCGGTGTCCTCGATATCGACGCTTCCAAAAAAGCAGCACGATTTGTCCGCTTCTGCGATGCGTTCAATATCCCGCTGGTCACCTTTGTGGATGTGCCCGGTTTTCTTCCCGGCACCAACCAGGAGTGGAACGGCATTATCACCAACGGGGCCAAGCTGCTTTACGCCTATTCTGAGGCAACGGTGCCCAAGGTGACTGTTATTACGCGCAAGGCCTATGGCGGCGCTTACGACGTTATGAGCAGCAAGCACCTGCGGGGTGACATCAATTTTGCCTGGCCTTCCGCCGAAATCGCGGTGATGGGCCCGAAGGGTGCTGCTGAGATTATTTTTAAACGCGAGATCGCCGACGCCGAAAAACCGGAAGAAATGCTGGCCAAAAAAGAAGCGGAATACCGCGAGAAATTTGCTAACCCCTATTTGGCGGCAGAACGCGGCTATATCGATGAGGTGATCATTCCACGCAATACCAGGCTGCGTATTTTACAAGCCCTGCGTATGCTGGAAAACAAGGTGGATAACAATCCGCCGCGCAAGCATGGTAATATTCCTTTGTAATTATTTGAAATTTATTTTCCTATAGCGGATATTCTGACGCGTCTACCCGGCTCGGTTTAAGGGCCGGGTTTTCTTTTACCTGTGTATTTCAAAATTGAGGGGATGAGATGGCAATAAAATCCGATGGATGGATCAGAAAAATGGCCGTTGAAAAAAAGATGATCGAACCGTTTGTAGAGCATACGGGCGGCGACAAGATCAGTTACGGTCTTTCCAGCTACGGTTATGATTTTCGCGTTGCGGATGAATATAAAATTTTTACCAATATCAACAACGCTCTTGTTGACCCCAAGGCTTTCGCGGAAAACTCATTTATCGATTTTAAGGGCGACTCCTGCATCATACCACCCAACAGCTTTGCACTGGCGCGAACGGTAGAATATTTCCGGATTCCGCGCAATGTCCTTGCGATATGCGTCGGTAAATCCACCTACGCCCGTTGCGGCATTATCATCAACGTAACTCCGCTGGAACCGGAATGGGAAGGGCATCTGGTCATAGAGATCTCCAACACAACGCCATTGCCTTCAAAGATTTACAGCAATGAAGGCCTGGGCCAGCTTCTTTTTTACGAAAGCGATGAGCCCTGTGAAATCAGTTATGCCGATCGCAAAGGGAAATACCAATTCCAGGATGGAATAGAATTACCCAAAGTGGAGGATCAGGCCCGGGGCAAGTTTGGCCGATGACACTATTCCGAGACAGCACGAGCCGCACACTGGCCTGGGTGATGGCCGGCTACTCCCTGCTGATGCTGGTTTTTCTTACAGGCTGGTTCAGCGCGATCAAGAATCCGCTGATATGGATATTTTTTCACCTTGCCGTAATCGCCTATTTCGCCATAGACAAGCCCGGCTGGTACAATAAAAGCAAATGGTGGAGCCCGCTGCTGATTATCCCCCTTTGCTTTACGGAGCTGCATTACCTCGTGCATACCGTTCATCCGATCGATTACGATGCTGAGCTCATAGCTATCGACTACCGGATATTTGGCGTGCATCCAACTGTTTGGCTGGAACGTTTTACCTGGCCCTGGCTCACAGAGCTTTTGCAGGTCGTTTATTCCACATTTTACTTTTTGCCGATAGGCCTGGCCGTTATCCTGTTGAAAAACGGGGAGGATGAGAAATTCCGCTTCCTGATCTTCCAGATCACCTATGGTTTTTTTCTTTCCTATATAGGTTATTTTATGGTTCCGGCGGTAGGGCCGCGTTTTACCCTGGACCATCTGCAGACTTTTCCGCTTGAAGGTTTATGGCTTACGGCGGCCATCCGCGATACACTTAATGCCCTGGAGAACATTCAGCGCGACGCCTTTCCCAGCGGCCATACGGCGATGACCCTTCTTGTGCTCTATTATGCCGGGCGCTATCACAAAAAATACTTTCTGTTTATGCTGCCCGTATCGATCCTGATGGTCTATTCTACCGTTTACCTGCGCTACCATTACGTGATAGATATAGTCGCCGGTGTGGTTTTGTTGGGGCTGATCATCTGGAGCGGCGATCGTTTGTACGGGTGGATAAAAAAGCGCGAATAGGCCTGTATCTTTTCCCGATTATGGCAATCAAATAAACCTTAAATAATTTCAATTCGCTTATTTACGAAGAAAGGATAATTGCCATGAATTTCAGGGAAGAATTTGACCGTGCGCTTACCATGGAAGAGTATTTGCCATTGCTGGGTGACAAAAAACCGCTTCACGATCTGCATTACAAAAAAGCGCAGATAGAGCAGGACTTTTCGGTTGAACTGCCTCCGCTCAGGCTGCTGGTCATTACCGAGCCGTGGTGCGGTGACTCCACCGCCATTTTGCCCGTTCTCATGAAAATAGCCGAAACGCAACCGATAGAAATGCGTGTTTTGCTGCGTGATAAAAACCCAAGGTTGATCGATCTTTTCCTAACTCGTGGAGGCCGGGCCATTCCGGTAATCCTGATCCTTAACGAAAACGGCGATTTGCTGGGGCGTTTCGGGCCGCGCCCAAAGAAGGCCCAGGATATTTATGAGCAGGAGCGCGCCGGGATAGAGGCCGGAAGAATTGAAAAAATTGAAGTTATCAAAAAGATTCGTAATTTCTACAGCAAAGACAGGGGAAGGGTAATTTCAGAAGAGTTTATACATCTGCTGGAAGAAGTACTCGCCTGCGAAGAATGCTAATTCACGGATAAACGGTTCGCATGATCAAAGAGAGCAATTTTTCAAAGCTGGGATATCTGGCTGCAGGAACGATCTCGGTTTTTCTTATCGTTTGGATTTTGATTGTAGGAAGGCCGATCATTCTGCCTTTTATGATTGCGCTCTTTCTAACCTTTATCCTGGAACCACTCGTAAATTTAATGCGCAAGGTCAAAATCCCGCTTGGCCTTGCTGTCTCTTTGACCCTGCTGCTTGCGTTTGTCCTGATGTACCTGCTCGGTGCGCTGCTCTATACCAACGTACAAACATTTGTAAACCAGCTTCCCGCTTATGAAGACCGCCTGGCGAATTTGCTTAGCGGTATTGTAAATGACCTGGAAAGCCTCATCGGGCAACCTATTACAACCGAAATGTTTCGAGGCTTTAACTGGCTGGACGCGCTGCAAAGCCTGTCACTGGCCAGCAACCTGATGACCGGTGTGGGTACCTTTGTGGGCTTTTTTGTCAAAATGCTGTTGGTTATCGTTTTTGTAGCCTATATGCTGATGGGCCGCCGCAACCTTACGCGCAAGATCTACAAGGCTTTTCCGGAGGAGCAGGCCAGCCATATCGACGATATTCTGAACAAAATCACCTCAAAAATCCAGGCCTACCTTGGCGCCAAGACCGTAATCAGCCTGGTTACCGGATTTGTGGCTTATGTGATTTTCCTGTTTTTTGGTATGGATTTCGCCATTTTCTGGGCTTTCGTGATCTTTCTGTTCAACTTCATCCCCAATATTGGTTCGGCGATTGCTTCGATCCTGCCGGTCATATTTTCCATTCTGCAGTTTGGTTCTTTTGGCACCGCGCTTTGGCTGCTGGTGGCTTTATCCATTCTGCAATTTATCATGGGCAATATTGTAGAACCGCGCACCATGGGCTATTCGCTGGATCTTAGCCCGATGATCGTTATCCTGGCGTTGGTTTTCTGGGGCTATATCTGGGGCGTCGTAGGCATGCTGCTGTCCGTCCCTATCCTGGCGACCATGGCGATTGTTTTCGAACGTATCGAAGGCCTGCAGTTTATCAGCGTGTTATTGCGTGGCAAGGTTTAACTTTTTGCGGACCGCCCGGGCAAGTTTCTCAATATCCGAATAAAATTCAATCATATTCTCCAGACCTTCAATATCTTCCCGCGATGAAAAAAATCCAATGACCGGTTTACCATAGCGTTGCGCCAGTTTAACTTCGCTGGCCGTGCCAAAAGAACCGGGCAGGGCAATAATGAGATCGGAGCTAAGCACATTAATATGATTGCGTGAGCGCATTTCCGTGCCTTGCTGACCGCTTAGCGGCAGGTGCGTGCGGATGCATATTTCTACATACGGATTTGGGTATCCGTCGAAAGGGTTGTAGCCGTGCTCGTCGATTCTGCCCGGAAGGATACCGATACAGCGGCCTTCCCGCGGTGCAATCGAGACAAAAGCTTCACTGACTGCTTTCATGACACCACTGCCGCCGCCGGAAAGCAGATGAAAGCCCTGTTCTGCGATCCATCTGCCAAGGGGAACGGAGAATTCTGCGTGTTCCCGGCTGCCCGAGCCCATCACACCAATAACAGGCATTCCCAAAACTTTATCGTGATTCTCTTTTCTCATATGACATAGCTTTTTAAATTGCTTAATTTGCGCACCCGGTAGAAAACCTAAATCAAGATAACGCGGATGAGGACAGAATGGAAAAGAAACTTGTAGAATGTGTTCCTAATTTTTCGGAAGGCAAAGACAGAAATATCATAGACCAGATAGTTGCGGAAATAAAAGCCGTTGATGACGTAAAGCTGCTGGACGTTGACCCCGGCCCGGAGATGAACCGGACGGTTGTAACCTTCATCGGGACACCAGGGGGCGTTAAGATTGCCGCCTTTAATGCCATCAAGAAGGCTGCTGAACTGATTGATATGTCCAAACATAAAGGCTCCCATCCGCGCATGGGGGCTACCGATGTATGTCCGTTTGTGCCGGTTAGCAGCGTCAGCGTTGAAGAGTGTGTGGAGTTGTCCAAAGAGGTTGCCCGTCGCGTAGCTGAAGAGCTGTCCATACCCGTGTATCTGTACGAAAAATCGGCACAGAGTCCGGACAGGCAAAACCTGGCTGTGATCCGCCAGGGCGAATATGAAGGTCTGGAAGAAAAGCTGAAACTGGAAAAATGGAAACCGGATTTTGGCGCGGCCAAATTTAATGCACGTTCCGGCGCTACTGTAATGGGCGTCCGGGAATTTCTGATAGCCTATAACATTTCGCTGAATACGCGCGATAAACTTCACGCCACCGATATCGCATTCGAACTACGGGAAAAAGGACGCTCCTGTCGCACGGGCAGTGACAATGTTTTTTATTACAAGAAGCCCAATATTCTGAAATACGAAAAAGGACACTATCCCTGTGGCAGTGATGATTTTGTTGGCAAAACCATGGATGAGACCATCGCACATTGCAGTAAAGAGCATGGCTATGACCTCGCCGAACTGCTGTGGGCACACGGTGTAAATCCGCAAAAAGCGGAAGGCCAATCGGTTAAGAAGCCCGGCAAATTTAAACAATGCAAAGCCATTGGCTGGTATGTGCCGGAATACGATCGCGCGCAAATAAGCATTAACCTGACCAATTACAAAGAAACGTCCATGCACGATGTCCTGGAAGAAGCGCGGCGGCTGGCGGCGGAACGTGGTCTTGCCGTAACCGGCAGCGAAATCGTCGGGCTGGTGCCGTTTGATGCGTTGCTGGACAGCGGTACCTTCTATCTGCGCCGGCAGCAACGCTCGGTTGGTATCCCCGTGCGTGATATTCTGAATACGGCAGTGCAGTCTCTGGGGCTTAACGATGTGTCGCCCTTTAAACTGGAAGAGCGTGTTCTTGGAATGCCGGACATTAAAGAAGGCACGCTGGCTGCCATGACTGTGCACGGTTTTGTTGATGAGGTATCGAGGGAATCTCCGGCGCCGGGCGGCGGTTCGGTTGCAGCCCTTGCCGGCGCGGTGGGAGCGGCTCTCTCTTCGATGGTGGCTAATCTCAGCTCCAATACCCGCGGCACCGAAGAAGCGGACCAGCCGCTGAACGAAGCCGCGGAATTATGCCAGGAAATCAAGCAAAACCTGCTCCATGCGATTGATGCCGATACGGACGCATTCAACGCCTATATGGATGCGCGACGCATGCCGCAAAACAGCCCGGAAGAAAGCGACGCGCGTAACAAAGCCATGCAGGATGGTTTGAAACAGGCGGTAGCCGTACCCATGAATACGGCCCGTCAAAGCTTCCGCGCCATTAAGGTGGCGGAAACTGTAATCAAGTATGGCAACCCGGCCTCCAGCTCGGATGTGGCCGTTGGCGCGCAAATGGCCTTCGCGGGAGTTAAGGGCGGTGTTTTCAATGTTTTAATCAACCTGAAAGACATTGAAGACAAAGCCTTTGTAGATGAAATGGAAAAGCGCTGCAAAGCTTTGGAGAGCGACAGCGTTACGGCATTACAGAATGTGATGGAATCTGTCAAAAAATTAATTCAATAGAAAAGTATTAATATGTCAGTTGAAAAGATTATTGAGCAAAAAGAGGCGCAACTTAAGAAGCAAACCTACATTGTTTTCAGCGATGCTGAAATCCAGGAATTGCGTATGAATGAAGTGCGCCATATAGTGGCTCATTTTGGCGGTCACACCTTGATGCGCCTGCCGCAAAAGGAGATCAACTTTTTTGAGTGGCTGAAAAAAGAAGACCCGCCCGTGTGGGATGACCTTTGGGCGGGTGAAGAAAATATGTACCAGGTAAGTGTAGACCTGCTGCCCCAATTTTTGCGCGAGAAAAACGGCTTTCCCATTTGCGATCTGGAACAGGAAGATAATTACTATTTTACCGACCGTCATATTAAACCCGCCGGCAAGGAACAGCTTCAACTTATTCTGGAAAAAACCGAGCGTAATGAAAAGCTGAAGGTGGATGAACTGCTGCTTTTTGAATTACAAATTGCTCCCATCGACATCTGGCATTTCGCCCATCGTTACGGTTTGCCGCTAAAACGGCTTAAAGAGGTTATCTCCGATATGGTCTATAAAGGCTGGATCGTTCACCTGACCGACCGCGAAGACCTCCTCAAATACATTGATGTTTAGCCGTGCATGACCAGGCCGGCGATGATGTAGAATGCGGCCGCGATCGTGCCGGCTGTCAGCGCATAGGGTAGCTGCGTTTTTACATGATCGATGTGGTCGCTGGCCGAAGCCATGGAAGATATGATCGTTGTATCTGAGATCGGCGAACAGTGATCTCCAAAAACCCCGCCACCGAGAACAGCGGCAATTGCTAAAGGCAACGACACATCCATCGTTTGGGCCATTGGCACGGCGATACTGATCATAATGGCGAACGTGCCCCAGGATGTTCCCGTGGAAAATGCGATCAAGCAGCTGATTGAAAAAATAATGACCGGTACAAAGGCGGGATTGAGCCAGAGCTGAGCCATCTCCGCGGCGTATTGCCCGGCACCCAGTTTTTTGCTTACCGCGCCGATGGCGAAGGCCAGCATCATAAGGAGGGCCAGGGGAATCAAACCGCTGATACCTTTGAAGGTCAGATCCACCAGCTCTTTCAAATCGAATATGCCCTGGATCTTATACATAATGCCTGCCACGAAGAGCGACGTAATTACAGCCCATAATACCGCGCTGGAGCCCGAACCGTTGCCCAAAGCCAGCAGCAGCGTTCCGGCAAAGCTTTCACCTATGCCTTCTTCCGGCCAGCCGCTGAAAAGAAGTCCTACAGGCATCATACCTACCATTACGGCGATTGGTACAATCATATTGCGCGCTTTTTGCTTAACATCTTTTTTGGGCTCAAGGGATACAATTTCATCTGACAACATCGGGGTGGCGCCATCGGCAAGCAGCTTGCCTTCGGTTTTCGCGCGTTTCTCCGCCTGCTTCATCGGGCCGTAATCTTTCTGGCTGATAATAATGATCAACAAAAGGCCCATGGCCAGGAAAGGATAAAAATTCAACGGGTAAGACGATAGCATTAAACTCAACGGATCACTGATGCCGAGAGCCAGCAGCAGACCCATGATGTAGGCGCCCCAGGCATTTAGCGGAATCAGAATACAGGTAGGTGCTGAAATGGAATCGGCCAGGTAGGCCAGCTTTTCCCGGGGAATTTTCAGCTTGTCAAAAAGCGGCCGGTATATCGCGCCAACAGTCAAAACGTTTATGCTGGATTCCACGAAGATGACAAAACCTGTCAGCCAGGCAAAAAGCTGTACACGCCTGCGGTTTTGCGTTGAATGGGTTTGCTTCTGCTCCAGTTTTTTTGAGATAACTTCCACAAAACCGTGCACACCTCCGGAGCGCTGAATAAAGGCGATAAGCGCCCCAACCAATGCGCTGAACATAATGGTGCGTGTATTGCCCGCTTCTTTAAAAACATCTACCAAGGCCTGGATCGTGGCCAGCGTGCCGGTCAATGGATGCCAGTCACTGAGAATCATCCAGCCCAGCCAAATTCCCAAAAAAAGAGAGACAAAAACCTGACGGGTTTTAATAGCAAGAATAATAGCGCCCAGGGCGGGCAGCAGAGACAGTATGCCGTAGTGTTCCAAAATGAAGCTCCCGGTTTTTAGTTAAAAGGCTACGTCAACATAAACAAAAAGAAGACACGACGGTATTTGTTTTTTAATAGGCATATTGCTAAAATCAAAATGGTATTAAAAGCAAATTTCTAACGCTAAGAGAAAGGCAATCTTATGAAAACATTGTCCCGGATTGAAAAATATGGTCACGAGCAGGTTGTTTTTTGTCATGATAAGGCGACAGGGCTGCGGGCGATCATTGCCATTCATAATACGGTGCTGGGCCCGGCGTTGGGCGGCTGCCGCATGTGGCCGTTTCAAAGTGAAGAAGAAGCAATTGAGGATGCGCTGCGTCTTTCCCGCGGCATGACCTACAAGAATGCTGCAGCCGGTCTTAATCTGGGTGGCGGAAAAGCGGTTATTATCGGTGATCCCAAAAAGGACAAATCCGAAGCACTGTTCCGCGCCTTCGGGCAGTTTGTACAGAGCCTCGGTGGTCGGTATATCACTGCCGAAGATGTAGGCACAAGCGTACAGGACATGGAAGCAATTAAAATGGAAACTAACTTTGTTGCCGGACTTCCCGTAATGCTGGGCGGTTCAGGTGATCCGTCGCCTTTTACCGCTCTGGGCACTTTCCAGGGTATCAGAGCTGCCGTGAAATACAAGCTTAAAAAAGACAAGCTCAAGGGGCTGACGGTTGCTGTTCAGGGACTAGGCCACGTGGGCTATCATCTCTGCAAGATGCTGCATAGTGCCGGCGCTCAGCTTATCGTTGCCGATATTGACTCCGAAAAAGCGGCTCAGATTGAGAAGGAGTTTAATGCCCGAGTCGTGAACGACGCCGAGATTATCAGTGCCGATGCCGATGTTTTTGCCCCGTGTGCCCTTGGCGCTGTTGTCAACGATGAGACAATCGATAAATTTAAAACACCAATTATTGCCGGTGCCGCAAATAATGTTCTTTTAGAAGAAAGCCACGGCAGCCAGCTTCGCGAAAGATCGATCCTGTATGCTCCGGATTACATTATTAACGCTGGGGGCGTCATAAACGTCTATTTTGAAGTTTTGCATGAATACAATGAATCGAAGGTGACCAATAAAGTGAAAGATATTTACAATATTCTTTTAGAAATCTTTCGCATTTCCGATGAGGAAAATATATCGACTACGACGGCGGCATCGCGCTTTGCCGAACGGCGGGTGGAGATTATTTCCAAGATCCACCAGAAATATTTCCGTTGATGGACGGTAAGATATCTGCCACTTGATGTCGTAAAGTAATATCGATGTTTAGGAATCCGAAGCTTAGATTACTAGACAGACTAGGGAAGGCAGATATATATGGTACAAACTGAACTCATGAATTACGATGAAGCCATAGAAAGGCTTGGCGGAGATGAGGAGTTTCTTGTTGAGCTTCTTGAAGAGCTGTTGAATCAGCTTAATACAAATCTCAGTGAAATTAAAGAAGCCATAGAAAACAGGGACTACAAGACTCTGAAGCTTATTTCTCACAGCCTGAAAGGTGCTTCCGCCAACCTCAACGTAACCCGCATGGCCGAGCATTTTCTGAGGCTGGAAAATTTGGGCGCTGAGGGTAGTGTGGATGGTGCCGATGAGCTTTATCATCAAGTGACAATTGACAGGGACGAGTTGGCGGAGTTGCTAAATAAAAACTGAGTTTTTCTCGGAGACTTCCCGTTCTAGTTTTTCCTGCAAAATATCAACAGGGGTGGCTGCTGCAAAAACGGCCACCCTTTTGCATTTATGCTGCTTTAGTTGCAAAGCGCAGGCGTTTACGGTCGCCCCGGTAGTGATAACGTCGTCAACTAAAATAATTTTCATTCCTTCCACGTCTTCATTCACTTTAAATACATCTTTTACATTTAGCTGTCTTTCTTCACGGCTGAGCTTGGTTTGAGATGATGTGTATTTAGTCCTGACCAAAACATCTTCTTTAAAAGGGATGGAAAATTTTTTGCCTAGCGTAGAGGCTATCCCGGCACTTTGATTGTATCCTCGTTCGCGCTTTTTGGCTTTATGCAAGGGAACGCAGGTAATAAGGTCGGCACTGTTCTTTTCAATCGCTTTTTCAAAGCCATCGGCCAGAAGTGAGCCCATTGAATAAAAACCGTTATATTTCAGCTGGTGCAGCATAAACTGGATTTGCGCGTTGTATTCATATGCAATAAACAAATCATCAAAATACGCTTCCGCCATACGTTCCATAAATTTAGCGCGCAATTCCGCGGAGAAAGGCTTTAGCTCAGAGAGGCAATCATTGCAGATCATAGTCTTCCTGTTTGTAACGCTTTCGTTACAGCGAAGGCAAAGAGGCGGAAAGCAAAAGTTTAGAAAAACTTCTGATATTTCACGGAAGTGTACGAATAATTTATTCATTTCTTGAATTGAGTTTTTTTTCTAAAGTTTTTTGATCAGAAATGCTCTTCCGTCTTTAAAAGTGGTGAAAACTAACACACTGTGATGACGAAAACCAGAACTTTTTTCCATTATTGTTATTGCTAAAAGATGAAATTTTAAATGAAATTACGAGTATAAAATCAATTAAAACAATAGCTTACCAGGTGTCGAAAGTATAGCGAACCCAAAACTGGCATGGTACGTGCATATTTACGCCCAAAAATAGAAACATCATGAAGGGGGCAACCATGCAGCAAGTACAGACCAGTGACGCTATATGGCATGAATTCAAAGTCAACAACAGTTCTACTTATCGGCAGGAATTGATTCTTCGTTACCATGGACTTGTAAAATATGTTGTCCGGAAAATGATTAAGAATTTTCCGCAGGCTATTGAGGAATCGGATTTGCATCAGATTGGCGTACTGGGTTTGTGCGAAGCGATCGAGCGTTTTGACCCTGCTTATGGCATTAAATTCGAAACCTACGCTATCCCCCGTATAAAAGGTTCCATCATTGACGAGTTGAGAAAACTGGACTGGGTGCCGCGTTCATTGCGCGCCAAGCTCAATAACATGAAAGAAAAAGCCGTTGAGATGGATCAGAAGTTCTCCGGCAACTACACAGATACTGAAATGGCCAACGGATTGGGCATTGACGTAAATGATCTTCATAACTGGAAAAAAGATGTCAATGCGGTAAATCTATATTCCCTGGATAAGCCGATTGATGATTCCAACAAACAAAACCTTTACGACGTTATTGAGGATTTTGAATACGTAAATGCAAACGATCAAATGGAAGATGATGAAATGAAAAGAGTACTTCTTAAGGCCATCAAAAAATTGCCGGAAAAAACACGCCTGGCAATTACTCTCTATTATTACGAAAAGCTTACTTTCAAGGAAATTGGTAAGATCCTTAACGTCTCCGAATCACGTATTTCTCAGATACACTCAGAAACAATGAGCAAGCTGAAAAAAGAAATTAACAAAATGATCTATGCCTGAGCCTTTTCAGGCATAGATTTTTTATTTCCCGCCTTTAGCCTATTACTTTTTGTCCGTAAATTACAGCTACAATCTGTTACACTTACCAGAGCAAAGGGAAGGTATGTCTGAAGAAAGCGCCCGACCACGGATATTGGTTGTAGATGATAATAAAGAAAACGTCGACCTGATTAAGTATTTTTTAAAATCACATAATTATCAAATAGAAAAGGCCTATGACGGCGAAGAAGCTCTTGAAATGGCCGGCAAAGTGCGTCCGGATTTGATATTGCTTGACGTCATGCTGCCTAAAATGAATGGTTTTGATGTCTGTAAAACCCTTAAAAAAAGTACCAGCACAAGTTTTATCCCGGTTATAATGATCACGGCGCTTAAAGAGCTAAAAGATAAAATACAGGCTCTTGAGGCCGGCGCAGATGATTTTATCTCAAAGCCCTTTGAAAACGTTGAGTTACTCACACGCGTAAAATCCCTATTGCGTATTAAGCACTATCATGATGAATTGCAGCAGAAAAACAGGGAACTGATGCGCATGGATCAGTTTAAGGATGAACTCGTCCACCTGATTGTACACGATATGAAAAACCCCATTTTTGTAATCCAGGGAAACTTGCAGATGATGGGGATGGGCATGAATGATGCATCGGCATTGAATTTTAAAAAATATGTTGACAGGATTGATCGGAGTACACAGGCTCTTCTTAAAATGGTAATGAACCTTGTCGATATCTCCAAGTTCGAATCCGGGAAAATGAAGGTCACCAAGGAAGTAGTACAGATAAAGCAGCTGCTGGAATTTTCTGTAAAAAAGGCACACGACCTGCCCGAGAACGCAAACAAAAGGATCAATTTAAAAGTACCGGCTGATATTGTTAAAGTTTATATAGACCAATCTATCATTGAACGCGTTTTCGAGAATGTGCTTGCCTTTTCAGCCTCCAATACCGGTGCGGAGGGTGAGGTAACCGTTGAGCTGGTTACGGAAGGAAACGAGCATGTCATTAAAATTCGTGACAATGGTACGCAGATACCTGCCAAATTCCGCGAAGCCATTTTTGACAAGTACAGCCAGGTTGAAATCAAAAACGAAGGATACCGAGTGGGACGCGGTTTAGGCTTTACTTTCAGCCGCTTAGCAATGGAAGTCCATGACGGAGATATCTATCTGGACAAAACGGCCACTGCAGGCAATTGTTTTGTAATTCGTTTTCCCAAGTATGAAAAACGGCAAACTGAACATAACTGATATGCTATTTTTTTGACTGTTAAAGTTCTCGGGCTCCAAACCGAAAGTAGTAAGATCACAATGAATATGTTTCCGCGGACAAGAGGTGTATGGAGCACAAAAAAAAGGCTAAAGTTGTGAACAAAGCGACCGGCAACGACCTTGAAAAACAAAAAATCGATTTAGTGAAATTGAGAATAAAAAACAGATTTTATGAGCGTGATGAAGTTTTTGAGCGTGTAGTAGAAGAAATTCTGAACCGCACAATAAAACCCAAAAATTAATTACTTAAAACCTTACCTCTTTTTAGAGCCTTCCTGGCAAACTTATTTTTATTATTGCCTTCCAGAATTTCCTTTTTAAAAATTGACAGAAATCACATTTTGAAGCATATTTAATTGTAGGAAAGTTATGCAATTTCCACTTACGGAGAAACTGCATTTCATCCCGGGTATGTCGCTTTATTAATCAACAAACTTAACTCAGGAGGTCGTTGTGAACAGGCTCACTATGCTGATATTTATGCTTTTATTTCCAATAGCGCTCATTGCTGGTGACATTAAAGGTATCATTGTGGATATCGCCACTGGCGAACCGCTTGTTGGTGCCAACGTTACAATTGAAGGAACAAATAAAGGTGCCGCAACGGACCAGGACGGCTATTTCATTATAAAAGATGTAGAGGCCGGTGACATGACGCTTTTAGTAAGCTATATCGGGTACCAGGATTTGCGCGAGGCCGTGACATTGGGCGAGCAGCAAGACCTGGTGCTGGATCTTCAAATGCGCTCATCTACATTTACAGGTGAAACGATAACGGTAGAAATTACCAGGGCCCAGGAACGCCGGACACCCGTTACTTTTACCGAAGTAAACCGTGAAGAAATTCTTGATAATTATACCACTCAGGATGTGCCGGACCTTATTAAATCTATTCCCGGTGTATTCACAACGTCGGCCGGGCTGGGCGAAAGCGAGATTTATATACGTGGATTCGATGCTGAGCATATTCAGGTGTTGATAAACGGTATCCCGGAAAACGATCCTGAATCTCAGGTGGTTTATTGGTCCAACTGGTCAGGGCTATCGGGCAATGCAGCATCGGTGCAGGTGCAACGCGGTGTGGGTGCTTCCCTTGTAGGCTCGGGCTCCTTTGGCGGTTCGGTTAACATTCAAACGTCTCAGTACAGCCCGACTCCCATGTTGCGCGTGCGCGGTTCTGTGGTCAGCTATGCCACAGACGCCGATAAAAGTGCGGACGGCACAGGCGGTTTCGATACCTACAATCCCGCCAACCAGATGTTTGCCATTGAATATGCCACCGGCATGATGTACGACGGCAAGCTGAATGTATACGCACGCTATGAACGCAAAGCAGGTGATTCTTATATCCGTAGCACGGATTACAACGGTCATTCCTTTTATCTGGGCATGCAAAGCATTCTTGGGGATCACATTCTTACTTTTAACGCCCACGGTGCGCCGCAGCGCCACAACCAGGCCAATGCGATAATAGACCCTGACCTGATTTCGCGGTTAGGTCGTGAATATAACCGTTATAATCATCCTTACCAGGAAAACTATTACTTCAAGCCACAATTTGAATTGCACCATGACTGGAAAATCTCGAATGAGCAGTTTCTGACTACTCGTGCCTTTGCGACTACTGGCAATGGCGGCGGCCGTTATTTACGCAATGATTTCTTTGATGTAGAAACGGGCGAAGTGACTTTTCAGCGAGTAGACGAAGCGAGAAGCTGGAACTCTTTTGGACGCCATGCCAAGTGGGCCTATGAACAGCAAGGAGTCGTCCTGACCGGATACGATCCAAACACGGAAATTTTTTCGTACGGTGGTATAACAGATACCGTTACGAGTTCAGGACGGCAACTGACTTCCAGTCAGTTCGATCACTCATGGCGAAATGATTCGCAAAATGATCATATTCAGTTTGGTGGCAATACCGCTTACCAGCAGAAGCTTAGCGATATGTTCACCATAACCGTAGGTGGTGAAGCACGTTACTGGGAAGCTCGTCACCATGCCCAGTCTTTCGACTTCCGTTATTATGATCCGGCTATGGGGGGCGTCGGTATTCTCGATGAAGTTCAAAAGCGTTACGACTACGACGGGATTGTTACAAACCTCTCCGCTTTTGGTCGATTGCTGGTTAGCCCGATGGAAAATTTAACTTTTATGTTTGATGGTCAATATGCACGTTACAATTCGCGTGTTGAAGAGCGCGATATCCGCATTTTTGACTTCGGAGCGGGGCAATTCAGCGATGCTACCTACAAAGCTTCGGAAAGCACGAGCAATTTCAGCGATGATGATTATGAGCGGACGTTTAGCTTCTTTATGCCCAAGTTCGGCGTTAACTTCAACTTCAGCCAAAACCTCAACTTTTTTGCCAATTACAGTATCTCCAAAAAAGAACCTAAAGTCGGTGATTGGTATGATCGCGACGGCGGAGGTCCGGGTGCTGAACAAATTGGCGGCAAAGAGCTGGATCCTGAGACATTGACGAACATAGAGTTTGGTGTAGGCTATGCATCTTCCTTTATCGGAATACAGGCAAACGTGTATATGATGACATTTGAGGATAAGATTGCTGAAGTAGTTAACCAAAGTCGTGAGGAAGAGACCTTCAACGCGGGAAATGCTGATCACATAGGCTTTGAATTGATGGCCAGGGGACGCGTGGATCGTTTAGACGGTATGTTATCTTTCAGCTATTCACAAAATGAATGGACTGACCTTGCGGTAACGGAGATCTTCGATCAGGATGCTTCGGCTGTTGAAGGCAAGCAGGTGCCTTTTGTGCCCGCCCTTATGCTGAACGCCGAGCTTGGCTACAATCTCGACAGAATGCGCTTTTATATTGGCGGTTATCACTGGGATGAGTATTATGGAGACTATCTCAATGAGAACAAGCTGGATGCGTTTCTTGAGATTAATGCGGGTATGAGCTATAACTTCAGAATCGGAACTTCTCGCGTTGACCTCAGTCTTGACCTGTATAATATTACAAATGAAGATAATTTCGCCAAGGCAGACTGGACACGTGATTTCAACAGAAGTGACGACCTGGCCGGACAATACATGCTTTACGTATTGCCGTCCCCCAAATTCCATACGGCTTTAACCGCACAGATTACCTTGTAGACATTAGCGGAATTGTTGCTATAGGGAGAGCTTTTTCCGCTCTCCCTTTTTTATTTCTTCAAAGATCACTTTCCTGCAAAAATTGAAAGTATTATATTAGTAACTTTACAAATTGGATTTACATGCGTTTTAACGTCGAAAACATTCATAAAACTTTTGGTTATTATCGCATTCTGAAAGGCGTTTCTTTCAGCGCGATGCCCGGAAAGAGCGTGGCCATTACGGGTCGTAACGGTGCCGGAAAAAGCACATTGCTGAAAATTTTGTGCGGTTTGTTGCGCGCAGACAAGGGTCATGTGGCGCTTTCCCTGGAAGGGAAAAAAGACGTTGAAAGCCGTTATCTTTATCGCTATTTCGGGTTGGTTTCGCCTTACCTTCAGCTTTATGAAGAGCTTACGGCGATAGAGAATCTGCGTTTTGCGGCGGACCTGCGCGGGCTGAAGAGCACCAACCAGGAGTTTTTTAATTTGCTGGAAATGGTCGGCCTTCAAAAAAGGGGCGATGACGCCGTAAAAACTTATTCTTCAGGTATGAAGCAAAGACTTAAATATGCGTTCGCCTACCAGGGCAACCCACCTTTACTGTTTCTGGATGAACCGACATCAAATCTGGATAAAGACGGCGTTGGGCGTGTTTACAATCTTATGAAAGAATATAAAAAAGAACATATACTGGTATTCGCCACCAATGACGAACCCGATCTGCAGTGGGCGGACGAGATTGTGGATTTAAATGTTTAGGGTTTGGACTGTCCTGTTAAAAGATATGCGCCAGGAGTGGCGTTCGCGGGCGGCTATGAACGCAATCCTGCTATTTGCCGTGGTCAGCCTTAGTGCCGTTTCTTTTTCCGTTGGCGCTTTTAGCCTTAATGAAGATACCATGGCCGCGTTGTTGTGGATCGTGATTCTTTTTTCTTCCTTGTCCGGTTTTGCCCATGTTTTTCTGAAAGAGGAAGAGGCTCATACGGCCGATACGCTCAAACTGCTTGCTTCGCCCAATGAGATTTTTATGGGCAAGTTTTTGTTTAATTTTCTATTGCTGCTTGTCCTGGTTACGATAATCGTCCCTTTATTTGTGGCGCTGTTTAATGTGCCCGTCAAAAGTGTGGAACTTTTTATGGCGCTGGTCGTGCTTGGAGCGTTTGGTTTATCCGTAGGCGGAACGATCGTTGCTGCTATAATAGCCAAAGCATCTTCACGCGGTGCTTTGTTCAGTGTTTTGGCTTTTCCGATTTTGTTGCCGGTGGTTGTTTTTGGAATCAGCGGCACACGTGTTGCTTTTAAAATTGAAGATGCAGCGTTGTTTGGTGACGAGATAAAAGTACTTATTGCTTATGGTGTTATTTTAACGACAGCTTCGATAATGCTTTTTGAATATATCTGGAATGATTAAATCCTTTAACTGTGTTTAGAGTGATAATATGAATAAAGCTTTCTTAGAAAAGGCAGGGCAGGCTATACTGATCGTCTTGCTGCTGCTTGTTATTTTGGGCGCTTACTTGTGGGCACCATTAGCAAAAGGTCTGGGCCAGTACACGCGGGTGCTCTATTTTCATGTTCCTGTCGCCTGGATTACCGTTGTCGCTTTTTTTGTTGCAGCCTGGTACAGTTTTTTGTATCTGCGCCGGCGGGACATCAGGTATGATCTTTATGCCGAAGCGGCCAACCAGCTTGGCATTCTTTTTTGTGTACTGGCAACCGTCACAGGTGCCTTCTGGGCCAAAGCCAGCTGGGGCGCTTACTGGAACTGGGATCCCCGACAGACGTCGATTTTCATCCTTTTGCTGATATATGCCGCCTATTTTGCCCTGCGTTCTGCCGTGGAGCAGGATGATGTTCGTGCCCGTTTGTCGGCGGTTTATTCGCTGCTGGCCTTTGTAACCGTACCGTTTTTTATCTTTATAGTGCCCCGTTTATATGAATCTTTACATCCGGACCCATTGATTAATCCCGAAGCAAAGCTTAAAATGGACACTCGAATGTTTACCGTATTCATGACATCGCTGGGTGCTTTTACGATTATATTTTTCTGGATGTTATCGCTTAAGAAGAGCATTATGAAAATGATTTACACCATTCGAAAAATGGAGAATTAAATGTCCGATATCTACGTTGTACTTGGAATAAATCTTATTGTCTGGGCTGGCGTGATGGGCTATATGATGTACCTGCACAATAAAGTGCGCCATTTGAAACATATCATGAAACAAAAAAATATAACCGAAACTGAACAGTCGGAATAATCCCCGGAGTATCATTATGAAGATAAAGTATATCGTCGGCGCAGTAGTAATTATCGCTTTTGCGATTTATGCTGCTACATCTTTTCAATCTTCCATCACACCATACGTGTCGATTGAAGAAGCTGTCAGCTCAGGCGAAACCGTCCAGGTAAAAGGCCAACGCGTGGACAGCGGTAATTTCGATATGCAGAAGAACATGTTCACCTTTACCCTCAAGGATGAGAAGGGCAAAACCATCAATGTAATTTACGATGGTCCCAAGCCGGGTAATTTTGACCAGGCCACGGAGATCGTTTGCATTGGTGAATATAAGGGCGGTGAATTTCACGCCAAGAATATTCTGGTTAAATGTCCGTCCAAGTATCAGGAAGAAGGTGCAAAAGTATGATTTTAGGCATCACGTTAACCTCGCTAACATTTGTTGCTTTAATTCTTACAATCACGGCCTATTACCTCTACCACCGGCGTCAGGAAGATTCCATGATCCGGCTGGCCAGGATGGGCTTTTACTCTTCAGTAGGGCTGATTGTTGTACAGGTGGCTATGCTTCTATGGGGCATCATCACGCACCGTTTTGAGTGGATATATGTCTTTTCCTACTCCTCGCGTGACCTGCCGCTTCACTATCTTATTGCCACATTCTGGGCCGGGCAGGAGGGTACATTCCTGCTGTGGCTGCTTTTTGGCTCTATCTTTGGCATAGTTATTATTCGTTCCCGTAAAGATGATGAGCCCCTGGCTATGAGCTTTATGAGTATGATCCAGGCGTTTATCGTTCTTATCCTGATTAAAAAGAATCCATTTTCCTACGTCTGGCAGATCAACCCGCAGGCATTCCAGGCGGGTGGCGTTCCTTTTGACGGAAGCGGCCTGAACCCGCTCTTGCAGGACCCCTGGATGACTATACATCCGCCAATATTGTTTGCCGGCTATTCATCCACGATGATTCTGTTTTCCTTTGCCATGGCGGCGTTGGTGCGCCAGCAATATGACAACTGGATTCGCAGCGTCTATCCGTTTGCGCTTTTTGTGGCACTAACCCTGGGAACGGGCATTATTCTTGGCGGCTACTGGGCATATACCACTTTAGGCTGGGGCGGCTACTGGGCCTGGGACCCTGTGGAAAACAGCTCGCTTATCCCCTGGCTAATGTCGCTGGCCTTGTTCCACGGTATAATGGTTCAGCGTCGGCAGGGCGGAATGAAACGCACCAACCTGATGCTTGCCATCGGCTCGTTTTTCATGGTGCTGTACGGCAGTTTTCTAACACGTAGCGGCATTCTGACGGATTTCTCCGTCCACTCGTTCTCGGAGTCAACTATCTCCCCCTACCTGATCGGATTTATGTTTCTGTTTGGCGGAATCGGCTTAATCGCTTTTCTGTACCGCATGCCGCGCTTTAAGGGAGAGCATATCGATAACGGATTTTTTACCCGTGAATCGTTTATGGCTTTTGGTATTTTGCTGCTGTTGATCCTTGCCGCGTTTACGTTTGTCGGCACGAGCTGGCCACTGTTTTCACAGATTTTCGGTGACCAGGCAGACGCCGTGAGCATTGAAGCATACAACAAATTCGGTGGCCCGATTGCCATACTGCTTGGCTTTATGATCGCCATTGCACCCGTATTCAGCTGGAAGCGTGAAAGTCTCGATAAGCTGAAAAGCATCGCCCTGCATTCGGCCTTAAGCTTGGTCCTTGGCGTTCTGGCATTTATGGCCGGTATCCGCGGCGTTATCCCGTTGCTGATTACGGTAATGGCCATTTTTATTTTGCTGATCAACGGCGAGATCGTTCTGCGCATGATACGCCAGAAAAATTTCTCTTTTGGGGGATACCTGGCACACGTTGGTGTGGGACTAATGCTTATCGGTATTGTGACATCCTCGTTTTACGATACATCCACAAAGATAACTTTGCCGCGGGATGTAAATACCAGCATCATGGGTTATGAACTTCGCTATGGCGGAAAAGAAGATTCACCGGATGGCAAAGATAAGGTTCTGATTACCATTAACAACACGGATGAAACCTACGCCAAATTCTACTGGAGCGATTACAGCCAGGCTTACATGGTGGCGCCGTCGGTTAAGAATATGCTGGTGCAGGATCTTTACATTTCTCCGATCCAGATCATTCCAGCTTCCGATAACAGCGGACCCGCCGATGAGGTCAATCTTAACAAAGGCGAACGTCAGGCCTTTGAAGATTACTACCTGCTTCTGGATGGCTATGATATGGGCTCGCATGAAGAGCAGGCTTCCGGTGCAATGAAGATTTATGCGCGGGTAAAAGTGTTTGATGCGCAAGGCCAGGAACTCGGCGAGATTCGTCCCGGATTGGGCGTGCAGGGCAGGAGCCGGGAAACTTATCCGGACGTTATTCCGGGCACGCAGCGCAAAGTACACATTAAAGGCGTTGCCGTGGAACAGCAGCAGCTTATTCTTGGCATAAGCCGTTCCGGGGTTAGCAACAATCCCTACGAAGGAAAAGAGCTGCTCGCGGTAGAGGTTTCTATCAAGCCGCTTATCAACGTACTGTGGCTTGGCACTTTGGTTATGATTGGCGGCTTTATCGCTACCATTTTTAACCGTACCAATCGAAAAAAGCTTTAACCGCAAATAAAGTTTAAAGGGCCGCTCAAACATTTGTGCGGCCTTTTTTTTTGCATGTCGCTCATGTTGAAATACCTCATACAAAGCGGTAAATTAAAAACTTGTTTTTTTGAAATAATGGTTCTGTGAATGCCCAGAATAAAACTGATTCTCGAATACGACGGAACGCCATTCGCAGGCTGGCAGTGGCAGGATAATGCCAGAAGCATTCAGGGGGAATTGGAAAAGGCACTTAAAACGGTATTGCGCCGTGAAATGCGCGTTACCGCTTCGGGGAGAACCGACGCGGGGGTGCATGCCCGCAATCAGGTTGCGCATTGCGATATTGAAGAAAAGACAGACCTTTTCAGGGTACAGTCATCGCTCAATGCTCTGCTTCCTGATGAAATAGCCGTAAAAGACATTTCTTATTGCGCAGATGATTTCAATGCCCGGTTTGATGCAAAAAAGCGACTTTACAGATATTATATTACAAAAACTCCAACGGCTCTAAATAAGCGTTTTAGCTGGTACCTGAATTATTCGTTCAATTATACGCTGATGCAGGACGGTGCGGAGATTATTGCTTCTGCAACGGACTTCAAAAGCTTTTGCAAGACCGGTTCTAATAATACACATTACCGATGTGTGATTTTCAATGCCGGATGGCGCAAAGACGCGAGAACGGGCATGTGGTTTTTTGAGATCAAAGCCAACCGCTTTTTGTACGGGATGGTGCGCGCCCTCGTTGGTACGCTGGTCGAACTGGGCAGGGGACGCATTGGTATAGACGATTTAAAGTATTTAATTGAAGCGCGTGACAGAACAAAGGTGCCTTTTACAGCACCCGCACGCGGACTTTTTTTGGAAGAAATAACATATTAAGAAAGAAAACAACCAAGGAGTATCAGATGAAATTTTTTATCGACACGGCCAATCTGGACCAGATTAAGGAAGCCGCCAGCATAGGTGTGCTGGATGGTGTAACGACTAATCCCAGTCTTATTGCCAAAGAAAAAGGCAAGCCGGAAGAGATTTACCGCCAGATCTGCGAAGTTGTAGACGGACCGGTGAATGCTGAAGTTGTGGCTCTGGACGCGGAAGGAATGATTCGTGAAGGACGTGAACTGGCCAAGATCCATGATAACATTGTTGTAAAAGTACCAATGACCAAAGACGGCCTGAAAGCTGTAAAGACATTCGCCGCAGAGGGTACACGCACTAATGTGACGCTCGTTTTTTCACCCGTTCAGGCATTGCTTGCGGCACGCGCCGGCGCCAGCTTTGTATCGCCTTTTGTGGGCCGGCTGGACGATATCTCCACCCCGGGAATGGAATTGATTGGTCAGATCGTACAGATATTCAATAATTACGCGTTGGATACCGAAGTGCTTGTGGCCAGTGTTCGTCACCCGCTGCATGTTGTAGATGCGGCCATGATGGGTGCCGATATCGCAACCATACCGTTTAAGGTCATCGAACAGTTGCTTAAACACCCGCTTACCGATATTGGTATTGAGCGTTTCCTGAGCGATTACAATAAAGTTTTTGGTAAGTAACTACGGATTATAATTTGCGCCCTATTCTGATGCTCGTTTTTGGTTTGATTCTTGGCTTCCTGTTGTACGGCGCGCTGGACAGCAGCGAAGAAAATACGGCACTCACAGGTCCTGCCGCTCAGCAGGCGACGGCTTTTGATACGGCCAACGCTTATACGCCCGCCGGGCAGAGTATTGATACAGGACGGGAAACGGCCATTACGCGTGCCGTAAATCGCGTGGAACCGGCCGTTGTATCCATCAACGTGATTACAACTGTAACACGTTCCCGCGGCTATGGCGATCCTTTTCTTCGACGCTTTTTCCCGGACATTTTTCGTGACCGGATTTATCAGCAGAATGTTGAGTCGATTGGTTCAGGGTTTATTATTTCCCAAGACGGCTATGTTGTTACAAACGAGCACGTAAGCAAAGACGAAAACAGCAAAATTACAGTCACAACTGCAGATGGCGAAGAACATCCGGCCAAGCTGGTCGGCAGTGATGTTATGTCCGATATCGCATTGCTGAAAATTGAGGGCAATAGCTTTACACCTGTAAATTTTGGTGATTCCGATGACCTGATAATCGGCGAGTGGGTAATCGCGCTTGGCAATCCTTTTGGGCTGTTTAAGCGAAAAAAACCTACGGTAACCGTCGGTGTAATCAGCGCTACAGAGCGTAATCTCGGCAATGTAAATAATCGCATTTATCTGGATATGATACAAACCGACGCGGCTATCAACACCGGGAACAGCGGCGGTCCCTTGTGTAATGCGCACGGCGAAGTAATTGGTATGAATACCCTTATTTTTAGCGATAATGCCGGCGGCAACGTGGGTATTGGTTTCGCCATCCCCATAAACAGGGTCAAATCGATTGTGGCCGAGCTGAAAGAAAACAAAAAGATAGAGCGCGATTTCTGGGTTGGTATTTATTACAGGCCTTTTGGGCCTAACGTTGCGCGTGAGATGGGCTACGCTGAAGATCGCGGGATATATGTTTCGCAGCTGTTGCGCGGTAGCCCCGCCGTGAAAGCCGGCGTCCAATTGGGCGATATCGTGGTGGCCATAAACGGCATAAAGGTGGAAGACGAAAAATCGGTTGAGACGGCGATGTCATCAAAATACCTGCGTGTGGGAGATATTCTTCCTGTGCGCGTCTGGCGGGACGGCCGCTACGTTGACCTGGAAATAAAACTTGAAAAGCAGAGATAACAGTGATAGCACGATACGCCTTACCTGAAATTGAAAAAATCTGGTCCGATGAAGAACGCTTCTCCATCTGGCTGGATATTGAAATTGCTGCCTGCGAGGCCAACAGCAGACTGGGGATTGTATCCCAGGATGATCTGAACACCATCAAAAAGAAAGCGGCCTTCAGCACAGAACGCATTCTCGAAATTGAAGAAGAAGTAAAACATGACGTGATCGCCTTCCTGACCAACGTCGCTGAATATGTTGGACCAGCCGCCCGCTACATCCACTATGGTCTTACTTCCTCAGATATCCTGGACACGGCGCTGGCTGTTCAGATGGTGCGTTCCGGACAGATGATCCTGGCCGAAGTAAGCGAACTGCAAAACGTAGTGGGGCGCCGTGCATTGGAGTTTAAAAACAGCATCATGATTGGCCGTACCCATGGCGTACACGCAGAGCCGATCACTTTTGGCTTTAAGCTGGCCGTCTGGTACGATGAACTGGGCCGCCAGAAAAGACGCCTGGAAGATGCCATTGAGAGTGTACGGGTGGGACAAATATCCGGGGCTGTCGGCACCTACGATCATCTTGATCCCAATGTGCAGGATTATGTGTGCGAGAAAATGGGTCTGCAGTCGGCAAAAATTTCCACGCAGGTGCTGCAGCGTGACCGTCACGCACATTTCATGAACACGCTGGCCCTGGTTGGCGGCACGCTGGAAAAAATGGCCGTTGAGATACGCCACATGCAGCGCACGGAGGTGCTGGAAGCCGAAGAGAATTTCAGCAAGGGACAGAAGGGTTCATCGGCCATGCCGCATAAAAAGAACCCAATTGTATGTGAAAGGTTGACCGGTATGGCGCGTCTGCTGCGGGCCAACGCCCATGCCGCGCTGGAAAATATTGCACTCTGGCATGAGCGCGATATTTCGCACTCTTCCGTGGAGCGTGTTATCCTGCCGGACAGTACGATGCTTTTGTATTATATGCTTAAAAAATCCATCGACCTGATCGCCAATTTGAAAGTGCATGAAGATAACATGAAGCGTAACCTGGAAAGCACGGGCGGGTTATTCAGTTCTCAGGTGGTACTGCTGGCACTGACTCGAAAAGGTATCTCCCGCGAAGAAGCCTACCGAATGGTGCAGCGCAGTGCCATGAAAGTCTGGGACGAAAAGCTGCAGTTCAGCGACGTACTTAAAAAGGACAAAGAGCTGATGGATGTTCTTTCTGACAGTGAGATCGATGAATTGTGCGACAGTGGCAACCGTCTCTCGCGCATGGATGATATTTTTAAAAAAGTGGGATTGGAGTAAAGAAAATGGCTCCCGTCAAAAAGAACCTTCTCTATGAAGGCAAAGCCAAACGTGTTTACGCAACGGATGATGAAAATCTTGTCATCCAGGAGTTTAAAGACGATGCGACAGCATTTGATGGCAAGAAAAAAGGCACCATCGTTGCCAAAGGCGAAGTCAACAACCAGGTGGCGTCGCACTTGTTCGGCTACCTTGAAGGCAAAGGCATACCCACGCATTTTGTTGAGCGTTTAAGCAATCGCGAAATGCTTATTAAGCGGCTGCAGATTTTGCCTGTGGAAGTTGTTGTACGCAATGTGACGGCCGGAAGCTTTTGCAGACGCTATAAGGTTAAAGAGGCCATGGTCCTAAAGTACCCGATCATGGAATTCTTCCTCAAAAATGACGACCTGGGTGACCCGCTTATCGCCGAATCGATGATCTATGCCATGGAGTGGGCCACCCGTGAAGAGATGCAGGAAGTGATAAAACTGACCGAAGCCATTAATACCCACTTAAGCGCCTTCTTTGAAGAACGGAAGATTAAGCTGGTAGACTTTAAGCTTGAGTTCGGCCGCCACCGGGGGAAAATCCTGCTTGGTGATGAGATCTCACCCGATACCTGCCGTTTATGGGATATGGAGACATCCGAGAAGCTTGACAAAGACCGCTTCCGCTTTGACCTTGGTAACGTGGAAGGCGCCTACAGGGAAATTTTAAAAAGAGTGACTGAATAAGAGAGGATAAAAATGATTGCCCGTGAAGGCTGGCCTGTCATTATAGTAACCGCTTTATTAGCGATTGCCTTATTTGTGATATATACATTTACGGATTCTGCTGTTTTTTATGCTCTGTTCTGGGTAATGACAGCGCTTGTGACTTTCCATTTTTTCTTTTTCCGCGATCCGGACCGCGCAACACCCCAGGGAGATAACCTGATCGTTGCTCCGGCGGATGGTACGATTGTAAAGATAGAAGAAGTTGAAGAGCCCGATTATTTTCAGGGCAAAGTTCAGAAAGTTTCCATTTTTCTTTCGGTTTTTAACGTTCACGTGAACCGTTTCCCGGTGAGTGGCAAGGTTGACCTGGTGGATTACAAAAAAGGCCGTTTTGTGGCTGCTTTTGCTGACGACGCCTCCCATGCCAATGAACAATCGATCATCGGTATCAATTCTCCTAAAGGAAAAGTATTGTTTAAGCAGATTGCCGGACTGATTGCACGCCGTATCATTTATCATGTGCAAAAAGGCGATGACGTAAAAGGCGGCGCCCGCTTTGGTTTGATCCGCTATGGTTCGCGCGTGGATATGTTCTTTCCGCTGGATGTTAAGCTGCATGTCAGGCTAAAAGATAAGGTGCGCTGCGGCTCCACCGTGATCGGGGAGTTTGTGTGATACGCATTTCCCGCTCCGTTGTCCCCAACTTTTTTACTGTCGGCAATATGTTCGCCGGCTACATGTCTATTCTGTTCGCAGTCTACCAGCAGAATACGGTTCTGGCGGCCTGGATGATCGTGCTTGCCGCTTTCCTCGATGCCATCGACGGCAAGATCGCTCGCATTACCAATTCATCCAGTAAGTTTGGCGTGGAATACGATTCCCTCGCCGATGTCGTCAGCTTTGGTGCCGCGCCCTCTGTGCTGATCTATGAATTCTACTTTCAGAGCATGGACCTTGAGATGGTGGCCATGCTGCTCAGTTTTTTCCCGTTGCTGTTTGGCAGCATTAGGCTGGCGCGCTTTAACGTGGAATTAACCGGATTTACAAAAACACATTTCAACGGCTTGCCTTCGCCGATGTCGGCAATCTCTCTGGCCAGCTTTGTATTGTTTATCAATCACTTTTTTGAAGGCTATGTGCAGCCGCGTATCATTATTTTCCTGACACTGCTCGTTTCGCTGTTGATGGTCAGCAATGTGCGTTACAGCGTTTTTCCGCAGCTCAGCTTTCGCGGCGATCTGAAGCAAAAGATCATTTTTGCGGGATTAATTGTCACAGGTATTTTGATCTTTTTCTTCCCGTACATGTTATTATTTCCGATGATGATGATTTACGTGATGGGCGGCCTGGTTTACAGCCTTTTTAAGCGGGCGCAAGCCAGCGCGCGTTACCAGCGTATTATAGAAAAAAGAAAAAAACAGTAAAGGCAGGTGCTTTATGTTTGGCATAGGTACAACAGAACTTATCGTCATTCTGTTTATTATTTTGCTTGTCTTCGGCTCCAAAAAGCTTCCCGAATTGGCTCGGGGGCTGGGCCGCGGTATTAATGAGTTTCGCCGTGCATCGCAGGAGATCCAGAACGAACTCGATATCAGTGGTAACCTGAAAGATAAGCCCGCGCAACCGTCAAAGGGCGAGAACAAGGAACAAAAGGATACGGACAAAGAAGCAAAAGGAGAATAATGACGGCCAGGGACGTTGTCGGTAAAATTAAAAAAGGCGAGTTGTCCGCACTTGAGCATCTGAACGCATACCTTGACCAAAGCGAAAAACGTAAGAACCTGAATGCATTTGTCCGTCTTCTGCCGGAGCGGGCGCAGCAACGGGCGCGCGATATAGATGAACGTATTAGGGATGGCAAAACCACCGGCTCACTGGCCGGTTTGGTTGTGGCCGTCAAAGATAATATCTGCATCAAGGATGAGGTGACAACTTGCGGCAGCAAGATACTCGAAGCTTACCGCTCGGCTTTTAGCGCTACGGTTGTTGAAAAACTGGAAGTACAGGACGCGGTCATTATCGGCAAAACAAACCTGGATGAATTCGCCATGGGCTCATCGAATGAGAATTCCGCCCACGGAGTGGTAAAAAATCCTTTTGATGAAAGCAAAGTTCCCGGTGGCTCCAGCGGCGGTTCGGCCGTTGCTGTGGCCGCCGGTATGTGCGACGTAGCCCTCGGTAGCGAAACCGGTGGCTCTATCCGTCAGCCGGCCTCTTTTACAAACACTGTAGGTGTAAAGCCCAGCTACGGCCGTGTTTCCCGCTACGGTCTGGTCGCTTTCGCTTCTTCCCTGGATCAGATCGGCGTTTTTGCCTCAAATTCTGCGGATGCAGCTTTCGTATTGCAGCATATTGCCGGACACGATGAGCGGGATTCCACGTCGGCGCTGATAGACGTGCCGGACTATGCCACGCTTTTGTCGGGTGACATTAGCGGACTGCGTATTGGCGTACCAAAAGAGTATTTTGCACACGGCCTGGATGAGGAAATCAAAAAAGGTGTCTTAAAAATTACGGACGGGCTGGCCAAAAGAGGAGCCAGCGTAAAAGAGATATCCCTCCCTGTTTCCGATTACGCCATTGCCATGTACTACATTATCTGTACCGCGGAGGCTTCTTCCAATCTGGCCCGTTACGACGGCGTGCGCTATGGCATGCGCGTGGATTCCGGGCAGGGTTTGCATGACATGTATGCCGCTACGCGGAGTGAGGGCTTTGGCGACGAAGTGCGCAGGCGCATCATGCTTGGTACCTATGTGCTCAGCGCGGGCTACTACGACGCATACTACAAAAAAGCGCTGCAGGCCCGTCGTCTTCTGAAACAGCAATTTGACAAGGCTTTCAGCGATGTCGATATCATAGCATCACCCACCACGCCCACGACGGCATTTGCAATCGGCGAAAAATCGGACGATCCGCTGGAAATGTATCTTTCCGATATTTATACCGTTTCGGCCAACCTGGCCGGTATCTGCGGCATCAGCGTGCCGGCGGGCAAACACTCCAACGGCCTGCCTTTTGGCATTCAGCTTCAGGCGGCGGCCTTTAACGAGGGAACGCTTTTTAAGACAGCCCATTTAATCGAAACCCAGGTTACAATCTGAAATACAGCTTATGAAATACGAAGTGGTTATCGGACTGGAAGTTCACGCTCAACTCTCCACGGAAACGAAAATATTTTGCTCTTGCAGCACAAAATTCGGGGCCGCGCCCAACAGCCAGGTTTGTCCGGTCTGTCTGGGCATGCCGGGGGTTTTACCGGTATTGAATAAGAAAGTGGTTGAGTATGCTTTGTTGATGGGGCTGGCCACGGATTCGGAAATTACCCGGCTGAACCGTTTTGCCCGCAAAAACTATTTTTACCCCGATCTGCCCAAAGGCTACCAGATCTCGCAGTTTGAAGAACCGATCTGTCAGAATGGTCATGTTATGATACAGGTGGAAGGAGAGCAAAAACGCATTGGTGTTACACGCATACATATGGAAGAAGATGCCGGCAAGTCCGTGCATGACGAAAGCTATGTCAACCGCGATGAAACGCTGATTGACCTTAACCGTTGCGGCGTCCCGCTTATCGAGATTGTCAGCGAGCCCGATCTGCGCAGTGCGGCTGAGGCGGCGGCTTATGTTACAAAGCTGCGCCAGCTTGTGCGCTACCTGGGTATCTGCGACGGCAACATGGAAGAGGGAAGCCTGCGCTGCGACGCCAATATCAGTCTGCGCCCCTACGGCCAAAAAGAATTTGGCACCAAAACCGAATTAAAAAATATGAACTCCATCCGCAATGTGGAAAAAGCGCTGGAATATGAAATTGAACGTCAGCGCCTGCTGCTGGAAGAAGACGGAGAAGTGGTGCAGGAAACGTTGCTTTGGGACCCGCAAAAAAATATGGCGAAAAGCATGCGCGGCAAGGAGGATTCACACGACTACCGTTATTTCCCCGATCCCGACCTGGTGCCGTTGAAAATCAGCCAGGAGTGGCTGAATGCGATTAGGGAGCGGCTTCCGGAACTGCCTGACGCGCGTCGTGAGCGCTTTGTTAAATCCTACGAGCTGCCCGAGTATGACGCTGAGGTACTGACGGCTTCCATCGATGTAGCTGATTATTTTGAAGCCGTTTGCAAACATTTCAACAATCCCAAAACGGTGAGCAACTGGGTCATGGGTGAAATACTGCGCCACATGAAGGAATCCGGCCGGGAAATCGCCGCCATTAAGGTTACACCGCAAAGACTTGGTGACTTGTTACAGGCAGTCGACAGCGGCGCCATCAGCGGAAGCGCCGCCAAAACGGTTTTTGAGAAAATGACGGATAGCGACGATTCGGTAGAAGCTTTGATTGATAAACTGGGTTTGAAGCAGATATCGGACAGCAACGAACTGGAAGACCTGGTGGAAAAAATCCTTGCAGAAAACGCCGAAGAGGCCGAGCGTTTGCGCGGTGGCGAAAAAAAGCTGCTTGGTTTTTTTGTAGGCCAGGCCATGAAAGCCTCTAAGGGAAAAGCCGACCCCAAGCAGGTAAACAAGATTCTACAGGCAAAAACAAGCTAGCCCTATGCGGAAGCTTCTTCTTATGCTGCTTTGTGCTGCAGGACTCTGCGCCCAAAGTGTAAGCGACAGCCTCTCAGCCGACAGTTTGCGGCAACGACTGTTCAGCGGCGATTCGCTCTCTTTTCAAACCATAGCACCTGCTCAAAAGCTGCCCCAAAACCTGGTCCGCCCGCAAGCACCGCGCAGCCCGCTGGATATCGATAGGCGCGGAAGCTCCTTTTATACACCACGCTACGTTCAGGACAAAATGGATGTTATCATGAACAGGCCACGCAGCGATTCCTTTGTGCCCATTTTTCCGATGGCTGTGATTGTAGCGCGCATTGCCATGAGCCAGATCGATGTGGACAAGCTGTTTGAGCCTTCGGCCCGTGACTACATCATGCCTGATTCCACCTGGCAGGTTTTGGAATTGCTTTGGGAAAAATCTCCACAGACCATTGAGACAATCTACCCCGAATTAAAAACGGATAAGCCGCAAACCGCGCGAAATTTGGAAAAACAACTGGCCCTGCTGGCTGAACGCGGTCTGCTTAAAACCCGCGTTGATGAACAACCGCGGCGCGTCTGGTTTTTTCCAACACAAAAGCCGCAGGAAGCAGCAGCGTTATTACGGTCCGCTTTACGGGATTCTTCGTTGACTCCTGATCAAATCAATAACATCAAAAAACGTCTTAGTGATTTCGGGGAGGGCCAATGATCCGGCCTTGCCTGATGGTGCACGGCGGTGCCTGGAACATCCCGCACAAGGCACACAAGGCCCACCTTTATGGTGTGGAAAAGGCGCTGCATGCCGGACGGGAACAGCTGGCGCGCAGTGATGATCCGTTAAAAGCGGTTATCGCGGCCATTCACGTCCTTGAAGATGATCCGACTTTCGACGCCGGAACGGGTTCTTTCCTGAACCGCAATGCTGAAGTGGAGATGGATGCCGGGATTATGCTGGGCCGCGACCTGAGCTGTGGCGCCGTGGCGGCGATCCGCAATGTGCGCCACCCGGTGGATGCTGCAGAGTTGGTGCGAACGAAAACACAGCACGTGCTGCTGGTGGGGGAAGGGGTCTGCCAATTTGCCCGCGAGCAAAAGATGCCGCATACCGATACGGCCGAGCTGGTCGTGGGCCGCGAAAAGGAACTCTACCTCAAACTTACAAAAATGAACAAAGTACGTATTAAATCTTTCTTTGAGCGACGCGACGCCATAACCCGCGGACGCGATACAGTGGGCTGCGTGGCCATAAACAGCAGGGGAGAAGTCGCTGCGGCCACATCAACGGGAGGCACGCCGTACAAACTGCCGGGCCGGGTTGGCGACAGTCCAATTCCGGGAGCGGGTTACTACGCCGATGATGCGCTTGGCGCTGTATCATCCACCGGCTGGGGCGAAGGTATTTTGCGCGTTACCCTCGCACGGGACGCACTATTGCGCCTGCGGGATGGCGCTTCCGTGGAACAGGCGTTGCGCCGGGCGGTATCGGAAATGCAGGATAAAGTAGGCGGGGACGGTGGGCTGATTGCGATTGACCGCCATGGCAATCCGGCCTTTACCTTTAACACGCCTTACATGGCGGTTGGCCTGAGCAGCATTGAAAAAACAGAATTCGCCATCGTAGCCGGAAAAGATCATCCTTCATGTCTCTCCTGAATTACTGCCGTCTTGTTCGCCCGCTTAATGTAATTATCGCCTTTTTATCCGTGCTGATAGCGGCGGCTCTGTCGGTCAATTTTTCGTTTACGCTGCGTGTTCTGCTGGCGGCGTTGAGCGCTTCGCTTATAACCGCTGCTGCCAATGTGATCAATGATATTTTTGATATCGAGATCGATAAGATCAATCGTCCGCGCCGCATCCTTGCCTCGGGAAAACTGTCGCCCAAAGCAGCCATGCTTTTTTACCACCTGTTGGGGCTGGCCGGTTTGGCTTTGGCTTATGTGGGCGGATTGTATCTTTTCCTTATCGCGCTGCCGGTCCACATTCTGCTCTATTTTTACAGCGCCCGGTTTAAGGGAACCATTCTGGCAGGGAATTTTGTGGTAAGCCTGGTGACTGCAACGGCGTTTTTATATGGCGCTTTGGCGGTAAACGATATCGCTGCCGGCATTTTTCCGGCCCTGTTCGCCTTCTTTTTTCATTTTGGCCGTGAGATCATCAAAGATATGCAGGACATCAGCGGCGATGTGCAGGGCGGCGCACTGACCTTTGCCGGAAAATTTGGCAAGAAAAACGCGACGGTTTTGGTCAATATATTATTTCTGTTTTTGACGTTTTTGCTTTTCGTACCCTACGTTCAGGGTGTATATTCCATTTACTACCTGTGGATCGTTTTGCCCGGTGTGGCCTTGGTTTTACTGGGTGTTTGTCTGCTTATGTGGTTTAAAAATGATTCGCTTTGGCTGGGCAGAATGAGTAGTTTACTCAAGGTAGATATGTTCATTGGACTAATCGCCATATACGTTGGAAACCATTATGATCTTTTCATTAATTACTAATTTGGAACATCTTGATGTTGTGCTGGCATCGGCCTCTCCGCGGCGTTTTGAAATCCTCAGCCAAACCGGCATGACCTTCGTCGTAGAGCCCAGCGGCATCGATGAATCTGCATTTGAAACAAATGATGCGATCGTTTTTGCCAGTGAGGTAGCGCGGGCGAAAGGCCACAAAGTGGCGATGAAGCACCCGGAAAAGCTGGTTATTTCGGCCGATACGGTTGTGGTCTGCGATAATGAGATCATGGGCAAGCCTGTCGATCAAAAAGATGCTTACGGCATGTTGTCGCGCCTCTCCGGGAAAACGCACCTGGTTTATACAGCTTTTGGCCTTTTCCTGCAAAAATACGACAAGCAGGTATTGGCCCACGAGAGTACAGAAGTAGCCTTCAGAGAATTAAGCGATGAAGAAATTTGGGCGTACATCGGAACAGGTGAACCGGATGACAAGGCAGGCGCCTACGCGATTCAGGGGCAGGGCGCTATGCTGGTGAAGGGGATCAACGGCTGTTTTTATAACGTAGTCGGCTTTCCGCTGACTAAATTTTTTACCACTCTGGATTTTTTTCTGCAGGGACTGGCCTTACACGAATGAAGAAACGAAAGATGAACTTATGCGCATTCTATTTGCTGATGATGATCCGAACTTTCAACGCATGGTGGAACTCTATCTGCGCGATACTGAAGTTGAAATCGATTTTGCCCGTGACGGCCGCCAGGCTTTAATGGAGCTGCAGAACAACGAGTATGATATTCTTTTTACAGACCTGCAGATGCCGCAAATGAGCGGACTTGAGCTGATTAAAGCCCTTGAAGAAAGGACAATGCCAGTTATTGTTATTTCCGCGTTTGGCCAGGAAAATCAGGCGCGCAAGGCGATAGACAATGGTGCGGACGACGTCCTGAGCAAACCGTTCACATCGGCGCAACTAAAAGAGATGATCAAAAAACACGGCAATCCCCGCCAGAGCTGAAAACGAAAAAATAAAATGGATTTGGAGGCAGCATGGGTAAGCATACACAATTCGACAAGCTGAAATTTCCCACATTGTGCGTGCATGGTTCAGGCGGGGTCGATCCGGCGACTGGCGCTGTGGGCATCCCCATTTATCAATCATCAACATTTGCTTTTGAGAACGCCAAGGCCGGCGCCGATATTTTTTCCGGTGAGCGTCAGGGTTATGTTTACACACGCATAGGCAATCCAACGCAAGAAGCCTTTGAGAGGGAGATGGCCTTTCTTGAAGGAGCTGAGGCCGCCCTGGCTTTCGGATCGGGCATGGCCGCCATTTCCAGCGTTATTCTGTCCCTGTGTCAATGTGGTGATAACTTTGTTTGCTCGGACACGCTATACGGTGGCACGCACGAACTGTTTATGCACACTTTGCCGCGGCTTAATATCGAGGCACGCGAAGTTGATGGTACAAAAATTGAAAATATAGCGGCGGCAATAGACAAGAAAACACGCCTGCTTTACATTGAATCGCCTGCGAACCCGACCATGACGATTATCGACATCGAGCAGTGCGTGGCCCTTGCCAGAAAGCACGGTATTCCGGTTGTCGTTGACAACACCTTTTCTACTCCTTTTTTCCAGCGTCCGCTGCAATTGGGCGCTTCGATCGTTGTGCATTCTGCTACGAAATATATTGGCGGCCACGGCGATACGGTTGCCGGTGTGGCTGTGGGCTATAAGGATTACATTGCTGGGCTGCGCATGGGTGTTCTGAGGGATATGGGTGGTGTGATCAGTCCGTTGAACGCCTGGCTGCTGGTACGGGGGCTTAAGACACTGGCACTGCGCATGGAGAAGCATCAGGAGAACGCTTTCCAGGTCGCCAAGTACCTTCAATTTCACCCCAAGGTCAGCAAAGTGTTTTATCCCGGTTTGCGCACACACCCGCAACACGAAATTGCTAAAAAGCAGATGAGCGGTTTTGGCGGAATGATAAGTTTTGAGGTGAAAGGCGGTCGAAAAGCGGGCGAGAAGTTAATGGACTCGGTTAATCTTTTTACCCTGGCGGTAAGCTTGGGTGATGTGGATTCGCTGATCGAGCATCCGGCTTCAATGACACATTCAACCTATTCGCCGGAGCAGCTTGCCCGGGTGGGTATTTCGGAAAGCCTTGTCCGTATCTCCGTGGGCATTGAAGATCCTGCTGATTTGATCGAAGATTTGTCTCAGGCGCTTAATAAAATTAAATAGCTAAGGGAGAAGCGTATATGCGCATTTTGGTAAGTGGCGGTGCAGGATTTATTGGATCTCATTTGTGTGACAAGCTCATTGCCCAGGGGCATGAAGTCATCTGCGTTGATAATTTTTTTACCGGTTCTAAGGAAAATGTCCGCCATTTGATGGAACACTGGAATTTTGAACTTATTCGTCACGACATTACCGAGCCGATTATGCTGGAAGTGGATCAGATTTACCATTTTGCCTGTCCGGCCTCTCCCGTTCATTACCAGTTCAATCCGGTGAAAACCATTAAGACCAGCGTGATGGGGACAATCAACATGCTCGGTTTGGCCAAAAGGGTGAAAGCACGGGTTTTGCTGGCCTCCACGTCGGAAATATATGGCGACCCCAAGATTCATCCGCAGAACGAAGAGTACTGGGGCAACGTGAATCCCATCGGCCTGCGCAGCTGTTATGACGAAGGAAAGCGCGTGGCGGAAACCCTTATGATGGATTACCACCGTCAAAACAGGGTAGACATAAAGATTATCCGAATTTTCAACACCTACGGGCCGCGCATGGCCTTAAATGACGGCCGCGTAGTCAGCAATTTTATTATCCAGGCGCTAAAAGGTGAGGATATTACCGTTTATGGAGATGGCAGCCAGACGCGCAGCTTTCAGTATGTGGATGACCTGTTGGACGGTTCAATTAAAATGATGAACATGGAATCGTTTATCGGGCCGGTCAATATCGGCAACCCGCACGAATTTACAATCCGCCAGCTTGCAGAAAAGATTATTGAAATTATCGGATCAAAGTCTAAGATCGTTTACCGCGACCTGCCCAGTGACGACCCAACGCAAAGACAGCCCGATATCACATTGGCCAGTGAAAAGCTGGGTTGGAATCCCACAGTTGAATTACACGAAGGCCTTAAAAAAACGATCCCCTATTTCTCCCGGAAGCTTTCTGAACAAGGCATAAAGCAGAGCGACCAATAATACGGCTATATTGAAATCGCGGGCCTTTTTTTGTACATTTTGTGCCTTTTACAGGGAGGAAATCACTTATATGTCGGGTCATTCCAAATGGCATTCCATTAAACATAAAAAAGCAAAAGTTGACGCACAACGCGGAAAAATATTTACAAAACTTATAAAAGAAATCACCGTTGCCGCCAGGATGGGTGGTGGCGACCCTGAAATGAATCCACGCCTGCGTGTGGCCGTAGCAGCTGCCAAAGCCGCTAACATGCCTTCCAAAAATATAGACAATGCCATCAAAAAAGGTACGGGTGAAATGCCCGGAGTTGTGTATGAGGATATGTCCTATGAAGGATATGGTCCTGCCGGCGTAGCCATTTTTATTGAAGCGGTTACAGATAACAAAAACAGAACCGTGGCCGACCTCAGGCATTTGCTGGGCAAGTACGGCGGTAATCTGGGTGAAAGCGGCAGTGTGGCCTGGATGTTTGAACGCAAAGGCATGATTACGGTACCGCGTAAAAATTACACGGAAGAACAGCTGTTTGAAGTAGCGCTTGAATGCGGTGCAGAAGATATGGAGAGCGAAGAGGAGAGTTATGTTATCTATACCGCCTTTGAAGATTTCAACGCGGTAAGAAACGAACTTGAAAACAAAGGCATTCATATTGATGAATCGCGGTTAACGATGATTCCGCAAAATTATGTTGACGTCTCCGGATCTGACGCGGAAAAGGTAATGAAGCTCATGGATGTACTGGATGATCATGACGATGTGCAGAACGTATATGCCAACTTCGACATCGATGAGAAAGAGATGGAACGGATTTTGGAAGATTAATGACGGCAATACGCATTCTGGGTATTGATCCCGGGCTTAACCGTACCGGGTACGGCGTAATTGACGTTGAAGGGGGGAAACCGCGTTTGGTGACCTATGGTGCTGTAAAGACCAGCGCGAAAATGAGTTTGGCTGAGAGGCTCAATCATATTTTTCAATCGTTAAATACAATTATGATGGAATTTCAACCACAGCAGGTTGCGGTTGAAGATTTGTTTTACGCCGAAAACGTAAAAACAGCTATCGTAATGGGCCACGCCCGCGGCGCCATTCTTGTGGCGGCTATGCAGCAGGGCGCGAAGATAGGCGAGTTTTCCCCTCGTGAAGTGAAAATGTCTGTTGTGGGTAATGGTGCGGCTGCCAAAGACCAGGTAAAGTTTATGGTTAGCCGCATGCTCGGTGTTAAGGAAAAAATATCACCGGATGACGCTTCTGATGCACTGGCCGTCGCGCTGTGCCAATGGCATCGCCTGGAGCAGGTGAAAAAAGGGCTGGCTTAAATTAGATGTTTGATTATTTCAGCGGCGTTATTCAACAGAAAAAGCCCACAGAGGTTGTTCTTGATGTTCAGGGTGTTGGGTATCTTTTGAGGATTTCCTTATCAACATACAGGCAGCTGCCTGACAAAGGCAGTAAGGTAACGCTGAAAAGCTATCTGCATGTCCGCGAAGACGCGATGCAGCTTTTCGGTTTTTCCGATACGACCGAGCGTGATGTGTTTCTTGGGCTATTGTCCATATCGGGTATCGGGCCAAAGCTGGCACAAACCATTTTGTCCGGGCTTACACCGGCAGAGCTGGTTCAGGCCATTCGCCTGAAGGATGAAAAAAAACTGAATGCAATATCGGGGGTTGGTAAAAAGACGGCGCAGCGGCTTGTTGTAGAGTTGTCCGATAAATTTGCCACAATAGAAAGCACGCAGGAAGAATTTAAGGCTGTCTCGGCGCCGGTTCTTAATGCCGTAGAACAGGAAGCTTTGATGGCTCTGCTGACCCTGGGATATAACAGGGGTCAGGCCGAACGGGCCATTGGCAAAGCGCAAAAAAGCGAATCCGTTACGGTTGTTGAGGATTTATTAAAGAAAGCTCTGCAGGTAATCTGATATGAATGATATAATCCGTCCTGATCATCAGTTTGAAGATGATGATATTGAGCTGACGCTAAGGCCGCAGAAACTGGCGGATTTTGTGGGGCAGGAGAAAGTAAAAGACAACCTTGCGGTTTTTATTGAGGCGGCACGGCAGCGCGGTGAAGCATTAGACCACGTGCTTTTGTATGGTCCGCCCGGGTTAGGCAAAACAACGCTTTCCAACATTCTCAGCAAGGAGTTGGAGGTTGATATCAAGAGCACGGCGGGTCCCGTTCTGGAAAGGCCCGGCGATCTGGCAGGATTGCTTACCAACCTGCAGGAAAAGGATGTCTTGTTTATTGACGAAATACACCGGCTTAACAATGTGGTGGAAGAATATCTTTATTCGGCCATGGAAGATTTTCACATCTCCATTATTATCGATAAGGGGCCCAGCGCGCGCAGCGTTCAATTGAATTTGCCGCCGTTTACGCTTGTAGGTGCCACTACACGTGCCGGTTTACTGACGGCCCCGATGCGCGCCAGGTTTGGTGTTGTGTTGCGCATGGACTATTACGAAACGAAAGACCTGATGCGCATTGTAAAACGGTCGGCACGCATCCTGAATATTGATATTGAGGAAGAAGGGGCCGAGGAGATTGCCAGGCGTTCACGCGGGACACCCCGAATCGCAAACAGGCTGTTGCGGCGCACACGCGATTTCGCGCAGGTATTGGCAGACAATAAGATCAGCAAAAAGGTGGCCAATGACGCTTTGACCCGTCTGGATGTGGACACCCGCGGTCTGGATGAAATGGACAAGCGCATCTTGTTGACGATTATCGAGAAATATGAAGGCGGTCCCGTTGGCTTAAATACGATCGCCGTGGCTGTAGGTGAGGAGAGTGATACGATTGAAGAGGTTTACGAACCCTACCTGATTCAGCAGGGTTTTATGAAACGTACCTCGCGGGGACGCGCGGTAACCCAGTTGGCATATGAACATTTTGGTTTAAGAAAAAACAATACGCGGACAGAACAAGGTTCGCTTTTTTAATAAATAAGTCGTTGAGGAGTGGTAATATGAAGCTATCCGATATTCAATTTGATGTACCTGATGAGCTGGTTGCGCAATATCCTATAGACAAAAGGGATGAGTCGCGTTTGATGGTGGTTGATACAAAAAAAGACCACGTTGAGCACAAGGTTTTTAAGGACATCGTAGATTATCTGAATGAGGGTGACGCAATTGTCGTAAACGCGACAAAGGTTTTTCCGGCACGCGTTTTTGGTGTGAAGGAAAAAACAGACGCTAAAGTTGAACTGTTGTTGCTGCGTCAACTGGAAGAGACCATGTGGGAAGTATTGGTTAAGCCGGCGCGCAAAGTACGTGTGGGCAACCGTATTCAAATTACAGAAGACCTGGGCTGCGATGTTATTGATAACACGACCTCGGGCGGGCGTGTTGTAAAGTTTGACTACAATGGCGTTAACTTCTTTGAACTGATCGAAAAAGTCGGTCAGTCTCCGCTGCCACCGTATATAAAGCGCGAGCCCGAGGAACTGGATAAGAAAAAGTATCAGACCGTTTACGCTTCCAAAATCGGTGCAGTGGCCGCTCCGACAGCCGGTCTGCACTTTACGGAAGAGCTGCTTCAGAAAATAGAACGCAAAGGCATTAAGGTGATCCCGCTGGTATTACACGTGGGTCTTGGGACGTTCCGTCCCATACAGGTGGAAGATTTATCTCGCCACCAGATGGATTCGGAATATTATGAAATACCCGAAGAGTCGGCAGAGCAGATCAATGAAGTGAAGCGCAACGGTGGTCGTGTTATTGCCGTTGGAACAACAACCGTTCGTGCACTTGAGAGCGTTTCTACTGCCGATAATTTTGTTAAAGCCGACTCCGGCTGGACAGATAAATTTATCTATCCTCCTTACAGCTTTAAGATTATTGATGCTATGATCACTAATTTCCACGTATCCGGTTCTACGCTGTTTTTACTGACTTGCGCGCTGGCCGGGCGGGATAAAATGATGGAAGCTTACAAAGAGGCAATCGAGAATAAGTACAGATTCCACAGCTATGGCGACGCCATGCTGATCTATTAGAGCGGGAAAGTCCACGGATCAATTAACGGATGCTGGAATATCTTGAATCATTTATAACTCAGGTTGAGCCGTGGATGGCCTATCTGATACTGTTCATCAGTGCTTTTGTCGAAAACACTTTTCCGCCCATTCCGGGTGACACAGTTACCGTTTTCGGCGCCTATCTAATAACCACCGGTAAACTTGGCTTTACCGGTGTTTTGTTATCTACCAGCGCCGGCAGTGTTCTGGGATTTATGACCATGTATTTTGCCGGCCGCCTTTTAGGGCGCGATTTTTTTAACGAAAAGCGGGCCCGTATCTTTAAAGCCCAGCGCATGGATAAGGTAGAACGCTGGTTTCATAAATATGGCTATGGCGTTATATTGGCCAACCGTTTTCTTAGCGGAACCCGCAGCGTGATATCGCTTTTTGCCGGTATTTTTCATTTACGCTGGTTTATGGTGTTTTTGCTAAGCAGCGTCAGTGCTGTTATCTGGAACGGATTGCTGATGTGGGCCGGATATGTTCTGGGTGTGAACTGGGAAAATATAACCGAACTTATAAGCCACTATAACCAGGTAGTTATTGCATTAACATTGATCCTGGTTGTGGCCTTTTTTATATACAGAAGAAAGAAAAAGAAGAAGAAAAACGAGAATGTCGCAAGTTAGAGTACGATTCGCTCCGAGCCCGACAGGCTTTGTACATATAGGAAGTTTACGTACGGCGCTTTACAATTATCTCTTTGCGCAAAAAAATAACGGATCTGTTGTTCTTAGGATTGAGGATACGGACCAGAAGCGTTTTGTTGAAGGTGCGGTGGATAATATTCTGGATGCCATGAACTGGGCCGGGATTGGCTTTGATGAAAGCCTGCGTCATGGAGGAGAGTATGGACCTTATGTACAATCTGAACGGACGGAAATTTACAGGCAACATGTACAAATGCTGCTGGAAAAAGGTGACGCATATCCCTGTTTCTGTTCTGCCGCAACGCTGGATAAAATGCGTGAAGAGCAGATAGCGCGCGGAGAGGATCCCAGGTACGACGGGCGCTGCCGCAACATTCCAAAAGATGAAGCCACCGCACGGATGGCGAACGAAGAGCATGTGATTCGCCTGAAAATACCAAAAGGGCGCACCGTCGTTCAGGATATAGTCCGCGGCCGGGTTGAATTTGATAACGATTTGCTTGATGACCAGGTATTGATGAAAAGCGACGGCTATCCGACGTACCACCTGGCTAATGTTGTGGATGATCATTTGATGCGCATAAGTCATGTTATCCGGGGAGAAGAGTGGCTTCCCAGTACGCCAAAGCACGTGATCCTGTATAAGAGCTTTGGCTGGGATATACCGCAGTTTGCACACCTGCCGTTACTGCTCAATCCTGATCGCTCCAAACTGAGCAAACGCCAGGGAGATGTGGCTGTGGAAGATTATATGCAAAAAGGCTATCTGCCGGAAGCGCTGGTTAATTTTGTAGCGCTGCTGGGCTGGAATCCCGGTGAAGGAAGCGACCAGGAACTGTTCAGCATGAAGGAACTTGAAGAGCTCTTCTCGCTGGAGCGGGTGAGCAAAGCCGGAGCCGTTTTTGACATGAATAAGCTGGACTGGATGAATGGCCACTATCTGCGTGAGTTGCCGCGTGAGCGTCAACTTAAACTGCTTGAGCCGGTTTTTCAAAAAAGCGGAATTGATACATCGGATGCAGCTAAAACGGAAAAAATCGTGGAGGCAGTTATACCGCGCATCAACAAAATAAGCGATGCGCCTTTAGTGGCTGCTATATTTGCCAGCGATGACCTTGAAGTGCAGGAAGATGATGCCCTGGAAATTTTGAAACAGGAGAGCACGCGTACCGTGTTGTCCGAATTTGTCAGCCGGGCAGGTCAGCTTTCCGAGCTTACGCCGGACTCTTTTAAGGATGTTATGAAAAGCATTCAAAAAGAGAAAGGCATTAAGGGACCGCAGTTGTGGAAACCGGTGCGCGTGGCTTTGACAGGCAGTCTTTCGGGGCCTGAATTGCCTCTGGTGATCGATATTTTTGGCAAGGACAAGGCAATAAGTTTTGCCCGGCAGGCACTGGAAAAATATGTCGGCCTAGCTTAGGACCGAAGAAAACGATCAGGAATAAAATGAGCAACGAAAACGAAACAAAAACGCCGTCAAATTTCATTCGCAATATCATTGATGAAGACCTGGAAAAAGGTAAAAACGACGGCAAAGTGATTACGCGCTTTCCGCCGGAACCCAACGGGTATCTGCACATCGGGCATGCTAAATCCATCTGTCTGAATTTTGGTCTGGCCGCCGATTATGACGGCCAATGTAATCTGCGTTTTGATGATACCAATCCCATCAAGGAAGAAGATGAGTACGTCCGCTCAATCAAAGAAGACGTGGCCTGGCTTGGCTTTAAGTGGGGTGAAAAAGAGCTGTACGCCTCGGACTATTTTGAGCAGCTTTACGAATATGCTGTTAAGCTGGTGCAAAAAGGCAAAGCCTACGTGGATGACCTTAATGCGGAACAGATCCGCGAGTACCGCGGCACATTGACTGAACCGGGCAGGGAGAGCCCATACCGCAACCGCCCGGTGGAAGAGAATCTTGAACTGCTTGAAAAAATGCGTAATGGTGATTTTACCGACGGTGAAAAGGTTCTGCGCGCAAAAATAGATATGGCTTCGCCCAATATTAATATGCGCGATCCCGTTATGTACCGAATTTTGCACGCGCGCCATCACCGTACCGGCGACAAGTGGTGCATTTATCCGATGTACGATTGGGCGCACGGTCAATCCGATTCCATCGAGGGTATTACACATTCAATTTGCACGCTGGAATTTGAAGACCACCGGCCGCTTTATGACTGGTTTTTGGATGAGCTGGAAATACACCATCCGCAGCAAATCGAATTCGCGCGGCTAAATCTTTCCTACACCGTGATGAGCAAGCGTAAGCTGAAACGCCTTGTAGATGAGAAGGTCGTTACCGGCTGGGACGATCCGCGTATGCCGACGATTGCCGGAATGCGTCGCCGGGGGATAACGCCTGCCGCCATCCGCGATTTCAGCGAGCGTATCGGTGTGGCCAAAGCCAACAGCATGGTAGACCTGGCCCAACTTTACTTCTCCGTGCGTGAAGACCTGAACAAAACAGCGCTGCGAATTATGGCCGTGCTCGATCCGCTTAAGGTCGTAATCACCAATTATCCGCAGGATAAGACGGAAATATTGGAGGGTGAGAATAACCCCGAAGACGAAAATGCCGGCAAAAGGCAAATCCCTTTTTCGCGTGAAATCTACATTGAGCGTGATGATTTTATGGAAGATCCGCCCAAAAAATATTTCCGTTTGGCACCGGGCAAGGAGGTACGCCTGAAACACGCTTATTATGTTACGTGCGAAAAAGTGATAAAGAACGGCAAAGGGGAAATCGCCGAAGTCCATTGCACATATGATCCGGCTACACGCGGTGGCTGGTCAGACGATGGACGCAAAGTAAAAGGCACGCTGCACTGGGTCTCCGCCGCCCACGCGCTGAAAGCCGAAGTGCGGCATTACGACAATCTGTTTATGGTTGAAAACCCTGATGAGGCGGAAAACGATCAGCAGTTTAAATCTTTTATAAACCCCGATTCCCTGCAACTGAAAGAGGCGTTGATCGAACCGTCCGTCAAAGGGGCTGCTGCGGGGACCCGCTACCAGTTTCTGCGCCAGGGTTACTACTGCATTGACAAGGCTACAACAGACGAAAAGCCTATTTTCAATTTAACTGTTGCGCTAAAAGACAGCTGGGCAAAAATCGCAAAGAAAAATAATTAATATGAAGATTGCTGTATTGCTGGGTGGAGATTCTCCCGAGCGGGATGTATCGCTGGACAGCGGTAAAAACATACTGGAAGCACTCACAGACAAAGGCTATGAATGTTTCGGATTTGATCCGGGGCTGACAATGGAACAGTTGCTGCAATCGCCCGCTGGCAGGCAGCTCTCCTCCGCTGAATCTTCTTTTTTCAAAGACTCCCCCGATACTTTTTACGCGCGCATGTTTATCCTGGAAACGCTACAGCCAGATCTGGTTTTTAACGCTCTGCACGGTGGTAAAGGGGAGAACGGCATCGTTCAGGCACTTCTGGAAACCATGAATCTTAAGTATACGGCTTCCGGTCCGGAAGCGTGCATGCTGTCAATGGACAAGCTGATCTGCAAGCCGCTGTTTGAACAAGCCCATATCCCGATTGCCCGTTCACGTCAGCTTAAGAACAGGGATTCGATTCAGCAAGATGTACATGATTTAGGATTGCCGATCGTAATAAAGCCGGCAGATGGCGGGTCCACACTTGGTTTAACCCTTGTCCGCGATCCGCAGGAACTTGAATCAGCTTTTGATCTGGCCGCACGCTTCGGGCAAAAGGTAATGGCGGAGAGCTACATACGGGGCCGTGAAATCGCCGCAGGTGTATTAAACGATCAGCCTCTGCCGCTTGTACATATACAGCCCAAGCATGAGCTGTACGACTACGAGTGCAAATACACAAGCGGGATGAGCGCCTACACTGTTCCGGCGGACCTCTCTTCCGGGATCACCGAGACCATTCAAAAATATGCCGTAGCTGCTTTCAGATGTCTGGGCTGCGAGGATTATGCCCGGGTGGATTTTCTTTTGGATAATAATGACGTGCCGTTTATCCTTGAGGTGAATACGCTGCCCGGCATGACAAGTACCAGTCTGCTGCCCAAAGCGGCCAAAGCCATGCATATTTCGTTTGAAGATCTTATCGAACGTATTGTAAAGGATGCATTGAATAATGTCTGAAATTAAGAAACACAATTTGCATGTATATAACAGCCTGACCCGACAAAAGGAAAAGTTTGAGCCACTGAAAAAGGGTTTTGTGGGCGTTTATGTATGCGGGCCCACGGTTTATGGCGATTCGCATCTTGGCCACGCCAAAAGCTACATCAGTTTCGATGTCATAGTTCGTTATTTGCGCTATCTGGGTTACCATGTGCGCTATGTACAAAATATTACCGATGTGGGACATCTGCAGAGTGATGCCGATGAGGGTGAAGATAAAATTGCCGCCCAGGCCCGTCGCGAAAAGCTGGAACCCATGGAAGTCGTAGAGCGCTATACGCGAAGCTATTTTGAAGATATGGACGCTCTAAGCGTGTTGCGGCCCGACATTTCACCGCGTGCATCCGGGCATATCCCCGAACAAATAGCCATGATCGAAGAGTTGATCGAAAAGGGTTTTGCATATGAAGTGAACGGTAATGTCTACTTTTCAGTTGAGAAGTTTAAAGATTACGGTAAGCTTTCCGGACGTTCTCTGGATGATGTAAAAAGCGGCACACGCGTAGAAGCAGCCTCAGACAAGCATAACGCCGCCGATTTCGCGCTCTGGAAAAGCGCCGATCCGTCCCATATTATGCGCTGGAAAAGTCCCTGGGGATGGGGTTATCCCGGCTGGCATGTAGAGTGTTCTGTAATGTCGACTAAATATCTTGGCGAAACATTTGATATTCACGGCGGCGGAATGGAAAACAAATTTCCGCACCACGAATGTGAAATCGCCCAAAGCGAAGCCACCTTTGAAAAGCCCTTTGCCCGCTACTGGCTGCACAATAATATGGTAACGGTAGATGGCGTTAAGATGGGAAAGTCGCTTGGAAATTTTATAACAATTAAAGATGCGCTGGAGAATCATTCTGCGCTTGCGATCCGCTTTTTTATTCTGAGCAGCCATTATGGCTCAACTCTCGATTTCTCCGAAGAGGCTATTGGCGGTGCGGCCAAGGGTCTGAAAAAAATACATGAGACGATGAGCAGACTGCGTGATGCTTCAGCGGGAGAAAAAGGAGCGGACAAAGCTTTTGAAGAGGAAATCGCCACTTATCGTGAAAGCTTTGGCAATGCCATGGATGAAGACTTTAATAGCCCTAAAGCCATTGCCGCGGTTTTTGATTTTGCAAAAAGAATTAATGCCCGTTTGGATCTGGATGCCGCTATCCCGCAAAATACATATGATAGCCTGATGACCGCCCTCAATGAAACGCTGGGCGATGTTCTTGCTATTTTACCGGGAGAAGAAAACCAGCAGCAGGGCGGAGCAGATTCGGAGCTGCTTGAGGGTGCTTTAAAGCTGCTGATTGATTTACGCAATAAGGCGCGCAAGGAACGCAACTTCGCTTTCGCCGACGAAATTCGGGACCGGCTAATTGCTCTGGATGTAGAAATAAAAGATACGCCTCAGGGCACGGAGTGGAAAAGAAAGTAATACCGACGGATTGGTTTTTTTTCAACATGATGTGTTGAAAAATTGTACAAGTTATTCTGTCTACAGCAATTAGAAATTTAATCTAAGTGCATTAAAAACAATATCTTGCACGAATTCTAAAAAAACTGGCATGCTATATGCAATATCTTGAGGTGAGTTAGGTCGTTGGTTGAGAGAGAAAAAATTCAACATCTACTCCTTTAAGAAAGTGAGTTTAACAAGAGCCTCCATACCTCCCCTCCTTTAAGGAATGAATTTTTTCTCTCTTTTTTATTTATACTCTTCCCAGCTTTTAATGTCCACCCTGCTTAAATCCACATTTTTTAACGCTTCAGCGAGGCGCATGGCTATTTGCCTGTTGGTAATCAGGTTAACGTTAAAATCAACCGCAGCCCTGCGGATGAGGTAGCCATTTGACAATTCATCTTTCTGGTAACTCTTGGGGATATTTATTACCAGATCCACTACACGGTTACGGATATAATCAATCGTATTGGGACTCTTTTCTTCCAGCGGCCAATGCAGATGTTGGACATCAAAACCGTTTGCTTCCATAAAGCTTGCCGTTCCTTCCGTTGCAAAAAACTGCACACCCATATCGCGAAAAATGCGCAACGGTTCCAGCAGCTCGGCTTTGGACTCAATGGTACCGGAGGAGATCAGGATGCCTTTTGGCGGAAGACGATAACCCACGGCCATCAGCGCTTTGAGAAATGCCTCGTTAAAGTCCGGCCCCATGCAGGCAACTTCACCCGTTGACGCCATTTCCACACCCAGAACGGGGTCGGCACCTTCCAGGCGCATAAAGGAGAACTGGGGCGCTTTTACAGCCACATATTCATGCTCAAAAAGAGAAGCTTCAACCGGATCCACGTGGTCCGTCATGATCGCTTTCGTGGCAAGCTCAATAAAGTTCTTTTTGAATGTTTTGCTTACAAAAGGGAAGCTTCTCGAGGCTCGTAAATTGCATTCAATAACTTTTACACGATTGTTTTTTGCCAGGAACTGGATATTAAAAGGGCCGGTAATATTGAGGTTTTCGGCCAGTTTCCTGCCCACGGCGCGAATCCTGCGCATTGTTTCCAGATAAGTACGCTGGGCCGGCAAAACGAGCGTTGCATCACCTGAATGCACGCCTGCGTTTTCAACGTGCTCGGAGATTGCGTATGCGATGATGCGTCCTTTCTGGGCAACCGCGTCGTACTCCAGCTCTTTGGCGTTTTCATAAAATTTGCTGATAACCGTGGGATGGTCCGGGGAAATGTCGACTGCTTTTTTAAGGTAAGACTCCAGCTCTTCCGGATTGGAAGCCACGGCCATCGCCGCCCCGCTTAGCACATAGGATGGCCGGACAAGAACAGGATAACCGACACGCTGCGCAAAACGTGTGGCGTCTTCAATGGATGTCAGCTCCTGCCACAGAGGCTGGTCTATTTCAAGCTGATCAAGCAGGCCGCTGAATTTGCGACGGTTTTCTGCGCTGTCAATGGAATCGGGCGGCGTACCAAGAATGGGAACCCCGGCTCTTTGCAGGGGCAGGGCCAGGTTGTTGGGAATTTGCCCGCCCATGGAAATAATGGCGCCTTCCGTATCAAACTTATGGTGTATTTCAACAATGTTTTCCAGGGTAATCTCATCAAAGAAAAGCTCATCGGATTCGTCATAATCTGTACTGACGGTCTCCGGGTTGTAATTGAGCATGATAGTATTGTAGCCTAAAGCCCTCAGTGTCCTTGTGGCGTTTACGGCACACCAGTCAAACTCAACAGAGCTGCCGATACGGTAGGCTCCTGAACCCAAAATGAGGACGCGCTTCTTAGCGTCTTTACCCAGTACGATGTCGTCATCGATGGCGCTGTAGGTCAGGTAAAGGTAGTTTGTCTCCGCGGGATATTCTGCTGCCAGCGTATCAATTTGCCGGATAAACGGCCTCAGGTTGAAGTCGTGACGCTTTGTGCGAATGTCAGTTTCGGTTGTTTTCATCAGCCGGGCAATCTGCCTGTCCGCAAAGCCGTACTTTTTTGCCTCGGCCAGTAGCGGTTTCTCGATGGTTTCAATTTTTTCTTTCGATAAGAGCATCTTCAGGTCGTGAATATGCTTTAGCTTCTCCAGAAACCACTTGTTGATATGGCTTAGGCGGTGGATCTTGTCAACGTCATAGCCTTCGGAAAAGGCATCGGCAATGGCAAAGAGCCGATATTGTGTCGGCTGGCTAAGCTCCTGCCCGATATCCTCAAAATCCACATTCGTGTTATCAAATCCGTCCCAGCCTGTTTCCAGCATGCGGATAGCTTTTTGCAGCGCTTCTTCAAAATTGCGGCCAATGGACATCACTTCACCGACCGACTTCATGCTACTGCCGATTCTCTTGGAGACCAGGCGGAATTTGTTGAGGTCCCAGCGCGGGATTTTTACCACAACATAGTCCAGCGCCGGTTCAAACATGGCCGATGTCTTGCGTGTCACGCTGTTTTCAAGGTCAAACAGGCCGTAGCCCAGCGCCAGTTTACAGGCCACATAGGCAAGGGGATAGCCCGTTGCTTTGGAAGCCAGGGCCGAACTGCGCGACAACCGGGCATTCACCTCGATAACGCGGTAATCTTCGGAGTCCGGGTTATAGGCAATCTGAATATTACATTCTCCGATAACACCCAGGTGCTGAATCGTTTTGATCGATACGTCGCGCAGAATATGATAGTCGCGGTTGGACAGTGTCTGGCTGGGAGCCACGACGATACTCTCGCCCGTATGAATGCCCATCGGGTCAAAATTTTCCATGTTGCAAACGGTAATACAGTTGTCAAAGCGATCGCGTACAACCTCGTATTCAACCTCTTTCCAGCCGGTCAGGTCTTCTTCGATCAGCACTTGTTCCGTATGCTGAAAAGCCACATGACACTTTTCACGCAAAGCTTTTTCGTCCTTGCATATCCCGGAGCCCAGACCGCCTAACGCAAAGGCCACCCGCAGCATGACCGGAAAGCCCAATTCCGCAGCTATCTCGTTGGCTTCTTTAAAGGACGTGGCCACACGGCTCCGTGCCGTCTTTACATCAATCTCCTTGAGCTTTTTTACAAACAGATCACGGTCTTCCGTGTCCAGAATGGATTGTACAGGTGTACCCAGTACGCGCACACTGTGTTTTTCCAGAATGCCTTTCTTAAAAAGCTCAACGCCGGTGTTCAGCGCTGTCTGACCGCCAAAACTTAGCAACAGTCCATCCGGTTTTTCTTTGGCGATTACCTCTTCCACAAACTTTGCGTTTACCGGTAAAAAGTAGACTTTATCCGCTAGGTGATCGGACGTCTGTATCGTGGCGATATTGGGGTTTATCAGAATAGTTTCAATGTCTTCTGTTTTCAGCGCTTTGATGGCCTGGCTGCCGGAATAATCAAACTCCCCGGCTTCACCGATTTTGAGGGCCGCGCTGCCTAAAACAAGTACTTTTTTTATATTCTCCATTATAATAGCTCTGTAAATTTGTTAAAGATTATCGATGTGTCATAGGGGCCGGGCGCTGCTTCCGGGTGGAACTGAACGCTGAGAAAACGGCCGCTTTCGTGGATGATACCTTCGTTCGTGTGGTCGTTCAGATTGTTGAAGTAGGGTTTCCACTCTTTGGGCAGGGTATCATTATCAACGGCGAATCCGTGGTTCTGCGATGTGACATAGCAGCGATTTGTGCCGCTTTCACGTACCGGCTGATTCTGACTGCGGTGACCGAATTTAAGCTTGAATGTTTTCGCGCCGGCGGCCAGGGCCATCACCTGGTGTCCCAGGCAAATACCAAGCAAGGGTTTTTCAGTACGGTAAATCTTTTTTACCTGTTCGATGACATCCGTGCACAGGGCGGGATCGCCCGGTCCGCTGGAGATGACATAGCCGTCTACCTTCTCGGTCGTCATATCGTGCTTCCAGGGTAGTCGGATTACTTCCAGGTCACGATCCAGGAGGTTGGTCAGAATGGATTGTTTGCAGCCGCAATCCAGCAGCGCCACCCGTCTGCGCCCGCCCTCGTTATGTAGTTTGGGCTCAGGGATAGTCACTTCATCAAGCAGGTTTTTGGCGTTTGGATCATACCACTCCACGTCCTGGTCTTGGGCAATTATTTTGCCCAGGCAGGCGCCTTTTTCCCGCAGATGCTGGGTGAGTGCGCGCGTATCGACGCCGGTAAGCGCCGGTATCTTTTCGCTTTTAAGCCACGCGTCCAGGGACATGCGGGCGTCATGGTGTGCAAATTGATCGGAATATTCCGAGACAATTAGTCCTTTGGCCTGAATGCGCACCGATTCAAAGGAACGCGCTTCCCTGGGATCGCCGACGCCGTAATTGCCAATCAGCGGATAGGTGAGTGTAAGGATCTGCCCGTAAAAGGACGGGTCTGTGAGGGCTTCCGTGTAACCTACCATGCCGGTGCTGAAAACGACCTCACCGGACACGGAAGTCGGGTGCCCGAATAGACGGCCTTCAAATCGGGTACCGTCTTCGAGGATAAGATATCCGTTGTTGTGTATGTTCATAGGGGATTGTTTCTTTTTTGGGATTTAAATATAAGTTACTGTGCTTTATAATGAAAAACTTATTTCTTAATTTCGAAGTTTGCAGAAATGATGAGGCTTAGATTATGAAACTCTATACCGGGTTTGGTGACAAAGGTGAAACCGCCCTGTTTGGCGGCGAAATCGTTAAAAAAAATCATGCGCGTGTTGAGACCTATGGTTCATTGGATGAATTGAATTCCGTCGTTGGCCTGCTGAGGGTAAAGAATAAAAATCAAACAGTCGATGAACTGCTTAACACTATTCAAAATGAGCTGTTTGTTTTTGGGGCAGAGGTGGCGACGCCAAGTCAAAGCCGGCGCGAAAAATTCAGCGACCAGATCGGTAAAAAGCATATCAGCGCGTTGGAACAAGCTATCGATGACATCGCCGCGAAATCGCCGGAATTGAAAGCATTTGTTTTGCCCGGTGGCAGCGAAGCCGCGGCTTTCGCGCATCTGGCACGGACCGTGTGCCGACGCTGCGAGCGCGCTTTGATAAAACTGAATGACGAGTCAACTGTTCGCGAAGAATTGATAATCTACCTTAACCGCCTGAGCGATCTGCTATTTGCAATAGCCCGTTATGAAAATGTGCTTAATAATACGGAAGATATACCATGGACCGGACTGCGAAAGTGAAATCTATGAATTATATAAAAACGTGGTTGTTAATATCCATCCTTTTTTTTCCTGCCATCGGTTTAGGGCAAATCCCCGATGGCTATTATGATAAAGCCGAAGGCAAAAGCGGGGAAAACCTGAAAAGCGCTCTGCACGATATTGTCAATCAACACAAGGTTTTTTCTTACAGCAGTTTGTGGAATGTATTGCGCTACACGGATGAAGACACGGCCAACACCGATAATGTCATTTTGCTTTATACGGGGCGCTCACAATCGAAATTTTTTAGCGGCGGTGATCCCGATGAGTGGAACCGCGAGCACGTATGGGCAAAATCGCACGGATTTCCGGATGAAAGCGATACGGCCTATACCGACGCCCATCATATCCGGCCGACCGATGTTTCCGTAAACGGTTCGCGCGGCAACCTGGATTTTGATAATGGCGGATCGCCGCATCCCGAAGCGACGGAGTGCTTTTTTGACAATGATTCCTGGGAACCTCGTGATGCGGTAAAGGGCGACGTTGCGCGCATGATGTTCTACATGGCCGTTCGTTATGAGCAGGACGGAGAATATGACTTGGAACTGGTTGAAGGTATTCCTTCATCCGGGCCGACTTTCGGCAAGCTGACGACATTGCTGCAATGGCATGAAAGCGATCCCGTTGACAACTATGAAAGACGGCGTAACGACAGGATTTACAGTTATCAGAACAACCGCAATCCATTTATTGACCATCCGGAATACGTTGATCTGATCTGGAAAGAAGAGATAAAGCCGGAACCGGAACGCCATGTTCGAAACCTTGAAGCCGGCGCCGTGGGCACCTCGGTTACTCTGACATGGGATGACGCGATCGGCCAGGTATTGCCGGAATATTACCTGATTATGGCAAGTGACGGCGGTTTTGCCGGAATCACAAATCCGCAAGACGGCACTTCATATGAAGATGATGTCAACCTTGGCGATGGCGCGGCAATTGTTACCGTGCCCTACAGAGAAACATCCTTTATCTTCGAAAATCTATCGCCGACGCGAACATACTATTTCAAGATATACAGCTACAACAACACGGGTGTTAACAGCGACTACAAAACGGACGGAGATATACCACAGGCCAGTGCTGTTACCGGTGGCGCCGGATTAGCCGGAGAGCTGATCATCTCCGAATATGTTGAAGGATCGGGGTTTGATAAGTATGTGGAAATATTTAACGGGTCTGAAAATAGTATTGATCTTTCTGCCTACGATGTGCAAGTCTATTTCAACGGAAGCAGCGGCGCGGGAAGTACAATCGCTTTAAACGGAATGCTGGAGAGCGGCAAGGCTTTTGTACTGGCGCATCCGTCGGCCACATCCTGGAGCGGCACGCCCGATTTAACGAGCGCTGATCTGGGCTTTAACGGCAACGATGTGGTGCTGTTGCGTAAAAACAGCATCGGTATTGATATAATTGGCGAAATCGGCAGCAGTGAAGAGCTTTTTGCGGATAAAACGTTGCGCCGCAAAGCCGAAATAAACGCGCCATCGGACAACTACGATCCATCACAATGGGATGAACCGGGCCTGGTTTTTGAAGATTTGGGCCGGCATACAATGAACAGCCTGCTACCCGTGCAGCTGGTCTATTTTGACGGCGAGATGACCCAGAGCGACAGTGCTCAATTAAGCTGGCAAACATCTTCTGAAGAAGAGATTAAAGGATTTGCGCTAAAACGATCTGACAATGAAGGCGCGACTTTTGTGCCGGTGGCAGGGCCGGACGCATTGCCGGGAAAAGGCAGCGCGGAGCAGGGCGCCGATTACATTTTCAACGATGCGCCGGACGTACAGGCGGCTTTTTATCTTTACCGCCTGTATGCGGTCAATTTGCAGGATGCAGAGGTTCTGCTTGATGAAACGACGGTTACTCGGGCCACTAGACTTGAAGAAAAGGGCCTTTTGCCTGAAAGCGCACGACTGAAGCAAAGCTATCCCAACCCCTTTAATCCTTCAACAACGATTCCGGTGCAGGTTCACAAAGCCGGCCGCCTGCTTCTGGAAATCTATGATGTTTCCGGACGACGGGTTCAAAGGCTTTATTACGGTGCGGTAAATGCCGGCAATTACAGCTTTACGTGGCATGGGGTTTATGAAAACGGAAGCAAAGCCGGATCGGGAATATATTTTGTCCGCGCAAACCTGAATGGAATGGTGATGTCACAAAAAATAATCCTTCTGAAATAGCCTGCTTTTGCCAAAAGTATATCGTTATAAATAGTGCTCGGTCTTTTCTTTTTTGTTTAGCCGGATTGTATGCCTGCCGATAATGGAGAGAATACTTCAAGGAGGAAATTTTAATTGTTTCGATCAATATGGATGTTGTTATTGCCGTTGGTGCTGCTTGCCCAAATTCCCGCGGGCTATTACGACAGCGCAGCGGGCAAAAGCGGCAATGAGCTGAAGAACACGCTGCATAATATCATAAATGACCACGTGCGTTATCCCTATTCATCCACATCCACGGATGTGTGGGATATTTTGATGTATTGCGACGAGGACAGCACCAACACGGATAACGTAATTTTGCTCTATACCGGGCGTTCACAGGCAAAAAGCCTAAACGCCAGCCTTGGCAGCGATCCCGACTACTGGAACCGTGAACATGTCTGGTCAAAGTCGCACGGCTTTCCCAATGAAAGTGACACAGCCTATACCGATGTTCACCATCTGCGCCCGGTTGATGCTTCGGTAAACAGCTCACGCAGCAATAAGGATTTTGATAATGGCGGTGAACCGCACAGTGAGGCCACGGAATGCAATGCCGACAGCGATTCCTGGGAGGTGCGCGATGCGGTGAAAGGGGATGTGGCGCGCATGATGTTTTATATGGCTGTGCGCTATGAGGAAGACGGCAATTATGATCTGGAACTGGTGGAGACAATACCGTCATCCGGACCACAGTTTGCCAAACTGGCTACCCTGCTTGAGTGGCACCAGAATGATCCGGTGGATGCCGGAGAAAGACGCCGCAACGACCGCGTGTACAGCTACCAAAACAACCGCAACCCGTTTATTGATCATCCCGAATATGTGGATTTAATCTGGGGCAGCGCCTCCATCAAAGAGGAGCCGTCGAACCACGTCAGCGGCTTCAGCGCCACGGGCAATGGTCTCACCGTCGATCTGTCATGGAGCGATGGCGGCGGCGCGGTGACGGCAGACTATTATCTAATCAAGGGTTCAACCAGTGGGTTTTCAGCCATTGCTGATCCGCAGGATAGCGTTGCCGTCAGCGATGATACAGACTTTTCCGATGGCAGTGCGACCGTAAATGTGGCTTATGGTACGACCAGCTATACCTTTGAAAATCTTTCCGAAAGCAGCTCATACTTTTTTAAAATTTACAGCTTCACCAACAGCGGCGTTAACAGTAACTACAAAATCGATGGCACTATTTCACAGGACAGCGCCGAAACCGGGTCCTCGTCCGGCGCTACTAATCTGTTCATTTCAGAATATGTGGAAGGGTCGTCTTATGATAAATACCTGGAGCTGTACAACGGTACTTCAGGCAGTATTGATCTCTCCGGCTATGACATCCAGATATACTATAACGGCGATTTGAGTCCGGGTACGACTATCTCCTTTTCGGGAACGCTTTCACCGGGTCAGACTTTCGTTATCGCCCATGGCAGTGCCGCATCGTGGGGCGGTTCGCCCGATCTTTCCACGTCGGCCCTGAACTTCAACGGCAATGATGTGGTTGTACTGCGCAAGGGTTCCACGGACATAGATATTATCGGTGCTAAGGGCAGCACCGACTATCTTTACCAGGATAAAACAATGTGTCGGTCTTCAACGGTCACAGGTCCATCCGGCACATACCAAAGCAGCGAATGGACAGAACCGGGGCTCAGCTTTGATAATTTGGGCACGCACAATATGGACAATCCGTTGCCGGTAAAAGTGCTTTTTTTCCGGTCATCGCAAAACAGAAATCATGTGCACCTGCAATGGCAAACCGGCGCCGAAATACGTAACCGCGGTTTCCGGCTTTTCCGCTCGGAAAACGGCGGGCCATTTGCGCTTGTTGCCGGTGAAAGCGAGCTGAGAGGGCAGGGCAACAGCAACATAATTAAAGATTACAGCTATCGTGATACGCCGCCGCGCGCCGCGCAATACATCTACCGGCTTTATGATCTGGATTACAACGGGCACAGCACAATGCTGGCTGAAACAGCGATAGATTTCACAGCAGAGTCAAGGCAATCGGGCATGCAGCCTTTAACAACGGCGATTAACGGCAATGTGCCCAACCCCTTTAACAGTACAACGCAGATTGCATTTATGTGTGATGAAGCGCAGCAGGTGGAACTGGCAGTTTATGATATCCGCGGACGCTTTGTAAAGATGCTTTTTCGCGGCCAGGCTCCGGCCGGAGAGAGTAGTGTGCGCTGGAACGGCCAAAGTGCCGCCGGAATTGATGTAGCCAGCGGTGTGTACATTTATGTTTTCAAAAGCCCTCGTCTGCAAGCCAGTCAAAGAATGTTGCTGATTCGCTGATTCTTTTTGTGGATATTTTAGATCGGCTAACCTAAATTTGCCCTTGTTAAACGACCGACTCAGGAAATCTCCGTTTATGTACGCCTTTGATGTTGATGTGGCCGTTTTGGGCGCAGGCCCGGGTGGCGCCACCGCTTCCATTTTTCTTTCCCGTGAAAATATCGATCATGTTGTGCTGGAAAAGGCCCGTTATCCGCGTGACAAAGTGTGCGGTGATGCCCTGAGCGGCAAAGTCGTTGCCGTGCTTAATTCGATCGATCCTAAAATAGCCTACGAATTTGATGAGAGTCCTGACTATATGAATTGTTGGGGTGTGCAGTTTATCGCACCCAACGGCCGCGCGCTGGACATACCTTTCCGCAAGGACAAAAGCGAGCAGCCTTACGCGCCGGGCTTTATCGCCAAACGCCAGGTTTTTGATAATTACATGTTCGGGTTGATTGATTCATCCCGCGCGGATGTCCGTCAGGGTTGTACGGTAAAAGATGTCCGCGATATGGGCAATGCTATTGAGATAGATTTTGTGGACGATGGGGAAGAAAAGACCGGACGCGCCAAAGTGGTAATCGGCGCCGAAGGGGACCGTTCCGTCGTGGCTAAAAAGCTTGCCGCGCATAAAATGGATCGCCGCTATTATGCCGCCGGACTGCGCGCCTACTACAAAAACGTGGGCCACATGCACGAGCAAAGCTTCATAGAGCTGCATTATATAAAAGATGTATTGCCCGGCTACCTGTGGATATTTCCGTTACCGAACAACGAGGCAAATGTCGGCATTGGCCTGCTTTCCGAAAAGCTGGAAAATAAAAGCCTCAATCTAAAAAAAATGATGCTGGATCAGCTCGAAACTCATCCCAATCTGAAAGATCGTTTTGCCACGGCGGAGCTTGTTGATTCCATCCGCGGCTGGGGATTGCCCCTCGGCTCCGTAAAACGTAATCTCAGCGGTGAACGTTTTATGCTGGTGGGGGATGCCGGCTCACTGATTGATCCGTTTACCGGGGAAGGCATCGGTAACGCCATGGTCAGTGGCCGCTTTGCCGGAAAACTTGCTGCCAAAGCCATTCGTGAAAAGAATTTCAGCGCCGCTTTTTTGAAGGAATATGAAAACCAGGTCTATACCAAACTGTGGGATGAACTGCGGCTCAGTTATACGATTCAGCGTTTGGTTAATTTTCCCTGGTTATTCAATTTTGTTGTTAACCACGCCCTGAGAAACAAAACCGTTCAGGAAACCATGTCCTGCATGTTCGAAGACCTGAATATGCGCGCCAAACTTAAGTCGCCCGCGTTTTATTTTAAGCTGTTGTTCGATTTTTAGCTGATTGTTCCGCGTACGCACGGGCCGTGCGGATCGGCTAATCGACGAAGCCGGCCTTATCCATTACTTTGGTAATCTCACCCCTCGCCACCTCAATATTTATGTAACAATCCTAATTGCTAAACGTAAAGACCCATTGTTTGTAACCCACTTTCAAATCGCAAAATATGTGTCTCAGGGAGGTCAGCCGATATGAAATCCAAGAAGAAAAAAATTGTTATATGGAGCAGTGTTGCCGCTGTCGTGCTCATAGTTGCGGTAGTGGCGCTATTCGCTAATTCCGCTGAAGAGGGAAACGGGCGCAGCACCGTAAAAGTTGAAAGGAAGACTATCGTTGATAAGGCGTTGGCGGTTGGTTCAATCGAGCCGCTGAATGAGATCGACGTGAAGTCCAAGGTCTCCGGCGTGGTTGGCAAGCTGTATGCCGATGTTGGCGATTTTGTGAGCGCCGGTGAGCCGCTGGTGGAAGTAAAGCCCGATCCGACGCCCCTGGAGCTGGCCCAGGCCAAACGTGACGTGGAAATGGCCAACATTGAGCTGCAGACGCTGGAAAAAGAACTGCAACGCAGCAAAGAACTGAAAGCCCAGGGTTATATTTCCGACCAGGATTACGAAGTACTGGAACGGCAATATGACGAAGCCGAGCTGCGCGTTAAGATAGCCAACGAAAAGCTGGATCTTACCGAAAAGGGCAAAGCAAAAATCGCCGACACCAGCATCGAGACGGTCGTTAAATCTCCCATGACCGGTTTTATCCTGGAAAAAAATGTAAATCTGGGCGACCCTGTCGTACCGCTGACGTCTTATCAGCCCGGTACGCCCATTATGCGTATGGCAGACATGGAAGACCTTTTGTTTAAAGGCACCGTGGATGAGATCGACGTGGGCAAAATTAAGGAGGGTATGAACTGCGAGTTGCAGGTGGGCGCTCTTCCCGGCAAGAGCATTACCGGCAACGTAACCCTGATCTCGCTGAAAGCCAAAAAGGAAGATAATACCACGGTTTTCCCTGTTGAGATAAAAATAGACCAAACCGATGAAGCGTTGCTGCGCGCCGGTTATTCGGCCAATGCCAACATCATTATTGCCCAGCGTGACAGCGTGCTGGCCATCCCCGAACGCGTGGTTACATTCCGTAATGATTCCGCTTTCGTAAATATCCCGCAAGGCGAAAATCAATCCAAAGAAGTTTATATAAAGACCGGTTTAAGCGATGCCATATTTATTGAAGTGCTCGAAGGGCTGGACCTGGGCCAGGAAGTGCTGGAAAAAGAAGTTCAGGAAATCATTTAACGCGGGGCTGAAGGCGAATCCATGTTACACCTGATCGATACGATCCGCGAGATTCTGCGCTACCTGAAGCAGTACAAAGCGCGTACCGCCATGACCATGTTCGGCCTTATCTGGGGCACGATGACGGTGATTATTCTGCTGGCGTTTGGCGTCGGCGTGCAGAAGCAGATGAGCAAAAATATGCACGGCATCGGCGAAGGAATCGCCATTGTCTGGCCGGGCAGCACCAGCATCCCCTTTGAAGGATATGGACGCGACCGCCGCATACGCCTCACCCCCGAAGATATTGAACTTATCCGCAGCGAGGTGCGAGATATACAGCGGATCAGCCCCGAATACAGTAAATGGGGCTCAATAATCCGCGTCGGCGATCAGATCAACCGTCCCAACATCACCGGCATCATTCCTGAATATGGTCCCATGCGCAACATCTGGCCGGAAGACGGCGGGCGTTGGCTCAATGAACTGGATATTGAAAAAAGACGCCGTGTGGTCTTTATCGGCAACAGGTTGCGCGATTTTCTTTTTGGGGAAAATGCCGATGTCATCGGCAAATATGTTCACATCGACCAGACGCCGTTTCTGGTAGTGGGCGTGATGCGCGAGAAAACCCAGAACTCATCCTATAATCAACGCGACCGGGACCGGGCCTTTATACCGATGACCACGCATATCGCTCTTTTTGGCGATCGTTACCTGGACAATTTTGTTTACCAGATTGACGACCCGCTGAAATCGGAAAACGTGCAAAAGCAGGTTTATGCTACACTGGGCAAAAAATTCAAGTTCGATCCCAACGATACGGAAACACTGGGCATTTGGGATACGACCAACTTTGACCGTTTCATTTTCTATTTCACGCTGGGCTTTAACATTTTCATGGGTGTTATTGGCGTGATCACGCTGATCGTTGGCGGCATCGGGCTGGCCAATATCATGTACGTGGTTGTGCAGGAGCGCACCCGCGAGATAGGGATTCGCCGCTCGGTCGGCGCCAAACGCAAAAATATTCTGGGACAGTTTCTGCTGGAGGCGTTTGTGATAATCGGTATGGGCGCGTTGATCGGTTTTGCGCTGGCGGTTGGGATTATTTACGGGTTCAACGCATTGCCCCTGGATGAATTTAAGGAAGCGGTGGGTGCGCCGCAGCTCAACTGGATGGTGGCTGTTGTTACCGTCTTTGTACTTAGTACCATTGGCTTCCTGGCCGGCTATTTCCCGGCCCGCCGTGCATCCCGGCTGAACGTTGTCGATTGCCTGCGCTTTTAATAAAGGATTCTGATTATGTCATTCCTGATGCTTTTACGCGAATTTATCGAAGATATCAAAACGCAGAAAACACGCGCTTTTCTGACCATTGTCGCCATCTCCTGGGGCATTCTGGCAGTTACGCTGCTGATGGCTTTTGGTGAAGGACTCTCTTTTCGCATGCGCGAAGGACTGCTCAATGCGGGCGATCGCATTATTCGCGTTTATAATGGCCAGACAACCAAGAAATTTGAAGGCTTGCCGGTTGGGCGTCGTATTTTATTGAAAGAGGAAGATTGCCGCGTAATCGAGCAAAATATCCCGCAGGTGGCCGTCGCCGTTCCCGGACTTGGCAAATATGCCAGACTCAAAGCGGGTGATAAAGTGTCATCCACGCATATGGAAGGCGTCTATCCCGAGTTTGAATTTTTGCGTCGCACTTTTCACGATGAAGGCGGACGCTTTCTGAATGAAAAGGATATGCTGGAACGCAAACGGGTTGTCTTTTTAGGAAGCAAAATCGCCGAAGAGCTTTTTGGAAATCCCAATCCGATCGGCGAAACGGTTAAGATAGACGGTATGCCGTTTAAAGTGGTCGGTACTATGCCACCCAAGATGCAGACCTCCATGAACAATGGCCCCGATGACCGTCGCGCCATCATTCCCTTTACGACATTCCAAAGCATTTACGGCGACAAATACCTGGACGAGATGATCGTGAAACCTGCACGGGCCGAACACGGCGCCTACGTAGAACAGGAGATACGTCGTGTACTGGGGAAAAAGTACCAGTTTGACCCGACCGATGAGCGTGCCGTACCGATGTGGAATTTCATCGAAAACGAAAAGGAAGGCGAAAAAGTCTTCCGCGGGATCAATATTTTCCTTGCCGTCATCGGTTCCATGACATTGATTATTGCGGGCGTGGGTGTGGCCAATATTATGTACGTGGTGGCCAAGGAGCGCACAAAAGAAATCGGCATAAAGAGGGCCGTGGGCGCGCGTAAAAGCTACATCATCTTTCAATTTATTTTTGAATCTTTGCTGATTGCCTTTATCGGCGGCGGTATAGGACTGCTCGTTTCTTTCGGTGTCATAGAGGGTATGTGGATGATCCCTGCGGAAGATGGCGCTATGCAGTTTCTGGGGCGCCCGATCCTTTCAGGCAGCGTCATTTTTGTTTCTGTGGGATTGCTCTGCGCGATTGGTCTGCTGGCCGGGCTATTTCCGGCGCGAAAAGCGGCCAACATCAGCCCGGTCGATGCGTTGCGCTATGAATAATAGCGTTTTAATGGCCTTCTTGTTTTATGTCCAGGATTATTCCATTAAGCCTGGTGGCAATAAGGTTAAAAAGGGCTGCTTCAATTAGGCCTAAGATTAGTCCAGACAAACCAAATAGTACGGGTATTCCCACGAGTGCCAGCATTGCTAAATAGCTGCCTGTGTTCAAGCCAGTGGTCAAGATATCATAGAGAGCACCGCCAAAAGAATATAAAATACCGGCGCAGGCGCCGACTAGGGCCAAAAGTATGGCTTGCAGCCGCGCGAAATTAAAAACATCTATACGGGTTGCTGACATCTGTTTCCTCCTGCAGGTTATATTACAAACGAAGTGCGACCCCAATGGCAATGCCCCCGGAATCAATATTCAAATTCTCTGTCCCGCTCTTTTTAGGGAAGTTGATGTAATCAAGTAAATCTCGTGAATGCCTGTAGAAATATTCCAGCTCTACGGAAATCAATTTATGCCCTCCCGATGGAAAGTCTATATTAATCCCTACCGCTCCTGTCGCCGAGATATTGTCCAGAAAAGCGCTTCCAATCCGGGCTGATGTATTTATAGCAAAGTTTTCCTCAAAGGGATAAAAGAGTAAACCCGCGGCATAGTTCCATTCTGCAAAAAAGCTACTTAGCCCCCAGGTCATCTGCCCCCCATATTTAAATTGCAGTGATTTTGCCAAAAGAATACGTGCTTCAATCAAAGGAATATCGGCCATTAAAAAGCTGGCTTCATCCATTTGTCGAAGGCTTGCTCCGAGCATATAGCCGTCAAATTTCGCAGGTTCAGGTGGTGGTTGTGCCCAGACGAAAATGATAAAAAGCAAAACGATATACGCTGTTTTTTTCATGATACCCCGCATTAAAATAGGATATAAAAATAACAGCAACGGCTTATTTAATTAGCAGCATTTTTTTTGATCGCTGCATAGGCCCTGCTTGCAGACGGTATACATAAACACCGCTATTCAGTTCCTTAGCGTTAAAATTCACGCTGTGCTCACCGGCTGCAATAAGCCCTGAAACCGGGGTAGCGACAAGGCGTCCGGCGAGGTCATAAACCGTAATGGTTACAAAAGCACGCTGCGCGATAGAAAATTCGATGCGCGTGGTAGGGTTAAATGGGTTGGGGAAATTGCCTTTCAGTGATAAAGCGGTCGGTTGCTGAAGACTGCTTATGGAAGTAGCGCCTTCAACGAAAATTTCAAAATATGCTGTATCCTGCTGGATGATAAGGCCGCTGTCTCGAACAGAAACGTCAAAGGAATATGTGCCGGCATGCTGAGGTGTCCCGCTGATTTGCCCTGAGAGGCTGTCTAGAACCAGCCCGTCTGGCAAGCTACCGCTAGCAAGATTCCAGGTGTAGGGCGGCGTGCCCCCGCTTACCCGCAACGCTGCCTGGTAACTCTCAGCGACAGTAGCATCCGCCAGCTCTTGTTGTTCAATCCGCAGGTCTTGCTCGATAAAGTCTACAACTAGTGCCTGATCAGACGTGGCAAAGGCGTTTCCGTTTGCGCCAAAGTAGCCCACCCAATGCGCGTTTTCCAGGGCGTAGCTTTCTGCCGTTTGTGATGACAGCCAAAACGTGGCGAGCAGCGTATCGCCCGGCGCGAGAGCGTTGTTTTCCGTGAAAGCGGGTGGGGTCTCTAAAATTGTGCGGTGGGTGCTGGCTCCGGCATAAAGGGCGCCGCTGCCGGTTATTTCATGACTCGTGGAAGCAATTACGGAAGAATTTATTTTAATCTTTCCAATGGCGACATCAAGGCCGGCCGGGATATTTTCGCAAAAGTAAAAACCGCGCAGCGTGTCAGCCTCGTGGTTGATAAACCTCAGCGTTAATTGAACGGAATCACCGCTAAACACAGCCTGCGCTGAGAGGATGCGTTGCCAGCCGACATTATGTGTGCTTCCCGCCAGCGTTATGCTCAGCCCCAGCAACAGGGCCCACATCAGCCGGCGCATTATCCCTGCTCCATGTATTGGCGGATCAATTCTTTTACTTCTTCTTCCGTGGCTTTACCCTCGCGGTATTCTTTTATTTTGCGGTCAATGTCCAGGCGGTTGACATCGGGGTCGTTGAAATCGTAAGCAATCACCTCATACAGGTCGGGATCAATTGTGCCGATGCCACCCTGGATGCATCCGGTGATCTGTTTGCGCGTATTGTTATCGTTTTCCGGATTCAGGAAAGGAGCATACGGTGAAATCACGTCACGACAGGCGACATAATCCAGCGTGGCCGGGTTCTCACAAGCTAGTACGGTTTTGGTTTCGGTCGCTTCACCGGTGCGCGAGTAATGGCCTGACCACATGGCCGCGGTAATGTACAATACCGGGCTGTACATCGTTTGAATGTAACGGGCTACAAGACGTCCGCAGTAATCGGCACGATCGCGCGAAAACGATGAACGGTGAATATTGGCGTAATCGCGGAAGCGGTCGCCGGCACCGTAATGGATCTCCGTAGCGCCATAAAAGCTCTTAATGGCACTGGTGATTCCGGAATAATCTTCTTCTCCCTTGCCGTGGTTGTTTAGAGTGGGGACAAAAATAGCTTTAACTTTACGCCCCGTATAGGAGCCGTTTTCCCAAACACCGTTTTTCATATCCAGCATACGACCCGGGTTAAGAGGCGATTCAAAAATTGGATAGGAGAGGTACGTATCCAAACCGTCAAAAGTAAACCAATCGCGTATCCAGCCTTCGCCATCCTGCGGTCCCGCAATGTCACCCTCGCTGCTGTACCAGCGTTTGACCGATACAGGCTTGCCGTTCTGCTGGTATTCTTCGGCTAATGTCGTCCAGTTGTGATCGGGCCAGTTATGCGTCCGGCCGCTGCCTTCCACGTTAAAGGCGTAGTTTTTCTCCGAACCATACGCTTGCACGTTGTCGGCAATTATCACTTCACCGGAAAACCCTTCTATGGCGAGAATATGATCAACCACGCCTTTTATAACGCCTGTGTGCGTATAGCCCTGCTTTTGCCATTGCGCGTTGCCCTTGATAACCACAACGTCCGTCGGATCGATATATTTGCGAATGTCGATCAGTTCGAACAGCTTATCCACGTTTTGGAAGCAATCGCCATTCATGATCTTGTAAACCTGTACTTTATTCTGTTGGGCGATGAGCGCGTCCCAACGTTTGAAGAAGACGGGAGAAAGCGTAATGGCGCCGGCGCCAATGCCCAGGCTTTTGATAAACTCGCGACGTTTCATGGTGGTCCTTTCTGCAGGGTCAGGATAATGTAGCTAATTGATAAAGCAAAAAGTAGGGAATCGCGATTTTAGTATTTGAAAATGTTAAGTGCTATTAAATGACTTCCTGAGTTTGAGTTTAAACAATTGTAGGTGGATGCGTGGTTAACTTTTTGATTTCTCCAAACATTGCTAATTATTTCATTGTAACCTTTTAATAAGCCCCACGTAGCCATGATTCAACCCACAAATAATAGGCTTATCATATTTAACCCGCGGAGGTATACGTATGTCTTTTTCTATAAAGCAGACGCCATTTCTTATGCTAATTATTTTAATCCTTTCATTATCCACAGCCGGACAATCGCAAATTAATAACGCTCCGGTAAAAACACTTGCCGGCGAATCTGTAACTGCCAACGAACTTGATGATACAATCCAGTCGATAATGGAAAAGCTGGATATGCCCGGTCTTTCAATTGCGATCATAAATGATGCTGAAGTTGCTTATTATAATGTATTTGGCGTTACAAACATGGAAACAAAAGAAAAGGTTACCAAAAAAACAATCTTTGAAGGTGCATCGTTGTCCAAACCTATTTTCGCCTGGTTTGCATTAAAGATGGCAGATAAAGGGTTTTTGGATTTAGATAAACCGCTTTATGAGTACCTGCCTCACCCTGGTATTGCGGAAGAATCCCAGGAAGATTATAAACTGATAACCGCCAGAATGGTATTAGCGCATAGCACCGGATTCCCTAATCATAGTGGTGGAAAAAAGATAGCCCTTAAATTTAAACCCGGTACGGATTTTTCATATTCGGGAGAAGCCTATCAATATTTGGCGGCTATTATCGGCCAGCTAAACGGAGTCGGTTGGCAGGAAGACCTGAATCGCGTTTTCCAGGAAACGGTTACGCAGCCTTTGGGAATGGAGAATACCTCATTTGTTTGGAGTGATTACTTTGAAAAACATAAAGCGTACGGGCACAAGGATGGTACACCCACAGACAATAGCACCGGCGGCTGGGACGGTAAAACGTTTTTTGCTTTTTCCAGCCTTCACAGCGAAGCGCGGGAGTATTCCCGGTTTGTTCAGGCTATTTTGAAAGGTGAAGGGCTTAAAGACGACACGTACAACGACATGTTTAAGTCGCATACGATTTTTAATGAAGATACGGAACTCAGAAAGGAAACAGGCCAGACAGGGTGGGGACTCGGATTTGCCCAAAAACCATCACCGTATGGCATGATGCACCTGCACACTGGCAATAACCATGATTTTCAGGCTTATGTTATGATTGTTCCCGAGCGGCAATATGGGCTGGTTTTGTTTTCTAACTCCGGCAAAATGCTCGATTTTATAAATGAGTTGGAAGACACGCTGGGAGACCAGTTCTAAAAGGTAACGATAAAATCGTGTTAGTAGAAGGCTGTTGCTTTAACGCACCAGCCTTTTTTTCCTTAAGCGCGACGTTCTTGAAGGTTTCCAAGGGAATGTAATTTAGTTCGGTTTGGTTTTGGAATTAATAAATCTAAAATCAAACTAAGGAAAATTATGAAAAAAGATATTCGAATCCGGCGCAGCAAAGAACGCGGTTTTGAGGATTTCGGCTGGACTGACAACTGGATGACATTCTCTTTTGCCAATTACCATGATCCGGAGTGGATGCATTTTGGTCCGTTGCGCGTGATTGTTGAAAACCATATCCAACCGCATTCAGGATTCCAGGCCCATCCCCACCGTGATATGGAGATTGTCACTTACGTATCCAGCGGCGTGCTGACACATGGCGATAACATGGGCAACAAAGAGCCCATCCCGGCCGGAGCGATGCAGCGGCTTAGCGCCGGAACAGGCATTGTGCATAGCGAGATGAACGAACACGATCAAGTGGAACACAACGTTCAAATCTGGATACTGCCGGATAAGCAGGGCAGGGAGCCGGGCTACCAGGTTAAACGCTTCAGCCGCGACGAACTGACCGACACACTTCAGCTTTATATCTCACAAAACGGCCGCGACGGTTCCATGCATATTAACCAGGATGTGGAATTGTATGCGGGCATTTTGTCCGCCGGCAGACAATACGATCATGAATTGAAGTCACATCGCGGCGCCTGGATTCAAATCGTCCACGGTAAGCTGGAAGTGAACGGTGACCTTGTTTTGGATAAAGGTGATGGCTGCGGAATTACAAATATCGGTGGGCTTCATTTAAAAGCATTGGCAGAAACAGAATTGGTCCTGTTTGATATGGCTATGGATTTTGAAACGCCTTACCGGTTGTAAGCAATCTTAGACTTAAGACTCTTTAATTAGAATGCTGTTAATCAGGATGCTGTCAAAAATATTTAAGGCAGAACGTCTTTATGTTCGTATCGAAAATTTTGAACGCTCGTTAAAATCATCTCCCGTCAAATAGGAAAAAAGGTCGTTGACCCGTTTTCTGGCGAAAAGACGGGTGGTAAAATGAGCAAAGGTCGCAATGCCTACATAAAGCCCCAGGATTATCAGACCTTCAAGCAAAGCCTCGGAGACGGAGCCGGTGCTGATCACGCTCAGCTTGAGAATTACAAAAAAAAGAGCGATCAGTAACAAGTCCACATAGCGCTGACTTTTCAATAAACGGAATCGTACGTCCACTTTGGTTTTTTCTTCTTCACGTAATGAGACGGCCAGATCGAGATTTTGCAGGGTAGCGCCTTTTTGAAGTGTGAGCTTAATAGGGTTTTCCTCAGACACTTTTCCTTTAAACGTATAAATCCCGGACGGAACATTCTTGTTCTCATCTTCCGGCTCCTCGGTGATACTGCGAATGCGTTTGGTTAATTCTTTAATGCCGTATTTCGAGGTAAACCGTGCTTTTTGATATTTGAGCCACATATGCCAAATCCGTTTATTTTACTTAAGTTTTTTGCTAACTACTGTCACCGCCTGATATTCCGATTTTGTTCATTTTAGCTTCTCATCCAGGCTAAAACAGCTTGCTTTTAAAAATAAAGAATACGGCCCCAATAATGCAAAGCCCTGCCCATAAATAATCGAGTTTAATTGGCTCTTTCATATATAGAATGGAAAAGGGTATGAAAACACTCAGCGTTATAACTTCCTGGATTATTTTAAGTTGGCCCAGATTTAACGCTGTGTAGCCGATGCGGTTAGCAGGTACCTGCAGCATATATTCGAAAAGTGCTATGGCCCAGCTTATGAGAGCGGCAATAAACCATGGTTTGCCGTTGAGTTCTTTCAAATGCGCGTACCAGGCAAAGGTCATAAACACGTTACTGCACAGCAGCAGGCCCATAAAAACGAAAACAGGTTTCATATTTCTTTTAACCTCAAAAAATCAAAGCGCGGAATTTACATTCGCCACGATGCCGGTAAAAGAAATATTTATAGTTTTTTTCAAGCCCGCTGTCTGAGGGCCGGATGTCTTATTTGAAATACCTGGGATAGAGCGCCAAAAGCGTATCTACTTTACGGGCCTGTTCTTCCTGCCCCTGCTGAGACAGAGCTTCCACAGCCGGGATAAAGGCAGTCAGATAAGTATGCAGTTCATCGTGCGCCGCGCCCTGCATAGTGCATCCGGCAATAAGCGAATCCACGTCACGCCGAAGATCTGCACCGGTCATTTTAAGCTCGTTGGCAGGAAGCGCGTCCGGATTAATGGATTTCCATCTTTCGCTCATTTGCGCAAACATGGCCCGGGTATGGTCGTCCATTTGCCACTTTTCGGTTCCGTTTAATGTGAGACCGAAGTTACTGTCTGCGATGGCGGACGCGTCATGCGAATGTGTATGTTCTTCTTTGTGTCCGCCACAGGCAACCACGAAAAACAACATGCTGATTGCAAAAATTAAATTGAAGATCGTTTTCATTTCATAACTCCCTGGTATTAATAAATCGCTCCTAAGCTACAAAACAAAACGAAAAAGATATATAAAAAATCAGATACGCGGAAATTAATAATGAGGAATTTTATTCCTGTTGCCCGCCGTCCAGCGGCTTTTTGATTAATATTGCGAACAGCGTGCCTGCCAGCAAGCCCAGCCCAGACCCGAAGGTAATTCCCATCGCAATCCAAAATCCTACGTCACCTGTGATGGCACCAACAACCGCGCCAAGTGTTGTTCCAAATGCGCTGCCCGCGGCAAGACCCAATCCTATTGGTAACGCTTTTCTGTCTTCGCTCATAATAATCCTTCCGGTTTACTTTAAGATTTCCAGCTTTTAAATAGGTGATTGATGGAAACAGTTAACAACCGTCACGTGTGAGAATCATTCCTACGGGCCGGCATATCAATAGTTTTCGTTTTTTTTCTCATTAGAACATATTAGATAAAACAATAATTCTTAACATGAAGCAATATATCTAAATGTCATGTCTGATGTAACAAAACCCCTCCTTGAGCTTTCATTTTAATTTCGTATATTTCGAACATAGTTTTTCCAGCTTTGGAATAACGCAAAAACAATAACTCTAAAAGGAGCATGTCATGGAAGCGATTCGAGTGCTGATCATGGGAGCGGCAGGACGCGATTTTCACAATTTCAACACCTATTTCCGCGATAACAAAACATATAACGTGGTGGCTTTTACGGCCACGCAAATCCCCAATATTGAAGGACGCAAATACCCGGCGGAGCTGGCAGGAAAAAATTACCCCAAAGGGATTGATATTCTACCTGAAGAAGACCTTGTAAGACTTATCAGGGATGAAAAAATTGACCAGGTTGTATTTTCCTATTCCGATGTTTCACACCAGACTATTATGGAAAAGGCTTCGATCGTTTTGGCGGCGGGCGCCGATTTCCGGCTGCTGGGTCAGGAAAAAACGGAAATTAAGTCAAGCAAACCTGTGATAAGCATTTGCGCCGTGCGCACCGGCGTTGGTAAAAGCCAGACGACGCGCTACATATTGCGCCTGCTGCGCGATATGGGTTACAAAGTGGCATCCATCCGCCACCCCATGCCCTACGGTGACCTGGCTAAACAGGCCGTACAGCGCTTTGCCGAATACAGTGATCTTGATAAACATGATTGCACCATTGAAGAGCGCGAAGAGTATGAACCGCATATCGACAACGGCGCGGTGATCTTTGCCGGTGTGGATTATGAACGAATTTTGCGTGAGGCCGAAAAAGAGGCCGATATTATCCTGTGGGACGGCGGCAATAATGATACGCCATTCTATAAAAGCGATTTCAAGATCGTTTTGGCCGATCCGCATCGTCCGGGGCATGAGGCTTCTTACTATCCCGGTGCGGTAAACACGCGCATGGCCGATGCCATTATCATTAATAAAGCTGATACGGCGGATTATACCAATATTATGGCCGTACGCGATAATCTGGCCCGGATGAACCCGGATGCGTTTGTGGTCGAAGCGGCTTCGCCTATCTTTGTTGACGACCCTGCGGCTATCCGCGGCAAGCGCGTGCTGGTTGTGGAAGACGGTCCCACGCTTACTCATGGTGAGATGGCCTATGGCGCCGGCTGGGTCGCTGCCCGTCGTTTCGGTGCGCTAGAGATCATCGATCCGCGTGCGTTTGCCGTACAGTCAATCGCCGATACGTATGCCAAATACCCTACTACGGGCAATGTGCTTCCGGCCATGGGTTACGGAGATGCCATGATGAAAGACCTGGAAGCAACGATCAATGCCAGTGACGCCGATATGGTTGTTATTGGAACTCCCATTGACCTGACACGTGTCATCAAAATAAACAAGCCGCACCAGCGCGTGCGCTACGAGCTGCAGGAAATCGGCAGCCCGACGGTTGCGGATATGATCCGCGAAAAATTCAAGAAATAGCTCATTTAAGGCCGCGGCATGGCGCCGCGGCTTTTCTACTTTGCCTATGACCAAAATTACACTTTTCTGCCTGGCGCTTACAGTGCCATTGTATGCTCAGGTAACGTTCACGGAAATCATGTTTGATCCGGCTACCAGCGAGTTTCACGACGAGTTTGTGGAAATCTATAATTTGTCCGGTGAGGCGCTGGATCTCAGTGGCTGGACTCTTTCCGATTCGTTGTCTTTGGATGAGCTGGCTGACGCGGGAAACGGCATGTTGCTGCAGCCCGGTCAATTCGGCGTCATTCTTGACGGGAGCTACTTCGAAAACTCATCCGTTTACGATGACATCATTCCCGACAGCGCGCTGCTGCTAACGATTGCCGATAAGGGCTTTGGCACCAACGGTCTGACCAACAGCACAGCCCGCATGCTTGAGCTGATCGACAGCAGTGGAAATGTAGCCAGCCGCTACCGCTACAGCCTGGGCAACAAACCCGGTTTTTCCGATGAGAAGATTCGCCTGGACGGCGCCAACGACAGTACAAACTGGGCGGACGCGATAGTTGCCGGCGGTACGCCCGGATTCCGCAATTCCGTGTCGCCTTTTCCGGTGGATGTGGCTTTAAGTGCATTGCGCTGGGTGCCGCAAACGTTAGTCCGGGCCGGAATGCCGGTTACTTTCACGCTGGAAGTGGCTAACACGGGTCAACTGGATTTTGACGCCATGAGCGGGCTTTTGGTTTTTATGGATCAGAATGGCGATAGTCTGTACAGCGGAGGCGAGACGGTGCTTTTTGATGCGACCTTGGCCTTGTCGCTGATGCCCGGCGGGCAGATTAATCATAATTTTGATTATACATTTCCGGAAGCCGGCAGCTTTGACATCGTTGCGACGCTCTCATCGGCAAGCGACCAAAACACAGCCAATAACGTTTTGTTTGGTAAGCTGATTGTTTCCGCCGGGGAGAGCCGCCTGCGTATTAATGAGATAAAATTTCTGGCTGACGAAGGCGAGCCGGAGTGGATTGAAGTATTCAATGCCGGGAGCGAGCCGTTACTGCTCAATAACTTTGCCTTTGCAGATAGCCGCGATACGCTTTTTCTGGACAGCCTGATTGTAATGGGCCCGGGCAGCTACCGTGTTCTTGCTGAACATGCCGGACTGGATACGCTGTATGATCTCGAGGATTCGCTGATCGTTGTGCCGGATAAGTGGAACACGCTCAACAACGGTGAAGATGTGGTTTATCTTTTGGGGCCGGATCTTGGCTGGATTGAGCAGGTACCATACACATCAGATTGGCTGGAAGGCGAGGAGTGGCGCTCACCCTCACTGGAAAGGATTCATCCCGGTTTGGATGCCCGGCTTTCCCGTAACTGGGGCCCGGCCACCGCATCGGATAATGCGACACCCGGACAGCAAAATTCAATCTACAATGACGTTTCCGCAAATGAAGGCCTTGCTGTAAAAATAGAGCCCAATCCGTTTTCGCCGGATGGCGACGGGCACGAAGACCATACCCTTGTGTCGGTGCAGTTGCCGGAAAACAGCGCCCGCATCCGCGTTGAAATACTGGATATCCTGGGCCGCCCGGTTGTCGCGCTGACCGACAACAGTTTTTCAGGTCCGCAGCATAGCGTCGTCTGGGATGGCCGTGACAAAAACGGGCGCCGGGCACGTATGGGGATTTATATAGTTTTTATACAAATTCTCAATGACCGCCAGGGGGTGATCCGGGAAAGCAAACACAGCGTGGTTGTTGCAGGCAAATTGTGAATACAAGTTAAATAAAATCAATAGTTTAAGATGCTAAATAAAAGGATGTTGTTTGTTTGATTTCGCTTGAGGCTATTGCTACATTTAAGTCTTAGCAAAAATTCAACGGACAGAAGAATCAATAAAATCGAACCAAGGAGAAAACATGCCAAACGCGTTTTTTAAAGTACCCGATCCAAAAAACGAACCGGTTCTGAATTATGCGCCGGGTTCGCCGGAGCGTGCTGAAATAAAAGCCAAACTGCAGGAAATGAGCAGCCGCAAAATTGAAATCCCTTTGATCATTGGCGGCAAGGAAGTAAAATCCGGAGATACCGCCGAAATACGCATTCCGCATAATCATGGTCACATTCTGGGTGTTTATCACAAGGCCGGCGAAAAAGAGGTCAATATGGCCATAGAAGCCGCGCTGAAAGCCCGGGAAGAATGGTCGCTTCTGCCCTGGGAGCACCGTGCCTCCGTTTTCCTGAAAGCGGCGGAACTGCTCTCCGGCCCGTGGCGCTCAACCATCAATGCTGCCACCATGCTCGGGCAGTCCAAAACGGTTCATCAGGCAGAAATCGATTCGGCGGCAGAGCTGATTGACTTTTACCGCTTTAATGCCCACTACATGAGCCAGCTTATGGCCGACCAGCCATACTCTCCCAAAGGCATGTGGAACCGCGTGGAATACCGGGCGCTGGAGGGCTTTATCTTTGCCGTAACACCTTTCAACTTTACAAGCATTGCCGGAAACCTGCCTGCGGCGCCTGCTGTTGTGGGTAACGTTGCCCTGTGGAAACCGGCATCAAGCGCTGTCTATTCGGCTTACTACATCATGAAGATGCTGCAGGAAGCAGGCCTGCCCGACGGTGTGATTAATTTTATCCCCGGTTCCGGCTCCAAAGTCGGTAATCCGGTTATGGCCAGCGAGCACCTGGCTGGCATCCACTTTACGGGCTCTACTGCGGTTTTCCAGGATATGTGGAAAACGGTGGGTGACAATATCTCCAAAATGAAATATTATCCGCGCATCGTGGGTGAGACAGGCGGTAAGGATTTCATTTTTGCCCACAATACGGCAGATGTCGATGCGCTTGTAACAGCGACTATTCGCGGATCCTTTGAATATCAGGGACAAAAATGTTCGGCTGCTTCCCGTATGTATGTGCCCAAATCGATCTGGCCGGAATTCAAGGATAAATACGTCGCTGAAGTTCGCAAGATCAAGATGGGCGATATCGAAGACTTTACCAACTTCATGGGCGCGGTGATAGACAAGAGTGCTTTCCGCAGCATCACCGAGTACATTGACTACGCCCGCGATTCCAAAGAAGCGGAATTTATAACCGGTGGTGAATACGACGACTCCAAAGGCTATTTCATTCAGCCAACGACCATCGTTACCACCAATCCGCGCTTCAAAACCATGCAAGAGGAGATTTTCGGTCCCGTGATGACCATCTATGTGTATGATGATGCGGATTTCGAAAAAGCCCTCGATCTGTGTGATGATACGTCGCCTTACGCGCTTACCGGCGCTATCTGGGCCAAAGACCGTGCCGTGCTTTCGCATATGGCAGATCGCCTGCGCAATACGGCCGGAAACTTCTACTTCAACGATAAGCCGACGGCGGCCGTTGTAGGCCAGCAGCCGTTTGGTGGTGGCAGGGCATCCGGTACCAACGACAAGGCCGGCAGCGCCATGAACATCATGCGCTGGATGACCGCCCGCACCATGAAAGAGACTTATGTCCCGCCAAAAGACTGGAAGTATCCTTTCATGTCTGAGAAATAGCCAAAAAAACTAAGGCCTTCCGCAACCGGGAGGCCTTTTTTACATCGAACATGACAAACGTTGTTTCCAGGGGCGATTTGATAGGAAAGGCGCACCTTTTTCTTGCACTGAATGGGCACAGCGTTTTATAATTTCCGCGTTCACCGGAATCGTTAAACTCAAAACGGAGAAATCATGTTAAAACATATTCGCCTTGCGATTGTATTTTTGTTGGCGCTGTTTCTTAGCGGACTAGCGCAGGAACAACCTAAAAACGTAATACTTTTTATCGGCGACGGGATGGGGCCGGCCCAGGTTACCAGCCTGATGACCGTAAAAGAGAATCCGGCACTTAAGCGCTTCAAAATGGGCGGTATGGTCACAACACACGCCGCGGATGAATATGTCACCGATTCCGCTGCCGGCGCCACGGCCTTTTCCACGGGCGTGAAATCCTACAATGGCGCCATTGCCGTGGATGTGGACAAGAAGCCTCATAAAACCGTGCTGGAGTACGCCCGTGATAAAGGACTGTCTACGGGACTCGTTGCGACTTGCGGAATCACGCACGCAACCCCGGCAGCTTTTGCCGCGCACGTGGAACAGCGTAAAATGTACGCGCAGATCGCTGAAGATATGGCCGCAGCTAATGTTGACGTAATAATCGGCGGTGACCGCGGCTGGTTCATTCCGCAAGAGCAGGAAAACAGTCTGCGTGAAGATTCAAAAGATCTGCTGGCCCAAATGCGCGCATCCTACACCGTCATTGAAGACAGCACAAAATTTGCTTCTACAACAGTGGACGAAAAACTGCTTTATTTCTATCATGATAAGCACCCCGGCCATGCCGGACAGCGTCCGCACACGCTGGCGGAAATGACAAATAAAGCGCTTGAGGTGCTGGCACGAAATGAACAGGGCTTCTTTCTGATGGTTGAAGGCTCCCAAATTGATTGGGGCGGCCATGCCAATGAAACCGATTATATTATCGGCGAAATGCTCGACTTTGATGAAGCTGTTGGAGCGGGTCTGGATTTTGCCGAGAAAGACGGCAACACGCTGGTTATCGTTACGGCCGACCATGAAACGGGCGGCATGACGCTGTTAGGTGGTTCGGTAGAAGATAACACGGTCTCGAAAACGGAATATACCACAAAAGGCCATAGTGGTGTTATGGTGCCGATCTTTACGTATGGCCCGCAGGCCGCGGCCCTCTCCGGTGTGATCGATAATACGGATATTGGAGCCTGGCTTGTGAACTGGGCACAGAAATAAGTATTTTTTTGTTTGTATAACAGGAAAGGGCAATCATTACCGGTTGCCCTTTTTTATTGGAAAAATATACACACCCGCAGGGCATTTCCGGCCGTGACATATCTTCCCGATTCCGAAAAACTTCCCGGTGGACGCCAATTTTCCAGCAAACGTATAAAACTTTGGTTTCAGAAGAGCGAGTCGATATTTGATAATTGAGATAAAAAAACCGGAACAGAATGCCCATTTTTACACCAAATATTGACAGACTTCGCGAACGAAGAAATATCAAAGGCCTGGTTAAGGCGCTGGAACACGAAGACAGCAGCGTTCAGGTTGCCGCCGCCGCGGCTCTGGGCCGTTTGCGCGCGCGCCAGGCGGTGGAAGGCTTGGCTACGCTGCTTACACACTGGGATGATTCAGTTCAGGTGGCCGGCGCAGAGGCATTGGGACGCACCGGCCATTACAAGGCTGTGCCGCCGCTACTCTTTCTGCTCAAAGAGCGCAACAAACGCGTGCGGGATGCCGCGGCGCGCGCGCTGACTGATTTGGGTCGTATCGCCATTGACGCGCTGGTTGATGAACTGGAAACGGCCGATGATGAGTTGTACCAATCAATCATTAATGCGATTGTTGAAATTGGTGCGCCTGCCCGGCGGGCAGTGCGGGAGCTTTTCGCCAACCATAACACGCCGCAACGCGCCAGACTGCTAAAAGTGTTCGCCAATATCTCTGACGATGCAGCTATCGATATCCTGATCGAAGCTCTCAGCGATTCGCAGTACGAAGTGCGTGAAGCCGCGGCAGAACACCTTGTTGAACTGGGCTCGGCGGCTGCGCCCAAATTGCTTCACGCCGTCCAAAACGATGAAAACGATCCGCGGACAATGCTGGAATTGCTGTCGCGCATCGGCAATCCATTATGCGAAGAGTATTTTCTGGAAAACCTGCGCTCCGATTCAGCGGAAGAACGCAGGCTGGCTGCCGAAGGACTGGACAAAATGAAATGGGCCGTGACCGTCTCCGAAAACGGTGCCTGGTATTTTATCGCCAAGCAGCGCTGGGACAGTCTTGTAAAGATCGGAACGGCCGCTCTGGGGCCATTGGGGCAGGTGGTTGATGACGCAAGCGAGAAAGTACGCAACGGCGCCATAGAAGCACTGTCACAAATCGGGCGTAGCAGTTGGGACGGTCTGATCAAATCGGTCAGTGACCCCAATCCTGAAATGCGTCTTATAGCCGTAGCCGGATTAAGCAAACTGAATGACAAGCGCAGCCTGGTGCCGCTGAACCGTTGCCTGATGGATAGTGAAGTACGTGTGCGCCGTGCCGCTGTTGACGCACTGGGACAATTGGACGACGAGCGCCGGATCAACCCCCTTATAATGGCCCTTAAAGACGAAGACAGCATCGTACGCCGTAAAGCCGTGCGTTTTGTCGGTCAATCAAAAGACAGCCGTGCCGGAGATTTATTTTTGCCCATGCTGGCCGATCCGTCTCAGCTGGTATGCCTGGAAGCATTGGAAGCTCTGGTGGGTTTGGGACAAAGCGTTCTTGACCCGCTGCTGGAAGTGCTAAAGCACCACAATGTGAACGTGCGCCGCTTCGCCTCCATGGCACTGGGGCGCATTGGTGATAACCGCGCCACCCCGCCGCTTATGAATCAGCTGAGCCACAGTAATTGGCGTGTACGCGAAGCTGTTTGCGAGGCCTTGGGCAATCTGAAAGATAAAAGGGCGGTCAACATGCTGGTCGGCATGCTGGATGACGAAAACGAAGAAGTTGCCAAGAGCGCCGCGAAAGCACTCGGGCAGATAGGCAAGCCGGCGGTCATGTTGTTGTTCAGCCAACTGGCCGGTCGTCGCAAGGCCAATAAATATGCCGTTTTTGCTTTAAAGGAAATGGGCCAGGCGGCCATTGATCCGCTGATCAACGCGTTGCAGCATCAAAACAGCCAGGTACGCCAGGCCGCGGTTAAGGTGCTGGAACTGCTGGATTGGAAGCCAGAGAAAAATGAATCCGGAGCCGCGTTTTTTATTGCCCGCCAGGAGTGGCAGAAGAGCGTGGAAGTGGGCGGGGCCGCCGTTGATCCGCTGATAAATGTACTGGATGACGATGAACTCTGGCAACGGCGCAACGCCGCGGAAAATCTGGGCAAGATCGGCGATTCCAAAGCCGTGGAAGGCCTGGTTGCCTCCCTTGAAGACAAATACTGGAATGTGCGTGAAGCCGCGGCCAACTCGCTGGTAAAGCTTGGAAAACCCGCCGTGGAACCGTTGGTTCACGCGCTGCTATCCGCCAAAAAGGATTCCTTTTCGATCATCACCGACACCCTGGCCCGTATTGGCGATAAACGCGCCATGCGTCCACTGATTTACCTGCTGCGCGACCGCCGCCAGTTTGTGCGCGAAGCAGCCGCACGTGCTTTGGATAAAATGGGCGCGTTGCACGGCAACGGACGTTGTTCACAATGCGGCAAGCCCGTGCACAAATCGCTTAGCGATGGCGAAAAATGTCCGTTCTGCAGCAGTCCCCTCCAAATCAGAGACAGCCGCGTCGCCTGATATTTCTGCTTGTTTTAATCTATCATATTTTTTAAATAGCACACTTCTGTCGGCAAAATGCCACGACCGAAAGGTGCTTAATGCGATCTGCTATGCTACTTATAATGCTGCTATTTTTTTCTCTATGCCCTGCCCAGGTACATAAAGAGCGCCTTGTTATTGATCGTCTTGAAGGCAAAATTACGCTGGACGGTGAACTGAACGAAAGCGCCTGGCAAAAGACGGAAGTACTGGAACTGGTGATGTACCTGCCCGAATTTGATCTCCCGCCTACTGAGGATTCCGAAATCCGCATGCTGCATGATGATGAATATATCTATGTGGGCGGACGCTTTTATGATTCGCAACCGGATAAGATTCAGGTGGCTTCGCTTAAGCGTGATTATATGCAACTGAGCAGCGATGTTTTTGGCATTATACTAGATTCTTTTAATGACAAAGAAAATGCGCTGGCCTTCTTTACCTCATCGGCCGGTACGCGGACGGACGCCGCTGTTTTTGATGATGCTAACGGCGATTTTCCCCTAAACGAAAACTGGAACTCCTACTGGAGCACAGCCACTAAAGCAGATTCCTCCGGCTGGGTGGCGGAAATGCGCATACCTCTCTCCAGTTTGCGCTACCAGGTAGAAGACGGCGAGGCCGTGATGGGCCTGATCCTGTGGCGCTGGATTGCGCGCAAAAATGAATCCGGCATATATCCGAAGATTCCGCCGAAATGGGGTTGGTGGGGCCAGTTCAAACCGTCGCAGGCGCAGCAGATTGTCATTAAGGATATAACCCAGAAAAAGCCGCTGTATGTGACGCCTTACGCGCTGGGCGGCCTCTCCGTGAATAATGATCTGAACGACCCGGAAACAGCTTACGAGGAATCTACAACGCGCCAGAGTGATATTGGGATTGACGTGAAATACGGCCTCACCAGTAACCTGACGCTTGATCTTACCGTTAATACGGATTTTGCCCAGGTGGAAGCGGATGACCAGCAGATTAATCTTACGCGATCTTCACTCTTTTTTCCGGAAAAGCGCCTGTTCTTCCTCGAGCGTTCCAGCATTTTCGATTTCCGTATGGGCGGCATTGACAGGCTGTTCTATAGCCGCCGTATTGGCCTGGATGACGGCCGGCCGGTGCCGATCATCGGCGGTGCGCGGCTAAGCGGAAGGGTGGGACCATGGGACGTGGGGGTGCTGAATATGCAAACCGCGGACAGTGACAGCCTGCCATCGGAGAATTTTGGCCTGGTGCGTCTGCGCCGGCAACTTGGTAATGGAAACAGCTACGTTGGCGGCATGATCACCAACCGTATGTCTGCCGGTAGTCGCTTTAATACCGCCGTTGGCAGTGATGCGATCCTTAACCTATGGGATGATGAATACCTGTTTCTGGCTGCCGCGCAAACCTACGATAATGAAATAGAAAACAGCCCATTGTTTGTAAATAAATCCCGCATACACGCCAGCTGGCAACGAAGACGCTACCAAAATCTATCCTACGAATTTGCCTATAGTTATAGCGGTCGGGAATACATGCCGGGAATGGGCTTTGCCTCGCGTGATAATTACAAGCGCTTCAGTGAGGATATGGGATATGGCTGGATTCCGCAAAAACACGATTGGATTCAACGACACCGCGTCTATTTCAATAATGCATTTTACTGGCGCAACAGTGATGAAAAGCTGGAGTCGATGCAAAACGTGGCCGGCTGGGAAGCCAGTCTTAAGAGCGGTTCCTATTTCAATTTTGCCTTTATCAATAACCGCGAACTTCTTGAAGATTCCCTTGACTTCAGCGATAACGTCGCCGTTCCGCCGGGCCTTTATGATTTTCCCGGGGTGGCTTTTTATTATGAAACACCGGGCGGAAACCTGTGGTGGATCTCGTCGGAAATTTCAGCCAGCCGCTTTTATGACGGCAACCGTTTTTCGTTTATCGTAGCCCCGTCCTGGAGTTTAACGTCACAACTGGAAATGAGCGGTTACTGGTCTTATAACCGCCTGCGCTTCGATGACAGGGGGCAATCGCTCGATGCCAATATTTTTCGCCTGCGCGGTCTCTATTTCTTTAATGCCAAATTATCGCTTTCCGCGTTTGTGCAATATAATAATGTGCGTGACATCGTAATCGGTAACGCCCGGCTGCGTTTAAACCCTTCCGAGGGTCACGATCTTTACATTGTCTATAATGAGGATTATAATACGGACAGGCGCCGGGAAGTGCCTGTTCTTCCTCACAGTAACAACAGAACGATCCTGGTAAAATACACCTATACATTTCTGTTTTAAGCTAACACAACCTCTGTCTAAACTCGCACATAGACAATACCAGGCTTCTCCTTAAAACGGTGGCTTAATATCATAATTACGGGGGTATACCATGTTTAGGATATCGCAATCTGTAATCAGGATCGGCCTCTCCTTAATTCTATCGGCTGCTTCGTTTCTACCGGGTCTGCAGGCCCAGGAGGTAATCGGTTTCATCCGATCACCCATTTACGCCGTGGAATTCGGATCACCGTTTGTTATTGATAGGGACCGGCTCGTGGTGACAAACTATGGTTCCGGTTACAACGAGATATTATTGTTTGAAAACGAGAACGGTGAATGGAATTATGTAACGGCGGTGGGCCGCTCGGCATTTGACCAATTTGGACACGCCATTGATATACATAATAACTGGCTTATCGCATCGGATCGTGGCAATTTCAGTTTAGAAGGCGAGATTCCATACAGTGTACAGTTTTATGAACTCGAAAATAATGAGTGGCAATTCAGGAAGCTCTTCTGGCGCGATTTTTCCGCGTTTGGCGAGTCTGTGACAATTCACAATAACTGGGCTGCCGCGGGCGATCCCGAAAATAATCTTGTCAATATCTACCGGATTGATGGGGATTCCGTTTACGCGCATCAGGAAATTGCTTTTGACGACACAACGAACGTAAGCGGAAATCCGCGTTTTGGTGATAACCTGCTTCTGCGCGATGATTATCTTATTGCAATGGCTTCAAACTGGCAGGGCGAAGGTGTCGGTACAAAGTCCGGTGCCGTTTATATTTACAAGCGCCAGACCGATGAAAGCTGGGAGCTGCTTCACAAGATAACCGTGGATGATCTACAGGCAGGTGACGGCGGACCGAACGGTGAACCGTTTATCGAATACAGTCTGCTTAGGAACTTTGATTTCGAAAACAGTATGCTTGTTTTGAATTTCATCAAAGTGCTGTCTGATGAATCGGCTTTTGCACATCTTAAAATTATCGGCATAGATGATTTTGCCTGGCAGGAGAGCGATAGTATTGAAATAGCCAATACCAATTATTCCCGCAACCACGATATAGATCTTAGAGGTGACGGCCTTATCGTTTCGGATCCCGGTAGCCGTGCATCTGCCGGAGACATACACATTTTTCGCAAAAGCGGCATGCGCTGGATAAAAGCTTCAACCTATCAAAACCCAGAGAGTAATGACCGTATTGGCCGAAGTCTCTCATTTGACGAATCAGCCAGCTTTATATATGCTTCTTCCGACAATCCTGATGGGGGCGAAATTCGGATTATTGGCATTAAAAAGACGGCCATAACCGCAGTCTCGCAGGGACAAAGCGGCAGCTATGTTAAAATAAACTGGGAGAATTTTTCTCAAGTTCAGGATGGCTTTAAGATTTACCGGGACGGTACGGAGATAGCCACGACCTCCGGAAATGCCCGCACTTATTTTGACTATGAGGGTATTCCCGGCCGGATGCACACTTACGGAGTTACCGCTTACGACCCGGTCACCACGCTGGAATCCGTACCTGACACAGCGGCCGGCTACAAACAACCTTCGGGTGAGGTAAAAGGAGTAGTGCAAACGCCGCTGGGGGCCGGTGTTTCGGACGTGCGCGTTGATCTTATGCCGCAAGGTGTTACGATGGACCGGGCGCTTGCTATTGACTCATCCGCTAACGCGGTCACTTTAAGTAATTTTACAGAATTTCCTGATACGGCCTTTACGATATCATTCTGGCTAAAAACGCTCTCTGATTCGGCGATCACGGTTTTCGATTTCACAACACAGGATTACAATTCCGCTTTACGAATCAGCAATCCCTCTTCTGCCACTATTGATATCAATAACCGCGCATTGAATACGGGTGTGGATTTTGCAGACGGTGCCTGGCACCACCTGGCGTTCACCTGGCGCAGCACCGATGGATCGATCTCTTTGCTTAAAGACGGCGTTGCGGTTTTTAAGGACAAATACCTGGCCGGAGAGGTAATTGGCCGCGAAGGCAGGCTCACACTGGGGTTTGACTACAATGATACGCAGAACAGCCTATATCGCGGATTGCTGGATGAAGTGGCCATCTGGAATACCATGCGCGAAGATTCGCTGATTGCCGCAGAGATGCGCTCACAGCCTGTAGGTGATGAAAAGAACCTGATCTCCTATTATGGGTTTGATGACCCGCAACGGTTTCCTCAATATCTAGTCCCAGACATGGTTTGGAAGAGGACACAACACGGAACGGCCCTAAATCTGAACTTCGAAGACAATCCTGAAGAAGTGATAGCCATGAGGCGCAGTGTTTACACCGATGCCAGCGGAAGATTCAGCTTTGAAAACGTTTATTATGATGCATCGCGTACATTCCGTTTGATGCCATTTAAATCCGATCACGGCTTCGCCCCGGGTTTTGATAATATTACGCTGAGTCTTGATAGCCCCAGGCTAAGCGGTATCGCCTTTGATGATACAACCAGCTTTACGGTGAGCGGCCGGGTTTTTTATTCAGCCAGCGATTGCAATCTTGCCGGGGCCGAACTGGTACTGAACGGCCAGCCCACGGGTGTTTTTACGGACAGCAACGGCAATTACCAGTTAACGGTGGAAGAAGCCGGTACTTACCAGCTTGAAGTGGCGTTTGCCGACACTGCTCTCAGCCATCGCTTCCGTCCATCGACTTATAACCTGGACGTGAATGACAATCTTTTTAATGTAGATTTTGCCGATATTACTATCAGTACTTTAAGCGGACGGGTTGGCGCGGCCTGCAACACGTCCATTGGCAAGGCAACCCTTCAGATTACGTCATTGGGAAATCCACAGGGCTGCTATACACAAACCATTGAGACTGATGAAAACGGCAACTACAGTATCGATCTGCCCAGTCAGAAGTATCTCATCTCCGTGGAAGATATCGAACCGGCCAACCCCGTAATTCTTCAATCTTTCAGCAGTGTGACAACAGACCTCACCTTTCAGGACAGCCTTGTCAATTTTGTCTACCGTGATCCGCTTACAATAAAAATAGACGGATTACCGGAGATCTGTTCCGGGGCGGATGGTCCGTTTAAGGTGCCGGTCGTGAAACAGTTTGACCGCTATTTCCTGACGGTACGCGTGTTGGAAAGTTATAACGGCGACACCTGCCTGGTGGACACGGGCAGCGTAACCCTGTTTGATGAAGTGGGCGGAGACGGCAGCGACCCGGTCACAATACCCGTGAGTAACGGGCAGGCCAGTTTTATCCTCGCGCCGGGCGAACCCAATATCCTGGATGGCGGTGATCACCCGTTTCAAAAGCGGCTGAGTATCCGGGCCGATATAGATGGCGACCGCACAACGCTGGATCAATGGATGATCGTAACGGGTCACCGTCCGCGCAGTGAGACATTTGTTACAAAGACACCCGAACTGCCGCTGATGATTCTGCGTGATCCGCCCGGAGACAACAGCTTTGCTTATTTTGAAAAGGATAGTACCTACGCCTCCAATTTTACCATGTCCCATGAAATAGGCGGTGCTGCCGGAGTGTACACGGATATTAAAATCGGCGCAGGGATACCCGTGCCGTTTACCGGTATTGTAATCGGCGCCCGTACACATATTGAGGGGCAAATTCTTGCCGGACGCAATAACAACAACGGCACAACCGTAACAACCTATACATCCAACACCGAGCGTTTCTCGACTTCGGATGACGATAACATCACGGGCGAAAAGGGTGATGTTTTTATCGGTGCTTCGTTTAACATGATTTACGCGTTGACGGATGTGATCGATTTTGATGAAAATACCTGCAGTGTCGTAAGAGATACACAGCTGGTCTGGGGCTCCGAGGAGATCAATACCAGCTATATTTACACCGAAAGTCACATTCGAAATACACTGCTGCCCCAGCTAAGGCAACTGCGCACGCTGGCCACGCCCGATTCCGCCGAGATACTCGGATCTTATATCGACGTGTGGGAGCAGGTGCTGGTTAAAAACGACCGGCTGAAAAAACGAGCCAAAAAAGAACGCAATATCTCATTCAGTGCCGGGGCAACGCGTGAATACTCCAGCACCCAGCGCGAGGATTCCACCCTGCATATCGATTATACCACCTTTATTGATTCTGAAGTTAAGGTGGGCGTTGGCATTGGTGACGGTGACTTCTCCGATGTGGAAATCGGAGTGGCCGCGAAATTCCGCTGGTCCAAGACGGTGATAGAGGAGGAGACATTCGGAAGCTCGACCACCGTGGGCTATGTTTTATCCGATAACGATGAAGGTGATTTCTTCAGCGTTGATGTAAAAGAGGACAAGGTGTATAAAACGCCGGTATTTGACCTGGTGAGCGGACGCAGCAGTTGTCCCTGGGAGCCGGGTTCACAGCCGCGCGACGGTGTGCAGCTTCAGATAAGCAGTAACGAGGTTAACGACGTGCCGCCCGAAGAAAGAGCAGCTTTCACGCTGTTCCTCGGCAATACCAGCCAGAGCGATGAAACGCGTACCTACAACCTGTCTGTGATACAATCCAGCAATCTGGATGGCGCGATAATCAGCGTCGGAGGGGTGGTGATTGAAGACGCGCTCTCTTATACCATCCCTGCCGGAGAACAGATAAACGCCACTCTTGCCATAGAACGCGGGCCACTGGCTTACGATTATGAAAACCTGCAGGTGCGCCTGTATGCCCCGTGCGATCCTTCCATCGCCGACACGGTCACGTTCAGTGTGCGCTATACCAGTCCCTGCAGCAATGTGAATATTTTCCGGCCGGAAAACGGCTGGCTGGTTAACGCAGATGACAACGATACGTTGCAGGTGATCCTGAATGATTATGACGCTTCCGATCCCAACCTGGAAAACATCAGCCTGCAATACCGGCGTAAGGGAGATAGCTGGAAAACCGCCTTCCTGATCGCCAAAAGCAATCTGCCACAGGAATACATAACGCGTTACTGGGATGTCTCGGCCCTGCCAAATGGAGAATATGAACTGCGTGGTGTCGCCAAATGCGGCGACGTGGGTATATCCTATTCGGAGATATCGGCCGGCACCATAGACCGCAGCGGCTTGGTTGTTTTTGGCAAACCGCAGCCCGCGGATGGCATCCTCAACCTGGGTGAAGATATTTCGGTGAGTTTTACGGAAGACCTCGATTGCGATGCGCTGGAAGAAAATATGGCCCGCATCCGCGACGCGGACGGCAACGTGCTTGCAATAGAAACTGCCTGCAGCGAAAAAACGCTGATCCTCTCGCCGCTGGATGATCTCTCCGCCTTTGAAGGACAGACGTTGTCCGCGACTGTCTCCAACGTTAAGGATGTAAATGGCAACGTATTAACAAAAGCCGTCAATTGGTCTTTTACAATCAACCAGAATCCGCTTTACTGGTCGGTTGCAAACAGCGCGCTGACCATTTACGAAGGCGAGCAGACCAGCCTCAACGGGACACTGGTTAATGCCGGTGGACAAAGTGAATCATTTACGATTGTCTCAATGCCGCCGTGGGTTTCTACCTCTACAATATCAGGCAGCGTTCCGCCATCAGGCGAGCAGAACATTGAGTTTATAGTCGACGGGAATTTAAGCCGGGATACATACGTGGATTCGGTGATTGCACAAACGGCCAACGGTGATGAAATCTTCTTAATGGAAATAAACGTTCTGGCGCGGCCGCCGCAATGGAATGTTAACCCAGCGCAGTTTGCCTACAGTATGAACATTACGGCGCAGTTGAATATTGACGGCCAGGCGTCGGATGATCCGTTCGACGTGGTGAGCGCATTTAGCGGTAATGAGGTACGCGGCAAAGCCAATGTGCAGTATGTTTCCGATCTTTTTGGCTACATGGCCTTTATCACCGTTTACAGCAATAACCTTTCCGGCGAAACGGTTACGTTCCGCGGCTGGGATGCTTCCGAAGGCGACGAATATGGCGCTGTTGAAGAAACGCTCGTTTTTGAGAATGGCGCAACGGTCGGTGACGTTTCCAATCCGCTGATCCTCAATCCCGCCGGTGTGGCGCAAACAACGGAACTGGATGCCGGCTGGACATGGATTGCCCTTAACGTTGAAAACAGTGATATGTCGGTAAATGCCGTTATGGAAGGCGTACCGGCGACAGAAGGCGACATCATCAAAACGCAAAATGCTTTCGCCGAATACATAAACGGCGCCGGCTGGGTTGGATCGCTGACGACTCTGCGTACAGGGACCGCGTACCAAACGCGTATGCAGCAATCCGGCGCGTTGGATTTTATTGGTCGTCGTATCAATCCCGGAAATACCGATGTAACCGTAAGGCAGGGCTGGAACTGGATCGGCTATACTGATAATCGTAACCGTCCGGTGAATGAAGCGCTGCACAATTTCCCTGTGCGCGATGGCGACATTCTGAAAAGCCGTGATGCCTTTGCCCAATATGACCAAGCCAGCGGTAACTGGCTGGGCAGCCTCGAAGCAATGGAAGCGGGCGGCGGTTATTTGCTGAGAAGCGGTATTGCTTCTGTTAGTACCTTTGGTCTTGAGAAACCTGCGAAAAGCCTTTCGCCGGATGACGCGCGGGAAGGCGACGCCGTCAATTGGCAGGTCAATCCCGCGCTTTATGAATACAACATGGCCCTGGTGGCAGAACAGCGTTTCGACTCAAAATCGCCGTTGGATTCGCTGGACCGTATGGCAGCCTTTGTTGGCGATGAATGCCGCGGGACGGCCCGGCCGGTATTTGTTGAAGGGCTGAACCGCTACGTGGTTTTCCTGACACTTTTTAGCAATGAGACGGATGGGGAGGAATTAGATCTGAAGCTGTTGGAAAGCGAAACCGGTATCGTTTATGCTGCGGGACAAGTGGAATTCGCGCCGGACTCCGTGCTCGGTTCGGTACTGGCGCCGCAACGTATCAACAGCACTTATGCGACAAACGAGGGCGCTTTGCCGACTGTTTTTCGGATCTATCAAAATTATCCCAATCCGTTCAATCCGGTCACTACGATACGCTACGAGCTGCCGCGCAGCAGCAAAGTCAAGCTGACCGTATTCAACATTCTTGGCAAAACAATACGCGTCCTGGTAAACGGGAATCAGAATGCCGGACGCTACCGTGTTGACTTTGACGCCAGGGAGCTTGGCCTGGGCAGCGGATTGTATTTCTACCGCTTTGAATCGGACGGTCTGAATACGACGCGCAAAATGTTGCTGCTGAAATAAAATTGCAAAACGGACATTGGCGCCCGTGCGGCCTGTCGTGCGGGCGCTTTTTAGTTTCCCAAAAGCGTAATAATTTGTTATTCCTGCACAAACAAGATTCCGGAACAGGATCAGACTGAAATTTTCAAAAAAACGTAAGATTTTATTTTTGCCATCTTTAATTTCCCCTCTTAATTTCTTAAATTGTCACACGTTGTGTAACAGATTGAAAAAAATGTCGGCATCCAAAAGACTATCAACAGCAGTGAAAGCTTTGTGCGTTTTGGCGCGACACGAAAACCAGCCCCTTTCCAGCGCGCAGATTGCCGCTGAGCTACAGGTAAATCCGTCCAAGTTGCGCCAGGTATTGTCTATGCTGGTTAAAAGCGGATTGGTGCAAAGCCACCAGGGCACGGCGGGTGGTTTTGTATTAAATAAAACCATCGATAATATCCACATGCAGGATGTATATTGCGCGGTTGAGGAGAAGAAGGCTTTTCGCCTGGATGTGCACGAACACAGTGACGCCAACGGCAGCACGTCGCGGCTCAACATGTACCTGCTCGACCTGTTCGATGACGTACAGGGTATTATAGAAGAGCATATGCGTGGTGTCCGCTTAACGGATGTATTGAAATCTGTTGAAAAACTTTAGATATCGGTCAGAAAAAAAATAACACTTACAATTTAAACAGGAGCGACATATGGATTTCTTGAAGGAACTGGGTATCCAGGATAAAAATTACGGGGTATCGACGGGGCAGAAGTGGAACAAAACCAGCGATGCCGGCGAACTGAAAATTCATTCTCCGGCCACCGGCGAATACATTGCCTCGGTTTACCAGGCCACGGAAGACGATTACGAGCAGATGATGAAAACGGCGCAGGAAGCATTTGCATACTGGAGAACGGTACCGGCGCCCAAGCGCGGCGAAATAGTGCGCCAAATCGGGCTGCAGCTGCGCGAACATAAAGACGCTCTGGGCCGTCTGGTCTCTTTTGAGATGGGCAAATCGCTGCAGGAAGGCTGGGGCGAAGTTCAGGAGATGATCGATATTTGTGATTTTGCCGTGGGTCAGTCGCGACAGTTGTATGGCTTCACCATGCAGTCGGAGCGTCCCAACCACCGCATGTACGACCAGTATCATCCGCTCGGTCCGGTTGTAACCATATCCGCTTTTAACTTCCCGGTGGCTGTTTGGTCCTGGAACGCCATGATCGCTGCCGTCTGCGGTGACGTCAACATCTGGAAGCCTGCTTCCAAAGTACCCTTAACAGCGATTGCCTGCCAGAACATTGTGGCGAAAGTGCTGCAGGAAAACGATCTGCCGGAGGGTATTTTCAACCTGGTGATCGGCAAAGGCTCCACGGTAGGCGAGCGTATTCTTAATGACAAGCGCGTACCATTGATTTCATTAACCGGCTCTACACCGGTCGGTCAGCATGCCGCGCAGGTTATTGGAAAACGTCTTGGCAAATATATCCTGGAGCTGGGCGGGAACAATGCCGTCATTCTCACGCCGGACTCCAACCTGGAAATGGCATTGCCAACGATCGTATTTGGCGCCGTGGGTACATGCGGCCAGCGCTGCACCTCCACGCGCCGTGTTATTATCCACGAATCCATTTATGATAAAGTGAAAGAATCGCTGCTGAAAGCTTACGGCAGCCTTAAGATCGGCAATCCGCTGGATGAGAAAAACCACGTTGGTCCGCTTATCGATAAAGGGGCCGTTGAAGACATGCAGGCCGCGCTGCGCCGGGTAAAGGAAGAAGGCGGTAAGATCATCTACGGTGGCGAAGCGCTTAGCGGGAACGGTTACGAATCCGGCTGTTACGTGCGTCCGGCCATTGTGGAAGCCGAGAACCGTTACGAGATCGTGCAGGAAGAGACTTTCGCGCCGATTCTTTACCTGATCAAGTACAAGGGTGATGTCCAGGATGCCATTGATCTGCAAAACGGCGTCGTACAGGGTCTTAGTTCTTCTATCTTTACCAACAACATGCAGGAAGCTGAAACCTTCCTTTCGGCGTGGGGCTCCGATTGCGGTTTGGCCAACGTCAACGTCGGCACGTCCGGCGCGGAAATCGGCGGCGCCTTCGGTGGCGAAAAGGAAACCGGCGGCGGCCGTGAATCCGGCTCCGATGCCTGGAAAGCGTACATGCGGCGTCAAACCAATACCATTAACTTTGGTAAAACCCTGCCGCTGGCCCAGGGCATCAAGTTCGAAATCTAATCATACAAACCTTCAGGGGCGGTTTGCGAATCGCCCCTGTTTTTAATTCAATGTTTTTCTGGGAAAGAATAGCCGATCAAAAAATACGCGAGGCACAGCGCGAAGGTCAGTTTGATAACCTGCCGGGACAGGGCAGACCGATAGACCTTAAGGAATACTTCAGTATTGCCGGGGAGTGGCGCATGGCTTATGACCTGCTGAAGAAAAGTGGCGTAATGCCCCGTGAAATGCAGCTCAAAAAAGAGATTGAACAGCTTGAACGGCAGATACGCGCCGAAGGCAAGGAAACAATAGCGGAATTATTAAAACGCGATTTAGCTTTTAAAAGGATTGAACTGGAACTGATGATGGAAAAGCGTCGTCAGCGTTCGTCCGGTAGATAATAGATGTCTGCCGTATTGTTTGTATAACCTGAATTCCGGAAAAGTAACAGATATGCGCATTATCGAAGGCTCACCTATCATATCCTATCCCACAAAATGGGAATACCGTCTGATTGGCCACAAGAAAGAAACAATCGTGAAAGCGGTTGATAAGCTGCTTGAGACGGAAGATTATAAGCTTGAAGAATCAAACCGCAGCTCCGGGGGAAAATACGTCAGTGTTAATTTGATTATGACGGTTAATACCGAAGATGAGCGTGATTCTATCTTTCGCCGATTAAAGAATCATAGCGATATTTTAATGGTGCTTTAACAATTTGTCTGTAAATAGCCCAAAAAGGATGGCGCTTTGAAAGCTTTGTGGCGAAGCGTTTATATACGATCGCGTTGGGCCTGGCGCAAAATTGTACGCCAGGATGACAGCCCGGAAAGTATTGCAAAGGGGTTTGCCTTAGGGCTCTTCGTGGGCATGTCGCCCTATATGGGTTTTCATACTGTAACCGGTGTGGGGCTGGCCTGGTTGCTGCGTTCCAACAAGTTGGCGGCCGTTGCCGGCGTTATGATCACCAACCCTTTCAGCGCGCCGTTTATTTACGGTTTTACCTACCTGGTGGGGGCACGCTTTTTTCACGGCAGTTCGGCAGGTATGGCACTGGACTGGTCGGCCATCACAATTACCGATCTGCTGCATGAAATGCCCGACCTTTTTATCACACTAACCATCGGTGGTATTGTTTTGGGTCTCCCCATCGCCATCGCCGGGTACTGGATGACGCACCGCCTCGTTTTGGCCTACCGAGCCAGGCGCCGGGCACGCTCTAAAAATACTCCCAAAGAATAGACACGCCGTTGCTTCTGTTTTTTATTTCTTTTTATCTTGTACCTCATTGACAACCATGGAGTGGTTATGCGCTTACATTTCATATACCTGCTTGTGCTGATTGCATTGTGCCTGTCTTTGGCTGCGCCGGCCGAAGAGGCCGATTCAACCGTTATTTACAATGCCGATCCGATTGTAGTCACCGGAACGCGTCTGGCTCAACAAAAGAGCAGCTTGCCGGTAGCGATTTCGATAATAAACAAAAATGATCTGGGTAATTTTGGAGAAGAAAACGTTTTGCCGGCCCTGCAAAGACACGTGCCGGGTTTGATCGTAGGAAGCCACGGGGCGGCCGGTTACGGTGTCGGTCCGGCATCGGGGGGGACGGTCAGCATCCGTGGTATGAGCGGGGCGCCCAATACACGTGTTTTGGTCCTTATTGACGGCCAGCCGCAATTTATGGGCATTTTTGGCCATCCGATCAGCGACAGCTATATGGCCGGTGATGCCGACAGGGTGGAGGTGCTGCGCGGTCCGGCGTCTATCCTTTACGGTTCCAATGCGCTTGGTGGAGCGTTGAATATTGTCACCGCTTCTCCCCCGCAGGGACTTAGTGGCACGGCAGAAGCCTCTTTCGGGTCGTTTAATACACATCGTTTAAGAGTAAACACGGGCTACGGCAGCGATAACCGCTTCTTCTATGTGTCCGCCGCGCGCATTGCCTCAGACGGCCACCGCGATGACGCCGCCGATGCCTTTGACAGCAAAACCATCTTCCTGAAAAGCGGCTACGATGTTAGCAAAAGCTGGGCTTTGCGGCTTGATGGCCGCCTGCTGGACGCGCGTTATAATCATCCCGGCCCTTTTAACATGCCCCTAACAAACGACCGGCGTGACTACCTAAGGGGCAGAGCGGCGCTATCTCTTGAAAACCGGACGGAGAGCCTTAAAGGCGCCTTCAAGGTTTTTTACAATTGGGGCAACCACGATTTTTCCGATGGCTTCAATTCCAATGATTTTACGCGGGGCATAACATTTTACCAGAACTGGACAGGCTTGCCCGGAGCCATAGTAACGATCGGACTGGATTATAAAAATTATGGCGGCGAACCGGACAACAAGAATCTGCCGCCCGCGCAGAAAGAAAATTTCGGCCTTGCCAAAAGCTATTCCGTTGATGAATGGGAACTTTACGGGCTTCTGCAAAAAAGCTTGGGCGCTTTTACGGCCCGGGCGGGATACAGGCTGCAGGATAATTCCGTTTACGGGCAGCAGCACGTGCCCGCCGCCGGCCTGTCCTTTAAAGCGGACGGGCAGACCACGTTACGTGTGGCGGCATCCAGGGGTTTTCGCAGCCCGACCATCAATGATCTGCACCTTTTTCCGCCTTCCAATGAGACCCTGCAGCCTGAAGAGCTCTGGAACTATGAAGCGGGCATTAACCGTTCTTTTTTTCATCGTCACCTTGTTGTTGACCTGACCGCTTTTTTGATCGACGCGGAAAATTTTGTCCAGGAAGTGCCGCAAAATATGGGGCCACCCCTGCGCAAGAATAGCGGAGCCGTGACAAACAGAGGCGTGGAACTGACGGCAAGGCTTTACGCTTCGCGCAGTTTCAGTTTTTACGGTAATTACAGCTACCTGGATAGCGATGCGGCGCTGCTTTACAGTGCCAGGCATACGCTCAACGGTGGTCTGCGCTGGCAATACCAAAATATCCGCGTAACCGCAAACCTGGGGCATGTGGCGGATTTAGTAAACCGGGAAAATCCTCTGTCACGCCAAAGTTATACGGTTGTTGATCTTGGATCGGAGATAGAGCTGCTGGAAAGCGTCGATGTTTTCGGCAGGCTGGAAAATCTTTTGGATCAAAAGTACGAAATGGATGCCGGTTATCCCATGCCGGGACGATTCTTTAATGTGGGAGCGCGTTACAGGTGGTAAAAAAGCGATCAAAAAGAAGGGAAGAATTGCGTGTTCTGCTATTCCAGATCCGTGAAAAAAAGGACGTGCGTCGGGAAGAGTTTGACAGCTTTGTCCGCTACAGCGGCCTGCAGCAGCACCAATTTCAAAGTGTCAACGTTTTTGAAACGCCGCATTTCCGGCATAACCTGGCCGAAGGGTATGATGCCGTTTTTGTGGGCGGAGCTTCAGCGGCCAGTGTCCTTGAACCGGAAGTATACCCGTTCGTGAATGATCTCCAGGATGCATTGCTGGACTGTCTGGACCGGCGCCTGCCGGTTTTTGCCTCCTGCTTCGGTTTTCAACTGGCGGCGCAGGCCCTGGGAGGCAAAATAATCCATGATGATGATGACTATGAAATGGGCTCTATTCCCATCTCGTTGCGCCCGGCCGCCGCACAGGATTTGATCTTTCATGATACGCCCGATCCCTTTATGGCTGTTTCCGTGCACCAGGAGCGGACACTAGAAGCACCGCCGCAAACAGTAGAACTGGCCTATACCGCCAAATGCTGCCACGCCTTCAAGGTGATCGACCGGCCATTCTGGGCTTTCCAGTTTCACCCGGAAGTTGATAAGCAGATCCTAATAACCCGCCTTACGATTTACAAAAGCCGCTACACCCGGGATAATGATCATCTTGATGAGGTATTAAGGGATGCAAAGGAAACGCCGGAGTCCAATTTATTGCTGCGCAAATTTGTAGACCGCGTTTTACAGAACGAGGGTCATTAACATCTTTATATCATTTTTTTTGAAAAAACCTTAAGAACATATAGACATCAAGTGAAACTCTTCTTAAATTAAGTATTATAACAGTCGTTAACTATGGTTAACAGGCGTAACATGTTTTTAAACGGACGGATATAATATGAACTCTGTGGCAGAACTTAAACCGGGCGAATGCGGCGTAATTTGCGCAATCAATGATACCAGTGACGATGCCAGCTATTTGATGGAACTGGGTTTGATGGAAGGAACCTCAATCCGCCTGATCAAAGAAGCCCCTCTGGGTGATCCCCTCGAACTTGATGTACGCGGTTATCATCTCTCCATCCGGCGCCGCAACGCGGAATGCATAATGGTGGAAAGGGGATGAATCCGCTTTGCAGGAAACGCTGACCGCTCCACATTCCAAATCCCGGGCCGGCCGCGACATTAAAAATATCGCTATCGTCGGTAACCCCAATACGGGAAAAACTTCAGTTTTTAACGCCCTGACCGGTCTCCACCAGAAAGTGGCCAATTATGCCGGTGTGACCGTTGAAAAAAAAACGGGTTTGATTCAAAACCCGCAGGGTGCCCCGGTTCAGGCCTACGATCTGCCCGGTCTCTACAGCCTCATCCCCAAATCCCTGGATGATAAAATTGCTTATGACATCCTCAGCGGTATTCATGATGATCCTATTACGCTGAGCGCCGTTCTCGTTGTCGTTGATGCAGCCAACCTGAGTCGCAACTTATACCTTCTTACACAGGTACTTGACCTTGGCGTGCCTGTTTTGTTGGTACTAAACATGCTGGATGCGGCCGAAAAAAAAGGCATTGAAGTAGACGCCGCAGCGCTGGAAGAACATTTCAATATTCCGGTGGTGCCTGTTATTGCGGCACGCGGGCAGGGCATCGCAGAATTACGCGGCGCCATTTTTCAGACAATTGAGAAAAAAGAAAAAAGTGTTGCGCGGACTGTGCCCGTGCCGGCTGACGTTTTGAGCGCGATACAGCCCGTCATGGAGTGGATGCGTTCCAGCACGCGCATGCATCCGTCAATGTGCAGCGCAGAGGCTCTGCGCGTTGTCTCCAGCGAGATTGCTTTTCGAAGCTGGCTAAACGCGGAACACAAAGACCGCGACGTCAAAGCGCTTGAAAACGCGGTAAAACAAGCCCGTGAAAAACTGAGCCAGGGCACCTACTCCTGGCATATGCTCGAGACAAAATTGCGTTACGCCTGGGTCGATGATGTATTCCAGAAAGCTGTTCACCAACAAAACGAAGCATCCGTCTCCATCACCGACAAGCTGGATAAAATCCTGACACACCGTTTTGCCGGGCCGCTTATTTTCCTGGCTATTTTTGCCTTTATTTTCCAGGCCATTTTTTCCTGGGCGGAACTGCCCATGACCCTGATAGAAGACGGGACAAACAGCGTCGGTCAATGGATTGGCACGCAGATGCCCGATGGCGTTTTAAAAGATTTAATCGTTGACGGCGCTATTGCCGGTGTTGGCGCTGTGCTTGTATTTCTGCCACAAATACTTTTTCTGTTTTTCTTCCTGGGTTTGCTGGAAGATACCGGTTATATGTCACGCGCCGCCTTTATCATGGACAGGCTGATGAAGGGCGTAGGTTTGTCGGGCCGTTCCGTTATCCCGCTGCTGTCCAGTTTTGCTTGTGCCATTCCGGGCATCATGGCCACGCGCACCATCCATAACTGGCGAGACCGTCTGGTAACGATTATGATAGCTCCGTTTATGAGCTGTTCCGCCCGCCTGCCTGTTTACATTTTGCTAATTGGTGCTTTTGTGCCGGATCAAAAGCTTTTTGGCGTGTTCGGCTACCAGGGTTTAACACTGCTTTCGATGTATATGCTGGGCATTCTGGCGGCCATGCTTGTTGCTCTCATATTCAAGAAATTCGTTGTTAAAGAAATGGCATCATCAACCTTTGTGATGGAATTGCCGCCGTATCGTCGTCCTTCGCTTAAGTGGACGGCATTGCAAATGCTGGAACGCGGCAAGATTTTTATTAATGACGCAGGTAAAATTATTCTCGCGATTTCCATTGTGCTTTGGTTTCTGGCGTATTATCCGCGTCCGGAGCAACCGGTGCAAAACGGCGGTCAGGTATCCAGCCAGATAAAGGAAAGTTATGCCGGCCAGCTCGGCAAACTGATCGAACCGGCCATTGAGCCGCTGGGTTTTGACTGGAAAATAGGCATCGGGCTGGTGACCAGCTTTGCGGCCCGCGAGGTGATGGTTAGTACGCTGGCAACTATCTATAATGTGGAAGGAGATGACGAAACCTCGGTGAATTTGCGCACCGCCCTGCAAAATGACCGCAATCCGCAAACGGGCGAGCCGACCTATTCTTTGCTGACCGCTATTTCGCTCATGGTGTTTTTTGTACTGGCCTGTCAGTGTATGGCAACGGTGGCGATCGTAAAAAGGGAAACAAACAGCTGGCGCTGGCCGTTGATAATGGTCGGATATATGACAGCGATGGCCTACCTGGCGTCGCTGGTTGTTTACCAGGCCGGTCAATATTTTGGAATAGGAATTTAGTTATGCAGGAAATATTTGTTTACACACTTGTAGCTGTTTGCCTTGGCTACGCGCTTTTAACTTTTATCCGTCAGTTTAAGGGCTCGGATGATTCCGGCTGTGCCGCGGGCTGCGGCCACTGCAGCGCGGAAAAGGTAAGCTTCGATCCGCCGCAAAATAAGTCTTCCGAAAATATCGTCTCCTCGATATCTTTTCCCCGCCGTGACTAGACAAACTTTCTATTAAATAATTTGCATCTTTTGCTGACCGGGCGGAACTTGTTTTCTGTACCACGGAGGGCTTCAAAGATGCGCTTCTTTATTCTGCTTTTTTTTACCGTTTCCTTTCTCAATGCCTCGGAAAACCAGGTTGCTGTTTCTTCCTCACGATCTGTTTTAAGCCTGAACGGTGCCTGGAATATTATTATCGATCCCTACGAGAACGGTTATTACAGCTATCGCTACACTCCACGCCAGGACGGCTTTTTCCAGGATAAAAAACAATCCCATAAAAGCGAACTGATCGAATATAATTTTGATACGTCTCCTACGCTGCAGGTACCAGGTGATTGGAACAGTCAACGGGATGAACTTTTTTTATACGAAGGCTGCGTTTGGTACAGAAAAAAAATTGAACTGCAGGCCATTAAAAGCAAACGCTATTTTATCCGTTTTGGCGCGGTAAATTACCATGCCAGAGTCTATCTCAACGGCCGTGAACTGGGTACGCATACCGGCGGTTTCACTCCCTTCCAATTCGAAATAACCGATCATCTGACGGACGACGGCGAGAATTCCCTTGTTGTGCAGGTTGACAACAAGCGTGAAGCTCGTGGTGTGCCGACCCTGAATACCGATTGGTGGAACTATGGCGGCATCACCCGCCCGGTGGATATTCTGGAAACTCCACAAACGTTTATCCGCGACTATTTTGTTCAACTTGCTCCACGCAACCCGGACAGCATAGAAGGGCGGGTAGAGCTTGACGGTGTTGCCGGAAATCAAAAGCTGAGTCTGAACATTCCGGATGCAGCCATCAGCGTTCAGGGCGTTACGGATGAAAACGGTGTGTGGCAGTTTTCGGTGCACGCCTCAGGCCTGCGGCTTTGGAGTCCGCAACGGCCTTACGTTTATGATGTGCGGATCTCAACCGATAGCGACACCGTGCACGATGCCATCGGTTTTCGAACAATCAGCGTTAGCGGAGATCGTATTTTGCTGAACGAGGAGCCGGTCTTTTTGCGCGGCATTTCAATCCACGAGGAAGCGCCTTTGCGTGGCGGCCGGGCGTGGACGCAAAGCGACGCGGCTATTTTAATGCAATGGGCGCAGGACATGGGCTGCAATTTTGTTCGTCTGGCCCATTACCCGCACAATGAAGCCATGATACATGAAGCAGAACGCCGCGGGCTGATGGTTTGGGCCGAAATACCAGTGTACTGGACTATCCAATGGGACAATCCGCAAACATACGCATTAGCACGGCAGCAACTGCGTGAAATGATTGAGCGTGACAAAAACAGGGCGGCGGTTATAATTTGGTCCGTTGCCAACGAAACACCGCGGACAGAGCAGCGGCTGGATTTTCTGGGCAGGCTTATTGCCGAGGCCAGAAGGCTTGATCCGTCGCGACTGATTTCTGCTGCCACCGAGCTTACCTACAAGGGCCGGGAGATCCACCTGGATGATCCGCTGTGCGAGATGCTGGATGTGATCGGTGCCAATGAATACCTGGGCTGGTACGGTGGCAGTCCCAATGATATACCTCTCCATAGCTGGCATAGCGCGTTTAACAAACCGCTGATTATCAGTGAATTTGGCGCGGGCGCGCTTAAGGGTTTTCGCGCCGATGCGGAAACGCGCTGGAGCGAGGAGTACCAGGCACGGGTTTATGAAAAGCAGCTTGAAATGTTGAAAGCCGTGCCCTTTTTGCAGGGTATGAGCCCGTGGATTCTGATGGGTTTCCGCTCGCCGCGCCGGCAGCTCCCCGGTATTCAGGATTTCTGGAACCGCAAGGGTCTTTTAAACGAGCTTGGGCAGCGCAAGCAGGCTTTCGATGTTTTGCGCTCTTTTTACCTTCAAAAAGCTAATCAAAATTAGGCGTGCTCCCGCAATGTATGGACATTTGTAAACTTTATTTTTTAAATTGCGTAATGCCTTTGATGACCAAAAACTCACTTTAAAAACTGGAGGTTTCTTATGAAGCACATAACGCGTTATATACTGGCGTTTTGTCTTTTTATAATTCCGCTTTCACTAACGGCGGGTGAGGAGGAAGGCAAGATTTTCCCCTACAAATACGAGATGAAAGACCTGAAAAACGGTCTGCGCGTTATCGTTATCCCCACGGATTATCCCAATATCGTTTCCCTGCAGATTCCGGTAATGACCGGTTCGCGCAATGAAATCGAGCCCGGCAAGTCCGGCTTTGCCCACTTTTTTGAGCACATGATGTTCCGCGGTACGGAAAAATATCCCAACGAAAAGTATGGCGCTATCCTCAAAAACGCCGGCGCCGACCAGAACGCCTGGACCAGCGACGATATGACCAACTATCATATTACCTTTTCCAAGGAAGACCTGGAAACGGTTCTGATGCTGGAAGCCGACCGCTTTCAAAACCTGAAATATTCGGTTGAAGACTTTAAAACCGAATCGCGCGCGGTGCTGGGCGAATACAATAAAAACTACAGCAACCCTATCCGCAAGCTGATTGAAGAACAGCGCAACCTGGCCTTTGAGCAGCACACCTACAAGCATACCACGATGGGCTTTATCGAAGATATCGAAGACATGCCCAACCAGTTTGATTACAGTCTGACCTTCTTTGACCGCTTTTACCGTCCGGAATATACAACGATTATCGTTGCCGGCGATGTGGAAGCAAAGAATGTCTTCAACATTGTTGAAAAATACTGGGGCGACTGGAAGCGCGGCAGTTATAAAGCAGATATCCCTAAAGAAAAAGTGGGCGATGGACCTGAATTCACCAACGTGGAGTGGGATACCCCGACCTTGCCGTGGGTGGCCGTCGCTTTTCACGGGCCGGCCTTCAGCGAGACTAAAATTGATATGGCGGCCATGGACATTATTTCCAACTATGCTTTTTCTTCCAGCTCTGATCTGTACCAGAAGCTTGTGGTAAAAGAGCAGAAGGTGGACCAGCTTTGGCCCTATTTCCCGGACAGAACCGACCCTTACCTCGTATCGGTATTTGCCCGTGTTAAAGACGTAAACGATATCTGGTATGTGCGCGACCAGATTTTACAAACCTTTGCCGATCTGCGTCTAAAAAACGTTTCCGCACAGCGCCTGGCGGATATTAAAGGCAACATGAAATACGGTTTTGCCCAAAGCATGAACAACAGCGAAGCAATCGCCGAAGCGCTTGTGGGTTACGTTGCACGCACACGCGACCCGGAAACGATCAATCGTGTGTACCGCCTTTATGATAAAGTGGGCGCCGCGGACGTGAAGAAAGTGGCCAACACCTATTTCACCGATGCTAACCTTGTGACGACCACGCTGGCGCATGGTGAATTGCCGCAGGCAGAAAACAAAGCCGGTTCGATTGATAAAATGGTTAATCAAGGGCAGGTGGCGCCCCCGGAGCTGGCTACCGTCCTGATGCAAAACGAATCCCCGGTAATTGACTTCCGCATTCTGTTTAACGCAGGCGCGGCAAATGATCCGGAAGGTAAGGCCGGCCTGGCCAACCTGACCGCTGCAATGATCAGCGATGCCGGCAGCCAGGAAATGAAGTATGCCGAAATCCAAAAAGCGCTCTATCCCATCTCCGGATGGTTTGGCAGCCAGGTGGACAAGGAAATGACCGTGTTTACCGGAACCACCCATAAAGACAATCTGAACCGCTATTATGAGATTGTTTCCGGCATGCTGTTGCAGCCGGGCTGGGACGAGGAAGATTTCAGCCGTGTGAAAACAAACGTGCTGAATGCCATCCGTGAAGGTCTGCGCAACAATAACGATGAGGAACTTGGCAAGGAAGTGCTTTACGAAATGATCTATGAAGATCATCCTTACGGCCATCTCAATATGGGCCATCTTGCATCGGTGGAGGCGTTGACGCTGGAAGACGTAAAGGCCTTTTACAAGGAACATTACAATCGCGCCAACCTGGTGCTTGGCATGGCCGGTGATTTTAGCGATGCCTTTGTTGAGCGCGTGAAACGCGATATGGCCGTATTGCCGGAAGGTACTGCGAGCACGATAGATATTGCCGCGGCACCCAAGCCCAACGGACTTGACGCCGTGATCGTTCAGAAAGAAACCCGTGGAACAGCGATATCTTTTGGTTTCCCGATTCCCGTAAACCGCAGCCATGAGGATTTCGTGGCGCTGTGGCTGGTGCGCTCTTACTTTGGCGAGCACCGTTCCAGCAACAGTCACCTGTATCAGCGCATCCGTGAGATCCGCGGCATGAACTATGGCGATTACGCCTACATTGAGTATTTCCCGCGTGGCATGTTCCAGTTCCATCCCGATCCAAACCTTGGCCGCCAGCAACAGATCTTCCAGGTCTGGATTCGCCCGGTGGTTCCGGAGAACGGGCACTTTGCCATCCGCACAGCCATGTATGAGCTGAACAAGCTGATAGAGCAGGGCATGACGCAGGAAGATTTTGAAGCCACGCGCAACTACCTGATGAAGTTTTCCAACATTCTGACAAAAACGCAGAGCCGTCAGCTTGGCTACGCGCTGGACAGCCGCTATTATAATATTCCGGATTTTAACAGCTACATCCAGAATGGCCTGCAGGATTTGACACTGGAAGACGTAAACCGGGTAATTAAAAAATACCTGCAGGATGATAATGTGAAATTTGCCATTATCACCAAGGATGCCCAGGGCTTGAAAGAGGCGCTGGTCAGCAACGCGCCGTCACCGATAACCTACGATGCACCCAAGCCGCAGGAGCTTTTGGATGAAGACAAGGTCATTGAAAACTATAAGCTGGATTTTAAAGCTGACAAGGTGAAAATCGTTGATCTTGAAAATGTCTTTAACGACGGGACTTCTTCGCTTAGCAAAAAATAACATAATGAGGCCGCCTTTTGGGCGGCCTTTTTTGTTTATACTAAAATCACGATATTAGGCTATTCCCAAAAAGTGGAGGCTGCTATGCTAAAAAGTATTCTTGTTCCCCTGGATCCATCCCCCTACAGCGCCAACGCCGTTAACGCAGCATGCCGCCTGGCGAAATATCATAATGCTAAATTAACCGGTTTGGTGATTCTCGATATACCGGGCATTGAAAAGTCGGCCGGACCTGTTCCGCTGGGCGGGGCCTATTATGCCGAACGGATCGAAGAAAGGCACCGCAAGGAGGCCGAGAAACGCGTTCGTCAATTGCTCGATGATTTCAGCAAAAAATGCGAAGAAGCCGGAGTAGAACACGAAGAGGCGGAAAACCAGGGCAGTCCCAGCGAGCGTATCATAGAAGAATCCATGTATTATGACGCCATGGTTATCGGCCTGAAGACGTACTTTCATTTTGAAACAAGTGAAGAGGCCGGAAATACACTGGACAAAATTCTGGATGACGGCATCACGCCGATTTTTGGCGTCCCCAAAGATTTCATTATGCCCGATCCCGACAAAGACAAAGTAAAAGTATTGATTCCATTTAACGGCACACCACCGGCTGCGCGCTCGCTGCAACGCTTTGCGGCGGCTATGAATCCCGATCTGGCGGTCGTCAAGCTTTTAATGTGTCATGATGACCGGAACTATGCTGGCTCTGTACTTGACCACGCTTCGCGCTATCTTGATGCACACGGTTTTAAGAATGTAGAAACAGAAATAAGCGCCGTTGATGTTATTGACATCATTAAAGATAAATACATGGATTGGCCGGATGCCTATGTTGTGGGCACGCACTCAAAAAAAGGCTTTTTTGATTTCATGGTGGGCAGCATAACCAAGTTCCTCATCCGCAACAGCAAGAAGCCCGTGTTTATAGCGCAGTAAGAACACAAATTTATTAAACAGGCCCGCTGCAAGTTGGATTAATACTCAGCGGGTTTTTTATTTCGCGAAAGCTAAATTTGAAATATACATAAATTTTTGCTAAGCTAAATCAGTTTATTCAGAGAAATTTCGCTAAAAGTTAAAGCATGTCTCCACAAACACCTTCCAGTGCCGAGAATCTGCGCCTGATACTTGGGCTTAAGCTTAAAAAATACAGGCATGAGAAGGGTTTATCCCTTAAAGAGCTTTCCGAAAAAACCGGACTCTCCCTCTCCTACATCAGCGAAATCGAGTCGGGCAAAAAGTACCCCAAGCCGGAAAAAATGATTACCCTTGCCAAAGCGTTGGACATCTCTTTTGATGATCTCGTTTCGCAAAAAGTGGATGAAACGCTCGATCCGCTGGCCGAATTGATGGAAAGCGATCTTGTAAGGGAATTCCCGTTTGATTTATTTGGTATAGCCCCGCGTGATATTCTGCACCTTTTCAGCGATGAGCCCAAAAAGGCTGCATCTTTTCTGCATACATTTTTCGAAATAAGCCGTGCCTACGACATGAGCGTGGAGCATTTTCTGCTGGCCGCCCTGCGGACCTACCAAAAGCTGCACTATAACTACTTTGAAGAGATCGAAGATCAGGCCGCGGACTATCGCAAAAAACTGGGCCTTAAGGAGCGTGAAATCCCGGACATGCGCTTATTGCAATCGCTGCTGGAAAAAAATCACGGCTACAATGTGGATTATGAAGCGATCGCGCGCGAACCGGAGCTGAAAAGTTTCCGCAGCATCTGGATAGAGGGCAAAGAGCCACGGCTGTGCATCAACCCGGAGTTGCTGGATTCGCAGAAAGCGTTTGTGCTGGGCCGCGATCTTGCCTATGAGCTGTTTAAGCTAAAACAGCGCGCCCAGACTTCATCGTGGATGAAGGTGGAGTCGTTTGAACAGCTGCTCAACAATTTCCGTGCTTCTTATTTTGCCGGGGCACTGCTGTTGCCGCGTCAGGCCCTGGTTAAAGACCTGGAGGCGTTTATCAGCCTGCCGCTCTTTGACAATAAAAGATTTCTGCAACTGATGGACGATTACAATGCCACGCCGGAAATGTTTTTATACCGGCTTAGCCAGCTGCTGCCTGGAGTGTTTGATCTTAAAGACCTGTTCTATCTGCGCTTTACCTACAACAAAGAGCACGATGAATTTGCCCTTTCCAAAGAACTGAATATGACGCAAATGCTTGTGCCTTACGGCATTGGTTTAAATGAGCATTATTGCCGCCGCTGGCTGCCCGTAAAGCTTCTTCAGCAAATCATAAAGAACCCGGGCGATCGTCTTTGTGGCATTCAGCGCGTGCGTTTTGTTGATGAGGGGACCGAACTGGTAATGATCAGCATAGCCAGACCGTTGCAGCTTAGCCCCGGAAAGCATTCCGCCATGACAATCGGCTTTTTGCTTAACGAGAAAGCACGACGCCTGTTTGGTTTTCTTGAGGACCCCGATATCCCCTTCAGCGAAGTCGGCGAGACCTGTGAAAGATGCCAGATCAGCAACTGCGAGGAACGTGTCGCCTTGCCGCGCATCCTGGAACAAAGGCAAAAACTTAAGCGTCAGGAACAAGCTTTGAAAGACTTTCTTAATAGCATCTGATTTTTGTTAAAGATATCCTATTCAAAATAGTCCTTTGCGTTTAACTTACCCTCCTTTTTGCCGAATCTGATAGCATTGTATAAAGGAAGAAAATCAGATGCGGCGCAGCTCACGCCTTTTTTTGCTCACAATACTGATTCTGCTGACCAACTGCTCCCGGGAAAGACACCCTGAACTTAAGGTCGGCGTGCTATTATGGCCGCCTTATGAAGTCTTTTACCTGGCCGACTCGCTGGGCTATTATGATGATGCACATATTGACCTGGTCACCTTCAATTCGCCGGCGGAAGCGTTGCGCGGTTATCGAAACAATCTGCTGGATGCCGTTGCGCTTACGAATCAGTTTTTGCCCGCCTTGATAAACAGGGACACGAGTCACAAGGTTGTAATGGTAATAGATCATAGTCATGGCGGCGACGCGCTGCTTGCAAAAAAGGAAATCGGAAATATTGGCGGGTTGCGGGGCAAAACGGTGATTGCGGAAGCCGGCCCTCTTGGCCTTTATATGCTGGCGAGAGCGTTGCATTTAAACGGCATGGACCTCGATGACATAAAGCTGAAAACCGTGGATATGGGTGCCCAGGCAGAGGTTTTTCAGGCTGATTCCATAGATGCCGTTGTAACATATGAACCCTATCGAACCATCTTGCTGCAACAGGGCGCGCGTGAGCTTTTTAACAGCAGCCAGATTCCCTACGAGATAAGCGATGTTCTGATCACCACCACTGAGACAATCGGAAATAATAAAAAGAATTTGAATAGCCTGATTAGCGGGTTTTTTAAAGCCGCAAACTACCTTAATAAAAACCCGCAGGAAGCCGCTGCCATCATGAGCAAGCGCGAACATTTGACGGGGCAGCAAATGCTGAGTGCCTTGAGGGGCACCAAGATAGCCGATGTAGCTGAAAACAAACTGTTGTTCAAGAAACCGGACGGCGCCTTCTATGTTACATTGGACAGCATTTCACGAACGCTTGAGAAGATCGGGATGGCCGATACGGCTCCAGACTTTTCCGCGGTTGTTGATGCGCGCTTTATCGGGGAGCTTGACTGATGCGCATTTTTTCCCTGCCGCTGCGCTACATGATTCCGCTGCTTCTGTTAACGGCGGGGATGTTGTTCAGCACATACCTGTTTTTTTACGAAACCCATCTTTCATACAAAAATGTTGAAACTACCGTCCGGGAACAGGCGCGGACAATCGGGCTGCTGGCTTCGAGTGAAATAGAGGCGTCTTTACGCGCCCAGAATCCTTCTCACGCGCAGGATATTCTGACCCACCTCAGCACGTTTGAAAATGTAGAAGAAGTGTTCATTTTCGGGCCGGACCTGCAGGCGCGCTTTGCCTATGACCATTTGCTGGAACAGAAGCCGTTGGAAAAGACCCTGTTCAACGAATACAGGGATGTCATCAGGAAAGCTCAAAAAGACATGAAGGGCCGGTCTTTTCTGTCGACGGATGGCGAATCCGTAATTGCCGTTTTCCCCTTCACCGACATAAATGTGGCCGAACGGGGATTTGATCATACAGGCTTGTTGTGTTTCCGGATAGACCTGGAAGAAAAAAAGGCCGTCGCGTTTGAAAAGGCGTTTTTACGATCGCTTATCAGTATTATTGTTTTTGTGCTTATAAGTCTTGTCATATGGCTAATCGTCCACTTTCATGTGCTGAGCCGCGTTAATATGCTTATTGATTTTACCCGCGGCGTAGCCGAAGGCCGTTTTCGCCTACTGGATATCGAAGAAAACAATGAGATAGGCGTGCTGGCCCATGAGCTGAATGAGATGTCGCGGCGCATTGAACATACCACGCACGACCTGCGGCGCAGCAGCGAACGGCTGACCGATGCCCAGCGCATTGGTAAAATGGGCGATTGGCGCCTTGATGTGATCACACAGGAATTTACCTGGTCCGGCCAGGTATACAATCTTCTTGGTTACCCCACGCAGTCCATTACGGTTTCTTTGGATGATTATCTGAGCCTTTGTCCGGAAGCGGAGCGCGGGCGGGTACGGGAGACATTTCTGGATGCCCTGTCAGGCAAGACGTCCATGGATATAGAACACCGTATCTCCCGCGCTGATGGCCAGGAGATCTGGGTGCACCTAAGGAGCGAAAAGGCCGGCGCTTTGAGTCACCTCTCCGGCACACTTTCAGATATAACCGACCGGCGGCGCGCGGAAGAAGCGTTGCGGGCTTCGGAAGAGAAGTACCGCAAGCTATTTCAGGATGTGCGCGATGTTGTTTACTTCAGCAGCGTCGATGGCGATATCCTCGAGATCAATAAAGCGGGTTTGGAACTCTTCGGTTATGCCAATCTCGAGGAGATGCAAAATATCAGCGTTTCCGATGATATGTATCTTGACAAGCAGGACCGGATAAAATTTACGGAGGAGATAAACAAGAAGGGCAGCGTAAAGGACTACGAATTAACCCTGAAAACCAAGCACGGCGAACCGCTTCATGTTCTAATTTCATCAAACGTGGTGCGTAACAGTCGCGGAGAGGTGAGCGGTTACCGCGGTATTATTCGCGATGTAACAAAACAAAAGCAACTTCAGCATGAGCTGCTTCAATCACAAAAAATGGAAGCTATCGGAACGCTGGCCGGCGGTATTGCGCATGATTTTAACAATATCCTGGGAGCGATCGTGGGATACAGCGAAATTCTGAGGATCGACCTGGAGAAAGACCCGAAATCCATTGTTTACGTGGAGCAGATATACAAGGCCGGGTTGCGCGCCAAAGACCTTGTAAACCAGATATTAACATTCAGCCGCAAAAGGGAGCCGGAAATTAAAGAGGTTATTTTTGCCGAGATCGTGCGCGAAGCCTCTAAATTTTTACGCGCCACCCTGCCTACAACCATACATATTGAAACGGACATTAATGATGTGAACGGTGTGGTGCTGGCCGATGAAACGCAACTGCATCAACTGATCATGAACCTTTCCACAAACGCCTACCATGCAATGAAAGATGAGGGCGATGGCGTGCTTACCTTGAGCCTGGATAATGTAAACAGTGTGGATGAAGAAGAAGAGAATGGCACAGACAAGCGCTATCTGAAGCTGAGCATCAAAGACAATGGCAGGGGCATGGACGATAAGACCCTGGTTAAAATCTTTGACCCGTTTTTTACAACCAAACCCATTGGAGAGGGTACCGGGATGGGCCTCTCCGTGGTGCATGGAATCGTTAAAAGTCATGGCGGTTATATCCGCGTTAATAGTGAACCGGGCGAAGGCAGCTGCTTCTCCGTATATTTGCCCTGTGTCGATAATGTTGAGTACATTCCGGACAAGGCGGAGCTTAACGCCCCGACGGGCCAGGGACGAATTCTGATCGTGGATGATGAGAGTGATCTTTTATACATCGAAAAAGATATGTTGCAATATTTGGGATATGAGGTGCAGGCCGTCGATGATCCGCTGCTGGCAGAAGATATTTTTCGCCGCGATCCCTTTGCCTTCGACCTGATCATGTCTGACCTGACGATGCCGCACATGGATGGCGCTGCGCTGATCGCAAAAATCCGGCAAATCGATGAATCAATCCCAATCATACTGATGACCGGTTATACGGATTTGCAGCGTCTGGACAAAATGACCGATTTGAAAATTTTCTCCGTACTAAGAAAGCCGCTCACCATGTATGAAATGGCCAAGGCGGTTAAAGCAGTGATGAAAAACAGCAAAGTTTGAGGTATTAAATGATTCGATTCTTGGTGGTTGACGACAACGAGACTTTACGCGGCATGCTTGTGGCGCTTCTTACGCGGGAAGGGTACACTGTACTGGAAGCGGCCGATGGTTTTGCCGCACTGGAAGTCCTTAAAAAAGAAGATGTGGATATTGCAATCATAGATATCATTATGCCGGAAAAAGATGGTATAGAAACAATCCGCGAGGTAAAGGCACTTTATCCTGACCTCGGGATTATTGCCATTTCCGGCGGCAGTCCAAACGTGAAAGCGGATCTGAGCCTCGATCTAGCTAAAAAGCTTGGCGCGCAGGAAATCATTAAAAAACCGTTCAGCCGTAAAGAAATCCTGGAGGCCATAGCCAAGCTCGTACAGAGTTGATTATATGCGAAGCCGTTTTCAAAACTGGAAAAACGATAACCCAGCCATTTGGATCTCACTTAAATACCTTGTTATCGCCTCACTCTGGATATTCTTGTCCGACCAATTATTGTTCAGCATAGATGTTTTAGATGAAGAAGGCCTGATCATGTATCAGACATTGAAGGGCCTCTTTTTTGTTACGGCCACTTCACTTATGCTTTATTTCTTTATCAGAAAGCAGTTCCTATTGCTGCAGCGCAGCAGAGATCTGTTTAGAAGTATTTTTAATTCGCTGGATGACGCTGTCTTTTTAATAGATCCGGAGCGCAGAACAATTAAAGATTGTAATCTCGCTGTCAAGCATGTCTTTGGTTATGAACCTGATGAATTGAAGGGAAAAGGTTCTTCCATTTTACACGTCGATGAAGAGCACAATCGGCTTTTCGCAGAAAAAGGTGAACCAGACCTCTCCGCTAAAGGCTACTTTGAAACCGAATTTGTGATGAGAAGGAAGGACAATCGTATAATAAATACAAGAAACTTTGTAGCACCAATAGTCCAAAATAAGTGGCAGGAAGGTGTTATAAGTGTTGTAAAAAATGTGACCCGTGAAAAAGAGCATATCCGGGAAATTGAGAAAAGCAGGCTTGAGCTGAGGCGGCTGGCGCATAAGCTGCAGTATGGCATAGAAGAGGAACGCCGACGCTTTGCCAGGGAATTGCATGATAATCTCGGTCAGCAATTTGTTATTTTAAAGCTGCGCCTGAAGATGCTTTTGACCCAGTTGATTGAAAAAGATCCCGCGCCCGAAGAAGTCCAAAGAGAATTCGAAGATATAAATAGCGTCCTGGACAAAACTTCACGCATTTCCCGTAAACTTATCGAGGATTTGAGGCCTGGTGAAATCGAATCTCTGGGGCTGAACGGAGCCCTTGAAAACCTCACCCAGGATTTTGCAAGCAAGGCAAAAATAAATTGCCGTTTTCTGACCGAAACAGATGTAAAGATTCCCCATGATATTGCCATTGCCATTTATCGGATCACCCAGGAATCGCTTTCCAACGTTGCCAAGCACGCGGCTGCACAAAATGTTTTGGTAAGATTATTTATAAATAAAGATCAGCTTACGATAGTGATAAAAGATGACGGGCACGGTTTCAAAGAAACGGACGGGGATAAGGAAAATACGTTCGGTATTCTGGGCATACGCGAGAGGGCTAATATGTTCAGGGGGCGTTCCAATATTCGCAGCACAAAAAAGGGGACTACTGTAGAGGTCAGTTTTCCTTTGAAAGGTAACGACAATGACCCGGATATGCATCGTTGATGATCATGATATTGTTCGGCGCGGCTTTATTAGTCTGATACGTAATGAGTTTGGCCTGGAAGTGGTGGCAGATTTCGGGGATGGTGAGTCTTTTCTCCGCTACCTTCATGAAGAAAAAGCCTGCGATATTCTGATACTTGACATATCCCTTGAGGGAATAAGCGGACTTGAGCTTTTAAAGCAGGCGCTTTCCCTAAAAACGGATCTGCGAGTTCTTGTTCTCAGCATGCATCCGGAAGAGCGCTACGGTATGCAGATGCTGCGTGCCGGTGCTTTTGGTTATCTCAACAAAAGCGACGCTTCGGAAAACATCATAAAAGCTTTACGCCGGCTTGAAGAGGGCAAAAAATACATCAGTGAAAATATGGCTGAGCAAATAGCCGAGAGGATTGCCGAGCCCCTGCATCAAAAACCACACGAAAAACTGTCGGACAGGGAATACCAGATCATGCTGATGCTGGCCAATGGCAAAAGCAGTAAAGAAATCGCAAGCAAACTAAACCTTGCCCAGACAACGGTACATACCTACAAGTCCCGCCTTTACGACAAGATGGGTTTTAGCAAAGTGAACGATATTTTTCGCTATGCCATTGAAAACAATCTTATAGATTGACACGCCTGTCGAATTTTTTCTACAAGCAAATTGTTCTCCATTTATTATTGTTAATACCAGTAATAAAATGGATGCGATAGCGTTATGAACAAGGAATGTTTGATCGTTGAAGATGAAAAGGAAATCGCCAGGCTTTTCAGGGATATTATTCTCACCATCTCTCCCGCAAGCAAAGTGTCTGTTGCCGCTTCTCTCTCCGAAGCAACCCTGAAAATTTCACAGCTGCAAAACGCAGTCGTACTGATGGATTATTATCTGCCGGACGGAACGGCGCTGGAGTTAATAGACCGTTTTATGACCAATAAAAAAAATGGCACCGCTTTGGACATAATCGTCATGAGTTCGCATGGGCTCGAAAAAATCAAAGGCGTTTTAAAATCAAAGGGTGTCACGCACATATTTCATAAATCGGAAGAGATGGATGATCTTTTGCATTATCTGGAACGGCTCTTAACAGGTGAAAGATAAAAAGGCACCTTTGTAGTATTTATTCTACCTGAGATTGGTAAACCCCACGACGGCCCGCCAGCAAATAATTTCCGAATATCATAATGTATAAAAAAAGCGAGGTATTAGTGAAAGTAGTTATAGTTGACGATTCATCGGATGTACGGTTTATGTTTAAGAATTATCTGCAGGCAAATGGCGTGGCCGTTGTTGGAGAGGCCGAGTCGGTGTCCGAAGCACGGGAAATAATTCTTGACCAAAGACCGGACCTCGTTTTGCTGGATTTTTACCTAAAGGATGGCACCGGCCACGAGGTTATTAAAAGCCTTGTCAACAATGATGTGAAATTCATCGTCATGTCCTTTTTTGATCTTAAACCATTTCGGGCTCGCTTATCGTCTGAAGGCGTTGAAAATGTCTTTAGTAAAGTCGATGACATGGATTTGATCCTGGATAAGATAAACGAGAGAAAGTCCGAAGTTTATAATGAGTAAACCTTTTTTATCCGGTAAAGAAGAAGATATGAATTTAAGAAATGAGAGTCTGTCCAAACTGAGCGCGTTATCCAGCGATCTTTTTTGTGTGGCAAGCTATGATGGCTATTTTCTTGAAGTAAATGATTCATGGACAAAACTTCTCGGATATTCTGAAGCGGAGCTGAAAAACAGCCCCCTAATAGATTTCGTCCACAACGATGACAAGCAAAAATCAATTGAAGTTTATGAAGATTTGCGCAAAAACCACAAGTCTCTAACAGGTTTTGTAAATCGCTGCATGACAAAGGAAAATGCCTGCCGTTATCTCACATGGAGCGTAATGCCTGATCCGGAAAGCAGGCTTTTTTATGCCGTCGCCCGCGACGATACGGATAAGATCATCGCTGAAAAGGCCATGCAGGCCAGCCACAAAAAGTATCTTGAATTGTTTGAAGAATCGCATGATATAGTCTACTTCGCCAATGCCGACGGTTATTTGCTGGAAATAAATAATGCCGGCTTAAGGCTTTCCGGTTATGAAAAAAAGGAAGAGCTATTTGGCCGGAAAATTGAGGATCTTTTTGTAGACAAAGCAGACAGGCACAGGATTTACAGGCAGCTTAAGGAAAAAGGGAAGGTTTCTGAATTTGGTGTAAAGCTTAAAGATAAAAACGAAAAAGAACACTCCCTAATTCTTTCGGCCACCGCCATTTTTGACGCCAATGGTAGTTTTGTCGGTCACCGCGGGATTGCTTACGATATCACCGAAAAGGAAGAGCTTCTTAAGCAGGTGCAGCATATGCAGAAGATGGAAGCGATGGGTATTCTGGCCGGTGGAATTGCCCACGACTTTAACAATATTCTGGGGGTTATTACCGGATATGCCGAGATGGCCATGCTGACCAGCAAGGATGAAAAAATCAGCGGTTACACCGACCAAATACTTGTTGCAGGCAAACGGGCAAAAGATCTGGTTCAGCGTATTTTGGCGTTTAGCCGGTCGCACACCCGTGAATTCAAGGCCTTCTCCTTAAAAAATCATTTAAACGATTCCGTTAAATTTTGCCGTTCGGCCTTTCCCAAAAGCGTGGCCATTGATACACAGTTTCCGGATGAGGAAATAAACATTTTTGGCGATGAATCTGAATTACAGAATGTCTTTTTAAACCTCTTTACAAACTCCCTGCATGCCATGGAAGGTAAAACCGATGCCCGGCTGCTGGTTCAAATGGTGCGCCCGTCTAACAACGGCAGAGTTGAGGTGTCCGTTAAGGATAACGGGCATGGGATGAGCAGGGAAATAGTCGGAAAAATCTTTGAGCCCTACTTTACGACAAAACCAAAGGGCGCCGGTACCGGCCTGGGATTGTCGATGGTTCATAGTATCATCAAGAATCATAATGGCTATATCCAGGTGGATTCGGAACCGGGTATAGGCACGGAGTTCAAAATAACTCTGCCCGTTTACCATGCCGGCGTAATTGAAGACGAAAATATCCAAAAGGCGTTTAAAAGAGGCAGCGGTAGTATTTTGATAGTCGACGACGAGGAGCATCTGCTTGGCATACAGAAGGAGATGCTTGAGCATATCGGCTATCGTGCAGACGTGTGCGGCCCGGCTGAAATCCTTATGCAGATGGAAAATAATAAATACGACCTGGTTATAACCGATCTTGACATGCCCGGAAAATCAGGGCTGGAGCTTGCGCAATATGTTACGGATTATTACCCGGACACCCACCTCATTCTGTGTACCGGTCACCTGGGGCTCAACGAGGTCAATAAACTGAAAAAGTCCTCTGCAAAGAAAATCCTCAACAAGCCGGTCTCAATGATGGACCTTTCCGTTGCTGTGTATGAAACATTACAGGGAAAGTAAAAGGAGAATTAATCGATGGCGCATTTTCTGATAATTGACGATGATGCTAATTTCCGCGGCATGCTGAGCGCGGTTTTGCAGAATGAGCATTTCGTTGTGCGTGAGGCAGCAACCGGCAAAGCCGCAATGGATATCTTAAAAAGCGAATACATTTCATTTGTCATAACGGATATCATCATGCCGGACATGGATGGTTTGGAACTGATTATGGCGATTAAGGAAAACTGGCCGGAAATTGCCATTATCGCGATATCCGGTGGCGCCGAATTTTTGCCACCCGACCGGCTGCTGAAGGTTGCCCAAAAGCTCGGGGCCAGCCGCATCCTGCAAAAACCTTTCCAGATCACCGAACTTTTGGACAAAGTGTATTCTGTTGTTTCTTAAATTGGCCATGTGAAGAAAATACTTGTTTTCTGGCTGCCGCTTGTAGCCACCTGGCTGATGATGGCGATAGAAGGGCCTTTCCTCGCCGCCATTATCGCGCGCATGGCCGACACCACTTTCAATCTCGCCGCCTATGGCGTGGCATATTCACTGGCCCTTTTATGCGAAGCGCCGGTCATTATGCTGATGTCCGCCTCCACGACGCTGGTCAAAAACCGAACCGGCTATTTGCGTATGCGCAATTTTTCGCTGGCGCTGATGCTGCTGGTAAGCCTTATCCTGGGATTTATTCTCGTTCCGCCGGTGTATGACTTTCTCGCTTTATCCGTTATCGGCCTGCCCGTAGAGGTGGCCGAACTAACCTATATTTCTCTAATATTCTTACTGCCCTGGCCGGCAGCCATTGGCTACAGGCGTTTTGTACAGGGCATTATGATTGCCTTTCACCGACCGCGGCTTGTTACCTATGGTACGGTTATTCGTCTTGGCGCCATGGCCGGAACGGCAACGCTGCTGTACTTGCAAAGCGACCTTCCCGGAAGCTACGTGGGCGCGCTGGCCCTATCGGCCGGGGTGGTCAGCGAGAGTCTCGCCGGACGCGTTATGGCCCGCCGCATTATCCGCCGTATCTGCGCGGCCGGTGACGCCGGGGAAGAGACATTCAGCTACGGACGCATTTTTCAATTCTATTACCCGCTGGCCCTGGCCACCATGATCGGGCTGGGTGCGCACCCGCTTATTACCGTATTTGTCGGGCAAAGCCGCATGGCCGTGGAGTCGCTGGCGGTATTGCCGGTAATAAACGCGCTGGTTTTTATCTTTCGGGCCATCGGTCTCTCATTTCATGAAGTGGCCATAACCTTTATGGGTTCGCGCGGGGAAGGGCAGCACCTCTTAAAACGTTTTACAACGATACTGGCTATCAGCATGAGTATTATAATGGGGCTGATTGTATTCACGCCGCTTTCAGACTTTTGGTTTATCACCGTATCCGGGTTAACGGAAGACCTGGCACACATCGCCACACTTCCGGCTCAGATACTTGTTCTCATACCGGCTTTATCGATGCTTATATCCTATCAGCGCGCCATCCAAGTTGTCAGCCGCGATACCAAGCATGTCAGCTTCGCCACCGCAACGGAAGTCGGCACCATTATCATTGTTGTCAGCATCTGTGTGCATCTGCTGGGCATGGTGGGCGCCATCGCCGCGGCCACGGCTTTGCTGCTGGGACGTCTGTTTGCCAATCTCTATCTAATCCGGCCCAATTTCCGTGCGCTGGACGAAATGCTGCGAAAAGGTCAAACTGCTTAGCGTAAATCATTTAAATACATAGAGATAGAGCGCTTTTCAGAGTAGTTGTGCCATATTGATTATAAGAATCCATCAACGTATATTTAAAGTTTTTTCAGGATGAAACGCGCTATTCTCGAAAGGAAGCCTCTGTATGGCCAGGGAAACGGTTATTTTTGCGCTGGGCGGCAATGCGATCACACGGGAATTTGAAGAGGGTTCTATAACGCAGCAGTTTGCCAACGTACGCAACAGTCTTGCCGGAGCGATCGATTTATTGCAGCGCGGCTATAATGTTGTTATTACACACGGCAACGGGCCGCAGGTTGGCAACGCCCTTATCCGCGTGGAAGAAGCACGCCAGTTGGTGCCGCCGCTTCCGCTCGGTGTAATCGTAGCTGACCTCGAGGGAGGCATGGGCTACATGATAGAGCAATGTTTCCAAAACCTGTTGCATGATGCAGGTATCGAAAAGCAGGTTACAACGATCATAACCCAGGTGGTGGTGGATCCGGATGATCCCTCGATCCAGGAGCCGACAAAATTTGTTGGTCCGTTTTTTACCTACGAGCAAGTGGCCGAACTGGAAGAAAAGCGCGGCTGGATTGTAAAGGAAGACAAAGGGCGCGGCTGGAGGCGCGTGGTACCCAGCCCCATACCAAAAGCCATAGTGGAAAAAGATATCATTCAATTGCTTGTAAAGAATGATGTTGTGGTGATTGCCGGCGGTGGAGGCGGCATTCCTGTCTATTACGACAATCGCGGCTGGCTGGAGGGTGTTGACGGCGTTGTTGACAAAGACCTGGCTTCGGCGTTGATCGGCAACGAGATAAATGCCACAAAATTGGTTATCTTAACCGGCGTTGACAAAGTATCGGTCCATTACCGCACTAAAGATCAGATCGACCTGGATCTGCTGACAATAGCGGAAGCCCGGCGTTATCTGGAAGCCGGGGAGTTTCCCAAAGGAAGCATGGGACCAAAAATTCAGGCGGCCATAAATTTTATTGAAAATGGCGGCAAGGAGGTCCTGATTACGTCGATTGATTCGGTAAAGGATGCACTGGACGGCAAAAACGGTACGCGGATTGTGCCATAACCGCGGCCGCAAATTCTAAATTTAACAGGACGGGAGTCTGTTTATGAATATTCACGAATATCAGGCCAAGGAGATTTTGCGCAAGTACAATGTGCCCGTTCCGCAGGGTTTCCCGGCTTTTAGCGTAGATGAAGCAGTTTCCGCGGCGGAAAAGCTGCCCAAGGGGGTTTACGTTGTTAAGGCCCAGATCCACGCAGGTGGGCGCGGAAAAGGCGGCGGTGTAAAGATCGCCAAGAATCTTGAAGAAGTACGCGAATACGCCGGCGACATGCTGGGCATGAATCTGGTTACGCACCAGACGGGCCCGGAAGGCAAGAAAGTGCAAAAGCTGCTTATCGAGCAGGGTATAGATATCGGTCGCGAGCTCTACCTGGGCATGGTCCTGGATCGCAGTACATCGCAGTTTGTGATGATGGCCAGCACCGAAGGCGGTGTGGAAATCGAAAAAGTAGCCGCTGAAACGCCTGAGAAGATTTTAAAAGTATGGTGCGATCCTGCCGTGGGCCTGCAAGCATTCCAGGCGCGGCAATTGGCATTTGGCCTTGGTCTGGAAGGTGATCAGGTAAAGAATGCCGTAAAATTTATGATGTCCCTGTATAAAGCGTTTATGGCCAATGACAGTTCGCTGGCGGAAATCAATCCGCTGGTGGTGACAAAGCAGGGTGAGGTGCTGGCTCTGGACGCCAAGATCAACTTTGATGATAACGCGCTGTACCGCCAGAAACACCTGGCCGACCTGCGCGATCTTGACGAAGAAGAGCCACTGGAAGTGGAAGCCTCCAAACATAACCTCAACTACATCAAGCTTGATGGCAATGTGGGTTGTATGGTCAACGGCGCAGGCCTGGCGATGGCGACCATGGACATCATCAAGCTGGCCGGCGGTGAGCCCGCCAACTTCCTCGATGTGGGGGGCGGCGCCAATGTGGAAACGGTGCGCAATGGTTTTAAAATTATCCTGAGCGATAAAAACGTAAAGGCTATTCTAATCAACATCTTTGGTGGCATCGTGCGTTGCGATCGCGTGGCGCAGGGCGTTATCGAAGCGGTTAAGACCATTGACGTGGACGTACCCGTTGTGGTAAGGCTGGAAGGTACAAATGCCAAGGAAGCCGGTGTATTACTAAAAGAATCGGGTATGGATTTTGTTGTAGCCGCCACATTGGACGACGCGGCCGACAAAGTGATAGAAGTATTGCAGTAACCCGCTTAAATCAGCTTGATTGAGGAGAATGAAAAATGAGTGTATTGCTCACTGAAAAAACAAAAGTTTTAATACAGGGAATTACAGGTTCGGAAGGATCATTCCATACCCGCCAGATGATGGATTACAATACCCGCGTGGTGGCCGGTGTTACCCCGGGCAAAGGCGGACAGAAGTTCGAAGAAAATGTGCCGGTTTTTAACACGGTGCGCGAAGCCGCCGAAGCAACCGGCGCCAACGCCTCGGTCATTTTCGTGCCTCCGCCGTTTGCCGCCGACGCGGTTATGGAAGCCGCCGATGCAGGCCTGGATCTCGTAGTCTGTATCACGGAAGGTATACCGGCAAAGGATATGGTTTATGTTTATGATTATCTGAAGGAACGTGGTACAAAACTGGTGGGCCCCAACTGCCCCGGCGTTATTTCGCCTGGTATCGGCAAAATGGGCATCATGCCGGCGTTTATTCATCAGCCGGGACACGTGGGTGTTATAAGCCGCTCCGGTACGCTTACCTATGAAGCGGTTGGCCAGCTCAGTGCCCGTGATATCGGGCAATCCACCTGTATCGGTATCGGTGGTGACCCCGTTATCGGCACGCGCTTTATCGACGCTCTGCAGCTTTTTGCGGAAGATGACGATACGCGCGCTATCGTGATGATTGGCGAAATTGGCGGTAGCGCTGAAGAGGAAGCCGCCGAGTGGATTAAAGACAATCTGAAAAAACCGGTTGTAGGCTTTATTGCCGGGCAAACCGCGCCTCCGGGACGGCGCATGGGCCATGCGGGAGCAATCATCAGTGGTGGAAAAGGCACTGCGGATGACAAAATGAAAGCTATGAACGCCGCGGGTATTCATGTATGCAAAAGCCCGGCGGATATTGGAAAAGCAATTGAAGAAGTAATCAAATAAACAGGAGAATTATTAGTGGCTGAACGTACCTTGGCTATTTTGAAGCCGGATTGTATTCAGAATAAATATACAGGTAAGGTGATCGATCATTTGCTGCAGGCCGGCTTTAAGGTTGTGGCAATGAAAATGGTAAGGCTTACACGCGACGTGGCAGGTGAATTTTATGCCGTGCACAAGGAGCGTCCGTTCTACGGTGAGCTGGTTGATTTCATGACCGAGTCGGCGGTGATTCCGTTGGTGCTGGAACGTGAAGATGCCGTCGCGCATCTGCGCAAAGTCATCGGCGCTACCGATCCTGCGGAAGCTGCAGACGGAACAGTTCGCAAGCTTTACGCCGAAAGCAAGGGAAGAAATACAATCCATGCTTCTGATTCTGATGAAAACGCCGCGCGTGAAAGCGCATTTTTCTTTGCCGAGTCGGAACTGATAGCAAACCGCTGAGTTGCAAAAAAGTAACGTGGAAGCGTCCTGCGGGGCGCTTTTTTTTTGCGGGACTGAAGCAAAATTTGGGCCGCGCCTTTGTTGAATTGATTTAAAACCTTTTTTATATTCTAAATTCTAATGAAAATTTCATTACAGAGTCTTAAGCAGGGCATCGCCGAGTTTAACGAGAAGGTTGAGCCCGATTTTCTTGATGAGACTTATCAGCCTTTTTACCCGGAGATTTTGAGGGTACATGCCCGGGTTGACAAATTTGACCGGGACTACCGGGTAGACATCACACTTAGGACAATTGGCCATTTTAGATGTGACCGCTGTCTGGAAGATTATAGCAGGGAGATCACATTAACGGCCGAACATATTTTCCGGGTGATCCCGGCGGAAGGAGATGATGACGAGATCATCGAAATACCTGCCGATGCCACGGAGATTGACTTAACGCCTTTTCTTGAAGAGCTGCTCATTCTGGAGCACCCGATCAAGATGCTGTGCAAAGAAGATTGCAAAGGACTTTGTCCCGGTTGCGGGGTAAACCTGAATCACGAAAGCTGCCGCTGCAGTGATGACGATATTGATCCGCGCTGGGAAGAATTGAGAAAATTAATAAAATAGATATCAGAAACAGGAGAACAAATGGCAAATCCAAAAAGAAAATTATCCCGGTCCAAGCGTGATCACAGACGCGCACATTGGATGAATTCGACCGGAAACCGTAACATTATTACGTGTGACAATTGCGGTGAAAAAATGATTTCCCACCATGCCTGCCCATCTTGCGGCTACTATCGCGGCAGAAAAGTAGACACTCCAAAAGCTTCATAACCAAGCGGACTTTATTGTGCGAATTGCTCTGGATGCACTGGGGGGCGATCACGGGCCGTCCGTAACCGTACACGGCGCGTATCTGTACCTCCAGAACAATCCCGATGACAGCGTTGTGCTTGTCGGGGCGCGTGACCAGATAGAGGAAGAATTGGAAAAGATTCCTTCCTCTTATCACAGTCGTTTGCCCATTTGCCATGCGCCCGAAAACATCGATATGCATGAATCACCGACAGAGGCATTACGCAAGAAAAAGAATTCGTCCATGGTGCAGGGTTTGACGCTGCACAAAAACGGAGAAGTGGATGCTTTTGTGAGTGCCGGTAGCACCGGGGCGCAAATGGCGGCCAGCCTGCTTGTCCTGGGGAGGATTTCTTCGGTAAAACGGCCGGCCATAGGCGCGTTTCTGCCTTCGGAAAAGGGACTCGTATTTGTCATTGATGTTGGCGCCAATGTGGACAGCAAGCCTGTACACCTTTTTCAGTTTGCAACCATGGCCAACATTTTTGTTAGTTACGCCTTTAAAACAGATGAGGTGGGACAACATACACACAAGGTCGGTTTGCTGAGCATCGGTGAAGAAGACAGCAAGGGCAATGAAGTTACCGTTGCAACCAACAAGCTTTTAAAGGAAAAACTGCCCAATTTTCACGGGAATGTGGAGGGCGGTGATATTTTCCGCGGCACCGTTGACATAATCGTATGCGACGGATTTGTCGGCAACATTTTGTTGAAGATGGCCGAGAGCGTTATGAGTGTTTTGCTGAACGGGGTCAAAAAGAATATTGGTAAAAACCTGATCAAGAATTTTGGCGCCATCCTGGTGAAGCCGGCCATAACTGCACTAAAGCAAAATTTCAGCTATGAGGAGTATGGAGGTGTCCCGTTGCTTGGTGTAAACGGGATTTCCATTATCTGCCATGGAAAGTCCAGTTCGCTGGCTTTGAAGAATGCTTTGCGTGTTGCGCGCAATATGTACGACAAGAAAATAAACGATCAAATTGAAGAAAAATTAAAAACCGAGGAAGAGCTGAATGCAAAAGCGGGCTAAAATAAGCGCTGTAAGCCACTATGTGCCGGACAAAGTTCTGACCAACTTTGATCTGGAAAAAATGGTAGATACCAGTGACGAATGGATACGCACGCGTACAGGCATTCGCGAAAGACGTATCCTGGAGGATGGCAAAGCCACTTCGGATATGGGCGCGGAAGCTGTTAAAAAACTGTGTCAACAAAGGGGTATCGGGCCGGAAGATATTGATGTAATCATCGTTGCAACCGTAACGCCGGATATGTTTTTCCCGAGCACCGGAAACCTGATCCAGGAAAAGGTCGGGGCGGTCAACGCCTGGTCATTTGATGTAGCTGCCGCCTGTTCCGGGTTTATTTTCGCTTTATCGGTTGGCACGCAGTTTATCAATGCCGGCACGCATCAGAAAGTAGTCGTGATCGGCAGCGACAAAATGACCTCAATTATCAATTACCGCGATCGTAATACCTGCGTTTTGTTTGGCGACGCGGCGGGCGCTGTTTTGCTGGAGCCATCTGACGATGAGGATGGCCTGATTGATTTTATGCTTCGCACCGATGGCAGCGGCGCAGACTATCTTAAAATGAAGGCCGGTGGCAGTCTCTATCCGGCAACGCTGCATTCTGTGGCCAATGACTGGCATTTTATTTACCAGGATGGCAAGCAGGTGTTTAAATATGCCGTACAGAGAATGGCCGATGTATCGGTAAAAATACTTGAAAAATATAATTACTCCGGCGATGACCTGACTCTATTTGTGCCGCACCAGGCCAACCTGCGCATTATTGATGCCGCTGTTAAACGCCTGGGCATCGATTATGACAAGGTTATGATCAACATCGAAAAATATGGCAATACCACGGCCGCCACTATTCCGCTGGCGCTTTCCGAAGCGCACCTTGAGGGCAGGGTGGACAAGGGCGACCTGGTGCTTTTTGCGACTTTTGGCGGCGGTTTCACCTGGGGCAGTGCATTGCTGACCTGGGCGCTGGATAAGCCGGCCGGCGTAGAAAAGAAACAGCAGGAAAAGGCTGAAGCCAACGTCTGACAATTCTAGTTTTTGGGGCTGATAAAATCATATGAAAGACGCATTTATATTTCCGGGACAAGCATCGCAGTTTGTCGGGATGGCCGGTGACCTGTATGAACAATTTGACCTGGCCAGGGAATATTTTGATAAAGCCAATGATATTCTGGGTCTTGATCTGAAAAAGCTTTGCTTTGAAGGACCAGAGGAAGAGCTAAAACAAACTTATATCACGCAGCCGGCTATCTTTGTGCACAGCACCATTGTTGCCGGTCTCTTGAAGCAAAAGGGCGTAGAGCCGCGTGCAGTGGCCGGGCACAGCCTTGGTGAATACAGCGCACTTGTTGCCGCGGGCGCGTTTGATTTTGAAAGCGGCTTCCGCCTTGTAAAAGAACGCAGCCGCCTGATGTTCCAGGCCGGGCAATCGCGTCCGGGAACGATGGGCGCCATCATCGGGCTGGAAGACGATCAGGTTAAGGAGATTTGCGCTTCTCTGAAAAGCGAAGGTATTGTTCAGCCGGCCAATTTCAATTCACCGGGCCAGGTGGCGATTAGCGGCGAGCGTGGCGTTGTGCTTAAGGCGCTGGAAGTATCCCGTGAAAAGGGCGCGCGCAAGGCTGTCGAGTTGGAAGTGTCCGGAGCGTTTCACAGCCCGTTAATGGAAGAGGCTATAGAAGGTCTGCAAAAAGCAATCGCTTCCACAGAAATTAAAGATATCGATATTCCCGTTTACACGAATGTTACAGCCGGGCCGGTGAAAAAATCGGCCGAAATTGGGGAGCTTCTTTTAAAGCAGTTGAGTAGCCCTGTGCGCTGGCGTGAGATCATCGAAAACATGGCCAAAGACGGCTTTGAAAATTTTGTTGAAGTCGGGCCCGGCAAGGTCTTAAAAGGTTTGCACAAGAGAATTAACCGCGATCTGGACTGCCAGACCTGTGGCACCGTTGAAGAACTGAATACATTTGGAAGCTGAATTATGGATTTTAAGGACCAGGTTGTTGTCGTTACCGGATCATCCCGGGGCATAGGTAAAGAGATTGCCCTGGCTTTTGCCCGTGAGGGCGCGTCTGTTGTTTTAAGCGGACGCAATGAGCAGGCTTTAACGCCTGTTGCCGCGGATGTGGAAAAGGCCGGCGGCAAGGCCCTGGTCTGCGCAGCCGACGTCTCCGAAACACAAAGCGCGCAAAACTTGATTGATCAGGCGTTACAGAAGTTTGGCCGCGTTGATATTCTTGTAAATAACGCAGGCATTACGCGTGACAATATTTTACTTCGCTTAAATGAGGATGACTGGGACACTGTTATCGATATCAACCTTAAAGGCGCTTTTAACTGCGCCAAAGCGGTGGCAAAACCGATGATGAAGCAGCGCATCGGCTGCATAATAAACATAACATCCGTGGTTGGTCAGATGGGCAACGCCGGACAATCCAATTATGCAGCCAGCAAAGCCGGTTTAATAGGCTTTACAAAGAGCTTGGCAAAAGAACTGGCGTCGCGCAATATCCGCGTGAACGCCGTGGCTCCGGGATTTATCGAGACAGATATGACATCGGAGCTGCCGGAAAAAGCACGGGAAGAACTGGTTAACGCCATACCGCTGAAGAAGCTTGGCAACGCGGGCGATGTGGCCGATTTAGTTCTGTTTTTATCTTCAAACAAAGCACAGTATATTACCGGCCAAGTCGTCAATGTGGACGGCGGCATGGTTATGTAAAAAAACGCAAATAATACGCAAGCGAGGAGGAGGATACATGTCAATTGCAGATCAAGTTAAGGATATTATTGTTGATCAGCTTGGAGTGGATGAGGGGCAGGTTAAACCGGAAGCATCTTTCATTGATGATCTTGGCGCAGACAGCCTGGATACGGTAGAACTGGTAATGGCCTTTGAAGAAAAATTCGATATCGAAATTCCCGATGAAGACGCGGAAAAAATGCGTACCGTCGGCGATGCCGTTTCTTACCTGGAAGAAAAATTAGGCTAAAACGCACATTTTTCTGACACGAATTTTTTGTTGAAATTGAAAGCAATCCGTGGTTGTGCGGATTGCTTCTTATTTTTTGGCATGTTGAATCATCGAAGGATTATGTAATGCAAAAGCGACGCGTTGTCGTTACCGGACTCGGAGCGATCAGCCCGGTAGGAAATACAGTCCGGGAAACATGGAATGCCTTGCTGGAGGGCAAAAGCGGTGTCGACAAAATCACCCTTTTTGATACGTCCGATCATAAAACTCAAATTGCCGGGGAAGTAAAGAACTTTAATCCCGAGGATCATATTGACCGCAAGGAAGCGCGGAAGCTGGACCGTTTTACGCAATTGGCCATAGTCGGCGCCGATGAAGCCATAAAATCATCCGGCCTGGACCTTGAAAAAGTCAACCGGGACCGTGTTGGCGTTATTGTGGGAACGGGTATCGGCGGTATGTACACGTTTGAATCCGAGCATGAAAAGCTTATTTCTGCAGGTCCGCGCCGTGTGTCCCCGTTTTTTATCCCGATGATGATCGGTGATATTGCTGCGGGCCAGATATCGATTCGATACAATCTTAAGGGTCCCAACTATTCCACCGTTTCGGCCTGTGCCTCTTCCGGGCATGCCGTTGGAGTCAGCTACCGTACGATCCAGTATGGCGATGCCGATGTAATGGTATGCGGCGGAACGGAGGCTGTTGTAACGCCCATGGCCGTAGCCGGATTCAACAATTCCAAGGCTCTAAGCACCAACAATGACGAGCCGCAAAAAGCCAGCCGCCCGTTTGACGCCATGCGCGACGGTTTTGTGCTGGGCGAAGGCGCGGGCATTCTGATCCTTGAAGAACTGGAACATGCCCTGGCCCGCGGTGCAAATATTATTGCTGAAGTAGCCGGTATCGGCTTTACGGCCGACGCGTTTCATATCACGCAGCCGGCGCCGGGTGGCGAAGGAGCTGTAAGGGCTATGGCCAATACGCTGGAAGACGCAGGCTTAAAGCCGCAGGACGTTGATTATATCAATGCCCATGGCACGTCGACGCCATACAACGATAAAAATGAGAGCGCGGCCATCCGCCAGGTTTTTGGTGAATACGCGGACAAAGTGGCCGTGAGTTCAACAAAGTCGATGACAGGGCACCTGCTTGGCGCTGCCGGCGGTATGGAGATGATCATCTGCGCGCTCGCCGTAAAAGAGGATCATATACCGCCCACGATTAATTATGAAAACCCGGATCCTGAGTGTGATTTAAACTATACGCCCAATAAAGCCGTGAAACGAACGGTGCGGGCGGCCATTAGCAATTCCTTCGGGTTTGGCGGACATAACACGTGTCTGGCTGTTAAAAAATATACAGCGTAAGTCGATCTTTTGATGTTGAAAAGAATTGCCCAATGGATGGGTCTTGAGCGGGACACTGAAAGCATTCTTAAAAAGTTTCGCCTGCTCGAAGAGATAATCGGTTACTCATTTTCTGATTACGAATTGCTGCAGGAGGCATTAAGACATCGTTCTTTCCTCAACCGAAACCAGGACACCGAGCTTGAGTCTAACGAGCGTCTTGAGTTTTTGGGAGATGCCATTCTGGATTTTGTCGTTACCGATTTTTTGTTCAAAACGTTCAGTGAGGAAAATGAAGGCCTGCTGTCCCAGAAGAAATCGGTATTGGTTTCACGAAAAGTTTTAGGGAAGATCTGCGAAGAGATGGAGCTCGGCAAATTTCTAATTCTAAACCGCGGCGAAGAAAAAACCGGGGGCCGCAAAAGGCTTTCCAACCTGGCCAACCTTTTTGAAGCCCTGTTGGGCGCGATATACCTGGATGGTGGAATCGAGCCAGCCAGGCAATTTGTAGACAAGATCGTATTATCCCGCCATAAAGAATTCCTGAAGACACAAAGTTTCTTCAATTATAAGTCGATGCTTTTGGAATTCGCCCAGGGCCAGGGCTGGGGTTTTCCCACCTATTCCGTTTTGGAAGAAAAGGGTCCGGATCACCGAAAGACATTTTTGGTAAAAGCGCAGGTTAATAACCATCATTCGGCAACGGGAACAGGCCCCAACAAGAAAAGTGCCGAGCAGAATGCGGCTAAAAACGCACTACAAAATTTAGCTTATGAATTTCCGGAAGTTGCCCGAAGACACGGATTGAAGGAAACAGTAAAGGATAGCGAATGAAGATTATTAATGTTGTAGGCGCCAGGCCGAATTTTATGAAGATTGCACCCATCCAGCGTGTCATGGATGCCGAACCCAGTATCGAGACCGTGCTTGTACACACCGGCCAGCACTACGATGAACGCATGTCCAAGCTGTTTTTTGACGATCTTAAAATGCCCAAGCCCGATGTCTATTTAAACGTGGGATCGGCCAGCCATGCCGTGCAAACGGCGCGGGTTATGGAAGAGTTTGAAAAAGTGTGTCTGGAACACAAACCGGACCTGGTGGTGGTGGTCGGCGATGTGAATTCCACTGCTGCCTGCAGTATTACAGCCAAAAAACTGCATATAAATGTTGCCCATGTGGAAGCCGGGCTGCGCAGCAACGACAGGCGCATGCCTGAGGAGATAAATCGCCTGTTGACCGATTGTATTTCCGATATGCTGTTTGTTACAGAGCAAAGCGGGATTGATAACCTCAAGCGCGAGGGCATTCCCGACAGCAAAGTACATTTTGTCGGCAATGTTATGATTGATTCCCTTGTCTATTTCATGGAAAAGGCAAAGGGTTCTAAAATACTGGATACGCTTGATCTGGATGGAAAACCATATGGCTTGATTACGCTGCACCGGCCCAGCAACGTGGATAATGTTGAGATTTTTACCCGGCTGCTCGATGCTTTTGCCGAAATTGAAAAAGATATCAACCTGGTATTTCCCATTCATCCCCGTTCGCGCAAAATGATCGCGAATTTTGGACTTGAATCAAAAGTAAAAAATCTGCAAAATCTATCTCTTCTGGAGCCCTTGGGCTATCTGGATTTTATGAAGCTGATGCATAACGCCAAAATCATCCTGACAGATTCCGGCGGCATCCAGGAAGAGACGACCTATCTCGGAATACCTTGTCTGACCCTGCGCGAGAATACGGAAAGACCGGTGACGGTTGATGTGGGCACAAATCTTCTGGTAGGCAATGACACGGATTTGCTTATCAGTGAATCGCGTAAAATTCTTAAGGGAACCTGGAAAAAGGGCAGGGTGCCGGAGCTTTGGGACGGACACACCGCAGAACGTATTGTGGATATAATTAAGAAGGAGATGGCTTGAAACGCCTCATTCTGTTATTAGCTGTTTTTTTTAGCACCGCTTTGTTTGCACAGGAAGAATCTACCGTTCCACTTCTTGATGTACGCAGCAAAAAATATGAACAATCGCTGGAACGGTTTTATCAGACGCGTTCTGTTTTGCGTAATACCGTGCCACAGGTAATGGAAGCCGAATTGGAGGCACAAAATTATCGTGTTGGGCCGGGGGATTTCTTTAAGGTTTCTGTGTTCGGTGAACTGGAAAACGAGTATGAGTTTCAAATTCTGCCGGAGGGGACAGTGTTGGTGCCTACGGTAGGAGAAATACACGTTTCTGGTTTGACGCTGAAAGAGGCCAAGCAGAAGATACTGGATGAAGTAAAAAAGAACTATATCCGCGCAGATATTCGTGTGAATCTTACCGGATTGCGCAAGTTCAGGGTTTATTTTACGGGTGAGGTTAAGGCACCCGGAACATATTTTGCCCAGGGTTCGGACCGCCTGAGTGACATCGTTGAAGTTTCGGTAGTACCGGCCCAAACAGAAGAAGAAGTGACTTCAAGCCTCAACGACTGGGCTGATGACACGCGTATTGAGATTGAGCATATCGACGGTACAAAAAACGTTTACGACCTGACACGCTTTTACAGGCTGGGTGACAAGTCTCAAAATCCAAATCTCCGCGGCGGCGATATTATTTATGTACCCTCTATCGATCTTACAGATTCTTATGTGGTTATTGAAGGAAATATAGGTTTCCAAGGTATTTATCCGCTGAAGGATAATGAAAACTTATTCGAGTTCCTGACGCGTGTGGGTGCGTTAAGTAAAAAGTCGAACCTCGAAAATATCGTTGTTGAGCGTAAGAAGCAGGAAATCGAGCTGGATCTTCTTAATGATAAAGAGGTCCGCAATTTTACCCTGCAAAGTGAGGACAAAGTAATAATTCCAACGATTTATGAACGGGTTTATGTTAGGGGAGAAGTTTTCAGACCTGGTGCGTTTCCCTATCGGGCAAACTATACGGCGAAAGATTATATCGGCGAAGCCGGCGCATTAGATACAGCAGATGACATAAAAGACGTGATGGTCGTACGCCGGTCCACAGGTGAGGTTATTATGGGACCGGACACAATCGTTGAAAAGGGTGATACCATCATATTGCCCAAGCGCCCCCGTGAGGTCTTCAAGGATTACATAACAATCCTGGCCCCGGTCATTTCATTATTCATCGCAACTTTAGCATTGGTACAGAGATAGGTATGGAAAAAGAAAAAAATATTATAGATGTTTTTCACACTTTGCTTAAGCATAGATTATTTATAGTCAAATATTTTATTATAGTTGTATTTTTAGCACTAATTATTAGTCTAGTCTGGCCTAAGACTTACAAAAGCACAGTCAGGTTTTTACCACCCCCTACCGAAAAGCTTTCTTTTGGCGGATTATTAAATTCCATTATACAAACTGGACCGAGTACATCAAAGCTTTCTTCAGAGGCAATGCTGGTTATTTTGCGTAGCAGGGCTTTAAAAGAAAGGGCGATAGAAAAATTCGATTTAGATAGCGTATATAGTATAGATATACATGAATACGTTTTATTAGAACTCAATAAAAATATGTTAATTGAAGAAATTAGAGAGGGTGGATTTGGGTTTAATCCGGTTGTTGCAGTTGAACTTTCTTTCACGGATGAGGAGCCTTGGAGAGCAAAGGAACTGGCTAGTTTTTATTCACATAATCTAGACTCGCTACTCAGAAAGCTAAATTTTGAACGACTTTACAAAAGTTATATCAGTCTTAGAGATCGCTATAATCAAAATCTTGTTGATCTTAAGAATGCTGAAGATTCATTAGCAATTTTTCAAAAAAAATATGGTATTTACGAAGTTGACACTCAACTTGAAGAGATGGTTTCAAAGATTGCTGATATTAAACAACAAATAATTTTGTTGGAAGTCGAGATCGAAGTGTTAAATCAGATTTTAGCGGCGAATTCTGCACAGCTAAATAAATTAAGAGAAGAAAAATCTAGCTTAGATTCTATATATCAAAGTATGCTTACTTCAGAAAAGCAAATTAACTATAGTGAGCTTTTTAAGCCTTTAAATATTATGCCAGAATTAGCAAAGAATTATGCGCGACTTTATCGCAATGTCGAAATACAAAATAAGATATTAGAATTTATATATCCACAATATGAGCAGCTTAAATTACAAGTTGAATCTGATCCATTAGGTATCCAAATAGTTGATAACGCTCAAATCCCAACATATAAAGACAAACCTAAAAGATTGTATATTGTGTTATCTGGCGTATTATTTGCAATATTTTCTGGATTACTAATAATCTTTATCAGAGAATACTATTCAACTCTTAAAGAAACAGATATTGAAGAATACGAAAAAATCAGAGAAATATTTAATACATTAAAGTTACGAAAGTTTTTTAAGGGCTAAATTGGAAGTTTTATTTGGTGGCTTCGTTGTTCTTATCATTATCGTTCTGTTCTTGCATTTTTTTTTGAAAAGCATACTAGAACCTTCTTATGTCATCCTAATATTAAGTCTAGGCTCTTATGCAGGGTATTTAGGAAGAATTGCTTTAAGTACTGAAATTCAGGTTTCTCTTTTTCAAGTTTTTCTAATTTTTTCTATAGTCGTTCTCGTTCTGTATAAGATTACTAATAATAATCTTATGCTCAAAACATCTGGACTAGAATTAGAATTTTTATTGTTTTTTTCCATTATATTCCTGTCATTAATTTATTCTCCTAGTACTGAAAATGGGTTTATATATTCGCTAAGGGTTTTTGCTTTAGTAGTTATGGTATTTGTTGTAATCAATACCGTAAATAAAGTAAGTCATATAAGAAATATACTAATTGCAATAACTGTTTTTGGAATCGTGCTCGCCGTTTTTTCTATTAATGAAGGATTCAAAACAGAGAATCTAGTGACCAATTTGTTAACTATGGGTAAAAAGTTAAGGGGCAGATCTTCGATAAATGTTGAAGATCCAAATATATTTGCTAGCCATTTTTTTATGCCGATAATGTTCTCATTATCCTTATTAGTGAGTAAACACTCAAAATTAGTGGTTAAAATAACTAGTGGGCTTATAGTTATTATACTTTTAAGTGGGTTAGCTGCGACTTTATCAAGGAGCGCCTGGCTATCAGCGGGTATTGGTATATTATTTGTAACTATATTCAATAAGGAATACAGAATTTATATTTTTTTATTTATTGCTTTATTAATTGTTTTAGTTTTAAGCCCAAGTGCTAGATTAATAGTGGAAAACATTTTGCAGCGCGTAGGAGATATCTTTGCTGGGACCTCAGACGACTCGAGCCGAACAAGAATGTTGCTGCTTCTGGCTGGTATTAAAATGGGATTTGAGTCAATATTGATTGGTGTTGGTTTTAGAGGATTCCCCGCTAATTTTAACGAATATTATTCAACATTTGAAACAATTGGAGTAAATGAACCGCATAATATTTTATATACGTTATTTGCCGAGCTAGGTATTGTAGGGCTTTTAGTTTATTTAATGATAATATATAAAATTGCATATGCTGGGCGTGTAAATTTATTGCAGAGTAAAACGAAAGTTGATAATATCATAAATGGTTCCTTGTTGGCTTCTTTTATCAGTTATTTTGTTTTTTACCAATTTTATGGAGGTGGGCTTACTGACAATAACTTTTGGCTTATAGTAAGTTTTATTTTAAGTGTCCGTTTGATATATATAAAAAGTACGAATAATGAATACAAATAAGCGGATCTTAGGACTAATTACAAGTTCAATTTTAAAAAACATTTATGGAGTTTTAAGAGGCAAATCGGTAGCTGTTTTACTTGATTCAAATGCGTTGGGCATTTTGGGGCAAGCAATTACTTACTTTAGTACTTTTACAAAATTCGGCTCATTGGGTATTGATGCAGCTTTGATTAGCGTTGTAAGCAACCAGAAACAGCGGACAAAACAACTCACCACGATTGTTCTGCTCTTTATAATTTTAATCAATATAGCTTCTTTTATTATTACTTTTTCGATTTTGGATTTAATAAATAGCTATGTTCTTGATAAACAGGTCTTACCTATTTTTATATTTGTACTAATTATTTCGAGTTCTTTTTCAGCAATTTGCACAGTATTAGAGTCTATTTATCAAGCAAATAACAGACTAGATATTATTATAAAAATCCAAAATCTTCGAAGTATTTTGTCTATCGTTTTTATATTTCCTTTGATTTATTATTTTGGTGTAAATGGAATTGTATATTCTATATTTTTATTTATTCTAATTAGTTTTTTAGGATATATTTTTTTTTTATCACCATATGTTACTTTTAAAGATGACTTTTCTAATGTAGTTACCTATAAACCGATATTAAAAATGGTAATTTCCGTTGCCTCTGCAGACTTTTTGAGAAAACTGATAGTTTTGTTTTCTTTATTATTTTTGAGGACACAAATTGTTCACAATCTTGGGATGTCTAGTAATGGAGAATTTCAAATTGTTTGGTCTTTAGCTACATATCCGGATGTATTAATTTCCGCATTTATTATATATTTTTTTCCTGCTGCAGCATCAAAAAGAAATAAAAAGAATTATTTTGAATTTATTAATAATAATTTTCTAACGCTTCTATTAATTGTTTTGCCCGTTTTTTTTGTACTAGTATTGTTTCCAGATGTTATAATTTTTTTGTTTTTTTCATTTTCATATACGCATTTAATGGAAGAACTCAATTTTTTTTTGATACTCAAATTATTTGAAGTGATTTATAATTATTTTCTAATTATTTTATTAGCCAATTCTAGACTAAAGTTCTTTGTCCAAGCTGAAATACTCAAATATTCACTTTTACTTTCTTCGTTTATTCTTCTCCATGAATACTTTGGGTTTTATTCAATATTAGCAGCTTTTGCTATATCAAATATTGTTTCAGTAATATTTGTTATTTATGCGATTAATAAATGCTTTTATGATGTCATTAAAATAAATACAATCAAGACATTCCTAAAATATTTAATATTGATTTTCATGCTTGCATTGCCGGTACAGACATTTGGCTATTTATGGTTGATAAAAATACTTTTTGGCATATTATTTTTTACATTACTTTTTGATGTTAACTTGATAAAAGAAAAGTATAAATCAGCCTATAGATCAATATTTAAATAATAAGATTTAATAATGAATATTTTAGTAGTTTCACATTTGTTCCCATCTAAATATCGCCCAAATTCAGGCACTTTTGTATATCAACAGGTAAAGGCATTAATTGATGAAGGTCATAGTGTGACTGTTATTTGTCCTGTTCCATATATGCCTACGTTATTTAAAACTAAAATCGAAAGGTGGAGGCAAATTCAGAGTCTTCCTAAGGAAGAGTATAGTAACGATGTAAAAGTGATTTATGTTAAAACGTTAGTCGTCCCCCGAGTTTTAGATAGTATTAGGGGTTGGCTTTTTTATGTTAGACTTCGATTTAAAAAAATAGAAATAGATTTTAATAATTTTGATTTAATCCATGCTCATATGGTTCTTACGAGTGCTGACCTGGCTACATTTCTTAAGAAGCTTTATGGGAAGCCACTAATTATTACGATACACGGATCCGATTTGTTTTTTTTGTGGGAAAGAAGTTTTCTTAACCGTTTTCGCATATCTGGTATATTGCGAAAGGCAAATAAAGTTATCGTTGTAAGCAAATATCTATATTCAAAATTGAACGAGCTCATTAAGGATGAAGCTATTTTGAAAAAAACAACAGTTCTATGGAATGGTGTTAATAAATATTTAGAACCTAGCATAAATAACGATGAAAATAAAGAAATCGTTCTTATTACAATTGCTGCATTAATTAAGCTAAAAAATCATATAACTGTTTTTAAAGCCTTAAAAAAGATTGAAGGAAAGCTGAAGAGGAAATATAAATATTATTTGATAGGTGACGGTTGGGATAAAGAGCACTTAATTAAGCAAGCAGAAGCCCTAGGCATAAAACAAAGAGTTATTTTTTTTGGTGCTTTAGAGCATAAAAAGGCGATGGATGTATTGTCAGAATCTGATGTCTTTGTTATGCCCTCACTAATTGAAACTTTCGGCGTAGCATATCTTGAAGCAATGCTTGCAGGAAAAATTACGATTGGTTCTAATGGAAGGGGGATATCGGAAATAATTAATGACGGGGTAAACGGCTTTCTAGTAGATCCAAAAGACATAGATGCTCTGGCAGATTTGCTTTATCGTGTAATAGAAAATTACGAACAGTATTTTGAAATAAGAATAAATGCAAATAAAACGATATGGCCTCACTATAGCTGGAAAAATAATGCAGTTCGAATATTAGAAGAATACAAAAACTTAGTTTAAATTATGAAAAAGGTTCTTATTTATACCACAGTTCATCCTTGGAATGATGGTAGGATTTACCATCGACAAGCACAGACTTTAAAAAACTATTATGACCTAACGCTGATTGGTGTCAAAGCCGGCAATGATTTTGCCCCTAATAACGTTAAGCTGCTGCCAGCGTGGAAAAAACTAAGCGATAGATTTAAAAACCATATCATTGTCATTAAACATTTAATAAAGCACACTTATGATGCCTACCATTTTCATGATCCGGAATTACTTTATACTGCACCAATAATAAAAGCTTTTTATCCATTTGCTAAGGTTGTCTATGATGTACATGAAAATTATCCATTAATTATTTTAGAAAAAGAGTATATCCCCAAATTGATGCGCAAAACGATAAGCTTTCTTTTTATATGGATAGAAAAATTCTTTTTGCTGTTTGTTGATTTAGTGATTTATACTACAGATGTAATCGGGAAAAATTATGCCTTCGGCAATTATAAAAAAACGCGAATTAATAACTTACCATCTATTAAGTTAATAGGTACTAATCCAATTTGCGCGGATACAAAAAAGGCTAAGGCTATTTTTATGGGTTATATCGCTCCTCTAAGGGGGGTAGAAAATATTTTAGCCGCAGCAAAACAAGTACATAAAATACGTAAAGACTTTAGACTTATTATTAGAGGTAAATTTTTTTCAGCTAGTTATGAACAAAGCATAAGAGAGATTATTAACAAAAATAATTTAGATGCTTTCGTTCATATAGAAGGGCCGTACAGTTATACGGAAATCCCTGAAATTCTAAAAGATATAAAAATTGGCTTAATAACATATTTATCTTCACCTAATAACATGGCTTGTTTACCAAACAAACTCTTCGAATATATGGCTGCCGGTTTAAATATTGTAGCTTCAAACTTTGATACATATTCAGAAATATTAGCAAAGAACGGGTTGTCTTCACAAGTCGTCCCAGAAAACAATCAAGAAATTGCTGAGGCTATCTTGGGCTTTTTAAATAACAATGATTTGTCACGGGAAATGTCTATCTTGGCACGCCGACTATACGTGGAAAAGTATAATTGGGAGGTTGAGGAAAATGAGCTGATAGATACTTATTTAGGTTTAATATGAAAAAAATACTATTCTTAACTTCCAGATTACCCTTTCCACCTGTTGGCGGAGACAGATTAAGAACTTTTAATATTCTAAAATATCTCAATCAAACGTACAAAGTTACACTAGTTTCTTTTGTTGAAAACAAAGCCGATTTAAAACGAATCCAATTCTATAATAAATATGTAAATGATATTCATATTATTGTGCTTCCGAAGTGGGTTTCATACTTAAAGGCCTTTGTAGGTGTATTTTCAAAAAAGCCATTGCAATATCATTATTATAAGTCAAAAAAAATGGAAAATACTGTTAATTCAGTTTTTAAGAAAAATAATTTCGACATTGTTATTGCTCACTTAATAAGAATGGCACAATACATTCCTGAGGCAGAGGTAAAAAAAGTAATCGATTTTACTGACGCTATTTCTCTCAACTATGAAAGAAGTAATATTTATGATTTTGGGCTTAAAAAATTGTTAGGCATGATTGAAAAAAAAAGGGTAAAAAACTACGAAATCGAATCTATAGAAAAAACGCATCATGCAATATTTATTTCTGACGTTGATGCCAGCTATTTGCGAACTAAAGAGAATAGGAAGAAAATACATATTATAAAAAATGGTGTTGACTTCAAAGAGTTTGGCTTTTCCCCTAATACTTATATTAATAATAAAATTTGCTTTTTAGGCAATATGCGAACTGGTCCTAATGTAGACGCAGTACTTTATTTTTTAAAAAATATCTTGCCTAAGATCATTGATCAGATCCCTTCGGTTTCTTTTTATATTGTTGGTACCGAACCGCCTAGAATAGTTAAGCAGTTTCATGATGGGAAAAATGTCATTGTAACCGGCTTTGTTGATGATGTTAAACAGTATCTTCACGAGTGTTCTTTACTTGTTGCTCCCATGAGGGGTGGAGCAGGTGTACAAAATAAGATATTAGAGGCCATGGCCGTAGGTATTGCCGTAATTACGACTTCTGTAGGCGCCGAAGGGCTAAATAATAAATATTTTTATATAGCGGATAATGATAAAGAATTTGCAAAAAAAACTATCTTCTTATTACAAAACCAAGAAGAAAGAAAAAGGCTAGTTTATCAAGCTCGAAAATATGTTGAAAATGAATTTGAATGGAATCAGGTACTTTCTAAGTTCGATACTATTTTATAGTATAGTCTTCGCCCAAAACCCGGCCAGCATTTCTTTAAACCATCCTGTATACAGTTTTGTGGAGCGCATGGAAACGCTGGGTATTGTCACGGATGCGATGGACAATATTCGTCCTTACAGCCGCGGCAGGGCGGCAATGTTATTGCAGCAGATTGAAGCAAAAAGGGGGCGGCTTACGGCGATTGATAGGCGGCGCCTGGATGACCTGCTGCTGGAATTCCGCTTTGAGCTTCAGCCCGGCGAAAAACACGCGCTGATACCGGAAGGGCAAAACTGGTACAGCACCCTGGCGTCGTGGGAGAATTTTAAAAGCGATTTCAGCAGGGTCCTGTCGCGCCCCTGGCCGGAAGAAGAGCATCATGTTGCGCTATGGGAAAAAGACAGCAGCAGCGTCTATTTCGACTTTGAGCAAGTGCTTACCGTAGACGGACGTTCCGACGGCTTAAGCCGCAACGCCAACGAGCAATCCTACATCTTACAAGGTGTGATCGATCGCGATTTTGCCTGGCAGGTAAAGGTGAGCCTTCAGGGCGTACGCGGGGATGAAGGCTACCGGGAGCTGGACCCGCTGATAAAGGGAACCTTCAGCCAGGAAAGTGAAGAAGGGGATGTCGTTTTTGCGGATCGCACCGGGGGAGAGCTGGCCTGGCACACGCGCTACATGGATGTCCATTTTGCCCAGCAGGAAATTTCCTGGGGACACGGACTTTCAGGGAAGCTGATACTTTCTAATCACCCCGAACAGTATCCTTACATTGCTGTTTCCAAGGACTGGGGCTGGGGCAAGTTCATTGCCCTGCACGGCAAACTGCAATCGTTTCAGCAGGGCACGCTGGAAGACGGTACAAAGATCTATCCCGATAAATGGGTGGCCGCGCACCGCCTGGAATTTTCCCCCTGGGACCCCATCACCATCGGGCTGAACGAGGTGTTCATTTATGGCAACCGCTACGCCGACTGGTCTTACCTGATCCCTTTTAATTTTTACCGCGCCGTGCAGCACAAGCTGCGCGATCGCGACAACGCCACCATCGCCATTGACCTGGAAGCAATACCCCTTAATGGTGCAAAGTTCTATGGGACAATCTTTATTGATGAGATGAAATTTGAAAAGCTGGGCACCGACTGGTGGGGCAACAAGCACGCATTCCAGGGCGGGCTGTTTTTGGCCGATCCCTTCCGGTTGCCAAACACAATGTTCCAGGCTGAGTACACGGCGATCATGCCCTGGGTTTATACGCATAAGTTTGCCGTCAACCGCTACGAATCGGACGGGCGCCCGCTGGGGCATCCCGCCGGACCCAACTCGGAGGTCATCTTGTTCAGCGTCAGCAAGGATATCAGCGTGCGCTGGCTTCTTGGCCTGCAGTGGTCACAAACAAAAAAGGGGGAAAACTACCCCAACGAGAACATTGGTGGTGATTTGCTGACGGGCGAGAACGTATTGCTGGGCACGCAGCAAGAGCCGCGCCAGACGCGCCGTTTTCTGGAAGGCATACTCACAACCACAAAACAAACCGAACTGTTTACCCGCTACGAACTTTTTAACGATTTCTTTGTCTCTGCTTCGTATATTTTTAGCGACACGCGAACGGAATCGCGCAGCCGGAGCCTGAACGAATGGCACCTGGGCATTCGCTTTAATTATTAAAACTCACGGACAGCCTTTTGACTGATCTCGTTATTTTTCCATTGTCAATCGTATTTGTAGTGGCGCTGATTGTCTCGCTGCTATCTACGCGCCGTACGCGCACCCTTGCCATTAAATATGCCGTTGGCAGCTTCCCCGATGAGCGCATGGTTCATACCGGCTTTGTGCCGCGCATGGGCGGTATGGGCATCATCAGCGGTTTTTTTATCGCGTCTATTGTGGCGCTGCTGTGGCCGGGTGCTGTCTTTGCGTCGGGCTGGGAGCATGCCGGCATATTGGCCGGAGCTTTAATGATGGCCGCGCTGGGCATTTACGACGATCTCAACGGCATGAACGCGACGCAGAAATTCAGCGGACAATTTTTAGCAGCGACCGTGGTTATTCTGTCCGGATGCAGCATCAATTTTCTGCATAATCCCTTTGGCAGCGATATCGAGCTGGGGCTGCTCTCTATCCCGCTGACCTACCTGTGGCTTATTGGCGTCACCAACGCCGTTAATCTTTTGGATGGGCTGGACGGTCTGGCCGCCGGCGTAAGCGCCATTGCCGCGGCCGTAATGGCCTTTATCGCGGCGCTCTCCGGGGCCTGGATCATTGTCGTCTTATGCGTCGCATTGATTGGCGGACTGCTTGGCTTTCTGCGTTTTAATTATCACCCGGCTTCCATTTTTATGGGCGATACCGGTTCGCTTTTTCTTGGATTCATCCTGGCCGCGTTGAGCTTAAAGGCTTTTGAGATGACCGCCCACAACGTGACGCTGCTTCTGCCGCTGCTCATCCTGGCCGTTCCCATCGGTGATACGGCCGTTGCCTTTTTCCGCCGCCTCAACCGCGGCAGCCATCCCTTCAAACCGGATAAAGACCACTTGCATCATCGTCTGCTTTACCTGGGTCTGTCACACAGGCAGGCGGTACATATCATCTACGGGCTGTCGGTTATGTACGGCCTTACGGCGGTACTTATTGCCCTAAACGCCGAACTGATCGGTTTTGTGCTGCTGCTCGTCTGCCTGGTATTCAGCGCGCTGGGCCTGAAACGCCTGGGCTACCTGGAAGCAAAGCGCTTCCGTACACATTACGGAGACAGCGGGCCGCTGCGTGTTGAAAAAGAACTGGCCCCGTTATCCCTTAAGCGTTTTTTGCACCGTATGCTTTTGCTGCTCAGCGATATCGTGATGCTAAATGCCGCGCTCATTGGCTATATATTTTTAAGAAATGAATTGGGCTGGGCTTCCAGTCAAAGCGTTTGGACAATGAGCGATATGTTGCAGCCGACGCCGCTGCTGTTCATCACGTTGGGCTGGCTTTTCCTGTTTATCCTGAATGATCTTTACAGCATGCGCTGGGATATATCGCGTTTTGATAAAGTGCGGCGTATCAGCAAAACGATCCTTTTTGGCATTCTTGTGCTTTTCGTAATTACACTCGATACCTCCGCCATCTGGAGCCAGGGGCGCCTGGGGCTTTTTCTGTACGCGGCCCTGCTGATTATGGCGGTGAACGCCGGCCGTATGATTGTGATCGCCATAGAGAAAAAATGGGGGTTGCTGGAATACGCGCCACACAACACACTGCTGGTAGGGGCCACCGAAAAAGGCCGCAAACTGTTGAAGGACATTCGCAAAAACGAACACCTGCTCTATAATGTGGTGGGCTTCGTAACAAAGGACGGAAAGCCCGACAATTTCAGCGACCTGACTGCACTTGGGCGCTACGATGATATTCCTGAGATTGTTCGGGGTTATGGCATTCAGGAGCTGATCATCGCCATAAACGAGCGCTCGCGTGATGAAATCCTCAACCTGATCGCCCCTCTTGAAAATATGAAAGTGGTCATCAAGATCATCCCGCAAATGTTTGACGTGGTAAGCGGCCACAAGACGGAAGAAGTCATCGGCCACCCGCTGATCAGGTTGTTTCCGGACCATATGCATTTGTGGCAATGGATCGTGAAGCGTTTGCTGGATACACTTATTGCGCTGACGATGCTGGTTGTCCTGATGCCGGTCGGCCTGCTGGCCATGGCGCTTTTGTTTATTTCGGGGACCAGTCCGGTGCTTACCATTATTGACGTCGTGGGTAAAAACGGTCAAAAAATGGGTATGCTTAATTTGAATGTTTTTGATCGTAAAAACGCCGTAAGCCGCTTTTTATATAAAAGCAATCTTTATAAGTTACCGGCGTTGCTCAATATATTGATCGGCACGATGAGTCTTGTGGGGCCGCGACCCGAAAAGCCGGATCACGTGTTGCAGATGCGCGAAAAAATTCGCTTTTACAACCGCCGCTTCCAGGTGCGCCCGGGGTTGACCGGCTGGGCGCAGGTCAAGTTCCGCTATGATGATTCATTGCGTTCCGTGCGCGAACAGCTTAAGCAGGATCTGTTTTACCTTGAAAATATGTCACTGACGTTTGATATGAGAATTCTATTGCGCTCGTTATATTTATTCTTCTTCCCAAAGCGTATTCAATAATATGGCTATGAAAAAACCGATCATTTCGATTGTTATCGTCAATTATAACGTAAAAGATTTCCTGGAGCAGGCGCTTATTTCCATCCGTCGCGCTCTTAGTGATATTCCATCCGAGATCTTTGTTGTGGATAATAACAGCGTGGACGGTTCCGTGACCATGCTGCGCGAGCGATTTCAGGATGTGCAGCTTATAGCCAGCGAGAAAAACCTCGGTTTCTCCGGCGCCAACAACCTTGCCCTGGAAAAGGTCACGGGGGAGTTTGTCGTGCTGATAAATCCTGACACCGTCGTTCAGGAGGATACATTCAAAACGCTGCTGGAGTTTTTTAAAACGCACCCTGATGCTTCAGCCGCCACCTGCAAAATCCTCAATCCCGATGGCAGCTTTTCCGTCGATTGCCGCCACAGCATTCCCACGCCTTCCACCGCGTTCTGGAAGCTGCTGGGATTGAATCGTTTGTTCCCCAAAAGCCGCATTTTTGGCCGCTACAATCTCACCTATCTCGATGAAAACGAGACCGCCGAAGTGCCTGCTGTTTCCGGCTCTTTCATGATGCTGCGCAAAGAGGTTGTAGATAAAGTGGGCAAGTTGGACGACCGCTTTTTTATGTACTGCGAGGACATAGATTATTGCCATCGGATTCAACTGGCCGGCGGGAAGATTTATTATGTTCCCGACACGCAGCTTATTCATTACAAGGGCGAGAGCAGCAAAGCCAACAACCTGGATTACGTGATTACCTTTAACCGCTCGCTTTACCTGTTTTACAAAAAATATTACCAGCAGAAATATGTCTATCCCTTCAAATGGCTTATCCTGCTGGGCGTGGTTTTTCGCGGGATTGTTATATACGTTAAAAAAAGCCTCTCCCGCTATTATCCGTTTATGTGGGATTTGCTGATCCTGAATACGGTGATGTTTCTGAGCTTTTGGTATCGCTACAGCCTTAAGCACTCTTTTACGCTGGATAATTTCTTTAGCGAGTATATTGTCATAAATATTATCACAAGTATCACTTACCTGGTGAGTGCCCTGTTTTTTGAAATAGCCCGCAAGGAGCGTTTTTCACCGGAAAAAGTGTTTCGCGTTTTGATAGCGACATTCACATTTGTTGCGGCGCTGGTTTTTTTCTTTAAGCAATTTGCCTTTTCGCGCTTTGTAGTACTCATGTCTGCCATAGGCAGCAGCATTTTGATGATCGGTTGGCGTGTGTTGACCGCCCGTTACGCAAGGCGCTATAAAACAGCGCTGGCACGAGATTTTCTGCGCAAAAAAGTGCTGATTGTAGGCGAGGATAAAGAGACACTCGATCTGCTGGATAAGCTGCATCAGCGGATGGAAGCAGGCCTGGATATTGTTGGTGTTGCCGGACTGAGCCGCAAATCAATTGGGCGTAAGGTGGGGCAGCACCAAATACTTACATCGCTGGATCAGCTTGAAGAATTTGTGCGTATCCGGCGCATCAGCATGATCATATTTTCGACACACAATATTGCCTACAAAGATATCCTGGAAACAATGAGCCGGTTGAGCGACCTGCCGGTTGAGTTCAAAATGGTGCCCGGACACCTGGAATTTATGATCGGTAAATCCAATATCGAGAGACTGGACTCCGTTCCGCTGGTAGATATTGAGTATGCCTATCAAAAGCCTTTTAACCTTTTTGCTAAAAGGGTATTTGACATCGGGCTGGCATTGTTGCTATTGCTGCTTTTGGCGCCGTTTGCCCTGGCGCTGCCTTTTGCGGCAAAGAAAATCGCCAGTAAAAAGGTCCGCGTGGGCACAGGACGCTACCGTGTGCATCATGTAAACGGCAGCGCGGGACTTACTTTTTATATACGTCTTTGGGATGTTTTTCGTGGGCGGCTCAGTTTTGTAGGCGCACCACTGGAAATGTCTGAAGAAGAGAGCGGCGCGCTGGACTACAAGCCGGGACTAACGGGCTTGCTGCAGGTAAACGCAGACCGCTTTATTAATCCGCAGAGCCGGGAGAACTATGAACTGCATTATCTAAAAAACCATTCTCTGTTCATGGACATTGAGATATTGCTTAAAAGCCTGATGCAATAAACAGGTTTACTCTTCCGGGCAGCCTGGCCTTTGATATATGATCTTTCGAATGGTTTCATATTGCAGATAAGGATATTCTTCCTGCAACATTTCTATAATCTCGTAGGTGGGATATTTGCGGCGAAGTGTCTTAAAACGCTGTCGGATGGCGAAATCGCGCAATCCTTTTTCGCGTATCAGGTTATTTTTTCTTAGAAAATGGAAGGTGTCATCAGTAAGATGATCTTTGAGTGGATTGTACATTGTTACGCTCCTTTTGCTGATCCATCATCTGTAAATTCGTAACAATGTTTTGTTGGGGCATGCTCCTTTTGTTAACAACTGGACATATCTTACGCAGTAATGTTTATGCAGGCAAGGGAAAAAATTATACCCTATTTCCCGAGATGAAAAACCAACTTTACAAACCCCGTATTTGCATCTGAACACCTTAACACCTTAACACTTGAACACAATAATCCCGCGTCCAACTCCGATTTGCCTGAAACATAGACCTCCCGTAAATTTTTGACTTTATAATTATTCTGAACAAGGAAGGTAGCGCATGCTTGATATCCGCTTTATTCGCGAAAACCCGCAACGTGTCAAAGAAGCCATCAAAGCCAAAAACGAAAACGCAGATGTAGACGCCATCTTAAACCTGGATGAACAACGTCGTGAAATAATCCGCCAGGCAGAGGCTCTCAAAAAGCAAAGAAACGATAACTCCGCTTTGGTGGGTCAACATAAAAAAGAGAAAAAAGACGCGGGCGAACTTATTGAAAAAACAAAACGCATTTCCGCGCAAATAAAACAACTGGACCAGGAGCAGCAGGTTGTTGATAACGCGCTGGAAGACGCTCTAAGCCGCATACCCAACTTGCCCCATCCTACGACGCCAATCGGTAAGAGTGCGGCAGACAATAAGGTGGTGAAAGAGTGGGGTACTTTTCCGAAATTTGATTTTAAAGCCAAGGATCATCTCACGCTCGGCGAGCAGCTCGATATCCTGGATTTTAAACGCGGCGGCAAAATCTCCGGCAGCGGTTTCCCGGTTTACAAGGGGCTGGGCGCCAGGCTGGAAAGAGCGCTGATCAACTACATGCTGGACCTTCACATTGCAAAACACGGCTACACAGAGGTTTTTCCCCCCTTCGTGGTAAACCGCGAAAGTATGTACGGCACGGGGCAAATCCCAAAGCTTGCCGAAGACATGTACCACATTGAAAAGGACGGTCTTTACCTGATACCTACGGCTGAAGTACCGGTCACCAACCTGCTGCGTGATGAGATTTTGAATGAGGCCGATCTTCCTGTTAAATATTGCGCCTACAGCGCCTGTTTCCGCCGGGAAGCCGGAAGTTACGGCAAAGACACGCGCGGCTTTCTGCGTGTTCACCAATTTAACAAAGTGGAAATGGTCAATTTTGTTCATCCTGATATGTCCTATGATTTTCACGAGCAGCTTTTGCAGGAGGCAACCGAAATCCTCGAAGCGCTGGATCTGCCGTACCGCGTATTGCTTCTTTGCAGCGGCGATTTGAGCTTTGCCGCCGCCAAATGTTATGACATCGAAACCTGGTCTGTGGCCGAGAACAAATGGCTGGAAACATCGAGTGTATCCAATTTTGAAGATTTTCAGGCGCGGCGCGCCGCTATCCGGTTCAAGAGCGGGCAGGGCGGCAAACCCGCTTTTGTCCATACGCTCAACGGCTCAGGCCTGGCGACATCAAGGCTGATTGTTTCGCTGATGGAGCACTACCAGCAGGCTGACGGTAGTATTAAGGTGCCGCAGGTTTTACGTCCCTATATGGGCGGTACAGACAGGATCGCCGCCAATGATCAGTGAGCGTCAACTGCGTCTTGCCATGTGCGCTGTCGGCAGCGAGATGTACGATCGCCGTTACATCGTTGCCAGCGACGGCAATATCAGTGTGCGTCTCGGTGAGGATAACATGCTGATCACGTCGTCGGGCGCCTGTAAAGGCAAAATGCGTCCCGATGACCTGGTGGTTGTATCGCTGAGTGGCGAAAAAAAACGGGGTATGGGCAGCCTTTCCAGTGAGTGGCAGATGCATAGCGCTATTTACAAAACGCGGGCCGATTTCAATGCCATCGTGCACGGCCATCCTTTGTTTGCGACTACCTTTGCGGCATGCGGACTGGCCCTGGACGAATATGTGTTGCCGGAGATCATCACTACATTGGGACACATTCCGCTTGCCAGGTATGCCACGCCGGGCAGCGCCGCTGTTGGTGAAAACGTTAAAACACACATCAAACGCTATAACGCTGTATTGCTGGAAAATCACGGCGTTGTTACCGCCGGCCGCAATCTGGACGAGGCCTTTCAGCATTTTGAACGTGTGGAACATGCCGCGCAGATTGTGTATCAGTCTCGCGTGCTTGGCAAATTGCAGACACTGGGCAAACGCGAGGTAGACGAATTATTGGGAGGCGATTAAGCAATCGCTATGAAAAAAATTATACTGTTTGTGCGAACGGTTTTTGCGTTTATCGTAATTTTTTTTGGCAGTATGACCGGCGCCATGCTCTGCATCCTTGGCGGGATAATCGATCCATATTCCAAATTCAACACCACCGTAATCAAGATTTGGGCGTCGACGATTTTGTCGGCTTCCGGCGTAAAGGTGGTAGTTGAAGGAAAAGAAAACCTGTCAGCGGAACGTTTCTCAATTTATGCCGCTAACCACATGAGTTCATTCGATATCATGGCGATGGTTAAAGCTATCCCTGAGACGGCCCGTTTTATCGCCAAGAAAGAGCTTTTTAAGATTCCGGTTTTTGCGCAGGGCATGCGGGCCAGCGGCATGATAGAAGTGGACCGGGGCAACAGCGCCGCCGCACGGGCAAGCATGGATCGGGCCATAAGCACGATCAAAAACGGTTGTTCCGTGATTATTTTTCCTGAAGGTACGCGCAGCAAGGATGGCACAATTCATCCCTTTAAAAAGGGCGGCTTTATCCTGGCCATCAAAGGCGGAATACCGGTGATTCCTACGGTGATTCAGGGCTCTCAACATGTTACGCCTCCGGGCGATAAAATGATTTATCCCGGAACGATTCTTATCCGCTTTTTGCCGCCGATTGAAGCGGGAAGCTATAGCTATGATGCGCGCAACGACATGATTCGCGACGTCCAGCACCGCGTTGTTGCCGACTTTGATCCCGATTACAACCGTGGAGACCATTATGCCTGATCTGAATATTACCATCCTTGATCATCCCCTTATTCAACAAAAGCTGTTTTACCTGCGCGACAAGCGTACGAACAATCTTAATTTCCGCACGATGCTCAACGAGATTGCCGGGTTGATGGTATATGAAATCACCCGTGAATTGCCGGTACGTGCGCGTGAGATGGAGACCCCGCTGGAAAAAACCACCGGGTATGTTCTTGCCAAAACAGTTACGCTGGTGCCAATTTTAAGGGCCGGCCTGGCCATGTGTGACGGCGTATTGAGCCTTATCCCGCACGCCCGGGTGGGGCACGTTGGTTTGTATCGTGACAAGGATTCGCTGAAGCCGGTGGAGTATTATGTGAAATTTCCTTCGGACATGAAGGATTCAGAGATTTTGGTGATTGATCCGATGCTGGCTACGGGTGGTAGTGCAGCGGCAGCAGTTGATGTGGTGAAAAAGTATGGCGGTAAAAATATTTCTTTCATGTGCCTGGTCGCGGCGCCCGAAGGTGTGCGTGTTTTGCAGGGTGCCCATCCCGATGTACCCATTTTTACGGCCGCGCTGGATCGCGAACTGAACAGCAAAGGCTATATTTTGCCGGGTCTGGGTGATGCCGGTGACAGGATTTACGGAACAGAATAATAATTTTATGAAAGAATAATTCAGCGTTTGGAATTCGAAATTAAACTACTTAAGTAACAATCCAACAATTCATTAATTCAACCATCCATGTTTTCTGCATTAAAAATAACCACCCGGTTGCGCCCGCTGTTTTTTGCCTGATACAGCGCTTTATCCACGTTTATCATAAGGGCTTCAATATCTTTAGCGTCGCAGGGAAAGCTGGCAACACCCATGCTTATCGTAAGTCTTTTGCCGGGTTGGTTTTGCTCTTTGTGGAAGTTTTCCTGTTCGACCAGTTTATGAAGTTTTTCGGCGATTACGGATGCCTCTTTTTTTGTTAGCTCCGGCAAGAGCACCACAAATTCTTCACCACCGTAACGGGCAACCATGTCGGTGCGCCTCGTATTGTCATCAACCAGTTTAGCGATTTTCTTCAAAATCTGGTCTCCGGCCTGGTGGCCGTTCTTATCGTTATAGTTTTTAAAATGATCGATATCGAACATCAGGATCGAGAAAACGGTGTTAAAGCGTTGTACACGGTTTACCTCACGCTCCAGCTCGCGCATCAGGTGGCGGTAGTTATATACGCCGGTCAGACCGTCTGTAATCGCCTGCTGCTCCTTGATCTTGTAAGTTTCCAGCAAACGGTGATAAAGCAGCATATTTTCGTATATCGTTCCAACTGTTTGCACAAACGATTTAAGAATACGCACTTCGTACGTGGCCAGGCTTTCTTCCTCGAAGCCTTTATCTATGTAAATGATGTACTTGGAAGGCTGCGCCGGCTGCTCCCCGTCTGAGACGGAACGCAAAATCTGTGTGGCATCGCTGCGCGCCGAAAGATCGCTCAGGTTGCTCAGGATAAATGATGTCGATTCAAAAACCTGGCTGATATCTTCCAGGCGGTTTTCCGAGATTTCCTCGTAATTATGCAGCCAGATCAGACCTCCCTGTTCGCGCATGCGCTTCAAAAAGCCGTCTCCCAGAAAGAGCTTTTTGCCCATAAGCATTTTGCGCTCGATGCCGGCGAAGTAAAGCGGCTTTAGCCTGCCATTGTTGCGGCCCAGTTCAAAAATAACGCATCTTTGAAGCTTAAAACCTTCCAGCGTTTTAGCGGGCAGCATGCTTAATATCAGGTCCGGGTTTTCCGTTTTGCGCAGTTCATTGGCCAGGTTATTCAGGTAAAACAGACGATCGTTGTATTGGGAAAGCTCTTCCTTGGACTCCGTCAGCTCTTTATTGAGACGTGCCAGGTTTTCGTTGGCGGTTTCCATTTCGATGATCTTTGACGAAAGTTTTTCAACAAGCTGGATGGTGTACTTTTTGAGATAAACTTCCTGCTGTTCGCTGCTGAGTTTGTCTCGGCGACCTTTGAGAAACTGGTCAACATTCAGCAGAAATTCATTCACATTGATTGGCTTGTTGATGAAGCCATCGCAGCCTGCGGCCAGCGTCAGTTCCTTGATGTCTTCACGCGTTTCGGCGGTTAGGGCTATGACCGGAGTATCTTTCGTCTCCTGCATGCTTTTCAGAAGCGTGGTTACTTCAAAGCCCTGCATGTCGGGCAGGATCAAATCAATTATAACGAGATCGGGACGTACTTCTTTGGCCACGCGTATACCTTCCAGGGCGCGCCCGGCACCATAGAATGCATATCCCTTCATATGCAGAATATCCGCCATCAACGAACGCGTTTCCGCGTCGTCTTCTATATAAAGAATACGTTTTTTGGCCATTAAACCCGCTTATCACACAAAAAGATGATTGTTGATACTCGTTATTATGGAACAAAAGTTTATTGCTTTTCGACAGGGAATAGAACTAATATGCTAAAATACGATTCGGCGGTTATTATTCAAGCCTTTTAATACAAAGCACCGTTATATCGTCGTCTTTGGTGGGGTCTCCGGCAAATTCATAGAGCGCTTCAATAAGCTTTTTGTTGAGTTCTTCGCAATTGAGGCTTTTTTCAATATGCGTATAAAAATCGATAACGCGCTCTTCATCAAACGGCTCTTCCTGTGGGCTCATTGCTTCGGTTACGCCGTCTGTAAACATGGTCAGCAGAGAGCTTGGCGGCATTTCCACTTCGCCGGTCTCATATTCCATGTCGGCCATCATGCCAAGAATAATGCCACCCTTGTCGAGCACGTCAAACGTATTGTCGCTATGAAAAAGGTAGGGCGGGTTATGTCCCGCGTTTACATAGCTTAGTTTATTTGTGTTTGTGTTAAGGCGGGCAATAAAGAATGTAATGTACTTTTCCACGCTTGTGTTCTGAAAAATAAGATTATTCAGGCGGAAGGTCATTTCCGCCAGGGAGATCGGCTCGTTTTGCAGAGTGCGGATACCGGCCTGCAGGTTGGACATCAGCAGCGACGCGGGCATGCCCTTACCTGAGACATCCGCTATGGTCAACAGCACTTCTTCATGGTTAAGCTGGATGATGTCAAAATAGTCGCCGCCAACATGCTTGCTTGGAATGTTGATGCCATGAATGTTAAAACGACTGATCTTCGGCATGGCGGACGGCAACAGACGGCTTTGGATGCTTTTAGCCAGCGCCAGCTCTTCTTCCAGGCGCTTCTTCTCCAGCGTCTCCTCGAACAGGCGCGCGTTTTCAAGCGAAATGATGGCAATGTTGGCCAGTGTGGAGAGGAAATCCATTTCGCCGGAGTTGTAGGGCTCTTTGTTCATTTTTGGCCCCAGAAAAATGTAGCCCTGCACGCGGCCCTGCAATACCATCGGTGTAATGACTTGTACGTTGGCCTCATGCAGCCTTTTCTCAACCCTGGATCCGGACGCGTTGATGATATGGGGAGCAGACGATTCCGCCAAAGGGTCCGCTGCATCCCAAACCGATTGGACATTCAGCTTGTTAAAAGACAAGCCCTTTTTAAAAACAGTAATAAGCTCTTTTGATTCCTCGTCCTGGCACAGGGCAACAATAAATTGATTGATCAGCATTTGTCCCATGAGCGAATAGGAGAGTCGTTTGAGGATTTCGTCCTGTTCAAAAACGCGGTTTAATTCTTTGCCTATTTCGAACAGCGTATTCAGTTCCTGAACTTTGTGGTCCAGCTGCCGGTTTACCTGGCTCAGCTTATCCACCACTCTGGCATTTTCAATGGCCGGCGCGGCAATCATGCCGAGCGATTTCAAAAAGTGGATCTCTTCTTCTTCGTAAGGCTTTTGAGTGAGCTTTTTACCGTAGGTCATAAGACCGCGCAGCTCTCCGCGGCTTTGAATGGGAATAATCAGGTCAATTTTGTTGGTGACAAAAAGGTCAGGTGCATCCGCACCCAGTTGCTCGCTAAAAAATACATCTTTGGGCTGGTTCTTAAGCTGAATTTCCTGACCGATAAGGTCGCGCGGCAGGCCCTTTACCGTTGATACCGTAAAACGACGCGGGTCTTGCGGTTGCGGCAGCAGGATACAGCCCTTGCCGATCATCATGCGGCCCATCGGAACAAACAGCAGGTTGGATAAAATGGCGGAAAGGTCGAGCGTGCTGTTCAGCGATTGGCTTAATTCAAACAAAGCCGACAGCTCTATGTGGCGTCTGTCCAGGTTTTCCGCGGAGAGATTTTCCTGGTTCCTTAAGCGGAAACTGCTGAGATACTCGCTCATGCCTTTTCTTTACTTTTACTGTTTTTAAGATATTTGATGAGCTTTACCTGGTTTTTTACACCGGGATTAAAAGAGTAAATAACTTCGTCCATCAGCGTTTTCATCAGGTGAATGCCAAGGCCGCCCATTTTAGCCTCATGGATATATTTGTTCAGGTCCGGTTTGGGCAGCGCGCCCGGATCGAACCCCGCTCCCTTATCGCTGATAACTATTTCAATCCGCCTCGCGTCATAATTCACTTCAAGGTCGATCTTGCGGCGCGCATCAAACTTGTGGGCATGCTTTATCACATTGGTGCATGCTTCGTCCACGGCAAGAGAAATCTGATCGGCACGTTCTTCCACAAAACCCGCCTTTAAGGCCAAACTATGCACAAACTCCCGCACCACTTCCAGGTTATCCGTACGGCTGGGAAAGCGAATCTTATAGTTTTGCTTGCCAGTTCTTTTCATATTATTCACTTTGGGATTTGTGCTTATTTGGAATCATTATAACGTTCTTTAGCTTCGCCTTCTTCATCAAAAATTTCATACAAGGCAGGAAAGCCCAGCAAATCAAATACTTTATAGACTTTGCGCGACATATTGCTCAGCTTTATGTCACCGCCTTTTTCGCGTATTTCTTCAATAAAACCCATAAATACGCCAAGCCCGGCACTGCTTATATAATCCAGGTCTTTCATGTTAACGATTATTTTTACCCGTTCTTCTTCTATTAGCGAACTGAGCCCTTCCTCAAATTGGGGGGCCGTGTGCGCGTCCAGAAATCCCTTCAGGTAAAGAACCGAAATTTCATCATGGTCCGATCGGTTTACTTCAAAACCACTCATTCAAGCCTCCAAATGGGTTTTTTAGCATTTTATCAATATTAAAGTTAAATCGTCGTGCAGATTACGCCCGTCGACAAATTTTAGAATTTCATCAATTACCATTTCTTTTAGCTGTTCGGCGCTGCAGCCGGCGTTTTGCTTGATGACTTCGCATAATCTCTCTTCGCCAAATTCATCATCATCATGGTTCATGGCTTCAGACAGGCCGTCCGTAAAAAGCGCCACGATATCGTCTTTTTCGAGACTCACTTTTTGTTCTCTTAGAGTTGATTCAAACACTTTTTTGCGGTCCATGCCGATAGCGATACCGCTGGGCTGGTAAATATGCGTCGATTTGCTTTGTGAGCGATAATGCAAAACGGGGCAGTGCCCGGCACGTGCAAAAGTAAGTTCGCGTTTTTCGTAATTCAAATAAGCAGCGATGAGCGTTATAAAGGAAGCCCTGTCAAGCGAATCAAATAATATGCGGTTGGTATTTACCAGGATATCAAAAGGCGTCGTATGGCTTCGAGTAATGGATTGAATGATGCCCTTTGTTTCGGCCATGTAAAAGGCGGCGGAGGTGCCTTTGCCGCTAACATCGCCGATGATCAGCCCCAGCCCCTTTTTGCCGTTGGAATAAAAATCATAATAATCGCCGCCCACTTCATAAGCCGTTATGGTCAGGGTGTCGATATCAAATCCAGGTGGTGTGGGCACCTTCTGCGGCAGCAGCCGCAGCTGTACCTCGCGGGCAATCTGAAGCTCGCGTTCCATTCGTTCCTGTTCCAGCGATTTCTTGATCAGACGTGCATTCTCCAGCGCCGCGGCAGCCTGGTTGGCGTAAGCCTCCAGCATATTGGTATCGTCCGGATCGAACCCGTACTCGTGAACCTTTGTAGCGAAAATAATCCCCAAGACCTGTTCCGTGCTGGAAAGAAGCGGAGCCGCCGCCAGCGAGCCGATATCTTTTTTCCATTTGCGCAACGCCTGGTACTCTTTGCTTTTTGACAAGTTGTTTACGGAAAAGGCCGTTTTGGTGCGCACAATCTGTTCGCTGATATCATGTAAAACCGGCTCACCGATAGCCTCCAGTTCTGCGGTTTCCATATTGTTGGCCGCCGCCGTGTACAGCCTGTCGCGATTACTGTCATAAAGCTGGATCCATGTATAGTTGGATTCAATCACATCGGTGGTCATGCGCGTGATGATCTTGATCAGCTTTTCCTGGTCGAATTCCGCGGAGATAACGCGGCTGAGCTGGTGCAATGAGCGCACCTCCATCATCTTGCGGTCGAATACACGCGCCGTGGGCAGGTGGAACAAAAAGGCAATACAGGTAAAAATTGTGTAAAAAAACAGAAAATACCAGCTAAGGTTTGTAAAGGCGGCAAGGCCTACGCTGTGCGAAGCAACGGCATCACGAAAAGCAAAATCAAACAGGAAAGCCACCACCCAGACCATGATGAAGGAAAAGGCGAAATAGCTGAATTTTTCTTTACGGGACAGGTATGTTATCCAGTTGTTGTGTGTAGACAACATGACAAAGAAAATGAGGGTAAGCACCAGCGTGCCGGAAACAAGGTAATTGCCCGGGCTAAAGTTTATATCCAGCGGTACCCGCATCACGATCGTAATGACAATGGCTACACCGGAACTGATCAGCGCGATTATCAAATAGAGCAGGGAACGCTCTTTTTGCTTGTAAAAGATCAGGTTTTTGATGATGATCAGCAGCGGCACCAGGAAGACGACACCAGCCATCGAAATAAGGTTGCTGAAAAAGAGGCTTGAAATCGTTTCCGGCAGTTTCGGGAAATCCGTGGCGCTGAAACTGGGCGAAAGGAGCTGCTGCCACAAAAATACCCACACATACAATCCGGCGAGAATTTTAATAAAGTTTCGCAGATTTTTGTGGATATCGGTGGTATTCAGAAAAGAGAATTGTTTTATGTAGAAATAAAAAATGACAATGTTGACCAGGTTGATCAGCTCGTCGAGGTATTCCCACTGGCTAAAGGTAAGTGAGCTTGAATAGCGCAATACATCAAAGAAGAAAGTGATCAGCCCGAAGGCTATAAAAGCGATCAGCAGAAGCTTGGATGGAAAGCGTATATTCTTCATTCGATGTAAAGCTTTACTATTGCCCCTTTGGTAGAACTGCTGCCGAGAAGCTGCAGGTTCCTGCGGTAATGATATATCATCCGGTCGTCGGGATCGGCTGCCAGTAAATGGCCATTATACGGATTCACCCGCAAGTCCGTCAGCTGAATAAACCCGTCGACAGAATTCAGACGAACACCTGACGCCGAAAGTTGCACTATTTCGGAATTTACCCTGGAAGTGATTGCTATCCAAATGGATTCATCATCGGTATCGGCGGCAAAAGCACTGATAAAATCAGCTGTATAAAAAAGCTCTTTCGTCCCTTGTTGCGGATCGACCCGGTAAAGGCTGTCGCGTTCTGTTCGGTCCAAAATATAAAGCAAACCGGTCTTTTTGTTAAGACGCATTCTTACCGGATTTTTTAAGTCGAGGAGGATTGTATCTGTTTTTTGGCGGCTGTTATTGAAAACGGCAATGTTGCCGGAGGCGCGCTCCAGAACGTAGATATGTTGCGCGTCCAGCATCGCCATGTCCGTGGGACGCTGCAGGCCGTCGGCTATCAGGCTTTCTTCACCATCCTCCGGATTAATAGCGTAAAGCGCGCCTGATGAGTCGCTTACCCAGAAAAGCTTACTCTGCGGCTCAAAAAGAGCATCATAGGGTTGATCCAGCTCGCTGTTACCCGATAGAATATCAGCGTTTTCCAGGCTGAATATTTCAAAATAGCCGATCAGCGGGTGTGTAACGAGGCCGAGGGTGTCGGCAAAAGCCATGTTCTCAGGCCGCCAGGCCGTGCTGTGGCGCAGCCCGATGCTGGAAAGGTCATAGCTGACATTAACCACTTCCCATTCGCGCCAGTCCAGCAGCCAGATATCGCCCGGCCCCGGGATGATACTCAGCGTGTCTGTGGGCAGTGACTCCAATCCGCTACCCTGGAGCCTCAAATAATAGAGATAAGGGTCATCGCTAAACGACGCTGTTTCTTCAAAGCGCCGCGTGCCTCTTGGTAGCTGGCGGTACAGGGAAAAATTGTTTTCGCCCGGCGCCTTACGGTAGATATTAAAGGATTCATAATCCAGGGAGCGGGGCGTGTTCCAGAACAGGATAATCGAAGAATCCCGCGACGTGACGGTAAAACCGATGTTGAGCTTATCGGCAGAAGATTGCGGATCAAACACACTGCTCCGTTCACGCTCCGAGCATGATAAACAGAGCAGTACGGTAAATGTGCATGCTAGAAGAAATTTATAAGGCACGTTACTCTTGACAGTTCAAAATATGTGAAATGCTTTTATAAACACGATCTACGTGCTGGTTGCCATCGATAGAATGGAAATGATCGTGGCTCTTGTAATAATCCTTTACGGGGGCAGTTTGTTCCTTATAAACTTTCAGGCGCTTACGGATGGTCTCTTCATTATCATCGGCGCGGCCACGTGCCAGCAGTCTTTTTATGATCTCGTCATCGGGCACTTTAATCTCGATGCACTTGAATGGTGGCATCTCCAGTTTGTCCAAAAGCTTTTCCAGGCTCTCAGCCTGCGGGATGGTACGCGGAAAACCATCCAGTATAAAGCCATTTTTACAATCTTCCTGTGTAATCCGATCCTCTATGATTTTTATCATCAGATCATCAGGGACAAGCTCGCCGCGCTCCATAATAGCTTGAGCTTTTTTGCCCAATTCTGTTTGCCGGCTTACGGCACTTCTTAATATTTCCCCCGTGGAAACCTGTGGAATATCATAATCTTCGCTTATTTTTTCTGCCTGTGTTCCTTTGCCGACTCCCGGCGCGCCAAATAAAATCAGATGCATTTTGCTTCTCCTTGAACCAAAGGCTCACTGTGTTGTAAATCCGTTTAATTACACATTAAGTTTGTCGCTTTTTCTTTTACGCTCGTTGGCCGCGTAAAGCTGTCCGCAGGCAGCCTGGATTTCCCAGCCTTTGCGCTTGCGGATGGTAATACGGCGACTGTGCTCGTTCACATATTCTTCAAACTGCCGGATTTTTTCTGCCGGCGGGGGCGGATATTCCGGATCGGTAGAATTACAGGGGATGACGTTGATTTTGCAGGGAATGCGATGGGTCAGCCGCACCAGTTCACGGGCGTCTTCGGGCGACGAGTTAACGCCATCGATAAGCACATATTCGAATGTGATCATGCGTTTCATTTTTTCCGTGTAGTAGCGCGCGCCTTCCAGCAAGACATCAATGGGATATTTTTTTGAGATCGGCATGATCCTTTCACGTACGGCCTGGTCTACGCTGTTAAGTGATAAGGCCAGTGAAAACGGCTGCTGCTCATCGGCCATACGGTAAATGGCGGGCAAAACACCGCTGGTGCTGATTGTGATTTTGCGCGGTGACAGGTTTATGCCTTTTTCTTCGCTCATAATGCCGGCCGATTTGATAACCGTATCATAATTCAGCATTGGCTCGCCCATGCCCATGTAGACGATATTGGTCGGGAAATCACCAATGGCATCACTCATCAGGATAACCTGTTCCAAAATTTCTCCACTGGTGAGGTTACGCAAAATACCCATTTTTCCCGTCGCGCAGAATTCGCAATCCAGCGCGCAACCTATTTGTGACGAAATACAGAAGGTGGTGCGTTTTCCCTCGTATATGACGACGCTTTCGATTTTGTAGCCGTCTCTCAACTGCCAGAGAAACTTGCGTGTTTTGTCAACAGGGGAAACCAGCTCCTCCAGTTTATTAAAGCTACGCACATAAAAATGCTCCTGCAGCTCGTCACGCAGATTTTGGGGGAGGGTCCGGATCTGCTGAATGTCATCCAGCCGGCGGGCAAAGACGGCGTTATAAACCTGTTCTGCACGGAACCTGGGGTGACCTTTTTCTGTAAACCATTTTTCCAAATCAGTAAGAGAAAGGCCAAGTAAGGAATTTTTCATTGATTTGTATTAATCTCACGTCTTATGTTAAAATCTAAAATTAACCAATTGCTACTATAATCTCAACAAGGGAAGCAGGCTTCATGAGCTCCGATGATGTAAAAACAATTGAACAGATTCACGACACCTACCAACGAATTGATAGCGAATTGCGCAAGGTTATCGTTGGGCAGAATGAAATCATCAAAAAATTGCTGATTGCCCTGCTTGCCCGTGGCCATTGCCTGCTTGTAGGCGTGCCCGGTTTGGCCAAAACGCTGATCATCAAAACCCTGGGTGAAATCTTGGGTCTTTCCTTCTCGCGCATCCAGTTTACGCCCGACCTGATGCCAAGTGATATTACGGGCGCTGAGGTGCTTGAAGAGGACCGCAGCACAGGCAAAAAAATGTTTCGCTTCATTAAAGGGCCCGTTTTTGCCAACATTATCCTTGCTGACGAGATTAACCGTACGCCGCCAAAAACGCAATCGGCGCTGCTGGAAGCGATGCAGGAATACCGCGTGACTACCGCCGGCCAGAGTTTTGACCTTGATATGCCGTTTTTTGTGCTGGCAACGCAAAACCCCATCGAGCAGGAAGGCACCTATCCCTTGCCGGAAGCACAACTGGACCGTTTTATGTTCAGCCTGTGGCTGGACTATCCGGCCTTTGATGAAGAGATCACCATCGTGAAGCAGACCACGGCGTTGGAAACAAGCCTGCTGGAGAAGCAGGTGGACGGAAAGGATATTATGGCTTTCCAGGATACGGTGCGGCGCATTCCGGTAACGGACAACGTGGTGGAGTATGCGGTTAAGCTGGTTAGCGCTACGCGCCATGCATCCGTGCATAGTGATGATAAGCTGCGCAACTGGGTGCGTTGGGGGGCGGGACCAAGGGCCTCGCAATATCTTGTTTTGGGGGCCAAGGTGAACGCTGTTTTGGAAAACCGTCTCTCGCCGGATGTTGAGGATGTACGCTTTGTGGCCGAAGCCGTTTTACGTCACCGGATATTGACCACCTTCAGCGCCGAAGCTGACGGAGTTACCGTTGAAGAGGTCGTAAAATACATTATTGATAAAATGGAAGTTTAGCGCACCAGCACCATCTTCTCGATTTTTTCCTCTTTCTGGTTACCATCGTTGATTGTGACTTTGTAAAGGTAAACGCCGTTGGCCAGCGTGTTACCGTCGCGGTCCAGGCCGCTCCAGGGGATGCGGTTAAAGCCCACCCGGCTGACATAGCCTTCCAGTTTTTCTATCAACCTGCCGGAAATCGTATAGATTTTTACGGAGACCTCGGCGCCTTCACTGTTGCACTGGAAAGTAAATTCCGTTTCGCGACTGAACGGGTTGGGGTAGTTGACCACATCCGTCATCAGCAGATCGTTGCTCTCGGAAATGTTGAATTCGATAACCGATTCATTGCTGTTGTTCAGATTGTCGAATGCCTGCAGCCGCAGTGTATGCTTTCCGGCGGCCAGCCCGCTCAGGGGATAGCGTATGGTACCACTGGTGTAGCTGTCGCGCTCGTAGGTAAAAAACTCCGATACGTTTACGCGTTCGCTTTCATCGACGATCAGTTCGATCTGGTGTCCCAACTGGCCGGTGATGTTGATGCCGCTTTCATCGCGCAGCGTGGCCAGCAGCACCGGGTTGGCACGGATCAAATCACCCGATGAGAAATTTTCCTGTCCTTCAAAAAAGATATCGATGTCAGGTCCGCTTGTTTCGGGATCAATCTCGGCCGAACCAAGAAAGAGCAGGTCATCCACATAGCTGATGGCCGTGCGGTTAGTGGCATCATCCCAGGCATAAACGGTAATGCGCCCTGTTTTCTCATTCTGGTAGCGGATGGATTTGGGAACGATAAAGTTACCCTGCATCTGACCGCCGGATACGCTCACTTCTCCTTTAAAAACCAAAGGTCCGAGCAAATCGTAGTCGAGCCCCGATCCGCCACCGGTATTTACATTTTGGTATTTGGCATCGTGCACCAGCATTACCGCGCCGCCGCTGAATGAGGCATTCTTGGAGCCCGCGTCATCTACGACCTCTGCTTTTACTTCGACGCGGCTTAACGCCTTAAGTGTGTCCGGGGAAACCTCGGTAATTTGCATCTCTTCACGGGCATCGGCCAGGTGCATCGTCGGGTCGGCCAGTAAATAATATTTTTGATCGTTTATATTATTAAAAGAATTTGATGATAGTGACCGCAACATTGCCTTACCCAGTGTGACGGAAGGCCCGCCGGATGGGAAAAGATTGCGGTAGAAAGTTCTGTTAAACTCAAAATTTTGCCCCGAATAAACCAGACGTGTGGAGGCGACCGTGCCAATCATCCCGGAGCGCTCTTTCCAGATAAGCGCTTCGGTAAAACTGATATCGTTGGGATCGTCGAATTTGGCAAAGTCACAGGTAGCCGCTATGAAAAAGGGATAACGCGCTTCGTTATTGATCTTGCTGTAATCGCGGTCAAAATTAAAAACGGTTTCGTGGGCCCATGTCGTAGGTGAACCATGGCCTACGTAATTGATAATAAGCGATCCGCGGTTTATCTGGTTGAGCAGATCGCGGGTTGCCTGGGGTTTTAGCCTGCCAAAACCACCGGCACTCTCTTCATAGCGTGAAAGATAAATGCGCGAAATGTTGAATTTCGCCAATTCACTTAAACTGGCCAAATTTTCTGCCTGCTGCTGGTGAATCCATTCAATACGGTTTTCGTTACTGACCCTTTCGTCATCGCCAACAACGGTGATGAACGTTTGCCAGCCATCACGGATAGGGTTTTCATCGTAGGTCTTCAGCTTTTCCAGAACGCGCTCGGCATCCAGGGCGTTTTCCACCGGCAGGCGCCCCAACGCCAGCGATGGAACGATCAAATGTGTTGAATTGGTATTCACGGTTATCTGAGCAAAAAAGTTATCACAGCTGCGCGAACCCAATTCATGGTCATCATAAATCTGGAAGGTGGGCACAACGCTGGAATCGGAGATCTCGATATTGCGGTAATCATAGTGGCCGTCGCCAAAAAGCAGCACATACTGCGGCGCCGGATCGCTCCAGTTGAAATAGGCATAACGGATAAAATTACGCAAAGCGACCGGGTCTTTTACGCCGTTGTTGAAATAAAAATATATATCGCTTACCGGCACAATCTTGCTGGTCAGGTTGTCGCGCAAATCGGCGATCTGGCCGGCGTAGTTTTGTAATGCCCCCGACGTGATAATGATGAAATCCGCTTGTTGCGTATTGTCCAAAAGATTTGTTTGCGGTGTGACGCGCCTTACGGATGAGACTGTTTTAACGGCCGAGGCGCCTTCGCGAAAAGCATAAATATGGCGCGGGCCGTCACTGGCGGCTAAAGCGATAGAACTCTCAGAAGCGGGGGCGTTCTCTTTGTAGGCTACCGGGTTGGCGGGATCAGTTACGTCCCATATATGGTAGGCCCCGCTGAAACCGGAAACATTGTACTGAATGTTTTGCGATTCACGTTTTGTGAAAAAACTCAGCATATCGTTGCGGGCTGACAGCGATTTGGCAAAGCTCAGTTCAAACCAGTCCAGGTAGGCGACGCTGCCTTCGTTGGTGCTGGAATATTGTATGCTGATCGTGTTGCCGTTTTCCGAAAGCAGAGAGGGGTTATCTATCGTTCGGGTAAAAAACTGCCTCGTCTCGTCACGCATGGAAACACTGTTTAACAGGTTGGTACCGTTTAAGTCCACATTAAAGCGATAACTATAGACGGCATTATCGCCGTAGCGGATTCCGGAGCCACCCTTAAACTGGATGCGAAATTCAACAGGTTCTGCCGAAGCCGGAAGGGCAGGCAGGCCAAAGTTTTGCGAGAAACTGCCGCTTTGCCCGAAAAAACGATGCCCGTACCAGTCCGGGCCGGAAGCGAGCAGATTGTATTCATCTTTTTCAAAGCGGAAAAAATCATAAGCTGTAGACGATGGCTGCGGGTTGGACACCAGCAGACTTTCCAGCTCTACGCGTTTGCCGCCGCTGCCGTTTACCGTCACCAGATAGCTGTTCTTCGTGTCGTAGGGATGCATCTGGTAACTAAATTCGTCCTGCCCGGGCTCGTAAAAATAGCTGTTGACACCTTTGCCGAATAACAGGATATAATCGTTGCCGTCAAACATGCCGTTGTTGTTGCTGTCGGTTATTTTTACAGGTATTTCTTGCGTGCTGGCCGGATTGTAAAAAGTAGCATTGGTGGCAAAACTCAGCGCGTGGCCGCCATTGTTAAACACCTGCACGGCGCTCAAAGGCACGTTGTCCAGGTCGGCGCCGGCGTTGCGCAAGGTGGATGCGTTCAGACGGTAAATGCCGTCTTCAGTCACCTCAAATTTATAATGTGTCGCGGGGGCAATCGCCGCAGCCTTTTTTAGTGTGCGTGTGCGGGGCAGCTGCCAGTTTTGGGCGCGCTCAAAGTTGGCGATTACATCCGGGTAGAGATCATCCAATGCCGTTCGCTTCCGAAAATTGCTTCGGGGCGTGTCGTTGATGCCGCTGTAGCGCACTTCAAAAGTTACCTCGCTCCAGACGCGGGCGCTGTTGCTCTGCGGATTGTAGGAGACGGGCAAGAAGGTGACCGGCTGAATAGCCATGTCGCGGAAGATAGACTGTGTTCCGGTTTCAAGCCGGCTTATTGAGGCGTTGCCGGTTTTTTCGTACTCCCCGTCCACGCGATAGGGCAGAAAATCGGAAAAGGTAACTTCCTTGCTGCTAATGATTCGCACATTCACTGCGCCGTTTTGCGGTATGCCAAACAGCAGCGAGCGGGCGGGCAGATCGTAGCCCTCTTTTACCGCCGGGAATCCTGCCTGGTCAAACATGATCCGCGCGTAGGAGCGTCCGTTTATTTCTGCGACAGTTTCCGTGCGGATATTGTCAAACGTGAGACGATAGATGTCGCTGTTTTCGGTGCTTTCAACAAGTTGCAGCCCGGGCACAGCGGCAAAGAGAGAATTAACACCAAGTATTAAAACAATCAGAAAAAGAAATCGCATAAAAGTTTTCATCCGTTTTTGTCGCTAAATTGCGTCCCTTTATGAAAAGTATCAACCCCAAAAACCAGTAGCACTACAACAGAGTTTTGCCGCTTTCTGTTCCTGCTAAAATGTGTATAGCAATTTAAGGTAGCCGCTGTTATAGCTGAAATTGTTCTGTCTGGAATCTTTCAGGTAATTAACCGATGCCTGTGCCGCCAATGTGAGCCTCTCCGCCACGCGGTAATTAAACGATACGAACGGCCCGCGGTTTTGAAGCACACGGCTTTTGCGCTTTTCCGGAATATGGCGCCATTCGTTGCGCTCATAAAAGGAGAAACCCGCTGTAACGTTGGCGCGCCGGAACAGGCTTTTGCCGATAAACACGTTCAGGTAATACGTGTGCAAAGTCTGGATCAGGTTTTGTGCGAATGTCTCCTTGAAAAAACTGCCTTTTTCTTCCAACTCCACGCGGCCTTTGAAGCCCGTTTCAAATCCATTGGGCAACTCGTATGACAGAGAATCACCAAGGCTGAAGCGGCGTACGATAAAGCTGCGTTTGACCGCTGAAATATTGTCGAAATCATAGACGGTGTAATTGGCTATCACCTGCGCTGAAAGCCGGTTGCTGATGTTGCCGTGCCGGTAGTAAGCCACAGGCGCGATCTTGATGACGCGGTTCCAGTTGTTGTTGGCGCTGCGTTCGCTGGCCAGGTAGATCTGGTGGAACAGGTACCCGTACATGCGCCACTCCACATAAAACAGCGGCGAAAACACCTGGCGCAAATTCAGATTAAAAATGAAACGCTGCTCATCGCGATCGTCTTTGTTGTTCTCATCGGGCGTGTCATGCTGCAGTTTTACATAATCGATATCAGCGCTCAGCAGGTAATCCTCATTAAAAAAGTAGCCAAAGCTAAAACTAAGCGCGCTTTGCCGCGTGCGGCTATCCGTGCTTAAACCGGTATTATCCAGGGTTTCGTCACTGGTGCGAAATGTTGTATTAAGGTTCAGGCGCTGCCCGATATGCGTATAACCGACCCGGTTTTCTATGAAAAAGACATCGCGACTTGTAAAGTATGAGACATTTTTTGATAATATTCTTGTGTCGAGACGCAGGCGGTTTCTGCGCGAAATGTCATACGCCAACCTGTTTTCAAGCCCGCGGTCATACAAGCGCACTTCCAGCAGGTCGCGGCCCTCGCTGTCATAAGATTGTTTTATCGATTCTTCGTAGTGCACGCGCAGGGAGTCTGAGGTGAAATCGCTGAACTGTGTGCCCAGGTAAATTGCGGCGCGGTTGTTATAGTTTTGACGTTGATCGTAAAAGTCGTAATGTGAGGCCGCGCTGATATCGCCGCCGTATTCATCCAGCCGGAAATCCTCCCATTGCCCCTCCATGCCAACATCCCATCCCCAGTCTACTTTGCGGATGTTGCGTGCCTGCTGGTAGCCGGCGTAGGGTTCCAGTGTAAGCCCTGCCAACGGGGCAATATGGCTGAAGAATACGGCGCCGTGATTGGCAAAATTGTTTTTGGGGCCGCTTTGGCGGTTGTTTTGCATCCAACTGGAAACGCGCATGCCGTTGCGCCAGCCGGAGTAGGGCGTGGGCATGGTAAAATCGGCATTAAGACGATGCTCGTCTTTCCATTGTTTGCTCTCGGCGCGGGGTAAAATAAGGTTACTGCTGAATTGCTCGCTTACGCTCCAGGTCAGGCCGGCTAAAGTAGTATTGCGCGCCTCAATAAGACCGGACCAGTTCCACGTTGTATTCTGTTTGAGGAAATCGGTTGAGAAACGCAGGGGATAATCGTTCTGCGGCATGACAATCTGCCCGGTAAGCGGAAGGTAAATACATAGAATAAAAAGAAATGCCCTCATCATTGAGCGCTGCTGTCCACCCGGAAAACCTTTTCGTCAGGCTTTTTCATATTATATTTCTCGCGGGCGATTTTTTCAATGTAATCCTTGTCGTTTTTAAGCCGTTCAATCTCTTCCATCAGGGTGGTTTTTTTCTGTTCCAGCGTCTCAATCTGCTGCTGTAATTCCTCTTTTTCACTATGATGGCGGTATAGGCTGATCGTACCGCGGTTGCTAAGCAGCAGCAGGTAGAGAAAAACAACCGAAACAACCAGGATGGTTACAAGCCCGCTGCGGCGCCTGATAAACGCCAGTACAGGTACTATTTTTTCTTTAAAGAAGGAGTTTCTTGATTTTTTGGGCGGCATAAAAACAGCCTGATAAAAGAATCCTCCTCCGCAAACAGAGGAGGATTCGGATTAAAGATCAGTTATTTCTTGAAACGATACGCGGCTTTGCCGGGATAAACTGCTTCTTCATCCAGCAGATCCTGAATGCGCAGAAGCTGGTTGTATTTAGCAATTCGGTCGGAGCGCGAAGCCGAACCCGTCTTGATCTGGCCGGCATTACAGGCCACAGCCAGGTCCGCGATGGTGGCGTCTTCCGTTTCACCCGAGCGGTGCGAGATAACGGCCGTATAGCCCGCTTTGTGTGCCATTTCCACGGCATCCAGCGTCTCGGTCAGCGTACCGATTTGGTTAACCTTGATCAGTATGGAGTTTGCCACGCCTTCGCTGATGCCACGCTGCAGACGCTGCGTGTTGGTAACAAAAAGATCGTCACCAACCAGCTGTACTTTTCCGCCCAGCTTTGATGTCAGCTTTTTCCAGCCGTCCCAGTCGTTTTCATCCAGACCGTCTTCTATGGAAACGATCGGGTACTTGGAGATCCACTTGCCGTAGAAGTCAACCATCTCTTCAGCACTCAGTTCTTTGTTCTCCGATGCCAGTTGATAGACGCCTTTTTCCTTATTGTAAAACTCACTGCTTGCCGCATCCAGACAGATCACCATATCCTCGCCCGGTTTATAACCCGCACGCTCAATGGCCTGCATAATCACCTGCAGCGCCTCTTCGTTGGATTTGAGGTCCGGCGCGAAACCGCCTTCATCACCAACGGCCGTATTCAGCTTTTTCTCATTTAATACTTTTTTGAGATTGTGAAATACTTCGGCGCCCATGCGCAGCCCTTCACGGAAAGTCTCGGCGCCGGCAGGTGCGATCATGAATTCCTGCAGGTCAACATTGTTATCGGCATGCGAACCGCCGTTGAGGATATTCATCATCGGAACAGGCATCAGCTTGGCGTTCACACCGCCCAGATATTGAAACAGCGGTAAACCTACCACTTCGGCCGCGGCTTTGGCGACAGCCATCGAAACGCCGAGGATGGCATTGGCGCCCAGCTTGCTCTTGTTCGGTGTGTCGTCCAGCTCAATCATTAGCTTGTCGATCAAAACCTGGTTGGTGGCATCCAGCCCGATCAGCTCTTCGCCGATAACGTCATTTACATTCTTAACCGCGCTGAGCACGCCTTTGCCCAGATAGCGGTTTTTGTCTTTGTCGCGTAATTCCACGGCTTCATGCTCGCCCGTGGATGCGCCCGACGGCACAGCAGCCCGGCCGATAATTCCGCTTTCCAGCTGCACCTCTACTTCAATCGTGGGGTTACCGCGGGAATCAAGAATTTCTCGCGCAAAAATATCAACTATTTCTACCATTATAGCCTCTCTTTTCTGTTGTAAAATGCAATGTCGTAATTTAGAAATCTTCCTAAATACAGGCAACCGGAAATGCCGATTTCAAGAGCGTCTGTGCACGGTTGTTGCGGCAGCCTGTGCCGTGGGGAAAACAACCACATCGGCAATTTGCACATGCGGCGGACGTGAGGCAATATAGACAGCCACATCGGCAATATCGTCCCCGATCAGCGGTTCCATGCCCTTGTAAACGTTGGCGGCCTTTTCCTTGTCTCCTTCAAAACGCACAACGCTGAATTCCGTTTCCACCAGGCCCGGGTCAATACTGGAGACGCGTAACGGCGTATCCACCAGGTCCAGGCGCAGGCCTTTGGTTAATGCGTCTACGGCATGTTTGCTGGCGCAGTAAACCGCGCCCCCCGGGTAAACCTCGTGTCCGGCAATCGAACCTATGTTTATTATATCACCGGCACCGCGTTTAACCATGTTCGGCGCCAGCGTGCGGGTAACGTACAGTAGCCCTTTGACGTTGGTATCGATCATCGTGTCGTAAAAATCATAATCCAGTTCGTGCACTTTTTTCAGGCCCAAAGCGAGTCCGGCGTTATTGATCAAAATGTCAATATCGTCCAATCCGGATAACTTCTCCATCACTTTGCCACGCTCGCGCACATCCAGCGTTATGGTGCGTACGTTGATTTCGCCCTGTTTCTGTAAAGAGTTTTTTAATTGCTCCAATCGCTCCGCGCGCCGCGCAATCAGTACAAGATGACATCCTTCCGCCGCAAAAGCCCTGGCGCAGGCTTCACCGATACCGGAACTGGCGCCTGTAATACAAACCGTTTTTTCTTTTAACCGATCCATGCTATCCTCCTTTTTGCTGCGATCCTTAAACTGCACATAGTTATTTTGAAGGGCAAGCGTGTTTAAAAGCCGTTTTACATTAATGGGCATTTTAGCTAAATTGAAAAATTTAAAACAGGAAAAATTGTGCTGAATGTATTAGCTTTTGGCGCGCATCCGGATGATGTGGAGCTTTTTTGTGCCGGCACCCTGATTAAGATGGCCCGGCAGGGTCATAAAACCGCCATAGCAGATTTGACGGCGGGAGAGCTGGGAAGCAGGGGAAACGCCGAAACGCGTAAAAAAGAAGCTGAAGAAGCGGCACGTATACTGGGCCTGAGTTTCCGGGAAAACCTGGGCCTGCGCGACGGTCACGTGGCAGATGATGAAGCAAGCCGCAAGGTCGTTGTGGAAGCCATCAGGCGGCATAAACCGCAGATCGTTCTGGCGCCGTTTAATCTGGACCGCCATCCGGACCATGAGGCTGCTTCGCGCCTGGTAACATCCGCGCATTTTTTCAGCGGGGTACATGGTTATAAAACAGAAAGCCCCGCATACAGGCCGCCGGCGCTGGTTTATTATTTCCATCACCACGTGGAAAAGCCCAGTTTTGTAATAGACATCAGTGATTGTTTTGAGGCCAAGATGCAATCGATCCGGGCATACAAAAGCCAGTTTCACGATCCGCAATCCAAAGAGCCGCAAACCTATATCAGCCGGCCGGAGTTTTTGCAGTCGGTTGAAATAAGAGCGCGTCATTTTGGCTTTCAGATCGGAGTTGAATACGCCGAACCGTTTTTTGTAAAATCAGCAATCAAAATTGATAACCTTTTACATATAGTTGCGTAAATCGCCATCCGACAGGTAGAGGAGATCATGAAATTCAAGTTTAGCGCAAACGATTTTAAACAGATAGAAAAAGTACTGGGCACCCGTTTTACCAAGCGCGGAAACCAGCACCGGGCCGTTTTGCTGAATGAGCAGGAGGGCCGCAAGATGACAATCGAGATTTATACGAATATCCAGATTGGCGAAAGCGAAGGAAACCTAATTTCCGTGTTTACGCCCTACAGCCATTCACAGCTGCACTTCTGTACCGGTTTTGTTGCCAGCGACGTGCTGGGCGAAGTAACCTTTATCGCCGAGTTCAAAGGACACCTCAGCGGTATTATTGTCGAAAAGCAGGTTGGCTGTTCTGTCTTTACAAATGTGGAAAGAGGATTACTTTCCGGCGACTTTACTCAGCTTGCACCGGAAGTAATGCTTTCGGGGATCGCGCTTTCCCTGGCCGAGCCCCTGCTGGAGGACAGCGGTAAAGCTGATAAATAGGCATGCACTTCTTGCTCAAGCAATACATCAGTCATTTGACTTTTGAGCAAAATCTGTCCCCAAACTCCATTGACGCTTACCGCCGCGATGTCGATCGTTTTATCACCTACCTCAAAAAAACCGGCGTGGCCGATCCCATCAAGGCCGCGCCGGAGCACATCCACCGTTTGATCCGCCTGCTCAGCCAGATCGGGCTTTCCGAAACCAGCCTGGCACGCAACATCAGCTCCATTCGCGGTTTTTACAGGTTTCTTATTGGTGAAGACCTTCTTCAAAAAGACCCCACAAGTCATATCGAACAGCCAAAAGTGCCCCGTTACCTGCCAACCGTTCTTACCTACAAGGAGGTGGAAAAGCTGTTGGATGCGATGGATACGGGGACGACATTGGGTTTGCGCAACAGAGCGATGTTTGAAACTATTTACGGCAGCGGCTTGCGTGTCTCGGAGCTGCTTTCGCTGGGGATGAACCAGGTTTACGCACAGCAGCACATTCTGCGTATTTTCGGGAAGGGAAGCAAAGAAAGGCTGGTGCCGCTTTCGGATGAAGGATTGCATTGGATCAAGCGCTACCTGGATGAAGGAAGGCCGTCTTTACTAAAAGGGCGCAGCGAGATTACTGTTTTTCTGAACCGCAGCGGCCGTCCCATGTCGCGAATGGGCTTTTGGAAGATCCTGAGCGCCGCCGCCGCCGATGCCGGCATCAAAAAGGCGGTTCATCCGCACACCTTGCGGCACTCTTTTGCTACACACCTTATTGAGAATGGTGCCGACTTGCGCGCGGTGCAGGAGATGCTGGGGCATTCGGACATCAGTACCACGCAAATTTACACGCACCTGGACAGGACGGTCATAGAAAAAGAGTACCGCAAATATCATCCCCGGGCCTGACAAAAAGGCATCCCTCTTAATTGAAATAAGTTATATAAATCCATACATTTAGGGATTGATTTGCGATTGTTAATTCACACCGGAAAGGCTCAACTCCCAGATGGCTAACAGCCCATACTCACACGAAGAACTTCAAAAAATAACAGGCTTTTACGGCAGTACGCCGGAGGTTGAAGAATTATTGCAGACAACAGCTATGGTTGCCCCTACCGATTTGTCCGTTCTGATCATAGGTGAAAGCGGTACCGGTAAAGAGGTGATCGCCAATGCTATACACAGTATGAGCAAGCGCAAGGGCCGCACGCTGGTATCCGTAAATTGCGGCGCTATTCCCGAAGGCATCCTGGAGTCGGAATTGTTCGGCCACGAAAAAGGCTCTTTCACCGGTGCGGTGGGTCAAAAAAAGGGCTACTTCGAGGTTGCTGACCGTGGGACTATTTTTTTGGATGAGATAGGCGAGATGCCGCTTAACACGCAGGTTAAGTTGCTGCGCGTTCTGGAGACGTCTGAGTTTATGCGTGTTGGCGGCACCGAGGTTCTCAAAGTGGATGTGCGGGTTATCGCGGCTACAAATAAGAATATGGAGCAGGCGGTAAACAGCAACCAGTTCCGCCGCGATCTCTATTTCCGGCTTAAGGCGATCACGCTGCAAATTCCGCCTCTGCGCAAACGCAAAGCTGACATCCCGCAGCTTGTCCAGATATTTGCCGATGCTTACGCCCAGAAAAATGATATCCGTTTTAAGGGTTTTTCACCTGAGGCAGTTTCGGAGCTTGTGAAGCATAACTGGCCCGGAAATGTGCGCGAGCTGCGCAATTTTGTGGAGACGGCCATTATATTGAACCGCGGGGAAGTGATACGATCGGAATATGTGCACAATGCTCTGCAGCTTGGTCAGCACAAAACCACTTCGGATTTTCTGCCGGTACCGATAAACAAAACGCCGGAAGAAGCCGAAAGAGAGTTGATATACCGGACGCTTATTTCATTAAAGCTAGACGTGACAGAATTAAAGCAGATGTTTCAGGCGCTGGTAAGCAATAATTTTCAAAGCAAACCGTATACCGATATTCCGGCCGACAGCGATGACGAAGAGCGAGATGAGAACGCTGCCGTGAAACCACAGACGATTTCCGGGATGGAGCGCGAACTGATAAAAGAAACCCTCAATAAATTTGGCGGTAGCCGGAGAAAAACAGCGCGGGCGCTGCAAATAAGCGAACGTACGCTGTACCGAAAAATTAAGGAATACGGTCTGTGAAAAAATTGATTCTGCCGTTGTTTCTCTTTTTTGCTTTGCTGAGCAGTTGCGGTTACTATTCATTTAAAGGAGCGCTACCGTCACATCTGCAGACGATCGCCATACCGATCTTTGCCGATAACACATCTTATCCCAATGTGCGCGAAAATCTGACGGACAGGCTGATTGAGGCGTTTATAAATGACAATACGCTCAAAGTAGTGGATGAGAGCAAAGCCGATTTGCTGGTCAACGGAACAGTACAGTCTATACAAACGCAGGCAGCGGCGGTGCAAAGCGGTGAAACGGTAACGGATTTACAGGTTTATGTGAATGTGCGCGTGGTGTGCGAAGATATAAAGATGTCCAAAAAATTGTATGAAAAGACCTTTCGCCATTATGGTCTGATGGATGCTAACGGTGGTCAGGCCGAGCAGGACGAGGCCATCGCCGAGGCGATTGAACTGATCACGGAAGATATTGTAAATACTACTTTAGGCGGCTGGTAAACGGGAGCTGAAATATGGCAGTAAATGTAGATCGAAATTTTGTGCTTTTCGCCCGAAAAGCCTCTCATTTTATGGATGAGAATAAGCTGGAAAATGCCACAAATCTGTGCGAAGCCGGTGTGCGTCGTTTTCCCTTTTATCCGGAAGGTCATTTTATTCTGGGCTGCTGCTATGAAAAGGCGGAGAGGATGGAAGACGCCAAAAGTGAATTTGAGAGGGTTCTGTTTTATAACAATATGCATACACCGGCGATGCGCCATCTTGCCCAAATTTACCGGCAGGCGGGTCTGCAGGAGATGGCCGCGGAAATGCTGCTGCGCGAGGCCATGTACAACCCCAATGATGAAAGGCTTCATGATCTGCTCCGCGAACTGAATGTGTACGAACGGTTTAGTAACCATTTCGGCGGCAGCCAGCTTATTCCGCCGCGGGCGATTGAGAAAAAGGAACCTGCCGGCGGGGAACAGCTTGACGATGAAGCGTTGCTGACGGATGAAGAGGAAGAACCCATGGCGGACCCGCAGGAGGAATCCGTGCCGCGGCGGCCGAAGGTGCCCGACGTGGAGCACGTCTCCAACGTTGAGGATGACTTCTCGACGATCATGAGCGAAATTTTTGAGGACGAGTCCCGCGAACAGGTAAAAGAAGCCGAACAGGAATGGATGGAGGTTGAAAACCTGCTGACCGATCATGACGAAGAAGTTGAGCAGCAGAAAGAGATCAGACCCGATTCCGGCGAAGCGCAGGATGATTTCCCGGAATCCACGCGTGAACATACGGAAATTCTGTTGAAAGAGCTTTCGCGCGCTGATGCCGAGAGCGAAGAGAGCGCCAAACGCGACGTTGAAGAAGAAGCGGATATCAGGAGCGCAGAACCCGATGATGAAGGCGGCGCTGATGAATACCGCGAGGCAGAAGAGATGGCTGAAAAAATAATTCCGGAATCACCTGATGAACCGCCTGCCAGGCCCTTCACCAGAACATTTCAGACAATGCAGCAGAGCTTTCCCGATGAAGCGCCGGAAGAAGAGAAAGTCACTATTGAACATCTCATGAAAAATCCCAATCTGATTACGCCTACTTTTGGTGAAATATTGATCGCCCAGCGCAAGTTTGCAGAAGCTCGTCATGTTTTTGTTGAGATGGCCAAAAAGGACCCCAACAACAGCCGCTTGCAGAAAAAGATCAATTTTCTGGATCGACTGCTTGACGCCCAGTCCGAATAATTCGCGGTCCATGAATGCGCAGTATCATTTTTAGTATTTTTTTGATTGTTGCTTCCGCATATGCACAGCAATACTTCGTAAAGCTTACCCCAGCCGGCCGGCAACAGGTGTTTCAGGACAGCGCCCTTACCTCAAAAAATCTTTCATTTTCTGAACAACAGGTCTTTAAAAAGATCGTCGATGAACGCGCCGTAGAGCCGACTCTTAAAGCCTGGTTTTTGGCAGATGGTTTTACGGAAAAGGAACTGAAGGAATTGCAGGCCGGGGGTATTGTTGAAGTGTTTGATCCGGTTGGCTCGTTTCGTGTTCAGAACAGTAGCTCTGATCCGCTCGTATCGGAGCAGTGGTACCTTGACAAGATTGAAGCATACCGTGCCTGGAGCATAAACCGCGGCAGCTCAGATGTAATAATTGCCGTAATCGATACCGGTGTGGACTACGAACACGACGATTTGCAGGGTGGCCTGTGGATTAACGCCGCCGAAGATATAAATGGCAACGGCAGGCTGGATAAAGACGATCTGAATGGCATTGATGAAGATGGCAATGGTTATGCCGACGACCTAATCGGTTATGATTTTACCGACGCCCCCCGCTTTGCAGATTCAGGCGATTACCTGATGCCGGACCCTGATCCGATGGACGAATTTCAGAATGGCCACGGGACACAGGCCAGCGGAATCATCTCCGCGCAATCTGGAAACGGGATCGGGATAAGCGGCATCGCGCCCGGTTGTCGCGTCATGTGTCTGCGCGCGGGTACGGCTTCCGGCTACCTTGAGGAAGACGATGTGGCCCGGGCCGTGCTTTACGCCGTTGATAACGGGGCGCAGATTATTAATATGAGCTTTGGTGACAAGGTTGTCTCGCGTTTTTTGCGTGATGTAATCGATTACGCATGGCGGCAAAATGTTTTGGTAGTGGCTTCCGCGGGCAACAGCGCCAGCAACGAGACACATTATCCTTCCGGACTGTCCCAAACCGTATCCGTGGGTGCCAGCACGCCGGACGACCAGCTGGCCGGGTTTAGCAATTTTGGCTCGACCATCGACCTGATCGCGCCCGGTGTGGAGATGGTCAGCACGGCGATTGGAAATGGCTACAACAGCGTGAACGGTACATCATTTAGCGCGCCGGTAGTCAGTGCCGTGGCCGGACTGCTGCTGTCTCAAAACCCGCAATTGTCGCCGGAGCAGTTACGCAATCTGCTTAAAACCTCTTCAGAAGATTTGTTTAGCCCCGGCTGGGATGAGCGCAGCGGAGCAGGGCGCTTAAATGCTTTTAACGCGCTGAAGGTACCGGCCGCAGGTGAAATGGCTATCGACAATCCGCAACCGCTTGCTTCAGCGGCGGGCGACACTGTGGTCATTAGCGGTCGCATGATGAACCCAGACCTTGCCCAATGGGGGCTTTCTTATGGTCTGGGACAAACGCCGCAATCGTGGACGGAGATACGCACATCCGACCGGCAGATTGCCGACACACTGGCCCTGTTTAATATCAGCGACCTTCCCGATACGCTGATAACCCTGAGACTTTACCAAAAGCTTACCACCGGCGCCGGCGATGAACTGCGGCGTCCCTTTTATATTGACCGCACGGCTCCCGTCATAAAAGATGTGCAGATTGTTTCTCTGCTGGATGGCGCTGATGACGCGGCCCTGGTGCAGTTTTCCACTGACGACGTGAGCACGGCGCGATTAATTTTGCGCGATGGCAGCGATAATATCACCTATGTCGATGGACGTTACGAAACCCGTAACCATCGCATTAAGCTCGATTACAGGGCTTTTCCGGGCACATATACGATTCAGATTGAAGCGGAAAACACGGCCGGCCTTGTAACAACAAGCGGACCGCAGGATCCTTACCGGATTGAGCTTCAGCCGCGCTACGCCTGGCAGGAATTCCGACCGCTGCCTTACACGCTGCCAAAAGGCTATATGCTGCCGCAGATATGTGACTTTGACGAAGACGGAAACGGCGAGATTGTTATAAGCCGCTATAACGAAAACCACGCCTTTGGCCTGTTGCAGATCTATGAGTTCAACGGTAGCGGTTTTGATCTGCGCGCCGAATCGACGCAAATCCTGATACCCCGTGCGGCGGGAGATGTGGATGGCGACGGAAAGGGTGACATCCTGGCCGGATTTGGCCAGGAATCTTTTCTGCTCGAAGCAGAACAGCCCAACGGCTGGCCAACGCAGATCGCCTGGCAAGGACCCGAAGGATTCTGGGCGGCCGGATATGCAGACAGCGATAAAGACGGAAAGCAGGAGATTATCGGTTACCGCGAAGACGCCTACCTGGTGCTAGAAAACAGCGCTGACAACAGCTTTTCCGAAACAGCCCGGCTGGCGAACAGTACGGGTGGGGGTAACCGTTTTGGCGTTCCCCGGTTTGCCATTACCGATCTGGATGGAAACGGCAGGCCTACGGTCTATTTCGGTGATTACGACGGCGACGTACTGGCCTTTGAAAATGTGGCGGATAACAGTTACCGCCTGGAAAACGTTTTAAAAACGATTCATCCCAACAGTACGGAAATGCTTGCCGCCACGGACGAAGGCCTTTTTATGGCCTCGCACACGCCGGAGCTTAACACGGAAAACGAGTTTGATGCCCGCTACTGGTCTGTCCAGTTTTTGGGCGGTACAGGGAGTGCCGATACAGTACACACCTTTGGATATCGCTCCACGCGCGAGTTTGACAGCGGCTTGACGCCGTTCCAGGCCAACGGAGAATCGTATGTGGCCGCCTCGTTTTACCCCGATCTGTTTATCTTTAAAAAAACAGCCGGCGGCTGGCAGCCCGTCTGGCATAAAGAAGGTGTACGCTCCAACAGCGTGCTTGCCGCCGATCTGGACAATGACGGTGTGGATGAAATCTATTTTAACAACGGTGAGGCGATTGTTTCATATGCCCTGGAAGAGTTGCAGGGGCGTCCCGTGCAGCCTCACGCTTTCCGCGCCCGGGCCTTGGGTCCGCGCGATATCAGGTTATCCTGGCAATACAATGCCGCAGCGGATTATTTTTTGGTGGAGCGTTCCGCAAACGCGCAATCGTGGTTTGATGCCGGGCAAACCAGCAACCGGCAGTTTACAGACAGCCTGCTGCAAAAAGGCGATCTCTTTTATTACCGTGTGTATGCCGTGGACAGTGCCGCGACAATTCCGGCCAGCCTGCCCTCGGCCATTGATTCGGCCAGGACTGCCGATAACCCGTTGATCACGTCTGCCGAAATTCTGAATGAAAAGCAGCTGCGTGTTATTTTTGACCGTAAGATAAGGCTATCCGCAGAGACTGTGGCATCCGCCTGGCGTCTTCCCGATTCTGTTTTTGCCTCAACCGTCATCGGAGCCAACGATCCGCATAAGCTGTTTGTGGCGTTTGACAAAGCGTTCCGTGCAGGCAGCTATATAATCGCTTTAAACGGTATCGAATCGCAGGAAGGCATTCCCCTGGAAGGCACAAATAGCAGCGTTCAAATCCTTTACCGGGAGCAGGCGCCCGCGGTGATAGTTGCAAACCGCCGCTGGCTAAACAGCAATCAACTTGAAATTGAATTCTCAGCTCCCCTTCAGCTTTCGGCCCTCACCAACCGGGAAAATTACAGCGTTTATCCGTCGGGCGGGGTGCAAAGCATCGCCATACCGGACAGCAGCGGGCGCAAGGTCAGGCTTTCGTTTGACGGAAAGGTGTTCCGCGGCGCCTCGGGGCTTGCTTCCTACGTGGAACTGGCAACCATGGCCGGACAAAACAACGGCGGGCTTGCCGCGGGCACGCGCGTAGGGCTTTTTGAACCCGCGGAAAATCTGAACGCACTGAAGCTGTATCCGCAGCCGCTCAAAAGCGATCATGAATCGTTGATGTTTGCAGAATTGCCCGGCTTCGTGACCATTTATATTTTTGACCTGAACGGCAGGCTGATCCGTTCCCTGGAAGGCGATCCGGAGTATGGCGCGCTGCGCTGGGATCTGAAAGATTTGAAGGGAAGGGTGGTAGCAAATGGTATTTATTTGTATACTATTCGATACAAGAATCAACAGAAAACAGGGAAGATAGCAATAATCCGGTAAATATATGCGATACAAAAATCCTTTGGTAGTAGCCGTTACAGGCGGCATGGGAAGCGGCCAGACCACCGTATGCGATTTTTTTAAAAAGTGGGGCTGCAAAGTTATTAACGCGGACAAAAAAGCACAGGAAGTAATACGGCAAAACAAGTCGCTGCAAAACGATCTGAAAAATGCTTTCGGCAAAGATATTTTTGAAAAAGGCCGGCTGAACCGTGAAAAGCTGGCAGAGCGCGCTTTCCGGGATGTTGTTCAAACACAGCGGCTTAACCAACTTGTGCATCCACGCATGGTTGAAAGTTTGGTGGAAGAACTCGAAAAAGCCCGTGCTTCCGCGCGCTACCCTATAATTGCCGTGGATGCGGCCTTGATCTATGAGATCAGCATGGAACGTTATTTTGATTGCGTGGTGGTTGTAACGGCGCCGTTGCGTGCCCGTCAAAAACGTGTCCAGGAACGTGATGATATCAGCCGCAAGCAGTTTAAAGAGCGTGTGGACAAACAGCTGCCGTTGGAAGAAAAGGCCAAATGGGCTCATTTTGTCGTTAAGAATAACAGCGGCTTGGAGGAACTGGAAAACGCGTCACGCAAGGTGTATGATCAGCTCCTGTCTATTCGCAAAGGCGGGCGTGACAAGAAAGCGGGTTGATCAGTTAAAAACAAATTTATGAACGATGCGGGCGTTGCCGCGGCTATCCTCCAGTTGCGCAAAGTCCTGCAGGTAGCGGATGCGTTTTTTAAGACATTGCTCTACGACGCGGTTACGGATCGTACTGTCCAGAATGCGTACGCTGTGGGGCAGTACTCTGCCGTCCGGCGCGATCTTGAATTCCACTTTCACATAACCTGATTTTACACCGTGTTTCCGGGCTTCACGCAGGTAGCACATCTCGAAAAGATCCTTGCTGTTATAAAATACCTTCATCACCTCATCCTGATCGCGGTAGCCTCGAATTTCCTTTTCCTGCTCATCGAGAATAAAATCCGGAACGTCCATGTAGAGGGCGGCATTACGGTCAATCTTGTATGCAAAAGGATTCTCCAGCAGGTCCTCCAGCCTTCGCTCCTCATAGCGTACGGGCCGGTCGCTGGGATGGCGTTCATACAACAATCTGCTAAGTGCTTCGGCGGCATCCTGTTTTACCTGGGCTTCAAATGTTAGTTGCGAGATATCCAACAGAGGCAAGTCGGCATACACGTTTTCCGAATCGGCACCGGGCCCGAGGATGTCTTCATCAGCAAGCTCCTTCAGACGCTCTTCTCGTGTTTTCGGCAGGGTAATTTCTTCTACGAGTTCACTAAGGGGGAGCTCTTCTTCCGCAGGCTCGATATCGGGAAAATTTACAACGAGGTTGATATATCTTTCGCGAATCTCCGAAACTATGGCGGTGCGGTCATATTGCAGGTTTGCCAGATAGCTTATCAAGACAGTAAACAACAAAGCCGTGAACGCAAATATGCGCAGAAAGCGGGCGCTTCCGTGGAAAGGTTTTTTCCCGAAATGAGCGTTAAAATCCATTTTTAAATCGTTTGTTTCCATGAGTTTAAAGTCGCGTACTTATATAGAAAGACGGCACTATCATCTTTGTGACTGACTGCACAATGCCATCAGCGGTTTTGAATTATCGGTATTTAATATGACGATTGAATTAAATAATCTAAATAGCTAAGCTTATCAGAGCGTTTATCAAATATTTACGGAAGGAGGCCTAACTAATGCTTAATCATATCTGGTTCTGGATGATCATTGCCAGTCTTGCCATCGCGACCATCGGAGACGTGGTTGAAGGTCCGCCGGTGGAAGGTGTGAGCCTTAATGAAGGGACGCGCCTGGGGCAGGTAACCACTGCCGCGCTGGACTCTGCCGCGACGGCCGTTGAAATTGCCATCGGGCTGATCGGCGTAATGGCGCTGTGGCTGGGCATTATGAAAGTGGCGGAAGAAGCAGGCATGATCGCTATTCTGGCACGGCTTGTCAGACCGATTACCAAAAGGCTCTTTCCGACCATCCCATCAGATCACCCCTCCATCGGCGCTATGCTGATGAATATTGCCGCCAACATGCTGGGGCTGAGCAATGCCGCCACGCCTTTGGGCCTTAAAGCGATGGAGGAGCTGCAAAAAATCAATCCCGACAAAGAGACGGCCAGCAACGATATGATCACTTTTCTGGTGATAAATACCAGCGCCATTACATTGATACCTGCTACAGCTATCGCCATTCGTGCTTCGCTGGAATCGGCAAATCCGCAGCAGATTATCGTGCCTTCGATAATGGCTGCTACCATGGCAACCATTTTCGGGCTTACCACTGTGAAGCTTATCCAGCATTTCCAGGCTAAAAAGGCTGCACGGAGCGGCCAAAACGGGGGAGGCAACTAAATGGAATTATTCAAAACGATCATTGACTGGGCCTCTATTCTGGCTATTCCCGTCATCATTTTGTTTTTTATCGGCTATGGCGGTATAAAAAAAGTACGTGTTTATGAAGTGTTCGTGGAAGGAGCCAAAGAAGGTTTTTCCGTTGGTGTAAAGATCATTCCTTATCTGGTGGCCATGCTGGTGGCGATCGCTATGTTCCGTGCCAGCGGGGCACTGGATGTGATTACATGGATCGTGTCGCCGGTTACGTCTGCTATCGGGATGGCACCTGAATTGTTGCCGATGGCATTTATGCGGCCGCTTTCCGGTAGTGGCTCGCTGGGCGTTATGACCGAACTGATGAACACCTACGGCGTGGATTCGCTTATCGGTTTTACGGCATCCACTATGTTTGGCAGCACGGAAACAACGTTTTATGTTGTAGCCGTTTATTTTGGCGCGGTGAATATTCGAAATACGCGCTATGCCATTTTTGCGGGCCTCGTTGCGGATATTGCCGGCCTGATAACGGCCGTGCTGGTTTGCCGCTGGCTGTTCTTTTAAAGTCTTTGCAGATAAGACAATGGCTGCTTAATTTTGATTTTTCCAAAAAAAAATTAACGGAGGAAAAGATGAAATCCCTTCTTTTTATGCTGCTTTTTGTTTTGGCCGTTTATGCCGATGATACGCCGGTCACCAACCTTGGCGCCGGTTTAACGCTTGAAACACAAACGGAACTGGCGGTACTCGCTGACACTCCGGAAGAGTATCTCGGTAAAAAAGTGCAGGTGAGCGGGACGGTTATTGAAGTCTGTGCAAATCGGGGCTGCTGGATAAAAATAACCAGCGGTGAAGGAGACAATCTCAAAACGCTGTTTGTAAAAGTAAAAGACGGCGAGATTGTTTTTCCACAAGATGCAATTGGCAAAACGGCCGTTGTTGAAGGCGAAATGGAAAAGATCGAGCTTACGCTGGAGGAGACCCGCGAAAGGGCCAAGCATCGCTGCGAAATGAACGGCGAGGAGTATGACCCGGAAGAGATTAAGGAGGCGGAAGTTATTTACAGGCTTAAAGGGCTTGGCGCCGTAATAAAATAATTGGCTGCAAATATTTATGAAAATTGCGATTGTTTCTTCGGAAGTTTACCCGTTTGCCAAAACCGGCGGACTTGCAGACGTATGCGGTGCGCTGGGAAAATATCTTAAAAAGGGCGGGCATGACGTCCGCCTTATTACTCCCTTTTATTCGGCAACAGATGTCACGATCGGTGAATTTTACGCCGTCGATTATCTGCAGAACCTGGAAATATGGTTTGGTGACCGGCTTATATCGTTTTCCGTTCATACGGCAAAGCTGCCGGGCAGCAAAACAGACGTATATTTCATTTCCTGTCCGGAGCTCTACAATCGCTGGACCATCTACACAAACGATCCCGACGAGTGGTTGCGTTTTGCCTTGCTCAACCGGGCGGCGATAGAAATTTGCCAGCGTATGGGCTGGTCGCCCGATATTTTTCATTGCAATGACTGGCAAACGGCATTGATACCGCTTTACCTGAAAACGACCTATTCCTGGGATAGTCTCTTTACGCACTGCAAAACGCTTCTAACCATACATAATATCGGTTACCAGGGGATTTTTGGCAGCGATATTCTGGGCATCCTTGGTTTTAGCGGCTACCCGCACTGGCTGGACGATTACGATCTGAAAGCAGGCGTAACCAATTATATGAAGCTGGGGATCATACACGCGGACAAGCTTTCAACAGTAAGTAAAACCTATGCGGAAGAAATTCAGACGGCGGCGTACGGCGAAGGCTTGCAGGACATGCTCGCTTACCGAAAGCACAATCTTACCGGGATCGTCAATGGTGTGGATTACGAGACCTGGAATCCGGCAAAAGATCCGCATATACCGTTTCATTTTTCGTTGCAGGATTTAAGCGGGAAAGAGAAGAATAAGAAGGCCCTATGTGAGCATGTAGGGCTGGAATTCACGCCAGCGGTGCCAATAGTCGGCCTGATATCGCGCCTTGTGGCACAAAAGGGCATGGATTTGATCGTTGACAGAATGGAGCATTTTATTGCTAATTATGATATGCAGTTTATCGTTCTTGGCAGCGGCGAGCATCTTTACGAGGAGTACTTCGAATTCCTGCTAAGCAAATATTCGCATAAGATGGCGCTTTTCCGTGGTTATAATAATCACCTTGCCCATTTGATTGAAGCCGGCGCAGATATCTTCCTGATGCCTTCCCGCTACGAGCCCTGCGGTCTGAACCAGATTTACAGCCTGCATTACGGAACGATCCCTGTGGTTCGCAAAACCGGCGGCCTTGCCGATACAGTAGAATTATACGACTGGGAAAGTCAAACCGGCACGGGATTCGTTTTTGAAGACTATACACCTGATGCCTTTGCCTGGGCGCTGGACTATGCTTTGAGCACTTACAAAAACAAGCGGGCCTGGAAAACATTGATCAAAAACGCCATGTCGCAAAACTTTTCCTGGGAAACGCAAATAAAAGAGTATGTAAAACTTTACAAATCGTTATTTGATTGATATGCAGAATAAATTCAAGGGCTTTCTGCTGGATCTGGATGGCGTAATCTACCAGGATGATAGGCTGTTGCCCGGCGCTGCACAAGTTGTCCGCTGTCTTCAGGACAAAAATATTCCATTTCGGTTTGTCACAAACACAACAACAAAAACGCGGGAACAAATCGCCCAAAAGCTGGAAAAACTGGGGCTGTCCGTTAACACGGATTCAATTTTTTCAGCCTTGTATGGTGTCGAACGCTATCTTCAAAAAGAAGGCGCCAAAAACGTCTTCGCGTTACTTCCGGCAACGGTGCGCGAAAGTTTCCCCTTTGAGTTTGACATCAACAAGGAAGCTGATTTCGTGGTTGTTTGTGATATGGAAGAGGAATTTGATTTTAAAAATCTCAACCAGGCTTTTCAGCATCTTTTTAACGGCGCCAGGCTCATTGCCGCACACCAGAATCGATACTGGAAAAAAGAAGGGGAACTCCGGCTGGATATTGGTGGTTTCATCAGGCTTCTCGAATATGCCGCTGACATAAAGGCTCACCTTGTCGGCAAACCATCCACTGATTTTTTTAAGATGGCTTTGGACGATATGGAGCTGAATGCCGAAGATGTGCTTATGAGCGGAGATGATATTGAATCAGATGTGAGTGGTGCACAGTCAGCAGGCATTAAGGCTGCACTTGTAAAAGGCGGAAAATTTAACGAAAAACAACTGAAAAAGAGTAAGGTAAATCCGGATTTTGTTTTTACGGATATCGGAGATTTATTCAGCGAAAATTTAATTTGAACTTCGCAGTTTCATTAAGGTATAAAACCCTGAAATTATTTGAGACCTTACTTGCAAACCTTTATATTATAAGACGCTCGTTTGGGGACGTTTTTGGATTCGACGGGCAAGAGAAGGATACGAACAGCGATCCGGGATTCCGGTTACCCCGTGATTAGCCGGAAGCACGATAAGTGCCAATAATAATTACGCATTAGCAGCGTAAACTTACGACTGCTACGTTTTAGTTTTCCCCCATCCATCGGAGATTTCTAAAACGCCATACTAAGATGGATTGCGCGATTGCTTTTTCTGCGGGCATGAGCGCATAACTAAGCAGGATTTGTTGCATCATAGGTTGGCCGACTGTCCAATGATGTGACGAGACTTAACAGGCGGCTATGATTGTAGACGTTCGTGTTGGTCCTTGTCCGGACCCGGGTTCGACTCCCGGCGTCTCCACTATTTTTATGGAAAGTATACTAATAGTCATATTATTGGTTGTATTCGTGTGGTTGTTCTACAACGCGCGTAAACAATCGAAGAGGTCCGCGCAAAAAAAACGCGACATTGTCGACCGTATTAAAAGGCGTGAAAGATAAAAAAAATATTGACTCAAATAGTATCAGGTTCCTATATTCGAATCTTTGATTTTAAGACATAGCATCATGTTTTTAAGCGAGAGTAGCTCAGCTGGCTAGAGCACGACCTTGCCAAGGTCGGGGTCGCGGGTTCGAATCCCGTCTCTCGCTCTTTTTATTGGTGGCATTTTGAAAATAAGGCGACGTACCCAAGTGGCTTAAGGGAGAGGTCTGCAAAACCTCCATTCGCCGGTTCGAATCCGGCCGTCGCCTCTAATAATAATTCCCCAAAGTACGGCGCCGGGGTGGTGGAATTGGTAGACACAAGGGACTTAAAATCCCTCGGGCCTTTACGCCCGTGCCGGTTCGAGTCCGGCCCTCGGTACAAGATTTAACAAGGGTTTATGTAAAACGAAATGTTTGCATGAACCCTTTTTTATTTTCGCCATCCTTCCCATCTTAAAAAACGTTCATTTTCTTTTAAAAAAAGGATGAATCTTTTGTCATTAACTCATATATTTCTAACGCTCTTCATTTATGTGAATAATTTTGCCCATTTTTGTGGACAAAAATCAGCCTATCTTTTTATAAAATTACTTTTTGAGAATTTCCGGAATATTCTCTTCGTGACACTATGCCCGGGGGGTAAGAAAACTTGCTTGTCCGCCCCCCTCGCGGATGAGCAGAACGGGACGGGTGAGTTTTTCCGTCCCTGTTCTTTTAATCTAAAAAGCTTACCTCAACCTCTATAAACAATTATTAATCCTGAATATCGTTATCCGCTTTACTTTTTTGAATAGTAGTTTTTGTTAATCAAAAATAGTAAATCATAAAGGCATTCGGGACTAATGAATTACTTAAAAAATCTATCAACTTATTCGCTCTTGGTTTGGATAACAGCAAGTGTTTTGCTCATATGCAGTCCTCTACAAAGCCAGTATTTTGGCAGAAATAAAGTGAAGTATGAGGATTTTGATTTCAAGATAATGAAATCGGAAACATTTAAAGTTTATTACTATCCCGGTGAAGAAACTGCGGTTCAAAACGCCATTGCCATACTGGAAACATGGCATAGTTCTATGGATGGTATTTTTAATATTGGTCTTGCTCCGGACCAACCCATTATCCTTTACGCAAACCATGCAGATTTCCAGCAAACAAACGTAACCGGCGGCATTATACCGCAAGGCACCGGCGGTTTTACGGAAGGTCTTAAAAACCGCATCGTATTGCCATTTAGCGGCATAAACAGTGAAGATAAGCATGTTTTGGGGCACGAGCTCGTTCATGCTTTTCAATATAAACTTATGCGAACATTGCGGGAAACACGGTCCGGTTCGGGGCGCACACCATTATGGATGGTGGAAGGAATGGCGGAGTATCTGTCCATTGGGCGCAAGGATCCGCTTACGGCCATGTGGATGCGTGATGCCATTATGCATAACGATCTACCGGCCGTTGAAGACCTGGCCCGGAGTAGCCGCTATTTTCCATACCGTTGGGGTCACGCCATGTGGTCTTTTATTGCCAGTAAATGGGGTGATGAAGTTATACTTGACCTGTTTACATCGGTTTTAAAGAACGGAATGCAAAAGGGTTTTAACCAGGTTTTGGGAGTCAGCGGTGATACTTTAAGTGCAATGTGGAAAAGGAGTCTTAAACAGACATATGCACCACAGGTAAAGGATACGTCCCGGCATAAGGAAAATCTTAGACACATAATTGGTGGCGGTGGAGGAATGAACATGGCGCCAAGTCTTAGCCCCAACGGCAAGTATATCGCTTTTCTTTCACGGCGTGAATTGTTTACGATAGACCTTTACCTGGCTGATGCTAAAACCGGTGAGGTCATAAAAAAGCTTGTCAGCTCAAATACAGATCAGCACTTTGATGCCTTACGTTTTATGAATTCTGCAGGCTCATGGTCTCCCGAGGGGAGCAGGTTCGCTTTTGTTGTCTTTAAAAACGGTGACAACGGCATAGCCATTCTTGATGTTGAGCGTCGTGAAGTTGAGAAGACGATTTCGATGAAGCAGGTTGATCAAATTACGAATATTGCCTGGTCACCTGATGGCAATCGCATTCTTTATTCCGGTGCCATTGGCGGAATCAGCGATTTATTTATTTATGATTTAAAAAAAGAACAAAACGAACAGATAACCGACGACCTTTATTCGGAAATTCAACCTTCATGGTCGCCTGATGGAAAGAAGATTGCTTTTGCCACGGATCGCGGTCCGCAAACCGATCTGCAAAGAAACATTTACGGTCCCATGAAAATAGCCGTGATGTCCCTCGAGAACGATCAGACAGATTTATTATACATCTCGGAAAAGGCCAAGCACATTAATCCTTATTTTTCAGCGGACGGCAAATCTATCTTTATGGTGGCTGACCCGGATGGCATCAGCAATGTTTATCGCTATGAACTGGCTTCCGGGAGGCTATTGCAGTTAACCCATTTGTTAACCGGTGTAAGCGGACTCACGGAACTGTCGCCGGCGATGTCTGTTGCTTCAAATAAGGGGCTGGTTGCCGTAAGCGTATATGAGAAGAACGAATACAATATTTATACCTTGGACGCTTCTGATAGCCCGGGAGACGTTTACCAGGATGAGGATGGGTTTACGGCTACGGTTTCCCTGCCGATCGCCGAACGTGCCTCTGACGGGAGGGTTGAAGATTATTTACACGGTGACAGGCCCGTCGCAGGGCTGGAAAAAGCGCCGAAAAAGCGTTCATACGATCCTTCGCTGCGACTTATCCACATTGGACAGGCCGGTATTGGTATCGTGGCCGACCGCTATGGTGCTACTCTGGGCGGCGGCGTGAGCATGTTCTTTAGTGATATGCTGGGTAATCATGTTATGGGTGTTGCCGTGCAAAGCAATGGCGGGCTTAAGGATATTGGCGGGCAGGTCATGTACCAAAACCTGGAAAACCGTTATAATTGGGGCGCAAGTTTAGCGCATATTCCTTATCAAACCGCCAGCCTTGCCGTAAGGCCGGACACGGTAAATGTTGGTGGAGATCAGGTTCTGGGCCGACGATATGAATTGTTGAGGCAGCGCATATTTATAGATCGCCTGACCCTAAATACGGAATACCCGCTTTCGCAAAATCGCCGCCTTGAATTTGGAACGGGATATACCCGCTATACGCCGGATTACGAGCTGGAATACTTCACAACTGTGCAGGGCTTTCAGGTTGACCGCGGAACGGAAGATCTGCAGGAGCCGAATGCTTTAAACCTCTTTCAATCCTCCGTGGCTTATGTGGGCGATTATTCCTTTTTTGGCTTTACATCCCCCGTGGACGGACGCCGTTACCGCTTTGAGGCCGAGCCTACGATCGGGTCATTGAAATTTGTAACGCTGCTGGCAGATTACCGCTATTATCATTTTCAAAATCCGGTGACATTTGCCGTACGTGGAATGCACATTGGTCGTTACTGGGAAGATGCCGAAAGCAGCCGCCTCCCGCCGTTGTACCTTGGATACCAGACATATTTACGCGGCTACAGCCTGGGATCGATCGATTTCCAAAATTGCCAGACGGGTTCATCGGGGCGCTGCCTGATATATGACCAGCTTGTGGGCTCACGAATGGCGCTTGTGAACGCTGAAGTGCGGCTTCCCTTTTTCGGGACTGAGGAATTCGGGCTGATCAATTTTCCTTATGTACCAACAGAGCTGGTTGCGTTTGCCGATGGCGGTGTTACCTGGAGCAAAGGCGATCAACCCGAGCTGAAGTTTGACACAGACCCTTCCGAACATGTGCCGGTTTTCAGCACCGGCGTTGCCGCGCGCGTAAACTTAATGGGTTACGCGGTGCTACAGTTTTATTACGCACATGCTTTTCAGCGCGAAAAAAATAAAGGACAATTCGGCTTTTTTATTTCGCCGGGATGGTAAAAAGAACGGAGTAAACAAAGATGAGCAGCAAAGAGATCATCCTTGCTAAAACAGACGACCTGCAAAACGGTGAGATGAAGAAAATCACGCTGGACGATGAGCGTGAAATTTTGTTGAGTCGTGTTGATGATTCATTTTATGCCACAGAGGCTTACTGTACGCATTACGGTGCGCCGCTTGATACGGGCGTTATCTGCGGCAACCGCATAATCTGTCCCTGGCACCATGCGGTATTTAAAGCGGACAGTGGAAAACTGTGCGACCCGCCGGCACTTGACGGATTGGGCGCCTATGATCTTCAGGTCCGGGGAAAAGATGTATTGCTGATTGGAGAAAAGCCTAAAAAAGTGCCATCCAAAAAGGAAGACAGCAGAACGTTTGTGATCGTAGGTGGTGGTGCGGCTGGAAATGCGGCCGCGCTGGCGTTGCGCGAATTCGGCTTTAAAGGACATTTGATTATTGTCTCCGCTGATGAACACCCGCCTTATGACCGCCCCAATCTGAGCAAGGATTTCCTGCAGGGTGATTTTGAAATGGACTGGTTGCCTTTACGTGAAAAAGGCTACTATTCGGACAATAAGATTGAGATTATCCTGAACCAAAAGGTGAAGGAGTTGGATACGGCAAAACGTGAAGTTGCACTTGAAGCGGGGCAAAGGCTCAAATACGACAAACTGTTGCTTGCCACGGGAGGGCGGCCGCGAAAGCTGCATACGAATGGAAGCGATCTGAAAAACGTGTTTACGCTGCGCACCCGCAACGATGCTGAAAAGATCCTGAAAGTTGCTGAAAAATCTAAAAATATCGCTGTTGTTGGTGCCAGTTTTATCGGCATGGAGACAGCGGAGAATTTGCACCGTGATGGCAAAAACGTAAGCATCATCGCGCCGGAAGAGGTGCCTTTTGCCGGGTTGTTTGGCAAGAAGTTTGGCGAGATGATTCGCAAGAAGCAGGAAGAGGCCGGGTTGAGTTTTCACTTGGGCAGAAAAGTGCAGGAGTTTAAGGGAAGCGGCAAAGTAAGCAGCGTGCTGCTGGACAACGGCGACAGCGTGGATGCAGATATGGTTATTGTGGGCATTGGCGTAGAGCCGGTAAGCGACTTTATTAATAGTCTGCCGCGCGACAAAGACAACAGCCTGGTAGTGGACGCACACCTTGCCGCTGCTGAAAACGTTTATGCCGCCGGCGATATCGCTACGTTTCCGTATGCGGTAACAGGCAACAAAATCCGTGTGGAGCACTGGCGGGTAGCCGACCAACTGGGTCGTATAGCCGCGCAAAACATGCTGGGACTGGATGTGAAAGCCGATATCGTTCCCTTTTTCTGGACAAGCCTGGCCGGCCTGAGATTGCGCTACGTGGGACATGTGAAAGAGTGGAATGAGACCATTGTGGCGGGAGATATAAACAGCGACGATTTTATGATCTGTTACGTGAAGGATGGTCGACTGCTTGCGGCGCTGGCCACCGGGCGGGACAAAGAGATGGCCGCATTTGAAGAACTGCTGCGTCTGGGTAAAATGCCTGAGCCCAAAGCGTTGGGTAAAATAAAACCAAACACGTTTCAGCAGATTCTTAAATCGGCTTGCGGCGAACAGTAAAAACTTTCATTGATAACTGAAGGGAGCTTAAACCATGAAGACAATCACAAAGGAAACACTGAAAGAAAAGCTTGAGAACAATGACGTTACGCTTGTTGAGGTCTTAAGCGAAGATCAATACAAGGAAAGCCACATTAAAGGGGCCATTAATATACCGCTAAAAAATATCGTCAGTGAGGCAAAGAAGAAATTCGACCAGGACGAAGAGATCGTTGTTTATTGCTCCGATGAAGAGTGCACGGCCAGCCCAACGGCTGCTTCAAAACTGGAGAAATCGGGCTTTGAAAATGTGTACGATTTTGAAGGTGGAAAAAAAGAATGGCGCGAAGCCGGTTACCCCATGGCCGGTAATAACTAGGAGCCACCTGCTGAAATGAACGAGAAACCAAAGGTGCTTGTAGACAGTGAATGCGCGTTTTGCAATAAAAGCGTTGCTTTCATCATCGAGCACGGTGGCGAAAGCGATTTGGATTTTCTATCGCTCTATTCCGATGAGGGCAAGCAGTTACTTAAAAAGCATGGACTACCGCAAGATTATAATAAATCGCTGGTGCTTATTGAAGACGGCAAACTGTACCTTAAATTGGACGCCGCCCTAAAAATTGCACGCCGGCTGGATGGAATCTGGCCGGTTTTTTATTATTTCCGTTTTGTGCCGCGGTTTATTCGTGACGCCGTTTATGACATCATTTCCCGCCACCGTCATAAGCTGATTTAATATTTGCCTCTGAACAGCATCTTGGATAAGCTTGCCTTTTACAATTCCAACACATCACGAGGAAAGCTATGAAAAGCTGTGCCTGGGCCGCTGATCCCATCCACCATGACTACCACGATAAAGAGTGGGGCGTACCCGTTCATGACGACCGCCTTCTGTTCGAATTCCTGATTCTGGAAGGAGCGCAGGCCGGCCTGAGCTGGTCGACAATACTGGCCAAGCGCGATAATTATCGCCGTTTGTTTGACAATTTTGACCCCCAAAAAGTCAGCAAATACGACGAAGCAAAAATTGAATCGCTACTACAGGATGCCGGTATTGTACGCAACAGGTTAAAAGTGAACGCGGCGGTTACAAACGCCAAAGCCTTCCTCGAGATTCAGCGCGAGTTTGGCAGTTTTGACACATGGATATGGTCTTTTGTGGACTATAAACCGATTCAGAACAAATGGAATATGCTTTCAGAATTGCCGGCGCACACCGAGATTTCCGACCGCATGAGCAAGGAGCTGAAAAAACGCGGCTTCAAATTCGTCGGCTCCACGATTTGCTACGCTTTTATGCAGGCGACGGGGATGGTGAATGACCACACGGAGGATTGCTTCCGCTATGAAGAAATCAAAAAGATGGCAGGATAATGGGCACGCACGCATACAACGCGGATGAACGCAACGAGACTATTAAGATCAACATCAACGGCGAGCTATTCCCAAGGAACGAAGCCAAAATATCTGTATTTGACGCGGGCTTTATGCTGGGCGACGGGGTGTGGGAAGGTATCCGTCTGCACAGGGGCAAGCTGGTTTTTATCGACCAGCACATGAAGCGGCTGTTTGACGGTGCCAAGGCATTGGATTTTGAGATCGGGCTTTCTAAAAAGCAATTGGTCGATCGTATTTACGCCACCTGCCGCGCCAACGCTATGAGCGATAATGTACATATCCGGCTGATGGTTTCGCGCGGAGTAAAATCCACACCGCACCAGGACCCGCGGCTTACGGTGAGCAAACCGACAATCGTTATTATACCTGAATATAAAGAGCCTGGCGATGATGCCTACAAGCGCGGTGTAAATCTCTACACTGTCCACGTGCGCCGCGGCTACCCCGATGTGCAAGACCCCAAGCTCAATACGCATTCCAAGCTTAACTGTATCTTTGCCTGCATCCAGGCCCAAAAAGCCGGCGCCGAAGAAGCGCTGATGCTGGACCCGCATGGCTTCGTGGCCACCTGTAATTCCACGCATTTTTTCATCGTGCGCGGCAGGGAAGTATGGACCTCCAGCGGCGACTTCTGCCTCGACGGCATTACACGGCGCAACGTGATTGAACTGTGCACGGAGAATGGCATCCCGGTTTATGAGAAAAACTTCAGCCTGTCCGATGTATATGGTGCGGAGGAAGCGTTTGTAACCGGTACTTTTGGGGGGATTACGCCCGTAGCGAGCGTGGACGGCAGAAAAATTGGCAAAGAAAAATCGCGCCCCATGACAAAGCGTTTGCGTGAATTGTATGCCGCGCTTATCGAGCGTGAAATGGGCAAGGAAGAATAGCATGGCGCTGCGTATAGCCATGTGGTCGGGACCGCGCAATATCTCCACGGCCATGATGCGCTCCTGGGAAAACCGCGAAGATACATGCGTGATAGACGAGCCTTTTTACGCTTATTATCTAAAACGCACGGGCCTGAAACATCCCGGTTACAAAGAGGTGATTGCCAGCCAGCCGCAAACGTGGCAGGAGGTGGCCGAAAACCTCAGCAAAAAGCCAATCCCGCGTGAAAACGGGGGAGAAACAATTTTTTATCAAAAGCACATGACACACCACATGCTACCGGAGATCGAGCTGGATTGGACGATCCACCTGAAACACTGCTTCCTGATACGTGACCCTTTGGAGGTAGTGCAATCCTACATTAAGAAAAACGAGTTGCGCGGCGAAGAGGACATTGGTGTAAAGCGGCAAATGGAGCTTTATGAGCGGGTTTCCCAAATCAGCGGACAGGATATTCCCGTTATCGATGCCGGGGATTTTTTGCAAAACCCGCGAGGCATGCTGCGCAGGTTGTGTGATTGTTTTGGATTGAAGTTTACGGAGCGCATGCTCTCCTGGCCTGCGGGCCGTCGCGCGTCGGACGGGGTTTGGGCAAAATATTGGTATGACGCGGTGGAGAAATCCACCGGGTTTAAAACCTGGGAAGAACGCGAAATCAGATTGGAGTCATGGGCACGGGCAATCGCCGAAGAGAGCAGGGCGGCGTACGCTCAACTATATCATAAAAGAGTGACGTGTTAATCAACTATGACTATTTCCTTGAAGCGACCAGCAGTGTAAATCCGGGGCTTTGCTTCAACGGAACGACTTTTGAATTTGTGAAACCTGCTTCTTCCAACCATGTTTGGACATCTTTTACTTTGTAAGCACGTCCGTTAGCAAACAAAAATAAATTCCAGCCGATTAGCGATGCTACGGAGCGAACAAATCTAGAACCTGAAATATTATCAAATTGGTCTAATATGGCGATGGTGCCTTTATCCGTCGTACTTGCCTGAAGTTTTTTAAAAATACGCTTGTTTTCTTCCGGGCTGTTACCGTGAATAATATTTCCCAGAAAAGCCAGATCGTAGCCGTTCGGAAAATCGTCTTTGTGGAAATCACCTTCCAGCGTGTCTATTCTTTCGGCCACATCCTTCTCTTGTTCCAGGGTCTGCCGCGCGTTTTCAATACCGACAGGCCAATCCATTACCGTTGCCTGCAGTTCAGGGTATTTACGGCACATTTCCACGCAATAAAGTCCGTGACTGCCACCAACGTCGAGCATGCGTTGCGCGCCATCCGGTAGCTTTAATTTTTTGCACACTTCATTTACCGTAGAGCCTGCCAGCCAGCGCATGGAAACCTGGTAGCTGCGGGCGATTTCTCCGCTCTTTACATTATCCCAACCGAAAATACCATCTTCCGGCGCTTCCTTAACAGCCCTGGCGCCATATTTAACACTTGTGATCATCTGCTCTTTGAAGAAGGGGACCATTTCATGAAAGGTGTTGATTGGAACGGTCTTTTCAGCGTAGGGCGTAAGTGCGTATTCGCCGTTTTTTAGCTCCACATATCCGAGTGGTTTTAAGACCTGAAGTAAATTTTCCAGGCCGCGGGCATCGGCATTCGTTTTTTTAGCCAATGTCTCAAGGCTTTGCGGACCGTCATTCATTTTCCGAAAAAGATCGATTTCGCCGGCGGCACAAAAGGCCGCGCCCATAAACGATGGCAGGCCCAGATCTAAAAGCGGACCGGGGATAATGCCAAATTTAATTAAAAGACGTTCGGCAAAATTAGGTTTTAGTGGCATGGCAGCTCCTCTTTTTATGAATAAAATTAAAAGAGGCGTGCAGCGTCTGAGAAGTCAAAAAATTAACAAAAATGAAAATGGGGCAACGCCCGATTTTTTACATTGACAACAGCAGATTTCTTAAAAATCTCTTCCAGTCTTCGACGTTCATAAAAAACCAGGGTTGATTACCCAAACGGAAAATAAGGTTTTTCTGATTCAGCCAGCTCCAGCCGTGGTGCCAGTGGTGCAGACAGAACGATTCCGGCTTGATGTAGGTGTGATGGTTTTTTTCCAGGCGGTTTCTGTAATGCAAAGGGGTAAAAAATGCGGAAGGATAAATGGTAATATCCTGATCCAGGTGTTGATGTCTATCGCCGCTTGCCAGACCATATTTGCGCGCCAGCTTTGTTGCGATCCGCGGCATGGTGGGCGGGCTGCTGATTTTCAGCCGAAGCGAGTTGTCATAAAAGTCCAGACATTCCTTTATAAATGGGTGACCCTTTTGCGCGCCGATAACGTGGCAGCCCAGCATGTGCGCGTCTTCCCGGCCGAAAAAACAAGCATTCCCAAGCAACGGATCAAAGCTTTTTAGTACTTCGACGTCAAGATCAAGATAAATGCCGCCGTGATGATAAAGCGCGTAGAGGCGCAGGTAATCGCTTGCGAAAGCCCATCTCTTTTTGCGCAGCATCCTGCGGTAGAAAGCTGAGTCCGGCGCCGCTGAACCATCCCAGGCAAAGAGCTTGTAATCGCCTAATACTTTTTCCCAGGAGGCAAAGCAATCTTTATAAATGGCGTCCCACGGTTCGTCGCTGAGCCAGGCGTAATGAATCGTTTTTGGTATCGGCATGGCTCAAAATAGCGCATTTTGATTAATCTGGTCAACCAATCCCAACTTGAACTTATATGGCCGGAAACAATAGATTTACCCATGAGCAATCCGCAATCCATGCTGTTCTGTGTGTTTTCCTATAACAGGTCGCGATTTTTACGTAACCTTCTGGCATCCGTGGAATTGTTTTTTCCGGGACAGGAGGTAGCTATTTTTGATGATGACAGTGACGATCCAAAGCTGCTTTCTTTTTACGGGCAATTGGAAAACAAGCCGGACTATTCTGTCCTTAAAGCACAAAATAAGCGCACTGCCGGAAAGCACGGCGGATTGTATCAGCGCATGAATCAGGCTTTGGATTATTGCCAGCAGTATGGCATTCAATACGCCTTTTTTATACAGGATGATATGCAGTTTGTGTGTGATGCCGATTTGCATTCGCGATGCGAACGTATTTTTTCCAGGCAGGAAAACGCGCTCATGTACAGTCCGCTTTTTATGCAAAAAATCTATCTGCCACATATAGAGTCATTCATAGAAAAGCGTGATGGCGATTATGTGATAAAAGATTACGGTATTGCCGATGTCGGGATAATTGACCTAAAACGTGCCGTACGCGCCGGTCTGCGCTTTGATGATCGTGGGGAGCGATATAACGGTCAGCTCTATCATAAGCAGGGCCATGAGGTTATCCTGGCGAAAAAACCTTGCCTCGCCTGGGTGCCCTGGGCATCTGCATTCAGGGAAAGACGGAAGAAAGGGATTTCCATTTACAAAAACGGTTCCCTTTTTATTGAGCCTTTGGGAGAACTTGCCCTAAAAAAGCTGAACGATAATGATGACATTCCTTTCCTGGAGGATTTTACCCGCAGCAAACGCGCCTTGCCAAAGCCTTACTTCTATAAAGCATTCAATTTTAAAGAGATTGTGATTTCTTATTTCACATATATCAAACATAAACTGACGGGACGGCTCCGGTGAATAAAAAGGAATATTATAAGACAATCGCCGAACATTACGACCGCGAGGCCGCCTCTTATGAACAAAGGCAGTTGCCCAACAAAACGCTGCAACGCATAAGAGCCGACTTTCGTGATGTGGCTGAACGCTATATGACAGGCCGGAAGGTTCTGGATTTCGGCTGTGGTGTTGGCTCGGATGCCTGCTATTTTGCAGGTAAGTTTCCGGAAAAAGTTTTTACAGGCCTGGACTTGTCGCCGGCGATGATTGCGGAGGCCGAATCAAAAAAGCGATCAGAAAATTTACAAAATGCGCATTTTATTACCGGGAGCCTGGTTGACCTTGAAGAGGCCGGTTTTGATTGTATCTACAGTTTTTTTGGTACGCTAAATACCGTGCATGACCTTGAAGCGGTGGCTGAGGATTTTTATGACCTGCTGAATGATAATGGAAAACTGGTAGTTACTTTGGTCAACAAATGGTACCCGATGGGTATGCTGGCGTATCTGCGGCGTTTGCGTTTTAGAAAGGCTTTTGATCGTCTGGGAAAAGTCTGGCAGGGCTATTCGGAGGAGCGGTTGCTGCCAAGCCGCACCTATTACGGACGAGAAGTTCTACAGGCCTTCAGTTCTTTTAATTTGCTTTACCGCCGCGGCTATTCAATCGTTTACCCGGCGTGGTTCCAGGACAGGATTACGCGCAAACTGGGCGCCTTGTCCAAAAAGCTCTGGAAGTGGGACGAACAGCTTAGCCGCACGCCGCTGTGGAGCTGGGGCGAACACGTTTTGCTGGTCTTCGAAAAATCCCCCGGTCACGATTCCAGCAAATCCCGCACCGAGCGGTACTGAAAATCGAAATTATCGATGATGGATGTGTATTTTGAAACCAGGCGAATGTCGCATGTGAGGGCGTCGCTGACGATGGCGCCGTAGCGCCGGGTTAATTCTTCTTTTGGTATGATTTTGATCTCTTTGTTGTAATGCGAGGCCAGCTCTTCCACAAATTGCCTGTGACTGATGCCAATCGGGCTGTACAGGTTATAGGCGCGTGAAGCAGGTGCCTGCAGGGCGTAGGCTTTTATCAACCTGCCCAGATCGTTTTTATGGATAATGCTCATAAAGTTCTTGCCATCACCGTATTGCGGTACAAATCCTTCTTTTATAATCACATCTTCAAAAAAGGCCTTGAACCAGGAATCATGGCCAAAAATCCAGCCGGGCCGGCACATGATGACCGGGTTGACGCTCAGGTTGTGCAGAAAGGGACGCTCCGCTTTTACATAATCGATGGCGTAGCTGATCGGGTTCACGGGGAAGTCTTCATCGACACTTTTTCCGGGATGGGAGCCGTACATAAGCGAGCCGGAAACGTAAACCAGCCTCGTCTGCCGTTCGCGTATTGCCTTGAGAATACGACCGTTTGCCACTCTGCCCAAAAAGGCCGCTTTGCGGCGCCCCAGAAAACGGTAGCGTTTGCCGGAGATGCGCGCGGCATGGATGATAAGACCGGGATTTAATTCATTGATTAAAGCGGGCACATCAAACAGGGAGCCCTGAACCCGCCTGACATCGGGATGGTCGTTTATGGTCGTGCGGTTTTGCAGGGCGTGAAGTTCAAATTGTACGGTATCTTCTGAGAAGGCGCGCAAAATTTCGCTTCCCACAAAACCCGAGGCGCCCAAAAAAAGTATTTTCTTCGTCTTATTCATTGGTAGCCACCACAACAATTTGATCGGCAATTCGGGCAAGAAGCGTTGAATCCATGGTCATCCTCTCCAGTTTACGATGCATGTTCAGAATGGCGCCGCCGGGATGATAGCCCGTTTGGAATGGCGGTGTAAAAGCCAGCAGCGGACACAATCTCACATTTTTGAAGTGCGGCTTAAACAGGCCGGAAAGACCGGCGGCAGAGCGCAAATGCATCTTCATCTTTTCCTGTTTTATGTCAACGGTCAGCTCTCGCCTCCAACGCTTGAATGCTTGTTTTAGCCGTATACGCGATAAATAGTAAAGCGTATCCGCCAGGCAGAAACGGTTGAAGTGCGCACTGATTAGGCTCCCGCCGGGATTGAGGCTGTCACGTAATATGGCCAGCACTTTTCCAAGCTGACTGTTATTGATATAAGCAAAACCACCCGTCATGGAAAAAATGAGATCAAATTTTTGACCGCCAAAAGCATCGATTTCCATTTCTTCCAGCCTGCCTTTGAGCAGCGTAATCCTGCCGGATTCCATCTCTGGCTGATAGGCTTCCACGGCCTTATTCAACATGCCTGGTGACATGTCCACTCCGGTTACCCGCGTATCCCGTTCCAAAAAATAAGGAAAATCGTTACCCGTACCGCAACCAAGATCCAAAACTGTCTTGCAGGTATCCCATTCAATATTTTTGTCCAGAATTTCATAGATTAGATTTTTCGTCAGCCGGTAAACGCGGTTTTCGGCGGGCAGCTTTTCATAGTCCAGCGCGAAACGGTCCCAGCCGCCGGCGTAATCTGTTGGGATGCTTTTGGTAAACTTTTTGTACTGCATGTGAGCCGGTTCTTTGCAAAGGTCAGGGCGATTGATCATGAATTACATAAGATATATAAAAAAGGCATATCAAATCCTGCCTGAAAAATACAGGGATAAAACAGGCCGTTTTCTTGCCTTGTCTTTTTTTAGCCTGCTTTTAGAGCTTTTTTCGCTGGCCATTGTTGTTCCGTTGATTATCCTGGTTGTGGACAGGGAAGCGTTTGCCGGGTCCGGTTTTTTTAGCGGCTTTTTGAAGACTACTATATACCAGGAGCCACTTTACCTTGCTGCCTTTGTGTTGCTTGTGGTTGTTATTTTCATTGCGAAAAACGGACTGGTTGTGCGGATTATCCGCTATCAAACAAAGACGTGTTTTAGAATCGCCACGAATATTTCGGTGATGTTTACACGCCATTACCTGCTGCATGATTTTGCTTCCTTTTCAAAACAGGCCAAATCGGAATCAATTCGCAACAGCATTGAGGTGCCCAACGAATTTGTGGTCTACGTGCTTCTGGCCATAAATACGATCCTGTCCGAAACGTTGCTACTGCTGTTGATTTTTTTGGCCGGCTTGGTCATCAACCCCATTGCGACGTTGTTGCTGGTGGTGCTGTTTGCGCTGGCCATCGTGGTCGCGCATAACCTTGGCAAAAAGAAAATCCGTCGCATTAACGATCGTCTGGGTGTTGATTACGCCGGTAATGTCGCCAACCTGATGAACCTGCTAAACGGCTTTTTTGAGATTCGCTCATACGGCAGGGAAGAATGGTTCCTGGGTCGTTTTAGACAATCCAACAATGCTGTTAACCGCAGCTACGCGACGCTTTACGCCGAGAACCTGGTGACGCCCAAATATATTGAAGTTGTCATTGTCGCGATTATCGGGTTTATCGTCTTGCTTTATTCTGCTATGCCGCCGGGCGCGCAGGGCGATCTGCTCTATATCTCTTTTCTCGCCGCTGCCGCCATGAAGGTTATCCCCTCGGCCAATAAAATAATTACCGGCGTTAAGAATTTTAATTCGCATCTGTTTACAGTCGATGCTATCGACGCGCAACTGGCCGAAAAGGCTGCTGAAGAGGCGGGTAACAATAAAGACCTTGTTTTTGACGATTGCCTTAGCTTGAAACAGGTCGCCTTTTCCTATGATGAAAAGCCCTTGCTGCAGGGTGTGAACCTAAGGCTGAGTCCGGGTGAAGTGATCGCCGTTTATGGCAAAAGCGGCGCCGGAAAGAGCACGTTGTTGCACATCATCGCGCAATTAATTGAACGCTATGACGGCCAAATAAGCCTGGACAATACTCCCGTTAATCCCCCTGATAAAACAAGCTTTCTCAAGATGCTGGCCTATGTGCCGCAGGAGCCCTTTATCATGGAAGGGACTATACGTGAAAATATTCTGCTGGGCCGCGGCAACGACGATATTCAGCGTCTTAAAAGTCTTTTTAGCGACCTTGAATTGGAACCGGTTTTAAGCCGTCTGCCGCAGGGCCTGGACACGTTTATAGGCAACAACGGCTACCGCCTCTCCGGCGGCCAGAAGCAGCGTATCGCTCTGCTGCGCGCGTTGTCGCACCGGCCGCGCATTTTGCTGCTGGATGAAGCGACAAACCAGCTTGAACAAAACCTGGAAAAGCGGATACTTCAGCACATTAAGAAAACGGCCGTAGAGCAGCGGATGGCTGTCGTCCTTGTTTCGCATCATATTGAAAACGCCGGCGACATAAGCGATCGCGTTTATGAACTTACGGATGGCGTGCTTGTGGAACGGTTGTAGGTTGATGGGAGGTTTATTTAAGCCGGCCATTGCGGTGCGAATGGAGACTATCTAAATATCTCTTAAACACAGATCAAAGCTAAATGTCATTCCCGGCTCCGACCGGGAATCCAGAAGAGCCTGATTTGTCCGCGATGGCGCTACTTCAGGCCAGATAATAACTTTGTTGGATTCCTGCCTGCGCAGGAATGACAGGTTTACACACGCCTTATCCTTTCATCCCCAGCATTTCATCATACATGGTACTTTTATCGTTATGATGCAGTTTTGCCATACCCCGTCCGAGCAGAATACCCTTGTTGATAGCTTCCGGAAACATGCGCACTATGCGTCTGCGGTATTTTTTGTAAATAAGGCTGTTCAGCCAGTTGAGCGGTGCGTAGAACGTTGGACGCGATTTGAAGTCGCCACGCAGCCGGTAAAACTCTTCCACTTCGTCATTCACCTTCACATTGGGCATAAAGCGTTCTATCCAGGGATTTTCACTAAACAGCCTCTGCTTATAGCGGCCATTGAAAAGCGGCTTCATCATGTAAAGCTGCACAGCGTTGTGATATGATTTTTGGGACATCGCGATATTATTTTCATCAATTAGATAGTTGAAGCAGAAGAACGGCCGTTTGCCAAGCGCTTTGCTCAACAGAACAATCATCACGTAAACGATCCACAGCCTGTCGGGAGCACAAATTACGAACAGGTCAATGTCATCCTTTTCGTGGCAGGACTCGAAAGCATTGGAGCCGGTAAGCGAAATAAAACGCACCCAGGGCAAATAAGAAAACAGCTTAAGCGGGCCCCGGCTTTCATCGTACATTTTGCGGCTGATTGTCCTGTTGCGTTCGTAGCCGTTTTCCCTGTCCTTGAAAACCAGGTTTTTTTCGCGGACAACAGCGCCAGAAAGTTCCAGCGTCTCCAGTTCGTCTTTTAACCGTTCATTCTTGATCTTTTGAGGAAACAGGGCGTGCAGGTCTTCTTCTGAAATGGCGCTGCCATAATTCTGTATCAGCGTGATCATTGAAAGGACGGGATTCTTTTGCATTGTTTTTCCTTTATGGTTTCGATCAGGTTTGTAAAGTTGTAAGCGCAGTTAGCCCAGGTCAGGTCTTTTAAGGCGTGGGGGGTAATACTGCCTGCAAAGTCGTCTTGCATCGCGCTGAAGATCCTTTCGGCCCACACGGCCGGCTTTGTCGAGTCGACTAGAGCGGCATGCTCCCCGAACAATTCGCGCACAGCGCCATTGGGATACAAAAAGACAGGGCAGCCCATCGATATGGCTTCAGCCGGAGTGAACCCAAAGCCTTCATACAAAGATGTATTGACAAAAAGAGCAGCCTTTTGGTATAAGTACTTTAATTGGCCTGTGCTCACATCCGTAAAAACAGTTATCGAATCCTTGAATGGCGTATGATTGCGCCGCCGCTGAATGCCGTCAGAATGGTTGTTGTTTTTGCCGGCGATGATCAGGTCGAGGCGGATGTCGTATCGATTCTTCAACTCTTCAAAAATATCAATGATCAGCGGGATGTTTTTACGCTTCTCAAACGAGTTTACCGCCAGTAGATAGGGCCGGTCGGTTTGCCGTATCTCTTCCGGTTGCTCTGCACCGCCGGACAGATGGTCTGTACCGGGATAAATACACAGCGATTTTTGTTCGACCTGCGGGAAAAAACGCATCAGTTCATTGCGTGTGTTGTGCGACACGGTAACAATCGCATCGGAACGTTTTACAAAAACAGGCATCCGTTTGCGAAAATAGAATCGTTTTACGATTGAATACCAGCCCGGATGCAGCATAAAGCCCATATCATGAAAAACGCTGATGATGCTGTACGCCGGGTGCGGCGGTGGTGTGATATAATGTGTTGCCAGAAAAAGATCAACCTGATTTTTTAGCAATAGCTTTGGCAGCTGCTTTTCATAAAAATAAAGTTTATGCGCCCGGTTGTGCAGTTCTGTTGTTATGATTGCATCGCCGGGGCGTGCATAATTTTCAAAGTAGTGCGCATGTTTTGCTCTGCACAAAACCAATATGTTGAAACCGCGTTCCTGTTGAAGCAGGCTTCGCGTAAGATGAAGGATATAAAAGGCCGCGCCTGAAAAGCGATCTGGCAGGGCGATACAATCTAACATGACGGTCATACTATTCCTGACACTTGATTTAACAGTGTTGTTGCGGAAACTAACGAAAGTGAAAGGCAAAACATTGCAAAATCGACGCCAGCCTAAAGTATGGCAAATAAAAATTGAACAATGGCTGCGGTTTTTGTCGCGTATTTCTACGACATAATTTGTTCAGCCAGATATTGCGCGTCCTCGCCGATGCCCGCGAACAGCCCCGATTTTTGCTTGTGCAGCCAGGGCAGGCCGATAAAATAGAGGCCCGGGTAATCCGTTACACCGCGCTCCTGTTTGGGATAGCCAAATTCATCCGTGACCGGCAACTTTACCATGCTGAAGTCAAAACTGTATCCGCAGGCCCAAATGATGGTTGAAATGCCGGCTCTTTGCAGATCCAGCCGGTTTATCTCCTCAAGCCTGAAACCATCATCCGGCCTGGAAACTTCTTCCGGCGCGGCGTCCATGCCGCTTTGTTCGATAAAACCGTCAATCAGTTTTATGATTTCCTTTTCACCCTGGTCGGCGATGGTAAGTTTTTCTTTCAGGTCGCCGGCAAAGCGCATAGTTTGGCCATGTACTTCTTCCAGGTGTCCCAGCAGCGTTACGCCGTCGCGGGCAAATTGATGCAGGTTGAGGCTGTGTCCGCCGTCGCGCCCGGATACGTGCGGATTGCTCTGGAAGCGCATAGCCGGATCGGTCAGGTCGTCCGGGGTTCTGTCCAGGAAACCGCTCAGCAGGGCCCACTCAAAGAAATCCTTCCCCCGGTATCGGCGCGGTGCCCGCGGTGTGCTGCCAAGCGAGAGATATACTTTGCGTCCGGACTGATACAGCTCTTCAGCGATCTGGCAGCCGGACTGGCCGCTGCCAACCACCAGCACAGCACCGGGTGGAAGATCATCCGGATTGCGGTATTGCGTGGTATGCATCTGTCTTACAGCCGGTGAAAGTTCACCGGAGATTTCGGGAATGCGTGGTTTTTGGAACAGCCCGGTTGCCACTACCACATTTTCAGAATGAAAAACGTCGTTATCAGTTTCAACGAGATAGCCGCCTTTGTCGGCACTTTTAATTGAGTTTACCCGGGTGTCCAGCCGCAGCGGCAGATCGTATCGTTCTACATACTTTTCCAGTCGTGTAGCAACTTCGTCCCGTGACATAAAGCCATTCGGGTTGTCGCCGTCATATTCCGCGCCGGGCATTTTGAAAGACCAGTTGGGCGTAACAAGTGTGAAGGAATCCCACCGCTCATCGCGCCAGACATGGGCCGGTTTGTTGGATTTTTCAAGAATAAGGTGATCGTGCTCTGCTTGCTTTAAAAAATAGCTGGTGGCCAGACCCGCTTGTCCGCCGCCAACAATAATAGTCCTGATATTTTTATTCATGGCTCCTCCTTTTTGGCAAAAATAGGCGCTTGCTTTTTGGATTTCCAAATTGAGCCTTTATTTTCGAAGATGTAAAGGAAAGCGCGCCGCTACTTACATGGTTGATGCTTTTTTTGTAATTTGCGATTGTATCACTTGAGTGACGGATCATACCACTTAACCGCCAGGGATCAGGTTAAATCACAAAACTGATTCAGGATACCTTCCCAATGAAAAAATTACTTTTGCTAATTGTCGCCGTTGTATTGGTATTGCTGATTGGCTTTACCTGGTTTGGTGTCTCTGTTCAGGATATGCCGGATGAGGGGCAAGCCATAGAAATGCCGCCTGCCGAAGAAGAACCGATCGTAGCTGAAGAACAAGAAATGCCTGAAGAGCCGGAGGAGCCGGAAGAGCAGGGAATGAGCCAGGAACCGGCCGAGGCCAAACAACCGCCCAGAGAGTCCGCAAAACAGGCTAAATCAGCGGGGCAAATGCCCATTATCGCCGATTCCGTCATTACGTACATGGCGCAATCTGAAGAGTTAAGCGGCGTGCCGACAGTTTCGGAGTTCAAGGACGATTTTATCAGCCGCTGGAATGAATCTGTGGATGCCGTGAAAACGGCCAATATTGCCTTTAATGTGCCGGATTCTGTGATGGGCCTGCATGAAACGGTTGTTATGGATCTCCTGCTGGATATGAAAAAGACAGAGGCGCAACTGGGTGAAGCGTTACAGCAAAGGGAAAATACGGACAGCATTCTCACCTATTCCGGCATTGAGGTTTCCGATGTGCTCGAAGCCCGGCTGATCGGTTCTGAGACGGCCTTTCGTATAACGCCGGTTACGCCGGAACGGCAAAGTCTAAACAAACAGGGTACAACGGAATGGCGCTGGGAGGTAGAGGCGTTGCAGGAAGGCAGCCATCGTTTGCACCTTACCCTGAACGCGATCGTTACGCTGGATGGCGATAAGGAGACACGTTCAATTCGCACCTTTAACCAGGAGATTTTTGTTCAGGTCTCGCTGATGTCAAAAATCGCCGGTTTTATTGGCAAAAACTGGCAGTGGCTGTGGACCGTGATTCTGGTGCCGGTGGCAAGCTGGCTGTGGAACAAGCGAAAAAACAAAAAGCGCGGCAAATAGGCTGGTTTTTATTCACATGGATTATCCAGGCGGGTAGGGCGTAACCGGGCGCCTTACCCGCGTTCATCATTTAAGTATACCAACGTTATTTTAAAAGAAGCATCTTGTGGCTTTGTACCTGCCCGTCCGCCTTTAATGTGTAAATATATATGCCCCCGGCTGACGCTTCCCCGGCTTCGTTTGTACCGTTCCAGCTTACTGTGTGAAGGCCTGCTGATTGTAGGTCATTTACAAGTGTTTTTATGCGCTTGCCGGAGATGTCATGAACAACCAGTTTTACCTGCGCGGCATGGCTTAGCAAATAGCTGATTTCTGTTTGAGGATTAAAAGGATTAGGCTGATTTTGACGAAGCTCGAATCGACGCGGGCTTTTTAGAACAGGCGTTTCCAGGCTGGACACATCTCCGTAACGCGGATTCCAATATGATGTATCTACGGCGAGACCGATGTCCTCGAATTTCGCGCCATAAGCCCTTTTACCGTCATGCGCTACAAAAAGCCCCATGGGAAAAGCGCTCCCCAGGCTGACGTTGGTAACATCAATGCCGTCCGTTCCGCTTACACCATCCACCTCGAAGCTCTTAACAAAAGCATGCGGCTCTTTGCGGTCATATACCTTAAACGTGCTGTTGCCCTGGCTGGAGGCCATCAGATATCCTTCGCCGTTGGCCGCATAATAGATGGTAATGCCTTCAATGTCGGCTTCCAGTCCGTTTTCGCCGACGGAAACAATCTTCTCTTCCTGCGGGTCTTCGGAAAGGGGATCGGCATCGTATTTATAAATAGCGTCATCTTCGACGGCGGCGTAGAATTTGCCGGTTTCGTCATCTGCCACCAGGCCCTCGGTTAAACCGCCCGGCCCGTTTGTCCAGGTGCGTTTTAATTCCAGGGCAATGGTATCGTTGCCGCTGTCCACCAGTTGCCATTGTTTAAGCTGGCCGCTGCCGTTGTTGGTGGATGCCATCGCGTAAAAGGTATCGGTGCTGCGATTATGATAAAAACAGAAGCCGTAAATACTGCTCATATCGCTGTTATAGCTTTTGTGGAACTCCAACGTGCGGGTGGCCACGTCCACCGTATAGAGATGAATCTCGCTGTCATCACGGCCAAACCCGACAATATCTACTTTTTGCCCGGAGAGCGTGAAATTATAGCGTACATCGATATTCCTCGGTTCACCCTCCAATGCAATTTGCTGCAGTGTGTTACCTTCCAGGTCGTAGACAAAAATTTGGTCGCCGCTTTTGTCGGAGGTAATAACGGTACTTAAGGCTGCATCTGTCGGATGAATCCAGATGCACATGTCGTCCTGATCAACCGATTGGGGGTCCTCAAATATCTGACTTGAAGGAACGGACTGTGCCCAAAGTATGGTGGTTGATATAAACAGCAGGGTGCTAAAATATTTAAAAATCATATTGGTATAATTTATGTTAATTTAACGTGGCAGAATGATATCGAAATTTGAGTGCCAAAGCAAAAAAGTGGCATTCTTAAAAGCGCATTAAGCGGGAAGGGCAGATGACTACCATTCCCGCTCGCGCGCGATAAGAACGTTTACTCCTGCTTTTGGCTCCACGGAGGCACAACATCGTTGGAGCGGGCGTAGGCGATAAGCTGGCCCAGGTGTTCGGCAGCGTGGTCGCCAAGTATAAACATTGCCTGGCGTCGGGTTACTTCATTCCCAAAGAAATCGATTTTTTCGTTGGCCTGTTCGGCGCTTAAATTTTTGACGGCTTGTTGGGCAAACTCCACTGATTTATTCAACGTGGCAATAGCCTCGTCTTTGGTCATGCCGGACTTTTCAAATCCGCGCGGGTCAACGCCTTCCGGCATCGCCGTACCAAGCATGGAGCCAAAAAAGTAGTTGGCGCCGGCCATGTGCAGCACCGATTCTTTTACCGAACGCACACCTTCCGCTGGACGCCAGTCAAACTTGTCCTCGGGAATGGCGGTGGCCAGTTGTGCCGCTTTGCCGGACGTATAACTGTAGACATTAAGAAAATCGGTTTTCATGGCATCATTGGCCTCGTCCTGAGCCGGTAATGGAATCGCCAGCAACAGAAAAAGAAATGAAGTGATAGATAGAGAAGTGCGGGTGCGCATAAGGTGCTCCTTGGTTAGGGGTTTTTTATTGGGACTTTGATAAAAATAAGGTGTGGGAAATTACTATTTTGGCAGGCGAATACAATATTTATTTTTCTGAACCAGTGCGACAGAAATGTCATTCCCGACTCCGATCGGGAATCCATAATGTGTTGTTGGCTTTGATTATTCCTGCCATTTGTTTAACGGATACTCGCCTTCGCGGGGATGACAACCCGGGTTGGTGCATTCACGCAACACTACCGATCTTATCATATTCCTGACCATGTGTCTGCAATGTGTCCCACATATCCACATTGCGTTGGAGGTTCATCCAGAATTCCGGGGTGGTTTTAAAAAAGCGGGCCAGCCGGTAAGCCGTATCCGGGGTGACCGACCGTTTGCCAAGAATAATTTCGTTGATTCGCACACGAGTCACGCCAATAGCATCGGCCAATTGTTGCTGTGTCATTTTGTGCGGCTCCAGGAACTCATGCCGGATAATTTCTCCGGGATGGGTCGGACGCCTGTTTTTAGGTAACATGGTTCACTCCTTAATGATATTGCACAAGCTCTATATCAAACACATCACCGTCTTCGAATTTAAAGCATAAGCGCCATGGGCCGTTTACCGAAATCGCCCATTGGCCTTTTCTATCACCATGCAGTTGGTGGAGTTTATTTGAAGGCGGCGATCTTAAATCGTCTATTTTGTTCGCTGCGTTGATCATGTCAAGCTTTCTTTCAAGTCGTGTTTTTAACTCAGGCGGGACTTTTTTGTTTTTGCCGGAATGATAAAAGTCCTCAAGCCAGGATTGTTTAAAGCTTACGATCATGACGTAATGTAATATGCAACGTGGTCCGTTGCAAGCGGCGGTGTCATTCCCGGCCGCGAACGGATGCCCGCCTCCCGATTTGATCGGGACAGGTTACGCGGGGGTGACAGCTCGTGGCTCCCAACCAGACTCCATTCGGAAATAACGCAACCACAGTGAGTGTCATCTGCGATTAATAATGGTATCGCGCCTGCAAAAAATCAATTCGTTTTTCAGTAACCCGGTAAACAATCCTATGCTCTTGTGTCAGTCGACGTGACCATGTGCCTGGCGCCAGGTAGCGCAAAGGCTCCGGTTTGCCAATGCCCTCAAAAGGGTCGCGGAGTATATCTTCAATAATTCTGAATGTTCTTAGTGCGGTTTTGCGGTCGGTTTTTATCCAGTGCTGCAAATCCTCCCGGAATTCCGGTTGGAAGACAGCATCTCTACTTTTCTTCGGATTTTTCAAATCCAAGCTCTTTTTTCAGGTCATCAAGATGTGTGACGGGTTCCGTTTCAGACAGGGAACGGTTGAGCGCTGTAAGCAAGCGCTGAGCATTTTTTGGCGAACGAAGCAGGTGGGCGGTTTCAATCAGGCTTGATAGTTCAGATGAAGAAACAAGCGCAACATCCTCGGCATTTCTGCGGCTGATTAATACGACTTCTTTATCATCTGAAGCGGCATCGAGCAGTTTCGCCAGGTTGGCGCGTGCTTTTGAGTATGTTGTGTAAATGGCCATTTCTAGACTCCTTTCTTGTACAGGATTAATGTACAACTTTTAAAACCTTAAAACAACCAACCGCGCTTGTCATTCCCGACTCCGATCGGGAATCCAGGAGGCTTTGACTGTAACCGTAATTATTCCCGATAAGTCTACAATGGATTCCTGCCTTCGCAGGAATGACAACGCAAGATAGCGGAAATGTATTATCATAGTCCATCCCAAAATCACACGCATCACAGTTTAGACACCCACCTGGCCAGCTCTTCCCCGATCATCTGCGGGTTGTCTTCCTGCAGGTAGTGGATGCCCGGACCGATGTCGACCGTTTGCAGTTTTTTGAGGTGCTCGCGGCACCACTCGACCGTGGCCGCGGGCACAACGCCGCCGGGATCTGCATGGAACAATAGCTTGGGCAGATCGGATTGCTGCAGCTTTTGGCTGTAGTTGGAGACTATATCGTGCATGTCCGCCGGTTTGCCGTCGATGGGGATTTCCAGAGGCCATTGGCGGATGGGTTTGCGCGAGGCAATGGTTTTAAAGGGCGCTTCGTAGGCAGCTTTCTCTTCGGGCGTAAGATCACGGACAATAGCCTGCGGCATCACCTGTTTGACAAAGACATTCAACACGTTGATCATAAACCAACCGATGCACGGCGTGCGCATCAGCTTAAAGCCGATTTTGAATTCCGCCGGGAAGTCGCTCCAGCTGACCGGTTTGAGAATCGCTTCCATAAAGGCCAGTGCTTTGACGTTGCTCTCGTTGTGCATGGCGTAGTGGAAGCCCAGCCCGGAGCCCCAGTCGTGTAGCACCAGGGTGATGTTTTTGAGCCCCAGTGTTTGGATAAAGCCTTCGATGTATCTGTAATGGTCCGTAAAACGGTAGGGCAGGTCGGGTTTGCCCGACTGGCCCATGCCGATCAGGTCCGGGGCGATACAGCGGCTGTGCGGGGTGAGATGCGGAATAATGTTGCGCCACAAGTAGCTGGACGTGGGATTGCCATGCAGAAACAGGATGGGATCACCGCTGCCTTCATCGACATAATGCATCTGCGTACCATGGACTTCGGCGTAATGGGATTTGAAGGGGAAGTGGGGGGAGATGGGGTTTGGCATGATTATCTTAATGGCTCCTTCTTAATAGTCTAACGTTTTAGGCAGGTTATCAATATGCATAGTTATAGTCTTTAAATTTGTATACACCGGGGTCTGTAGTTTTAATAAAACAAAAGAAATAGCCATGTTTTTCGTTAAAAATATCAATGTATTCAACCTTGCCAGCGACAAAAGAAAATTTATTTTTTTTTTCAAGTACCTGTAATGTATCATAATGAAATACATGAGCAATATCTGCTTTGGTTAGCGCTCCCCTTGTATTTGCTCCGATTACCGGCACAAGATCATTAATCTTGCTAAAGCTTGAAGGTGGGACAAAGCTCGAATCGCTGATAAATGTCCCATAATAGATTTTTGTATGGTATGAAGGCGACATTCCAAAATTACTAACAGAGAACCTCCATCTGTTGTTTGAGTGGGCTTTTATGCCACTTAAGACGACATATGGCCTTATTGCATATTTCATTGACTGCTCAGCAATATCGGATTGCCTGTATGCAAAAACGGCTGCAGCCAACGATATTAATAGTCCGATAAAAGTAATAAGATCTTTACGAATCCATTTTCTTTCATCTCGGATATCCGATCTGAGCTTTGCGATTCCTTTATTGGTTAGTAGTTTTCTTGGACTTACATACTGTCCCTCATACCACATTTCTTTATCGTTTAATTCTGGCAATGGTAATATTAATTTAGCAGCTTTATGAGAGTACCATTTAGTTAACAAAACCGACATTTCTTCTCTAATAAATTTGTCTTCAAAAAAGGCATCGCTTTCTATTTTTGCGATTTCTAAGTCGCTTAAATCTTTTTTACGGGCCTCCCTAATTTCAGAATCATAAATACTTTTTAAATTTTTCTTTTTATTGATAAGTGACCTTAAACGCCAGCGATATTTTAGATAATTTATCATTGTCTTCAACCAGATTGAACGATATCAAATAATACAGTAAATTTTGCTTAATATCTAACAAGAAAGCGTTATAATGAAACTCCTCCTTCTCACCCTCATCCTCGCCGGCGCCATCTGCGCCCAAAGCACGCCGTCCGTCGTGATAAACGAGCTGCAGGCGGCTAACAGTAGCACCATCAGCGATCCCGATTTTGGGGAGCAGGGCGACTGGATTGAGCTGTACAATACGGGCAGCAGCACGATCGATCTGGGCGGCTGGTTTTTGACCGATGACCCGGCCGAGCCGCTGCAGTGGCAAATCCCTGCGGGGACGAGCATCCGTCCGGGCTGGCATGCGCTGTTCTGGGCCGATGGTTACAACACAGGCCGCCACACCAATTTCAGCCTGTCGCGGGATGGCGAGTTTGTGGGGCTATACGCGGCGGACAGCAGCCTGGTGGATTCGCTCTCCTTTGGTCCGCAACAGGATGATTTTTCCTATGGCCGTTCACCGGATGGTGGAGACGCCTTTTTGATCTTTGACCAGCCCACACCGGCAACGGCGAACGCGGCGCAGGGTTACCAGGGTGTGGCCGGGGCGGTGACCTTTTCGCAAACGGGCGGCTTTTACAGCGGCAGCCAAAGCATCGTGCTGAGTACCGCGCATGTTGATGAAGACATCCATTATACCATAAACGGTGCCGTGCCCACGCAACAATCGGCCAAATTCCGTGCTGTTGTGCAGCTGGATACGACATCGGTCATAAGGGCGCGCGCTTTCCGCGACGGCTACCTGCCCGGGCCGGTGATCACCCACACTTATCTGATCAATGAGCAGGTGACGCTGCCGGTGGTCAGCATCGCCACGGACCCGGCCAACCTGTGGGACGATGAGACGGGCATCTACGTGGAAGGCACCAATGGCATCCCCGGTTACTGCACCAGCCAGCCGCGCAACTGGAACCAGCCGTGGGAGAAGCCGGCGCACGTGGAGATGTTCGAGACGGACGGTACACCGGGTTTCAGGCTGGATGCCGGTATCCAGATCGGTGGCGGCTGCACGCGGCTTTACCCGCAGAAATCGCTGGCGGTTTACGCCCGTGCCGAGTATGGCGCGGCTAAAATCAACTATAAGATCTTTGCCGATAAGGAAATCGACACCTTTAACAATGTTTTACTGCGCAACAACGGCCAGGACTGGTGGCGGGCTATGCACCGCGACGGCCTGATGCAGACCATCGTCAAGGATCGCATGGACATCGACTGGCAGGCTTACCGTCCGGCGCTGCTGTTTCTCAACGGCGCTTACTGGGGCGTCCACCCCATGCGCGAAAAGCACAACGAGCACTACCTGGCGGCCAACCACGGCCTGGATGATTCCGACGCCATCGACATCCTGACCAACAACGCCAACGTCAAACAGGGCTCGGCCGATCTGTACGAGGCGATGATCGATTTTGTGGAGACGCACGACCTGTCACAGACGGAGAATTACGACTACATGCGCGGGCAGATGGACATAAACGAATACCTCAACTATGTCATTGCCGAAATCTATTTTGCCAACATCGACTGGCCGGGGGGCAACATCAAATACTGGCGCGCGCACGGTGAAGGCAACAAATGGCGCTGGATTATTTTTGACACCGACCTGGGTTTTGGCGCCCACGGCCGCGGCGAATACGACAGCAACACCTTGGAGAACGCCACCTCGGAAACGGAAACCTATTATGCCAATCCGCCGTGGTCCACGCTGCTGCTGCGCTCGCTGCTGGAAAATGACGACTTCCGCACGCGCTTTATCCAGCGTTTCGCCATGCACCTGAACACGACTTTTGCGCCGGTACGGGTGCTGCAAATCGCCGACAGCATCCGCGGGGATATCGCGCCGGAGATGCCGAGGCACATTGCCAAGTGGCCCAAATCCACCTCGTTCAGCGGCGGCTGGCAATACCACATCGATAAGATCAACGAATTTGCCGAAAAACGCCCGGGCTACGTTTTTAACCATATCCGCCAGAAATTCGGTCTCAGCGGCAACGCCCAACTACGTTTAACCCTAAACGATTCCATTATGGGCCGTGTGCTGATCAACGGTGTGGATACACGCAGCGCCGATTTTGAAGGCACCTTTTTTAAGGACGTGCCTATCCGGCTGAAGGCGATACCCGCTCCCGGCTACCGTTTTGCCGGCTGGCAGGGCGCGTCGCAAAGCATGCAGGATTCGATTGGCCTGACCTTGAGCGCGGATGCAGATCTGCAGGCGGTATTTAACAAAAGCAGCGATGCCGGTCTGCGCATCAATGAATTCATGGCGTTGAACAACAGCACCATCACCGACCCCGAAGGCAGCTACGAAGACTGGATCGAGTTGTACAATTTTTCCGCTGAAGCCATCGATGTGGGCGGTCTTTACATCACCGATGATCTGCAGCAGCCGCAGAAGTGGCAGATCCCGGCCACGCAACCGGACAGCACCACCATCGCGCCGGGCGGTTTTCTGCTGCTCTGGGCCGATGAAGATACCGGCGACGGCGTACTGCACCTGGACATCAAACTCAGCGGCAACGGCGAAGAACTGGGCATCGGCCAGATGACAGACAGCGGCTTTACCTGGATTGACACACTGGTGTTTGGCGCGCAAACGGCCGATGTCTCCTACGGCCGCTATCCCGATGGCAGCGGTGATTTCACCGTTTTGGGCCATCCTACGCCGGGCAGCAGCAACATTCTCACCGCCGTGGATGAAAAGACGCCGCAGCTGCCCCAAACGACACAGTTGCTGCCCAATTATCCCAACCCCTTCAACCCGACCACGACCATTCGCTACAACCTGGCCCACGCCGGTCACGTTACGCTTGCCGTTTACGATATCAGCGGGCGTAACATTGTCACATTGCTGGATGGCCGTCAGAACAGGGGAGAGCACAGCGTGGTTTTTGATGCATCGGAGTTGCCCAGCGGGTTGTATGTGGTTACGTTAAGGAATGGCGGAATTTCTCAAAGTAAAAAGATGCTGCTTTTGAGGTAAAAGTCTCCCCCGCAAAGGAGGCGTTATGAAAATATCTGTTTTGTGTTTTGTAATGATTTTCTCCGTTTCTGTCGCGCTTGCTCAACTGGTAGAAACGCTGGCACTATATAAGCCAAATGCGCCCCCGGTGACATACCACTATCAATATGAAGAATTTGATGATTGGGCTTATAACGATACGACCAGAGTTTTTGAATCGATCAATTCCTACAAAACAGTTTATACGGACAGTATTGTCGCTACAGGCAAAGACTCCGTCACCTACTTTTTGACGATCGAAGAAGAGGGCCTAAGGACCATTGAAAACAGCCAACGTGTCATTGAAAGAACAAATTTTACCGAAACGTCTCATGCCCGGATAATAAAGACAAAAAAATCGGAAGGCGCCGGTTCATATCGAATTAGAGGCTGGATTTTTCCCGATTCAACCTACCACTCTACCATTTGCCTTTATGACTCCGGTTTTGTCGCTTACCCGTATAAACATGTATATAATCTCTATGATGTTTCAGCGGATGACTCTTTAGAAATAAAAAACCATGCTGTCTATATTACGGTAAGACCTTATATGTTGAATGATTGCCTGGATAATTTTTATGAAGAACAGCATGTAGTTTCCGCTATTTATGGCCTGGTCGAATATCGCAGGTATTATTGGTATCACGCTCAGGGATTTGATGAATCATATGATTTCGTTATAATCGATGATATTGATGCTCCGGCAAAAACTCCTGAGAATATTATTCTTTACCCGAACTATCCCAATCCCTTCAACCCGGCTACGACCATTCGCTACAACCTGGCCCGCGCTGGCCACGTTACGCTTGCCGTTTATGATATCAGCGGCCGCACTATTGAAACGCTGCTGGATGGCCGCCAAAACAGGGGAGAGCACAGCGTTGTTTTTAATGCATCGGAGTTGCCCAGCGGGGTGTATTTCTATGTTCTGCGCAGTGGGGCGTTTAAGCAATCGCGTAAGATGGTGCTGCTGAGGTAGACGTATTCAGGAGAGTATTATGAAAAGGATATTGGCCGTTTGCTTTATTGTTCTCTTTGCGAGCCAGGGTAATGCCATGGGCATAAAAATGCAGCGCACCTTTTCCAAAGACGCGTTGATCCAGTCCAAACCGACAGTGCTTTCCTATGACAGTTGCCGGTTTGACCCTACGGATTTGCAGGCCCAATCTACAGGTTGGCACTTATCGAAGGGAGTGAAGTACGGTTTTTTATATGGCGGGGCAGCGGGACTGGCTTCATTGGCGATAACTGCTGCGGTAGACGGCTCAGATGGTATTACAGATTTGACCTTTCCATTCCTTATGGCCTGGATAGGTTATATTTACGGTAGTGCCCATGGTATTTACAAATATGGCGTGGATGAACTGACGGAGGGTAATTTTGGAGCAACGCTGTTTGGAGCAATTGTCGGGAGCGCCATATTTATCATACCGGCACCCGTTGGCGCGCTGGTGGCATTTAATATGACTAAAAAACCCAAAAGTCAGAAAATGCCTCTATCTCATCGGGCAAACAGATCTTCCTATGTCAAGATTATTTATTTCAGCCTTGCGCTTTAAAAGCAGATTTGTCGAGGTGCGGCAAAGCTTATCAGCGCAGTATCATCATACGGATGGTGCGATTTATGCCTTCTCCCGCAAGTCGTAAAAAATAGACCCCGGTTGGAAGGGCTTCTCCCTCGTCATTACGTCCATCCCAGGTAAAATCATGTTCCCCGGCGTCAAAATATGCTGTGGCCAGTGATCGTATTTTTTGACCACGTACGTCGTAAACATCGAGAGTAAGCCTGGCCGCATCTTTCAAAGAAAAAGAAATGTGTGTCGCGGGGTTAAACGGATTAGGAAAGTTTGGCTTTAAAGAAATCCGTTCCGGGATAACAGCCGGGATAACCTGCGCAAAAGCGACTGTGTTGACCTTTCCGCTAAAATCAACCTGGTCCAGCCTGTAATAAACCGTGCCTGTAGTATCGGCGTTAAAATCCATGTAATCGTAGTATCTGCTGCCACTGCTATTGGCGCTGCCCGGAATTTCAACTATGGGTATATAGGCCCTTTGCAGTCCTGTCTTTCGCAAAAGTCGCCATTTCCAATTATTAATCTCTGAATAGGTACTCCATTCAAGATGTACATATCCGTCGTAACTCCTAGCCGTAAAAAGCTCCAGAAATACGGGCAGCGACGCGTCGGGATCCGTAATAAAATTGGTCCATATCTCTGAAGTGGAAGTGTTTTCTGCGGCTACAAGTATATCGAGTCCGGGTTGATCCAGATACTGATACGAAAGGGTAGCATTATTAAAGTTGTTGCTGCCATTTTCAATAACCACATTCCAGTCGCCTGCAGTTACATTTTTCAAATTATTTTTGTCAAGAAGTACATATTGGATTTTTGAGGATACGGTCGCGCATACGATGAGCGTCGTGTCTGTAATTCCCAATGAAGGCCGTGTGCCGCTGTTCGCCTGCAATGTATAGGAGCTCCACGACCCTGCGGCGCTGCGTTTAAAAAGATAAAAAGTGGGCGTGCTGTTACCATGTTTGCCAATCATATAAAGGTTGTTATTTCCATCACGTACAATATTCGCATGGTCGTCAGCATCGGGATCAATTGGCAGCGATTCCGCAACCCAATTAGATGGCGTTGAAGGCGAGAGATTGTCTGCCAGGCGGAAAAAGCGAAAATTTTTGTCACCGCTTCCCTCGCCAATAAATAACCCAATCTGGTCAGTTCCACTATATTTAAAAGCAATGGCGTCGGTAAGTGTGCTGTTATCAATGCCGGACACAATCTGAAATGTACTCCATGTTGTTCCGCCGTTGCTGCTATGTAGGCCTTTAAGCGCATTATCACTAACGTAGAAAACGAACAAATCGCCATCGAACGCCTGGGTAAGGCAAGCCGGGTCATCGCCAATTACGTTTTCCAGGTTTATCATAACCGGAAAGCCGCTGTCCAGCGTCCAACTGCCGGAAGAATAGCTCATCCTTGAAAATTTTTCATCCCCGCGGGAAACCACTATATAAAGTTTGCCACTTTGCTCATTTACAAAAGCATCCGCACTGGAAACACCGCTAATACCGGTGAAAGCATTTGCCGACCAGCTGCCGCCGTCATATTTATAAACAAACCAATTCCCCGATGTTGTTTTAAAAATGCCCCACCAAAATCCATCATAATAGACAACCTGGCTTTGATTGGCTTTTTCAATATCATCAGAAACGCCACTGACCACCTGCCCGGCGTTTAGCGCGCTATTGCCCGCCACTGTCCGGCCAAAAAACACCAGACAAAGTAAAGCCACAAACTGCCATTTAATCAGTTTTGGGATTGTACGTTTAGAATGAATTTGTCCGCTTGGAAAACAGGTTTTTAACAATGTTGCCCTTGATTTTTGCGGCGATCTCATGTGTCGGGATATCCGTTTTAATGTGTAAAGCCGGCAAATGCTGAAGTGTTTTCGTGTAAAGCTGATGAAAAAGCGAAATCTCTTCCTTATTCAGTTGCGGCTTACGTTCTATAATTGATTGTGGATCGTTGTAGAGATATATCACACAATCCGGTCGCGGAAACATACGACAAATAAGGTAGCGGAAAAATTTAAATTTTTTTACCGGTCTTTTTTTGTAGATATGGCGCAAATCATACACGTATCGATCGGACAATACAACCTGGCCTTTTGTCAAAGCCGGCCGGACATATTTTATATAACGATACCACAATTCCAAATAGGTCAATAAATAGTAAAGCCACCCTTTAGTCAATCTTTTAATTAACAAGAGCGGATTGCGTATGGACAAATCTTCATCCGCGGGCAAAACAAGCTTATACTTTTTGGCCAGTTTGTAAAAGCCGGATTTCGTTTGTCCCCAGGGGCCCATATAAACCACATGGTGTTTAACGCCCTTTGTTGCCCGCAACCTGTTTTCCACAGCTTCAATTGTCGTGCTTTTACCCGCGCCGTCAACACCCAAAAAGGCAAAATGCGTTCCCCGGTTTTTTGAAAATAAGCGTTTAAGTACACCGCCGGTTTTATGTTTAGGTTGCACGCTTGCGTTATTCATACTGCTGATTATTTGATCGAAAACGTCAACCGTTTTTTGCGAAACGTGATCATATTCCTCCGGGCTGTTCAGGAAGCTTTCAAACGGATTTTGCAAAGCAGGGTTAAGCATTCGTTTTATATAGCCGGTGTCCAGGTCTTTTTCGGACAAGCCTTTAACTGCCTGAAGGTGTTTGGGCTGAAGGTGTTTTTTGCCAATGAAATTATGAAAAAAATAATGCAAAAGTTGATCTTCGGTTGAAAGACGAGAATAACCTTGACCATCCTTCACGATACGAGATAAAGCCTTATTAAGCTCCATGTACTTTACACCATTCTGGATAAAGGCATAGTGAATATCCAGAAAATAGAGCGAATCATCGTGCAAGGCGGCGACAACTTCTTTATCCCGCGCGCGTTGTCTCCAACTTGAAAATGAGTGTTCTGTTAATACAGAGATAAAGTCTTTGCGTTGGGAAGGGTTAACCAAAATATCTAGCTCATATAGTTCAGCCGAGGCAGGCTCATCGTCGCGAAGAAGGCAATATTGTATGCCACTCTCTTCTAAGGATTTAAGCAGGGAAACAAAAGGATTGGTGGACATATTTGCCGAATTTAGTTAGATGTAAATTTTTTATGAAAGTGGTTGATGACTGTTATTACGTTTTTATCTATCCAAACCTTATCATTGTAATCACGGTATGTCATCAGCTTGTAAATGCGGTCAAGCCAATATATTGCGACAAGCATTTCAGGGTCAATGGGTGTAGTCGCGGTCTTTTTAAAATATAGATTAAAAGAAGGCAAAAACTCGCTGGGGAAATGTTGCAAATTTAAAACAAAAGGTGCTAATCTATACTTTGTTAAATAGTTGTGACGAATGCTATCCATAAAAAGGCAGGAAAGGTCAAATAAATTTAACTCATCAAATTCACCCATATCCCAATCAATCACACCTTTTAGTTCGCCATTTTTCTCAAAAATGCAGTTTTCAATTTTGAAGTCACCATGACATATGCCCGCCATGGCGGTTTTGCCAAGAAGGGTTGCCCGCAATTTTTCGGATAGTAATTCAAAGCTATTCTGGATTGATTTTTCACAACCGCTTTTACGTTGTATAATTTTTATTTTGCCTGCCAGGTATTTGTCAAAAGTACTTTCGTCAATTGAGATTTGACGGGCACAATTTTCGTTTAGTTTAAGCAGGGCGTTAAGGGCTTGATCGTGAAGCTTAATAATCTTTTTACCGGGCTTTATAAAAAGCTGTCTTTGATTGTGGTGACCTTTAATTCGATTTTCAATGAAATAGGGCAATCCACTTTGTGTATTTATGCTAACAGGCTGAGGTACATTTCTTACACCGCTTTTATTAATCTCTTTTAATAGATCGTATTGCTTGTTTAGCCTGCTTAGCGCGGTGGGAGTAAGCGGAAGACGAATAATGCATTGCTTGCTTTTCGTAACCAGCTCCAGCAAAAGAATATTTGTTCCTGAAATAAAAAATTGTCTTATAGCCCGGTTATAATCTACTGCCGCGGGGTCATCGTGCCACGTATTTTTTATTATTTCCTGTATTATGCCAATAGAAGTATTCGTTTTTTCAGGATTTTTTTTAGCGAAGATGATGCTTTGTTGTGGGATAAGATAAAAATATCCTGCTTTTTTTATTACTCTTTTTATGCCGTTTGCATCGTCCCATGGCAACTGTGTTTTAAAGCCCCTTCTTACGAGGCGGCGTGGCTTATGAAGTCCGGGATCTACAAAAAAGAACCAATTTATATTGAGCCTGTTTTTTAGGTATCTGAAATAAGAGTCATCATTTATTGTTTTTGAATTTTGAATAAGTCCGAAATTCCATAGCAGCTTTTTAACAGTATCACGCTTTTTTTTGCGCCAATTAAAAATTACAACGTCGCCGTTTTCTTTCACCAAATCGGTCAGTCGGTTAAATGCCGTATTAGACAGTGGCTTTCGTTTATCAATAACTAGGACGTCAAACTTTTCATTTTCAGGGAAGTCACTTTTTCCATAAATGCGAATGTCTTTAGCCTGAGGCATCTTTTGGGCAATATCTTCCGTAGACATTTCCGGCATCAAAAAAGTTATTTCTCGTCCAAACAGCTCAAAATTAAGATTTGTCCGTTCCTTGAAATCCGAGACAATCAAGACTTTTTTGGAGGAAGAGCTGTTTACGAAAAAAAAGATAAAGTTGAATGCCCAATCTCTGTTTAAAAATTCCATTTTACCACCCAATTCCATTTGGTGCTACCATAATATTGTACATGCTAACCCTATCATAGATAGCGTCTTTTCCCAAAAGAAAGTACGAAGTGTATTTTTTGTTAATATCGCGTCAAGTGTGGTGGGATGCTGGCTCGGTTTACGCGATAAAATTTTGTGCTCTAACAAATATAAAACAAACTATTATAAATTGTGTGATTTTTTTGGCTGGATTTATTCTGAATAATTAAAAGAAACAAGTCGGGAATCTCCCCAGGCCGTACTTTCTTACTGATGTTTAATTACTGTAAGGAGTATAAATTCAAAACGGCCTTCGTGTTTTATTGACTACTTTGGCCGGTCTTATTTTGCGCCAAAGTTCAATTTTTTACTTGATATGGCAGTTCATAACTTCTGTGATTTAATGTTTTAATTTAATCAATGACAGATACGATTTTTGAAGCTTTTTTAATCAGATGAAGGATTCATAACATCGCTAAGTGATACCAGCTTAATTTCCGGATTTGCTTCTAAAGCATGTTTAATAATTGGTATATGACCTGATCCAAAAACAACTAAAACCCTATCATTATTACTTCTAATAGCCTTCCGGATATTAGATACAATACGTAAGTTTCTGTTATACCACCAGCCGGAAATATTGTCCGCTGTTGGATACTCTCTGCCATTATTTACCCCTATGTTGCCATATTTTTCGTTTATAAAATAGTCACCATGTTTAATATTTAAGATATGGTCACTATTTATCAGCATTAAGTAATCAGCAATGGTCATGGTTGTTTTAAGTGAATCCATGTAAGAGTAAAAATTAATGTAGCTAGCTGTATAATCATTTTTAAGGCTTTCGGTTAATTCCTCTTCTCGCATAATTTCGTCTCTTCTTTTTTTAAATTCTGTAAAATCGGAAATGATATAATCATATTCTTTGCCTCTAACATCTCCTGAGATTAAGCCAGAAAGCCCTAATCTTTTTCCTAATTTGAAGCCAATTTGAAATACTTCCTTAGATTTTAGTTCAAACCGATCATTTAAATATTCATGGTAAAGAGAGTCAAGCAGCTGTTGTTCGTTTTGCTTTACCTCTACAACAATTTTAGTGGGTTCGTATTTCTCCAAGGCTCGAATTAAATATTCCAACTCATCCTGTCTTTTTTGAGACATTATATTTACTGAATATTTGGGTTTATATAGATCAGCCCCTGCATCTTGAAAGTGAAAAACTCCAAGTAATAATACTTGAGGTTTAGGAGTGTCAGAACCGAAGAAATCAGGTATTTCGATATTAACCCGGTCTTTTGATGGCTTGTCAATTGAGATGCTGTTACAATTTAACAAGCTTAAAACAACCGCAATTGATATTACGACTTTCAGGAAACTTATATCGAATAGCGATTTGCGAATTTTGGAAGCCATAATTGTATCTCCGCTTATTTCTGCTTTCGCCATTTTTGATTTCGTATCTTTCAGGTTTACGGCGCCATGCGCTCCGTGATAACAGGGGCCGTTGCCGTGGGTCATCCGGGGCCAGTTAATATCAGAAGATATTCAAACAACCACGACAAACATTGACATCAACTTGCGAGACTAGCGCTCCTATCGGATAAGCACAAGTTTCTTTATAGCCCGAAAATTTCCGGCGCGCAGTTCGTAAAAATAGACACCGGATGGAAAACCCGAAGCATCCCAGCGCAGTTTGTGGTCGCCGCCGTTCAATTTCTTTGAGAGAAGCGTGGCCACTTTTTTCCCGCTTACGTCATACACAATCAACGAAACTCTTTCGCGTTGCGGCAGGGCAAAGCTGATCTCCGTTGAGGGATTGAACGGGTTGGGGTAATTCTGGCGCAATTCAAAACGGCGTAGCTGTCCGTCCGTGTCGCCAAGCGAAGAAATATCATCCACTACTTCGACGCGCCACTGCATAGTGCTGGTATTAAAGCCATTGCTGACCTCCACGCGGACCGTATCAAAACGCGGTGTAGGCGCGGGCAGGGCGCGGTAGGCGTAGCCGGCGTTAGTCGACTTGCTGTCGCCGTTCAGCGTCCACAGGTAGCTCAGCGCATAACCGGTTGTATCCTGTGCATCCACACTAAAATCAATCGTTTGCCTTTTCAGGATTGTCGTATCGGTTTGTGCCGGTTCAAAGCCGTTAATCAGCGGGACACCGGGCACGCGCAGCACTTCTATATAGTTATCAAAAACAACGCTCTTTTCGATTGCGCCATTGGATACGGTCAGCTTGATGCTGTAAATGCCGGGCGTATCATATCTCCATGCGGGATTTTCGATATCACTTTCAGACGTCCCGTCATTATCAAAATCCCAGAAGCGGGAAATAATAGGCTCTGTGTCCGAGGTGACGCTCAAATTGTTAAATTGGAAAGGATCACCCACAAAGCCAGCCCGGCGCCCGGCTTTTAAGTGGGGACGCAAAAAGCCTTCAGGAACATTCTCTTTAACCTTTAAGACCTTGTTGGTGCTAACATGTGTGAAAACTTCACTTTCTCCCGACGGCCATTGTACAACAAGTGAATCTACCAATTGGGCATCACCCAGCCCGAAGTGGCTTTCCAGATTTTGCCCGCAATAGCCTTCCTGCGAAGAGACCTGGCGCATCTGCCAGACGTTTTTACCGTTTATGGCCGCTTTGGCACGCACAACCGCGCCGATAGCTGAGCGGTTGGAAACAGTGCCTTCCAGCTTTACGGTCAGCCATGCGTTGCCATTGCCGTTGTTTAGCCACAGGGCGTTGCTTTCATTGGCATTGAAGCATTTGGCAATGGCCAGATCCAACGCGCCGTCACGATTAAAATCGCCAAAGCTGGCGCCATACGACCAGCCGCTTTCGCTGGAAACATTCGACGTATCTTTCTCAAACTTACTGTCACCTTTATTGAGGTAGAGAAAATTTGTTGTAGCCGCGGGGCTGAAAGCGTTGGCCACAAACAGGTCCAGGTCGCCGTCGTTGTCCACATCGGCCCAGGCGCTGCCGACAGAATAGCCACCGTCGTTCACGATGATGCCATCCGTCACCGTTTCAAAGGTACCGTCGCCGTTGTTGCGGTAGAGAAAATTGTTCTGATTGTCCCAGTTGGCCACAAACAGGTCCAGGTCACCGTCATTGTCGTAATCACCCCAGCTGCTGCCAAAAGAGGAAGAGGCCGTATTGACGATATCGCCATCCGTAACAGCCGCATATGTGCCATCGCCGTTGTTGTGATAGAGAAAATTGTTCTCGTTGTTTTCGTTGGGTACAAACAGGTCCAGGTGTCCGTCGCCGTCGTAGTCTGCAAAATTCATATGCCGGGATGATCCGCCATCCTCTGAAACGGGAATGCCGGAAATGCGGCTGAATTTTTCCATTCTACTGTTTTTGTAGACGAAATTGCCCAGGTTGCCGGAGCTGTTAGCCACAAACAGGTCGGCAAAAGCGTCGCTGTCCGTATCCGCCCAACTGGCGCTTTCGGAGTAACCGCGGTCTTTACTTGAAGTGTCGCTCAAAAGCGTGAAGGTGCCGTTACCGTTGCTGATATAAAGCAGATTGTCGATGTTGTACCAGTTGGCCACAAACAGGTCGGGATGCCCGTCATTGTTAAAATCGCTCCAGGAACTGCCATCGCTGGGTGTGCCGTCCTGTGTAATGGCGAGGCTATCCACTTTTGAAAATGAGCCGTTGCCGTTGTTGGTGTAGAAAAAATTGTTTTGTCCGCCGGATGGACCATTGGTGATAAACAGGTCCAGGTCGCCGTCATTGTCATAATCAATCCAGTTAACTGCCCGCGAATCGCCGCCATCGGAAACGACAGGGCTGTTTTGCACCCGGCTGAATTGTTGTGCCGGCACAAAGAGTGGCAGCAGAAGTAGCAAGATAAGCAATCGTAACATGATGGTTCTCCGTTTGTAAATTCTGCCGGCAAATAACGCACACTAGCATATATTTCAAACGAGTTTGCGGCAAAGCGGTCCGGGTATGCGGTAAAGTGGATGGGGGAAAAGATTACTGCAGCGCGTTTAGCACGTTTTCGCGATAGGTGCGGCTGAGGGTGTGGCGGCTGCCGTCGCTAAGCAGCAGCTCATAGTCGCCTTTGGCAATGGGCTCCAATTGTCGAATCAGGCTAAGGCGTATGATGGCCGAACGGTTGACGCGGGCGAACACGGCCGGGTCCAATTGCTGCTCCAGCCGGTTCATTGTGTCGCGGATAAGATGGGCGTCGTTTTGGGTATGCAGACGCACGTAATCGCCGTCGGCTTCAAATAAGCGGACATTTTCCAGCGGCACCACCAGGAGCTTGTTATTTTCGCGCACGATGAATCGTTGGAGCGTCCGCGGCTTCTTCTGAATGTCTTCCAGCATGGATTGCATTTTTTCAAAGTGTGAAGCGTTGTCCCTGGCCTGCAGCAGCATGCGTACCCGCTCCACGGCTTTGGCAAAATCTTTTTTCTCTATGGGTTTTAGCAGGTAATCCACGGCATGGGCGCGGAAGGCTTTAAGCGCGTATTCATCATAGGCGGTAACAAATACAACAAGTGGCCGGCGATCGCTTTTTAGCTGTGTCAGTACTTCAAAACCATCCAGCTCGGGCATCTGGATATCCAGAAAAACCACGTCCGGTTGCAGGGCCTCCATCTGTTGCACGGCGCGGATACCATCTTCGCATTGAGCAATGATTTCAAAGTCTGGGTATGTTTCCAGCATGCGCTGCACGCCTTTACGCGCCAGCGGTTCGTCATCCACGATGATTACGCGTATCATGTCCGTGCCTCCTGTGGCAGGGGAATGCTCAGCATAGCCAACGTGCCCCCTTCGGCGGCTTTTTCAATATGCATGGTATATTCGTTTTCATACAAAGATCGCAGCCTGTCCCGGGTGATTTTAAGACCCAGCCCGTGCTGATCACGTTCACCGGGATTAAATCCCTTACCGTTGTCATATACCTGCAAAGCAAGGCGGCCGTTGTCGTGTGTTGCCGAAATACGAATGAGTGCCGCGCCGCTTTTGGGGGCGATACCGTGGCGTACGGCGTTTTCCACCAGTGGCTGCAAAATGAGCGCCGGGACGGGCAGTTTGCCTAATCCGTTTCCGAGGTCATATTCGATTTTAAGTCGTTCACCGAAGCGCACCTGCTCAATGGCCAGGTATTGCTTGGTAAAGGCGATTTCCTCATCCAGCGTGGAAAACTGATCATCTATGTTTTGCAGCACATGGCGCAGCAGGCTGCTCAGGCGGTTCAATGTCTCGGTGGCCTGGTCGGGGTTTTCTTTTATCAATACAGCGATCGAATTAAGGGTGTTGAACAGGAAATGTGGTTGCAGCTTCATTTTAAGGGCGTTGAGCTGTGATTGTATCAATGCCGATTGCAGCTCGGCGTTGCGCTGCACCTGCTCCTGAAGGTGGCGGTAATAATCCAGCGTGTACACTACAAGCAAAATAACAAACCAGACCAGCATGCCGTAATCGAAGCTGGCCACGGCATTAAGGTAAACCCGTTCAAAACTAAAGCCGCTTTCGCCAGGCCTGATCCACACGCGATAGCTGTTGTAAACGAGCGCATGAAGCAATGATACAATCACCCCCAGTACGAAATGAATAAGCGCAAAACGCCACCAGATGCTTTTGGAAAAAGGCAGCCGTCGCGCCAGAAGCAGGGCCAGCGGGGCCAAAGCCGCCCAAAACAGAAAATAAGGCATATCTATAAGCAGGATATCCCAAGCCTGTACTTCCTGCCCAATCTGCGTGCGGTAGAAAAAGGACTGGGCGGAATAGAGCAAACCGATAATCAGACCTGGCACGAGGAAATAAAGGATGTTTCGGATTCTAGACATGGCCGTGCTCGTTTAATTCGTCTGCAAAATAGCGAATAATGATTTTTAATGGCAACACAGAATTATCCGGAATCTGCAAGGAACTTGTGGCAGCACTAAGCGAGTCAAATTGCTCAGGCGCCCAGACCGGATAAAGCATATCCAATGGCATATGCCGCCACGGCAGCAACACCTCCAACCAAAAGCATTTCCAACCCCGATATTAGCCAGTTCTTTTCGGTAATGCGGACTTTTAACGCTCCAAGCGCAAATAGTGCACCCGCTGTTAGCAGGCTGGCAAACAAAAATGTATGGGCCGAAAGGGCCGGGGCGAAATAAGCGATGACGAAAATCAGCAAAGGCAAAAAGCCAAAAACGGTAAATGAAGCAAAAGTTACCAGCGCGTTTTTCAACGGGGATTCGTCGGATTCTATTATCCCCAGTTCTTCCACCATCATGATGTCTACCCAGGCTTTTTTGTGACGTGATATGATATCTACGATAGTGTGCGCGTCTTCATCTGTAATCCCTTTTTCCGTATAAAGCTCAATCATTTCCTGCTTTTCACCATCGGGATAGTTTTCTACCTCCCACACTTCACGTTGCCGTTCGGCGTCGTTGTATTCGTTCTCAGCACGGGTGCTAAGGTAGTCGCCAATGGCCATGGAAAGACCATCTGCTATCAGGTTTGCAAAACCAAGGATCAAAACCACACCCGCGGCAAGCTTGGCCCCGGCCACACCGGCCACAACGGCAAAAGTTGTTATGATTCCATCCAGCCCCCCGTAAATCATACTTTTTATAAACTGGCCCTGTCCCTCCTTGTGCGGTTCAACGCCCGCTTCATTGTGGGCTTCGCGCATTTTTTTCAGGTCACCGGTTTTGTAGGCTTCACGTGCTTTGTCGATATTACGTGTTAGCATTATTCCTCCTCGTTTTGCGGGGAGATGCATATTTGAATAACAAAAATGAAATGACCAGCCAGAGCACTACCCGGAACGTCATAGCAGTAATACTTTGTGCGGCAATGATCTCTTGAAAAAACATAAGCAATAGCATCAATACAATAATATGGCTTGCCGTGATGGCAACGCTTGTTAACAAACCGGCACGATGTATTTTCCAGATTAATACTCCCGCGACGATGGCTGCTGCACCAAGGGCAAGGTTATAAATGATCAATGCTGGAAAGGTCGCATAACCGGGATCAAAGGTGCCGGTCAAAGCTCTCGTGCCCGCAAATATCGTCAGCAGCCCGGATAGCGCAGCGACGGTTGCTAAGGTTTTTATCGCTGGTTTTGACATTTTTGGTTTTCCTCTAAAAGCTGTATTTCAATTTAACATAAAGCATGTCATTGTTATCATATTGCCCGAAACGGCCCTCGCTGCCGCTAAAGATATTGGCACCAAACAGCAGCTCTACGCCATCCGTCAGGTCGTAATAAACATGTGGCCGGATCAGTGCGTCGCCACTGTTAAAACCAATGTAGGAGAAGAGGTCTACCGTAAGCGTTTCCCTTAAAAAATCCTGCCGCAAAAGGACAGTCATCGTGTTTTCAAATTCGTCGCGTGTAAGGGCCGGATCATAATCAAGGACGGCCTGCTGAATAAACTGCCCGCTGACTGTCATATCCCACAATGTGGCATCCGCGCCAATCAGGTAGTGGATGTAGTCCTCTTTTACAATGGCGTCGTCATCAAGCGGTTTGGTTGTGCCAAAACGTTTTCCGTTGTAATAAGCGGCCTCGCCGCGCAAAATGACGCCCGAAATGCTTGTGCTGAAACTGCCACCGGCAATCGATAGCCTATGATGCCGCGGACGCACGGTTAAGCCTCTAAGTTGTTGCGTTTCAGGGTCAATAGTTTTGGAAATGTGCATTGCCGGATCATCATCCCAGGCATAGCCGGCCATCAGTTCAAAATCGATGGCAGAGGTGATAGCGGCATATTTGGCAAACAGCTCGCTGTTTCCCAGCGTCGGCTTTATCTCTCTCCGTGAATCATCAAACGTCGGCGTAACCGGGAACTCCATTGCAGGAAACCAGATTGAGCTTGGCGCCGGGAGCCGCGTTGGCTCAAAGACGGGCAGCCAGACCAGCTCCAGCGTATGGTTGCCGATATAGTAATCTGCTTTGACGGCATTCACTCCGATGCGGATCTCTTCAAAATCCGGCAGCAGAAATTCGCTTAGATCTTTTGGCGAGATTATATCGGTGATAAAGACGCCGTCTGCCTTGCCCCATATTATTTGTTGTTTGCCAATCCGCAGATCGATATTGTCAAAATATATATCCGCATAGGCCTCGCGCAGATCAATGTTCAGCGGACGGTCCGGGTAATGATACATAACGGGATTGGCCAGAAAAGTGAAGTCGCCGCGGCCGTGCTCAAGGTTAATGTCCACTGTGTTTTGAAGGATCGAATACTCGTTTTTGCCTTGTGTTAAGACACCGTTGTAATAGCGCACAAAGCCGGTTATGGACGGTGTTTGCCCCATAGCAAAGGATATTATCAGCAGCTGTATCATCAAAAAGATTTGACGGTTGAAGAGCTGTGAAATGTGTTTCATTATAAACCTCTTTTCATCATCCTTTCACTAAACGTATTGTCATCCAAACCTTTGTCCAGCTTAACGTTTTTAATGTGCATATCTGTGGTATGATCTTTTTGGATGTTATGCATTGTGCTGTGAAGGACGATCCAGTAGCCGGAGATATTTTCGTATGCTTTTACACTTAAAGTCTTCAGGAGCTCGCCGTCTTCATCATAGAACTTTTTTTTCAGGCCTATCCATTTATCTTTAATAACCCAGCTTACCGTTCGTGAATACATGTAGTCTTTTTGTTTAGGGATGCTTTCCACAACATAGCATTGTTCACCGTCCAGCGTTTCTTCGCGCAAAATTTTATGATTGTCTTCCTGCGGGTGGCGGTCTCCAAGGTCGTCATATGTAAAATCGGAGCCCATAAAATAATCGCCTTTGCTGTCGCTGGATATGCGCTTTACTTTGCGCAGGGCAGGCAGGTAAATCCACTGATCGTCGTCGCGTCCGGCTTCATCATAGCTCCAATTCATAAAGGACGTGTTACGCACGTCAGCAGGCGCCATAAAGAACATGATCTTTTTTTCAGAGCCGTCATAATCCTTGATGAATTGTTTAAGCTCACGAACGCGCTCATCCCTGCGGCTGTTAATTAACGTCATTGTCAGCAGCCCTTGCTGGTCTTTCCCGGTGGGCCGGTTATATACGTTTTCCATCACCTTGAGTCCGTTCGGGGTTGGCTGGGCCAAAGCAAAAACCGGCAATGCAAACACGAGTGCTAAGAAAACAGAACTATACTTTTTCATTGATCTTCTCCTTTGATTTTATATAAAGATTGGTCATGTTCAGCAGCAGGTACATTATTGTTACGGTGCCTAAAAAGCTTGTAAACATATTCATGGAAACCAGCGCTCCGAGAATACGGTTGGGAGGAAACACCGAAGCAAGCAGCACCAAAAAGCCGGCGATGACCACAATGGCATTCAGGGCAATAGCCCGCCCGGAATGTTGCATAGTCAGGCCTGCCGTCTTCAGTTTATCGCCAGTACGCAAGGCGTAGATTTTGTAGCGCTCCAGGAAATGCACGGCATAGTCAATACCGATACCGATGGCAATACTTGAAAGCAGGGCGGTTGTGGTGCTGAGCGGGATATCCAGCAGCCCCATGACGCCAAAACCGATAACGGCTGTAATAATTATGGGGACCGCGCCGATCAGTCCGGCGCTCAGCCTTTTAAACATCAACGAAAGCAGAATTATAATTATTATAATAGATAGCACCAGGCTCTTTACCTGGCCTTCGAGTATTAGATCGGTAAATACCAGACCCTTGTAGCCCGACCCGGCGTAGTGCAGTGTTAGGCCCTGTTCCTTGAGCGCCGGCAGATGTGTTTCGATTTGCGAGATGGCACTGTTGAGGGCAATTGAATTATCACTTTTAAGCTGAAAAGTCACGTTGGCTTTGCGGTAATTGTAATCAACGACTTTCCAAAGATTTTCCGGGTCACCTGACATTTCATAAAGCAACAGGTATTGAGCCACCAGATCACTGTTCTCCGGGATGCGATTATATGCTTCGCTGTCGGCATGCATAACTTTGTTCAGACGCCTTAAGTAATCGGTCAAGGCGAACGAATTGCCCACCACATCCAGGCTTGATTCCAGATCCGCCTGCATTTTATCGATTGCGTTTAGGACAGCGGGCTGCTTAAATGCCCCTTCTTCAGATGCATCAATGATAACATTTAGGGTTGATGTTCCGCCAAAATGCCGGTTAATAAAAGCATCCGTCTGAACGATGTCGCTCGTTTTCTCAAACTTTTCCAAGAAGCTGGAATTGATCCAGACTTTGCTCATGCCATACAGCGAAACAACAACAATGACGATTGTGACCGCAAAGGTGAGGTATTTGTGACGAACAACCCCGGTGGCGATGGCCGTTAAAAAGCGGTTTTCGACCATTTTATCATCTGACCTTGCCTGCTTCCAGCGTGGCAGACCGAAAACAACCAAACCCGCGGGTATCAGTAGTAAAGAAAAGACCATCGCCATAAGTACGCCAAAAGCCGTAAATAACCCGAAATATTTTATCGGATACACATCAGAGGTTAACAAAGAGATAAAACCGACGGCCGTAGTAACAGAGGTCATAGCCACCGGTTTCCACATATTTCTGATCATGTCGACGGTCGCTTCCGTTCCGGAACAATACGGCCGCTTCTTTACGTAAAGATGGAGGTGACTGTATAGGTGAATGCCATCTGCAACCCCTATGGCGATTAGCATTACAGGGATCATGGTAGAAACAGCGTATATTGGAATTTTCAGAATCGCCATAAGCCCGAATGCCCATATAACGCTAAACAGTACAACAAGCATCGTAAAAAGCGTTGCCCTGGCGCTGCGCAACAGAAACATCAGAATAAGAATGATAACAGCAACCACTATAGGCACCATACGCTGCATGTCACGCGGGCCCAGGTAGGCCATTGTCCCTTCAACAATAGGGCGCCCGGCAACATAAAGCTTTTCAGGACCTTCAAATTCTTTGGACAAGCTGGTTATGCGCTGATAAAACTCCTGTGAAAAAGCATCATCGGCGATTTCGGCAACAATAAGGGTAACGGTTTCATTAAGATTAACCAGCCTCCCATAAATCATTTCATTGTTGAGAACAGCCTGTCGCAAGGAGCCAAGCTCATCTGAATCACCAGGCGTCTTCTTAAAAAAAGGTCTTACTTCCAGCCCAAATTCTGATCCGACGATATTATCTGCGCTGTAGAGCGATGTCACATCATCTTTGTTGATTTCATCCATTGCCTGAAGAGCGCGGGTTAATTTTTTTACTTTTTCTAAAGTTCCGCTATTGTAAATCCCCGCTCTGTTTTCAATCGCGACTATGATTCCGTCCTGAATGTTAAACCACTCTTCCGCCTGATCGCTGTAAATGAACGCCGGGTGGTCCCGGGGCATATATTCATCCAGGTCTGTTTCCATCCTGGAATTTTGGATCATAGCTAAAAAAAACAGAAGCGTACTGAAAACGCTTAGCGCGATAATCATCTTTGGATATTTCAATGTTTGATAAAGTAGTTTTTCCATACTTTCCCTTAGTGAATACTCACTCACTTGTGATGTAAATTTTTTTATTTAGTTACGATTTTATTGATGCTGTCCCACAACTTGTTTCCTTCTTTAATAAGATCAAACGAATAGCCGCTTAGCCGCCAGCGTGTTACCGTCAAACGCAGAGCACCGGTTATTATTGTTGCCAGTTCCCGGGCGGCAATGTCGTTTCGGATTTCTCCCCTGACGGCGCCTTCCTTTAAAATATGGGTTATTGTGTTTCTGCTGTTTTCCATAATTCTGAAAACCTCTTCCGAAAGGCGTTTATCGTTTTGAAAAATTTCTTCTGAAAAAATAACAGCGGCAATGGCAGGATTTTCGGCAAAGTAATTAAACCGCTTTTGAAACATATTTCTTAATTGTTCAACAGCTGAAACACTGTTGGGCTGCACTTGCGAAAACGAGTTTTCTTTATCTTCTTTAAAAAATTCCAATATGCCTAAAAGAATATTTATCTTACCTTCAAAATGGCGGTAGATGGCACCTTCGGCGGTACCTATTTTTTGGGATAAGTTTTTTATAGTAAGTTTTTGAATGCCTTTATCGGCGATAAGCTCGATGGCGGCGTTTATAATTTGCAGTTGTCTTTCTGAAAAATTTTTCATTTGCGTTTCTTTATGTGTGAGCGCTCACTCACAAATATAATAATCGAAAATTGATTGTCAATTAATTTTTGTATTGTGGTAGTACTGTCCACAACGTAAACTTTTCTCTAATGCCTACGTCTTTACATGTTTCCGTATTTTTTTGCTTACAAAACTTTCACCATCAGGGAGGCTTTTGCCATGCGACGACCTATCGCTTTGCTTTGTTTGCTGTTCTTGTTCACAGGGTTATTTGCACAGGAAAAAGAGGACAAAAGTCCTTTAAACGAAGGCACTTTCTCCGGGCTGCAACTGCGTAATATCGGCCCGGCGTTCATGTCAGGACGTATTGCCGACATTGAGATCCACCCGGAAGATCCGCATACCTGGCTGGTCGCTGTCGGCTCGGGCGGGGTTTGGTATACGGAAAACAGCGGTACCACCTGGCAGCCTGTTTTTGACAACTACGGTTCCTATTCCATCGGCTGCGTCACCTACGATCCTTCAAATCCGGCGATTGTCTGGCTTGGCAGCGGTGAAAATGTGGGCGGGCGTCACGTCGGTTATGGCGATGGCGTTTACAAAAGCACCGATGGCGGCAAATCATGGAAAAATGTGGGCCTGAAAAAAAGCGAGCATATTTCCGAGATCATCGTCCATCCCAAGAACTCCGATATTGTCTGGGTAGCTGCTCAGGGTCCGTTGTGGAACAAGGGCGATGAGCGTGGTCTCTACAAAACGACCGATGGCGGAGAAACCTGGAAAAAGGTGCTCGGCGATGACCAGTGGACCGGCGTTACCGATATTGTAATCGATCCGCGCGATCCGGACCGCCTTTATGCGGCCACCTGGCAGCGTCACCGTAATGTGGCGGCTTATATGGGCGGCGGCCCCGGTTCCGGCCTGCATCGTTCCGTTGACGGTGGAAAGACCTGGGAAAAAATGACCAGCGGGCTTCCCGGCTCCAACATGGGTAAGATCGGCCTGGCCATTTCCCCGATCAATCCGGATGTGCTTTATGCGGCCATTGAGCTTGACCGCCGTCAGGGCGGGGTATGGCGCAGCGCCAACCGCGGTGGATCATGGCAGAAAATGTCTGACGCGGTCTCCGGTGGTACAGGGCCACACTATTACCAGGAGCTTTACGCCAGCCCGCACGCATTCGATCGCATCTACCTGGCTGATGTGCTGGTGCGCGTGTCCGAAGATGGAGGACGTACCTTCAGGCCCGTGAACACGCAGTATAAGCATGTGGATAACCATGCACTGGCTTTCCGCAAAGACGATCCGGAATTTCTGCTTTCCGGCACGGATGGCGGCTTGTATGTAAGTTACGACCTGGCCGATAGCTGGCAGTTTATCAGCAACCTGCCGGTCACGCAGTTTTACAAAGTGGCTGTGGATGACAGCGAGCCGTTCTACAATGTGGTCGGCGGTACGCAGGATAACGCGACGCAGTATGGTCCGTCGCGTACGGTGTGGAGCATGGGTATAGACAATGACGACTGGATCATCGTTATCGGCGGGGACGGGCATCAGCCTGCCACAGAGCCGGGCAATCCCGATATTATCTACGCTCAGTCGCAGCAGGGCTTCCTTTCGCGCGTGGATATGACCAACGGCGAGAGTATTTCCATACAGCCCCAGCCGGGTCCGGGCGAAGATTACGAACGCTTCAACTGGGATTCACCCATCCTCGTGAGTCCGCATTCGCCGACGCGCATTTATCATGCATCGCAGCGTGTCTGGCGCTCCGACAACCGCGGCGATGAATGGACGGCCATTTCCGGAGACCTGACCCGTGACCAGGAACGTATTACCTTGCCAATCATGGGGAAAACCTGGAGTTATGAAGAACCCTGGGATTTTCTGGCCATGTCCAATTATAACACGATTACATCTCTGGCCGAATCGCCCGTGCAGAAAGACCTGATCTACGTCGGAACTGATGACGGCCTGATCCAGGTGACCGAAGACGGAGGCAAAAACTGGCGGCGTATTGAGGTGGGCAGCCTGCCCGGTGTACCCAAAACCGCCTTTGTTAATGACATCAAAGCGGACCTGTATGATGCCAACACCGTCTACGTGGCGCTGGACAACCACAAGTTTGGCGATTTCAATCCATATCTTTTAAAAAGTACGGATCGTGGCAAAAGCTGGAGCTCCATTAAGGGCAACCTGCCCGACCGCAATTTGGTTTGGCGCGTCGTGCAGGATCATGAAAAACGCGACCTGCTTTTCGCCGCCACCGAATTTGGCGTTTATTTTACCATAAACGGTGGGGCAAAATGGATTAAGCTAAGCGGCGGCGCGCCTGTTATCAGCTTCCGCGATCTGGCTATTCAGCGTCGCGAGAGCGACCTTGTGGCGGCATCATTTGGCCGTGGCTTTTTTATCCTGGATGATTATACGCCGCTGCGCCATGTTACGGAACAGAAACTGAACCAGGAAGCGACGATTTTCCCGATTCGCAAAGCGTGGTGGTATATTCCGCGCAACCTGGGCAATATTCAGGGTCATGATCATTACCGTGCCCCGAACCCGCCTTTTGGCGCTGTATTTACATACCACCTGAAAGAAGCCTACAGCACGCTTAAAGACGATCGTATGAAAAAAGAAAAAGAACTGGAAAAAGCCGGAAAAGCTGTGACCTTTCCGGGATGGGAACAGCTTGAGGCCGAACGCCGTCAGGATGCTCCGAAGATCTGGCTTACCGTTCGCGACGCGCAGGGAAATGTTGTAAGGCGCATTGAAGGCCGAAATGCGGCCGGCATGCAAAGAATCGCCTGGGATTTACGTTATCCGCCGACGGATGCGATCAACAGTGAGCGCGATCTGCAAGGCGGTTACATTGGCGCCATGGCTCCGCCGGGAGAATACACGGTTACACTCTCCAGGGAAATCAATGGAGTTATAACTGTTTTAACGGAAGCAGTGCCGTTTACGGTTGAAAAGATGTATGACGGGGCGCTGGACGGAGCAACGGCCGAAGAAGCCAGCGCTTTCTGGCGCGAAACGGAGCGGCTTAATAAGTCGACAACGGCCGCCAACAGCGTTTTAAATGATGCGCTGCAGCGCATCAATCTTTTGCAGGGCGCTTTGACGCGTATGGCCAATGCCCCCGGTACTCTTGAAAAAGAGATACATGACCTGAAACAAACGCTGCTGGAGATGCAGACGGAACTTAGCGGTAACCGCAGTAAGCAGATGATTGGTGAAAAGACAAAGCCAACAATAGCCGGCCGCCAGAGTTTTGCTTCACTCGGTACATTCGGTTCAACCTATGGACCTACTCCGGAGCACCGCCGCAGCCTGCAAATAGCGGCAGAGGAGTTCAAGGCGTTTAAAGCTCAGCTTGAAGAAATTGTAAATATTCAGCTCCCTGCGATCGAAACTAAAATGCGTGACGCAGGTGCTCCGTGGATAGAGGGACAGGAGATACCGGACTATAAATAACGTTATATATTTTTCACGATGAATAATTAAAAGCCCCGTCTCGTTAAGAGCGGGGCTTTTCTTTTTTATACAAATTAATTTTTTGTAATTTCGTTCGATTATGCCCGCTACCCAGGGAGAAGAAAATGGATTACTCAAGGCTCAAAAAGCGCGATCTGATTGAACAGATCGAACAATTGGAAAAGCGTATTGAGACATTGACCGCAAATACCGCTGCAAACAATCCGCAAAAAATCTCCAACCTGATGAATCAACTTCCCTGCGCACTTCTTGTTGAAACAGCCGAGAGGGAAATCTACCAGGTAAACCGAAGCTTTCTTTCCATCTTCGGCAATAGCCTGAAAACGGCCAACCTTTTGGGCCAATCGACTCAGCAAATTTGGGATAGCCTCAACGGTTTTTTCGACACTCCTTCTGCCGAAGCTCTGCAAAAAATCGAAACAAAGATCAGCAGCGGTAAATTTTCCACTGCCGGCGCTTTGCTGCATACAAAAGACGGGCGCGTTCTGCAATGCAACTATTTACCGGTGGAAAGCACTGATGGGGATATCGAACACATGTGGTGCTTTCGCGATGTGACGGTAACCAGGGAAGCCGATTTAAAGCATCGCCTGAGCGAGGAAAAGTTTTACCGTTACATAAGTCATGCTCCGTTCGGCGTTTTTGTAATTGATAAAAGCGGGGTAATTGTGGAAGCCAATAATTCTGCGGCCCTGATAACGGGTTATGACCAGAGCGAACTGCTGCAAATGCAAATAAGCAAACTGGTTCCGGAAGGGCGCCGGGAGAAAGCCATACAGAATGCAAAGCTTTTACGTTCACAGGGTCATTTCAGTGGTGAAGGGCCATTCCTTACAAAAAAGGGCGAAATCCGACTCTGGTCTTTAAAGGCCGTACAGCTTTCCAGCGATCACTTTCTGGGTTTTGTAAACGACATTACCGAGCAAAAAAAGTCTGAAGACGCATTGGGAGAATCCAGGAAAATCCTGCAGGATGTGCTGGACACCATCCCAGTACGTGTTTTCTGGAAAGATGTGAATTCCAATTATCTGGGCTGCAACCGGCTTTTTGCCCGGGATGCCGGCAGGCAAAATCCTGATGAACTTCTGGGGCAGAACGACTATATGATGAGCTGGAAGGAGCAGGCCGGGTTATACCGTAGTGACGATAAGCAGGTTATAGAAAGCGGACGAGCAAAAATCAACTATGAAGAGCCGCAGACAAATGAAGCGGGCGAAATAAGGTGGTTGCGAACGTCCAAAGTGCCTTTGCGAGACAGCAACGGTAGCATATACGGCGTCCTGGGAACATATGAGGATATCACGGAGCAACGCCGGGCCAATGAAGAGCTGGAGAAAAGTGAACAGAAACTGCGCAACATCGTCGAGCACAGCACCAATTTGTTCTACAGCCACACGGCCGATCATGATCTCACTTATGTAAGCCCGCAATCGCGCTACTTTTTTGATTGCGAACCGGAAGAAGCGATGACGCGATGGACCGAATTTATTACGGACAACCCGCTTAACAAGATCGGAATTGAGCTTACCGATAAGGCCATACAGACCGGGCAACGCCAGCCTTCTTATCAGCTTGAACTCCGGACAAAAAAAGACCGGATCATTTGGGTGGAAGTCAATGAGGCGCCGCTGGTGGTGGATGGAAAAACGGTTGCCGTAATTGGTTCGCTTACGGATATCACGGATTCAAAACTGGCGGAGATTGCCCTGCGCGAAAGTGAGGAAAAATTCCGCGAGCTGGCCGAACTGCTGCCGGAGGTGATTTTTGAAGCTGATGTTAAGGGTAACCTGACTTTTGTAAACAAGAAAGCGTTTGAGATATTCGGCTATTCACGCAAGGATTTTGAAAAAGGCGTCAATGCTATACAAACCATTGCCCGCGAAGACCGTAAAAGATCAAGTGAAAACATTCAGCGCGTGCTGAACGGACTGCCCGCAGGCAATTCGGAATACACTGCGCGACGCAAAGATGGCAGCACCTTTCCGGTATTAATCTATTCTAGCCCGATTTTACAAGACAATAAACCTGTTGGCCTGCGCGGCATAATCGTTGATATAACCGAGCGCCGCCGCCTGGAAGAGCAGCTCCATCACTCACAGAAAATGGAGGCTGTTGGTCAGCTTGCCGGTGGCGTTGCCCACGATTTCAACAACCTGCTCACGATTATTAACGGGTTTTGCGATTTACTTAATCTTCAGCAACTCCCCGCTGAGGTGTCCGAGCCCGTCCGGCAAATCCAGAATGCCGGCAAACGCGCCGCGGAACTGACCAGCCAATTGCTCGCCTTCAGCCGCAAGCAAATCGTCCAACCGCGCATCGTAAATCTCAACGCGATCGTTTCAAACTATATTAAAATGCTGGGCCGTCTGCTTGGCGAAAGTATCGAAATAGAGATGTTGCTGGAGCCGCGCCTGAATAACATTAAGGCTGATACGGGACAAATGGAACAGATCATCATGAATATTTCAATAAATGCGCGTGATGCCATGGCCGGTGGCGGCAAACTGACCATCAAAACAAAAAACGTAAGCGTCAGCAACGCATCTGCGGATATGCCCGCGGGGCTTGTTCCCGGACGTTATGTAATGCTGAAGATAAGCGATACCGGTGTAGGCATGGACGAAGAGGTCCTCTCCCGGATATTTGAACCGTTTTATACCACAAAAGCGCGTGGAAAGGGAACGGGCCTTGGACTAGCGACGGTTTATGGAATCGTTCAGCAAAACAGGGGCGCCATTCATGCGGAAAGTAAGCGGGGCAAGGGCAGTTATTTCACGGTTTATCTTCCCGCGGTTGTAGAGAGCGTAGCCGATGGGGATAACGCTCAAACAGAAAAAACGAACTACTACGGCGCCGAATGTATTTTGCTTGTTGAAGACGATAAGGCTGTTTGCGAGGTGACAAAAACTACGCTCGAACGCTACGGATATCAGGTTTTGGTTGCGGCCAACGGGCGGGAAGCTTTGCAAATTTATGACCGCGAGAAGGATAAAATCGATCTTGTTTTAACAGATATGGTCATGCCGGTAATGAGCGGCCGCGAGCTTGCCAAAAAAATACGTGCACGCAACGCGTCTTTAAAGATACTTTTCTTTTCCGGCTATACCGATGATCTTTTTGCAAATGATAATATGGGTGAAAATGGCAGCCCGGGCTTTATTCAGAAGCCGTTTGACCAAAATGACCTGTTGCGAAAAATACGTGATATGCTAAAAAAATAAAGTAAAAAAGGCAGCACAGAAATAAACCCGAGCTGCCTTTCTTCTTATCAATTGCTGTATGCCAATCCAAAGGGATTAAATCCTACTTCAACTTCCGTAACAAATCGCGGCAAGCGCGAAGCCGGGTCGATGCTATAGACCGTAACGGTATTTGAACTGCCACCTGAGTGTGTCAGATAGAGCTTTTTGCTGTTATGATTAAGAGCAATATTATGCGGTACGGCTATCAGATTGTCCATATAGGTGTCTACACTCCCCAGGATGTAATCACCGCGGGTGTCTATGGCAAAAATGCCATGCGCGCCGCCACCGGGGAGATTTGTTGTGTAGAAAGTGCGTCCGTTCCAGGCCATACCCGCTCCGTGGGCGCCAGGTATATCAAGTATCTCTGTTACTTCCATCGTAAGGCGATTCAGAATATAGATAGCATTGCTGTTCTGGGCCGGGACATACAGGTTTTCATTGACGCGCGGATGCAGGGATAAATGCGGGTCTTTACCAACGGCTGCCCGACCCAATTCACGGCCGCTGCGCATGTCATACTGTAATACGTAATCATTTTCACCGGAAAAGCCAAGCATTGTTACATAGGCTAATCTCTCAAACGGGCCGGTTATGACATCGTGTGGCTTGCCGCCCATGCTTACCAGATCCTGTGGCAGAGATATGGTCCGTACATTTTGCATGGCCTCAATATCGATGACGCTTATTGTGTTGTCGATATCATTTACTACCCACAGGTGATGGCTGTTGACCTGCGCCCACATGTGGAAAACGCCGTTACCCGCCTCAACGGTGCCTTTTACAGAAAAGTCATCGCTATCGAAAAACACTACCTGATTATTGGCACGGTCTCCAACGAGAACTACCTCGTTGCGCGGCGACCAGACAACATACATCGGTTCACCATTATCGGGCATGGCGTACGTGCCGCTCACTTGGTCATTAGCAACATTAATTACAGAGATTGTGCTGGATGCGCGGTTAGCAATCACAACATTTCCGGGAAGATGCGCGCGTGAAATACCGGCCTGGCGTTCGACCTCCTGCTTAACCCGGGTGTCCGGAGATGTAACATTTTGGGTTTCCTGTTCACAGGAAATAAAAATAAAGAAAGAAGAAAACAGAATAGAAAGAAGCTTGTTGCGCATCGCGCCCTCCTTTTTTTTGTTGTGTAGCAGGGCGTAAACTGCGCTTGCATTTTCACAAAAACTTCACGAGAAAATCATTTTCATGACCGGTTTGTTATCTATTTGAGTATTTTTTTTCAATAATTTTTAATTTTTTTAAAAATATATGGTCCGTTTGCAGAGCCCCACACTTGGTTACCTTTTTTATCAAACCCGCGGTCCCAACTGTTAAGAACGTTTTCTTCAATGCGCACTTCCGAAGTGGCGTAACTGGCCCCGCGTAACGTGCTTAAACAACGTTTTCCATCAGTGCTGCCGACAAAAGCGCTATCTGTAAAGCTAAGCGTAATGGCGCAGCCTTCTCTTAAAATAAGAGAATCCGGTGTCAAATCGGAAAAAGCGTTTTCCTCGTTCCACCGGCCGGCGAAGCGTAGAGGATCGGGAAGTTCAAAAACCGCGCTTTCATAGGTATTATCAGGCTTTGCGGCTATTCGGTATACTCTTTGGCGGTAAGGTTTTTTAAGTGCCCAGGCCGCGGCCTGTTCAACATAAAGCCAGATGCCATCGTTTCTATCGTGCCAAATTTGAACCATTTCCAAACGGATATCTAAAAAGTTGGTATCGGTTTTTGCTTGTTCCGCGCTGCTGAATGAGCCCGTCATCCAATCCCGCAGAGTGTTAAAGTTGCTATCCGTACGCTCTTGAGCTACTATTGAAGTACTTATTGAAAAATGTATCAAAACTGTCAACAAAAAAAACAGGTTAGATTGCTTCATTGCCACTCCTTGACCTATCGTAATTAACAAAGTACAGAGCAAAAAAATGTTTGACCTTATTGAATTTTAAGTAGTAATTTTAAAGAACTTTGCAGAAATAAACCATGCGTATTTTTGTTTCACAAGTAATCTATAAAAACTTGATTTACATAACTGAAATGGACAACAAAACAGTGAGTGAGCTAAAATGAGCAGAAAAAGTTCGATGAAAATTCCCGATGCCTTAAAGGCTATTAGAAAGCGTATCGAGAAAAAGCCCGAGACGTTTGACATGGCTCATACACACCAGATGCCGTATTCGCCGAACGCCCCGGATATAATCGTATCTTACGATTCTCTTGGAGAAATAAACCGCACAACGGATAGGAAACTAATCGCCTGGGATTATGGCAAACACTCCATGCTGGGGCATTATCTTTTGTTACTGCGTGAAAAGGGTTTCCGCCCCAAGATGCACGAATCGGCAACAGATACGCTGAACCGTTACCTCTACTACTATGGCATCGAAAAGTATTTTCCGTGGGTTTTCTCTTTGAAACGCTGGCCCAAAGATCTGCGTGAGTTATACAAGGAAGATAAAGCCAAAGGCGGGATCGCGGCAATCGACCGCTTTATTAAAGAGGGTGATTACCCTGACATAGATACCAGCATCTAAAAAATTCAGGAGCCTTCGGGCTCTTTTTTTATTGTGCCGCTTTGCCGGCAGCCCCGAGCATAGCCAGGTAATTCTCGAATTTTACATATTCGGGAACACTGTTGCCCGAGCCGACGCAATAGCCTCCATCCGTTCCCATCGCTTCAATATTCCGCCGCACCTGTTCCCGCACCTCATCAGTATTTCCGCGCGAAAGCAGGTCCACATCCACATGCCCCATAAGGCAAAGACGGTCGCCATAGCGTTTTTTCACGTCTGCAATTTTCATGGCTTTAGGTTCGATAGGGTGCAGGGCATTGACGCCGCATTCGATAATACGATCCAGCACGTCGTATAAGATGCCATCGGTGTGGTAGATGAGCGGCTTGTTATATTTTCGGGCGAGGTCACCTATCTTTTTCAACCACGGGAAAAAATACAGTTCCAGCGTTTCCGGCGAAACCATCAGCGCGTTGCTGTAGGCGATGTCATCGCTGTACCAGAGGGCATCTACGTTCTCGCTTTGGGCAAAATACTCAAACATGGTTAATACAAGATTACCCAGTTTTTCGTTCAGCGCTTTTACCAGGTCCGGTTCCATAAAGATGGCCATGGAAAAGTTCTCAAAGCCCATCATCTCCCATGTCATCGTAAAAATATCGCCGTATTGACCAACAACTCCCATACCTTCCGGCAAAATAGATCGCACTTCTTCAAAAGCCCGGTACCCAAAAGAAGAGGCCTCAGGGAAACGGTATTTTTCAAAATCGGCCGCCGAAGCGATCGGGCCACTGCCATGAGATGCCCATTTGCGCACCAACGTCCCGTCTTCGTTGAAGGTGAGTTTTCCTTCCAGGCCAATGCCGTCAGGGTTAAAATCCGCTTGCGGCTGCAGCTTGATGTAATCGTAGCCGGCTTTGTGCCAGAAAGCGACATCATCCGATAAGGTTTCGATATTACGGCCAAGCAGCTTTTCTTTTATTAAGGGGTGAATGCCCAGTTCGGCAACTGGCAGATAACTCTTGTTATGTCGGAAAAGTGTCTCTATGAAGGCTTCTATATTTGGTCCGCTTTTCATATCACACCCTGGCGTTCGCGTTTGTTGCGTTTGTAGCAGTGTTCAAGATTGCAGAGGTTACACTGGTAATCCTTTTTTTTGAGGCCTTTACCCAACCCGATCAATCCACTGACAGATTTGATGGGCAGCATTAAGGCGCTGGCCGTAAGTCGTACGTCGCAGAAATCCTGCGGAAAAAACTGAAACAGCCAGTGCTGATCGGAAACATCCCACCCGCAATAGCCGGGACTATAGCGATTGCTGCAACCCAGTCCGTGGGACTCTGCGATTTCAACAACCCTCTGTTCCAGCCAGTCGGCCAGGCTTTCGGCTATTTCCGAACCGATCAGGTCTGCGGTGTATCCGGTCATCGGGTCGCCGTCGTTGAAAAAGGAGCGCGACCATTTGTCAAAGTCTTTTCCGATTGTGGCAACAAACAGGGCTGCTCCCTCTATTTTTTTTAGCTGGCCGGCAATGATGCGTTCGGTTTGAAATGTCGTTTCATCTACAATAAGCGCGTCACGCTGCTGAGTTACGCGGCCCGGTGGGATCAGCCTGAACCCGGCATTCAGGGTAACAATGTCCTTTGCCTGTCTGAGAAGGCCCTGAAGCACCTCTTCAAACCAGTCCGGCGCCTCACCCTCCGGGTAACCGATGGCGGCGCGAATATTGCGCACATTTAACTGCAACTCACTGTAGGCCGGCTTAAACCGGTAAATCTTATCTTCCATGATAATCTTTCAGGTAAATATTACAAGCCATAGGCTTCGCGTTTAAAAAAGGCGCCATATGTTTCTTCCAGGTAGTTCAGCATAGCTTCTTCACCTGCCGGGGCAAAAACCAGTTGCTCCTCCAGACGATCAAGCCAGCCCTGCTCGTTATCATCTGCCGGAAGCCGCTGTTCCCCATAGGCTTTCTTCAAAGCGGAAAGCGCTTCTATTACCACAGCTTGTGTGCTTTTCAGTGGTGTTGGTTCATTGACGATCGTCCGGGCCAGTTCCAGAACGGTCCGCGGTTCCAGCATCAGGGCTTGTGGGTCGAGCCGTACGTCGCTTCGAACAAGCAAATCACGATAGGATTTCGCCTCTCCGGCGGAAAGCGCGACATTGTACAAGCGGCAATCGTAGGCCAAAAGTTCCAGATAGGCCTCCGGCGCCGGACCACTTAACAGTTTTATGTTTTGTACCGATTCGTTGCTCCACAGATCCGCCGCGGCGCCCGCAATATTGCCAAGCGGACTAAAATGGGCGCAGCTGGCCGAGCGGCCTTCCATACTGATTGGGAAGCCCGTAATCGCCTTAATGGCCGGGCCTTCATAGGCGCAATCTTTTGAAGGGCCGATGGCACCTCGTTCGTAAGCCACCAGGCTGCGCGGAATGGAAGCTGCCCGGTCAACAGCGGCAAGAACGGACGGAATCATGCCTTTGCCTGCGAGTTGCATGGCCGTATTGGCGAACCCGCAGGCCGTGTCACCACCGGCGATTATGTTATGCTTTTGGGCGATGGCGCAAATTTCATCCCACAGATAAGCCATATCGCGTGCAGCAAGAAGTCCAAGGCTGCCAATGATCCCGTTGAGGTCTCCATAAACCAGAGCCTGATCATGCACCTCTTTCCCGCCAACGGATTCGATAGAAAGAATATCGGCTCCGGCCGCGGCGCATAATTCAAAAGCTTTGATTGTATTGTCCCGGTTTTTACCGCTGCGTAAAAGGGGAGGGCGGTCGCCATCGCGGAGATCGGTTATGGTTACCCGTAGCGCGCACGGGATATTGTGTTTGGTATAGAGCTGATGTAATGATTCTTTCAATATCGCGGTAATCTCCGCGCCCCATTCCGGACGCATCGTCATGGGCGGTAACTGTTCGAATTCCAGAACGAAGCCGGGTAGTCTTAATTTACGGGCGCGTTCCCCGAGCAGGCCGGTCAGTTCTTTGTATTGCTGCTTTATCCCGGCCCAGCTTTGCTCGTTTATGGGCATCGCGGGAAGCGTAAAATTGATCTCGGGATAAACGGCGCCGTTTCCAATCTCAAGGCCAAACCCGCAATTAAGCGGGTGCTTGCAGGATCCGAATATCAGATCGTCTGCTTTGTCAATGGCCAGGGTTTTAAAAGATTGCATATCAGCCTGCCTGCTGCTTTTCGTTTAAAAAACGGGCAAAACTGTGTGGATCCGGAAAATAGCCGTCCGCACCGATTTTGCGATTGAATTCTTCCGAGAGAGGGGCACCGCCGATGTAAATCTGCGTTTGCGGGAAACGCTCTTTGATGCGGCGCGTGGTTTCTTCCATGTTCACCATCGTGGTAGTAAGTAAAGCGCTGAGGCCCACGATGCAATCCTGATTTTTTTCAACCGCATTAACAAACTCGGCAGGTTCCGTGTCAACCCCCAAATCGATAACATCCCAGCCTTCTCCTTTTAGCACCATGGCCACAATGTTCTTGCCGATATCATGCAGGTCACCGGAAACCGTACCCAGAACAGCCCGGCCTTTGTAGGCAATATCGCCTGATTCAAAAAACGGCTTCAGGTGCTCCATGGCGGCGTTCATCGCTTTGGCTGAAATAAGCAGATCCGGGATATAGGCTTTACCTTCACCAAAACGTTTACCGATGCGTTGCATACCCGGCATTAGCGCATTGTATAGAATCTCTCTGGCTGGGTGCCCGGCGGCGATCGCTTGCTGTGTCAGCTCCGAAGCGCCATCCCGGCCCTTCATATCCGGCGGATAAGGCGCGTTTTTATTTACCTTGCCTTTTTCAATACACACTGAAAGTTGCTCATATATCTCTTCCATTAGATGTCCTTCCTCAAATAAACTATTTCTCAATAATAAAGATGCACAGACTATGTTCTAAAAGCAATGGGCGGACATTAAATTTATCATTGGCGGGCAAAGAAAGGCCGGCTTTTTGGCAGATTGCGCCGACGCATCAAAAATTTGTATTATTAATCGAATATATTTGTTAACATTACGGTTATACTTTTTGATTTTTTGTCTGTTATGAAAAGGGCAGGCTTCAGATGAACGACTATATGTTTACGCAAAAGAAAAAGATTGAAATCGATAAATGGAACGAAGGATGTCGTATCCAGTGCGACCCCGGCGAAGAGTACATTATGGGCTGGATTGAAGTAAACGGCGGCTGGTTTCGCTCTGCCTGGGATCAATCTTTATGCAAAAACTGCTGTCTTGTAAAAAGATGCGGTTTTAAGCTGCGCCACGAGTGCGGCGAATTCCAGCAGCGCTGACTGCCGTAACCTCTGTTTATATTCTCTCGCCTTCATTAGTTTTGTTTTTCACATTCGTTATTCAATTAACATTTTTGTCTATTAAAAGCCTTTACACTGTTATATATTAAAGGCAACGCCAAACTCAATTGCCCTAAACTCAAAAACATACTGTTTACCTGAATGGATACATTGATAGATCCGGGAACTTTTCCATGGACGCTGCTGGCGTATGCGGCAGGCGTATTTTTTCTAGTAGCTTTTATGATTGCATTGTCCCACTTCCTGGGCCAGCGCCACAACGAACGTGAAACCGCCGAACCTTTTGAATCCGGTGTTAAAACCACGGGCGGAGCGCAAGTCCGGTTCTCTGTTCATTTTTACCTTGTCGCGATGCTTTTTGTCATATTTGACCTTGAGGTTGCTTTCCTCGTGGCCTGGGCGATCGCGTTCAAGCAGGTCGGTTGGGTCGGCTTTGCCGCCGCCTCTCTTTTTATCTTTTTATTGATTGTTGTATTGCTTTATGAATGGCGCATCGGCGCGCTCGATTTTGCCGCCAGCGGAAAAGAAATCGTTAAACGAATGCGAAAACTGAAAGCGGGTAATCTATGAAATGGTGGGTGTCCAACGCCGCTGACCCCGGAAAAATAACCGGCGGCAATTCCAACTTTGAAGAAGTACTCCAGAAAAATTTTGTGTTCAGCCGTCTGCAGGATTTAATCGCCTGGGGGCGCAAGAACAGCATGTGGCCGTTTAACTTTGGATTGAGTTGCTGCTATGTGGAAATGGCCACCAGCCTGACCAGCCGCTACGATGTGGCCCGTTTTGGCGCTGAAGTGATCCGCGGTACTCCGAGAGAAGCCGATGTAATGATCACCGCTGGAACAATTTTTGTGAAAATGGTGCCGGCCATCAAGCGGCTGTACGAACAGATGATGGAGCCGCGCTGGGTAATTTCAATGGGTTCTTGCTCAAACTCCGGGGGCATGTACGATATTTATAGCGTCGTGCAGGGTGTAGACAAATTTTTGCCCGTTGATGTTTATGTGCCGGGCTGCCCGCCCAGACCGGATGCCTTTCTGGAAGGATTGGTATTATTGCGTGAAGCAGTCGGAAAAGAAAAAAGACCCTTAAGCTGGGTCGTTGGACCAGGGGAAGTTATTAAGCCTGGAAAGGAATCACAAAGGGACCTGAGACGCGAAGAACGCGGAAAAATGACGGATCTGCGCACACCCGACCAAATCTGAAACGGATCATATGCCAGCAAAACATCCTGTACTGGAAAAACTGCAAAGCAAGCTCGGAGAAAGCCGTTTTAGTGTTCAGCAAACGGCAGATGAAATTCCAACAGCCTGGATATCCGCAGAAAAAGTTGTGGAGGCTTTGGATTTTCTAAAAAAAAGAATCGATAAACCGTACCGCATGCTCTATGATCTGACCGCCATCGATGAACGTCCCCGTCAGAAAAAGAACGGCTGCCCGGACTGCGATTTTTCCGTGGTCTACCACTTATTGTCTTTTGAACGCAACGAAGACATCCGCATAAAAATACCCCTTGATGATGACAGCCTGGCGCTTTCCAGCGCGACACCGCTTTTCCCGAACGCCAACTGGTACGAGCGCGAAGTGTACGATATGTTTGGCGTGGTTTTTAACGGACACCCTCATCTAAAGCGCATTTTGATGCCTCCCACCTGGGAAGGCCACCCGTTGCGCAAAGAGCATCCGGCCCGGGCGACGGAAATGGGTCCGCTTGAGCTGACGGCCGAGAAGCAGGAAAAAGAACAGAACGCGCTGCAATTCAAGCCGGAAGAGTGGGGCATGGAGCGTTCTTCCGATGACAATGATTTTATTTTCCTAAATCTGGGCCCGCAGCACCCCGGTACCCACGGCGTGTTGCGTCTCGTTTTACAGCTGGAGGGTGAGGAGATTGTGGATGTCGTCCCAGACATCGGTTTCCATCATCGCGGGGCTGAAAAAATGGCCGAGCGCCAGTCCTGGCACACTTTTATCCCATACACAGACCGCATCGATTACCTCGGTGGGGTAATGAACAATCTGCCCTACGTAATGGCCGTTGAAAAGCTGGCGGGCATCGAGGTGCCGGAGCGGGCGCAGGTAATACGGGTTATGCTGTGCGAACTGTTCCGAATTGCCAGCCACCTGGTTTGGTACGGCACGTTTGCCCAGGATATCGGGCAGCTTTCGCCTGTCTTTTACATGTTCAGCGACCGTGAACGCATTTTTGATATTGTGGCGGCCATCTGCGGAGACCGCATGCATCCCAACTGGTTCCGCATTGGCGGCGTGGCCCAGGATCTGCCCAAAGGCTGGGATAAGGCAATCGGAGATTTTATAAAACAATTTCCCAAACGGCTAAAAGAATTCAACAGCCTGGTGATGAAGAATCAGGTTATCAAGTCGCGCACAGTTGGTATTGGCGCCTACACGACAGACGAGGCTATAGACTGGGGCATAACAGGACCCGGCCTGCGCGCCACCGGTTTCGACTGGGATTTCCGCAAAAAACGACCCTATTCGGGCTATGAAAATTTTGATTTTGATATACCGACAGCGCAAAACGGGGACTCGTTTGACCGTGCCGTTGTGCGCATTGAAGAGATGAATCAAAGCCTGCGCATAATTGACCAGTGCATCAAAAACATGCCGGAGGGTCATTATAAGTCGGACCACCCGCTGACAACACCGCCGCGCAAAGACAGAACAATGAAAGACATCGAAACGCTGATTACCCATTTTCTGGGTGTAACCTGGGGACCTGTTATCCCGGCGGGTGAAGCATTTGTGGGTATAGAGGCTACCAAAGGCAATAACGGCTATTACCTGATAAGTGATGGCAGCACCAGCCCTTACCGAGCCCGCATTAGAACGCCTTCTTTCCCGGCCTTGCAAATGGTACCCTATATCAGCAAAGGCCATACGGTGGCCGATTTGCTGGCGATTCTGGGCAGTGTGGATTACGTGCTGGCCGACCTGGACCGCTGACAGAGAGAGATCAAAAAGCAAATGTTACACGAAGAAGACAAAAAAAAGATAGAAGAGCACATCGCGCATTACCCGCAACGCCGCGTGGCCTGCATCGACGCTTTGAAAGTGGTGCAGGACAGGGACGGCTGGGTGTCTGACCAGAGTGTAAAAGACATCGCTGAATTCCTGGATATGTCGCCCGATGAAGTGGACAATGTGGCAACGTTCTACAACCTGGTATTTCGCAAGCCGGTTGGCAAACATGTGATTTTGGTGTGTGACAGCGTCAGCTGCTGGATTATGGATTATGACAAAATCCTCGAACATTTGCACCAAAAGCTGGGCATCCGCATGGGTGAGACCACGGAAGACAAGCGTTTTACGTTGCTGCCGATCCCATGCCTGGGCATTTGCGATAAGGCGCCGGCGCTGATGATAGACAACGATTTGCATACGGATGTCAGTGTAGAAAAGCTGGACAAAATTCTGGAGGATTATGCCTGACAAGAGCGCGGAAAAACCGCTTACCGGACATATTCGCGACGACCGCCGGCCGCTAACACTGAAAGAGTATGAAAAAACGGGCGGCTATGAAGCAGTCCGCAAAGTACTAAAAAAGATGAGCCCGAAAGACGTCCGGAAAGAGGTTAAGGATTCCGGTCTTAAAGGGCGTGGTGGTGCCGGTTTTTCTGCCGGCATGAAGTGGGGCTTTGTCTCCGATGACATGGAGAAGTTCCCGCAGCGCTATCTTGTGGCCAATGCCGATGAAATGGAGCCGGGCACGTTTAAAGACCGCCTGCTGCTTGAGGGATCGCCGCACCAGCTTATTGAAGGCATGATCCTGAGCGCTTACGCTATTCAGGCCAATACATCGTATGTGTTTTTGCGCTGGGCCTACAAGACATCGGAGAAAAATATAAACCAGGCCATCCGCGAAGCTTATGAAGCCGGCTACCTGGGCAAAAACATTATGGGCTCCGGCTTTTCGCTGGATATGTACCTGCACGTAAGCGTGGGACGCTACATGTGCGGTGAAGAGACCGGCCTGCTTAACGCGCTGGAAGGCAAACGGGCTACGCCGCGGGCCAAACCGCCTTATCCGCAGGTGAGCGGCCTCTTTGGCAAACCGACGATCGTAAACAATGTTGAGACATTGTGCTGTGTACCGCACATCATTAACAAAGGCGCGCAGTGGTTCAAGGATTTAAGCGCCACCGGTGAAGGCGGCACAAAACTTTACGGCGTATCGGGCAAAGTAAAAAATCCGGGATTGTGGGAGTTGCCGCTGGGTGTTACGATGCGTGAAATCCTCTTTGAACACGCCGGAGGCATGCGTGACGGGCTGGCTTTTCGCGGGGCCTTGCCGGGAGGCGCATCGACGGACTTTCTGGTGGAAGAACACCTGGATATCCCGATGGACTATGCCAATGTAACGGAGGCCGGCAGCCGCCTGGGTACGGGCACCATGATCGTTCTGGACGACAAAACCTGTCCGGTCGGCATGGTGCGTAACCTGGAGCGCTTTTTCGCACAGGAATCCTGCGGCTGGTGCACACCCTGCCGGGAAGGACTGCCCTGGGTGGCGCGTATTCTGGCGGCCATGGAGGAAGGTAAAGGACGTGAAGACGATATCGATGTGCTGAACATGCACTCCAGGTATCTGGGACCCGGGCACACATTCTGCGCGTTGGCACCGGGCGCGGTCGAGCCGCTGCAAAGCGCGATCAAATATTTTCGCGAAGATTTTGAGCGTCACATTCATGAAAAACGCTGTCCCTGGAGGACTTAGTGGCAAAGATTTTTATTGACGGTAAAGAATACGATGTAGACGATAAAAAGAACCTGCTGGAGGTTTGTCTCTCGCTCGGGCTGGATCTGCCGTATTTCTGCTGGCACCCGGCGATGGATTCCGTGGGAGCATGCCGGCAGTGTGCCGTAAGCATGTTTAAGGACGAAAACGATAAGGACGGCAAACTGGTGATGGCCTGCATGGAGCCGGCAAAAGGGGGCACGCGTATTTCGCTGGAACACCCCGAAGCGCGCACCTTCCGCAAAGAGGTCATCGAATGGCTGATGACCAACCACCCCCACGATTGCCCTGTGTGCGACGAAGGCGGTGAATGCCACCTGCAGGATATGACCGTGATGACCGGCCATGATTACCGCCGTTTTCGCTTCAACAAGCGCACATACAAAAACCAGTACCTGGGCCCTTTCATCAACCATGAAATGAATCGCTGCATACAATGCTACCGCTGCGTGCGCTTTTACCGCGATTACGCCGGCGGCAATGATCTGGATGTTTTTTCCGCCCACAACCATGTTTATTTCGGGCGCCATGAAGACGGCGTTTTGGAAAACGAATTCAGCGGTAACCTGGTGGAAGTTTGCCCCACAGGCGTCTTTACGGACAAAACGTTAAAAAAACATTATACGCGTAAATGGGACTTAACGACGGCGCCGTCTGTTTGCACGCAATGCGGCCTGGGCTGCAATATTATTCCGGGGGAACGCTATGGCGGTTTACGCCGCATTATGGGCCGTTATAACGGGGAAGTGAACGGTTATTTTATCTGCGACCGCGGGCGCTTCGGATATGAGTATGTGAACAGCGAAAAGCGCGTTCGGGATATTTTGCATAAAAAGAATGACGGTAATTTAGAAAAAGTAAACAGCGTTCAGGCGCTGAATGCGATCCGCGGGATGTTGAAGGAGAATGCCATTGGTATTGGCTCACCGCGGGCATCGCTGGAATCCAATTTTGCCCTGCGCGACCTGGTTGGCAGGGATAATTTTTACAGTGGCATGAATAAGGCAGAGCAGGAACTGACGAATTTATCGCTGAAAATTCTGCAAAAAGGACCTGTCACTGCTGCATCATTGAAGGATATCCGTGAAGCCGATGCCGTGCTTGTGCTGGGTGAAGATCTGACCAACACAGCGCCGATGATGGCGCTGGCCGTGCGCCAGGCTGTAAAAAACAAACCTAAGCAAAAGCTGGCGGAACTGGGTATCCAGGAGTGGCATGCCGAGGCAGCAAAAGAAGCCATCCAGGATGAAAGGGGTCCGTTCTATCTGGCCACACCGGCCCAGACAAAACTTGAAAATATCAGCACGGAAAGTCTGCATGCCGCTCCCGCAGATATTGCCCGGTTGGGATTTGCCGTAGCCCGTGCGCTGGACAAAAATGCGCCGGACGCGCAGGGTGGAAAAGAGCATGAAAAACTGGCGTCTCAAATAGCTGCAGCGCTCAGGGATTCCGCAAAGCCTGTCATTATCAGCGGGTTCGGCTGTGGTGACGCGGGTGTTATGATGGCCGCGGCCAATGTGGCCAAAGCCCTGCAGCAGCACAACCCTGAAACGCGGATAGCATTGACCGTTCAGGAAAATAACAGCATCGGCAATGCGTTGCTTGAGGGAGAAGAGATTGAAGCGGCCTTTGCCCGGGCGGAAAAAGGAGAGATTGAAACCGTCGTTATTTTAGAGAATGATCTTTCCCGCCGCGCCGGGAAAGAGAAAGTCGACGCCTTTTTGAAGAAGTGTAAAAACGTCATTGTACTGGATCACCTGAAAAACAGGACCGCTCAAGAGGCGGACTGGCTTTTGCCTGCGGCTACCTTCGCTGAAGCCGATGGAACGTTCGTTAATAACGAAGGCCGGGCGCAGCGCTTTTTTAAAGTATTTGCGGAAACGGAAGACAGCACATCCGCGTCTTGGCGTTGGCTTACACAACTGGCTTTGGAAAAAGCACTTTCTCACCAGGCGCTTCTGGAAAAAATGATTGCTGAAATGCCCCAATTAAGCGCCGTAAAAGATATCGCGCCGCCACCGGGCTTCCGCGTCAACGGCCAGAAACTGCCCCGTGAGTCACACCGCTACAGCGGGCGCACGGCGATGCATGCCAACAAAGATGTGAACGAGCCAAAACCGCCACAGGATGAAGACAGTCCTTTTTCATTCACCATGGAAGGCTATCGCGGCAAACCGCCATCGAGCGCCATACCGTTTTTCTGGTCACCGGGCTGGAACTCGGTGCAATCGATAAACAAGTACCAGATTGAGGTGGGCGGGCCGTTGCATGGCGGTGACCCCGGAAAGCGTCTTTTTGAGGGCGGAAAAAACGGGGACTTCAATTATTTTCAAAATAGTCCTGCCGGACCTGAGCGAAAAAAAGGGCAATGGCTGGCCGTTCCGGGCTGGCATATTTTCGGCTCCGAAGAGCTGAGCGTGCACACTGAGGGTCTTGCGGAGCGCATGCCGCAGCCCTATGTCAAACTTAACTCAAAAGACACGAAAAGTCTTGGCCTAAAAACCGGGGAGACTGTTTCGGTAAAAAGCGAAAATACACATCTGAAAGCAGAGCTTTCGATCGACGATACCCTGCCGCAGGGTTTGGCGATTGTGCCTGCCGGACTGCCGGGTATGGACTTTATGGCGCTGCCGGGCATCGTAACAATCGAAAAGTAGAAGGACGATTTTGTAAATGACACTGAACCAGATAATCCTGATTGTATCCGTGCTGCTTACGGTAATGACCATGGCGGCCGGCCTGATTTGGCTGGAACGGCGTTTGCTGGCGCTGTGGCAGGATCGCTATGGCCCCAACCGGGTAGGGCCGTTCGGTTTATTCCAGGTGCTGGCCGATATGATCAAGATTTTCTTTAAAGAAGACTGGATTCCGCCGTTTGCCGATCGCAAGGTTTTTGTGTTCGCGCCGGCCATTGTGCTGTGTGTTGTGCTGCTCAGTTTCGCCATCATTCCGTTTGCGCCGGGCCTAATAATCAGTGATCTGAATATCGGCATTCTGTTTTTCCTGGCCATGTCATCGATGGGCGTGTACAGCGTGGTTCTGGGCGGCTGGGCGTCCAATAATAAATACTCCCTGCTGGGCGCCATGCGTGCCTCGGCGCAGATGATCACGTATGAAGTTTTTATGGGGTTGTCACTTTTGGGCGTGGTGATGCTGGCAGGCTCCTTCCGGCTCACGGAGATTGTTGCCGCGCAGGAATCGGTATGGTTTGCTTTTGTGCAGCCTGTGGGACTGGTGGCCTTCCTGATTGCGGCGATTGCCGAGACACACCGCCTGCCTTTTGATATTCCGGAGGCGGAAAGTGAACTGATTGCCGGCTACCACTCCGAATATTCGGGTATGAAATTCGGCATGTTTTTCGTCGGTGAGTATGTCGGTGTAACACTGATCTCGGCTTTGACCGTTACGCTGTTTTTTGGCGGCTGGCTGGGGCCGGACTTTTTGCCGCCATTGGCCTGGTTCGGCATTAAAACGTTCGTACTTATTTGCTTTTTTATTTTGTTAAGAGCTTCCTTGCCACGACCGCGCTACGATCAACTGCTGTCCTACGGCTGGAAGTTGCTGCTGCCGTTGACCCTGTTGAATTTGCTTGTGACGGCGGCGGTTTTACTGGCGTGGTAGAGGTGAGCTAGAGTTTTAAAGCGGAATACCAGGGAAAGAAATACAACCCCCTGGCCCCCTTTGTTAAGAGGGGATTTGAGTTTGAATAAAAAAACCGGGAGAAAAATGTTAAGCCATCTGAGAAGTCTGTGGATTGCCTTTAGCCATATGTTCCGTAAGCGTGAAACAGTGCAGTATCCGGAAGAGAAACCTTATCTGCCGCCACGCTGGCGGGGCCGCATCGTATTGACGCGTGACCCTGACGGCGGGGAACGCTGCGTGGGCTGCTATCTCTGCGCCGCGGCATGTCCCGTGGATTGTATCGCCCTGCAGGCCACGGAAGATGAGCATGGCCGGCGCTACCCGGAGTTTTTTAGGATCAATTTTTCACGCTGCATTTTTTGCGGCTATTGCGAAGAAGCTTGTCCAACATACGCCATTCAGCTGATTCCCGATTTTGAAATGGGTGAATATGATCGCCAGAACCTGGTGTATGAAAAAGAGCATTTGCAAATTGCAGGGCAGGGTAAATACCCCGGCTACCACTATTACAAAGTAGCGGGTTTGAAAATTAAAGATAAAGACAAAGGCGAAGCGGAAGGCGAAGATCCGCCTGTGGATATACGCAGTCTGCTTCCTTGAAAGTGTTAATGTGTTGGTGTGTTAAAGTGTTAAAGTGTTAAAGTGTTAAAGTTTAATAATCATGATCTTGTTCATGATCATGATCAAACACTCGAGACACCAAGACATCATGACATCAAGACTTAAGGACTTCGGGACTTAAAACAAAATGATCTGGTTTTTCTACATCGCGGCGGCTGTGGCCATTTTTGCCACGGTAATGGTTATTACCCGGCTTAACGCCGTGCATGCACTATTATATCTGATTGTATCGCTGCTGGCAGTTGCGGTAATCTTTTTCCTTTTGGGCGCGCCCTTTATCGCGGCCCTGGAGGTTATCGTTTACGCCGGTGCCATCATGGTACTATTTGTTTTTGTGGTGATGATGCTGAACCTTGGCCAGGAAGGTGTGCGCCAGGAAAAAAAATGGCTGCAGCCTAAAATGTGGATCGGTCCCGGTGTGCTGGCGCTGATACTCATTGTGGAGTTTGCGTTGATTTTCGGTCATACCGGTATGCGTGCCAGCGGGGGCCATACCATGGTCGATCCGGCTGAGGTGGGCACTGCCTTATTCAGCAAATACCTGCTGGGTGTTGAGTTGAGCGCTTTTCTGCTGATGGCAGGATTGATTGGCGCCTGGCACCTGGGCAGGAAGAAAAAGGAATCCATTCACCGCTTTCTTAAGGAAGAGCAATGATACAGATACCGCTGCAAACAGGTCTGATGCTGGGCGCGATACTGTTTCTTCTCGGATTGGTGGGCGTGCTTGTCAGGCGCAATGTGATCTTTATGCTGATGTCTGTGGAGATCATGCTCAATGCCGCGGGACTGACATTTATTTTTGCGGCATCGCGCTGGGGACAGGCGGATGGCCAGGTGATGTTTATTTTTATTTTGGCTATGGCTGCCGCGGAAGTAGCTGTTGGCCTGGCGCTGGTGCTTCAGCTTTACCGGAAATTCAAAACGCTGGATGCCGACGCGGCGGGAAGGATGAAAGGTTAATATGTTGCCCGGATTAAGCTGGATTGTCGCTTTACCTTTATTGGGATTTCTGCTGCTTACATTTGCTGGCCGGCGCCTTGGCAAAACCGCCGTGGGGCTGGTGGGTGTAGGTTCTGTAGGGCTTTCCGCGCTTCTTTCAATTATTTACGCGATTCTGTTTTTCAGTAATCCACCGTCCTCAGGGGTCATCATTGATACGTTGTGGACGTGGATAAGCGTTGGCGGTCTGGATGTATCGATCAGTCTGAGGCTGGACGCGCTCTCACTGATCTTTATCCTGGTGATTACCTTTGTCGGCTTTTTAATCCACCTCTACTCCTCCGAGTTTATGGAGGAAGATGAAGCCTATCCGCGATTCCTGTCTTACATGAATCTTTTTGTCACCGCCATGCTGATCCTGGTACTGGCCGATAACCTGCTTTTGCTCTACCTGGGCTGGGAAGGTGTTGGTTTGTGCAGCTATTTGCTGATAGGATTCTGGTACAAAGATCCGGCAAACGGCTATGCTGCCCGCAAAGCGTTCATAGTAACGCGTGTCGGTGATACTGCCATGGCCATCGGATTGTTTATCCTGTTTTATGCTTTTGGCACGTTCCACATTGAAACTATTCTGAATAACGCGCCCGACGTATGGAGTGTTGGCGCGCCCATGGCTATTGCCGCGGCAGCCCTTTTACTGGGTGGTGCCGTGGGCAAATCGGCGCAATTGCCGTTGCAAACCTGGCTGCCCGACGCCATGGCCGGTCCGACGCCGGTAAGCGCGCTGATCCACGCCGCGACGATGGTGACAGCCGGTGTTTACCTGATTGCCCGTACGCATGTCCTGTTTGAACTGGCCCCCGTTATCCAGGGCCTCGTGGCGGTTGTCGGATTGGCAACGCTGCTTATCGCAGGTTTCAGCGCGTTGGTGCAGTACGACATTAAACGCGTTCTGGCCTATTCCACGATCAGCCAGATTGGCTACATGTTTTTGGCTCTGGGTGTTGGCGCCTGGTCGGCTGCCGTTTTCCATTTTATGACGCACGCCTTCTTTAAAGCGCTGCTTTTCCTTGGCGCCGGCGTGATTATTCATACGCTGCATCACGAGCACAATATGTTCCGTATGGGCGGTCTGAAGAAGCAGCTGCCCGTTACATACTGGATGTTTTTGATCGCCTCCGGGGCGCTGGCCGCGGTGCCGCTTGTTACCGCCGGATTCTACAGCAAAGACGCGATCATCTGGTACGCCTGGGCTTCGGAGAGCGGGTCAGCCTGGTTGTGGGGCGGCGCTGTCATCGGCGCGTTTATAACGGCGCTCTATACCTTCCGCATGGTCTTTATTACATTTTTCGGGCGGGCCACGGCACAGATTACACACAAACCGGGTTTGCGTCTGCAACTGCCGCTGGTTGTTCTGGGCGTGCTCTCCTTCGCCGGTGGTTTTGTGGAGCTGCCCGCAACGATGGGCCATTTTACGCCATTTTCAGATTTTGTCACTGCCGTGCTGCCGGCCACCGCCGCGCACCATTATGATTTTTTCAGCGAACTGATGTTTCAGCTTTTGGTTGTCGCATTAACGGCGACGGCCATCGTCATCGCCTGGCGTCTTTACCTGGTCAGGCCGGTGGAGCAGGGCGAGCCTTCGGCTTTGCAGCGCTTCTGGTTCAGCGGCTGGGGCTTCGACTGGCTTTATGACCGCTTATTTGTATGGCCCTACACCTGGATGGCGACAATCAACAAAAACGATTTTATTGATGCCTTTTTTAACGGACTGGCGCGTTTTACCGCAGGCACCAGCCGTGTTCTGCGCGTGACCCAAACCGGACGTCTGCGCAACTACGCCATGAGTATCGCTTTTGGCGCATTGATCACATTAACCCTGATGATACTGTTATGACACTGACTTTGCTATATCTGTGGCTGTTTGCCGGTGCATTGCTGGCCTGGTTTTCCGGGCGTTTTAACAAAAACGCGCCGCGCGTGGTGGCAATTGGTTTCATGATTGTGCACCTGGTTGGCGTTGTTGTGTTGTGGAGCGGCTTCCCCATGCTGCAGGCACAAAGCGGGCAGGGTGACTGGCTGCTTTCACTGAGCCTGCCGTGGATTCCGCAGCTTGGTATCCGCTACAGCCTGGCACTGGATGGTCTCAGTCTGTTACTGATATTTCTGACAGCTTTTCTGGGGCTACTGAGCGTGGCTGCCTCCTGGAAGGGCATTACGGAAAAAACGGGCTTTTTCTACTTTAACCTGCTCTGGATACTCGGCGCCATTGTTGGTGTTTTCCTGGCGGTTGATCTTTTCCTGTTCTACTTCTTCTGGGAAATGATGCTGATACCGCTTTATTTCCTGATCGGCATTTGGGGACACGAAAACCGCACCTATGCCACGCTTAAGTTTTTCATCTTTACGCAGGCCGGCGGCTTGTTTATGCTGCTTGCTTTTGTGGCGCTTTACCTGATCCATGGTGCCAATACCGGCTTTTACACCTTTGAATATACGGAATTGCTCGGAACAAATATTGCGCCGGAGATTGCCTTCTGGCTGATGCTGGGCCTGTTTGTGGCCTTTGCCGTCAAGCTGCCGATGGTACCGTTGCACACCTGGCTGCCCGATGCGCACACCGAAGCGCCCACGGCCGGTAGTGTTGTTCTCGCCGGTCTGGTACTGAAAGCAGGCGCCTACGGAATGATTCGATTTATGGTGCCGCTGTTTCCGCAGGCCACTTTTGATTTTTCGCTGATTGCCATGGTGCTTGGCGTGATAAGTATTCTGTACGGCGCCATCGTTGCTTTTGGGCAAACCGACCTGAAACGGCTGGTGGCTTACACCAGTGTCAGTCACATGGGTTTTGTTTTGCTTGGTATTTTCGCCTGGAATGAGATTGCCCTGCAGGGCGCGCTGATCATCGTTCTGGCACACGGGTTGAGCACGGGCGCTTTGTTTATCCTTGTGGGCGCCATACAGGAGCGTCTGCATACGAGGGAAATGGGCAAAATGGGCGGCATCTGGAGCATTGCCCCGAAGATGAGCGGCTGGGCCTTGTTCTTCGCGCTGGCTTCGCTGGGGCTGCCGGGCATGGCCAATTTTGTCGGCGAGTTCCTGGTGCTTCTGGGATTGTTCCAGATTAATGTGCCGATTGCCGTGGTTGCCACCTTTGGTTTTGTGGTAGCCTCTATCTATTCCTTGTGGATTGTTCAAAAGGCCTTTCACGGCGGAGACGAAAACAAGCTTAAACTGGCCGATTTTGACAAACGCGAGGTGGCCGTTATGGCTTCACTCGGGTTGATCATTCTGTGGCTGGGGCTTTTCCCGCAGATGGTCTTTAATACATCACGGGCGGCATTGGACAATCTGCGCGGCAAGGTGGAAAAAATGCTCGAGGAGCCGCAAAAGGAAACCGTGGAAAGAAGAGAATCGGACAAGATGCCAAGAATAAGCGGATTGACGGAAGAGGTGAAGCGTGAGCTACACTGATTTGAACCTGTTGCTGCCGCTGATAAGCCTGGCGGCCGCGCCTGTTGTGATAATGCTTTCGATAGTGGTTAAAAGAAATCATACTGTTACGTTTTTGCTGAGCATGGCCGGTGTTGTGGCCGCGTTGCTGCTGATACCGGTTGCCGCGACAGATGCCCCGCGGGAAGTTCTGACCATTCTGCAAATTGACAACTTTGGCTTTTATTACCTCGGTTTGATCTTGTGCGCAACGCTGGCGGTGGTGCTGATTTCGCACAGCATGCTTTACAATTTCAACGATCAGCGTGAAGAGTTTTATATGCTGCTGTTGCTGGGTGCGCTTGGTTCGGGCATTATGGTTTTCAGTAGTCACTTTGTGTCACTTTTCCTGGGTCTGGAACTGTTGGGTGTTTCCCTCTACGCGCTTATCGGTTACCGCCGCGAAAATGAAGAGGGGATCGAAGCGGCCCTGAAATACCTGATCCTGGCGGCCGTGTCATCGGCTTTTCTGTTATTTGGCATGGCGCTGATTTATGCCGAATCCGGTATCATGGCCTTTGACCATCTGGCGCAATACGTGGATGAAGGGCAGGCCGGTTACCTGTTTGCCGCGGGTATGATGCTTGTTGTCGTGGGCGCCGGTTTTAAGCTTGCTGTAGTACCTTTCCACATGTGGACGCCCGATGTTTACCAGGGCGCACCGGCTCCGGTTACGGCGTTTATTGCCACGGTTTCCAAGGGCGGCGTTCTGGCCTTGGTTTTTCGCCTCGCCTCGGAAACAGACCTCCTTGGCAATACCTCGGTATGGATCGTATTTACACTTATTGCGATTGCATCTATGTTTGGCGGAAATATACTGGCGTTGCTGCAGGATAACGTGAAGCGCATCCTGGCCTATTCATCGATTGCCCATTTTGGTTATGTGTTGGTAGCCTTTTTGGCTATGGGCGACGGTGGAGATGCAGCCGCTGCCTTTTACCTGGCTTCCTACTTTATCACCATCATAGGCGCCTTTGGCGTCATTGCTTATCTCTCGTCGCCGCAAAGCGACATACAGGAACTTTCAGACTTCCGTGCGCTTTTCTGGAAGCGGCCCTGGCTCTCGGCGGCTTTTACCGCCATCCTGCTCTCACTGGCCGGCATACCGCTTACGATTGGTTTTATCGGTAAATACTACATCGTCCTTGCCGGCGCTGCGGCTTCGCTGTGGGGTCTGCTGATTATCCTTGTTGTTAACAGCGTGATAAGTCTTTACTATTACCTGCGCATTGTCGTTACCATGTTCGCGCCCCTCGAAGAAGAAGCCTCTGTCGGTTCGCTTTCATTTTCCACACTCGGCGCGGGACTTGGCGTAACATTGACGGTCATACTGCTGCTATTCTGGGGCATCCTGCCTGACGGGGTTATCAGTCTTGTGCGTTTTATGGTGGCACTGTAAATATCAATTCTAAACTGCCAATATTCTTTTAATCCTCGTAGCATTGGTGTGCGCAAAATACGCCCCTTAGTATCGTTTAGCGCAAATTGTGCGCAATGTAAATTTCCTAATATATCTTCCCCACTGGCTTTAACTGCAGGTTTAATGCACGTTTATGGCTTTTGTCCTAAATGGCATGGATGTTGTCTTTAAGTGAGGCGAGCTGCCACAGACCCTAAACTCACTTGGAGGCCGACGATGCGTTTCATGCTGCTTTTTTTGTTCTTTTTTTCTATCTCAATTTCTTTTGCCGGTGCGCTGCATGCGTCTGAACAACAGGCTGCTCAATTGGCTCATAACGCGCAGTACGACAGCGCGATAGCTGTTTACACACAATTACTGCAAGACGATCCGGAGAATGCCTCCTTGTTGATTGGCCGCGGATATGCCTATTCCTGGCAAGGCCAATACCAAGCAGCCTTGGCCGACTTTGGGCGTGTTCTGAGCATGGAGTCCGAAAACAGCGATGCTATGACCGGTGCCGCATATACCCACGCCTGGGCGGGAAACTACGCTACGGCTGATTCGCTGTTTAAACGGGTGCAGGAATTGGAGCCTTCACGAAATGAGATTCCCGTTGCACGAGCATACGTTGCCTTGTGGCGTGGTAATCTTGATGAAGCGCTTACCCGTTTTGAGTACATGAAACATGAAATGCCGGAAAACGGCGAAGTTTTAATGGGGCTGGCACAAACACAAATAGAGGCTGGACAGTTGCGTTCGGCACGACGTTCTCTTGAGAGCCTTCTGCAACTCCAACCGGAAAACGAAACTGCGCAAAAACTTCTGAATGATATACGCAATCATACGGCGTTTATGGAGCTTTCCATCAATACGGGTTACAGTAACCTCACCACAAATGAAACGTTCGGCGTGCGTTCGTTTGGATTGCTTTTTCGCCCGTTGCCCAACCTTATGGTAAATGCCCACTATGACAACACGCTTTCATTGGACAACAGCCAGATTATAAGCATGGACAAAAGCGCCCCGTTATACAAGATAGGCGCGGGTATTTCCTGGCATAAAGACGCTTACTCAAAACTGGAAGCAGGACGGCGCGACGTAAGCGGTATCTCCCAGACCCTGCTGATGGCAGAGCAGGTTTTATTTTTAGATGACATTGCGCTTAAAGCCGGAGCTGTGTTTGGCGCAAACGCCGACTTTAATGACGAATGGATGGTTTTTGGCGGTGCCTCTTTCCCTATAATGAAATCTCTTTCGCTGGAGCCGCATTATTTCTTCAGTGACAATGGCATTGATAACCAGCAGAGATTTTTACTTGCCTCCACCTACAGGTTCAGCCGCGATTATGAACTAAGTGGCGGTTTGCTATACGGTCGTTTCAGCGGAACACGCAATGACGATATTTTTGGAGCGCATCTTTCATTTAACGCGCCGCTTGTTGAAAACCACTGGTGGTCCTTGCGCTTCAACCATGAAGAGCTCCCGGGCTACAGCCAAAACGTGATCGCGCTGGGTTTACGCCTGCGCCTTGAGCGATAGGGGGCGGTCATGGGAGAGTATATCAAAGCGCTTCTGATAAGCAGAAAAAATCTTTCCGGGGAGATGGCCGGACAAAAAAGCAATTATCGTCCAAACCCGGCCATGTACATATCTATCTTTGGAGTATGGATTGCGGCCGTTTTCTGGTTTCATCCGAGAATGTTAATGCTGTATGATATGGTGGATGGACCGCTTCAGTGGATGTCCATTAGCTTTTTCATCGTTTTTGTAGAACTGGCCTGGCTATATGGTTTTTTCAACGCCGGCGTTGTGCTGTTTGCCTGGCTTTACAGGAAAACGAGCAAACCGCAGATTGCGCCAATGCCCGCCCGCGAGGCACTGCCGCCCGTGGCTGTATTGTATACAACCTGCAATGATTTTGTGGAAGAGAGTGCCCGCTCCTGTGTGGTGCAGAATTATCCGCGCTTCACGGTCTATATCCTGGACGACAGTTCTGATCCATCTTATAAAAAACGTATAGAATCCTTTGCTGAAGAACATGGCGACAAAGTGAGCGTTATCCGTCGTCCCGATCGGCGCGCTTTTAAAGCGGGTAACATGAACCACGCTCTGGAAAAGCATGTTCGTGAACCATTCTTTGCCATCGCTGATGCCGATGAAATTTTGCCCCCTGATTTTCTCTCGCGCATGTTGCCTGAGATAATGTACGATTCTGAGATAGGCTTTATTCAGGCCAACCACCGCAGTAATCCAAAACAAGAATCATCCCTCGCCCGCTCATTAGGTATGGGAGTAGATATTCACTGGCGCTGGTATCAGCCGCTACGCAACCGTTTTGGCTTCGTGATGTTTTTGGGCCACGGCGCAGTGTTACGGCGTATTTGCTGGGAAAAAATTGGCGGATTCCCGGAAATCGTTAGTGAAGACCTGGGGTTTGCCATACGGATTCGCGAGTACGGCTATCGCGGCAAATTTGTGGAACATGTTGTGTGTTATGAGGATTTCCCGGAAGACATAAGGTCATTTCGTATCAGGCACATCAAATGGACGCGTGGCACGTGTGAGTTTTTACTGAAAGAAGGTCGTGGTCTGATCCGTTCTCGGGCAATGAGCTGGGCTGAAAAATGCGATATCCTTTTTCCCACCTTGAACCTGCCACTGACTCTGTTTTACTTTCTTTTTATGGTGAATGCTAACATTTTTATGCCGCTGCTTTTTGGACGAAGTCAGCCTGTCACTGCCGTAATCGGTGGCAGCGAGTGGGTCTTCCCGGCTGTTGTATTTCAGGATGGTTTTGCTTCTATTTTCAGCACGGATTTCTTTCTGATTACACTGCTGACTTTTTTCGCGCCTGTACTGAGTTTTGTGGTTGAGCTGATTCGCAAGCCGCTGACATTACTGAGGTTCTTGTCACACAGTACCGCCGTTTATGCCGCCTTGAGTCCGCTTTCGGCCATTGGTGTCATTTCTTTTCTTTCGACGAGAAAAGCTACTTTCCTGGTAACCGGAGATAAGCAGCAAAGCGCAGCCGCGTCTTCAGCAAAATTTTCTCTTAACGGCATTGGCAGGCGTATCAGGGAAGTTTTGCAACGCAGCCATCCGGACCAGCCTGAAGTCCAGTTATTTGAGATTTTGACCGGCGCGGCATTTGTGCTGCTTTGCCTGTTCCTGATCCAAATCTCGTTTTTAGGGCTGGCCCTTGCTTTTGTCTTTTTGCCGGTTATGCACCATTTTTCCTGGGATAATCAATTTCTGCGAAAAATTGTTTACCTGCCATTTGCCATTATCATTCTGGGATTGCTTATAGGATCCTTAAGTGTATTTGGCATGCAAACAGTTTTTTTTGGGTATGGTTTTCACTTCTAAAAAAGGGGTGCCGTTGTGCACCCCCTTTTAACAAAAGTTATCAATAAACTAAATTTGATAGGCCTATCAAGTGCTATCATTTACACTTTGCCATGGGAATCGTGACACCTCTGCAAGAAATTTCTGCTACTTTTAGCAGCAACTTCAAAAAACAAAGGAGGTCCCATGGCTCTTTCCGACAAACAGCAGAAACTGTGCGACGACAGCCCTTTTGATTTCTCTGATCTGAAGGCGCTTTTCATAAACTGCACGCTCAAACGCTCTCCGCAGCTATCCCATACCGATGGCTTGATGCAGGTGTCGCGCTCGATTATGGAAACCAACAACGTTAAGGTGGAATCCATCCGTGCCGCCGATCATGATATTGCTTTTGGCGTCTACCCGGATATGACCGAGCACGGCTGGCCGAAAGACGATTGGCCGGCGATCTGGAAAAAGGTGAAAGAGGCTGATATACTGGTCTTGGGTACGCCCATCTGGCTGGGTGAGAAATCGTCCGTTTGTACCATGGTTATCGAACGTCTTTACGGTGAATCGGGCAATTTGAATGAACACGGGCAGTATATCTACTATGGCAAGACCGGCGGCTGCATCATTACCGGCAACGAAGACGGCATCAAGCATTGCGCCATGAGCATTATCTACGCGCTGCAACACCTGGGCTACACGATCCCGCCGCAGGCCGATGCCGGCTGGATCGGTGAAGCCGGACCGGGACCATCCTACCTGGATGAAAACTCCGGTGGACCGGAAAACGATTTCACCCAGCGCAACACCACTTTTATGACCTGGAACCTGATGCATACGGCGCGCATGCTGAAGGACAACAAGGGGATTCCCGCCCACGGCAACCAACGCTCGGAATGGGACGCCGGCTGCCGCTTTGATCATCCCAACCCGGATTACAGGTAGGGGAGGGTTGAATAGATGGTCTTGAAGTCTGGAAGTCTGGATGTCTAGAAGTCAGCTGCGTAAAGGCATTATCCCCGCCTGTCCCGAAACAGTTCCCCTCCTGGGAGGGGCAAGGTGGGTTTTGCACGTTATCATATAAACTGCTGCCAAATGCGATGAACCCATCCCTAACCCTTCCCGAGAAGGGGATCATATTAAGCGTTATATCAAATTTCTACCCGACCCCCAAGACATCGAGACCTCAAGACTTCCCGACCTGTCCTTAAAACTTCGTCCCCCAGAACAGTTCGTCAAAAAAGAGCTTCATGTGCTCCCAACTGCGCTTGTCGGCCAGGGGATCGTAAGCGGCCCCGGTCGAAGGGTCATCGCCGGAAGCGGGGTTGGTGAAAGCGTGAACGGCACCGCTATACATAATCAGCTGCCAGTCGACATTGGCGGAGCGCATTTCATCCATAAAGGTCTGCACCTGCGCGTCGGGTACATAAGGATCAGCCGCGCCATGCAACACCAGCACTTTGGCTTTAATGTTTTGGGCATCGGTTGTGTCCGGCGTATTCAAGTTGCCGTGGAAACTTACCACGCCATCCAGGTCCGCGCTGCTGCGGGCCAGCTCCAGCACTACACCGCCGCCAAAACAGTAACCGATGGCGGCCACCTGGTCGGCATCAGCCAGGTCAAAACTTCGCGCCTGCTTCAGGGCGGCGTTAATCCGTCCACGCATCAACGGAATATTGCTGCGATAGATACCTGCCTGTTCCGCCGCTTCCTGGCGGTTGGCTGGACGTACTCCTTTGCCATAAATATCAGCGGCAAAGGCCAGGTAGCCCATTTCGGCAAGCTGCCGGGAGCGGCTTTTGGCGTAATCATTCAGACCGGTCCATTCATGAACTACGATAACCACAGGCCTGTCGCCCTTAATGCCCTTATCATAGGCCAGATAGCCTTCTAAAACAGTGCCATCATGCATGTACTCAACTGTCTCGGTGTGGATTTGAGCGGTCGCGGATGAAAGAAGTAATCCGCAGAAAAGAATAAAAAAGGAAAGATATTTCATAGGGGCCTCCAAAATTAGTCCGGGTTTTGAAACGCCTTTAGCTACAAAATATTCTTATTCTTTTGGTTTAGCTTTCCAGCCTCCAAGAATCGCTCCCATAATGAGCAGACCCACAAGGGGATGTCCGGCGGTGATGCCGAAATAGGCCAGGGTACGGGCTTCGAATGTATATTGCGTGCCCAGAACACCGGCAATAAACGCCAGCCATAAAAGGGCTGCCAGTTTCATTCCTGTGAAGACAGTTTGCTGTTCGCTTTTGGAAAGCAAAAAAGCCAATACCGCGGACATTATTACACTTGAGAGAATTGCCACGCTAAAGGCCGTCGCATAGCCCGGACCGTTAATGAGCTGTTCCACAGTCAAACCACCGCCTTCAAACCAGGGATCGCGAAAATAGGCATACCAGGGGTAGCCGATTAAAATATGGGGTAATGCCGCTACAATAACCGCCGCTTTATTGATTCGTCGCATAAAAGCCTCCTAAACGGATATATTTAAAAGTGAGGTGTGTATCCAGGCTGTTTAGCGCCAAAACCTGGACAGAACGGTTCTGCCCGGCAGCAAAAACTATGGATAGGACGCCGCCCGAACAAATTATGACGTGAACAGCACGTGACTGTTTCTCTTTTACAGATATTTTTTATATTTCATGAAAACCAACGCGGAGACCTGCCATGTTCAAGCCCTTTTCTCGTATTGCGATTGCTTTTGTTCTTCTGCCGCTTTTTATACAGGCCCAGCCTGCTGATCTTGAAAAATTTGTAAATGATGTACGCAAAACTTTTGAAGTGCCCGGCATTGCCATTGCTATTGTCAAAGATGGTGAAGTGGTCCTGACCAGGAGCTATGGCGTTAAAAAAATAGGCACGGACGACAAGGTGGATGAACACACGACGTTCGCGATTGCCTCCAACTCCAAGGCCTTTACGGCCACGGCCCTGGCGCTGCTGGTGGAAGAGGGGGTCATCGAATGGGACGCGCCGGTGATTGATTACCTGCCCTGGTTCCGCATGAGCGACGCCTATGTGACAGAAGAGATGACCGTGCGCGACCTGCTGGTACACCGTAGCGGGCTTGCGCTGGGGGCAGGTGACCTGATGTGGTGGCCGGAATCGGACTTCACCCGTGAGGAGATCGCCCGGCAGTTGCGCTATTTGCCGCTGGAAACAAGCTTCCGCAGCGCCTACGCCTACGATAATGTGCTATACCATGTGGCCGGGCTGGTGATTGAAAAGGTGAGCGGCATGGCGTGGGAAGATTTTATCGACAGGCGCATCCTGGAACCGCTGGACATGGACGACACCAGCACCCGCCATTCCGAGGTGATTGAAGGAACAAACGTCGCCACATCGCATGCTGAGGTGGAAGGTAAAGTACAACCCGTGCGGCCGTTCCTGGCGGATAACACCAATCCCGCCGGCGGCCTCAACTCCAGCGCCGCCGATATGGCCAAGTGGATGATCGTGCAGCTGGATTCCGGTCGTGTGGATGAGGACAAGCGCCTGTTCAGCCGTAAAACAACCAAAGAGCTGTGGACGCCGGTGACGCCCATTCCCGTGTACGACGCGCCGCCCGAATTGCCGCCGCTGCAGCATGATTTCGATAGCTACGCCCTCGGTTTCCGCGTACGCGACTACCGCGATGTGAAAATTGTGACCCATACCGGCGGCCTGCCCGGCTTTGTATCGCGCCTTACATTGGTGCCGGAGATCAAGCTGGGGGTGATGGTGCTGACCAACCAGGAATCGGGTGCGGCCTTTAACGCCATCAGCAACCACATTGTGGACCATTACATAGGTGCCCCGGAGTTTGACTGGCTGGAAGGTTATGCCGCCTTCATGGAGCGCGTTTCGCAACGTGTTTCTGATGTGGAAGAGCGTATCGCCGCGGAGCGGGACGCCGACTCCGGTCCCTCACTGCCGCTGGAGAAATACGCCGGCAGCTACCGTGATGCCTGGTATGGCCTGATCACAATCGAACAGGAAAAGGACGGGCTGGTGTTGCGTTTTAGCCGCACGCCGCAGCTTGTGGGAGATATGGAGCACTGGCAGCATGACACGTTCATCGTGCGCTGGCGGGACCGGGAGTTGCGCGCAGACGCCTTTGTGACCTTTGCGCTGAATCCCGACGGCAGCATCGAGCAGGCCAAAATGCGCGCCGTTTCACCGGCCACCGATTTCAGCTTCGATTTTCACCACCTGCTGCTGAAGCCGGCTTCTGCGGGGGAGTAACCACAGAGGGCGCAGAGGTGGCTCAAAGAGGGCACAGAGCACATATTTAAAAACCTTTTTAATATCACCCCGGCCTTGCGCCGGGGTCTCACGCCTGCAGAGGTGGTATATAGAGCAAAGCAATCCTGTTGTCATTCCTGCGAAAGCAGGAATCCATATGCGGCAGGATAATGACAGAGGCAATTCGTAAAAGAGAGCGGGGTGAAAATGAGCACAACCAATCTTTTTGTTGAACTGATCGTGATCGGGGTGGGGGCGCTGGCCTGGTTTGTGTTGGCCGTGCTGAGCATCTTTGGCTACGAATGGCTGCTGGCGCTGCCGGCGGATAAAACGGCAGCCCTGTTCGCGGCCATCCCGCTGCTGGCTTTTACCTACCTGCTGGGCATCATCAGCGACCGCCTGGCCGACGGCCTGTTTGAAAAGCTGTGGACCGACGACCTGCGCAACGATTATTTTGACAAGCGCGCCGATTACTACAATGCCCGCCGCATTGTGCTTACCAAATCGGAGCGACTGGCCGAGCTGCTGGAGTATGGCCGCAGCCGTCTGCGTATTTGCCGGGGTTGGGCTTTTAACGCCATCCTGATTGTTTTGGCCTTGAACCTGTTCACCTGGCTGCGACTGCCCGAAGCGGCGCCACGCCAGGCCCTGACCATTGCCGGCAGCATCATTTTCCTGCTAATAGCCTGGTCCTGCCAGTACGCCTGGAAAAAGCTCTCGCACAGCGAATACCGCAAAGTAAAAGAGCAGGCGGCGTTTATGGGCGGGGAGGGAAAGAGGTGACCACAGAGGCCGCGGAGTGCTTCACGGAGAGCACGGAGCAGGAAAAAGGCTTAATGTTTGTTTTTTCCGCAACTAATAAATTTATTTTAAAAATAAAATATCATCACTAAAAGACTCACTTCAATAGTTTTTTTAGAAGCGACAATAAAACATTAAAAAGGTGTAAAATCGTGAATTCTTTTGAATATGAGGGCCATTGGTGGTTACCTGAAAATCCAAATCATACTGTAGGAGGAATATTAACATTTGATCCTAAATCTGGAGCAGATTTGAAGCTCTTAGGTAGTTTTAAGGAATTACAAAACTTAAATAAAAGGATTGAACCAAATATTATACTTGGTTTATCAGAAGGCAAAAGAATTACCTTATACAACTGTATAGAGACTAGAACTCAAATTTCAATGCCCGGAACAGTACAAACTAACTATAATGCTTTATACGTTCTAGTTGGACTACACTTTAAAGAAAAAAAATTACTCAAATTTAATAGTTATAGTGTTAGCTACAATCATTTAAACGAATGGCTTAATATTTGTGGCTTTACTGAAAAAATTCATTTTAATGAGGATAATACTTTTAAAGGTCAAGAACTATCTTTTTTTTGGCCTGAATCTGATAATTATAGATTAAACAATTTTGATATTTCAACTGACTTTCGGTACGATATAAAAACTAAAGGTGTTAAGAAGTATATATTGGATCAAACATGTTCTATAAAATTTGAATTCAAAAAAAGAATATCTATAGACGCATTTAGTAAAATAGAATACCATTTTCAAAATTTTTTAAGTTTGGCCATGTTAAATGCTAGTTACCCACTTAAAGTAATTGCCAAAGCAAATGATTTATTTATTACAGATAAAAACCAGAAAAAACGTTTCTTTGAGATTTTTATCTACCATGCAATCAATTCAGAAATATCTAAACATAAATATGATAATAAAGAAATCTTATTTAGTTACAGCGATATAAAGGAGAATTTTCAAGTAATGTTAGAAAACTGGTTTAATAAGAAAGAACTCTTAAGCCCAGTTTTTAATCTTTATTTTGCAAATCTATACAATCCGAAATCATACTTGAATACAAAATTTTTAAACTTCGTTTATGCATTAGAGACGTATCATAGAAGAAAATATGGTGGTTCTTATGTTAGTGAAGAAGAATATACATCGGTGTATGAATCTTTAGAAAAAGCCATTCCCACAAAATTAAGAAAAGATTTTCGTGAGAGTATTAGAAATAGACTAAAATACTTAAACGAGTTTTCATTAAAAAAAAGGCTAAAACTTTTAATCAAAGAAAATAGCAAGAATCTTAGTTTTTTAAAAAATAATGAAAAGTTCATACAAGACGTTGTAAACACTAGAAATTATCTTACACATTATGATACAAAGTTGGAAAAAAAGGCAATAAAAGATACAGATTTATTTTTTCTTAACTATAAGATAAAGCTGTTAATCGAGGTATTGTTTTTAACAGAATTGGAAATTGGAGATAGAACAAATGAATTTTTGTTGAAGAACCAAACTTTTTCATTTATGTCAAAGAATTATTTTTAAAATAGCTTCAAGCACGCTATTGTTTGGAAATCTATAGCATGAGCGTGAAGTCGGTAAAACTCAATTGCACTCTGCTTTCTTGCGATACAGATTTATTTTGTTTTTCTTTAAACGGTTTAACTATATTACGAAAGTTCAGAATCATACTATTGCAAGCTTATAGCATTATTAGCATTTATGGTCCACAAAGTACCTTTCAAAGAAATTTAATTCTAAATTTGGAGGATAAATGAGAACTATTACCGCACTAATAGTAGTAACGCTTTCGACTTCGTTGTTTGCCCAGCAAGAACTTACGACACCTAAATCTGCCTATGAAAAGTTTTTATCTGACCAAGGCACAATGATCACGAAAGACTTTTCGGAGCTACCATCCCTGCGATCTTCTTATAAAAACTTAACCATTAAGATGATTAAGCTAACGTCTAATAGGGGAATAAAATATTTCTTAAGTATTTCCGGTGAGTCGAAGTACTCAGACAAAACCGCAACTATTGTAAAGGAAGACTTAGTTGAAGTCAATAAAGCACTCACAAATATTATCCTAAAATCTAAAAACGAAAGTACTCAAAACTTAGAATACCGTGAACACTATTTTGTAACTAACGACGGATTTAAAATCGGCTATTATCAAAAGGGTAGAGAACAAACTATTTTCATAGATTTAGATGACTATCAATCTGATGACACATATTTTTTTGATAGTTTTCAACCATTAGTTTCAACAATTAATACGGCGCTTGATAAAATGAAATAGATGGCGCTAGTTAATTTCGCAAATTCTGTAGGTTGTTATTCTTCTAAACAAAAATGTAATCTGTGTCAAATGACTACGGAAGGGTTATTAAATGGAAACGAAAAAATGTCCTTATTGCGCGGAAGAAATAAACGTTGAAGCCAAAAAATGTAAGCATTGTGGCGAATTTTTAGACTCCGATATCCGCGAAAAACTCGGAAAAGAAACTAGCGATAAGCAAAGGGTCGTAGTTGAGCAAAAGCGGGGTGGATTAGTAACCTTTCTTATAATATTAGCAATAATAGCGCTTATGCTCATGATTTTTGGAGTATAAATTGTTAAAAGCGATATTAATATGGGTCGTTTTTGTTATTTCTTTTTTGACCAATCAATTAATAGAAGTTTATGGTTTTAAGAACCGCATCTTGTCATCTTATTTTGACGATTTATTGTTTTTTCCAATAGTCTTTTCATTCATTCTCTTTTGCCAGAAAGTCTTATTAAAAGAAATGTCATATACTTTGCCGCCAAAATACATTTTTTGGTCTGTAATAATGCTATCACTGATATTTGAAATCCTATTTCCTATATTAAACCGAAAATTTACGTGTGATTTCTATGACGTAATACCATACTCACTCGGTGCAATTATTTTTTATTTACTTCTTAACAAGCCATGGCCAAATAACAGCTTTCAAGTTCTTAAATCTCCATTGAAAAAAAATATTAAGAAGTCGAACACAATGAAAAAAGACGGTCTTTTATTCCACTAGTTCTGCTGGTTTTTAGTATAAAGGCTGGTGCGCAGGACAACGCCGAAACGAAATTGTTGGCGCGGCAGTTTGTGGAAGGCTACTGGAATGCCAATGTTGGGATCGTAGACTGTCTGATGGACGGCTAAATTACCTTTTATTCGCCGGGAGACCGCTTTAAAGGGCGTGCGTTTACGACGGCAAAAATGAAAAACCATCATATGGCTTCACAAAACCATGCCTGACTTAAAATATTCCATTGATGATTATAGTTGCGGAAAAGGGCAAAGCGGTGGTCATGGCCACGGCCCGCTTTACACACAATAACCCTGCCCCCACAAAAGAGTTTGGCGTCGCCCAACCCACAGGCAAAGAAATCGAATACGCCATTATCTTTGTCTTTCACTTTTTGGAAAGCAGGCTGCTGAAGGTCGGCTGTTTTTCGACGCTATGGCCCCTTTGAACAACTGGCGTTCTGCCCGGCGCGGAGGAATAGTCTCAAGCGCTTTATTCTTTTTGCTGAATTAACGAGAAGACCAGTTCAACTCCAGCTTACGATTTGAAGCCACACAATCCTGGAGATATAAATTGATTAGGGTCTGGTATGGGATGCCCGTTTCTTCTGACATCTTTTTGAAATATTCAATAACGTCAGAGCCCATCCGCAGTGTGACTTGTTTTTTTAGCCTTTTAGCATACGGATTGGGTCTCGATTTCATTTTGGAGAGATCGTATTCTTTTTCCATTTGATTTCACCTTTTGTGGTAATATTTTGATTCATTTTTTGTTGCCTTGCGGGCGTATATTATCCGAATAATAGATTCTTCTTTACGATACGAAAAGCAGACGATTAATAAGCGTAATTTGTAACTGTTGCCAAGCAGCAAATACCGGTCTTCCCAATCGTAGTGCTCACCGCCGTAGAATTCAATAGCACGCTCATCTAAGAAAACCGTTTGTGCTTCTTTGAAAGAAACGCCATGTTTTCGATAATTCGAAGAAGCCTTTTTCGAATCCCAATCAAATCCCAACTCTTACATAAGTATAATGTAAATACACTGTATTTTTATTTCAGCCTATTCGAGATCGTTTCTTTCGAAGATTCTTCATTTGAGCGAACCTTACAAGTTAATTATCTTTGTCACGCCCCGTTTATAAGGCACATAACAGTACAAATCACTTAAAACTCCTATCATAGAATTTAAATAATGGCAAAGAAGAAACAGAGAGAGCTGCCGGTGATCGGCTGGCGCGAATGGCTGGGCCTGCCCGACCTGGGCGTGAAAGCGATCAAAGTGAAGGTGGACAGCGGGGCGCGTTCGTCGTCGCTGCACGCCTTCGAGTTGAAAAAATTTAAACGTAACGAAGAGACCTGGGTGCGTTTCCAGGTCCACCCGGAGCAGCGCACCGACAAGCCTTCTATTGAAGTGGAGGCAAAGGTGCTGGAATTCCGCTCGGTGCGCTCCTCCAGCGGCAAAGCGACCATGCGCCCGGTCATCATCACCCGCGTGGCGCTTATGGGCCAGGCGTGGCCGATTGAGTTGACCCTGGCCAGCCGCGACGAAATGGGCTTCCGTATGCTGCTGGGCCGCGAAGCGTTTCGTGGTCGTTTTCTCGTCGATGCCGGCAAATCGTATTACGGCGGCAACCCTAAGAAAAAAGAGAAAATGATAGAAAAAGAGTAATACTTGTTGAGGAAGGAGTTTTATGAAACTGGCCATACTTTCACGCAGCCCCAATTGTTACAGCACGCGGCGTCTGCGCGAGGCCGCGGAGCAAAGGGGCCATAAAGTCAAGGTGCTTAACACGCTAAAATTTGCCATCGATCTGGCCAAGGGTGAGCCGGATCTTTATTACCGGCAAAAACGGCTGTCGCACTATGATGCCGTGCTTCCCAGGATCGGCGCGTCGGTTACCTATTTTGGCACGGCCGTCGTGCGCCAGTTCGCCCAGATGGATGTTTTCTGCGCCAACTCGTCGGCCGGTATTGCCAACTCGCGCGATAAGCTGCGTTGTCTGCAAATCCTCAGCCGCCACCACATCGGCATTCCCGAAACCACCTTTGTTCGCGATAAACGCGACGTCTTGCCGGCGATAGAGCGGGTGGGCGGCGCACCGGTGGTTATCAAACTGCTGGAAGGCACCCAGGGCATCGGCGTACTGCTGGCCGATACTGTCAAAACCGCCGAATCGATCATCGAACTGTTGCAAAGCCAGAAGCAAAACGTGCTGATCCAGAAATTTGTCGCCGAAAGCAAGGGCCGTGACATCCGCGCTTTTGTAGTGGGCGATCGCGTGGTGGGCGCGATGCGTCGTATGGCCCAGGGCCAGGAATTTCGCAGCAACGTGCATCGCGGCGGCATCACCGAAGCCGTAGAACTCAATGAGGAATATGAAGAAACGGCTGTCCGTGCGGCACAGATCATGGGACTGCGCATCGCCGGTGTCGATCTGCTGGAAGGCAAGGAAGGGCCGCAGGTTATGGAGATCAATTCATCGCCGGGGTTGGAGGGAATCGAGGGCTGCACGCAGCTTGATATAGCCGGAGCCATTATTGACTATATCGCCGCCCATGTCGATTTTCCTGATATCGATCTGCGCCAGCGCCTGACGGTAAGCAGCGGTTACGGCGTTACGGAAATCCAGATTCATGAAGGATCCACCTATATCGGCAAAACCATTGCCGAGTCCGGATTGCGCGAACACGACATAAATGTGCTGACCCTTTACCGCGGAACGCATGTTATCCCCAACCCGCGCCCATACCGCAAACTGGAAGATGGCGACCGGCTGCTTTGTTTCGGCAAGCTGGAGCTTATGCGGGATTTGATTCCCACAAAGACACGGCGCAAACGTCGGCCAAAAATAAAAGAATTGCCCGATTTGCCCGGAACAAAAGAAATATACCGTGCCCCTGAAGCAGTTAGCGGGGAGAAAGCACCTGAGGAAGATTAAAAAACATGGTAAGACGCCTGAAAAGAAAGCCGATCGGTGAATGGTTCGGCGAGGAGATTGCCCCCGGGGAATCGCGCAATGTACACCTGCCGGTAAGCGAAAGTTACAGCGGCATGACCGTGCGCATACCGCTTCATATCCGCCGCGCTGCCGAACCCGGCCCCGTGGTATTTGTAACTGCGGCATTGCATGGTGACGAAATAAACGGCACGGGCGCTATCCGCCATCTTATTCACGATCCTGAACTTGTACTAAAACGGGGCGCGCTGGTCCTTGTGCCGGTTTTGAATATTCTGGCGTTTGAACGTCATGACCGCTACCTGCCGGACCGGCGTGATCTTAACCGCTCGTTCCCCGGCGCGGCGACGGGCAGCCTTGCTGCGCGCATGGCCCGCCTTATTTTTGATGAGATTGTTTCACGCTGCGATTATGGGATTGACCTGCACACGGCCGCTGTTCGACGCACCAACTATCCCAACGTGCGCGGTGATCTCAAAAACGCCCACGTTCGCAAGCTGTGCGAAGCTTTTGGCGCCGAACTGATCATGGATGGCAAGGGTCCGGCCCATGCGCTGAGACGTGAGGCCTGCAAGGCCGGCTGCCCGACGATCATCATGGAGGGCGGGGAAGTGTGGAAGGTGGAGCCGGGCGTGTTGGCTTATGCCGTACGCGGCGTTAAGAACGTGCTTCGCGCCCTGGAGATGTTGGATACACCGCCGGAAGAACCGCCTTATAAGATCGTCATCGAGAAATCGAAATGGATTCGCGCCGACCGTGGCGGCTTTATGCAATTTCACATCCGTCCCGGGGATTTGGTTGAAAAAGGGCAGGCCCTGGCCACAAACACAACATTGCTGGGCGACGCCCAGAACACAATTTACGCGCCGTTTGATGGCGTTGTGATCGGTATGACCAGCCTACCGGCTACGGGACCCGGGGAGGCGCTGTGCCACCTGGGCAAACTGCCGGACGGCTATGATCCCGGGGATTTGCGCCGCAGAAGGTTCGAAGCCGAAGGGTTGGGCCAGCAGGTTTCCAATGAACTGGGAACAAGTATGCTTCTTTTTGACCATGACAATGATAAGTAAAGCCAACCAGGGGGCGGTATGAAAAAAACAGATCCGTTGATAGTCGTTGAAGAAGTTTATAACTGTAGTCCGGAAAAAGTATGGAATGCTTTGACCAACCCCGACGAAATGCGCCGCTGGTATTTTGACAATATTCCTGATTTTAAAGCCATAACAGGTTTTGAAACACGATTCGACATTAAAAATGAAGGACGGTTGTTCCGCCACCAATGGCGGGTGAAAAAAGTCGAAAGGCAGCGTAAACTGATTTATAACTGGACTTATGAACATTATCAGGGTTCATCGGACGCGGTTTTCGAACTTACGCCTCAAGACAATGGCAAAACCCGACTTCGGCTTTCGGTAGAGGTATTAGAAGATTTCCCCGATGATGTGCCGGAATTTGATCGCCAAAGCTGTATCGCTGGCTGGGAGTATTTTTTAAACGAAAGACTTAAAAACTACCTCGGGAATGAATAGCTGTCTCGGGGTCTGGTGGTCTTGATGTCAGGCAGTCCTGAGATCAAGATTCCTTAACACTTTAACACTTTAACACTTTAACACCTTAACACATTAGTACATCACCACACTTCAGCACTTTTTTATATCAACCGAAGCCGGCGCAGGCGTTTTGAAATATTTTCTCTGAAACCACAAAGCCACGTTTACCAGCGCGATCAGAACGGGCACCTCTACCAGCGGACCGATGACAGCCGCAAAGGCTTCCCCGGAATTGATGCCGAAAACAGCGATGGCCACAGCAATGGCCAGCTCGAAATTATTGCTGGCGGCCGTAAAAGAGAGCGTCGCCGATTTTGAATAATCCGCTCCCACTTTTTTGCTCATAAAAAACGAAACCAGGAACATCACCACAAAATAAATCAAAAGCGGAATCGCTATCCTGACCACATCAAGGGGTATTTTTACGATGTATTCACCTTTCAAAGAAAACATCACCAGGATTGTAAAGAGCAGGGCGATCAGCGTGATGGGGCTGATGCGCGGGATAAAGCTTTTGTGGTACCATTCCTTGCTTTTAGCTTTTATCAAAGAAAAGCGCGTTACAATTCCCGCGATGAACGGTATGCCCAGATAAATAAAAACGCTTTCGGCGATTTCAGCCATGGTGATATTAACATCTGTCCCGACAAGGCCAAACCATGTGGGCAATATGGTAATAAAGACATAGGCGTAAACGGAAAAAAACAGCACCTGGAAAACGGAATTAAAGGCCACAAGCCCGGCGGCGTATTCGGTATCGCCTTTCGCCAGCTCGTTCCAGACGATGACCATGGCAATGCAGCGCGCCAGGCCGATCAGGATCAAGCCGTACATATAAGAGGGGTAATCGCTCAGGAAAAGAACGGCCAGGGCAAACATCAGTATGGGGCCGATGAGCCAGTTTTGCACCATCGACAGCGCAAGGATCTTCCAATTACGAAACACTTTGCCAAGGTCTTCATAGCGCACTTTTGCCAGCGGCGGGTACATCATCAAAATAAGGCCGGCGGCAATGGCGATGTTGGTTGTGCCGGACTGGAAAATATTCCAGAAATTGACAATGTCCGGGAACATGTAGCCCGAGAACACACCGGCAAACATGGCAGCAAAAATCCACAGTGTTAAATAGCGATCAAGAAAAGAGAGTCCTTTGGAAACAGATTTCATTTCATCCTGCTTGGTTATTAATGTGTGTTGTATAAAAGGTCTTAAAGTCTCGTTTAATCTCGTCCCTCACTTTGCGGAAAATTTTCAGGACCTCGTCTTCATTCCCCGTTGCCTCCGCGGGATCTTCAAATCCAATGTGGAGCTGCTTTTTGACTTCCCCGTGAAATAACGGACATGTTTCCTTTGCATTATCGCATACTGTAATTACAAAATCCCATGTTTTATCGAGATAATCGTCAACATTCTCCGGTTTGCCGTCGCTAATGTCAATGCCCAGTTCGCCCATAACCCTTATCGCGTAGGGGTGAACGCGGCCGGAAGGATGCGTGCCGGCAGAACGTACCAGAAGTGTCTCATCAAAAGCGCGAAGAAAACCCTCGGCCATCTGGCTGCGGCAAGAATTGCCGGTACATAAAATCAAAATACTTTTCACAGATACTCCTTAGTCTATCCCGCAAATGACATTGCGGTCTATCGTTTGCACTTTTTGCTTATCCGAAAGCAAAACTTCGTCCGCCGGAATCCGGGTTGCCAGAAAATTTAAAAACGCGTTTTGCAGGGAGCCCGTCTCAGAACTATTTAGTTTATAATTTACCCATTTTCCGTCTTTTTCAGCTTCAATAAGGTCTGCTTCCCGGAGTATGGAAAGATGTTTTGAGACTGTTGAAGTGGCCAGCTGTAATATCTCAACGATTTCGCAGACACACAGCGGTCTTACCTCCAGCATTTTTACTATGCGCAGGCGGTTCGTGTCGGACAACGCTTTAAATAATTTGGTCGATTGTTTCATATATCATTTCGTTATTTGGCGAAATATAAATATGTATATGTTCAGGTTCAATATCTGATTGAATTTCTCATTAAAATTTAACGGAGTGCAGATTTCTATGAGTGTGTTAAGAAATGCACACCTCAAATTGGCATTTTCTGTTATAATTAAGTTCATAGCTTTTAACGATACGATTCTTCCAAAAACAAAAGCAGGGTACCATTATGAGGATAACCATCGCCTACAATCTGCGCACCGATGACACGGAAGCCACGGCTGAGCTTTTATCCACGGAGGACATAAACCGCATCGAACAGGCCATAAGCAGCTTGCAGCATACGGTTACCGTTGTTGAAGTTTCCGGGAAGCCCAATGAAGTGGTCGATCGTATTCTCGATAGCGAACCGGACCTGGTCTTTAACCTGGCCGAGGGTACAATCGGCAGTTCGCGCGAAGCGTTTTATCCGGGATTGTATGAACAAATGGGTATACCATTTACCGGCGGTAACGCGTCGCTGCTACACCTCAACCTGGATAAGCATTTAGCAAAAACCGTATTGGCTTCACGCGGAATTGCCGTTCCCAAGGGTGTGCTGGTTACGGAAAAAGAACGCGGCCTGCCGGATGACCTGCAGTATCCGCTTATGATCAAACCCAACTCCGAGGGTTCAAGTAAAGGGATTACGCAGGACTCCGTTGTGGAAACGCCTGAACAGGCCAACAAAAAAATCGGCAAACTGCTGGGTTCGTATCCCGCCGGCCTGGTTGTGGAGGAATTTATTGGCGGGCAGGAATTAAGCGTTCCGCTTGTAGAAAGCTATCCCGGCAAACTGCTGGATATTGTGGAGCACACGTTTGATTTGTCGAAAATTGGTGGCAAGTACAATATTTACGATTACGAAATGAAGCAGGGCGGTGAAGCGGCAAAATCGGTAAGCGTGGTTTGCCCGGCGGATGTGACGCCGCAACAGGAAAAGGCTGTAAAGGAGATGGCCAGAAGCGTCTTTGAGATTATGTCCTGTCCCGATATGGGCCGTGTGGATATCCGCCTGCATACAAACGGGCAGCCATATTTTATTGAATTAAATCCTTTGCCCAGCTTACATCCGGCGGCATCGTTGATGACCGCCGCGCGTAACCGCGGACTGGAGTTTCGCGACGTGATGCGTTTGATCATTCGTTCAGCGGCAAGACGCTACGGCCTGGCCATCCGTCCGGCTAAAAAGGCTATAAAGACCGATAGACCTTCGGAAGTGCCACGGCCCAGCGCTCGTGAACTCGGTATTCGTACAGGGCGAATGCGGCCCGGCGTGCAAAACGCGATTACCGATGTAAAGGGCGTACGCGTGGGACATTTAACGCGCATTGAAGACGACGTACAGATTCCCGGGGGAACGGAAACAAGCAGCATTCGTGCCGGCGTCACGGCCATATTGCCCGCGGGCCAGGCTTACTCCAATCGACTGGCGGCAGGTGGATTTGTGCTTAACGGCGTTGGAGAAATGGCCGGCCTGACGCAGGTTTTGGAAACAGGCTGGCTGGAAACCCCCATTTTATTGACAAACTCCCACTCCGTGGGTCGTGTACACGCCGGCGTTATTAATCACATGGCAAAAAAATATCCGCGCCTGGGTACCGAAAGCGACGTTGTTTTGCCGGTAGTAGGCGAAGCTGATGACTCCTTTTTGAATGATGTGAGAGTCGGCAGCTGCAGCGCGCAGGATGCCATTAAAGCAATTGAATCGGCTAAAACGGGTTCGGTTCTCCAGGGCTCGGTCGGCGCAGGTGCCGGCATGACCAGTTTTGACTTCGCCGGTGGCATTGGCACGGCTTCGCGCGCTTTTGATTTACCCGAGGGTCATGCATTTACGATTGGTGTTCTGGTATTATCCAATTTCGGCAAAATGCGCAACCTTACGATTGACGGTGCCGTCGTAGGCCGCCAGCTTGATACCGAGTTTGACCGAGCCGGACGGCGCGAAGTATCCGAAGGCTCAGTGATTGTGGTCGTAGCCACCGACGTACCCTTGATCAGCAGTCAGCTGAATCACCTCTCCAAAAGAGCTGCGCTTGGATTAGGTCGTACCGGTTCTTATGCCGCCTCATCCAGCGGGGAAATTATCATTGCCTTCAGTACGGGAAATCGTAAACCGCGGCCAAGCCGCTCCGGCGATCACCTGATTAATCTTAAACTGATCAGCGAATACCACATTAATACGCTTTACGAAGCCGTTATCGAAGCGACCGAAGAAGCTGTATTGAATTCTGTATTTTGCTCCAACGGAATGAGCGGACGCCAGGAGCGATGGTGCCCGCCGCTGCCGCATGAGCGCGTGGTGGAACTTTTAACGAAGGGAAGGGAAATCCATGAAAGTCATTGAAAAGTATAATGACAGTATGCACAATCCATACTGGAAATACCAGCTTGGGCCGGAAGCTTATGAAGTAAAGGACACACCCAAGAGAGTTGAAAGCATAAAACGTGCCTTGCGAGGTGATGACAACTTTGAGTTTGTTACGGCGAAACGTTTTCCGGATCGTTTGATCACGCGTATCCACCCCTATCATGATTATATCTTTAATACCGCGAAGAGCCTTAAAGACGACGATGAAGAATTTTATCCCGATTTGTTCCCCGGCGAAGGCGCACATTTGGCCAAAAAGATTGATGCGCCGTTATGGGGCGGTATTTGGTGCACCGATGCCGTTACGCCGATTAAGAAAAAGACCTATGAGGTAGCCCGGGCGTCCGCAGAAACAGCCTTGACCGGTGCGGAGCTGATACGTGATCAAAAAGAAGATGTGGTGTATGCCCTATGCCGGCCTTCGGGTCACCATGCCGGGCCACGGGTTTTTGGCGGTTATTGCTATTTCAATAACGCGGCCACGGCTGCCGAGTTTTTGCTGCCCGACGGCAAAGTCGCGATCGTCGATATAGATTATCATCACGGCAATGGGACGCAGGAGTTTTTTGACGAAACCAAATCGGTTTTTACTGCCTCTATCCACGGTGATCCGGAAGTTGAATATCCCTATTTCTGGGGATACGTAGAAGAAAAAGGCAAAGGCCAGGGTATTGGCACGAACCTTAATGAACCGCTGCCCAAAGGCACGGGCATGGCAGAATTCAGCAAAGCGGTGGAAAGAATCGCTGACGCAATCCGTTCCTTTGATCCCTCATTTCTGATCATTGCCGCCGGTTTTGACACGCACGTCACGGACCCGATTGGCGGCTTTAAGCTGAAAACGGAAGACTATGTTACATTGGGCAAGCAATTCAAGGCTCTCGGCCTGCCCACACTTGTCTGTCAGGAAGGCGGCTACAACGTGGATGTGCTGGGTGATTGCGTTAAGAATTATCTTACGGGACTGATGTAATATCATAATACAGATTAGATTGCTTTGCGCGTATTTTACTTACATAGTCCATAGTTATTTTGTAGCTTGCTAAGGTTGCATCAAAAAGGCCTGACTATGCCGGTGCGAGTTGATATCAGGAAGGATGAAAATCTGACCATATTTACCGCCAGCGGTGAGCTTACTTTCTCCGAGCAGATGGACGCGCTCCGGTCATTCTATGATGGCGAGCCTACCCCTTATGTTATTTGGGATTTCAGGCAAATTAGCGGCAACAGGATTTCTTCCGCTGAACTGCGGAATATTATCGAATTTGTCAAACGGCATACGCAAAAACGTACCACAGGCCGCACCGCCCTGGTAACATCTTCGGACCTGGATTTCGGTCTTTCACGGATGGGCGCCATCATCTCTGACCTGGAATTATTACCCTGGACAATAAGGCCGTTCCGCGACCTTGACGAGGCCCTTAATTGGATCAGCCAACATAAATAGAATTAATCTGCTCATAGTACACATACCTATAGAGATATTAAACCTTCACAATTTTTTCCAATTGATCAAACTCAATTAAGAACGCGTCATGACCATGTATTGAATCTATCTCGGCATAGCTTGCTTTGGGAATGGCGGCCGCTATCTGCCTCTGCTCGCCGGCCGGATAAAGCACGTCGCTATTGATACCTATGCATAGGGTTTTTGCCTTTATCGAACCCAGTGTTTCATCCAAACTGCCACGGCCACGCGCCACATCATGGCTGTCCATGGCGCGCGTGATAGCGATGTAGCTGTTGGCGTCGAAACGCTTAACCAGCTTTTTACCCTGGTATTGCAGATAGCTTTCTATCTGGTAGCGGGGCGTATTATCAAAGGGCCCGGGTGAGCTGCCGTTGCCATTTCCGTTCAGCGTTTCGCGTCCCTGGCGCTGCTGAAAAGAGAGCGGGCTGCGGTATGTAACCATCGCAATAGCCCGTGCCAGTGCCAGACCATCCCGCGGTTGCTGCGTGTAGCGGCCGTTTTTCCACGCCGGATCATTCATGATGGCCATGCGCGCGCTTTCATTCAGCCCGATGGCCCATGGCGAGTGCTGTGCCGCTGTTGCAATCGGTACGATTGTTTCAACAAAATCCGGAAAACACAACGCCCACTCCAGCACCTGCATGCCTCCCAGGGAACCGCCGATGACGTATTGCAGCCGTGTAACGCCCAGAGCGTCCAGCAGGCGTTTTTGCAGATGTACCATATCACGTATTGTAATTGCCGGGAAGTCTATCGCGTACGGTTTTCCTGTTTCGGGATTGCTTTCGGCGGGACCGCTTGTGCCGTAGCAACTGCCCAGAATATTGCTGCAAATGACGCTGTATTTTGTCGTATCCAAGACTTTGCCCGGGCCGATTAGCGGATCCCACCAGCCGGATTGTTCGGCAGCAAGGGGCGTAAACGGGCTGGTTGAACGTGCCCGTTTCAGGCTTCCGGGTAAAGGCTCCGCAGGCAGGTCTGCGGCATGGGCGCTGCCGGTGAGGGCGTGACAAACCAGGATGGCATTATCTCCGGCGGCATTTAGCGCGCCGTATTGCTCATAAGCTATCTTTGCCGCTGCCAGCGATTGCCCGGACTCCAATACAAACGGATCTCCGGGCGCAGCCAGTTCGACGACATTGGACGTAGCCATCATTGAGTTTTGCTCAATATGGTCAACTGCATTTTCATTGCCCTCGTGTTCAGGCGCTTTGAATAAGTGATTCATTTTTTCCTATGGTTTGGGGGTATTGGGTTACAAAAACATCGTGCAGCAGGTTAAGTGCTCGCCGCACATCGTTTATGCTTACTAGCAAGCTGATGTTATTGCCGGTGACGCCAAAGGTATAACCGCCAAGGGCGACTCCCTGCTTTTCAAGCGTTGAGAAGAGTTGTGCGGAAACATCCACGCGTGTTGTTATGCCGCTTCCGATCAGCGCGATCAGCGCATTGTCCTCTTCAAGGCGCAGGTCACCCAGCGTGCTGTCTCCGGCCATCAGCAATTCATTGTGCAGATCGTGACGCAGCTCGCGGACGTGTTTTGTGTGTACGGCCAGGCTGAACGAAGCATCCGAAGAACTCTGGCTGACCATCAGCGGCTGGATGTCCAGACGATTGAGGATGTTGAAAAAGCGCTCGGCCAGGTGCGCGCTAAGCCCCGGCTTACATGCGGTCACGCGCAGAACAGTCACATCGTTAATGGCGCTGAGCACCTTTACCGGGCGCTCGCCGGCAGGAGCGTCGTTTTGGATCAGCGTTCCTGCGGCCGGCGGGTAGCTGCTGTTTTTCATCAAAACGGGAATGGACGCCTTTTCCAGTGGCAGAATGCTTTTAGGGTGTAGGACCTTGGCCCCGAAAAACGCCAGCTCCGCCGCTTCGCGATAGGAAATCGTACTCAGCAGCCTGGCATTGGACACCAGCGTGGGATCACTGGAAAGCACGCCATCCACATCACTCCAGATTTCAACGCATTCAGCGCCGAGAGCCGCAGCGAAAATGGTGGCCGAATAATCGGAGCCGTCGCGTCCCAGCGTTGTGACATCGCCGTCTTCCGTGGCGCCAAGAAAACCGGCCACCACGGTTACCGTATCCGGCTGCAAATTACCGACGCGTTGGCGCACCCGAGTTTGTGTCTCTTCAAAACGCACCCGGGCGTTACCGAAATGATCATTGGTCAGGATCAGCTCTTCGGCAGCCGGCGCTTCGGTTTTGATACCGCGGGCGCGCAACGTTCCGGCCACAATCGCCTGGGAAATACGTTCGCCACTGCTTAGAATTGTGTCCCGGACACGCGGTGGACATTCGCCCAAAAGCGCCACGCCGGTCAGGCGCCGTTCCAGCAGAAGACGTTGTGCTTCCAGCACAGCAAGGGCCTCCAGCAAAAAGGCACCTTTCAGCAGGCAGTTGATCACCCCCTTGTGCTCTTCATACAGTTCATTGACAATCCTGCGTGGTGCTTTTTCATCCCGCAGACTTTGCTCGATAGCGGCCACGAGTCGGTTGGTTACGCCGCCCAGGGCTGAGACGACAACCAGCAGCGGCCTTTGCCGGCAGGCGCGGATTATAATATCCGCCGCCCGCCCGATGGCTTCAGCCGTGGCCAGCGAGGTGCCGCCAAATTTTAGTACTTTCATGAATAATTACCCCTGTACCGAAGCCGGTTTTTTGACAGCATTCAGCGCTTGGTCAAAATCCTCGATGATGTCATCGATATGTTCGATACCGACGGAAACACGCACCATTTCCGGACGCACGCCCGAATCCCGCTGCTCTTTGTGGCTAAGCTGCTGGTGGGTAGTGGAAGCCGGGTGGATAACAAGCGTTTTGGCGTCGCCGACGTTAGCCAGCAGGCTGGAAAGCTCTACATTGTCGATGAATGTTTTGCCAGCCTCCAGACCGCCCTTTACACCAAACACGAGGATACTGCCGAAGTGATCTTTGCGCAGGTATCTTTTGGCCTGTTCATGGTAAGGGTGCGACTCCAGGCCGGGGTACCAGACCCATTCCACCTGCGGGTGTTTCTCCAGCCATTCGGCCAGCTTCTGCGCGTTCTGGTTGTGGCGCTCCACGCGCAAAGACAACGTTTCGAGGCCTTGCAGAAAAAGGAAAGAGTTAAACGGACTGAGGCACGGGCCGAGGTCGCGCAGTTGCTCCACACGGGCGCGGATGGCAAACGCGATGTTGCCAAAAGGCCCGCCTTCCCCAAACACTTCCCAGAATTTCAGACCGTGGTAGCCGGGGCTTGGTTCGGTGAATACGGGGAATTTGCCGTTGCCCCAATCGAATTTTCCGGAATCCACCAAAACGCCGCCGATCGATGTGCCGTGACCGCCGATCCACTTGGTGGCCGAATGTGTCACGATATCCGCGCCGTGCTCGATTGGCCGGCACAGGTAGCCGCCGGCACCAAAGGTGTTATCCACAATCAGAGGTATGTGATGCGCGTGGGCCACATCGGCAATCGCTTCAATATCCGGTATGTTAAGGCGTGGATTACCAATGGTTTCTATATAGATCGCCTTGGTTTTGGCATCGATCTGTTTGGCAAAATCTTCAGCCGTGTCGCCTTCCACGAATTTTACGTTGATGCCGAGACGGGGCAGGGTGACTTTGAACTGGTTGTAGGTGCCGCCGTAGAGGTAACTTGTGGAGACAATGTTATCACCGGCCTGGGCGATGGTCGAAATGGCCAAGAACTGAGCTGCCTGTCCGGAAGACGCGGCCAAAGCGGCAGCGCCTCCTTCCAGAGCCGCAATTCGCTCCTCGAATGCTGCCGTCGTCGGATTCATGATCCGCGTGTAAATATTACCAAACTCCTGCAAACCGAACAGGGAAGCGGCGTGCTCGGAATTGTTGAAATTGAATGATGTGGTCTGATACAACGGGACTGCTCTTGAATTAGTCGCGCTGTCCGGTTGCTGCCCGGCATGTAGTTGTAATGTCTCAAAGCGGTAATTTGGTTGCTTCGCTTCACTCATGATGGAATCTCCTTGTTTTGGTTGTTTCTGTTGGTTTTTATTTTCATTCCGTTGTCGTAGAGATGCACGGCCGTGCGTCTCTACCAGGTGTGCCTCTTAATTTGGCCAAAAAAAATCCTCTCCCGGAAGACCGGAAGAGGATTTCTTTATTTAAAAGATTCTCTTCTCTCATCTTCCTTCGGTTTTCACCGGAGCAGGAATTAGCACCTTGTCTCACCGGACAGGTTGCTAAGGCATCACAGGGCCAGTCCCTCCGCCTTTCTCGATAAGAGAGCTATGTTTAGATTTTGTCTGTTACTGCGTTATTGTCCTCATTTTCAGATACAAAAAAGCCCTCCAACCGATTGATTGAAGGGCTACACTTTTTATGACGATCTGTATCGTGCGTTACAACCCTCCAACCGGAGACATACACTCCATACACATCATCATGCAGCAGATATTTTGTGAAGGGCTGAAACGTGTCATTTTGTAATTCCGGTTAAAGGCTGTTTGTTTGTTCGCGTTCATAATAGGGCATTATTTTATTTTTGTCAATAGCCTTTTCTTACAAAAAGAGAATTTGATGGAAATTTCTTAAAAAAGTAAGGATTTTGACACGAAAGCTTGCTATTAGTTAGTAAGAGCGAATTTAAACGTCCCGCTGGTAACAACAGCTTCATTTCCGTTTGGAGCACCGGTATCCGCGTTAATTCCGATAGCCGTGAACTCAAACGTGCCTTCAACCTGTGTGTCGGAAATAGTGTCGATCGTAATGCTGCCGCTACCTTCTATATCGTTTACAACAAAATACTCAGATTCATCGATGGTGCTGTATTGGGCTTCATCCAAATCAAATGTGCCCACAGCCGGGTCAGTCAGGACGAGCGTTATGGAGCTTGGCGGATTGGCCGTTGAAAAAATGCCGACGATCGATAGCTCTGAATCAAAAAGCAATGCCGATCCAAGATCCGTGCAAATGGTCTGGGAATTTACTTTTGCGCTCATCAGATTGCCGGTTCTGCTTTCACATGGTGCGCTGTTGGACGGGCCTGAAGAAGAAGAATCTTCTGAGCTGCACGAGAGCACGGCAAAAAAGCAAAAGAAAATAGCAGCAAGTATACGGGGAAATGTGGTAAATAAATTCATGCGGGCCTCCTCGAGGTGGGTTGTAAGTTTGCCCAAAATTCGGGCATGTCTAAATGCAAAACGCAGATAAAAACGCGTGACACGCGCTTGAGATTTGGATGTTAGAAAAAAAGTATAATAGTAATGAGAGTAATACAGGTCAAATTTGGCTGGTTTGCTATCCCGTTTTTACTGACGCGGATACTTTTTTATATTGGGCTCGTTCAGAGCAACAGGTTTTATTATGTTCGAATCCATCCTTGGCTTTTTTGAGAGTATACCGCCGGTTTACCGCACCATCATGCTGGTGACGGGCCTGGTGCTGCTGTGGGCGCTGGAAGGGGCGCTGCCGCTGTTTTCCTTTCGCTACAATAAATTTAAACATGCCTTGCCCAATCTGTTTTTTACCTTAACGACGGCCGTTGTAAATTTTTCGCTGGCCTGGCTTTTGGTAAGCAGCGCGCGTTTTACTTCAGCGGAGCAATTTGGCCTGCTTTACCTGGTTGATCTTCCGCTGTGGCTGCATGTCATACTGGGCGTTATGCTGCTGGATTTCGTCGGCGCCTGGCTGATCCACTGGATCGAGCACAAGGTGCGCTGGATGTGGAAATTTCATGTTATCCATCACAGTGATGTTAATGTGGACGTCACCACGGCATTGCGTCACCATCCGGGCGAAAGTTTTTTCCGTGCCACGTTCACAATCCTTGGTGTGTTGATTGCCGGCGTGCCGATTGGCGTTGTTTTCCTTTACCAGTCACTTTCCGCTTTGTTTGCGCAGCTTACGCACGCCAACATCAGCCTGCCGCCAAGAATAGACGCTCTTTTGTCCTGGGTGATTGTTAGTCCCAACATGCATAAAGTGCACCATCACTATAAGCAACCGCTTACCGACAGCAATTACGGCAACATTTTTGCTATTTGGGACAGGCTGTTTGGTACATTCCGGAAGGTTGACAATTCGCGCACACTTACCTATGGCATAGATACGCATATGAATGAGAAAGAACACAGCCGCCTGCGAAACCTTCTGGCCATTCCATTTCAACCATATCGTAAACCGGGTGGTGACATTGAAGATACCAATTTTGATAACAGGAGAAACAGATGAATCTGGGACAATTTTCAATCAGCCTGGCGGTAAAGGACATCAAAGCATCACGCGCGTTTTACGAAAAGCTGGGCTTTGAAGCATATGACGACCACGAAGACGAGAACTGGCTGATCCTGCACAATGGGGACACATTTATCGGGTTGTTCCAGGGTATGTTTGAGGGCAACGTACTTACATTCCAGACGCCGAATGTGCGTGATGTACAAAGGCAAGTAAAGGCAGCTGGCATAAAGCCTGTGGCCGTGGCGGATGAAGCGGGCAGCGGACCGGCCCATATGATGTTACAGGATCCTGACGGTAACACCCTGCTTATGGATCAACACGATCCAAAATACAAACCCACCAGCGCGAAATAGCAGGGAAAACAATCGCAAAAAAAACGGAAATTTTATTTATTCATGGCGTTTAGTTTATGTAAATTTTATTCCCCGCCTGTAACAGCGGAGGCTATATGAAAGCTTTTTGTTCCCTTCTTGTGTTGCTGCTTGCAGCTACAATCTCCCGCGCTGAAACCATATCCGCAGAAGTAAAAGACGATTCCGTCATTATTCATAATAGCGAAGCCTACGAACACTGCGGCTTCTCCGTTGTTTTTGACGTGGTTGTTAACGATGATGTTATAACTATTGTTGAACGTGATACGATGCTGGATTTTACAACCTGCTATTGCTATTTCGATTTTGCCCTGACCCTTACCGGACTTGAAACCGGCAGTTATACGGTAAAAGTGTATCGCAAATGGAGCGCTTCTTTCATGCCGGACACGTTGGTTTACATAGGCAGCACGGAGTTTAGCTTTGAGCCGCAAAACGCTTTGGCCTATTCCGAAACGGGCTACCGCAGCGGCTGTTACACAATCGATGATCTGGAAGAGCGTGAACAAACCATCCGGCATTTTGACCTGCTGCCCAATTATCCTAATCCGTTTAATCCGCAAACGGTGATTCCTTTCAACCTACCGCAGGCCGGACCCGTGAATGTAGCTGTTTACGATGTGAGCGGCAGGCTGGTACGTACGCTGCTAAATGACGCGCTTTCGGCGGGCAGCCACCATCTGCTCTGGAACGGGGTGAATGATGGAGGAAAAGCCATGCCGGCGGGCATTTATTTTGTGCGGCTTACGCAGCAGGGACATTCACTTACGCGCAAGATGGTTTTGTTGCCATAAGCGCTTATTGATATAGCCTGAGACGCTGCCGTGCGTCTCTATATATGGCATTTGGATTTGAGTCTGGGGGTTGCCTATTTTTGTGCAATTCAAAATAACGGAGAAAAATCCATGTGCCGTAATATCCGAACGCTTTATAATTTTGAGCCACCCGCCACTGAAAAAGAAATCCGCGCTTCCTCGTTACAGTATGTGCGGAAGATATCCGGCTTTACCAAACCCTCCCAGGCAAACCAGGAAATATTTGACCGCGCCGTTGAAGAAATCGCCGAAGTAACACGCCGCCTTCTGGATTGCCTTGTGACCAACGCCCCGCCCAAAAATCGGGAAGAAGAAGCTGCCAAAGCACGTGCCCGTGCCGCAAAACGTTTTGCCTGATAACGTTTTAGGTTTGTTAATCTTTTGTGAATCCTGAAAGGTAAACTTGTGCCAAAAGGAGGCTTAATGAAAAAGAACTTGCTTTTTGTTGTCTTATTGTGTGTTGTTACAATTCTCCCTGCGCAGGAAAAGGATGCGTGGCTGCTTGAAGGCGGGATTACCTTTAACCACTTTCAGCAACAGGTGAAAGCAGAGGTGGGCGATCCCCGCGGCGAGCGGTTGATTAACATTTTCGAATTAGGCGCGCATGCTGCGGCCACGTGGAAGTGGAAGGACTATTTGGCTTTTGGTCTGTTTATGCGCATTGATCGCGGGCAGCGAAATATGGCAAGTTTTGCCGGTTTCGACGACGAGGGCAAAACCACGGTAACAAATGAAATTGGCGGCACCTACTGGGAATTCTGGGCCGGACCGCTGGTCCAGGCATTCTGGCGACAATTTTCACTGGAGCTTGGCTACGGGCTTATCGGGTTGCGTAAGGATCTGGGTAGGGGCGACATTCCCAATCAGAGCGGTGAAACGGGCGGTGTTTTTTCGCTTAATCCACAGGTAGCCTGGCTCGTCAATCTGGGTGGATACATCCCGATTAACAAACAGTGGGATGTGGCGTTAAAGCTGGAATACCGCGGCCGTTACTACCTGGAGCGCGGCGGTGAAAAACTGATCAATAACATTGATCATGGCACGCAGAGCGTGGTGCCCGTTTTAGGCGTGCGCTACAAACTTTGAGCGGAGGCATTTTGCTTTTCGCGGGGTGTGTTAGTATGATTGCGAAATAAAATGGTTTATTTTATTCAAAGTTACCTTCCCTGGAGGTCGTCATGTACCCCGCAAAATTTCTCCTCTTTTTATTACCTGTATTAGCTTTATCGCAGAGCATTTCATCCAAAACAGCTCTGCTGTTTAACGGCGCGTCGGACTGGGTGCGTATTGAAGACCATGCCAGCCTTAACCCGCAAGATCAAATCACGCTTGAAGCATGGGTTTTTTCGGAACAGTTTGACCGCAGCTCGTGGCAGGAATTCATAATGAAGGGCGGTAACAATCCCGGCGGCGGAGAACCCCGGCAATATTACTTGCGTCCGCGCAAAGACAACGGCCAGCTGGAATTTAAGATTCATGACCTGAACGATGACGACAAAGGCGAGAGTTCCGATTCCTCTCTGACCAATAGCCAATGGCATCATGTGGCTGCAACGTATGATGGAGCTGTAATACGGCTGTATATTAACGGGCAGCATGCCGATTCTGACAGTGAATCCGTTACTATCCAGGTCAGTGATCAGCCGCTTGCATTTGGCCGTCTGGGCAGTGTGGGAGCCGAATATTTTTCGGGCATTATGGATGAAATCCGTATTTGGAACGTAGCCCGTAGCGGAGAGGCTCTGCGTCGAACCATGAAAGACACGCTGGGCCCCGACTACTATCGCAGCGCCGACAGCGGACTGGTGGGCTACTGGCGTTTTGATGAAGCGGGTGGCGACAGTACGTATGACTTGTCTGTTTACGGAAACCATGGCCAGGTTATCGGGGCAAGTTTTGTGGAATCCGGTGCTTTTACATCTTTAGAAGATCATCCCTCGATTATATTGCAACCCAGGCTTATAACTCTGCTGGGTAATTATCCTAATCCATTTAACCCAAAGACGACCATCCGCTATAGCCTTGGCCAAAGGGCCGAATTATTTTTTGAAGTTTTTGATATCAAAGGCAGAACAATCGAAAAACGCAGCCTTGGGCTTCAGAGGGCAGGCGACCATTCGTTAAGCTACGACGCAGGTATATTGACAAGCGGTGTGTATTACTACCGTCTGCGCGGACAAGCTGAGTCAGCGTCGGGGCGTATGTTGCTGATCAAGTAAATATTAATGATTGCGAAGTTTAAGAAAAGGTTATAAAAAAAGGCCGGCAGGCAATGCTTCCGGCCTTTGTTTTTTTAGCGCAGGTGAACAAAAGGTGTCGGTTTATGCTCTCCCTGGATGAATTGGTTATGCATGATATGAAGACCCAGGATATGATTCATCAGCGCATCTTTCCGAACCAGTGAGACCGTTTCCTTATCTTTTTTGTATTCTTCCACAAACTTTTTCAGGCGTTTCGGATCAAATAAACCAACCGTTCGGATCTGTTCTTCATTTAGGAACGTATCGATCAGTTTGTCGAGTGCGTGGCGCTTTTTCTCTTCGGTATGTCCGGGCGGGGCCATAAAGGCGAACTTTTCGCGTTTGTAGAGCGTCTCCGGCAATATATTGCGCATAGCCTCACGCAGCACCCACTTTTCGGTGTTGCCGCGGATACGGAAAATCGGTGGAATATTGCGCGCAGTCTCTGCCACATGGTGATCGAGAAAAGCAGGACGCGATTCCATGGAGTTAGCCATGTCCACGCGGTCGCCGCCCCAATTAAGAATCTGGCATTCCAACATCGTCTTAATCCACGTATATTGGGTCATGTCCAGGACATCGCGGTCTTTTACCTGGTTGGGATCAAGGGAATCGGCGATGGCGGCCACCGGGTCGTAGCCTTCAATTTCATTAAGGATATTATCACTTAACAGTGGTTTGGCCAAACGCAGCGTAAGGATCCAGGGTTGTATCCATGAAGGCGTAAAACCGCACAAGTCTTCAAAAGCCTCATGCGTCACATCTTCCTCGGCCAGGATAGCGCCGGTGAAAACAGCGTTGGATGCTTCCATTTGTGCGAGAAATTCTTCTTTCTCGTTTTCCGGCAAATCATCCAGACCGTGGCGCAGAAAATCGCGCTTGAAAAAAGGATAACCGCCAAAAAGCTCATCGGAACCCTCACCGGTTACCACCACTTTATAACCGGATTCGTGCACGCGTTTGCTCATGCACCACTTTGCCACACCAAGCGTGTTATAAAATGTTCGTTCGGCATGCCACATGGTGGTGATATAGTTATCACCATATAGCTCGTCCGCGGCCAGATTCAGTACTTCCTGATCGGCACTGACCATTTCTGCCATCTCTTTGGCAATATGCGATTCATCGTAGGCTTTATGGTCAAAGCTTATTGTAAACGCCTTTACCGGTGATTGCTGCGAGCTGGAAGCCAGTCCCAGCATGGAGCAGCTGTCAATCCCGCCGGAGAGGTAACAACCCACGGGAACGTCCGCTTCCAGACGGTGCTGAACGGATTCAAGCAGCTTATCCTGCACCTGGTCTATGTAATAGTCAGCCGGTCTATGGTCTTTGTGCGCGCCCTTAAGCGGGAAGTTCATATCCCAATAGCGGTTTTCGTGTATATCAAAACGATCGCCTTTTTCTCGCACGATGAGCATATGTCCGGGCTTTACGGCATAAATGTCTTCAAAAGCGGTGGTGCCCGGCACCATGGTGTGCATAAGCTGGTTCAGCGTTGCTTTGGCGCTCATCTTCTTAGGTACCTGCGGGTGGGCCAGAATCGCCTTGATCTCGGAGCCGTAATAAAGCTCGCTGCCGTTAAAGTGAAAATAGATCGGCTTGATACCGAAGCGATCGCGCACAAGAATAAGCTGGCGCTTTTCGGCATCATACAGAGTAAAAGCAAATTCTCCGCGCAGATGGTTTACGAAATCGAGCCCGTGTTTGCGGTACAGGTGAAGAGCGATCTCGCTGTCCGATTTTGTGACAAACCGAAAACCTTCCATTGTCAGGTTACTGCGGATCCGCTTGTAGTCATAAAACTCGCCGTTTACGGTCAGCACCTGCTTTTTGTCCTGGCTGTACAAGGGCTGGTTGCCCGTCTCCAGGTCAATAATCGACAGGCGGGCGTGACCCATGGCCAATCCCTTTTCCTTGTCGATGTGCGCGCCGGTGCCATCCGGTCCGCGGTGCGAAATGGACAACAGCATGTTGTCTACAATTTTTTCCGGCTCTTGTGTAAAGCCTTTTGGTTGCCAGTATCCGGCAATACCACACATAGATAATTCCTCCAAAAAAGAGACCGGTCTGTGAAAACAGAACCGGTCCTGTTTTTAATTTTTGTATTCGGTTATTTTGTAGGGATCGTATCCGGCAGATGATCGAAACGGTTGAGCATGGAAATGAGCAGAGCCTGCCTGATAAAGACAGCACCATGCGCCTGCGTGAAGTAAAGATTATGACTGGTCTCGTCAAGGTCTGTACTCAGTTCATCCAGACGCGCCAGCGGGTGCAGAATAACCGCTTCTTTTTTCAGATTACTGCTTTTGCTCAGTTTGTAGCGTGAATCCAGGTTTTGATAGCTGTCGCCAAGCAGGGTGATGGAGTTCATGTAAATTACATCCAGATCGCCGATAACTTTGTTAAGGTCATTGGTGATCGAAAATTCTACACCGGACTTTTCCAGCTCTTCGCGTACGTCTTCGCCGAGTGGATCGGCCATCTCCGATACGATGGTGATATTATTGATATTCTCTTTGAACAGCAGCGACATATACAGGAAGCTTTTTACTGCGCGCATGCGTCCGGGCGTTCCCAGAATGCCCATGTTGATTTTTTCGGAAGGCTTGACGGTGCTTTTCAGCTCGGGACGCCATTTAAGCAGCGCATACCAGTCTGATAAGGCTTGCGTCGGGTGCTCACCTGTACCGTTGCCCGCGTTGATCAGCGGAAGGCGCAAACGCTCCATCAGTTCACCGGGTGCTTCGGTGCGCGTGTTGCGCATAATAACCAGGTCGCCGTAAGCGTTGAACATTTCGCCGATATCCTGTATCGATTCGCCTTTGGCGCGTCCCGTCATTTTGCCCTCGGCGATGCTGATGATCTTGCCGTCCAATCGCAGTACGGCGCTTTCGAACGATGTGCGTGTGCGGGTGCTGGCCTCGAAAAAGGCCGTAATGACAATCTTGCCGTCCAACGGGTGGCTGGAGGCAACTTCTGTGGCTTCCAGCAGGCTGGCAAACTTACACAGTTCAGAAACAAGCTTTTTATCAAATTGTTTGCTGGAAATAACAGATTGACCCACAAGGTATTTCAGAATGTTCAGGTCCAGCCGGTCGTCACTCAGCAGCTCTTCCGGGTTGGGATAGAGCCCGCCGGATTTTAGCGGATCCTGTATTTCAAGGGTGTCGGCGCTTTGTTTGTTTATTTTATCCATTACCAAACCTCATCTCTTTTAATGTCACGGACTAAAAATGTTAATAGTGTAATAACAGCGATCGTTGTCAGTATTAAAGCTCCAATCACGATGCCCGATAAAAATCCTTCTGTAAATAGCATGTCATGATCCTTTCGCTACGGGGATGTCTTCTTCATTCAATCGTGACCAACTGAATGTCTCTTTTGAAAAAACCGTAAATGAGATGGTTATCACCATCGATACAGCAGTGCCGATAAGTGAAGAGGTGTACCAGCCGATTTGAAAGTAGGCGATCAGACCACAGATTGTGCCGCCAACCATCCCTACGATTGCCGCCTTTGCGTTTACTTTTTTCCAGAAAAGACCGGTTACGATTGGCCAGATCGCGCTGCCCACCATGGGGCCGGCGAAAAAGAGAATGGTTGCCAGTGTTCCGATGCGCGGAAGGCAAACCAGCCAGGTAAAAAAGCCCAGGCCGATAACGATAACCGCGGACATTTTGCGCAGCTGCTGGTCTGTAGATTTGGGGCGCAAAAGCTTGCGGTAAATATCTTCGGTGATCAGATCGGAGGTTGCGGCCAGCAGGCTGTCGATGCTGGAAGCCAGCGACGCAAACAGGATAATAAAGACAACGATGGAACCAATCTTGCCCAGCAGATGAGAGGCCACGAGCGGACCTACCATATCTGGGCTGGTAATGTTAAGCCCAAGGGCGCCGGTGGAAAGGGCAAAGAAGCCTGCCGCAACCGGTACGGGCAGCCAGAAAATGCCGGACAGCAGATAGGCCTTAAAACCTATCCCTTTGCGCATGGCAAAAGCACGGCTCCACCACACGTTACTGTGAAATATCTCTCCTATGCCAAACAGAAGGTTGTTAAAGAACGCCATAATAGCCGCGGGCATCAGCACGGTTATCAGCATGGGGCTTTGTGTTTCCAGGTTGTCGTGCACAACGTGAAAGTCGGTGTAGCTTAGGATCCCGGCGCCGACGGCGGTTATGCCCACAAGTATGATCAGGCTCTGGATATAGTCCGTTCCGATTACCGCAAACAAACCACCGAACAGCGTATACACAACGCAGACAAAAAGTATAATCGACATGCCGTATTTATAGGGTATGCCGGAAATAGCATTCATCAGAATGCCGCCGGCCATGCCCATACTCACCAGCCAGGTGATACTGTAAAAAATGGAAATTGCCAGAAATACGATCCACGCCGCTTTACCATAACGCAGGCGGATAAAATCACCGCTGGTATAGCCGTTTGGCATCAGGTGACGGATGCGTTTGGCCAGGGGTGCAAATAAAAACAACCCGAATGACGCGGTGGAATAGGCCAGCATGCCCCATATACCTAATTGCAGGGCGAATTGCGGCGCCAGCATGGTCGTATTGGAGGTGATCCAGGTGGCCATTGCCGTTGCCGTTCCGAAAGCCAGGCCCACGTTACGGCCGGCCAGCATGTAACCTTCCATGCCTTTGGCCTTTTTACCCCAGTAAACACCAAGAGCAATCCAGATGACGCCAAGAATGGCCAGCAAAATCCAGCCAATAGTAGGGTCCAGTACAGCTGATCTGTAATCCAAAAATAATTCTCCGCTTTAAGGTTAAATGTCTTCTGTTTTAGCTCTGTGCTGTCCCACCAGCACTACTGCCACGGTAGCCAGAAAGACGATGCTACCAAGCGCAAAAAGCAGATAAGCCAGCTCCCTGGAATGGTGTTCCACACCAACAAGGATTGGCTCAGACCAGGGGCCTGTGCGATCGTTCTGTACTTCACGCACGCGAAAATAAAAATCACCGTCGGGCAGTCCGGAAATATAGCTTGCCCGGTCCGGCCCTTTGTAGCGCGTTGAAGCGTCGCTGAAATCGGGCGATTGCGCCTGCTGCAGCTCGAAAGTGGGATGCTCTTCGGGCGCATCTTCCGGTATGTGCCAGCTAAGACGGATGTAACCGGCGTGGATAATGTTTTCACTATCCTGGTCAAATTCCGGCCGGGACATGGTGGTATCCGGCTGCGCGATGCTTTGCGAAACGAAAATGAAAAAAAACAGCAACACAAAGGCAGCACAAAAGTGAATCTTATGGGTCATACTTTATCCTGTGTTAGGCTTTGGCAAGATAGCTTTCCAGCTTTTCGCGGACCTCTTCGATATCAATATCCTGGTTTCTGTTATTTTTAAACGCCCGCAGAAAAGCCTCTTCTTTTTCAATGAAATGCAGACGGTTGGAACGCAAAGCTTCAACCAGTTTATCTTCGTTTTCAACGGGATTGTTGGTCAATCCGCGAAGAGACTTATCCTGGTTCAGCTCAAAATATTCGCTATGAAGATCCAGGTTTGTCTCAAACCGAATGGGCATGGAAATGGTACCGTCATCGATCGTTTCAATCTGGTGGAACCAATAAGGGGGGATATAAAGCATTTCACCGCCTTCAAGGGTGCCCGTTATACAGGTGTGGAAAGATTGAAGCTTCTTTTCCTCGCCAATTTTAAGCGCACTGTCCAGCCAATAGCGCGCTGCTTTTTTCCAGTTCCTCTGCAGAAAGCCTGATTCCAATGGATGTATAATGACAAACTTTTTACGTCCCGAGATCTGGGCGAGAAAGCTGTGCCACCAGTCGTAATGAAAAGGAGTTAAGTTAGGTCTTTGGCCGATCCAGATGCCCGTGGCATCCGGGTTATAGTCCGGCAATAAAGGAGGGATAAAAAAATCAGACGACATGTCTTTAAACAGCTTCGTGGCCGCGTCGATGCGCAGATAATACATGTTGTCATCTTCATCTTTACCGTAAGCGTGCTTCAGGAATTCAGCAAAGGACATGCTTTTGCGGCGATTAACCTGCTGCAGAAACGAAGCGTTTTGCTTTTTGGATGAATACATGCAGCTGATGCGTTGTGAACCGAAGCGCTCGGTCAGGTTTTCCAATGTCCAGTTTTTAAAGGCTTTCCACGATGAGACGACGTCCGTTATAATAAAAGGGAATAGCCCCAGCGGCAGCCGGAGTCCGTTCCAGTTTAAAGCAGAATTCTTTAGATTTTTCTGTTGAATCCGCAGGATGGGATAACTCATTGTTTTTATGAATTTTTGTGCTTATTTCACGGTCGAGCCTGTAATGTAGTCAAATGAAAATGACTGGCAAAACAAAGCAGGCCGTTCCGGCGCTTTAAAACAATATCTGTTAATTAATTAACGATACAATCAGTGAGCATGGAATTATTAAGTATTGCAACGGGCTTATCCTTTGATACTTAAATAATTTAAATTACGCATGATATGTACATTTATGATTTGAAAGTTAAAACTTATGAATGACACGCTTTACATAAAAAACATGGTTTGCGAACGCTGCATCCGGGTTGTGAGGGAAGAACTGGAAAAGCTCGGCCTCAGGCTGCGCCGTGTTGATCTTGGCGAAGTTGAGGTTGAAGATATGAATGACGTTTCGCGTGAAGATGTTCAGACTATTCTGGCTGAAAACGGTTTTGAATTGATTGAAGATCGCCGCGCCGAAACCATAGAACATATCAAAATTGCGATCCGTGAACGGGTGCATTCCGTTGAACCCGTCCCGGAGAATTTCAGGCTCTCGCAATTTATAGCGCAAAAGCTGGATCGCGATTACAGCACGATGAGCCGCCTGTTTTCTTCCGTGGAAAATATGACCATTGAGCATTTCTTTATCCTGCAAAAGATCGAGCGGGCAAAAGAGTGGCTCAAGTATGGCGATATGACCCTGAGCGAAATCGCCTGGCAGCTCGGTTACAGCAGCGTACAGCACCTCTCTGCGCAGTTCAAAACCGTAACCGGTATGACGGCAAGCCGTTTTAAGGAGCTGCGCCAAAACCTGCGCAAGCCGATTGATAAACTATAGAGAGTTTGGTGTTAATTGCCGTTAAGTACAACCCGGTATTTCCAATGCCCGTGGGTTCAACTATGATGCGCCGTCACCCGATTGATTAATAATTATTGCCGTTTTTCCCGATGGTTCAGACGAGCTGATGTAAAAGAATCCCAGAATTTTATAACGCGGGATACGTTTATCTTTTTATTTTTAATTAAACAAAACCAACAGAAAAAGGAGAATTAAATGCAAAACGTACTTATCAAGATTGATGGCATGAGCTGTGACAACTGTGTTAAGCATGTCAAAAGCGCCCTGGCGGAAGTGGAAGGCGTTGATGTTCTGAACGTGATCATCGGTTCGGCCATGATTGTTACTAAGGGTGAAGTGCCGGAAGAAAAACTGCGCGAGGCCGTGGATGAAGCGGGCTACAGCGTGAAAACAATCGCTAAGGCCTGAAAATGAGCAAAGTGGATGTGCGGGAGATGACGCTGCCCGTAAAAGGAATGACCTGCGCGGCCTGCGTGAAACATGTGGAGAAAGCTTTGCAGGGAAGCGCGGGCGTTAAAAGCGCGGCGGTAAACCTGGCGACCGAAAAAGCCCATATTAAGTTTGGCAACGGCGATGATTTGTCCGCAGTGATTCAGGCCGTTCGCAAGGCAGGCTATGATGTTGAGGCGAGCGAAGAGACCTTTGATGTGGACGGTATGACCTGTGCCGCTTGCGTGAAACACGTGGAAAAGGCGCTGGCAAAGACGGAAGGCGTTATCGACGCCAACGTAAACCTGGCTACGGAGAGTGCGCGTGTAAGCTACATCGAAGGTGTTGCCGATTTTGCTTCCATGGCGGCGGCCGTTAAAAAGGGCGGTTACACGCTTAAGCGCCGGACGAGGTCAGCGGAACAGACCGATAAGAGCAGCGCGAAAGCTACTGAGTCGCGCAAGCGCATGTGGCTCACATGGGCCTTGGCTATCCCGGTTATGTTGTGGATGATACCACATATGTTCTTTGGCGTGATGTGGCCAAGTCATGCTGTCTTTAACCTGAGCACGATTCTCCTGGCTTTGCCGGTACTTTTGTTCCCGGGACGCGAGACTATGATAAGCGGCTGGCGGGCACTCATTGGCGGAAGCTCCAACATGGACACGCTGATCATGCTGGGATCATCGGTTTCGCTGATAACCGGTCCGCTCTCCTTTTTTATGGAGATCGCCAATTACGCCGGTATCGCTTCTATGATTATGGCCTTTCACCTTACCGGCAGGTATGTCGAAGCCAATGCGCGGGGCAAAGCGTCGCAGGCTATCCGCAAGCTGCTCGAACTGGGCGCCAAAACAGCCCGCGTGGAAACGGAAGACGGCGAAAAGGACATCGCCATTGAAGAATTGCAACCGGGCGACATAATGATTGTGCGACCCGGCGAAAAGATCCCCACGGATGGTGTGGTTGTCTCCGGTGAAAGCGCCGTGGATGAATCCATGGCTACGGGTGAAAGCATGCCCGTAACCCGCAAGGTTGACGATGCGGTCATCGGCGCGACACTAAACCAGGAGGGACTTCTCAAAGTGCGTGCCACGAAAATCGGCAAGGACACTTTCCTTGCCCAGGTGGTGAAGCTGGTGGAAGAGTGCCAGACCACCCGCGTTCCTATCCAGGCTTTCGCGGATAAGGTTACGGCGGTGTTTGTACCTGTTATTATGTCGATTGCCTTGCTGGCTGCATTAAGCTGGTGGCTGTTCCCCGAAACACTGCGGCCTTTGGCCGAGTGGGGCGCGACGCTTCTGCCGTGGGTTAATCCGCAGGTAAGCGTGCTGACGCTGGGGCTGGTTGTGCTGGTCTCGGTGCTGGTGATCGCCTGTCCCTGTGCGCTTGGGCTGGCCACGCCCACCGCTTTGATGGTTGGCAGCGGAATGGGCGCGCAAAACGGTATTTTGATCCGCAGCGGTGAAGCAATCCAGACATTGAAAGATGTAAAAACGGTGGTGTTTGATAAAACCGGCACCATCACCCGCGGCAAACCGGAAGTTACGGATATAATTGCCCTGAACGGATTTAGCGGGAATGAACTGCTGCAGCTTGCGGCAACCGCCGAGCAGGGCAGTGAACACCCGCTGGCCCTTGCCGTGATGCAAAAAGCCAAATCGCTCGGGCTGCAAACACGAAATATTGATGATTTCAAAGCCGTACGAGGTAAGGGCGTTGTTGTCTCATCCAATGGCGGGCGTCTTGTGGTCGGTTCAGAGCGCTTTTTGCGCGAAGAAGGGATCGAATTCGACGGCCATGAAAGGGCGTTTACAAACCTTGAGCAAAAAGCACGCACGGTGATTGCCGTTGCCCGGGACGGAAAGCTCGTTGGAGCTTTAGGTATTGCCGATCAGCTAAAGGATGATGCTGTTTTGGCCATTGAAGAACTGCATAAATTGGGATTGCGAACGGCCCTTCTTACCGGGGACAACGAAGCCACGGCTAAAGCCATCGCGCAACAAGCCGCTATAGACCATGTGGTGGCCAACGTGCTGCCAGACGGCAAAGTGGATGAGGTACGCCGCCTGCAGCAGGAATTTGGAGCGGTGGCTTTTGTGGGTGACGGCATCAACGACGCCCCGGCGCTGACGCAGGCCAATGTGGGTATTGCCATCGGCACGGGCACGGATATTGCCATTGAAGCCAGCGATGTAACGCTGGTCCACGGCGGCCCTTCAGACGTAGTGCGCGCTATACGCCTAAGCCGTAGCATCTTCAATAAAATACGCCAGAACCTGTTCTGGGCCTTTTTCTATAACGTGCTGATGATACCGCTGGCCATCGTTGGCTGGATGCACCCGCTGTTGGCGGAAATAGCCATGGCCGGTTCATCCGTTACGGTTGTGCTGAACGCGCTGCTGCTCAAGCGCACTAGACTTTTTATGTGAATCTTTTTGCATAGTAAATTATTATTACGTGAATTGGATTTTTTCTTAATCTTAATATATTTGAGTTTATAGTTTAAAAGTACAAATGTGGGGAACAAATGGTAGAATACCTTGAAAAGCTATTATATGATAAAACACAAAATTCGCAAGCAAGCATATTAGATGCACAATGGAAATATGATAAAAAAATAATTCCTAAAGCATTGCAAGCTATTTCTAATTTATTTCCACATTATAGCCTACATGATGAATCACATTCTACAACCATTATAAATAATATTATAAGAATTCTGGGAATTGAAAATATTCAAAAATTATCATCGATAGACATATGGTTAATATTAGAAGCAAGCTATGTTCATGATATAGGTATGGTAGTTACTGGAAAAGAGATTGAAAAGTCATTAACGGAAAAGGGATTTTTGGAGTTTTTTAAGGAGATTTTAGATGACGAGAAAAATCCTTTTCATGAGTTCGCTAATAGATTTAAAATAAAAAAAGATAAAATTCTATATAAAGATAATTATGTTAATATCGAATTGCATGACGGCCTAAAATTTATACTCGCAGAATTTTTTAGACGCATTCACTCCAAAAGGTCTAAGGATATCATAGATAACCCACAAAGCCTAGTTTTATCATCACCGAGAGGTGCAATTCCCCGTAGAATTTTTAAGATTTTAGGCGAAATATGTGAAGCACATACAAAAACATTTGAACAAGTAATGCACTTGCCATTTAAGCAAGTTGGAATTGATACAGAGGATGCTCATCCGAAGTTTATTGCGTGTCTATTAAGGCTTGGCGATTTGTTGGACATAGATAATGATCGATTTTCTGAAGTAATATTACAAACACTACAGAAAATACCACTAGACACAATAACACATAAAAACAAACACCTTGCAATAGAATTATTGAGAATTGATAGAGATATAATAGAAATAACCGCAAAATGCAACAATTATGAAGTCAGCAGTATAACGCAGAGATGGTTTGACTACCTTGATTCTGAAATTAGAAATCAAATGATTCATTGGAATAATATTGTACCTTACAAAGGTTTTTGCGTTTTGCCTACGATTGGAAACTTAAAAATTGACCTAATTGGTTATGATTTAATTGATGGAAAAAACAAGCCTCGATTTACACTCGACAGCGCTAAAGCCGCTGAGCTGTTGAAAGGAGCCGGTCTGTACGATGGACCTTATCAAAGCATCAGAGAAATTATTCAGAATGCTGTTGATGCTACACTGTTAAGAATATGGTTAGATTATTCCGAGGATATAAAATTTAATACACCGCATGAAAATTCATTTCTAGAATTACTTAATAAATACCCTATAAAAATAACAATAAAACAACTTGACATTAAGGAGGAGGAAAAAAGATGGCTATTTGAGGTAATAGATTTAGGGATAGGTATTTCAACAGAGGATCTTAAGTTTTTAATAAATACTGGCAGCTCTTCAAAAAATAGATCAAAAATGCAAATTATCGAATCGATGCCGCCTTGGTTAAAGCCGTCAGGAATATTCGGTATAGGTTTTCAAAGCATATTCTTATTAACAGATGTTGTAAACATCGCCACAAAAAGCTATATAAGTCAAGAAGAGCAGTTTTTTGAGCTTAATAGTCCAACGGCACAAAAAAATGGGGATATTCTTATCAAGAAGAAAGCGTCTACTTACGTAAAAAAGCCTGGAACGCAACTTAGCTTTATATATAAAACGCCGGTCTTACCAAAGACATATTCCGTAAGACTTGATTCACATGCATACAAAACCTTATTTGATTACGATCCGATTGTTCATGAATCTCTTGATATTGAACTAGCGAAAATACTTGATGAAATATATAATATAGCTGATAAATGTTACTTGCCTATTGAACTTGTAGTTGATGAAAAAGAAATAATACTTGATCAAAAAACACTCCAAAAGTTTAAGTTCTACGACTCCGAAAATTCTTTAGAACTAAACGTTGAATGTGATGACATGAAACCTAATAAGCTTAATATTTTTTATAAAAATCAAAAAGTAAGCACTAATCTGCGTTTTATGTTTCTTAGCTTAGAAATAAATATTCATGGAGATGTTGCTTCTGAAGTGCTTACTTTAAATAGAAACAAGATTAGAAGTGAATATGAGTCTAAGTTACATTATCAAATTTTGCAAAGCGTATTTAAAATTCTAAATAAAGATTTTGAAAGTTTATTTAACAAAAAACAGGATATGGCCCTAGCAAGTATGTTTTTATACTTTTATTCTGATCGGTATGAAACCTTAAAAAAAATTATTGATTTAAATCGTTTTGACCATTGGAAAAAATATAACGTTCAGCTAGAAAATAAGAATTATGATCTAGAAGAAATATTGGTGTGCACAAAAACAACTACACTGGTTTATTCTAATACAAGATTAAACACTAAAGAAGGCTTAGCGTTAAAAGACGATGATCTTGAAATAACACTCCCTGCTCGCCATGCCAATAATGACTATATGTCTTTCATATTATTCAAGCTAAAAGAAACCCTTAAATCATTTAAGTCTTACGAAGCCCATGATGGTTCTGAATTCTTAAAGTTTTCGAAGGAAATAGACGAAGAGGCAACCGAAGTGCAGATTAAAAGACTACTGAATAAACTTATAATTAGGTCACCTTTTTATTCTTCAAGAATAATCGTTCCATGCCCTCAAGATTATTTTAATTTAAGAATTATTGATAATGTTTTTGAATTTCATTTAAACCAAATACCTATCGACAACAATATACCGCTTGCTTTACCCAAAATGCTTTTCCCGTACGTTACCGAATTAAATTATGACGGCAAATGTAGAACTATTCTAAGTCTGAATGAAAAAGTTTATAATTGGGTTTATAAATACCGGTTTAATAAAAACACTACACTAGAGGACATCAAAGATGCGTATAGTAAATTTATTATGGAGTTTAGACTAGATAAAAGTATCAACAATTAGACCCTACATTTTGGCAGAAACAAACTGGAAAGCGCTTAAAGATAGCACTATCGATGTGGCGGTTTTGCCCTGGGGCGCCACGGAAGCGCACAATTTTCACTTGCCTTACGGCACGGACATTATTGAGTCTGATCACCTGGCGGCGGAATCGGCACGGATAGCCCATGAAAGCGGTGCCCGGTTGATCGTTTTGCCCACAGTGCCGTTTGGCGTCAATACCGGCCAAAGCGACATCTTCCTGGATATAAACCTCAATCCGACGACCCAACTTGCCATCCTAAAAGATATTCTAGAAGTATTGGATCGCCAGGGTATCCACAAGCTGGTTATTTTCAACAGTCACGGCGGAAATGACTTTAAAGCGATCGTGCGTGAGCTTGGATTGAAATTTCCCGGCATGTTCATCTGCCTTTTAAACTGGTTTCAGATGGCCGAAAAGTCGGATTATTTCGATGAACCGGGCGACCACGCCGGGGAAATGGAAACCAGCCTGATGCTTTTCCTGAAGCCGGAGCTTGTTTTATCTAAAGCGCAGTGGGGTGTTGGACGAGAGAAGCAAAATAAAATCGAAGCCTTCCGTGAAGGTTGGGTGTGGGCAGAACGCAGGTGGTCTCAGATAAGCGAAGATACGGGCGTGGGTAACCCGGCGGCGGCCAGTAAAGAGAAAGGCGAACTGTTCTTTAAAGCAGTCACTCAAAAAGCAGGACGTTTCCTGATATCGCTGTGTGAGACGGATGTAAAAGATCTTTATGAGTAACCGCGAAGACAGCATAAAATATTTTGCCGGCCGTGAGGAGTGGAGGAACTGGCTGCGAGAAAACTTTCGAACGGCCAAAGAGGTCTGGCTGGTCTATCCCAAAAAAGCCAGTGGCAAAAAGCGTATACCTTATAATGATGCCGTAGAAGAGGCTTTGTGTTTTGGGTGGATTGACAGTACCGTAAAAAGCCTGGATGAACAAAACAGTATGCAGCGATTTACACCACGCAAGACCGGGAGCAGCTTTTCACAGGCCAATAAAGAGCGTTTGCGCTGGCTGAACCGGCAGAATCTGATACACCCTGAAATACGCACAGGTCTGGAAGATGTAATCAACGAAGAGTTCATATTTCCGCCTGACATTATAAAAGTTCTGCGCGAAGATGAGCGTGCATGGCAAAACTATTGTGCTTTTTCCGATCCCTATAAACGAATACGCATTGCCTATATTGATGCCGCGCGCGGCCGGCCGGACGAGTTTCGTAAACGCTTGAAGAATTTCATCGAAAAAACCAGGCAGAATAAAATGATTTCCGGATATGGCGGTATAGATAAGTATTATTAATTTGCACTCTTCACCCCTTTATGCAAAATTTGTGAGCCGACCAGAAAACCGCTGATTACGCGAAAGTGCCATCGGCAAATCAATCAAAAAAAATCTATATTATAAAGATCGTATTAATGAAAAAATTGATTTCATCAGACCTAAAGCTTGGTATCATGGCCGGAGGCCAACTGGGCAAAATGCTCATTCAGGATGCCAGCAAGTGGAATATCATCACGCATGTGCTGGATGAAGCCGAAGGGTGCCCGGCGGCAGGCGTTGCCAGCCTGTTCAAAAAAGGCAGCCGTCTCGATTACGATGATGTCTACAATTTTGGCAAAAACGTAGATGTTCTCACTTTTGAGATCGAAAGCATCAACACCGAAGCCTTGTATAAACTAAAATCGGAAGGTGTACGTATTGCCCCGGATCCGTCGATCCTGGAACTGATCCAGGACAAGGGCAAGCAGAAAACGTTTTACAGCGATCACGGCATACCGACATCGCCTTTCGAACTTTATGAAAGCAAGAACGACGTGTTGCAGGCGTTGAAGGATGGCCGGCTCGTCTATCCCTTTGTGCAGAAGCTGCGCACGGGCGGTTATGACGGGCGCGGTGTGGCGGTGATTGATGATGAGAACGATCTGGACAAGCTTCTTGACGGTCCGTCCATGGTGGAACACAAAGTGGATATCGATAAAGAGATTGCCATCATCGCCGCGCGCAATGAAAGCGGCGAAATACGCTGCTTCCCGGCGGTGGAGATGGTTTTTGACCCGGAATCCAACCTTGTGGAAAAGCTGCTCTGTCCTTCCGGCATTGACCGCGAGACGGCGCTGGAAGCCGAAAGAATTGCCTCCGAGTTGATTGAGCAACTTAACATGAGCGGTTTGCTGGCGGTTGAGTTTTTTGTCGATAAAAAGCAAAAGGTGCTGGTAAACGAGGCGGCTCCCCGGCCGCACAACAGCGGCCACCATACCATCGAAAGTGTCGTTACGTCGCAGTTTGAGCAGCATCTTCGGGCCATCCTGAACCTGCCTTTGGGCAGCACGCAGCTCAAAATACCGGCAGTTATGATCAACCTGGTGGGCGAAAAAGGACATGAAGGTCCCGTTAAATACGAAGGGCTGAAAGAATGCCTTGCCATTGAAGGTGTAAAAGTGCATATCTACGGTAAAACAAGTACACGGCCGTTCCGCAAAATGGGACACGTAACGATCGTTGCAAGAGAGCTGGGCGACGCACTGAAAAAGGCGGACAAGGTTAAACGCATATTAAAGGTAAAATCATGGGACAAAAGCGCGTAAGCATTGTAATGGGCTCCGACTCGGACCTGCCGGTAATGCAAGCGGCGGCCGATGTTTTGCAGGAGCTGGGTGTGGATTATGAATTAGACATCGTTTCGGCGCATCGCACACCGCAGAAACTTTACGAATTTGCGCAAGAGGCACATACGCGCGGCATTGATGTAATCATTGCCGGGGCTGGCGGAGCAGCGCATTTGCCCGGTATGCTTGCGGCCATTTCACCGTTGCCGGTTATTGGCGTGCCCGTAAAATCCAGCAACTCCATCGACGGCTGGGATTCGGTGTTGTCCATCCTGCAAATGCCGGGCGGCGTACCTGTTGCCACCGTAGCCCTGAACGGCGCTAAAAATGCAGGCATCCTTGCCGCGCAAATTATTTCTGCTGCTGATAAGGAGGTGCGGGAAAAGATTATCCGCTATAAAAGGGGGCTTGAAGAAAAGGTCCACGAAAAGGCTAAAAAGCTGAAAAAGTGAACTAGAACTTCTGAACGATAGAAAGGTATAGCGGCAATCCTATCGTGATGTTAAACGGAAAGGTCACCGCCAGGGCCATGGGGATATAAAGTCCTGGATTGGCTTTGGGTGCTGCCAGCTTCATCGCCGCGGGCACGGCAATATAGGACGCGCTGGCGGCCAGAATGGCAAACAGAAAGCGGTTGCCAACATCTTCGGAAATAAGCGCGCTGAGAAACGATACGGCAATCCCGTTTACCACCGGCACAATAATGGCAAATAAAAAGGTGAACCAGCCGTTTTGGAAAAAGGACGACAATTTTTTGCCGCTTATAATGCCCATATCCAGCAGAAAAACCGCCAGAAACCCTTTGAAAATATCCGTTGTAAAAGGCTCAATCCCCCTGGCTTGCTCTGCGCTTGCCAGAAATCCGATCAGCAAACTTCCGAGAATCAAAAATACGCTGCCGTTGGTCATCGAGTGTTTAAGAACTACGGAAAATGGTGGTTTTACGGCGGTGTCTTTTTCAAAAAACGCCAGAAGCAGCAGGGCGACGATAATGGATGGCGCTTCCATCAGGGCCATCACGGCAATCATGTGTCCGCCAAAAGTTATCTGCTGAAGCTCCAGAAAAGAAATCGCCGTTACAAATGTAACCGCACTGATAGAACCATAGGCCGCCGCCACAGCCCCCGCGTTCTGCGTGCCCAATCGGTTCTTTAAAATAAAAAACGCGTATACGGGAACGATCAACGCCAGTATTACGCCGAACAACAACGACCAGACAATCTCCATATTAAAAGCGCTGTGTGAAAGCTCCTGGCCGCCCTTAAAACCGATGGAAAAAAGCAGGTAAAGCGAGATGAATTTAGACGAACTCTCCGGAATGGCCAGGTCGCTTTTGAGCTTTACGGCGGCCAGGCCGAGAAAAAAGAAAAGCAAAGCGGGATTTGTCAGATTGTCGATTAAAAGACTGATTTCCATATCGTTCTGGTTTCTAAGTCAAGGCAGCAAAAAACAAGGCAAACGAACGCCGTCTTTTACAAAGCCGTTGGCAGGTATACGCTTTGAAATACATCGCTTGAATCATTATAAACAAGCCCGTTTACAGTGAGAGAATTTTGCCTGATGCGCGCCGCAAAATATTCTTTTTCTGACATCATAGTCAATTGCTGTCTGATATTTAATCGTGTGAGCGCAATCTTCCTGTCCACGCCGGCGTTCTCCCCGGCAATGGCACTGTACTGCTCCGCGTAAAGGGATTTAAGAGCGTCTTCAACCGGAAGCACGCTGTTGGCTTTTTCATTCAGAGCGTTTGTTACAAAGCAGCATGAGCAGTTCTGTACAATCAGAATATTACGGATGTCTTTGCTCTCAATAAAAAAACGCAGCTCATTTTCAAACTCTCCCATAGAATGGAAGAAGCGGCTGCCGAGCGCGGTAAGAAAGTAGATATCGCCGCTCAGATTATCAAAGCAACGAACCTGCCCATCATAACGATGTGGAGGTTGGTATGGCTTAAGGAGAAAAAGCTGTCCCACGTGGCTAACGCCTACGTGGAATACGTGCGCCGGCAAAAGGCCAAAATCATTGCTCAGAAATTCGACTGGTATAATAAATTCAGCTGATGATACCTCTTCTGCGCTAATACTAATTTGGGGACAACCGTTGTCTTGAGCTAAATGAAAACCTATTTTTAACGGCGTATGTCTAACCAAATCCAAATATGACTATGCGAACAGTAGAAATTATTGAAGCGATAAATGCATCGCCACAACAGGTATGGGATTATATCAGCGATATCGAGAAGGCGCCGCAGTGGGTGACTGTGATGCAATCACTGGTTGAGACGACAGATAACCCGGTAAAGGAAGGCACCGTTTACACGGAACGCTCGAAAGTGGGACCAAAGGAATCTGAAACCACCTGGAAAGTTACCAAATTCAATGCTCCCAAAGTGCAGGTACATGAGTGTAACGGTAAGGAATTTAAGGCGCGGCTGACTATGCGGGTGGAGAAAGAGCAATCCGGCAGCAGACTGATCCACAAAACCGAATATGCGCTTTTGCCTATCGTGCGTCCGTTCGGCTGGCTGATGGAAGCGCTTTTTGTGCACCGGCAGATGACCAACAGCCTGAGAGAAACCGTGCAAAATTGCCGGCGGATCTTAGAAAACGGGTAGAAACTTGTTTGAAGCAACAAGCGGATTAATGTTTTACCAGGTCTATGAAAAAACCGGGAACACGCCGGTAAATTTGGCGATAAACCGCCGTTATTTTTGATGGTATCTGTGGATAAATTGACGCAATCAGGGAATTATATATGTGGATAAACATAGTTTTATTGATTTTGGGATTGGTTCTTTTGATCAAGGGGGCGGATTGGCTTGTTGAGGGAGGTTCGGCGCTGGCAAAAAAGTTTAAAGTATCCGATCTGGCCATCGGACTGACGATCGTGGCTTTTGGCACATCGGCACCTGAGCTGGTGGTGAACACTTTTGCGGCCGTCCAGGGTTATAATGAGATTGTCTTCGGAAATGTCATCGGCAGTAATAACTTCAACCTTTTTATCATTCTTGGCATTGCCGGTCTGATATCACCCCTGGTCGTACAATCCAGTACGGTTTGGAAGGAAATACCGCTGTCTCTCGTAGCGGCGCTGATGCTATATGTTTTGGCAAATGCCGTTTTGCCGGGCTCGGAACTAATTCTTTCACGCCCGGATGGATTGATTTTGCTGGTCTTGTTTGTTCTTTTCCTTCTTTATGTCTACAAACAGCTAAAAACAGATCCGGCCCATCCGGAGGTAGCGCATAAAGCTTTTTCCAATACCAAAATCACCGTTTTCGTGTTGGCGGGGCTGGCGGGCCTGGTTATCGGGGGGCGTCTTGTTGTGGACAGCGCGGTGGATATGGCGACTGCTCTGGGCATCAGCGAGAAGATCATTGGTTTAACCATCGTAGCTGCAGGGACCTCTCTGCCGGAACTGGCCACGTCAGTGGTGGCGGCTATTAAGAAAAATAACGACATCGCGGTGGGTAATATAATCGGCTCAAATATTTTTAATATCTTTTTTATTCTGTCCCTGAGCGCGCTGTCAAAACCGATCATATTCAATCCCGTTTTCAATATTGATATTTATTTGCTGTTCGCGGGAACGCTCTTTCTTTTTGTCGCCATGTTTACGGGCAAAAAACACAAGCTGGACCGCTGGGAGGCTGCTTTGCTCCTAACCGTTTACCTGGGCTATACCGTTTACCTGGTCAGCAAAGAGCTGTAACCCGACCAACTACAAGATGATGTTGCCTTATAAGCGGGCATAAAAAAAGGCCGTCCATGTGGACGGCCTGAGTATGTTAATCAATGACGTGTTATTCTGACGCGGGAATCCATTGTTTCACCGCATCCGGATTGGCATTCATCCAGTTACGCGCTACAACTTCAACATCCTGATCAGACTCTTCAACCTGCAGCATAAGGTCTGCCAGTTGCTCGTTGCTGAATTTCAGGTTCTTGAGAAATTGTGCCAGTTCCGGCTTTTCTTCTTCCAGATTTTTGCGGCCCATGATATGTATATTACCCGGTTGCCACATCATTTTATCGTCATCCTGCTTCAGGAATTTCAGGTCCCAGCGTGCGAACATCCAGTGTGGTTTCCAGCCGGTTACCACGATCCACTCTTCGTTATCCACGGCTTTCTTTAATGCGGCTGTCATGGCCGGACCGCTGGAAGAGATAAGTTTATAATCCAAACCATAATCTTCGATCAATTGTTCGGTCGTCTTCATAATACCTGCACCGGCATCAATTCCCACAATCTCGCCTTCAAAATTCTCTGCTTGTGCGTTCATCTGCGAAATCGAATCAATGGTTACGTAGGTCGGTACTACAAGGCCGCTTTGAGTGCCTTCAAATACATAGCCCAGGTCTACCACGTCATCTTTATAGCGCTCCACATAGTCCTTATGCAGTACGGGCAGCCATGTTTCCATAAAGGCATCTTTGTTGCCCTGTGCAACGGCCGTATAGGCTGGCCCCACATCGGCGGCTGTAGCCGTTACCGTATAACCCATTTTATCTTCAAGAATAACCTTTGCCAAATGGGTGTAAGCTACACCTTCCGCCCAGTTTACATATACCAGGTCGGCGGTCTTTTGTGTTTGCTGCGACTGGCACGAAACCATTGTGGAAGCAACAACAGCTAACATTAAGACTATGGTGAAAATTGACAGTTTGGAATGAATATGCTTGTGCATAATAACTCCGCTTTTTTTTGGTGAAAAGTTCTATTGTTTAAAATCTTGCTTATTTGGACGTTGCCAAAGCTTGAGTCACACGGTCCAGAAAGATCGCCAGGATAACGATTGAAATACCGCTTTCGAAACCCAGCCCGATTTTTAGCTGGGTGATACCCTTAAGCACCTCATTTCCAAGACCGCCGGCTCCAATCATGCCGGCAATTACAACCATGGACAGAGCCAGCATGATCGTTTGATTCACACCGGCCATTATTGTAGGCATGGCTACCGGCAATTCGGCCTTAAACAGCATTTGGGATGGCGTAGAGCCAAAAGACAGCGCGGCTTCCTTGATATCCTTGGGGACCTGTCGAATGCCGAGGTTTGTCAGACGCACCACGGGTGGCAGCGAAAAAATCAAGGTTGCGATTACACCCGGTACGGTGCCCAGTTGGAAAAACAAGACGGCCGGAATCAGATAGACAAATGCCGGTAAAGTCTGCATAAAATCCAGAATGGGTCTTACAACGCTTTCAACAACATCATTTTTTGAGGCCCATATGCCAATGGGTATTCCGATCACAAGGGCGATGACAACGGCGGTTATCACCAGTGCCAGGGTGTCCATGGTTACTTCCCAGAATCCCATGTAATAGATTAACAGCATTCCAAAAAAGGTGAAAATTGCCACGCCTTTTTTCGCCAGCCACCAGGCGAGGGCTGTAAAAAGAACCGTAAGTATGAGCGGGTGCGGAAAAAGAAGCGCCTGATTCAGCCCGAATAAAACCACATCCACTGTCTGCCGTATGGCATCGAAGAATGGTCCCAGGTTATCCACAAGCCAGGTAATTATTACTTCGAACCAACCTCCGATATCAATAACTTTTGAAAAATCGTCGAACATAGCTTCTAACCTTCCTTTTGTTCATCCGGTTGGTTTTCTTCAAATTGTTTCAGAAGCACCGGCATGTCTTCATCGTCGAAATTGTCATTAACCTCGGCTATAACAGAGGCCCTGTCTATAATTCCTAGCAAATTGCCGTTCTCATTTTGCACGGCTAGAGGATACTTCGTTTCAATTGCTACCCTCAGAAGGTTGCCGATAGACGTGTCCGGTGTTGTGGTATATACGCCGTCAAATACAGCCGGTGTCAGATCGTCTTTGTCCTCGCGGGCCAGTTTTACGGCATCATCAATACGCACGATTCCCTTAAAGCGCCTTTCGCTGTCCAAAACATAAATGGTGGAGACGCCCGCCTTTTCCATACGGCGTATGGCTACCTTGGGACCTTCCTTACCCAGCGTAACGGTAACCGGTTTGCGCATAATGGATGATGCCGGTATAACCTTTGTCTTGTCCACATTCTGGACGAATGCTTTTACATAGTCATCCGCCGGCCTGGTAAGGATTTCCTCCGGCGTACCTATTTGCACAATGGCGCCGGCCTTCATGATGATAATACGATCACCCAGCTTCAGCGCTTCATCGAGGTCGTGTGTAATGAAAACGATGGTCTTATGCATCCGCGTCTGAAGTTCCAGCAATTCATCCTGCATTTGACTGCGAATCAGCGGATCCAGAGCACTGAAAGCTTCGTCCATGAGCAGAATTTCCGGGTCATTGGCCAATGCACGGGCTAAACCGACCCTCTGCTGCATGCCTCCGCTCAGTTCGCTGGGGTACTGATGTTCGTATCCTTTCAGTCCAACCTGCTCCAGTGCGTTCATGGCTTTTTTATCCCTTTCACGCTGCTCCACACCGGATATTTCCAATCCATAACCGGCGTTTTGCAGTACGGTCATATGTGGTAAAAGCGCGAAATGCTGAAACACCATGGACATTTTTTTACGCCTCGTCTCCAGCAGCTCTTCATTCGACATTTTAAGTATGTCGGTGCCGTTTATAAGAACTTCGCCGCGTGTCGGCTCAATCAGGCGGTTCAGGCAACGGATTACTGTAGATTTTCCACTGCCCGAAAGCCCCATTATAACGAACACTTCTTTTTGCTTTACGGAGAAACTGGCGTTATCAATACCAATTGTGCAGCCTGTTTTATCAAGAATTTCTTCCTTGCTTTTTCCCTGATCCAAAAGCGGGAAAGCCCGCTCAGGCCGGTCGCCAAAAATCTTATACAGGTTTTTTACTTCGATAACATTCATTTATAAAAACCTCTGCCCGTTTTAGAAATAGTAGCCAAGATTGATGTTCAATCTCCGGTTCCAGTCCGGATCTTTTACTCCAGTGCCTAATCCCGTACCAAAAGAATCTGTTAGCCAGGGTTGGTTTTTACCCATGGCGTAATCCACGTAAATGTACATGGCTCCGGCGCTGATTAAGAATCCGGGGATCAGATGGTGCGTATCGTAAAAATCTTCGTTTGTTTTGTCGATCAGCGTATAGTCCACATACGGTTGAATATTTGAAATGGGACCAATATCAACCGGGATGCTGTAGGCAACGCCTGCGACATACATGTTTGCTTCCGCGGCTACAGGGTAGGGGAAGCCGTACGCGCCCATCGTAACAATATCCAGAGAGTTACCCATATCGTCTTTAGCTTTATAGTTATATGTAGCAACTTCGGCCTTAATGTTTACCTGCCCGAAATTACCCACAAAGTGACCGGCAAAAGCCGTTGCCACTTCGGCCTCTTCCAGAACGGCGTTGTAAATCTGTCCAACCTGGGCAGATACGCCAAGCTCAACTGAAGGAGTTACGTCGTATGCGATTTGGCCGTTAAAGGTATTAAGTTCACGTATATTGGCGCCTTCCATGGGGATAATATCATATGAATACCGTCCGGCACCGGCGTTGCCAAAGCTGACGTCACCGCCAAAAAGAGGACCTTCCGGTTCCGCCTGGCGGTAGTAGGCCGCGGCAATCTCAAGCTTTTCCGATGGCGTAAAGGTGAATCCAATTCCCATATCATAATCATCTTCAAGGCCTACATAATAGCCGCCCTGAAACCACCATGAGTGGGAAGCATATTTGGTAATCCCAAAAGGTTTTTGGAAAACACCAAGCTTACCGTAAACCATATCATTGAATTCATAACCAAAATAACCATGGTGAATAAAATGAGTACCAAAAGTAGGATAGAAACGGTACTCAAAGCTCATATCTATGCCGGCTGATCTGCCGTCGATATTGAGACGCCATGTATCCCACGTAAAGGAGGTACTCAGTGCAGTAGATGCGCTTTCGTAATCTGTGTTAATGATATTATAGCGGATGGCACCGCCAAACTTGATGTAATCTTCTTTCTCATCCTCGCCGGCAAGAAGATTGCTTTGCGGGAAAACGAGAAATGCCATGAGAAAAGAAACAAAAGTAAATCTGAATAGCATAAGCGTTGTACGTGAGTATAGCATAATAGTCCGTGTGTTTATTCGACTTCCAGTAATTTTAAAGCAATTAAAAATACGTTATTTAATAATTAGTTATAGCGCTTTAACATATAAATTATCTGGCAGAAGACAAATTATTCTGGGTATTTTTATGATTTAAACATAAGGGGACTTGGCGCAGAGCGCATGTTAAAGGGCTTTGAGAGAATTTTCAGGTTTGACGGTTTATAAGTGTGCTCGTCACTGCTTTTTTTAGAAAAACGTCTTTTTGAACCCTGATGCTCATGAGTTAATAAAGGAGCTGAAATTGATAAATTTACCGGGCGAGCATATTTTAGCGTTTACTCAGGGAGTGCAAATATGGCAAAAAAGACAGACCATGATAATATTTCTATATTAAAAACTGAAAATACACGCCTGAAGAAGGCCATCGAGGAGCTGTCGATTTTAAATGAAATTGCCACAGCTATTAACTCAATGGTTTCATTGGATGACGTGGTAAATAAAATTGTGCGTCAGTGCGTAAAACATCTGCGGGTGGAGCAGGCGCTGGTCAGTCTTCTGGAAACCACGCCCGACCCCAAGGCACTGAAAACAGTTGTTCGATCGTCAGACAGCAAGGCCGACGGAATACCATTTCGCCTGGACAACCACCTCACCGGCTGGATGCTTCACCACCGCAAAGCGCTAATTATAAATGATCTTAAAAATGATGAGCGTTTTAAAGGCTATAGCGAAGATTTTCCCATCCGCTCCCTGCTTTCCGTGCCGCTGATTTTAAACAACCGCATGATAGGTGTTTTAAGTGTTTTTAATAAAAGCAATGACGAAACCTTTACGGCTGATCATCAGCGGATTTTATCAATAATTGCGACACAATCGGCACAGGTTATTGAAAACGCCCGGTTGCTCAAAGAAGAGCATGAATTGCGGCAGATTCGCGAAGAAATGCGTTTAGCGAATGAAATCCAGAAGACGCTGTTACCTTCTGAAGCGCCGAAGGTGGCGGGTTATGATATTGCCGGCGTCAGCGTGCCTGCAAAAGACGTGGGCGGAGATTATTTCGATTTCTTCCATGTGGATGATAAAAAACTGGCTTTTTGCCTGGGCGATGTGACAGGAAAGGGCATGCCCGCAGCACTGCTGATGTCTAACCTGCAAGCGATTATCCGGGGCCAGGCTATCGCCCACTCGGACTCTGCGCGACAATGCATGGCCACTGCCAACTATGTGCTTTTTCAGAATACGTCATCCAATAAGTTTGCAACCGTTTTTTACGGTATTTTGGATTTTGAGCGACATGTCCTCACTTATTGTAACGCCGGCCATGACAGACCTTATTACAAGGTGCCGGGAAGATCTTTCAGGGAGTTGGAGAGGGGCGGGGTGGTTTTGGGTTTTATGCCAAAAATGGAATACGAGCAGGAGACGATCGCATTTGAGCCCGGAGCCAAGTTGATTGTTTTCAGCGATGGCGTTACCGAAGCGATGAATGAGCTCAGCGAGGAATTCGGCATTGAGAGACTAAAAAAGCTTATCGATGAATATGACGATCTCAGCGCCGGAGAGTTTATCGATATTGTTATCGAGAGTATCCAGACACACAGCCAGGGGATAGCACAATCCGATGATATCACGATAATGGTTATTCGCCGCCTTTAAAACAGGAGACCGTTATGAAACCTGAAATATTACTTATTGTAATGGCTTCTTTTGTGATGGGTTATCACTTTAACAACCTGGTAAACAGCGAGCAAAGCGAGCCTAAGCGTCCAGTACCTCGCGCACTTTCTTGAGAAGATCAACGGGGGTAAACGGCTTCTGAATAAACTTTGTGTCCGGGTCGAGAATGCCATGATGATCGATGGCGCTGTCCGTATAGCCGGACATGAAAAGTACCCTCGTCTCCGGGTTCATTTCATCAAGGCTCTGAATAAACTGCTTTCCGCTCATTTGCGGCATTATTACATCTGTTAATATAAGCTTGATACTATCCCTGTTTCGATTATAAATATCGATAGCGTCTTTCCCGTTGTCAGCTTCAATAATCCGGTATCCAAAGCTTTCCAGCATCTCGCACACCAGTTCTCGCACCTGTTCTTCATCTTCCACAACAAGGATGGTTTCGTTGCCGTCAACCGCGGTTTGTCCGCTTTGCTCATTGTTCTCGGCAACCTGATGCTGGCGCGATTGTACCTCGTCAACAACTCGCGGCATCAATATTCTGAAGACCGTTCCCTGGCCGACATCGCTGTCTACCATGATGTAGCCATTGCTCTGTTTAACGATACCGTAAACGGTGGACAAGCCAAGACCGGTGCCCTTGCCCTGATCTTTGGTGGTAAAGAAAGGCTCAAAAATGCGTGCGATGGTCGTGTTGTCCATGCCGCATCCGTTGTCACGGATAGTCAGAAAGACATAATTGCCGGGCTGCGAACCTTTATGCATTCTCGATTCTTCTTCGGTTAAAACGCCGTTGGCTGTCTCGATAGTCAGTTTGCCGCCATTGGGCATGGCATCCCTGGCATTTACAACAAGATTCATCAGCACCTGCTCAATCTGTCCGGGGTCGGCCACGATTTTACTTGTATTGGGGTCGAGATTGGTTTTGAGTTCAATATTCTCACCGATAAGGCGGCGCAGCATTTTCTCCAGATCGGAAATAAGCAGATTAATGTCCACTTTCTGCGGCTGCAAGATCTGTTTCCGGCTGAAAGCCAGCAACTGGCGTGTAAGCGCGGCGGCCCGTTCAGCCGCCTTGCTGATTTGCAGTATCTTTTTGCGCTGCGGATCTTCTTCCAGAGTCGTTTTCAGCAGGTTGTCGGCATAACCGGAAATAACAATCAAAAGATTGTTAAAATCGTGTGCGACGCCACCGGCCAGCTGACCAACCGCTTCCATTTTTTGTGACTGGCGTAATTGCTCCTCTAGCTGCTTGCGTTCTGTAATATCCTTACCAACAATAATAACCAGCGCCGGCGTGCCCTGGTCATCATTTATGGTTGAAGTGGAAAGAGAGAACGGAAAAAGGCGGCTGTCTTTTGTCCGGCAGCGAATTTCGCCTTCCCATTTTCCGCTCTTCAGCGTTCGGGGTCTGATTTCCTGGGCAAATTTTTCGGGCCGCTGGCAAAGATGCTCAAAGTTTACATTTTTGAGCTCTTTTTTACTGAATTGGAAAGATTTCTGAAAAGCTTTATTGCTGAATATGATGCTGCCTTCCAGATCTGTGATGCAGAGGCACTCACTAATGCTCATCATGGCGTGGGCCAGCATCGTTATCTCAACTTCCGTGCGCCGTTTTTCAACAATGTCTTTTATGGTTGCAATAAAAAAGCATTCACCGCTCAGATTGCATATGGTCAGGCCCAGCTCCATTAGAAAGGCGCTTTTCTGCAGGCCGATGGCGGCAAGTTCCATGTTTTCAACTGGTGTAGTGCCTTCCGGGGCCGAAACGGAAAAGTGCTTCAGAAGGTTTATAAACCTGTCGCGCGTGCTGGGCGGCAGAAGCTCGCCAAAAGACATTCCGCGCAGCTGGTCTTTCTCATCCCTGAAGACATCTCGGGCCTTGTCATTCAGCATTAGAATGTGACCCTCGTTGTCCAGCAGCAACAGAGCTTCGTTGCTGGTATGAATAACCGCGTCCAGTAGGAGATTTACTTTTTGAGAAAGGGAATCAATATCATTGTTGTGCGGCAGGATCGCCGTATCTGTTTCTTCCCTGATTGCCATAAAAAAGAGTTTCCGCTTTGTTAAAGTAAAACCGGTTTTAACCTATATTAATAAGTTAATGCAAGGGTAATCGTCTTTATTGTGAAAGGGTTTAGATAATAGCAATATGCGAACAATATTTAAAACTCTGTTTATTATTTGTTTAACGTGCATTTTAGCCGCAGGCGGGCTTTTTGCGCAAAGCCGTCCGGACAGCGTGAACGTCTCCGAAAAATATCTCAGGGCAGGTCTGACGAAAATGTTGCACCAGTTAAAAGCCGGCGATAGAGACAGCGCGGAGGTCTGGTTTTATGAAAACTATAATGCTTTAAAACAAAAAGGCATGCTGGCCGATTCCGTTATTCGCCGCATGATGCATAAACCGGCAACCGGGCTGGACTCGCTTGATGCGCCAAAAACGGCGGATGCGCTCACGAAAGACCTGAAAGATTTTATCCGGCGGGAAGCGCATCAGATAGCCGCGACCCTGGGTGAAAAGGGCGCCGACCTTCTACCGGAAGACTTCCTAGAGGACGTGGAAAAGTATGTGATATTATTTACGGAAAATGAACAATACCGCAGGTTTTTCCAAGATGCCCTGGTTCGGTCGCGTAAATATGCGGCAGCTTTTGATGCGCAGTTCAGTAAAAGAGGCTTTCCCCCTGAAATTATTTATTTCGCGATAGTTGAGTCCGGCTTTGATCCCAATGCTATAAGCAAAGCGGGCGCGGCAGGCATGTTCCAGTTTATGCCCGGTACGGCGAGGGACTACGGCCTGCAGGTAACTCCGCAAAACGACGAGCGGTTTTCGGCGCTGAAAAGTGCAGCCGCTTCCGCGGAATATATGATGGACCTCTATCTGGAGTTGGGCTCGCTGAATCTGGCGTTGGCCTCTTACAATGGGGGCGCCGCAAAAACCCGCCGTGCCCTGCGTCAGCTTGAAAATGTTTCCGAACGCAATTTCTGGACCCTGCGCCAAAAGAAGACCTTGTTTGAAGAAACGCAGGAGTACGTGCCACAGATCTTTGCAGCGATCATTTTGTCGCGCGGCAATAATGCATCGCGCTTCGGTTTTGGCGATCCCGGCGTTCCTGAAAGCGGCACCTATGAGATATTCTATTTACCGCAACAGGTTGATCTCATTATGCTCGCGGCTGATTGTGCGGTAAATATGAATGATATCTACGAATATAACGCGGATATTGACGCCTCCAGTGGAAAGACCCCGGCCAGGGTGGCGGACTACCCCTTGTTTATCCCTTCTTCAAAAGCAGGTTGTGCGCGGAGCTGGCTTAATGAGCAGCTTGGCAGGCACTTTGCCTTTGATGGCTCCGATCAGACTGAAATCCCACAAAAGACAGAAACAAAAAGGGCAGAGGCCCCGGAAAAGAAAAAGATAACCCGCCCGAAAAAGAGGTTTGCCGAGTCATCCGTTGTGGAGAAGCGTGAATTAAAGGCGGGAGACGAGATCGAATATCGTGTTATTCGCGGCAATACGCTTTTTATGCTGGCGCGTATTTTTAATGTGGACGCTGACAATATTATGGAGTGGAATGACCTGCGCTTTAAATCACTTAAAGAAAACCAGGTTTTGCGCATCAAAATTGAAAAACCCCTGACACATTATATATACAGGGTGCCGGAGAAGAGCACTTTCAGTGATCTTGCCTCGCAATTTGATATACCGTCCACGGTTCTTAAGCGCACCAATGACTTTGATAAGGGTATGATGCAGGCCGGTGATACCCTGAATGTCTATATTTTTTGATTGTCGCTTCCGCTATTCTTTACCGCTATTTTTAAAAATGATCAGATATTGACCAAACACTACCATCCAGACAAAACGATCTGTTTTTATTTTCAACACCACAAGCACAATAAAAACAATCACTTAACCATTTATTATTAAAAAAAGTGAAGTTTTTTTTAAAAATGCATTTAAGAAGCCCCGGGTGCCTGCGACCTGTACAGTAAAGCGAAACAGAAAAAGAAATTCGGATCGCAAGAAAGTTTAACCCAATCAACCCAAACAAGGAGGTTTTACATGGATAGCAGCTTAACCCGTGTAGCTTCGAACATTCAGGCCATGCAGTCACTGTACCACCTGAATAAAACCAATAACCGTATAGCCGACCATCAAATGCGTCTGGCAACCGGTAAACGCATCAATTCACCTGGCGATGACCCTGCAGGTTATCAGCTGAGCCGTGGATTGGAAGCCCGTCGTCGTGGTCTGGAAGTAGCTCTGGACAACGTAAGCAACGCTCAGAACATTCTGAACATCGCTGAAGGCGGCTACTCCAATATTATGGACATTCTGCAAACAATGAAGCAGAAAGCCACACAGGCAGCAGACGGTAGTCTCGGTTCCACCCAGCGTACGGCTATCAACGATCAGTATAGCGCTCTGGCTACGGAAATTGACCAGATCGTTTCTGAAACGACCTTCAATGATGACGGTCTCATCGACGGTGGCTTCGCGGTAACTTTCCAGACAGGCGAAGGCGGCTCTGAAACATTGAGCGTTTCCTTGTCCGGTGCTTCAACCGCAGACCTCGGCATTAACAGCGTAAGTCTCTCGTCGCAGGCAAGTGCTTCCGCCGCGATTACCACGCTGGACACCGCCATTAATACACTGGCTACTCGCGCCCAGGACATCGGTGAATACAAGTCGCGCCTGACTTCTAAAGAAGCCACTTTGAGCACGGCTATCACCAACACCGAAGCGGTACGCAGTAACTACGAAGATGCGGACTTTGCCAAGGAGCAAATGGAAGTGATGAAGTTGCAGATCATGCAGCAGACAGCAGTCTCTTCACTGTCCCAGGCGAACTCGTCCCCGCAATTGGTTCTGTCACTCTTCAGATAAACCGAAGCGGAAACAACACACAGGGGCCGGGTCCAAGACCCCGCCCCTTTTCTAGGTTGAACAGGAGCATAAACGATGATACCAGCACAACGCAGCATTAAACCGAAAACGAAGACAAACAACAATCCTTACCTGGCGCAGAAAGTTCTTTCGGCCAGCCCGGAGCAGCTCATCTCCTACATTCTGGACGCCGGTATCACCGCATGCAGGCAGCAAAACCGCGATAAAGCAACAAGGGCCGTTCAGCTCTTGATCAAATCGCTTAATTTCGATTACAAAGAAACGTCGATGACCTTCTATAATGTGTACAGATATATCAATCATATTATTGGAAAAGGAAATTTTGCCGAAGCTAAAAAGAACCTGGAAGAAATAAAGGCTGCCTGGACTCAGGCACATAAGGTCGTTTAGTAAAGGAAACAATCATGGATGCTTCATCAATATTCGGTGGTCAAAACTCGATACAATATCTGGTCGATCAGTATATGCGGCTGGAATCCATGCCCAAGGATAAACTGATCGGAAAGAAAAAGACGATCAATGATCATATCAAAGTTCTGTCCGATCTGGACTCCAAGTTATCGGCACTTAAAACCAAGCTGGACCGGATGAATGACACGTTTACCGACTATTTTGGAGCCAAAAGCACAACTGTATCCAACGCCGATCTTTTTAAAGCAACCGCATCAGCAGAGGCAACAGTTGGAAATCACATACTCAATGTAAATCGCCTGGCCGTAGCAGATACCCGCGTTTCAAATCAGTTTTCCAATAGTGCCAGCGATTTCACAGCGTACTCTACGGACCAGACGTTCAGCATAGAAGTGGCCAGCCCAACGGATGAAGACCCCGACAACAGGGTTTCTATTGATGTGACTGTGGAAGCGGCCTTTTTCAGCGAAGACAACGAATCGGTTCTGTCTGCCGTACGAACGGCCGTTAATTCTGCCATGGACCAGGCTGTTGCCGACGGTGTTATCAAAAGGGAAGAGCGCATTCACGCTACGGTCGTCAGCGAAGAACCGGGTGTATCAAGGCTGTCGTTTAAAAGTGAGCGCAGTGGATACTCCTACAGAATGGATTTTGGCGCCAGCACTTTACTGGATGACCTGAATATAAATAACACGGCACAGACCAGCGGTACTCAGGGCGGATATATGTATGATGTGGGCACCAGCCATAGTACTTCCAGCCTGAACTCGGAATTTGTGCTCGACGGACTGACGTTTTACAGGGATTCGAACAGCATTACGGATGCTGTCGACGGTGTAACCTTTCAGTTGCTGGACACGTTCGCTTCCCAGGAGACGGTAACGGTTAACACGGATGTGGAAGCCGTGAAAGAAGAGGTTCAAAGCTTTATAGATTCCTACAACGAGGTTATCAATTTTCTGCGCAATAACGCGCAATATAACCCGGCCACAAGCAAGGCCGGTGTACTTTCCAAGGATCTGGTTTACAGAAACCTGTCGGTGGATTTACGCAACGCGGTAATGGGAACGGTATCGGATGTGACCTATTCGGAATACGATCTTCTTTATGATATAGGTATTGAAGCAGATCAACAGGGACGCTTATCGATTTCCGATGAAGACAAATTCACAACGGCACTGGAAGACAATTCGGTTTATGTGTCCGATCTCTTCAAGGGCAGCGATGGGATCGCCAACAAAGTGAATGACCTGATCGTGGGCTTTACGGAGTCCGGCGGAACCATTAGCAGCAGCAAAAAACAGCTGAACAATGAGATTACGACATTAAACGATCGTATTCGCCTGATGAACGACATCCTCGACAAAAAGGAAAAGCAACTGTTTGAAGAATTTACTACATTGCAAAACACGATGTATACGCTTCAAAGCCAGCAAAGCTTTTTCAGCATGTTCACCAGCATGAATAACCAGCTACTCGGATTTTAAAGGAGGAAGTCATGGATGACTTTACGATTCAAAAAGTTGCCGGAGCGGTAACTTCACCCGTGAAGGGAATTTCCGAGACAAAGGTGAGAACTGAAATAAAGCGCGAAGAGAACGAAGAGAAGGCCGCACAGGAAAGCAGAGCGAATGCTAATGTGGAAGAAATCGTAGAAAAGATTCAGAAGCGGATCAGTTCTTACAACACGAGCCTTGAATTTAAGATGGACAAAGAGGGCAAACCGCCGATTGTGGTTGTGACGGATAAGGAAACGGGACAGGTGATACGGCAAATCCCCAGCGAAGAAGTGATCCAATTGCGCAACCGTATGGAAGATTTAATGGGCTTGATTTATAACGGGAGAATATGAGCATGTTTCAGGAATTTGCAAATCCGGATAACTTTGATCTGGAAACGGTATTAAGGCAGGAAGTTGATTGTTTTAACTCCGTTCTGGCTATTTCCGAAAAGGTGGCCCGACAAGTGGATAAACTTGAAATCGGCGTATTGTCGGAAATGGTGGATTACCGCAAGGAGTGGATAGAGAAAATCCAGCACCTGGAACAGCAACGGCGCCAGCTTGATGATGGCGAGCGCAGCGAAGAAGCGGAAGAGCAGCTTCGAACCATCTCGGAATTGGCGGGCAAGCTCGTTAAAATTGACGACCGGATTTATAAAAATCTGGAAAAACGTAAACAGGAATATGCCAAAAAGAGTGCGGCGATCGCCGGCCAGGCGCACTACGCGCGCAAACAGGCGGGTGGCAGTGATAATCCAAATAAACTGAATATAATTCAGGAGTAAGAAAATGGGACCCATCAGAAATTTATTTTCGACGTCTCCTGATCTTAAGAAAACGGAATCGAACAAGAAGACGGCCCAGACCGACAAAAAGGTCAACGATAACGCTAAGGTAAACGACGCCGCAAAAAGCGGCAAAAAAGATCAGGTGCAAATCTCCGATGTCGGCCGCGAAATGCTGACATTAAAGATGGAAGCAGCCAGATATCTCCGTGATGTCAAAAGCAGCGAAGTTGTGAGTACGGAAGAGATAGAGGCGATCAAGGAACGTATTGCATCGCGCTACTATTTTGACGATGAAGTAATAGATGATATCGTAGATAAACTGATTAGTCTGCCCAATTATACGCAGGGCAATTCGCCTTCTGAGCCGTACGAGTAAGATCAATCGTGCAATTTATAGGTTCCGTCCAGTATGGAGCGTACTGCCTGGGCGAAATCGCGCGCGTCGAAAGGCTTTTCGAGGAATGGTACGCCCGGTTCCAGCCGGTTGGTATAGGCACTGATCAACAGAAACTTCGTGTCGGGTTTGATCTTTTCCGCGACCAGCTTTAGCTCTACGCCGTTCATTTCCGGCATTACCACGTCGGAGACAATCATATCAATGCTGTCGGCATGCTCCTGAAATATTTCGAGAGCCTTTGACCCATTTGGCGCCAACATGATGCGATAGCCGAAATTCTCAAGCACCTCTTTCATAAACAAAATAAGGTCCGCCTCATCCTCGGCAATCAAAATACACTCATTGCCACCCACCACGGGGCGTGTCTCCGCGCTCTTCATCTCTTTTATGGTTTCAGCGACCTTTGGAAAATAGATGGTAAAGTGTGTGCCTTCGCCTTCGCTGCTGGCGCATTCGATAAAGGCGTTGTGCTGCTTTACAAGTCCAAAAACTATCGATAAGCCCAGACCCGTACCCTGGCCGACATCTTTTGTTGTAAAAAAAGGTTCAAAAATGTGGCGCAGTGTTTCGCGGGGCATGCCGGTACCGGAATCGATGACATTAAGCAGTACATAATCGCCCGCGGGCATGGTGCCCGTTACAGTTACCTTCTCACCTGAAAAGGCGCGGTTTTCTGTAGAAACAACCAGTTCACCACCATCGGGCATGGCATCACGCGCGTTGATGCTCAGGTTGGTTATGATCTGGTCAAGTGCGCTGGCATCGGCATTTACCAGGTTCAGGTTTTCGGACAATCTTATGCTAAGTGTAACATCTTCACCCAGGTAGCGATCCAGAAGGCGGCTGTTATTTCTGATAACTTTGTTCAGATTCATTTCCCGCATATTGAGGCGCTGCTTTCTACTGAACATTACCAGTTGCCGGACAATATTGGCGGCATTATTTGCTTTTTGGTAGATCGTTTTGAGGGTGGGGTAGGCTTTATGCTCTTCATCCAGCTTTCTCATGCCCAGCTCAGCCAATCCGCTGATGCCGGCAAGCACGTTGTTAAAATCATGCGCGATACCTCCCGCCAGTTGTCCGACGGCTTCAAGCTTTTCCAACTGTGACATTTTGTTTTCCAGGGCTTTTTGTTCGGAAACGTTGCGTGCGATAACCACAACGGCGGAATCCTTTTGTACGTGAAAAAAGCGCCCCCTTAGCATAACTTCCCTGCCGTCCGTGACAGATACGGAAAATTCCAGGTTGAAATCTTTTTTATCGTTGAGGCTGTCAAGAGCCTGCAAAATCTCACTTTGAGACGCCGGCGGAACCAGGTCCAGAAAATTCTTCTCCAGCAAACGGCTCATGGGGATATCCGCGATCGAGGACAGCCGCCTGTTGGCCTGTGTTATTTTCCCGGGGATCCGGTTCGCATCAATATTAAAGGTAAAAACAATGTCCGAAGTATGTTCCATGAGCAGGGCGGAGTGATCCGGGCCCGTTGAACTAATGCGCGGATCGCTCTTTTCTATTTGGACAAAATACGAAGGGGAGTTGTCGTTGTCTCCGGGAAAAAGGAGCGGTTTGACACGAAGATGACCTTCACGGCTGCTTCCATCTGCATGACTGAAACGGATCGGACCGGACCAGGAGCTAATTTCATGAATTTTATAAATTATGCTGCGGATGGTCAGCGCAGGGTAGTCGCTTTTATCGAACAAACGCTTATAACGCTTGCCCAAAATCTGTCCCATTGCGTAGCCGCTCAGCTCCGTAAAAGCATGATTGCAGTACTGGAAACGGCCGTATTCATTTATTATGCAAACGGGTTGGTCTACAAAATCGAGTAGAAACGCGTAGCTTTTTGCGGAATAACGATTCCGCGATGAATTGTTTTGAACCATAAGAAAATTAGAATGATTAAAAGACCATAATCGCTCGTAACTGCCGTTAAAATAATATTTTATTTGAAAAATTTATAATCAAATATATGCTCTCGTTAAAAGTGGCCGATTGCAACCGATAATGATAAAATGTTTAACAACGTAAAGAACAATGCAAAAGATTATAGTAGTAGACAAAGATTCGAGCACGCTAAACGACATATCTCGTCTTGTAACCTCGATTAACTTTGAACCTATCGTAGCTTACAATTTTAATAACGCACTATCCGGCATTGGCGTTAAAGAGATTGCCGCGGTATTTATTGATGTAGAAACCAAAATGGTTAATCCGCGGGATTTGCAGAATTACCTGAACAGCAGAGCGGAATCAAACAGCAAAACACCGGTGATATTTATGTACACCAACCGCGATTCCAAGCTGGTTGAGGAGGCCATGCAGGTGGCTCACGATGCCGAACTGCAAAAACCTTTTTCGCTGGAAGAGCTGTTTGAGCTTCTGCAGAATCAGCTGAACCTGAATCAGGATGATTTTACCGGGCTGACAAACTACGACAAGCTTGATAACTATGAACGGTTTGCGGCGAATATGGATGAATGGCTTTCTAAACTGGGAACAGTGCTTAACGGTTGATCTAATGGTAAAAAAACGCATTCTACTTTCGAATTCGACCCTTGTTGTAACGGAGCTTTGGGAAGGCAAACTTGTAATTGGCGAACTACAGTTTGGCAGCGCCTCTAAGAAGGAAATACAGCGGGCACTGGCTGAAAAGGGATATGAACACGGCATTCTTGAACATTGTATTGATCTGCTTCAAAACGGCCATAAGGGACAAATACCCATTGCTCTTGCCAACATAGAGGAAGATCCCGGAAAACCTTTTTTCCACTTTGAAAAAGAACTTAACGATGAAAATTTTGACAACTGGATCCGGGAGGGCAGCTTTGAAAATCTCAATATCACCTATCCCGTAAAGGCCGGCGATACACTGCTGACGTTGTCTCAAAAACCGTATCAGTACCTGCGCTATCCCGATGGTCGTAAAGAGTATATCGCCGACCTTGAAACGACAAATATTAATTTCTATGCCGGAGAAAACACCAAACTGCGCCATGATGGTGAAGCGATCGTAGCCAAAACAGATGGCTATGCGCACCGTTCTATTTACGGAACAGTATCCGTTTATCCCGAACACGTATTAAAAAATATAGGTAAGATGCACGGGCGTGTTGAGCTGGAAAGTGCCGTCAGGGTTGAGCAGGACGTGCGCACGGAATCGCAGTTGATTACGCCTTCGAGCGTCATTGTTGAAGGTCTTATCCGATCATCCAATGTCAGATCCGGCGGCAATATCTATTGCGCTTTCGGGCTGGATAATTCGCAACGTCTCGACAGCGCGCGAATACACGCCGGGCAATCGCTTTTTGCCAGTAGCATTGTTGGCTATAATGTGTGGGTAGGGCACTACTGTATCGTTCAGAATAATATTGATCATTCCCTGGTGCAATGTATGAACAGCATGGTGGCTCCGATTATCAGCGGATCGGAAATCCGTGTCGGCAACCGGCTCTTTGCCCGGCAACTGGAAAGAAGCACAATCTACCTGGGTTCAGACCATGTCATGGACCCAAATTTGCAAACGGTAAAGAGATTTCATCAACAGCATGAGAAGCGTTTATTCGATCTGTTTTTATTCCTCGATGAACAGCAGCGAGACCTTGACTTTACGCGCAAAAAAGCGCTTAATCACCTGGCGAAACTCAACAAAGTGGCGCGGGGCAATATCGCGTCCGATATATTGCTGAACCGCTTTTATGTAAACATGAAAGACGGTCTTACCCACTATAGGGAACTGCTCGAAAAGACGAAATCGACACTTAATGAATTTGCTGATGAGAAGAGACAACTGGCGTTTTATGAAACGCATACAAAAAAAGAAACCAGCCCCGAGATTGTCGTAACAGGTAAAATTGGAAACGGCTGTGCCATTATCTCTTCCAATGAGACTTTTCGTGTACGCGAACCCATGGAAAACGTATCCATCCGCTTAAACCGATCCACCAAAACGCTTGAGATAAAACCGCTTTCCTGACCAGCCCCTGTCTGATTTTTACCATCCATTTAAAAAGCTTCAATTTTGAATTGTGATTGTCGTTAATCAAATCAAAACAAATGGTAAAATGAAGGAGTATTGGTTCAGTGTTTGATGATGACAAGGAAATTCTCGTTGATTTTGTAACCGAGAGTAATGAAGCAATAGAAAAGACTGAGCTTGTTTTACTCAATCTAGAAGAATCTCTCGCTGGTGGATCTGAAATTGACAGCGGGCAGATCAATACTATTTTCCGCACCTTTCACTCCATCAAAGGCAGTGCCGGTTTTATAGGCCTTAAAGCGACAAACGCTATTACCCACGAGGCCGAAACCCTGCTGGATCTGATCCGCAAAGACAAGGTAAATATCAAAAAAAAGCATATCGATGTTTTTCTGGAAGTGTGCGACTTTTTGCAAACAATGATGGAGCACCTGCAGGACAATTTTACGGAAGAAGGGTATGGCGGTGACACAGACGATCTTACCCGGCGCATCAACGCAATGATCTCTGAATCCGAAAAACCTGAACAAGCGAAGAAAAAAGGCAAGAGCCAGGCCAAAGCCCCAAAAACCGAAGAAGCGACAACAACAACCGCAAGCGCGAATAACGAAAAATCTAAATCTGATCAGGACGTGCTTGACGCATTGATTACGCCTGAGATGAAAAAACAATTTGTGCTGGACTCAGGCGAACTCCTGGACAGCCTCGAACAAGATTTACTCTCACTGGAGAAAGAGCCGCAACAAACGGAACTGATTGAGAGCGCTTTTCGCTCTTTACACAGCCTTAAAGGAAATGCAGGCTTTTTTAATTATAACGACATCAACCAAATCTGTCATAAAGCAGAGACTTTTCTTGACCTGGCAAGAAGCGGTAAAGTTACCGCAGACTCCAAACAAATTTCAATGATCCTCCAGGTGCTCGATTTTATCCGTATTGCCATAGATAATCTTTCCAACGGTGAAGAGCCGACTATCATGGGCAAAAACGGGTTGCTCGATTTGATGAATGATGTCTTTGGTCTGGAATCGGTAGAAGAAGATCAATCTTATGACGCAGAAATGGCAAATATTCAGGAAGAAGAGCTTCAGGTTGAAGATACACCTGATAATATAGATGAGGAGCTGGAAAGTAATAACGGTTCGGAAGAGAAAGAAGAGTCCGTCCAGGAAAACGCCAAACCGGCTGTGAACGGCGGTGCCCGCAAAACAGAGGCCATGAAAACGGCTGTCAGCGAGGTTATCCGCGTGGATGTGAAAAAACTGAACCAGCTGATGGACCTGGTTGGGGAAATCGTTATCAGCGAATCCATGGTTTCGCACAGCCCCGATTTAAAAGGGTTGCAACTGGAGATATTCGAAAAGTCAATTAACTACTTGCAAAAGAATATTCGCGAATTACAGGAACTGGCCACGTCGATGCGAATGATACCGTTAAGCGGGTTGTTCGGAAAGATGAAGCGGTTGATTCGTGACCTTTCCGCGAAGAACAATAAGAAGATAGAGCTGGAAATTGCCGGCGGGGAAACAGAAGTGGACCGTTCTGTTTTAGAGCATATCTCGGACCCGTTGGTGCATATGTTGCGAAATTCCGCTGACCATGGCATTGAAGCCGCAGAACAGCGCAGAAAGAGCGGCAAGAATACGGTAGGTCTGATAAAACTTGCGGCCCGGCAGGTCGGTGGCGAAATCTGGATAACCGTTGAAGATGACGGTGCCGGACTGAACCGGGAAAAGATATTGTCCAAAGCGATTGAAAAGGGCATTGTAAATGAAAATGAAACAGATATCCCCGATGAAAAGGTCTGGCAGCTGATTTTCGCACCGGGCTTTTCCACGGCCGCGAAAGTATCGGATATTTCCGGTCGCGGCGTCGGTATGGATGTGGTTGTACGGAACGTGGAAAAGATCCGGGGCCGTGTTGAAGTTAGCAGTGAGCCGGGCAAGGGCACTACGGTTACCTTACGCATACCCTTAACAACCGCTATAGTAGATGGCATGCTGATGCGCGTTGAAAATTCACTATATGCCATTCCAACTCTCGACATCAAAGAATCTTTACAGGTAAACAGCAACCACGTTGTTGATCTTATAGATGGTCAGGAAGTTATCAGGGTAAGAGAAAGCCTGATCCCGGTATTACGTCTGCATGAGCTTCATAATCTCAGTTTTGAACCCAAACCGCTGTCGTCGGGCATTGTTGTTGTTACTGAAAAAGGCGGACAGAATATTGGTTTTCTTGTAGACGAGATACTTGGCCAGCAACAGCTTGTGATTAAAGCGCTGCCTTCCTATCTGAGCCAGATCCGCGGTGTTTCGGGTTGCGCGATTCTTGGAGACGGAGAGATATGCCTGATTCTGGATTTAGGCAATCTGGCAAAAATGGTTGAAGAAACAACAATGGAAAACAAATTCAATTCTTAAAAGAGGAAGTCTAAAATGGAAAACTTGGTAGAAGAAAGCGTTGATACGCATGTTGAAGATTTCCAGGACGGTCAGTTTCTGACGTTTACGTTGGGCAAACAAACCTACGGTATCGAAATCAGAAATGTCACTGAGATAATTGGTATACAGAAAATTACTGATCTTCCCGATCTTCCGGACTACGTAAAAGGCGTTATCAACCTCCGTGGCAAGGTAATACCCGTCCTGGATGTACGGCTACGTTTCGGTATGGAAGAAAGATCGTATGATGAGCGCACCTGTATCATCGTGATTAACATAAACGATTCATCTGTCGGTATGGTAGTAGACACGGTCTCGGAGGTTATAAACATCCCGGACGAAAACGTTGAACCGCCGCCCAAGGTTAATAAAAAAACGAACGGGAACGTTTTTGTAAAAGGGTTGGGCAAGGTGGAGGAAGAAGTATACATATTGCTGGATACGCAGAAGTTGCTGTTTGAGGAAGAGCTGGAAGCACTTAAATGCAGCATTGAAGAATAAAACGGGCTGATATGTGTATAGAATGTTATCACCTCAGCCGTTCATTTTATTCAAAATTTAAAATGTCCGAAAAGGTGAATAGACAGCATTAAACGGAATTATTTCAAGGAGGAAGTTATGAAAAACATAAGGCTAGTCGCAGCTGCAATTTTAGTTTTAATGGTCGGATCGGCCCTGGCAGAAAATGCCACATCCGCCCAATACCTGTATATGGTAAACAAGGTTTTGCCGGAAGTTAAAAAAGCCGCTGTATTTATGCCGCCGGAACTGGTAGAAGCGGAAAAAAGCAAACTTCAAAGAGCAGCCGCGGCGTTCCAAATCCAGGTTACCATTTACCCCATAGAAAGCAACCGGACAATCGGTGAAAACCTTAAGAAGGTATCCGATGACGAGGTGCTGATCGTTTATGATTCTCCTGTTCTGATGGAAAAAAGCAGCCGTCTTTACATCCTTAAAAAGTGCAAAGAGCGCAATATCCCGGTAATTACATCCAACGAAGAGTATTCCAAAAGCGGTGCTTTTATCGGCATCATTGTGGATGGTGAATTCAAAATTTCGCAGCTATTGGTAAACCTGCAGCATTATGAACAATTCGCCTCCAAGTTTACGGAAGAGTTTTCTCTGGCGCTGGGTGTTACGCAAATCATTCGCTAAAACAAACACCACATAAAAAGCACATGCGAGGGTCAAATGAACTACCGCGAGATGACCATTAAGAAAAAAATGTTGTTTACGTTAATACCGGTTTTACTGGTTATGATTTTTGCCGGTTTTTTAACGATAAACTACATCACCAAGCAGGCACTTACCAACAACCTTAGCCGCTCAACGGATATTATTAACAACATTGCCGTCCAGGCGGTTATCACCGGTCTTGAGTTCTCGGATAAGGAGCTCGTGGCCGACGCTCTTAAAGCCTTTGAGAGCGATCCGCAGATTTCCATGTTATTGGTCCAGGACGTTAACGGCGAAAGCTTTTACAGCTATCGCAAGGAGGGCTACGAGCCTTTCCATCCTGCCGATATCGAGCAGTATGATGACTCCGACGAGGAAATCATCAGCATGAAACCAGTGACATCCGGTGATGAAATTATCGGTAAGATTTATGTGGGCATTTCCCTTGAAGCGCGCAACGAGGCATTAAGTTTTGCACGTTCTGTGCTGATTGCTCTTATGGCTGTCGGAATTGCGGTTATCATAGCTTTGATTTTGTTGCTGGCATCGCGTTTTTCCAGTCCTGTACGGCAATTGGCGGAAGTAGCCGAGCGACTGAGCGAGGGTGACCTGCAACATGATATTACAATTGATTCGAAAGATGAGCTCGGTCAGCTTGCCGCAGCATTCAGAAGGATGGTAGACGCTCTGCGAGATAAGACCCGTGTTGCCAACGAAATTTCACGTGGAAATACAGATGTTGAGCTGACGGATGTTAATGATAAAGATGAGCTTGGCCAGGCTATGATTCGCATGAAAAAAAGCATTCATGCCATGGTTAAGGATGTGCAGGGTCTTGTGGAAGCCGCCCTGGACGGTAACCTGAAAAAACGCGCTGATGAAGATGCCCACGCCGGCGAATTTAAGTCGATTATTAGCGGTGTTAACCAGACATTGGACGCGGTTGTAGAGCCTTTGAATACCGCCTCATCTTATTTGCAGCAAATGGCAAATGGTGAAATCCCCGATATGATTCGCGAAGAATTTAAAGGTGATTTCCAGATCATAAAAGACAACCTTACACGCAGTATTAACGCTGTTCGCAGATTGGTGGACGACTCCAAGCATCTGGCAGAGGCGGCCGTAAGCGGCAACCTTAAAAAACGTGCTGATGAATCCGCACACACCGGCGACTACCGCAAAATAGTTGAAGGTATGAACCATACCCTTAATGCGGTGATAGATCCGATCAATGAGGCAAAAGGTGTATTGGATGAAATGGCCAACGGCAATCTTACCAGAACAGTTTCCGGTGATTACTCCGGCGATTACTCAAAAATCAAAGATGCGCTTAACCACAGTGTCAGGTCAATAAATTCCATTCTCAACCAGGTTTCCGATTCGGTCGAAAAGGTGGCCAACGGATCACAGCAGGTGTCGCAAACGAGTCACTCCGTCTCAGAAGGCGCTTCGGATCAGGCCAGTTCACTGGAAGAAATAGGCGCCTCGATGGTTGAGATAAGCCAGCAAGCGCGTCAAAACGCGGACAATGCCGATCACGCCAACAATATTTCAAATGAGTCACTTAAGGCAGCGGAAGACGGCAACACTCAAATGAATGACATGCTGAAAGCCATGTCGGAAATTAACGAGTCTTCAGACGAAATTTCGAAAATCATTAAAGCCATTGATGAAATTGCCTTTCAAACAAATCTGCTGGCGCTAAACGCGGCGGTTGAAGCGGCGCGGGCCGGTGTTCACGGCAAGGGCTTCGCTGTTGTGGCGGAAGAGGTGCGCAATCTTGCACAGCGCAGCGCGAAAGCTGCAAGGGAAACCACCGAGTTGATCGAGGCTTCCGGCAGACGCGTGGAGAACGGAACCAAAATAGCCGCACGCACCGCCGAATCGATCAATAAGATTATCGAAAATATTACAAAAACGACAGATCTCATTTCTGAGATTACAGCGTCTTCAAAAGAGCAGGTATCGGGGATTGACCAGGTCAATAATGCGCTGCAGCAGATTGACCGTGTCACCCAATCCAACACGGCGTATGCCGAACAAAGCGCGGCGGCCGCAGCTGACCTTTCCATAGAAGCGGAACAGCTGAGAAGCATGTTGAGCCGTTTCAGTTTGTCCGCGGCGGGCAGCAAGGATAATTATTACGAAACTGACGAGGAATATGGCGAAAACAATGCTGTCCCGGAAGAAGCCTCTGAAGATGATGATGAAGTATTTCATACGACCACAAACGGAAACGGGAAATAAGAAAACCGATGTACACGGCAGAGTTTGAAATAAGCAGCGAAGAGTATCAGCAGATTGCCAGGCTGGTTTACGACCGCTTTGGCATAAATCTTGGCGATAAAAAGCAATCTCTGGTTTCCAACCGTTTGCGAAAAGAACTGTCTGACCGTGGTTTTAGCTCATTCAAGGACTTCTATCAATATTGTATTGACGATAAAAGCGGTACCGGCCTTAATACACTGATAAACCGGATATCTACAAATCTTACCTACTTCGCCCGCGAACGGGAGCATTTTGATTTTTTGCGTGACTATGCTGTCCCCGACTGGTTGGGTACAGCTTCGGTGCAACAGCAAAAAAGTATAAGGGTTTGGTGTGCGGGGTGTTCAACCGGCGAAGAAGCCTATACCATAGCGATGATGCTTCAGAGCGGGCTGGGTATGAGAAGCGGCAGCATAAAGCCTGCTGTTCTGGCAACGGATATTTCCGAGCGCGCTCTGGCCGTTGCCGAAAAAGGCATTTATCTCAAAGATAATGTGGCAAAGCTTGACCCGGACTGGGTAAGCAGTTTTTTTAAAAAACAGTCTGACGGGTCATTCCGCATCTCGGAACGGATAAGGCAGATCGTATTATACAGACGGCTCAATCTTATGCGGCCGCATTTCCCTTTTAAGAAACGGTTTCACGCCATTTTCTGCCGCAACGTTATGATCTACTTTGACGGTGAAACGCGCAGTAAACTTATATCCAAGTTCAGTGAAAATTTGGAAGAAGGCGGCTATCTCTTTATAGGTCATTCCGAAAGCCTTGGCCGATCTAATCAATACTTTAAATATATACGCCCGGCCGTTTACCAAAAGGTTGGTGTATAATGTCAAAAGCAATAAGAGTGCTGGTCGTGGATGATTCGGCCCTTGTACGTGATATTCTTAGCCGCGGTTTAAATATGGCGAAGGGTATTGAAGTGGTCGGCGCCGCGGCAGATCCCTATAAAGCCCGCGACATGATCATCCGGGAAAGGCCGGATGTGATAACGCTTGACGTGGAAATGCCACGAATGGACGGTTTGGAGTTTTTGCGTAAGCTTATGCCTCAATACCCGTTGCCCGTCGTAATGGTAAGTTCCCTTACGGAGTCGGGATCGTGCATAACCCTGGATGCCCTTGATGCCGGTGCCGTTGATTTTGTGTGTAAACCTGCTTCTGACATAAAACGCGGTTTGGTGAGCATGATGGAAGAGCTGCAGGAAAAGGTCCGCGTCGCTTCCTCGGTGGATGTGTCGCGCTACAAAAAGAACGGTTATCATGCCGGTAATGGCGTGGCCAGGGTCGAGTCTCTTGTAAAGACAACCGATAAGATTATCGCCATCGGTGCGTCAACCGGCGGCACGGAAGCTTTGCGCAAGATCATTTCCGCGTTGCCTGCCACTTCGCCAGGGATTGTCGTTGTACAGCATATGCCGGAGCGCTTTACCAAAATGTTCGCCGAGCGGCTTAATGAGATTGCGGCCATGGAGGTGAAGGAAGCCGAATCAGGCGACCGGATTCAAAACGGAAAAGTTCTGATCGCCCCCGGCAATAAACATTTGCAGGTTATCCGTTCCGGCGGTGAATACAAAGTTGTATGCCGTGATGGCGCCAAAGTGTGCGGCCACCGCCCCAGTGTGGATGTTTTATTCAGGTCCGTGGCCCGCTATGCTGCCGGCAACGCTTTGGGCATCATTCTCACGGGCATGGGGAGCGACGGAGCAGACGCTATGGTGAAAATGCGTGAAGCCGGAGCGAGAACAATCGCCCAGGATGAAAAAAGTTGCGTGGTTTTTGGAATGCCCAAGGAAGCCTGGTTACGTGGTGGGGCGGAAAAACTGGTAAGTCTGGATGAAATCCCGGTAAGGATTAAGAGGATACTAGAGGAAATGCAGGATGAACGTAATTAATGTCGGGGTAGGTGAAATCGGAGTTTCGGACCGGCCACACGAGGTGGTCAAGACATACGCGCTTGGTTCCTGTGTGGCCCTCGTTTTTGTAGCACCAAAGATAAGTGCCGTAGGCCTGGCCCACATTGCGTTACCGGATTCCGGTACTTCCGGGGAGAAAAGCAGAACATTACCGGAGGGCTATTTTGCTGATCTGGCGATTCCCCGTCTGATAGAACAATTTAAAATTTTTGGGGTCCGCAAAAATTCCGAAGTGGTTGTTAAGATGGCCGGAGGAGCTAAAATAATGGATCCCAACGGCAGATTTAACATCGGCAAGCGTAATGTACTGGCCGTAAAAAAAATCCTCTGGAAATACAAACTGGGAGCAATCGCCGAAGACGTAGGGAAAAACTTTAGCAGGACGGTGGCCGTGTACACAGATTCAAGTCAAATCGTAATTTCATCGCCGGGACGCGGCGAGTGGCATCTTTAGGGAGTTCACATATATGAATCATCAAGTTTTAGTCGTAGACGATTCCGCCATGGCGCGCACACTCATACGCAGGACGCTGGAAGTGTGTGGTTTTGAGAATTTACAGATAAGTGAAGCTGCAAACGGGTTAAAAGCGCTTGAACAGTTGAAGGCGAAATCATTTGATCTGGTTCTTACCGATCTAAATATGCCGGAGTGCGACGGTGAGCAGCTTCTAAAGAGGATCAAGGCTTCGCCGAGACTTAACCATATACCTGTGGTGGTCATTTCAAGCAAAACCAATTCCGCCACGCAGCATAAATTGATAAATGAATACGCGACCGCTGTTTTGTCCAAACCGATTTCGCTCCCGGACTTAAACAGTGTTCTGGAAGAAAGCTTAAAACTGGAAAAAGAGTGAGGTTAGAAATGGAGTATGTTCAGGAGAACTTAACGGATCCTTTGACGGAAGCGATATCCGAGTCCTTTGAAAACCTCATTTTTACGGAAGTAGAGGAAGTTCAGGAACTGGAGCGATTGCCGGCCCTGCAAAATACAACCATGATATGCGTAGACACACTGGCGCCGTTCCGGAAGCGTATTGTTATGTTTATTGAAAATGATTTTGCCGAAGAGATATTCACCGAGATGCTGGGTGGCGATATGGAAACTACTACCGATGAAATGATACGGGACGCTCTCGGGGAAATAGGCAACACGGTTGTTGGTAAGTTTTTGTCCAAAGCCGTTCCACAGGACCAGGAATTCAGCCTGGGTTTTCCGGAGTGCAGGCCTTATGACCCGTCCACCGATCTTTTCGCGGCAGGTATGGAGCAAAAAGTCCTTCAGCTCGACCTTGAAGGCAATATCATGTACGTTGTACTAAAAGAGTGTGCAGATTAAAAACAGGTCAATTTTCGCGGCATTTTACTGTTCTGTTAACAAAACGCCGGGATATTTCCGAAACTAATTAAAAAATTCAAACCGGGAGAAATTCCAATGGAAAATAAGAAGGTGATTTTTGTTGAGGATTCCCCAACGATGCGCCGCATAATCGCCAATTCACTTAATAAGATCGGCATAACCAGCATCACCGAGGCCGAGAACGGTGTGGATGCGCTGGACAAGATCGATGCCCAGGACTATGACATGATCATTACAGACTGGAACATGCCTGAAATGAACGGGGAGGAGCTTGTAAAAACCCTTAGGGAAAAAGACAAATTCAAAAAGACTCCCATACTTATGATAACCACCCGCGGTATGCAGGATGATGTTATGACCGCTATTAAAATTGGTGTTAACGGTTACATCGTAAAGCCCTTTACACCGGAAGTATTAAAAAAGAAGATTGCCGAGCTGTTCAGCGAATCTTAATCAGGAGGGCGCAATGAGCCGAATTAACTCAATTGACGACGTAATTGTGCACATCGAAGGTATTCACAAATCGATGCAGTTCAGCGGTGATCTTTTCCCCATTATCAGTGACCTTTTCCGGTTTATAAAGGATATGATTCCGCTGATGCTCGAGGCCAATTTGTCAATCAAGGAAACAACGAATCACCTTCCGACCGCCACGGATAATATCACAAGCGTATCGAAGACGACGGAAAATGCCACACATCAGGTGCTGGACCAGCTTGAAAATATCTTTACAAAACTGGATTTGTTAAAGCAAAAGATCGATAGTGAAGACTCAAAAGAAGACAAGATTGCATTGCTGGATGAAATCAGCACCGAGGCAAATGAGATAATCTTTGCTTTTCAGTTCCAGGACATCACGACACAGCAGTTGGAGCACACAAGCCGCATTCTCAAGGCGGTATATGAAAAATTCAGCCACCTGTTTGGCGCCTTTGAAAAGATGCGCAAAAACAGTGATATAGGCCAGGAAGTCGTTCAAGCCATCGAGCGCGAATTTGATAAAGAAAAAGAGCGCCGGCACAAAGAGTTTTTTGATAATCACACGGCCGATACGATGCATCACAGTGCCGAAATTACCCAGGAAGATATCGATAGCTTTTTTAAGTAAATCGCAACGGGAGATTATATGAGCGTATTTGATGAATTACGCAGCAATGATATCAAAAAGGTTTTTAAAAACGGGAAATCCGGCACCAAGGGCACGATCATAAAGGGCACTAACGTACGCTGTACGTCGTCAAAAACAATAAACCCATATCAAACGTCCAGCCTGCCGCACGGCGAGGGCAGAATTACCCCTTTGCTTGATGGTGATAATGTGATAGGCATTATCTACGAATGCACATGTGGTGAACTGGCGAGGATATTATTCGACTTTGAAGAAGATGTTGGATGAACTTGATGACCTGTATGTCAGTCTTTCCGAAAACGGACTGACGGCATATGTAACAATAAACGCGTCTTATGCCGGCTTTCCTGAAGCTGAAGAAATATTTTCGAGGCTGAAGGAAAGCTCTGTTGTTTTTGGGGTCGATGAATCCGCGGTTAAGCAGATAGCCGAACAAAAACAAAGAGTGATCGCCGTACCGGTAGCCTATGGCAAAAAGCCGGTGGATATTTTAAACTGGCACTTTGATATAGAAAACCCTAATCGTCCCACCATTACCAATCAAAACCGCGCAGATTTCAAAAATCTTAATCTTTATCAGTTTGTCAAAAAGGGCGACGTAATCGTCAATCTGCGGGCATCTGCAGATACCCAACCCGGCATGACTGTCACCGGCAAAAAAATCCCTGCACAGACGGAAAGCCCGCTACCCGATATAGCCAACGCGATTGTCGACAAAGATCAAAACGCCCTGGTAGCCGCCAAAGACGGCTATCTGATGTGGGAAGATGATAAGCTTACGCTTTCTGACGTTTTCCATGTAAAGGGTGATGTCGATTATGGCACGGGTAACCTTAAGCTTAAAGGCACAATCATTATTGATGGCGACGTACGTTCCGGTTTTCGCGTGGAAACCGATTCCGATATTATTATCAACGGTACAGTGGACGCGGCGCACGTTTACTCGCAGCACGGCAATGTGACAATCAAAAACGGTATTCTCGGTCAGGGCAGGGCCAAGGTGCTCTGCGGAGGCTCGCTTTTCTGCGGCTATATGCAGGATGCCCACGTGGCGGTCCGTGGCGATGTGGTTCTGGAAAAATATGCTATCAATTGCATTATTTCGGCCGGCGGACTGATACGGGCCACAGAAAATGAAGGTCTGATCAGGGGCGGAATTTCAACCGCGGACAAGGGCATTATGATACGCAACGCCGGTTCACCGCGGGGTGTGTATACCGAGTTCAAGATTCGCAACTATGGTGAAGATGACAGCCAGTCCAGGATTTGGAAATTAAGCAGAACGCGATCGGAACTTGCGGTCCGGCTTTCCGGGCTTAAAAAGCGCCGCGATTTTCTGGAGCTTCTGAATAAGAACAAGGGGCTTTCCAGTGTAAAAAAAGAGGAGATGTCTTTTGTAGACGAGGAAATCGAGCGTCTGAAAGAAAAACTAAGCATGCTTGAAAGAGAAGAAATCGGTCTTCAAAAAGAGGCTTCCAGGGACAGCGTTAAAAAGGAAGTGCGCATTATTGATACCATTTACCGCAATGTATCCGTGGATATTGGCGGCCTGGAGTATTTCTGTGACAGCGAATTGCAGCATATGCGCATCTTTAAGCTGAACAATGAACTGGTTCTGGAATCACTGCAGGGCGATTCCTACAGCCTTGAAGTGAGTGACAAAAACTAAAAACAGGTCTGGATAATGGCACAAAACAATGAAATGAAGTTCAAAATACTGGTCATAGACGATGAGCCGGATGTCGTCGCCACGGTTTGCGATTCTGTAAACGACGACCGTTATGAATTTACAGGCGAAACGGACAGTGCCAGGGCCATGCAGCTTATTCAAAGCGAAGCTTTTGACGTGGTAATTACGGACCTTATGATGCCGGATTATAATGGAATGGATATTGTGGCCGGCGTTAAGAATAGCGGATTTGATACTTTGGTAGTCGTCCTTACGGGACAGGCAACGCTGGAAACGGCCATTGAGTCGCTACAATTGGGCGTATATGATTATCTGCACAAGCCGATACATGCCAGAACACTGGCCTGCCTGCTGGATCGTGCCACACAACGGCTTAGCCTGCAAAGGGCAAACAAGGCGCTCACCGAGCGTAATATGAATCTGCTTAAAAATATTGTTTTACTGACGGACGTGAGCAAAATCCTTTATCAGGTGACCGGGCTGGATGACGCACTTGATATGATAAGCGATACGCTTACGGAGTATTTTGGCTTTAAACATATCGCTTTGTTTGTAGAGAACGTTCAGGACGGCAATTTTCGCGTAAGTAAAACCAATATGGCCGACTTCAGGAGTGAAGCGGTCGTATTTACTTTGAAATCCCGCATTAACGGCGAGCACCTGGAAAAAGACAGCATTTCAGAAATTAACCTTGAGAAAGGGATCAAGGTTGACGGCAAAAGGATTGCGATAGATAAAAGTTTTTTCAGGCTGCTGGTGGTACCTTTGGTATACCAGGAACATGTAGTGGCTTTTCTGGGCCTTTTTTTGCAGGAAAAAGAGACAAGGCTTTCTGATGATTTGCGGATGCTGCTAAATACATTGTGCGCCCAGGCAGCGCCCGTTCTGTATGCCCTGAATACCACGACGCCAAAAAGCAGACCGGCCGAAAACCATCTTTATTACTACATCCGTGAACAGATATCAACAGCAAAAACCCTGCTCAGTCCCATATCTTTCGGGCTAATGCGCTTTGAATTATTCTCTGAAAGCGGCGAAGCATATATAATAAAAGACGTTCTTGATAATGCTACAAAGATCGTGGCCGAATATTTTGACGGACGTGCGGAGCTACTGTGGCAGACCCCGGATACCGCGCTGCTGGTAATGCCGGATACAGACGTTTTTAACGCTGAGACGTTGTGCCGTCAGGCTAAGGAAAATCTCGCCGGAAATATCGTAGAGGGACATGAAGATCATTTTATTAAAGCCGTATATGCCTGCTCCGGTTATCCCGAAGCCGGGGAAACGGCCGGAGAGATCCTGGAGAATTTGTGGCTCAAGCTTTTTGATGAAGTGCGCCGCCACGGAGATGTATTGCAAAAACCGGAAAAACATTCATGAATGATGTGAATTCTATACTGGTTGTGGATGATGATTTTAACCTGCTGGAGATGCTGCGCGATGGCTTGTCCGAGCATGGATACCAGGTGCGTGTAGCGGCAACGCCGGACCAGGCCATGGAAAATGTGGCCAAAAATCCGGCGCAGTTTGCGCTGATTGATTATGACCTCAATGTACCGGGTACCAACGGCGTGGATCTGGCTCAAAAAATCCGTTTCCAGGCGCCTAATGTGATCATTATAATTATGACGGGATATCAGAATATCAAATATGCCGTTGAAGCCATGCGCACATTTAAGTTCGATTATATGATCAAGCCTTTTCGTATTGACCAGGTGATAAGCGCTTTTGAGCGCACGCTTCGGGAGTTTGAGCTCATTGAAGAAAACAAAAGCCTTTACCGGGAAATCCTGGAGCTGGAAGAAGAGGTCAAAAACCTGCGCGCGGAAGTTGAGGGCGAGGATGAACCGCGTTCCTTGCGGCCCGGCTCTAAAATTAAACGCAATTCTTTATCTAAAATTAATGCTGCCGATATTTATAAAAAACAGCAAAATATGTAAGCTGACGATCAGGTAATTAACCCGCTGGAATTAAACCGTGTCTTCACCCTATAAAATCCTTGTTGTAGATGATGATGATGATCTGCGTTTGATCATTACCGAAACATTACAGTCCGACATGTACGCCATCACGGCGGTGGCCAACGGCGAAAAGGCGTTGAACGCCCTGGAAACAGACAGCTATGACCTTGTAATCACAGATCTCATGATGCCGGGGATAAAGGGCACTGAGCTGTTGTCCAAAATAAAGGACAAGTATCCTGAGACGGGTGTTTTGCTGATGTCCGCATATGGTACCGTTGAAACGGCTGTGGAGTCGATGCGCAACGGCGCTTTTGATTTTATCACCAAGCCCTTCTCCATTTCACACATTGAATCGCGCGTGCAGCGCTATTTTGAATTCCACGATTTACAGAAAGAGAACAAGCAGCTTAAAAAGAAGCTGGCAGCCGGCAAGCCCGAAACCATGCTGATAGGCCAGAGCCAGGCTGCCGAAGAGCTGATGTACCATATCGATGTGGTAGCGCATAGTGAGGCGACTGTTTTTCTGCGCGGCGAAAGCGGTACCGGTAAAGAGGTCGTGGCACGTGCCATACATCAACAAAGCCAGCGCGCCGATAAGCCTTTTTTAAAGATCAATTGCGCGGCTGTGCCGGAATCACTTTTTGAAAGCACTTTGTTCGGGCATGAAAAGGGTGCTTTTAGCGGGGCCTATAAATCGCAAAAGGGCATTTTTGAAGAGTGCGACGGCGGTACGCTGCTGCTGGATGAGATAAGTGAAATACCGTATGCCATGCAGGCAAAGTTGCTGCGTGTACTCCAGGAGATGTGCATTATTCGCGTAGGCAATACCATGGAAATTCCGATCGATGTGCGCATAATTGCCACCTCCAACCGCGATATTGAGGAGCTGATCAAAACGTCCCAATTTCGAGAGGACCTGTTTTTCCGGTTAAATGTATTCCCAATTGAGATAGCTCCGCTGCGTAACCGAAAAAGCGATATCCCGCTGCTGGCCAATCATTTTTTGGGCAGGTTTGAGCAGAAATACAAATTCAAGGATAAATTCATCGCTGAAGAAGCCATGGAAAAGCTGATGGCTTACGACTGGCCGGGGAATGTGCGCCAGCTGGAACATATGATCGAAAGGGCCATTTTATTTTCCGCCCGCGAAAATGAAATCAAGGCGGAGCATTTACGATTTGAAAACGATCCCGCCGGACGGGACAGCTCCGGTGAAGCTGAAGCCGGGATGGCTGAGGTGATGCCGCTTGAGCAAATGGAAAAGAAAATGATTTACGCCGCGCTTAAAAAGACTAACAACCATAAAACCCAGGCGGCGGATTTGCTTGGAATAACCGTACGTACCCTGCGTAACAAGCTAAACCAGTTTGAGCAGGACAATTCTCATAGTGAAGGGTAACACCATGCGTGCACTTATTGTAGAGGATGATTTTCGGGCCAGATATATGCTGCAAAAATTTCTGCAACCGTATTTTGACGTACACGTTGCCGTGGACGGCAGGGAAGCCATACAGGCGTTTAAAATCGCCTGGGAAGAAGACAATCCTTACACGCTGATCTGTCTCGACATTATGCTGCCCAGGCTTGACGGGCAGGAAGCTTTGAAAGAAATCCGCTCTTTTGAAGAGGCTAAAGGTATTTTCGCGTCTGAAGGTGCGAAGGTGGTTATGACAACGGCGCTGAAGGACAGCAGAAATGTTCTTGGCGCATTTCGTACGGGCTGCGAAGCCTACCTGGTAAAACCGTTTGAACGCTCCAGGTTTCTTGAAGTCTTAAAAGATCTTAAACTCATCCACTAATTGCTATTCCCGCAGGGCAATACCATCAATAAGTCCCAGCTTTTTCATCGTAGCCAATACGTCTTCTTTTGCGAATGGCTTGGTTATATAGTTATTTGCGCCCAGTTTAAGCGCTTTGTCAACATTGTTGTGGTTGGATAGTGAAGTAATCATAATGATCTTGACTTTATCTTCCTGCTTCAGCTTAATCTCCTCTTCAAAAGTGCGGATATTTTGCAGCGTCTCAAGACCATCCATGCGCGGCATATAAATGTCAAGGCATATCACATCAAACGGCATGCCGTCAAAAAACGATTCGCTGTACTTCTCAAAGGCAGCCTCGCCATTATCCGTGGAGACAATATCGCAATAGGGGCTGATTATGCGCTCCAGCATACGTCTCAACAAAAAGACGTCTTCAACGATAAGAGCCCTTAGTTTTCGATCACCCATTATTTACTCTTTAAGTTAAAAAGCACTGACTTAGTAATCGCATTCGCGACCTAATACTTTAATTATTCTGCAATTAGCGCTGAAAGATTCCTTTCAGAACGGAGACGTTCGGTAACAGGAAAAATGTTCTCCCGGAAAAGGAAAGTTTTTCTTGAGCGCATTTTCCCAGGCCTGGTATCTGCACAACCTAATTTTTTCATAAGCCCATATTTATCAATAGTTTAGATTGTTGATGTCTATGCAAAAAGCTTTTTGGCACGCAGATTGAATAAAGTGTTTGCGAACGAGGTGAATTATGAAACTATTTGCATCGCCAAAATTAGCGCAATTTAAGAAAGCTCTGGACGTCTACAGCCGTCAGCATGAAGCAATCGCCAAAAATGTGGCCCATGCTCATGATAACAGCTATAAGCGCGTAAACACGGACTTTTCCGCGGAGCTGCAGAATCTTTCATCGCAAAAGCTGCGCACAACCGACAGCCGCCATATGGGGCCCGCCGAAAAACCGGCATCACCCGAGTTACCTGGCGAAGACCGCAAGGTGGACCTGAACAGCGAAATGGGCGAGCTGGCCGTAAACCAGATCCGTTTTGATTTTGTAAGCAGGGTACTGGCCAAAGCATATCGCGGATTAAATGCCAGCATAACCGGTCGTAACCAATAGGGGATAAGAAATGAAAACACAAGGAGTGTTAGCAGCAATCAGGACAACATTGGGCGGGCTTTCCACGCAAATGCGGCGTCTTGAGCTTATTTCCGACAATATTGCCAATGCTGAAAAGGTGCCCGGTAAAGACGGCGCCGTTTACAAAAGAAAAGTGCTTGTTTCGGAAAACGAAAACAAACCGCAATTGCGCTTTAATGACGAGATGAAGATGCGCATGCGGCGCACTGACGACGATCATTTTGAACCCGTTGGCCGCAGCAAAGCGGCTGCAAAAGAAAAAGCGGAATACCAGATGATCGAGCAGGACGGCGAACAGATGATCTATGAGCCCAACCATCCCATGGCCGATGAAAACGGCTATGTACGCAAACCAGACGTCAACCTGGTTGAAGAGATGGTTGACCTGATATCGGCGACGCGTGTTTACGAGGCCAATGTCACCGTGATGAACGCCGCCAAAAATATTGCAAAAAAGTCACTTGAAATCTAAGGCATGCCATGAAGATTAATCAGGGAATCCCCGGTCTGTACGGTCCGCAAGCACAAAAAAATCAATATCCCCGAGTTGACCAACGGGACTTGACGGCGGACAAATACGCCGAATTAAATCCGGCTGGCAAAGAGCGCCAGAACGAAGCGCATTTTTCTTTGAAAAAGGTATTGTCTGCCCGCGAAGTCAATTCCCTGCAGGTATTGTTTGGCTATGAACAGAATCTTCAGCAGCAACTATATGGCGTAAACCGCGTGCGGAACGTGAATGCGGGTATGCTTCTGGATGTGAGAGGATAGGAGAATGATATGCCTAAAATTGGTGAGTTACAAGCCGTGAACCTACGAGACCTGATACGCAACAACAGCAACGCCGGCGCGCAGCGTAACGAAAGTATAAATCCAAAAGACTTTGGTGAAACAGTTTCGGACTTTATAGACGCTGTAAACCAGAAAGCCGTCGATTCATCCAAAAAAGTAACCGACGTGATAGAAGGCCGTAGCGAAAACCTGCACGAGGCAATGGCATCGCTGGAAGAGTCAGGCCTCAGCTTTAAACTAATGCTTGAAATACGCAATAAACTCCTGGAATCCTACCAGGAGATCCAACGCATGCAGATATAACGGATAAAACGGAACGACCATGAACCAGATCATTTCGCAATTAACTGACTTTTTTCTGCAATACAGCCTGAAACAGCGCCTTATTATAGCAGGGGTGCTTGTTGCATTTTTATCTATCGTGATTGCCCTAGTGCTGTGGGCCAACAAAACAGAGTATGATTTGCTTTATGCCAACCTGGACCCGGCTGAAGCCAGCGAGATCGTGACAAGCCTGAACAACGACAAGATCAAATACCGTCTTGAAAACGGCGGCACGACAATCTACGTGCAGCAGGATATGGCCGACGAAATGCGCATACGTTTCCGCGCGCAGGGTTTTGGCAGCAATACGCCCAAAGGCTGGGACGATATCTTTAGCTCCGAAAACTCCTCCATGGGTGAAACAACCACCATTACCAATATGAAAATCAAACGGGCGCTTGAAGGCGAGTTAATGAAGACGCTGAATATGATGACCTGGATAAAAAGCAGCCGGGTGCATCTTAACATTCCGCAAAGACGCCTCTTTGATGATGAAAGCCGCGGTTCGGCCTCCGTTTACCTGACGCTGAACCACGCCATGCCTATTTCCGACTCCCAGCTTAAAGGGATTCCGGCGCTTGTTGCCAACAGCGTGGACGGCGTTAAGCCGGAAGACGTAATCGTTGTGGATTCCGCAGGCAACCTGCTGTACAGTGGCGAAGAAGGGGTGGGCGTCGGGCAATCGGGCAATCAATGGGAGCTGACGCGCAACATAGAAAAGGAATTGAAAACGAAAGTGCGCAGCCTGATTGAAACAGCCGTGGGATTTGGCAACGCAAGCGTACAGGTAGCCGCGGAACTCAACTTTGACCAGGTGCAGCAGACTATCGAAGATATTGATCCGGATGATGTGACCGTGCTAAGCGAGGAGATTTACAGCGAATCGCAGCAGGACAACGCCGATTCTTCTGCTGTGGCGGTTGAAAACAGCACAACCAACTATGAATTCAGCAAAGTGGTACGCAATATCATACAGGGCACCGGCAACGTAAAGCGTCTTTCCGTCTCCGTTGCGGTTAACGGCCGCTATGATACAATCGTAGATGAAAACGGCAACGAAACACAGCAGTATGTGCCGCGCAGCCCCGAAGAGATAGAAGCACTAACCACATTGGTGAAAGGAGCCGTCAACTTCAATGAAGATCGCGGCGACGTGGTTAATGTGATCCATACACGGTTTGCCGACCCGCCCGTTTACGAGGACAACTTCATGGATGAGTTCACCTCTCCGCAGTTGTGGAAAGATATCATTTATTACATCGTGATCGCTTTGGCGATGTTCATGGCTTTCCGTCTGTTAAAAGGTATCCTTACCGGCACGGAAGTGACCAAGAAGATCCTTTTGCCGCTGGAGATGGAGCGCAAGCGCGCACAGATCAGCTCCGGCGAATACGATGAGCAGAAAAAGCTGAAAGAAGCAGAAGAAGAGTTTGAAGCAGAAATGCTGACCGACAGCTACATGAAAAAACTAAGCCCTGAAGCACGGGCTAAAATGCGCGCCAAAGACAAGATGACGCGCGAAGTACTCAAGTTTACGGGCGAGAAACCTGACCAGGCGACTAACCTGCTGCGGGCATGGTTGATGGAAGCCAATCAACGATAAGCGGAATGAGCGATGTCTGAAGAAACCAAGATTATAAAATCCAAAACGCAGTTAACCAACCTGCAGAAAGCCGCCCTTATTCTCGTGGCGATGGGGCATGACAATGCCGGCGCCATCATGCGCAATTTTACCGAAAAAGAGGGCGAGAAAATCTCTATAGAAATCGCCAAAATGCAGAACGTCTCTGTGGACGCCCTGAGCGATACGATAGATGAGTTTTACCAGATGATGCTGGCTAACCAGTATATCGTGCAGGGGGGCATTCATTACGCCAAGCAGGCGCTGGAGGCTGCATACGGTCTGAAAAAAGCGGAAGAGATATTGAAGCGCGTTGAAGCCGCGACCGAGGTGAGCGCTTTTTACCTGCTTCAAACAGTGGATGATAAGCAATTGCTCAACTTTTTGCAGAATGAACATCCGCAGACAGCAGCGTTGATCCTGGCCAATTTAAAGCCGCAGCAGGCAGCCAACGTAATGTCCGAGTTGCCGGAAGATTACCAGTACGAAATCGCTTACCGCGTTGCCACGATGGAAAAAACGGCGCCGGAACTGATCGATGACATAGAAGATGTGCTGCGTGATCAGATGGGTTCCATCTTTGCCGGCGGTTTAAGCAAAACCGGCGGTGTTGGTGCCGTAGCCGAAATCCTCAACTCTATCAGCAGAACATCGGAGAAAAACATTCTTAGCCATCTGCGTGAGCGCGACGCCGACCTGGCCACCGAGATCAATGATCTTATGTTCATTTTTGAAGACCTGGTTTCGTTGCCGTCAACATCCATCCAGGCCATCCTTAAGGAAGTTAACACCAATACCGTGGCCCTGGCGCTTAAAGCTACCAGTCCCGAATTGCGTGAAAAGGTATTCGATAACATGTCCGAACGCGCAGCGGCCATGCTGAAAGAAGAACTGGAATACATGGGTTCCGTGCGCCTCAAGGATGTAGAGAACGCGCAGAAGGAAATCCTCGATGTGGCCCGCAGACTGGAAGAGTCCGGTGAAATCTCACTGGCCCGCGGTGAAGAAGAAGAACTAATTGATTAAGGTAGAAGATGTCTGAAAGCGTCATAAAGCTGAATCGCCGCCCGCGCGGCATAAAGGAGCACAACACGTATAACGCTAATGTTATCAAGGGTGAGTTTTCTGCAGAAGGACTAAACCCGCGTCCGAAAAAAACGCGTGAAGACGTCATTGAAGAAACCAGGCAAATAAAGCACCTGGAAGACCGCATCCGTATTCTGGAGACGGAACTGCAGCATGCCCGCGAGGAGTCTTTTCAGGCGGGTTATGATGAGGGCTGCCAGCGCACCATGAAAGAAGCACAGAATCGCGTGGAAGCCGTGCAGCACGAAATGAAGCTGCTGGAGCTGCGCTTTCTGGAAGCTCTGGAAAATATGGAGGAACCGCTGCTGGAACTTGCCAAAAAGCTGGCACGCGAAGTACTCACCATGGAACTGCAGACCCGTGATGATCAGGAGCAAATCCTGCGTAACCGTCTGCACAGCCTGCTTCAAGACGTGGTTGAACAGCACAGTTTTATAGTGGAAGTGCATCCGGACCACCTGGACAAGCTGGGCAAGGGCGAGATCCGCCAAATGCTGAACCTTGAGCAGGACAGCGAGGTGCGGGTACGTGGTAAAGCCGGGCTGGAGCCGGGCGAATTGCGCGTGACGACAGAAGATTATTACGTGGACGGCACATACGACAATCATATAGACAAGATGGCTGACGCTGTGGAAAAAGAGAAGGAAGACGACGATGAGTAATCTGCAGCAACGCTTCGCCTTTTTGTCGTCGATGGTCGGCAAGGTGCACCCCTGGATCGCTGACGGGCGCGTAACCAAGGTGAGCGGCCTGGTTATTGAAGCGACCGCTTTGCACGGCACGGTAGGAGATATCTGTGATATCTACATGCCCAACCAAAAATCCATACGCGCCGAGATCGTCGGCTTTCGTAACAAACACATTTTATTAATGCCGTTGGGTGAAACTGTCGGCGTGGCGCCCGGCTCACGGGTACGTTTAAATCCCAAGCCGCTGCGTGTCCCCGTGGGCAATCACCTGTTAGGCCGCATTCTCGATGGTCTGGGTAAACCGATCGACGGCAAGGGCCCGATTTACGCCCGGACGCAGCGCAGCGTATACAATACGCCGCCGAACCCGCTGGTGCGTGACCGAATTACCCAGCGCCTGGAAACAGGCATACGCGCGATTGACGGGCTGCTAACTCTGGGAAAAGGGCAGCGCGCGGGTATCTTCGCCGGGTCCGGTGTGGGCAAGAGCGTTTTGCTGGGCATGATGAGCCGCTATACCGACGCCGATGTAAACGTTATCGCGCTGATTGGCGAGCGGGGTCGTGAAGTGCGTGAATTTATCGAGCGCGACCTTGGTCCGGAAGGGCTGGAACGGTCGGTTGTAGTAGTAGCCACATCAGACCAGCCGGCGACAGTAAGGATTAAGTGCAGCCTTGTCGCTACAACAATCGCAGAATATTTCCGCGACCAGGGCTTAAATGTACTGCTGATGATGGACTCTTTAACACGAGTGGCCATGGCGCAACGAGAAATTGGCCTGGCGATTGGCGAGCCGCCGGCTTCCAAAGGCTATACGCCGTCGGTTTTTGCGCAAATGCCGCGCCTTCTGGAGCGTGCAGGAAACAGTGACAAGGGCAGTATTACGGGCCTGTACACGGTGCTGGTGGACGGTGATGACATGGATGAGCCTATTGCCGACGCCGCCCGTTCGATTCTGGACGGACACATTGTCCTGTCCCGGCGGATTGCCACGAAAGGGCATTACCCGGCCATTGATGTGCTGGAAAGCGTGAGCCGCGTAAAAAATGATATCATCCCTGACAGCCAGAAGGCTCAATCGCAGCGTGTGCTTGCGCAAATGGCAACATATCGCGAAGCAGAAGACCTGATCAACATCGGTGCATACAGCAAGGGGTCCAGTACCGAAATAGATAAGGCAATCGCCAACATTAAAAATATCAACAACTTTCTGCGCCAGGACCTGAATGAGAAGACAGAATATCTGCAGGTGCTTGAAAACCTGGAACAGGTGAACAGGGGCGCTTAGCATGGCAAAATTTTCCTTCCCGCTGCAAAGGGTTCTGGACGTTCGGAAACACCTGGAAAATCAGAAAGCGCAGGAATTAAGCATCGCCCGCAACAAGATGCACCATGAGCAGCAGCAGATGAACGAGATGAAAGAAAAGAAACAGGGACAGATGGTCACGCCGGAAAAAGGGACCGTAAATATGAGCGAAGTTTTTGCACGCATGGCCTATGTGGGACAAATAAACAAACAGATTTCAGAGCAGCAAAAAAAGATGAATGCAACCCAAAGGGAAATCGAAAAAAAGCGGGCCATATTGAACGAAGCTGTAAAAGAGCGCAAGGCCGTGGAGATCCTGAAGGATAAACACCGCCTCGAATTTAAAAAACAGGAAAACCGCGAGTACGCCAAGCGCGAAAACGAGGTGGCCCTGCGCATGAAAACCTATAAGCAGGATGAAGCATGAAGATCGTTATCTACTTCTTTGCCGGCTTGATGCTGCTGATAGGTGTGACTTACGGTACGTTGCGCTACCTGCGCGTTCAGCAGGAAAAGGTGCTGGAAGAGGTTACGGCGGCAGACAGCCTGGGCAATACAAAACCGCTTTCGGAGAAAGACAGCCTGCGCCTGGCCCTGAACGAATATGAAGAGATGCTGACCGGCAAGCAAAGCAAAATGGACAGCCTTCTGGATGTACTGGGCAGCAAGGATAAACAACTCTCCAGTAAGGAAGAAGCTCTGGAAAAACTGGAAAATATGCGCGAAGAACAAAACCGCAAGATAGATAAAGCCAAAGAGATGGCCAAGACATTTGAAAAGATGGCTGTAAAAGAAATCGCGCCGATTTTGCGCAACCTGGAAGACGATATTGTGATGCTGATCTATGAGACAACGAGCAATCGCAACAAGAAAAACATTTTGCTGGCCGTTGGCGAAAAGCGCGCGGCGGCGATGACACGTCAATTCATAAACGAGAACTAAGCTATGATAAACAAGGACGCGGGTATTCAGATAGGGAAGCTGCTGGGAATGAACATAAAGCTTAAGGGCGCCAAACAACACGCGTCGGCGGGCTCCTTTTTCGGCTTTCTTTTAAAAAACCTGGGACCGAAAAGCGATTTGGGCGGATGGGCCAAAACAGCTGCCAAAATCCAGCCAACCGCCGGGAGCAGTGCTGCCAACCCCAAGGGCAATCCTGCGAAAGCGCAATCAACAATACAAATGGGCGGTGCAACGCTGGAACTGGAACAGCAGGAGACACTGCAGTTTGCGCCTGCAAAAGAGCTGGCCGCTTTTCGGGCAGAAATCCGCAAAGTATCCGGGCAGGCCGGTTTAAAACCCCTGGCCGATGAAATCTCGCAACTGCCGGATGACAAGCTTGCCATGGTATGGCTTTCCATGAAGGCGATACAAAGTGTGGTACAGGCTTATTCGGAAGCCGGACAATCCGCAGACGCAGAGCATACGATTGTACAATTTGTTGCGAAAAACGGGCAGATTGAACAGCTGGCTATCGCCGAAAACGGTGAAGGCAAGATATCAATTAAAGGTAGTGCGGAACTGACAAGTCTTTTGGGCAAGGCACTGCCCCTTTTCAAAAAGATAGACAACTCGTTGGCAAAAGCAGAAATCAGTCTGACCGGGCAGGCGGTGGTTGATACCGCGCAAACTGCGGCCGGGGAAAAAGCAGTATCGCTGGAAACTAAAAGTGAGAACGGCGGGGCCATAGCAGGGAAAACTACTGTATCTTCACAGCCGGAAAGCGCGCAGGCGGCAAAGGCCGCTAAAGCGGACGTCTCAAAATTCAACCGAGCAGGGAAACAAAACGAAGTGTTTGTTCAGGGACAAAAAAACGCCAATCATGCTGGCGGGTCAGATCTGTCATCCCAGGTTAAAAATGGTGCGCCTGAAGTTTCTGTTGATGGCGTTAAGGAAAAAGTTTTATCAAAGCAGGCTGCAACAAATGGGGGTGCTGACGCCAAAAATAACACCGTTAAGGGACATGCGGTAGAAACTGTTGCCACGGAAACAAAATTGCAAGTGAAAGAAGGCAGCGAGGCCGTTCTTAAAGCGTTGCAGGAAAACAGTCCTCAGCTGGCAAGATCGCTGGAGGCTTTGACAAAAGAGCCTGGCGATGCTTTGCAAAAAATCAGCAAGGAAGTTTTTTCTTCTGAAAAAAACGGGGTAACGGTTTCGCTGGAAAAGGGCAGGTTTATCATAAAGACCGGTCAGCCGCTGACAAAAAGCACCGTTTCCAAAATCGCCGGCGAAATAGCAGCTAATCTGCCTGAAGACATGGCACCCGTTAAAATTGAAACGCGCCAGGAAATGGCGATTCAAAACGGGATAAAAAATGGCATAGAGGCAGCATCAAAGAATCAAAACACGGCTGAATTTTACAAGGTTGCTGAAAATGTTATCGCACAGGAGCGGCCTGCTTTGCTGACGGCTTTGAAAACTTTTACAGCAGACCCGGATAAAAACAGCCCTAAGCTGTTATGGCAATCTAAAAATAAAGCGTTTTCGCTTGTTGCGGATAAGGGCAATCTAATTGTACACGGTAAAGAGCCATTGGCTGATCCAAATATTCAAAAGATTGCCGGACTTATTCGCAATCTGGCCCCGGCCGCACTTAAAGAGAAGAGCATGGAAGTTCGGTCCGATTTCAGCCAGGCCTTAGCCATAAAGGAAACGGTGGCGGGCAGCGCGTCCCGGCAGAATCCTTCTGTTACAGCGGAGCAGCCGGCTGCGAGTGAGGTAATTAAACAAGCACCCGCGAGAGAGGCGGCGCTTCGCACTGAAACGATCGCCCAACAGCCACAGCACGAGAGGGTGCCTGTAACTCCAGAACGTACCCGAATTCCGTTAAAGCAGAAGGTGCATATACTTAGTTTTGATATTGAGACACCTGCGGTTGAAAAGATTAAACCACAGGTAACAGAAAAATCCGCCTCATTGCCGGCGGCCGGGGAAAAAGCGGCAGCTGCAAAGAGTACCGAAAATAATATAATGGTGCGTTTAAACAGTGAACGCATTGTGATTACGCGTCCCGCCGAAAGCCCGTCCGCTGTACCCAATACTGCATCAGCGCAAAAGGAAAGCGTATCGGTTGAAAACGGCGGTAAACTCAATTCACAGGTCGCGGCAAGTAACACGGATAAGCCGCTGCAGAACGAGGAACAGGGCAAACAATTTATGAATCAAAACAGCAGCGATGAAAAAGGCAATCGGGCATTTTCTGATAATGCCGCCCCTGAAAAGCGGATTGCCGGGAAAACGATTAAAGAAGTGTTTACGCTTAATCAGACGCAAGCACAACCGGCTGTAAAAGAAGGACTTCCTCTGGGCAGGATGCAAATGGCCCAGACTGTTCAAAAGCTGGTTGAAGTGATCGAAACATACAACGCGCAGCGCCGCAACCTGGTGCAGGAAGCGCGCCTCCACGTTGAAACAGATACGCTTGGCGATATGGAAGTGCGTGTGCGCAACGGGCGTCAGGCTACGCTGGTAATGCTCGTTGAAAACGACGCCGCGAAGCAGGAAGTGGCGCGCATGCTGCCGCAGCTTAGTGAAAGCCTGGCGGGCAAGGGGCTGACATTCTCATCCATCCAGGTGGACGTGGGTCAATCTCAGGAACGCGACAAAAACAAAGCAAGCGGGCGTTCCACAGGAAAAAACAGGGTTGAACAAACAGAGGAGGAAGGACATGACGTGAAGCAGCAACAGCCGGGGCAAAAACGCTACGGCTATAATACAATGGAAGTAATCGCATAACGGAGTAAGAGCTATGATTACACCTCTCAATGAGATCATGAACGCAGGCCCGACTACTTTTGGGCAAAAGACATCCGCCGGTGATGAGCTGGGCAAACAGGAGTTTTTAACGCTTCTGGTGGCGCAACTCAAAAACCAGGATCCTCTTTCGCCGCTGGAGAGTCAGGAGTTTGCGGCGCAGTTGGCTCAGTTCAGTTCCGTTGAGCAGCTTACCAGCATTGATACCAACATAAAGGACGGTATCGACACCGACATGGTGTTAAGCCAGACGATCAATAATACGCTGGCAACGGCACTGATCGGCAAAGAGGTAACTGCCCAGGGCAACCGCATTGAGTTCAACGGTGAAGATCCGGTTAAGCTTTATTACATGCTTCCGGACTACGCCGATTCGGTCACCATCGATGTGCTGGATGGAGCGGGTAATGTCGTAAGGACACTTTCCGCGGGCAGCGTTTCCGATGGCATCCGTTCGCTAGAATGGGACGGTAAAGACAAAAACGGCAATATGCTGCCTGAAGGCGGCTACAGCTTCGAGGTATCTGCCGTGGACAGAGACGGCCAGGCGCTCGATGTAATACCGCTGATCAAAGGTTTGGCCCGTTCACTGCAGTATAACGCAGGCGGCGCCGTGCTGATGGTTGGCAACACACGCGTCAGTTTTGGCGATGTACTTGAAATTAGTGCCGGATTAGGAGATAACGATGAAGGCCGCTGATTTACAAATGCGCGCTAACCTTAACCCGCTGCAGCCGGGAAAGGTTAATCCGGGCGGGCAGGGCACCAAAACACCGGCAGCGGGACAACCCGGGCAGGTTAATTTTGGCGATGTGCTCAACCAAAACCTGGAAAAAACCGACACGGTTAAGTTTTCCGCCCACGCGGTTAAAAGGCTGGAAGAACGCTCGGTACATATCGGCGCCAATGAAATGGAACGGATAAACAACGGCGTGAAGCAGCTGGATGCCAAAGGCGGGAAAAATTCCCTGGTAATGTTGAACGACACGGCCTTCGTGGTCAGCGTTCGCAACCGGGTGGTGATAACCGCAGTGGATAAGAGCAGCGCACAAAACAATGTTTTCACGAATATCGACAGTGTCGCTTTCGTGTAAGCACAATTAACTAAACATGTTTAATTGGGCCGGACCTGATAAACCGGAACAGGAGTTCCGCTGGGAGGCCCCCGGTTTTGCCGAACGACAGAGGCAAAGCCAACAAGGAGGGAATTATGTTAAAGTCTTTATTCTCAGGTGTAAGTGGTTTACGTAACCATCAGATGAAGATCGATGTTTTGGGTAATAATATCGCCAACGTAAACACGATCGGGTTTAAAGGAGGACGTATCATGTTCTCCGAAGCTTTAAATCAATCCATCAAGTCCGCCAACTCCGGTGTTAATCCGATGCAGGTTGGTCTGGGCATGAACACATCATCCATAGAAAACATCTGGAGCCAGGGCGGTCTTGAAACGACCGGCGTGGCAACAGACCTGGCCATTGAAGGTCGTGGTTTCTTTGTTGTTAAGAACGGCGATGCCCGCATGTTTACACGTGCCGGTAACTTCTTCTTTAACTCCAATGGCAAGCTGGTTAACCACAAAGGCTTTGCCGTACAGGGCTGGACGCTTGATCCGAACAGTACGCAGCAGACTTTTGGTGGTCTGGGCCTTGGCAATACGGGTGATATCACAATTGACACGAGCTATACCGCACCTGCAGTCTCTACGGAAAACGTTTGGTTGAGCGGTAATATAAACGCCGGTAACCGCACGGTTGCAGAAGTGTGGCAGTCGCCGGAGTCTTTTATCAATAAAGCGATCGTTACAGGTTCTGGTGCGCCTCCTGCGTTTCCGCTGACCATTAACGCCGGCGTAAACGACCAGTTTACGGTGACCATCCAGGATAACGCTACATCGCAGATACAGGCGGACCTTACATTAACGGCCGGCGCCTATGCGGATATGGACGCGCTGGTTGCCGAGCTCAACAGCCAGATTGCAGCGACATCCAATATCAGTACCAGGCTGGAAGCTGTTAACAATGGCGGAACGCTTGAATTCCATCAGGCAAACGGAAACGTAAACACAAGCATTACGATGACTGAAGGCAACGGTGGTTTGGCTGCCCTGGGCTTTAACACAGGCGATACGGCTACCGCAGCACAGGCAGACGCGACCACGGAGCTTAACAACCTGCTTAATGTAACAAACGGACTGCAAGGTCTCGTTGCCGGAGATACCATTGAAATCAGCGGTACTAATCCCGATGGTTCGATTGTCACTTCGGTGTTTACGTACGGTACAGGCGTCGGTCAGGATGGTACCACTCTTGGTGATCTGGCTACGGTTCTGGAAAGCAGCTACAGCGGCGTAACCGTGTCCATAGACAGCGGTAACCTTGTTGTAACCGATAACGTGGCCGGTGAAAGCAGCACCACGATCAACCTGACCAACAGCACAACCAATACGGGTACGGTAACCTTCCCCGGCTTTACCAACACGGTACCGGGCCATACGGGCACGGCAACCACATCCGTAATCGTCTATGACTCGCTTGGCGGCAGCCATAACCTGGTTGTAGAATTCACAAATACCGGTAACGCCAACGAGTGGATCTGGGCCGCCAGCACGACCAGCGGCGCAACCATCGCCAGTGGCGGAAGTGGACGCGTAACATTTGACGACAGCGGCCATATGACTGCTTTTAGTTATAACGGTGGAGTAAGTCAGCTGACACTGAACCCCGGAAACGGCGCGGAGCAGCTTAATCTGCTTCTGCACGGCGAAGGAAGCGAAGAGTTCAGCGGTCTTACGCAATTCGACGCCGTATCCACACTGAGTGTACGCGACCAGGACGGCCGTGCTACCGGCACACTGACGGGTATCTCCATTGACCGTGACGGTTTGATCACCGGTTCTTTCTCCAACGGTGAAGTAACGGCGATGGCAAAAGTGGCCCTGGCGCAATTCGCCAACGAGCTGGGACTCAGTGACGCGGGCGACGGTCTTTACGGAGCCAGTGCTACCTCCGGCGATCCGCAGATACTGAAGCCGGAAGATGATTTCAGCTCTTCCGTTGTTTCCGGCGCTCTGGAAATGTCTAACGTGGACCTGGCGAAAGAATTCACCGAAATGATTACGGCACAGCGTGGATTTCAGGCCAATGCCAAGGTGATTACTACAGCCGACACGATACTTGACGAATTAATCAGACTGAAGAGGTAATAAATAACCCAGACCGGAGCGCCTAGGCGCTCCGGTCTTTATAATGTTAAAGCGGAGTATTTGAAGACGTGGAACTGGGAACAATAATCGGGTTAATAAGTGGCGTGATTCTCATATTTACCACCATTTTTTTGGGCGGTGAAATCTCGTCGTTTATAAATATACCCTCGTTTCTGGTTGTAATTGGTGGTGCTGTTGCGGCAACTTTTGTGGCCTTTACATTCAGCGAAGTGTTAGGCGTTGTCAATGTTGTAAAAAATGCTTTTTTCGGCCCCAAGCTAGATTATATACAGGTAATTGAAACGGTAGTGGAGCTGGCCAAAAAAGCCCGCCGCGAAGGACTTCTGGCCGTTGATAAAGAAGTAAATAAAATCGATAACGAATATTTGCGCAATGGAATGGAAATGGTGGTGGACGGTACGGAGCCGGAACTTATACGCAAGGTAATGGAAACTGAATTGAGCTATTTACAGGACAGGCACCTTAAAGGGCAGCAGCTTTTTAACACACTGGGTATGTACGCCCCGGCTTTTGGTATGATCGGTACGCTGATCGGTTTGATCGCCATGCTGCAAAACCTGGATAATCCGGCGGCCATCGGCCCGGGTATGGCCGTTGCGCTTATTACCACCTTTTACGGCGCTTTGGCGGCAAACCTGGTATTTCTGCCGCTGGCCACAAAACTGCAAATTCAGTCCAACAACGAAGTTCTGGAAAAAGAAATGATCATTGAAGGTGTTCTGGCGATTCAGTTCGGCGAACATCCTAACACGATCAGCCGCAAACTGCTCAACTTCCTGCCGCCCAAGATGCGCGATCAGTTTAACGGAAACGAACCTCCCAAGTAGATATCATGGCAAAGAAAGAAAAAAAGAAACTTGAGGAACCGTCAGCACCGTTTTGGATGACAACATACGGTGACATGGTAACTTTGCTGATGGTGTTTTTTATCCTCATCCTTTCTTTTTCGGTCATACAGCTGGAAAAATTCAAAGGGGCCATGAGTTCCATGAAAGGCGCGCTGGGCGTTATGCCTGAGATGTCCAGTACATACAAAAGAATAGACCCCAATCTTCAAGACGAGGAAAGCCGCATTCGCCAGGAAATGGTGAGCCGCATAAGCTCCATTGAAGAAGTGCTGCGGGCCATGAGCCTTTCCGAGTTTGTAGAGCTGGAAGCTAATCCCGAAGGCGTACTGATCCGCATGGGCGATAAGCTTCTGTTTGAGAGCGGAAAAGCGGAGATCATGCCCCGGGCACTGCCCGTACTGGACCAGATCATACAGACGTTCGATGGTACCTACAAAGCCATTTATGTGGAAGGGCACACGGATAACGTGCCCATAAGCAGCGCCAGGTATCCTTCCAACTGGGAGCTTTCGGCGGCGCGGGCGCTCAATGTTGTGCGCTATCTGAGCAAGAAAGGGCATATCCATCCTTCAAAACTCGCTGCCGTGGGTCATGGCGAACACCGCCCGTTGCTTCCCAATACCACACCGCAAAACCGTGCTAAAAACCGCCGTGTGGAAATTCTCCTGCGTATGGATGAATAAAAAACCAATGCGGAAAAATTTTCCCCCGGCGGGTAAATCTTTTTCCTGAGTTTGTATGCTTATCAGCCGCAAATAAATCCTGCCTTAAATCCTTTTATTCTCCTTAAGTCCAGTATTTTCAATACTTAACACGCCACTTAATATCACCCTGCTTCATCTGTGCTACAGTTGGCACGCAAGTTGACATAGTTGTGCTGAAAAGAACTATGAGGAATGATATGGCTGAAGAAAAAGAAGATGTAACGCAAGAAACGCCGGAAGAGCAGCCGGAGAAAAAATCCAAAAAGGGTTTATACGCCGCTCTTATTGGCGCTCAGCTTGTGATTGCTGCGGTTCTCGCCTGGTACTTCATATTTCCTGAATATCAGCAGCTTGCCGAAGCCAAGGCGCTTACGGAAGGTACGGAAGCGCAAGAAGCAGAAGAACACGAACCCCGTGAACTGGGACAGATCTACTCCATTCAAAATATTACCGTAAACCCAAAAGGCTCAGGAGGAACGCGCTTTGCCGTTTTTGAGCTGGCCCTGGAAGTTATGGAAGAGGGTGATCTGGAATCGATACAAAAATACGAAATGGTTTTGATGGACAATTACATCAACTATTTCCGGTCGCGCACGGTAAATGAGCTGACCGACGAAACATTCACGGATTCGATGAAAGAGGACCTTAAGGTGCTCGCTAATGACATTTTGGGAAGAGACGCAGTGAGCCGGGTTTACTTTACCCGCTTTGTCCTTGAATAAACAGGTAATCAGGTAGACACGTATGGCTAAAATATTATCGCAAGACGAAATTGATGCGTTGTTATCGAATGTAGATGACGGCGACGAGGAAGGGCTGGACCAACAGCAGAAGATCTCGCTCTACGACTTTAAGCATCCCAACCTGGTGTCCAAGGAGCAGATGCGTCTGCTGGAAAACATCCATGAAGGGGTATGCCGTAATTTTGGCGTTTTCCTTTCCGCGCAATTGCGCATGATCGTGGAAATGAACCTTCTGGCGATTGACCAGATCATGTACTCTGAATTTGTTATGTCTATCGCGCCGCCCAGCAGCATATACGTTATGCACGTTCCGAAGCCCGAAGGTAACTTTGTTCTGGAAATCAATCCGCAACTCTCCATTTTTATAGTAGAGCGACTGTTTGGCGGTCGTGGCGGCTTTGTCTCCAATGTGCGGCCGATTTCGGTTATCGAGCAAAAAATCATGCGCCGCGTAGTCGATCGCATCGCTTACGAGATAAACCGTAACTGGCAGCAGGTGGCGCCGTTTAAGCCGGAAATAAGCCGCTTCGAAAGCAATCCCGAATTTGTGCAGATTGTACCTTCGTCAGAACCGGTTGTTGTGGCCTCTATGGAGGTAAAAATACACGGCAACAGCACACTGATGAACATCTGCTACCCCTACATGATGATCTCGAATATCGTCTCCACGCCGGAAGTGCAGGAGAAAATTCTTTTTGGCGCCAAAGAGCCTTCCCGCGAAGAGACGGACCTGGTAAAGTTCAATCTTGTAAACACACCTCTTGACCTTAAAGCCGTGCTCGGTACGGGACACATCACGGTAGATGATTTTGTCAACCTGACTGAGGGCGATGTCATCAAGCTGGAAACCCGTACCGACGAGGCATTGCCCGTTTACGCAAATAATAAACACGTCTTCGATTCCATTGTAGGCGTTCACAAAAACCGATACGCGATACGTATCTTGTCCCAAGTATCAGAGGATAGAAAATATGGCGAATAATCTTAAGTCCCGCATTGAGGGGCATGTTCAGGAAGTCGTCCCGGTTATAGCCAACACGTTGGGCCAAATTCTTAACCGGGAATTTGAATTACACGCTGATTTCTCACCTGACAGTGATGTCACAAATATCATTAAAAACGAAGTTTACCCGCGCGTTGCCGTTTCGTTTACGTCCGGCAGCGATGAACGCGCCGTGCGCAACGTAATGCTGCTGGAGCCGGAATTTGTGCTCAAATTTTACGCCTGGATGCTGATGGATGATCCGGCGGATGAGCTTACCAGCGATCATTTTGATGGCCTAAGGGAAGGGCTGGAACAGCTTTTCGGCCAGATCAAAATGGCCGTGCCGGATGAGACGGGTGTTTTTGTCGTAAGCGATCTCGAGGTGGCCTACGCCGAGGATTTTGGTTCTATTGAGCCGCAAACCCCGGAAGGTGAAGGCGTGCTCGGCACACTTAGCCTTAGCAGCGACGGAGATGCCTTCACCATCGCGCACTATTTCTGGCCGGAGCATCCCGAACAGTTTGCAGAAAAAGGAAGCAAGCCTAAAAGCAAAACGGAATCCGCACCGGTAAATATCAGCAATGCCCAGTTCGGCGAGATCGATTATGCCGGCAGCACGCCGGGTGATCCGGGTAATGTAAGCATGCTACTCGATGTAGAGCTGGAAATACGGGTCGAGATTGACCGCAAGCGAATCCTGGTTTCGGACCTGCTCAAGTTGGGTAAGGGCTCGATTGTTGAGCTGGAAAAATCCGCAGGGGAGCCGTTGGATATTTTTGTAAACGGCCGCAAGTTCGCTGAAGGCGAAGTTGTGGTTATTGATGATAAATTCGGTATCCGCATTACACAGCTGCTTAGTCCCAAAGACCGTATGAAAAGCCTTGGAAAGGCCGTCTGATGAGATGTTGTTTTTGGCTTTTACTGGCCGCAATCTTAATCGGCAGCACACCGTCATTGGCGCAGGAAGCCGCGCACGACAGCAGCGCCGTATCTGCAAAACGCTATTTCACGGATAAGGATACAAGCAAAGCTGTTTCGCCCATTTCCCGTAATAACGATCCTGCCGGACACCTGTGGCGTGTGGCGGGTGTTACGTTTCTACTGCTGGTGGTGCTTGTGGCCGGATTGGGATTATACAAAAAATATGTTTTGCGCCAGGCGCCGGGCCAATCGGCAAATATCCGTGTGGTGGCACGGCATACACTGGGACCGAAACAATCTATAATGATTGTTCATATTGACGGCACCAAATACGCGCTGGGCGCCACCGAACATTCCATAAACGTTATCGATAATCTCGGGGAAGCCGGGCCGGAAGAAGAAGCCGTTATGACGCAGCCGGGATTCAATCAAATATTTAAGAAGATAATTCAGCAAAAATGAAGAAGTATATACTTGGCGCCCTTGTGGTGCTGGCCTTAGCGCAGCTTTTTGTGCCGCAGCAGGCAATGGCTCAAAGCGGAAATCCGCTGCCCAATCTTTCCATCGGTTTTGAGCAATCTGAAAACCCCGATGACTTTGTGCCCACGCTGCAAATCGTTTTTATGCTCACGATCCTCAGCCTGGCACCCTCTATTCTGATCATGATGACTTCTTTTACGCGGATCATCGTGGTTTTTCACTTTTTGCGACAGAGCCTGGGCACGCAAACAGTGCCATCCAACCAGATTCTGATTGGCTTGGCGTTGTTTATAACTTTTTTCGTCATGCGCCCCGTTATCGATGAGATAAACGACACAGCGCTGCAACCATACCTTAACGAGCAAATCACGCAGCGTGAGGCGCTGGAGCGCGCGGCCAAGCCCATGCGCGCATTCATGCTAAAGCAGACGCGAGAAGAAGATCTGATCCTTTTTGTAGATCTGCGCAATGAGCGTGAACAGCCCAAATCTGTCGATGATATTCCGCTTACGACGCTGATACCGGCCTTTATCGTAAGTGAATTGAAGACGGCTTTCCAGATTGGCTTTTTGCTCTATCTGCCCATGCTTTTAATAGACCTGGTGGTGGGCAGCGTGCTGCTTTCCATGGGGATGATGATGCTGCCGCCGGTTATGATCGCCATGCCGTTTAAACTGCTGTTGTTCGTAATGGTGGACGGCTGGTATTTGATTGTGGAATCACTTGTAAAAGGATTTTAGAAATGACATCGGATTTTGTTTTATATATCACGCGTGAAGCGCTAATGACCTGCCTGTACATCCTTTTGCCAATCCTGGGAACAGGTTTGATCGTCGGTTTGGCGGTGGGCGTTTTCCAGGCCACTACGCAAATTAATGAAATGACACTCAGTTTTGTACCCAAGATTGTTCTGGTTTTCCTGGTTATTTTTCTGTTAACCCCCTGGTTCCTGGATATCCTGATGTCGTTTACGCGGGAAATATTCAGCCAGATTGTAGTGGTGAGCCAGTAACATGTACGATCTTATCGACAACATCGCCGTATGGCTTCCGGCCGTTTTCCTGGTCTTTGCCCGCTTGTCGGCATTGTTGTTGAGCATGCCTGTTTTTGGCTACGCTACGGTCTCGGGCCGCATCCGCCTGGCTATCGCGGTGGTACTTACACTGGTCATTGCGCCGGGCGTTGCGCAGGCTTTTACAATTACTTACAGTTCGAAACTGCTGTTTGGCCTGGATATTGCTCGCGAGATTATGCTGGGGTTGATGCTTGGTTTTGGCGCGCGCATCATTTTTGAAGGATTTGTCATGGCCGGATCGCTTATCGGCTTTCAGATGGGCTTTGCCATTATGAATGTGTTTGACCCGTCGACGCAAAATAACCAGGGTATTATCGGCAGTTTCTGGCTGCTGGTGGTGGTTACATTTTTCCTGGTCACCAACAGCCACCATCTGCTGATTGAGATCCTGTTTTTCAATTTTAAGGCAATACCGCCGGCCAGCGCCCTTTTTCATCCAGAAGCGGGTACGCAACTGATCGGCGCAGGCGCCATGATTTACGAGTTGGCCGTAAAATTCGCCGCACCGATGATGATGTTCTTATTAATGACGGACGTCGCTATCGCCTTTATGGCGCGCGTTATGCCGCAACTGAACATATTTTTTATAAGTCTGCCGCTGAAAATCGGCATCGGCATTTTTATGCTGCTGATCTCCCTGCACATTTTTCAAAGCATGTTCGGCTATCTGATTGAATACCTGGAAGGTTTTCTGCTGGACATGGTGGTGGCAATAAAAGGATAAGAAATGGCTGAGAACGAAAACGGTCAGGAGAAAACTGAACAGCCTTCTCCCAAGCGAAGGGAGGAGGCGATTGAAAAGGGTAACGTTGCCAAAAGCTCAGAGCTCAATTCCGTGGCTGTGCTGATTGCCACGTTGATTGTGTTCCGCTACCTGGGCGGCTTTATCGGTGAAGAGTTGAATGAATTCATGAATTACATCTACACGGAATCGTCGATGATGCAACTGAACGAGACCTCTTTCGCCGCTTTATCGCAATTTACGATCACGGCGATGTTCACCATAATGGCGCCGGTGCTGCTGATTGTTCTATTGTTTGCCGTGGCTAGCAACGTGGGGCAGGTAGGCTTTATCGTTGCCACCAAAGCCCTGAAGCCCAACTTTAAAAAGCTCAATCCTTTTTCCGGGCTCAAGCGTCTATTCTCCATGCGTTCAATCGTGGAGCTGATAAAGGGATTGTTAAAGATCGCCATCATCGGAATTATCGGATACCTGGTGGTGATGAGCCATTATGAAGAGTACCTGGTATTACCGCATCAATCCGTGATGCAGATAGCCGGGTTTATGGGCGACGTTATGTACGATCTTACTTTTAAAATTGCCCTGGCGCTGCTGGTTATGGCTATTGGCGACTTCGCTTACCAAAAATACGATCACGAAAAAAATCTTAAAATGACCAAGCAGGAAGTTAAGGAAGAAAATAAACAGGCAGAAGGCGACCCGCACGTGAAGGGACGCATTCGCACGTTGCAGCGCGAGATGGCGCGGCGGCGAATGATGGCCGATATTCCTGAGGCTACCGTCGTTGTGACCAACCCGACGCATTACGCCGTCGCCCTGAAATACGACCCGGCCGCCAAAGCGGACGCGCCAAAAGTAATTGCCAAAGGTAAAAATTTGATCGCGCAAAAAATAAAAGAAATAGCCGCCGAACACGGTGTGCCTGTTGTGGAAAACAAACCGCTTGCACGGTCTTTATTCAGCGCTACGGAAGTGGGCGACGAGATCCCGGGTGCCTTGTACCAGGCCGTCGCCGAAGTATTAAGCCAGGTATTCCAGGCCGACCGCAACCGCTACGATTCAATACGGAGAAAACTGAATGGCTAATTTGTCAGCCGCTGTAGGAACAAAGAAAGGCATTGAAGACGCCGGGCTAAGCAACAGCAGCAATATCGTACTTACGGCTGCCATAGTTATGATCCTTGGTGTGATGGTTCTGCCGTTGCCAACCTTTTTTATGGACATGCTGATGGCGATGAACATTACCAGTTCGCTGGTGGTGCTTTTTGTAACGCTGTTTGTATTGCGGCCCATGGATTTTTCCGTATTTCCCGGTCTTTTGTTGATCTTAACGCTGTTTCGCCTGTCGCTCAACATTGCCTCCACCCGACTCATTCTTGGTGAAGCCTATGCCGGTGAAATCATTGAAGCCTTCGGTTCTTTTGTGGTGCAGGGCAACTATGTTGTCGGAACCGTTATTTTCCTGATTCTTGTTATCATCAACTTTGTTGTTATTACCAAGGGCGCTACGCGTATCGCCGAAGTTTCGGCGCGCTTTACGCTGGATGCCATGCCCGGCAAGCAGATGGCCATCGATGCAGACCTGAATGCCGGCCTGATTGACGACCTGGAAGCGCAGAACCGCCGTAATGCCATCGCTAAGGAAGCCGACTTCTACGGCGCCATGGATGGTGCAAGTAAATTTGTCCGCGGGGATGCTATCGCCGGATTGCTTATTACCGCCATCAACATGGTCGGCGGTTTGTTGATTGGTATTTTACAGCGCGGCCTTAGCGCCGGTGATGCCGCCGGTATTTATACGCTGTTAACGATCGGAGACGGTCTTGTGGCGCAAATTCCTGCGCTGATTATCTCCACATCCGCCGGTATTGTCATCACCCGCGCTTCCTCCGTTTCCAACATGGGCTCGGATATTGCCAACCAAGTAATCGGCCAGCCCAAAGCGATTTACGCGGCATCGGGCGTTATTGGCATGATGGGTTTGCTGCCCGGCCTGCCTTTTATTCCGTTTACGATTATGGCCGTGGGTATGGCCGTTCTCGGTAGCCAGATCCAGAAAAAATTCCGTGAGCAGGAAGCGCGCGAAGCGGAACTGGAAGCAGAAGAGGAAGCGGAAACCGTTGAGCCGGAAGAACGCATTGAAAGCTTTCTGCATCCCGACGCCTTTGAAATTGAGATCGGCTACGGACTAATCCCACTTGTGGATGAAAACCAGGGCGGTAACCTGCTTAACCGTATTACCACGATCCGTAAAAGCCTTGCCATCGAAATGGGAATGCTGGTGCCACCTATCCGTATCCGCGATAATATCCAGCTGCGGGCCAGCGAGTATGTTTTTAAAATTTATGGCATTGAAGTAGCGCGTGGAGAAGTGATGCTCGATTACTACATGGTAGTTAACCCCGACGATCGTCTGGGTCTTACCGGCATTGAGATGACCGAGCCGACCTTCGGCCTGCCGGCTATCTGGGTTTCCGACCAGGAGCGGGAAAAGGCGGAAATGACCGGCAACACGGTTGTGGAAGCGCCGGCTGTAATCGCCACGCACCTGATGGAGGTGCTGCGCAACAACTGCTTTAAGCTGCTCGACCGCCAGGCAACGCAAAAAATGCTGAATGACCTGAAAGAATCCCATGGTGCTTTGGTTGATGGCCTGGTGCCGGATATCGTGCCGCTGGGAACAGTGCAAAAGGTTCTGAAAAACCTGTTGCACGAGCGCGTACCGATCCGCAACCTGGTAGTTATACTGGAAACGGTCGCAGACAATTCGGCCTTTTCGAAGGATTCGGAAGTGCTTACGGAATACGCGCGCCAGGCACTGGCGGAAACGATCACGGATATGCTCAAAGACGAGAACAATTCCGTTACCGTTGCTATGTTCGAGCCGGCGCTGGAAGACCATATCATGAATTCAATCCGCAATAACGGCATCGCCCAGAACCTCGGTCTTTCTCCCGAGCAGGTAAGTACACTTTTCCAAAAACTTGCCGAAAAGATAGAGGAAATGAACATGATGGGCGTGCGTCCGGCCTTGCTGGTTTCGCCGCAGATCCGCCGCGCGGTAAGGAAATTCCTGGAATCGGTCTTTTCAAATGTCATGGTCATTTCGTATAACGAGCTGACACCCGATACAGAAGTAAAAACAGTAGGTTCAATAGGAACGCCTCATGCAGGTTAAGTCATATCTGGATACATCCTTGCCCCGCGCCATTCTTAGGGCCAAGCAGGAGCTGGGAAACGAAATCATCATCATCGAATCACGTGACGTGGTAAACCACCCCGATTATCCGGGCAAAAAAATGGTTAAAGTTATCGTGGGCCTCTCTCCGGAAGATGAGAAAAAACAGGTCAAAAAATGGGTCCCGCCTTCTGTTAACAGCGAAGAGCGCAAGGAAGGCCAGGGCCGCCAGAACCCATCGCGTAAAGATCACCGGACCAGCACTTACAGCAAAGTGCGTCAGGAGATAGAAGCTAAAAATCCTCTCCCTAAAGCGCCGCCGCCCAAAGAGAATCAATTCAATGATATGATTTCCAATATTCTCAACCGCCAGCCCAAAGAGCTGGACAAAGAGAAAAATATACTTGATGAGATTTCCAAGCTGCGTCGCGAGATCACCGAACTGAGCAAAAAATCGGAACAGGCGGCGGTTAGCGCCAAAGCCCAGGCGGAACAGCTTAAAAGCAGCACACAGGAGCCTCTGGCACGTTTCCCCGAGCCCTACAAGACCATCCAGGATTATATGCTCGAAAAAGGCGTGCAGGAAGATATTGCTTACGATTTCATCAACCGTGCTTTTCTGCTGAAAGAGGGCAAACGCAACGTGAAGGGCAGCGAGGTGCTGGGGCAGCTGCGCGGGGAAATGAAAGAGCTTCTGCAGCCTTACGATTTCAATAAAGTCGAACGCAGCAAAAAGCAGCGCGTGGTTCTTCTGCTGGGCCCCACGGGCGCGGGAAAAAGTACCGCCGCCATGAAGCTGGCTTCGCATCCGGAAATTTACGGCAAAAAAAGAGTGGCGATTCTGTCGACCGACCCCTATGGCCCGTCCGAAGCCTTAAAAGCGTTTGCGCGCATGAGCGAAACCGCCGTTCATGAAGAGAAGGATATAGACAAGACCGAAGCGCTTCTGGAGAAGTACAAGAATAAAGATGTGCTGATCGTAGACACGCCGGGGAAAAGCCCGTTTGATCCAAACCAGCTCAGCAGACTGGAAAACTTTGTGAAGCGCCTTAAGCCAACCGACATATTCCTGGTGCTTAGCGTGGGCTCCGACTTGAAAGACCTTGTGCTGCTGTGCGCCAATTACCTGCTGTTGAAGCCCAACGGCATCGTATTTACAAAATTTGATGAAACCACGCAGCCGGGCAAAGTATTTTCCATACTGGACGTTATCAATCTGCCGGTTGTGAGTTTCTGCGACGGCAAAAAAATATTTATAGACGTTCACAAGGGCGAGCCGGAATATATGTTTAAAAAAGTTTTACCTCAGAACATGGAAAGTTAAGCGATGCTGGAAACCATAGGCAAAGATATGACAACTCTGAAAGACACGCGGAAACAACCTGAAATCATCGCCATAACGAGCGGCAAAGGCGGTGTCGGCAAATCATCGCTCAGTATAAATACGGCGCTGGTTTTCCGCCAGATGCGTAAGCGGGTGTTGCTGATCGATGCGGACATTCATCTGGGAAATGTAGACCTGCTTTTGGGAATGCGCACCGTTAACACGCTGGAAGATCTGCTCAAGGAAGGCATGGATATCCGTGATATCATTGTGGAGGGGCCCGGACAACTTGACGTTTTGCCGGCCTCTTCGGCGTCCATGAAAATGCTGGAAATGGAAGATATTCTGCTGAAAAAACTGGCCGCTGCATTCAGAAAAATAGAATCCAATTACGATTATGTAATTGTAGATACCGGTGCGGGCGTCGCTCAGACAGTTCTTTCATTTTTGCTTGGCGCGGACAAAATCGTCCTGGTCATTACATCGGATCCAGCCTCCATTGCCGATGCCTATGCCGTGATAAAGATCGTTAAGACAATGGATGCCGAGATACCGGTTCTGGTAGTGCCCAACCAGGTAAACGCCCACGAAGAAGGGGAAGTGCTTTACAAGAAGCTCAATTTGATGGTAAGAAAATTTTTGAAATGTGAAATCGAATATGCCGGGTCGGTGCTCAAAGATGAGCTGATCGCTAAATCGGTAAAGATCCAGAAGCCTTTTGTGCTGCACAATCCCAACTCGGCGGCGGCCAACACGATGCGACTGTTTACGCGCCAGCTATTGCAGCTTACACCTAAAACAGCCCGCGACAAAAGGAATGTGTTCGATCGTTTTATTGTAAATAAGAAAAGGAATTTTGAATGGGATTAATGCAGAAATTCCTGATAAATTTTTCGGTGTTTGCGGGAGCAATCGCCCTGATCACCGCCCTTATAAACGGGGTTAGCATTGGCACGGGACTGTTCCGCGCCGGGCTGGTTTTCCTCGGAACGATGCTCCTGTTTATAGTTGCCCTACATACAATCCGCTGGGCAATCATTGCTACAACGATTGTTGATTTTAAAACGGCAAAAAACAACGAAAACGGTTTTCAAAAAGACAGCGCAACAGACCAGCTAAAGGGAGATGATGATAAAGCCCGGCTGGCGGAAGAAACGCAAAAAGACCAGGGGACTAAATAATCGCAACGGTTAGTATGTCAGGACGCGCGGATACGTTAAGTAATAACGGCGAAGATCTGGTAAAAGACTTCGTTCGGAGCGGTAACCCGACGCTTAAGGATCAGATCGTAAGAGTCTACTCCCCGCTGATCAAGCATATTGTGGGACGCTTCAATCTGAAGCATTCTTCCACGCTCAGCGAAGACGATCTTTTTCAGTACGGCATTCTGGGATTGCTAAAAGCCCTGGAACGTTTTGATCCCGAACAGGGCGTTCCGTTCAAGGCTTTTGTTTATAAGCGCATCCAGGGCGAGGTGATCGACGCCATGCGTCGAGAAGGACTGATTGGCCGTGATATGTATGAGAAAATAAAAAAGCTTGAGAAATGCGTAAAAGACCTGGGTAGCCAATTGGGACGCGAACCGGGTGTTTACGAGATCTGCCGCGAAATGGCCATAACCGAAAGCGAATACTATGATCTGCTGAATACATCGCAGATGGTCTATACAACATCGCTGGACACCAAAATTACCGATGATGAAGGTTCAGCGGTCTACAGGGTGGATATGATACAGGATGACTCGCAACTGAGTCCGGAGGATTTGATGACGCAGAAAAATCTGAAGACACGACTAAAGGCGATAATAAACAGCCTGCCGGAACGGGAACGCCTTATTCTGGCGCTCTATTTTTACGAGGAGTTGATTCTGGCTGACATTGCCCGCATTATGAGCCTCAGCGAAGCACGCATTTCACAGATATTAAATAAAACCTTGTTGGACATAAGGACGAAGTTTTAATGGATAAGCCTATTTCCAATATATCGGGAAGCGCAAAGGATAGCTTCCGGCCGCACGACAGGGAGGGCCGGCAACAGGGTCGTTCTCATGCCGACGCCAATGTTTACTATGTGGAGACTGATCCCGGACCGCTGAAAAAGCGGCTTAATAAGGGTGACAGGATTAAATCGCGCATCGTTTTGATCCTTGATGATGAACGCTATCTGCTGCGCCTGTTCGGATACAATTTTGTCATGCAGTCGCAACTTAAGTTTGAACGCGGAGAAGAGGTTATGCTGTGTGTGGATGAAACCGATCCCAGACTTAAGCTGCAATTGCAGAGGCACAAGGAAAACCGGGCAAAGCCGGGAAGCACGGATATCACCGTTTAGATGGGAAAAACAATGAATACGGCCACAAAGCAACCGACCCTTCAGGATTATACGACAACCATCACCATCCTGGAGCACATCTCCGACGCCATTTTTATACTGAGCGCGCGCGGCATGGTGGAGTATGCCAATACCAGCGCCCTTAACCTGCTGGGGTATGAGCTGGGCCAGATCATTGGTAAAAACCTGGCGGACTACCTGTTGCATGAAGATGGCGCTGCCGCTATTCATGAGATGCTTACGCGCGAAACGATAGAAGAAATGGAAACCGAACTGATCGGGAAACATTACGCGGTTCCCGTTTTGCTGAATTTCGGCGTTGTGCGCAGCAGCCGCGGAGGCGTGAGCTATATTATAGCTTCCGCGCGGGATATTTCCTGGCGCAAGGAAATGGAGCGCACCACCAACCAGAAACGCATCCTCGCCTTATCTCGCGACCATTATCGTGAAATGGGCGAACTGGCGGTTAACATGGTACATAATCTGGGTCAACCGCTCACATCGGTGCGTTTAAAGCTGGAGCTGGCGCAAAAACAGGTGAAGGCGGAACAACCGGATATCGGTAAAGTGGCGCGGCACCTGGAAAAGATCAATCAGCTTCTGGATGGCATTCAATCGACGGTGGAAGATGTCCGGCAGTTTGCCAGCCAAACCGAAGACGAATCTTACAAGCCGGTAAATATTGGACAGATAGTAGATAACGCGCAGGCACAGCTAAGTTACGAGTTCACTGAAAATAACGTGGAGTGCGAGGTTGCCGGCTGCGAAGATACGCACATGATCCTGGCCAACCCGATTACGCTGCAGCAAGTGTTTGTAACATTGCTGCGGGTTCAGCTGCGTTTCTGGGAAGGACAGGCGGTCAAGAGCGCCAGCCAGAAAATCCGCATTCGCTTTGAGGAAGAAAACGGAAAATGGCTATGTATTTACTTTGAGCCGCTTTCTCCCGCCAAGGGTAAGCAGGCAAGCCAGGAAACATCTTTCAAGGGCGACGACAGTCTTCACCTTATAGATATGCAGGTCGTACAGCTTATAAGTGAGACGCTGGGTGGTGATTTTAAATGGGAGGTGACCAAAAACCGGCCGACGTTCCGTTTACGCTTCCCTTTGGACCAGCATGACGAACGCGAGCAACTGCGCAATCTTATTGAGCTTTTTCACGACAAATAACACCAGCCGCCTATCCGCACCTTAAGCCCTCAGCACGCAATCCGATTATTATATCAATATGTAACAAAGCAATATTAAGGTTATGAAAGCGATAAAGAGTTTTTTTATTTACAAATCTGATAACAACAAAAATGTTAAACTTTATGCCCTGGCAATTCCGGTCTTATTATTGATCGTATCCTCGCTGTATTCACCGGATATTTTCCACGCCCTGGGGTTGTCACCTCAACATGCGTTGGACAAGATGGTGGCTGAAAACCGCACCGCAATACGGCAGCGTGCGCTGGAACTGGCACGTCCGGCTTTATTTGAAACATTCGGCGTGAAAGGGCAGGATACGCTTTACGCAAAGCTAATCCATCATTACAACCACGATTTTTACGGCCGCGGATACGGGCTTTCCACAGCGGCGGAAAAAATGCTTCTGGCCGCCATCGCCTGCCGGGCTTTTGATCGCGAAGATCTGTGCGGTCTCTCGCGGCTATTCGGCGGTGACTCGGTGCAGACATTGAGAGAATGGCTTCTTTTGAAAACCGGCGGCACCCCCAAAAACAACCCCTATTTCAACCCGGTTTATCAGCAATTACAAAATCAGATAGCTGAATTGCAGCAAAAGTTGCAGGCTGCTTTATCTCCGCAGTTTTCGGACAGGCAAAAACGGGATATGCTTGCTTCGGTGACAGTGGAACAGCACGTTAAGGCCGACTCTGCCATTAGCGTGCTGGCGCATGCCCTGCTAAAAGCCGGCGGCCTTAATGATACCCTGGTGACAATCTACAAACGGTATTATGAGAAGCGCCAGGAACTGAACATACGTCTTGGACTGTTTCATATTTTTCTTTCCTATGAATATAATGCCCGCAATAAAGAGCAGGTTTTTGCCTGGCTGCTGGCCGACCATGACGGGCTGGAATACTACAAATACAACCGCTATAAACGCGAACGCTACTTTCCGGACAGAACATGGCTGGTCACACAGGTTGAACCTCTTTTGCCCCTGGCCGCGCAATATGACAACCTTTTTGACGGACTGGGCTTAAACGACCGTGAAATACAGCTATACAACCCCTTGCGCCGGGAGCTGGTGGCCAAGACCGTAGGCAGCTTTGGTGCACGCCGCAAGAACAAATGGGGCAGGGTCTACAAACACAAAGGCCTGGACCTTGTAGCCGATGAAGGAACACCCGTATTTCCCGTGCGGGATGGTTTCGTGGAGTATGTCGGAAATAAACGCAATGGTCACGGCAACCATATCCGCATTCGTCACGACAACAAAGTCGTCTCGCTGTATTCACATCTGCGCAATGACCGTTTATGGCAGCAAACGCTTCAGCGCTATCGTGACCAGGGCTCTTTCTGGATAACAGCTCAGGAGCCGATAGCTACGGTTGGCACAACCGGTAATATCCCCAAGTATGATGCGCAATACGGTTATGCCCATCTGCATCTGGAGGTTATAGTCGGCGGCAAATGGCAGAATCCGGCCTACTTTTTTGATACGCCGCTGACCGTCGTGGCCGAATAGCTGCGGGCAAAATATTCCTCAAGGCGGAAAATTCTTCTTCAGGCAGAGCTTTCGCATGGTACAGGATGACTTTAAGCCTGCTTCTTTTATTTATCTAATTGGTTGTTTTTACTTGTCTTAAGTGATTATCTCATCCTCTGGCACCATAATTGCAAAATGACCGCGTAAACGTGTGCCAAATGGAGTTGAACGGTCATGATTCAATTAAACCTTACCAAACTGAAACAAGCCATGATGGGGCAGATGGACCGCACCAACGTGACGTCCAATAATCTTGCCAACATCAACACCAGCGGTTTTAAGCGCGACGAAATATTTTTTCACACGCTTTCCGAAGAACTGGACCTGTCTGAAGATATAACCCAAAGCGTTGATTTTAGCCAGGGTCAGCTGCGCGAAACGGGCAACCCGCTTGATATCGCTATTTCAGGGCGTGGCTTTTTTAGCGTGGAGACAGAAAACGGCGACGTTGCCTATACGCGTGAAGGATCCCTGCATGTGGATGGTGACGGCACACTGCGCAACCAGTCGGGACTACCGGTTCTGGGTGAAGGCGGCTGGATAAACGTACTTACCGAATTTGGCGCCCCTTCCGAGATCAGCATCACCGAGAAGGGCGAAGTCTACGGCGATGGCGCGCTTATGGACCGCATCGTTGTTGTGGATTTTGAAGGCAAAAACGCCTTGCGCAAACTGGGCGGTAATCTGTTCAGCAAAAATGAAGAAGCGCTAGAATTCCAGGTAGAAGACGCGCAGGTCAAACAGGGCTTCCTGGAATCTTCCAATGTGAACCCGGCCAATGAGATGATCGAACTGATCGAGATACAGCGGGAATTCGAGAGCATGCAGAAGATGGTGCGCGCGCTGGATGACGTATACCGTCAGGCTGTTTCACAGGTGGGTGAATACAGGTAAAAAGAGGAGTGTAATATGAGAGCATTAAAGACCGCCGCGCTGGGCATGACGGCGCAACAACTTAACGTGGACGTTATCGCCAACAACCTGGCCAACGTCAACACAACCGGTTACAAGAAAAGCGCCATAGAGTTTCAGGATCTGCTGTATGAAAAAATGCAGACCGGAAATCGTGACGGCGAAAAAGGCCGTGAAAAGCCGGCCGCCATCGAAATAGGTTTGGGTAACAGGGCTATTTCCACCTATCGCTCGTTTTCCGAAGGGACCATCCAGGAGACCGGAAATTCTCTTGACGTGGCCATCAACGGCAAAGGCTTTTTGCAGGTGGAGCTTCCGGACGGCAGCCTGGCATACACACGCGACGGTGCCATGAAGGTCAATTCATTCGGCTACCTGGTGAACAATTCAGGCCTAAAGATCATGCCGGAGATTACCATACCTGAAAATACCAAGGGCATTCAGATAAACCAGGACGGCGTCGTGGCTGTATTGCTGAACGGCGAGACAGAGCCGCAGGAACTTGGACAGATCGAGCTGGCCACTTTCATGAATCCGGCCGGATTGGAAGCGCAGGGCGGCAACCTGTTTATGGCCACACAAGCTTCCGGGGACGCGGTGTTCGGTACTCCCGGTGAAGACGGCATGGGGCTTCTGGTGCAGGGCTACCTGGAAAAGTCTAACGTGGACGTCGCTCAGGAGATGATCAACCTGATTGTGGCCCAGCGTGCTTATGAGATTAACTCCAAAGCCGTAAAAACCGCCGATGAACTCATGTCCATGGCAAACAACCTTAAACGTTAAAATGAAGAATTTCCGCCTTTTTTCGATCGTTACGCTGCTTTTGTTTGCGCCGCTGCTTCTGCACGCTGTAGAGGTGGCGGATATTCACAATAAGGTAACGCACTTTTTCAGCAAAGGCCTGGATGTAGAGCGGTCAGCGCTGGTTGTAACGCTAAAGCATCTGCCGGACGATCTGCACGCCATCGACGCCGCGGAAATTTATGTCTATTCACAAAAAAGAAATTTGGATGCCGGCTACCAGACGGTGTGGGTCAAGCTTATCCGGGAAGGCCAGCTTCTGAAAAAATTCCCGGTCAGCGTAAATATTAGCGTGGAAAAGCAGGTTTTTGTGGCCGCCCGAAAGATCGGCTACGGGGATGTTATTCGTGAGGATATGCTTGTTTTGGAAAAACGGCGCCTTGGGGACGATTTCCGCGCCCATTTCAGCGACATGCGGCAATTGGCTAATTGTGAGAGCAAGCTGACGATTAAGCCGGGTACCGTGCTTACCCGCCGCATGATTCGAAGCGTCCCGGCCGTACATCGCGGTCGCCAGGTGAATGTGGAGATACGGGCCGGCCAACTCTCGGTAAGCACGCACGGCAAAGCCAAAAGCGACGGCTATATCGGCGATGATGTGCGGGTTGTGTTGAGCGAAACCGGTAAGATTATCCGCGGCGAAATCGTCGCGGAAAACAATATTGTGGTTATTCAGGAGTAATGAAATGAAAAGGGTCATCCTATTTACGTTTTTTCTATGGGCGGCGGCGCAGGCGCAGATGTCGCTCTACTCGGACTTCAAGGCGCGGCAGATCGGTGACGTGCTGCAGGTGATCATTGTGGAAAATGCCAATGCCACGCGCGAATCAAAGACGTCGTCTAAATCCAACAGCGATTTTGACATGAACGCGTCGACGTCGGGCAATGTGGCTGATTTTCTGCCTTTGTTTGGTGGCAGCAGCTCGCTTTCCACCAACTATAACGGCGGGGATGAAACCGAGCAAAGCGAAAGGCTGAGCGGCCGTATCACGGTGCGGATCATGGAAGTAAGCGAGGGCGGCACGTACCGCATTGAAGGTGAGCGTTCGCTCGAGGTAAACGGTGAAGAGAACGTCATGAAGCTGACCGGTTTTATCCGCGGGCGCGATATCACCTCTGAAAACGCCGTTTTCTCCTATAACGTGGCCGACGCTGAAATCACCTATAAAAAGGGCGGCATTACCAACGCCGTTAATCAGGGTTTCTTCAGCAACATCTTTACGCGTGTCGTCGGTCTGGCAATGATCGCCGCTGCGCTGGGCTATCTGGCTTTGGGAGGCTGAAATGAAGCGGATAACAAAATCTTTTCTTTTGTCGCTGGTAGGCTTTTCACTGCTAACCGGGCAGGTACGCATCAAGGATATTGTGACCGTTGAAAACGGCGTGCAGACTTCCCTGATCGGCTATGGGCTGGTAATTGGTCTGGACGGCAGCGGGGACCGCTCATCCGGTAACCGAGGGGCCGTTTTTACCATTCAAACGATCAGCAACATGTTGGAACGTTTTGGCATAACTGTGCCCAAGGAACAGCTGCGAACACGCAACGCCGCGGCCGTAATGGTCACGGCAACCGTTGAGCCGTTCAGCACGGTAGGCACGCAGTTCGATGTGGTTGTTTCGTCGCTGGGTGATGCCAGCAGTCTCGAAGGCGGGGTATTGCTCATGGCGCCGCTGCTTGATCCATACGGCCAGCAATATGGCATGGCGCAGGGGCCCGTCTCCATCGGCGGATACAACGTTGAGACGCGTGCAGGGGAGAAATTACGCAAGAATCACGCTTTGGTCGGGCGCGTTCCGTCCGGTGGAATTTTGACATCATTACCGCCCAATCAGAATCTCGATACCTCAAAGCCAATCAAATTGTTTTTACTGGAGCCGGATTTTGCCACGGCCAACAGCATCGCAACAGCCATTAACCAAAATCAGAATAACGCGGACGCGGCCAGAGCGGTCAGTCCGGGCGTAGTGGAACTGACCATGCCGGACAGCCTGAATTCGCCGTATATGGCCGTGGGCTACATCGCTGAACTGGAAAAACTGACCGTGGATGCGGATGTGGAAGCACGCGTCGTTATAAATGAACGTACCGGTACCATCGTGGCCGGCGGAACCGTGCGCATTGATGAAGTGCTGATTTCACACGGCAATCTCACCATCCACACACGCAGCGCGCCGATCATTTCGCAGCCACAGGCTTTTAGCAGCGGCGGACAAACCGTAGTGGCGGAAGTTACCAATACAACGGCGGAAGAAGAAGATGCCACCACGGCGGTTATCCGCGAAACAACCACGGTAACGGACCTGGCCCTGGCCCTGAACACGATCGGCCTAAAACCACGTGATATTATTGCTGTTTTCCAGGCGATAAAGCAGGCCGGGGCGTTACGCGCACGGCTGATCATTAATTAATAAAGGGATAAGCTGATGAAGATCACAGACAAGGCCTTTATAGCCCTAAAACGACTCAACGGCGATTTAGAAAACAAGCCACCCACCGACCCCAATAATATGGACCGGGAAGAAATAACCAAAGCGTCGCAGAAGCTGGAAGGGCAGTTTGTCTCTATGATGATCAAAGCCATGGAAAAGACCATTCCCAAAGAAAGCGGTTCTAAGAACGACCTGGCGTCGATGATGTTCAGCCAGGTGATGGGTGACGAAATTGCACGTCAGGGCGGCATGGGTCTGAGTGATTTTCTGATCAGGGCTTTGCAGCAAAATGGCAGTGAAGCCATAAAAAAGATGCCAGATGGCTTTCATCTGGACGCAGTTTATAAATATGGAGCTTTGGGCGCCGATGAAGAGTGAATTATCCGTACAACAGGGAAAAAAGGTGATGCTGGACCGCATACTACAATTGCTTGGAGAAGAAACGGAAATTTACGCGCAGCTGGGCAAAGCTGTGAGCGCCAAGCAGCAGGCAATTTTATCAAATGATATTGCGGCGATTAAGCAAAAAACAGAACAGGAACAGCTGCTGGCCAAATCAGCAAACGGCAAAACCGTGGAGCGCTACGAACTGATGAAACTGGCATTAAACCATTCCCAGGTTCCGTCCATGACGGAGTTCCTTTTCCGCAACGGTCTGGCTTCGGACGCCCGCTGGACGCGTCTGAGCCGTGGATTGAACGAATCGGTTGAGCAAATAAAAAGAACGAATCGGGAAAACGCGCAGCTATTGCAAACATCTCTGCGTTTTACCCAGGACCTGATCCGGATGTATTACCCCGCTGAAAAAGCTACCACAACAACCTACACGCGGCAGGGCAAAACATCGGGCAAAGGCAGCAGCACGCTGCTTAATCGCGGAATCTAAAAGAAAGACGAGGCAGGGATGTCGATTTCTCAGTTGTTTGAAATAGGTCGCCGCTCGCTGTTGGGCTACAAGAGCGCCATAGACACAACCTCCGGCAATATTGCCAACGCCAACCGCGAAGGCTATACGCGCCGTCGCGTCAATCTGGATAACCTCACCTCCGATATCGGGCTTGGGTACGGCCGGATCGGGGCTGGTGTTAATGCAGACCAGCTCAGTCGCATGCGTCACAAATTTGCCGAGTACAGCCTGTGGCGCGAGAATGCCAGTTATAACAATTACGCCAAACAGGAAACGCTGCTAAGCCAAATTGAAAGCATACTGGGCGATGACAGTGAAGCCGGCCTGCAAAACATCATGAGTGAATTCTGGAATGCCTGGAACGATCTGGCCAATGACCCGGAAAGTGAATCGGCCCGCGTTCTGGTTAAAAACAAAGGATTGCTGTTAGCCAACACGTTTAATCGCACTCATGAACGGGTAGTTCGCTTTCAGCGCCAAATGGAGCCCGAGATCCGCGACACCGTCTCCATGATCAATCAAATCTCGGCGCAGCTGCTCCAGCTTAACGAACAATTCCGGCTAAACCCGGGTTCGCCCGATCTGATGGACCAGCGCGACAGCCTGATCACTCAGATGTCCGACCTGATCAACGTTGAGGTGAAGGAAAAAGATAACGGAGAAATCAGCCTCTTTTTCAATGGTCATATTCTTGTCTCGGAAAACAAGATCAATCAACTGGAAACGTCTATTGACCGCTCCGATAACCTGCACCGCATAGCCGTCACGTTTAAAGACAGCAATTACAGGCCGGAAATTACGGCCGGAAGCCTGGCGGGCCTGGTGGAAGTATTTAACAATAAAGTGCCCGAATACATGAACAACCTCGACGCTCTGGCGCGTGAAGTGGTAAGAAACATTAACGCCGTGCACAGGAACGGCAGTAATGTGGCCGGCACAACGGGTGTCGATTTCTTTGAACAAGGTGCCGGCGGGGCCGCGGATTTCCGGGTCAGCAATGCCGTTGTAAACGACCCTACGCTCATTGCAAGCCGCAGCAACACGGAAGCCGTGGGCGGCAATAGTACGGCGGAGGCGATCTTTAACCTGCAGTTCAGCTCCTTTGTGAGCAACCAGACACCGGGGGATTTTTATACATCGTTGACGACGTCTTTGGGCACAGAGATTTCGGATGTATCATTTCTTGCCCACAGCCAGGAACTGATCGCGCAGCAACTAAAAAACCAGCGCGATGAAGTCAGCGGCGTTTCACTGGATGAAGAGATGACCAAGCTGGTTCAGTACGAGCAAGCTTATGAAGCAGCCGCCAAAATCATTCAAACGGTTGACGAGATGCTGGAAACCGTGATTAACCTGAGGTAGAGAAAGGATTCTCGCAATGCGTATTACACAAACTATGATCGTTCGTAACACACTTCTCCGAATGACGGAGGGGCGTGACAAGATGCATCAGACACAAGAGCGCATTTCTTCGGGTAAGCGCGTCTCCAAGCCGTCCGATAACCCTGCCGACTTCGCGCGTGCCGACCGTTTTCGCGTAGCCATAAAGCAAAACGAACAGTATCTGCGCAATATAGACTTTTCCATGACCTGGTCTCAGGAATCCGTCTCAATGTTGGAAAACCTTAACGATATAGCTCTGCAAGCCCGCGACATAGCCAACCGCGGCGCAGATGGACAGTCGAACACTGAGGTTCGCAATACGCTTGCGGGCCAGCTGGAAGCCCTTTTGAATGAAGCATTGGCGGTGGTTAATTCACAATACCTTGGTAAAAGCCTGTTTGCCGGAACGGAAACGCTGACAAAAGATCCCTTTCAGTACAGTGGCGGCGTGGTTAGCTATATTGGCAACGATGAACAAATCCGTCGCTCCTATTCGGAGTCGGTGAGTGTACGCATTAACGTAACCGGCCAGTCCATTATGGATACCGATATTTTCAGCAACATGACCGACCTGTTAACGGCGCTGCAAAATGATGACGAGACAGCGGTTCGCAATATGATTGATCCGCTCAAAACATCTTCCGAGGAGCTTCTGGGGGTGACCGCTGAGATAGGCGCGCAGAACTACAATCTGCAGCTGATACGATCGCGCCTGGAGCAAACCAATGTAAATTTAAACGATTTTCTCGGTGACGTGGAAAGTATCAATCTCGAAGAAGAGATCGTGCGCTACAAATCGGAAGAGCTGGCATACCAGGTGGCGCTGCAGTCCACGACCAACATTATAAATCTAAACATCATGCAATATTTTAACCGCTGATTAAGTGAATGATAACCCATACGCAATTAACCGGATATGCAAGTGCTGAATATGCCTCCTCGCTAGCGGAATTCGGGCAGCCTCTGTTCTTGCCGCTCAGCGGCGGCTGGCTGCTGCAACGTTCCTATGCCGGCCATAAGGACGCCATGGGGCTCTATCCGCTTTTTGGCTGCGACAACTGGGATTTGCTTGAAAGCGACCTTGAAAAGCTGGGCGAAGAATATATCTCGGTAACACTTGTAAGCGATCCCTTCTCTGGCACGGAACGGGAGCAGCTTCAGTCAGTTTTTCCCGACAAATGCGCGTTTTTTAAGTCCCATTACGTCATAGACTTAACGGGCGATATCTGGTCCGGCATAAGCAAACACCACAGGCGCAATATCGGGGCGGCACTTAAACAGCAGGAAATCGGCAGGGCGGAAGAACCACACCTTTACCTGGATACCTGGGCAGAGCTTTATGAAAACTTGGTCCGGCGCCATGCCATAAGCGGGTTGCAGGCTTTTTCGCGACACTCTTTTTACAAGCAGTTGCGCGTACCGGGTATGAATCTGTTTGTTGCAAACGATGCCAATGGGGTTCTGGCCATGCAGATGTGGCTTCAACACGGGGATAAAGTTTATTACCACCTCGGGGCGGCCGGCAATGAAGGGTATAATAAGAAAAGTGCCTACGGCCTAATGTGGCAGGCCTTGAATCATTTTGCCCGCAACGGTGCAACCCTCGCCGATCTGGGCGCAGGAGCCGGCGCCAAAGATACTGAAAACGGGCTGACCCGCTACAAAAAGGGCTGGGGCGGAGAAACGTACCCGGTTTACCTGTGCGGCCGCATTTTAAATCATGATCTGTACAATAAACTCAGTAACGGCCGCGGCGGCACTAAGGACGGATATTTTCCACAATACAGAGCCGGCGAGATGACAGGATAACCATGGAACAGGTAAAAAAAGTCGTTGAAAAAACACAGTTGGAAGAATGGCTGGAAGATTTGAACAGTATGCTGGCCGACGCGGAAATCGCGGCATTAAAAAAATTTGCCAAAGAGCCGAAGATGCCATCCTGTTTTATCATCGGGGCGCCGCGGTCCGGGGCAACGCTGATGCTGCAGTGGCTGGCAGCCACGGGCGCTTTTGCCTATCCCAGCAATTTTATCGCACGTTTCTACAATGCGCCGGCGGTCGGCGCTAAAATCCAGCGCATGCTTACCGACCCCAAGCTGGACCTGAACCGCGAGATGGCCCTGACTGCTACGGACAAACACGGTGAATTTTTCAAATCGGATCTTGGCAACACTTTCGGCATTTTCGCGCCCAATGCCTTTAATACGTTTTGGCAGCGCTTTTTTCCTTTTGAAGAGACGCAACAACTGACCGAACAGGCGCTGACGGCCGTGGATGCAGCTACATTCCGGGCAGAACTGGCCGCGCTGGAGAGCGTTCTTAGAAAGCCGCTGGCAATGAAAGCGCAAATAATGAACTGGCATATACCTTATCTCGCAAGGCAATTTCCCCGGGCCGTTTTTTTGCATGTGAAGCGCCATCCCTTTTTTATTATTCAGTCCATTCTCGCGGCCCGCGTGCAGGTTTTTGGCGATATTAAAAAGTGGTATTCCTATAAACCATCGGAATACGACGAGTTGAAACACCTCAGTCCTTACAAGCAGGTGGCAGGCCAGGTTTACTTTACCAGCCGTGCCGTGGAAAAAGGGCTTCAACGTGTTGACGCCGACCATAAGATCATTGTGGATTATGATGAATTCTGCAATGCACCACACCATACCTGGAAAATAATCAACAATAAATTTAACGCGCTTGGCACAACGTTTCACCGCGATTATTTAGGGCCAAAACAATTTAAACCGAGCTCCGCTATTTGTGTAGATAAAGCGGAAAAAGAGCGGATTGTAGCTGCCTGGTATTCGCTTTTTGGTGAAAACATCAGCCCGAAATCAATGGAGTAAAGCCACTACGGCAATATTCGGATCATGGAAGAAAAAGAAATTATTGGCGGATATTTTGAACTTGAACTGAGCCGCGGCCAGGAGTATCACAACGGCGCTCTGCGCTTCAACACGGCGCGCAATGCCTTATGCTACTATCTGAAAAAGAAAAGCGTCCGGCGTTTGCATCTGCCGTTGTATATGCCCGGAACAGTATTGAAAGCCCTCGAAAAGCACAACATAGAGGCGGTTTTTTACAGGCTGGACCAGAACCTGAGGCCACAGGTGGAGCACAGCAGTAACAACGCCGATGAAGCGTTTCTTGCAGTGAATTACTTTGGAGTAAGTGATACAATCGTAAAAGATTGCTTCAATACCTACCCAAATGTTATTGCCGATAACTCGCAGGCTTTTTTCACCCATCCCGAAAAGAACTGCTGCACATTTTACAGTGCCCGCAAGTTCTTTGGCGTGGCAGACGGCGCCTACCTCTATGCAGATATTGATCACGACGGCCTTGAAGCGGATGCTTCGGCCCAGCGCTACATGGCGCAGCTTATTCGCATGGACGGCGATATCGAAAACGGCGCGTTCGTGCACAGAAACAGCGAGCAGCTTTTGGGCAGGCAACCGGCCAAAGTTATGTCGTTTCTTACACAGCGCATCCTCAAGGCCATACGCTATGATATTGTCTGGGAAAGGCGCGAAGCCAATTTTCGCCTATTGCACCAGGAGCTGGGCGCTTTTAACCAGCTTAAGATTGACGCCCATGCCACCCACGGGGCGGTGGTTTACCCTTTTTTGTACAGCAACGCAAACCTGAAGGACAACCTGCATAAGGCGGGGGTCCTGACACATGCCTACTGGCCGGAAGTCCTGAATATCGCGCCTGATAGCAGCATCGAAGCATTTTTGTCACGCCATATAATAGGGTTACCGATCGACCAGCGCTACGGGTTTAGCGAGATGGACAAAATCGCAAAAACGGTTAAGCGCTTTATTCACAACAACGGGGCGGGACACTTTACGGTTCAGAGGGAGATAAACTTACTGGAAAGGCAGGCAAAATGACGGGCACAAACAGCAGCAAGTACGATATATCGCAAGACGGCGTCGTCAGTACCGGCTTTATTCTGGCATCTGCACCGGGTTCAGGCAGCGGAAAGATCGCCCATGCCCTGTGGAGCACAGGACTGGCCGGGGCACCAAAGGAATATTTTAACCCTCTAAATATCCAGGATTTTTACCAGCGCTGGAAGATGCAGGATTTCCGCGAATATCTTAATAACCTGAAAAAATTCCGCACGACGGCCAATGGCGTATTTGGTATAAAAACGCATTTCCCCGATTTTCGCGCCGCACTGAAGCAATGCGATCTTATGCAGGTGCTTCCCGATCTGAAATTTATCTATGTGGCGCGCCGAGACCGCCTCGAACAGACTGTGGCTTATGACTTCACTTTGCAAAACGGTTATGGCAATGTGACCGAAGAAGACAGCGGGCAGAGCTTGTTTTACGATTTTCAGCGGCTGGAGAAAGTCAGGTCCGATCTGCTGTCGCAGGAAAGGGAGTGGGAGCTTTTCTTCAGATTTAACGATGTTCACCCGCTGATCGTTTACTATGATGATTTCAAGGAGAGCCCGGCGCTGGTCCTGAGCAGGATATTTTCGTTTCTGAATATTGATGTACCGGGTTCAATTAAGCTGAACTTTGCGCCTTCAAACAAACAACAGCAGTTGCGCCAACATTTTCTTGAACGCTACAAAAAGGATAAACAACAACTCGAGATCAGCAGCGCGATATGAAGCATCACTTTAAAAAACTGGCCATAAAAGGCGGGAAACCCGCTTTCGATTACGATCTCCATGTGGGCCGGCCCAACATAGGTGACCGTGCCGTACTGATGCAGCGCATCAATGAAATGCTTGACCGTAACCAGCTTACCAACATGGGTCCGTATGTTCAGGAACTGGAAAAGCGCCTGCAGGATTTCCTTGGTGTTAAGCACGTTATCTGTATGACCAACGGAACCATCGCCCTGGAAATAGCCATCCGCGCGCTGGACTTGTCCGGTGAGGTGATCATACCGTCCTTTACGTTTGTGGCCACGGCGCATGCCTTGCAATGGCAGCAGATAAAGCCGGTTTTCGCTGATGTCGATCCGCAAAGCCATATGCTTGACCCACTGGCCGTTGAAAAAATGATCACGCCGCAAACGACAGGCATACTCGGCGTCCATCTTTGGGGACGCGCGGCGCAGGTAAACGAACTTAAGGCGATTGCAGCACGACACAATCTGAAATTGCTGTTTGACGCGGCCCATGCCTTAAATGTGACCTATGGCGGTCGCTATATAGGGAGCTTTGGAAATGCGGAGGTATTTAGCTTCCACGCCACGAAATTTTTTAACACGTTTGAAGGCGGCGCCGTCGCTACAAACGATGATGTACTTGCCGAAAAGATCAGGCTGATGTCCAACTTCGGTTTTGCCGGACGCGACAATGTCATCTACATCGGGACAAACGGCAAAATGAGCGAGATATCCGCAGCCATGGGGCTGACTTCGCTGGAGAGCATGAACGGAATTATCGATCGCAACAAGCAGAACTACCACGATTATCTCGGGGCGTTGGCCGACATACCCGGTTTGCGCATAATGACCTATGACGAAAAGGAAAAATACAATTACCAGTATATCGTAGTGGAGGTGGACCCGGAAGAATCCTGCGTGGACCGCGACAGGCTTGTGGAAATATTGCACGCCGAACGCGTTATTGCCCGGCGCTACTTTTATCCCGGCTGCCACCGCATGGAACCTTACCGCAGCTACCAGCCACACGCAGGTTTATTGCTTCCGCATACGGAGGAGCTTTCCCGGCGCGTCATGACGCTGCCAACGGGACTGGCCGTCGGAAAAAATGAGATCGAAACCATCGCCGCGATAATACGCCAGGCCTGCACGTCCAAAGAAGCAGCGCATGGTAACCGCAACGAGGAAGCGGCCTGATAGGTTTAAGGAGAAACAAAATGAAAAAAACCATCATGACCATAGGCTCTACCGTCAAAAGGGGCGATATTCATATCGAGCAAGGTCAGATCAATATCGCTGCACTGGAAAAGCTTAACCTGAAAAGGGACGCATACGACATCATTTATTGCCAGGTTGACTGGAATAATGTCGAAAAGGGCACGGCTTTCAGGCTGATGCGCCAACTTAAGCTGGCTCTCAACGATGGCGGCATTTTGCGTATAAGAAAAGAACAATCGCAAAGCACTTTTATTGAAAGCTGTTTTAACGAATTTGGTTTTGACGCGATAGATGAAGCTAAAAACGATCCTGCCTATGAGAAGGCAGGCGGGCATTTACTTTTAAAAAAGAAGCAGTCGAAAGCAGTAACGGCAGAGCCTTTGGTGAGCATTCTGATTCCTGCATACCGCGGCACCTTTTTAAAAGAGGCCCTGGAAAGCGCTTTTGGGCAGACTTACAAAAACATTGAGATCATTTTGTGTGACGACGATGAAAGCGGCGGCGTGCGGAACGCGGCGGAGCCTTATCTGGACAACCCGCTTTTTCATTACCATAAGAACCCAACCAATGTGGGAAGCCGCAGGAACTACGCTCTTTGCGTGGAAAAATCGTCGGGCGATTATATCAAATTCCTTAACGATGACGACATCCTGGACGCGGAATGCGTTGAACGGATGACGGCTGTCCTGAACGCGCACGATAATGTCCAATTGGTGACAAGCTATCGTAAGCTGATCGATGAAACAGGCAATGTTTTGCCTGACTCTTTTAATACCCCGTTAAAAAATTTCCCGGCGATACTCGACGGTGCAAGTCTCACCGAATACATCATCAATAGGGGTCAAAATGTTATCGGTGAACCGACGACGGTAATGTTTCGCCGCAAAGCGCTGCAACGCATAAAACCGGATATGTTCAGTTATGCCGGAGAAACGGCACTGCGTAACGGCGATCTGCATTTGTGGCTGAGTTTGTTGCTGCAGGGCGATGCGGCCTGGTTGCCGGGCGTGCTGAGTTTTTTCCGCCTTCACGAGGGACAAGAGCAAAAGCAGGCCCGTTTTCTGGAACAGGCGCAAATGGCCTGGGAAGACCTGAAAAATCGTACCGAAGCCAGGGGCTACGATGCCTCCGGTGGTACAGGCGAGATCAAATATGTGATGATGGTAAGCGAAGACGATGTATTTTCGACGTCGCTTCGCGGAACGGTAAGCAAAAAGCCGCTCGCATCTATTGTAATCCCGGTTTTCAATAAGGTTGAGTTTACGCGCGCCTGTTTAAAAAAGCTCTATGAGAATACGGATGCCGGGCTATTTGAGATTATCATAGTGGATAATGCTTCAAGCGACGGCACTGCTGCGTTCCTCGAAAAAGCGCAAAAACACTTCCCCAATCTCAAAGTCATAAGCAACACGGAAAACGCGGGATTTTCTGGCGCCAACAATCAGGGCGCCCGCATGGCACAAGGCAAATACATCCTGATGCTTAACAACGATACGGAACCACAGCCGGGCTGGCTTGAAGCAATGCTTGAAATCGCTGAACACGACAGCCGTGTTGGCGCGGTGGGCAGCAAACTGCTTTTTCCCGACGGTACAATCCAGCATGCCGGCGTGGCTATTTATGACGACAGTGCCTGGGGTGGTGAAACGTTTGTACCGCGCCATGTGTACTATACGCACGCGGCCGACTATCCTGATGCCAACAAAGCCCGCTGTTACCAGGTACTGACCGGCGCCGCCTTACTTATCCGCAAAAAATTGTATGACGCTATGAACGGTCTGGATGAGCGCTTCTGGAATGGCTATGAAGATGTGGATTTTTGTCTTCGTCTCGGGGAAAAGGGCTATCTGTGCGTTTATCAACCGAAAAGCGTGATCGTGCATCACGAATCGCAGAGCGGATCAGAGCGTTTTCGAAAAGTGAATCATAATATCAGGCTGCTGGCCGAGCTTTGGGACGATAAGATCAAACACGATGTTCGCATTACGCAAAACAACCAGATTGAGGTTTTACCGACCCGACGCTTTTTTGATTATGAAGGACCGGCAGGGACTACGCTTAATACCGATGACCCTCGTCCGCTGGTTTCAATTATCATGCTAACCTGCAACGCCCTTGAGTACACAAAAAAATGCGTCGCCTCGCTATATGAACATACATTTTATCCTTTTGAGCTGATCCTTGTGGATAACGCGAGCAGCGACGGAACGCGCGGCTATCTTAAAAAACTGTCGCGTCAAAAAGAGAATATCACCCTGGTATTAAACAAGCAAAACAAGGGATTCGCCGCAGGCAACAACCAGGGCGTAAAAAAGGCGCGTGGGCGATATATAATGCTGCTTAATAATGACGTGATCGTATCCACAGGCTGGCTGGAAGAAATGGTTTCGGCCTATGAGCGTGACGATCAAATAGGCATGGTTGGTCCACTTACCAACAGCATCAGCGGCTTGCAGATGTTGCAAAACCTGCCTTATAAGGACATCCCGGGCTTTCACAAATTTGCGGCGGAGTTTCGTGCCGCACACAGGGGCAAAGTAACACCGCGGCGGCGTATCGCCGGGTTTGCCGTATTAATGAGCCGGGAATTGTACCGGCAGGTGAAAGGGCTGGATGAAAGCTTTGGCGTCGGTAATTTTGAAGATGACGACCTGTGCCTGAAGGTACGCGAAAAAGGTTATGCCATCATGGTGGCCGAAGGCGCCTTCATCCATCATTTTGGCAGCCAGTCTTTTAAAGCCAATGGGGTAAATATCATCCATAGCCTGGAAGAAAAAGGTCAGGTTTTCCGCAAGAAATGGCCGCATGTGGATTACGATGAACTTCTGGAAATAAAAAATCCTTTACATGAGGCGCACCCGCGCCAGATAGCCGCAGCAATGGAGCAGATTGAGCTTGGTCGTTTTGATGAAGCGGAAAAGCTGTTTGCTGACGTTTTGCAGTACAATCCCTTGTCGGGAGAAGCACTGCTCGGTCTGGGGCTGGTCAACCGGTCGCGCGGCGATAATGAGCCGGCCAAGACATTTTTCCAGCGCTGCCTGGATCACTATCCGGATAACCCGCATGTATATAATCAATTAGGCATGATCGCTTTTGTGGAAAAGGATATTCCGGCGGCCGAAAACTATTTTATTACTGCCATAAGTAAAGACCCGGCCTTTGTGGACGCACAGCGTAATTACGGCCAGGTTTTAATCGAAAAAGGTGATTACCAGAACGGTGTACTGGCCTTTAACCGGATATTGAAAAACCATCCGAACGACCTGCCCAGCCTGGTCACTTTGGCCGGATTTTGCCTTGAAGCAGGCAAAGCAGAACAGGCGCTGGAGTATATCGCGCAAGCGGAAACAGTTGATCGTGACGATCCCGATGTAATTGAAATGCGCAGAATGGCTGATGCCCAGGTTCGAAGCCTGCCTGACAATGCTGCAGAACCCGAACCAACAAACGAAACTCTTGACCGTGCTGACGAGCTTCTGGAAAAAGGTGACGTGCAGGAAGCCGCGGAAATTTATCAGACATATCTCAAGAAGGAAAATAACGGTCATAGCGTGCGCGCCTGGTTTGGCCTTGGTCTGGCCTTCCAAATGCAGCAAAAGCCATCGGAAGCTTTGAACTGCTTCGAAAAACTTCTGGCACTGGACGGATCCTTCGGCGATGCTTACAGCCATGCGGGTTTGGCCGCATTTGCAACGGGCGCAACAGAGCAGGCCACAGATTATTTTCGAACGGCAGCCCAAATAAAGCAAACAGCGCACGCCAAGCGTATGCTAGCCGATGCCCTGATCGAAACCGGCGTATACGAGGAAGGCGTCGCACTGCTGATACAAACGCTTCAGGAACACCCTGATGACGCGGATACGATAGATCGCGTTGCCGAAATTTACGGGGAGGCCGGCAAAGCAGAGGAAGCTGAAAAGCTGTTCAGCCGGGCGGCCCTATTAAGAGAGCAATTTTCTGCTGATACCGTAAGTATGCAGGATTGAGGAAGCATGTTACTTAGCCTATGCATGATTGTTAAAAACGAAGAAGAGGTATTGGGAGATTGCCTCGCTTCGGCAAAGGCTGTTGTGGATGAAATGGTCATTGTCGATACAGGCTCAAACGATGCTACAATTGAAATAGCTGAAAGCCACGGAGCTAAAGTTATAAAAACACGCTGGACAGATAATTTCAGTACGGCGCGTAATATCGCTTTGCAAAATGCCGGCGCCAAATGGATTTTGCATCTGGATGCTGATGAGCGTGTTGCTGCTGTAAGCGCGACCAATCTGCGGTCGTATTTACAGCAATGCCGTGCCGGCGGTCTCCAGGTTATCGTGAGGAATCACCAGCCGGCCGGGGATATGGTGCGCTACAGCGACGAACGACAGGTGCGCGTTTTCCGCAACAGGGAAGACGTACGCTATCGCAACAGCGTGCACGAACAGATCGTCCCGTCCATCATTAATGCCGGGCTGACACTTGAGGATTGTAGCCTCATTATCGAGCACTTTGGTTACTGCCAAACCGATAATGAACGTCACCGACGTAATCTGCGTCTTTTGCAGCTTGACCGGAATAACAGCGAAAACGACGGCTATTTCCACTTTAAGCTGGGCGAAACTTATAAAGCATTGAAGCAATGGGGCATGGCCAACGAGGAATTGTCTCGCGCCCTGCATCTTTTCAAGCACTCTGAAGAATTGGAGTTGTTATCGCTTATCCATTTAAGACTGGCGCAGATTGCATTAATGCGTAACGCCTACCATGATGCCATACTTAATGCCGATTGCGCCATACACCTTGGGCACGATCGTGAGCTGGCTCTTTACATAAAAGGCGTGGCCCTGATGTACAGGCAACGTATCACAGACGCTTTCCCCGTTTTTGAAGAATTGCTCGCCTCGCCCAATACAGCCCACCTTGATCTGGGTGATGTGCAGAAGCTTGTTAAAGCGCTGGAGGCCGTCTGATGGCCAAACCAACCATCTCCGTCTGTCTGATCGTGAAGAATGAAGAGCACTTCCTGGGGGAATGTCTGCAAAGCATAAAACCGGTCGCAGACCAGATTGTATTAGTGGACACGGGCAGCACGGACAAAACGATCGCTATTGCCGAACGTTTTAACGCCGAGGTGAACCATTTTACGTGGTGCGACGATTTTGCAGCCGCCCGCAACGCTTCACTGGAAAAAGCCCGCGGCGATTACATCCTCTGGCTGGATGCCGACGAACGCCTGACAGCGGATTCGATCTCGTTTTTGCAAAACCTGCCCGCACCTGTAACGGGTACTCCACGCGCTTTCCAGGTGCAAATAAACAATCACACAAAGGATAATGCCAGCTTTTATGTTTCCACGGCCTATAGGCTTTTTCAACGTCACCCGAAATTGCGCTTTGAAAACCGCATCCACGAACGGCTTACCTACAATGCCAGGGGACAAGTGCGCGTGGAAAGGGCGAAAGTAACCCTTGAACACCTCGGGTATGCCCTGGATGAAGCACAAACCGAACGCAAAGCGCAGCGCAATCTGCAGTTATTGCTTAGGATGGTCAAGGAACAGCCAAACAGCGCTTATGCCCATTTTACCCTGGCGCAGCAATACAATCTTCAAAAAAAGCATGAAGATGCTTTAAAACACTTTAAAAAGGCTTGCGACCTAGACCAGTTTGAAAAAGAGATGAGCGCCTCGCTGCTTAATATGATGGCTGAAACCAACTTTCAACTTGGAAAGATTGAAGAGTCGCTGCAACTGGCTGCGCGCTCCGCGCAGATGATTCCCGGGCAGGTATCAGCATACTATGTGCAATTTCTGTGTGCTCAAAAACGGCAACAGTGGGCTGCCGCCGCCGAAGCAGTGGCCGAGATGCGAATTCAAAACCGGCGCATCGCAGAAAAAGGCTGGAGCATATCAAACGACATTATTCTCGATGACGCGCTTCTCCTGCGCACCGGTGCAGAAATGCGTTTCCGCGCGGGGCAATTTAAAGCAGCACTCGAACTTTTTGACAAGCTACCTCAAAATGCCGAAGATAGACCTTCGCTGGAAATGGCCGTACAATGCGCCCTAAAGTCCGGAGAGCTCGGCAAAGCTCGCACCGCGCTTGAAAAGTTGATAACCAAAAACCCTGCGGTACAGGCTTATTATGAATTGCTTGGAACGGTCCTGATCAAGCTTCAGGATTTCGCTGCCGCGATTGATTTGTATACGCGATTCGGCGAACGTTTCGGTATGAACGAACAGGTTACAAAAAGACTTGCCGGCCTTTATGTTAAAACCGGTAATCATGCCATGGCCGGCACAATACTTTCAGACCATCCTTAACGTTAATTCAATATTTTTCCCGCCGCTTGACATCTGGCTTTCAATATTCTAATATCTGTGTGGTAGTCTAAATTCATAAAAAACAGCCATGAACACCTCTGAAGTTATCCGTGAACTCGCCAAAAGGCTGGACAAGCCGCAAAGTGAAATCCAGAGGCAGCTCACTTCCGTTGTAGACGTTTTCCGCAAATTTTTGTCCGAAAACACCCGTTTTATGATCCCCAATTTTGGCACTTTTGATACCGAAGAACGCAAAACCCGCAAAGCATTCAACCCCCATTACAAAAAAATGATGGTCATTCCGGCTAAAATCGTCGGCGTTTTCCGGCCGGCAAAAGCCTTGAAAGATGAAACAAACCGGTAAAGTGTTATGATAAAAAAAATAACATTTGAAGAATTGGTTGATACGGCAGCGGAGAAAAGTGATAGCTCCAAAGCGTTCACACGGGATTTCATCCGGGAGATGGCCAACGTCATTCAGATGGGCCTTGTCAGGGATGGTGTCGTAAATATAAGCGGCTTTGGCATTTTTCGGTTGCAGGATGTGGATAGCCGCAAAGGACGTAATCCTCAAACGGGCGAAGAGATAACAATCCCATCGCACAAAAAAGTGCTGTTTAAGCCGGAGAAATCGCTGCGTGAGATTATCAACAAGCGCTATGAACACCTTGAGCCGCAAATAATTGATGACGGCCCGGGGCGAGTAGAAAAAAAAGAAAAGCCCGTTGAGCCGGAGAATGTTGGCGCCGCCTTTTTCAACGAAGCGATGGATGCGGACTTAAAAAAAAGCACAGAAAAGCCTATAACGCCGGCGGAACCGCAAAAAGAGGAAGAAAAGGAACCTGTAATAGCGCCACACGCTGCGCCGCAAAACAGGCCGCAGGAGGCGAAGCAAAAAAAGAGCAAAACTATTCCGATTGCGGCAGCGCTCATTGTTGTCCTGATACTTATCCTTTTTGTTTATAATTATGATTCGGAAGACGCGGGGCAGGAGAGCGAGCTTGCTGAAAGCGCGCCTGTTGAACATATTGAACAACCCGAAGCGCCAGTTCAAAACCAGGATGGCGAGAAACCGGTCGAATCATCTTCAGTTGAGGAGACCGCGGCACCCGTTCAGCAAAAGCCGGAACGGGCACAGCCGGAAGAAGTTGAGCACGCCATAAACGAGGGGGAAAACCTGTGGCAATTGGCTCAACGTTATTATGATGACGGCTATAAATGGCCGCTCATTTTGCTTGAAAATCGTGACCGTTTAAGCGATCCTGATTTTGTGCCAGAAGGGGTTGTGCTAAATATTCCGGTTGTTGAGAAAAACGGCGGCGACAATGACTCTGAACTTAAAAGCAGGCTGGCCCAGGGTCACCTGCTGGCGTATAACGCGTACAAAAATAAAGACAATGCCTCGGCACTAAATCACCTTTATGTTGCATATCGCTATGACGAAACGCAGGTCAATGCTTCTATGGCCACCGTGGATGAACAGGATTACCAGACAATTATCAATTATCCGGGAGTGGTTCGCTGACCTGAAAATATTATTTTTATAGCTTTTCCCAAACACCTTCCTTCCAACACCTAACTAAGGAGAACTTATATGGCTTCAAATTTAGATGATGCGCGGAACCTGCTAAAAGACGTTCGCAAGGACCTGATGAAAAAAGCCAATGTTGTGGCAACCGGCGTGGGTTATAAAATCGTAAATGGAAAAGTGAGTAAAGATCTTTCGATTATTTGTTCCGTGGCAGCTAAAAAGCCGGGAAGCAAGTTATCTCAGTCGGATCTTGTACCTAAAAGCGTTAACGGTATCCCTACCGACGTTTACGCGTCGGGTGCCATTTATGCGTTCCAGGACCCAAAGGGGCGCTTCCGGCCGGCTCCCGGCGGTGTGAGTGTCGGCCATTATCTAATCACTGCCGGAACACTGGGCTGTACGGTCATAAAAGATAATAAAAAATTTATTCTTTCAAATAACCATGTGCTTGCCAACAGCAACGATGCCGATAAAGGCGATGAAATATTGCAACCGGGACCCACTGATGGCGGCTCAAGGCCAGGGGATATTATTGGTAAGCTAAGCGATTTTGTGCCGATTGTTTTTGACAATGGCGGCGGTGGCGGTGGCAGCGATTGTCCTTTTGCTACCGGGGCGGCGTCTTTCTTGAATGCGATGTCGGCCGCGGCAGGGCGCAAATCCCGCCTGAAAGCGGTTTATGAGCCTGAAGCTTCAGAAAACCTTGTAGACGCAGCCATCGCCGAACCAAACAGCCAGGACGATCTGAAAACGGAAATACTCAATATTGGTGAAATCCAGGGTATTGCCGAAGCAACGCTGGGCATGTCTCTAAAAAAGATGGGGCGCACCACGGGCTTCACAAGAGGGACAGTGCTGCAAGTGGATGTAACCAGTACCGTTAATTATGGCGGCGGCAAAACGGCAACATTTGTCGACCAGATAATGGCCGGAAATATGAGTGCGGGAGGTGACAGCGGCTCCGCTGTTTTAAACGACAATGGCCATATTGTAGGTTTGCTTTTCGCCGGAAGCTCAAGTTCGACCATTATCAACCGCATACAAAACGTGTTTGAATTGCTTGATGTATCCATACCATAAAAAGTAGGGCGGCCTTCGGGCCGCCTTTTAATACCATGGAATTAGAACGCATAAAAGAGATAAAAAGAAAGTACGAAAAAACCTGGCTGCAGCTGGATGACGTAGTCAGCGTTGGCATTGGCCTTATCAGAGACAACCAGCCGGCCATCATCATTGGGCTTAAGCGCGAAAACAGACAAACGCGCGAACGGCTTCCCCGCGATATCGAAAACGTTCCTGTCAGTATTGAAATCAGCGGCCCGATCAGCGCACAATCCTGACGCTTAATAATATTTCTAAAAAAACTTGCAATAATTCCTGCCACAATAAAATCCGCTTTAAGGTCTTCCGATAAACATCCGAAGTTATTTTATAGCCTTTAATAAAGAAAGACAGGCCATGGAAACCACAGTTCTCTCCAAAAAAGAAGAGCGCATTTCCCGAATACTGGAAGCGGTAAACGATTCACAATTATCTACGATCAAAACAGTTGTTACAGGTGTAATAAATATAATCCGCAATCCACGTTCTACGGCGCAAGATCTAAAGGCTCTTGTTGAGATTGATCCTCCTTTAACCGCAAAAATATTACGCGTTGCCAATTCGTCCTACTATGCACCCCAAAGCAAAATCGATGAAATTGATAAAGCTATCATCTGGATAGGGTTTGATCGCCTGAAAGAGCTTGTTATCCGCCAGAAAACCTGCAGCCTTTTTGAAAACAAAGATTCCATTGAAGGCTATCGTCGTACTGAATTATGGGCTTATTGTGTTGCCACGGCCCATTTCGGAAAGATGATCTACCGTCGTGAGTTTTCCGAAAGAGGCGAAAACGTATATTCAGCCGGCCTGCTGCACAAAATAGGTATGATCGCCGAAGAGCAGTTTTTAAGAATGGCCTTTACGCGGATTTTGAAAATTGCGCATCAACAGGAGCAGCATCTGCCGGATATTGAGAGCAAGATATTTGGCTTTAGTCATGCTGAGCTGGGCGGAAGAATAATTCAGCAGTGGGGCTTGCCGGAAGAGTTTGTCGCGGCGGTAACATACCATACCAATCCATACAAAGCACCGGAAGAATACTTCAAAATATCCGCGACACTTTTTGTCTCAGCAATGGCCTGTCATTTTTCGGAATTGGGTTATGCCGAGGCAACGCCTTTCAACGAAGCCATTTACGCTCGCTGCCTTGACGATCTTAATATTAGCCAGGAATCTCTTAATATAATTATCGACGAGGGACGTCATGAGATTGCCGAAATGCTGGAACATGGAGTGTTGTAATGGCTGAACCGGCTAAGGCTCCCGAGGAATATATCCGTCAGCTGCAGACCAAAATCCGCCACCTGGAAAATGATCTAAAAGTAACCCGTCAGGAAAATGCTGAGTCCAGTAAGAAGTATTTTGACCTGTACGCGCAGCTTGAGCAAAAAGTCCGCCAGCGCACGGCTGAGCTGGAAACGGCGCGTGAGAAGCTAAAGGCGCAAAACAGCGAGCTTGAAAATCTTTTACACAAAGCCGAAGAAGCAAACATAGCCAAAAGCGAATTTCTGGCAAATGTAAGCCATGAGCTACGCACACCTTTAAACTCGATTATGGGTTTTTGCGATTTGCTTAAAACATCGGCAAAAGATGAGAAAGAGACCGGCTACCTGGAAAGTATAAGTTCCAGCGGCAGAAGCCTGTTGCAGTTGATCAACGACATCATAGAGTTAAGCCGGATAGAAGCCGGGTCCGTCAAAACAGAAATGGCTCCTGTTGATATCCGTGCAGTATTGATCGAAGCATTCGGAATTTACCAGACAAAAGCGGAGCAAAAAGGTTTGTCATTTCATTTTTCGGCGGCAAAGAACTTTCCGCGAACGGTGATATTTGACGCCACGCGCCTCCGACAAATAGTAACCAATTTGTTAGGAAATGCCGTAAAATTTACATCTACAGGTTCTGTGAATTTGAAGCTTGAATATCAGGCCAACGGCAATGATAATGCGGATCTGCGGATTATTGTGGAAGACAGCGGCATTGGCATTGAGCCTGATAAACTGGAAATTATTTTTTCAGCTTTTCAACAGCAAAGCAGCGCCAGTAACCGGACTTACGATGGAATCGGCCTGGGTCTTACAATATGCCGTAAACTTACCCATGCTTTGGATGGAAGAATAAGTGTAAAAAGTGAAGTTGGCGAGGGTTCTACGTTCATAGTGGAATTTGACGGTGTCGAGGTTTGTACTGAGACAGAAGACCCTGCCTCAGCAGAGAAGCCGGACGAACGACTTTATGGCAATCTGAAAAACAAAAGAATACTCATAGCAGATGATAACCAGGAAAATCGCAATCTTTTACAGACCTTTCTATCTCTTGTTGATTGTTCGGTAATTCACGCGGCAGACGGTACGGATGCCGTTAAACTGGCTGGTCAGGAAAAGCCCGATGCCATATTAATGGATCTGCAAATGCCTGTGATGAACGGTTTGGATGCAACGCGTATGTTGAAAAACAAGGATGATTTGAAATATATCCCGGTTATCGCCCTTACGGCCAGTGACGAAAAAGAAACCCGGCTTAAAACCGAAAAGGCAGGGTGTGATGCCTTTCTGAGCAAGCCATTCGACAAAGAAGACTTGTTTGGTTTGCTGGAAGATGTTTTCAAAACCAACCATCCTGAAGAAGAGGTTTTGCTGGATTTATTGAATTCTGAGGACCAACGCAGCGAGGTGTCCGCCTTTATTTTTAAACTGGAAAATGAGTATAAAGAACACCTGACTGAACTTGGCGAAACTATGCTGATTAACGACTTACTGGAGCTGGTAAGCGGCATGAAAACCGAAGCGGAGAAGTTCCCCCTTGAAATGCTGCACAGTTGGATTAATACGACGAGAAAACAATGCAAATCCTACAATGTTGAGGGACTGGAACAATCGGTGAACGCTTATCCGGAGTTAATTTCGCGCATCAAAAAAAGGATGAACCTGTAAAGGATTACGGCATGTTACAAACTGAAATATCAAAAAACGATCATCTTATTCTGATTGTTGATGACCTGCCCAAAAACCTGCAGGTACTTGGTAATATTCTTTCCAATGCCGGATACCGTATTGCCGTAGCGACATACGGTGAACAGGCCTTACGTATCCTGGATAAAAAGATGCCCGATCTGATTTTGCTTGACGTCATGATGCCGGGTATGGATGGATTTGAGGTGTGCCGGAAGATCCGCTCCGATAAGCGCTTTGATAACTTGCCGGTACTGTTTGTATCGGCTAAAAGCGATACAGACAGCAAAGTTCAGGGTTTTGAAATAGGCGCCGCAGATTACATAACAAAACCGTTCCAGGCCGCTGAGGTTCTTGCACGGGTAAAAACCCATTTAAAACTAAAAAAGGCCATTCAAACCATTACCGCGTATAATTTTCAACTTGAATCAATGCTTGAGGAACGTACGCGCGAACTCATTAAAAGTGAACGGCTTGCCGCTTTTAGTCTTTTTAGCCAGGGAATTGTGCATAATCTTAAAAACCCGCTTACCTCCATTTCCGGCGGGGCGCAAATTATTTTGCTGGGAAAAGAGCAGTTTGAAGAAAGCCTGCCTTCGCCCAAAGACCCGGCTACTCAAAAATATCTCGACACGGTAACGCGTCATTCGGAGCTGATTCGCAGGGCTGTGGACAAAATGCTCACCATGATCAATTCCCTTATGGCCAAAAGCCAGTCCGATAAAAATAACAATATTATGTGTGTAGATGTCAACGAATCCTTGCGTCTTGAGATAAGCTTTCTGAATGCCGACCTGCGTTTTAAAAATCAGACCAAAAAGACAATAAACCTGAGCGATACGGCACTATGGGCAGAAGTAGTACCCTCTGAATTATCACAGATATTTCAGAATTTGATTCAAAACGCCCTGGACGCGATGCACGGCCAGGAAGACGCCACTATAGAAATTTGCAGTGGTGAAAATGAAAACGAAGTTTGGTTTGCCATTAAGGATAATGGTCCCGGTATCCCGGACGATATCAAAGCCCGCATTTATGACCCGTTTTTTACGACCAAAGACAAGGTGAGTCTAAACGGTGAAAACGGTGCCGGCAACGGCAGGCCGAAGGGCACGGGCCTGGGGCTCCATATTTGCTCTCAGATGGTTAACTCCTACAAAGGCCGGATACAGCTGCAGAGCCAGGCTGGAAGGGGCACAAGCTTTACCGTGAGCTTTCCGAAAGCACTGAATACCGTAGCCGCACTTAACGAATAACCTTACCAAAAATAATTTTATATTCCTTAACCATTTGCTATATTTAGATAGTTCGGAAACTAAACCAACCTGGCATGATTCATGATTTCTGTTTTTAAAGGGGCCAAAATTATCACGCCCTTCAGGCTTATCCCAAAAGGTACCATCGTCGTTGAAAATGGGCATATCATAGAGCTTGGCTCTGTTGATGAGATCGAGATACCGGAAAACGTAAACGTATATGACGTAAGTGGTAAAGCTATTTGTCCGGGATTTGTTGATCTTTTGCTGCACGGCGCCCTCGGACACGGTTTTACCGACGGTGATGACAGCGATTTCGAAATTATATCAAACCATTTCCTGCGTCATGGCACTACCGCTATGCTCGCTTCCCTTTACGCCAAGCCGGAAAAAGAACTGCTGGCCGATATTAAAAAACTTGCGGATTACATCATTCGCCACCCTAAGGGCAACATAAAAGGCATACACATGGAAGGGCCCTATCTGAATCCCGAGTTTAAAGGAGCGATGAACGAGGGCTGGCTATGGAAGCCGACTATTGAGTCTTACAAAAAAATGTGGGAAGCCTCTCAGGGTCTGATAAAGTTAATGACGATCGCACCTGAATTGCCCGGGGCTTTGCCGGTAATGCGTGAAGCTGCCAAAAACGGGGTTGTCTTATCCATTGGTCACAGTACGGCTAACTACAGGCAGATTGAAATCGCCATAGACAATGGCGCGGCGCATGTCACACATATGTTCAACGCCATGCGGCCGCTTCACCATCGTGAGCCGGGCGTGGCTCTGGCCTCGATGCTGCGCGATGAGCTGAAGATTGAATTGATTGCTGACACCCATCATGTTCATCCTGCTGTTATGGAATTTCTGCTGAAGGTAAAAAAGCCAAACGGCATTGTTCTTATTACGGATTCTATCAAACCCGGCGGTATGGCAGAGGGTGAGGAGTTTGAATTTGCCAATCAAAAAGTGCGTATTAAAGGCGGCAAAGCTATGCTGGATAACGGCACCATTGCCGGAAGCTCTTTAACGCTGAACAAAGCTGTGAAAAACATGGTCGAAACAGCCGGAGCACGAATTACCGAGGCTGTTAGAATGGCTTCTCTGAATGGCGCTAAAGTTATAAACATGGAGCATAAGAAAGGTATTTTAGCCGTTGGTAAGGATGCAGATTTCGTCGTGCTTGGTAACGACTACAGCGTGGAAATGACGGTGATGAAAGGCGAGATCGTTCATTCCGCAGAAAATAGCGCGGTGGTCTGAATGCGTCTGATTATTCAAAAGGATTATAACGACGTTTCAAGTTGGGCGGCCGCTTACGTCGTCAGAGCTATAACAAGATTTAACCCGACGCCCGAAAAGCCGTTTGTTCTTGGCTTGCCGACTGGCTCATCGCCATTGGGCATGTACCGTGAGTTGATAAAATTCTATAATAATGGCAAGGTTTCTTTCAAAAATGTAATCACCTTTAATATGGATGAATATGTTGGTCTGGCAGAGGATCATCCTCAAAGCTATCATTACTACATGTGGCATAATTTTTTCAACCACGTTGATATCCAGCCCCGGAACGTAAACATTCTGAACGGCAATGCCAAAGACCTGGACAAAGAGTGTGAAGATTACGAAAGAAGGATCCGCGAAACGGGCGGGATTCATCTTTTTGTCGGCGGAATAGGTCCGGACGGCCATATTGCATTTAACGAACCCGGCTCGTCGCTGGGCTCACACACACGCCTGAAAACGCTTACCACAGATACGGTTATCGCCAATTCCAGGTTCTTTGATGATGATGTTAGTAAGGTGCCTAAAACAGCTCTCACCGTAGGTGTTAGAACCGTGCTGGATGCGCAAAAGATTATGGTGTTGATTTCCGGCCACAACAAAGCGCGTGCGCTGGCAAAAGTGGTTGAAGAGGGTGTAAACCATATGTGGACAGTGAGTGCTCTTCAGCTTCATCCCCATAGCCTCATTGTTTGTGATGACGCTTCCACCGTCGAAATGAAAGTTGGCACGGTTAATTATTTTAAAGATATCGAGGCGAAAAACCTCGATCCGCAAAGCTTGCTTTCCTGACCTCCTGTTAGAGTAAGGAGCCCCAAGGGACCGGTCCAAGGCCGGTCCTTTTTTTTTAATTTAAATTCGGCCCCTCTTATATTAGCGGCATGAAAATTAAACAAGGAAAAAAATGTCCACGGTATTCAGACTTTTTGTTGAAAAGCGTCCCGGGTTTGATGTGGAAGCGCAAAATTATGCAGATCAGATCAGGGCTTTTTTAAAAATTGAAGCCCTTGAAAGATTACGCATTTTTTATCGCTACGATGTCCAGGGCATCGAGGCTGACACCTATCTGAGCGCAAAAAATACAGTATTCTCAGAACCACCACAGGACACCGTCTATGACGAGGAGATGCCCGATTTACGGGACTATACTGTTATCGCAACCGAATATCTCCCGGGGCAGTACGATCAACGTTCCGATTCGGCCGCGCAATGTATCCGGCTTATCAACCATCATGCAGAGCCGCTGGTGCGCAGCGCAAAAATATTTGCATTAAAGGGCCGGCTCAGCGGACCTGACATAAATACAATCAAAAAATTTATTATTAACCCCGTTGACTCCAGAGAAGCGCAGCTTGAAAAACCGGCCGGCCTGGAGCACAAAGCACCCGTGCCAAAGGAAGTGGGCCAGGTCAACGGCTTTTTGGAAATGTCCGGCGCCGAGATAAAAACGCTTGGCAAAAATCTGGACCTGGCGATGGGTCTAGATGATCTGCTGTTTATCCAGCACTATTTCAAAAACACGGAAAAACGCGAACCGACCGAAACCGAAATCAAAATGCTGGACACTTATTGGTCGGACCATTGCCGGCATACGACGTTTTTAACCGAAATAGAATCTGTGAAAATAGAGGACGGCCACTATAAAAAAGCGCTCGAGCGATCTTTGAAGGCCTACCGTGATGCACGTTCATTTGTTTATGAAAGCTCCCCACGGGCGGATTGCCTGATGGATATGGCCACGATTGCCATGAAGGAAATGCGCAAAAGGGGCGGGCTGCCTGAGCTGGATCTGTCTGAAGAGATAAATGCCTGCAGTATAAAAGTAAACGTTGAGCGAGACGGCCACAATGAAGACTGGCTGGTAATGTTCAAGAATGAAACACATAATCATCCAACGGAAATAGAGCCATTTGGCGGGGCGGCCACCTGTCTGGGCGGCGCCATTCGTGATCCGCTTTCCGGACGTGTTTATGTGTACCAGGCTATGCGGGTTACGGGCAGTGGCGATCCACGACGTCCTTTGCAGGAAACAATCCCAGGGAAGCTTCCGCAACGTGTTATTACAACAACAGCAGCTAAAGGCTATAGCAGCTACGGCAACCAGATCGGTCTGGCAACGGGTATGGTGTCGGAAGTTTATGATGAAGGCTATGTTGCCAAACGCATGGAAATAGGCGCTGTTATCGGCGCTGCGCCGGCATCGCATGTGCTGCGTTCCCGTCCGCAAAAAGGGGATGTTGTGCTGCTTATTGGCGGCCGCACAGGTCGCGACGGCATCGGGGGCGCCACCGGGTCTTCGAAAGCCCATACAGACAAAGCGCTGGAGAATGAAGCTGAGGTGCAGAAAGGTAATCCGCCCATTGAGCGCAAGTTGCAACGCCTTTTCCGCGACTCCGAATTTACCCGCAAGATAAAGCGCTGCAATGATTTTGGTGCCGGTGGTGTCTCTGTGGCGATCGGGGAGCTTGCGCCAAGCATAGATATCCATCTTGATAAGGTGCCGTTAAAATACGAGGGTTTAAATGGCACCGAAATCGCCCTGTCCGAATCGCAGGAGCGCATGGCGGTTGTGATCGATAAAAAGGATATCGGTTTTGTTTTAGAAAAGGCCTATGCCGAAAACCTGGAAGCCAGCGAAGTGGCACAGATTACGGACAGCGGCCGCCTTCGTATGTTCTGGCGCAACAAAGCGATCGTCGACATAATGCGCGCATTTTTGGATACAAACGGTACACGTCAAAAAATGAATGTCGTTCTGGCAAATCCAACGCGTCCTTACCCTTACAAAAATAGGCGAGAGATTAATGCTGAAAGCTGGCTTGAAAACCTGAAAGACCTGAATGTCGCCGGGCAAAAAGGGCTGATCGAGCAGTTTGACAGCTCCATCGGCGCTTCGGCAGTTTTGCATCCTTTTGGTGGAAAATACCGCCAGACACCGGCTGAGTGCATGGTTTCGTTGCTGCCTGCGGAAGGCGTTTCGACGGCGACAGCCATGAGCTGGGGATTTGATGTCAACCTGGCCCATTGGTCACCGTATCATATGGCGGCCTTCGCGGTTATCGAATCGGTGGCAAAGCTCGCAGCGTGTGGCGCGGACTATAAAAAGGCCTACCTGACTTTGCAGGAATATTTTGAAAAACTGGGAGATGATACGATAAAATGGGGCAAGCCTTATGCGGCCTTGCTTGGTGCTTATGAAGCACAAAATGAGCTGAATATCGCGGCTATTGGCGGGAAAGACAGCATGTCCGGCACATTCCAGAATTTAAATGTTCCGCCGACGCTGGTGAGCTTTGCAGTCGCACCTGTAGAATCGAAAACGGTTATTTCTGCGGAGTTTAAGCAAGCGGGAAATCATGTTTTTATGGTTGATGTGCCCGTTCTTGAAGACCAGACCCCTGACTACAAGCTCATTAAAGAAAACTTCGATTGGTTGCACAAAAAAATCATATCCGGTGATATTATTTCGGCTCATACTTTAGGAAAAGGGGGTGCCGCAGCGGCCATATCAAAGATGTGCTTTGGCAATCGGATCGGATTTGAAAGCAGCCACGATTTGGATTGGTTTTCGCCGCGCTATGGCGGATTTGTGGTTGAATGCACGGATAACCTGCGTGATGATGTGCTTCCAAAGAACATTTTTAAAATAGGGAGGACCACGGACAAACAGGACATCCGCATTAATAAAACCACCCTAAAGCTTGAAGATTGTCTTGATGCCTGGCTAAGCCCCCTAGAGAAAGTATTTCCCTGGAAACATAATGATTCCCTCAAAAATAAGGGCAATTCCCAAAGCCTACCATCCTCTAAACCGTGGCGAGCTGCAAAGCCCGTCATCAGTCCGCGCGTATTTGTGCCTGTTTTTCCGGGTACAAATTGCGAATATGATTCTGCCCGGGCATTTAAGATGGCTGGAGCGGAGGTTTCGACAGTGGTGTTCAACAATCTGACTGAACGCTCCCTGGAGGATTCGATAGAGGCAATGGCGTCGACCATTGAAAAATCACAAATTATTATGATACCGGGGGGCTTCAGCGCGGGTGACGAGCCGGAGGGGTCGGGCAAGTTCATAGCCTCCGTATTCCGGAACAGCCGTATTGCTCAAGCAACAATGGACCTTATTCAAAAACGAGATGGCCTTATCCTGGGCGTATGCAATGGCTTCCAGGCGCTGATAAAGCTGGGTTTACTGCCTTATGGAGAAATCCGATCGATTGATTCCGAAAGTCCAACACTCACCTTTAATAAACTCAATCGCCACTATTCTCAAATGGTCGATACAAAGGTTCTCACCAACGCCGAATCACCCTGGTTTATTGAAGTAGACAAAGACATCACTTACACCATTCCTGTATCCAACGGAGAAGGCCGCTTCTCGGCTCCCGATGCCGTTCTTGACTCTCTGTTCAAAAATAATCAGGTCGCAACGCAATATGTGGATGAGTTGGGCAACCCTTCAATGGATTCACGCTTTAACCCCTCCGGATCGATGGATGCGGTTGAAGGCATACTAAGCCCAGATGGACGTGTTTTCGGCAAAATGGCACATACTGAAAGAGTCGGGCTGCAGCACGTGGCCAAAAATATTCCGGGTATTGTGAGACAGGAAATATTTAAATCCGCGGTCACATATTTCGGAAAATAAAAAAAGCCCTGCCGCAAAAACGACAGGGCTTTATTACCTATTGATGTTTATTAGGGTTTCAATGCCTGAGCGATTTCAAGTAAGGTTACAACGTCGTAGCTCAGTTCCTGAACTACCTGTCCGTTGTTTTTCAGCACACCGGTAACCATATCCGAACCATCCGCGCTCAACTCGGCGCTCCATGGCAGCATTTCGAATGTAAGGTCGCCGTAGAGAATAGCGGTATTTTCACCATTCTCGTCTTTGCTTACAACAAGCTCTTCGATATTGACATTTACGATTGTTTCAAAACGTACGAGATCATTATCAAATGAGCCATCCGGAGATGTATAATAACCATCCCATATCTTATGATACTGTCCTGAGCCCGTAAAATACATTGTTTGATTTACGATAGCGGCGGAACCTTCAACACCATGATCCCAGGAAGTTCCTGTGGGCTCGTCATTCACATAGCCAAAATGACCGTTTGTAGTATAATAGAAATTCAGCCCTACTGCATCCCGGGCTTTCTTAACAATCTGTCCCTGTGCATTAAAAAACTGCTGGCCGCGGGTATAGTGACCATAAAATGCATCCGGATAGGCGGGATTGCTTAAATCATCTTCCCATGTATGCCAACCGGTATTAGGATTCCAGCGATAAACATCATCTCCGGCTACTTTCCCTAAGCCTTCATTGTCATCCATTTCCATTATTTTATAATAGCCTTCGTATGTGGCTACAGGGCCCGTAAAGGCCAGTACGGCTACATTCTGAGCTTCATTTATTACGATCTCCTGTGTGGGCTCGGCATTGACCGGCTGGTCTGCCTGATTGTTTACCGAGTTTTCGCATGATACTAAAACAAAAAAAGCGAAAAGTGGCAATATAAACAGCTTCTTCCTTAACATGTTAGGTCTCCTTTTTAGTTTAACCCTAATTAACATCGTTAAAAAAGTAACAAATGACGCTAAACGCAATGTGATAATTGTCATTAAGGGACAGGAGTGAAATTAAAAATGGGTCGCTTAAGATAAAATTAAAACCGACTGCTATGACTTTTCCTGATTTCGGCCGTTTTTATTCATACCCGGCCCTTTATACCCGGATGGTATGCGTGATTTTGGCAAGATTACTTCATGCGGTGCTATCGTTGCGGATTCTCCGATTTGCACATCACCCATCACGGTAGATTTCAGGCCTAAAGTGGCACCTTTTTTTATAACTACGGGGGACACCACAAGATAGCCCCTTGCCGCGTAGTGACAAATTAAGTGGGCAGAGCCGCCGATTGTAACATAATCTTCAAGGGTAATCAGACCGGCATCGGAGATATTTGTTGTATTTATATGAACGCCTTTGCCTATCTTCATTCCCATCATTTTATAAAACAGGATATTCAGCGGGGTGGGTGTTACAAATTCAAGGAAGGTATATCGTACCAAATATATCAACGAATTATGTACATACCAAGGTACACTTTGAATGGAAAAATAGGGTCCGCGAAACGGCTTAATCCGGAATGGGAGAATAAAGTTAAAAAAGGGCGCCAGAAAAAGTATCGAAAAGCCATATAAGAAGAATCCTATAACGATTGAAGAAGCGATAAGAAAATAATGTAAAAGGGCGGGCATTAACATTGTCTGGTCATAAACAAACAGCACCAGGTAAGTTCCAGGAGTGAGGCCAAGCGCCATTATGAATATTGCCAGCAGGTAAACGGGTATGAGAGAAATGATAAATGCTGCAATACGGAATCGCCGTAGGAAGGTCTCGAAAAGCCCCTGCCAACCCTTTAGGTTTGATTTTTGCGTTTCCGTGTCGATGCGCTTTTTTCGTTGTCTCTTTTCTGCCGGTTGGACAAAACTTCTTTTTTCGGTCATAATTAATTCCAGCTAGATTAACTTGTAAAAAATTTTAAATTTAGGCGATGACGTCTTTACATCGTATGTAATTGCTCACATATTTTTACATTGATAAAATACAGAAAGACCCAAAATGGACCTTTTGATCTGCGCTTATTGGAACGAAGCCTATTATTTTATAGAACGCTTTGGTTTGCAAAAACTAAAACAATCTCAGCCTGATTTATATAGCAACAATAATACAATCTTGTGTATCTGCGGCGAGGGGCTGATCAATGCTGCCATTAAAATATCGGGTGTATTAGCCTTAAAAAAAAATGAAATTAAAAGGATCGTTAATTTCGGCATTGCCGGGCGTTTGGGTAAAGTTGAATTCTGCAATATTTACAGCATTAGAACCGTTTACGGGGCTGAAGGTAAAGAACCGCGGTTTCACAGTTTTACATCTGCGGACGAAACAGCTTCCGTCGATTGTATTAGCGCCGGCAACCGTATTGAAACGAAGGATATGGCTAATGCGCTGGGACGCTTTGCTCCCTGCGTGGACATGGAATTATGGTCAATAGCCAAAGCCTGTAAGGAGTATAATCTGCCCTGGATTTCTTTGAAATATATCAGTGATGACGCTTCCCAAAAAACGGAGCTGTCACAGCTCCAAAAAACTTCCGAAAAAGCAGGCAAGGCCCTCTGCGAGTCTTATGCGGCCCAATTCGGCCAGAAAAGAAATCCCGTCATTGACACGAAAAATTTGCCTTCTCTGGATGAGAGTAATTTTCATATAACCCGTTCTCAGCGTCATATTCTTAATGATCTGACTTTAAAAATGCGTGCTCGTTTTGGAAATAATTTTATCAATGAAATTGACCTGGCCAATATTAAAAAGGAAACAACCAATAAAAAACAGCGCACAGCCCGGTTGATTGAAGCGCTCCACCAAAAATTAAATCCTTTTGATGAGAACGTTAAGGCGCGTCTCGAAAAAGTAATCGAGCCGCTGAAGAAAGCAGGATTTAAAGCTTCCTATGACAAAAACCTGGAAAACCCCAATGTGTCACTCCACGCCGATATCGGCGCGGCGGGAGACAAGGAGAAGCTTATCCGGGGTCTTAAGAGATACGACCACAAGGAATTACTAAAAATATTTAATGGCGAGATTGATGCTTTTTAAACGCATATTCGTTGAAAAACAGATAGCAAACCACGACCGCGTGCAACGCATTGCCCGCGCCTTTCCGGATGTTGAGCCGGAAACAATCGAAAGCATGGATGACATCTTTGGAAAAGTCCGCAAACCGTACCTGCATAAAAGGACTGACCTCAACCTGGTTATCGCGGAAAAGAGAGGCAGTCTGGTTAAGCCGGCACCTCCGGCGTACGGTTTTGACGGCGAGCCTCATTATTATTTTTTTCATGCTTACAACTGTATCTATGAATGTGAATATTGCTATCTCCAGGGATACTTTGATTCGCCCGATATCGTCGTTTTCATTAACCATGAAGATGTTTGTGCCGCGATTGAAGAAACCGCGTCGGCGCATGATGGTATAGTGTGGTTTCATGCGGGAGAATTTTCAGATTCCCTGGCGCTTGCCCATCTGACGCGGGAATGGCCGGTTTACTGGGAAACCTTTAAACGCCTGCCAAATGCTTTTCTGGAGTTGCGCACAAAATCGGTAAATATAAAGCCAATCGAAGAACTGGAAGCGCTGGATAACATCATTATCTCGTTTTCGCTTTCCCCGCCGTCAATGGTAAAGTTGCTGGACAGAAAGACGGCCGGCTACAGGGGAAGAATCAATGCCATTGCGCGCTTGGCAGCAAAAGGCTTTAAAATAGGATTACACCTGGACCCCATTATCTATCATGATTCTTTTAGAAATGATTATGACAAGCTGTTAAGCGATGTCTTTGCTATATTGCCATTTGAACAATTGGAGTACATTTCCGCCGGCGTGGTGCGTTTTACCGGGAAAGTCTATAAAGAAGTTCTGAAGAACTATCCCGAGTCCGCTCTTAACACTGCGCCATTTGTTAAGAGTTTTGATAACAAAGTACGTTACAATCGTCCTTTGCGTATGCATATGCTGCGAGAAATTGAAAAAATTGCAATTGCACGGGGCGTAGACGCGTCACGCATTTATCTTTGCATGGAGGAGTAAAATGATCTGGAAAGAAAAGCCGACGCTAGAACGGCTTAATCAAAGCAGCAACGAAACGATGCTGGAGCACATTGGCATAAAATTCACCGAGATAGGCGATGACTATCTGAAGGCAACTATGCCTGTCGATCACAGGACGATTCAGCCGGCCGGTTTGCTTCACGGCGGCGCTTTGGTTACACTAGCGGAAACAATCGGCAGCGTTGGTGCCAACCTTGTTACTGGCAACAAAACCTTATGTGTAGGCCTGGACATTAACTCCAACCATATACGATCAACAAAGGAAGGTATTGTTACAGGCGTTGGAAGGCCATGGCATCTGGGCAAATCCACGCAGGTTTGGCACATTGAAATTTATAGCGGACAAGAACTGATTAACGTAAGCAGGCTAACGCTGGCGGTTATAAGAGAATAAAATATTTAAAAAATATTTGCGAATTCTCACTGAGGATTCAATTGAATTATTATATATATTCATAAACCAATTGACGAAACTTCACTTCAGGGGGAGGCTATGTCAGTACAAAATAATGGGGTTGAGGAGATAAACCGTCTCAAACAGAAGCAGATGTTGCAGATTGTTAGCAGCTCTTTCTATAAAGAGCTTATGCGCTACGGGGTGGACAAGAGCGGCATCGTATCTGTGAGTATGAATCTGCTGGATTTCATCACCGAAAAGAACAAGCCCAACCTTCCGCTTAATGAAATCGACCAGGCCCTCTATTACAATTTTGACATTAAAAGCGTTGGCAATATGTGGGAGCAAAAGAACTCTCTGTTTATTGATGACGTTACGATTACGGCACTTAACAAAAAGGATATTGAGGCCGTAACGCGCTGGCTGCACGCGCCGCAGATAGAGAATATGCTTCTTCGCAGTTTCCCCGTTGAAACCTCTAAACTCAAACAGGATATCGTGGACAATCCATCCCGAAACTACTTTTCAATTCGTCATCAAAATGAAATGATCGGTATAATCGGCGCGGATATGATTGACGAAAAGGCCAGTAAGCTGGAGATGAAAAAGCTGATCGGTAACAGCGCCTACCGGGGTAAAGGAATCGGGAAAAAGGCAACCTTCCTGTTTCTTTACTACGCCTTCGAAATACTGGATATAAACAAGGTGTTTATTCATTCTCAGGATACTAATATCAACAATATTAATATTAACAGCCGCTTCGGATTTGGCCTGGAGGGGATACTCTACAAGGAAGTACGCGTAGACGGCGAGTTTCGCGATATTCTCAGAATGAGCCTGTTACGGAGTCGCTGGAAAGAGCTGTTTAATAAGTAAAAAACAAAACCCGGTTGATCGACCGGGTTTTTTTATTGGAGCGGAGAGGGAGGGATTCGAACCCTCGATAGGGGAAAACCCTATACTCACTTAGCAGGCGAGCGCCTTCAGCCACTCGGCCACCTCTCCTGATTATGTCATAGCTTGATGCGGAGGATGAGGGACTCGAACCCCCAAGCCCGCAAGGGCGACGGTTTTCAAGACCGCTGCATTACCAATTCTGCCAATCCTCCTCACAAATAATCGTTGTGAGCTTTGAAATTTACTAAACAAAAAGTAATAATCAAGCCAAAATTAACAGCCGTATGGAGCCCGCGCTCTTTCCTTTGATGCGTTCAAAGCCTTAAATTAAAAGAACGCAAAAAACTCACTTAGAACTATGTTTTACCTGATAGCTTTTTCCATTGCCGCCGTATTGGCCCTTTTACTGGGCTACCTGGCATACCGGTTGGGACTTATCACACGGGCCAATAATATTTATCTGCTTATTTCGCATGCTCTGTTGCTGCTCAGTCTTTTCCTGATCTTAAGCAGCGCGTCACGATTCGAACTTTATCGGGAACAGACAGCGTGGCCGATAGTATCGGGATTTGTCGAGCAAACCGAAGTGATCGGCGAAAGGGCCGTGCGACCGCAAATATTTTACTCATACCGCTATGAAGGCAGTTCGTTTGCCGATTCCACCAACCTCGGAACACCCGGTTTCGGTGGCCGTAACAGCCGCCGCTCAACGGCGCGCAACATAACTGCAGAATATAACCCGGGCGATACGCTGCAGGTGCATGTCAATCCGCAGGACCCGAAAGAGTCGTATCTGCGCATCATGCCGGGTTGGAATATTTTTATGCAGTACGGGCTCGGGATTGTTTTTGCCGGTATATCTGCCGGCTTTATCGGGTGTGCGGTCGCCCAAAGAATATCTGTAAAAAAGTTACATAAGGATAGTAATGGAATTACGTAATAAGCTGCTGGAACAGCTTGGATTACAAAAGTTTGTTGTTGTGGACCTGGAAACTACCGGACTGGAGCCTGACAAGGACAGGATCATTGAAATTGGCGGCATAAAATATATTGATGGAGAAGAGGCCGAAACATTCCAAACACTGATCAACCCTGAAATCCCTATACCCGAGCATATCACCCGTTTGACGGGCATTTCCGACAGTGATGTGGCCGGCGCTCCGCTCGTGGAAAGCATCTTTGACGATTTTGAACGTTTCCTTGGAGACGTGCCTTTCGTCGGTCATCAGGTCAATTTTGACGCATCTTTTATTGAATATCTTTTTCGCCAGCAAAAAAACGACTTTGACGGTTGGAACGATCGCCTGAACCGCTTTAAATACTTTGGCCGCGTTCGCCTGGACACATTGTTTCTTTCGCGCATCATGATGCCGTTTATGCCGAGATTGAAGCTGGATTACCTGGCGGGCTACCTGGGTCACGACCTTGAAAACGCCCACCGCGCCATCGACGACGCGCGGGCCACCGGTCATGTCTTTCTGGAACTCTTGGACCGGGCGTTGCTGCTGGACAATAGTGTCATCAATGAAATCATTCAACTGCTTTTTGCCAATTCCGTAAGGGCAAAATCTTTTTTTGTGCCGCTGCTGAATTTTAAACGCGAGCATAATGTAACAGCGCCCGCGGTTTCCATGCTTGACGAGATAAAAAACGCCCAGCAATACTATAATATAATCGGGGAAAAAGAATATAAAAGGACGCAGTTTGAAGATGAAGTCCATTTTGATCCGATTGACAGTGGACACGTGGCCGGATTTTTTGATAGCGGTGGTGCCTTATCGCGCGTGATTGAACGTTATGAAAGTCGGCCGGAACAGCAGGAAATGAGTAAGCTCATCGCCGACGCCATAAATGACGGAGTTTTTTCGGTTAATGAAGCCGGTACGGGCACGGGCAAATCAATGGCTTATATGATGCCCGCGATTGAATGGGCTGTTAAAAACAGGGAAGCCGCCGAACGGGTGGTGATTTCCACCAATACAAAAAACCTGCAGGAGCAGCTATTTTACAAGGATCTGCCGACTGTTTTCGCTTCACGGGGAGGCGATTTTAAAGCTGTTTTGCTGAAGGGTCGTTCCAATTACCTCTGTCTTGACAAGTGGAAAACCGTGATGACGGATATGAACCAGCGTCTCTCGCAGGACGAACGTTCACGGATCTTGCCGCTCGTCTTGTGGGCGCGCCAGACCCGTACCGGTGACATTGCCGAAAACGCTGCGTTCCAGCTGGAAAACAATCGTGGTTTATGGCAAAAATTTGTTGCCGAACCCTCCTATTGTCCGGGAAAAGCGTGCAAACTGTACAATGAATGTTACCTGATGAAAGCCCGTGATAACGCGCGTCGCGCTGATGTTGTTGTGGTTAACCATGCATTGCTTTTTTCCGATCTGGCATCGGACCATTCTATTTTGGGTGAGTTTTCAAACCTGGTGATCGACGAGGCGCATAATGTGGAAAAAACAGCAGCCGAACATCTTGGTGTGCGTGTCAGCTTCTGGACATTCCGCAATATTTATCACCGCTTGTATGAAGAAGATCCGCGCAAAACGGGAACGATCCTGCAGTTGGAATACCGCATGTCCCAGGGTCAGTTAAGCAGCGCCGAACGTAACGATTTGCTGGACCTCTCGGGCCGCATCAAATCCAACAGCATGCGCCTGAAGCACAATACGACAAAATTCTACAATGAATTTAACCGCTATATGCGCGAGCTGCAGGAAAAGAAATCCGGCAAGCAAAACGGCGACGGGCAAAAGATCCGATATGACGGCAATTTCCGTTATTTTGTAGAACACGATGACGAGATCGTTGATCTGAAGAAAAACCTGACCGTACTGGCGAGGCAAATCGGCGAGTTAAACGATCTGCTGCGCGACCTGGAAGGCCAGCGTTTTGAATTCCAGGACCAGATACACCGCGAGTTGATGGCCCTGGAACAGGACGTCCTGGAATTGTACCGGGCCTTCAAGTTCTGCCTTAACGCAGAGGAACCGAAATTTGTTTTCTGGTTTGAGATACCCTTTAGCGACCGCAACGTGGATGTGATGATAAATGCCGTGCCGCTCAACATATCGCAATTGCTGAAGGAGCGGCTTTTTGACCAGTTGCGTTCTGCTGTCCTGACCTCCGCAACGCTTTCTGTTAATAAGAATTTTAATTATTTCAACAACCGCATCGGCCTGGATTTGCTGGAACCAGACCGTGTCCAGGGCTCCATTCATGGTTCACCGTTCGACTATAAAAGCCAACTTTTCTTTGGTGTTACCGACTTTATGCCCGATCCGCGCAACAGCGAATTTTCTGCCAGGCTGATGACATTCATAAAAAACCTTCATACGCAGCAAAAACGTGGTACAATGGTGCTTTTTACCAGCTATGCCATGCTCAACTTTGTTTACGATCGCATAAAAGACCACTGTGCCGCAGAACAGATACTTTTGCTGGCCCAGGGCAAAAGCGGCAGCCGCACCAATATCATTACGCAGTTCAAAGAAAATCGCGATGCCATTTTGCTAGGTACCGACAGCTTCTGGGAAGGTGTAGATATCCCCGGCGAGGCCTTGCAAATCCTGATCATCCCGAAGCTGCCGTTTGATGTGCCCACGGAGCCGGTGATTGCCGCGCGCATGGAGGAGATCAAGGAGCGCGGCGGGAACGCTTTTTTTGAATATTCCGTGCCGGAGGCTGTGATAAAATTCCGCCAGGGATTTGGCCGGCTGATCCGCAATAAATCGGACTACGGCGCCGTATTTGTCTGCGATAACCGCCTTAGCCGAATGCGCTATGGTCAGGATTTTCTAAACAGTCTGCCGGTTAGCGCAAATATTTACAGCTCCGAACAGGATCTTATTGATGAGTTAAGCGCCTGGTTTGAAGAGCGCGAAAGGATCGGTCACGATGCCTGAAAAAGTTTTGACGATTGGAGACCAGGACCTTTCCATTGAAGACCTGCATGGTTTCCTGAAACACGGCCCGCGCGTTGTTTTAAGCGACGGTGTGCGCGAAAAAATTGAAAAAAGCAGGGCGATCGTTTCAGACATCGTTGAAAAGGAGCAGACGGTTTACGGCATTAATACCGGTTTTGGTAAGTTCGCCGACGTGCGCATCAAACGCGAGCAAACGCGCGATTTACAGCGGCGTCTTGTGCTGAGCCACGCTGCAGGTGTCGGTGAGCCTTTCTCTGATGACGTCGTGCGGCTGATGATGCTGCTAAAAATACGCAACCTGGCACAGGGTTACAGCGGCGCGCGCATTGAGCTGGTGGAATTGCTGCTAAGCTGCCTTAATCATGACATTTTGCCGATCGTGCCCAGCAAGGGGTCTGTCGGCGCCAGTGGTGATCTGGCGCCACTGGCACATATGGCGCTTTTGCTAATCGGGGAAGGGGAGTGCCGCGCGCCCATGAATGGCAGGCATAAAACAGTTCCTGCGAAAGAAGGACTGGCGCATTTCGGATTACAGCCCGTTACGCTAATGGAAAAAGAAGGTCTGGCCCTGCTTAACGGGACACAGGCCATACAGGCATGCGGGATTCTGGCAATTATAAAAGCCCGCAATTATCTGAAAGCGGCGGATATTATCGGAGCCGCCAGCCTCGAAGGCCTGCACGGCACACTAACTGCATTTGACGAACGTATTCAGCAGATTCGCCGCCAGCCGGGACAGGAAGCGGTAGCGCGGAACGTGCGGCAGATTCTCTCCGGAAGCCCGATCGTCGCCTCGCACAAGCATTCTGACCACCGCGTGCAGGACGCATACAGTTTGCGCTGCATACCGCAGGTACACGGAGCGGTGCGGGACGGCCTCAAGCATGTAAGCGAAGTGTTCGAGCGCGAAATGAACGGCGTAACCGATAACCCGCTCGTGTTTCCGGACAATGGCGATGTGATCTCCGGCGGCAATTTCCACGGCGAGCCGGTGGCCATGGCAGCAGACTATTTATCGATTCTTCTTTGCGAGCTGGCCAACATATCCGAGCGCCGCATTGAGCACATGATGGATCCATCGATGAGCGAGCTTGCCGGATTTTTGACACACGAAGGCGGCCTCAACTCCGGCTTTATGATCGCACAGGTGACGGCTGCCGCGTTGGTTTCAGAGAACAAGGTGCTGGCTCATCCCGCCAGCGTGGATTCCATTCCTACATCGGCCAACAAGGAAGACCATGTCAGCATGGGCACACATGCGGCGCGTAAAGCATTGGAGATCGTTTCTAACGCCGGCTATGTTTTGGCGATTGAATTGCTCTGTGCCTGCCAGTCACTGGATATGCGCGCACCCGTAAAGCCATCGGCGGCAACATCGGCATTGCTGGATTTGGTACGCAAAAAGATTGCCCATTGGGATGAAGACCGCCTGATGCATCCGGACATTGAAGAAGCGCGGCGGATGATTGACAAAGGTTTGGTCGTTAAAACAGTGCAAAAGGTTTGCGGTCCGCTGTCCTGAGCGAATATCCGCCTTGAACTCAAAATTTTGGATGGCTAAATTACTCTAATTTACACAAAAGGAAAAAGCCGTGAAGCGACTGATACGTGAAGAAGAAGTTCGTGAAGCCGCAAAAGGCCAAAAGAAAGTTTTTGTTGACACGGAGACTGTGATCACCCCGGCCGCCCGCGATGCCGCAGCGCAGCTTGGCGTCGTTTTTGATGACGGCTCATCCGCTTACGCGCCTTCCCCGGCCTTAACGCGCGTCGTGCAAAGTACAACAGTGCATAAAGTGGCGATTGCTTCGGACCACGGCGGTTTTTATTTGAAAGAAGAACTGAAAACAATCCTGCGTGAAAAAGAATTTATGGTTATCGACCTGGGCCCGATGAACGCCAACAGCTGTGATTACCCGGATTACGCCTTCAAAGTGGCGCAAATGGTTTCTGAGGCGGGAGCAGACCGCGGCATTATTATCGACAGCGTGGGTATTGGTTCGGCCATGGCTGCCAACAAAGTGCCGGGCGTTCTGGCCGCCAAATGCAACAACGTCACGGAAGCCGCCAGCGCCCGCGAACACAATTATGCCAATGTACTGACCCTTGGCGCTAAAATAATCGGTAGCACCATGGCCCGAGACACCGTTCTGGCATTTCTCAATACCAAAGGCGGGGAAGAGCGTCATCAGCGTCGCGTGGCCAAAATTCTGGATTATGAAACCAAAAAGGATAAGAAGTGAGTTCAAAAGTAATTTCCGAAGGTTTGACCTTTGATGACGTTTTGCTGCTGCCTGCGCACAGCAAAGTGCTTCCGAACCAGGTCGATCCGTCAACACGCCTGGCGCGTGGCATCAATTTGAATATCCCGATTCTCTCGGCGGCAATGGATACGGTCACCGAGCAGGATCTGGCCATCGCCCTTGCGCGTGAAGGCGGCATGGGTATTATCCATAAAAACATGGCCGTCGAGAAGCAGGCCGAGCAGGTCGATCGCGTGAAGCGTTCTGAAAGCGGGATGATTTTTAAGCCCGTTACGCTGGGCCCGGATAACACCCTTCAGGACGCCATAAGCCTGATGCAGCGCTATAGTATTTCCGGCATCCCGATCGTTAAGTCGGGCAAGCTTGTCGGTATTCTGACCAACCGGGACATCCGCTTTGTTGACGATTTCAGCCAGCCCATACACCTTTTTATGACAAGCCGTAACCTGGTCACCGCCAAAATGGGGATCTCGCTGGAAGAGGCGGAAAAAATCCTGCAAAAGCACCGCATAGAAAAACTGCTTATCGTGGACGACAAAGACGAGCTAAAAGGCCTGATCACGGTAAAGGACATTCAAAAGAAAAAAATGTATCCCAACGCCTGCAAGGATGAGAAGGGCAGACTGCGGGTTGGCGCCGCCACAGGCGTTGGCAAAAACGGCCTCAAAAGGGCCGCTGCGCTGATCGAAGCGCATGCTGACATCATTGTCATCGACACGGCGCACGGCCACTCCCAGGGGGTTCTGGATACGGCCAAAGAATTTAAAAAGCAGTATCCCGATACGCCGCTGATTGCCGGCAATATCGCCACCTACGACGCCGCAATCGACCTGATCAATGCCGGTGTTGATGCCCTGAAGGTTGGTATCGGACCCGGCTCGATTTGCACCACGCGCGTTGTTACCGGTGTGGGTGTACCCCAGATCTATGCCATAAGCGAAGTGGCACGCGCGGTTGAGGGAAAGGATATACCCCTGATCGCCGATGGTGGCATTAAATATTCCGGCGATGTGGCCAAAGCCATTGTTGCCGGTGCAGATTGTGTGATGATTGGCGGCCTGTTCGCAGGCACCGACGAGAGCCCCGGGGAAGTAATCCTGCTCGATGGCCGTAGTTATAAATCCGTGCGTGGCATGGGCTCGCTGGGCGCCATGGCGCAGGGCAGCAAAGATCGCTATTTCCAGGAAGGCCTGGCCGTGGACAAGCTTGTTCCCGAAGGCATCGAAGGGCGTGTGCCGTATCGCGGTCCCTTACGCAATACGGTATTTCAAATGGTAGGGGGACTGCGTTCCGCGATGGGTTATACGGGCTGTGCCAATATCGGTGAGCTAAAAACCAAGGCGCGTTTTGTACGTATCAGTCCCGCCGGCCTGCAGGAAAGCCACCCCCACGATGTGATCATCACGAAAGAATCGCCTAATTACAGAATGCGATAAGGAGCGGATATGTTAAAGCAGATCGACCATATAGGAATTGCCGTACCCAACCTGAAAGACGTCGCCGAAACATTGAAAGAAGCCTTTGAAATGGAGCCGGTTTTTAGTGAAGAAGTGCCGGACCAGAAAGTAAAAGTAATCGGTTATCATGTTGGTGAATCGAGCATAGAATACCTTGAGCCTACCGCCGATGATTCCCCCATTTCGCGCTATATTGCCAAAAACGGCTCGGGATTGCATCACATTGCTTACCGCGTGGACGACCTTGAAGCAACTCTCAGCAAACTTCAGTCTAAAGGATTTCGATTGATTGACGAAAAGCCACGTGACGGTGCGGAAGGAAAACGCATTGCTTTTCTGCATCCAAAAAGCAGCAATGGCATTCTGATAGAATTGTGCGAAACCAAGGGGGAGTAAACTCGATTGTCTTCTACAAACTACAAATTACTGATTGAAAAATTCGGCTACCGTGCCGCCTTTAAAGTTTTGCGCTATTCGCTCTGGAACAAGCTTGGTTTTTACAAGGAATTACAGGGCATGACTGTCACTATGGAAACCCTTGATCCATCGTATCTGGAAGGCCCGGAAAGCTACGAGTACCGCTTCTTAGCCGAAAACGAACTGCGGGAGATGGCAAAAGACGGAACGCAGGGTATTTCAGATTCCTTCCTCGACCGTGTGCTCCCTAAAGGAGACACCTGTTTTGCAATAATAGACGGCGACAAGGTGGTTAGTTACGGCTGGTATTCCGACCAGCCAACGCACATAACACCACAGCTTGTGCTTTACTTCGATAAATCGTGGATCTACATGTACAAGGGTTACACGATGAATGAATACCGCGGTCAGCGCCTGCATGCTATCGGCATGGCCCGGGCGTTGCAGGCCTTTACGCAGAAAGGCTATAAAGGCATTATTTCCTACGTGGAGACCAGCAATTTCCCGTCACTTCGCTCCTGTGACCGCATGGGTTACAAAAACTTCGGTCGCGTAAAGATCAAGAAAATAACCGGCGATTTTTCCATAAAAACTCAGTCGGCATGCGGGCCTTTTGGCTTTACGGTCAAACTCGCCGGTAGAGACTGATCTAAAACGATTCGTTTCCTGCCTGTAACAGCTGTTCCTCTAAACAAAAATTCTTTTAAGTCGTTAATTTTCAACATAAAAGAAACTGCATTTGGAGGAAAAATGAAACGCACTTTGATAATCTCAGCCTTATATTTTTTATTTTTTCCGCTTATATTGTCCGCTCAGGATGGTCAGGAAATAAGCGAACAGCAAAACCGTGTTTATTATTATCTTGACTGCGGCAGCTTTTGTAAGCCGGACAGCGCCATGGAATACGGTAAATACTGGTTTATTAGTGACACGGTTTACGCCGCCATGCCCGATAGCATGGAAAACGAAGTAGATAAATTTAAAGAAGAGCTTAAAATATTCTCCAACCACACAACGATCGGTAAAAACGTGGTACTGCGTTATGAACAATCTGCGCAAGCTGCCATTGACGCGCGCAAAGAAAAGATTGAAAAAATGCGTGGCAGGCATTACGAGATCATTGAGATTAAATACCGGCCGTTTTCAATTGGAAAGAATACGCTAACCCAGGAATGACATTACAAGAAAAGCTGGATAATCTGCCTGCCAAACCCGGTTGCTACTTGTTTAAGGACGCGTCCGGAGAAACGCTCTACGTTGGCAAGGCAGCTATTCTTCGTACACGTGTACGATCTTATTTTCAAAAATCACGACCACTCGAACCACGCCTGAACGCCCTTGTTAAGCGCATTCGCGATGTGGAAATATTTGTGACGGATAACGAGATTGAAGCGCTTATCCTTGAAAACAATCTCATAAAAGACCGCAAGCCGCGCTTTAACGTTAACCTGAAAGACGACAAGAGTTACCCTTATATCCGCATTACCAACGAGGATTTCCCCCAGGTTTTTGTAACGCGCAAAATTATCCGCGACGGCTCTGAATATTATGGCCCTTATACAGACGTCAAAAACCTGCGTTTTACGCTAAAAACACTGCAGCGCCTTTTCCATATCCGCTCCTGCCGCTATGATTTGAATGCCGAAGTCGTCGCGAAAAAGAGTGTAGCGCTTTGCCTGGACTATTATATCAATAAATGCAAGGGGCCCTGTCAGGGATTGTTCTCAAAAGCGCAATATGCTTTGGTCATAGATAAAGTGCGCCGTTTCCTTAAGGGCAAAACGGACGGAATCGTGAGCGATCTGAAGGTGGAAATGGCGCAACAATCGCAGCAACTGGAATTTGAGGAGGCCGCGCGGACGCGCGATAAGCTGCAGGCACTGGAAGCGTACCGTAATAACCAAAAAATGGTGCAAAGCGATGAACGTGACCGTGATGTTATTGCGCTGAAGAAAGAAGACGATGACGCCTGTGTGGTGCTGGTAAAAATCCGTGATGGCAAAATTCTTGGACGCATACACCGTTATATAAAAAAGGCTGAGTGGCACAGTGAAGAGCAGTTGCTGGAATCATTTCTGAGCGACTATTATCTGGAGGCAGGCGATATACCGCAGGACATTTTGTTGCAGCGGGATGTGGAAGAGAGTGCGACAGTGGCGCAGCTTTTGACGGAGCGTTCCGGGCATAAGGTTAATATACATGTGCCGCAGATCGGCGATAAGAAAAAACTGGTTGACCTGACCCAAAAAAATGCCGGCTACCTGTTGGAAGAGCTGAAGATCCAGCGCCTGAAAGCTAAGGATTATGTACCGCACTCCCTGCAGGCTCTGCAGCGCGATCTGCGTCTGCCGACCGTTCCCCGCCATATAGAGTGCTTTGATATCTCTAATATCCAGGGCAGCGATCCCGTGGCATCCATGGTCTGTTTTATCGATGGAAAGCCCCGGAAGTCGGAATACAGGCGCTTTAACATTCGCAGCAAAAACACGCCCGATGATTTTGCCATGATGCGCGAAGCGATTGAGAGGCGCTATTCGCGTGTTGTCAAAGAGCAGAAAGATATGCCAGACCTTATTGTTATTGACGGCGGTAAAGGTCAGCTCTCTAGTGCCAGCGCCGTGTTGACCAGGCTTGGGCTGGGCGATCAACCGGTAATCGGCTTGGCCAAAAAGCTTGAAGAGATCTTTTTTCCCGGTGTAAGCGACGCGCAAATGTTGCCTAAAACATCGTCATCTCTCAGGCTGATACAACAGGTACGCGACGAGGCCCACCGCTTTGCCGTAAAAGGCCATCGCCAGCGCCGCTCTGGACGCACACTGGTATCTCAACTGGACAGCATTGAGGGGATCGGTTTGCAGAGGCGCAACAAGCTTTTGAAAGAGTTTGGTTCCATAAAGGCCATACGCGAGCTTTCCATCAAAGAACTGGTTGAACGCGGCCGCCTGCCAGAACGCGTCGCCCAGAACGTATTCGAGCATTTCCATGCCCAGGACGCCTGATACACCCCCGGTAATTAGCGCATTGGGACAATTGCAGCAAGTGCTGGTTTTTTGCGAAGAACTACTTATTAGTCACCAGATCTCCCTGATGCATAAACAGCCGGAAAAGGCTTTGCTGTATTTTGAACAGCTCTATGAAACACGGCGATTGCACCTCAATCACCTGGAAAATCACTGGATACCGTATTATGAATCTTCGTTCCCAAAACTCCCAAAGGGCGGCAAGCCCATCTACTTCCGTCGTGAACGCAAGCTGATCCTGAAGCACACGGAAAAATATGTGCGATTGTTTTCTCGCTTCGTGCAAAATCCCGGCGCCATCAAGCTGGATCTTCCGCGATTGTTTGAAGAATACATGTTCCTGAAAGATTTGCTGGATCATCATGACGCACGTGAAACTAAGATCCTGCTACCATTCCTTGATAAAAACGGCGCAAAGTATGTTTTGGAAAGGTTCATGGAAGAATACAATCGCGATATGAAGCTTTTGTGGCGCAGATGGGAAGGCATTGATGTATAAGACTCACGCCGCTGCCCGTAAGTGGGAAATATTACTTAAATCGCTGAAAAACGGTCAGCGTGAAATGCTTGATCTAAAGCCGGACAGCGCCGGAATAATATTTGACGAAGCTTTTGGTGTAATGACAAAACTTTGTCATGAGGGCATCGAAAGCCTGGGAATTGCCGAACGCAACACAGCAGATTTTCTTTTGAGCAGCCAGCTTAAACTTATTCAAAAAACGGCACGCCCTCTTTACCAGACAATCGAAAAACTGCCCCAATTGTCCGAGCGCGAAATTCTTATACTTTTTGAAAAGCAGGTGCGCCTTACAAAGATTATTCGTAAACATATCGATACGCTGGATAATACTTTATCGTTGTAGCTTTTGGCCGGGAGCAGCCAGGATTACTGCCAAAACAATTCTTCCTGAATTCCCCGCGTTCGCGGAATGACAATTAATGCCTCTTCTTGACTTGGCAAAAGAAATGCAACATCGTATTCAACAACTCAATCACTTATCCGAGTTGACGGCTTTTCCTTTTAAAATCTCTTCGATCTCTTCGCGGGAAAAATGCTTTCCTTTACCAATGCCCGGACATTCCTGGCATGTCTGCGCCCAGCGCTTTTCTGATTTCATATTTTGTGGCCAGAAGGGGAAAGTACGGCATTGCAGTGGTCGTACCGGATAAATGCTGCATTTACCGTCTTCCAGAAAAATACATTGCGCGTTATCCTTATCGTTGAGACAGCGCTTTGTACCGTCCTCAACAAGATGGGTGTAGTTCGCCGTAAATTCTTCCGCGGTAATACCGAGATAACGACTGATGTGAAGAATATTTTTGTCGCTTACAAAAACGTAACCGCCGCCTATTTCGCAACAGTTACTGCAGCCTTTTTGGCATTCAAAGCGGACCGGGGTTTGGATATTTATACGGGGCATTGGTGTGTTAATGTGTTAATGTGTTAATGTGTTAATGTGTTAATGTGTTAATGTGTTAATGTGTTAATGTGTTAAAATTTTGACTATCGTTTTAGTTGTCAAAATTAATTCAATAATTTACCAATTCACAAATTCAATCTTCCATTGCTTGGCGCTATTGCCTGATAATCGTTAATTTAGAATTAATCATAAAAAAATTAAAGAACCATGTCTGAACAACGCCTGATAATGCACCTTGATATGGATGCTTTCTTTGCCGCCGTTGAACAGAGGGACCGTCCCGAGCTGGCCGGCAAGGCCGTAATAGTAGGGGCTGACCCGCAAGGCGGCAAGGGACGCGGCGTCGTTTCCACTTGTTCGTACGAAGCACGAAAATTCGGCGTGCATTCGGCCATGCCCATCCAAACGGCCTACAAGCTCTGTCCGCATGGTATTTACGTCCCGCCCAACGGCAGACTGTATTCCAGGGTAAGTGCGAATATCTTTAAAATTCTTCATGAATTTACCGATTTGGTGGAGCCGCTTTCCATCGACGAGGCTTTTATGGATGTGACCGGCAGCGTGCGTCTGTTCGGTGGTGCCCGGCAGATCGCTTACAAGATGAAGGAACGCATTCGGCAGGAAGAAAATCTTACGGCCAGCATTGGAATCGCGCCCAATAAATATCTGGCCAAGATAGCCTCCGATCTGGAAAAACCCGACGGCCTGGTGGAGGTTCAGGCAGATAAAATTGATCAATTTCTGGCGCCGCTTTCCGTAGAAAGATTGTGGGGCGCTGGCAAACAAACACAAAAACTGCTGCACACAATGGGTATCCACACCATTGGCGATTTGATGCGCTTTCCCGAAAACGTGCTGGAGAAAAAAATGGGCAAAATGGGACGCCATTTTTACAACCTGGCCCACGGCATCGACGAACGGGCTGTTCAGACGCATGAAACCGTAAAGTCCGTTAGCAACGAACATACGTTCGGCAAGGACCAGTCTGATAACGAATATGTGCGTAAAACCCTGGCGGCGCTGTGCGAGAAAGTGGCCTATCGTTTGCGCAAACAACGCCTGCGTGGCAAAACCGTCCACCTCAAGCTCAGGTATGATGATTTCAGCACGATTACGCGTAACAAAACATTGGCTAAATCCACCGACCAAACCGATCAGATACGAAAAACCGTTTTTGAATTGTTTGATTTTAATTATGAACGTGGTCGTCTTATCCGGCTGATCGGGGCGGGGGTAAGCGGCTTTGGCAAAAGCGACACAGGCCAGATCTCTCTTTTTGATGAACGCGACAAGAAACTTGAAGCGCTGGACAGCCTGGAAGATGCCATCAAAACACGCTTTGGGACACACTCTATTGGCCGCGCCGACAGCCTCGGCACGGTACGCCATTCCGACTTTGGGGAATAACTGCATGCGCTTTCTGCTCACTTTTTTTCTTCTTTTTCCGCTGATTGTAAAACCGGCCGGTGACGGCTATTTCCAGCAACATGTATCCTATAGTATTGATGCCGAGCTGGACACGCGCGATAAGACGATCTGTGCCGCGCAAAGTCTTGTATACACCAACAACTCACCCGACACGCTGGACCGTATTTACTTTCATCTCTATATGAATCGTTTCCGCGAAGGGGCGCAGACGGAGACAGGCCGGCCACGGCCAAGCACAAGCGCCTGGATTGAAATTGATTCGCTGAAGCTGGGCAACGAGGCAATTGATGATTATGAAATAAATAGCACGCTCATGCGTCTGCCGCTTGATCACCCTCTTTTGCCGGGAGATTCACTGCGGCTTTCGTTCGACTACCGCCTTAAACTGCCTTATGCGGATTCGCGTTTTGGTCACGCCGGTGACCATTTTGATGTTGGCAACTGGTACATAACGCCTGTCGTTTATGACCGCGACGGCTGGCACCTTAATCAGCACGTGGAGAACGAATTCTACCAGGAGTGGGGCGATTTTCGTGTTAACCTCACGGTGCCAAAGGGCTTCATTCTCGGCGCTACTGGAAAGCTACTGAACGAGGCTGAGGCCATGCAGGACACAGCGCGCTCGGTGCGCCGCATGCATCTCTATGAAGGGATAGACTCCATCCCGACAACCACCTGGCAGTTTGAAGCGCTCAATGTGCACGATTTCGCGTGGACTGCCGATCCGGGCTATAAAATAATCGATTACCAGGTTGATTCCACCCGCGTCCGTTTCCTGGTTATGCCGGAGAATTGCCAGTCATGGCGCGACAACAGCGATTTCGTTAAAGAATGCCTGCGCTTTTTTAACCGTGAATTTTCGCCCTACCCGTATGATGATCTCACAATTGCCGATACTTACATAACCGCCGGCGGCATAGAATATCCGCAGATCGTTTTTATCAACACCTTTGCCGGACCGCGCTACGAGTTATCCTACTGGCGTGCCGTTGTGATCCACGAAATAGCGCACCAATGGTTCTATGGTCTGCTGGCGTCCAATCAAAGCGAAGATGAATGGCTGGATGAAGGCTTTACCGCCTGGGCCGAAGTCATTGCCATGGAGCACATTTTTGGCAAGCATAACAACTACGCGCCGTCTGATTTTAACTGGCTTGTGCGAACGTTCGGCTTTGAGCGCGATGACCGGCAGGATATGATGCTGAACTACCTGGAATGGACAAAATCCGGCGGCGAGCAGGACCCAATTGATACAAACCCCGATTATTTCCGCAATGGAGTTTATATTTCGCAATACGATAAAATGGCGCTTGTTCTGGAGATGCTCCGCGATGTGTTGGGCGACGAAAAGTTCAGCGCAGCAATGCGGGCGTATTGCCGCGAGTGGCAGTTCAGACACCCCACAACACAGGACATGAAGCGCAGTTTTTCGAGGGCAACGGGGCAGGATCTGGATTGGTTCTGGGAGCAGTGGCTTCATTCCACCCGCCAACTGGATCTGGCCGTGGACGGCTTCAGCCATTTTCATAAAAACGATTCCCTTTTTGCCCGCATAAACCTGTCCGCGAAAGCCGACGCCTTTATGCCTTTTGATCTGTTACTGCGCGACAGCAGCGGTGATTCTCTTCTTTACCGGGTTAGCCACGATGTTTTTTCGCAACCGCGGCTGGATCGCGCATATCTGAAGCCCTGGCCATTCAACAGCCGCGAATACAGTGTTGATATCCCGCTGAGCAATCGACTCACTTCCGTTGAGATTGATCCCGGCGAAAAGCTGCTGGACGTGAACCGCCTCAACAACCTGAAAGGTGCTGTTCGCACTTATTTGTACACCATGAAACCACAATCTTACGCGCCGCCCACCGACGGCTATATGTGGGAATTGTGGCCCATTGTGTTCTACAACGATATTGATAAGCTTAAAGCAGGTGCGGGGCTGTACGGCAACTACGTCAACAGCGACCACCTGATCCATCTGAAACTGTGGCTTAACAGCTATACCCAGAAAGCCGATTTTTATGCCGACTACCGCCACCCATTACGCTTTTTGTCGCATTCTTTACGTCAAACTATCAGCGGCTATAAACTGGAGGGGCACGCCGGCGCGAGCCTGTCATGGAGCTTCACAAGAGACGATGCTTCTTATTACAACCTTTTTCTGCGCCACCATTACCACTCCGATCCCCGATATCCTGCATCCGCCTGGGCAAGAGGTACATTTAACAAGATTGGCTTGGAATACAGCCGTGTCAGCAGTCCGCAGGATAACCGCCAAAGTACACGTTTTGACGCGATTATGGAAAACAGCCTCGCCGGCAGCAAAAGTCACTTTTCAAAGCTGCAGTTAAAATACAGGCACACCTTTTATTCGGAGTTCTGGGACTACAGCTTGTCGCTTTCCGCGCGTTTTGGCATTTCCTCCACAACAACGCCTTTGCAGGAACGCTTTAATCTGGCGGGCGCCAACGGCATGGAAGAATTCGAACACCCGTTATACCGCAGCAAAGGTACGTTGCCTGTTCATTTTGAACGGGATGGAAATTTTTACATTCCGGACGGGGCAGGGGTGCGCGGAGCATCTTTTGGCGGAAATGCCCTGAATGTAAATATGGCGGCCGTAAACCTGGACTGGCAATTTCCAAGTCCGCTTGCTGTTTTGCCCTGGCGCCTGTTTAATAAGTTTGATACCGGCCTTTTTGCCGACGCCGGAACAGCTTACAACGGGGAAATGCCCGGACTGTCCGCCTGGCAGCGTTCCGTTGGCATAAGCGTTTCCTACAACCAGTTCGGCGTTTTGCGGGAAATAAGCGGTCTGGATTTAATCAGGATGGATTTTCCGCTGTGGCTGGAGCACTCCGCCAACTCCACGGAAAAACGCTGGCAGTGGCGCTGGCTGTTATATATCGGGCTGGACATTGGTCGCAGCCCTTTTTTCTAGGCTTACAGCTTCAGTTTTTTCATCAGGGAGCGGATTGCCTTTGAGTTTTGCATCACGTAAAAGTGTATTGAGGGCACATCCTTATTTAAAAGCTCTTCAGATTGCTTCAACGCCCACTCGACACCTATTTCCGCCACGTGCTCATCTTTGGCGGCATCCACTTCTTCTGTTAGCTCCGCGGGCAGATCTATATAAAAATTGCGCGGCAGGCTTTGCAGATTGCTTTTACGGGTGATAATCTTTAATCCCGGTAAGATAGGCACGGTAATGCCGGCCGCCCGGCAGGCATCCACGAAGGCAAAGTATTTGCTGTTGTCGAAAAACATTTGCGTTACAATGTACGATGCACCTGCTTCGGCCTTTTTCTTCAGATAATTGATATCCAGATTAAGGTTTGGCGCCTCGAAATGCTTTTCCGGGTAACCGCCCACACCGATGCAGAAATCAGAAGGCTTGGCGTCCAGCAGATTCTCTTCCAGATAATTGCCGCGGTTCATATCGGCAACCTGCCTTACAAGGTCGATGGCATATTCGTTGGCGCTGCGTCCGTCCCTTAGGGGCTTCTGATAGCCGCTGTCATCACCGCGCACGGCAAGCACATTCTCAATTTCCAGATACTGCAGGTCAATCAGGAAATCTTCTGTCTCTTCGCGCGTAAAGCCGCGGCAGAGGATATGCGGCACGGCGTCGATGTTATACTTTTTCTGGATCAGCGCGCAGATGCCGATGGTGCCCGGTCGTTTGCGCTTTACCTTTTTGCGGATGCCCTGAGGCGTTTCCTCATAATAGACTTCCGCGGCGTGGCTTGTAATGTCGATGAAGGGCGGGTTATATTTGGCCAGGTCATCAACAAGCTGCAGCAGGCTTTTAATATCACCACCGCGGCGCGGGGGAATAATTTCAAAACTGATCAGGGGTGAACTGGCGCGTTCAAGATGTTCTATTACTTTCATTACAACCTGTCTTTGTAAAAATTATTAAGATAACCAAAATTTATCTTATAAAAAAACCGAAATAGCTCTGCAAATCCTTACAAATTTAAAGAATAGGCGAATTTTTGCGAATGTTTACGAGCATCATACCGTGCTTCTTTTGTACATTAAAAATTCATTTGTAAAACGGAGAATATTTTATGGCTAAAAACGAGCAAAAAAAGGAAACATATAAAATCACATTATTGCCGGGAGATGGCATCGGACCGGAAGTGACCTCAGCGGCACGCAAGGTTATCGCGGCGGCCGGTGTCGTCATCGACTGGGAAATTATGGATGCCGGTGCAGGCGCCGTAGAAAAGTACAATACCACGCTTCCCGATGAAACAGTCGAAAGTATACGTAAAAACAAGATCGCTTTGAAGGGGCCGCTTACAACCCCTATTGGCGGCGGTTTTGCGTCCGTAAACGTGCAGTTGCGCAAAACGCTGGATCTTTATTCCAACGTGCGTCCCGTGCGCTCTTCGATGGGGCTTTCGTTCCATCACAATCCCGTGGACCTGGTCATTTTTCGTGAAAACACGGAAGACCTGTACGCCGGCTTGGAATATGAGATCGCGCCCGGCGTAACCCAAAGTCTGAAAATTATAACCGAAAAAGCCTCCAAACGTATAGCCCGCGCGGCTTTTGAATGGGCCCACAAAAATAACCGTCACCTGGTGCATGCTGTTCACAAGGCAAATATTATGAAAAAAAGTGACGGTCTTTTTCTGGAGAGCGTAAGAAAGGTCGCCGCTGATTACCCCAACATCACCTATAAAGAAATTATTGTGGATAATTGCGCTATGCAGATGGTGATGCACCCGGAACAGTTTGATGTCGTCGTTCTGGGCAATCTCTACGGGGACATTATCTCGGACCTCGCGGCCGGCCTGGTAGGTGGATTGGGCGTCGTGCCCGGCGCCAACATCGGCGATGAGGTTGCCGTTTTTGAATCGGTACACGGCAGCGCGCCGGACATAGCAGGGAAAGGCGTCGCCAATCCGTTGGCTACAATCCTTTCGGCAAACATGATGCTGCGGTATATGGGACTTGAAAAAGAGGCTGACCGTATCCGCGCGGCCACGGTTCTGTTCCTTTCCGAGAAAAAACACCTGACACCGGACCTGGGCGGCAACGCGACCACCGACGAAATGGTGGAAGGGTTGATAGAAAAAATAAAGCTTCTGCGATAAACAAAAATTTACAGGAACAAGGATGATTCGTTATCTGACCGCCGGGGAATCACACGGACCCGGCTTAACGGCCATTGTGGAAGGCTTACCCGCAAATGTGCCTCTCGAAATTGAGCGCATAAACCACGAACTGCACCGCCGTCAGCAAGGCTACGGCCGGGGACGGCGCCAGCAAATTGAGAAAGACCGCATCGAAATTCTAGGTGGTGTCCGTTTTCGCAAAACCCTGGGCAGCCCGGTAAGCTTTCTGCTTCGCAACCGTGACTGGAAAAACTGGACCGAGATTATGGCTATCGAGGATGGCGTGCCCAAGAAAGAGGTTACCAAACCGCGTCCGGGACATGCCGATCTTTCCGGTGCGCTAAAGTACGATTTTGAAGATATGCGCAATGTCCTGGAGCGCTCCAGCGCCAGGGAAACGGCCATGCGCGTTGCCGCCGGCGCTTTTGTCCGCGAGCTTCTTTATGCCTTTAACATCCGCATATTTTCACATGTTGTGGAACTGGGTCCGGTTCGCGCAAACCGTGACAAAGCAAAAGATGTGCTGATCACCGATGATATCAACGAAGTTGCCGACGCCTCCCCCGTGCGCTGCCTTGACAAAATAGCCGAAAAAGAGATCATCGCAACGATCGACAAAGCCAAGAAAGACGGTGATACGCTCGGGGGCATTATCGAAGTGATCATTCGCGGAGTACCCCCCGGTCTTGGCAGCTACGTTCAATGGGACCGCAAACTGGACGGGCAGCTGGCCCAGGCGCTCATTTCGATCCAGGCGGTTAAAGGTGTGGAGTTTGGTCTCGGTTTTAATACGGCGCGCACAGCCGGTTCATCCGCCCATGATGAGATTTTCTGGGAAAAAGGGCGGGGCTTCTATCACAAGACAAATAACGCGGGCGGTATTGAAGGCGGCATGTCCACCGGTGAGGATATCATTATCCGGATGGCCAAAAAGCCGATCCCTACTTTGATGAAGCCGTTACACAGCGTGGACATAAAAACCAAAGAGAGCTACAAGGCCCACATCGAACGCAGCGATGTAACCGCCGTACCTGCCTGCGCGGTCATCGCCGAAGCTGTTGTGGCGCCGGTTATTGCCAACGCCTTCTTGGAAAAATTTGGTGGTGATACACTGGAAGATATAAGGAAGAATTACGAATCGTATCTTGATCGCTTAAAAAATAGCTGATAAAAAAACAGCCGCGATATCAGCGGCTGTTTTCAATGCGTGCGAGAAGTTGCTTGGCTTCCGCATTTCCCGGGTTCCGGGATAAAATATTTCTCAGAATATTCGCTGCTTTGCCGTTTTGCCCCTGCGCTCTGAATACCTTTGCCAGCACCAGGTTCGATGTGGGATCATTGGGATTGCGACGGATTTTCTCATCCAGGTCGGCCATAAAAATATCCAGAACGTTACGGTATTGGTGCTCCGGACCCAACGTGGGCTGGCGGACAAAAATGGCAGGCTCCAGGTAAAACACTTTTTTATATTGTTCGATCGCATCCTGCAGGCGGCCGGTTTTTTCGTACACTTCTGCCAGCTTCATGTGGGCGCGAATCAATTTGGGCTCAATGATGATCGTTGCTTTAAAATAGCGCTCCGCCTGGTCCAGCTTGCCCATTTCAAGATAAGTGAGCGCCAGGTTAAATGTGGCCTGCATAAAACCGGGACGCGCCTGTGATGCTTTGGTAAAGGCATCCACCATGTCTTCGTAAACTGTGCGCCTCTTGATAGGGTCTATCGCCGAAGACTTATCAAATTTCTTTTCAACAACTGCTTCACGGCCGCTGTTATCTTCTTCAAGCAGATCAAGAAACGCTTCTACCAGTTCTTCCAGAACAGCCTGTTTATAAATTGTAACACCTTTCATAAAGTGCGCTACGGCGTTGTTCGGGTCCATGCGCAAGATCGTTTCAAACTCATTGAGCGCGTTGTAATAGATATTACTGCGGTAGTAGATCTCGCCTAATGTTTGGTGATAGCGGACGTTTTCCGGGTCAAGCTCAACGGCCCGGCGGTAATTATTGATCGATCCCCGAATATTATTCTGGGCAACAATCAGATTGCCCATTTCAAAATGAAAAGGAGCGTAATCGGGGTTTATGGCCAGACCTTCATCCAGGTAGCGCTGTGCTTCCCGCAGGTCGTTTTGCCGTATGCTGATCTTACCTAAATAATAATAGGGCTTATAGTCATTGGGATTCAGCTCAATCACTTTCTTAAAATCTTCAATGGCCTGATCGTATCGTTTTTGTTTTTCAAAGATCAAACCGCGGCCGTAATAGGGCTTATCGAAGTTGGGCAGGGCGCGGATGATGCGGTTGAATTGATCAAGTGATTGATCATACTGGCCGGTATTAAAATAGACGATGCCCAGGTTATAATAGGCCTCCCAAAAATCGCTGTCTTCGCTTATGGCCTGGCGGAAAAGGGTAATAACCAGGTTTTCATTGGGGTTAGGCCGATTGTTTTCTATGTAAGCTTTAATAAAACTTTCGAAAGCGCGCGGACTGTCAGTCAGTGTGCGGCCCAGCATGCGTCTTTCTGCGCCCGAAACGGGTACACCGGCGATGAGGATAAGCTGATCAACAATCTGGCTGGCTACGTCGTTAAGAGAGGAATTGCTTGCGCTGATATTCTCACTAAAAATCATCCGTCCGTTTGCCGTGTTGTGATAATATATGCTGAAGTTCAGTTGTTGCGCGTTGCCGCTGTAGTTCCCGGAGACGGTCACATCAGCACCGGAGATACGGCCAAGCTGACTGGCATTGCGCTCATCCAGAACACCGGGCCGGACACCAAGTTCATCCATCACACGCGCGATAGCCTGCCGCTCTACCGGCTGAAAACCGGAGAGAACGGAAAGCTTATTGGAAGTAAGATACTCCACCCCGCTGGCAACCCAGCTGAGATCTCCGCCCGCGTTATTCTCCAGGGGCAGCAAGGCTACTTTTCGCTTGTCCTGGGCAAAATGGAAGGATATTGTTAATAATACGAAAATAGAAATGAGTTTAATTTTCATTCTGCGTTCCGCTATTGCACCTATTATTATTTGCTTACTGATTCGGATTTCCAGGACCAATGCTTAAAATTTTTAACATAGTTAAAGCATATCGGTCGGTCTTTTTGCGACGAGCCAAAATAATAAAAAGCCTCTTTTTAACAAAGCTTAACTTTTCATTAGATAAAAAATTGTCGCTGTCATCACATCGGATCGCCGGCTTTGAATTTTTGATGACATTGCGGGTCAGTGAGTTCCCAAAAATTCAATCAAATCGATCTTGGTCAGGATATCGACAATTTTTCCGTTTTCCTGAACGAGAACGGCACTTTCTCCATTTTTAATTTTGCTGACCGCCTCCTGGATCGCCGCATCCTTTTGCAGAACGGTAACATGCGTCTGCACCATATTCACGATCGGATCATGCAAGCCGGCGCTGCCTTGTGTAAGGTGCTGTAAAATGGCGTTTTCCGTAATCAGCCCGATAAATTCACCCTCATCGATCACCGGCATTTGCGAAATGTTGTGCTTTTTGAGCTTGTCAATCACTTCCTTCACCGAGCTTTGACTATTTGTTGTTTCGAGCTGCCGGCCGTTACGACTTACGTCGCCGACCGAGCCGTGCATACTGCTTTGCATATAGCCCTTATCGCGCATCCACTCATCGCTGAAGAATTTGGACATATAGCGAAAACCCGTGTCGGGCAGAATGGTAACAATCTTTTTATCCGGCGGTAAGCTGTTGGCTACCTGCAAAGCGCCCCAAACCGCGGCGCCACTGGAACCACCGGCGAATATGCCTTCCTTTTGTGCCAGCGCCCGGGCCACTTCAAAACCGTCTTTGTCCGATACCTGGATAATGTCATCCACAACATTAAAATCCATGGCGTCCACCATCATGTCTTCACCAATGCCTTCAAGCTGATAAACGTGCGGTTCACCCGGTTTGCCTTTTTTAAAGTAGTCGTAAAAAACAGAGCCTTCCGGATCCACGGCGATTACTTTTATTTTGGGATTCTTTTCCTTGAGATAGCGCGCCGTTCCGCTGAGCGTGCCACCCGTACCGATACCGGCCACCAGGTAATCGATGTCACCGTCCATTTGCTCCCATATCTCCGGGCCGGTGGTTTTGTAATGCGCTTCGGGATTAGCCGCGTTATTGTACTGGTTAACGTAGAATGAATTTTCGGTGCCTTTATAGATTCTTTTTGCTGTTTCATAATAGCTTTGCGGGGATTCCGCGGGAACGTTGGTCGGGGTGACCACCACTTTGGCGCCAAAAGATTTCATAAAATTGATTTTTTCGCTGCTCATTTTGTCGGGGATGGTAAAAATCGCCTTGTAATCTTTAACAGCGGCAACCATTGCCAGGCCAGCGCCGGTGTTTCCGGAGGTATTCTCTACAATCGTGCCCCCGGGCTTTAGCTCTTTTTCTTCTTCCGCTTTATTAATGATGTGCAGGGCAATGCGGTCTTTAATGCTTCCGGCGGGATTGAGATACTCCAGCTTAGCGTAAATGGCTGCGTGTTTGTCCGAACCCAGCCGGTTAAGTTTAACAATAGGTGTATTGCCAATTAATTCAAGAATATTGTTATAGACATTTTTCATAAGCAGCTCCATATTTGAAAAGTTTGTAATGTAAATAAAAACCAACCAATAGATGCAAATTAATCATCCCGATTTGTTGATATAATTGACTCACACCTGTAAGTTTACGCCTTTATAAAATCCATGTGGATATTTTATCCTTGAATAAAACATACGATCTGATCATTGTTGGCGCCGGGCCTGCCGGTACGAGTGCCGCTCTTTACGCCAGGCAACACGGCCTTTCCGCGTTGCTTTTGGAAAAAGAAAGTTTCCCGCGTGATAAAATTTGCGGCGACGCCATTTCCGGCAAATCGATGACGATCCTCCAGGAGCTTGGCCTACTGGATGAAGTTCAGAAACTGCCGGGCGCGTTGATCGAATCGATCCTGTTTGGCAGCCCCGCCAGCTATTTCACGCAAATAGGTTTAATGGGGGACAAGCGCAAAGGTGTTCCGTCGGGTCTGGTTATTCGCCGCGAAATATTCGATACCTTTCTTTTTAATAAAGCTTCCGAAACATGCGACACTCTGCAAAATTTCAAAGTGCGCGACATCGAGATTGATGACGACAGTGTTAAGGTTAGCGGTGTTGACAGCAGCGGCGGTAACCGGGCTTTTAGCGGCAGGATCGCCATTGGCGCCGACGGCTTTAATTCAATCATCGCCCGCAAAATGGGCCTTTACCGCCATGAACCCGAGCACTGGGTGGTAGCGCTGCGTCAGTATTGGCGTAATGTGGAGATGACCGGCGACTGCATTGAGATCCACTACACAAAAACGACGCAGCCGGGCTATTTCTGGATTTTTCCATTGGAAAACGGAATGGCCAACGTTGGTGTCGGTATGCTGCATAAAACGATCAAAGAAAAAAATATTGATCTTAAAGACGTACTCAAGCAGACCATAAACTCCCAGGATTTTGCCGCAAGGTTTAAAAATGCTGAAAAGCTCGAAGAACCGCGCGGCTGGAATCTGCCTGTTGGCAGTACACACCGCATTAACCACGGCAAGCGCTTTATGCTGCTGGGCGACGCGGCCGGACTGATCGATCCCTTTACGGGGGAAGGTATCGGGAACGCGCTTTTCTCTGCAAAATATGCCGTGGAGACGGCTGCCGCCGCCATTAAGCAAAATGACTTTAGTATGGCAAAACTGGCCGTGTACGACAAACTTATCTGGGACAGGCTGGGCAACGAGCTCTCCGTAAGCACGCGTTTGCAAAAGGTCGGGCGCATAAAACTGCTGCTGGATTTTGTGATCGGCAAGGCGCAGCGCAATCCGGAAGTGCGCGACATCATTAGCGGCATGATGAGCAACGCCATTCCCAAGAAACAGCTGGCTAATCCGCTGTTTTACCTAAAACTTCTGTTTACCTAAAAAGGGGTTACCATGCGTATTTTGATTATTGGAATCATAACGTTTGCCATAACTATTTCCTGCACGACACAAGAGAAAAACCAAAAGGTACAAGAAATGGATGAAAAGCTGGCACAGTTTGCACCCGTGGCCGTAAGCTATGATTCAAGTCTGCTTGATGAGCGTCAAAAAGTCGTTGTGGAAAAGCTGTACCAGGCAGCGCTTATCATGGATGAGCTGTTTCTTGAGCAGGTTTACTCGGGCAACAGGGCAATAAAAGCCGAGCTGCAGCAAAAGGATGATCCTTATCATCAGAAAGCGCTGGAATATTTCAACATCATGTTCGGGCCTTTTGACCGTCTAGAAGAAAATGAGCCGTTTTACGGCGAGGCTGTTAAACCGCTGGGCGCCAATTTTTATCCAGAAGATATGTCGCGCGAAGAGTTTGAGCAGTGGCTTAAAGACAATCCGCAGGACAGCAGCGCCTTTATGGGCACCTTTACCATAGTCCGCCGCCAAGGCGACAAGCTCGTTGCTGTTCCGTATTCTGAAGCTTATGGCGAACAACTGCAAAAAGCGGCAAGCTTACTGCGCGAAGCCGCCGAATACGCCGACAACCCTACTCTGAAAACGTATCTGGAAACCCGCGCCGATGCCTTTTTGAGCAACGACTATTTTGAAAGCGACATGGCCTGGATGGACCTAAAGGACCATACGATCGAGATTGTTATCGGGCCATATGAAGTATATGAAGACGCCTTATTCAATTACAAAGCCGCCTTTGAGTGTTTCCTTACCCTGCGTGATCCGGAAGAGAGCGCCAAGCTGGCCCGTTTCGCCTCCTACCTGAATGACATGGAGGCCAATTTGCCGATCAGCGAGGAGCATAAGAATTTTGACCGCGGCAGCGAATCGCCCATTGTCGTGGTTAATGAAGTCTTTTCAGCCGGCGACACCAAAGCGGGTGTACAGACTTTGGCTTTTAACCTGCCCAACGACGAGCGTGTGCGCGAAGCCAAAGGCTCTAAAAAAGTGATGTTAAAAAACATCCATAAAGCCAAATTTGAAAAACAAATGCTGCCCATTGCTGAGATTGTCTTGAGTGCAGAGGACGCCAAAAACGTTACATTTGATGGCTTTTTTAATCATACATTGATGCATGAGATGAGCCACGGCATCGGGCCGGGTGTCATTGAAAAGAACGGTAAAAAGACGGAAGTAAAGATCGAGTTGAAAGAGACATACTCCACGTTCGAGGAATGCAAAGCGGATATTCTCGGGATGTACAATAACATTTTTATGATCGAAAAAGGGGAGTATGCGCCGGAATTTGAGAATGAGATCTGGTCTACTTTTCTGGCCGGTGTTTTTCGCTCCATCCGTTTTGGCATTAATGAAGCCCACGGGGGCGGCAATGCCATGATCTTCAACTATATGCTGGAAAAAGGTGCTTACAACTTTGACCCTGAAACGGAAAAAGTATCGGTTAATCGCGAAACGGTTTACGATGTGCTGACGGAAATGGCCCGTGACGTATTGCTGATTCAGGCCACGGGCGATTATCAGGGCGCGCGTGCGTTTATGGCCAAATATGCGGTGGACAGCCCTGTGCTGATTACCATGCGTGAAAAAATGAAATCCATACCCGTTGATATTAAACCGGTGTTCGATATTGAAGAAAACAGATAATATGATCGCTTTTGGCGGAAAAAGAGCTAAAATCGTTTGCACCATCGGGCCGGCATCTCAGAACGAGAAGATGCTCGAAGAGCTGGCTTTGGCCGGAATGGACGTGGCGCGGCTCAATTTTTCGCACGGTACACACCAATCGCATCTGAAGAGCATTAACCTTATCCGCAAAGTCTCTCAAAAAACGGGCAAGCCGATTGCCATCCTGATCGACCTGCAGGGACCCAAGATCCGTATCGGTACTTTCAGGGAAGGGCCGGTGACTCTCAACCAGGGCGACCGTTTCACGATTACAACGGAGAACGTGCCGGGCGACCAGCACCAGGTAAGCACGGGCTACACACACCTGCCAAAAGACGTTAAAGCCGGCGATCGTATTCTGATTAATGACGGTCTGATACAGCTTCAGGTGATTAAAACCGACAATGTACGCATCGAGACGGAAGTGGTCATTGGCGGTATTTTGTATGATCGCAAAGGGATCAATCTGCCGGGGGTTGTTATATCCGAGCCTTCATTGACGGAGAAAGACAAAAAGGATCTGCTGTTTGGCCTTAAAAACGGCGCCGATTATGTAGCGCTTTCTTTTGTGCGTGACGCGCGCAGTATTCGCGGGCTGAAAGAATTTATGGGAAAAGAGGCGATTCCGGTTGTGGCCAAGCTTGAAAAACCCGAGGCCATCAACAATCTTGATGATATACTTGCCGAAAGTGACGTGGTGATGGTGGCGCGGGGCGATTTGGGTGTTGAAATATCTCCGGAAAAAGTGCCGGCCGTTCAAAAAATGATCATTGAAAAGTGCCAGTATATGGGCGTACCGGTTATTACGGCAACGCAAATGCTGGATTCCATGATGAATAATCCCGTGCCAACGCGCGCGGAAGCCTCCGATGTGGCCAACGCCATTTATGACGGAACCGACGCCGTTATGCTCTCCGGGGAAACGGCCTTTGGCAAATACCCGCTGCAATCGGTAAAAATGATGAGCGCGATTATAGAGCAATCGGAAAAGACGGATTACAGCCGCGTAAACCTGGAAAATATGATCAGGAAAAAGCCGCTATCCAGCTCACGCTCCATTTGTCACGTGGCAACGGTGTGCGCCGAAGAGATCGGTGCAAAGTACATTGTGGTTTTTACCGAATCCGGCTTTACGGCAAAGATCATGTCTAAATACAGGCCCGATGTACCTGTACTGGCCCTGACGCGCCACGCCCGAACGCTGAATAAGCTGGCGCTGTTCTGGGGCGCAGTGCCTTCAAAAATAGAGCAGCAGATCAGTATTATGACCGATTTAACCGATCTGGAAAATCATCTAAAAAAGGCACGTCTAGTAAAGAGCGGCGACAAACTGGTGATCATTGCCGGTTCTTCGCTGGAAGAAGGCGCGACGAACATGCTGCGCCTGCACCGTGTTTTGTAAGGAGCTGATCTGCCGCAGTGTATTTGTTATCTGTTCCCGAATCGAATGATCCTTCCTTTAATCTCGCTGTAGAGGAATTCGCCGTCCGAAACCTCGATTTATCCAAAGACTATTTTTTCGTTTACGAGGATGCCCCTGCCGTTGTCATCGGAAAACACCAGAACCCGTTTGTGGAAATAAACCTGGCATACTGCCGGAAAAATCAAATTCCTCTCTACAGGCGCATTTCCGGCGGCGGCACGGTTTATCACGGTCCGGGTAATATCAATTTTACATTTTTTACAAAAAACACGGAAAGCGTCTACAACAATTATCGCCGCTTTCTGGAGCCGATGGTGAAATTGTTGCGGGACATGGGCGCAGACGTCGAAATAAATGAGCGCAACGATCTTGTTATCGATGGAAAGAAAATATCGGGGAACGCACAGTTTACCAGCAGAGACCGCCTGCTGTGCCATGGTACGCTTTTGTTTGACAGCGACCTGGATGTGTTAAGACAGAGTTTACGTGCAGCAGCAGTGGATATCGAAACGCGTGCCACAGCTTCGGTGCGCAGCAGCGTCACAAACGTCATGCCCCATCTTTCATCCCGTATGGATATTACACAATTTAAAGAGAGGCTCATCAGGGCCGTGCTTGGCTACTTTGGTGATGAAAAAACTTTTTCTCTTAGAGAAGATCAAATGGAGGCGCTCAATAAACTTCGTGGTGAAAAATTTAGCACCTGGGAATGGAATTGGGGGTTAACGCCAAAATTTAAAGTAAAGCTTGAAAATAAGGCGTTTGGGTTAATTCATGTGAATGTCGAAAACGGGCGCATTCAGACAATTGAGACGAAAAACGCTTCCGGCAACAAGGATATGCTGCGGCTTTTTGCCTCCATGGGGGAAACGCAGTACACGCCAGAGGCTATTGACCGGACGCTTACGGAACGATTTGTCCCGCAGAAAATGCGTGATCAGATCGTTTCTTTTATTTACCCGTTTTGAAAAGGAGATCTTATGGATAATCTGACAATAATAACGGGTGGTGGCACAGGCATTGGCCGGGCCATAGCAACCTATATGGCTGATAAAAATCATAAAGTGCTCATTGCAGGGCGACGCGAAGAGCCATTGCGGGAAACCGCGCAACACAATCCTGAGCTGATAAGTTATGTAAGCGCCGATGCAGGCAGCGCAGAAGGACGCCGCAAAATAAGCGATGCCGCCGGAGATAAGACGGTCAAATATCTGGTTCACAACGCCGCCATCCTGGGAGACGTGAAGCCGCTGATGGACTACAGTGAAGAAGATTGGGAAACGATCGTTCGCATAAATTTAACCGCTCCTTTATTTCTTTCACGTGAATTATTGCCGAAGATGGATCACAGCAGGATTTTGCACATTTCTTCCGGCGCGGCACACCACGCCATAAAGAGCTGGGCGGGATACTGCGTGACCAAAGCCGGCCTGCACATGCTGTATAGATTATTCAATGAGGAAGTGGATCCCGCAAAAGCCATATGCGGGTCACTGCGGCCGGGCATTGTGGATACGCCGATGCAGGGAGAAATACGATCGGCCGACTTAAAGCAACATCCGCATCTGCAAAAATTTCATGATCTATATAAAGCGGATAACCTTGTTGACCCCGGTGAAGTAGCGCAGTTTGTATTTTGGGCGCTTACAAAAGCCGGCGACAAAACATTTACTGAAAAAGAACTTGATATTCGGGATTAGCATCACTCAAAAAAAAGAATTAATCATTAAATTTTTTATTAAACAAGAATAATACAAAAGTTATACAAGTTACAGTTGAAAATTTTGAGGAGCGCTGCCATGAAATATTGGCTGATGAAGACAGAGCCCAATACCTATTCATGGGATGATCTGAAAAAAGAGACAAATAAGACAACCTGCTGGGATGGTGTTCGTAATTACCAGGCTCGTAACATGCTGCGCGATGAGATAAAAAAGGGCGACATGGTTTTTTTCTACCACAGCGTTGTTAATCCTCCCGCCATTGTCGGTATCGCCAGTGTTGAAAAGGGGGGATATCCTGATCATACCGCGTTCGATAAGGAGCATCATTATTATGATCCCAAGAGTAATCCCGATGATCCTGTATGGTACATGGTAGACATTAAAGCCGTGCAGGAATTTGACGTACCCGTCTCCCTTACCGAACTGAAAACGCACCCATCGCTGCAGCAAATGAAACTGCTGCAAAAAGGGAGCCGCCTTTCGGTGCAACCAGTCCGCCCGATGGAATGGCAGTACATCTGTAATATGAGAAGAATTAAGCCTGTATAAAGGAAGTATATATGAGTGGTATAATGAAACCGGCTGTTGAAACGGGAATTGTAGGTTATGGTGCCTATATACCGGCGTACCGGCTGCCGGCAACCGAGATATCGGCCTTGTGGCGCGATAGCCAGGACCGCGATTTTTTGCCCGTTAAACAAAAGAGCGTGCCCGGTCCTGATGAAGATACAGCTACCATGTCCATAGAAGCAGCCCAAAACGCCGTACGGCGCGCGGGGATTCCTGCCACGGCCATACGAGCGGTATGGGTTGGCTCTGAATCGCATCCTTATGCCGTAAAACCAACGGGCACCATTGTGGCCCAGGCTTTGGGCATTATGCCGGAGACGGTGAGCGGCGATTTTGAATTTGCCTGCAAGGCCGGGACAGAAGCAATGCAGGCCGCGATAGCTTTCGTTGGCAGCGGAATGGGGCAATACGCCATGGCCATTGGCATGGATACGGCGCAGGGACGCCCCGGCGATGCCCTGGAGTACACAGCTGCCGCGGGTGGCGCAGCCTACATCATGGGCAGGGGCAGCGAAGCACTGGCGGTTCTGGAAGGCTCTTACAGCTACATCAGTGATACACCGGACTTTTTCCGCCGCGCTTATCAAAAATTTCCGGAACATGGCAATCGCTTCACCGGCGAGCCGGGCTATTTCAGCCACATAAAAGCATCAATCTCCACATTAATGGAGCAGCTTAATCACACACCTAAAGATTATAAAGCGATCGCCCTGCACCAGCCTAACACTAAATTCCCGCTTAAAGCAGCTAAAGATCTTGGTTTTTCGAAAGAGCAGGTCAGGGATGGTTTGCTGGCCCCGCATATTGGCAATACTTACGCCGGCGCATCCGTGTTGGGCTTTACCGCCTTGCTGGATAAGGCACAGCCCGGTGACCGCCTGCTGCTGGCCAGTTTCGGTTCCGGCGCGGGCAGCGATGCATTCAGCTTCGTTGTTACCGATAAAATTAAGGATGCTCGGGAGCGCGCACCGCTGACGCAGAAATATCTGGATCGTGAAATTATCGTCAACTATGGCACCTATGCCCGTTGGCGCAAAAAAATCAGAATGGATTAGGGGGAGCCATGCGTAAAGTAGCTATTATAGGTATCGGCCAGACCCCCGTAAATGAACACTGGGGGCTAAGCCTGAGACAACTGGCGGTTAACGCCCTGTGGAACGCCATGGAAGATGCCGGTACAGACCGGGTAGATGGCTTGTTTGTTGGTAATATGCTGAGCGGCCCGCTTAGCGATCAGGAACACCTGGGTGCGTTGATTGCCGATTACGCCGCTTTGGAGGATGTGGAAGCCGTGAAGGTGGAAGCCGCCTGCGGTTCCGGCGCGGCGGCATTGCGCCAGGCCGTTTGGGCGGTAGGCTGCGGACGGCTGGAAAGCGCCGCCGTTGTGGGTGTGGAAAAACTCACCGAATTTAGCGGCCGTTTAAGCGCCAGCGCGCTGGCTACCGCAGCAGATGCGGACTATGAGTCGGCTGTCGGCCTTAGCTTTGTAGCCATCAACGCGTTGCTGATGCGGCGTTACATCCATGAATACGGTGTTTCTAAAAATGATTTTTCTCTGTTCACCATAAACGCGCATAAGAACGCGGCACACAATCCCAACGCCATGTTCCGTAACCCGATTACGGCTGAACAATACGCAAAAGCCAAAATGATCGCCGATCCGATTAATCTTTTGGACAGCAGTCCGATTGCCGACGGGGCAGCCGCACTGATCGTGGTGCCCTGGGAAGATATTGGTAAATACAAGGCTCAGGCCACGGAAATACTGGCCTGTGAAATCGGTATGGACAGTATCGCGCTGGATAAAAGAAGCGATTTCCTGCGTCTGCGCGGCGTTGAACGCAGTGCCGAAAAAGCATACAAGACCGCGGGCGTGTCGCTGACGGATATCGACTTGTTTGAGTTGCACGACGCTTTTAGTATCATTTCGGTGCTTTCGCTGGAAGCCAGTGGTTTTGCCGATCGCGGCTCGGCTATTCGCTTTGCCGCGGAAAAAGGTATTGGGATTGACGGGGCCCTGCCTCTTACCACGATGGGCGGCTTGAAAGGTCGCGGACACCCCGTGGGTGCCACCGGTGTGTATCAGCTTGTAGAAGCTGTTACCCAGTTGCGCGGCGCGGCGCCCGAAGCAATCCAGGTGGCGGACGCGCGCACGGCCATGGTGCAGAATATTGGCGGAAGTGGAGCCACGGTCATTACAACAATCTTGAAAAAACAGGGTTAAAAATGGATATACCACGTTACTGGCGTTTAAAAAACCAACGCTACAGACTGGAAGGCAGCCGTTGTAACAAGTGCGGTGCGCTCAGCTTTCCTCCCCGTTCCGTATGCAGAGAATGTAAGAGTCGCGAATTGACGGAGCATAATTTCAAGGGTCGCGGGACGCTGTTCAGCTATACCGTCGTTTACCAGGCCTCGGACCGTTTTGACAAAAGCACGCCCTACATGGTGGGCATAATCGACCTGGAAGAGGGTGTGCGCATCACCAGCAAACTGACTGACGTCAAGAGTGATGACGTGGAAATAGGCATGCCCATGGAGATGGTTGTCCGTAAACTTTACGAAGACGGCGAAGACGGCCCGATCCACTACGGATATAAATTCCGGCCGATTTTTCAGGGCTGAAAGATTCTGCCTTTTAATTGCGTTATGACCCCGGCAATTTGTCGGGGTTTTTTATTTAACCAGACTTGAAATCATGAACGACTCCATTATTACTCTCAAGAAAGTATCGAAGTCCTTCCGCGAGGGGCAACGGATCCATGCTATTTTCAGCGATCTTGACCTGCAGTTCCGCAAAGGCGAGATCTGCGTTTTACTGGGCCGCAGTGGTTCCGGCAAATCGACATTGCTCAACCTGATTGCGGGCATAGATTTGCCGGATAAAGGGGAAGTTTTTGTCAACGGCCGTGAGATGACACGTATTTCCGAGAAGGAGCGGACGTTGATCCGCCGCGGGCAAATGGGCTTTGTTTACCAGTTTTACAATTTGATACCAACCCTTAGCGTTTTGGAGAACGTGCTGCTTCCGCTGGACCTCTCCGGCGAAAAAACGCGCACCGCCACAGACAAAGCCTTGGCCATGCTGGAAAAAGTGGGCCTTGCCGACCGCGCCCAAAGTTTCCCAGACGTGCTCAGCGGCGGTGAACAACAGCGCATTGCGATTGCCCGGGCTCTGGCCCTGAACCCGCCGATCATCCTGGCCGATGAACCCACCGGTAACCTGGATATCGATACAGGAAAGAAAGTGCTTAATCTGCTTGATAAGCTTGTTCGGGAAAGCGGCAAAACCATGATCATGGCTACGCACAGCCGCGAAGTGATGGGTATTGCCGACCGCACACTTACCGTTCACCAAAATACCTTTAGCGAGAGTCGCTGATATGCCGCTTTATTTGCGTGCCGGGCTGCGCTACCTGTGGCATCATCCCTGGCAAATCGGACTGGCGGTTATCGGCATAATCCTGGGTGTTGCCGTTGTTACCGGCATCGACCTGGCCAACGAGAGCGCGTTGCGTGCCTTCCGGTTGTCCACCGATCGCGTAAACGGCAAGACCACGCACCAGGTGCTCGGCGATGAAAGCGGCGTGCCCGATAGCGTCTATCTGCGCCTGCTGCGTGGTGGCGTGCGGCCGCTGGCGCCGGTCATTGAAAAAACCGTAATCGTCGACCCTGACTCGGCCGGGCACACGGTGACCATGCTTGGCGTGGACCTGTTTTCCGAACGGCCTTTCCGCGATTACCTGACAGGTGTGGCAACACTGGATGATCAACCTGTTACCGGTCTGTTTTTTAACCGCGCGTCGGCGGTAGTTTCGGCTCCCTGGGCGGCTCAGCAGGGATGGGCCCTCGGCGATTCGCTGACGCTGCTGGTGGGTGCGCGTAAAGCCCAATTGCAGCTTGTCGCCCTGATAGAGCCGCAGGATGATTATGACCGAAGCCTGGGCCGCGATCTTATTCTGACTGATATCGCGCGTGCCAAGCAACTAACAGGAAATCCGCGGCATCTCACACGCATAGACGTGATCATTGAAAACGAAGCCACCGAAGAGCGTATACGGCGCTTGCTTCCGGCGGGCATTCAGCTGCTGCGCTCCGAACAAAGGCCGCAAGCCAGCGAAACCCTGATCGCCACTTTTCAGCTTAATCTCAGCGCCCTGAGCATGCTGGCATTGATCGTCGGCCTGTTTTTGATTTACAACGCGCTGACATTTTCCGTTGTCCAGCGGCGGCGCTTTTTTGCTTCGTTGCGCGCGGTGGGCGTCACCAAAGGACAAATTTACATCCTGGTGCTGGGCGAGGCGCTGATTATCTCGCTTTTCGCGACGGCACTGGGTCTTGCGGCGGGCATCTGGCTGGGTGAGGTTCTCGTCGGCCTGGTAACGCAAAGCATCAGCGATCTCTATTTTGTGCTGCAGGTAAGCGATATTCAGCTGAGCGGCCTGACGCTGCTCAAAGCCGGTCTTCTCGGCACTGTCGGCACCTTGCTTGCCGCCTGGCATCCGGCCTACGAAGCGTCGCGGCACACGGTATTAACCGTCATGCGTCGTTCCCGCGATGTAAGCAGGCAGCAATCGCGCCAGCCTTTATATGCTTTTACAGGGATTGTTTTATTGCTGGCGGCAGCAGCATTGCTTTACTTCAGCAGCTCGCTGGCGGCGGCGTTTGTCGCGGCGCTGTTGATCATCATCGGATTTGCCATTCTTACACCGTTGCTGATGGGCCTCGTATCGCGATTGTCGCGGCTCTTATCCGGCTCCGGTTTTTTGCGGCTTAAGATGGCCTTGCGGGCCATTACCGGCCAGCGCGGACGCACCGTTGTGGCAATCTCCGCATTGGCAATTGCCGTGGCCGCGGCCCTGGCTGTGGATATTATGGTGCGCAGCTTCCGCGAAACAGTGGTTACCTGGCTAAGCGCCACCATCGATGCCGATGTATATGTCAGCGCGCCAACGCTTGTGGCACGACGCAATGATTCGCCTTTGCCGCCCAAAGTCATTCCGCTTATCCGCAACCACCCGCTTGTTGAAAAATCCAACGCCATCACCAACGTGCGTATCGTCCTGCCGCACAGTGAGCGGCCCGCCGAGCTGGTGGCCGTTGATGTTGCCAGGGGTGGCGAGGAGAAATTTAATTTAATCAGGGGAAACAACCGCGCCGCGTGGGAGTCGCTTAAGGAGGGCAGCGGCGCCATCGTTTCGGAGAGTTTTATATACAAACACGGCCTGGATTTTGGCGGTCGTGTCTCGCTGAATACGCCTTCCGGGCCGACCGATTTTGAGATCAGCGGCGTGTACCAGGACTACGCTACTGACCTCGGCGTGGTAATGATCGATATGCAGCGCTACCGTGATTTATGGCAGGACAGCACAATCTCCGGCCTTGGCCTGTTCCTGAAACCCGGATCGGGACCAGAAGAAGCCATCGCTTCCATTAAGCAGGATATACCGGCGGGCATACGCCTGAATATTCGATCCAGCGACGAGCTTCTCAATACTTCCATGGCCGTTTTTGACCGCACTTTCCTTGTAACCGATGTCCTTAAAATGCTGGCGGTGCTCGTCTCTTTTGTCGGCATGGTCAGCGCCTTGCTGGCGCTGCAGTTGGAGCGCGTTTTTGAAAACGGCGTCCTGCGGGCGATTGGTTTAACGCCCGGTCAGTTGCGCGGGCAGGTTTTCCTGCAATCTCTTTTGATGGGTGTTGGCGCGGCCATTCTGGCCATTCCGCTGGGCATGGGTCTGGCCTACATCCTTATAAATTACATCAACGTGCGCAGCTTTGGCTGGAGTCTGCCGCTCATCATTGGCGCTACACCCCTGGTGTCGGCAGTCATTCTTTCGTTGATCGCCTCGTTACTGGCGGCGGTTTATCCGGCCTGGTCCATGGCACGAATGAAAACGGCACGCGCACTGAGAATGGAGTAGTTATGCGATTGTTGCTTTTGCCGATTCTGATCTTTCTGGCTGCCTGTACATCACCGCCGCCGGAGCAATTCGCCGTTGCAGACAGCGAGTCATTTACGCAATACATGTCAGGCAGCGATACGGCAGGCTACAAGCGGGCTGTCGAACCGCGCGATTTCTCTTTTCCCGAAGACCACGGACCGCATTGGGGCTACAAAACCGAGTGGTGGTACATAACCGGCAATCTCAGCGCGGAAAACGGGCATCGTTTTGGCTATCAGATCACTTTTTTTAAGACGGCCATTGCAGCGGACAGCGCCGGATTGGAGGACGCCTGGGAATTTAGCAATATCTATATGGCGCATCTGGGCCTGAGCGATATTACCAATGAACAGTTTTATTCTTACGAACGCTTCCAGCGCGGGGCGGCCGGGCTGGCCGGAGCCCAAACAACGCCGTTCAGGGTGTGGCTGGATAACTGGAGCCTGCAACAAACTGAGCCCTTTAGCGCAACACGTTTTTCTGTCCGCTTTAACGCAGAAACGGAACAAGCTGCCATCACGCTGGATTACCGCGCACTGAAGGAGGCTGTTTTGCAGGGCGAAAAGGGGCTCAGTCAAAAAGGTCGCGGTGCGGGCAACGCGTCTTATTATTACAGCTATACAAGGCTGGCCACGAGCGGCCAAATCCTCCTGAATGGCCAAAGCTATGAAGTTGATGGTCTTTCCTGGATGGATCGTGAGTGGAGCACATCGGCATTGGAGGAACAGCAGGCAGGCTGGGACTGGTTCGCTCTGCAACTGGACGATGGCACGGATATCATGTATTACCAGCTTCGTTTTAAAAACGGCGATGTTGACAGCCTGAGCCGCGGGACCTGGGTAAATGCCGATAACAGTTATGAAACAATCAACTACAAAGACATGCAATTGACTGCCCTGGAGTACGCAACGGCCGGAAGTGGTACACGCTACCCGCTGAAATGGCGTATGCAAATTCCCGGCAGGCAAATGAATATTACCGTAAGCGCAACGTTTACAGACCAGGAACACCGCCATTCTTTCCGCTATTGGGAAGGTGCCGTGATCGTCGGGGGGACGGTGGCCGGTGCGCCTGTTTCGGGGAGCGGTTACCTGGAGATGACAGGTTATTGAAGTGCGGAATTGAATTGTTGAATTGATGAATTGTTGCGTCCTGAACAGGTCGCGCTTTAGATAAGAACGATCGCGATAACATACAAATCTGCCAATTTAATAATTCGGTTCGTTACTTGAACAAAACCGATCACCTTCCTAATTTGCCTTTGCTTTTTTAATTACACGGAAAAATCATGACTGAAAAAGAATACGCCTTGCTGCTACAGCAGGTGCGGGCTGTGCTGGAAGGCGAGCGCGACCTGATTGCCAATCTGGCCAACGTGAGCGCTTTGCTCTTTGAAACCCTGCCCGATGTAAATTGGGCCGGATTTTACCTGCGCCAAAAAGACGAGCTTGTGCTGGGACCGTTCCAGGGCAAAGTGGCCTGCGTGCGCATCGCATGGGGAAAAGGTGTCTGTGGGAGCGCCGCCGCGCAAAAGCAGACCGTCGTTGTCGAAGACGTGCACAGTTTTGAAGGGCATATAGCCTGCGACCCGGCGTCCAATTCCGAGATCGTTGTGCCGCTGATCGTGGGGGGAGAAGTCAAAGCAGTCCTCGACATTGACAGCCCGAAAACAGGACGCTTTGGCGATACGGACCGCCATTATCTGGAAGCTATCCGTGATACGATCGTTAAGGCCACTGATTTTGAGTACGCCTTATGACATATTGCAGTAACTGCGGCACAAAGGTCGTTTTAAAAGTACCTGAAGGCGACAGCATCCCGCGCTACGTATGCGAGAATTGCCATACCATCCATTACAGGAATCCTAAAATGGTGGTGGGCTGTATTCCGGTTTGGCAGGGTAAGATCCTTATTTGCAAGCGGGCCATTGACCCGGCCTACGGCAAATGGACGGTACCCGCGGGTTTCCTGGAAAACGGCGAGACGGTGGAGCAGGGCGCGCTGCGTGAAACAGTGGAAGAAGCAGGCATCGATGTTGAGCTGGACGGATTGCACGCGGTATACAGCATTCCCCACGTAAACCAGGTTTATCTCGTCTTTAGGGCGCGCATGCTTAACGAATCCTTCAAACCGGGTGAAGAGACACTGGAGTGCCGCTTTTGCGATCCATCCGAAATTCCCTGGGAAGAGATTGCCTTTACCTCGATACGATTCTCCCTTAAAACGTATGTTGAAAATTTAGACAACCCCAACGGCGGGCCGTATATGGGCTATTTAGATAAGCGGAAAATTAAATGAAACGATCTTTTGCCAGTGACAATAACGCCGGCGTGCATCCCCGGATTTTGGAAGCGCTGCAACAAGCCAATGTCGGGCATGAAATAGGCTATGGTGACGACCCTTACACGCGTTCGGCCATCACAACTTTTAAGAAACATCTGGGCGTTGAGGCTGAAATATTTTTTGTATTTGGCGGCACAGGCGCGAATGTGGCTGGCCTCAGCACGATCAGCCAATCCTTCCATTCCATCATTTGCGCGGAAACGGCTCATATCAACGTGGATGAATGCGGCGCGCCGGAAAAATTCAGCGGCAGCAAGCTGATCGCCATCCCAACGCCGGACGGCAAGCTGACGCCCGACATGATCCGTTCCCACCTGCACGGTTTTGGCTTTGAGCACCACAGCCAGCCTAAAGTCATCTCTATCACCCAGAGCTCGGAAATGGGCACGGTTTACAGCATTAATGAAATAAAGGCTTTACGCGCCCTGGCCGATGAGTTTGATCTTTTCCTGCACATGGATGGCGCCCGTATTTGCAATGCCGCAGCTGCGCTCGATTGCTCCCTTGCCGACATCACGGGCAAAGCCGGCGTGGATGTGCTTTCGTTCGGCGGCAATAAAAACGGATTGATGTTTGGCGAAGCTGTTGTTTTCTTTAATCCCGGGTTGGCACGCAATTTTAAGTATATCCGCAAGCAGAGCATGCAGCTTTATTCCAAAATGCGCTTTGTTTCGACGCAATTTGACGTTTTTCTGAAAGAAGGATTGTGGCTCGAAAACGCGAAACATGCCAACGCCATGGCCCGCTATCTTGCCGATAAACTGCAGGGCATAAAGCAGGTCCGCATCACTCAGCCGGTGCAGGTGAATGCCGTTTTTGCGGAAATACCCAAAGATAAAATCGCCGCCTTACAGAAAGAATTTTTCTTCTATGTTTGGAACGAGCAAACCGGCGAAGTGCGCTGGATGACAGCATTTGATACCACCAAAGAAGATGTGGATGGTTTTGTGGAAGCGGTGAAAAAAGTGTTAAAGTGCTAAGGTATTTAAGTGTTAATTTGCCACGATAATTATTATTATGTCATAATCAGACCGTCCAATGAGTATGGGTCTTGAGGTGAACAAAATAATCATTGGCATCCATGGACTGGGCAATAAGCCGTCTCCATCATTATTAGAGCGTTGGTGGAAAAAGTCTATGCTGGAAGGCCTGAATCGTATTGATTCTCCACGCAAAAACATTCCCTTCAAGAACGTATATTGGGCGGATATTTTACACGATAAGTCACTGAAACCATGGATCTGGCGCAAAGACCACCCGCTCTATCTGGAAGAGCGTTATTTCCCTTCAGAAAACCTACCCCGTCCCGAAAAATCCGGCTGGCGCGCATCCATCACCAAATACATTGAACAGCAATTAGACAGGGTATTTTTAACCAAGGATATGCAACTTAATTATTCGGGTATAACCGACAGGATAATCCGTCACTATTTCGCCGAACTGGAAATTTATTTTTCAGGCAAACCGTCAATAATTAATCCATCTAAGCCTGCGCGGGAGCTTATTCATGAGCGCCTGCTGGCAATTCTGAAAAATTACAATTCCCATGAAATTCTGTTGATCAGTCATTCCATGGGGTCCATCGTTGCCTACGACGTGCTGACGGCAGCGCCGGAAGATATAAAGATAAATACACTCGTAACCATCGGATCGCCGCTGGGATTACCGGTTGTAGTAGGGAAAATATTCAGCCAGCAAAAACGGCTGTTTCCGCAGCAAACGGCATTAAGGGCGCCGGAGAATGTAAAAAACAAATGGTACAATCTTTCAGATGCTGAAGACAGAATAGCGTTGGACCATACCCTGGCAGATGATTATCAGCCAAACACTCACGGCGTAAAGGCGCAAGACTTCGATGTATACAATGATTACCGGGCCAACGGGGAACGCAATCCGCATAAATCTTACGGTTATCTGCGAACGCCTGAACTGGCAAAGATCATTGACGACTTTCTGGGAGTCCCAAAGAAGAAAAAAAGCTTAAAAGAAAAGGCTTTAGATTTTTTAGGATTGCGATAAAAGCAGGACACATCTAAATAAAAAAAGGCCGCCGTTTGGCGACCTTGGTGTGGAGCTGAGCGGGATCGAACCGCTGACCTCTTGAATGCCATTCAAGCGCTCTCCCAACTGAGCTACAGCCCCGCTTAAAAACGAGTTTGTAATATACAGATCGCTTTTTATTCATGCAATAAATTAAGCTCGCTTTTTTGCCACAAAAACCCGTTGTTATGTTGACTCAGTCGGTTTATAACCTTAGATTTATGATCTTATGAATTAATAATTATAAACAGGAATGATACTTCCTGTTTTTTTGTTGAAAAAAACTGGACTAAATAAGTCGGATATATGCTGCGCCTTAGCAAAAAAGTGGAATACGCGTTAATCGCCCTGATGGATTTGGCCCGTGATGAGGGCTTTGATCCTGTAACAACCAAAACGTTGTCGAAGCAGTACAGCATCCCTTATGATTTGCTGAGTAAGGTGTTGCAGTCTTTGACGCGCAAGGGCTTGCTGCAATCGGTACAGGGTGTACGCGGTGGCTACGTTCTGGCGCGCAAGGCGGAAATAATCACACTTAAAGAGGTGATTGAAGTTATGGAAGGGCCGATTGCGCTGATTCCATGCAACCATGAAAACGAATGCGGCTGTCAACAATTTGACGGGTGCACCATTAAATCGCCAATGGAGATAATCCAGATGGAATTGTCCAAGTATTTTCAAAACATAAGCGTAAAGGACCTGGAAAGTCGCTACAACAGGGCGCATGAAAAAGTAATCCAAATCGGAGAGCCGTATGCCCGATAAAGAGGAAATCCAGTATGCTTTGCGCAATGTGTATGATCCGGAAATACGGGTAAATATTTTTGATTTAGGTTTGATTTATAATATTGACATAAATGATTCGGTCGTTCGGGTTGAGATGACCCTTACGTCGCCGAATTGCCCGGCCAGTGAGCAGCTTAAACAGGATGTGGTGAATGCGGTTTACGGCTGCAGCAACGTCGACGACGTGGCGCTGGAACTGGTGTGGGATCCGCCGTGGGAACCATCGCGCATGAGCGAGGAAGCACGGTTGGAATTAGGGTATGATATATAAAGAATGTTAAAAGAAAGGACCATGCGTATATGAGCACGGAAACCGAATATTTAGAGTCTATTGCCAATAAAGAATATAAATACGGCTTTACGACGGATATCGAAGCCGAGACGCTGCCACCGGGTCTCAATGAGGATGTTATAAGAGCCATCTCCGCCAAAAAAGAAGAACCTGAGTGGATGTTGGAATGGCGGCTTAAAGCCTATCGTCATTGGCTCAAAATGACCGAGCCCAACTGGGCCAAGGTTCATTATCAGAAGATCGATTATCAAAAGGTAAGCTACTTTTCGGCGCCGAAGAAAAAGCCGCAGTTGGAAAGCCTGGATGAGGTTGATCCGGAGTTGCTGCGCACGTACGAAAAGCTGGGTATTCCGCTGGAAGAGCAAAAACTGCTGGCCGGCGTCGCGGTAGATGCTGTCTTCGATAGTGTTTCGGTAGCAACAACCTTTAAAGAAAAGTTGGCTGATATGGGCATCATCTTTTGCTCCATGTCGGAGGCGGTAAAAAAACACCCTGAACTGGTTAAAAAACATCTTGGTTCGGTAGTGCCGTACACGGATAACTTTTTCGCCACCCTTAATTCCGCTGTTTTCAGCGACGGTTCATTTGTATATGTACCGAAAGGTGTTCGCTGTCCGATGGAATTGTCCACTTATTTCCGCATCAACGCACAGAATACGGGACAATTTGAGCGTACGCTGATCGTTGCCGAAGAGGGCAGCTATGTCAGTTACCTGGAAGGCTGTACCGCTCCGATGCGTGACGAAAACCAGTTGCATGCTGCCGTCGTAGAAATCGTGGCACTAAAGGATGCCGAAGTTAAATACTCCACCGTTCAGAACTGGTATCCCGGTGATGATAAGGGTAAAGGAGGTATTTATAACTTTGTAACAAAACGCGGTATCTGCAAGGGCGATAATTCCAAAATCAGCTGGACGCAGGTAGAAACCGGTTCGGCGATCACCTGGAAATACCCCAGCGTGATCCTGAAGGGTGACAATTCTGTTGGAGAATTTTATTCGGTGGCTATGACCAACCGTTTCCAGCAAGCCGACACGGGTACCAAAATGATTCACATCGGTAAGAACACGCGCAGCAACATTGTCTCCAAAGGTATCTCCGCAGGGAAGAGCAATAACTCTTACCGCGGCGAAGTCAAAGTGATGAAGAACGCCGAAAACGCGCGCAACTTTTCACAGTGCGACTCCTTGCTGATTGGCGATAAATGCGGAGCCCACACGTTCCCCTACATTGAAGTGGGGAATACAACAGGTAAAGTAGAACACGAAGCCACGACTTCAAAAATCGGCGAAGACCAGATATTTTACTGCAACCAGCGCGGGCTGGACACAGAGCAGGCGGTTTCGCTGATCGTTAACGGCTATTGCAAAGAGGTTTTCCGCGAGCTGCCGATGGAGTTTGCCGTCGAAGCGCAGAACCTGCTCAGCATCAGCCTGGAAGGAAGTGTTGGCTAATAACCAGAGTGTATAAGGAAAGGAAAACAGGACAAAGATGTTAGAAATATCAAATTTAAGAGCTGCCGTTGAGGGCAAAGAAATTCTCAAAGGCATCGACATGAAAGTCAATCCCGGCGAAGTACACGCTATCATGGGCCCAAATGGCTCGGGAAAAAGCACGCTGGCCAATATTCTCGCCGGACGTGAAGAATACGAAATCCTGGAAGGATCAATCACCTACAAGGGCGAAGATATCCTGGAACTCGGTCCCGAGGAGCGGGCGCATAAAGGCATGTTTCTGGCTTTTCAGTATCCGGTGGAGATCCCCGGTGTAAGTAACATGTATTTTCTGCGTACCGCGCTGAATGCCATTCGTACGGCACGTGGCGAAGAAGAAATCGATGCGGCGCAATTTTTGAAACTGGCCAAGGAGAAGATGGAACTGGTAAAAATGAGTAAGGGCCTGATGAACCGCGCTGTAAACGAAGGTTTCTCCGGTGGTGAGAAAAAACGCAATGAGATCTTTCAGATGGCCGTTCTGGAACCGGAACTCTCGATTTTGGATGAAACCGATTCGGGACTGGACATTGACGCCTTAAAGATCGTTGCCAACGGCGTTAACACGCTGCGTACGGATAAAAATGCTACGATTGTTGTAACGCACTATCAGCGTCTGTTGAATTACATCATCCCTGATTATGTACACGTTCTTCAGGAAGGACGAATCGTTAAATCCGGGGATAAGGACCTGGCGCTGCAATTGGAAGAAAAAGGCTACGACTGGTTAGCTTAAATCAAAATACAGGATAAAAATGCAAGACATTAAAAACTACGTAGAATTATTCGAGGATTTTGAAAAGCGTCTGAACGGTCAAAGCAAGCAGCCGTTTCACATGCAGCGCGTTAAAGCGATAGACACGCTTAAGGAAACCGGGTTTCCCAAGCCGCGCGAAGAGGAGTGGCGCTTTACAAATATTTCTCCGCTTCTGAAAACAAAATTCAAACTGTCTGAGCAAAGCAGCCTGGAGAAGGTTAGCAAAGCAGATGTTGAGCGATTGTCTTTTGCCGGCTGGGATGGTCCTGTGCTGGTAATCGTCAACGGCATGTTCTCGCGTGAGCTGTCGCGCCTGGATGGTATTTCCGATAAAGTGAGCGTTATGCCTTTATCGGTTGCGCTGGCCGAAAACCATGAAAACGTCAAGGGCAAAATTAATACGCTGTCCGGGCTTGGTGATGCGTTCACCTACCTGAACACGGCGTTTGCCAGCGACGGTATTTTTGTTGAAGTGCCGGACAACGTGATCCAGGAAAAAGACATCCACATTCTGCACATTGCCGCGGCCGGGCACCAGACAATGGCTCATCCGCGGCACTTGTTTGTGGTGGGTAAGAGTGCGCGCCTGGGCGTTACGGAATCTTTCCATGCGCAGGATTGCGTTGACTGCTTTACCAACAGCGTTACCGAAATATTTGTAGCTGAAAACGGCGAGATGGAGCACTACAAGCTGCAGGATGAAAACCTCGATGGTTATCATATGGGGCAGATTCACCTGAACCAAGGCGCCAATAGCCGCCTCTACTCGATCAATTTCGCTTTTGGCGGTAAACTCGTACGCAACAGCATAAATACGGAGCTGGCCGGCGAAGGGATCGAAAGTGTGCTAAACGGGCTTTATATGGCCCATGGCGACCAGCTAATCGACAACCACACGTTTATAGACCACGCCAAAGCGCACTGCGAAAGTCACGAGTTGTACCGCGGCATTCTGAAAGACAAAGCGCGCGGCGTGTTCAGCGGCAAGATTATGGTGCGCCAGGATGCGCAAAAGACAGATGCCAAGCAGTCTAATAACTGTTTGCTGCTTTCGGACGACGCGCGCATCAACACCAAACCGCAGCTGGAAATTTACGCGGATGATGTAAAATGCACGCACGGTGCCACGATTGGCCAATTAGATGAAGAAGCCGTATTTTACCTGCGTTCGCGCGGAGTGCCGCAAAAGAAGGCCGTCAGCATTCTGACATACGCTTTTGCCGAAGAAATCATCGAAGGCATTCGCAATGAGGCTGTTAAAGCCCGTGTGAATGAGCTTTTGGAAAAAAGACTGCAAGAAGACCTGGATTTTATAAAAGAATAATTTATGAACGAGAACGACCAATACAAGCCGGATAAGAGCAAAATCATTGATGCGCTCAAAACGGTTTACGACCCGGAAATCCCGGTGGACATTTATGAACTGGGATTGATTTATGACATCAAAACCAAGGAAGACAAGGTCACGATTTTAATGACCCTGACTTCACCCAACTGCCCGGCGGCACAGACTTTGCCGGTTGAGGTGCGCGAAAAAGTGGCCTCGGTAGAGGGTGTTGGTAAAGCGGATGTCGAGATCGTCTGGGATCCGCCATGGGGCATGGAGATGATGTCCGAAGAAGCTAAATTACAATTAGGATATTTTTAATTTCATGATCTTAAAAGAGCAGACAGGCACGCTGGATATCGACAAAATACGTAAAGACTTCCCCACCCTTGCTGAGCAGGTGCATGGGAAACCTTTGGTATACCTCGACAATGCCGCCACAACGCAAAAACCGCAAAGCGTTATCGACGCGATGAATAAATATTACCGCGACAGCAACGCCAATGTGCATAGGGCTTTGCATGTGCTGGCGGAGCGTGCCACCTCCGGCTACGAAGCCGCGCGGGAAGACGTACGATCGTTTATTAACGCGGGCAGCACCCGTGAGATTGTTTTCACCCGTGGAACCACCGAAGGCATCAATATGATCGCCCACAGCCTGGGCAACACGCTCTTGGAGGAGGGTGACGAGATCATTCTTTCCGAAATGGAGCACCACAGTAATATTGTGCCCTGGCAACTCCTGGCGGAACGCAAAAACATCACATTGAAGTTTATTCCTGTCCTGGACAATGGCGAGCTGGACATGGCAGCGTATGCATCATTGCTTAATCCAAGGACACGCCTTGTATCTATTATGCACATGTCCAACGTGCTGGGCACGGTAAACCCGGTTAAAGAGATCACCCATCTGGCGCATAAGCAGGGCGCGCTGGTCCTGATTGACGGCGCTCAGGCTGTACCAAGCCTTCCCGTGGATGTACAGGATATCGACTGTGACTTTTATGCCTTTTCCTCGCACAAAATGGTAGGTCCCACGGGGATTGGCATTTTGTACGCGCGTGAAGAGTGGTTGAACCGTATGCCGCCCTTCCTTGGCGGTGGTGAAATGATATCTGAAGTATCACTTGAGAAATCCACGTGGGCAGACCTGCCGCATAAATTCGAGGCGGGTACCCCCAACATCGCCGGTGCCTTTGGCCTGCGAGCGGCCGTGGAGTATTTAAAAAATACAGGAATGGAAAACATTCAGTCTTACGAAGAAGAACTGACTGCCTATGCCATGGAAAAAATGCGTGCCGTGGAAGGGCTTAAGCTTTTAGGCACGTCCGCCAACCGCGGACCCGCTCTGAGTTTTGTTCTGGATAAAGTACATCCCTTTGACCTGTCGCAGTTTCTTGACCAAACCGGTATCGCCATCCGGGCAGGGCATCATTGTGCTCAACCGTTGATGAAACGATTTGGGATAAATGCCACGGCGCGTGCCAGCCTTTATTTCTACAACACCCGCGATGAAGTGGATTACTTTGTTGAGAACCTCAATAAAGCCATTCACTTTTTCGCCTGATTCCAATCCATCATATCAACAGCTAATTATTTGATTGCTTTTTAGGCAGGTGTTAAATTCTGCCGCTATTATGACAGACCAAAATAACGGCTTACGCAAACTCGATAAACAGCAGAAGCGGCATTACCTGGCTCTGCGCAGGCAATTCAGTAAACCCGTCATAAGCATCAGCGGATACCTTGGAAAAAGCTCCCTGAGTGAGATGCTTTATGGCGTTCTGCAGAACTACGGCAAAGTCCTTAAAACACCGCACGGAAAAGGCTCCTGGCATAATACGTTGAAGACCATGGAAAAGCTTTCCGATGGTTATGACTATGCGCTTTTTGAATTTGACAGCGAGAGAAACCGGGATTTTGCAGGTCTTTTCAGGCTTCTGAAACCCAATGTAGGCGTTGTTACAAACATTGGTGATGCCCATTTAAGTTACCTCAATTCAGCCATGCAGCTTGCTCTTAAGCGATCTGAAGTCATCAAATATATTGCCCGGGGCGGTGCGGCTGTTTTAAACCAGGACGATGACTTAAGCTCGTCGCTGGATCAGGTGGTAAAAAATCTAAGGCCCATCAAATACGGGCTTAATCATATTGCTGATTTCAACGCTTCGGATATCGAACATCTTGGTCCAAAGGGCATGCGTTTTCTTTACAACAACAAAAAGAAAATAACCCTCCCCGTTTACAGCATAGCCAACATTTATACGTTTTTGGCCTGCATGGCCGTGTGCAATTATCTGCAAATAAATGAAGAAGACGTGCTGAAAAGCATGCAGGAAAAAGTTACCTTGCCAAAGGGGCGGGGAAACCTGGAAAAAATAGGCAGCTGTTATTTGCTGGATGAAAGTTACATTGGTACGTCGCGCTCCGTAAGCAAGGCCGCGCGCTCTCTTGTTGGTTTTAAACCATATTCCAAAAAGCTAATATTAATTGTCGGGGATATGACAAAAAGCGGGGTTAAGGTGGAAGACCGTCACCTGAATATGGGCTATTTCCTTTCAGCGCTTCCTATCGATCACCTTATTACGATGGGACACTACGCAGATTACATCGGAAAAGGGGCCTCGCTGATCAAGTCGAGTGGAAAAAAGATCCACAGTGTTGCCAATGTCAACGAATTACTAGACATTTTGCGTGAAATCATTGTGCCTGATAGTGCTGTTTGCGTAAAAGGACTGGGTAACGTTGTTTATCACCGGGTGAAGACGCAAATGGTCAACACTTTCAAAAATGGAGAATGACACAAATGAAGAAATCTATCCTAAGCGTGCTTTTTGCCTTACTGCTTGCCGGCTCCGTGCAGGCACAATTCACCGCCAAAGAAAAGTTTTTCGCAGATTATGAAGAACAGATTGAAGAAGTGCGCGCCCAGAACGGCAGCGTTTTGTCGCCCACGTTTTTCAGTAAAGCGGTAGAGCTTTACGAAGAGGCGCTGGAGGCTTATGAAGAAAAGGAAAGCCAAAAGGCCATCCGTGAAAAACTGGATGAATCGGCCCAATATGTGCGCAGAGCGCTGGATGTTATAAAACTGGCCAATATCACCTTAAAAGAAGCGATTCAGGCCAGGCGGGATGCGCTTAATTCCGACGCGCCTTTATATGCTGAAAACCTTTGGAATGAAGCCGAACAGCAGTTTCGTGATGCCGCGGAAAACCTGGAAGACGATGATGTGGAAGACGCGCGCGAAGATGGCGTAAAAGCCACGCAGCTGTACAGCCAGGCCGAGCTTACCGCAATCAAGAACGGCATTCTCGGTGAAGCACGTGATGCCATCGCCGTGGCCCGCGAAATGGACGCGGAAGATTATGCCTACCACACGCTTACAGACGCACAGAACCTGCTTACGGAAGCGGAACGCATGCTCAACGCGGATCGCTACAATCGTGAGGAGGCTATTGAAAAAGCCGGACGCGCCGCCTACCAGGGACGCCACGCCCAGTATCTTACGGAAACCATTAAACAGCTCTCCAAAAGACAGGAAAACTGGGAAAACCTTTTTTTGAAATTTGAAGAGATCATTGCCACATTTGGCAGTCAGTTCAATTATAATCCCATGTTCGACAAGGGCTTTGACTCATCGGTTAAAACGATCAGCGCGTATATCAAGGTCTTAAAAGATGAAAAGAAGCAGCTCATTGAAGAAAACAACAGGTTAAGCGAAGAGCTGCAGGCCATAAAGGAACGTGCCGAAAACTATTCCGCCGAGCTTGAACGCAAGCAGGAGCGGGAAAGAAAAGTCGATCGTATAAAAAACTTGTTTGGTCCAAACGAAGCCAAAGTGATTTACGAAGGAGACAATCTCATTATTCGTCTTTTCGGACTGAATTTTCCTTCAGGGCAGGCGATTATTCAGCCGGAATACTTTTCGCTGCTCACAAAAATTCAGCAATCGTTGCGCGAGTTTCCAGAAAGTCATTACCTTATTGAAGGCCACACGGATTCACAGGGCGATGCCAACCGCAACAAGCTGCTTTCCGAAAGACGCGCGCAATCGGTACGTGAATACCTGATCGCCAATATGAACATCAGTGAGGAGCAGATCAGCCATATTGGCTTTGGCGAAGAACAGCCCGTAGCCAGCAACGAAACAAGCGAAGGCCGCGCTGCAAACCGGCGTATTGATGTAGTCATTCACATCGCCGACTGACGGTACAGGAGATATTATGGATAAAGCGGGAGAGCAACTTTGAAAGGAATCGGCTTAAAAGACGAGTTGCAGGTAAAAGACCGTACGTTTCAGATAACTACGGGCAACGATCCGTCTAAAAATAAAGTTGCCAGCGAGGTTTTCGAAAAGGGCCATTTTCTGTTCAGCCTTGAAGAAAACTACCATGTGCGTCATACAAGCAGCGGCGAAGTAGACGGCGATTATCTCAAAAAGATTGCCCAGGAACAGCATCAAACCGCCATCAGCGATATACGGTCGTTGTTTGTGATAAATGAAAAGATTAAGCAGCTGCGTCAATATCTCCCGCATTACCGCCTGGGCCGCGTCTTTTACCACCGTAATTTTATCCCCGAAGCCATTGATAATTTCCGCCGCTCCACTGAAATAAATAAAGACTTCATCCGCGGATACCAGCGGCTCGGGCTGGCTTATATTAAAAACGGCCAGTACAAAGCGGCCGTTAATACGCTGATGACAGCCCATAAGATGAAGCCAGCTTACCCGGACATAGCCAACGCCATTGCCGTGGCCTACACGCAGATGGAAGACTACTCCGCGGCATCGACCTACCTTAAAAAAGCCATAGATTTAAAAAATGACTTTGATGAAGCCAATTTTAACTGGGGCGTTGTGCTTTTTCTCTCGGCCCTGGACGAACGGGGCGGGGCTGTTCCCGCCAGGCTGCATCGCGCCTTTAAAAATCTGCGCAGCTCAAAACGTTTTGCGGGAGATCACTGGCAGGAAAAATTTGATGCAACAGAAGAGGCGCTGAAAAGCGAGGATATCGGCAAGCGCATTAAAGCTTTGCTTGATATCCAGCGTGAGGTTCTGGTTAATGATGACAACACCGATATTATGGACTTCTTCTTTCTGCAGTTTATGTATGGCGGCAAAGAGATTAAGGGCCAGGAAGTGCAGCAGTTCGAGGAAATGATCATGCATGAAGTGGAATCGCACAAAGAGTATGCCGATTACTGGAATGAACTGGGCGTGATCCACCTGATACAATGCCGCGAGTTCTTTTTAAAGGCCATTGCCGAATTTGAAAAATCCTCTAAAATAGACCCCAACTTTGAGTCCGCCCGCCGCAATACGGATATGCTGCAGGGCAACAAACAGGGTTTTCTTATCCTGCTGAGAGCCATCCTGCGCTGATGAATCCCAAAATCCTCGTTGTGGACAACGAAGAAAGAATGGTGAAACTGGTCAAAGCCAGCCTTGAACTGGAAGGCTTTGATACGGACGACGCTTTTTCCGGAATGTCGGCACTTGACCTTCTTAAGCAGAACTCTTACGACATAATCATCACCGACCTTAAAATGCAGCATGTGGACGGTTTGCAGCTTTTGGAGCATGTCAAAGCAAATCGACCGACCAGCGAAGTTATTTTAATGACAGCCTACGCCAGCCAGGAAACAGCGTTGGAAGCGATGCAGAAGGGCGCTTACGACTACCTTATAAAACCGTTCAAAATGGATGAGCTTTTATTGCGCATCGGCCGTATTGTGCGCCAGAAAGAGCTGGAAGCCGAAAATACGCGCCTTAAGCAGCAGGTGGCGCCGGAATCTGCCTTTGAAGGCTTTATCGGTAAGAGCGCTAAAATGCGCCACGTGTTTGATCTGATCAGGCGGGTGGCGGAAAGCGACGCTACGGTGCTTATTCGCGGCGAAAGCGGCAGCGGCAAGGAACTGGTGGCAAAAGCGCTGCACCGCGAGAGCCCGCGCAACAATCGGAACATGGTCTCCATAAACTGTGCGGCGCTGCCCGAAACATTGCTGGAAAGCGAATTGTTCGGCTACGAAAAGGGCGCCTTTACCGGCGCATCAAAACAAAAAAAGGGTCTGTTTGAATCTGCCGACGGCGGTACGTTGTTTCTGGATGAAATTGGCGATCTATCACAAAATCTGCAGGCCAAATTACTGCGCGTGCTTCAAAACCGAGAGATAATCCGCCTGGGAGGAACCGAAAGCATTGCCGTGGACGTGCGGCTAATTGCCGCCACCCACAAAAACCTGGAACAGATGATGGAAGAGCAGTCTTTCCGCTCGGATCTCTATTACCGCATCAGCACCTTCCCCATAGCTTTACCGCCTTTACGCGAGCGCAAAGAGGACATCCCGGCACTGATCAGCCATTTTATGCAGGCTTATCCGGATAAGGCGCTGTCTTCGCAGGCCCGGCTTAAGCTGATGCAATACAACTACCCCGGCAATGTCCGCGAGCTGGGAAATATCATTGCCCGTTCGGCGATCGTATCGGAAAAGATGATTGAAGACGTGGATTTACCTGAGAGCGCGGCTGTTTCCCAAACAAAACAACGGACGGGAGAATCTCAACTGCCGGCAGAAGGAATGGACCTGGACAAGCACATCGCCTCTTTGATCAAACAGGCTTTGGATAACGCAGGCGGCAATAAAACAAAAGCGGCGAAGATGCTGGGCATCACCCGCCGCCGTTTATATTCCATGCTGGAAAGCTACAAAATCGAAAACTGATTTAGTTTTTTTCCAATATATCTTTCCAATAAAGACGCACGGCCGTGCGTCTCTGTATAGTATCCCATTTAATCCAAGACGTGAATAAACAAGCCGGAACGCAGCTTGGGCTCGAACCAGGTAGATTTTGGGGGCATTACCTCTCCGGCATCGGCAATAGCCATCAGTTCTTCAATCGAAGTAGCTTTAAGTGCGAATGCCACGGCCATTTCTCCGCTGTCAACGCGCCGCTTTAATTCTTCGAGACCACGGATGCCGCCTACAAAGTCGATGCGCGGGTCCTTACGCGGATCGCCTATTCCCAGAATCGGGCTTAACAGATTATTCTGCAAAATCGACACATCGAGACCGTCGACCGGGTGATCGGGGTTAAAAAATTCGGTCATGGCGCAGAGATGATACCAATCACCGTCCAGATACATGGCAAATTCGTTCTTCTCAGTGGGCTTTTTAGGCTCGCGACCCGTTTTATCCACATGGAAGCGTTCGGCCACGCGCGCCTGGAATTGATCCTTGCTCAGACCGTTGAGATCAGCAACAACGCGGTTATAATCCATTATGTACATCTGGTCGTGGGGGAAAATAACCGTCAGAAAGTAATTGTAGCTTTCCGAACCCCGGTGGCTGACGTTGGCTTTTTTACGGGCTTCGGCCACGCGGGAAGCAGCCGCCGATCGGTGGTGCCCGTCCGCCACGTAAAGAAAATCGATTTTAGCAAAATTCTCTTCGATAGCCTTGATATCGCTCTCCTCGTCGACGACCCAGGCGGTGTGCCGTATGCCGTCCGCAGCTTTAAAGTCGTAAACAGGCTCATTCTCGCAGACACGCTCAGCCAGTTCATCCAGCGCCTTTGTGGCCTTGTAGGTCAGAAAAACCGGGCCTACCTGGGCATTGAGGTGTTCCATGTGTTTAACGCGGTCATCCTCTTTTACGGGACGCGTAAACTCATGTTTTTTTATTATTCCTTTGTCATACTCGGCTACCGAGGCCCTCGCCACCAGCCCGGTCTGCTCATGGCGACCCATCACCTGGCGGTAAAAATAATAGCAGGGCATTTCTTCGCGGATCAGGATATTTTGCTCAATCAGGCTTTTTAAATTTTCAGCGCCTTTTTGATACACTTTTTCAGAATAAACATCCGTATCTTTTGGCAGATCGATTTCCGGCTTGTTTACATGCAGGAAGCTTATCGGATTGTCTTTGGCCATTTCCCGCGCTTCATCACTGTTCAGCACATCATAAGGCGGCGCGGCTACTTCGGCTGCCTTATCGGCCACGGGACGAAGTGCCCTGAAAGGTTTTACAGTTGCCATATTTTACTCCCTTTTTTTAAAATGTTATCCATTTCAGCGTAATACGAAAATAATCATTTAGTTTGTCAGCTACAAGCAGAGAAAGCTATATTTACTTTTGCAATCCACGAGGTCAAATTTTAAATTTCAGCTTTGCACGATTGCTTCAATGCCTAACTTCAAGTCATTGAAAATAATGGATTTACATATTTTAAACGGGACGTAACCTTTGTCATTTGTACACCTGCATAGTCACACCCATTACTCATTACTGGATGGCGCCGGACGCATAAACCAGATGGTGCAGCGCGCCGCTGAACTACAAATGCCCGCATTGGCCATCACCGACCACGGCAACCTTTTTGGCTCGGTTGAATTTTATAAAGCCTGCAAAGAGCAGGGCATCAAGCCAATAATCGGCTGCGAAGCCTATATCGCTCCGGAGCGCCGTGATCTGCGCGAAAAGGTGAACGGCGAACTGAATGCCTATCACCTGGTGTTGCTCGCTAAAAACGAAACCGGCTACAAAAATCTTATAAAGCTATCTTCGATTGCCTTTCTGGAAGGTATGTATTACAAGCCGCGCATCGACTGGGAAACGTTGCGTGAGCACTCCGAAGGGCTGATTGCCACTTCTGCCTGCATGAGCGGCATGGTGCCGTGGAAATTGCGCCAGGACCGGCGCGTAGAAGCTATCCGACACGCGGAAACATATCTGGACATTTTTGGTGAGGACTTTTATTTCGAGGTTCAGAATCACCATATACCGGAAGAAGAGCGCACCTATCCACTGGTGTATGACCTGGCTAGGGAAATGGGCGTAAAGGTCGTGGCCACCAACGATACGCACTACCTCAATCACGGCGATCACGAGGCCCATGACATACTGATATGCCTGCAAACCGGCAAGGACCGCGATGATCCCAATCGTATGCGCTACGGCACGGAAGAGCTGTACATGAAATCGCCCGAAGAGATGTATAAGCTTTTTAAGGATCGCCCTGAGGTGCTGGAAAACACGCTGGAAGTGGCGGAAAAAGTTAACCTGGAACTGGACTTTAATACACGCCATCTGCCACGGTTTAAAATACCTGAAAGCGAAGGGCAGGTTGACGAAAACGAGTATCTTAAGGTTTTGGCTTACCGCGGCGCCGAAAAACGCGGAACTAAACTCGATGAGACCGCGCGCAAACGTATAGATTACGAGCTGAGCGTCATTGAAAAGATGGGCTTTGCCGGTTATTTCCTGATCGTGCAGGATTTTATAAATGCCGCGCGGGAAAAAGACATCCCCGTTGGCCTGGGGCGCGGTTCTGCGGCTGGCAGCCTGGTGGCATACAACCTGGGTATTACGAGTGTCGATCCGCTCAAATACGATCTGCTGTTTGAACGATTCCTCAATCCCGAGCGGGTGACCATGCCCGATATCGATATTGACTTTTGCGTGGAGCGCCGCGAAGAAGTCATCGAATATGTGCGTGAAAAATATGGCCGTAAAAACGTCGCGCAAATTATCACATTTAATACGATGGCTTCCAGAGGTGTAATCCGCGATGTTTCGCGCATCCTGAAAGTGCCGTTAAGCCAGGCAGACACGATCGCCAAGCTGGTGCCGGTGGAGCAGTCTAAGCCGGTACCGCTGGAAAAAGCCTTCAACGAAGTAGAGGAATTGCGTGACCTGGCCTCCAGCGATGACATCCAGATGCAGGAACTTGTAAAATACTCCAAAACCCTGGAAGGGATCGCCCGCAATACTTCCGTTCACGCCGCCGGCATCATCATCGCCCCGGATGATATAACCAAATACGCACCTCTGTACAAGACGAGCGACGGGGAAGTATGCACGCAATGGACCATGGGCTATTGTGAGGAGATCGGCCTGCTCAAAATGGATTTTCTGGGCCTGCGCAACCTGACGGTTATCAAAAAGACAGAAGACATCATCCGCGAACGGCACGATCCCGATTTCAGCATCGAACGAATCCCCCTGAACGATAAAGATACCTTCCGGCTATTTGGCGACGCGTTGACTGTGGGGGTTTTCCAGTTTGAATCAAGCGGCATGCAGGAGCATCTGCGCAAGCTAAAGCCTTCGCGCATCGAAGACCTCATCGCCATGAACGCGCTTTACAGGCCCGGCCCCATGGCCTTCATCGATGACTTTATTGACCGCAAGTTCGGGCGCAAGGAAATAGAATACCTGCATCCCAAGCTGGAGCCGATCCTGGAAGAGACCTACGGCATTATCGTGTATCAGGAACAGGTGATGCGCATTGCTTCGGAGATCGGCGGATTCAGCCTGGCCCAAGCGGATTTGATGCGCCGGGCCATGGGTAAGAAAAAGCGCGAAGTGATGCTAGAGCAGAAAGAGATATTCATCAAAGGCTGCCTGCAAAACGACATTGAGAAAAAAACGGCAACGGAGATCTTTGACCTTATTGAAAAATTCGCGGAATACGGTTTTAATAAATCACACTCCGCCGCCTACGCGCTGATCGCCTACCAGACCGCCTACCTGAAAGCGCATTACCCCGCTGAGTTCATGTCGGCCAACCTTACCAGCGAGATCACCAAGCTGAGCCGGGTGATGACGCTGATGGAAGAGTGTAAAAAACTGGGTCTGACCATTGAGCCGCCCGATGTGAACCACTCCTACGCCGAGTTCCGCCCGCTGGATGAAAAAACGATCGCATTTGGGATGGCAGCCATTAAAGGCGTCGGCGGAAACGCAATCAACAATATTGCCCAGGCTCGCGACAACGACGGCCCCTTTAAGTCGCTGTTTGACCTGACGCAGCGCGTGGACCTGAGGCTGGTAAACAAAAAAGTGTTGGAAAGCCTGGTCATGGCCGGCGCCATGGATTCCCTGGACGGCCACCGGGCGCAACTTTTCAATGCCCTGGAAAGCGCCATCGAGTTTGGCCAGCAGGTACAAAGCAGCAGCTACCAGAACGAAAACCAGTTTAACCTGTTTGACATGGGCGGCGCTGAACAGGATCAGTCCATGCAGATCAGCGAGCCACCTTTGCCAGCCGTTCCGGAATGGTCGCTGACAGAAAAGCTAAAAAAAGAACGTGAACTGCTGGGATTCTACATTTCCGGCCACCCGCTGGAGCCTTATCGCACGGTGATAAAGCTATACTCAACCAATCTGGATCGCTTGATTGAAGAAGAGAAGCTAAAGGAAGAAGGCGGCAACGGAGCCTCCAACAACGGTAATTCAAACGGAAGGCGCAATGGCAAAGCCATACGCATCTGCGGACAAATCACGGATATGCGCACCATGTACGATAAAAAGCAGCAGCGCATGGCCTTTGTTAAGATTGAGGATTTTGACCGCAGCTACGAAGCTGTCGTTTTCAGTTCTGTTTATCCCCGCTACCAGGACCTGCTGAAGAATGACAACATTATTTATGTGCAGGGTACACTCAACTCGGCGCCGGATGACGGCACGGTGAAGATGGTTGCAGACCAGATATTTGCAGTAAACCAGGTGCCGGAACTTTTTACCGATGCCGTCTTGCTGCAACTGCGCCGTGACAAGCTGGACGATCAAAAGCTTTATGATCTGAAGCTGGCGCTAACTTCCAGCCCCGGCAAATGCCCGGTGCTGATTGACCTGGACTTTAACGGAAACGGATCATTACGCCTTAAGGCCGGACGCGCCTCGGTCAAAATGACGCTGCCCGTGCTAAAGCAGCTTAGCGCCCTGGTTGGCCTGGACAACATCCGAATAAGCTGCGGTGAGCGGCGATGAAGGTACTTGTCCAGAGAGTGTCTCACGCGGAGGTACGCGTTGCCGGAAGCACAATTGGTAAGATCGAAAACGGACTGTTGCTGCTGGTTGGTGTGGCACAGGATGATACGCAAAAGGAGATTGAATGGGTGGCTGAAAAATGTGTCAACCTGCGTATATTTGAAGACGATCAGCAAAAGATGAATCGTTCGCTGCTGGATGCCGGCGGATCGATTTTGGCCATATCGCAGTTTACGCTAATGGCCAACACGGAAAAAGGGCGCCGGCCCAGCTTCATCGAAGCCGCCGATCCCGAAAAAGGCAATCAATACTATGAATTATTTGTGGAAGCCCTGCGCGGCCACGGCATACATGTGGAAACCGGCGTATTTGGCGCCATGATGGATATTGAACTGGTAAACCGCGGGCCGGTTACCATAATGGTGGAGAGCAAAAAATAATGGAATGGTTACAGACACGCTGGGCCCGCTGGGGGCTGTATTTTCTGGTCTTCGTGATTTTTGTTTTGCTGATGGATAAAGTTGTAATGCCCTGGTATGTGGACCTGGGCGATGAAATGGAAATGCCCGATGTGGTACAAAAGACACTGCCCGAGGCACAAAACCTGTTGCAGCAGCGCGGCTTTAACGTTATCATTGCCGATTCGGTGTATGACGCCCATTTCCCGGAAGGCGCGGTTGTAGAGCAAAACCCGATCGCATTCAGTACGGTAAAACAAGGCCGGAACGTCTATCTTACTGTGAGCATTGGCGAAAAACCGATCATTATGCCCAATCTGTTTGGTATTTCGCCACGTGACGCGGAACTAAAGCTTAAATCGCTCGGGCTCAATCTTAAAACGGTTCTCTATTCCTATTCGGACCTGTATCCGGAAGGTGCGGTTATCGGGCAGTCTTTTCCGCAGGGTCAGGAAGTGCGCAAAAACGCTCAGATTGTCATAACGGTGAGTTTGGGTGAATTGCCGTCGCAAAGACGCGTGCCCAGCCTTGTGGGCAAAAGCCTCTCTGCCGCGCGCCAGCAGCTAAATCAGTTGGGGATCAGTATTGGCGAGATCGTTTACGAAGAAAGTGAATCGTACCTGCCGCAGACGGTTCTGAAACAAAGTTTGGCCGAAGGCACACAGGTCGGCGAAGAAGCGGAGATCGACCTGACCGTGAGTGTGCTTAAAAAAGAGGATAATCAATAATGAATGCCTATCTCGCGCCCTCCATTTTGTCCGCAGATATGTTAAAACTAAAAGAGCAACTGAAGATTGTTGAAGAAAACGGTGCGGATTTCGTTCACATCGATGTAATGGACGGGCATTTTGTGCCCAACCTGACCTTTGGCCCGTTTATGGTAAAAACCGTCAAACGTGTATCCCCGCTGGTTCGCGACGTGCACCTGATGATCTCCAACCCTGAAAAATATATCAAAGCCTATGCCCAGGCCGGCGCCGATATAATCACCGTACACCAGGAAGCCTGCGTGCATCTGGACCGTGTTGTTCAGCAAATCAAAGAGCAGGGCTGCCGCGCCGGCGTAGCGATCAATCCGGCAACACCTATATCCCCGCTGCAAGCGATTCTCCCCACGCTGGACCTGGTTTTGGTTATGACCGTAAATCCCGGTTTTGGGGGACAAAAATTTATTCCTTATTGCCTGGATAAAATACGCGCACTGCGGGGTATGATCGATGAACAGGGTTTGTCCTGTCTTCTGGAAGTGGACGGCGGCATCAACAGCGAAACGGTGGCCCAGGCTGCTCTGGCCGGTGCCAATACTTTCGTCGCCGGTAATGCCATCTTCAACGCCGAAGATATTGCCACGGCCTGTAAAACCCTCAAATCCCGCGGTTCTATGCCCGCCAAAATGGTGTAAGCCGCGCGATGTCCGAACTTGGCCGTAAAAGCATTCATATTTTTGCCAGTGTGTTGCCGCTTGCTTACCATTTTTATTTTACCCGGGAACAATTCATCCTGATATGTATTGTTTTATCATTGCTGTTTTTAACGGCAGAAGCGGGGCGCGTATTTGTGCCAAAATTGAAACAGATTTATGAAATTTATTTTGCACCTTTATTACGCCGTGAAGAATTCGAATCCCGCTTTAACGGCGCTACCTGGATGGTGCTGGGCATAACGGCCGCCGTTTTGGTGTTTGAAAAATACATTGCCGTGCCGGTTATTCTTCTGGCCACGGTCTCCGATGCGCTGGCTGCCCTGATCGGTAAAAAATGGGGCAGGGCGCGCTGGGCAGGAAAAAGTGTGGAAGGATTTTTGGCTTTTTTGATTTCAGGGACGATTATAGTTTGGCTCAGTAATTTTAGTTGGCCGATTGCTTTTGCGGCCGCTTTGGGCGCGGCACTTGTTGAAATGCTGCCCATGCCGCTGAATGACAACATCACCGTGCCGCTGACCGGTGGAATTATTTTGGTTTTTTTTAACGGATAAGTGTGTATGAAGAAAATATTTGCCAGCCTGATTTTAACGCTCTTTGTTTTTGCGGACGCCGATGCTGCTTCTTTTAAAAAGTATGCCGGAGAATTCCTTTACCTCGGTGCCGGAAGTCGGGCCACGGCCATGGGCGGCGCCTTTTCAGGCATCAGCAATGATGTAACTTCCGTTTACTGGAATCCGGCCGGGCTTACCCGGGCAAACGGTCTGCAGATCCAGTTTATGCACAGCAAGCAGTTTATCTCCAGCATCCAGAATAATTTCCTGGCAGCCTCGCACCCGCTTGATGAAAACTCTACCATCGGCGTGGGCCTGCAGTACATCACTGTAAGCGGCATTAAAGACAGCCGCCGCGCCTACGTGGAAAGCGAGGGCCGTATCGACCCATCGCGCATAAGCCTGTTCAACACGGGTGACTATATTTTCAGCTTCAGCTACGCGCGCCGCCACAACGAGGATTTTCGTTACGGCCTCAGCGCCAAATTACTCTATCGCGACTACCACGTTGCCAGCGCCACCGGTATCGGTTTTGACGCCGGCGCTCAATACGACTGGCACGATTTCACCGTTGCCGCCGTTGCCCGCGACCTAACCAGTACCGTCATCGCTTGGGATACGGGCGAAACAGAGCTTTTAAAGCCGTCCCTGCGCCTGGGACTGGCCTATGCTTTCGATCTTCCGCAGTGGAAGCTTGCTATTCGACCTGCTGTTGATTTTAACATTCTCGGTGAGGAAAGGGCGTATGCGGCACAGTATGACCTGGGTTTGCTGAGCGTGGACATGATGGCAGGAGCGGAATTTGAATATGCCGGTATTTTGGCTTTACGTGCCGGTGTGGATGACCTGCAGCGTTTTACCGCCGGGGCAGGTCTAAGCATCCCCAAGATGACCTTTGATTATGCCTTTACCGGATACGAAAACGAACTGGGCAACATTCACCGCATTTCATTTCATTTGCAGCTGGAAGAAGTATTTTAAATGAAGAATGAAGCGGTGGCAGTGAAGCGCTGAATTAATGGATTGTTGAATTGATGACCTTTTTAAAAATGTGTTGAAACCCCACCTTAACGCCACCTTGGAGAAGAAATACAATAATCGTTTATTTTTCTTTTGCCTGAACACCTGAAAGCCGAACACATGAACACAAGGCTCTTAGCACCTTAACACTTTAACACCTCAAAACCATAACACAATGACACTTCACTTCCCGTTAACCAGCTTCTCCAGCCGGCCAATGCTGTTGCTGCCGGGAAATTGCTCCTTCAGCAAGTTCAGTGTTTTCCGCGCTTCCTCTCCATCTCCGGCCTGCACATAGAGTTCCACGGCGTTGGCGAGGTAACCAACGGCCTGATCCGGGGACGCACTGTAAGACGCCAGCATGACATAACTGCGCGCCGCCTTGTCCTGCATTTTAAAGTGCTTTTGCTGTAATTCAATCATGGCTGTTAGCGCTTTGATGATGCTGGCGGTGTCAGAAGAGGTCTCGACCAGCTCGCTGTACATGGCCAGCGCTTCTTCCTTTGAGCCTACGCTGCTGCTTAGTTGCGCCAGGCGCAGGTGCGCCGCATCGCTATGGGTTCCTTCCGGAAAGGTGCGTACATAGACGCGATACTGCGTAAGTGCTTCCTTTTTGTCTTTCAGATCGTTGTCATACAGCAAAGCCAGCCTGTATTGTGCTTCTCCGGCATATTCGCTGTCCGGATTACGGTTGATAACATCCACCAGAAGGTTACGGGCCACGGCCGGTTTACCCATTTTTTTGTTAAGTATCCAAGCCATGCGTAATGAACTGCGGCTATGAAACGGCGAATCGGGAAACATTTCCGTTATCAGTCTGTAATTGAGCAGCGCCTCATGAAACAATCCCGAACGCTCCTGAAAACCGGCCTGCCAAAACAACACGGCATCGTGGTGCTTGGCATTGTCTTTAAACAATATCCTGAAATTTTCACACTCTTTGAGCCCATAAGCCGGGATAAACCTGTACTCCAGTTCCTGAAGAAAGGCAATAAAATTGGCATAAGAAAGGCGCAGATCAGGCTCCGGCTGATAGACATCCAGCCCGGACATGATCTTGTTAACATCCGTTGCCGGGCCCCATTCCACATGGTAGGTCAGCAAAGAGTCGATCTGGCGGTAGACACGGTCTGCTTCTTCGCTGTCGTTATAGAGATGATAGAGCTTAAGTCCGGCCACAAAGGCTTGCTCATGCTTCCCGTTTTTTAGTGCCGCGTCGACAATACGCGACAAAACGACGGAGCTGAGCGATGCCTGCGGGTAATAACGCGCATAAAGCTCCAGCGCTTTGGCATAAGCCTCTTCATCTATCACCAGCGTATCGCTTTCCAGCCGGATCAGTGCCTGCTCCAGACGCTCCTGCAGGCTCTGGGAAAAGGCCAGACAGGGCAATAGCACAATCAGGCCAAACAGATATTTATAACGCATCGAACGGCTCAACAAAGATAACTTTTTCATTTTTAACACTAACTTTCCCCGGTTCGGCTTTACGGATACGGCTTACATGGCGCGCTTCGGTGTACATAACGGCCACGGTAGAATCATTTTTGGCGCGGCTGTGAGCAGCGGCGATACGCGCTGTTTTCTCTATTACCCCGGCAGGTACATCGCTGTTTTTATCCGGTTTACGGAGAATAACATGTGATCCCGGCACATTGCGGGCATGCAGCCAGATATCCCATTTATTGGCAAAATCAAACGTAAGCTGGTCGTTATTGAAATTATTTTTTCCTATATACACTTCCCACTTTTCATTAATGAGCGCCCGCTTAAACGAAAAGGCCAGGGCGGTTTGCTGTTTTTTGCTGTCAGCAGCGTCCTGCAACAGGCGCATGGCAATTAATTCTTCACGAACCTGACGCAGCTGTTTTACGCCGGCTTTCTCCGTTTTGCGTTTCAGCGCGCGGATTTGTTGCAGTTCGCGGTCATAAAAGCTTTTTTTCATCTGCACGGCTTCTTTTTTTTCCGCCGTGTTCTTGTATTTGTTGAAATAATATGTCGCATTTTCCGCGGCGCTTTTTTTGGGATCAAGGCTGATTGTAACCGGCTTATTGCTGCCGCTGATCACATCGGGCAGTTCGACCGTGTCAGCGCCTTTTGGTACCTGTGGCATCAATGTTAACAGCAGATTACCTTTGTGCTCGGCTTCGTCTTTTTTCTTTTCAATATCCGCTGCTTTTTCAAGTGCCGCAATGGCCTGAATTAAGGCATTTTCTTTGCGTTCTATGGCTGTTATGCACTGGCTGTAAAGCTTTTCTTCCTGTTGTGACCTCTTTTTTTGGTCCACAAAAAGCGTCCAGCCTTTATTGACGGAGTCCCATATTTCCTCCTCCAGGCCGTTCGATCGATGTATCTCCGACCGGTATAGGGTAAGAAAGCGCGGTCTTTTGTTCTCCCTGTAGAGATAAAGCCGTGTCTGCCGCAATTCCCGGTAAAAATTTTCCATATGATCCAGGAAAACTCTCAGCGGCTGGTCACGTAGCAGGTCATCGGCCCCGCAACCGGCACGGAAAAGTATCTCCTCTTTCATGCGGCCGTTGCAAGCAGGAATCTGCCGCGTAATGGCATTATAAACGCTTATTTGCGGAGACTCATCTATCCACTTTTGCAAAACGCTTACCGAAAAAGGCCACGACTTATAGTGTCGCGCGTTTTGTTGCTTTATCTCGTCATAATGTTTAAAAACGTCGATGAGCGTTTCATCATCCATAAAAAAGATATTGGGTTGCCCGCCGTAAAAGCGAACGATCCAGGTGTGCGTTTTGCCTTTGATAGTGACCAGCTTGTCAAAAGGGGCAATTTCGATTGAAAGTAACTGTTCCGGCTTGTCCCACTTAAAAATATCTTTTGCCGGAGATTTGTAATTGCGCGGCTCCAGCAGAAAAAGACCGGGGAATTCCGGCGAGATATCAACCGCCAGGTGCCAATCCTGTAATTCAAATATCAGCTCGTTTTTATGAACGGTAAAGCAGCGCAGAACAGGCTGGTCTTTGATCTGCCCGGCAATTTCGGCTATCTGGGCTTTAAACAGGTAAAAGTTTTTATGCATCGATGAGGATGTTTGGGTTTAATATTTATTTAGATGTAAATTACGAGACGCACAGGAAAAATCCCAACAATTTAGACCAACGCTTTAAATTTTGGAGCAATCATGCATAGTATGACGGGATATGGTAAAGCGGAAAATACCAATAAGAAATTTCAAATCAGTGTGGAAGTCAAAAGCGTCAACAGCCGCTATCTGGATATCAGCATAAAGCAGCCCGCGGTTTTGGCGCCATTTGAGCCTTTGCTGCGCGATCTGGTAAAAAAGAATGTGTTGCGCGGCAAGATAGCCATATATGTGGATCTGCAGCTTAACCCATCCGGGGATGCCGATACTCTTGTAAATGCGCGCAAGCTGGAGTTTTACCTGCGCTCACTGGAAGCTATAAACAACAAGCTGCCCCAAAAAACCGACATTAGCCTGGAACATCTGCTTCAGTTCAGCGAGTTATTCGAACCGGAGCTGGATGAATCGGATATCGCTATAATTGAGCCTTTGCTTACCGAAACAACACAGTTTGCCCTGCAGGCCTTTAATGCCATGCGCGCCCGCGAAGGTGAACATCTTAAAAACGATATGGATAAGCGGATCAGAAACGTCGCCGATTCATGCGCGCGCATAAAGGGACTCTCCAAAAATGCCGCCCGCGAAGAATTTGACAAGCTCTATGCCCGGTTGCTGGAGATGATAGATTCGGCCAGGCTGGACCGGGAGAGGCTGGAGCAGGAGATCGCCATTTTATCGGATCGTGTTGACATCAGCGAAGAACTGACCCGCCTTAAAAGCCACTTAAAACAGTTCGCGGCAACATTACAATCTAAAGGCGAGGTAGGTAAAAAGCTTACCTTTATCTTGCAGGAGATGCACCGCGAGGCCAACACGATCAATTCCAAAACAGCCAACGTGGATGTATCGCACGAAGTGATAGCCATAAAAGAAGCGGTTGAAAAAATCCGGGAACAGGCTCAGAATATCGAATAGGACAGGGACGTAATGGCAACATTCAAATCATCGCATATCGTGTTTTCGGCTCCGTCGGGGGCCGGCAAAACCACGATCGTAAAAAAGCTTCTGGAAAAATACCCCGAAAAACTGGCTCTTTCCGTTTCCGCCACAACGCGCCGGCAGCGTCCGGGAGAAAAAAACAATGTGGATTACGTTTTTCTGTCGCAACAGCAATTTGACGAGGCCGTGCGCCAAAACGCTTTTCTGGAATTTGAAGAAGTGCATGGCAACTATTACGGTACTCTCAAAAGCAGCGTGGACCAGCTAACCGTCTCCGGAAAATCGGTGTTGTTTGACATTGACGTAAAGGGGGCTCTGTCTATTAAAAGAGCCTATTCCAGGGCAATGCTTATCTTTATTAAGCCGCCGAGCATGGAAGCACTCAAAGAGCGCCTGCGAAAGCGCAAAAGCGAGGACGAAAATACGATCAGCAAAAGACTGCAACGCATAGATTATGAATATGGGCAGGCACAATTTTTCGACTACGTCGTTATTAACGACAATTTGAAAGATACCGTGCAACAAGTGGAAGAAATTATTCGAAATGGCCAAGCCTAAAACAATACACTGTCTGGACAAAACCGATGGTCTGCTTTTTTACTGCATCTCATTTCTGGAAAAGCTGGACAATTCTTTGTACGACGTCCGCTTTAGCCCCGATCCGCGCTGCGATTACGGCGACCTGTTCAGTCTTTTTGAGAAGATCACCTTAGTTGCCGCCGAAAAGCGTGAAGCATCGGACCTGCGCATAGAGTTTGTGTCCCAGCACAGCCAGCCGGATGATAGCGCGCACCTGGTTTACCCGGTATTCGAATCCGACTGGGAAAAATTCGATACGCCGGACAGCAGGCGAATGCCCCTTTACCGTCAAAATGTTCCCGTGCGCCCCGATGACGGCGATGCCATGGATATGATCATACGCTACCTGGAAAAACAGGATTTAAGGGGTAAAAAGGTGCTGGTAAATGCAGGGCCAAGCCTTGAAGACATTGACCCGGTGCGTTTTATCAGCAACCGCTCCAGCGGCAAGATGGGTATTGCACTGGCCCGCGCGGCCTGGCGGCGTGGCGCGAATGTGCGGCTTATCGCGGGTCCCGTTGCTCACTATGTACCGCAATACCTGAACCATGTGACAGTGCGCAGTGCTGCTGAGATGGCTGGCGCTGTGAACGATCATTTTGCGCAATGCGATTACTTTTTTGCTGCTGCTGCTGTAGCCGACTACACGCCGGCATCCGTCTCGGAACAAAAAATGAAAAAAGGCGATGGCGATATGAGCCTGCCGTTAAAGCGCACTTCCGACATTTTGCTTTCGATCAAAGACAAAAAACGCGATGACCAGATCATTGTCGGCTTTTCTGTGGAAACGGAAAATGTGCGCGACAACTCGACGCAAAAGATGAAGAAGAAAGGACTCGATTTTATCTGCATCAACAACCCTAAAGAAGAAGGTGCCGGATTTGCGCATAATACCAACCGTATCGACATCTTGTCCAAAGACGGCGCTTACCAGTCGTTGCCGGTATTGAGCAAGCTGGAAACCGCCGACCGCATTATTGATGCTGTGTTGGGAAAGGCCGCCGGATGAGCGAAATAGTCAAAGAAGTTCAGGCTTTTCTGCATTGGTATAAGGAAGTATACGGCAACGATGTTTTCCTGGAAGGGGAGCTTTCGGACGCAAGTGCGGAGCCGGCCGTCTCCAAGCCTATGGCAAAGCCCGTTCCCAGGCCTGTTTCCGCGCCGGGAAAAGGTTTTGATGAACGACTTGTCCACCAAAACAATCGCGAAATAAAAGAATTCTACCACGCCATCCGTGAATGTCAGAAATGTCCCCTGGGTCAGACACGCAAAAATTTTGTATTTGGCATGGGCAATCCCAACGCGGAGATCATGTTTGTGGGTGAAGCGCCGGGCCGCGATGAAGACCTGCAGGGATTGCCGTTTGTGGGCAAGGCGGGGCAGTTGCTGGATAAAATGCTGTTTGCCATGCAGTTACAGCGTGATGAAGTATATATCGCCAATGTGCTGAAGTGCCGTCCGCCGCAAAACCGCGATCCACAACCCGATGAAGTGAATGAATGCGAACCCTATCTTAAAAAGCAGATTGAAATGATCAAACCTTCGGTTATCGTTGCCCTGGGACGGATTTCGGCACAGGTGCTGCTCAAAACCGATGAACCGCTCAGCCGGCTGCGTCACCGGTCTCACAGCTACGCCTCCATTCCCTTTGTGGTTACCTACCACCCGGCCGCTCTCCTGCGCAACCCGCGCTTTAAAGCCGATGCCTGGAGTGACCTTAAAAAAATCAGGGAATATATTTAACCCCGGACACACTTTGCGCTTTCCAAACTGTTGAATATTTATTATTCTTAGCAGTACTCTTTTAATTGAAACAGAACACAGATATAACATACTATGAATGATTTTGCCAACGGCGACCAAAAAATAAATACCCCTCCACACGATATCGAAGTCGAGCAGATGGTGCTTGGCGCTATGCTGCTGGATGAAGAGGCCGTCTCGATGGCCGTAGAAGCGCTCGAACCGTCCTATTTCTACAAATCGGCGCATAAAGAAATATTTAATGCCGTTTGCGATATGTTTGAGGATAAATCCGAAATTGACCTGGTGACACTGGGGGAAGAGCTTAAACGTCGCAAAACCTATGATACAATCGGCGGAGCCTATTACCTGGCCGAGATTTCAAACAGCACGCCATCTGCAGCCAACCTTAAAAACTACCTGGAAATTGTAAAACAAAAAGCCCTTTCGCGTATGCTCATCAAAGAGTGTAATACAATCATTGAAAAGGCCTACGGACAAGAAGAAGAAATCAACCAGATGCTGGATTACGCTGAATCGCGCATCTTTGAGATCTCCGAAAAACGCATGCAAAAGGGCTTTGCCGATATAAACAATATTCTGCATGCCACCTTCGAACGCATCGACCAGTTGTATCATTCGGGACATTCAGGGGTTACGGGCGTGCCTTCCGATTATAAAAAGCTGGACGAGATGACAGCCGGCTTTCAGTCGTCGGATCTGATCGTATTGGCCGGGCGTCCCAGTATGGGCAAAACGGCCTTTGCCCTGAACCTGGCGCGCAATGCCGCGGTGGATCATGGTATGCCGGTGGGTATTTTCAGCCTGGAGATGTCTTCCGAAGCCCTGGTGATGCGTCTTTTGTGTACCGAATCCAAGGTTAACCAGATGAAGGTGCGGACGGGCAAGCTGTCCAAAGACGACATGGACAATCTGACCACGCACGTCGGCAACCTGATGAACGCCCCGATCTACATTGACGATACGCCATCACTTAACGTCCTGGAATTAAGGGCCAAGGCACGGCGTCTTAAAGCAGAGGCCAACATCCAGATGCTGCTGATCGACTATCTGCAACTTATGGATGGTACGAAAGGCGAAAACAGGCAACAGGAAATCACCCATATTTCGCGTTCGATCAAGGGTATTGCCAAGGAACTGGATATACCCGTTGTAGCTTTGTCTCAGCTTAGCCGCCAGGTGGAAAGCCGCGATAAGTTCAAACGGCCACAGCTTTCAGATTTGCGCGAATCCGGCGCCATCGAGCAGGATGCCGACGTGGTTCTCTTTGTCTACAGGCCGGAATACTACCAGATCCAGGAGTTTGAGGATGGAACATCGACACACAATATGTGTGAAATAATCATCGGAAAGCAGCGTAATGGTCCTGTTGGCTCTACGCGCCTTACGTTTCTTAAGGAATTCGGTAAATTTGGCGACCCTGACCTGTTTCATGACACGGCTGTTTACACACCGGCAGAGTTTTAAAAGGTGATTTTTTATGCTCCAAACCCGTGAAATATCTTTACTGAACAGAATGCATAGCTGGCTGGATGAGGATTTCGAAAAGCTTCTTGAAGAAATACGCCAGTACAGCAACGATATCGATATCGGCATTTTACGTAAAGCCTATGAATTCGGCCTGAAGGCGCACCTGCATCAGCAGCGTCATTCCGGGGAGCCCTATTTCAAGCATTGCCTGCAGGTGGCAAGAATTCTCGCCGAGCTGCGTATGGATCAGACAACGATCATCGCCGGGTTGCTGCACGACGTGGTGGAAGACACGGAGTATTCTCTGGACGACGTACGCGAAGAGTTTGGAGAGACCGTCGCGCTTTTGGTAGACGGCGTCACAAAGATCAGCGAGCTTATTTATGAGAGCAAGGAACTACGCCAGGCCGAAACCTTCCGTAAAATGCTGCTCTCAATGGCGGAAGACCTGCGCGTAATTATTATCAAATTTGCCGACCGTCTGCACAACATGCGCACACTGGAGCACCTGCCGGAAAACAAGCAGCTGCGAATCGCCCTGGAAACACGTGATGTTTACGCGCCTCTGGCTCACCGCTTTGGTATCGCCCGGATTAAATGGGAACTGGAAGACCTGGCCCTGAAGGCCATTGAGCCCGATTCTTACAAAATGCTGGTAAATAAGATAAAAGTATCGCGCAAGCAGCGGGAAGAATATATAAGCAATATTGCCGATCCCATCCAGAGCGAGATGAAAAAGCATGATATGAACCCGATCATCTCGGGCAGGCCCAAGAGTTTTTATTCCATTTTCAACAAAATGAAAAGGCGAAACCGGCCGTTTGAAGAGATCTACGATCTGCTGGCCGTGCGCATTCTCGTAGATAAATTGGAAGAGTGTTATTACGCCCTGGGCATTATTCACAGCAAATTTGCGCCCGTTTATGACCGCTTTAAAGATTATATCGCAACGCCCAAGATAAATGGTTACCGTTCTCTGCATACGACCGTTGTAGGGCCCAATGGCCGCATGATAGAGATACAGATCCGCACCCATGAGATGCACACGATGGCCGAAAACGGTATCGCGGCACACTGGAAATACAAACACGGTGGCGATGAAGACCCACAAATCTCAAATTCGCTGAACTGGGTCAAAGAGCTGCTTGATCGTCAACGCAGCGAGGAAGGCGATGCCGGCGAATTTATGGAAAGCCTGAAAATTGACCTTTTCCAGGATGAAGTGTTTCTGTTTACACCGCGTGGCGATCTGTTTAAACTGCCCGCAGGCTCCACCCCGATCGATTTTGCCTACGCTGTGCATACCAATATCGGTAACCACTGTATCGGCGCCAAAGTAAACGGCAAGATAGTTCCCTTGCGCACAACGCTGCGCAGTGGCGACCAGGTGGAGATTATAACATCGCATGGTCAAAAACCCAGCCAGGACTGGATCAATTATGTAAAGACCAGCAAGGCAAGACACTGGATCAAAAAGTACTTGCGTGAGGAACAGCTTGTTCAGACCAAAGAGATCGGGCAGGAGATTCTCAACAAATTTTTGAAAAAATACAATCTGACCGAAAAAAGTCCTGAGTTTGCGGACAATATTTCGAAGCTCGGTTACAGTAATATCGAATCCCTTGTGATTGCCCTCGGTCGCGGCGATATCGTAATGGAAAGCCTGGCTAAAAAGATTTTTCCGGCAGAGTATCACGCTCCGCAAAACGACGAAGCCCAAATGGGCATCATCAAACGCTATATTTCGCGCAGCCGCAACCAGTCCGGCATCAGGGTGCAGGGCATCGACAATATGCTGATCAATTTTGCCAAATGCTGCCATCCTGTTCCAGGTGACCGGATTATCGGTTACCTGACGCGCGGCAAAGGCGTTACAATCCACCGCAGCGACTGTAAAAACCTGGTGAAGCTGCTGGAAGAAAAACAACGCATCATAGATGTGGAATGGGCCATCGATAAGGATCAGGAATTCCTGGTTCACCTGTCTATTATTGGTGAAGACCGCAAAGACCTGCTGCGTGATATAACACAATGTGTATCAAAGCAGAACACGAATATTGTGAGCGTATTTTTTAACGCCGAAAATATGTACGCCAAGGGCCACATAAACATTCAGGTAAAAGACCTGCACCATCTTACCAAGATAATAAACAATATCAGTAAAATTCCCGGTGTATTCTCCGTCGAAAGGGTAAGCGATCTAAACTGAACGCCTTACTTTTTCACCTCTTTTATTTTAAATTAAATCAAAACAATAAAACGAATGGAAAGGACTTCAATAGTGGAGTATGTATATCTTACGCAAGAAGGCTTGGATAATTTAAAAAATGAACTGCATGAGCTGAAATTCAGAAAGCGCCCTGAAGTCTCGGAGAAAGTGGCGACGGCTCGCGAGCACGGCGATCTCAAGGAAAACGCCGAGTATCACGCGGCACGTGAAGAACTGTCACTTCTGGAAACAAAGATACAGAAACTGCAGGAACGCTTGTCCCGCGCCCGCGTAATCGACGAAAACGAGCTGTCCACAGATCAGGCTAGTATTCTCACAACCGTCACGGTGGAAGACCAGCGCACAAAGAAAAAATTCGACTACACACTCGTATCGGCCGAAGAAGCCGATCTGAAGCAAAAGAAAATTTCCATTGATTCGCCGATAGGCAAAGGGCTTCTGGGCAGGAAAGTGGGCGAATTGGCTGAAATTGAAGTACCTGCAGGCGTGATGCGTTATAAAATCGTTAACATCGTTCTTGATAAGTGAAACAAGTGCCAAACCGTTGCGTCTCTTAGCCATAGGTGCAAAACGGGAGCTAAAAATGACAGAACAACGAAATACTTCTTCAAACACAAAAAAACTTTACCGCTCCAGAAGCAATCGCGTATTGGGCGGTGTTTGTGGCGGAATCGGCGAATATTTTGGAATCGATCCATTGATTATCCGTCTGGCCTGGATTGTATTTGCCTTTACGGGCTTTGGCATTATCGCATACATTGCCGCATTAATCATTGTGCCGGACAACCCTTCCCAGGAGATAAGCGGTAACCAGAAAAAAGCTTCCGGCGAGGGCGCAAAACTATGGGGTTCTGCGCTGATTATCATTGGCGTTTTGTTATTGTTGCGGCAGACCGGCGTTCTTTATTATTTCCATTTCTGGAATTTGCCGTGGACAACGATACTGGCATTGCTGCTGATCGGTTTTGGTATCTACATGTTCTTAAACCGTTCACGCGATAGTGCAAAAGAAGTGGTGCCGGAAGGTGACATGCCCGCCGTTGAAGGGGAAAGCGATGAACGCCATGAGCAAAAAAGCGACAACATAAAAAGCTTCTACCGTCTTAAGGGAGAAGATGTGCATATGCTTTCCGGAGTTTGTACCGGGCTTGCAGATTACTTTGATTTAGATGTCACGCTTGTCCGCTTGCTTTGGGTTTTCGCCACCCTGGCTTCGGCCGGTGTAGGAATAATAGCCTATATCGTAGCCGCAATCGTTTTTCCGGAAAAGCATTACAAAAGTGAAGCAAGTAGCAGCGGGGAGAGTAACTCATGAACCGTTCCATCATATTTCCTGTAATTCTGATAATAACAGGCGTGTTATTGCTCTTAAACCAGTGGGATATTTATGAATTTTCGCGTCCGCATACGATTATTCTGATATTCGCTTTTCTGGCGGTGATTTTCGGGCGAAAAGCATATTTAAGTCCAACGCGCAGTGGTATAGCCGCCGCTTCCTTTTTCGGTCTTATGGCCGTCGCCATCTTTCTGATGGATATAAACGTGCTGCCCATATCCAATGAATCGGGTTTTGCGGCCATTACAATCAGCCTGGCTGTTGGACAGTTCGCGTACTTTATTTTTAACCCAAAACACGTTACATCATTGGTATTCGGCATCCTGTTTGCGCTGGTCTCAGTGCCGTTTATTATGATGCAGATACAAATTATTGATGCCTGGCACTTTGTGCGCAGCGCAGAGGTATTCTGGCCGTTGGTGCTGATTCTTTTGGGAGCGGGACTTTTTCTGGAAGGGCTGTTAAAAAGGGCAAAATAAATTTTATATAAATAGCTGATTAATTTATTTTTAAGCGCGGGAATTATCCCGCGTTTTTTTTTGGAGCCAATATGAAAGTAAAGGGACGGGTTTCGCTTCCCGGCGATAAATCGATATCACACAGGGCTGCGCTGTTTTCAGCCATTAAGCCGGGAGCGAGTCGTTTTTTCAATTTTAACACCAATAACGATTGTATCTCTACTGTGAATTGCCTCCGGGCCATGGGTCTGGACATTACTTTGAAGGGCACGGAGTTGAAGGTTAAAGGCCGGGAGACCGACCAGTGGCGAGCCCCTCAAAGGCCGCTTGATGCCGGCAATTCAGGCACGACCAGCCGCCTGATCAGTGGTATACTGAGTGCGTTGCCATTTCCAGCCACAATGATCGGAGACAGCTCGCTTTCAAAACGCCCGATGGCGCGCGTTATTGAGCCCTTGTCACGTATGGGTGCCAATATCAATTCAACAAATAATAAACTGCCGATGACATTTGAGCCCGTCGAAAGCTTAAAAGCCATAGATTATGATTTGCCGCTAGCCAGTGCCCAGGTCAAATCCGCGGTTCTGCTGGCGGGTTTGTTCGCGCAGGGCCAAACGCGCGTGTTCGAATCTGAACCTTCCCGTGACCACACCGAACGCATGCTGGGTTTGCCGCAGGAGAGGATAGGTATTCGGAACATTATCAGTTCAAGCCAGCAGCAAGTCATCCCTGATCTGGATATGACCATCCCCGGCGATATCTCGTCCGCAGCCTTTTTTATGTGCGCCGCATGCGCGTTACCGGACTCGGAACTCGTTTTGGAAAATGTGTCGCTCAATCCCAGCCGTACCGGTATTATCACAGTTTTACAAAAAATGGGTGCTGTTCTGGAAATTGAGCAGACACAAGATAAACCCGAACCTGCCGGGAATATTGTCGTGCGCGCTGCCCAAATAAAAAACAGGCCGATTGAAGAAGGACTGATCGCAAATATTATTGATGAAATACCCATTCTGGCAGTATTGGCAACGCAAGCCGAGGGCACATTGTCAATCCGCAACGCCGCTGAATTGCGCGTGAAAGAGTCGGACCGCATTAACAGCATAGTTGAAAACCTGAAACGCTGCGACGTTGAGATAGAGGAGTTTGAAGATGGTTTTTCGCTTGAAGGGCCGCAACAGTTAAAACCAGCTAAAATAAAGACTTATGGCGATCATCGCATTGCAATGGCATTTACAATCGCCGGCCTGTTCGCGGATGGTAAAATTGAAGTTGACGATCCGGAGTGCGCGGGTGTTTCCTTTCCCGGCTTCTACAATACCTTAAAACAAATTACCCATGGCTGAATTGAAATTTGCCGTTATCGGCTTTCCGGTTACACACAGTCTTTCGCCGCTTATCCACAACCCGGCTTTTGAGTTTTATGGGATAAAAGCGCTTTATACTAAGCTTCAAATCACTCCTGAAGAACTGAACAAAAAGCTGCGGGCATTAAAACGTGAGAATGCCTGGCGCGGCCTTAACATAACCGTACCGCACAAACAGGCTGTCCTCAAATACCTGGATTCACTTGATCCGCTGGCCGCAAAAGTGGGCGCCGTAAATACAATCGATATAAAAAACGGGACGTGGTTTGGACATAATACCGATTGCCACGGTTTTTTAGTGCCACTGCATTATGACATTCAGCGCTTAAAAAAAGTTTTACTGATAGGAGCGGGAGGCGCAGCTCGTGCAGTAGGTTTCTCTTTATTGGACGAGGCTTCCGATATTGAAGAGATTGCCATAGCTAACAGGACACAATCTAAAGCGCATGTACTGGCCAATGACCTGCAAAAGCATACAAGAGCGCAGATATCGCATGCTGCAGACAAGAGCGGCTGGCAGGCAGACCTGATCATAAATACAACAAGTGTCGGCATGGGACAGTATTTGAACCAGTCTCCCTTTGACTTTGAAGATGGATTTCATGCCGATACGATCGCATATGACCTGATATATAGCCCCTCTGAGACACGCTTTTTACAAATAGCAAAGAAGAAAGGTCTCAGGACGATTAACGGCATGGCAATGCTGGCAGGGCAGGGTGCGAAAAGCTTCGAAATCTGGATGGGCAAAAGCTATCCGTTCTCCATTGAGGATACCGTTGAGCGCTTGAATCACGCACTTAAAAAAGAGTAAACTTTCAGTTGACACGTGTTTTATAGACTTTGTATATTAGTGACTCTTTTGGGGAGATAGCGAAGCGGTCAAACGCAACAGACTGTAAATCTGTCGGCTCAATGCCTTCGGAGGTTCGAATCCTTCTCTCCCCACCGAAACCCTGAGATTTCTTAGGGTTTTTTTTTGGTCAAAATACGGGTTTTACAAGTCAATAAACGGTTTGATTTTATTGGCTTTAGCCTTTAAATTTGGGATTCGGTTTTTTGAGGGGCGATAGCTCAGTTGGTTAGAGCGCTACGTTGACATCGTAGAGGTCGTGAGTTCGAATCTCTCTCGTCCCACTTGCCACGGGTGATCCCGTGGTTTTTATTTGTATATCTATCAGTAAATGAGGCTTGTTTGAGTAAAATTATTCTAACCTTTCCGGATGGCTCCCGGCAAGAGCATGAAGAGGGGATCACTCCGTACGAAATAGCCGGAAATATATCCAACTCACTGCGCAAAAAAGCTGTCGCAGCTATGTTCAACGGCAAGGAGATAAGCCTCAATACCCCTCTGCAGGAATCGGGAAGCATTGAAATTCTGACCTTCAAGCAGGATAAGGGCAAAGAAGTCTTCTGGCATTCTACGGCCCACCTGATGGCACAGGCCGTTAAACGGCTGCATCCTGAAGCACAGCTCGGTATTGGCCCTCCCATCGATGATGGCTTTTACTATGACATTGACCTGGATACAACATTGTCTCCCGAGGACCTTGAAACAATAGAAGGGGAGATGGCCAAAATTGTTGATGAGGATCTGAAGATTACGCGCCAGGTTTTAAGCCGGGAGCAGGCTGAGTCACTGTTTAAAGAGCGTGGCGAAGAGCTGAAGCTGGAATTGATAGACGAACTTGATGGAATAATTACGGCCTACTCGCAGGGCGAATTTACTGATCTTTGCCGCGGGCCGCACGTTGTTTCCACGAAGACGCTGGGCAAGAACTTCAAACTGCTTTCGCTGGCCGGTGCCTACTGGCGCGGAGACGAAAACAAAAAGATGCTCCAGCGCATCTATGGTACCAACTATCCCGACCCTAAAGAGCTGAAGGCGCACCTTAAGCGCATTGAAGAAGCCAAAAAGCGTGACCACAGGAAGCTGGGCAAGGCGCTTGAACTGTTTATGTTTAATGAAAATGTCGGCGCGGGACTACCAATCTGGCTTCCCAAAGGTGCCATTATCCGTGACCAGCTGATCAAGTTTATGCAGCAGGCGCAGTTGGAGCACGGCTACCAGCCGGTTGTAACGCCGCATATTGGAAAGAAAGAGTTGTACGTCAAGTCCGGGCATTATGAAAAATACGGCAGTGATTCCTTCCACCCGATCAATACGCCGCGCGAAGGTGAAGAGTTCTTGCTAAAACCGATGAACTGCCCACATCATTGCGAGATCTACAAGTTCAAGCCGCGCTCCTATCGCGATCTACCGCTGCGCATGGCTGAATTCGGCACGGTTTACCGCTACGAGCAATCGGGTGAGTTGAACGGCCTGACACGCGTAAGGGGCTTTACGCAGGACGATGCGCACATTTTCTGCAGACCCGATCAGATTAAGGAAGAATTTATTAAGGTCATTGATCTGGTTTTTCTAGTATTCAAAAAGCTGGGATTTGAAGACTTTACGGCGCAAATATCGCTGCGTGATAAAGAAGATAAAAGCAAATATATAGGCTCCGATGAGAATTGGGAAAAAGCCGAAAGCGATATCATTGAAGCCGCCCGTGAAAAGGGGCTGGATACAATTACTGAATACGGCGAAGCGGCGTTTTATGGGCCCAAGCTCGATTTTATCGTTAAAGACGCCCTGGGACGCCCCTGGCAACTAGGCACCATTCAGGTCGATTACAATCTGCCCGAGCGTTTTGAGCTGGAATACGTGGGCAGTGATAACCAAAAACACAGGCCGGTAATGATCCATCGTGCGCCATTTGGGTCTATTGAGCGATTTTTTGCTATATTAACCGAACATTGCGCTGGTAATTTTCCGCTGTGGCTGGCACCTGTGCAAATAATTCTTATGCCCATTGCCGACAGGCATGAAGCATATGCCAAGGAACTGCAGGCATCATTAAGCAGCGCGGGATTCCGCGTTGAGATGGACGATCGCAACGAAAAAGTGGGATTTAAAATCCGTGAAGCCGAATTGCAAAAAATACCTTATATGGTCGTTTTGGGCGATAAGGAAGAAACGGAAAAGACCCTTTCCGTTCGTCACAAAGGTGACGGCGACCTGGGGGCTATAACATTGCAGGCTTTCCGGGAAAGAATGCAAAAAGAACTGGCAGAGAACTAATTAAGGAGTCAAGCTATCGCAAAGGATACAAACGCTCGTACGAACGAAGAGATTAAGTCGCGGCAAGTGCGGCTTATTGACGCTGAGGGAAATCAAATTGGAGTTGTTATAATCGATAAGGCGCTTGAAATAGCGCAGGAATCGGGTTTAGACCTGGTGGAAGTGGCGCCACAGGCCAAACCGCCGGTCTGCCGCATCATGGATTATGGCAAATATCTCTACGAGCAAGCCAAAAAAGAGAAGCTTAACAAAAAGAAACAACACAAGATCAGCGTTAAGGAAATACGCATGCGTCCCAAAACGGACGATCACGATCTTGAGTATAAGCTCAAACACGCCCGTTCTTTCCTGGAGGATAAAAACAAGGTTAAGTTTACAGTCCTTTTCCGTGGACGCGAGATGGCCTACAAGGAATTTGGCGAGCGTTTACTGGAAAAAGTACAGGACGAACTTTCCGATGTAGGAAAGGTTGAAAGCGAGTCGAAAATGGAAGGTCGTACAATGACCATGGTTATAACCCATAAATAAAAGGAATGCACACATGCCAAAGATGAAATCCAACCGCGGCGCTGCCAAGCGTTTTCGTGTAACTGCCAGCGGGAAAGTAAAAAGGCACTCGGCTTTTCACAGCCACATTCTGACCAAGAAAAGTGCCAAGCGCAAGCGCAATCTGCGCAAGGAGAGCATGGTTGACAACGTCGACGTGCCCCGCGTAAAACGAATGATACTGAAGTAAAGGAGTATTCACATGCCAAGAGCAACCAATAATGTTGCCGCCCGTCGCAGACGCAAAAAGGTCCTCAAAGCTGCCAAGGGCTATCGTTTAGGAAAGAGCAGGTTATACAACACTGCCAAGGACCAGGTTGAAAAAGGATGGCAATACGCTTACCGCGACAGACGCGCCAAAAAACGCAGCTTCCGTCGCCTGTGGATTACGCGTATTAACGCCGCCTGCCGTATGAATGGAATGAGTTATTCCGTTTTTATGGATAAACTGAGGAAATCAAATATTGATCTTGACCGCAAAGTCCTGGCCGATATGGCCGTCCGGCAGCCGGATGACTTTGCTGCCCTGATTAAACAAATCAGTGCGTAAAGAAAAATCATCTTCCAAAAAAGGAAGTGCCCTTACCGCACTTCCTTTTTTTATATAAAGGGGGTTGGAAGTGGAAAAGCTGGACCAGATCCGAGAACAATTCACCAGCGACCTTAAAGAAGTAAGGAATCTAAAAGAACTCGAAGATATCCGCATAAAGTACCTGAGCAGAAAAGGCATCATTGCTCAAGCCTTCAGCCTGATTAAAGATGTACCCAATGAGCAAAAACCTGCATTTGGCGCGGGGCTCAACGAGTTAAAGTCTTTTGCCGAGGAAGCCTTAAGCAAAAAGCGCGCTGAAGTGGGATCAGATACTGCCGAAAGGCAAAAGATCGACGTAACCCTACCGGCACGTCCACTGAGAAGGGGCCGTAAACACCCCTTGCTGCAGGTGGCCGATGAAATTAAGGCCATATTTCGCTCATTCGGATTTAGTATAGAAGATGGTCCTGAGATTGAGACCGACTATTACAACTTCGAAGCCTTGAATATCCCCAAGTCACATCCGGCGCGGGCCATGCAGGATACGCTTTACATTTCCGAAGATATCGTACTGCGCACTCACACTTCGCCGGTACAGATCCGTGTAATGGAGAACAGGAAACCGCCGATCCGCATCATCGCCCCGGGACGGGTCTACCGCCGGGATACGCCGGACGCGACTCATTCCGCCTTTTTCCACCAGGTTGAAGGTCTGGTGGTGGGTGAAAACGTCACGTTCGCGGACTTGAAAGGCGTCATCCAGGGTTTTGCGTACCGCATGTTCGGCAAAGAAGCACGCGTGCGTTTCAGACCAAGTTTTTTCCCGTTTACGGAACCCAGTGCAGAATATGACATGTGGTTCAATGGTAAATGGATGGAGATATCGGGGGCCGGCATGGTTCACCCAAATGTTTTCGAAGCAGTCGGATACGATCCTGAAAAATATACGGGATACGCTTTTGGAATGGGTATCGACAGGGTGGCGATGCTAAAATATGGTGTCAGGGACATCCGCCTGTTTTTTGAAAATGACTACAGATTCCTTAATCAATTCTAGATTACGGTAAAAACATGAAAATCTCATTGAAATGGTTGAAAGAATATATTGATCTTGACCTTGATTCGAACGCGATTGCGCAAAAGCTGACTGATGCGGGCATTGAGGTAGAAGAGATCATCGAGCGGGGACCACGGCTGGAAAAAGTGGTTGTGGGACTGGTAAAAGAAGTAAACAAGCACCCCGATGCCGACAGACTTAGCGTTTGTAAGGTGTATGACGGCAGTGAAGACCAGCAGGTTATTTGCGGCGCACCCAACGTGCAGGCCGGACAGCACATTCCCTACGCGCAGCTAGGCAGTTCTCTTCCCAACGGGCTAAAGATCAAAAAAGCTAAAATCCGTGGTGTTGAATCTTTCGGTATGATTTGCTCGAAGGAAGAGCTTGGACTTGAGGAAAGCTCTCAGGGCATCTGGGCGATTGATGGTGAATTTGAGCCCGGAACCGATTTTAACGCAGTTATGGCCCCAATAAGCGATACAATTTTTGATGTTTTCATTACGCCAAACCGGCCGGATTGCCTCAGTCATATTGGTATTGCGCGGGAAATTGCCGCTTTTACCGGAAAGGAAATAAAACTGCCTCCTTCCACCCTGAAAGAATCGGCGGAAAGGGCGGAAGATATTGTTCGGGTATCGATAGAAGATGCTGAAGGATGTCCCCGTTATTGCGCGCGCGTCATTCGTAATGTCAAAGTTGGTCCGTCCCCGGAATGGCTTGTGAGCAAGCTGGAAGCTGTAGGCCTGCGTTCTATCAATAACATTGTCGATGTTACAAATTTCATAATGATGGAAAGCGGCCAGCCGATGCACGCTTTCGATCTGGATTACATTGAAGGCAACCATATTATTGTGCGTAAAGCAGGGAAGCAATCCACATTTACGACGCTGGATGACAAGCAAAGAAAGCTTTCGCCGGAAACGGTAATGATTTGTGACGCTGAAAAGGAAGTGGCCATCGGCGGGATCATGGGCGGGCAAAATTCGGAGGTAAACGCCGAAACAAAAGATATCTTGCTGGAAAGCGCCTATTTCAACCCGCAAAGGATAGCTGAGAGCGCGCGTCATCTGCAAATGAGCACAGACGCCTCGCAACGCTTTGAGCGCGGTGCCGACCCTGAAAATTGTCGCAAATCGATAGACAGGGCCGCAGCTCTGATGGCTGAACTGGCGGGAGGAACCGTTTGCACCGGCGTTGTGGATGCTTATCCGCAAAAGATTGAGCAGCGGGTTATCGTACTACGGCCGGAACGTGTAAATCGTGTTTTGGGTACATATCTTAATCAAAAGGAAATTGAAGCGCTTCTTGGTAAAATACATGTAAAGGCCACAAAAGACGGCTTTGAAGTGCCCAGCTACCGCGCCGATCTAATAAAAGAGATTGACCTGATCGAGGACGTGGCACGACTTGTCGGCTACGACAATATCCCGCAGAGCGAAAAAGAAGACGTAAATCTGCTGGAGCCGGACGCGCATCATGAGAACAAGATGCGACGCCTGCGCGAGACTCTGATAAACGCCGGTTTGCAGGAAGTATTTACCAACAGCATGATGTCGCACAAATTTGCCGCAGCCGGGCAGGATCACGAAAAACTGGTCCATATACTCAATCCGGTAAGCGACGATCTAAGCACCATGCGTCCATCTTTGTTGCCGGGACTGTTGCAGGTTATGGACTACAACATCAAGCGTCGCAAAAAAGATATGGCCTTGTTTGAAAGCGGTCGCATCTTTCAGAGTGCCAAAGATGAAACGGAATTGCCGCATCAGCCATACCGGCTGGCTATTGCATTATGCGGGCAGATCGAGCCCGAGGCATGGCAGGGTAAAGGCCGGGACGCCGATTTTTACGACCTTAAAGCTTTCCTTGAAATTCTCAGCGCTGATCTGCACCTGGACTCCTACGAATACAAGGCTGAAGCGGATCATTCCGTGTTTGATGACAGCTGCTGCGCAGCCATTTCATATCGTAACCGGGTAATCGGATATTGCGGTAAGGTCAAAGCCACGATTGCCAAAGTTTTTGATTTATCCATAGATGTATTTGCCGCGGAAATCGATATTGCCGATTTTTACGATCAGATCGGGCGCGAAATCAGTTTTACGGTTATTGGAAAATACCCGTCGATTGAAAAAGATTTTGCCCTGGAGCTGGAAGCGGATATAGCTGCCGGCGAAGTAATGACTTTTATTTCAAAGCAGGGCGGAAATCTTTTAAGGGATGTTTCGGTTTTTGATGTTTACACGGGTGAACATGTCGGACAGAACAAAAAAAGCCTGGCCTTCCGCTTGCGTTTTCAGTCTGATGAGCGCACATTAAGTGATGAAGAGGCAGACAAGGCTTTTAAGAAGGTGATAGCGAAAGCCGAAAAACAATTTAAAGCACAATTGCGGGAAAAATAATGCGTCTGGATCAATTCGACAAATTGCAGGTTCTTGTTAAAGACCTGGAAGATATGGCGCGTGTTTATCGCCAGAAGAATAATCGTTTGAGCGAAGAAATTACAGAGCTTAAAGGAAAATTGTCGATATTGCAGGAAGAAAATCTTAAATTAAAAGAAAAAAACGAAGAAGCCCGGGAGCGGCTGAACCTGATGATTGAACAGGTCGATCAGCGTATTTCCGGGTGACATGGTGTTGACAAACGGTAACCTTTAAATGTCTCCGCAAAAAATAAAAGTAAGCATATTTGGTTCAGAATATTCACTTGTTTCCGATGATGATGAAAATTATGTACAGGAAATTGCCCAGTATTTGGACAAAAAAATGCGTGAAATAGACCGCCATTACAGTTTAACATCCACGACAAAAGTGGCAATTCTGGCGGCCTTAAATATAGCTGATGAACTTTTTCAGGAGCGCGAATATCGCAGAAAACTGCTCACGCAGATAAATGAAGAAGCAAGAAGAGTGAACCACAGCATTACGGAGATTTTAGAGGAAGATACCGAATAAAGATTACCTAGGCCTTAATTTTAGCCCTGTATCCTTAAGTAATCTATAAAAGGACCAACACCATCAAAACAGGGAACTGACTCTGGGTGGAGATTGCAAGCCACTTAAATGAGGAAGCATGAAACATCCGGGAGGTGCCCATAATGTCGAATAGAGGTTCCTTTTGTTAGATTACGGTACAGGGTTTTTTAATTTTTAGGCTATCCGCTTAAAGGGAGGAAAAATGGCCCTGATAGATGTGCTGATACTTCTTGTTGTGGCAGTTCTTTTTTTCGGGATTGGCTGGTTTGTGAACGCCAGCGCGGGCAAAAAAAACCTTACCACCGCTCGTAAAAAGGCAGAGTTGATTCTGCAGGACGCCGCCGCTGAAGGCGAAAATCAAAAGAAAGAAAAACTTTTAGAAGCCAGCGAAGAGATCTACCAGCAGAAGCAAAAGCTGGAAGAGGAGTTCCGCTCCAAGAAAAATTCGCTAAAGGCCTACGAAAACGATCTTAACAACAAAGAAAACGACCTTGACCGCAAGGCTGACCTGATATCTAAAAAGGAGCGCGAACTTTTCCTAAAAGAACGTGAGCTTAAGAACCAGGAAAACAACCTGAATATCAGGCAGTCCAAACTGGAAGAATCCATAGAGGAAGCCAATAAAAAGCTGGAAACGATTTCCGGCCTTTCCCGCGACGAGGCCAAGCAGATGTTGATGGACAACCTGCTGGACGAGGCCAAGCGCGATATAACGCATAATATGTACCAAATGGTGCAGGAAGCACACGATAGCGCGAAACAGCAAGCCCAGCGCATTATAACCACATCCATCGAGCAGATTGCCTCCAATCACACCATTGAATCTACCGTAACTACAGTTAAGCTGCCTTCCGATGATATGAAGGGACGCATAATCGGCAAAGAAGGCCGCAACATCCGCGCTTTTGAAGTGGTTACCGGTGTTGATGTGATCGTTGATGATACGCCACAGGCCGTGTTGCTGAGCGCCTTCGATCCCGCGCGCCGTGAGATTGCCCGCATTACCATGGAACGTCTTGTCTCGGACGGGCGTATCCACCCGGGACGTATTGAGGAGACCTATGAAAAAGTACTACAGGAAATGGATGACCATTATGAGGAGGTCGGCGAGCAGACGCTGCATGAACTGGGCATACATGGTCTCAACCCGGAAATCGTACAGACTCTGGGCAAGTTGAAATACCGCACCAGCTATGGCCAGAATATTCTGGAACATTGCCAGGAAGTGGCGGAAATTGCCGGCAAAATTGCTGTTGAGCTTGGGCTGGACAGCTATATGGCCAAACGCGCAGGTATGATGCATAAAATCGGCATGGCTATCGAAAAGGCCAGTGAATCCGATTACAGCAAAGTGGGGCATGAATTTCTGAAAAAACATGGTGAAGCTACACCCGTGCTAAACGCGGTATTGGCTTTTACAAATCACGCGGAAGCCAATACGCCGATCGCGGTGGTTGTACGTATTGCTGAAGAAATCAGCCGCTCACGTCCTGGCGCGCGCCGCGATGTAATTGAGAATTATGTAAAACGACTGAGCAACCTGGAGGATATCGCCGATTCTTTTGAGGGTGTAAAAAGCGCTTATGCTATCCAGGCCGGCAAGGAGATACGCATCATCATTGATCACGATAAGGCCGACGACGCCCAGAGCCACATGCTCAGCTCGGAAATTGCAAAAAAAATCAGGTCCAATGTTGACCATGCCGGACAGATCAAAGTACACGTTATCCGCGAATTCAGAGCAATAGATTACGCTTAATAGATGCTTAAAATCCTTTTCATTGGAGATATTGTTGGTCACCAGGCTGTAAATCTTGTTGCCGATACGGTTCCGCTGCTCATCCGCGACAGGGCCGTGGATTACTGTATCGCCAATGGCGAGAATTGTGACAATGGAAAGGGCATAAATAAAAAACTGGCTTCACGTCTCATGAACAGCGGCGTTGACGCCATTACAGGCGGTAACCACATCTGGCAAAGAAACAGCATCGAAGTGCTGGAAAATCCCCTTTACAAAACCCTGCGCCCGGCCAATTATCCGCCCGGAAATCCCGGCAAAGGCCACCTTATTCTGCAAAAAAACAATCTGCCAAAGCTTGGCTTGATAAACCTGCAGGGACGCAGTTTCATGAATCCGATTGATTGTCCTTTCCGGACCGGCCAAAAACTCTGCGAAGAACTGCGCCAGGAGACTCCGTTCATTTTTGTTGATTTTCATGCCGAAGCCACGGCGGAAAAACTGGCGCTCGGCTGGTATCTGGACGGCAAAGCCAGCACAGTGGCGGGAACGCATACCCACGTACAAACGGCCGACGAGCGCATTTTGCCAAAAGGCACCGCCTATATCAGTGATGTTGGAATGACAGGTCCATTCGACAGCGTGATCGGCATGGACGTTGACACGGCATTGGAGCGCTTTGTTCAGCAGGTGCCAAATTATTATAAAATGGCAACGCGACGCATGCGCATAAACGCGGTACTCGTTACAATCAACGATAACGGAAAAGCACAACAGATAGAACGTTTAAATTTTTCGAAGGAAGATTATGGCAAACTTTAAGCTCCTCGACGGGAAGCTCGTGGCGCGGCACAGCAACGAGCAGACACAAAAGCTCGCGGATAATCTCAAAAAGCAGGGCGTTACACCCGGCCTGGCCGTGGTGCTCGTTGGTGATGATCCCGCGTCGGCCATTTACGTAAAGCGCAAAGGCCAGATGTGCGAAAAACTGGGCTTTCGCTCGGAAACGATCCGCCTTTCCGCGGAAACCACGCAGGATGAATTGTTAAATCTGGTTCAAAAACTAAACGCGGATAAAAGCTATCACGGAATACTGGTGCAAATGCCGCTGCCAAAGCAGATAGACCCGCGCGTGGTCATTGATAATATCGCCTATATAAAAGACGTGGATTGTTTTCATCCCCATAATGTAGGCCTTCTGGCTATCGGGGAGCCTTACATGCTGCCCTGCACGCCCGCCGGCATTCTTGAAATTCTCAAGTATTACAATATCTCCGCGCAAGGCAAGCATGTTGTCGTTTTAGGCCGCTCAAATATCGTTGGCAAGCCAATGGCTAATCTGCTGGTGCAGAAAAACAAATATGCCAACGCCACGGTTACCGTTTGCCACAGCCGTACACACGATATCGCGTCTCATACGCGTCAGGCCGATATTCTCGTCGCTGCCATCGGGCAGGCTGAATTTGTGAATAAAGACATGGTTAAAAAAGGTTGCGTGGTGGTGGACGTGGGCATGAACCGCGTCGATGCGCCGGAAACGGAGAAGGGTTACCGTTTATGCGGCGACGTCCTGTTCGAGGAAGTTGCTCCTGTTTGCGAAGCGATCACGCCTGTACCGGGCGGGGTCGGGCCTATGACCATCGCCATGCTGATGCGTAACACGGTTAATGCCGCGGCGGCGCAAAACAATATAACATTAGGTTGATTGCTTTATGCAGAATGGCACGGCATTGCTGGATCCGCAGGTTCTTTCAACCATCGACAACCTTGAATTGATTGCCAGAAAGGTTGTGGAAGGCTTTATCACCGGTCTGCACAAAAGCCCCTTTCACGGCTTCAGCGTAGAATTCAGCCAGCACCGTCCTTATATGCAGGGCGACAGCCTTCGTTTTATCGACTGGAAAGTCTATGCCCGCAGTGACCGCTATTACGTGAAGCAGTTTGAGGAAGAGACAAACCTGCGCTGCTTTATCCTGCTGGATGCCTCAGGGTCGATGGCGTTTTCCGGAAACGGCGTCAGCAAATTCCGCTATGCCTCCATGCTGGCCAGCGCTCTGACTTATCTTATGCTTAAACAACGCGACGCCACCGGTCTTGTTTTATTTGACGAAGACATCCGCCATTTTATACCGCCGCGCTCCGTTCACGCCCATTTAAAGAATATTCTGGGGGCCCTGACGGACACAAAACCGGAAAAAGATACACGCATCACCGGCACACTTCATCAATTGGCGGACAAGATCAAACGCCGCAGCATGGTGATACTTATTTCGGACTTTTTTGACGATCCCGATGAGATAAAAAGCGGCATCAAGCACCTGCTTTACAACAAACACGAATTATTGGTTTTCCAGATTCTGGATGATGCCGAGCTGGGTTTTGATTATAAAGGCGAGGTGGAATTCAGGGACCTTGAAGGAGATGCCAAAATCAAAACACGTCCCAAATATATTAAAGACCACTACCTGGAGCAGATCGCCCGCCACAATGATTCACTGAAGCATTTCTTTTCGGAAAACCGTGTTGATTACGGCCTGATAAAAACATCGGATTATCTGAGTAAAGCGATGCTTGAATATGCTTTAAAAAGGAACCGATTGTTTTAAAGTTTTACTTGAAATACTGGCCTCTTAAGTGCTACTTTAATTCCAGCCAAACAAAACGAGCGTTCCATGGCCGGAAACAATGAAATAGACTACTCCATCGGTGAAGTCTCAAAGCGAACGGGTGTGCCGCAGTCGACATTACGCTACTGGGAAACCGTTTTTCCACAGCTTCAGCCACATAAAACCGAAGGTGGCAGCCGCCGCTATTCAGAGGATATGATCGTTCTGGTACAACACATAAATGATCTGCTGCATAACAAAGGATTTACCATTAAAGGCGCCGAGCGCATGTTAAGCGAAAAAGAAGAGCTCAAGGAATCCGAAGCAACGAGACCAAAAGCTGACGATAACTTGCCGCTCTTCGCAAAAGAAAAAAAAGAAATGCCGGCACAAAGCGAGCCGCAGAAAGCCCTACAATCAGCACCGGGACAAGAAAGCAGCGATTTTCTCAAAAACCTGCGCAGGGAACTCTATCAAATCCGAAAAATACTTGAAGAGTGACGCGCATATGATTGCATTTATCTGAGTAGCTTTTTAACTTAACACTTGTTCGGAGCGTGGCGCAGCCTGGTAGCGCACTTGAATGGGGTTCAAGGGGTCGCTGGTTCGAATCCAGTCGCTCCGACATAGCAATGGGGATTTTTTACAAATCCCCATTTTTTTTGGAGAAAATGAAGACATTCGCACTGATCATCCCGGCTTACAACGCAGAAAAATCGATACGGCAGCTGCTGCAGCGTGTTGTGGCTTTATCTCCGGCGCCGGCGTCCATTATCGTTGTTGATGACGGTTCCACCGACCGCACGCTGGAAGAATTATCACAATTCCCGGTTGACATATTATCATTGCCCGCCAACGGCGGTAAGGGGACGGCGTTGCAACATGCCTTCCGGGCCGTGAAAGATCAGAGCGCTTATGATTTTGTGGTTTGCATGGACGCGGACCTGCAGCACGCACCTGAGGACATAAACCGTTTTCTGGAGATCCTGGAGGGTGGAACGTCCGATATTGTGATCGGTAAACGGGTAAAACGGTTTGGCAGAATGCCGCTGTCGCGACAGTTTTCAAACCGCGTCTCATCCTGGCTCATAAGTGCGGCCTGCGGCGAACCGATCAGCGACAGTCAATGCGGCTTCCGGGCATTCCGGCGTGAAGTTTTGCAGGAGCTTGTCCTGGATGAACCCAATTTCCAGATCGAAAGCGAATTTATACTTAAAAGCTGCCGCAAAAATTTTAAGATAGCCTTTGTGGATATTGAAACGATCTACGCCGGAAACGGCTCTCATATCCATCATTTACGTGATACCTGGGAATTTATTAATCTGCTTATCAGGGAAATGCGACGTGATCCATTACAATCGACAACGTGAAAAAATGGTAGAAGGCCTGCGCCGGCGCGGCATCAGCGATGAACGCGTTTTGCGGGCCATGCTCAAGGTGGAGCGTCACCGTTTTGTGGCGCCGGGGGCCGAATTTCAGGCCTATGATGACAAAGCACTGCCCATCGGTTTTGAGCAGACCATATCGCACCCATACACCGTGGCGCTGATGAGCCAGGCCCTTGAAGTGGAAAAAGGCCAGAAAATACTGGAGATCGGGAGCGGGTCGGGCTATCAGGCAGCCGTTTTATGTGAAATGGGCGCGCAGGTTTTTACAATCGAACGCATCGCGGCTCTGGGCAAAAAGGCGGAAAGCCTGCTCAGGGATATGCGCTATCATTTTGCTTTACGCGTGGGCGACGGCACACTGGGCTGGCAAAATTATGCACCGTATGATGCAATAATTGTCACTGCGGGCGCGCCCGTCAATCCCAAAAGCCTGCTGCCGCAGGTAAAAAACGGCGGCCGGCTGCTTATTCCGCTTGGCGACAAAAACAATCAAATGCTTACGCTTTTTTTAAAAACAGAACAGGAAATACGCCGGATAGAGCTGGAACCACTCTCATTTGTTCCTCTCATCGGGAAACATGGATGGACTGAAAGATGAATTACGGTTTTGCCTTTTATGTGCGCACATTTTTTGTGGGAATGGCCATGGGCGTGGCCAATATAATTCCCGGGGTAAGCGGCGGTACCATTGCCGTTGTTTTTGGCATTTACGAATACCTGATGGAAGCGCTGGGAAATTTTGTTACCAACAAAGAGCGGCGCAAAGAATACATCATGTTTCTGGGAGTTCTTTTCTTTGGATCTCTGGTCGCTGTTTTTGGGCTGGCCGGTGCGTTGTCCTGGTCTTTTAAAAATTATCCGCTGATGACGGTTTATTTTTTCATGGGACTTATCCTGGGCAGTATCCCCGTGGTTATCCGCAGCCACAAGGATATGAAGCTGAACCTGCGCCGGGCACTGTTCCTGATTGGCGGAGCGGCCATCGTCGTTATCTTTGCCTTGTTTCAGACAGGGAAGGGCGACGAGATTGATATTGCTTATACGGCCGCGCGTTTTTCGCTCTGGGATTATGCTTATTTCCTGCTAAGTGGCATCATTGCATCTTCGGCGATGATCGTTCCCGGTATCAGCGGGTCGTTTATGCTGATTTTGCTGGGTATTTACTGGACCGTTCTGGGCGCCCTGGACGGAGCAACAAGACTTGTGCTGCAGATTCCACAAAGCGGTATCGGCGAAGAGCTTTTGGTACGCATTTTTTTGATTGGCAGCCTCGGTATTGGTGTGGTTCTTGGAATTCTTTTGTTCTCGCGCATCATGGACTGGGCACTTAAAAATTTCCCATCACAAACACTCTATTTTATTATTGGGTTGATTGTCGGATCGTTCTATCAGATTTATCCGGGTTATGCTTTCAACTTAAATGGCCTGGGCGCGGTTGCGACGTTTGTGATCGGCCTGATGATGGCTTTAAAATTATCGGCAACAGACAAAAAGGCCGGTTGATTTGAAAATATCAAAACCGTATATTTAAGATTCATTTCGGGGCGTGGCGTAGCCTGGTAGCGCGTACCGTTCGGGACGGTAAGGTCGGAGGTTCAAATCCTCTCGCCCCGACTCTTTTTAAACAGCACCTTCAGTGAATCAGATCAACTCCTACCTGCCTCACACTTTTCAACACTGGCTGACAATTGTTGCTTTAACAGCTGTCCTTTTTCTGCTTTTAATGTTTTCAATCGCACTGAGAAAATACTTTAATGTACAAGCGGAGTATACCCGTAAATTTGTGCACATCTCAGTAGGATTGGCACTTGCCGCAGCCAGCGCTTTGATAGAAGAGATTCAGCCGATCGTTTTTATTGCCATCCTGTTCACGATTGTCAATTACATTTCCATCAAAAAGCACTTTTTCGATGCCATCCACGATGTACGCCACAGCTACGGAACAGTCTATTATCCGCTGGTGATCCTAATTGGTGCCGTTCTCTTCTGGCACAATCAGAAATATATTTTTGTAACACTCGTACTTATCCTCTCGGTTGGAGATGCGGTTGCCGCTATTGCCGGCCAAAAAGCAAAAAACCCCTTGGCTTATAAAGTCTGGCATGATATTAAGACGCTGCAGGGCAGTACAGCCATGGCCATCAGCGCCTTTTTGATCTTTTATGGAGTTTTTATGCTGTACTTCCCCGCCGGCAGCATCTCACTTTCACCGTGGCTGGCGGCATTAAGCTGCGCCATTCCCGTAACGTTCGCCGAAGCCACTTCGAAAAACGGCTCTGACAATCTCTCCGTTGGTTTTAGTACCATGCTCTTGCTATGGGTTTTCACTACGGCGGAACCCGCAATTCAGTGGCAATTTGTGTACGCGAATGTATTTGGGTTGATTTTCGCAATTCTGGCCGTTAAGCATCTGCTTACAGCCGGCGGGGCCATCTCGGCGTATTTGCTGGCGATTGCCGTTTACGGTAGCGGCGGGTTTAAGCTGGTTATCCCTGTGCTTGCCTTTTTTGTCAGCTCCAGCCTGCTCAGTTTTTTTAAAAAGCAACGCAAAAAGCAGATCACATCCAATTTTGAAAAAGGCTCCCGGCGTGACGCCTTGCAGGTTTTTGCTAATGGCGGAGTTGCCGGTTTATGCGCGCTGGCGATGCTATTTTTCCCCGACCGGGAAATCCTGTTCAGCATGTTTATCGTCTCGCTGGCTGCAGCCAATGCCGATACCTGGGCAACAGAACTTGGCATTTTAAGCCCCGCCGCGCCAAGATTGGTTACCAATTTTAAGAAGGCTGAGAAGGGCAGATCCGGAGCAATTTCGCTTTTTGGAAGCATAGCGGCGCTTGCCGGTAGCTTTTTCATTGTATTTGGTGCCATATTTGTTGCGCCCTATAAGAGCTATCTGCTTACGGAAAATATTGTATTGTTAACGCTGATCGGCTTTCTGGCGACACTCGTTGACAGCCTTATGGGTGCAACAGTGCAGGCGCAATATATCAAAGCCGACGGAACTGTCACCGAAAAAACACACGACGACGGACAACAGCTCAAACTAATTCAGGGCCATGCTCTCATAAATAATGATGTTGTTAATTTTGCCGCAATTCTAAGCGCGGTTATTATTTTAGTTGTTATCAGGATGTGTATAACCTGAAGACAGGGTTTAGCCTGCCTGTTGAAAAAGGCGTATACCATAGCTAAATTTTTTACCTTATCATCAAAGGACAGAGAACACATTAAATTAAGGAAAATCAATGCCTTATCCTTTTAAGAAGATAGAAAAAAAGTGGCAAAAGATCTGGAAAGAAGAAAAAACATTCCGCACGCCCGATAAAATCGACAGCAATAAACCGAAATATTATGTTCTTGATATGTTCCCGTATCCAAGCGGTGCCGGCCTGCACGTGGGCCATCCGGAAGGTTACACTGCCACGGATATTATCGCGCGCTACAAACGCATGAAGGGTTTTGAAGTGCTCCACCCGATGGGCTGGGATGCGTTTGGCCTCCCCGCTGAGCAATACGCTATCGAGACCGGCACACATCCTAAGGTGACGACAGAAAAAAATATCGACCGTTTTCGCGAGCAATTGCAGGATATCGGATTCTCCTATGATTGGGACAGGGAAGTAAACACAACCGATCCCGACTACTATAAATGGACACAATGGATTTTTATTCAGCTTTATAAAAAGGGTCTCGCTTATGTGGAAGAGGTGCCGGTAAACTGGTGTCCGGCTTTGGGCACGGTTCTGGCCAATGAAGAGGTGATCGACGGCAAAAGCGAGCGGGGTGGTCATCCTGTTTACCGCCGGCCCATGCGCCAGTGGATGCTAAAAATAACCGAATATGCAGAGCGTCTGCTGCAGGATCTTGATGAACTGGACTGGCCGGAAAGCACAAAGGAGATGCAGCGCAACTGGATAGGCAAGTCCAAAGGGGCGGAAATCAGCTTTAAGGTGAAAGATCATGACAGTAAAATAGAAGTATTCACCACGCGGCCGGATACGCTGTTTGGGGCTACATATATGGTCCTGGCGCCCGAACATCCGCTTGTGGACAAAATCGTTACAGGCACCTATAAAGATGCAGTAAAAGAATATCAGGAAAAAGCCAGCCAAAAAAGCGATCTGGAACGCACAGAGCTTGCAAAAACCAAGACCGGTGTCTTCAGCGGCGCCTACGCTGTTAATCCCGCCAACAATAAGGAGATTCCCGTCTGGATCGCCGATTACGTTTTGATGGGCTACGGGACGGGCGCCATTATGGCCGTGCCGGGGCAGGATGAACGCGACTGGGAATTCGCCGAAGCATATGATTTGCCTATCATACGAACAGTGCAACCGCCAAAAGATTTTACGGGTAAAGCATTTGTCGGTGAAGGACCGGCCATAAACAGCGCTTTTCTTGACGGGCTGCTCGTTGATGCCGCCAAAGAAAAAATGATCCAATGGTTGGAGGATGAGGGACTTGGTCAGCGCAAGGTAAATTACAAACTACGCGATTGGCTATTCTCGCGTCAGCGTTACTGGGGCGAGCCATTCCCGGTTTTGCACGCCGAGGACGGTTCAACACGCACGGTAGAGGAATCCGACTTGCCGGTAAAACTTCCTGAGATGGAAGATTTTAAGCCCCGGCAAAGCGCGGATAAAGAGCCACAGCCTCCGCTGGCCAATGCGCCGGAATCCTGGCGCTTTGTGGAAAAAGACGGCGTTCTCTATACGCGGGAGTTTAACACCATGCCGCAGTGGGCAGGCTCTTGCTGGTACTATTTGCGCTATATCGATCCAAACAATCCTGAAAAGATACTTACCAAGGAGAAAGAGAATTATTGGATGCCGGTTGACCTGTACGTTGGCGGAGCCGAGCATTCGGTATTGCACTTGCTCTATGCGCGTTTCTGGCACAAGGTACTTTATGATATCGGTGTCGTCTCTACAAAAGAGCCGTTCAAAAAGCTGGTTCACCAGGGCATGATCCTGGGAGAAACAGAATATACCGTCTTTTCCGACAAAAACGGCGGTCCCATATCCGCTGAACAAGCAAGCGATCTCTCTGCTGAAGAGATGGAAGCCAAGGGAATTGTGTCGCGGAAAATATCCGAAGAAGAAACTGAAAAATCCGGTGATTTCTTTATACTAAAAGATCATCCCGCGATTCGTGTAGACGCCCGGGCCCACAAAATGAGCAAGAGCAGGGGAAACGTGATTAATCCCGACGAGATTATCGGAAATTACGGAGCCGACACGCTGCGTCTCTACGAAATGTTTATGGGTCCGCTGGAAGCAATAAAACCCTGGAGCATGAACGGCGTGGAGGGTGTGTACCGCTTTCTTAGCCGTGTATGGCGTCTCTTTATTGAAGACAGGAGCGAAAAGCTAAATAGCCATATTGTTGAAAAAAAGCCGGACAAAGAACAGCTGTCGGAGCTGCACAAAGCGATCAAAAAAATTACTGAGGATATAGAAAACCTGCGCTTTAACACGGCCATTTCAGCGATGATGATTTTTGTTAATGAAGCGTATAAGTGGCCGGAAATACCGAAATCTGTTTTGCACGACTTTTTGGTCATCGTCAATCCATTTGCGCCGCATCTTACAGAAGAGCTTTGGCAGCGTCTCGGATTTGAACAAACTATTGCCGCCCAAAACTGGCCGGTGTATGACGAGAAATATTTACAGGTAGATGAAACCGAATGGGTTATCCAGATTAACGGCAAGATCCGTGAAAAGATGATGGCTTCGGTACAGCTGGAAAAAGAAGATGCCGAGAAGATGGCCAAAAATTTTGGCCGCATGCCGGAGCTTCTGGAAGGCAAAACGGTGCGCAAGGTGATTGTTGTACCCGGCAAGCTTGTAAATATCGTCGCCAATTAAAAATTAAAATACTCCAGGCTTTTTAAGAGCCTGTTGCTGGTAACGCACACCGGCAGCAGGCTTTTTTTATTTTTGTTCAGCCAAATAGTCACACATCTATTCCAAATATAATTATCCACACCCGCCACACAACACAAGACCTAAGTCACAAAATAACAAGTACTTATAGAAATGACGGTGACGCTGCTTATCTTATAATTTGTTGTATAATATACATAACGTTTATTGCGTTAATTGCGTGCTTTAAGTCTATTCTTTACAACAACTTATCCTTTGACAAATAACGGTTTTTGCGGTTAGCTGCCGGGCCGGACCTACTTCATGAGTATAGTGAGGTGGTGTATTGTGTATAAAATTACATTGTATTTGACTATTGACGGCGAGGGTAAGAACGACGCGGAGGCGCGGCGCCTGGTAACCAATTTTGTGGAAACGGTTAACGAAAACAGGCTGCATTTAACCGAGCGTGACCAGCGTGAGCTGCAAACCATCGTCCAGGTGTACAACCGCGGACTAACCAACGTGGATGACCTGGCCGATGAGCTGCATGTTTTATTGGACAGGATCTGCGAAGCGAGCGAGGTGTTGGTATGACATTAAGTTTCGAATTTCGCAGGGCGGCTATTTTTGTAACCTTCTGGGCCATTATGGACAGGTTGCGCGAGCTGCCTTTATTCTGGACGCATGAAACGTGGATTGGCTGGCCGTGGATGCTTACAACCAACGGGCCGCATGCCTGGTTGTGGGTTTTCCAGGACGGATATCATTTTTTTAAGTGGCTGCCGGTGCTGGTGTTTTGCATGATATTTACGCCCTGGGATGACCAGTGGGGCAAGAATGTTTTCCGATTGATGGCGTTGTGGATGCTGTGGCAGATATTCGGCCAGCTGTTTGTTACGTTTGAATTTGCGCAGAACTGGTACTTTTAATTGATAGCGGTCGCGGGGTGTATTGTGTTTGGATACGGGTATGCCCGTGTGGCCGCTTTTTTTAAAGTTGGCGGATTGAATGAACAATTCTGTTGGGCTTAACAAGATTATTGACGAGCGCCAGTGGTGGCCGGAGGATGCGTGGCCGGAGGTGGATAAGGTGCTGGAGAATCCGGGGGTGAGCTATTGGTTTGATAGTTATCACGGGCGGATACGCCTGGAGCCGGGGGATTACATTTTGACGGTGGCCGGCGGACATAAGATTGTGTTCCGGTTGAATAAGGGGATACAGAGGGTTGGAAAACTTTAGGAGGCGTAAAGTGGGTAAATCTAAAATTGAGTGGACGGACTATAGGTGGAACCCGGTAACGGGTTGTGATAAGGTATCCGAAGGGTGCCGGAATTGTTATGCGGGCAGGCTGGCCGAGACGCGGTTGAAGCATTTGCCGCAGTACCGTGATGGTTTTTATGGCAACGTGCAGATGCATCCTCACAAGCTGGATGAGCCGTTGCGCTGGAAAAAGCCGCGTATGGTTTTTGTCAACAGTATGAGCGATCTGTTTCACGAAAATATACCTTTTCATTTTATTGATAGGGTAATGACCACGATCAAAGCGGCAGAACAGCATACATTTCAAATACTTACAAAACGACCTGAAAGAGCCGTGGATTATTTTAATCATGCGGACGAATTGTATAGCCACCTTGATAATGTGTGGCTGGGTGTGAGCGTGGAGAACCAGCACGCGGCAAACGAGCGCATACCGGAGCTTTTGCAGACGCCGGCAGCGGTGCGTTTTGTGAGTGCCGAGCCGTTGTTGGGCGCTATGCGTTTGGATGCTATAAAATAGTCTTACGCACCATATTGATGCGTTAAACGGAAGAAGTGTTTGGCACGGCAGCAATATTGATTTGTTTGGCGGTCCTTGTCAAAAGCTTGATTGGGTGATTGTTGGCGGGGAGAGCGGGCCAAATGCGCGGCCTATGCACCCGGATTGGGTGCGCGGTATCAGGGACCAGTGCCAGGTTGCCGGCGTGCCGTTTTTCTTTAAGCAGTGGGGAAGATACGCGCCTAACCGCATGCTGGATGGCCGCGAGTGGAATGAAATGCCGGAGGTGAGTTATGAGCCGCTTGCGTGATGAAATTGCGATTTTTTTAAGGCAGAACCCCGGGCAGTATAAGGGGATTGATGTGGCCCGGCGCTTTGGCTGGCAGACGAATTACGTCTACAGCGTCAACAAGGAGATGGGCGGCAATTACCTGCGCAAGGTGTTGGGCAACAAGTCGCGCAGTTTGAGCCAGCTGGTGGCGGAGCCGCTGGAGGAGTGCAAGCTGCCGGCGCAGCGCATACGTGTTGTAAACGCCGATGGCTCGGTAGAGGAGAAGCAAATCGAGCGGAAGGTGTGGCGTGAAATTTGACCATGTGTGGTTTTGGAAAAAGCGATTGGGCCGGTACAAGGGCCGCCGCTGCCGTGTGCTGGCGCGGGGGAGGATGAACAGCATCCTGGTGGAGTTTGATGACGGCTATAAGGTGATCACCAGCAGGTATGCGGTAAGGAGGAAAAGATGAAGACGTTTATAAATATTATGGCCGTTATTTTTATCGTGGTGGCTTTTGGGGTGTGGGGTTATATGTTGTTTAATATCCCGGAAAATGACTTTGTGTTTATGATCGGATGGATTATGCCCATGTTTTTAATTGTGATAGCAGTGGGCTTAATGACATCGAATAATGTTTAATGGTATTGAGAGTAAGCACCCGGACTGGAATGAATAATTCTGAAAAAAGGATGAACAGGAAACGGGATGGATGAACCGAAAAGGAACGGGCAGGCGGATCTGGACCATGGTTTTACGCGCATCGCGAATGAGTTGCTGGAGGCGATGTGCGCGATGAAGTTGCCAGGGGAGGCGCAACGAGTTTTTTTGGCAATCGTGAGGCTAACCTACGGGTGGAAAAGAAGTGAATCCATTATTGGTTACAGTCAGTTGCAAAAGATGACAAATTTACATCGCAGGAGCGTCCGGCGGGCGGTTGAAACATTGTATATTAACAACGTTATCACTGTGCGCATATACGCGCACCCTATGCGCAATAATGCGCACCCCCCCGCTAACAGCGATTTTAGGATGTATAAAATCAATAAAAACACTGCTTTATGGGGTCAAAAAGATGATCAAAACGGGGGTATGCGCAATAACGCGCACCCTATGCGCATATATGCGCACCCCCTATGCGCACATATGCGCACCCTTAAAAGATATAATATTAAAGAAAGCGCGGGGGACGCGCGCGCGCATGAGGGTGGTGTTGATTATGAACATCCGTTGCAGGAGTTCATAGCGACACATGAGAGTTTTGAGAAACTAAGAACGATGCCCCAGCAGATTTCTAAATTGGATTGCGAATATATCGTGGATAAGTATGAAATCGGAATGATTAAGCGGGTGCTGGAGCAGATGGAGAATAAGTTCGATCAGTATTTGAGTAGGTCCAGGAGCGTGGGGGCGAGTTTGAAGCGCTGGCTGGAAGTGGAGGCGGGGAGAAAATAACGGGCGTCCAGATTTGATAATTTAGGAAGGGTTGAAAGATGGCAGATAATTTAAGTAATGACAAGCACGCCGTTAATTAACTAAAATATTAATTTGTGGGCTCGTGAAGCGTCCGCTACAACACGGGGGTTAGCATGGAATTTATTGATTTATTATTAGATAATGGTGAGTTAGTAAGGCTTGAGCATAAAGAAGAATATATTGACCAAATATGGGAAGAAATTGAGAACGCAATGAAGCGTGGTGACTGGTTTCCTGTGCGAATTTACGAAGGAACATCTGCAACATACATGGGGCATTTAATTGACCGTGTAAATATGAAAAGAGTAGTTGCCATACTTTAAAATGCTAACGGTTGGCATAACCGGAGCCGACCTAAACCAATAACCTTGCGGATTGCCAAGCGATGTAGGCTTCCGCGTTAATGCCGTTTGTTAGACGGCGATTGGAGTTAATAAGATGCCAAAATTCAGGAAAAAGCCAGTAATTATTGAAGCAATACAATTTACTATGAAGGATATGAATATCACGGATATTTCAAAATTTACAAAAAATAAGGCTTCATTCATGCGAAAAGACGAACATCCGGTTTGCGTAATCCCGACATTAGAAGGCGATATGATTGCCAGTATTGGCGATTGGATTATCAAGGGCGTTAAAGGTGAATTTTACCCTTGTAAGCCAGATATATTTAAACAAACATACGAAGCCGTATAACAAGTATTAGGTGGAAAATGAGCAACATACGGGTATTGCCTCACGATGGCGAGGTGGAGGTGGCGGTTTTGGGCGCCATGTGCATCGGGGATATGGATGCGGCGCTGCTGGTGAGCGAGAAGCTGTCGGTGAATGATTTTTACCATAGCAAGCATAAGGATTTGTTTGAGATTTTTAGCGCCCTTGTAACGGAGGGCGTGGAGCCGGATGTGACGGTGGTAAACGCGCGCATCAAGAGCCATGACCGTTTAAGCCTGGCGGATGTGGTACCGGTTTTTGATGTGTTTACGGCAGCGAACCTTGAGCAGAATATCCAGACGATCAAAAATTACGCGCATTTGCGGCGTATAATTCGAACGAGCCAGGATGCAATCGACCAGGCTTTTGAGGCTGATGTGAATGCGGCCGCTGTTGTGCAGAATATAGAGCGGGAGATTTTTCAGCTGAGCGAGAGGGAAAGCAACAGCCGCCATATTACCGGCTGGATGGACCCGCTGATTGAGGATTTTGACCGCTTTACGCGCAGTGATGTGCGTTGCGGCATTGGCGATATCGATGAGAAACTGATGTGGCATTACGGCTTGATGTATGTGATCGCCGGCGCACCGGGCAGCGGTAAGAGCAGTTTTGTGAACCAGGTGCTGGCGACGATTAGCCGTGAGGTTCCGGTGCTTTATTTTAGCCAGGAGATGATTGGCGAGATGGTGGCTTTGCGCGTGGGGCTGAGTGAGGGCGATAAGGAGCTGCCGGGTATGTACGATCGCTGGCATGACGGTATGGAGCGTTTGAAGACGCGGCGCTTTTTTGTGGATGACAGCAGCAGCCTTACGATGCAGCAGTTGCGGGCGAAGGCGTTGCGGGCTATCCGTCGCGATGGGGTGAAGGTGTTTGCGGTGGATTACCTGCAGCTGGCTACGGGGCCGGGCGATAACCAGATGGAGCGCGAGACGAATCTGAGTAAGGGTATCGCGGCGCTGGCGAAGGAGACGCGCACGCTGTGGCTGGTGATTTCGCAGTTGCGCAAGGAGGGTTACGTGGAGGGTAAGCGTCCGAGCATGGCGGATTTGCGGGGTTCGGGGCAGATTGTACAGGACGCCCGGGGGATTTATTTTTTGTATCTTGCGGATGAGGCGCAGGAGAACCAGGTGACGTTTTATTGCGAGAAGCAGAACCTGGGCGCTGCGCACTGGAAAAGGAGTTTGTATTTTGACAGGCAGTTTAACCGCTTTGCTAATTTGAGCAAGCGAAATGCGTTTTTTTAAAGGTTGAGGATAATGACAAATTTTAAACTTGAATATGATAAAAATTATGGAACAGAACAAAGAACAGGATGGACTATTGTTATACAGGGATCCGTAGCAGCCGAACTTGAAAGGTTTTTAATATAATAAAGGCTTTCTATGAATATTGGTTTGTGTGGGATAGAGATTACAGGAATTTATAACGATAAGGGTAACGCGCCGTAGAAAGCGGCGCACAGGAGGTTGATATGAACGACAAAGCAGAACCGCTTTCTACGGTCGCTGTTAACCCGCTTGTTAGCTTGGATGCTATATACCAAGCGATTTGCAAATTTATAGCAGAAACCGGACGTGAGCCGAGAAAGATACACCTGACCAAGCACGAAATTGCCTGCCTGAACCGGCAGGTTCGGGAGCACTTGATAGCAGACCGAGAGCGCGACCTGAAAGAACGATTGCGCCCCGACCTGCTGCCGCCAATGCGCGAACACCATGACATTACCTATCACGACTATGTGTATGGGGTGCAGATTGTACCAAGTGAGACTGGCGGGCATCTATCAGGCTAACATGTATTAGGTGGAAAATTTTCCATATAACACTCAAAAAACGGAGGCAACCATGATCGAGATGCAAAGAGAGATCATTAAGTTGATCAAGAAGTATAAGCCGGACCGCGAGCAGCTGACGCATGTGCTGCGTGAGGTTAAACGCGATGAGCGGGTTAAGAAGATTATCGGGCCGGTAAAAAAGCGTCGCCCGAGGCGTTTGCCGGATGTGCCCAGTGATGAGCAGATCCGTACATTGCTGGCTTCGATGGAGAAGCAGGCGCAGCTGGATTATCGGCTGATGGTGAAGATGCTGGTGTATACGGGCATGCGCAGTTTTGAGCTGACCAACCTCAAGTGGACGGATATCGACTGGGAGCGCAATCGCATTAAGGTGCGCGGCAAGGGTGATAAGGATCGCCTGGTGCCACTGGCCAAAGTGTTCCGCGATGAGCTGCTGTTGTATCGCAGTAAGAATCCACGCAACCGCTATGTGTTTGAGAGCAGGCTTAATGACAAATACAGCGAGCGTTACATTCGCAAGGTGTTCCAGGATGCTTGCAAGAGGGCGGAGTGCGGGCGCATCCATCCCCACAGCCTGCGGCATTATTTTATCACGTACTGGACGAACCAGGGCTGGCCGGACAGGGAGGTGCAGCTGATGAGCGGGCATGAGTCGCGCAGCAGTTTGCAGATTTACCAGCATTTGGGGCTGCCCGGTATTGAGGAGAAGTTTCAGCAAAACGCGGGGGGGATGGTTTGAAAAAGATAATGGTGTTTTTAATCTGTGCCCTGGTATTGTCTTGTGGACAACGGCAACCTGAAGTAAAAAAAGATGTTTTCCTGTATATTTTATGGGCCGATGGAAAGCAGGAAATTTATAAAGGTGATTTTATTGACCGTCAAGGCCAAATTGAGCTAATCCGCGGTTCTAAAATTGTGCAGGATACCGTCTACATGAAATATGACGCTTTTGCGGATATAGACAAAAGTGATTCCACCTTAACAGATAGTGGGTACGTTTATTTTCATAAAATTAAAGATGAATATATTTACGCTATGCCGACGAATTTTGTTAAATCAAATATAAGGCAGTATTACATCACTAATCATTACTTGAGAGATTGAGGGGGAGCTGTTGTAAGTATTACATGAGAATAACAAAAAGCCATAAAAGCTATTTTTATTTTTCTTTGGAGCAGTCGGATTACTGGCGCCACGGTTACACGACCTGCCGGCGTTTTTTAAACCGGCTGATGAAAGAGATACCGGGCGGGCGGCGCGGTGATCGCTTTTGGCTTAATGACATGAAAGCCTGGGCGATTCATAAGGACAGAGAGGGGGAGTTCCGGCGGCTTTTGGCGGATTATTTTGGGATGGATGAACAGAAGGATGTTTTTTATGGCGCTAACAAAAGATCAGTGGTATGATATTTTTTACAGCGAGGAGAATGAGCGCGTGCTGCGGTCGATTCGCCAGATTGGTTATGGCGAGATAAAGATCGTTGTGCATGAGCGCCGGCCGGTGGATTTGTACCCGGCGCCAAGAATCCGTTTACAGAAGCAGAAGAAGAAGCATGCAGAAGATACTGAGCCAGTATAGTTCCTGGCTCAAAAATGAGCGCGGGTTTACCCGGGAAACAATCGAAAAGTACGTGTCGAACCTGAAAATCATGTTCAGGCAAATGCGGATCTATGACATTTCCCTGGTGAATGATATCGTGCTTAATAAAAGGCTTTTGGACCAGTTCTGGGTGGATGTTCAGGGTGAACGGCCGCTGGCGGATAGTACACGCTCCACGTATTTAAGCAGTTTAAAATCGTTTTGCAGCTATTTGTACCAACAGAACCTCATCCAGGAAGATATTGCACCCAAGATACAGATGCCCAAGAAACGGCTGCGCTATATCCGGGGATCATTATCGCAGGAAGACCAGAAGAAGTTGCGTGCCTACCTGGCTCAGAATTTAAAGACTGAGCGCGAGCTGCGGGACGCGGCGCTGGTAATGTTTTTGTGGGCTACAGGATGCAGGGTATCGGAAGCGTTGGCCCTGCGTTGCCATCCGGATAGTTATATTTACTACCATGATGCTCGTTTAATATCGGGTGATTTCCATGTGGAAGACGGTAAAGTATATGCTCACATTATGGGTAAGGGTAAGCGGGATAGGGTGATCCGGGTAGCTGATGAAGCTGTTGCCTATTGCAACCTGTATTTGTCCAACCGTGAAAAAAAGAATGCCATACTGTTTCAGAATTATCGCAACTACAAAAATGATGAGAGACGATTAAAGCGTGGCGGCGCTGCCCATGTGATTAAGATGGTATTGGAACGTGCCGGCATCAACAAAGAGATTGGGGTGTGTACTCACATCCTGAGACATACGGCTATCAATAACTGGCTGGAAAAGGGCTACAACGATATGCAGGTGATTACTATGTCCGGTCATAGTGGGCCGGAAGGATTAAAACCCTATCATTTGCGTAACTATAAAGCCACAGATCCATTCGGTGAAGCAGACCAGGCAACCGGCCAGCTGGAGGATTCCAGGCTGCAGCAATTAGAGAAACTTATACTTGAAAGACATACCTTAAAGCGTTGATTTATAACGAGTTAAGTTAGATGAAACTTGGTGTATGATTATGATATTATTTAGAAAAAATACTGATATGACAACTTTTACTTATCTTGTGTGTTATTCGAAGTACTCCAGCAACCGAAGCCAATATTATGTTCCGATTATAGATATAAACGGAACAAATAACGATGAAGTGTTGGTCAATAAAACACCTGCAATTAACAAAACTAAAAGCAATGCGATACACAAAAAGAAAAACAGGAACAATAAAACACCGATACCGCACGGGACAATCTTTTTAGAATCCAAGTAGGTGCAAAAAATTATATGGAAATTTTGAAGGGTAGTTAATGCTGATTTTAGCGCCAGCGCGAGGGCAACCGGCACTTGAAAACAGAGCGCAAAATTACTAACCTTTGAAACATACAATCGACCGCCAAAAACTGAGCGGAGATTTGAGCATACAAAAACTGTGTGCCCAGGTCTCCGCTTTTTTGTTTTAGGGAGAAAAAAAAATGGCGACAGAAAAGCAAATAGCAGCCAACCGCAAGAACGCCCAAAAGAGTACTGGCCCCAAAAGCGTAGAAGGCAAAGCCATTGCCAGCATGAACGGCGTAAAGCACGGAAAATACATTACAAAATTTAATCGCATACACGGCGAACAGGCTGGCAACCTGGCCACATGCGAACCATGCGGCGAAGACCAGCAAAATGCCTGCCGTGTGGCAAAAACCTGCATGTTGTGGGATGAACTGGCCGTTGCGTACATCAAAACGCACGAAACCAAAGACCCCAGACACATCGAAAACATCAACATCGTGCAGCTGACTACCATGGATTTCATCTTTAACCAGCGTTTGCGTTATGCGCAACAACACCTGGGCGACACAGAACCCAGCTACGACAAGGATGGCAAAGTGGTGGGTGAAAAGATGGTCATTGATACGCAATACCTGTACACGCTGATGAATATGGCCAAAAGCCTGAGTAAATCGCTGCCGGATATGCAGCTTACCCGCCAGACGCAGGAAAACATCGATGTGGAATGGGCGCAGCTGATTAAAGCCGAGATCAGCCCTGAGCGCGCTGCCGAAGCAAAAGAGAAGATCATCAACCAGATGACTGAGTGGCGCAAAAGCGCAAAAGCCGGCGACCATGCCGCCGAGCTGGACGAAGCAATCAACGAATTCCGCCAAAAAGAAGATAAGGGCGAGGATGAAGATTTTACCATCGGTGATATTGGCGACGGTCCTTTTAGTAATGGCAAATAGCTCCGTCGACCAGATTGCCAACGTGGCCGATAAGGTCATCCAAAAATACAAAGACGATCCCTTCGAGCGCATGCGCATGATCTACAACGTGGAGCTGCGCCCGTTTCAGTGGGAGTGGTTTTTTAAAATGGACACGGAGCCGGACGTGGTGGCAAAATCCTGTAAGCGTACCGGCAAATCGGTGGGCGTGCAAATAAAGAACCTGGATGAAAATGTCATCTACCCCGACGAGGAGGAAATGGTATTTGCACCCAAAAAAGAGCAGGCCCAGGAAGTGCGCCGCATCCAGAACGACATCATCGAGCGCAGCAAGGTACTGCAAGCCTACCTCAAGCGCGACGCCCAGGGCAAAAAGATTTTCGGCAAATCGGATTACGAGTTTATCAACAACTCGCGCTCATCCTGCTTTGGCGTTACGTCAAACTTCGAAGGCTGGAACGCCACCAAACAGCACATCGATGAGACCGACGACATCCCCGCGGAATATCTTAACCGCATCCTGGGCCGCTCCATCGGCGCCAACAAAAACGGGCTTCCGTCGCGCCACCGTTTCACCGGCGTAATTTTGGGCAAACTGAACCTGTACCGCATTGAAAAAGAGTGGGGCTATTACATTCTACCGCCCGTTAATGTCTACCAGGGCATCGAAGCGGGCTACCTGGACCGCGCCGCCGTCATGCGCGACCGCCAAACCATGAGCGACGAGGAGTGGCTGCGCACCTACTGCCTTATCTACGTCGAATCGCGCAATTTTATTTATGAATCGCGCCTGCTGCTCAGCCAGCAAATCGGCATGAAATGGAACGTAAACCCCATACCGCCCTCGCCCGGGCTGTACCGCAAAAAGGAAGGCGAAGTGCTGGCCTTTGGTTTGGACATGGGCGCGCAGGGTGCCGGGGAAGACGCCTCCGATTACTCGCTGCAGGTCACCTCAAGCATCGGGCCGTACCGCCGCTGGCTTTACAGCAAAACATGGCCCGGAACCACAGACCCCGAAGTGCTGATCAACGATGTCTGCAATCTGTGGAGTTTTTTCCAGCCCAATGGCGGCTATGCCGATGCCCTGCAGGCCAACCTCGTCGCCCAGATAAACGACCGCCTCTACGAGCTGGGCTATACCTCCTACAACTGGCGCATCCTGGGCGCCAACGAGCTGGAAGGATGGCCAAAGTGGGCCAAGCGCGGACTGATGGCGCCGGTAAACAACAGCGGGCGCATGAAGCACCATATGTACAACAGCCTGAAAAACGCCATCGACAACTGCATGGCGCTGGCTAAAAACGGCACGGTAAACGGCAACATCTTCATCTTCCCGCAGGTGGATCGCAAAAAAGCCGAGCACCTGGAGCACCATAAAGAGTTGCTGATCCTGCAGCGCGAACTGGCCAACCTGCAGGCCGAGCGCACCAATGCCGGTTATTACAAAATCAGCAGGATCACAAAAAAAATCGAAGATCCCACATTGCGCTTTAAAGGCAGCCGCAAGCTGGGTGATGACCGCGCCGACGCTTTGGCCATGGCCAATCACTTTCTCGATTTTCTGCAAGTAAAAAACCGCCGCGTGGGTGTCCAGGTGGCTTACATACCGGGAGTATAACGGACGAGCCTTAAGCGCCGCTGAAATGATAACTTAAATATAAAATACTATGATAGAATCCAATCAGACTACCAAAACCGAGGACGCGACAGCGTCCGACTTAAAGGCATTGTTAGGTGGCCGCGAATTAGATGCAGAAATTGCTAAAAGACTACTTGGTTGGAGACCGACAAAAGTTGGCAAGGATGCGAGCGGGAAAAATGAATGCGAAATACTAACGCCTGATGGAACGCTGGATTGTTTAGGTGATTATAAGCTACCACCAAAAGGGAAACTGCACGAAGCATTTTTGGTACCTGCTTTTCACAGGGAGCTTGACGAAGCTATTCGGTTATGCCGAAGATTTGGGAAAGGCACGATTGAAATTGATGGAGATATTCGCAACTTGCCAACGAAAATTTGTAGAAGGCTATTAGCAGAGGCCACCTAACGGCTAATATTCAGGCGCCGCGAATGGCGCCAGATTAAATAATTCCGATGCGCATGTAGCGGTCGGCTGCAATATTTTGTTAGAATTTTGGAAAGAGATATTGATATGAGAAATTGTATCAGCAATAAGATAGCGAAAGGGCAGCGTCGGACTATCCCTGCCACATTGTCGACGGACAGTGGTGTAAGCTGTGAGAACTGCCTATCTCTTTCCATTTTTAACCAAAATTATAACATGTATTAGGTGGAAAATTTTCCATATAACACGCAAATGAAAGAAAAAAAAGCAAAAAATAAACCTGGAAAAAATAAATGGAAACAACCATCAAAAGCCTCATCAACGATCGGGTAGCGCTTAACGATTACGTGGAAATCCGCACCGAGCTGGGCGAGTTCACCGGAAAAGTGGTCGAAATGCAAACCGACTTCATTGCCGTGCGCTTTGCCGACCTAAGCGACGAAGACAAAGCGGTATTCTACACCAGCTACATCGACCTTGATGACATTATCACCTTCACCGTAAAGGAAATCATGCCATGCTAAGCGAAATACTGCGCAACTGGTCCAAATACAAAACCGGCTACCAGTGGAAAGGCACCATCGACGTAAACGCCAAACGCAACATGGACGTCTACTCGGCATCCTTTTTGGATAGCGACCAGCTGCTGGAAACCTACCTTCCGCAATTCAGCGCGCGCGAACCCAGCCAGGACTATAAAGACCGCAAAACATCGGCCAAAACCGCCTTTATGAACTTCCCCTCCAAGATCGTCGATGTTTACAAAAACAGCGTATTCCGCAGCGGTGAACCCAACCGCGAAGGCGACAGCGAAGCCGCAAAACGCTTTGTGGAAAACGTCGATGGCGCCAATACGCACATCAGCCGCTTTGTGCGCGATGAAATCTTTTTGCTGGAACACATCCACGGCGGCGTTTTTGTCGTGGTCGATAAGCCGCAAAATCTGGAAACCGGCAGCACGCTCAGCCGGGCCCAGCAGGACGAAATGAATTTTTATCCCTATGCCTACCTCTACTACTGGACAGATGTTGTCAATTTCCGCGTGGATCGCCACCGCGCCCTGGAATGGATCATCTTTTCCGAAAGCGTAACCGACAAGGAAGGCAACAAGCAAGAGCAATACCGCTATTTTGACAAAAACGAATGGGCCGTGATCGACCGTGAAGGCAAAGCAATGTCGCAAGGCAGCCACAACCTCGGCGTGGTCCCGGTCTACATGCACTTTCAGCGCCGCAACCCCTCGCACAAATTTCTCACCCCCGTGGCCGTGCTGGATGATGTATTTCGCCTCACCATCAAACTGTTCCAGTACATGAGCCAGCTGGAGCAGATGATCGTGCGCCACATCTTCCTAAAGCTGGCCATGCCCGAAGGCATGTGGAAAAAGCTGCAAAACGAAGGCATGGGCAACATGAACGTTTTCGTCTTTGAAGAAGGCAGCCAGGACAAAGCCTACTACATCCAAAGCCAGTATGCCGAGATTGATAAAATGATCGATTTGGTGTTTAACCAGATCCCCGATAAAATCCTTTACTTTGCAACCCTGCGCGAAAAAGTATCCATGCCGCGGGAAGAATCGGGCGTGGCCAAGTTTGTGGATAGCAGCGACGAAATTTCCAACCTGTTGGAAAAGGCCAATAGCATGGAGCGCGCCGAAAACAACATCATTAAGCTGGCCCAGCTTTGGGAAAATGACAACAGCGAATTCCGCGTCAGCTACAACAAAGTGTTCGACATCAAAAGCACCAACGAGCAGATTGAAGAAATCGTAAAAATCTTCAAGCAGGATATGGGCTCACCGGCCTTTAACCGCCAGTTGGTAAAGCGTTTAATGCGCAACCTGCTCGGCGAAGTGCCCGAAACCGTCATGCAGGATATCGAAAAGGATCTGGAATACGTCATCGATCCGTCGCTCAGCATTGAAGATATCGACATCCTGGCCGCTAAAGGTTATCTGGATGCCATGAAGCTGGCCAGAAAATACAACCCCGAGCTGCGCAATAAAAAAGATGATGAAGTGCGCGAATTTATCCAAAATAACATTCAACAGATTATGGGAAGCACGCAACCGGTAGGTGAAAATGAATTTGAGTAGTCAGCCAACATACATTTGCCACGATTGCGGGCGCAACTATCTCAACAAAAACGACTTTGTATGTACCTATCATGTGGGTACGTGTGATGTGTGCGGTAAAGACACAAGCATTACGCACGTGAGAAATTATAACTGGCTAAAACGGGAGCGTAAGGTTTCGACGCACAGCGCGGACGGCGGTTCGACTCCGCCCGCTTCCACCATAGGAAAAAGACATGCCCGATAAAGAAAAACTCCTGCGCATCATAAAGCAGCGCGAAAAAAACATCACCGAAATCCCGCGCCAATTCATCGATGGCATGGAAAGCACCCAATCCGAGCTATACCGCGAGCTGCAAACGCTGGTTAAAGAGATGGACACCAAGGGCAACCGCCTGCAAAACAACCGCTTTAACATCTCCATGCTTAACCGCATGCGCGATAAATTCCGCGAATGGCTGCGCGACGCCGGCTATTACGAACAGATCACCGAATTCGGCAAAAGCTACAAAACCATTCTGGACCAGGCCGACAGCTACTTTATGGAACTGGGCTTTGAAGGCACCCTGACCGACCGCGACCTGAACACCCTGCGCCAGATCACCCGCGATGATCTCAGTTTTATGCGCAGCCGCGATAAAGACGTGCTTAACACCACCTATGAAACCATCGTCAACGGGATACACTCCCGCCGCGACTGGCGCGATCTGGACAAAGCTTTGCGCGATCTGCATACAGACACCAAAGAAGCGCGCGGGCTGCTTAAACGCTACATCGGCACCTACAGCAACACCGCCTTTGCCGCCTTCGATCGCCGCGTCATGCAGATCAAGGCCAACCAGTTCAACATAGATCTGTTCCTGTTTGCCGGCAGCTCGCTAAAAGACAGCCGTGAATTCTGCATGCAGCGCGTAGACAAAGTATTCACCCGCGACGAGATCAACGCCTGGCAGGAACAGCAATGGCAGGGCAAAAAACGCGGCGGCAACGTCTGGATATACCTGGGCGGCTACAACTGCACCCACAGCCTAAACCCCATCAGCGAAGAAATGGCAAAGGAGTTTGGTTATGCTGCTTAATATTTTGCAATGGTTTAAGGGATTGTTTTCGCTGCACAGTCTATACATCGGCGCGCTCGTCGCGCTGGTTATCTTATGGCTTATCGTCTATTGGCACAAAATGGAAGAGAAACCTTGACATAAGACAAAAAATAGGCCATATTTCAAACACATAGTAATCGACCGTTTTTAAAAAGCGGAGATGTTACGGCTTCATGCCGGCGCATCTCCGTTTTTTTTTGTCCAAAAATGAAAAATTTGATCGCACCGTGGAGCAGAGGCAGCTCGTTGGGCCCATACCCCAAAGGTCGCGGGTTCGAATCCCGCCGGTGCTACTAAATATCTCTGGTCGGCGGACTAAAACCGTAAACCGGGTTGGCAAACCTTAAACCATGTAGGAGCACACAATGGCAATCAAGATTCTTAACGAATCCGAAGACGGCAAACAGGTAACCGTAGCCAAAGAAGAGCTGGAAAGCCTGGAAGAGGCAGCCACGCAAAACTTCAACAAAGGCTACAACAAAGCCAAGGATAAATTCCTTGACGAAGGCCGCAAACAGGTGCTGTCCAAACTGGATTTTCTCGATATAGACGCGGACGACTTTGACGGTTCTATCCAGAACGTCAAACAAACATTCGAATCGCTTAAAAAATCCAGCGGGAAAGGGTCCGAGCAGATTGCCGCGCTCCAGGAACAACTCAACAAAAAAACGAATGCACTTGAGAAGGTAGAAGGCGAATTCAACGCCTTTAAAACAAACATGCTGATTGACAACAAGGTCAAGGATCTGGCCGCGCAGAATAAGGCGGTCAACCCGGCGCACGCCACGCTGCTGTTTAAAAACGAATTCCCCGTGGAAGTGGATGGCGACAATGTGCTGGTTAAAAATCCCCAAACCGGCAACCCCATGTTTGATGAAAAAGGCGATCCGGTCACGCTGGATAAAGTCTTTTCCGAAAAATTTGTCAAAAACAACCCGCACCTGTTTCAGGGCAGCGGGCAGGGCGGCAGCGGCGGCGGCGGCTCCGACTTCGGGCACGTCACCAAACTCTCCGACCTTAAATCGGATTCAGACAAATCCAAATTTATTCAGCAGCATGGCCTGGAAGCCTACCGCAACCTTATCGACGGTGCGCAAGATAAAGGATAATTACAATGGCTGATGCTATTACCATATCCTCGGATATGAAGATATACGAAGCGGAGTTTAACGCGGGCGTATATGAAGCGCTGTATCAAAACAGTAACATCTTCAACGCCGCCACGAACAACGCCATCCGCATGTTCACTCAGGTACATCAGGGCAACTACCTGAAAAATGCCTACTTCAAGCAGATTAGCAGCCTGGTAACACGCCAGGACATCACCAGCATCTCCGCCGTGGATTCCAAAAAGCTGGAACAGGCCGAAGAAGTTGGTGTAAAGCTGCATCGCAAAATCGGCCCTGTGCAGTATGCGCGTAAATCGTTTAAAATGGCCGGTTTGGAAACGCCGGAAGGCTCCATGGCTTTGGGACGCCTGGTAGGTGACGCTGTTCTGCAGCGCATGGCCAGCGATGCCATTATCGCCCTTAAAGGTGCCATCACCAGCGTTTCGGCTCTGCAAAACGACATCACCGGCGAAGCCACGCCAACAGCCAACTTTAGCGCGCTAAACAATACGCGCCTCAAGTTTGGCGACCAGCTTGCACAGCTGCGCGCATGGCTCAGCCACAGCAAGCCTTTTGGCAATGTGGTTGGCGACGGTCTGTCCAACTATTCGTTTGATTCGGTTGCCGGCGCCCTGGTAGCCCGTGGCAATCTGCCCGGCTATTTTAACGCACCGGTTATCGTCAGCGATAACAGCAACCTCAAAAACTCAACGCCAACCCCTGCGGAATATTACACCTTTGGCCTGAAAGAAATGGCCGTAACGGTGCTGCAGAGCGAACTGCAGGAAATTGTTATCCGCAACGTAACAGGCCTTGAGCAGCTTACGATTGAAATCCAGGGCGAATACGCCAATACCGTACTGGTAGACGGCTTTGCCTGGAACACAAGCGCAGGCGGCTCCAACCCGTCCGACTCCACGCTTGCAACCACAACCAACTGGACGCAGGTGCGCACGGATACCGTTGGCCTGGGTGGCGTCGTTATGGTGTCTCAATAACCCGTTAAGGTGTTACCATGGCAGATAAAAGAAAAGTAGCCGTCGTCTTTCACCTGCATAAACCGTACGACCTGGCCGCAAAAATCAACGCGGTTGGCGATGAACTGGAAGAGCAGGGCTACAGGGTAATCCACAAAACGCTGGAACTGTACGACACAAAGCATGACGCCGTTGCCAATGCGCACACGGTAATCGTGCCGGATATTGCCGGACAGGAACAGGTTAAAAAGGATTTTGCCGGCGCCGATGTGCAGGTTATTTCCCTGCAGCAGAAAACGGCGGCTAAAACTAAAACCAAAACCAAAGCAGGTAAATAATGGCTGTTGGCGATTGGAGTGCGGTCACTCTCTGCACCTATAGCGACTTGCAGGATCATTACCCCGATGTGCTGGAACTCACCGGCGAATCCGGGGCCACTGCACAAAGCACCACCAACGACTGGTGCACGCGCGCGCAGGAAGAAATCGGCCTTCGTCTGGATGACGTTTTGCGCCAGAAATACGCCCAAAACGACTACACCACCAGCGAAGACCTGAAAGACCATATCTCCAATGCCACGGTTTTGCAACTGGCCTGCATCTATCTCGCCCTGGCCAAGATGTTCAAAGATAACGTCATCCATAAGGGCGATTACTACAACACCCGACAGCTGGAATACGAAATGCTGTACGGGGATGAATTGGACAGCGCGATCGGGCGCCTGCGCTTTGATCAGGACAAAGACGGCTCCATCGACGACCCGGAGATGGCGCAGGGTACCGGCCGTTACCGCTTCGACCGCGTCTAAAACCTTAAACATAAGGACCGAATCAAATGAAACGCACACTCTCTTTTGTTCTTTTGTGCCTGCTCTCCGTGGGCATGTTGTTTGCCGCGGATCGCAAAAACGCCGCCGCCGACAGCGACTCCTGGCGCGAAGGCCCGACCTTTGTAGTCTACGAAGACACGCTGATGTTTGCCGACGGCGAAAAGACCGACAACGTCTACAGCCAGGCCTTGTGGATCGCCGACGCCAACCTGGAATATGGCCAGATCAGCGCCTGGTGCTCCGACGGCACCGGCACCGAAGATGTTGACATTTACGTGGAATATTCAGCCGACCCTTCTGCTGCGGACAGCTCTTTTAGCGGAAGCGCGACGGCCTATCTGGACCAGGTACAAACAACCGCGAAATGGGACACTTTAGGTATTGATCCGGCAACTCTTAAACAAGACCGCATGCGCGGCGCCCTGTGGGTACGCATTAAAGCCGATGGACAAACAGGAAATCCCGCAAATACCATACTGCACTACTCGCTCTTTTTCCACAAAAAGACGAACGCGCCATTGAGTACCATGCGGGCAAAATCGGCGGATTAAAGCAATGGCCAAGTGGGTGGATATTGTAGGCGTAGACGTTGTTCTGAAAAAGTTTGACCAACTGCGCGTCAAAGTGCAGGAAGGCCAGATTCCTTTTTTGCTGGCCGGCGATTTGAAAAACATGATCCAGAAGCGCAGCAAGGAAGGGCAGGGGCTGGATGGCGCTTTTGATTCGTACAGCACCACGCCCTACTACCGCGATGCCAAAGAGCGCCCCGTGGGTAAAGGCGGCCGCCGCACCAGTAAAAGCGGCCGTCCCATGCAAACCATCTTTTACGAAGGTGGCTACAAGCAGTTTGCGGAGCTAACCAAAGGCACCGGCAGTCAAGTAACCCTGCACGCTTCGGGTGCCATGTTCCGCAACTTCCAGCCCACGCTGGTAAGCAAAGACGTGGCTAAGATCATGTTCAACAGCAGCCGCGAGATGTTCAAGGCGATCTATGTTAACCGCCAGCGGCCGTTTATCGGGGCCAGACAAGCCGAACGTGTACGCCTGCAAAACCGCTTCGCCGACTTGCTAAACAACCTGACCAACCGGCTGGGACTTACATGAGCAGCTATTTTTTGCACAGCGAACTGAGTGCCATCAAAAGCACAATAGACAGTACCATCGCCCCAAAAAAAACGGTGATCGGTACCAACTTTAAAGTCGCCAGGCAAAACCTGCCCATGTACATCATCACGCTGGATGTGGGAACGGCTGAACACCATGTGCGCCTGAACGGGGATTTGCACATCATCGGCATCTATGAAGAAATAGACAAAGATGACGGCAGCTCCACGCTGATGAAAACCGTGCTGGACGCCATGGAAGAACTCATCATTCAGATGCGCGAAGCCTATCCGAACCTGGGGCACAACAGGTTCCAGTATTACATAAATGATAATGTTTTCAGTGTCTTTGGTGAGATTAACAACTTCCCGTTGCTCTCGCCCTTCGGCGGATTCCGGATTACATATCCCAACTTCCGCATGGACCTGCAAAGTAACAGCTAAGTCTGGAGAATAAAAAAATGTCAAAAGATGCAACCAAAATCTTCGGTGGCCCTGTAAAGACCATCGAAATTGATACGGATTCCGGCTTTGGCTCGGCCAATAACCTCGGTTATGCGTCGGCCGAATGCGAAATCACCTGGGAACCGGCGCCTGTGGAAACCAGCGTCGGCCAGATGTTTCAACCCAAGGGTATAGGCAAGATCAAACTTGTGCTGCAACAAACCGACCAAACTAAGCTTGGTTACCTTAAAACAGCCCGCACCACCGAGCACTATGTTAGGGTAACGGATTACAATGATGTGGCCAGAGCAACTCAAGTGCCAATGTTTCTGAATTATAAACCAATTAATCCTTATAATGCTCAGGACGTACACACGTTTGAGGTCACCGCACAGATTGCCACGGAAGAGCCTGACGACTTTGTTGATTTCCAGGCTTAATGAATAACCCTTTAACCGGGGTTAGAACGGGAGAATACAATGGGCAAAGATGCCACATTAATCTACGGCGGCGGTGGAGATGTTACTCTTTACGATGCCACCAACGGTTATTACAGTTTGGGTTATCTTTCAGAATTGAGTTACGTCGGAGATCCGGCATTAACGCCAACGGTGCGTGGACAAAATTTTCAGTTCTTGACGATCTATAAACTGACAGTAAGAAACCTGCAAACCAACCAGGCATTACTTACTGAGCTCAAAAACCGCCGCACTTTGGACCAAACCATATACATTGCCGGCGCGGGCAAATTGTACACGCTTAGCAACATGGCGATTAGTTACGGATACCAGGCGCCGCATAACACCTCCGACCCGCACGCTTTTGTGCTTACCGCCCAAACCGGAGTAGAACACAGCATGGCCGAAAACCTGTTTGGCGCCGTTGGTAAATTTGAAAATGATACAAACAGCGACGGCTTGGCAGACGGTTGGGCTGAAGGCGGTACTTTAGATGGTAAATCTATCCTGTCTTCGCACCTGGCCGGTGGCGGTAATGCTCAGCAAATTGATGTTACTGCCGGAAACACGGCATCCATCAATGAAACCATACTGGCGCCTTTTATCAGCCCGATGAAAGTGACCTTTTCATTTTACGCGAAAGCACGTACAGCCAGCCAGTTCAACACGCGGCTCGTTATATATGATACAGGCGGGTCAACGATACAGACAAAAAACAAATCGTTCAGTATGACACTCAACGAAGAAACGCGCCAGGAGCATAGTGTTTGGTTGGACCCGGGCGGTACGCTGGTGAAAAATATCCAGGCTTATATTATGGGTGACGGTTCCAATGCCGCCGATTTGCTGATTGACAACGCGCAACTGGAATTTGCCAGCGCCGCGCGCACCTTCCGGGATGAGTGATGAGCCGTGATGCTGCCAAGATTTTCAGCGGGCCGGGAGAAATAACCCTCTACGACGCCAGCAACGGCTACAACTGGCTGGGCTATGTGGACGATATCGATGTGCGCGGCAAAGCATTGTATCACGATATCATCGATGGCAACAGGCGTTACTACGGCCAACAGTACGATCTGCGCGTAGAGCTGCACCAGAGCGATCAAGCCCTGCTCGATGATCTGGTCACCCGCGCCGCCACCCGCCAGACAATCTATATTGTTGGGCTTAACAATATGGTTACGCTCAGCAATATGTTTATTGCCCCAAACCACGACGCGCCTTTTGATGACCGCCAGGTGCATTTGATAGAGCTGCGCGCCCGCACAAAAGTGGCCGCCGATATGAGCAAAAGCCAGAGCCTTCTCGGCACATCCGGCAAGATGGAAACCTTTACCGGCGGCGTGGCCGATAGCTGGTCTACCGATAGTGCAACCGCCAGCAGCGGCACCTCGCACCTCTCCGGCGGCGGAAACGAGCAGCGCATTACCCTGGATACAGAATATTTCCGGCAGGATGTTACGGCGCCCTTTGAAATACCGCGCCGCATAACTGCCAGCGCCTACGTGATAGACCGCTCCGGAAGCGGCGTTTCCGTGGCTTATATCGGCTTTGTTCTGCTGGACAGCGCCGGCAGCGTCATAAGCACCCACGAAGATACTTTTTCTCTGGGTTCCAGCGCTTCCGGACGCCAAAGCTACACGGCCATCATCTCGCCATCGGAACCGGTAGCACAGATACGCGCGCAGATACGCGAGCCGGGCACGGCCCCGGCCAACATCGGCATAGACAATTTTCAGCTGCAATTTGGCAGGCTGACCGCCTTTGCGGACAACTAATAACACCGTCACCCTGAACTCGTTTCAGGGTCTGCTATCGTTAAGATGCTGAAACAAGTTCAGCATGACGAGAAAATATCAACGGAGGTCTTATGAGCGATAAAATTAAAATAGGCGACTATACCTTCACGGTGAAGCGCCTTACCGTCGGGCAATCGGCGCAGGTGGCGCAGCTGCTGGATGGCGCGGCAGACCAGCAAAAAGGATTGCTGGGCATCATCGGCAACGCCATGGCCAAGTTCGACGCCTTCGCCAAAATCATCTTTGCCGGGCAGGAAGGGGTGGACGCGATCGATTTTAACAATCAGCCCGTTGAAAAGTTTGAAGAGGTGCTCACCGCCTTTAAAAAAAAGAATCCGAAGATTTTGGAGTATGCGAGCAGCTGGCTGAAAAATTTGGGCTTGAGCGTGGCGGAATTACAGACAACGTACAAAAAGGCCACTGGCGCGAGCTAATGGTTTACCATGCCTGCGAAGGTGACCCGGCCGGTTATGATCACATTTGGAACAACTGGACCATGCCCGACCTCTACCGCCATGTGGGAATGAAAAACTACCTGTATCGTAAAGCGCAACAGGAATAATAAATGGCTTCCGTAAACGACATCATTCTGCGCCTGCGCGTGGATGATAAAGGTGTAGATGTTACCCTGGATGAATTTAGCGATAAGCTGAAGGAGGTGGACCGCCAGGGCACCAAAAGCGGTAAATCGATCGGTGATGTTTTTGGCAGCATCAAGGCCGGTTATTTTGCCGCCGCCGCCGCGTTAACCGGCGTGCTGGGCGGCCTTAACCAGGCTATTAACAAAGCCAGCGATTTCCAGGAAGCCAGCAGCAAGTATCTTACCGTTTTCAGTACCGTGCAGGATGAAGCCAAAGCCGCGCGCGACGCCCTGGCCGAATATGGAAATATGTCGCTTCTGGCGGCCACGCAGGCGCTATCCGCAACGGGCGATATCCTTACCGGCCTGGGCATGCAGCAGGATGCCGCGCTGGAACTTTCCACCCAAACCAACACCCTGGCCGCCGACCTGGCCAGCTTTACCAACGCACAGGGCGGCGCCGAAGCCGTGGCCCATGCGCTGACCTCCGCCTATGTGGGCGAACGCGAAGCCCTTAAAACCTACGGCGTGGTGATCACCGAAGCAGACGTGCAGCAAAAGTTGTTCGAAAAAGGCATGGACAAGCTGACCGGCACCGCGCTGAAACAGGCCAAGGCACAGGTAACGCTGGAGCTGGCCATGCAGCAATCCAAAAACGCCATCGGTGACCTGGAGCGCACATCGGACAGCTACGCCAACACGCAGCGCCGCATGGGTGCCGCCATCGAAGATGCCAGTGTTAAGTTTGGCGCTATCTTTTTGCCTATCGCCACCAAGGTTCTGGAATGGGGCGCCAAATTGATTAATATGATCGATATTGAACAGGTGTCTGCCGCATTGTTTGCAACCTTCCAGGTGTTTAAGGATTTTGGCAGCCGCATCATCGACCTGTTCCAGGGCATCGGCAAAATTATCGCCGGCGTGGTAACGCTGGACACAAGCCTGATTTCGGAAGGCTGGGAGCAGGCCGCCGATGGTATCAGCCGCAGCTGGAGCAAAACATTTATGGACATCGGGCAGGCCGCCCAGGAAGGTGAGCGCGCGGTAACCGAATTTATGGAAGGCAGCGCCGCCGTGGCCGGGCAGACCGCCGCCCAGATGCAGCAGGCAGAGGATGGTAAAACCAAGCAGCAACTGGCCGAAATTGAAAAGCGCCGCGAAGCCCAGCAGAAATACCAGGATTACCAGTTTGAGACCGGGCGAATCTCTTTGGAAGAATACAAAGCCCACCTGGATGAGCGCATAGAGCATGCCCGTGAAGAGTATGGCGAAGAGTCGCTAGCCTATCTGGAAGCTTTGGACTTTAAGCGCGACGCCGAGGCTGAGTATCTGGAGGAGATTAAAGAGCGCGAAGAGCAGGAGCGTGAAAAAAAGCTGGAAGAGCGCGAGATGTTTTATGAATATGAAGTGGCCCGCACCGAATTTCTTTTAAGCCAAAATCGCGGGCGCACAACGGATGTTATTAATGCGCTTAACAACCAGCTGGCTTTTGCCCGCAAAACTTACGGACAGGAAAGTCTGATCGTACAAAAGCTGGAAGCAAAAAAACGGGCCTTACGCCAACAAAGTTTTGACCATTTTCTCGGAGGTATGGCCCAGTTGATGAACGCCTACAAAGGCCAAAGCCGCGCGCTATTTAATATTGGTAAAGCGGCAGCGATAGCCCAGGCGGTTGTAAACACCGCCGAAGGTGTAACAAAAGCCATTTCCAAATACCCGCCACCATTCAGCGGATTAATGGCTGCGGTACAGTTGGCCCTTGGTGCCGCGCAAATCCAAACCATTAAGTCCACCAGCTTTAGGCGGGGCGGCTTTACCGGACGTGGCGCAGACGATGAAGAGGCCGGTACCGTACACCGTAATGAGTTTGTGGCCAACGCCAACCAGGTGCGGCGCTTTCCCGGGTTGTTTAATGTTTTAGACGCCGACCGCCGCGGTGTGAAAATCCCGGGCGTAAATACAGCCACTGAAACGGGCCCGCAAATTGTACAACGTATTGTCAATCAGGAAAACACCAGCTCGCGCATGATGGATGAGTTGCGACAATTGCGGGATACGATAAGCGGGCTAAGCCTGAAGGCGGACATTGATGACCAGCGCATGGCATTGCTTGTGGAAAACGGAAATAAGAAGCTGGCTTTAAGGGAGATATAAAGTGGCCGATAAAACCTTTTGGTTTCCCAGCCAAAGCGGTAGCTACAACCTGCCCACCGGTAAAACCCTGCAGATAAAAATTTACTACAGCAACGCCAGCACGGTAAACGTGGACACCGACACCCTATTGGAAGACCTGGACAGGCTGGAATTTCCTTTTGAGATTGCCGCAGATAAAAACTTCCGGCTTGCCCGCTGGAAATTTAGCTTTTTAAATATTGATGACGTATTTGAAAATGAAGATATCATTCTTAACTCCAAGCGCAATGAAACGTTCATGGATGTGCTGGTGGATGGCTTACTTTTTTGGCGCGGGCTGGTGCTGCACAACCTCTATCACAAAACTGACTGGTATGATTCGGGCGGTGGCACGCTTAAATACCGCGTGGCGAAAATTGAAGCCGTGGATCCTATTAAATACTTCTGGCTTAACGATGCCGACCTGAGTGATTACAGCTACAGCGAAGGCATGAATCTTTCCACCCTTTTAGATAATATTTTTGCCGACATCGGCTTTAGCGCTGCCAATGTAATATTAGATCCCAATATTGGCTTTGATGAGAACGCCGGCACCAGTTATGATATTGAAGATTTCCTGTTGTACGATATGGACAGCAGCATGCAGGTAAGCACCTTTTTGAGCCATGTTATAAATGATCTGGGTGCGTTCATCTTTAACCTGGACGGTAAGCTTTATGTCACCAGCAGGATAGGCGGAAGCACCGTTAATATAAACAGTGACGATATACAGGAATTGGATAAAGCGCAAAACGTTGATTATGTGGATTACATAGAGGTAAAGGCTACAAAGGACTGGAGCTACCTGAGCGACATCGGTTCGCATGAGCACAGCCATACGGCCGGAAGCAGCGCAAATAACAGCAAAAACTACTCAGTGGACGGCACAGGCTTTCTGGATAATATCTGGATTGAGCCGGGCGGTAGTAATTACTTTGGCAGCTGCGGCACCACAACGCCCACAGATGGCGACACCGACCAGCTTGAAGACACATCGGAAAACTTTTACAGCGAGAACATTGAGACAGGGATGATTGTCGAATACAACTGCGCGGGCGGTTCACCGGCAAGCTTTAGCCCAATTACCGATGTTTTGTATGACGCTATTCTGGTTCTTAATATTGTCTATTTTATTACCAATACAACGGTGGATACGGGTAAAGATTACCGCATATTCAGGGAATATACCCTTGCGGCCGCAACGGCGCTTAGCGGAGTTTTTAAAATAGAGATATTATGCGCCACGGCCAAAGATGTTTATAATGAATTCTTCCGTACGAGCCCCGAGCTTTTGCGGGTAAAGCTGCGCGACATCGATACTTATAAAGACATTCGGAAAAAGTTTGTATTTGACAGCACCAACCACCGCGTACGCAAATGCTCTTTTGACCTGCTAACCGATTCCTTTCTTGCTGAAATGGTGGAGGTGTCATGATAAATAACGGCGCAATTTATAATTGCGGATTATAAAGTTATCATTTATAATCGTAACAGGATGAACAACGGAGGCATAGCAATGCGCTATTTTATTTTTGTACTACTACCCCTTACGGTCTTAGCCGATGATATTCACTACAAAAACGGCTGCATCGTAACAAACCTTACCATAAAGGACAGCACCGGCGCTTTTTATCAGGCAGAGACGACGCAGGGCAAACCCATGGGCATCAAAAAAAGTCTGGTGGATCGTGTTATTTCTGCGCCCGTTGATGGACCAACGCGCGTAATTAACTGCCCCGAGATACAGAGCAGCCAACACGAAAAGCCGCAACTTAACGCAACCGGCCAGCAGATTAAATTTAATATTACCGCACTAGCAACAGCAGTGGGCTTTTCTGTTTTAGCCTACGACAGTTTTAAGGATGCCGGACAATATGAGAAGCAGATTGATTACTACCGCAGCTATAACGATCTGGTGGGGACGGAATCAGAATACTACTATGACACCTCCGGCCTTGTGGAAGAGCGCGATCGTAAAAAGCTGATGGGCTTTTTGTTTATTGCGGTGGCGGTTTTTAACGGCATTAATGCCTGGGAAACGGTGCAGGTTTCGGCCAGCTCCAATAGTTTAAACTTGACTTTACACCTGTAAAAAGGCAACAGTAAACTGAAATGAATAACGGATGGGAGTGGTGGCATTATCTTGTGGTGATCGCGGCCTGGTTTATCGGTGCATGGCTGATTGATCGCGGCGTGCATTCGCATAAGAAAAAGTAACACCCGGATATTTGTTTTTAGCACAAGAATGGCTTAATATTAGATAACACATATAACTGTTAGTCAACCGTTTTAATGAAGCGGAGATTCAGGACGTACGGCGTCCGGGTCTCCGCTTTTTTTTTGCACCAAAACAGGAGGTGTACAGATGAGAAAGTTCACGTATGCGTTAACCATTATGCTGCTTATGGCCTTTAGCGCCATGGCGCAGAACGCGCAATCCTACCCCGATGATGATATCGGTTTCCAGCCCAAGCTGTTTGAAACGGGGCTGGCCAAATTCTACGGCGACGGCCGCATTGTTCATGGCGATTTGTTCTTTGGCGTAGCCTACAAAACGCCCAAAAATATTATCTACCCGCAAGCCGGTCTTTCCGGAAACATCTTTTTTGATAGCAGCAGCGACAACACCGAAGGCCGCGTCGCATTCAATTTAGGCTTTGGCTTTTGGGATCTGTTCTACGTGGGCGGCTTTTACGATTTCTGGCAATCGGGAACGGGCTGGCAGGGCCCAAAAGATTACGACACCGGTCTGACGATTAACGTGGATCTGGGGGCGCTTAAAGACCTGGCCGGTTTGTAAAAATTTTAGGCGTGCATGCCGGAAGGGTCGCCTCCACCCCGACGGCATTCGCGCCGCTTTTAAGGAGTACTATTATGTTTGAAGCATTTTTGCCTTACCTGGGCGCGTTTATCTTGGCGCCGGCGCTTTTGTGGGTGGCCGGTAAGTACATCCCCAACAACAAGCTGGCGGTGTGGGGTGTTAAGCATGGCCGGGCCATCAGCCGCAAAGCATCGGCCACCGCTTTGGGTAAAGACGCCTGGGAGAAAATAGAAGACACCTTTTTGGGTGGCCTTGTGGCCTATGTAACCGCCCTGAAAAAAGGCGCGGACATGGACGACTGACAGGAGACAACGATGGCAAATGTTTTTGATGACGGTTCCGGAAACCGCAGCGCGTCGGCCACACTGGGCGGCGGCAGCAGCGAAGAAGACGGGCACCAGTTCACCGGGCTGAGCAAAGTTTCCGACAGGGTTATGTTTTTTGATTACGACTTTGGCGGCAATGCCGGCAGCTTTGCCGTGCAGTTCCGTTACCACAACGGCGTGGCCTGGGGCCCGTGGCACTATTGCTATTACCGCAACAGCAGCGACGAGCGCACAAAAACCTACAACAGCAGCGCTGGCGACACCGGCAAAGCGCAGATCAACCTGAGCAGCCAGGACTTTTATGTTGCCGATGGCATGAAAGGCTTCCAGTTCCGCATCAAGCGCGAATCGGGTAGCGATGATATCACCCTGACCAACGGGGTTGTGGTATGAAGCGCGCCCTATTGCTGGTATTACTTTTTGCAAGTATTACTTTTTCCCAGCGCATCGAGCGCCCCAGCCAGATCCGGCCTTCGGTTATACGCGGCGAACACCTTGCCGACACCACACTCACTTGGTCCAAAACCAGCGCGGCGTTTAAGGATAGCGCGCGTGTGCATAAGATAGCCGGGAACTTGTACGAAGTAGCTAAAAGCGGCAGGGCTTATACAACCGTTGCCAGCGCCATAAGCGCCGCAAGTGCCGGGGATGTGGTGTATCTGCATCCTGGTTATTACAGTGAGAATATAACCCTTGCCGATGGCGTGAACCTGGTTGGCGCAGGAACGGACAGCGTGACCATTGCCGGAAGCGTAACAACGGCAGGACGAAATCAGATTATAGGCGTTAAGATGGGAACGCTTACCGTGGGCACGGGCGATACGGTGACGGTTAAGAATAGCAAGATATATAAGAGTGGCACGTATACGCTGACGATGAGCGCGGGAGAAGTTGATCTCGAAAATGTGGACTTTGTATTTAATACGTCCGAGCCGAGCATGAATATTAGCGGGGGTACGTTGCGCATAAATGGCGGAAAAGTGTACGGCCAAAAAATTGCGGCCAGTGCCGGAACAATATTAATTAACAACGCCGATTGGACGTTTGTGACTTCGGGGAATTACGCATGGGAGATAACAGGCACGGCTACGGTTAAGGTGGAAAACAGCAAGATGCTGCCCGTAGACTCTAACAATGATTATAGTGTTACATCGGGCATAATAGATATCGAAGTTGAGAACACGGCACGGCTTGAAATACGGAACACGCGCTATGACCAGGCTGTGACGCTGGATGACAGCGCTAAGTTTTACGCCGACGACTGGACGGCTAAGTACATGGGGCGTATTGGCACAGCAGGCACGGCAACCAATCAGTGCAGCCTTATAGTGCGCAATAGCAATCTGCACATGGACAATGGCTTTCAAAGTGGGAGCCATATAATTGAATCGAGCAGTGGCAGTGCGGCAGTTGTGGACATTGCAAACAGTACGCTCGAATATATGGGGGATCAGGGCGAGTATCCGATGGTTGGCAGCCTCTCGGCTGGCGGCGGTCAGCAAATTTGGACAGATGTATTATTAATAGATCATGGTGGCGCTGCCGGTGGTTATACCATTAGTTGTTACAGCATGGAAGATGCGCTGTTGAAAAATGTCACATTTATAAGCGCGGATACGACCGTTGGAAAAACACAGCGCGCCTTTGGATGGAACACCGCTAATACATTTACGAAGTTTATAGCAAGCAATCTGAGAATATATTTTTTGCATGGCTACGAAAGCGAACGGGAAGGGTTTTTAGTAACGACCACATCGAGAAGAATTAAGTCAACAGATAATATATTTATTGATTTGGATATTGTGGGCAGTTCCTTGACTTACGGTACATCTAATATGACGGAAGCGGCCTTTATTGATACGCTTAAGTTGGCCGCAGCAAATATAACTGATTGGGGTGAAATACGCCGGTGGCAGGATGTCTATTATTACAATGATTTAACCATTGACAGTTCGTTGACTGTCAACAACAACGCAACGCTTTTGGGAACGTTTGCGGCAGCAGGGCCACGCCATAATCAGTTTTCGCAGGCTAAGGATAATGTGATTTTGAGCTATGGGAAAGACACGCTTGTTACAACCATTGCCGCAGGTGATTCAGCCATAGTGCAGGTTAATTATCAACACTCCCCGTCATATAGGGGAAATTGGGCAGATATAGAAATACACTATAAGGTTAACAGGGATAGCGACTGGCGTTTTTCGTTAATTGGTAAAGTGGAAATATATCAGCTAACGTCGTCAATCAACAACACAAATTCCACGCTTGTAAATACTGTGCTATTTGAGCCTGGCTCGTATCTGATTACAGACCCGGTAATAGAGCATGAAAGCAATACTAATAATTATTATCAATTTAAGGTGCGTAATGATAATGCGTATTCGCTTAATTTATATTTATGGATGAAACCGAGTTTAAATGTTGATCCTTCCGATCCTTTTAGCTTTCAATAAAGGTGGGTAAAAATATGAAAAATATACTGTTTGTTTTGATATTGGCTGCCTTGACCTATACACAGACCATGCCAACGGGCTATGTTGAGTGGTGGCAACAAGGCTCCGGGATCACTGGCAATGTTACAGGCTGGACGGGCGTTAATGGGAAAACGTTTGATTCTGTTTCAAACGTGACATTGGATGGCGACACTCTTGAATTTTCCGGTACATCATCATATATGCAGATGAGTAGTTATGATAGTGATTTTGACCCTGGTACGGGTAACTTCACAGTAGCGGTGCAGTATAGATACAATTACGATGCCAATAATAATATGGGGATATTTTCCCAGAAGCGTAATGCAACACAGAGTTCAACCGCATATTCCGGCTATGCGCTAAGGCAATATCTGTCAGGAAGAGTAATTTTGTATTTACAGGCAAGCGATGCCGCCGCCAAAAATGCAAGCTACGCATCACCAGTATCAGGCTTAACGTCAGGGCAAACTTATGTTTTTGTGTTCACGGTAAATCGGACAGCCAATACACTTGATTATTATGTTGGCGGCTCTGCTGTGGCTACAGATTATGATATATCTGGCTTAAGCGATGGGCCAATAGAAAGCAGCGTGTTGTATCCGTTGACGTTGGGCGCTTATAGCGATTTAAGCGCTCCTTATGATGGTGGGATTCTTGAGTTTGCATATTACAATCGAGAGCTTACCGCAGGCGAAGTTAGCACATTAACAACTGTCTTTGAAAGCGGGGAAGTTACGGACGAGCAGCGGGGGTTTAATCGAATTAACAGTTACAATCATTAAGGGATGCGACCATGAAAACATTAACCATACTTTTGTTTTTGATTGCCGGTTTGCTGGCACAGGAGCCCTACTTTATCACCACGACAGACGTGGGCAACCGGGCAAAAGGCATCGGCTACAGCGCGTCCAGTTCGGACAGCGTTTTCTTTAACTCCGACACCATGTGGATCGCCGGGGATGATTCCATTGAGGTGTACCTGCCCATAAAAAACACGCTGGGCATGATACGCATCAAAGGGACGGTAACGGGCACGACCTGGCTAAAGACAGCGCGCCACGGCGTGGCCAGTGAACGCGGTGGCTATGACGGCAACGGCTCACTGGTAGTTAAACATGCCGTGCACAGCGGCAATGCCGCCGGCGCCAACAGCGACATCACATCCACCTACACCAGTCTGGGCACGGTAACGCTCACATCCAGCGCCAGCGACAGTACGGAAGGATTCAGCTACTGGCCGCTAAAAGATGTTACGGATCTGAAAGACCAGGCCAGCGCTTACTGGAGCATCCGTTTTGTGGGCGCGGCAAGCAAACTGCAGGGTGTGTGGCTGCAACTGGAATACATACCGGCAAATTAGCAGGAAAGTACCCATGCCCCGTGTTACCATCAAAGACATCAACCAGCGTGTGGATGAATTGGAGGGTAAGGTGACCGCCGAGCTGAACACCATTAACCAGCGGGTGGATGCCAATTATAAAGTATTGGACCAGTTCATCCAGAAAGTGAACGAGCTGAACAACACGCAAAAACAGGTTGATGACATCCACGCCACGCTGCACCGCAACGGCCTGGTGCCGATGGTGTATGAATCGGCCAAGTATATTACGGAGCAACGCGAAAAAAGCAAAAGCAAGCGTGAACGGATTCGTAAAATTTTTGACCGCACAATGGTGTGGCTGTTCCGGCTGATGGTGATCTACTTTTTTAGCCGATGGGCGGGGATCAGCATGGAGACGTTAAAGGGTTTTATGCCCTTTTAAAGTATCACCAGGTTGGTGGGCTAATGAGCGATGACATTAATAAAATCGAAAATTACGAGCGCACGCCGCCGCGCAAGGATGCCGAGCAGACATGGGATGAAGGCAGCGAAAAGGCCACATGGGAATATAAAGGCAACGCCAACATCACCACGCTGGAGCAGGCACTTGAATTTAGCCGGGTAGATTTAGATGAATGGGAAGTTGAACGGCATGTTTTTAACACCTGGACAACGACCCTGAAAAACGGCGATGGCGAAGCGGAGCAAAAATGGAACATACAGGTTAAGGTATGGTTCAAGCGCCGCCAAAAACTACGCGACACCTTCCGCGATGAACTACTGGCCCAGGTCCGGGCTATCTCTCCCCCCGTAAAAAAGAAAACACGACGCCGTAAAAAGAATGGCGTGCTGCTGGAGGTGGATCTGTTCGATCCGCATTTCGGCAAGCTGGCCTGGCAAAAAGAGACCGGCGAAAGCTATGATCTGAAAATCGCCACGCGCCGTTACAACCGCGCCATGGATGAGCTGATGGACAAGGCGGCACCCTACAATGTGGAGCGCATCCTGTACATTATCGGCAACGACTATTTTCACTATGACAATATCCGCGGGGAGACCACCGCCGGCACCCAGCAGGATCTGGACGGCCGCTGGCAAAAAATGTGGATCACCGGGAGGCGGCTGGCCATACAGAATGTGCTGCGGCTAAGCGAACTGGCCCCGGTAGACGTAATGATCGTCCACAGCAACCACGATTTTGAGAACATTTTTAAGCTGGGCGATCTGCTGGAATGTTACTTTGACAACAATCGCAACGTGCGTGTTTTTAACGCGCCCACCACCCGTAAATATTATCGGTGGGGAAAATGCGGCATCGGCTTTACGCACGGCAATAACGAGAAGCCCGCCGACCTGCCGCGGATTATGCTGCGTGAGAAGCAGAAGGAGTGGAGCCATGTGGATTTTTTGGAATGGCACATGGGCCATTTCCACCGCAAAAAGCAGCTGCATTACATCAGCGCGGAAGAGCTGCACGGCATCGTGATCCGTTACCTGCGCAGTTTAAGCAGCACCGACGCCTGGCATTATTCCAAAGGCTACGTGAAGAACCTGAAAGGCGCGGAGAGCTTTATCTGGGAAAAGGGCAGCGGTCTGCAGGGTAATTATTTTGTTAATTTTAGTTAGTTCGCTTTTTGGGGCTGTACGTGAAAAGCGAACACAAGGAGGAGACGATGGATGAACTGGATAAGATCGGTCAATATGAATCGTGCCGGGCCAAGATAGAGTTTGACGCTGAGACGATGGATTTAATTGTGCGCGCCCACGATGAACGGGGTTATACCTTTAGCGCCATTTTTCGGTATTTGAAAAAAGAAAAGGGTTTTAGCGGCCACCAGGACATTGTGCGCAAGCGCTACTATGAAGAGAAAGAGCGGCGCGGCCAGCAAAGGGAAAATAAAAACTAATTGTACCGTTTTTCATCGTATGGTGAAAGGGTGCTATGGAATGAAATATAAATTTTATACCCGCCGGGTGATAAAATTATTACGGGCGGGCTAAAGCGTACCCGAAAGGGTATTTTTAATGGCCGTTGCGCTCGGCGGCGTTGGCTTCCACCACGCAGTGAAAGATGCGTCCTGTATTGGGACGCTTGCGCACCAGCTCGAGTATTTTACGGGCCAGGTCAATCTCGTCGCTGCTATACCCCGCCAGATACATTCCCAATTTAAAGCCTTCTTCCTGCACCTGGTTCATCTGATCATCAGGCTGTTCGTAAGCCGGTTTGATGTACATGGGTTCATCACCGGCCAGCAGCCAGTTGATATTAAGATTATAAGCATCTTTAATGTCCGCTAAAAAATCAGCATCCGGAATACTTTTGCCATTACAGTAAGACTGGACGGTCCTTAATGATTTACCTGTACGATCGGCCAGCTTTTGTTGGGTGATACCCTCTTTTTTTATAAAATTTTTTAGTCTGCTATCTATTTTAAAATCAAGCATTTACGCAACTTACCTCGCATTTAATGTGCGAAAAACTTCACACCAGCTATTGACATACGCGATACTCTGCGTATATTTACAGGTGTCAGGCAATAAAAGGTAGTCCCGAAATGATCACAACAAGCAAATTGTTTCGCATAGCACTTACGCACCGCGAAATGACAGCCACGGCTTTCGCAAAAAAGCACGGGGTATCACGCCAGAGTGTGTACGACGCTATTGAAAATCCGCAATCATCTCAGCGCATTAGAGAATTCGTAGATGCCTTCATACAGGATGCGATGAAAGATTTACACATTCGCCTGGATGCGATCCGGCAAAACGGTAACTACGGCAGCTATAAAAATAACGCTTTACAGGCGTAAAGTAAAACAAAAAAGGGCGGGTCGCCTGTTCCTGCAAGCTCCCGCCCTGGATGGATGAACAAGGTAAAGGTCGATGCAAAACGAATTATTTGACAGAGCCCAGGTTGAGCGTCCACGCAGTTGCCGCATGTGCCGCTATTACAACCGCACCCCTTATGATGTCTGCATGAAGCAGGGCGGGGCGGTTTTGCAAAGCCTGGAGCCGTGCAAGCATTTCGACTTTCCATCTCCTTTACAGGATAATGATACGCTTTTAAATGATGAAATGTCAATTATAAAAGAAGAGGGGCATTATAATGGATTATGATAATCTGCTTGAATATGAAGTGATAAATGAGATTTTGCGAGCGAATCCGGCACACAAGAGCCCCAAGCAGATTGCCGCGCATTTGGGCCGCAGCGTGGTGACCGTTTACAAGTGGGGCGAGAATCCGGAGAACAGCGGCGCGGCCATGCCCAAAGATTACATCCTGCCTTTCAGCAATTTCACACAAGATAAACGATTGATTGAGTGGTACGCGCATCATCACGGTTACCACCTGTGCGCCAATGGTCCTATCATAACCAACGGGGATTTGTTTGACCAGTTGTTGAATATGGACAAGCTGCGCGGTGTATTTGCGCAGGAGCTGGTGGACGCGCGCAAGGATGGTGTTATAACCAGCATCGAGGCGCGCAAGCTGCGCGATGTGTTGAGCCGCCTGGCGGACGAGACGCGCATTGCCATGGCCGAGATCGATGAGCTGGAGGAGCAGGCGTGATAGACTTCATTAAATTTGCTTTGGAAACGATTAACTACCTGGAACAATCAACTTCATCCGCCGGGGCGGGGATTAGTGAGTTAGATCCTACCTTCATACCTCCTTCCGGGCAAGTAGCTCCGGCGGATACTTTTAATAATAACGCGGCCGGCAACTGCGTCGGCACGGCGACCCCTCTGGCCCTGCCGGCCGGCCGCTTTTTTGATATCACGAAAGAGAAAGAGGTGTGCTGATGGATTGGATGACGCTTTTTTTCGGCGCGGTTATCGGCGCGTCGCTGGCGATTATTTTGATCGCCGTTTTAAGCACGGGCGGCAGCATGGGCGAGGATGTGGACCGCATGTTTGACGAGGCCGAACGTGAGGCCCGGCGCGAGGTTAGCGAGTTTTACGGGGATTGCATGGAGTCGCCCGATGGTGAGGATATTTTTGTCGAGGCAGCCCAGAGCAAGCGAAGCCATGTACAGGGTTGACGGTTTATACTTAATGGTGCGCGATGAGCGTTTGCGCATTTTTGCTTTGCGCTTTTACGGTCCGGGCAACCGTTATGTTTACATCATGACGGAGCGCGGGGAGTTCCGGCTGAACGCGGACAGCGTACAGGGTTTGGAGACCGCGGGAAGGGATACGGCTAACTGATGGATGCCTACAAGAACAGGGCGCGGTTTTGGCAGCACTGCGAGACGATAAGCGAGCTGATATTGATGGCGCATAAGCAGCCGGAAAATTTGAAGCTGCAACGGGTGGTTTTGCACGCCATTACGCACCAGATGCACGAATTAAAACAGCCTTACAGCAATCTGCTTAACAGTTATGAGCTGCTAAGGCTGGAAACGATTGCAAAGGAGGCAAAACATGAACCGCACACGTTATGATATGATAATTGATCGCGTAACTCGTGAGCGGCGGGATTTGCACATTGCCAAGAGCGACGATTACGCGACGCTGGATGTGCTGAGCAATTTTAAGCGGGTATCCGCAGCGGCTCGTGCGCTGGAGGTGGATGCCGCCACGCCGTTGGGTTACGCGCTGTTTATGATGCTGATGAAGATTGACCGGATTAACAATCTGAACGGGCGCACGCCAAAGAATGAATCTTTAAAGGATAGCTTTAAGGATTTGATGAATTACGCGGAGCTGGCGTTCGCTATTTACCAGGAGGATAGAGATGTTTGCTCATGATGACATGTCGGACAAACTGAGAAACGCCAGGTTGAACAAGGGCTTGCCGTTTGAGAAGGCGGTGATCGCTTTGCTGGAGCGCGGGATTGTGGTTTCGGTTTACAGCTACAAGGTGGCGATGAGTGTTTACGGTCGCTTTGGCGGTTTTGTGGAGTGCCGCGTTCGTCGCTACTGGGTGGCGGGGAATAGCAAGAAAAAGATGTACGCGAATGTGTACGAGCTTCGCCCGCGTGAGGGCAGATCGTTGAGGGCGCGGATGGCGGAGCGTCTGGATGTTTCGCAATCGGATGTTGGTTTGCGCGTGGAGGCGCTGCCGAATTAGGCGGCGGTTTTGGAGGCACGTATGGGAACTAAGCGCCATTATTATCTGCCGGATTTGGAGGAGGAGCTGGGCATCAGTGAGGATGCTGTGCGGGAGTTTATATCCCTGGGCATTTTGGTGCCGGACGGCTGGTATAATCCGGATATACAGATCCGCATTAATAAGGAGGGTTTGGGTGCTGCCTGCTGGCTGGATTTTGAGGTTGAGCGCTTTCAGAAGATGCTGCGCCTGGCGCATAGGCAGCACGTTCCGCTGATGGCCCGGATGGAGGCGTTGGTACATTCGCACCTTAATGATTTTGGCGAGAAGCTGAAGCAGCTGCAGCGCGATATGGATAAGGTGAGCGGACACATGCACCAGCTGCGTCGCGATGTGTTTAAGAATGAGCAGATGGTGGACCTGAATTATTTTTGTAAGCTGACCGGGTATAAGCATCAGACGGTTTTGAATAACCGTGAGTATATGAACGCGGAGCATACGATGATGCGGTTGCAGTTTAATGCTTATAAGGATTTGATCTGGTATAAGATCAAGGGCAAGTGGCAGGCCAGCTACGGCGAGCTGATGGAGTTGCGGCGCCATTTTACTTATGAGCTGTACCTGGACGAGCGCAAGCGCAAAGGGGATTACATCCCCAAGATGAAGGTTGATTTTAACAAGATGGATATATGAGCATGAAACATTACAGGGTGTTTTTTGAGAAGGCGCGGAAAAAACAAGATGTAAAGTGTCGCTTGACAGTTTGCCGGCGACCTAAGCGGAAAGCTTCGCGCGACCAATATTTACGGGGCTTAGTTGATGTTTACAGGTTTCAGATTGCGCAACATATCGATAACGAAAAAGCATATAAGGAGAGTATTTATGGCTAAGAGATTTTTGAGCAAGCAGGAATTTGAGTCGCGGTTGCTATCCGCTGGATTCAGCATTTTGCGTCCTCAGATAGATGACGGTTCTCCGGTGATCCAGATCAAGGAACCGAAGTCGAAGCGCTGGAAGGATTACCAGCGTGGTTTTGATTCTCAGGATCACATGGAGGCGACGCTTTCGGCGGTGATCCGCGAGCACAAGAATTTCGTGGTATTGTAAACGTAATATGAAAGTAGGTTTCGGTAGGTTGTTTAACCTGCAAACGGCGTTAGGTTTGTGCTTTTTGGGTGTACGGGAGTGCAAAGAAGGTTAAGATTTTGTTGTATAATATACATTATGTAAACTTATTACAGTGGCAAATGCCCTTCTTCCATGATTTAAAGGAACTGTTTCAAGATTTCTATAAGCGTGTTGGAAATTGTGGAAACCGTTTAGATTGGATTGCCGTTTTTCTTTTTGATAACTTCTGTAGAAACATAAAGGAGAATAAAGATGGACAAAGATGCATTAGCCGCAGAATTTGTAAAAATATACCTGGCGAAGCACGGCAATCATTTGCCCGACGATCCGGATAAGGCTTTTGAATTTATAAACGGATTGCACAAAAAATTCAAAAACAAAATGATTACCGATCTAAAGAATAAAAGCGAACGTTTTGTCGATCGCTACTTCGATGATAAGGATGATAAATACCTATAATTTATATTGGAACGTTTTGTTTATTAAAAAGGGCGGCAATGACCGCCCTTTCTTTTTTTCGGCTAGAATTCGCTAAAATCATCATCATCTAATTTAATGACTACTTTACCATTAAGTGAGAATCTTAGAAAGCTGTCGTCAGGTTAATATCCAGGCGCCATAAATTATTAACAATACGCCGGCGGATGTAAGCAGAATACTGCCCTCTTTAAACCATATAAAACCCGCCAGGGCGCTTATGACAACACCGGCGCGTTTCAAGGCAATTACCGGTGCGACAGTCGTTAACATAATCGCGTTAAACTGCGAATAGGCCATCAGGGCCGTGAAGATACCAAGCAGGGAGAGAAGCGAAATTTGGGTCCATGAAAGACGTTCCAGTATTCTTACATTGCTTTTAAACACGCTTATCAAAATAAATGCAACACCCAGCAGAAAGTGAATCCATACAGCGTATGTAAGAGGATTGGACGCCCGGATAGCAACTTTTTCGTAAGTTGCAGAGATGCTCCAGATAGCGGCTACAAAAAGCGCCAATAAAACGCCTCTTCTTTCCGCTGCCGCCCCACTGCCCTGTGGTTTTTTGCTAAACAAATTTCGCCCCTGCAAAAACAGACATCCTACAACGATAACAAAAATACCCAGAATTTCTTTTTCGCTCAGCGTTTCACCTAAAACAAGCCAGCCGCTGATTGTAATGAAAAGGGGCGTAAGATTAAAAAACGGTGCCACGCGCGATATGGGAGCTGTTTTTAGTACATAGACCAAAAAAGAAAAAGCGACAATATTGATCAGGAAAGATATGGAAGTTGCCTTGATAAAATTTGCCGTATCCGTTATTTCATACCCGGATAGCGCCGGCGGAAACAGCAGTATGGCAGCAATACCAAACAGGAAGGCTAGCAACAGGTATTGATTATACCTGGCTGAAAGTATTTTAATTAATGTTGTCTGAAGGCCAAAGAAAAGACCCGTCGCCAGAGATAACAGGAACCAGTATTCCACAAAACCCCGCTAACGATGGGCCTTTTTTTCCTTCTGCTCGTCAAAGGAGACACCTTTTATCTTTTCATAAAGCTCTTCGCGGTATATCTCGATCGCACGCGGCGCCTCGATACCCAGCTTAACCTGGTTCCCATCGATCTCAACAACAATTATTTTAACATCGTCGCCGATGGTGATGGCTTCTCCCAACCTCCGTGTCAAAACTAACATGGGGCAACCTCCCTTTTGGTTAAACGTTCCATTTGGGTTTTCTCTTTTCTAAAAATGCGCTAACACCTTCCAGGAAATCGTCGCTTTGACGATATTCCGCGTTTAGTTTTGCCAGCTTCTCCATATCTCCACCGATACCCGCATAACGAAAATCGTTAAGTATCTCCTTGGTTTTGCTTATGGCAAACGGCGAGTTCTTCTGCAATTTTTGAGACAAGGCTGCGGCTTCTTCTTCTATATCTTCCTGCCTGCAAACTTTGTTTATCAGACCGGCCTGCAGCGCCTCTTCCGCATCGAGCAAACGCCCGCTGATCAGCAGGTCGCGTGCTTTGCGTTCCCCTATCTGGCGCACAAGAAACGATGAAACCATAGCGGCCACAAACCCGATCTTAACCTCCGGATAGCCAAACTTTGCTTCGCTGCCGGCCAAGATAAAATCACACACGGCCGCTAAACCGCAACCGCCCGCCACAGCGGGACCTTGCACAACGGCAATAACCGGTCGCGGGAATTTCAATATTTTCAAATAGAGATCGGCCAGGTTTTTTGAATCACGCAGGTTTTCATTGTAGCTGTTGTCACGCAAACCCTTCATATACTCCAGATCCGCGCCGCTACAAAACGCCGGGCCCGCACCGCGCAGAGCCACTACTTTTAATTCAGGTACTGTCGCCAGCCAGTCGAAACACTTATGCAGTTCGTCGATCAAAGTAGCATTTAGGGCATTTCGCTTTTCAGGGCGATTCAAAACTACGTCACAATGCGCCTCTTTCAGTTCAACGATCAGACTGCTAAATTCAGGCTTTTTCATGTTTGCAGAACACCCGGGCTAAAAATTTTTCTCTTAATTTCGGGATTGCGGGATACCGCGTCCAGCGCAACGATCAACCTGTCCCGCGTTTCCTCAGGCAAGATTATTTCATCGACCCATAACCGCGCGGCGGCATAGCGGCTATCTGTTTCGCTTTCATAGCGGCTTTTTATAGAATCGAACAGCTCTTTTTTCTCTTTGTCGCTAAGATGCTGCCCTTCTTTTTCCAGTTGTTTGAGTTTAAGTCCCAGCAGCGTGTTGGCCGCCTGCGCGCCACCCATAACGGCGTATTTAGCGGATGGCCAGGCAAAAATAAAGTTAGGCGAATAAGCTTTGCCGCACATGGCGTAGTTACCGGCACCAAAACTGCCGCCGATAATAAGCGAAATTTTTGGTACCACCGAATTGGAGACTGCATTTACCATCTTGGCCCCGGCCTTGATGATACCGCTTTGTTCGGCATCGCGGCCAACCATAAAGCCGTTCACGTCGTGGATAAAGAGCAGCGGTATCTTGTTTTGATTGCAATCCATAATAAAGCGTGCGGCCTTCTTGGCGCTCTCCGTATAGATCACACCGCCAAACTGCGGCGGGCTTCCTTTTTTCATAATATGCTTCTTCTGATTGGCAATAATGCCCACGGGATAACCGCCGATGTGGGCATAGCCGCAAAGCAGCGTTTTGCCATAGCCCGCCTTGTATTCCACAAATTCAGCATCATCCACAATGCGGGCCAGTACATCATAGCAATCGTATTCTTTATGTGCATCAACCGGTACTATGCCGCACAATTCGCTGCTTACATAGCGAGGCTCCCGGGATTCTATGCGCCGGACGCCGGCATCCTCCCTGTCGCCCATCTGCCGCACCAGTTTCCTCATTCTTTTTATCGTCGCCGGATCGTCTTTTTCCTTAAAATCAATTGTTCCGCTTATCTCGGAGTGCATGGTGGCACCACCAAGATCCTCGGCGCTTATCACCTGGCCGATGGCCGCTTTAACCAGCGCCGGACCCGCCAAAAAAAGACCGCTTCCTTCCGTCATGAGTATTTTATCGGTCATCACCGGAAGGTAAGCGCCGCCGGCCACGCACATCCCCATAATAGCGGTGATCTGCGGGATGCCTTTGGCGGACATACGGGCATTCAGATAAAACACCCGCCCAAAATCATCCTGATCGGGGAAGACGTCTTCCTGAAGCGGCAGGAATATCCCCGCGGAGTCAACCAGGTAAAGCGTCGGGATATGGTTCTGATAAGCAATTGTTTGTGCGCGGATAACTTTTTTGGCCGTCATCGGAAAAAAAGAGCCGGCCTTTACGGTAGCGTCGTTGGCAATAATCATACACAGCCGGTCATGCACATACCCGATGCCGGCAACCGTTCCGGCGGATGGCGCACCGCCCCACTCTTCATACATTCCCCAGGCCGCGAACGTGGAAAGCTCGCTGAAAACACTGCCTTCATCTATCAGCAGATCAATGCGTTCCCGAGCGGTTAAACGATTCTTTTTATGCTGGCGCTCAATATTTGCTTTTCCGCCGCCCTGTCTTATCAGGAGACGTTGTTTGCGGATTTCCTCGCAAAGAGCCGTCCATTTTTTATTGAGCGTTTTAAAAGATGATGATGACGTATCGACAGAGCTGTCTATGAAATCACTTCGGGAAGACTGAGCCAAATCTCCTCCTTGATGGCTTTGATCGCAGGATCCGCCAATGGCGGAATAATTGAATCTATGTGATCAAGATATACTTATAGTTGATGTGTTGAAATTTATCATTTTAGGTCACGAAGTCAAGGAAAGTTTTATTTTACTAAATTCAAAAATTTCAATCTGTTGCAGCCGTCATAGCTGAAGCTGATCTATCATATCTTTTTGCAGCGCAACGATAAATTCCGGCTTGCGGATAGAAAAAGGGATCAACGGTACATTTTGCAGGTCGCGGCTCCATTCGTTAAGCCGCTTTTGTAACAACCCCGACGTTATTTTATCGGTTTTGCTGAGAACGATTTTAAACGGCAAAGCTTTTAATGCAAGCCATTCCAGCATTTGCATATCCAGGGCCATTCGCTCATGGCGCGAATCTACAAGAACGTAAATGCATTTCAGCTCTTTGTTGTCAAGCAGATAGCCTTCTATCATCTGCTGCCATTTAACCTGCTCTTGTTGCGAAAGCCGGGCAAATCCATAACCCGGCAAGTCCACGCAGTAGAACTTTTCGCTTACGGAATAGAAATTGATCACCCTGGTTTTGCCGGGGCTGGATGAAATTTTGGCCATATTCTTCCTGCCAAAAACGGCATTCAGCAAAGACGACTTACCAACATTGGAACGCCCCACAAAAGCAAATTCTGTCATCGCCGGTAGGGGCTTTTGTTTATGATCGGTAATACTTTTTATAAAGGTGACGGACGAAAACAGCGGCTTTTTCTTTTTCATAATATAAAAAAGGCATGCCCTTGCCAGACATGCCTTTGACTAAAATCTTTCTTTTTTCAGACTACGGCTTTTATTTTTTTCTCTATTTCAGCACGTGGTACGGCGCCGCTAATTTGTTCAACCGCATCGCCGTTTTTAAAAAACAGCAGTGTCGGTATTGAGCGGATGCCATAACTCATACTGGATTGCGGATTCATATCAACATTCAGCTTACCCACCTTGATCTGACCTTTGTATTCATTGGCCAGCTCTTCCACGATTGGCGCGATCATGCGGCATGGAGCACACCATTCTGCCCAAAAGTCAACCAGCACCGGTATATCGGATTTCAGAACTTCCTGTTCGAAGTTGCTGTCACTTAATTCAACATATTCAGCCATCTTAATTCCTCCTGAGAAAAAAGTCTGTTTATTCAATTATCTCCGCCGTTATTTGCGCGGTACCGCTCCGGATCATATCCAGCTTTTCTGCCGCAGCATAGGATACATCCAGAATACGTCCTCTAACAAAAGGACCACGGTCATTAATCCGCACAACAACCGATTTGTCGTTTTCAAGATTTGTTACTTTCAAGACTGTTCCGAAAGGTAACTCCTTATGGGCAGCCGTAAGAGCATGCATGTCAAAAACTTCGCCGCTGGCCGTCTTTTTTCCGTGGAATTTGGCTCCGTAATAGGAACATTCACCACGCAAAATTGTGGCCGTGCTTCCCAGGTTTCTTCTATCAAAACCGCTATTGATATTGCGTACCGGGCGTCCGGCCATGCATTGCGTAAGCATCACCAGCACACATGCCAGCAGAATAATACTATTCTTCTTCTTGTTCTTCCGGGTTTTCAGCTTTATTCTCCTCCGCTTTCAGCTCAGGCTCCAGGAATTCTTTTTTATTTTCCTGCTGATTTTCTGGTGCGGGTTCGGCGGCCGGCTCTTCGGCCTTGGGTTCAGCGATTTTTTTTAATGCGATACGTGCACCCTCGCTTTTAGGGTATTCTTTTACCAGCAACGCGTAAGAATCCACAGCGCTTTTGATGTCCTGCAAATAATGCTCATATACGTAGGCGATAGCAAATCGTGCCTTTTCGGCCCACACAGTTCCGGAGTCCTGCTCGGCAACCTCTCGGAACATTGCAATCGCCTTTTCATACTGTTCTGCTTCGATCTGTTCTTCCGCACGCCTGTATTTATTGTAGACGGGGGCATCATTGGATTCTTCGCCCTGCTGCAGCTGGCCAGCCAGCTTTTGTCCGTAGCGTGTGTCCGGATATTGACGCAGAATAGAGTCTTTTAAAGAATCCGCGGTGACACTATCGTTTTTAACGGAATTATATATAAAATATAGCGCATAGTACGCTTTTGGTGTAAGCACACTGTCCTGAAAATTGCTGATAAACTCATTGTAGCGGACCGTGGCGCTGTCATAGTGCTGATAGTTAAGCAGAAAATATTCCGCCAGGCGATACGTGTTTCTCTGCAGGCTCTCTTTTACCTGCTCGGGGCTGCGCGAAACGGCGACTTTCTTTTCCTTTATCTTCGTGGTGGTCTGGCTTTCCGGCAAAGTGTCCTGGTTCGCAAAAGCAAGCGAGTCTGCTGTGGCCGCAGAGGCAGTATCGCCAAAAGCTGTTTGTTCTTGCTCGGAAACATTTACGTTCACCGTATCTAGCCCGGTTACCATACTATCTATAAGCGTGGAATCACCCTGCTCCAATTTAAAAATATCGCTTTTATCTTTGCGGATCTGGTCCCGGATTTTCAGATATTCAGCCAGAATTTTGGAACGATTGTTGGCGTCTCTGGCGGCTTCAACTTTGGCGTTTTGCTTGGCAACATTATCGTAGCGCACCTTTGCCGAATCCATCCAGCCGTATTCAAATTCATATATTTGCGCGATATAGAAATTGGCAAGGGCCGCGCCCTCACTGCGGGGATATTTTTCTATTACATCAAAATAGTTATCAATGGCGTATTCATAATCATCCTGAAACTCATACAGGTTGGCCAGCTTTACGGCAATATTGGAGTAATATTCTTTAAAACGCTGATCGCGCAGGATATTACGCAGCGTATTTTCTGCCTCTTCAAATTGCTCCAGCTTAACCAGCGCATCCACCATGCGGATAATGGCGTCGTATTGCTTTAAAACGGGAAGATCGCGCCTCAGCACTCGTTCATAGCTGTCCACAGCGTTCTGGTATTGCTCAAGTTCCGTGTAGGCCTCAGCCAGCCTGTACAACGCATTACCGGCAATTTCTCCACTTCCGTCGAGCTCAGCCGCCTGTTCCAGGTTCTCTATGGCCAAATCGTACGAGCCGCGTAAATAATAGAGATTGCCAAGATTAAGGTGTGCGTCAGCCCTTATCTTTTCATCACCCGTATCATCGAGAATTTCCTGCAATTGCTGCAACGCTTTTTCGTCTTGCTCCAGCTTTACATAGGTTTTTCCCAGCCATAAACGGACTTCCGGTATAAATGGCGACTGCAGATATTTTTGCAGAAATTGTTCAAATATATTTTGCGCTTTGTCGTATTCTTCCAGCTGGAAATGGCCGCGGCCGATCATAAAAAGCGCATCGTCCGCCCAACGGCTGCTATCCCCGTAAGAATCGATTACTTTCCAGGATTTGGCAATGGCCGACTGAAAATGCCGTTTTATTTCGGGGGTGATTTTCTTCTCTGCGGGATTGTTTTGCTTCTTCTCCAGCCCTTCACGGTATTGCTTTTCCGCATTAAAAAAAGTGTTAAAGTAGGCGCAGCCACTAAAAAGCAGAAGCCCCGTTAAAAGTGTAATTATATATCTCATTTTATCTGATTCTATCCAGGTAAACAACTAATCCCGTTAATACTTTTGAAGCCGGCATTTGAATAAACTCATCCACATGGTCGGTTAAGGCCGTCGGCTCGGTATTTATTTCCACAACATAGGCCCCATTACCCTTGGCAATATAGGGTAAAGAAGCCGCCGGCTCTACCAGTGAAGATGTGCCGACAGAGAAAAAGACTTCGCATGTGGCTGAGGTCTCCTGCGCTTTGCGTAAAACGCTTTCTTCCAGCGCTTCGCCAAAAAGGACTACATCCGGCCTTAAGTTACCGCCACATTTTGCACACTGCGGAACCGTACCTTTTGGTACCGCCGTTCCCGCTGTAACATCGACACATTGACTGCATTTGTTACGCACTATGTTGCCATGCAGTTCAACAAGATGCTCACTTCCAGCTTCACGATGCAAATTATCCACGTTTTGCGTAATTAGGTAAAATTCTTCGAAATAATTTTCCATATCCACCAGCGCGTAATGTCCAAGATTCGGCTTAACCCTGGACAGAAGATCACGCCGCCAACTGTAAAATTCCCAAAAAAGCTCAGGTTCCTGTTCAAATTTTTCAACAGTGGCTAATTGTTGAACCTGGTAATTGTTCCACAAGCCATCCTTGCCGCGGAATGTCGGTACGCCGCTCTCAGCTGATATGCCTGCGCCCGTAAGAACTGTAACATTATAGGCATTTTTTAATCTTAATATCAGCTTTTGAGAAATCATCTACAGCTCCACTTTAGATTATTTTAAATCTTTACTTAATATTTTACAAGCAAATCTTAAAGCTATACTTTAGGTCGCCTATAGGGTTGCCGCTATGCTGAAATAGTATTTTAATAGAATCGGGCTGATGGCCAGAAGCCATAAAATCACTCCCGAGCTGAAGTTAAATCGCATAAGAATCATCGCATAGCTGATGCTGAATTGCTTCCCGATAAAATGTATTGATGTTCTGCTAATAATCTGCGAGCATATCAGACTCATTATAAAAATAGCACTTAAATAAATCCATAGATAGCCAACAAACCAGTAGCGTTTATTAAAAAGCAATAAGGCATCGGTTGAAGTAAGTGACGCGTAATAATTGGCCATACCGTGGACGATAAATAACTGTGATAAAACGAAATATGCAATCGCAATAAGCACATAAATATTTAAAAACCCCGTGGCGGATTTTTTCAGAACAAACATGTGCACAACTATAAATACGATCGTAAACAATATGTACGCAATTGTAACGCCGCCCGGCATCAACGTTACATTCTCGCCGAAAGCCTGCGGTATAACCTGCCCTATCTGCGGAATGACAAACAAAGATAGTTTTGAATAGTAATCCGGGATCATTAGCGCGATATCAACCAAAACAATCAGACTGAGAAGCAGAACGACCCTTCTGATGAAATAATGCCTGTATTCGATTTTGTAACGGTAATATAGAAAACCAAACCAGGCCACAAAGATCATAACCAGCGATAATGTTAAAGAAACCAGATGCAATACAAAGGATGATAAATTTCCCTGAAGAATCTGCGAAATGCCTGAGATACCGTTAAACAGTGAAATGCTGTATAATATTTTTGCAATCAACGATAACAAAGTAAGCCCGGCGGCGCTATAGAAGGTAACCTGGAAAAGTCGGCTGAGACGGGTTATCAGCTTACCGTCCTTGGAGCCGTGCAGGATATTTTTTTCCAGCTTCAAGGAGTTTGAGTAAACAAAGAACGCACACAATATCGTTGCAAAATCAGCAATAAGTGTAGTGTAAAAAGAAATATCCGTAATCACGGTTTTTCCCGTTACTTAAAAATTTCGGAGCAGGTTTTTTCCAGAATATCAACGCCCTTGTCGATTTCGTCTTCCGTAATAATTAAAGGCGGCACAAACCTCAACGTACTTGTTCCACCGGAGAGATTCAATATCAGGCCGTTTTCGAAGCATTTGCTCATCAGCAGTCTATTATCACCTTCAACTTCTGCACCCAGCATAAGCCCTGCACCACGGATGCTTTTCACTTTGCCGGGATATTTTTGCTGCCAGGAACGCAGCCTGCCGGCCAGGTAGTCGCCTTTTGCTGAAACCGCTTCGATAAAGCCCGGTGCCGTTACCGTTTCCAGTACGGCCAGTCCTGCTGTGCAGGCCAGCGGATTGCCGCCATAAGTAGTGCCGTGATCGCCTTTTTTAAAAACGCCGGCCAGAGCATTGTTCACCAGGAATCCGCCCAATGGCAAACCGCCACCGACCGCTTTGGCCACGGCAATGGCATCGGGAACAAAGTCAAAATACTCGTAATAGAACATACGCCCTGTCCGGGCAATACCGGTCTGAATTTCGTCGCAAATAACAAGAAAGCCGTGCTCATCTTTGGCTTGTTTGATCGCTTGCAGCATTTTCTGCGGCAGCGGCCGTATGCCGCCCTGCCCCGCGATACCCTCAAAGAATACGGCGCAGGTATTCTTACCGGCAACCCTTAAGAAAGCGTCCGTGTCATCCGCGGCCAAAATTTTAATGTTTGGTATCAGCGGACCAATGGATTTTTGATAAACGGCTTGTCCGGTCAGGCTGACGGCTCCCAGGGTCCTTCCATGAAAACTGTTTTCAAAAACAATGATTTCCTGGCGTCCGTTTTCGTTGCCCCATTTTTTGGCCAGTTTTAGCAAACCCTCCATGGCCTCTGTGCCGCTGTTGGAGAAAAAGACTTTATCATACGGCGTAAGTTCAAGAAGCTTTTGGGCCAGCTTAATCTGAATTTCCTGAACAAAATAGTTGCTGAGATGCAGAGGACGCCTGAGATGTTCCTGCAGGGCAGACAAAACCGCGGGATGCCTGTAGCCGAGGGCGTTTACGGCAATACCGGCAAGCATGTCCAGATAAGCTTTGCCGCTGTCGTCGAAAAGAAAGCAACCTTCGCCATCAACGATGTTGGCGGGAAAGCGCTCATATACCGGCAAAAAGTACCGGCTTTCTTGTTCAAGTATTTGCATTAACGGTTTTTACTCAGCAAAACGAGCTGTGTTTTTGCATCATAGCTGTGACGATGTTCCGGAAAGCGCTCCACCAGCTCATCCAGCACTTCTCCTGCATCCTCCTGCTCACCGGCATTTAACAGGCACAATGCCTGCAAATAAAGGTAGTCGCCGGCTTTTTCAAATTCCCCGGCGCGGGACTGAGCTCTGTCATAATAATCTGCGGCCGTTTTAAAATCCTTTTCCTGCTCGTAGCAGGCGGCCAGACCGGCATAACCCGAAGCCAGGAGAATATTGCTTCCGCTGTAGCTGTCGGTAAACTCTTCAAAAAGCGTCTTCGCCTGCGCATATTGTTCATCCTGGTAGTTCAGGTTGGCCAGCAGAAAAAGCCCCTGTTCACCTGCCTCTGTGCCGGAATACTCTTCGATAAGGCGATCCAGAAAATCACGCGCCTTGTCATAGTTCATCTGGTCATATTCAACCTGCGCCTTGCCCAGTATTGCCGTTGCCTCTTCGGCATTTACATTCTGGATGTAATTCACAAGCAGAACGATCAGAACAATCGCCACGATCCCGGCCAGGGCGCCATAAATAATATTAGTATTTTGCTCGTAGTAGGTTTGTGCTTTTAACAGCGTATCCAGCAGCGGATCGTGTTTTAGCTCTTTTTTGTTGAATTTCTTTTGCGGTTTTAACATTTCTCCTCCGTAAGTTAAAATCTGTGCCCCATCCAGGACTCGAACCTGGGCTAACCAAGATTAGGAATCTTGTGCTCTATCCTACTGAGCTAATGGGGCCCTTAGGAATTATATTTAATAAGACTGGTAACGGGATATTTTTCTATGGCTTTTTGGCCGTTCAGAAAGCTCAGTTCTATCAGGAACAGAATATGTTCCACCTTGGCGCCGCATTGCTCAACCAGGTACGCGGCGGCGGCAGCCGTGCCTCCTGTTGCCAGAAGATCGTCAATAATCAAGACATTGGCCCCGGGATGAAAAGCGTCGCGGTGTACCTCAAGAGCGTTTATGCCATATTCCAGCTCGTACTCGCGGGTGAAAGTGTCCGCGGGTAGTTTGCCCGGCTTGCGTACAGGCACAAATCCCGCGTTGAGGCGCAGAGCCAAAGCCGCGCCAAATATAAATCCGCGCGATTCAATGCCGCAGACATAGTCGATATCTTTATCTTTGCATGCATCATACAGGATATCCACGGAAATCCTGAGCAGCTCCGGGTCCTGCAGGATCGGTGTTATATCTTTAAAAACTATCCCCTTTTTCGGGAAATCCGGAACATCTCTGATCGCGTCTCTTACGAGATTTATGTTTTTTGACATCTAGTACACCACCTCAAAGTTGTTGTACGTTCTGCTTCCTTCAAGTTCCTCGGCGTCAAACCGGTCAACCCGGGCGGAAGAAGGCCCGCTGTTAAGTTTTTTTTCAAAATCGGTCAGCGTATTTTGATCCGCTTGTGCCACCACCTCAACACTGCCGTCGGCACAATTTTTAACCGTTCCTTTTACACCAAGCTTACGTGCGTTCTCTGTTGTAAACCAGCGGAAACCCACACCCTGAACACGTCCGGTAATACGATATTTTACAGTTTTGGTCATAAAAGCAAATGTCTTTTAAGGATTCAATCTGTACATGGTTCGCGGAAACGGAATTGTCTCGCGGATGTGTGGAACGCCGCAGATCCAGGCGACCGTGCGTTCAATGCCCAGCCCAAAGCCGGAATGCGGTACGGAACCGTACTTACGCAAATCGAGATACCAGGAAAAGGCATCTTCAGGCAGATTGTGCTCTCGGATGCGGCCCAGGAGCGTATCATAGTCATCCTCGCGCTGCGAACCGCCGATAATCTCTCCGTAGCCTTCGGGAGCCAGCATATCCATGGCCAGGGCAAATTGAGCGTCCTCCGGATCACGCTTCATGTAAAATGCTTTTACGGCGGCAGGATAGCGATGCACAATCACAGGACGATCATACTGTTCCGAAATGATCGTCTCATCGGTACCGCCAAAATCATCACCAAATTTGAAGTCCGGATTCTGCTTTTTAAGAATTTCCACCGCCTCTTTATAATGCAGGCGCGGAAATGGTGCCTGGATTTTTTCCAGCTTGGAGATATCGCGCTCCAGCTTCTCCAGGTCGCTGCGCCTGTTTTGCAGCACTTGTTGCACGATGTAGGCAATAAACTGTTCGGCCACTTCCATGTTTTTTTCGAGATCGCAATAAGCCATTTCCGGCTCAATCATCCAAAACTCAGTCAGATGCCGGCGTGTTTTGGACTTCTCGGCGCGGAACGTTGGCCCGAAGCAGTAAATATCACCAAAGGCCATACAGGCTGCCTCGCCGTACAGCTGTCCCGATTGAGCCAGGTAGGCTTTTCGGTCAAAGTAGTCGGTTTCAAAAAGTGTGGTGGTGCCTTCAGCGGCATTTGGTGTAAAGATGGGCGTATCAACCAGGGTAAATCCGCGTTCATCAAAAAAGGTGCGTGCGGCCCGGATGATTTCATGGCGTACGCGCAAAATGGCGTGCTGCCGTGATGACCTTATCCACAAATGACGGTTGTCCATCAAAAAATCCGTGCCATGCTCTTTAAGTGCTATCGGGTACTCATCCGCCACCTGATGAATCGTGAGCTCCTTCACCTGGATTTCAAAACCAAGCGGGGAACGTTCATCCCTGCTTACCGTACCCGTTACCTCAAAGGAACTTTCCTGCGTTAAGGCGGTGGCGTCATCGAAAACTTTTTCCGTAACGCTGCCTTTAAATACAACGCACTGTATCGTTTCCGTGCCATCCCTTAGCAATAGAAACCGCAATTTGCCGCTGGATCTTTTGTTGTAGAGCCAGCCTCTCAGGGTTACATCCTGATCGACATATTTTCCGACATCACGTACTTTTACAACATCAGCCATTATAGAATCAAACCTGTTTTTATTATATGAATAACAAGCGGGTAATTTAGGATTAAGCTCAAAATGGTGCAAGCAATAGGGAAAGATTTATCGCAGGGATTGGTACAAAGGCCGCGGGCAAATTCGCGGCCAAAAATCAGGGCATTTTGCCAGCAATAAATTTTTCAACCAGCTCAACATCTTCGCGCGACCCGATATATAATGGCGTGCGTTGGTGCAGTTCCGTCGGTTTAATCTCCATGATGCGTTTGGTCCCGTCGCTGGCTTTGCCGCCGGCCTGCTCCACAATAAACGCCATGGGATTGGCTTCATATGTGATGCGCAGCTTGCCCTGCGGCGCCAACTTGCTGGCCGGATAAAGGAAAATGCCGCCGTATAACAGGTTGCGGTGAAAATCTGAAACCATCGACCCGATATAGCGCGAATTTAACGGCCTCCCCGTCCCCGCATCGATCTGCTTTACATAATGCACATATTTTTTGATCGTACTGTCCCAATAATCGTAGTTACTCTCATTAACACTATATATTTTGCCTTTGGCCGGTATTTTCATATTGGGATGGGACAAGACAAATTCGCCATAGCTGGGGTCGAGCGTAAAGCCGTGAACACCGTTGCCGGTAGTATAAACCATCATAGTGCTGGACCCGTACACCACGTAGCCGGCGCATATCTGTTTAGTGCCCGGCTGCAAAAGATCTTCCAGGGTACCCGGACGGCCATCCGGTGTAATGCGGCGGTAGATGGCAAATATGGTGCCCACACTGACATTGGCGTCGATATTACTGGATCCGTCCAGCGGATCGAACAAACAGACATACTTGCCAAGCGGAAATTTTTCCGGGATTTCCATAGGCTCTTTTTCTTCTTCGGAGGCCATAACACAGAGATGTCCGCCGTGATCCAGGGCCTTAAACATCGTTTCGTGCGCAAACACATCGAGCTTCTTTACCCTTTCGCCCTGCACATTGGTCTTGCCTGCTTCGCCCAAAATCCCTAAAAGACCGGCTTTATTTGTATGGTAAGATATCAGCTTTGCGGCAAAGGCAATATCGTTCATCAGGTTGGTAAATTCGCCGGTAGCGTGCGGATGCTTGCGTTGTTCTTCAATAATATGTCTTGTAAGCGTTACAATCTTTTCCATTTTTCCTCCTTGAAACCTAGCCCCAGTCTTCGATTTTGGATGCGCGGGTCATAAGGTCCGTAAGTGCGTCGTGCGGGGATTTATCTTTAAAAAGGGTGAGATATATTTGTTCTGTAATGGGCATCTCAACGCCATGCTCGCGGGCAAGCTCCCAGGCGGATTCTGTCGTTTTTACGCCTTCCGCCACCATCACCATTTCATCGAGAATATCCTGCAGCGTGCGTCCTTTTCCGATTTGTTCGCCGACGTGGCGGTTACGGGAGTGGCGGCTCATACAGGTTACGATCAGGTCACCCATTCCGCTAAGACCGGCAAACGTGTCGCTGTGGGCGCCCATTTCTACGCCCAGGCGATTGATCTCTACCAATCCGCGCGTGATCAGGGCGGCCTTGGTATTGTCGCCATAGCCCGCGCCGTCGCATATGCCGGCAGCCAGCGCGATAATGTTTTTTAGCGCGCCGCCAAGCTCCACACCAATAACGTCGGTGTTAGCATAAACACGGAAATAGCTGTTCATGAAAGCTTGCTGCACCACGCCTGCCGACTTGAGGCTCCTGGAAGCTGAGACAACGACCGTGGGTATTTTACGGCTAACCTCTTCGGCGTGGCTGGGTCCGGACAGTGCCACGATCAGCTCGGGATCGATTTTGCCCTCTTGCTCGATGATCTGCGACACGCGCATATGGGTCTTATTTTCGATGCCTTTTGAAACAGTAACCCAAACGGCGCCGGATTTGTCCTGAAATTCCGTCACCTGCGGAATGACTTTGCGTGTAACCTGGGTAGGAACGGCGCTCACGATCAACTCGGCACCGGGAACGACGCGGGACATGTCCGTTGAAAACAAAAGATCTTCGGGGATATCGACGCCGGGCAGGTACTCTTCGTTGCGGCGGTTTTTCTGAACATCTTCAATGACGCTTTCGTCGCGTGTCCAGCATTTTACCGTGTGTCCGTTTTCATGCAGTACCATAGCCAGCGCCGTACCCCAGCTTCCGCTTCCAATCAATGCTATATTCATGCTTTATCTTCCTTGCTCCCTGAGAAGCTTATTTTGTTTTCGGTCCCGCTGACCAGCCGTTTTATATTCTCGCGGTGGGCAATCCAGATCAATAAAACAATCAAACCGCTAACGATAAGCAGCGCGTTGGGAATGAAGTCACCCATAACAAACCGTTGCAGCAACAGAACACCAATAAAAACAAGCGCCGCCAGAAGAGAGCCCAGCGACACGTAGCGGCTAATCCAGACAATACCGATAAATGTTAATAGTGCGATTGAGAGCGCCATAGGGGCCAGACCCAGAAATACGCCTGCGGCCGTTCCAACGCCTTTGCCGCCTTTAAAGCTGGCGAAAACCGTCCAGATATGGCCGGCAATTGCGGCGATCGCGGCAAGTATGCGGAAATAAACAAGCTGATCGGGCGGTGCGTTTGTTAAAATCGGAGCCAGCCAGTAAACGGGAACAAAGCCCTTGAACATATCAATGAGCAGAACGCTCAGGCCGGCCTTCCAGCCCAAAACCCGCAAAACATTCGTAGCGCCCATATTGCCGCTACCATGTTCTCTGATATCAATTCCTTTGAGCAGGCGACCGGCAATGATGGCTGTGGGGAACGAACCGAATAAATAGGCGACGATAGCCACGATAAGCGCTTCAGTTATCATTTAGTTTTTCCACGGTTAATCAAAAAATCGGTAAGATCGTACAGCTCTTGAATATACAAAAGAAAACAATTCGGGCAAGACGCTCACTTTAGAGTGTCGCTAACTCCCCTTTTCTACCGAACCCATCTCAAATGCCTTGTGCCCCAGCTTTTCAGCGGCAGAAAGAATTTCCCCGGAATCCTTTTGCGGAGCCGCGATAACCAGCCCAACGCCAAGATTAAACGTGCGCCGCATATCTTCTTCGTCCACCTGTCCTTTACGCTGGATAAGATTAAACACCGCAGGGCGTTCCCAGGACTTCCAATTTATGCTCAACCTGAGGCCATCCGGCAGTATGCGCTTGCTGTTACCTTCTATGCCGCCGCCGGTAATATGGGCAAAACCTTTTGCGCCCAAGCCCATGGCCCGTTCAATCACATCAAGGTAAGAAACATGAACACGCAGCAGCTCATCAGCAAGTGAATGGCCCAGTTCATTTACGTGCTGGTCGATCTTGAAATTTTCCAGCAAAACTTTGCGCGCCAGGGAGTATCCGTTTGTATGCAGACCGTTGGAAGCCACACCGATAAGAACGTCCCCGGCCCTTATGCCCGAACCATCAACGATTTTTGCTTTATCAACCACGCCAATAATCGTACCGCATAAATCGTAATCCTTATTATGGTAAATGCCCGGCATCTCCGCTGTCTCTCCGCCTATCAGGGCGCAGCCGTTGTTTCTGCAGCCCCGCGCAAAGCCGCTGATTATGGCGCTGAATACTTTCTCATCAAGCGAGGCAGTAGCAAAGTAGTCCAGAAAAAACAGGGGTCGGGCACCCATAACAGCGATGTCATTCACGCAATGATTGACCAGGTCTTCACCCACCGTATCATGCCTGTTTGCCAGAACCGCTACGCGCAGCTTTGTTCCAACGCCATCTGTAGATGAAACCAGCACCGGCCTTTTCAATTCCGCAGTATCCAGCTCAAACAGTCCGCCAAAGCCGCCCACATTTCCCAAAACGGAAGCATTATGTGTGGAACGGATCATCTCCTTTACATCGGAGATAGCCCTTTCCCCTTTGGCGATGTCCACACCGGCATCTTTATAAGATGTCTTTTTCAAAACAAAACTCCATATTTATTTGAAGCGGCAAATTTAGCCAATACGGTACAACTAAAAAAGGAGCCCTTTTAAGGCTCCTTTTATTTTAGTTGTTGTTTTTATACATCGCTTCAATTTGCTGCTTGTATTCATCCTCCACGACACGCCGCTTGACCTTCAGCGATGGTGTCAATTCACCGGTTTCGATTGTAAACGCTCTTGGCGCAAGGAAGAATTTTTTGATCGTTTCGTAGCTGGCCAATCCGGCAGAAAGGCGATCTATTTCGGATTGTATCAGCTCTTCAACACCGTCCAGCTTTACAAGCTCCTCAAAACTGTTCCAGCTCAGGCCCTTACCCTCGGCCCATTTGGCAAGCGCATCTTCGCTCGCGACGATAACCGCGCTGCAAAACTTGCGGCGATCACCAATGATCATAACCTGGTCGATGTATTTACTGGTAATCAGCGTGTTTTCAATCGGCTGCGGCGCGATATTTTTGCCGCCTGCGGTAACAATGATATTCTTTTTCCTGTCCGTGATTTTAAGGAAACCCTGGTCATCGATAAACCCGATATCGCCTGTATGGAACCAGCCGTCGTCATCGATAACTTCACGCGTTTCCGCTTCTTTTTTGAAATAGCCGACCATCACGTGCGGACCGCGTGTCAGTATCTCGCCATCTTCAGCGATGTTTACCTCCACGCCGGGCACCACGGGACCAACCGAGCCAAACTTGAATTTATCCAAACGGTTAACAGAGATAACTGGTGACGTTTCCGTAAGACCATAACCTTCCAGAATGAGCAGTCCGGCCGCTCCGAAGAACTCTCCGATCTCCTGGGAAAGCGGCGCGCCGCCGCTTACGAAAAAGCGCAATCTGCCGCCGACCCGTTCCGCCAGTTTAGCAAACACAAGCTTGTATGCCAGCCCGCGTTTCCACTCCAGCATGCCGGACGGCTTGGTGCCTTCCGATATATGCTTTACATATTTCTGGCCCACGCCAACGGCCCAGTGAAAAATCTTTTGTTTTACGGCGGACCCTTTCTCCACATTTTCAAGCACGCGCGCGTACATCTTTTCGTACAGCCTCGGAACGGAAGTCATTACCGTAGGACGGATTTCTCCCATGTTTTCGGCAACGGTATCGATGCTCTCGGCATAGGCGATGGTTGTTGAGGTGTAGTATGCGAGAAAGTGCCCGGCCATGCGCTCAAAAACGTGGCTAAGCGGGAGGAAGCTTAAGAAGACATCTTCCGGGGTTACTTCCAGGCATTGCAGGCCGGCCTCAATATTGGAAAGCAGGTTTTTGTGCGTAAGGATGGCCCCTTTGGGCTCACCCGTTGTTCCGGAAGTATAAATAATAGTCGCCCAATCATCTTCTTTTACCTTCTCCGCTTCTTTATCAACGTATTGCGGGTGTTTTTGCAAATATGTTTTGCCCTGCTCTACAAGATTATCATAAGACTTCCAGGGCTCTTTGAGGTCGCTCACGCTCTCATCGATAGCAAAAAAATGTTTTGTGGATTTCAGGTTTGAACGTACCGAATCAACTTTTTCGATCTGTACTTCGTCTTCGGCAAAGACAACCTTCGATTCCGAATCATTAAGGATATATTGAACCTGCTCTTTCAGCAAGGAGGGATAGATCGGCACAAGAACAGCCCCCAGCGTTTGTGCAGCAAAATCCGTAAGCGCCCATTCCACGCGGTTTCCGGAGATAATGGCTACTTTGTCGCCCTTTTTTATGCCCAGGTCGGCCATTCCACCGGCCAGATTTGTGGCCCGTTCGATTGCTTCCTTGTAGGTGACACGCAACCATTGACCGTCTTTTTTGAACATATAGGCTGTCTTAGACGGATTCTCGCGCAGTTTTGCGAGAAACATCGTGCCCAGGCTCGAGTAACGCATACATCCTCCTTATCTGAGTGCATTCGGAATATGGTTTTTTGGGATCGGAAAATGAGCTAGGCCTTTAAAGAATTAAAGGACAGCATAAGTTAATTATTTTCAAATGGTTTGCAAACAAAAAGGAAGCAGAATCAGTCAGGATTGTCCGATTGCCGGCGCCGGATTTTTTCCTGCAGACGCGCAGCCCGTTTCTCAAAGCGTGTCTGCCATTCTTCACCATAATCGGCGGCCCGGCCCAGCTCCCGGCTTAACTCCAGCATTTCCAGGGCGCGGCGACTGGCAGAAATAGCCGCCTGCAGATTTTTTTGAACATGCTCAAAATATTTGGCCTGTTCCTCTAAAACAGCAAGCCCGTATTGACGATGCGTCGAAAGCATCTGCCAGATATTATTGGCTGTTTCCCACTCGCCGGCACGCTTATGAGCCAGGCTCTTCCAAAAATGGTAGTCCGCAGAAAAAACCTGTCCGTTGTCCGAGTGCGCCTCAAGATGAGCAAATATGCTTGTATCATTAAGGTCTGTGCCTAGACGGGCCAATCGTGTAACCGCGGAGCTGTCCAATGGCAGGCGAAATGGCTTCGTTTTGAGAAAATGAAGGCTGTCCATGATCATCGCCAGGGAGACAATATCACGATAATTATGCTCAATCAGCCGGACGACATCATGAACGATACCGTAGCGGATAAAATCAAAATAGGCCTGCGGGATCATAAAACCGGGAATATCACCATCGCGCACCACACCGAGAAGCAGCTGCTCCATGGATTGCAGACTGCAGGAGGAAACAGAATCTTTGAAAAGGCGCCGGCAAAGATGAATCAAATCTATATGGGTGAGCTTCTTTAAATCGTTATCAACTCGATTTAAAATGAAGCGGTTATTGAGCAGCGGCAGGTCATAGCTTTTACCATTATAGGAAACGATATAGTCAAATTTTTGCAGCCACTCTTTCAGGTCGTTAAACAGGCTGGATTCCCGTCCGAAATCCGGCAGAAAAAACTGGCGGCTGACAATGGCATTATCTTCCCACCAGGCAAATCCAATCAGAAAGGCGAATGTTCCCGCGCCACCAGCCAGACCGGTTGTCTCCAGATCGAAAAACACACATTGCTGCCGCGGCACGGGTGCTTCAAGCTCCATGCGGCTTAACAGCGACAGATCTACGCTTTCATGACAGAAAGCCGAGCCGTCAATGCGCCGGTCAATCCTTAGAACCGGCGCTTCGTCGTAGACAATCTGACCCTTAAAATGCTCCACCAAGGCTTTTACATGCGCCGGGACGGCCTGCTGCTTTTCCGTTTCACCGTTCCCGCCCTGCGCGGCTTTTTTGTAAAATTCCAGCTTTTGAGATAAGTCCATAATCAGGCTTCCTGCGGAATCATTTCCAGTATTTTCAGGGCGCTCTGCTTGGAAACCGCGCCGCTCTCCAGCGTTGGTCCCACACAGGACGGGCATCCGCTCTGGCAGGGACAGGCCTTTATATGTTCCATCGCTGCTTTTAGTAGGGCTCTTTCGCGCTTATAAAGTTTCTTGCTTAACCCGATGCCGCCCTGGTATTTGTCATAAATGTAGACAGTCGGTAAATGGCTGAACGGGTCGCGTACCATGGAGAAAACGGCCACATCGCTTTGGTCGCACATCACGTAGAGCGGCACCAGCTTGCCAAGGGCGTAGGCAATCCCCTTCAGGCCTTCGCCGATAACCGATTCCTTAAAATACGGGTGGGCAAATGAGCTGTCCGGAAACTGCAACATCATCGCGTCGGTCTGCATTTCCAGTTCCGGCAAATAGACCCGGCCAAAACCAATATTTTCGTGGCTGCGAAATTTGATCTTTTTATAGCCAGTGGTTGTTCGCGTCACGGCCACTTCGCCGCAGTATTTTACATACACCCCTTCATCTTTCTCTTCCACCACGTCCAGAACCTTTATGTCGACCTTGGTGATGGCATCCGTATAATGGTCGGAATCCACGCGGTGCACGTAGGCTTTGCGCTCTTCCCAATCCAGCTTATCTACATAAAAGGGCACGCTGTCATGTATATAGATTGCTTCATCGTGAACCAGTTCCTGGCTGGCAAACAGGTCAATCTCACCAATAACGCGGTTCTTGTTGGATGTATCGATGATTACCACGTTTTCCTGCGTCGCGTTGCGCAGGCTTACCTCGTCCGCGGGATAGATCTCGCTCATCCAGAAGTATTTGCCGTCGGTTTTGCGCAAAATGCGCTCATCGTTGAGATAATCCAGCAGCTGTCCGGTAATGTGGGGAACGAACTCTTCGTTTTCCTCAAATGGCAGCTCAAAGGCAGCGCATTTCAGGTGGCTCATCAAAATGGGCAGATTCTGTCGATCGATAAAAGCCGTCTCGGGATTCTTGCCAAGAAAATAATCGGGATGTTCGATGATATACTGGTCCAAAGGTGCGCTGGAAGCCACGAGAATCGTCATGGAAACGCTTTGCCGCCGCCCTGCCCGACCAGCCTGCTGCCAGGTGCTGGCGATTGAGCCGGGATAGCCGGCCATGATCGCAACATCAAGCTGACCTATATCAATACCAAGCTCCAGGGCATTCGTGCTTACTACAACACGTATGTCACCATTCTTCAGGCCTTTCTCGATAGCTCTTCTTTCCAGGGGCAAATAGCCGCCGCGATAACCGCGTATCTGGTTTTTGGGGATCTTCATCTCACGCGCCAGGTCGTGCAGGTAGGTTACCAGCAATTCCACGCGCATACGGCTGCGGGCAAATACGATGATCTGCGCGCCTGTGGGCAATAATGTGCGTACAACATTCTTCACTTCATTGACAACGCCGCGACGCAACCCGATCTCGGCATTGACCACGGGCGGATTGTAAAACAGGAAGTGCTTTTCGCCGCTGGGAGCGCCGTTATCATCCACCAGTTCCACATCCTCGCCGATGATTTTTTCGGCCAGCTCTTTCGGATTGTCGATTGTTGCGCTGGAGCAGATAAAGCGCGGATTACTGCCGTAAAAAGCACAAAGCCGCTTTAGCCGGGCCAGCAGATTGGCCATGTGGCTGCCAAAAACACCGCGATAGGTGTGCAGTTCGTCCATCACGATAAAGCGCAGATTTTCAAAAAGCTTTATCCACAGGGTGTGGTGCGGCAAAATGCCCTGGTGCAACATGTCCGGGTTGGTCACCACGATGTTACCCGCCGTTCGGATCGTTCGTCGTACATCTGCCGGTGTATCACCATCGAAAGTAAACGTTTTCAGCGATGCTTTTAGCCTGTCATTCAGGTCCTGTACCTCAATAAGCTGGTCCTGGGAAAGCGCCTTGGTCGGAAACAGATAGAGCGCCCGCGCTTCGGGGTTATCAAGAAAATGATTGAACACGGGCAGGTTATAAGCCATCGTCTTGCCTGATGCCGTCGGCGTAACAACAACGATATTTTTGTTTTGGTTGTAGACCAGATCAAAGGCCTGCGCCTGGTGCGTATAAAGCTCTTTTACGCCTTTGTTTGTCAGCGCTTCGCGGATACGCGGATTAAGTTTTTCGGGAAACGGAGCATAGCGGGCGGGACGCGGCTCTATGGTCATCCAGCGCGTCAGTCGCGATTGAAATGTGCTGTCTGCGGAGAGGTAATCGACAAGTTGTGCTAAATTCATTGCATGGCATCCGGGTACAATGCGCAGAAATTAAAATGGTATACGTTCGGATACAAATAAAAAAAGCCTGCTGTGTGAGAGCAGGCCTTTTAAGCATTTGATGTAGTTTACCGCCAGACGGCAATATTTGTAATTTTCGGAAAATCAGAGTCCGCTCAAAGCGGCATCAATGCTGGCGATTACGTCAGAAACAGTAGGCTGTGCCGATGACTGCGTAAGGTCCAGCAGGTAGAGATTGTAGTTGCCGCCGCGGTCCGAATGAAACAGCACTTTGGTGGCGTCACCGGAAAATACGGGATTCAGGTCATCCGCCGGGTTGGATGTCAAACGAATCTGCTCGGAGCCGTCAGCATTCATCTGGTAAACTTCATAGTTGCCGTCACGATCGCTGAAAAAGGCGATCTTGCTGCCGTCTTTGGAAATATCCGGCGCCGTATCATTTACGCCGCTGTTAAAAGTGATTCGTTTTTTATTGGTGCCGTCAAATTGAATCTTATAAATCTGATAGGAGCCTTCTTCATCACTGTCGTAAAACAACGTGCCCTTTTCTTCCGTGCTGCCCGGTGCCACAACCGCGTTACCGTCGTCGGATTCGTTTTCTGTCACGCGGAGCTGAAAACGCCCGTCATCTTCCATGATATACACTTCACTGCGCAACTGCCCAAAATCAACGTCGCGCAGATCATCGCGCTCACTTACAAAAGAGATAAAATGACCGCTGTGCGCGAAACGCGGGCGCCAGTCGTCGGCGCTGTTTTGCGTAACATTCATCACGCGGTCCATCTCCAGATTATGGATCATGATATCGCGTACTTTAAGAAAATACTCGACGTTACGGTGGTCTTCTACTGTAGAAGTATAGGCTATCGATTTGCCATCGGGACCGTACACCGGCATCTCTTCGTGATGCGGCGTTTTGGTAAGCTGTTTCGTTTCGCCGCTGGCCATGTCGTATTCAAAAATATCCCAGTTGCCGTCGGGATCCGCCTGATAGATAATTTTGCTGTCATCCGCGGAAAAACTGCCAAAAGCTTCGTTGGCGGACGTGGCCACCAGCGGCGTCACCTTGAAAGCATCCACAAATTTCGGCGCAATGCGATCCAGGTAAGCATTTCCGGATGAGCTCTGCAGTACTTCTTTGTAAGCGGTTAACGCACGCCGTTTGTCCCCCATCTGCTCAGAAATCTCGCCGTACATGATTTTGGTCTCGGGATCGTTCGGGTCAATAGATAAGCCACCCTCTAACACCTTGAGGGCATCAAGACTGCGGCCGTTTTCATGGTAGAATTGTGCCAGCTGCCGGCGGTACTCAAGATTATTGGGATTGCTGTCCACCTGGTCATGCAGCTCTTCGGCCCTTGACTGCAGCATTTCATCCTGGAAAGGAGCGTATTCTCCGGTCGCGCTTTTGGACCCGGAACAGGCTGCCAGCATCCAGGCAATAAGCACACCTGCTAATAATGTTACAATCCGCTTGCTCATAAAAAAGCTCCTTGGTATTAGCCTTTTATTTGATTGATGCGTTTTTCGGCATCACGTTTAAGAATCAAATCTATACCGGGCCTGTCGATAATTTCCTGGTACATGCGCACGGCATCGGAAATACGGCCCAGTTTTTCATATGCCTGGCCGGAATAATAAAGAGCACTGGCCTCCCATTGCAGCTTCGTTTTTTTGGACATCAACGGGATCTTTACGAATTCAGCAATGGCTTCCTCGTATTGTCCTGCTTTGAGATAGGCCTCGCCGATATAGAATTGTATTTCCGGCTCCCTTTCAGTATCGGCTTCTAATTTGATAGTTTTAAGATATTCTACCGCGTTTTGAAACTGATTAAGGTTTATAAAGGCCTGAGCGACAACAAGCTTTTTGTCCAGCCGGTCTTCGGCACGCGGATATTTTTCGATATACTCCCTGGCCAAACCCTGGGCGGCATCCCAAAACCCGGTCAATGTATATGTTTTTATCAGATTGCTCATCACCTGACCGGAAAGCTCGTCGTCCTTGCTGCGCTGCAGGGCGGTTTTGAATGTGGCAATGGCCGCGTCGTATTTCTCCGTACGGAAATGCAGCGTACCCAGCGTGTTAAGCACCCAAGGGATTTTGTCGCTGCCCGGATAATTTTTCTCGAAGTTCGTTAAAATCTCGAAGGCGTCCTCGTACTTGTTTAGCGTAATATAGGTCAAAGCCGTGTAATACTCGGCATCATCCACGCTGGAAGAACGCTTATACGATCGCTTTACGGTATTAAACGAATTTATAGCCCGGTCAAAGTTCTTGTTGCGGCGGTGGTAATCGCCCAGCTCCAGCGTAAAACGGGCCAGGTAATCATTTTCATCGGAAAAAGAGCGCTTGTACTCTTTTATGTAATTCTCGCTCTCGGCAATCGCGCCGGTCTTGATCTTGCAGATTATGAATTTTCCGCGTATCTCTTTTTCGGCGGCGTTCCCGCGGAAAAGCCGGGCCAGGTCATCGTATATGGCGGCAGCTTTGTCAAACTGCTGCTCTTCAAAATAGATATCCGCGGCGGAAAGCCGGGCCTGGCCATACATGCTGCCCGCCTCTTTGGACACTTTCTCATAGTAGTTCTGCGCCAGAAGTTTTTTGTTTTGCTTGCGGTACAATTCAGCCAATTCAAAACTGACCAGATCACGCAGGCCCCCCTGCGGCGCAAGACGAAGATAGTCGCTCAGCAGGCTCCGTGCTTCTTCCTCGTGCCCCAGTCTTGCATGGGCCAGCCCAAGGTAAACCACATTATTGCTATAGTTGTCATCGAGAAAAGCGCCGCCCAGTACCAGGTCATTACGGAAGGGATGGCGCACCACCTGTGCGAGAGCCGCAACCGTCTCCTCGTACTGGCCCGCTTTAAAAGTGAGCTCGCCCTGTTCCTGCGCTGCCTGCTCGGCTTCTTCGCTGTAAAAGTAAATATTTTTCATACGCTCAAGTAGCTGCAGGGCGCCGGCATACTGCCCTTCTTCACGCAGGCTTTGAATAACCTCCTGCAAGGCCAGTACCGCGAACCGCGAATTGGCATGGCTCAATGCAATCTGCTTGTATATCTCCAGCGCAACCGCCGGACTCTCAGATTTTTTCAGCCGCGCGTAGCCAAACAGGTAAGAAGGATAGCGCTCCGATTGCTTAAATTCTGAAATCAGCTTTTTGAAATACTCTTCGGCATCATCGATAAAGCGCGTGTCAAATGCGAGGGTATGGGCCAGGTTTTCATACCACTGCTCGCGCAAAGGACTTTGCGGGTATTTTTTGATCAGCGTTTCAATGTAGCTTTTCTGTTTTTCCAGCGAGATCGTATCAATATTGATCTTGGTTTGCACCATCAGCCAGGATGCTTCATCGGGCTCGCTGCATGTGGAAATATTTTCCACGGATTTCGTAAACGCCTCCGCCGCTTTGTTCATGTAGAGCTGGCTTTGCGCTTCATTGCTGTTCTCGGCATCGGCCATTTTCAGCAAGGTCTTGCCAATGTATAAATGCGCATCACCGGGACGGTTTCCTTTTTGCAGGGCCTGTTCAAAATGCATCCGTGCATTGTTATAGTCTTTCAGATCATCGTAATACAGGCGGCCCAGCCGGAAAGACGTATTGCCCGTGCCCGAATTCATCGCCGCCAGCATATCGACTACGCTTTTAATAGTCTGACCCTGGTCCACCAGATGATAATTTACGATGTTGGCGTAGAGGGCATCGGCTTCTTCATAATGTATGCTCGCCGGGAACTGATCCAGTATCTGGCGCAGGTGATAGGCGCATTCATCATATTCTTTGAGCGCTTTATTGGCCACGGCCAGATAAAAGTGCAGATTATCGAGCGCCGGGTGGCGCGTTAGCACGGGCAGCTGCGGGGCAATCTCTCTTACCAGGTTCTGCCAGCGTTTGGCCTTGTAGAGCACTTCCGCCAAACGCACGATGTATTCTTCGGAAGAAGGAGCCTCGCGCATGCGCTGATAGGTAAAGGCCAGTGCCTGGTCATATTCGCCGTCGCGCTCCAGCCAGGAAAAATAGATATTGCTGACCGCTTTGTTCAGGCTGTGAGCACTGCTGCCCTGCAGAAGCGCATTGTTCAGCAATTCGCGGCCCTTTGTTTTCAGGTTTTGGCGGCGCAACGCCAGAGCATGCTTTAGAGCAATGGCCAGAGCAAGCGAATCGTTGTCCGTTTCCGCCTTTTCGTAGGCGCCTGCCGCCAGCGCATAACGTTCCTGCAGGAAATAGGCATCGCCGTTTAAAACCTGTATCCGTCCGGACATCTTATCCGCCGGGATTTTTGCGGTATACTGCGGCACTTTCTCAGCCTGGCCGCTGATCAGGTAGGATTGGGCCAAAGCCAGCGCGGCATCCTCGGCCTGCGCCGATGCCGGAAAGCGCTCCAGCACGGTACTGAAATGTTTGATGGCGTTTTCGGCATAGCCGGAATTCAGATCGATGACACCCAGCAGGTAATACGCTTCCGCCAGCTCAGCCGGATCGCTGCTCGTATCCAGCACTTTTTGCAGCTGTTCCGCCGCATCTACGTTCAGTCCGCGTTCCATAAAAACACGGGCCAGTTCCAGCAAAGCCTGATTGTAGGGTGTACTGCCCGGATAGCGTTCACGCAGCCCGTGCAAAACATTTTCCGCCTTGGATAAGCTGCCGCTGAGCCGGTAATTGCGCCCCGATCTGTAGAGGGCTTCCGGCGCCAGGGCATCCTGCGGGTACAATATTTTTACCGTCTCGAATGCTTTGGCTGCTTCGGACGGATCATTCAGCTTTTCATAGCATTCGCCTGTCTTGAACCAGCCTTCGGGACTGCGCGGGCTGCGCGGAAACTCCAGCGCCAGCGACTGAAATTCGACGCGGGCTTTGGCGTAATCACCCAGAATAAAAAGCGACATACCCGAATAGTAGCGGGCTTCATCAGCTTTGTCGCTCTCGGGATAAGCGTTGTAATACTTAATAAACTGCTGTGCGGCCAGGTCATAAAACTTCTGGTTGTAAAGCTTCAGCGCGTAAGAAAAATCGCGCCCGGCGTCATTCACCTGGGCCGGCGCCATCGAGACAATCAGCATGACGCCTACAAATGTCAGCAGGCTATTCTTCAAGTGGAGAAAGATTTGCATAGGCTTTAATAAGCTTCTTAACAATACCCTGATCGGTAAATTCAACGGTTATTTTCATTTTATCGCCATGACCCTCCAGATCGCGGATGAGGCCTTTGCCAAAGGTGGCGTGGTAAACCCGCTGGCCCACCTTAAATATTTCATCCTTGTCCTGGTTTTCATCGTGCCGGTCAATATAGGCGTTTATTTTGCTCTTTCTGCGCCGTGTACGCCCTACCCGGCTGGACGGCATTGCCGCGTAAGGGCTTGTGCCGCTGCTAACGTAAAGCAATTCCGGCGGAATTTCATCCAGAAACAGAGATGGCGTATTCTTAACAATATTATTATTGCGCCTTCTTTGCAGCGCATAACTCAAATACAGTTTTTCCTCCGCGCGCGTCATGCCCACATAAAGCAGTCTGCGCTCCTCTTCCAGTTCCCGCAGGTCTGCTTCATTTCTTTGCAGCGGCAACAGGCCCATCTCCATCCCGGCAATAAACACAACCGGAAATTCAAGGCCTTTCGCGGCGTGTAAAGTCATTAATGTTACGGCATTGGAATCCGAATTCCAATTGTCAACATCGGTCATCAGGCTAACTTCTTCCAGAAATTCGGCAAGTGATGTGGAGTTGCCCGCGGCCTCGCGCTCTTCCACAAATTGCTCCAGGCTGCGGAATAATTCATTGATATTGGCAACTCGGCTTTCACTTTCATACTGATCGTATTCCGTCTTGTAATGATGAATCACACCGGATTCGCCCGCCAGCGTGGAAGCCAGCTCCGCCGCCGAAAGCTCTTTGCTCAGTTTCATATAATTGCAGATCAGGTCGTAAAATCCCAGCACGCGTTCGCCCATCGCCTTGGAAATTGATGCGATTTCATCCACCCGGCCGAGGGCATCAAACAAGACGATCTCCTCCATCTCGGCAAATTTTTCAATCTTGCCAACGGTCGTATCGCCGATGCCGCGCAGCGGAAAATTTATAACGCGCTTTAACGCTACACTGTCCGACGGGTTTACAATTAATCGTAAATACGCCAGAATGTCCTTGATCTCCTTGCGTTCATAAAAACGCACGCCGCCTACGATATCATAGGAGATGGCATTTTTGCGCATTTCATCTTCGATGATGCGGCTTTGAAAATTGGTACGGTAAAGAATGGCGATTTCGCGAAAATTGCGCTTATTTGTATAAACCTCATCATGGATTTTTTCGCGGATACGTTGCGCTTCCTGGAAATCATTCTGGGCTATTTGCAGCTCAATTTTTGTACCGTCCTGGCGCTTTGTCCACAGGTCCTTGCCGATCCTTTCCTGGTTATGCTTAACCACGGAATTAGCCGCCTTGAGGATAAAATTGTTACTACGGTAATTCTCTTCTAGCTTGAACACAGATGCTTTTTTAAAGTCCTTCTGGAAATTAAGGATATTCCCGATATCAGCACCGCGCCAACCGTAAATGGCTTGGTCTTCATCGCCAACTACACAGAGATTGCCATGTTCCTGCACCAGTTTCTTAACCAAAAGATACTGCGCATGGTTGGTATCCTGGTATTCATCCACGAGAACGTACTTAAATTTATTGCTGTATTTTTTCAGGATTTCCGGTTTGTCATTAAACAGCTGAATGGGTTTGATCAGCAGGTCGTCAAAATCGAACGCATTGTTTTCGCGCAAAAAGCGCTGGTATGACATATAGATCGAGGGCATAAATTCATCCAGCCCCTCGCGTTTTTCTTCCTTATATAAATCATCGGGGAAAAGGAACTGGTTTTTTATCTTGGAAAGACGGTTTTGAATCATCTTTGGATTGTAGAGCTGCTGCGGAACACTCAACGTGCTGATCACCTTTTTTAACGCCCGCACCTGGTCTTCCACGTCGTAAATGGTAAAATTCCGATCGTAGCCCAGCTCTTCGGCTTCAATGCGTAAAATACGCGCGCAAATACTGTGAAAGGTTCCGATCCACAGCCCTCGTGGTGTGTCCGTGATCAGTTTATCAACACGCTGCTTCATCTCCCTGGCCGCTTTATTGGTAAAAGTAACGGCCAGAATATTGGAGGGGTCTACATTTTCTTTGGATATCAGATAAGCAATGCGGGTGGTAAGCATCCTGGTTTTGCCGCTGCCTGCCCCGGCAAGTATTAAAACAGGCCCTTCCGTGTGCTTTACCGCCCTGGCCTGCTCATCATTTAACCCGCTAAAGTCAAAACCCATCAAAATTCCTTTTAATTATTAGGATTGTTTTTGCGCCTCAGCTCGCGCCTTACTTTATCAAAAGCGGCTTTGGCTTTCAAATGTTCTTTGAATGTCCGTGAAAATTCATGGCTGCCATCGCCAACAGCCACCATGTACAGATAAGATGTTTGCGCCGGGAAAAGCACGGCCCGTATGGACGCCTCGCCGGGATTGTTGATGGGACCCGGTGGCAGGCCGGCGTATTTATAGGTGTTGTACGGGGAGTCTATTTCAAGGTCCCGGTTAAGCAGGCGTCGCGGCGGACCGGATATGATATACTGAATCGTCGGGTCTGCCTGCAGGCGCATGCCCTTGCGCAACCGGTTTAGGTAAACCGAGGCTATTACCGGGCGCTCTTCATCCACGATGGCTTCACCTTCCACGATCGAGGCCAGCGTAAGAATCTCGTCGCGGCTGAAACCCGATTTTTTCATGGCCTGTTTAATTTCATCTTCATCAAAAATGGCCAGCGTCTGTTCAACCATATAGCCAATAACCGACCGGGCATCGGTGGCGCGCGAAAAAAAATAGGTGTTCGGCAACAGGTATCCTTCAAGAGTCGGCACATCCAGCCCAAATTCAGCAATAAAAGCCTCATCCGCACACAGACTGTCAAATTGCCCGCTGCTTATACCAAGCTGTGCCGCGGCTCGCTCGGCCATGCGCCGATATGTCCAGCCTTCCGGAAAGGTTACAGCCTGGGTTGTCTCCCTGGCTTCGGAAAGATAGTTAACAAGCTGATAATAATTCAGCCCGCGGGGAATGGTATAATGGCCGGCACGCAGACGCGTTTCATAGCCCAGGGTTTTGGCCCAGAAAACAAAAATGTCCCTGTCCTCAATAAGTTTTTTATTGTAAAGCGAATCCGCGATCTGATCGAGATAGGCCCCACGGGGAATATGCAGATCGATTCCTTCCCGATCGGATTCCGATCTGAACATCGGTCTGGCAAAATAATCAAGCACGTCAATCAGCAAAATCGGTGTAATGAAAATTATAATTAAAACCGCTTTTTGCTTGCCGCTCAGGCGATCCAGTAATTTAATACTCATTCTTTTTTGGCTGACTCTTCCTTCTCCAATCCCCTGGACTCCGCAATAATCGCCTTGAACAGGCGAATAAGACGTTCATCTTCCAGCGGACCGTTATTCTTTGACACGATATGGCTAATGACCTGCTCTTCCCGTTGCGCATCAAAAACAGCCAGATTGATCTTCCTTTTAATATGCCCGATATCGATTGCCAGACGGGCCCTTTCGTTTAAAAGCGGCAGCAACTGGTCGTCAATCTTGTCGATTTCCTTTCGCAGCCTTTCGATTCGGCGTTTTGCATCTTCCATAATGTTTTCAGCGTTTGAATACGTTTTTGACAAACTCCAGGCCATGCCTGATAGCATCATCACGATTGGCTCCCTTTTCCAGCGATTTAATAAACGCCGAGCCAACAATAAAACCGTCACAATGGTCCCACAGGGCGTCTACATGTGCGGCGCTGCTGATGCCAAAACCGACGGCAATGGGCAAGCTGCTGATGGAGCGGATTTCTTCTAAAAACTGTTCGGTCTCATGGCCGATAAATGATGAATCACGGGCGCCCGTAACGCCTGTCAGAGAGACGCAATATATAAAACCGCGGCTACCCGATGCAATCACTCTAAGGCGTTGTTTTGTAGAGGTTGGAGCGGCCAGCAAAACAAGATCCGGACCGTCGGAGAAAGCTTCCCGGAAGCCCTCAAGCTCATCCACGGGCAGGTCCGGAATAATAACTCCGGAAACGCCGGCAGCCCGCGCCTCGCCAACAAAGCGATCCAGCCCGAAAGAGATAAGCGGATTGATATAGGACATCAGGACAAGCGGAATTTTGCAGCCCCTGGCGCGAATGGCTTTTACCAGTTCCAGAATACGCACAAGATTGATCTTTTTCTGCAATGCGTGGAACGACGCTTTTTGAATGGTTGGCCCGTCAGCCAGCGGATCGCTGAACGGCACGCCCAGCTCTACAACGTGAACATTATTTTCAGCCAGCGCGCACACCAACGGCACGGTCATGTCGTCATAAGGATATTCCGGTGTAAGGTAGATGATATTGGTTTTGCCGCCCTGCTCTTTTCGCGCCTCAAAAACGTCACTTAGTTTCACGTTTACTCTCCGTGTATTTACGTACCGATTCCAGATCCTTGTCGCCGCGCCCGCTAAGATTGATCACAACACGCTCGCTGCTGCTGAAGCAGCTGCTGTTTTTAGCCAGCCAGGCTATGGCATGGGCCGTCTCCAGCGCCGGGATAATGCCTTCCGTCTCGCTCAGCAGGGCCACGCCATCCACGGCTTCATCATCGTCAACGGCCTGGTAATCCACTCTTTTCAGGGCGCTGAGCAAGCTGTGCTCCGGTCCCACACCCGGATAATCCAGCCCCGCGGAAACCGAATGCGTCGGTTCGATTTGGCCGTCTTCCGTCTGCAGCAGTATCATTTTGGAACCATGCAGCACGCCAATGCGCCCTCGTGAAATGGAGGCGGCGTGACGGTTGGTAAATATACCTTCGCCCGCAGCTTCCACACCGATAAGCTCAACATTCTCATCCTCAATAAAGGGGTAAAAAATGCCAATGGCATTGCTGCCGCCACCCACACAGGCGATGATCGCGTCCGGCAAAGCATCAAAACGCTCGCTAAACTGCGTTCTCAGTTCATCACCGATAACGCGCTGAAAATCGCGCACCATCATCGGGTAGGGATGCGGCCCGACCACGCTGCCGATGATGTAGTGCGTATTGCGCACATTGGTCACCCAGTCGCGAATGGCTTCATTGGTGGCGTCTTTAAGGGTCTGGGTCCCGGAGGTTACCGCGCGCACTTCCGCCCCCAGCAGTTCCATGCGAAATACATTCGGTTTCTGACGCTCAATGTCTTCCGCGCCCATATAAACGACGCATTCCATACCAAAGCGCGCGCACACCGTTGCCGTAGCCACACCGTGCTGGCCGGCGCCTGTTTCCGCGATAATACGGCTTTTACCCATTTTGCGGGCCAAAAGAATCTGACCCAAAGCGTTATTAATTTTATGAGCGCCGGTATGATTTAAATCTTCCCTTTTCAAGAATATCTGCGCCCCGCCCAGTTTTTCACTGAGCCTTTGCGCATGATAAAGAGGCGTAGGCCGGCCTACAAAATCTTTAAGCATTGCTTTAAATTCCCGCTGGAATGCTTCGTCTCCGGCTATTTTGCCGTAGGCCTGTTCCAGCTCTTCTAACGCCGGCATAAGTGTTTCCGGGACAAACTTGCCGCCAAATTCACCATAATAGCCGCGCTTGTCCGGGTAATTTTTAAAGTATGGCTTCATTATTTCCTGTTCCTGAAAGCAGATTTAACTTCAGATATAAATTTTATAATTTTTTCGTGGTCTTTAATGCCGGGCTCTTTCTCCACACCGCTGCTTACATCTACAGCCACCGGGTTTGTGGCGGCAACAGCCTGCGCCACGTTTTGCGCATTGAGGCCGCCTGCCAGGATAAAGGGCCTTTTTCCAAGCCGCCCGGGTATTTCTTCCCAGGGCAAAGCGATGCCCGTGCCACCGGGATTATCCCTGTTACCGCTGTCAACCATCAGCGGCGTATCCTGCCACGCTTCAAGCTGTGCTTCAAGTTGGTCGTTCCAGTGTACAGCGCGGACAACGGGCCTGTTAATATGCATACGCATTTCAGGACGCTCTTGTCCGTGCAACTGCACATGAGTTAACCCGACATTTAATATGGTTTTATTGATTTCTTCCACGGTAGCGTTTACAAAAACTCCCACACGCGCCGTAAAGGGTTTAAGCGCCGCGCTGATGGCACCTGCCTTTCGCGGCTCGACGCAACGTTTGCTCCTAGCAAAAAAGACAAAACCAACAGCATCGGCGCCGGCATTTTCTGCTGCCAGAGCGTCCTCTAACCGTGTTATCCCGCAGATTTTAATCTGGATCATCTGAAAAAAGCCTTTTGTGGGTCCGGGCGATATCATCACTGCGCATCAGCGTCTCACCTATCAAAACCGCGTTGAAGCCGGCTTGTTCAACCTTCACGATGTCTTCACGCTTTGACATGCCGCTTTCTGCCACTTTAACGATATCGGCGGGCATTTCTCTGATCAATTGAAGCGCCGTATTCATATCCACTTCAAACGTATTCAGGTCGCGGTTATTCACGCCAATTATTTCGGTGTTGTAATCCAGAGCCCGTTCCAGTTCCTTGTGGTTGTGTACTTCAACAAGGCACTCCAGATTGCGTTCGGCGGCGGCAGCCATAAGCTCGGCCATCTGTCCGCGCTCCAGCATGGCCACAATCAGCAAAATGAAATCCGCGCCATAACACCAGGCCTCATGAACCTGCAGGGGATCAATAATAAAATCTTTTCTTAAAACAGGCAGCGATGTTTCCCGTTTTACCTTCCTCAGAAAATCAATGTGACCCTGAAAATATTTTTGATCAGTCAAAACGGAAATGGCCTGCGCAGGCAGCGAGCTGTAAAGATGCGCCAGGTGAACGGGGTTAAAGTCTTCCCGGATCAATCCTTTCGATGGCGACGCTTTTTTTATCTCGGCGATCAGCCCGATACCTTCGTGCGCCTCAATCGCCCTGCGGAAAGAAAGTAGCGGGAAGTCGCGTTCCGAAGAGAGCCGCTTTTTTATAGCGCCAAGCTCTCTTTTTTTTTCCTGATAGATTTCCTTAAGCAAACTATGCATTTGTTGCCTGTACAAGTTTGTCGAGCCGTTCGCGCGCGGCGCCGCTCATGATCGATTCACGGGCCTTGTCCACCCCCTCTTTAAACGAAGCTACAATTCCTGAAACGTAGATGGAGGCTGCTGCATTAAGAATGGCGACATCGGCAGGCGCACCGGCCTGGCCGTCCAGAATATCGGAAATAATTTTCTTGTTTTTATCGCAGCTGTCCGATTGAATTTTGTCAATGGTATGCGCGGGCAAACCGTAATCAGCCGGGCTAATCGTATATTCGCTTACTTTACCCTCTTTCAGTTCACACACAAACGTCTTACCGCTAATAGAGATTTCGTCAAGGCCGTTCTCGCCGTGAACCACCATAACATGCTCCGAGCCCAATTCACGCATCACCTCGGCCATGGTGCGGCACAGGTTTTTGTCATACACGCCTATCACCTGTCGTTTTACCCGCGCCGGATTGGTCAGCGGGCCCAGCACGTTAAAGATCGTCCTCACACCCATTTCCCGTCGCGGCCCAATGGCATATTTCATGGCCTTGTGATAGAGCGGCGCAAAAAGGAAGGCCAGCCCCACCTTGTTAAAAACCTCGATAAATTTATCAATGGAAAGATCGATATTGACCCCGAAGCTTTTCAGAATATCCGCGCTGCCGCAGTGGCTGGATACAGAACGGTTCCCGTGCTTGGCAATACGCACTCCGGAGCCCGCTGCCACAAAGGCTGCCGTAGTTGAAATATTAAACGTATGCAGATTATCGCCACCGGTGCCGCAGGTATCCACAACATGTGTTGTATCAATCTTAAAACGCTCCGCTTTACCGGCCATAGCTTCCGCCGCTCCGCTGATCTCCTCCACCGTTTCACCCTTAATACGCAAGGCGGTCAGTATTGCCGCTATCTGCGCGTCACTGGCGTTTCCTTCCATGATATTATCAATAACCTGGCGCGATTCCGCCCGGTTCAGGTTCTCACCGGCAATAAGCCTGGCTATCACCTGCTGCATCATAAGCTGTTCCTTTTATTGCTTTTCAAGATTGTTATAGGCCTCTATGATGGGATCAAACCCGGGATGTGCGGCTTTTTCCAGGTACATGGGCAAAAAACGAGCAGATACTTCATACTGCCCCGCTTTTTCGCTTACCCGGATGTGCGCCAGTATCTCTCCGTCGGCGCCACCGCTCACTACAAAAGGGCTGCCTTCCATCTCCTTATACGGGCGTTGTGTATGGGCCGTCAGCAATAGATCAATCCCCGGATGTTTTTTAATAAACGCCTCTATGCCGTTATCAGGCCCGTGATAAAGAACCACGTCCAGCGTTGAATCGCTTGTTACTATACTTTGCGCGGGGAGCGGCTCATTCTCCATCGCCAATGACGGCTCCAGCCACGCGGAGATCAGCATGCCGTAGCGGCTTAAAACCGTATCCCCGGCTGTGCCAAAAAAGCGATCTTTGTGTTTGTTGAAAAGCGCTTTTTCCCTGCGCTCCTGGTCACCGGCAAAACGCAAATCCGGTTTCACGATATCCTGGGCTTGCAGCACCAGACGGTTTAGCGCGGCGTAAGGGTAAGGACCAAAGCTGTCGCCTCCGTCGATAACGATCAGCCCGGGATGGGCCTCGCGCAAACTGTCAACGGTTGCCGCGATCCTGTCCAGCCCGCCAAGAGGCGGATCACCGCACAGACAGTTTTCCAGGTTAGCGTTGAGATTTGCCCAATAGGCAATGTGCCATGTTCTGGCCGTATGTGTCGTGGAAGATAACCGATCCTGCGTACTTTCTTTTTGTTCAGCGCCACAGGAGAGCAGGATCAAAATCTGCAGGGCGATGACGGAAAACAGGCGCATCATACATGAATGATCTGGTCGCGCCTTTGGCCAACGGAAATATATTTCACCGGCCGGTCGAGATAATCTTCGATAAAGGCAATGTAGTCGCGTGCAGCCTGCGGTAAATCCGCCCGTGAGCAGCATCCGGCAATATCCTCTTCCCAGCCCGGGAACTCCCTGTAATTAGGTCTGGCCGTTTTGAGGGCGTGCTGATCTGCCGGAAACTCGGTTATCTCGCGCCCGTCCACAGTATAAGAGATGCATACCCTGATTGTTTTAAAGCCCTGCAGCACATCGATTTTAGTCAGCGCGATATTGGTTAACCCGTTAATCTCCCCGGAGTATTTTGCTGCAACCAGGTCAAGCCATCCGCAGCGCCGCGGCCTGCCGGTTGTGGCGCCGAATTCATGCCCCTTTTTTGCCAGGGTCTTGCCGTCTTCATCATTAAGTTCCGTGGGGAAAGGGCCATTGCCAACGCGCGTCAAATAAGCTTTCATCACGCCCGTAATCTGAGCGCCCACGGGGGCCAGCGCCGATCCGGTAAAAGCTCCACCGGAAACAGTATGCGAAGAGGTCACATATGGATAGGAGCCAAAGTCGATATCCAGCAGGGCCCCTTGCGCTCCCTCAAGTAATATCGGTCGCTCCGAGCGCCGGAAATCATTAACCAGCGTATAGGTCTCTTTTATGTAGGGACGTAATTTGTCCGCGTGCTCAGCGGCAAAGGCTTTCATTTCATCAAGGTCAATTGTGTTACAATGGTAGTATTCACGCAGCATAAAATTTTTCTGGCGCAGATTGTCTTCCAGCTTGGATATGTAAGCGTTTTCATCCAGCAAATCGATGGCGCGTATGCCGGTGCGGTTGTATTTGTCTGCGTAGGCAGGCCCGATGCCGCGACCGGTTGTTCCGATTTGTTTTTTGCCTTTTTTGCTTTCGGCCATGGCATCCAGAACTTTGTGGTAGGGAAAGATGATATGGGCCCGCGGCGAAATGAACAGTCTGCGCGCGTAATCAATCCCGGCTTTTGAAAGAACGGCCAGCTCATCACAAAAGGCAACGGGGTCCAGAACAACGCCATCACCTACAATGCAGATAACACCGTCGCGCAGGATGCCGGACGGGATAAGATGTAACACATATTTTTTTTCGCCTACATAAACCGTGTGCCCTGCGTTGGCGCCGCCCTGGTAACGGATTACCATGTCCATATCGGCGCTCAGCACATCAATTATTTTTCCCTTCCCTTCATCGCCCCACTGGGCGCCCACAACAATTATTACGGCCATCCTAAAACCTCAAAAAAAAACTCCGGCGTTTGACCGGAGTTTGATGAAATTACAATACTCTTATAATTGCTCAATCGCCTTATCGACGCTATCCTCCAGACTAAATACCGAAATCAGCTTGGTTATCTTGAGCAGATTCTTAATGCGATCGGATGCGTTTACCAGAAAAAGCTTACCACCATTGTTTTTCAGAGTGGTTACCGCATTGATCAGGATGCCCAGCCCCGAGCTGTTCATCCATTCGACATGCTCCAGATCGATTACAATGCGCTTTTTGCCGCTATCGATAAACTGGTTGATCTGGTCGTTAATCTGGTTTGCTTCCGGCCCGCCCATAATCTTGCCGCTTAAAGCGATAATGACGACACCGTTCTGTTCAGATACGCGGTTTTCCATGCTGTCTTTCCCTTTCGGGTAAAATCAATTTACGCCTTTTTGCCGCGCCAGTCAGTTACGATCGGGCTGGCAACAAATATTGTTGAATATGTACCAATCACGATACCAATAATCAAGGCCAGGGAGAAAGTTCTTAATACTTCGCCGCCGAAAAAGTAAAGAACCAGCACAACAATAAGAGTTGTACCGGAAGTTACTATCGTGCGCGACATGGTTTCGTTAATGCTGCGGTTTACGAGCCCTGCCAGGTCTTTCAGGCTTTTGCTTGCGGCCTTCAGGTTTTCACGTATGCGATCGTAGACGACAATGGTATCATTCAATGAATACCCGACGATCGTCAGCACAGCAGCGATTATAGGGGCGGAGATTTCAATATCAAGAATCGAAAACATACCCAGTGTGATAATTACATCATGCACAATCGCAGCGATCGCACCTATAGAAAATTTGAACTCAAAACGCCACATCACATAAATCAGGATCAGGACCATGGCCCAGAAAACGGCAAGCAGCGCCTGAACAATCAGTTCCCTTCCGACCTTTGGCCCTACACTCTCCACACGTTGTACTTCAAAGGGATTGTCTGCAATACTTTGTGAAAGCGCCGTATTGATCGTTGCCGATACCTCATCGACCGATCTTTCAACACCTGTCCGTATCGAAATCTCATTTCTTTCACCGAAATGTTTTATTTCGGCGTCGCCAAAACCTTTATCGGCAATGATGGAACGAATATTCTGGATTTCCACGTTCTTTTCGAAGCGCAGGTGTAACAGTGTACCACCCGTGAAATCAATATTGTAGCGCGGACCACCATGTGCAATCAAACTTACTATGGACGCCAGAATCAGTACGGCGCTAATAATATAACCGGCCTTTCGATTAGGTATAAAGGCAAAATTTGCGTTTTTAAAAATATGCATTCTGTTTTAACTCTCCTTATTTCGCGGCAGCACTCAAATGCTCAGCTTCGTAACTGCACTCTTTTCCAGATACTTTGTAAAAATAACGCGGGTAACGATAATCGCCGTAAACATACTGGCCACAATACCAATCATCAGCGTAACGGCAAAGCCCTTAATCGGTCCTGATCCGTAGGTAAACAGAACCAGACCTGCAATAAACGTCGTTACGTTGGCATCCAAAATGGCAGAAAATGCCTGACCATAACCCTGGTCCACCGCGGCCCTGACTGTCTTGCCACGGTCGAGCTCTTCGCGGATACGCTCGAAAATAAGCACATTGGCATCTACCGCCATACCTATGGTTAGGATTATGCCGGCAATACCCGGCATGGTCAACGTGGCGCCAAGGGAAGCCATGACAGCCATTATGAAAATAATGTTAAGAATCAGCGCCGTATCCGCCACAAGGCCGGAAAGGCGATAATAAAAAATCATAAAAAGCATTACCAGGGCCAAACCTATCGCTGCCGAATAGCTTCCTGCAATAATCGAGTCTCGGCCCAGCGAAGGACCAACTGTCCTTTCTTCGATTATCTGAACGGGTGCGGGCAGAGCACCGGCCTTCAACACAATAGAAAGGTCATTGGCGCTTTCCATCGATTCCATGCCTGTAATACGGGCACGTCCGTTATTAATCTTGGTTTGCAATGTTGGAGCCAGAAACACTTTCTTATCGAGAATTATGGCCAGTCTTTTGCCGATGTTGGCACCGGTTACGCGGGCAAAAGTGCGCGCGCCGTCATCATTAAACGTAAGTGATACTTCAAACTTGCCGACACTGGCGGGATCGGCCATACTGCCGGTTTGTGGCCGGGTATCAACGATCGATTCGCCGGTCATCTCCTGCTTTTTGTTGAGAAGATAGACGGTTAAATACTCTTCCGCAGAGCTATTGGGCGAACCAAACATAAATTCCGCACTACCCGCTTCTTCAGCAATGATTTTCTTGACTTCCGGCATTTCAATGATCTTGTTAAATTTTTCTTCATGCTCTGCCGGTACCAGTATCTGCTGCGGATCTACCGGTGAACGGAAAAAGAGCTGTTCGGTAATCATGCTCTCCTGTTCGCCCGCTGAGGCCATTGCCGTATCCTGCTGGCCCTCTTCAACGCCAAAAAGTTCTTCCAGCGCGGTTGCCGTAGATGTATCTTCAGCAGCAACTTCCGTCTCAGCCGTCTGTGCATTGCCAGGCTTTGCCGCTGTCGCCGTATCCGGCTGGTTTAAACGGTTCTGAATAAATTCGTTTATGCGCTCAGCTACGCGAGTGGTCACTTCGGCACTTTTAACAAGCTTAAATTCCAGCAAAGCGGTTTTACCTATAAGCTGGCGCACCCGCGCGGGCTCCGTAACACCGGCCAGTTCAACGATAATACGCCGGTCTCCCTGTTTCTGGATAGTGGGTTCGGATACACCAAATTCATCCACACGGTTACGCAAAATTTCCAGAGAGCGGTCAACCGCTTCTTCCGTCTGCTCATTGAGATAAGCAATCACATCCGCTTTCTCACGGCGTTCCGCGCTGCCGAAATAGCGCGTTACCTGCATGCCTCGCTCTTCAAGCTGAGTGGCAAAAAGATCAATAAAATTTTCATCTGTTTCGCGCACAATCTCTTCAGTCTGATTAAGAGCGTCTATAAAAGGCTGGTTCTTGTTTTTAGCAAGCTTGTCCAGAAGCTCCTTGACATCCACCTCCAGGACAACATGCATACCGCCCTGCAGATCAAGTCCCAGGTTGATGGCTCTTGCTTTAAGATTTATTAATTCTTCCGGGTTTTCATTCTGGAGTTGTTCTTTCTCAGCTTCGCTAAGCATGCTGAGCCTGATGGTAGGGTATAACATGTACGCAGCCAGAACAATTGCTGCCACAATAAATACTACCCTCATAGTCATACTCGATTTCATTTAAATCAACAATCCTCCGGATATATGTTAATACAGGAATTTGCAGTTAGACATTGGTCGTTCATTTTTTACAAAAGAGAACAAATTTATGAGTACCCCCTTGTAAAGTCAAACAAAATTTAGCTTTCTAACATTCGCACAAACTCGTCCTCCTCAATGACTTTTACGCCCAGGTCTTCCGCTTTTTTAAGTTTGGAACCGGCCTGCTCGCCGGCAACGACAATGGAAGTATTTTTGGAAACGGAACTACTCACTTTACCGCCATTGATTTCAATCTTTTCCTTTGCTTCCTCCCGTGTAAATCCGGATAATGTGCCGGTTAAGACAAAAGTCATGTCACGGAATTTTTGCGATTGCGGCTTATGCGCCGACTCTTCGAAATTTAATCCGTACTGTTCGAGACGCCGCACAAGCTCTTTGTTGGATGGTGCACTGAAAAAGTCCACAACACTGGCCGCCATTTTCTCGCCTACGCCGTCAATTTCAACGAGCTGCTCTTTGTCCGCGTGCATCAATTTGTCCATATTTCCGAAATATCCGGCCAGGTCTTTTGCGGCCGTCGTGCCAACAAACGGGATACCTAACGCATGAATAAGGCGGTTCAACGGTTGTTTTTTGCTCTCTTTCAATCCTTCCAGCAAATTCTCAGCACTCTTGTCACCCATCCGTTCCAGTGCAATAATCTGCTCTTTTTTAAGGGTATAAAGATCGGCCACGTTTTCAACGAGATCCTTTTCCACAAGCATCTCCACCAGAGCCGTGCCCAACCCTTCGATATCCATGGCGTTGCGTGAGGCAAAATGTTCGATGCGCCGCTTTACCTGCGCCCGGCACGATGGATTCTGGCAGCGCAGTGCCACTTCTCCTTCAAGACGCACCAGCGCTTCGCCGCAAACAGGACATTTTTCCGGTAATTTCAACTTCCTGCTGTCAGAAGGCCTTTTCTCCTTGATCACCGATACAACTTTGGGGATTATATCGCCGCCCTTTTCAATAAAAACACTGTCTTTTTCGCGAATGTCTTTACGCTCAATCTCATCCGGATTGTGTAACGTGGCGCGGGAAACGGTTGTACCGGCCAACACCACAGGCTCCAACTCAGCCACAGGGGTCACAATACCCGTCCGGCCAACCTGCCATGTGATCTCCCTTATCTGCGTTTCCGCCTGCAGCGCCTTGAACTTAAAGGCACTTGCCCAGCGCGGGCTTTTAGCCGTGGCGCCCAGTTCCTGTTGTTGGGCAATAGAATTGACTTTAACCACGATACCGTCAATATCATAGCTCAGCGCGTTGCGTTTTTCTTCCCATTGATGAACGAACTCCAGCACCTCTTCGATATCGCCGCAGACTTTGTAGTTCTCATTAACAGCGAGACCCATTCTTTTCATAAGCTTCAGGTTTTCGGCATGGTAAGGTTTAAAGCTGTCTGGCCTGGGCCCGTGCAGGGAATAGCAAAAAATACGCAGGTTTCGCGATGCCACGATCGACGCGTCCTGAATTTTTAGCGTGCCGGCGGCCACATTGCGCGGATTCATGTAGAGCGCTTCACCCTGTTTTTCGCGTTGTTCATTAATGCGTTCGAAATCTTCCCGCGGCATATAGACCTCACCGCGCACTTCAAAAATCTCAGGCAGTTCCGCCTGCTCGCGGATAACCAGCGGAATGGCGCGTATTGTCTTCAGGTTGGGCGTGATGTCATCACCGGAGCTGCCGTCGCCGCGGGTGGCACCGCGGGTAAAAGTGCCGTTTTCGTATGTCAGCGATACGGCAGCGCCGTCGATTTTCAGCTCGGCAACATATTGCACCGTGGCGTCTTCATCCAGTTGCTGGCGGACGCGACGGTCAAAATCGCGGAATTCTTCTTCATTATAGGTATTGGAGAGCGACAACATTGGAAAACGGTGTTGAACCGTAGGAAATTCTTTGGTCGGCTCCCCGGCAACGCGCTGGGTGGGAGAATCGGCACTTTGTAATTGCGGGTTCTCCTGCTCCAGTTTTTCCAGCTCCTTCATCAGCTCGTCGTATTTCCGGTCGCTGATAACAGGATCGTCCAGAACATAATAGCGGTGATCGTGTTCGCGTATCTCGCGGCGCAGCTGCTCTATGCGCTTTTTGGCGTCCATTCGCTTGTCCTTTCAGGGTTGCGCAAACTTAACGCTGCTCTTTCTTTTTTTCAATCAGTTAATACCGCTGCTATTGGAATTTTTTTTAGCTTTTGGTTATACTACAAGGTTTATGAGAAAGTCGTTTCCCTACATGATAAAATGGCTGATATTTAGCGCTGTTTGTGCCCTCGCTTTTTCCTGCACTGACCTGTTTTCCACGCGTGAAGACCAGGTCGAAGAGCCGGATGAAGGCTCGCTCAGCGGTATTTATGAAGAACCGACCACACCCGAAAATGTGCTGCGCAATTTTTCCCGCTCCCTGGAAAGAAAGGATGTTCCCAAATACATGGACAGCTTTGCCAACCCTTCCTTTGAAGGCGCGCATACATATCGCTTTTTTGGCGATCCGCGCTATGCCGAAGATTTTCTGCAAAGCTGGGGCTACCAGGATGAGTTTACCTATATAAATAATGTCGTCAATGGTCTGAATGACCCGATCATCCGCTTTTCCATTATTGATTCCGTGGCCTTTACTCCTATAAATTTTCTGGCGGCAGACGATTCTGTCATCAGCGATTTTTTCTCGTATCAGCTGGTTGTGGAAACACGCGACAGCGTCCGGATTTATATGGGCGACACACGGCTGAAGCTTTACCGCGAGAAGGAACTCGCCAACGAACCCTGGCTTATCTACGAATGGACTGATCGCGAATTACCCGGCGAGAACGCCCAAAGCTGGACCTTTTTAAAACTGGAAAATCGCTAAGCTGTGAAATACGCATATACCGTTTTAATAGCCCTGTTTCTGGTGGCTGTACTGGTTGCCTGTAACCCCTTCGCCCCATCCTTAACGGATGACCAGGCCGGGGCCACGGCCATTCTTACCGAGCAGAGCACCCCGCAGGAGGTAATGACCAATTTCAGCTACGCCTATAATTTTAAGGACTCGCTCGTTTACAGCGATCTGCTGGACAGCAGTTTTGTTTTTGTATCCAAGAATTTTTCCACCAACCCGGTTACCGATATCACCTGGGGCCGGGATACGGATATTCGCACAACTGTGGCGCTTTTCCGCCATTTTCAGACATTAAACCTGATCTGGGGCGGTACGCTGCGTGAGGTTTATCTGGATGAAGACAGCACCACGGTGGAATTAAAACAGGTATTTCAGCTTACCCTGAATGGCGGCGGAGATATCCCGACGCTGAATGGCGAAGCACAATTTATTCTAATAAAAAAACCTTCCGGCATATGGAAAATTACGCGCTGGGAAGATTTGTCTACTTTTTAATGAACGGATTTTTACTGGAGGAACCATGCACCGCATAGCACTGGATGTTGACCCGATCGCCGTTGTCCGTAACATGCTTGGCAAAAAAGAGCCCGATCCTTTAAGCGCCATAATTCTCGCCGAACTGGGCGGCGCCGAATCCATCGTCTGCTACCTGCGCGATGACGCCAAAACGGTCAGCGAGCGCGACGTGCAGCTTTTCCGGCAGGTTGTAAAAACGCACCTCAATGTTAAAAGCAACATCAACGAAGAAAACATTCGTAAACTTATACGCTTGAAAGTGGACATGATAACCTTTGTGGCGCCGGGCGCCGTTAACAGCAAAGCCGCCGCGCCGCTTAACGTGGAAAACTACGCCACGCAACTGCAAAACTATATCGCCGAACTGCGCTCCAATAACATTCTTTCGTCCATTCTGATTGAGCCGGAGATTGGCGAGGTGAAGGCCGCCGGCAAGCTGGAATTTGATTACGTGGAACTGGACGCATCCGCCCTGACGACTTCCGAGGATATGCAGGAAGAGCTCTCCGCGCTGGAGAATTTTTCGTCCATGGCGCTGGCCGCCAACAAACTGGGCATGGGCGTCAACATTTCCGGCGGCATCGGCTACGAAAACGTTCGCGAGGTGGCCGCACTGGATTTTATTGAGGATATCATCATCGGGGAGCCGGTGCTGATCAAATCGCTTTATATCGGTTTTGAACAGGCGCTGCGCGACTTGCAGGCGCTGATTTAATCCAACGGGAACCGCCTGCATTATGCCTATAAAATTTAAACATATATTTGGATTGTTTTTGTTGTTCGGTACGCTCTCAGCCGAAACAGTCAGCTATGACTGGGGAGCCGTGCGACAGGCCGATGGCCATGAGAATATTGTCGCTCTTTTCCGCATGGAAAACTGGAGTGTTCAGGTCGACGGGGAGCAGCAAAGTAACGTCGCCCTGCCCTTTGTGACGACGGAGATAAACACATTTACATGCAGCAATAATTTTGAACTGACCGACAGCACCTTCAATGAAGCATCCTGGTTTTTTAGCGGTTTTGGCTTTAAAGGCAAAGTGGGTGTATTCATCAACAACAATCTTATATACAGTCAGTACGGCAGTAACACGCCTTTCTCCGTAAGGATCCCCGCGCCTTTTCTGCGTCTGGGCAAAAACGAAATTGAACTCCGCTTCGAAAACGATCCGCAAAATCCCGCCGACAACTTCCCCCGTTTTGTACACATGCTTTCGGAGCCTGATTACTGCGGACCTGCGCGGCCCTTTTTCCTGGAAAAGCGACCAAACGCTTTTATAGAGCAATGGCAGTATAATACAATCATTGATGAAAACCGGCCGCGTTTACAATATAACTTTGCGCTTAACGAAAAGGCGCTGCAAAACTTGTCATCGCGGGAAAACCTTAGTGTCGAAATCCGCCTCACGGATGCAAACGGCAATAGCTGGCAAACGGAACTCACCGGAGTTTCGCCGGACAGGCTCAGCTACTCGGGCAGTTTCGGCATAGCGGCGGACAGGCTGTGGCGGCCGGACAATCCGCAAATACACACGGCAGAGTTGCGTCTGCGCCGTTTCGGGCAGGTGGTCTCTGCACAAAGTTTCCCGCTTGCGCTGCGCGCCCTGCGTGTTGAAAACAATCAATTGCTGCTGAACGGTAAAAAGACAAAAATTAGCGGTATTGTCTATCACGAAAACTTGAGAATCGCCAATACGCCGGACCATTACCTGGAAGACCTGCGAAATATTCGCGCCCTCGGCTACAATGCCGTCCGCACCAGCGGCTTTGTACCGGACAGGCGCTTTTTCAGCATCGCCGATACGCTGGGTATGCTCGTTTTTGCGGAGCTGCCGCCTGCCCGTTATCCATCGGAGTTATACCAGCGTGACGATTTGCTGGAAATAAGCCGTACCACCATCCAGCACATAAACCGCGTTCTTGCCGGACACCCTTCATTTGTAGCGCTTGGACTGGGCAGGCATATCAATATCCATTCTTCCGCGGCACAAAAATTCTATATCATCCTGGATGAACACCTGTCCGAAATGCCGCGCGTTCTCAGCTACATTACGCCGGTTAACGTGGAGGGCAATCTGGCCGACGTGGCCGTAACCGATTTCATGTTGTGGGAAGATTATAACCGTCCCGCGCAAAGGCGCAGTCTTACGGGACAGTTTCTGGGCGCGGCAAACGCCGGGATCGCCATGGTTTTTGATAAGGACCACGCGGCCTTATCGCTTCTGCAAAAGCGCATATTTATCCGCGATGAGCTGGCCTACCTGGCGGACAGCCTCAATATTCACCAGGGCTTTTTTGAAAGCTACCGCGACTGGCGCGTGGATTACACCTTCGCAGCGGGCAGCCTGGGCGCACCCGTCGGAGACAGGCGGATAAGCAGTGGTCACGTAGACACGCTCAATAACGTCAAAGACTGGGTAAGGGAGTTTCCCGCAGGCGTCTGGGACAGTCCGCAAAGTCCGGCCTCCGGCAGCACCGAAGGCGGGCGGCCCTCCACGGTTTTTTCGGTAGTCATGTTTTTTGGCTCTTTGCTGTTTTTCATTTTTTACAGGCAGTACCCGCGCTTCCGAGAAAACTACCGCCGCGCCATACGTCACCCCTACGGCTTTTTCGTGGACATGCGTGAGCGACGCATCATTCCTGTTTTTAACACCTTTATGGTCAATATGCACAATGTGCTGATCATGTCTGTTTTTGTGGCCGCCTTTATCTACTCATGGCACAACAGCTACTTGTTCCGCGAAATCAGCGGCCTGCTTATCGGGGCCGCAGAGCCACACGCTTACGTTCTGTGGATCGCCAATAACCCATTCGCGCTTATTGGCACGCTTTTCGTGCTGTTTTTCTTTTACCCGATCGTAATCGGGCTGGTCCTGAAATTTATTGCGCTTTTCAGACGCCATCGCCTACGGACGCGCCAGGCCATGGCCGTGGGCATGTGGGCCGCCGCGCCGTTTATTTTCATGTTTCCGTTAAGCCTGGCCGGTTACCATTTGTTCGTTTACGGGCAGTTCACAGATTGGCTGTTTTATATTTTTGCCTTGTTCCTGATCTGGGCGCATTACCGCCTTATCAACGGCATCCGCGTACTTATGCTGGCGCGTTTCAGAACAGTTTTTATTCTGCTTCTATTGTCTTACATGGTACCGGTTGTTATCTTTCTCGTCTTTTTTAACCCACAACCCCTGTGGTTCAGCTATCTTGAGCTGATACTAAAATCCCGGGTTTTGTATTAGGTGAACAGAATATATGTATTTATCAAAGCTTCATATTTTAGGGTTTAAGTCGTTCGCGCAAAAAACCATTTTGGATTTCTCGGACGGCATAACCTGCGTTATCGGGCCAAACGGCTCAGGCAAATCAAACATTGTGGATGCCATCCGCTGGGTATTGGGCGAACAGCGTGTCAGCTCGCTGCGCAGCGATAAGATGGAAAACGTGATCTTCAACGGCACAAAAGCGCGTAAGCCAATGGGCATGTCCGAAGTGAGCATGACCATACAAAACAACAAAAAGATCCTTGATACCGAATACGACGAAGTTGTTATTTCCCGGCGATTGTATCGTTCCGGGGAAAGCCAGTACCTGATTAACCAGACGCCGGTGCGGCTGCGCGACGTTGTGGATCTTTTCACCGATACCGGCATGGGCGCCAACTCCTACTCAGTGATCGAGCTGAAGATGGTGGAAAGTATCCTCAGCGACAACAAAGCCGAACGACGCCAGCTATTTGAAGAAGCCGCGGGCATTGTGAAATACAAAACGCGGCGCCGTTCTGCCCTGCGCAAGCTGGAACAAACCGAAAACGACCTGGATCGCGTCAACGACATAATCATCGAAGTGGAGAAGACCGTTAATTCGCTGAGCCGTCAGGTTTCCAAAGCAAGGCGCTATATCGAGTACACAGACAATCTGAAAAAGCTGGAAATCGATCTGGCCACCTTCCGTTATCACCGGTTTATGGACCGCCTGAAGCCACTGGAACGGGAACTCAAAGCCGCCAGCAGGGAAAAAGAAGAAAGCCACCACCAGATCACACTGGAAGAGGCGCTCCTGGAAGACTATAACCAGCAGACCATCCGCTATGAGCAATCGCTGCAACAGCTTAACGGCAGCCTTTACGAAAAAGACAATGCCATCCGCAACCTCAATCAGGAAGACGCCATTGCTGAAGCCAAAATTGAGGAAATGAAGAAAAACCGCGAACGCTATCTGCAGGAAATTGAAGCCTTTGAACAAAAAGCGGCGCATCTCGGAGAAGACAGTTCCACGCACGAGCAGGAGCTTGGCGAGCTGCGCGCCGAACGCGACAAGCTGGAAAGCTCATTTGCAGAGATCGCCGGCCGGCGTGACGAAGAGCTGAGCGTTATGAATCGCGAAAAAGCAGAGATTGACGCCCTGAACAAGCGCTTCCGCGACGAGATGCAAAAGCTGGCGCAAAAAAAGGACGAGCTGCAGCAGAAAGAGTACCGGCTGGCTTTTGACCAGGAAAAGATACAGGAGTTAAATGATGCCATCGGCGGCCACAGTGATGACAGCGAAAGCCTGACGCGGCAGATTGAGCAGGGCCAGCACGAAAAAGAAGAGATCGGCAAAGAGCTGGACGAATTAAAGAACAACCTGACCAACCTGCAGAGCGAATCCACCGAACTGGAACAGAAGCTGGCCGCGGCCCGCCACAATCATAACGCCATCGTTTCCGAAACCGAGCGGGTGCGTTCTCGCCAGAAGTTTTTTCAGAATATCATCAGCAATTACGAGGGCCTTGCCAAAAGCACGCAATTCGTTATGAACCGTCGCGCGCAATACAAAGGCCTGTTTGGCCCGCTGGTGGAAATTATCGACACGCCGGACCACTACGCGGGGCTGGTGGAAACGCTGCTTGGAGATCAGCTCAACTACCTTGTTGTCGAAAATGTCGATGCCGCTATGAACCTGCTGAACGATGTGCGCCGCTCCGAGCAGGGCCGCGTTACCTGCATCCCGCTGGATCGCGTGGAAGGTATTGCCCCGCCCCGGCCGGATGGTACGCCGCCGGCACAACTCAATCTTCTGATAAATCATATCCGTTGCGAAGAACGTTTCCGGCACCTGCTCAATATCCTTCTCGGTGATGTGGCGATTGTAGATTCGCTTGAAGAAGCCGCGCGTCTGGCAGACAAGAATCAAGGGCTGCGTCTGGTGACCGCCGGCGGCGAAATGTTCAACTTTAACCGCGAGATAACCGGCGGCTCCGAGGCGGAAAAGAAGGAAACGGCGCTTATCACTCGCAAGAACAAGCTTAAAGAGCTGGAAAAACAGCTTGCCGAATTAGAAAAAAAGAGCAAAGACGCCGAAGCGGATATCGCCGATATCAGTCGTGCGATCGAGGTGAACCGTATGCGCCGTGAAGAAACGGGAGATAAGCTGGACGAACAGCGAGGTTTCTATCACGAAGCCGATAAAAAGCTGAGTCAGTTGAACTATGAACTCAACACGCGGCAGAAGCAGCAGGAAGCAGCTTCCTCCCAGATTGAGAGACTTAACCAGCAGATCACTGAGCTGGAAAAGGATATCGGCGCTCTAAAAAGCCAAGTCTCGGAAGATCAGCAGCGCGTCAACGAATTGGAGCGCGAAACGATCAGCCGCAGCAATGCTTTTGAGAAACAGAGTGACGCCTTCCAGGCTTTGTCCGAAGAATACCAGGACATCCAGTTGCAGCTCAGCAGTGCGCGCAACCGTGTAATCAATCGCGAAAACGATATTAAGCGTATTGAAGAGAGCATTAATGAATTAAACGCAAGTATCGAAAGACGCAAAACTGAGATTGAGAACACGGCCGGTAACGTGGAGCAATTACGCGAAGCCATTGAAGACCGCAAAGGCAAGCGGCAATCCATCTGGGAAGAACGCGACGCGCTGGACAAGCAGAAGCAGGAATTGGAAAAAGAATTTCAGGAGGTGAAGGACAAACGCCACGAACTGGAAACTCAGATAAAAGAGTACCGCCGTCGCCACGATTCTTCACTGGAAAAATCCAAGAAGCTGGAAATCGAGATCAACCAGCATACATATCAGGCGGAAAACATCCGCAGCCATATCCAGAAAGAGCATAACAGCGACGTGGACGCGTTGATACCAAATGAAAATCTCGATGAGAATGAAACCGAAGAAAACATCGAATCGTTGAAAACAAAGATAAAAAATCTGGGCGCTGTCAATCCGTTGGCTGTAAGCGAATATGACAAGGAAAGCGAACGGCTAAACTTCTTAACCAGCCAGCGCGACGACCTGATGAAAGCAGAACAGTCTCTGCTGGAAACCATCGACAAAATAAACAAAACCGCGCGCAAACAATTTTCCGAGACATTTGAAGCAATCCGGGTGAATTTTGAGCGCGTGTTTAACTCCTTTTTTCCCAACGGCGCGGGCACAATCCGTATGGAGAATACGCACGATCCGCTGGAAGCTGAAATTGACATTGAGGTGACGGCTAAGGGCCGCCAGTTGCAAACGCTTTCGCTGCTTTCGGGTGGCGAAAAGACGCTCACGGCTATTTCGCTTTTGTTCGCGATTTATCTGGTAAAACCAAGTCCGTTCTGCATATTGGACGAAGTTGATGCGCCGTTGGACGATGTAAACATCGGGCGCTTTACCGATGCCCTGAACCAATTTTCAGACAACACACAATTTATAGTAGTTACCCACAACAAAAGGACCATGGAAGCGGCTGAAACCATGTATGGGATCACGATGGAAGAAGAAGGTATTTCCAAGGTCGTTTCCGTGAGGATGAACTAATGCGACGTTTAGTACTTTTATTTGTTTTATTACCGCTTTTTGCCACGGCGCAAAATATCCGCGTACTGCCGATTAGCGCCGATTATGCTGTTTTCCCCTTTAATGATTCGCTGGCTTATGTGGAAGTGTATGTATCTTTTTTCCGCAACAGCCTGCAATACATTGAGCAGCCGGACAGTTTGCAGGCCAATTTTGAAAGCGCCTGCCTGCTCACCACAAAAGGCGGCAAGGATACACTTAACTTTGCGCGGCACAAATACCGCAACACCGTGCCCGCCGGAGACACTACGCGCACCATCAGCCAGTTTGTTGACCTGTTCGGTTTTTTTGTACCCTTTGGAGAACATCGCGGCCATGTGCGCATCAGTGACCTGAATGCGGGAGTGCAGAGCGAATATGAGCTTAATGTGATTGTGCCGCAGCGTGGCGAGAAATTTAATCTCTCGTCCATTGAACTGGCCAGTAAAATCACGCGCAGTGAAGGTCCCTCTTTATACTCAAAAAACGGGTTGCGCGTTGTACCCAATCCGCGTAACAGCTTTGAAATATTCCAGCCCATGCTCTACTACTATGTGGAGCTGGATCGTCTTAGCCACATGCCGGAAGAGGAATCGACTTACGAAGTACATTATTTTGTGACCAACAGCGAAGGCGATACCGTAAAAAGCGGGGAGACGAAGCAGAAATCGATTGCGGCCCCGACCATGGTGGAAGTGGGCGGTTTTAACACCATGGCCCTTTCCCGCGGCTACTATTTTTTAAACATCCGCGCAACGGATCATTTTAGCGGCATAAGCGATACGACGCGCAAACGCTTTTTTGTGTTCAAGATCCAAAAAGCGGACAGCGTTGCCGCCAGCGCCAAGGCAGAAGTATATGCCGTTTACCAGGGTATGACAACGGAAGAGCTTGCCGAAGAGTTCCGGATGGCGCGCTATATCACCAGCCGTGAAGAAGAAAAGGTATTTGAAAATCTTGAAGCGGCCGAGGCCATGCGTCGTTTTCTCACCGAGTTCTGGCGCCGACGCGATAATCAAAACCAGGTACCTGACGGCATGAGCCGCAGAAGTTATCTGGAATTGGGCGAAGATGCCAACAGCCGATTCAGTTCCATCTACCGTAAGGGCTGGCAAACCGACCGCGGACGCGTGCTGATGATTTACGGAAGGCCCAGCGAGATACAAAGTTTCCCTAACTCATCCGACTACCTGCCTTATGAAATCTGGCAATACTACCAGCTGGAGGGCGGAGCACAGTTTATCTTCTGCGACAAAACGGGGTTTGGCCAGTACGAGCTGATCCATTCCACATATCATAAAGAGTTGAGTAATCCGGATTGGCAGAGCGTTGTGAGCAAGAACAGCAGCAGGCGTTTTAACGATTTCCGTTAATTGCCGGTTGAGCCGGTATTGTCGTCTTTTTGGTAGGTCCAGCGCTTTTTATCACGGAAATCTTCGCCCCAGCGCAATTTACGGCTGATGGTGCGGAAAAAATTTTGCGATTTCATTTTAACGAATGAAACCGTTCGTTTGCTCTTACGAATAACGAGCCTCGTTCCGCTGGGATAGGCACCGCGCAACATCCCGTCTCTCATAATGTTAAAAGACTCATGCTCCGTAAAAACACGTATCTTAATGTCATAATTATCGGGGATAACCACCGGCCTGTTTGTAAGCGAGTGCGGACAAATGGGATTGATAACGATCGCGCTTGTATGGGGCACTACGATCGGACCGCCTGCCGAAAGCGAGTAGCCCGTAGAACCTGAGGGCGTAGAAACAACCAGTCCATCTGCGATATAGGAGTTCAGGTGTTTCCCGTCTACCTTCGTATCGATCTGAATGACACGGGAAAAGCCGGCTTTATCAATGATCACATCATTAAATGCGCTAAAGCTCTCCAGCCCGTTTATCTTGCATCTGAGCATGGAACGGGTATCCACCTCGTAATTATCCGCCAAAAATTCTGAGATATGCTCCATCATGCGATCCGGCGGTGTGTTGGCCAAAAATCCAAGCCCGCCCAGGTTTACGCCGAGGATTTTGGTTTCTGATGAATCCATCCTTGCCACGGTGCGCAAAATGGTGCCGTCACCGCCAAGCGTTATCAGCAAGGAGCAATTGGCATAAAGCCAGTCTTCTTCTTTTTGTTCAATGTGTTGGAGCTTTTTAGGAAGGTATTTAGAATCATAGCCGCATAAATAGAAACCCGCCTGAGCGCGACTTTCACCAATCCAGCTGTCCAGATTGTGCAGCTGTTTTTTTATTTCCGGTTTCCTGGGATTAACGATAATCCCGATATTCAAATCACTGATAGCCGTATCTCCTATTCAAAGGGCTCCAGAGTAAAATCACCGTTGGCATCTTTTTTTAAAGCATTAACAGTAGCCTCGGCCTTTTCCAGTTTCGCGAGACAGGTTTTTACCAGCTGATGCCCTTCTTCGTAAATCTTAATGCTCTCTTCGAGGCTAATTTCGCCCTTTTCCAGTTTTGATACAATCTCTTCCAGACGCTTAAGGGCTTGTTCAAATGATAATTCTTTTGCCATAGTTCAGTTATTCCACACGACTCTTAAATTTACCAAGATGTAATTGCGTTTCAAGCAGATCGCCCTTTTTTATTTCTTTGCTGTTTCTGACGATGCGGCCCTCTAATGATGTAATGCTGTATCCGCGCTTGAGAACGTTTTGCGGTCCGAGGCCATGCAGGCGCTTTTCCAGGTGGCTCAGCCTTTCATCCATGGCTGATAAAGAGCTACCGACCGCACCCTGCATACGCCGGTTCAAATCATCTACCTTTTGCATATTCTGGTAAAGCTGGTCATCCACCCGGCGCAGACCGTAGCTGTTGGCTAAAGCAAAAACCCTCTCCTGCAGGTTTCGCAGGTTTTGTTCACTTATCCGAACAAGTTGCCGGCGCGTATTTTTTATTGCCAGTATCAGGTCGTTTTTGTCGGGCGCTACAATTTCCGCTGCCGCTGAGGGCGTTGCTGCCCGCGCGTCGGCAACAAAATCACTGATTGTAAAGTCAATCTCATGCCCTACCGCGGAAACGACTGGGATTTCGCAGCGATATATACGTCTGGCCAGTTGCTCGTCATTAAAAGCCCACAGATCTTCCAGCGAACCGCCGCCTCTGCCAATAATTATCACGTCAACGTTACCAAACTCCTCAAGCTCATCCAAAGCCGCAATCAGGTCTTGCGCTGCCTGCACGCCCTGCACAGCCGCCGGACGCAGGACGATTTCTGCATAAGAAGCGCGGCGCTTTAGAACGTTGAGTATATCGCGGATAGCCGCGCCGGTCGGCGATGTAATGATGCCAATGCGCAACGGGAATGATGGCAGGCTTTGTTTATGCATTTCGTCAAACAGGCCTTCTGAAAAAAGCTTTTGCTTAAGCTGTTCAAAGGCCATTTGCAGACGCCCTTCACCGGCCGGCTGCATCTGCAATATATCAAGTTGATAGCGCCCTGCCGGCTCATAAAGCCGAATGTTTCCCAGGGCCTGCACTTTCATGCCGTCTTCCGGCACAAAAGCCAGACGCTCCGCCCGGGAACGCCACATCACACCAGATAGCTGAGCCTGGCTGTCCTTTAAAGTAAAGTAATAATGTCCGCTGTAATGCGGGCGGAAATTTGATATTTCGCCTTCTACCCAAATTGTCGGTAATGATGACTCCAGTAGTTGTTTGATAATCGAGGTAATCTCGACGACTGAATAGATCTTCTTTTGCATGTCCCTAAAATAAAAAAAGGTTCATAAATATGAACCTTTTTAACGATTTTTCTTCTTATGTCTGTTTTTTCTGAGGCGTTTCTTCCTCTTGTGCGTCGCCATCTTGGCGCGCTTTCTTTTTTTACCGCTCGGCATAAATCAGCTCTCCAGGTTTAGGATTGGTTCATCTGTGTTTTTAATTGTTCTATAAACTCTTTGGCGGCCTGGGCTTCGCGCGACGTGGGATCTACATCCACAAGACGCTGCCAGGTTTCCACGGCCTTTTTATACTCACCCATGTTGTAAAAGACGATTCCCGTATTATAAAGTCCCTGCTTGTGATCCGGATCGATTGTTAACGCTTTTTGCATATAGACCAGTGCGCTGTCGGCAGCGTTCATATTAAAAAATGCCACGCCCATATCAATGATCATCTCGGGTTCCGTGCTCTTGACATCGTAGGCTCTTTTGTAGAATTCAACAGCTTGCGGGTAACGTCCGATATCAAAATAGCTGTTGGCCATTTGCACCAGCAAGTCGTAATTATCAGGATCAGCTTCGATCTGTTCTTTCAAAGCCTGAACGCTCTCCATCATTGCCTGCGCCTGAGGCCCAGCTGCCGCGCCCGGTGCCTGCGAAGCAGCGACACCCTGAGATGCCAGCTTTTCGCTCAAAATATTTCGGTTATCGTTAAGCACAAGCAGTATAACAGTCAAAGCCAACGCAAAGGCTACAGCCAATATTGAATATGAACTGAAGCTTTGGGATGATTCGCTTTTTTGAGCAGCAGGCTGTTCAGATTTTTCTGTTTCAACTATTTTGGTACCGCAGTGCGGGCAAAATTTTGCGTCTTCAGGAACCGGTTTCCGGCAGGATTTACAAATATTTTTATTCATATCTTTTTTATTGATTACAGATCGAGAATTTTAACATATTTCACGGTAAAAGTCAAACTATGACAGCGATCAATTAGACTGAATAATCAGCTTATCGCCCGGTTTAATTACCGACGATCGCATATTGTTAAGCTGCTTAATCTTTGAGATGGAAATATTGTAGCGTCGCGAGATATCCCATAAGGTATCGCCCGGCCTTACCGTATGGTATGTTCCTTCGGCAAGAGTCTTTTTCTCGTCAGAGCCGGCGGATGAATTCGAGGCAAAACTTCTGCCTTTTGGGACGTAAATGGTCAGGTTTTGATCGGGATAAATGTAAGAGCCATAGCGCAGGCCGTTCCAGGCACGGATACGTGAAGCGCGGGTATTAAAAAGTTCCGCTATCCCGCCGAGGGTATCGCCCTTTTTAACGCGATAAGAGACCTTTTCATATTCAGCGCTGTTTTCACTTTTCTTTTTAGGCCGGCTGGAATATGAGGATCCGCCGCTGCTGACATAGCTGTTATAATGGGCCTTATTTTGCGGCACCGGTATCAGCAGGTGATGTCCCGCCCGGATCAGGTTTCCGCGCATGTTGTTCGTGGATTTTATCACGGATATGCTCGTATGGTATTTTTGCGCGATCGTGGAAAGGGTTTCGCCATAGCGTATCTTGTGCCGCACCCATGATCTTTTCTCAGAATCCGGTAGTGAAGCATAGACACTTTTAAAACGCTCCTTCGTTCCCGAAGGAAGGTAGAGCGTAAAGTCCTGTACCCCGGGAGGCGTTACCCAGCGCAGCACGGCGGGGTTTATCTCCTTGATAAAATTGTAGGTGGTATCCACGGCTTTAGCTACTACGTTTAGGTCAATAGATTCCGAAACGATTACCGTATCCAGCTCCAGGGGCGGTTGCTTGTCCACATAAAAACCAAATTTCTTGGGGTCTCGAGCAATAATCGTAGCGGCAAGATAAGTTGGAACGTAGTTACGTGTCTGCCTGGGTAAACGGCTCAACTTCCAGAAATCACGCGTATTGTAGCTGCGCATATTTCGTGCAACGCGGTTTGGATTGCAGTTATAACCGGCCAAAGCCAGGTACCAGTCACCGAAACGATCGTGCAGGTCGTTTAAATGTCGTGCTGCTGCCACAGTAGCCTTTACGGGGTCACGCCGTTCGTCAAACCACCAATTACTGCGTAAGCCGTAGTGGCGACCGGTGGCGTAAATAAACTGCCACATACCAACCGCTTTGGCGTAAGAGCGCGCCGAAGGATTATAGCCACTCTCGATGATCGGTAAGTAAGCCAGGTCCAGCGGTACCTCATGTTCTTCCAGGATCGCGCGGATCATGTTTTCGTAGCGGCCGCTGCGTTCCAGCACTTTACTAAAATAGGAACGCCCTTTGGTTTGAAAATATTGAATGGCCAGGCGCACTTTTTTGTTGAGCGTAATGGGCATAGCCCCACTGCTGTCAACAACCGTCATGTCGCCAAACAGCACGCTGTCCGGAAAGGTGCTTTCTTCCAGATCACTGATGTCTTCGCGCACTTCTTCGGCTTCAACCAGTTCCTGCTGGTTCTTGAATATACGCTCATAGTCGTCGTTCATCGTTGTCAATGCGGAATCATAACGCGACCAACCCGTAAGCGTCTGCCGCTCGGAATCGTTAAAACGAGTCATGAGATCAAAAGCAAATTCGTAAGAGAGTTCGGCTCCCAATGTATCGCCGTTAATCAGCTGGTTATGCGCCTTTTCGGTAAGCATGAAAAGCGAGTCCACCCGCGATTGCGCAACTGCGGAAAGCCAGATATTTTCAGGCAGTCCATCAAGACGATCCTGCTTAACATTTTCGTTTACGGTTTTTTGAGTTGAGGTGCAGGCAAAAGCAATTAATCCCAGCGCCATCACAATGAGTTTAGATATACGGGGCATAAAGTTATAATCCCTTAATTTTTTGTACCAGTCCCGTTGTAGATTTTCCACTGACAAATGGTATCGTGAGCACACGTCCGCCGTTTTCTTCAACAAAATCGCGGCCAACGATCTGATCCAGGTTGTAGTCGCCGCCCTTGATCAATATGTCCGGTCTGACCTTTTTTATCAGTTCCAAAGGCGTGTCCTCTTCGAAAAGGCAGACCACATCCACTGCCTCCAGCCGAGACAAAACATAGGCCCGGTCATCCTCAGCCGTGTAAGGCCTGTCTGAGCCCTTGAGTCTTCGCACGGAGGCGTCGGAGTTGAGCCCGATAACAAGGCAATCGCACATCGCCCTGGCTTGCTCCAGATACTCAACGTGTCCGCGATGTAAAATGTCAAAACAGCCATTTGTAAATCCAACTACTGTCGATTTATCATCTCTAATATCGGAAACAATGGCCTCTATCTTATCAATGGTCGTTATAATGTTCATTTTTCATCGTACCGCGTTCCGGCATCCAGCAATCCCTGACGTGTAATCGGTATTATCCCCACTTCTTCAACCACAACGCCCGCAGCGATATTGGCCAGAATGCTGGCTTCGCGCATCGTCGCACCACCACAGAAAGCGGCTGTCAGCGTCCCGATAACCGTATCTCCAGCGCCGGAAACATCGGCTACCTTCCTGGCTTTTGTAGGTATATGAGTTACGTCGCCGTTTTTCTCAAAAAGGCTCATCCCGCGTGAACCCCTGGTAAGCAATATGTTTTCTGCGTGCAGGGTTTTACGCAGGGCTTCACCAGCGTCGCGCACGTGTTCTTCATTATCGAAAGAACGTGCCAGGGCCTGCTGTGCTTCCTTTACGTTGGGCTTAAACAGCGTAACGCCCTTGTATAACATAAAATTGGTAAACTTCGGATCGACAAAAACGGGTATGTCGTTTAGCCGGCATTGCTGAGTCGTGTACTCGATAACGCCCGGCGTGAGCACCCCTTTGTTGTAATCCTCAATAATAACAGCTTCTGCGCTGCGGAGCAATAGGTCAATCCTGGCTTTCAAAGCCTTTCTTTCGGATTCATCGGCGTAAGCCGTAATCTCCTTATCCACACGGGCAATATGCTGGTTATCACCGATTATCCTCGTCTTGATCGTTGTAGGACGTGTTTGCGAACGTACCAGCCCATCGCCTTCAATATGCGATTCTTCAAGCAGCTCCAGCAGCTTTATGGCCATGGCATCTTCACCGCAAAGTCCGATAAGCCGCGGACTGCAACCCAGCGCTGCCAGGTTTAAAGCAACGTTAGCGGCGCCGCCTAACCGTATAAATTCATGATCGATCTCCACAATGGGTACGGGAGCTTCCGGCGAAATACGTGTAACTTTACCGGAAAGGTACTCATCGAGCATCAGGTCGCCTATAATTACGATGTTTTTACCCTGAAAACCTTCAACTATTTCCGCTGTACGTTTTTGGTCCAATTGCATTACGGCTTACTCTCCGCGGGAATCTGCAGTTTAAACGTTGTTCCATGGGAAGGACGGGAATCTACTTCCACGTTGATATTATATTTAGTAAAGATGTTTTTTGCCAGGTACAGCCCCAGCCCATAGGTTACATCCTGCAGCTGGTCATCATCTGTTCGCTGTTTTGTGGAAAAGAAGGGATTAAATATCTTGGTGATCGTCTCCTGATCCATACCCGGGCCCGTATCGCTTATTTTAATAACCGTCGACTTATCTTTCTGACGCCTGGTGCGAATCTTCAGCTCTCGCCTGGGAACCAGCTGCATCGCTTCCACGGCGTTTTGCACAATTGCCATTATGCCCTGGCTCAGATCGCTGTAGCGCCCGGTGATGCCTGCTATGCTGCCGTCCAGATCGAGCTCGGTTTTGACATTGTGTTTATAAAAAAGATTGGCTTTAAAAAACCTCATTTCATGGCGTATAAGGCTGTTAATATCTATCTCTTCCGTTTCGGGATTAAGTTCCTTCTTGCCTTTGCGAATAAGGATTTGAATAAGCTCATTGATGCGCCGCACCTGGCGCAGGATCATTTCCACTTCGGTCTCGCCCTCATTTTTAAGCTGCAGCAGTTCCGCATTACCCTGAATAATGGAGATAGGAGTATTCATATTGTGCGCGATCCCCGCGGCAAGCTGACCGATGGCTGCCATACGGTGCTCTTTTATCAGCTCCAGTTCGTAAATCTTTTGCTGTTGGCGGGCCGTCAAACGGTCGGTGATATCGAGACACATGAGCAGGATGGCCGGCCGTTCTTCGTATTCCGTGGCAGTAATCCACACATCAATGTAAACTGGTTTCTGATTGCATTTTACAGCCCAAACCTGGAAATGGCTTTTATCACGCCGGCGCTTCAGGCACGCCTCGCACAGAACGCGCACCATTCTTTGCTTATGCCGGGCTATATGTTCAATGAAATCGAAACCGGAAGAGCCTTTATGGCCGCACTCGAAAATCGTGGCAAAAGCAGGATTGAAATAAAGTGTCTTTTCATCACGAATAATGGCAATGCCAATGACAGCCTGTTCGGCCAGCTTACGGTACTTTTCTTCAGATGAGCGCAACTGCCGGACTTTTTCATCCACTTCTTTTTCCAGCCGCGCCTGATAGGCGGAACGCTCTGCTTCCAGTTCTTTTTTCTTTTCGTCCAGTCTGTATGAGGTGGCAGCGTTACGCAAACACTGAATCAGCTGTTTGATCTTAAAAGGCTTCTCAATAAAATCAAAGACGCGCAGACGCAAGGCTTCCCTGGCGTACTCAAATCGGGCATTACCGCTTATAACAACCACCGGCAGCGTATTGCCGGCGTTCTGAATCTTTTCAACAAACTGTAAGCCGTTTTGCTGATCGTCCAGAACAATATCTACCATTATCGTATCAAAGCGCTCCTTGCCCAAAGCGTCAAGGGCCTCGGAAGGATCGGCACAGGCCGTGATGTCTATATCGTGTTGCTTAAGCAGATTTTCCAGGGATTCACGAATATGAGCATCGTCATCCAATAAAAGAACACGCGGATTCATACGGAACGAGACTTCTCCCTGGAGATAAAAAATTCAATAACGTTTTTAAGTGGTTTGGATGCAAATTCGATAACGGTAAACAGCAGCAGCGTCAATAATCCAAATGAAAAAATAACACGCGTTATCTGGTCCAACAACGGCTTTTCAAATAGCGGGAGAACTAATATCGTCACCGACGCCACACCGACAATCCAGGTCATTGTACGTAAAATATATTTAAAAATGCTTTCTGTGCGATCGGAAAATTGTTTTTTTTCTACCGCCCCATTGCTGTGAGCTGCCTGATTCTTTTTTGTTTTCTTTGCCATATGATGTCCTAAAAACCGGATGCCTTTCCATTTCTGCGGGGATCACTCCATCCCTCTATTTTACCTTTTTTGTTTATCACGATTGCCTGCACACAGCCTATGTCGCCGCGCTCACTGGTCTCATGACCTTTTGCGCGCAGGGCGTTGTGTGTTTCCGGGAGAAAGCGGCGCCTTTCAAAATAAACGGTATCCGGCCGCCATTGATGATGAAATCGTGGTGCCTCAACCGCTTCCCGCACGTTAAATCCATGATCGATGATATTGGAAATTACCTGCGCCACAGCGGTGATAATGCGCGAACCGCCGGGAGCACCCAGCACCATATAAAGTTCGCCGTCAAGTTCTATTATGGTTGGCGTCATCGCGCTGAGCATACGTTTTTCCGGCGCAATGCTGTTTGCTTCAGTGCCAATGAGCCCGTATTGGTTTGGAACACCGGGCTTGGCGCTAAAATCATCCATTTCATTATTCAGCAAAATGCCTGTACCGCTGACGACCACTTTACTGCCAAATCCTGAGTTGAGTGTCGTGGTAAGCGAAACGGCATTGCCCTGCCCGTCAACAATCGAAAAATGTGTTGTTTCTCCAGCCTTTTCCACCCAGGCCTGGTTAGCGGAGATATCTTTGGAAGAGCGCGCCCGCAAGGGATTAATCTGTTCGCGGACATACGCCCCATAGGCATCTTCGGTAAGTGCCGCAACGGGCATCTCCACAAAATCGGGATCGCCTAAAAATTCGGCACGATCGGCATATATCTGGCGGCAGCTTTCAGCCCACAGGTGTATTAGGTCGGCGCTGTTTTGTCCCAGCGCCCCAAGGTTGTAACCCTCAAGTGTATTCAGTATGCCGGCCAGCGCCACACCACCGGAACTCGGCGGCGGCATGGAGTAAATATCATAGCCACGGTATTGAAAATAGATTGGATCGCGCCAGACTGCATCATATTCGGCCAGGTCTTTCATCGTAATCAAACCGCCGTTGCGCAGCATGTCCTCTTCTATCAGCCGCGCTGTCTCGCCGTAATAAAAACCGTCGCGGCCCTTATCAGCTATTCGTTTAAGTGATTCCGCCAGATCCTTTTGAAAAAGTGTATCGCCGGCACTGTATGTACTGTCTCCCTTCAGAAAAACGGCCGCAGAGGCAGGAAACATTGCCAGTTCGTCCGCGCGTCCGCGCATCATGGCGGCACGGAAATCATTCAGCACATCACCATTGGCCGCCAGTTCGATGGCCGGCAGCAAAAGTTCTTTCCACGGCAAAGAGCCAAAACGGCGGTGGGCTTCCCAATAGCCGGCAACGCTGCCCGGCACACCGGCCGCTTTGTAGCCTAACAAGCTTGCCTCGCTAATAACGTTGCCTTCTTCGTCCAGGTACATATCGCGATGTGCTTTTAAGGGCGCTTTTTCTCTAAAGTCAAGTGTGTAGACCTCGCCTTGGGAATCACGCAGCACCATAAAACCGCCACCACCGATATTGCCCGCATAAGGGTACGTTACGGCAAGGGCAAAACCGACGGCCACCGCGGCATCCACGGCGTTACCACCTTTTTGCAATACGGCAAGCCCGATATCCGTAGCCTGTTGCTCCGCGGTCACCACCATCGCCCGGCTTGCGGAAACAGGCCGGAAACCGCTTGCCTGGCCAAACAGGGACGTCGATGCAACGAGTAATAGAACAACTATCCTTGTAACAATCATACTATACCTTATCGAGAATCTTTAATCGGTTATTGCGGAAGTTGTATCACTTTGCGCGTTCACGCTGTCTGCCGGTGCTTTTTTAGGGCGGGCTGCGCTCGTTTTTTTACGCAATTCCGCTACACCGCTGCGGTCAACTTTAAGATAGGTTATAATCTCGCCGCGTTTGCCTAAAGCACCCAGAGAATCCCCGTTTACATTAAACTGTATGCCCGCGGCGTTACCAACAAGAAAGCTGATAACAGAGTCGGCTTCAACCGCTCTTTTGTTGCCTGTCCACAGGGTAAATTCCGTGGTATCGCTTCTATCAACTATGTAGCGCAGCCAGGTTGTATCGACAGCGACAATTTCAACATTCACCTTCGTGCTTTGCTGCTTCTCCGCTACAGGCGGGTTGGCCTGTTTATCCAGCTCTTCGGCAATTTCTCTTACCGGCAGTTCGCGCACCAGTTTTTGCTCGCCTTCGACCGTGCGACTGTTCCAGATGAAAAACGCGATCAACGCAATAAGAATAATGATAGGACCGCCAAAGAACAGCGTTTTTAGATTAAAAATGGGATGGCTGTGTTCCTCGCGGATCAGGATCTTCTGCAAAGTCGTTGTCGGTGTCGGGTGGAACAGAGCCTTGCGGTGTCTCCTGAAAGCGTCCAGGAAACGTTGCGGATCTTCCAGCTGCAGATAAGACAAGTAAGTCTGAAAAAACAGCTTATCGTAAACTTCAGGAATCTTTTCAAACTCGCCATGTTCGATCGCTTCCAGGTAGCGCAGCTGAATACGGCTGTCTTTGGCTATGGCTTCAAGCGATATTTGCTTTTCCTGTCTTATTTGCCGCAACTCGGCAAAAATATCATTCTGTTCAGGATTCTGTTCCATCCGCTACCTCAAAATCTTTTACCCTAAGTTGAATCGTGGTTTTACCCTGCCAGTTGATTTCTTCAATTACATAGGCGAAATCGAAGCTGGAATTATTGTCCGACAATATATCAATATATTCGGCCATATTATAGGCAATCGCGTCTATTACCATGCCTGCCTGGCCAAGTTTAAACTTCAGATGGTTGCCACCCACACGGACGACGTCTCCGAAGGGCTTTAGGCCGCGCGATACAAACACGGGTCGCATATGATTGGGACCGTATGGCGCCATCAGCTTTAGCCAATGGAAAAAATTTCCGTCAAAATCACCTAGCTTTATCTCCGCAGAAATATCGAGCGGTGGTTTTTGCTGTGGCACCGGCCCGCTGGCCTGGGCCAGAATATTTATTTTCTCTCGGAACTGGTCAATATTCTCGGTGGCAATACTCAATCCGGACGCGCAGGCATGGCCGCCATATGAAAGCAGCAGACTCTCCAACTGCCGGAACGCGTTAAAAATATTAAAATCAATCGTCGAGCGCGCGGAGGCTTTACCAACGCCGTTGCTGGTGGAAATAAGTACCGTGGGGCGATTGTATTTTTCAAGCAGGCGGCTGGCTACTATACCTATCACGCCCAGGTGCCAGTTTTCGCGTGCCAGCACAAGGATATGGGTTTTTTCGAGATCCACATGTTGCTGAATGTATTCGTCCGCTTCCTTAAACGTAAGCTCATCGATATCTTTTCGTTTGCGGTTTTCAACGTTCAGGATCTGGGCAATATTTTTAGCCTGCTGCGGGCTTACGGATGTGACAAGGTGCACGGCTTTTTTGGCATTGGAAATTCTGCCAACAGCATTGATGCGCGGCGCCAGCACAAACACGATAATACTAACGGTTATAGTCTGCCTTGCAACTCCGGCGATCCGCATTAACGCCTCTATTCCGGGGCGTGGGTTGTTGTTGATTTTTTTTAGACCGTGGTGCAGAATGATACGATTCTCGCCCAATACATCGACGATGTCGGCGGCGGTACCGATGGCCACCAGGTCCAGATATTCATGGCTTTTTTCAGGCGGAAAACCCAGAGCGGAGTTAATGCCCTGCAGAAGCTTGAATGCCACGCCGCATCCGGCCAGCTCGGTATAAGGATACCCAGATTTTTCCAGCTTGGGATTTAAAATGGCATAGGCCGGCGGCAAGCTATGGGCCACCTGGTGATGGTCGCAGATAATGACGTCGATACCCTTTTCGTTGGCATAGGCAATTTCCTCATTGGCCGTAATACCGCAATCTACTGTAATTATCAGCCCCACTTTACGCCGCGCTGCGCCATCAATGGCCCGCATAGACAAGCCGTAACCTTCGGTGAGCCGGCTGGGTATATAAAATGAAATTTTGCCGCCAAGCCGGTGCAGCGAGTCATACAATACAGAAACACCGGTGACACCGTCAACGTCATAATCGCCATAGATTAGCACCTGCTCGCCATCCTGCAACGCGTTGATCACACGATCGACGGCTTTATGCATATCACGCATCAAAAAGGGATCGTGTAGGCCCGAAAGCGGACAATCGACAAATTCCCGCAGCCTGTCCCGGTTGTCGATTCCGCGGTCCACGAGAAGCTTCTCAATAATGGACGGAATGTTTAGACCAGAACCATCCGCTATCGCCCTGGAGACGGAATCCGGCAAAGTCCAATCATAGTGCATAAACCACACCTAAAATCCGGAAGGAATGTATAAGCCGAATTCTGTATCCCGAAGAAATCGGAACGATAGCTATTTATCTTAAAAGCCTGTTGCCAGACTCCTTGAGCGACCTACCCGGAAGTATTTTAGCGCGACGGGGCATCGCGCAGCCCGCAGGCTTCCCTCCTTATTTGGTCTTGCATCGGAACGGGTTTGTCGTGCCTCTGCCTTTCGGGACCACCATGGTGGTCTTCCACTCGGGAACAGAGCGGTGGGCTCTTACCCCGCCATTTCACCCTTATCCCAATCGGGACGGTATGTTTTCTGCGACACTATCCAGCCGTGTAGCACACGGTCTCTGATTTCTCAGAAGTTCCTCCCCTGTGATGTTCGGACTTTCCTCCCCGTCGAAGCGGAGCAGCTATCCCATTCAATCCGGATTTTTTATTTGTTTTACTTTTCGTTCCAAACCAGGATGCGTCCGCAAAATTCACATTCATATACCGTGTTCATTTTGCGCACTTCCACAACTTTCTGCGGTGGTATCGCGGAAAAACAACCACCGCAATGGCCATCCACAACCGGTGCTATGCCGCGTCCGTCTCTTGCGTGACGAACCGTTTCGTATGAAGCCAGAACAGATTTTTTAACACTTTTGAGGAGCTTTTCGCGTTCTCCACGCAAACCGGCTTCCTCTTCCGCCGTTTCAGCCATCCGCTCGTCAAGCTCGGCCCTGTTCTCCTTAAGTTCTTCTTCAAGCGTTTTCAGGTCTGCTTCACCCTCTGTTACGCGGGCCATGGCTTCTTCAATAATCAGGTTGGATTTTTTTAATTCCGCTTCGCTTTCCTTTAAACTCGCTTGCGCGCTTTCTATTTCCGTTGTAATAGCATCATACTCGCGATTTGTTTTAACCTGATACAATTGCTCTTCATATTTTTTCAGTGTGGCGCGGGCTTCTTCGATATTCTTTTCCAGTTCGCGTACACGTTCCTTGTGCGTCTTTATATCATTTTCCAGCTTTTCCAGTTCCTGCTTTTTGGCCGAAACCTTTTCTTCCAATCCTTCGACTATAAGTGGTAAATCACCACGTTCTTCCAATAATTCATCCAGGCGATTGTCAACATCCTGTAACTCAATCAGAGCCTGAAGCGATTTCTGCACGGTTATGCCTCCCGTTTTTGCGATAAAAAAAATGCACCTTACGCTTTGTAAGATGCATTTCTGTTGTCTTTGTAATTATTTTCTAGAAAAGTTTTTCGATGACCTGCTCCAATCATGAATCGCAGCATACATTCCCTCTTAAAAATGAGTGGGCCCACAGGGACTCGAACCCCGGACCAGCCGATTATGAGTCGGCTGCTCTAACCAACTGAGCTATGGGCCCTTATTTTCGCGAACTTTTAATTTATGACTTGAGTCACATAAAATCAACCATCCAACAAAGTTATTAATGAGCATTTTGTAATCGAATCGAGGAAAGCTTTAAGCTGAGACCGGGAGACAACCAGCACCTTTTTTTTGTTCAGCTCCATTTCGAAGCTCATTATATCTTCTTCAGCGGCCTTTGTGTCCACATATAGATAAAAGCAACCACCCGCCATGACAAGCGATTGCGCTGGAATCATCTCAAACCATATGTCCAAGGCATCAAAAAAAAGTGTCTTCAGCTGATCAGGATTGTTTTCCTCATTGCTATAGACAATAGCGGTTTTTAAGCCCGCTTCTCCGGGAGACGTCTTTAGAAGCCACTGTAGCATGCCGCGCGACCGACGCACTTCAAAATCAATAGAATCTTCGCGTCGCATGTTCACGCTGTAAATCCCCTCTTCCAGGCTGATCGCTTCAGGCTTAATGCAATCAACGGATATACTTTTCCTGCTCTCTTTTCTGCGCAGGTTTATAAATCTCTGCAATAAATCGTAGCTGTCCCACAACCTGGCATCCAGAACGACACGTCCCGCCGGGATCTCTTCTTCACTTAGCTTTTTACCCGAAACTTCGAAGTAATTTATGGCATAGCGCGGATCGACTTTTTTCTTTGCAAGATAAAAGACGTGTCTGCCCCGCGCTTCAACAGCAGTGCCCTCAATCGATAAAACCAGATCACTCTTTTTGTTTATCGTAATCTGAAAACGCTTGCTTTTAAACAAAAACTTAAAGCTATCCGTGCCGATCGTAACGCGAAAATCACGCCACGCTGTATCGATCAAAAACTCCGTTTCGCCTGAGGTTATCCGGCAGAATGTTGCCTCTTCCCGGTTTTCCCGCCCCGTGCAAACAACTGAAACATTTCTCTTTTGGCGGTCAAAATACATATCAGCCGCTTGATTAATACCTATTTCAGGTAATCCCGGAAATCTTATTGAAGCATGTATGCCTTTTTTGCTTTGCCTGCGAACAACCTTCAAATCTTCTTTTTGGATCGAATAGAAAGGCGCGTTATGGGGCAGATCATAATGCCTGACAGTGAACCCATTTTTTTGTGCAAATACACCGCAAAGTTTTTGTAAAAAGGAAATCAACCGCCAGCCATCTGCATAATCTTTCCCGTGCTCTTTCAGCAAATATTTCTCAATTTTTACGGACAAAACATCTTCCCACCAAAAGCCGTGATATAACGCGCCCAAATAAAAGGACATTATATCCAAAGGATGTTGCCGCAAAAGACCGGTGAGTTTGTTGGCGAGCAAAGGCTGCGAAAGAACGTTCCAGTTTTGTTGAATTTCCGAACGCGCGAGAGCGTCTAACCGGCCGGCTTTAAATGCTTTAAAATAGCCCGTCTTTGGCGCATTGCCCTTCCATTGTGCAGATATTTCCAAAATACAATCACGCCAGAAAACGAAAAAGCGCACTATGTTGTCGTCTGAATTATTTTCGAATAGACGGACACAGTTGAACCATATGTCATCAATTTGCTTTACGAGGACACCCGGTAAACGGAAATTGGCAAGAACATGCTGCCCGCGACGTTGTTCCACCTTGTTCAGGATAAAAAGCACCGGCTCTTCCGCCGGCTCCTCTGCGCTTATCCATAGTTGAGCGCCGTCAGCTTTCAGATTGCCTGTCTGTTTCACCCAGCCACCATCTTTAAAAACAAAAACACCGTTATCCGGTTTAGTTGTGACACGCAAGGGAAACAGCGCATCACCGCACTGAAAGCAGATAAGCTGCTTCTGGAGGTCAAAGCAAAACAAAGAAGTGCTGGAATCGCGCAGCGCAGAAACGGTAAAATCGGTTTGCGGAATACGCCAGGTTGAGATTGTTAACGGCTCTTGGGAGCTGGTGCTTATTTCAAGTGTATGCTGTAGAAACTTTAGATAGTAACGGTCCCTTAGGCGCTCGAAATCCGCGGACAGATCAATAATGTAGTCCTCAATAGATGCACCGCTAAACAAGCGCGCTAGGAAATTCCGGATATGGTTATATGAAGACAATGACATCCCGTTTATACAAAAAAGGCCGGTAAAACCGGCCTGCGTTTAAAAGGTTGGAATTCTAAAAAAACCGATTGATGTCAATATACAATACAAAAATAATAAAAGTAAGCAGCAAGGCCATACCAACCTGTTGAATTATCAGCCTTGTGCGGATAGAGAGCGGACGTCCCATTATACCCTCAGCTATGAGGAAGGCAAGGTGCCCTCCATCCAATGCAGGTATGGGCAGAATATTAAAAAAGGCCAGTACCGTGCTAAGGGCCGCAATCAGACTCCAGAATTGTATCCAGCCTGCCCTTGCGGCGTCACCGGCCATTTTAGCGATCATTACGGGGCCGCCGATTGTTTCCGTGGCTGTTTTCTTGCCGGATATCCACCACCACATGCCTTTGATATTCAAATACATGATAACAAACGGCTGCGTAATACCTACTTCCGCGGCACGGGCAAAGGAAATATCCTTGCGTTCTATAAAGGGCCTGATTCCAATGATACCATATGAACTTTCAGTACCGCTTTCGTCAACGTTGTTGTAGGTAATCGGCTTTATGGTCGATTCCATCTGCTGACCGTTGCGCTGCCATGCTATGCTGATTTCTTCACCCGGGTGGGCGCGAATGATCTCGGACATTTCATCCCAGGTATTTACGGGCTTTCCTGTAATGGAAACGATCCTGTCCCCGTCTTGCAGCCCCACTTCAGCGGCGGGCATATCCGGGGAAACGTCACCAACACGTGCCGGCATAAGCGGTCTTATGTCCAGCAATTCGCCCTTTTCTTCGCTGAGCCACTCACCTTTGTAGGTAAGCTGCATTTGTTGACCATCACGCACTATATCAAAGCGTACGTCATCTTCAATATGCTCAAAAAAGGTCACCGGGATGTCATTCCATTCATCAACTTTTTCACCGTTGATGGCCAGAATTTCATCGCCGCTTTGCAGCCCGATTTTTTCAGCAACCCCGCTTTCGCCCGAAACGGTAATCGTCGTTGTGCTGTTAACAACCTCGCCTTGTGAAAAGCTTAAAAAGGTATATATCACTACAGCCAGGATAAAATTCATGATCACACCGGCTGTAATGATCACCATCCGCTTCCAAACGGGTTTCGAGCTGTATTCATCATCGGCGCCGGTTTCCTTGGTATCCATGCTTTCATCCACAAAACCGGCCATTTTCACATAACCACCCAAGGGAATCGCCGAAAGGCAAAATTCGGTATCACCTATTTTTCTGCTATATAAAACAGGGGGGAAACCGATCGAGAAACGCTCTACGCGTACACCCATCCAACGGGCAGCAAGAAAGTGTCCAAGTTCATGAATGAGAACCAGCAGGCCAAAGACAAAAATAATGGCGAGAATATTTATCAAAGACATTTATTGCTTCCAGAAATTTGAACCAACTTCGCTAACGAAATCGCTCTGTTTTTTGTTTCAGATTTGCAAAAAAGGACAACCCCAAAGGATTGTCCCCATATTTTATATGTAATTAGTCAAGCCTATATGGAGATGCCGTAACCGACGGCGACAAATAGATTGCTTCCGCGGCCACCCACTTCAGCACGAAGTCCAAAGGCAGTAAGGCCCAGCGCGTAGCGGAATCCATTGCTGTCTATATCACCCGATTTCTTTTCTTCCACAGCCTGGCCATTGCTTAATACAGCGTTGTTCCAGTCCAGCGTCGTGGTGCCGGTTTCGACTGCCAGTTTACCATATACACGTGCAACAATAAGATCGTAGCTAAGAAGAGCTCCGAAATTCACGGCACTCATGCCAAGATTAATGCCTGTGCTGACCGTGCCGTCGTTCGTGCCATTATTATCCACATCCACAACCTGTTCCTTGCTGACGCCAAAATCCTGCGTATTGTATTCAACAAATACAGCGGTGGCCGGAAAAGCAGGCACCGGAATCAGGTCGGTCAATTCATATTTCAATCCAAAGCCCAGTGCTTTCAGGCTGGCGTCAAACAGTTCGGATTCCGGGAAAAAGCGTCCATAAGCTTCAAATCCCGCCGTACCAAAGCCAACCTGTACGCCAAGACCGGAAGGAGCGAAACCATCTTCAGCAAGACCCAGGTTTTCATTTTTGCTGAATTGTCCCAGCCCAAGGAAGACACCGGCGCTGATTCGAAAAACCGACGGCGCGCTGGCATCGGTCCAGGTAAGAGCGTTCATACCGGCATAAATACTATTGTTAAAGTCTTCAAAATCGCCTTTAAAGGCATCGATATCCTGGTACCGGGTTAAATCGAGATCCTGTTGTGCGGAAAGGGGTGCTAAACCTAATAGCAAAACAAGTAAACTCAGTAGAAATTTGCGCATGGTAGATTCTCCTTATCTGTAAGAGTTAATTCGTTCAATATACTGCCTGCCAACCAAAAGGCGCAAGCCTAATGGCCCACAATAAAGGCCCCCTTTTCCTGACCTGCGCCGGATAATTCGGCTTTGTCCGGATAACGGTAAACAATTTCATCAAAATCGTACTGCAGAACATCGAGCAGTTTTTCCGCAATACGAACGGGATTGAGCGGCCCGGGCTTTATCTCATCCAGTACGATCGACTTCTCGCGCAGAAACCGGCCCTGCTTTTCTCTCTCTGCTGGCGACAAATGCAGAAGATCCGTTATGGCGTATTGCGCTTCTCCGATCAACACGGAGCCATGCTGCAACAACGAGGCGCGATACAGCTTTTGGGCGCTGCCGACCACCTTGCGGCCGTTGAATTGTATTTCGCTTTTGGCCGCCCGGTTAAAACAGGCGAACGTGTCCGTTCCTTTGTTCAGATAATTGCTGTCGCCGCCGGTTTCATTCAAATGAACGTTATAGCCGAGAAGATTTAAAGCGGCCGCAAGCCGCCGGTGTAAAAAAGAATATATCTCATGATGCTTTACGGCCTTACCCGGTATAATAAGGCTATAGGTAAGTTCGTCGGCATGCAGAATGGCGCTGCCGCCCGTAGGACGGCGGACGCAATAAAAGCCGGTCTCTTTCAGCGCGGAGAAATCGATTTCAGTGGGATCCTGGTGTTTTCCCAGGGAAAGGGTCCAGGGTGACCAGCCATAAAAGCGCAAAATTGGGTCGTCCGTTTCGGCAATATTGCGGGCAAGAAAATAGTCCAGCGCCATATTAAATGCGCCGTTAAAACTTTCGTATGGCATAACCCGCAACCGGGAAAAAGGCAACTTCATCTTAGCGGATGATACCTCTTTCCGCAGACTTCAGAAAATTAATCAGGTCGGTTACTTCCGGCAGGTTATTGTCTCCGCTTTCAAGGATTTCTATGGCCCTTTTCACGGTATGGTTCTGGCGATACAATACACGGTATGCCTGGCTTAAGGCTTCCAGTGATTCGGCCGAAAAACCGCGTCTCTGCAGCCCGATTCGGTTTAAGCCGGCAAAACGGGTTGGTTCGCCCATGGCTAATATATATGGCGGGATATCTTTTTTAACTTTCTGCATACCGCCTATAAAAGCATGCCTGCCGATTTTCACAAACTGGTGGACCGCCGTCAAACCGCCAATACCCACATTACTTTCAATGATTACATGTCCGGCGAGGTTAACGGAGTTTGCCAAAACAACATTATCACCAATCTGGCAATCGTGAGCGACGTGCGAATAAGCCATAAGCAGGCAATTACTGCCAACGCGCGTGTAATAAGAGTGTGTCGTAGCTCGATTTAAGGTGGCATATTCGCGGATAGTCGTTTTTTCCCCGACTTCCAGAAATGTCGGTTCTTCATCAACAAATTTCAGGTCCTGCGGTTCACTGCCCAGCACGGCGCCCTGGAAAACGCGGCAGCCTGCTCCAAGCCGCGTGCCCGATGCAATACGCACATGGGCGCCAATCTGACAACCATCCCCGATGACAACATTCTCCTCGATTATGCTAAAAGGTCCAACATCAACATTGGCGCCTAAGTCGGCTTTCGGACTAACCAGTGCTTTGGAATCTATTGTGGCCATCTGTGCTCCTTATTTATCAACGATGGCTGCCATCATTTCGGCTTCGCACACCAGGTTGCCTTTAACATAAGCCTTACCCGCCATTCGGAAGGTGTTGCGTCGCGCTTTAATCATTTCAAGTTCCATCACAAGCTGATCGCCGGGCTGGACGGGTTTGCGAAATTTGACCCCGTCTATACCCATAAAGAATACAAGCTTATCTTCCACATCATCCTGTTCATTCAGCAGCAGAACACCGCCAACCTGCGCCATGGCTTCAACGATCAGGACTCCCGGCATAACAGGCCTTCCCGGAAAATGTCCCTGAAAGAAGTGCTCATTGACGGTCACATTTTTTACGCCAACAGCTTTTTTCTCCGGCTCCAGCTCGATGATATTATCCACCAGTAAAAAGGGGTACCTGTGGGGCAAAATTTTCTTTATGGCGTTGATATCAAATACAACGCCTTTTTTACTTACATCCTGGTATTTGCGTGTCAGTCTCTGTTTTTTATATAAAGCGCGTATCATCCGCGCAAATTCGATGTTGCTTTTGTGGCCGGGCCGTGCAGCGAGGATCTGAGCTTTAATGTTTACGCCGACAAGAGCCAGGTCACCCATAAGGTCCAGCAGCTTATGGCGGCAAGGTTCGTTCTTAAAGCGTAGTTGTTTGTTGTTCAGGATTCCGTTTTCGCCAAGGATAACGTCATCGGAAACCTCGAAAAGCTTGCGAAGCCGCTTAAAGTCGTCATCGGAGAGTTTGCGGTCCACGATCACAACAGCCGATTCCAAATCGCCGCCTTTGATAAGGCCCTGCTCTGCCAGCAACTCCACTTCATGCAGAAAGCAAAACGTTCGCGCCGGCGCAAAGTCTGTTATAAATTCATCACGCAGGTTAAACAAACCGGTATGCTGGCTGCCCAAAGCAGGATTGTTGTAGTCAATCATCACCGTAAGACGGTAATCGTCTGTTGGCAAGGCGACCAGCTCAATACCCTTTTTGTCTTCACGGAACGTCATCGTTTCATCAATGACAACGAATTCCCTTTCCGCCTCCTGCTCCTCGATGCCCGCCTCCTGCAGCAGCTCAACAAAAGGCATGGCCGAGCCGTCGCCGATGGGCGGTTCATTGGAATTCAGCTCAATGCGAACGTTGTCAATTTCCAGCCCGACCAGCGCGGCAAGAACGTGTTCAACCGTATGTACTTCCACGCTGTCAACTTTAAGCGTGGTACCACGCAGGCTGTCTACCGATTCGTTGGGTTCCACGTTATCAACAATCGCCTCAATCTCCGGCGCATTATCAATATCCACACGCACAAAACGGCGGCCGTAATTTTCCGGGGCCGGCTTAAACGTAATCTTGCTGGTGTTACCCGTGTGTAAACCGCGCCCGGCAAAGGACACGGTTTTTTTAATCGTTGCCTGTTTCGCTCTCATCAAACTCCATTCCCTGCTTTTTCAGGGCTTCTTTTATTTTTGTGATTTCCTTGTTCAGAGCGTTTAGCTCTTTGATTTTTTCAGGAAGCTTTCGCAAAGTCACTTCAATTCTGCGTGTTTGCTGTATGGGCAATGCCGGGTAACCAAACATGGTCTCTCCGGGCGGTACATCTTTGGTAATACCGCTCTGCGCGGCGATGGTGGCCTTATCGCCCACCTTGAGGTGTCCGGCAAGACCCACCTGCCCGGCAATCGTTACCCAGTTTCCCACCTGGGTTGTACCGGCCATTCCGGTTTGGGCCGCGATTACAGTATGCTCGCCAACCACGCAGTTATGGGCAATCTGTACAAGATTGTCTATTTTGGCTCCCCGCTTTATAAGCGTTGAACCGGTTGTCGCCCTGTCCAGCGCGCAATTGGCGCCGATTTCAACATCGTCTTCAATGACCACGTTGCCAAGCTGAGGTATTTTATGGTATTGTCCCTGGTACGGCGCAAATCCGAATCCGTCACTGCCAACCACGGTACCATCGTGAATTACCACGCGCCTGCCGAGAACGCAGTTTTCGCGCACCGAAACATTGGGATAAAGAACACAGCTGTCTCCTATGCGGGCGTTTTTGCCGATAACCACACCCGGAAATAAAACGCATCCGCTGCCCAGTTGCGCGCCTTCGGCAATATAGGCGCCGGCGGCAATGTGACAATCAGCCCCAACCGATGCCCCGCTGCTGATAAGCGCCTTACCGGAAATACCGGAAAAGTCCCTTTGCAGGCCGGGATCAAACATGCGTAATACAAAAAGAAAACCCATATAAGGGTTGTCCACTCTTATATGGGGAATAGGAATGTCCTGGGTCTCGCGATCGACGATAACGGCGCCGGCGCGGGTTTCGGACAAATATTTTGTATAACGCTTGTTGGAAAGAAATGTAATTTGGTTACTGCCCGCCTCTTCTATCTTGGCAGGGCCCGTGATCTCAAGATCTTCCGGACCGTTCAGATCACCCTGAAGCAGACGGGCAATTTCTTTGAGCGTCATAGTTATTTTTGGGACACGCCTTTGTTCAGACTTTCAAGCACCATTTGGGTGATGTCGTATTCCGGCTTGGCGTGTACAAGAGCGCCCGAGGAAGCATCAAAGATGAAGTCGTAACCTTCGTTCGCCCCAATATCAGCGATCATATCGTTAATCTTATCGATTATCGGCTGGGCCATTTCCGCCTGCTTTTGATAGAATTCGCCTTCCGGACCGAATTTTTCATACTTATACTGTTCAATGGTCAGGGCCTTCTGCTGAACCTGACGCATTTTTTCTTCTTTTTTCTCGGGACTCAGCAGTAAGCTTTGTGATTCGATTTCGTCTGCCATCTGGTTGTATTCCTGAAGCATCTGCTGATATTCAGTCTCATACTTATTGCGCAGCTCGCTGAGTTTTTTCTGTACGGCAACATACTCATCGTACTTAGCCAGAATTACCTGGGACTGTACAAATCCGAACTTCTGCGCTAATGCCGGTATCGCAATAAAAAGCACAAGGGCTACCGTGATTAGTTTGTAATATTTCACGAATCCTCCTTCAGTAGAGTGTAAAAATTAACAAGCTTTTAATTTATGGTAATAGTTAAAATCTTCCAAATTGAAAGTGCACCTTCCACTTGCCCTGACGATTGCCAAATTCATCATAGTAATCGAAGCCGTAACCAAAGTCTATCCCGATGATACCGACAAGCGGCATAAACAGCCGGACACCCGCACCAACACTGCGCCGGAGATCAAACGGGTTTGTCTCGCTGATCTCGCGCCAGGCGTTACCACCCTCTGCAAACAGCAACCCGAAGATGGTCGGGTTTGGTGCAATCGGAAAACGCAGTTCAAGGGTTGTTTTGGCCATCGCCTTACCGCCCAATGGCCGGCCGCTGGTCGTTAATGGCCCCACCTGGCCGTCATCATAACCACGCAGACCCTCGGCAAAACTGAGGCCGCTGCCGCCCAGGTAGAAGTATTCACCAAAAAGAATGAAAGAGTTTTCCTTCAACTGGTTGATTATACCGTATTTATTCTGGCTGTAAAGCACAAGATTAAATGGCAACGGTATAAACCACTCCGAGGTAAAAACACTCTTAAAAAAGTGCTGGTCACCGCCCAAAGGTCCGCCGGACAACTCGTTGAGCAAGGAATGCGTTGAACCGCGTGTGGGAAATTCCGGATTGTTACGGCTGTCCCGCGCGATTATCTGCGTAAGGCTCAACTGCTGCGTACGGCCCTGGTTGCGATAAATGCTGTAAAGATCGGACAGGGTCTGGTCACCGATATTGGTGATAGACGTTTCCGAATAACGGAAAATCCAGTCTCCGCGGAAGTAGTTATCGGGCCAGCGGAAACGGCGACCCAGCCTTAATGTACCGCCACGGTCGCGCCGCGTCCAGGGATAAAAGCCGCCGCCACTGCGCGTGTTAAAAACGGAGAAACCTCCCAGGGTCGGGGTGTCGAACAGCCAGGGCTCGGTAAAACTCAGCGATATAGAGCGATAGATCCGGCCAAACTGCCAGTCAAATACAAGGCGCTGACCGCCACCGGAAAACGGCGGTGTGATCGAAAAATTATTGAAAGTGAGTCCGATGCTGCCGATCAGGCCGTCACGCTGGCTGAAACCGGCGGACATATTGGCCATATCGGTGGATTTCTCTTCCACGCCCCACAGCAGGTTAACATGCTTGTTATCGCCGGGGATCAATCTGACGTCCGGTACAACATTGGAAAAGTAGTTGAGAATCATAAGGTCGCGCTGGGATCTCTCCAGCTTGGCGCTGTTGAAGACATCGCCGGGGTGCAGCTTCAGTTCCCTGCGGATCACTTTTTCCTGGGTTTTTGTATTTCCGGAAATGATTACTTCTTTGATACGAACAACATTGCCTTCCGATACGGTAAAATTCACGTTGAGCGTATCGTTGTTTACCGGCCTCTCCTGCGGCACAATGCTGGCGAAGAGGTAGCCCTGGTTGTAATACATTTTTTGCAGGCGATCGCGGATACCCTCGTCATACTTTTTCTGATCGTAGACGTCGCCCCTTTTTATGTCCAGAGCAAACAGGAGTTCTTCATCGGTGAATATTTCGTTGCCTTCAAAGGCTATATCGCCAAAATAGTATTTATTGCCTTCGTACACCCATATATCGATGTACAGGTCGCGCTTGTCCTGGCTGTAATGAAGTGAATCACGCAGCACTTCCGCGTCGCGGTAACCGTTTTCTTTATAATATTGCACGATCCGCTGTTTGTCTTCTTCGAACTTTTTTGGATCAAAATCGGCGCTTCTCCACCAGCGGTCTTCCTTGATGTCCTCCATGGCATCGCGCAAATCATCATCATCAATCGCTTCATTATCATGAAAAGTGATCGTTTCTACCTGTACCTCTTCACCTTCGTTGATGTTAACGTTCAGGTTGACGCGGTCTTTTTGCGGCGAAGCGCTGGTATCCATTTTCACGCTGGCCAGCAAGTAGCCTTCATCATGGTATTTTTTTAGCAGCCGTTGGCGCATTTGGGAAATTTTGTAGGGTGTTATTACCATGCCGCGGTAGGTCTGAAGCTCATCTTCCACTTCACTTTTGGAAAGTTCGTCGTTGCCCCTTATGGAAACTACGTTTAGGCGGGAATACTCTTTTACACGGATCAGAACATCGAGCCCGTTAATACTCTGATTAGCCACAAAGACCTGTACATCTTCAAAGATTCGCAACGCCCAGAGATTATGTATGGCGTCCTGGATATCTTCACCGGTGATCTCCTGGCCGGCACTCAACCCGGAATTAAGCCGGATAGAGCTGGCGTCGGAACTGCTGTTGCCTTCAACGGCGATCGAATTAATTACCAGTTTTTGTACCTGCGCGGTCAACGGCAGGGTCATTATCAAAACACAAAATAGCGCTTTCCAGAAATTGCGCACCAGATTGCCTCCTTGTTAGAATGAAAAAGAATGTCTCAATCGAACCTTAAAATCTTCCCAATATTGTCTTTCATTCAGGTAGTTGTAATAGCCCATAAACTCCCTGTCATATTCAAACTCGAGCAAAATGTTTCGGAAGAACCGGTATTCCAGCCCAAAAGAGTGGTTAAAATCAAAACCCGTTTCCGTGTCCTCATAAATAGATACGAGCTGCCCCGTGTAAGTCAGATAGATATCCTGTGTAAGGTATTTCCCAACGGTGACTTCGGAACTGGACATCAGGAAAAGGTACGGTACATCCGAATTTAGCAGCGGATTATAGACAGACGGCGCGCCTATCGCTTCGTTTTGCCGGCTAAGGCTGCTTACAAAAAGATTGCGCGCGATGCTGGAATTGAAGCGTATCAGGTCCATGCCCAATCCCCGCTCAAGCGCCCTTTCCAATGGCCGCAATAACGGCCGTATCAGATAGCGTTCCGTGAGCGCTCCGCCTACGTTGGTAGCCTTTTCTTTGATGTTTTCCACAGAATAACCCAAATACCCGAGCACCTGCTCCTGTGTCTCTCCGATGGTGGGGTCCGCCGAAACAAGCTTAAATTTAAAGTCCTCCCAATTGCCGGAAGGTCTTTCTTCGCCCGTTTCGGGGTCGATGGCGTAAAGCTCCAGGTAAATGGTTTTGGGTACGGCGCCCACGCTGTCACGGATGGATGTCCAGGCACGGCCCGAGACTTCCGGATAGGAACGGTTGCGCAGAAAATCAATACTGAAACGGTCTACTTTAAAATTCTGATCCAGGTATTCAAGACGCCCCCTCGTTGACACCAGACCACCCTGCGGAGTAAACGTATTTTCGTCGATGATGCCGCGAAATGTCAGCCCCTCGCTGGCGTCGTCAACACTCAGTTCTGCCTGAACGTTATCTATATAAGCAGGAATGTCGCGCACGTAGGTAACGTCCTCGCCGGCTTTAACAAGCACATCCCAATCCATGTTACTCAAAAACTGAACCGCCGGAGATGGTTTATCGCCCGGTTTTCCGGTGGTGATAAAGGGGTAGGTCAATTGGGCATCGTTTAGCGTTAAGCGGCCATACGCCAAAGGGTGTTTGATTGGCCCGGCGAAGTAAAATTTTTCATTTTCCGCTTTTCCGGAAAGATGCAGCTGGCCGCCGCGCTCCTCTGTCATAAGGCCGGGGATAAAAAGCCGGACACCGTCGCCGCTTGTTTCCATGGCCAGAATACCAAAATCAATATCCACCCCCTTAAAGTGCCACGGCTCGAGTTTGCGTCCCGAAGCCGTCGTCAGATCACGGACCGTATTTATGACCAAAACATTGTCGTCCACCTGGGCCGTAAGATTGTTGATGTCTACCTGGTTGCTGCCCTCCTTCAGAGTAATATGCCCGGCAATGTTTGTAATATGCGGGGCCACGTCGCGCAGCCACAGTTCGCCGCGCTCCAGCTTAACATCAGCGGCACTCAGCCGGATATCATCGGTCGTGCCCTTGAACTGCAAGCTTATTTCGGAAAGTGACGCTCCATCACGGAAAAACGGCTCCCAGTGATTGAGCATACCCAGAATGTCGCCGTCAAAATTTACAGCAAGGTCGATTTCATCACTGGTATTCAGGGGAAAAGAACCGGCCGCCTGTAAATGGTAGCGGCCCTGCTCCATCATGAAGAAGTTCTGTACGATAACCCGGTGATCTTCAAAATCGGTAAAACTGCCATCGCGACGGATTTCATCATTAAGGGTAATTTGAAGGTTATCAAAAGCGATCCCATCCAGTTCACCGTCCGCTAATTCGGCGGAAAGCTCAAAATAGGGTCGGTCGGTTTCGCCCTTAAGCCGCGCGTTAAAGCTGGCGGAGCCGGTGACGATTGCCGTATCGATACCCAGTGTTTTTTGCACGGATGCGGCATCCAGGTCGCGCCCGGCCAGCGCACCGTCAATCTGGCTATTCAGAAAAGACCAGCTGAAATTGCCATCGACTATAGGCTGGTTGTTTCGGAACAGAACAATCGAATCTGCCACAAAACGCGTGTGGTCTGCATGGAAATCAACCAGGGGTTGATAGTAGCCCACATCATTAAAAACGAAACGGTCCCCCTGAAGGCGGCCTTTTACCAAAGGCTTGTCCAGCGTACCGGTGATATCAATTTTACCATTCAGTTCAGCCTGATAGCGGTAATCGCTGTTGTCATAATGCGAACTCAGCGCGGAATAAAGCCGCAAGGCATTGAAATTCAGCCTGCCCTGCAGTTGTTCGGTTTTGTTGATATCAAGAAAAAACTCACCGTCTAGCTGATTTCCGAAATTAAAATAGCTCCCCAAAAATCCGGGGCTTATGTCGGCTTCAAAATCTCCCTTCAAATTGGCAAGGCGTATGCTGCCGTTAATTTTCTTGACCTCTCCAAGCAGGTCCTTGATAGAGGTGTGCAGGGTAAAGATCGTGTCCGCCTCCGATTTGCGGCCGATAATGACATCACCGGTAAGATCGTTGAGCGTACCGGAGAGCGCTGCCGACGTGTTTATGGAAGAAAAAATATCATTTAGCAGTGGCTGCGAAGTAAAAATCTGAAACGGAAAATTGCGGATCTCCGCATTACGGATATTAGGCCTGCCGAGATAGTCGGCAATGCTTAGCCGGCCTTCCAGACCATCTATATTGCTTTTGTCCAGGTTAACGGACAATTCAACGTTGTCCCCGCTGATGGAGCCGCTCATGTCCAGCAGTGTATCCAGACCGGTCAGGGAATAATTCCACGATCCCCTGCTTAATCCTTTTTCAAGGTCAAGTGTCAGGTCCAAGCGCACGTCGTTTATCGCGTAATTGATGCGGTCCAGCAGCTCGTGCGTATCGGTTTGATAAAGCGTGTTCAGGGCAATATTAAGTCTGCTTTTTTCAAAATCATAAAAGGCTTTGCCGCCGATCTCAATCTGATATTGCGCCAAGCTGAGGGTATCCAGCTTTATGCCCTTCTTATCCATAACGGCATGAGCCCGGAATTCGCTGAATTCTTGCTTGTAAAGGGAAAAACTTTCAGAGAACAATTCGGATTTCAGAACAAAATCGTCCGGAGATAGCGCATAGCTCATATCCAAATCGACGGTGCTGCCATTAAACAACTCCACACTCATAAAGCGCGAAAGAGAGCTCACCGCAAAACCGTTCATGCTAATACGGCCTTTAGCTTGAGGTCGAAATACATCTTCCACCATAGCAGACAGCCTGAACGGCGTGTTGTGATAGCGACCGGTGGCGGAGTCTATTCTAATCGACTTATCCGCGAATATGATCGTACTGGAAAGCGAGTCAATCGTTTCGCCTTCAACGCTGAAGCGGGCATTTTCAATCTCCAGTTTACCGTCCAGTTTAAGTGAATCCAGCCTGGAGAGGCTCCCGGCGATCTTGAGATATCCGTTTGAGGAGCCGCCATCTATGATGACTTCGCGCGTAAGGTGCGGCAACAAGGAATGCTTGAAATCGTAATCTATTATCTGTGTAAGGGCGGCATAAGTTTGTTGCTGCCTGTTAAGATCAACCTGCAGTTCGAAGTTGGGATCTTCCGTGGAGAATACGTTTCCCGCCACATTGATGATATAATTCTCATCCTGCTTCAAAAGTTTACCGTTAAGGTTTTGGGCCAGCGCGATAAAATTACCGTCGCGTCTTTCAAAGATAATTTTACCCTCAACAATACGCAGGTGGCGGATGTCAGGCAGGCGGGTCAGGCTCTCAATTATATCATTACGGCGCACTTCGGGAATCAGCGTATCCGGCTTGTGCGCTTTGTTAAGAAAAATTAATCGGGGCCGGCTGATTACAATCTCCTCAATGGCGCTTTGTGGCTTAAAAGAGGATTTTACAAAGGAGAGCAAATTAAAATCGAAGCGTATATTTTCTATCAGCAGCTCGGTCTGCTCACCGCCACTAACGTAGGACACATCCTCTATATTTAAAGTGCCCAACCCAATATGCACATGGCGCAGGTCCAGTTGCTGCCCGTCGTCATTGAAAATCTGCTTGAGCAGATAATCCTTGGCGGGTTCTTCCAAACCGCTTACACGTAAAATAAAGGGTGTGGATACAAGCAAAAGGCTAAACAGACTTACCAGTATGCTTGCTCTGATAAAAAATTTTTTCATTAAAATCGATTTTTAATAAATAAGGTCGTTTTTGGTACTCAAACAGCACCGTCGTTGTTCCTGAAAAGCTTTGAAAGTTAAGGAAATAGAAGGAAAAATTCCACCACCAAGCGGTTATTTTGAGGAAAGGAAAAGCCCGGCGAATACGGTCGGCGTCCCGGGCTTTAAAATGCGTCTATTTAATTTTATCAGCGACTATTTCAGCTATATCTCTCACGGCCACTTTCGATTCAAGTTCGGTGCCCGCATCCGTCAGCATAATCATACAAAAGGGACACCCTGTTCCAAGCACTTCGGCGCCGGTTTTTTCGGCTTCCCGGAAGCGGTTTCGGCGCACGGCATCATTACCTTCTTCTTCTTCTTTCCACATCTGAGCGCCGCCCGCACCGCAGCAGAAACTGCGGTTGCGGTTACGGGGCATTTCGCTGAGCGTGCTGCCGCTTTTTTGAAGCCCTGCGCGTGGCGCATCGTAGACGTTGTTGTGGCGTCCCAGATAGCAGGGGTCGTGAAAAGTAACTTTGCTGCCGTTTTCTTCATTAAGCTGCAAAGCGCCGCTTTCGATAAGCTCGTTAATAAACTCGCTGTGGTGCACCACTTCCAGGTTGACACCAAACTGGCTGTATTCGTTTTTAAGTGTGTGCAGGCAGTGCGGACACGTCGCCACAATGCGCTTTGGCTTCACCTCATTTAATGTTTCCGCGTTGCCTTCGGCCATCATGGTAAACAGATATTCATTGCCGGAACGGCGCGCGCTGTCTCCGGTACAGCTCTCTTTATTGCCAAGAACAGCAAAGTTGACATTGGCCTTGTTCAAAATTTTTGTAAAGGCCCGTGCAATACGCTGACCCTTTTGCTCAAAAGCGCCGGCGCAGCCCACCCAGTACAATACATCAAAATCAGGGTTTTCATCGACTGTTTTGACGCTGATCTCCGGATCGTCCTTCACCCACTTCAGGCGGTCTTCGTTGATGTTCCATGGATTCTGGTTACGCTCCATGCCATTAAAGGCGCCCTGCAGCTGCTTGGGAAAATCCGATTCCATCAGCACTTTATCACGGCGTATGTTAAGGATATCGTACATCGGTTCGTTGCCCACCGGACAAATTTCAACACAGGCAGCGCAACTTGTACAAGCCCAGATGGCGGAATCGCTGATGGCGTATTCGGCTAGGCTTCCGCCCACCTCTTCTCCGGCCGCAAGCTTTGCACCATTCTCATTGAGAAAGATTCTTTTGTTAACTTCCAGCGCCGCCGGGCTGAGCTCCTTGCCGGTTACATACGCGGGACAAACATCCTGGCACCGGTTGCACATGATGCAGGCGTAGGCGTCAAGGATATTTGTTTTATCAAGATGCTCCATCCTGGCAACACCGAATTGTTCAGCATCTTCCGCTTCAAAATCCAGGCGCTCCATTGTGCCGGGCGCGCTACGCTGTGGCCGCGTCATATAATTGACCGGGCCCATAAAAAGGTGGGCATGCTTGCTGTACGGGAAATAGGGCATAAACGCAAAGATCAGACCCAGCGCCATCCACCAGGAAACATGTATCATGAGGTCAATACTTGCCGCGTCAAGCCCGCCCCAAACCAGGGAAACGGCAGAGGCAAGCGGCTGCCAGGCGTCACTGCCCCGCGAGGCAATCGTAAAGCTTTCTCCCAAAAAGCGGAAGCCCACATGCAAAATTATAAAAAGGCCGACGATCAGCGAATCGTTGCGGATTTTTGAAGCAGCACCGGGGTGCAGTAAAACTTTGTCCGTAAAGGTTAGACGCGGACTGCCGGTAACGAAGCGGCGCACCATAAAAATCACCATGGCGCCGACGGCAAGGACGCTGAAAACATCTACAAAAAGGCGGTAAATATTGCCCACCACACCCTGGCCCAAAAAATGGAATCCCGCAATAAAACCGGTGAGGATATCGCCAAGGTTAACCAGAAAATAGAGAATAAACGCCCAGGCGATAAGTGCGTGGAAGAAGCTGAGCAGTGGCCTGTTGTTTAAAACCGTTTTTTGCGAAAAAAGTACGGAAAGGGCTTTACCAAGACGTGGTATCAGGGGCTTGAAGTGCAGTTTGCCCTGGCCCCTGTTGATCACTTTGGCCATAATATTGAAAGAACGGTAGGCCAAACCGAGAGACACTAGTGCAACGATTACAAAAATGACTTTTTCGGGCATGCTCAGCATAAGTGCGAACCTCGCTTTTTAGGATGGCTAAAGCCCTAAGATATTCAATTAAAAAATCGGGTACAAAAGGAAGGCGTTATTTTTTGCCTTTTTTAATGAATTCGGCGATACCCGGCAAGGCAGCCGCGATCAGTCTGGGGCCGAAACCGGATGAACCCTTTTCCAGGTAAGGCATATTTTTAACATTATATGCCACACCGGCAATATCAAGATGAACCCAGGGCACGTTTTCAATAAAGGCCTGCAAAAATTTGGCCGCGGTTATGGCCCCGCCATAGCGTGAGCCGATATGCTTCAAATCAGCCACATCACTTTTCAGATCTTCAGCGTAGCTTTCAAACAACGGCATATGCCACACACGGTCTCCGGATTGTTCTCCGGCGTTGAAAAGGATATCGGCCAAGGCGCCGTTGTTGCCAAACATGCCGGCCGTCTTGTCGCCTAAAGCAACGGCACAGGCGCCGGTCAGCGTGGCAAAATCAACAATACAGTCCGGTTTGTACTCTTTTTGGGCATAGGTCAGCGCATCAATCAGGATCATCCTTCCTTCGGCGTCTGTATTAATTACTTCCACGCTTTTGCCGGCCATGGAACGGATAACATCACCCGGTTTGTATGCCTTTGAACCGGGCATATTTTCGACGGCCGGCACGATCCCGATGATTTCCAGTCCGGGCTTAAGGGCGGCCACAGCAGCCATGCTGCCGATTACCGCGGCCGCACCGGACATGTCAAACTTCATATCCTCCATGCCGGAAGAAGGTTTTATGCTGATCCCGCCCGAGTCGAATGTTACACCTTTGCCCACCAGACAGATTTTGCCCGCGGATTTTCCGGCGGGTTTATAGTGTATTTTCAGCAGATACGGTTTCTGCCGGCTGCCCCGCGCCACCGCCAGAAGCGCATTCATCTTAAGCTTTTTCAAAGCCTTTATATCCAGCCAGGAGACCCCGATGTTTTTGCTGTTCTTAAAAAACAGGTCAGCGCGTTTTACCAGCAATTCCGGCGTTAATTCGTTGGATGGTTCATTAGCAAGGTCGCGGGTGAGATGGATGCCGCGGAAAATATTCTTTAAGCGCAACAGCCGGGTTTCCATTTCCCTGCTGTAGTCTCCGCTGATTTTAACGGCCGGCGGCTTGCTTTTATCTCCGCTCTTATAAAAATCAAAACTGTAAAGCCGGAAGGCGATGCCCTCACAAATAGCAAGAACATTTTCTTCCTGCAGATTGCTTAGCAGGTGCAGCCGTTTAATTTTCAGTTCATTTAAAGCGTTTACGATTGCTGCGCCGGCATTGCGCAGGGCGTCTTTTTCCGCGGCTTCATCAGCGTGCAAAATTAAAATCCGCGGGATGGCATCCAGTCCACTGTAAAGCATGCGGGTCCTGCCAGTCTCGGGGAAATCTCCCAGGGCAAGAAACGCTCTAAGTGCCGCCGCAATTGAATCAGGCAGGCTGTTGGATAGAAGATTTTCCGCGTAGGCTCTGTTCCCGGCAATAACCAGGCAATCGCTTTTTATGGTCGAAAGGTTTTTCTTCTCGATTTTAAAGTCTGCCATACGGCCTAGTAGTTTTCAGGTATCAGATTTTTTTCCAGCAAAAGCTGTCTTTTTAAAGGCGAAATATGATCTATAAACAATACGCCGTTTATGTGATCGATCTCGTGTTGCAGAACGCGCGCCATCCAGCCGTCAAACTTTTCGTGCTGTGAACGGCCCTTCTCATCCTGGTACTTTACCTCAATACCTTCGGGTCTTACCACATCTTCCCGTACATCGGGAATGGAAAGACAGCCTTCTTCAACAACAGATTCACCCCAGCTATCGACGATCTCGGGGTTGATAAAGGCCCGTGGGATTTCATCCTCTTCAAGTGAGGAAATATCCACGACCAGGAGCCGCGATGATATTCCCACCTGAGGGGCGGCCAGACCAATACCTTCTTCATAATGCATTGTATCGATCATTTTTTTTACAGTATCCTGAAGCTTTTTATCAAAAGTCTCTATTTTATTTGTTTTTCGGCGCAAAACGGGGTCGCCGATATATCGCATCTTGTACATGTCTGACTAGTCTCATAAAAAAACCTCAATAACCGCCGCTATTGAGGTTCCCGTTAAACGATTTATACGGCGAACGAACTGCCGCAACCACAGGTACGCGTGGCGTTTGGATTCTTAAAGACGAACCCGGCGCCGTTCAGACCATCCGTAAAATCCAGCTCGGTTCCCGCAAGATAAACGATGCTTTTGTTATCGATGACAACATCCACGCCGTCAAACTGCAGCTTTTGGTCGTTTTCAGTGATCTTCTCTTCAAAATCGAGAATATAGGTGAATCCCGAACAACCACCACCCTTAATGCCAACCCGGATGGCACAATTGCTTTTATTTTCCTGTTGAAGGATTTCCCTCATTTTATTGACTGCTTTTGGGCTTACACTAATCATTAAACCTCCCATAAAAATTCATTTCATAAATCCTTATAATCATAATTATAACTTTAAACTTAATTGCAGTGTAAAATTAATTCCGCGACAGGCTGTGCCGGCGTTCAATTCACACTTATCCGGACGCTCCGTTTTCCGGTACTTCCAGATCGGCAAACTCATCCACCAGTTTAGATTCAATTGATTTGCGGATGACGCATACTTTTATCTGTCCCGGGTATTCCATGGTTTCCTTGATCTTGGCAGCGATATCGGAAGAAAGGATCATGCATTGTTCGTCGGTTATCTTGGACGGTTCCACAATCACGCGTACTTCACGCCCGGCGCTGATCGCGTATGTCTTTTTAACGCCGTCGAAGGAGTTGGCTATTTCCTCAAGCTGACTGATGCGCTTGGTGTATGCTTCAAGCGTATCGCGTCGTGCCCCCGGACGGCTGCCGCTGATCTTGTCCGCGGCGGTCACCAGAACCGAAATCGGCGAAATCGGATCGGCTTCTTCATGGTGCGCCAGGATCGAGTTTATAACGACCTCATGCTCGCGACATTTCTGGGCCAAATCAACGCCCAGCGTAACGTGGCTGCCTTCCGTATGGCTGCTGACGGCCTTGCCGATATCATGAAACAATCCCGCACGGCGGGCCAGCTTAACGCTGAATCCAAGCTCGGAGGCCATTGCTCCGGCAAGAAACGCCACTTCCTTACTGTGCTGCAGCTGATTTTGCCCGTAGCTGTAGCGGTAGAGCAGTCTTCCCAGGTGCTCGCGCATCAACGGATGTACGTTTTGTAAACGCAAGTCACGCAGGGTATCATCCGCAGCTTTCTGCATGGTGCGGTTTACTTCACTTTTGGCTTTTTTCACCGCCTGCTGTATCGTGTTTACGTTGATATTTTTGCCCTTAATCAGGCTTTCCATGGCAACGCGGGCAATTTCGCGGGCTACAGGATCGAATCCGGAAAGCACCACAAGTTCGGGTGTATCATCAACAATCACCTTCACCCCGGTTGCCTCTTCAAATGCCCGGATATTCTTACCTTCGCGTCCGATGATCATGCCTTTAAAGCGCTCATTGGGCAGTTCCACATTGGATAGTGTGGATTCCATCGTAAAATCATAAGAAAGATTCTCAATGGCCGTAGCGATGATTTCCCTGGCTTCGCGCTGCGCTTTTTCTTTGGCCTCGCTACGGATGTAGTTCATGGCTTGGGCGGCTTCCACTTTTACCTTGTTCTCAAGGTTCTCCAGGAGGATTTTGCGCGCGTCGTCTTCAGACATGTGCGCAATACGCTCCAGCTTGTGGTTCTGGTCTTCAATGATGGCGTCCAGTTTCTTGTGTTTTTCGAACAGCATCTCTTCCAGTTCATTTACGCTGCGCTCTTTGGCTTCCAGCCGCGTTTTCATTATGGAAAGCTGGTTGTCCTCGCGGCGAATTTCCTTTTCGCGCTGCTGCATCTGGCTTTCCATACGGTTAACTTTTTCTTCTTTCTGACGCAGCTCATTCTGAAAGCGGGAACGCCTTTGCTGTAATTCCAGCTTAAAGTTATAAAGCCGTTCCTTCTTGATTTTTTCGGCTTCGCGCTGGGCTTTTTCAACGATCGATTTTACGGTGTTCTTGCTGCGCAGCAGAACAAGGTGGTAGACGGCCACGCCCGCAAAAAGTCCCAGCAACAACAGTCCCGCGTAAAGCAGGATCTGGCCGCTGTTTAGGTTTTCAAACATTTCGATCTCCGAATCTATTTAATCAGGATGGTAATCCTTTACTACCACAACTCCAATAAAAATATAATGATACAATCATAAAGACAAGCTATCAACAGCAACGTGAATAGCAACACATTCTAAGGAACATAATTTTTTAACACTGTGCCGGTCTTTAACTCATAACCGTTTAAAAAAGCACGTACAGACATGCGCTTTTTGCCTTCCAGCTGTACATCGTCAATACGCAGGGCATAATCGCTGCAGGCAATATCAAAAGTGTCCCGATCAACCGCGATCACTTCACCCGGCACGTAAATGGAAGCCGCGATCTGCGTCACCTCGCTGCCAAAGAGCTTGAGCTTTTGCCCGTTGAGATAACAGAACGATCCGGGGTAAGGCGATAATCCGCGTATTCTGTTATGAACATCCCCGGCGTTGGCGCTAAAGTCAAGAAGCATCAATTCTTTGGTGATCTTGGGCGCCCGGGATGCCTGGGCATCATCCTGGGACAGAGGTCGTGCCTCCCCTTGTTCCAGTCGGTCCAGGCTTTCTATGAGCAGTGCCGCACCCTTTTGTGCCAGTATATCGTGCAGCTCTCCCGCGTTCATGTGCGGACCAATGGTAACGCGGTTCTGCTGGAGTATGTCGCCCGTATCCACCTTTGCATCGATCAGCATGGTGGTAATGCCCGTTTCCTTTTCTCCGTTGATGATCGCCCAGTTTATCGGCGCTGCCCCTCGGTACGCAGGCAGCAGAGAGGCATGGACGTTTACAGTGCCTTTAGGCGGGATCGTAAATATCTCACGAGGCAGGATTTTAAACGCCACCACTACAAAGCAATCGGCATTAAAACGCCTTAACTCATCCGCGAGACCGGGCTCCTTAAGAGATTCCGGTTGCAAAACGGGATAGCCGTACATCGAAGCAAACTTTTTTACCGGTGACGGCCGTACTTTTAGCCCCCTGCCCTGCGCCTTATCCGGCGTTGTTACAACCGCAACAACTTCGTGCGCCGATTGATGCAGGGCCTTAAGCGAGTTAACGGCAAAGTCCGGCGTGCCCATAAAGAGAACGCGCATACGTTATTTAGAGCCTTCTTTGCCGACGGTCATAACCACTTCGATGGCGGCTTTGTCCAGATTAAGCTTTACGTTATCATCCACTTTAACAACGACTGTCTTGTTGTCATCGGTGAAACCAACAATCTTGCCGTGTACGCCGCCACGCGTGATGACGTTATCGCCCTTCTTGAGCTGCTCCAGCATTTGCTGTTTTTCTTTTTGTTTTTTCAGCTGTGGACGCATCATGAAAAAATAGATGACCACAAGAATGAGGATAAACGGTAAAAAGGACAGGAAAGGATTAGGCGCGTCTGCGGCCTGTGGTGCAAATAAAAATGCCAATGCGATCATTGTAACTCCTATGATAAAATCTTTAGTGTTAAGAAGATTTCAATACAAAATTCGGGAAATCTTCAAAGATTATTTTTTCTTTTAATGTCATATATATGATATCCAAAAGTTTGCGGGACGTAGCAATAATGGCCTTGCCGCTTCCCTTTTTGCTTTTTAATCGCTCATAAAAACTTCTCAGGTAAGCCGAATAACGAATGGCAATTAGAGTGCATTGAACAAGAGTTGTGCGCCCAAGTTTGCTGCCTTGTTTGGTTATCCGCCCCTGATGGATTGTTTCGTTCGAATTGTTGATACGCGGAACAACACCGAAAAAAGAGGCCAGTTTGCCGGAATCTGAAAAATCATTTATATCTCCGATGATGCTTAAAAGAATAGTTCCGCTTTTTTTGCCGATACCTTTTATGCTGGTGATGTTTTCGAATCCATCCAAATCCTTACCGGCGTCTTCAATCTGCTTATCTAATCGCTTGATGCCTTCATTTAAGGAGCGGATCTGACCGGCGATCACTTCCAGCTCAAGACGGGCTAATTCATTAACCGGATAATCTTTTAAACCATCCAGGCTTTTGTTACTGCTAAAGGCTTCACGTGATGTGACAATGCCATGAGCGTTTAAAATATTATGCACTTTATTTTTGAGTGCTGTGCGTAACTTTACCAGCTTATCCCGGGTATTGGCCAAACTCTTTAGTTGGCTTCGTTTTTCATCTTTCATACGTACCTCCGGCAGCATATCCTTGCTTAAAAACAGCGCTAACTGCTCGGCATCCTGTTTGTCTGTCTTTTTTACCGAGTTACTGATGACTTTAAACTGACGCGGATTTACCACCACAACCCGCTCTACATAATCTTTGATCTGATTTATAAAATAGCGGGTGTTGCCCGTGGATTCTACCGCTAAACGATCATCTTTATTTAAACTCTTTTTGAACGCATCCAAACCGTGAATACTATATGTGGCAAAGTGGCTGGATTCTCCTTCCAGATAACATACCTGGAAATTGTTCTTGTGTAAATCTACTCCGATATTGCGCATAATCCTGCTCCTGTTGGTTGGGATTTTATCATGCAGAGCAGAATGTTTACCGGTTGTGCCATACTCCTATTCAGGGTCTTCTTGCCCTACGCCGACCTGCGCTTAAAGCTTGACCAGTCTCCTTTACGGGATCAATGTCCCACGTTTATGATACAGCCTTAAGCCTTTTCCGCTCCATTTAGAGAATTATGCTTCTAAACGGAACTTGTCAACCGGCAGTTTATTCATGTCGTCTCCTTTAATTCGTTTTCTTTATTGTTTTCCGGTTCCATTTTCCGGACCATTTCTTTCTTCCAGTTTTCAAAATTATTTTGCAGAATGTGTTCACGCGCCGTACGCATCAACTCCAGATAAAAATGGAGATTATGATGTGTTGTGAGCCAGATCCCGAACACCTCATTGGCGTTCAGCAAATGGCGAATGTAGGCGCGCGAAAAGTTTTTGCAGCAATAGCAGCTGCAACCTTCATCAATCGGGCGTTCATCCTCTTTAAAGCGCGCTCCCTTGATAACCATTTTGCCGTTGCGGCCAAAAACAGTCCCGTTGCGCGCATTGCGTGTCGGCATAACGCAGTCGAACATGTCAACGCCGCGCGAGATGGATTCCAGCAAATCGACAGGTGTTCCGACGCCCATCAGGTAACGTGGTTTATCCTGCGGCAGCATTGAGGTGCAAAATTGCGTTACACGAAACATATCTCTCTTGGGCTCGCCCACCGCCAGCCCGCCAATGGCATAACCCGGGAAGTCGAGCTCAATCAGGTCGCGCGCACTCTGTTCACGCAATTCCTCAAAAACACCACCCTGAACAATCGCAAAAAGCCATTGATTGTATCCGTGCAACGGCGAAGAATTCTCGTATAATCCCCGTACTTCGCGGGCCCATTTGGTTGTCAACTTATTGGATTCCGCCACATAATCAAACGGTGCGTCCGCGGGCGGGCATTCATCCAACACCATCATTATATCGCTGCCGATTTTGCGCTGTGTTTCCAGCACACTTCCAGGCGTAAATGTATGATACGAACCATCAAGATGCGACTGAAAACGAACGCCCTTTTCATCAATGCGCCGCAGTTCTTTCAGGCTGTAAACCTGGTATCCGCCGCTGTCGGTTAACACAGGTCCGCTCCAGCGCATAAATTTGTGAATACCGCCGAAACGTTCAAGCAATTCCGCGCCGGGCCGTATGTACAAATGATAGGTATTGGCCAGTATGATCTGCGCTTGTACGTCATGCAAATCGCGGGGTGATTGCGTTTTAACACTGGCCTGGGTGCCAACGGGCATAAAAACCGGCGTTTCAACAACCCCGTGATCGGTTTTAAGCAGAGCGGCGCGCGCATTGCCGCCTTTTTCCGTATGTAGTAATCGAAATTGCAAAATGCTGTATCCCAAAAATGTAAATATTAGGCGCGGCTGAAAATGGTACGATACCTTTCCAGATTCAGCTGGTCGGCATAAAAAATATCATCCAGAACCAGACCGACGGCGCCCAGCACGGCGGCGCATTCTTTGAGGGCGGCGTGCTGCAGGCGCACAGCCATAATGGGGGTATGCAGGGCATCTTTATTGATGCGTTCGCGGATAAGCTCCAGCAAAAAGGGGTTGTAGGCGAATGGTTCGCCACCGATGAGCAAAACCTCAGGATTGAGCGTATTGATCAGGTTTATACAAAGCAATCCCACCAGGCCGGCATATTCGTAAACTATCTCCAGGGCCAGCGGATCACCTTCCTGGGCTTTGTTAAAAATTTCGTCTGTACCCAAGTTTTCCAGGCACAATGCGGTTTTTACGTTTTCTTTTATCCCTTTTTGCGCGGCGCTTATCAATACGCTTTGCGACAAAATATCACCAAAATTTCGGTGACCGTTACGCGACAACCGGCGGAATTCAGCACCGTCGCGTATGGCATACCCCACATCAAAATAACCCACCTCGCCGGCACTGGCGGACACACCGCGGTACAAATCACCATTTATAACAATGCCCGCACCGATACCGTCACCAATCCACAAAAACACCATATCACGCGAATTACGGCCGTTGCCAAAGCGGCATTCGCCAAATGTTATGGCTTTTACGTCGTTTTCTATAACTGTTTCAATATTGAAACGTTCTTCGATAATACTGGCGATCTCCACACCTTCCCAGTTCTTGTGTGAATCAGACTCCAGGATAAAGCCGCGTTTGTAGTCAACCAGCCCGGGAATCGCCACGCCGATGCCCATCGCCTGTCCATGGCGCACCCATTTGATATTTTGGTATTCGTCGATATACTCAAAAATGCGCTTAAGGATGGTTATTAGATCCGTTCCACGCGGGTAATGAATCGTATCATGGCGGTGTATGCGGGCATTCAGATCGGTCAGCGCAATTCGGGCATGATCGCGCTTAATCTCCAGGCCCAAAGCGTAGCCCGACAGTGGATTGAACTCCAGCAGGATCGGTTTGCGGCCGCCCACTTTGCTGGACTTGCCCATCCCCACTTCTTTGACAAACCCTGTTTCCAGCAGTTTGGCAACAATCTCAGAAACGGTTGCCTTGGAGATTTTATATTTTTTTGAAAGCTGGGCGCGGGATAAAGGCCCGAAGTCTTTGATAAATCTAAGTATATTAAGTTCATTAAAATCGCGCACCAGGCGAGCGCCGTAGCCAAGCTTTCTAAGCATTTATTAACCTTCAAGACGCAACCGTACAGACTGCATGTGATATATATTCCACTTATAAGGTTGTAAAAATACTAAATTTTAATCTAAATTTCATAATCTTATTCTTTCCAGCACAAAACGGGTTTAAATTCATGGATCTTTTGACTTCTGCCTCCATTTCCGACATCACACGCAATGTCGTTCCCGAAGAGTTTACCAATCGGGATGAAATAGCCTTCCGTAAAATGCTCAGTCCGGAGAAAAAATATCGCGCTCTAAGCGGCAAGGAAATCGAGCGCCTGGTTCAAAACAATAACCATGCGGAAAGCTGGCAAAATATTATGATTGCCGAAGGTTGCGATATTGACCTGATCCGAAACTGCGAATTTATAGGTTTGGTGCGTATTGGCGCGCAGACAAAGAAATATCTTGAGTATCACAAAATGCGGCTGCCGGTCGGACTTTACGGTTCGCTGATAATCTCCAGCGATATAGGCGATGACGTCGTTATCCGCAATGTCCATTATCTGTCGCGATACGTGATTGCCGATAACGTCATCCTGTTTAACATCGACGAGATGTACACGGTGGATAACGCCAAATTTGGCCTGGGCATACTTAAAAAAGGTGAAAAGGAAAATGTCCGTGTGTGGCTGGAGGTTTCCAATGAAAATGGTGGCCGCAGGGTGCTTCCCTTTCCGGGAATGCTCTCGGCTGATGCCTATATCTGGTCCCGCTACCGTGAAGATAACGGATTGCTAAACAGGTTTGTAGAGCTGACGCAAAATATGTCCGATGATAATCGGGGACATTTCGGGTACGTAGGCAATAAATGTGTTATTAAAGATACACGCATCATAAAAAACGTGCGTATCGGTGAAAACTGCTATATCAAGGGTGCTAACAAACTTAAGAATCTTACCATCCAGTCCAGTGCCGAAGAGCCCGGTCAGATCGGGGAGGGTGTGGAGCTGGTAAATGGTATAATGGGGCCGGCTAATAAGATTTTTTACGGTTGTAAATGTGTGCGCTTTATGACAGGACGAAATGTGCAGGTTAAGTACGGCGCGCGTGTTTTAAACTCCTACCTGGGCTGCAATTCTACGGTTTCCTGCTGCGAAATTCTCAACAATCTTATATTTCCGTTCCACGAACAACACCACAATAATTCTTTCCTGATTGCCTCAACGGTGCTGGGACAATCCAACATAGCCGCCGGCGCTACCATCGGCTCCAACCATAATTCGCGCGCAGCCGATGGCGAAATCATAGCGGGAAGGGGCTTTTGGCCCGGGCTGGAAAGCAGCTTCAAGCATAACAGCGTCTTTTCCACATTCAGCCTTATTGCCAAGGGCAGCTATGAAGCGGAAATGAATATCAAGCTGCCTTTTTCGCTGGTTAGCCGCAATGCCGCCACGGGACAAATACAGATCTTTCCGGCGTTCTGGTTTCGCTATAACATGTACGCCCTGGCGCGTAACTCCTGGAAATTTCATAACCGCGACAGGCGCGTGGTAAAAGACCAGAATATCGAGATGGATTACCTGGCCCCGGACAGCATTTCGGAGATGTTGCAGGGTATGGAGATTTTAAAAAATGCAATCCACCGGAGCGGTGCCGCATTGCCGGACCTCGATGATCTCAGTTTTGCTTTTAAAGACCTGCGTGACGTTTCAGTAGATGACATGGTCAATAAGGAAAAGGCCTTACTGATAAAGCCCCTTCAGGGCCTCAAGCTTTACCACATGATGATCGACTACTTCTGCGCCCGCCAGGTTGCAGGTGCTCTTTCCGGCATGCACGATTCCCTCGAAAATATCCTTGCCGCTTATAAAGAGCCTGACGCCAACTGGGTCAATGCCGGCGGCCAGCTGATCATGGAAAAGGACATGAAGCAGCTTCTGGCGGACATTAAAAACAAAAAGCTTAAAGACTGGAAACAAATACACCAGCGTTATGATGACCTATGGCAGAAATACCCTCAGGATAAGCTGAATTTTGCCCTTTACGCCTGGATGAAAAAAGAGGGCCTGGTATTTAAGGAGTTAAAGTCGGAGGCGATAAAGAAACTGCTGGAAAAATCGCTGCACATAGACGCGCTGCTTTTGGAATGGACCACGGAATCGCGCGCCAAGGATTATAGCAGCGAGTTTCGTAAAATCACCTATCGTAACGAGGCGGAAATGGAAGCCGTACTCGGCAAACTGTCCGACAACAGCTTCATAAAAACAATGACGGACGACCACGTTTCATACAAAAAACAGCTGCAGGCTATTCTAAAGAAGATGAATTAGAACAGGAACCGAACCATGGAAAGGACCCCGTGAAGAAGAGCAAAAAACCTATAAAAGCATATAAAAACCTGAAATTTCTCAACAGTGGTGAGGCTCGGCCCATACGCATCCAGGCCGAGTATTTTGAACCGTATTACCGTTTCCGCGATTTTAACATAGAATCCACGATCGTACTTTTTGGCTCGGCACGTATCCATCACTTAAAGAATGGCGCGGCAAAAGTGGAAGCCGCCCGCAAAGCCTGCGAAAAAAATCCAACAAAGGATAATAAGCAAAAGCTGGAAACGGTCGAACGGCTGGTGCGATTGTCCCACTACTACGATGAGGCCGTGGAGTTCTCAAGGCGAATTACAGAATGGGCGCTAAAAAACAACGGCAAAGAGCAAAAATACTATATCTGCTCCGGTGGCGGCCCGGGCATAATGGAGGCGGCCAATAAAGGCGCGCGTGATGCCGGTGGCCGATCGATCGGGCTAAACATCTCCCTGCCCATGGAGCAGTTTCCCAATCCTTACATCACCCCGGAACTAAATTTTGAATTCCACTACTTCTTTATGCGCAAATACTGGTTTGTCTATTTTGCCAAAGCGATCGCCATTTTTCCGGGTGGCTTCGGCACATTGGATGAAATGATGGAGGTTCTTACGCTGATACAGACACGCAAGGTGCTGAAGAAAATGCCGCTTATTGTATTTGGGAAAGATTACTGGGATGACATTATAAATCTCGATGCCATGGCCCGCTGGGGAACCATATCGCCGGAAGATTTAAAGCTGTTTAAATTTGTAGAAAATGTGGATGAAGCCTTTAATTATCTGACAAAGCGCCTGAAATAGATCAGCCGCGCACCATGTCTGTGGCCTCTTCATAATACTCAAAAAACTGCAGATCATTCAGGATATCATTGATCGTCTCATCGGCGGACTGCACCGACCAGAACGAAATACCCACGGTTTCGCGCTCCAGGGCGTGGGCCAGTTCACGCATTAAGACAGCCAGGATAAGCGTATGCTTTTCATTCCATTTATTTATCGCGGAAAGATCGACCTCTGTTTCGGGCAGCGCTTTAATACCAAAATTTTCAAGCTCGGCAAATATCGGATCGAATTTATGCCAGGCTTTGTTTAGGGCACGCTGAGTGTTTTTGGCTCCCGCGAACTGCACAAACTCATCTATCTTTTCCAGCAGATAGTGTTGTATGGCGGCGCGGCTTTTATCCTGTTTGCTTTCAAGATCGCTATCCGGACGGCCCGACGCTGCGATCGGCTCAAACAATGACGGCTCAACGCGATAACGGCCTTCAGCCCATTGCAGGATTTCGTCCATAGCCTCGTCTTCATCTTTATCGCCATAATCAACGCTGATAAGGGCGCCCTTTTTGTAATGGAACGTCGCCTTCTCCTCATCCTTTTCGAAGATCAGCTTTCCTGAAAGCGCATTGTCTTCAACGTACTTGAGAATTTTAATAACGTGCGTTTCCTGCAGACTGCCGCTGGGATTAAAGCGCTTTTTGTAATACTCTTCCGTGTCGCGGCGAGCCACGTTGGCATCTTTAAGACGCTGGCTGAGCAGGTGCGTCAGCGTAATGGTAATATTTGGATTGTTTAATATCAGCCGGTCAAAATCGTCCTTGGAAAGGCGCCACAGCTCCACGTCATTAACTGCCACAACACTGGCTGAACGCGGCTCACCGGTTAGAAGGGACATCTCGCCAAAATGGTCGCCGCTTTCAAGATATGAAAGGACGACGCTTTCCTTTTTGTCCGTTGTGGCGGACATAACTTTTACGCGACCTTTTTTGATGAGATAGAGGCAATCGCCCTTATCCCCTTCATTGATGATCGTACTATCCGGAAGGAAGGTTTCAGGAACTAGTTTTTCGGCAATAAGCTCAAGATCCTGTTCTTCGACGAAGGCAAAAAGCGGGATATTCTTTAGCTGCTCTACGGACTTATCGTACATTAAAGAATGGTATTCTCAACGATTTTGACAATTTCACTGACTTCGTGGGTTTTGGTCAGTTCGGCCCCACCCAGCCTTTTTAATTCGGCTTCAAATTCTGCTTTTACCGAATCATCGGTTATGAAAATAAAAGGCATTTCCTGTTTTTCACGCACCTGCTTAACAAAACTTACGCCGTTGCCATCGGCAAGCTTTATGTCGGATATGATCAGATCAACATCATTGGAGGAAACGCTGTCCAACGCGCCAGCGATATTGGGCGCGCTGCTCACCTCGTAGCCGAGGCCCCTGAAAGCCCTTTCGATCACCTTGCGCACCACAAGCGAATTATTAACGATCAAAATGCTTTTTGTCTCCTCGGTGATGGCTTCTTTCTTTTCCTCGCTGTCCAGCGTAAGCGGCTTAACGCTTATTTCAAAATGCCCTTCTTTCCAGCCCAGCATTGTATCCAGCGCGCGATCGTCTTTCACGTCACCCAGTTGTACTTTGGTTAACTGGCCCCTTTCAAACTCAAAGCGCCCTACCTGGTCGGCATTCTTTACTTTCATAGTGCCGGTGAGGGAATTGGCTTCGCAAAAGCTGATCAGGTCTACGATGGAGATATCTTTCAGGCTGCCACTGGGCCCGCCGCCATCGCCTTTTGTTTCCAGCGCTTTGCCTTTTGGCATTTCGGCGGCCTTTTTCAGGGTCTCGCGCAACCGCTGGCTTACAATCTTGCCCATACTGAGCGAGATGGACGGGTAGCGCTCAAGGATAACATCAAAGTCGTTTTTGTAGAGCACAAACATTTCACAGGGTTTTGTGGCGATAACCGTGGCGGAACGGGGTTCTCCGGTCAACAGAGCCATCTCTCCAAAATAATCGCCCGATGTAAGCGTGGCCACAACCTGCTCCTGGTCATCATCATTGTAAATGCAGATCTTTGTTTCACCGCTGATGATAATGAACATCTCTTCACCGGGATCACCAATACGGCAAATCGCTTCGCCTTCCTTAAAGGTTTTAAATTTGAGCCGCTCGACGATGAAATCTATGCTTTCTTTTCCCAACATCCGGAAAATGGGTACCTTTTTCAGGATTTTTCCAATCTGAATCATCGTGTGAATTCTCCCTGTCAGCTAAGCGGTTACATGTTACCGAGAAAATAAAACAAATATAGGGCGATCAAAAAAAACGCTATGCTCCACCAGATTGACCGCGGCTTTCTCCGGGGGAGACGGTCAAATTTTATACCGTCTTTTTCGTTCCCTTTTAGTTTGGAATCAGGGCCAAGACGGGACTGTAAATCAAATTTTCTGTACTTGCGAGAAGATGAAAACAAAGCTGCCGAAGCACCATTTCTTGATACAATTTCAATATACTATTTCGCCCAAAAACAATCAATCCTAAGGATTTTCAGGCTCCAATGCGCCCTCTTTATCGTAGGCGGGAAGTAAAATCGAAAACTGTGTTCCCTCATCGGGCCGGCTGGTCACATCAATCTGTCCGCCATGTTCGCGGATGATTTGGTATACGATCGCAAGGCCCAAGCCGGTACCGCTGGATTTTGTGGTAAAAAAGGGATCGAATATCATTTCCCGCGTTTCTTCATCAAAGCCAATGCCTGTATCGCGAAGGAGAATTTGCACGTAGCGGCTGGAGAGCAGGCCCGGTCGTCTCTTGCGGCGGTCGAGCGTGGGCTTTTGTGTCTCGGTATTGCCCGCTTCAATTGTAAGCGTGCCCCCGTCTTCCATGGCCTGAATGGAATTAAGGATCATGTTTATAAAGACTTGCTGTATCTGGTTGGCATCCACAAAAACAGGGTTTAGTTCATCTTCATAAAGCTGCCTGACCTCTATATTTTTATCGCGGATCTGTTTACGCAGCAGGGCCAGTACTTCTTCAAAGATATCCTTCAGCTGGCACGATTTTGGGTCGGGCCGTGTCGGCCGCGCATAGCTAAAAAAGGATCGCAGCAATTCATCCAGGCGGTTAACCTGTCGTAGTATACGGCGCACGTATTCGAGCAAATGCGTATCGTCCGGCAGTTCCTCTTCCATGTTTTGTGCCATGGCTTTGATTCCAGCCAGGGGATTGCGAATCTCGTGGGCTATCCCGCTGCTTAATATGCCAAGCGAAGCCATGCGATCCATGCGGATTATTTCCGACTGAATCCGCTTGGTCTGGGAGATTTCAGAGAATACCATGATAAAATAGGGCTGCCCGAAATTCCACTCCATCATGTAGACGGAGTAGCCGATATAGACGTCCACATGGATTTCCGAGCTTAAACGGATTTCCTGGCGCACAAGTGGAAATTCATTATTTTTGATGCTGATGTTTATTCTTGACAGCGTTTGTCTGTCTAGCACCTCTTCCAGGTTACCCGGGGTCTGTCCGTTTCTATTTAAGATGCTCCAGGCCGCGCCATTGCTGTAATGGATCTTTTTGTTTTCGTCAAAAATGATTAGCCCGAAATCAACGGCACTCAAAACTCTTTCCAGCAACAGAGAATTTTTTATCGCGGAGTCTACGGGTAGCCGTTGCTGCAATGCGCTGTCAGATTGCAGTTCTTTCAGATCCAGTTCCTCAAGACGAAAGACTACACGTTGCGCTGCCAGGCTGGTAAAAGCCACATCATTTTCGGCGAAGTCGTTCCGATACAGTTTATTGACCAGGACAATGGCCCCCAGCGGCTGGTGCAAAACGACAAGCGGAACAAAAAGCAATCCGTGCACTTTGAGATTCAGGCCTTCCTCCAGACGCTGTACAAATGGGTCAACACGTTCTGCCTGCTCCAGCACGACAGGCGTATTGAGCGATATGGCCTTCGCTACACGGCTGCCGCGGAACGGTAGTGAGAATTTGTAGGTAATCTCCTTCCCGTCACGGCTTAATATTTGAACAGTAAATATCTGTTTCTCGGAGTTGTAAAGGGCGATCAGGCTCTTTTCCACGGCCAGGGCCAACTCCAGCCTGCCCACAAATTCATTTTGCATGTAATTCAACAAGTCCGCTCTGCTGCCAAACCCGGCCACGCGCTTCATATCAAGCAGCTCGTCAAGGGACGAGATCATTTGCTTTTCACCGTCAACGATGTACTTGTAAAGCCGGTTGCGGCGCTCCGTCTGCGCCATAGTGATGGCCCTTTCCACATGATGACGTAGCAGGAGATGCGAAACGGGATAACTTACAAAGTGGTTATGGGGATATTCTGATAACGAAGCAAGGAGTTTTTCCTGTTGCGTGCCTCCGAGGAAGAGAAAAGGCACGAGAGCATTTTTGTGGTTTTCGCGCTGCTCTTTCAAAAGACGGTAATCAAAATTGTCCTGTCCGGTGGCGTCGATAACCACGGCATCGGGGTTTTCTTCTTCCAGCGCCCTGGAAAAGGCGGTATTAAAGCCCAGGCCCAAAAAGCGTAATGTCTTGTCGGAGGAGTACGCTGTCGAAAATTGCCGGATGAGGTCGCCGTTATCCGAAACAAAGAGCAGTATTATCTGACGCTCTTTCATCTACTTTCAGGAAAAGTCCTGGCGAAAGCGCTCATACTCCATAATGATGAGCTTGCTGCCTTCTTTCTTCAGGTATCCGAGCTGGCTAAGGGATTTAATAACTCTGGAGATAGTTTCGCGGCTTGTTCCGGCCATATTGGCCAAATCCTGCTGCGGCGGCAAATGCGCGATTTCCACCCGCCCCTGCTTGATGATACCGGAATCATCGGCTATGCGCAGCAGCGTGGAAGCAACACGGCCCATGGCGTTTTGCAGACTCAGGCTTTTTATTTGGGAATCGCTGCGGCGCAGGCGGTGAGCAAGTTCTTTCAGCAGGTTAATGGCAATCTGCGGATAATCATAAAGCATCTGCAGAAAGTTTTCGCGGCGAATGATCATCAGTTCCGTGTCTTCAAGTGTAACGGCGTTGGCGCTGCGTGTCTGGCCGTCCAATATGGACATCTCGCCAAAGAAATCGCCATCACATAAAATGGATAAGATAACCTCCCGTCCCTCGTCGCTAATGCGAGAAATTTTAACCCGGCCGTCCAGAATAACAAACATGGTAGAGCCAACCTCTTCCTCGATAAGCACCATATTGTCTTTTTTGTAGACCTGGCGTACCGTGTGCCGCGCGATGTCGTTGAGATCATCGTCGCTTAGTTCAGAAAAGAGGGGAATTGATTTTAAGATTTCGATTTCCATTAGACACCTCGTTATTCCTTGATAATCCTGTAGTCCAATTGATATTTTTCCTTCAGCTCATTCGCTAACTGCAGCGTCTCGTCAAAATCCTTTTTTCCCGGTACCCAAACACAGTACAACATTTTATTCTGGACCGTTCGCGCTTTAATAAGAGATTCGATTTTCTGCGTTTGCAGCATTTTCTGCATCTGCTGTGCGTTATCTTCCAGCCCGAAGGCGCCAACCTGTATAAAAAAGCCTTCATCCTGGTCATTTGAAGCTACAACGGGTTCCCGTTCGTCTTCAACGGCTGCCGCTATATTTAGCAGATCGCTGTTTTCCACAAGAAAACGCTGGTAATCCGATGCCGTTGAGTAATATCCGCGGGCATAATAGTATTCCATCAGCCGTTCCGCTGCCAGATATTTCGGACGACCTTCATGGTTCTTGAAAAGGTCTTCATAAATTACGAATGCCTTTTCAGCGTCTTTTTCAAACAGTGCTTCGTAAAAGCGCTTTTCGAGCGGCGCTACGGCACTATTCTTAAGCTCGTCGTGAAGCTGTTCAAAATTGCCGTTGCGGTACAGATTCAACAGCTTGTCCGAAGCGGCTGATTGTCCATACAAAATCGATGCAGATATAAAAATCCCGGCGATAAAGAGCTTATAAATCTGAGGTATCGTCATTTTCGGGCTGTTCCAGTTGCTTTTTCTGCTGAGACGGGTCAGTTTCTTTTGCTGAGCCGCCGCTCCCTGCTTCTTCTAATTGCCGCATCGTCTGTTGTAACTGCTTGCGCGTTACATTATACAAATGCCGCAACTTCAAAATGCGTACAACAAAAATGAGGGTGGCCAGCAAAAATCCCAGAAAAAGGGATATAAAAGTTACGGTGACCAGACTGACGTCCTGATAGCTTTGAAACAACAGGTTTACATTCACCGTCTGGCCGACGTTCAGCGAAAACAAACCGAGGATTAAAAAGCCGATTATAATCCAGAAAACCGTTAAGATTATGCGCATTTTTCCAGTAGATTATGACAATAAATGAACATAAAGATTTTTCAATATCTATACAACAGAAACGATATCGTTTTAAAGCTTTTGCTTTCAGGCGGGCTGTAGTTCTTCTTCCAGAAGCTCAACATAAGCAGCAAACAATTCAGGGTCCCATTTCCCTTTCTCTGTCTCGTTACGCATAATCGTGATGGCTTCATCATGCGTCATGGCTTTTCGATATGACCGTGAGGTGGTCAAAGCATCATAGCAATCGACAATACCCATAATACGCGCGTGCAAAGGGATGTCTCTGCCCTTGAGACCGGTAGGATAGCCGCTGCCGTCCCACTTTTCATGGTGATGTTTTATGGTTGGCAAAATGGGTTTAAGACTTTTAAGAGGCGCGCAGATGCGTTCGCCTATTTCGGGGTGTTTCTTGATAGTTTCAAATTCTTCGTCATCCAACGGGCCGTTTTTAAGCAAAATGGAATCCTGGATGGCGATCTTTCCAATATCATGCAACAGGCCGGCACGACGCAAAATCACCAGGTCTTCTTTACCCAGCCCTATTCTGCGGCCAAGCCTTTCCGCCATTTTTGACAAACGCTCGCAATGGCCTTCTGTGTATTTGTCTTTGGCCTCAACTGTCCTTGCCAGGCTGAAAATCACCTGCTCGGCATGCTCCAGTTCGTTTATGGAAGAACGCAACTTAAGCAGATTGCGTACACGCGCTCGCAACTCAAAAATGTTGAACGGCTTGGAGATAAAATCATCGACGCCCGCACCATAGCCCTTTAAACGCTCTTCTTTGCCATCCAGGGCGGTGATCATGATGATCGGTATAAAGCGTGTCTTGTCGTCTTCCTTTATAATGCGCGCAACCTGGTAACCGTTTTTGCCGGGCATCATTACATCAAGCAGGATAAGATCGGGTTCATCCTGCTTAACCAGCTTAAGTGCCGTATCACCGTCCAGCGCCGTAGATATGCTGTATTCCAGATCTTCCAGAATCTGCTCAAGGGTATAAATATTGTCAGGCGAGTCATCGACTATCAGGATTTTTTGAGGGCTCGTGCCGTTAGTTTCGCTCATATTTTATTTTACTTCCCAGGTGTTTCCCGCATATAACAGTTTATTTAGATCGCCCTCTCCGCGCATTTCTTTCACCTGCTCTATCTGTTTGGTCAATAACATGTCATAAGTATTTTGTTCACGCCGAACGAATACACCCATGGGCACAGGCATATCCTGTCTGGAATTCAGTTCTGCCAGTGCAAATGCCATTCCGGAAGGCGTTTCCGCGGCATTATGCCGGTAAACATCGCCGTCAGCCGCGTCAACTGTCTCAAACTCCAGTCCATTCCAGCGCAATCCTTTCTCATCGTTCTGTCCATAGATCAAAGCCTGGCCATCCTGCATATAAACGACCGACTCCTTTTTGCTCTTGTTGTCGGTCAGCTCAAAAAAAGCGCCATCATTAAAAATATTGCAGTTCTGGTATATCTCCACAAAGGCAGTGCCCTTATGTTCCGCCGCCTCGCGCATCGTTTGCGCCAGGTGTTTAGGATCACGATCGATGCTGCGGGCTACAAAGCTTGCCCCGGCCGCCAGTGCCAGCTTTACAGGATCAAAGGGATTATCTATCGCGCCAAACGGCGAGGACTTGGTGATCTTGCCCTTTTCAGACGTGGGAGAATACTGCCCTTTTGTCAATCCGTAAATGCGGTTATTAAACAGCAATACCGTAACATCCAGGTTGCGGCGGCATAAATGCATCAGGTGATTTCCGCCAATACTAAGACCGTCGCCATCGCCGGTAACGATAAAGACTTTAAGCTCCGGGTTAGTCAGCTTTACACCGGCGGCGATGGCCGGAGCCCGGCCATGAATACCGTGAATACCATACGTATCCACATAATAGGGAAAACGGCTGGAGCAGCCGATTCCCGAGACAAAGACGATTTTCTCTTTTGGAATTCCCAGCTCAGGCAGCACTTTTTTCATCTGCGCCAGGATGGAGTAATCACCGCAACCGGGACACCATCGTACTTCCTGGTCACTGCTGAAATCGTCTTTGCTGAGTATTGCTTTTTCCTTTAAATGTTCAGACATATACTTTTTCCTGTTTAAAGAAGCGCGGTCATTGCTTCGGTCAATTCACTGTTTTTAAAAGGCAGGCCGCGTACTTTGTTAAAGCCTTTGGCATCCACCAGAAAACGGTCTCGGATGATGCTGCACAGCTGGCCCAGGTTTATTTCCGGGACAAGCACATTTTTGAAATTATGAATAACCCTGCCCAGCGTTGGACTTAACGGGTTTAGCCAGCGCAGGTGTATCCAGGAAATTTTTGAAGACGGGTGCGTGCGTCGAGTTTCGTGTATCGCGTTGTACACAGAACCGTAGGTGCTGCCCCAGCTTATCACAAGCAGGTCGCCCTGTTCCGGCCCGTCCACTTCTTCGGCACCTACAAAACCGGCAACACGCTCCACTTTTTCTGAACGCAGACGCACCATCCTGTCGTGATTCTCCGGTTCATAAGAGACGTGCCCGCTTATATCTTCCTTTTCCAGGCCACCGATGCGGTGTTCCAGGCCCGGTGTGCCCGGCAAGGCTATCAGCCGCGCCAGGGTTTGCGGGTCGCGTTTGTAGGGGTGGTAGGTATCGGGGTCGCTGCCGTATTTAACTTCTATTTTAGGGATGGCCGAGGGATCCGGGATACGCCAGGGTTCCGCGCCGTTGGCCAGGTAGCCGTCGGAAAGGACCATCACCGGCGTATTGAACTGCAGGGCAATCCGTGCCGCTTCCAGCGCCGTGTCAAAACAATCGGCCGGACTTTTTGCGGCAACCACGGGAATAGGCGCTTCACCGTTGCGGCCGTACATGGCCTGCAGCAGATCGGCCTGCTCGGTCTTGGTGGGTAAGCCCGTGCTGGGGCCGCCACGCTGAATGTTCAGCACAACCAGAGGCAGCTCCAGCATGGTGGCATAACCGAGAAATTCTCCCTTAAGCGCGATTCCCGGACCGCTGGACGCCGTTACGCCCAGCGCGCCGGCATAAGAGGCCCCGAGCGCTGCACCGATACCGGCAATCTCATCCTCTGCCTGGAAGGTCTTAACGTTGTAGTTGCGGTATTGCGCCATAAAGTGCAGAATATCGCTGGCCGGCGTAATCGGGTAGCCGCCCAGGAAAAGCTCCTTGTCCGCCTTCCTGCCCGCCGTGATCAGTCCAAGAACCAGGGCTTCGTTGCCGGTAATATTGCGGTAAACGCCTTTAGCTTTTTTGGCCACCTGCACGGTGTAGGATGTAACAAATATTTCTGTCGACAAGGCGTAATTATAACCGGCATTCAGAGCAGCCACATTGGCATCTACCAGCTCGGGACGCTTCTGGAATTTTTTTTGGATCCACGCAATGGTGTTGTCCAGGGGACGCGTAAACATCCAGTAGGCAATGCCCAGGGCGAAAAAGTTTTTACAGCGCTCTTTTTCCTTGGGTGTAAGAGCGGAATCTACAAGCGCCTCTTTGGTGAGCCTGCTGATTTCCACGTCAAAAAGCTGAAAACCATCCAATGAACGGTCTTCCAGCGGGTTGCCTTCGTAGCCTGCAAGTTTAAGGTTGCGCGGCGTAAATGCATCTTTATTTACGATTATTATACCGTCCTGGCGCAGGTTGTCCAGGTTTACCTTTAGCGCCGCCGGGTTCATCGCGATCAGCACATCGCACACATCGCCCGGTGTACGCACATCGCTGCTGCTGAATTGTATCTGAAAACCGGAAACGCCAAAAAGCGTACCGGCAGGCGCACGTATTTCTGCAGGAAAATCGGGCAGCGTGGAAAGATCATTTCCAAACAGCGCGGTGGTATTGGTGAACTGTCCACCCGTAAGCTGCATGCCGTCGCCGGAATCCCCGGCAAAACGGATGGTTACGCTGTCCAGTTGTTGTGCTGGTTTTTCAGCCATTCATATAACCTTTCTCAAAATATAAAAACGGCGCAGCGTGTCGCGCCGCGCACGGAACTATTTAAACATGGAAACACGGGACTCGAAGTCAAAATATCGTTCAACCTGTTCGTTGCTGACATTAAAAAGCCGACGTGTCATATTTAGAACGTCGGGATCGGTGCGATTTAATTCCAGCATGAGATTTATTGCTTCTTCTTCAAAATTATCACAGCTCAGGATATTGTTGAGCATGCCCCATTTTTTAGCCTTTTTAGCTTTTATTTTGCCGCCGCGCAGAAGCAGATCGCGTGCTTTGCCAATACCCACATATTGTGGTAGAAGCAACGGCAAAGCCCCTGTCGGGTGCACGTTGTGCTGCAGATGAGCAAACGACAGGACAGTCTTCTCGCAGCCAAAACGCAGGTCCACGGCCAGCGCCGCGCCAAAAAACGGTGTAACAATCGTGCCCTGCAGCCCCATTGCCACCGGCTTTTGGAAATCGATCGCGCGGCTGATGAAGTGATTCAGGATATTGATTTGCCGGACACGACGGGCATGCATGCGGTATAGGTCTTCCTGGTTGCCGGAACCGGTGATCTCTTTCATATAAACAGCATACTCTTCCTCGCCAAAGGTGCCGGGGTTGTTGATAACCAGAAAGCTGTGTACCGTGCTGTCTTTTTCTACATGGTCCATCAGGTTGAACAGATGGTTGCTTTCAGAAAGATCCGTCACAACTTCAAAAGCGTTTTTCTTGATACACAAAACAACCAGCGATTCCCGACGGTAACTTCGCAGATCTTCATCTTCGAAGTTGTAATCAAATACCTTGCGAGCCATTTCCCCTCCTGCTTAATTCCAGATATCGCGGTCCAGCGTACGATACTGGATCGCTTCACTGATGTGGTTTGCCTCAATCTTTTCACTGGTTTCCAGGTCGGCGATCGTACGCGCCACCTTGAGAATTCGATCGTAAGCGCGGGCAGAAAGCCCCAGTTTTTCGATGGCATTTTTCAGCAACGCCCTGCTCTCCTCACCAATCGGGCAATAACGGCGTACATCAGCCGGCGGCATATCGGCATTGCAAAACATCTCTCTTTCGTTTTCAAAGCGCTTTAGCTGTACCTGGCGCGCTTCCTCCACACGCTGACGTATCAAAGCGGAAGCCTCGCCCCGGCGCTCCGACGACAACTCTTTGAATTTAATCGCCGGCACCTCAATATGGATATCGATGCGGTCCAGCAGCGGACCGGAGACCTTTGCCAGATAGCGCTGTATCTGCGGCGGCGGACAGGTACAGGATTTATTCGGATCACCGTAATAGCCGCAGGGACAGGGATTCATAGCGGCGACCAGCATAAAATTAGCGGGATAGGTCAACGACAAGGCCGCACGGGAAATGGTGACCTGGCTGTCTTCCATAGGCTGGCGCATAACCTCCAGCACGTTTTTCTTGAACTCCGGCAATTCATCCAGAAACAACACGCCGTGGTGGGCAAGACTTACCTCCCCCGGCCGCGGGTATTTTCCACCGCCAACAAGCGCGGCATCGCTGATTGTATGGTGCGGCGAACGGAAAGGCCGCACCGAAACGAGTCCGTTTTCCGACGAAAGCACGCCGGCCACGGAGTGGATCTTGGTGGTTTGTATGGCTTCGGCAAGAGAGAGCGGCGGCAGAATGGTCGGAAAACGTCGCGCCAGCATGGTCTTGCCCGATCCCGGGGGACCGATCATAAGAATATTGTGGCCACCGGCAGCAGCTACTTCGAGCGCCCTCTTCACATGCTCCTGCCCTTTTACATCGGCAAAATCGAAACGCTGCTCCAGACCTTTGCGAAACATCTCGAAAACATCACTGCTCCGGGGCTCAATCTCAACATGGCCGTTCAGGAAGCCGATCACATCGGTCAGGTGACCTGCCGGGATAACCTGTAATTCCGGGCTGCCCATGGCCGCCTCCCCGGCGTTCTCTTCCGGCAAAATTATGCCCTTGTAGCCCTTTTCCGCCGCGGAAATGGCGATGGAAAGACAGCCATGCACCGGCCGCAATGTTCCGTCCAGTGCCAGCTCCCCCAAAATGAGATAATCCAGCAATGGCGCGGCATCCACATCACCCTGGGCGCACAAAATCCCTACGGCTATCGGCAGATCGTAGGATGATCCTTCCTTTTTTACATCGGCGGGCGCCAGGTTTATGGTAATGCGTCTCTGATGTACAAATTTGTAGCCGGAATTTTTTATGGCGGAAATAACACGTTCACGGCTTTCGCGCACAGCGTTGTCGGGTAAACCCACAATCCCGAAATAGGGCACGTTGCCTTCCATGTGCGTTTCCACTTCAACCAGATAGGCGTCTATTCCGAGCAGCGCGGCGCTGAACACTTTGGAGATCATAGGCTTTTACAGCAGGTCGTTAAGGGCTTTGTCAACCGTCTCATATTTAAATCGATAGCCTGACTTTTGCAAGACAGCGGGGATGATTTTTTCACCGTTTACCACTTCCGAAGACAATTCTCCCAGGATAATTTTCAATACAAAAGTCGGCACACGGAAGAAAGAGGGCCGGTTCAGCGCGCGGCCCAGAGCATCGGCAAACTCGTTCATCGTAACGGGATTGGGCGCGCACAGATTGACCGGACCGGAGATTTTCTTTTCAAGCAAAAAAGCGATTGCGTCTACCATGTCCTGCATGTGTATCCAGGAAAGGCCTTGCTTGCCTGTGCCCAGCGGCCCGCCCACAAACAGGCGAAAAGGCAGCAAGAATTTTTGCAGCATACCGCCATCGGGATGTAAAACCGGAGCCGTACGCAGCAGCACGCGGCGCACACCCAGCTCTTCAATGCCTGCACCGGCCGCTTCCCAGTCTTTGCAAAGGCGGGCCACAAAATGATCGCCGTGTTCGCCGCTTTCATCCACCGGGTTGGGCTGGCCCAGCCGGTAGATGCCGATGGCCGAAGCCTGAATGTAAGTTGTGGGTTTGCTTTTGGCACTGCGGAATGCATTGAGCATAATGCGCGCGGGAAACACGCGGCTGTCCAGCAGCTCTTTCTTACGCTTGTCTGTCCAGCGCTTGTCGGCAATCCCCTCACCGATCAGATTGATGACAGCGTCGCATTTTTCAATATCATCCTGCCAGTCAGAGCGATCGTCTCCGTTCCAGCGCTTGCAGGTAACTTGCGCGCCAAGCTGCTTTTGGGCACGCTGCGGGTTGCGGCTCAATGCGATCACACTATGGCCTTTTTCCACCAGATGCTGAACGAGGTGCTGACCTATAAAGCCGGTAGCACCGGCACATAAAATCGTCATATCAACCTTTCTTAGCCCTAAATCAGATCGTTGCGTTTGCGCAGCCACCATTCAGCGGCAATCACGACAATTATCAACAAAAGCAGCAAAGGCTTTGTTCGCCATACATAATCGCGGTCCTGCCGGATGCGTTGCGGCTCGCTGTTAATATAACCATCAAGGCGGTCAATTTTTTCCAGCGGCACATAGGCACCACCGCTCTCACGGGCCATCTGCTTTAACATCAATGAATCGCGCTCCGTGCGCACAAACTCTTTTTGGTACGGCAGCACGTCTACCGTTTTCTGATCGCGGCCTACCTGCCGGCCGTTGATAACGCCCGTGGCCTGCAAACTGTAGCGTCCTTCCGCGGCCGGCACAAAGCTGCCTTTGAAAACACCGGCGCTGTCGGCATTAAGCGGCAGGGAAAACGTACGTTCGCCGGCAGACACTTCCACCATCACCGTGCCGTTTTGGGCCGGATTGTTGCTTCCGTCGAACAGGTAGGCGCTTACAGCGACGGGACGCCCCAGCGTAACCGTGGCCGCGTCGGTTTGCAGCATGACCGGTTGAAAAGGCTGCTTTTGCCCCAGGCGTTTCACCAGGTTTTGCAGCAATCGTTTGTAACCGTCGCTAATCTCGCCGCTGCCGGCCAGAGAAAAATGCCAGCGCCAGAAGCCCTGCCCGTTGAACAACCAAACCTTGCGCGGCTCTTTGGAGAGACGGCTCAGCACGCTGCGCTCGGGCATGCCCGTGGCGGAAGCCGTTAGCCAGATTTCTTCATTGCTCACATTCCAGTATTGCTTAACCGGCGGTATGGCGCGCCAGAATGCGTTTTGCTGCGCCGCTTCTTCAAAAAGCAGCAACAACGGGTCATCCACGTCCGGCTCGTTCGCATCCAGGTCCAGCGCCACGTTTGCACGTGTAAATGAGCTGCCGCTTGCGCCGCGTAAAAGACGTTCCAACGCGGACACATCCATGCGCGCCCCGGCGAAAATTATAACACCCTGCCCCTGGCGCTGAATGGATGCAGCCAGTGATGTAATCGTTGAACTGTTCGTTCCCTGTGAGGGCCAGTCGACTAGGATAACAACGTCCAGGCTGTCAAAAGGCACATTCCCCTGTTGCCGCACGCTGTTTACGTAGGACCAGGTTTCGATATTGGGCGAATCACTCAGCAGCAATTGAGAAAACTTATGCTCGTAATTCGGCGCAGCTGTAAACATGCCTGCCCTGATTTTTGATTTGAGAACGCTTTGAACAAAAGTATAGCGATTATTGCTCACGTTGGCATCGCTGCCGGCCTCGGTAATTGCCACCGTATAGCGGATTGTGCCGGTTTGCGACGGTGTATAAGGCAGCTCAATTTCAGTTTCGCTGCCGCCGGCGGGGGCATCAAACGAGCGGCTGGCCAGGATACGATCGCCCTGTAACAAAACAAGACGCGCTTTTTGTGTTTGCCCGCCTCGGCCGCCCACGCGCACACGCAGGTTTTCTTCCTGGCCGCGATATGCCTTGGCCGGATAAAGCACGTCGGCAACAAAAAGATCATTACCGCCGCTCCGCGCGCCCACACCGATACTAATAATCTCTGTGGTCGCCGGCATTTCCACCAACGGCCCGCTGCTGCGGATACCGTCGCTGATCAAAAGCGCCTGGTCAAAGGCGTTGTTTTCAAGAAATGATCGCAGTATGCTGAAGTCGGTACCGCCCTCAAACGCCGGCAGTGTATCCGTTGTCAGCGCCGTCACTTCCGTGTTAAAGGTATAAGCGGAAATCTCAGCCGTTTTACCAGACAGGCGATCGCGAACTGCTGTAAAGGCTTTGGACGTGCTGTCGGCGCGATTTTCCCTTTCACTTTGCAATCCCATGGAACCGGAAGCATCCACGATAAGTGCTACTCTTGGCGCCCGCTCCAGCAAAAATGAGAACAGCACCTGCGGATCGAGCAACAACAAAATGATCAGGAACAATGCCAGCCCGCGCAGAAAAGTGAGCAGCGAGCGGTTGCCCGCCTGTATATGCCGGGCCGTCTTTTTGTACAACCAGTAAGTAACGGCAAATGAGATCGCGGCAATAAGGACAACAGCAATAAAAGGTATGTTAAAACGAATGATATCGGGCAGAAAATTCATAGATCAATCCAGCGACTTTAGCGCCAGGCTGGGATAGGCGTTTAGTTCCTGCGTGGCGTAGAGACCGCGTTCCAGGTATTCGGCGCCGGCCCTGGCGATCATGGCGGCATTATCGGTACAGTACTGGAACTCCGGTTGATAGTAATCCACACCGTTTTCACTGCAGGCTTCAGACAGTTTTTGGCGCAGCAGGGAGTTTGCTGCAACGCCGCCGGCAACCGCTACGGCCTGTACACCATATTGCCGGGCCGCACGCAGGCTCTTCTGCACAAGCACATCAACGGCCGCCCACTGGAACGATGCACAGATATTGGCAAGATTCTTTTTTACAAAGGGCGCGTCATGTTTTTGCAGATAGGTCAGCACCGCTGTTTTTAGTCCGCTGTAGCTGAAATCGTAGTGCTCTTCATTTAAAAAAGCACGGGGGAATTTTATAAACTCCGGATCGCCCTCTTTGGCCATTTTGTCGATAACCGGCCCGCCGGGATAGCCCAGCCCCAGGATTTTGGCCGTTTTATCAAAAGCCTCGCCAACGGCATCATCGCGCGTGGTGCCCAGAATCTCATATTGCAAATGCTGCTTCATCAAAACGATCTGCGTATGCCCGCCTGAAACGATCAAAAAAAGAATGGGGAATTTAAACTCTTGCTGCGATAAAAGATTACCGTAAATATGCCCTTCCATGTGGTTAACCCCCACAAAAGGCTTATGGGTGGATAGAGACAATCCCTTAATAAAATTGAGTCCCACAAGCAGCGCGCCTACCAGCCCAGGACCATGGGTGACGGCAAACCCGTCCATGTCATCCAGCTTTTTGCCGGCACGTTCAAGCGCTTCGTTTATAACTGGTATAATCATGCGCACATGAGCGCGCGAAGCGAGTTCCGGCACAACGCCGCCAAATTTGCTGTGCACCAGCTGCGACGATATGACGTTGGAGAGCGCCCTTTTCCCCTCCAGCACTGCGGCCGATGTTTCATCACATGAAGTTTCAATACCAAGAATGGTCACGTCTGGTTCTCCTTGCGGATAAGCTTAAGACTGAATTTTTCCGGGCTTGCTTCCAGCCAGGTGATATTGTCCGGCGTATCGATTTGCATCAGGTATTCCGATTCGCCGCGGCTATAGCTGGTGGCAAAATCAAATATCACGCTGATCTCGTCACGATCTAACGCGGCCACACGGCTTTCAGCGCCTTTTACACGCAGCGAGATCGTTTCCGGCGTGGGACGGGCGTTAAGGCCCTGCGGCACATTGATAATACGGATCGGGATATTATAGACTGTACGCTCCACAATTTGTTCAATCACAAAAGAAGCAGCAATCTGCTGCGGTTCGATTGTGATAACTTCGGGATAGGGATTCTTCAGATCGGCGTTGACATCAAACGGGTATCGCACATCCTTGCGGCTGATTTTTTGCGTTTCAACATAAGCCATCGTGTCAATCATCGATTGCGGCCCGGTAACCGTCGCCGAATCAAGCTCCGCACTGCTTTCCACCAGCAAGAAACCCGCTTCCGGGGAAATGTCTGCATCCACGCGTAGCGGCAGTTGCAGGCTTACCAGCCTGTCCACCTGCAGATTCAGACGTGTCGGTTCAATGATATCACGCACCACTATTCCCTTATCGCTGCCAAATTGAAGCCTGTCCACATAATCGGCCATTTCGATCGTTGCGCTGGATTCAACCTCGGGCAGTTGCAGTTCCGTATCGCTGTGAAAAAAAGAAAACCAGAGCAGCGCGCTGCCGGTGCCGCTCACCCTTATTTTGGCGTTTTCCGGTGGTTTGTTTTTCAGCACAAGGCCCGGGGCCAGGCGTGTTATTTTGAGCGGAATCTGCAATGTATGCGTGTATTCCTTATCAAGCGCTACCACAAACCACAAACCAAGGGAGAGCATAAAACACAAAGCTAACGAGCGGTAGTTTTTCTTGAACCAGGCGATCAGTTTTTCCATTAATCAGCCGAGCTTAATCAGGATTTTATCTTTATTTTTGTCAAAAGAAAGGAGCGCTGCGGCACTGCCCCGGTTGGCGGCCACCTCCAGAAATCCCCTGCTGTTCCAGAGCGCCATCAATTCGCCGGGCTGCTTTTCACTGTAATAATCATTCACCTCGGAAGTGTTAAAGCCTTTCGTTTTTACATACTCCACGCGTTTTTTCTTTAAACGCTCCAGGTCTCGCTGGGCAAAACCCGAAATAATATTACCAAAACGGTCAATCGTGATAACGTCCACTTCCAGCTCGCTGCCGGCTTTGCGGAAATAGGGTCTTGGTATTTCCGTTCTTTCATCCAGCTTAATGCCCAGACGCTCGCAGGGCACGCCATTGGCGAGACGCGCCGCCACCGGGGCAAACAGATCACGGGCATGGAACGTATGGCTCACCTGCGCCGCGCCCAGCTTTGACGGATCTATCTCATAAGAGGTGTAGGCTTCCTGGCTGTAAATAAAATGAAAAATGCCATTATCCGGACCCACATAAAAATGCCGCGCTGTCTTGATAATGGCCGCACGGCGGGGACTGCCCACGCCCGGATCGACCACGGCCAAATGAACGGTGCCGCGCGGAAAATTGTCATAATAGTTGTTCAAAGTAAAAGCGGCTTCCCCGATATCATAGGTAACTATGTCATGACTTATATCGATGATCTCCGCGTCGGGCGCGATGCTTTTAATAACGCCCTTAACACTTCCTACATATCCGTCGCGTGTTCCAAAATCGGTAAGCAAAGTGATAATTTTTGGGGTCATGATCTACCTGCCTTTTTTCTGGCATTTGGGGCACAGATGCGTTCCGCGCCCGGCAAAGCGGATTTTTTCAATTGTTGTTCCGCAATCGGGACAGGGCAAGCCGGCACGGTCATATACTTTAAAAAACAGTTGATTGCTTCCTGCCACACCGCGCGGATCACGGTAATCCGAAATGGTACTTCCCATATTGACAATGGCAAAGGACAAAACCTCGCGGATATGCTCAAAAAGTTCCACGGCCTTTTTGCTGCTTATCCTGTCAGCCGGGCGCGCCGGGTGTATTTTTGCCCGGAACAACCCTTCATCCACGTAAATATTGCCCAGTCCGGAAATATATTTCTGAGACATCAGCATAGCTTTGATATTCATCTTTGTAGAACGCAGCATCTGAAAAAACTTCTGCGCCGAAAGCGCTTCATCCAAAGCATCAGTGCCAACGTGACCTATCACCTCGTTAAGGTCGTTTACATGATACATCCGGCCGAACTTCCGTACATCACGAAAACATAAAACCGTACCGTCCTGAAAACGCACAACAACACGAATGTAGGGGTCTTCGGGCATCTCGCCAAAAGTATCATAGCGCAGCAGCTGGCCGGTCATTCGCAGATGGACAACCAAGTATCCCCGGTCCAGTCGCAACAACAGGTATTTGGCATGACGCCCTACTCCCTTAATGCTGCGGTCTTCCAGGCTGCCGGCCGATCTCAGCTCCAGCGATCGCGGCCAAACCGCTTCCACGGTTTGAATTTTTTTGCCAGGGAGCCAGCTGCGCAGTTCCCGGGCCACAGTTTCAACTTCAGGTAATTCCGGCATCTCGAATCTACAAAGTTAACTATAATAAAAACAACACCTTTAAAGCGGCAGATAATCCGGCAGGCCGATATTGATAAGACGAGCGTTGTTAGCAGCCGGATAGGCCTTTCTCTCACCTTCCAGTTGCTGCAACAGGGTGTATGCCTCACCAATCTCTGTTTGCTTCTGAACCGCCAGCCGGGCCTGTATTTTGGCGTCGTTCCGGTTGTCGTGTTTCATGTAATAAACCGCGCGGAAATAATGGCGGTCTGCGTCGTTTAGAATGCCCGCAAAAGGTCCGCTCAATAACGTGTAAGCGCGTTCATCCTCACCGTTTTTAAACAAAGCATATACCAGGAGAAGAGCGGTATTCCGGTTCATCTGCATCAGTTCCCTATATGTCTCAAGCTGCTGCTGTACGTCTTCAAAGCGCTCCTGTTCAAAATGCAGCCGTGCCGAGACGTGAAAATATTCAGCCTGCAACCGCGTATTGTTCAGCTTAGCTTCGCGCCGGTAATCATCCAGCTTGTTGGCGCAGAGGCCATATTCGCGACGCTGCAAGTAGCATTCGGCGACGGCCAGATGTAAAAAATGTTGTGCCGGTTCCAGCGTGTGCGCACGGTTAAAATAAGATATGGCGTTGTCATAGCGATACATTTTCATCAGCAGGCGTCCGGACTTGATCATCACGCGGGCATAATTGGAGCGAAGACGCAGCGCGTCGTTATAATCCTTCAGGGCTTTTTCGGCTTTGTCCTGCTTGGCATAGACATCACCGCGCAGCTCAAAATAGCGGGCAATGCGATCATTGCGCATAATGGCGCGTTCGACCAGCTCAAGCGCCATATCATAATTGCCATTCTCATATTCCTGGAGGGCGCGGGAATAGCTGCGCAGACCGGTGTCTTCTTCGGTGGGAACGGTTTGGGACGGTGAACAGGCCAGTAACGGAAAAAACAGTCCCAAAGAGGTAAAAAAAATAAAGCGCTTAACCTTCTTTTTGAATGGCGCGCACTTCGCTGATAAAGCTTTTGTATTCCGGTTCTTCCGTAAAAGGCGCATTACGCTTAACGCTGCGTTCGCTGACATCAAGAATTTCCTGGATGATCGATGATGAATTTTCTTCGGCCCACCCGCGAATCTTTTCTAGCAAGATGGTTTTATTGTCCCCGGTAACCGCCTGATTAATAACGCGGGCAACCACATGTGTCATCAGCTTATCGTCGCCTGCAGCATAATGTTCCAGATAATCCATAACCGATTCCAGATCATGACGGGCGGCATAATGCATCGAACTTAAAGTGAACTGGCGCAGGTTGGAATCCTCGTCGTTCAACAAGGCTTCAAAAGCCCGCTCCCAGCCGTCGCGCGGGCCATAGCGGCCAATCATTTCAGCGAGGGTGCTCTTGTCCTGAATGGCTTTGTGGTGGTCACTGCGATAATATTCGTCGATAAATGAGGGCAGCTGGTGATAGAGTTCAGGCGTTATGTCTTCGGGGGTCTCAAGGTTGAGGTGTTTGCACAAGCGAATCAATAATTTAGAAGCCGATTGTACTTTGCCGACAGAGGGCTTTGTTTTCAGGTAGTAGTCGTGTAAACGCTGTAAGTCGGACATATCCAATCCCGTAATTCCTTCAATCCGTGCAAAGCATTTAATATACGCTGTGGCGATATTTCATACAATCACTTGCCGGCGCTTTTGCGGAAACGGTCTAGTCCGGCGAAACGCGCGGGCACAAAAGCCACCCAATAAAGCACGGCCATTATAGCGGCGTTTTCCGCCACTTTCAGCCAGCTCACCTGTTGCACGCCGGCCAGGCTGACGCCGCAGCCGCAATCGATTTCCAAACCACGCAAAAGCGCGCTGATAACGGCCAGCGTAAAAACGCCCATCAGAGTAAAGGCTGTGACGGCCGTGGAAGAGGTAAACAGGCCAAGCAGCAAAAACAATCCGCAATAAAACTCCAGCCAGGGTATCATCACGGCGGGGATGTTGCTGAGCAGATCCGGGATGAGCTGGTAGTCACGGATGGCTGTGGCGAATTCGGCAGGTTGTATAATTTTGGCCGACGCGGCATATAGAAAGTATGCGCCAAGGGCCACACGCAGCAGAAAAATCAGATAGCGGTTTTTAAGGATTGTTTTCATCGCTTTGCACTTTCCAGCGGATATCCCGCCTTGCGCCATTCACTGTAGCCGCCGGCAAAGATCGCCACACGGTCATAGCCCGCTTCGTTGAGCTTTTTGGCAAGAATATTGGCCTGGTTGCAGGTGGCGCTGTAGCAATAGACCACCAGGTTGGTATTCTTATCAAGACTTTTAAGACCCGCTTCTGAAGAAACATCCTGAGTGCTGTAAACAACATTAACAGAACCGGGTATGTGCGAGCGGTCGTATTGCATCACATTACGCGCATCAACAAAAACAGCTTCCCCGGCCTGCCAGATCTTTTTGGCTTCGTACAAGCTGAGCACGGTACCGTCTTTGATTAGTTGAGGATGATATAGAAGGTCTACACTGCTTACCGAAACCGCGTTGAAGCTGAGGCTGCTTACCACAGTCAGCACCAGTATCAACAAGATATGTTGCCATTTTAAATCTTTGATCTTCACGCAAAAACCTCCTGCAACAGTTTTTGAATCTTACCAAATGCCTCTTCCAGCTGCTCCATAGACGCGGCGTAGGAAATGCGCGCATGGCCGTCCGTGCCAAAGCCGCTACCGGGTACCGTTGATACATCTGCTTTTTCCAGAAGCAGGTTGCAAAAATCGAAATCGTTTTCAATGGCACCTTTAAAAAAGGCACTGACGTCGGGGAAAAAATAAAATGCTCCGTAGGGCTTTTCAAAAGAGATACCGTCTATCTCTGAAAGTTTTTGTTGCACAAAGCGCCGTCTTTCGGCAAATGTATCGCGCATCCGGTTTACAAAATTCTGCGAGGCATTTAAGGCCGCCAGAGCGGCATACTGCGAAATGCTGGCCGGATTGGAAGAATTGTGGCTCTGTATCTTTTCAGCTGCGTCGATGAGGGTTATGGGACCGGCCGCATAGCCGATGCGCCAGCCCGTCATGGCATACGCTTTGGAAACACCCTGGAACAGCACAACGTCCGTCATATCCCGCAAAATGCCCATACTGGCAAAATCGACATCATCGTAAAGCAGGGGCGCGTAAATCTCATCGCTTAAAACGACAATACCGCTGCCGGAAAGTACTTCGCCCAGAGCCTGCAGTTCACTTTTTGTGTAAACCATGCCGGTAGGATTGGCCGGGTTGCTGATCAGTAACGCCTTGGTGCGCGGTGTTATGGCCATGCGCAGTTGTTCCGGCGTAAGCTTAAAACTGTTTTGCGCGGGACAGTCCACAAAAATAGGCAAACCGCCCGCCAGGCAGATCATTTCAGGATGCGACGGCCAGTACGGGGACGGGATGATCACCTCATCGCCTTCATCTATCAGGGCCATGATGACATTGTAAATGGCCTGTTTGGCGCCGTTGCCCACAAGAATCTCCGCCGGATTGTAGCGCAGCTTATGATCTTCCTCAAGCCGCCGGCACACCGCCTCGCGCAGTTCCAGGATGCCGCGTGTCAGCGTATAGCGTGTCTTGTTTTCGCGAATAGCCTGCCAGGCCGCTTCCTTAATAAAATCCGGCGTGTCAAAATCCGATTCGCCCACACCCAGGTTTATGATACTGCGGCCTGTTCTTTTAAGCTCTATGGTACGCGCGGCCATGGCCATTGTGGCCGATGTGCCCAGACGCTTTACCCTGTGCGAGAGGTATTTCATAGATAGGTTTTAAAAAAGTTGTTTAGCAGGTGAAAGCCGACTTCCGTCATGATCGATTCCGGGTGGAACTGCACACCTTCGATCATCAGCGGCTTGTGGCGCAGTCCCATCACCACGCCGTCTTTTGTTTCTGCGCTTATTTCCAGCTCTTCCGGTACGGTGGCGCGCTGTACGATGAGCGAATGATAGCGCGTTGCGACAAAGGGATTGGGCAGCCCGTTAAAAACCGTTTTATTATCATGAAAGATTTCTGACGTTTTGCCGTGCATAAGCTGCGGTGCGCGCACAACCCTGCCGCCGAAAGACTCGCCAATGGCCTGATGCCCCAGGCAGACGCCCAAAATTGGCACGTTGCCCTTGAGACGATCGATTGCCTGCAGCGTAACACCCGCATTTTTTGGAATGCCCGGCCCCGGCGAGATCACCAGTGCCTCATATTTTTTTTCGACAATCTGCTCAACGCTGATCTTGTCGTTCCGGATCACCTCGAACGGCAGCTCGAGACGCCCCAGCAACTGCGCGATGTTAAACGTAAAAGAGTCGTAATTGTCCAGCAGAAGAATCATTGCTGTTATTTCGCCCACTCTACGGCCGTGCGCAAAGCCCTGGCCTTGTTTTCTGTTTCTTCAAATTCCTTTTCCGGCACGGAATCAGCCACGATGCCGGCACCGGCCTGGATTGTCAATCTTTTCCCGTTGATCACCACCGTGCGTATGCCGATACACCAATCCATATTACCGGAAAAATCAAAATAGCCGATTGCCCCGCCGTAGACGGCGCGTTCGGTCGGCTCCAGCTCATCGATAATCTCCATGGCGCGGATCTTAGGTGCCCCGGAAAGAGTCCCTGCCGGAAAAGTGGCATAAAGCGCGTCGATCTGGTCATTGGCAGGATCCAGAATACCCTGCACATCGCTGACTATATGCATCACGTGCGAGTAGTGCTCCACCTCCATCATACGGGTGGGCACAACGCTGCCAAAGCGGCACACGCGCCCAAGGTCATTGCGCCCCAGGTCCACCAGCATCAGGTGTTCGGCCCGCTCTTTTTCATCGGCCAGCAGCTCTTGCGCCAGCGCCAGGTCTTCAGCCTCTGTGGCGCCGCGCTTGCGTGTGCCGGCTATTGGTCGTGTGGATACACGGTCCCGGTCGATGCGCACGAGCAGCTCCGGCGAAGAGCCGATTATACGGATATCATCAAAGTCAAAATAAAAGAGGTACGGCGACGGATTCAGGTTGCGCAAAACACGGTAAATGTGAAAGGGATCGCCGTCATACTGCGTTTCAAAACGCTGCGACAGAACCACCTGGAAAATATCACCGGCTTTGATGTACTCTTTGGCCGTCCGGACGCCTGCTTCGTATGCTTCACGGCTCAGATTGGATTTCCAGGAAACGTCGCGCGGGGCCGGTAAGAAGCTGTCGCCGGGTTTTTCGTCAAGCAGTTTTTTCATGGCGGCAATATCTTTTTGCGCCTGCTTAAAGCTGTCTTTCAGATCGTTTTCTTGCTTAACGAGCGGGGCCACCACAAAAAGCAGCGTACGGCGCACGTTGTCGAATACGATCAGCTTATTATAAAAACCAAGCATGGCCTGCGGCATGTGCTGATCTTTTTGCACCGTAAAAGGAATGTTTTCCGCCAGCCTTACCGTGTCGTAGCCCATGTAGCCCACAGCCCCCGCCAAAAGCCGCGGCATACCAGGTGCGTCCGCTGTTTTCAGGCGGCTCAGCAAAACGCGAAGACTATCCAGCGGATTTGCAGCATCCATCCTTGCGAAGTGGCTGAAGGAAGGATCCAAAGCCTGCAGCGAATGCAGTTCATCCTCAATTTGATAAAACAGGAAAGGATTATAACCGATGAAACTGTAACGCGCCATCTGCGCGGGGCCTTCGGCGCTTTCCAGCATAAAAGAGTAGCGGCAGCTTTCGCGGTTTGCTGCCACGCGGCTGTAAACGGAAACGGGCGTCTCCATGTCAGCAAGTATTTCATGGATCACGGGCACTAAAACACCATCGGCAGACGGCTCCCGCAGATGCTTCAGGGCGCGCTGTTTAAACTCTTCAAATGTCGTACTGTGGATCATTCCTGCGGCGTTTCCCCGGGTTTTTGCTCTTCGCTTTCCTTTTTCTCACGCTTTATCACGCGTACCCGTTCAATGCGCCGGCGGTAAACGCGTTCCACGACAAAATCATAACCGTTCCATGATATCTGGCTCTTGGTTTTTGGAACCGTGCCAAAACGTCCCAACAGGAACCCGGCCAGCGTTTCGGCGCCTTCTTCGGTGGGCAAATCAAATTCAAGTTCCTGGTTCAGTTCCTCCAGCAGAATGCCGCCGGTTACCAGGAACACATTATCATCAATGCGCGATATCATCGGCGCTTCACGATCGTATTCATCCTGTATTTCGCCAACGATCTCTTCAATTACATCTTCAAGTGTAACGAGGCCGGCCGTGCCGCCATATTCATCTACAACAATGGCCATGTGTATACGCTCCGTGCGGAATTCGCGCAGCAACGTGTTGATCGTTTTCTGGTCCGGTACAAAATAGGGTGGATTGGCCACGGAGAGCAGGTTAAAATCGCTTGTGTTTCTTTTGCGGATAAGCGGCAGCAGGTCTTTAACGTGTAAAATGCCAACCACGTTGTCGATAGTATCTTTATAGATCGGAATACGGCTGTGGCGCTTGTCTTTAAGAATGCGCAAAAGCTGCGTCACACTGGTTTTTTCTTCCACGCAGACCATATCGATGCGCGGGATCATGATCTCTTTGGCGGTGGTATCGCTCATCTCAAAGATACCGTGGATCATCTCGCGCTCATCCTGTTCAAGGCCCATGTGGCTGTCGGAAACGTTCACGATCGAGCGCAGCTCATCTTCAGAGAGACTGAATTTGGTTTTGTTCAGCCCAAAAGGCTTTCCGACAATACCGATAATATAATCCACTACGACAATCAGCGGATAGGTCACGTAATAAAAAAGGGAAACGGGAATGGCCAGGGCGATAACAACCTGCCTTGAATTGGCCGGAGATATGATCTTAGCCAGCAGTTCCACCACAAGAATAATGATAAAGGCCGCCAGCAATAACACAGGCAGCAACCAGATATTGCGGATTAACGAATACCAGTCCAGCGCCACATAAACGGCCATAAACATAAAGGCGGTTTTTAGCAGAACCAGACAGATGTACAGTTTTCTTGGCTGTTGAAATATAAAAGCGGCCTGACGTTCGGCGAGCCTTTCGCTTCTGCCGAATTCAGCAATCTGCGATTTGTTGATATTAAAAAAAGCAGCTTCCGCGCCTGAAAAAATCGCGGCCACCAATAAAAATATTATGAAAAAGATCAGGTAACTAAACGATGACGGGTCCAAGAGACTGGACAACCTCCTAACTTTGTTCCACTTATGTCAGAGAAAAGAAAATTTAGAATATTTGAACACTTATTACAATTAAACTTCAAAGGATCTCGCTGTTCATGGCCACAAGCCGGTCTTCTTCTTTTTTCATGCGCTCGTAAGCACTTTTATTCCTATCATCAAATCCGGCCAGATGCAGCATGCCGTGAATTACAAGACGAATGACCTCGCTTTCCCAGGAGACGTTAAACTGCGCGGCATGTTCCCGGGCACGGGCCACACTGATGTAAATTTCCGCTTCAAAAACATCGTCATCGGAAAGATCGAAAGTAATAACATCCGTGGGAGAGGGATCATCCAGGTAGGTGCCGTGCATTTCCGCCAGTGATTCATCATCCAGGAAAACAACGCTAAGATCGCCGGAAGTCAGCCGCAGTTCGTCAGCCGTGCGCTGTGCCGCCTGCCGCAATTGATCAAATGTAAGGGGTAGTTTTGGCCCGCCCTGGGCAAAAAACTGCACGTCGATCATGTCTGCGTTTCAGCTTCGGCGGTATTTGGCGTTTTGGCCGGTTTGCTTTTTTCCGCCTGATCGGGATACTCAATACGGTGCTGGAATACACCGTAGAGGATGGGCAGAAAAGCATCCGTAATCTGCTTTAATTCTTTAAAGGTAAGATCGCATTCATCCAGTTCGCCGTCGCGGTAGCGTTGATGCACAAGGCCTTCCACAAAAGCACGGATCTTGGAGGGACTCGGGTTCTTCAGCGAGCGCGTGGCAGCTTCGACGGAATCCGCCAGCATCACTATGGCCGTTGCCTTGGATTGAGGCTTGGGTCCGGGATAGCGAAAATCCGATTCGTTTACATTGTCTTTATCGCCGGCCAGGGCCACAGCCTTATTATAGAAAAAATACATCAGGCTGGTGCCGTGGTGTTCAGCAATAAAATCCTGAATACGCTGAGGCATGTTGTATTTTTCCGCCATATCCAGGCCTATCTTAACGTGCGAGGCCAGAATCAACGCACTCATATTTGGCTTAAGCTTGCTGTGCCGGTTATTGGCATCCATCTGGTTTTCAATGAAATACTCGGGTTTGTCCATTTTACCAATATCGTGATAATAGGCCCCCACGCGCGCCAGCAAAGAGTTTTCGCCGATTTCCTTTGCGGCCGATTCAGCAAGGTTACCGACCACCATACTGTGATGAAATGTCCCCGGCGCCCGTATGGAAAGCTTTTTCAAAAGCGGATGGTTCAAATCGGATAATTCAAGCAAACGGACATCCGTGGTAATATCAAAGCCGCGCTCGAAAATACCAATCAGCATATAGGTAATGAACGGCGCAAAAACAGCGTTGGGGAGAAGATTATAACCGAAAACGCGGACCATATTGGCCCAGGTATCAAAACGCATAAAAGTAATGAGACCGATCAGCCAGAGATAGGCTATGCCAATGTACAAAATGGCCTGAAAAATCTGGTTGCGCGTACGGATTTCGTATACGGCAAAAATACTGACCATACCGCTCACGATCGTCATCAACGCGATGTCGTATCCCCCGCCCTGCACGCCGCCAAGAATCAGCGCATTGGCCACCGTAACAACAAAGGCGATTCCGGGGTCAATCAAAATGGCCAGCAACATCGAGGTCAGCGTCGTCGGGATCATATAAATCGGCCAGTTAAGAGGACCGCTGATAATAGAAGCCATGGCCATCTGTACCACAATAACAATCGTTATAAGCAATAACTTTTTATTGCTGTTAAAAATGAGCTTGCGAAAAGAATAAAGATACAATCCGACGATAAAAAGTACGGCGCTGATCAGCATCAGTTTGCCGATTTGGGCGAAAGGCATCTGCCAGTTTCCTTCGCGGATGCTGCGTTCGCGACGCGCTTCTTCCAGCGAATACAGCTTCTGATAAATTTCCTCATCGATGCGCTCATTGGCATCCACAATGCGTTCGTTTTCAAAAACCATATCCTTGGTGCGGCTGACAGAGGCAATGGCGTCCTGCTCTGCCTTTTCCGTGGCCTGAATATCATAAACCAGTGTCGGCTGTACCGCTTGCTCCAGGTAGTTCCTAACTACCGGCAGCGCGTTGTCATCAATGAATTCGCCGGAACGGCTGAGCGCCTGCTCTACGACCGATGACTTACTTAACAGCGCTTCTCTGTTCATAGATTCCTCTATATCGTTCTTGATATAGGCAATTCTCTCACGCTGCAACTGGGCCGGAGCTGTGTCGGACACACCTTCCATTAACTGCGCTTTTATATCTTCAAAAACGCGGTGCAATTTTTGAACATCCGTAGGATCGGCAAACTCATTATAGAGCGTCAGCAGCGCCGCGCCAGGAAGCTCAACCGAATACTCTTTTTTCAGAGTTTCACGCAGGGACTCAAAACGGGCAGGCTGAAGCACCGCGCCCTGCGTGTTATTACGTATTTTCTGGAACTCCGAGCGCAGAAAAAGAAAACTTTGCTCCAGCTTATTGCGTGTTTCCAGGGCAATGTTTTCACGGTAGTCAAAATAATGAGGAACCTTTGAAATGGCTTCTTTGCGATCTTTTTCCAGTTCCTGGTCTGTTTTAAGGATAAAAAAGGTAAACGGCGCAACAACCTTTTTGGTGGCGATACTGCCCACTTTAAGGTCGGTATAACGCGTCGTGCTTGTGCGAGCCAGCAATGCTAGTGTAGAAACAAGAATAATAACGAAAAAGGCCGCCTTTGTAATTCTGTTGGCCAGCCTTACGTTATTAGAGTTTTCCAGGATATCTATAAAGTTATCCCAGAGATTTGAGATCTTCATAAAGTATTACTTAAGAAATTCTTTTTGCAGTTCACGAAAAATAACCATGCGCTGCACTTCCGATGTGCCTTCGCCGATTTCCAGAAGTTTGGCATCACGCCAGTATCTTTCCACTTCATATTCCTGAATATAACCATAACCACCCAACAATTGAATAGCTTCTTTGGTTATCTCCATGCACATCTCGGAAGCATAAAGCTTAGCGTATGACGCTTCTTTTTTATAAGGCTTTCCGTCAGCGCGCAGTTTGGCCGCGTGATAAATCAAATGCTCTGCTGCCGCAATCTTCATGCCCATATCAGCAATCTTAAATTGTGTGATCTGGAAATCTGCCAGCTTTTTGCCGAACTGCTCACGCTCATGTACATATTTTATTGATTTGTCATAAGCAGCTTTGGCGATACCGAGCGCCTGGGCGCCAATTCCTACACGACCACCGTCCAGCGTGTTCAGAAACTGCTTGTAGCCCATGTTCAATTCACCAAGCAGGTTTTCTTCGGGAATACGGCAATCATGAAAATGAAGCATCGATGTAGGCGAAGCACGCATACCCAGTTTTTTTTCTCTTTTACCAACCTCGAAGCCTTCTGTGCCGCACTCAAGGATGAAGCTCGAAATACCGGAAGCTCCTTTGTTCTTGTCGGTAACCGCCGTAACTACAAAAATGTCGGCGTATTCAGCATTGGTGATATAGACTTTTGAGCCATTTAAGACCCAGTGTTTTCCATCTTTCACAGCCGTAGTTTTTGTGCCGCTGGCATCGCTGCCGGCAGACGGCTCCGTTAATCCGAAAGCACCCAGCTTTTCGCCTTTGGCTAAGGGCACCAGGTATTTCTGTTTTTGCTCTTCCGTGCCAAACATTTCAATCGGGTAAGACGCCAGCGAAATGTGCGCCGAGTAAGACAATGCCGTTGCAGCACATACACGTGCCATCTCCTCCTGCGCGATCGTATAGGAAATAGCGTCAAAACCGGCTCCGCCGTATTCTTCACTGATGGGCAAGCCTAATAAATGAAGCTCGGCCATCTTTTTAAAGTTTTCTTCCGGAAAACGGTGCGTTTCATCTATCTCAACCGCTATCGGCGCCATCTCTTTACGTGCAAAATCTCGCACCATCTGGCGCACCATTTTATGTTCCTCGTTAAAAACAATCATTTATCTTCTCCATAAGCTTTTAAGCCCCAAACATAAACAGGGCGCGAGAACACTTTTGTGAATTATGTAGCAATATTAACCTTTTAGAAAAGTAAATATTCCAAACGATTACTCTTCCCTGACATAACCGATCGGAGCGGATTCAATTGATTTTATCCGGTTAGACTCATCGAGGAGAACGGCTTTTGGCAAGTGCTCTTCAAATTCTTCTTTCGTCATATTGCAATAGGTAATAATAATCACTTTGTCACCGACCTGTCCAAGGCGCGCCGCCGCACCGTTAAGGCAGATTTCGCCACTGCCGGGCTTGCCCAGAATGGCGTAAGTAGTAAAACGCGCGCCATTGTTAATGTTGACCACATCCACCCTTTCAAACGGCAGAATATCCGCGGCCTGCATCAATTCAGGATCGATAGATAAGCTGCCCTCATACTCAAGGTTGGCGTCTGTAACGGTCGCCCGGTGCAACTTGGATTTTAAAAAAGATCTTTCCATTTTTTCTATGCCCTCTTCCTGTCCGATGATATTCGAACAGCACTAAAGATACTAAAGAATTTATTCTTTTTCATATAGTCTATAACACAACTTCACCAATCAAAGTATTGGGCGTAACTTCGTTCACCTTAACCTTGACGAAGCTGCCGTCAGACTTCCCGCTATCGGGAAAAACGACAATTTTGTTGCCATCATTCCGGCCCAGTTGCTGGCCGGGTTTCTTGCCTTTGCCATCGATCAGAACGTCGAATATCTCTCCGATATGCTGCTTATTTTTGCGCAACGAATGTTTCCTCTGTAAGTCAACCAGATGAGTAATGCGCGCTGTCTTCTCTGCCTCAGGTACGTCATCCGGAAATTTGCGCGAAGCAATGGTTTGCTTTCTTTCCGAGTATTTGAAAATAAAGGCCGAATCAAAGCATACTTCATTCATCACTTCCACGGTTTCCCGGAAATCTTCTTTACTCTCGCCGGGAAAGCCAACAATGATATCAGTTGTTAAAACCACACCGGGGATAATTGTTCGAATTTTCCCGGCCAGGCTCAGGAATTCTTCACGGGTGTACGTGCGATTCATTTTATCCAGGATACGTGTGCTGCCGGCCTGTAGTGGTAGATGCACGTGTTTGCAGGCTTTTGGGTTCTCCGCCATGACATGCAACAGTTTTTCGGGAAAATCTTTGGGGTGCGGCGAAGTAAAGCGAATACGCTCGATGCCATCAACGCCGGCGACCATTTTGATCAGGTCGGCAAAATCATACGCGTCGTATAAATAGGAGTTGACATTTTGCCCGAGCAGCGTCACCTGTTTAAAGCCCTTTTTGGCCAGTTGCTGCACCTCCTGCACCACATTCAACGGGTCACGGCTGCGTTCGCGGCCGCGCGTGTAGGGAACCACGCAAAAGGTGCAGAAATTATCGCAGCCCCGCATAACGGCAATCCAGGCATTAATGCCCCCTTCACGGGTGGGAAAAACATCACTATAGGTTTCGAATTCGGAGAGTGTCAGATAGAAATCTTTTTCCCCGTTTGAGCTGACATTGGCCAGCATCTCCGGCAGCTTTTTGTAGCTGTCCGGACCCGCGACAATATCAACGCCGACTTTTTCATCCAGCAGCTCTTTGCGCAGGTTTTGGGCCATACAGCCCAGCACACCCATTACCAGGTTTTTGTTTGTGCGCCGCAGCTGCTTTAACGTGCTGATGCGCTGATGCACCTTCTGGTGGGCATTTTCGCGCACGGAGCAGGTATTCAAGAAAATAACCTGCGCCTCTTCCGGCTGCTCGGCAATGTCGTAACTATTTCTTTTTAGGATGGTTTTGACAATCTCGGTGTCGTACTCATTCATCTGACAACCGTATGTCTCTATATAAACCTTTTTCAAACCAATTCTCCTGCAATTTTATCGCTGTCCGCCCATTTTAATAAAACGGGTCTGATTGTATTCTGCAGCGGTTCAGCCGAATTGACGGCCACGCGGATATAGTTGCCTGTAAGACCAAACCACATATCGCCCTTTTGCTCTTCAAACAACACATCGTGAACGCTGCCAACCTGGCTGTTGTAGAACACCTCTTTTTTGCGGCGGCCCAAATCGACCATATGGCGGTAGCGCACCTTTTGTTCTGCCGCAGACACCTTGGGCGTCATTTTATAAGAGCTGGTGCCCTTTCGGTCCGAATAGGTAAAAACGTGATAGAACGAAACCGGCAAATCGGCAAGGAGCAGCTTGGAGTTTTCAAACTCGCGCTGTCCCTCTCCGGGATAACCCACCATAATATCTGTACCCAACCCGATATCGGGTATTTTTTCAACCGCATATTCGATAATCTCACGGAACTCTGCCGCACCGTGTTTGCGGCGCATCGAATCCAGGATACGATCATCGCCGCTTTGCAGCGGAATGTGCAGGTAGGGGCAGACTTTTGAAGACTGCGCCATAAAATCGATCGTATCTTTGCCAATGGTAGTGGGCTCTATCGAGCTGATACGGATGCGCTCGACGCCATTTATGCGTTCAAGCCCCTCAAGCACGTCAAGAAACGTATAGCTCTCATTGGCATAAGTGCCGATATTCACGCCTGTCAGCACGATCTCCTTATGGCCCATATCCACCAGCTTATGCGCCTCATCGATGATGTCTTCAAACCTGCGGCTGCGTGCCGGACCGCGCGCTTTGGCGATGATGCAAAAGGAACAGACAAAGTTGCAGCCATCCTGAATCTTCAGATTGGCACGGGTATTATTGTCAAATAGCCCGACGGATTCTATTGTAAAAGCATCCCGCGAGATTTTCGGCGAATGGATGACACGCGGTTCAGACATCTTGTCCAGATGATCAACGTATTGTGCCAGGTTCATTTTGTGCTCATTACCAACGATCAGATCCACCCCGTCGATTGCTCTCAACGTGTTTACAGCCATTTGGGCATAGCAGCCGATAACCGCCACAAACGTATCGGGATTGGAGCGCACGCTTTTGCGCACGGCCTTGCGGCACTTGGCGTCGGCCTGCTCCGTTACCGTACAGGTATTCACCACGGTCAGGTCTGCCGCCTCGCCAAAGTCGACAATCTCAAAGCCTTTATTTTTTAGTTGCTGCGCTATGATGGCTGTTTCCGCCTGGTTAAGACGACAGCCCAGCGTATGTAATGCTGCTTTTGGCATAATTTCTTAATTTTAAAAAGCTTTTAATTTATAAAGAAAACTGCGTATTTGCTATATTTCCGGGTCAGCCGAGAACAAACAACCGAATGCTGCTCAATAAAACACACTTAAAACGGACAATAGTCCTGGCTTTGCCCATCGTTATCGGACAGATTGGCCAGCTCATGCTTGGCGTTGTCGATAACATTATGATTGGCCAGGTAGGCGCCATTCCCCTTGCTGCCGCGTCACTCTCCAACGCCCTGTTTAACCAGCTGATGGTTTTTGGCCTGGGTGTCACTTTTGCTCTTTCCCCGCTTGTCGCAGCTTCATGGGAAGCCGGCGCCGAAGACGACGTGCGCGCCCTGCAGGAAAACAGCATGCTGATAAACCTGGTACTGGCCTCCCTGCTGATGGCTTTGATCTTTATTCTCAAAAATATACTGCCCCACCTTGACCAGGACCCGGCTGTTGTTGTTTTGGCCGATCCTTATTTGACGATTTTGGCCTTTTCACTTATTCCCTTCCTTGTTTTTCAGACCCAACGCCAATTCTGCGACGGCCTTTCCTACACGCGGGCGGCCATGTACATCATGATACTGGCCAACCTGGTCAATGTCTTTTTTAACTGGCTGCTCATCTACGGCAACTGGGGCTTTCCGCGGATGGAGCTGAACGGCGCCGGAGTATCAACATTGCTGACCCGCATTTTCGCCGCGGCGGCAATGATGGCGTACGTTCGTTACAGCAGTCGTTTACGCAGATTCAATATTCGCTTCATCGGCTTTTCCTGGCATAAACAAACGGCATCACGGCTTCTCAAAATCGGCATTCCAACCGGCTCGCAGTACTTTTTTGAAGTCGGTGCCTTTAGCGGCGTTGCCATCATTGTAGGCTGGCTGGGCGCAGAAGCCCTGGCAGCGCATCAGATTGCCTTAAACCTGGCATCCATATCATTCATGTTTGCCTTCGGTATCTCCTCAGCGGCGGCCATTCGCGTAGGATCGGAAAGCGGCAAAGGCAGCAACGGCGACGTACGTGGCGCGGGTTTCAACGCCATTTATATTGGCGGTGCCATCATGCTTATCAACGGGTTGATTTTTATTTTCCTGCGCTATGAACTGGTGAGCCTTTATATCGATAACCGGCAGGTACAGGAACTGGCAGCCATGCTCTTGATCATCGCCGCCATGTTCCAGGTATTTGATGGTGTTCAGGCCGTAGCCGTAGGCGTGTTAAGAGGCCTTAGTGATGTGAAAGTACCCACCTTGCTCAATTTTATTGCCTACTGGCTGCTAAGCATCCCCATCGGCTATTTTTTTGCCTTTGGCCTTGGCCTTGGCCTGAGCGGCGTCTGGTACGGATTTGTTACCGGACTGGGCTCAGCCGCCATTATGCTGACAATGCGTTTTCACTTAAAAAGCAAAGCGGGTACGTCTTAATCTTTCAATAGCAGCTTGGCAATCGTCTGCAACTGCATATTGGAAGTGCCTTCGTAGATTGTTCCGATCTTGGCGTCGCGATAAAACTTTTCCACCGGGTATTCTTTTGTGAATCCGTAACCGCCATGCAGGTCAATCATCAGTGAGCACACTTCCTGCGCCGCCTGCGAGCCGTACAACTTGGCCATGGCCGCTTCTTTCAGGAATGGCCTGTTTTCGTCCTTCAGGCGCGCGGCGTTATAAACCAGCAAACGCGCTGCCTCAATCTTTGTCGCGGCATCCGCTATCTGGAATTGAACACCCTGAAAAGATGCAACCGGTTTACCGAACTGCTCGCGTTCCTTGATGTATTTCAGCGTGGCATCGAATGAACCCTGGGCAATACCGATCATCTGTGCGCCAATACCGATGCGACCTTCATTCAATGTCTCAATGGCGGCTTTATAGCCTTTGCCAACTTCGCCAAGCACATTTTCTTTGGGCACTTTGCAACCTTCAAAGATCAGCTCGCAGGTTGATGAGGCGCGGATGCCAAGCTTGTCCTCTTTCTTGCCGACCTTAAACCCTTCAAAGCTTTTTTCCACTATAAACGCCGTAATGCCTTTGTAGCCCTTTTCCGGATCGATGTTAGCAAAAACGATAAAAATCTCTGCTTCCGCCGCGTTGGTAATCCAAAGTTTTTGCCCATTCAGCTCAAAGTGGTCTCCCCTGTCAAAAGCGCGGCACTGCAATCCAAACGCGTCACTGCCGGATGCCGCTTCAGAGAGCGCATACGAGCCGATTTTTTCCGTGGTAAGCTGTGGCAGGTATTTCTCTTTCAGAGCGTCACTGCCCCAATTCATAAAAGCGTTATTAACCAGTGTGTTTTGCACGTCCACCATAACAGCCGCCGAACCGTCCACGCTGGCCAGCGCTTCAATGGCCAAAACAGACATAAAAAAATTGGACCCGGCGCCATTATATTTTTCGGGTACGTGAATGCCCATCAGACCCATCTCAAAAAATAGCTTCGGCAGTTCGGGACGGATCATAGCCTCTTTATCCATTTCAATGAGGTAAGGTTTGATTTTTTCGTCAGCAAGCTCTTTGACGGTATCATAAAAAAAACGCTCATCTTCGCTTAAATGCGTTAAAGAGCGTGCAACAGACTCACTCATAACAATTTCCTTGATTAAAAATGGCAGGTTTTTCTTAACGGCGGGAATATAAAAATAGCCCGTTTTTTAAGCAACCGGGCAAAGGTTAACCCGGCGGGCAATCCAACTACAATTCTTTAACCAGCTTCCAGTCGAATTTGCCGTTACCGACGTAGCTGTAGGAGACGGAATCCATGATCTTTGTAACAATCGACATGCCCAGGCCATTGTCACTCAGTTTGTCGAAAGCATCAATATTTTCCAGAAGATCGGGCTCGTCTTTCTCTTCAAATTCAAACGCTATGGAAAAGGGGTCAAGCACTTTATACAGCACTGTCCCGTCAATTACGTCGCGCAATTTGTATGACTTACCGATGCACTCTTTGGGATAAGGAGGGTAATGGCCATCCGCTTTAAAACCGGGACCGTAATCATAAATCGATATGGAGAAATACTTCATCCCTATCTCAAACTGAAAGCGGACAACCTCGTTTTCATCTGCTGTTTTGGTGTGCTCAACAATATTTATAAACACCTCGTTCATGACGGCACGCAGCTTTTGAGCAAACACGTCGCCCGAGTTAGGGTTGAGGTAGCCCGAAACAATCTCGACAAAATCTTCTACGAGACGGGTATACTCAAGCCGGCACGGCACATGAAAACGAATAATATCCTGCATGATCGGTTCCTGTGTTTCAGAGAGGCTTAAATCTAACCTTAAATTCGTCCTGATAAAACAAAACTAAATTTTCATATTTAATTATCGTTACCCTTTGTCAATTATATTGATAATTATTGCTCCTGGTTAGAATCCGCTCCTTTACTACCGGTTTTGTCTTCGGTGGCCTTTTTTTTCGGCTTCCAACCCAGCACCAGGCCAACCGCAATACCATATCCTGTCGAAATATAAGGATTCGATGAAATCATGCACTGGCCGTTATAGCAGCCGATAAAATAGTAATAGGCGTAACCTGCTACCGCACCGGCCAGGCCAAATAGTATCACCTTAATATAGTTGGGCATTATTGCTCCTTTTTATTCAATTCTTTAACAAGTGCCTTGATGCCGCCCTGAACAGCAAATGCGTTAAATCCTGCGTTACGCAGAATCTTTACGGCCACATCGCTGCGACGCGGCAGGTTGCTGTAGACAATGGTAGGTATTTCCTTGTCAAAGCTGAGCGTATCTGCGGCGTCGGGCAGTTTTTCCAAAGGAATGCGGTATTCACCGGAAAAAACGGTCTTTTTAAAATCGGATGTCGTTTCCGGCCGCACATCCAGGTATTGAAGTTCTCCGCCCTGGCTGATGATTTCAGCCACCTTGGATGCAGTCAAACCCGGTGCCTCCGCCCCGGCCAGGTTATCCTGTACATAGAAATAGACAAAGACGCTTACCATTGCCATCGCAGCAAAAACCAACAAGACTTTTAAATTATTTTTCATGCCAACCTTTCTCAGCAGAATATTTGGATGTTTGACCGGAGGAAACGTAACAAAACGCTAAAATAATCACTCTTGTTAAAATAATAAAGCAGGCAAAGGCTTAGTTTGTTACAGAGGTGTTCAAATAAAGATGAAGCTTTTCCGATAATTCTTCATTGTTGACGGGCTTGGCCAGGTAATCATTCATGCCCGCTTTAATATACTTTTCCCTGTCGCCTTTCATGGCATTCGCGGTAAGGGCCACTATCGGAATATCACGCTTGGCGTGGTCGCTTATTTTGCGGATTGCTTTGGTCGTCTCAATGCCATCCATTTCAGGCATCTGTATATCCATAAGGATCAGATCGAAGTCTTCCTGTTCAAATATTTCCAGTGCTTTCACGCCGTTTTCGGCAAGCGTAACTTCAAGTCCTTTTTTTTCCAACAGTCTTCGTGCCACTTTCTGATTTATCGGGTTGTCTTCTACAACGAGCACGCGCTGACTGGAAAAACTACTCTTTGGAGCGCCGTTTCCATTTGCGGCAACAGAGGGTACCACCACTACTTTGAACGACATGTCCAGCGTAAAACGAGAACCTTTGCCCGGCTCGCTTTCCACGTGAATGCTTCCCCCCATCAGCTCGGATAATTTTTTGCTGATTGTCAGCCCCAGGCCGCTGCCGCCAAATCGCCTCGTCATGGAGTTATCGGCCTGTGCAAAGCTTTCAAATATGCGTTCGATATTTTCAGGCGAGATGCCCAAACCGCTGTCAACCACATCAAAGCGCATGAAAACGCGGCTTTGGTCCAATTGCCGGGCGTTAACCTGCAGCTTAACAAATCCATTCTCCGTGAACTTGATGGCGTTGGAAAGCAGGTTCAGTAAAACCTGCTGCAGTCTGCCGGGGTCACCCAGGACTTTTCTCGGTACATCCCCGGAAAAGTCATATTCAAAGTTAAGTCCCTTTTCTTCGGCCTTGTATTGCAGCATGGATGCCGTTTCCTTAACCACTTCCCGCACATCAAATTCGATCTGCTCTATTTCCAGCTTGCCGACTTCAACCTTGGAATAATCGAGGATGTCGTTAATCAATCCTAACAGGGATTCAGCGCTAATTCTTACCGTCTCCGCATATTCCTTTTGTTCCGGGCTCAGGTCTGTCATCAGCATCAGCCGGTTCATGCCAATTACACCGTTAAGCGGTGTACGGATCTCGTGACTCATGTTGGCCAGAAACTGGCTTTTCGCTTCACTGGCAGCCTCTGCTTTGGCCCGCGCCTGTTCCAGCTCTTTCACGGTTTTGGCAAGCTTCGACGTTTGTTTTTCCAACTGCCGCTGATTCTCTTCCATGCCGGATGCGTATTCACGCAGCTTTTGCTGGGCTTCCATCCGCTTAATGGCACCGCCAATGGCATTAGCCACCATAGATAAAATCGACTGATCGTTGGCTGCCCATATCCGTTCTTCCTTGCAGTCTTCAAAAGCCAGGTATCCCCAGTAGCGGTTATCCACAAAAACCGGCAGCAGCAAAACCGATTTTATGTTGTTAGCAACCAGAAAGTCCCTCTCAGTATCGTCAAACACCGAAACACTGCCGGCAACGTATCTGCCGCCGGAGAGGTTTTCATGCCAGTGCTGTAAACCCAGGTCCGCAAAAGCGTTTTTCAGGATAACCCCGGAACGCGTTTGCGCCGATGGCTGCCCCTGATCCCAGCGGTAGTGCAGACGCAGCCTGGTTTCATCCTTTTTCCTGATTTCTACGCTTTCAAAGACAAAGACCCGGTCAACGCCGATATTTTTCCCAAGGTAGGCCAAAGATTCGCAGATGCCCTGGTTCAGGTCGGCTACGGTAAGCAGCATGTGGATTGTTTGGGCGGAGAAACTCACCATATCCGTATGCCGCCGGGCCACCTTTTCTGCTTTTTTTCGCTCAGTGATATTTTTTTGCACGCAGGCGTAGCACACAGGACGCCCGCTATCGGGATGCTGAATCGTGAATAACGTCATATCAACCGGGATTTCACGCCCGTCTTTTATAGAAATCAACGCACCTTCCGCGTGCCAGGTTTTATTTTGTTTTAGCCGCGGTATTGCTTCGCTTTTAAACTTTTCGGCCGACTCTTTGTCCTGCAAATCAAAAATGGAATAGTTGGACAAATCCAGGTTATCCTCCAAGCCTATCAGTTCACGACCCGCTTTGTTTATATAAAACGGCCTGTAATCCAAAGTGGCCATCCCGATAAAATCACTGTTGTGCTCAACAAGGGCGATGAATTTATTGATGGCGCCCATCACCTGTTCTTTAGAATACAGATTTATGTAATAAGGCAGCGAGATTAATACCAGGCAGGAAATCAGAAGCCGTATATGAGAAGTGTTTTCGTATTCCAGTAAAAAGGCGCCGGGAATTAATAAAGCAATCGAAATTATGCTGTATAGTTTGAATGTGCGGGAATCGTTAAAGCCAACAAACATTGCCGCAAAGGTTGCCAGAAAACCAAACAGATAGGCGTAATGGAAATCGTTCTGATAAACCAGAAAAGCAAACCAGGAGATAATTAAAAACAGAAACCCTTTGGTGAGAGCAATAAACCTGGTTTTAACCGGTTTCCAAAATGAAAGCCCGTATAGAGCAAACCATAACAATGAGATCAGTGTCCGCAGCCAAAAGGGGTCATGAAAATTTTGGACCAAAAGCTTAAGAATCGGCCAAAAGCTTAAAGTTAAAATACCGCCGGCAAAGGTAAGCCAGCGATAAAGACGGATTTCACTTTCCCGAAAACGCGAAAAAGGGTTATAAAGCTGGTCAGAAGTCATTAATCTGGATATTTTGTTTGATAGACTAAGGCTACAATCGGCTTTCTGACCGCCAAATTAACCCGCAGAATTTTTTTTGACTATTATTCAGACACTGCTTTGTGCGTTACCGAAATACCATCCCGACCTAAATCTATTTTAACATGGTAGCCTTCATTGACGTTGCCGGCGATCAGCTCTTTCGCGATTTCATCGATAACCTGCTTTTGAATAAGGCGTTTCAAAGGTCGCGCACCGAACTCCGGCTGGTAACCGTTTTCCATCAGGTAATCAACAGCCTTGTCGCTGATCTCCGCGGAAATACGGCGGTTTTGCAGCACTCCCGTAAAACTGCTGAACTGCAGCCGCACAATCTCACGCAGGTTCTCTTTAGAAAGCGGATGAAACACGATCACATCATCGATGCGGTTTAAAAATTCCGGCCGCAGCGATTGTTTTAAAACCTGCATAACGTTGGACCGGATATCGTCGTAAGCTTTCTCGGTGTCGCTGTCGCCCGAAGCCTCTGTGCGGCTGCGGATGTATTCAGAACCCAGGTTTGAGGTCATTATAATAATAGTGTTTTTAAAGCTGACCGTACGGCCTTTGTTGTCCGTCAGCCGGCCTTCATCCAGCACCTGCAGCAACAGGTTAAAAACCTCGGGATGGGCTTTTTCTATCTCGTCCAGCAGCACCACGGAATAGGGCTTACGACGGACAGCTTCGGTAAGCTGACCGCCCTCTTCATAGCCGACGTAGCCCGGCGGCGAGCCAATCAACCTGGAAACCGAATGGCGTTCCATGTACTCGGACATATCGATGCGCACCATGTTGGATTCATCATCAAACAGAAATTCGGCCAGTGCCCGGGCCAGCTCCGTTTTGCCCACACCGGTGGAACCCAGGAAAATAAAACTGCCCAGCGGCTTGGTCTCATCGGCCAAACCGGCACGCGACCGGCGGATGGCGTTGGAGACCGCGTCGATAGCTTCCGGCTGGCCGATAACACGTTGCGCCAGGCGCATTTCCATTTGCAGCAGCTTCTCCTTTTCGCTCTCCAGCATCTTTTTTACCGGAATGCCTGTCCAGCGTGAAATAATGTCGGCAATATCTTCATCTTCCACGTCTTCCTTGAGCATCTTGTGATCTTTCTGGACCTCCTTCAGCTTTTCCTGGTTCTTTTGCAGCTCTTTTTGCGTATTGGGGATTGTGGCATAACGCAACTCGGCCACTTTGTCGAGCTGACCTTCGCGTTCGTAGCGGTCCATGTCACTCTTTAGCTGGTCCAGATTCGTTTTAAGATTGTTTATTTGCGTAATCACGTCGCGTTCGCTTTTCCACTGCAGCTGCAATTCGTTGGAGCGGTCCTTCAGGTTGGCCAGCTCTTTTCTTACGCTTTCCAGCCGCTCTTTGGATTTGCTGTCTTTTTCTTTCTTCAACGCTACCGTCTCGATCTCCAGTTGCTTGATGCGCCGCGTAACGTCATCCAATTCCTCGGGCATGGAGTTGATCTCGATACGCAGCCGTGATGCCGCCTCATCGATCAGGTCAATAGCCTTATCCGGCAAAAAACGGTCGCTGATATAACGGTGCGAGAGCACAGCGGCGGAAACGATCGCCGCATCGGTAATGCGTACCCCATGGTGGATCTCATATTTTTCCTTCAGGCCGCGCAAAATGGAGATGGTATCCTCTACGGTGGGTTCATCCACCAATACCGGCTGAAAGCGCCTTTCCAGGGCCGCATCCTTTTCGATATGCTTGCGGTACTCGTCCAGCGTGGTGGCGCCTATAGCATGCAGTTCACCCCGCGCCAATGCCGGTTTCAGCATATTGGAGGCATCCATTGCGCCCTCCGCCGCACCGGCTCCAACCAGGGTGTGCATCTCATCAATAAACAGAATGATCTTTCCTTCGGCTGAAGTCACTTCTTTTAAAACAGCTTTCAGGCGTTCCTCAAATTCACCGCGGAATTTGGCTCCGGCTATCAGCGCGCCCATGTCCAGCGCAACAACGCGCTTGTCCTTAAGATTATCCGGTATGTCGCCGTTTACAATACGATGGGCAATGCCCTCTACAACAGCGGTTTTACCCACACCGGGTTCTCCGATTAATACGGGATTGTTTTTTGTACGACGCGACAGCACTTGCAACACGCGGCGTATCTCCTCATCGCGCCCGATCACCGGATCGAGCTTACCTTTGCGTGCTAAGACTGTCAGATCGCGGCCGTATTTTTCAAGGGCCTGATACGTGGTTTCAGGGTTCTGGCTGGTAACGCGCTGATTGCCGCGAATATCGCGCAACACATTGAGAATACTGTTCTTACTGATACGGTTTTCCTGCAGCAGACGCCCTGCCCGCCCTTCGGCGTTTTCGGCCAGGCCAATCAGCAGGTGTTCGGTGCTGACGTATTCATCCTTCAGAGCCTCGGCTTCTTTTTCCGCCTCACCGATGATGTCATTGGTGCTGCGGCCGAGATAGACCTGGCCCTGGTTACCGCCGTGAACGCGCGGCAACTGGGTAATCAGCTGGTTTACCTTGCTGGCAAAAGCTTCAACCTGCACGGCGTTCTTTTTGAGGATAGCCGCCACGACACCGTCTTTATCAACAAGCAGGCCATGCAGAAGGTGTTCAGGTTCAATGGTTTGGTTTTCGTTTTGGCGGGCAATGCGCATGGCTTCATTTAAAGCCTCCTGCGCTTTCACCGTCATTTTCTCAATATTCATATAATATCCCTCCAACAATTTCATACCGGTCCGTTCACCGGCGTTTTTGGGCTAATGATATATCAAAAATAATGCCACCAAGGCATATACGCCAACATGACAGAGGCAAAGCTCCTTCGTCGACTGAGACTCTGTTTTATGGGGTTTTATAGCGGACTAGGCGAGACATGTAGGCAGGGAGTTTCAGGAGGATTGTTTTTTGTTTTCACCCTTGTTTTTGTCTTCGTCCTTGTTCTTCTCATCTTCCTGCTGATCGGCTTCTTCCACGCCTTTCTTAAACTGCTTTACACTGGAACCCAGACTACGGGCAAGCTCGGGTAGTCTCTTAGCGCCAAACAACAGTACAACGATAAAGGCAATTATAAGGATTTCAGTCCATCCAAAATTCATAATCTTCCCCTGGTATTATCCAAATTTTACCACAATTTACAATTTTGCCGGTAATAAACATAACCAAATTGCAGCAGAGATTTTTATGATCCGTTCACGGTGGAATTGAGGCGGGCAACGTCGCGAAATGTCGCTTTACATCATCTGCATTTTACAGTAATTCAATAATCCATAATTTCAAATAATTCTAATGATTCAAAAAAAGCCCGGCATTCACCGGGCTCTAAATTCTGCTGTCTATTTTATATTCACTTCAACGCCGGGTTCTTTTACTTCTTCCTCCTTGGCGATGGTAACAGTGAGCAGGCCGTTTTCAAGGGCCGCTTCTATGCTCTCGCTTTTCACTTCATGCGGCAGGTCAATGGCACGGGCGATTTTGCCAAAGCTGCGATCGTTTTTAACGTAAACGGCATTTTCGCGCTCTTCCTTTTTGTTGGCAGCTATGTACAGCCTGCCATCACGGAAAGTCACTTTTACATCCTCCTTGGGGATGCCCGGAAGCTCGACGCGAACAACAAAATTGCCGGGATTCTCCTCGATACTCAGCGACGGCGATACTTCGCCCTGGTCCAGATCGTCGGCGTCACCAAAAAATTCTTCAAACAAACGGTCCAGATCATTTTTCAGATGGACTATTCTGCGCCGGGGGCCGGCAAAGTGTACAAAAGCCATTTTTCCTCCTTCGGGTTATTATGAATCGTGTATTAATACGATCAAGCCCCGTGCCAGTGTTCCTGCTTTGCCATTTGGACAGAAGCCAAACTCGCTGTCGCGTCAAACTGTCCCGTTTTTATGCGCTTTTGTCCAGCAGGCCCGATATGTGGCGCAGATGATGCAGCTTTACGGAAGATGGTACACGGATATCGGAAGGAGGCAGGACAATATGCTTGATGCCCAGCTTGGAGGCTTCGTTTACGCGCTCAGCCATCTGCCCCACACTTTTGATTTCGCCGTTCAGCCCCACTTCTCCGATAAAGAGCGTACGCGCGGGACGGCGGTTATCGTCCATCGCCGAGATCAAGGCCATGCAGATGCCAAGGTCGGCGGCGGGGTCATCCAGCTTAAGACCGCCGGCAACCTTCAGGAAAACGTCGTGAAAGCCGAAGTTGCGCCCCGCTTTTTTGTCCAGTACAGCCAAAATCAAGTTCACCCGGCGCTGATCGAGACCGCTGGAAACGCGCTGCGGCATGCCGAACTGTGTCTTGCTTACCAGCGCCTGCACCTCCACCAGGAAAATGCGGTTGCCCTCGCGCACGCTGACGATGCCCGTGCCCGGCTGTGCTTCACCGCTCATGTCCAGGAAAAACTCGCTTGGATTACTGACAGCGCTCAGGCCGTCGCTCTCCATGCGGAACAGGCCGATCTCATTAACGGCGCCAAAGCGATTCTTGGTACTGCGCAGGACGCGATATTGCAGGTAATCATCGCCTTCAAAGTAGACGACCGTATCAACCAAATGCTCCAACATGCGCGGCCCGGCGATGGCGCCGTCCTTGGTCACATGCCCGATCAGGAAAACGGCGATGCCCTTGTCTTTGGCCAGGCGCGTCAGGCGGGCGGTACAGTAGCGCAGCTGGCTGCTGTTGCCCGGAATGCCGTCCACGTCTTCGGATGCCATGGTCTGGATCGAATCTATGATCAGGATAACCGGCGGATCATTTTCGCAGGCAGAGACCACATTTTCCAGACCGGTTTCATTGAGAAAGAAAATATGCTTGTTATCGATGCCCAGCCTTTTGGCGCGCTGGCGCACCTGCCGGAAGGATTCTTCACCCGAGACATAAAGCAATCGGCCCGGCGCCTGCATTTTTTGCAGCATCTGCAGCATAAGCGTGGATTTGCCGATACCGGGATCGCCGCCGACCATGGTTACGCCGCCCGGAACAATGCCGCCGCCCAGCACGCGGTCCAGTTCGCTGATCTCCGTGGATAAGCGTTCTTCGGCTCCGTCGTCCGCGTCGCTCATCAGCGATTGTATTTTACTTGTGGTTACTTTTGCGCCAGGGCGGTTTTTTACCAGCGTCTCTTCGTTAAAACTGTCCCATTCGCCGCATTCCGGGCACTTGCCCAGCCAACGCAGGGATTGATAACCGCAGTTTTTGCAGGCGAAAACAATGCGTTCTTTTTTTGCCATATATGGCTAATAATCCTTTAACTTAGTTTCATTAAATTAAGGCATAACAAAACAAGATTCATCCATCTGAAAGGAATTGTATGCGTTTTATCGCGATTGTGCTATTACCGTTGATGCTTTTTGCCCGGGATATTTACGTCAGCGCCCTAAACGGCAATGACGCGGGCGACGGTACCCGGCAGCAGCCCTTTAAAAGCCTGGCCGTAGCCGTAAACGAAGCTCGTGATCCCGGCGATACGGTCATCCTGCTGGACGGCCCTTTCGACCGTCCATTAAAAACCTACCACAGCGGCACCCGTGAGAAACCGATCACCATCCGGGCCGCGGAAAACGCGCCTGTGGAGATTGTTTATGCCGAACGCGCGCTGCATGTGCGCAATAGCCACATTGTCGTTGAAGGACTGATCTTTGACGGCGGCACATACCCCGACGGGGTTCTCGCCACCATCGACGGCAACAACGTTACCCTGCGCGATTGCGAAATCCGCAACGGCAACCGCGACCTGCTGACCATCGGTGATGTGCGTGATATAACCATCGAGAATTGCCTGATACATCATGGCTTAAGCTGGCACAGAACCACGCGCAAGGAGCCCCACGGCATCAGCACGCGCGGCGTAAAAGGCCTGAAAGTGATCAACACATCCATTTACCAGATCACCGGCGACTGCATCCAGATCTCCCCTTCCCGCGCCGACTGGGATGATATCGAGCTGCGTGATTGTACTTTCTGGGTGACGCCGTTGACCGAAGCTGAAGTGGATCGCGCGCGCCTGCCTTCCTATGCCGTGGGCAGTGTTCAGGCGGAAAACGCGCTGGACCTTAAATCGGATGACGAAGACCTGCCCACCGAGCACAAGATCCGTATCATCAACTGTACCGCTTACGGCTTTCGCTCCACGCGTATCAATAATGCTGCCGCCTTCAACATCAAAAACCCGTCGCTCGCTTTTATCGATGGCTGCACGGTTTACGACAGTGAAATCGCCTTCCGCCTGCGCGCTCCTTCTGAGGTGACACTGCAAAACTCCGTCATTTACGATTGCGATTACGGTGTGCGTTATGAAGACGGCATGGATAAACTCCATCTTTTTCAGAACACGTTTGGCCTGGGAATTAAAGAAAGGGCCCTGCGTGAGGTAGGTTCAACACCACGCGACTTCCAGGCCTTCAATAATCTTTTTGTGGATGAGAGGCTGCCCGGGGAGCTGGACGACGATATGCTTCTGAGGGCCCATAACCGCGCCGTTTCGCCGGCTGATGTATCCTCCTGGTTTATCAACGCGCCGGCACATAATTACCAGCCGGTGCCCACTTCCCCCGCCATTGACGGCGGCATGGACCTGTCGGCCAAGGGGGTAATAAATGATATTGACGGCAACCCGCGTCCTGCCGGCCAGGGATACGATTTTGGAGCATGGGAAGTTCAGCCGGAAGAGTAATTTCAGAGGTTTGTCCCAAAACCGGCGTTGTTCAGTGGATTCCTGCCTGCGCAGGAATGACATTATAAGCTGCGCCGCCGGTCTCCGTTGCAGGATGAGCACGTACATGGTAACGGAGATAAGCGCCAGCGGTCTCCGTTACCGGGACATGCATAACCTTTGTTTTAAAATTCACAACAAAAAAAGGGACGCCGATTGACGTCCCTTCCTTAAACCTAAGAATTGTTTCTTATACTTTCTCCGGCTGCGCCATTGCTTTTTCTTTGCGCTCGGCAAGGTAATCCTGCCAGCGCTCGCTGATGCCTGTGAGCAGGCTGTACATTACCGGCACGACAACCAGCGTAAGCGCCGTGGCAAAAAGCAATCCGAAAATTACCGCAACGCCCATGTTGGACCACCACTCCGAGCTTTCCGCGCCAAACTCTATCACTTTGCGAAAATCAAGAGAGAGGGCGCCGATAAAGTCGATGTTGATGCCGGCCGTCAGCGGTATCAGGCCTAAGATCGTGGTAACGGCCGTCAGGATAACCGGACGCATACGCACTTTCCCGCCGCGGATGATCGCTTCCATTTTATCCAGGCCGCGTTCACGAAGCTTCTGGATATAGTCGATCAAAACAATGGCATTGTTCACCACAACGCCGGCCAGCGAAATGATACCGATTCCGGTCATGATGATACCGAACGGCTCACCCGTTACCAGCAATCCGAAGAAGACACCAAAAAAAGACAAGATGACCGAGATCATAATAACGATCGGCAGCATTACCGAGTTGAACTGGCTGACCAGCACGAAGAAAATCAGGAAAAGCGCGATAAGAAAGGCGCTGGTTAAAAAGTCCATATCCTTCTGCTGTTCCACATCCTGCCCGGCAAAACGAATGCTGTATCCTTCCGGCGCTTCGTAGCCCTCCAGCCGGTCTTTTACGTCATTCAATACTTCCGCGGAAGAACGGCCCAGTGCTTCCCCGGTTATCGTTACCACGCGGTCATTGTCCACATGGTTTACGCGGGTAAGCCCCGATCCCAGATCGATGCTGGCAAAGTTGGCCAGCGGATAATGCTTGCCCTCGTGAAAGATCGTCAGGTCCAGGATATCCGAGTAATTATTGCGGAACGGTTCGGCAAAGCGAACGGTGATATCGTATTCATCCTGGCCGACCCGGTATTGCGAAGCCTCCGTACCGTTTATGGCCGTACGGATTGTATTGGCGATCTGCTGCGTATTCAATTCCAGCCGTGCCGCCTTTTCGCGATCAATGCGAATAGTCAGTTCGGGCTTGCCCACTTCGTAGTTGTCCTGCAGCTTGGTCAGCCCCGGCACATCACGGATCATCTTTTGCAGCTCGGTGGAAATGGCGTCCAGCGTTGTAAAATCCTCACCCTTGATCTGGATCTCGACGGCGGCGCCGGTCGGCGGCCCTTCCTGCGGTTTGGTCACGTCGATTTTAGCGCCGGGGATATCGGTCAGCTCGGCAGCCACCTGCTCCAGCGTTTCAAAAGAGTTCTGCTCGCGTTCGTAGCGCTCAACAAATTCGATGGTCACGCGCGATTTATGCGGAGATCCGGAGCCACCCCCGAAGTCCATCATATTGCTCTGGTTGCCGACGTCTGCCACAAAATAACGCATGTCCGGCGTATCCTTAATGCGCTCCTCCACTTTTCTCACAATCCGATCGGATGCTTCCAAACGGGTGCCGTTGGGGGCGTCCACGTTAACCCAGGCCTGACGCGGCTCAATATCCGGAAAGTATTCCAGGCCGTGATTGAATACACCATAGACAAAAAACATCATGAAATAGCCGCCAAAAGCAATACCCAGCACAGTCCACCTGTGTGTCAGCGCCCAGCGCATGGTCTTGTCATACAGCGGTTCCAGGAAGCGCAAAAGCTTATCGCCAGGCAGGTTAACCATTTTGCTGTCAAGTTTCAGGTACCGGGCCGTTACCACGGGGTTAAACACCAAGCCCACAAAAAGTGATGACGACAATGTAACAATCAGCGTAATGGGCAGGTAGCGCATAAACTCGCCTACTATACCCGGCCAGAAGGCCAGCGGCGCAAAAGCGCCCAATGTCGTAATCGTGGAAGCGACAACGGCCATACCCACCTCGCCGGTACCGTCTTTGGCCGCCTGCAAAAGTGACTTGCCCTCTTCGTGATGCCGGTAAATATTTTCGATGATCACGATGGCGTTGTCCACGAGCATACCCAGGGCCAGGATGAGGCTGAACAGCACCATCATATTTAGCGTGTAGCCAATGGCGCTGATCACGATAAAAGACATCAGCATGGAGAGCGGAATAGCGATACCCACAAGAAAACCATTGCGCGCACCCATGAAGAAATAAAGCACCAACACAACCAGGATAAGACCGGAAATAATATTATTCTCCAGGTCATTCACCATCGAGCGGATATCCTTGGACTGATCCGCCGTGATCACATATTCCGTTTGCGCCGGAAATTTTTGCGCTTCTTTCTCGAGAATAACCTTTACCTGGTCTGATATGGCAATGATGTTCTCACCGCTGCGTTTGATAATTGATAGCGTGACGCTGGGACGACCTGCCAAACGCGAATAGCTGTCTTCCTCCTTAAAGCCAAATTCGATATCAGCCAGGTCCTGCAGGTAGACAGGATTCTCGCCTTTCTGCTTTACAACGATGTTATTTAGTTCGCGCACATCGTCAAACTCACCGGGAATGCGCACCGAAAAGCGCAGGTCGCCGCCGTCGATAGAACCACCCGGAGTCGTCAGGTTTTCCTGGCGAATAGCGTCGATCACATCGACCGTGCCGAGATTGTAATACTGCATGCGGTTGGCATCCAGCTTCACCTTGACCTCGCGCTCCAGCCCGCCGGTGATGTTAACTTCCAAAACACCGGAAATCTGCTCGAATTCATCCTGCAGGTCTTCAGCAATCTCCTTAAGCCGTACCAGTGACTGGTTGCCCACAATACTCACCAGCATGATGGGGATATTCTCAAAATTGACCTCCTCCACCATCGGCTCTTCGATATCGTCCGGCAGCTCGGGCCGCGCCTGGTCCACTTTTTCGCGCACCTTGCGCACCGCCTCGTCTATATCAATGTCCGATTCAAATTCAACTATGACATTTGTATAGCCTTCGAGGCTGCTCGAGGTAAGCTTTTTAATTTTTGTGATTTCTTTGATCTCTTTTTCAAGCGGATTGGCTACAAGGGTTTCCATATCCTCCGGGGAAACGCCCACATAGGGTACCGCAACAACCACAACCGGCTGCTTGATTGACGGGAACGACTCGACCGGCAGGCCGACATAGGACATCAGACCGGCCAGCGTTACAATCACAAGCAAAACAAAAACCGATGTGCGGAACTTTAGTGCAAGATTAGTTATCTTCATCAGTTTTCCCGCTTATTCCGTTACAATATTCAGTGTATCACCTTCAGTCAGTTCGCGCTGCCCGGTTACAACCAGGTCTTGTCCGGCCGCCAGGCCGCTCACCAGCACGCTGTCGTTATGGAAGGCTTCAATATTTACAATTTTCTTTTTGGCCACCATCTGATCGGCCAGAAAAACATAGCGTCCTTTTTCCGAATCGATTAAAGCGTCAATCGGGATAACAATGCCGTCGCTGAATTTCTGCTTCAGCAGGCGCACGTTGGCTATCATTTCCGGCGCCAGGCGATTGTCCACGTTGCCGAATTCCGTTTCAATCTGAAAGGTGCGGCTCTGCGGATCAATGCTGCGCGAAACGAACGTAATATCACTATTGATTACCAGGTCCGGGTAGGCGTCAAAGGTCAACTGCACACGGGAGCCTTTACTTATAAAACGCATAAAACGTTCAGCCACGCCGGCGCTTACTTTGAGACGGCCGTTGTCAACAATCTCGTACATCGGCGAGCCTGGCGAGATGAAAGCGCCCATATCGAAGTAGCGCGCGTTCACATAGCCGGCGATCGGCGCCCGAAGCGTAAGCTTGTCATAGCGCGCCTTGGCCAGTTCATAGGCGGCCTGCGCCCTTTCAAGGTTCAGACGCGATTTCTCAAATTCATTTTCAGAGATAGCGTTTTTCTCCGCCAGCACCTTGCTGCTGTTAAAATCCAGCTGCGCCTGATCACGCGCGGCACGCGCTTCCTGGTAGGACGCCTGCAGCACCTTGTTCTCGATGCGCGCTAAAACAGCGCCCTTTTGTACCATGGCGCCCTTATCATGCTGCATTTCAACAACGATGCCGGACTCCTCTGCCACTACCTTAATCTGGTTGCGGGCTTTTACCACGCCTGTCAGATTGAGGTATTCTTCAAAAGCTGTTTTTTGCAGTGCTTTTGTTACGACCGGCAAGCCTGGGTTCGTTTTAGAATCGCTGTTTTCCGCTTTGCTGTCCTGCGAACAACTCCAGGCAAGCAACGCCAGTACTAATATGAGTAGGTAGATCTTCAGGGATTTCATTTTGCCTCCAACCTTAAATAGTGTCAATCTCCTGCCACTGGCCTGATACCAATTGCCACTGGAAATATGCTTTTAAGTAGTTAAATCGTGCTGTCAGTAAGCTCACCTTGGCCTGGTCCAGAAAGACGCGGCTGTCTTTCACCTCAAGCTGTGTGGCCAGTCCGTTTTCAAGACGTGCTTCCGCTATATCAAATGCGCGGGTGGCTGCATCCACGCTCTTTTGCGCGGATTCGATCTCTTTGCGGGCCTCGCGCAGGCTAAGCATCACATTTTTGAGCTGCACACGGATTTGATCTTCCGTCTGGGAAAGCCGCGTATCGCTTTTGCGCACATCAATGCGGGCTTTCTGCACCTGTGCGTTAGTATATCCGCCGCTGAAAAGGGGGATATTCAGTCGCAGGCCCACCACGTAGTTGTCATAGTCGTTTTCAATTTTCAGCTCATCCGATCGCCCGGAATAGGTATAAGTAAAAGTGCCGGATAACGTCGGCAGGTGATTGGCAAATTCCAGGCTCACGTTTTTATCACGCAGATCGCGCTCCAGTTGCAGAGCGCGGAAGTCCAGGCGGTTTTCGAAAACCGATTGCAGATCCGGTTCATCCGGCATCGGCGGAATGCTTTCGTAGGCATCGCTCAACTCAATTTCTTCATCCAGCGGTATGTCCAGCATGGTTTTGAGATTGTTTACCGCCAGTTCATAATTTTTCTCAGCCGCCAGCGTTTTGGGGATGGCATTACGCCAGCGCACTTCCGCCTGCAGCAAATCAAACTCCGAAGTAACGCCGCTTTCGTAACGCGTCTTGGTCTCTTCGTAGTTTTCCAGGGCGCTTTGCTCAGACTCCGTCGTGACCTTTAAAATCTCATGGGAGAGCAAAGCGTCGTAATAGGCTTCTTTCACCTTTGTCAAAATCGTCCGCCGCTGATGGTCATAATTCTGATTTGTAAAATCGTCAAACTTATAAGCTATTTGCAGAGCCTTGCCCACTTTATAACTCAGCAGCGTCTGCTCAAGCTTTGCCGTCAGCGAGTATTCATTCTTAAACGTAAAAGAAATTCTGTTCGAACCGCCAAAACCTTCATCCGCGTTGATAAAGAAAAAGGTCTCCTTAAGGTTTCGGCTGTAATTCACATCGGCCGTTACCAGAGGCAAAGCCGTGGACCATGCTTCGCTGACCTGGGCATCGGCATAATCCAGTTCGGCCCGGGCAAGCTTCAGCTCATCATTGTTTTCCTCGGCCATTTTTAACGCACTGCTCAAACTCAAATCACGTGAGAAAACGATTGTTAAACCACCCAGGACAATCAGAACAACTGCTAAAAACAATCTATTTTCCGTTACCATGCATGTCTCCTTTCAAACCGCTAAGAATAAAGCGGATCACCGTTTTAATAATGATCGTAGCATCCTTTTTCTCTACCCTTCTTACCCAGTCCAGGTTGAGAAAACGCGTCATGTTCACAATGCTGCGAACTGTCATTTCCAAGTTGTCAATTTTAAATTCACCGTTTTGCTGACCTTTTTGCAGGATGGGCCTTATTTTGTCGCCCTGCATTGTTTGGATCGTTTCCGCAATCTGTGCGCCGTGAAAAGCGTGCTCACAAATAACATCCGGTACTTCGGGCATATCTCCTGCAATCCGGTTCATACCTTCGTATAGGATCATGTAAAAGCGCTCCAGGCGTTCGGCGCAATTTTCGACATTGTTCAGCTTTTTTTCGATTGAAGTCATAAACGCAGAGGCCTCTTCCAGCAATATCTCCTGGAATAGCGACTGCTTATTGTCGTAATAATAATAGAGCGCCGGTTTGGTAAGACCACATTGCCGCGCTATGTCGGTCATATTGGTTTTATTAAAGCCAAAGTGCAGGAATAATCTGCGCGCTGCTTCCTTTATCTGTTTGCGCTTGCTATTATCAGTTACTGTATTTTCCATAATTGCCATTTTATCTATTTGACTATTTCCATAAAAGGTCAAATGTAAAGTATAAAACTTTAAAATTAAAAATTTTATTTGCCCGACTACGGGAGGATTTTCTTTTTGTTTTTAAAAAATATGTTTTTTATGTTTCATGGCAGTTAGTTCAACTAGTAAATTAACCGCCACATGCATAGCAAAATCCTTATCTCGTGCTGTGCCCTGATGCTTCTGATGGCTTGCAGGGCGCACAATCCCGTACCTGAATCCCCCGCTCCCCGAGAAACTGAAACAACCACCAAACCACCCAGCGAGAAAAAAGAAAAAATGGTCGTAAAAAGCGGTCTGGAAAATTTTCTTGCAAACCATCTCGACAAGCTGGCCGGTAAACGCGTTGGCCTGGTAACCAATCCCAGCGGCGTAAACCACAAGCTGGAAAGCAGCGCCGACCTCTTTTTTAAACACCCGGATATAAATTTAACGGCACTTTACGGACCGGAACACGGGATTCGCGGAGCAATCCACGCTGGCGAGCACGTGGAAAACATGACCGATCCCAAAACCGGGCTTCCCGTATACAGCCTTTACGGCAAAACGCGTAAACCGACAAAAGAGATGCTCGATGACGTGGATATCATGATCGTTGATATTCAGGACGTCGGCGTGCGCAGCTACACATACATTTACACGATGGCCATGGTTATGGAAGCCTGCGCCAAACATGGCAAGCAGGTAATCGTGCTGGATCGTCCTAACCCGCTGGGCGGCGCCATTGTGGAAGGAAATATTGTACATGAAGGCTTCTTTTCATTTGTAGGCCTTTATCCCCTGGCCTATCGCCACGGCATGACCATTGGCGAACTTGCGCTGCTGTTCAACAGCGAGTACGATATAAACTGCGACCTGACCGTTATCCCGCTGCAAAACTGGGAACGTAACATGCTGTTCGATGAGACCGGTTTGCCCTGGGTGCCCACATCGCCGCACGTACCACATTGGGAAACAACCCTGCACATGTGCGCCACAGGCACATTCGGCGAGCTGCATACGCTCTTCCATGGCGTGGGTTACACTTCGCCGTTTGAAATTGTTGGCGGGCCCTGGATAAAAGACGCCGATGCATACGCCAGGGCTTTGAACGATCTGAATTTGCCCGGCGTTATTTTCCGGCCGATAACATTTAAGCCTTACTACCTCTTTTATCAGGGCGAGGTGTGCCACGGTGCACAATTGCACATCACTGATGCCAAGGCTTTCCGGCCGTTTGTTGCCGGTTTGCATATTATGCAGGTAACCATGCGCATGTACCCCGATTACGATCTGTTTCAAAACACGAGGCGTGTGGGCAGTTTTAACAAGGTAATGGGTACCGACCGCATCATGGAGGATCTTAAAGGCGGCAAAGATGTGAGCACCATGCAGGAAGAATGGCAGGCGGAGCTGCAGGCATTTCTAAAAATCCGCGACAAATATTTATTGTATTGATGACAGGAGAACACAATGCACCAAAACAGCATTTCTTTTTTGTGCTTTTACGATGAGCACGCCAAAAATAACCGGCAACAATTTGAAGAAACACTGCAAAGCATAAAAGACCAGCCCAACAGCAAAAGCCAAATCCTTATTTTAAATGACAGCGGAAGCGATTTTAAAGCCGACGGCGCGGAAGTTTTGAAGCAATCTGCAGAAGCCACGCTGGGTGAAAGAATTAATGCGGCCCTTGATAAAGCGACCGGCGATTACGTCGTTTTGGCCGACAACCGAAACTGCGCAATCACTTTTAAAAGAGGCTTTACGGACCTGGCGGTGCTGGCCTGCTCGCGGCACAAAAGCCCGGGTATGGTTTATGGTGATTACGAATTACACCAGGCAGGTAAAAAAGATGAAATACGTCTTCTGAAAAACCACATCGGCCGCGTGCGCGACAACCAGGATTTCGGGCGTGTTTTCTTTATGCCCGCCAAAGCGCTGAAGGCCGTAAATGGTTGTAATGCCGATCTTAAATTCAATACGCTTTACGACTTACGACTACGCCTTTCCCAAAAGCATGAGCTCATTCACGTGGCCAACCGCTACGCCGGGTCCCTGTACAGCGTTATCGCCGAGAGCAAAAAGCATAATGTTTTTGATTACCTGATGGCCGGCAAAGACAGTCAGCTGGAAGCCGAGGAAGTTTTGACCAAACATCTAAAAGCCATCGGCGGTTATCTGGCCCCCGGCGCCCATTATGGCAACCGGCCTCAACCGCCAAAAGATGCCGAACTCAACGCATCGGTGATCATACCGGTTAACAACCGCCCGGAATTCATCGGAACAGCCATTGAATCGGTGCAGGCCCAAACGGTTAAAGATGTGGAAGTGATTATTGTAGTCAATGGCGGAGAAGAGGATCCGACGATCAAGGCCGTAAAGCAATATATGAAAGGCGGATCGAAGTATGACGCCGGTAAGCCTGCCGTACAACTGTTGGTTTACAACATAAACAATCTGGGGCTTTGCCTTAATATGGGTGCCCATGCTGCCCGCGGACGTTACTACGTGCAGCTCGATTCCGATGACAGGCTGAAACCCGACGCCGTGGAAAAAATCCTGAAGGTTTATGATGACGATCCTAAAATCGGTATGGTGATTGGTTCTTATGAAGTGTGGGAGAAAAAGGCTGACGGCAGCATGGTGCGCAATGAAAGCGTTCCCGTGGTTACGCACGATGAATGGACCGAAGAAAACGGTCGCAACAACCTGCTGCGCATCAACGGCGCCGGCGCTCCCCGTTCCATTCCGATTGAACTGATTCGGCAGCTTGGTTTTTCCGTGAACGAAGAACCCTACGCGCGCAATTACGGCGAAGACTACGCCATGGTCTTGAGGCTCAGCGAGCAACACCGCATAGGCCGTGTTTGGGACGCCATTTATGATGTGGTGCGTCACGCCGGCGGCACGGACCACAGCATTGACCAGGCTACGATTGACCGCAATGATGAGGCCAAAGACTTTATGCGTCGCGAAGCGATCGAAAGGCGCATCAGGCTGAATGGCGGAAAATCATGAGCAACACACTCCTGACGATTGGCGTTGACGGCGGCGCCACAAAAGTGAGTGCCTGGCAGGTACGTTTTAAAAGCGAAGACAGCTCTTTTTTCCTGGGAAAATCCAATTGCGAAACCCGCTACTCCAATATTCCCGGATTTATCCCCGACTTTAAGCCAGTTGACATTGGCCGGCAGCTGAAGGAATTCCAGCAAGACGACGTTCAACCCACCGACGCGGAAACGCAGCAAGCCTCTTGTTACATCGAAGCCTGCGCACAAGCCATTGAAGCGATCGCTGAAGAGACAAAATGCAAGCGCGTGCTGATTGGTTTGGGCATGCCCGGCCTTAAAACGGCTGACAAGCGCGGTATTGCGGTTGTGGCAAACGGACCGCGTATGGTGAATTACTGTAATCAACTGGAGCGACGTTTGGACAGTGCCGGTATTAAACTGGAAGCGCCGATCCATCATTTGGGAAGCGATGCCGACTACTGTGGCATCGGCGAGAATTATGCCGCGGATGGCCTGTTCAGTGATGTAGAGAATGGTTATTATCTTGGCGGCGGCACGGGCGTAGCCGATGCCATGAAACTCGACGGCGAACTTGTCCCCTTCGATTTGATGAAAAGCTGGAATCCCAAAACATGGGAGCTCCAGGGTGACAACGGGCTTTCGCTGGAGCGTTTTATCTCCGCCGGCGGCATACAATCGCTTTACGCAAAACTGGCCGATCGGTCGGTGAGTGAACTGAACAGTGAGCAAATCTTTCCGCCACAGATCGCGGAAAAGGCCGTGGCAGGCGATAAGTCAGCACAGGAAACCTATCAGCTTGTGGCGCGGAACCTGGCGGCGTTGCTGCACGCGCGTATTGTGACGCTTTACAGAGGCTGGAATGATGCTTTTCCTTTCATGAACAGCGCGCGCGCGGCACTGGAAAAAACGCATGATCATCTGGGAAAGCTGTTTCAACGTATTATCATCGGGCAGAGGCTTGGCGACCTGATGACCACAACGGCGGGCGACCGCGTACTGACACAACCGGTTTTTAATGCCCTGGAGCATCATATCGCTGAAGACGATGCGCTCGACGATAAAGCCAAAAAACACTATAAAGACCTGACAAACATTATTTTCTTTTCCCGGCTGCGCGAGGCCCCGGCACTTGGTGCAGGAGTAGACGCCTTTTTCAGCTGGCAGGACTATCAGTAAGGCTTGCCTGTTTCGGGAATAATGTTAAATTCTGATCTATGTTAAAACCCGACGTTATTCCCGGAAGGGAACCTGAAATCAATGTGGGCATTATTTTGCCCGAAGACGGCTTCTCCTCCGTTACCCTGAATCTCCCCGAGACGGCTGCCTATACACTTTTCCTTAAGGATAATAAAAAAGTAAGCCTGCCGCCGGGAGAATGTTCTTTGGCGGTGCGTGATGAGACGCTCTTTCTCCAGACCATCAACGGCGAAGAACCTTTGCCGGACCGCGTGGTTTGCAAACCTCAAAAAATTACAGAAAAACTCAGCGCCCGTCAGGGCATACGCCTCTACCCCGTGATTGCCGGACGGGGCTTCCACTGGCAGAAACATATCGCTGTGTGCCTGCCCGACCAATTGCTTATCAAACGCCAAAAAGACCACCTGGTTATAATCAATGTGTTGCCGCTGGAACACTATGTGATGTGCGTGGCCACTTCAGAAATGGGTGCAGCCTGCCCCGAGGCGTTGATAGAATCACAGACAATCGCCGCACGCTCCTGGATGCTGGCCAATGTGGAACAGAAGCACCGGCACATGGAAATGGATGTCTGTAACGACGATTGCTGCCAGCGTTACCAGGGTACAACCTATTTGAGTCCGCAGTCCGTATCGGGTGCTCTGAATACTTCCGGGCAGGTGCTGATGAGCGGCAGCAAGATCTGTGACGCCCGTTATTCCAAGAGCTGCGGCGGTTTCATGGAACGTTTTGACGCCATCTGGCATGGCGAGGACCTGAGCTACCTGAAAGCACAACCCGACGCGCAGCACCCGCTGGCCGAGCTTGAGGGTCCGCTTAATGAAGAAGAGCATTTTCGGAAGTGGCTTTATTCAACACCGAAGGCTTACTGCAGTCCGCATTATATCGCAGAAGACAAGCTGCAAAAATACCTGGGCAGCGTGGACGAGGCCGGGCATTACTACCGCTGGCATGTGTCAGTTCCGCAAAAAGAAATGACCGAGACCATCAACCGCTTTTCAGGTATCCGGGCGCGTTGTATTCATGGTTTTAAAGTGATCCAGCGTGGTCAGTCCGGACGTATAAACCAGCTTCAGGTTTTCTTCACAAGCGAGGATAACAGCAAAGGCTCCCTGCTAATAACGAGCGAATACGATGTGCGGCGCAATCTTTCCGCGGCTTTCCTGTACAGTTCGGCTATAATTATCAAGCCCAAACCGCAGCAACAGGAATGTCCGGACAGTTTTGAAATTGACGGCGCCGGTTGGGGCCACGGGGTTGGCCTTTGCCAGATTGGCGCCCTGGGCATGGCCCTTAATAAATTCAGCACAAAAACGATCCTCGCCCATTATTACCCGGGCAGTTTACTGCAAAAAATTTACTGATCGTATAGACGACACATGGAGTGATTTATGAGCAAGCCACAGCGTTCACCCTGGTTCTGGGTTCCCTCTCTCTACTACGCCGAAGGTTTGCCCTATATCGTTGTAATGACCGTTTCGGTTATTATGTACAAGCGTCTGGGCATTTCCAACACCGATATCGCGCTGTATACCAGCTGGCTCTACCTGCCCTGGGTAATCAAGCCGTTGTGGAGCCCTGTTGTTGATATTCTTAAAACCAAGCGCTGGTGGATCGTTACCATGCAGCTTTTACTGGGCGCCGGTTTCGCCGGTGTGGCATTTATGCTGCCCCTGCCCTTTTTCTTCCAGGCTACGCTGGCTTTTCTGTGGCTGATGGCCTTTTCCAGCGCCACGCACGATATTGCCGCGGACGGTTTCTATATGCTGGGTCTCAGCGAACATGACCAGGCCTGGTTTGTGGGTGTACGAAGCACATTCTACCGCTTCGCCATGATCACAGGTCAGGGCCTGTTGATCATTCTTGCCGGCTATCTGGAAAGCACCACCGGCCTGCCACCGGTTGAAAATACCGTGATTAGCTCGCCGCAGGAAACGCGTGAAGCGATACGCCATCCGGACAGCATAGTCTTTGGTCAGATTCCCGATGAAGCTGAAGTGTTGATTGTTCCCGCTGAGCTTACCATTTCCACGGTGCCCCTGCCGAAATCGCGGCTGGACAGTATGGCCGCCTTTGTGGAGCAGTGGAATGAACAAAACAACCTTGTAGAGCAAGGCGAAGACGCTGCGACTGCCGCCGAGCAGGAGGCCGCCGCTGCCGAGGAATCCGGCTGGCTCAATTCGGCGCAAGCTTCGCTGGAAGAGTTTATCCGTACCTGGTTTGGCGAAGAGCAGGTACTTGCGGTTGCCGGTGACCGTGCCGGTAACACAGGTGTTTTTTATGTCCGGCTAAGTCAGAAACCTCCGGCGGATGATCCGGTGGTGGTCAACTTTGGCCGCAGCGAGGGCGATAAAAGTATTTCCCTGGTCAGTGAAGGGCGCTTTGTCTTTACCGAAGAAAACTGGGATGTGCCGGCCATGGCCCTGATTCAGCTCGATCCCAAGCTGAAAGAAGAGAGCAGCGCCGTTTTTGAAGCGCAGTCTGGCAATATACCGCTGGCCTGGAGCATCACCTTTTTCATTATGGCCGGGATGTTCGTGCTGTTTTTTATTTACCACAAATTCGTTCTGCCCTATCCCGCCGAGGACAAGGCCGCGCGTCGTTCGGAAAACTTTCTGCATGATTTCTGGCAAACTTTCCTGCTCTTTTTCAAAAAGAAAAGGATTGCCGCCATACTGGCCTTTTTGCTGCTTTACCGTTTTGCCGAAGCCCAGATCGTCAAAATGGCCTCACCGTTCCTGCTGGATATGCAGGAGGCCGGAGGCCTGGCGCTTACCACCGGCGAAGTGGGTTTTGTCTATGGCACAGTTGGTCTGATTTTCCTGACCATAGGCGGGCTGATCGGTGGCTTCGTTGCCGCCAAGCAAGGCTTAAAATTCTGGCTGTGGCCCATGGCCATTGCCATCAACCTACCCAACCTGGTTTATGTTGTGCTTAGCTATACACAGACGGACAGCTTTTTCTGGATCAATGTGGCGGTGGCCATCGAGCAGTTTGGTTACGGATTCGGCTTTACGGCTTATATGTTGTATATGATATATGTTTCGCAAGGCGAGCATAAAACGGCCCATTTCGCCATTACAACCGCCTTCATGGCGCTGGGCATGATGATACCGGGCATGTTCTCCGGGTGGCTGCAGGAGCTAATCGGCTACCAGCACTTCTTCGTCTGGGTAATGATTGCGACCATACCGGCGTTTTTGGTGCTCAGGCTAATCCCGCTGGATCCTGAATTTGGCAAAAAGAAAGAAGAAGCTCAGGGATAGGCTGAGCCACCCGCTGCATAATTTGTCACAATAAAAAAAGTCCCCGTAACCTTTGAGGTGCGGGGACTTTTGCGTTTAGAATGTTCTGTCTACGGCGTCCAGTCACGCGTACCCGCGATCGATGTAGAGGCGCGTCCGTTACCCTGGGCCGGCGTGGTTACTTCGATCGTTATATAGACCTGCGGCGCTTCGAGACTGTCGCCCGGCGCCCATGTAAAATTAAAATCGGTGGTGCCGTTTCCCGAAAAGCGTGCGTCATCCAATGTTACCTGTGTGTCGCCAAACAGGTCACCGTCCGTGGCTTTTACGGAAATAGTTGTGTTACCCACCAGCGGATGGCCAAAAATATCATTCACGTTGTAACTGAAGTTGCTGGGCTGGTTTGTCGCGTCATAGCTAAACGTGGAAGGATTGATGCCGATCGGGGCTGTTGCCGCGCTGAGCAAAACCGTTGTTTCCGCACTCAGTGTCAGGTTGGTCAAGGTGTCGCCATAGGTCCACGCGGAAATCGTGGCAAAGGGGTCATTAATCGGATCGGGCGGTAATGGCGCGGCGCTCATAAAGCTCACGGTCGCACGACCCATCTCGTCTGTAACGGCGGCGCCATCCACAATACCATAGTCACTTGAAAAATAAACGATCGTGCCCGGCGCAACCGGGTTGCTGTATTGGTCACCCACGAAGGCCGTCACATTATCGAGAATCCCAAAATGGACACGTCCTGCGATATTGGCTCTTTCAATGGCAACGCTAAAATGATCTTCATCAGGCAAGCCGCCAAAAATCGCCACACGCGGCGGAATGGCGCTAAAGGTGCCGTTTTCGTTTTGAAACGTGGCCTCCAGCTGCACGGCACCGGAAACAGTACCGCTGCTGAGCACGGTGTAACACAATCCGTTTTCAGTAATCATCGATTCCGGAAAAACGTACTCGCCGCCACCGGGACCGTTCTTTACGCTAAAATTTACTTCGACGGCGTTGTCATTGCTTACGAGCCGACCCTCGCTATCGGTCACGCGAAATACCAGGACAGTCGTTTCCTGCAATCCGGATGATTTGACATAAATATGGGGATCGGGGCTGTTCTCCAGCACGATATGGGCTGCTTTCCCGCTGGAACCCGTAGGCAGATCTCCGCCCCCGTCTCCGGAATCGGCATTTATGCGAGCCAGTGTCACATCGGATACAATGGCATTGCTGCCCTTTTTGGCCAACACCGTCGCCGATCCGTTAAAAAAGCCCACTTTTGATATTTCCAGCTCAACCTGTTTGGATTCATCTTCACCGATATCCAGGTTCAATGTGTAACCGCCCTGGCTGTTTGTGAGCGTCTGTGCAAAAACCGAGACAGTCTGCGAAGTTACCAAAGCGTTGGCCACAGGGACGTAATCGCCATCGCTTTGCAGCGTGTACACCGCTCCGCTTACGGTTGTTGTTTCATTGGAATCATTTGCGGATTCGCACGCCGGGAAGAGGGTTATGCCCGCCAGCAAACAGGCAACAATTGCTTTTTTCACGGTTCCTCCGCTCGTCTTATACATATTCACTCAGCTTTATTTGGGGTGAAATAATGTTGTTCTGCCGTAAGTCGGACAGGCTGCGCTCAAAGCTTTGCATACCATATTCCGCGCCGGTTTGTATCATCGAGTCGATCTGGTGGGTTTTGCCTTCACGGATCAGGTTTTTTACGGCATCCGTGTTGACCAGCACTTCCATAATGGCAACCCGGTCTTTTTCCAATGCTTTGGGTACTAACCTCTGGCTGATCACGGAAACGAGCGTGGCGGCCAGCAATTGCCGTACCTGCTGCTGCGCTTCCGATGGAAATACGTTAATAATTCTGTCGATTGTTTCCGGGGCGCTGTTTGTATGCAGGGTTGAAAAAACAAGGTGCCCGGTTTCCGCGGCACGCAACGCGTTGGAGATTGTTTCCGTATCGCGCATTTCGCCTACAAGGATCACATCGGGATCTTCGCGCAGGGCCGAGCGCAGCGCCGCCGCAAAATCGCGGGTATGTATGCCCACTTCCCGCTGGTGGATAAGGCAGCTCCGCGGATTGTGCACGTACTCCACCGGATCCTCGATAGTAATGATATGCTCACGCCGGCTCAGGTTGATCTCATTCAGCATAGCCGCCAGCGTCGTCGATTTACCGCTGCCGGTCGGACCCGTAACAAGGATCAGCCCTTTGCGGTGCTCCACAATGCGGCGCAGGATAACCGGCATGCGCATTTCCTGCAAAGTTCGTATGTGCTGGTTGATAACACGGAAAGCGCCGGATATGCCATTCATGTGGCGGTAAAAATTTACACGAAAACGCGAGATATCCTCAAGCTGCAGGGCAAAATCCAGCTCGTTGTTGTCCTGAAAATATTTTTTTTGCTCATCACCAAGCATGGTAAGAAAAAAACGATTGAGTTCGGTTTTGTCCAGTACCGGCGCGTCCACCTGGCGCAATTGCCCCATAATGCGCAGCACCGGTGGTCTGCCGCTGCTGAAATGCACATCCGAAGCATTGTTCTTTACAGCCAGTTTCAGAGTTTCCCGAACCAGCTGGTCAATCGCGTGAGCCATTTGCCTAGCGCTCCTCAGCCGCGTATCCAACAATCTTTGGCGTAATAAAAATCAACAAGTCTGATTTTTCGACTTTGGTACTTGTGTTCTGGAACAGGTAGCCCAATACGGGTATGTCGCCCAGCAGCCAAAGCTTCTCTACCGTCTTATTGCGTGTTTCTTTGATCAGCCCGCCCAGCACAAGCGTTTGATTATCCAGAACGGTTACAACCGTTTCAACCTCGCGCTTGGAGGTAATCGGCTGCGGTGTATCGCTGCCGCCGGTAAAGCCGATGATCTCCTCCATCATCGGATGAACCTGCAACGTTATCTGACCGTCTTCACCAATCTGCGGAATGACATCCAGGTTGATATTCACATCTTTTTCGCGAAAGGTGATCAGGTCACCGGCGATACCGCGCGACACTTCCGGGACGGGCACGGTTGTTCCGATTCGAATGGAGGCTTTGCGGTTATTAAGGGTTGTTACTTTGGGATTACTGACCAGCCGCGATCCGTTGTCACGCGCCAGCATATCCAGCGTGGCGCTTAGCTGATCGACGGTGAGAACGCCCAGGTTCATATTTTCGCCGGCGTCCGGCAGTTTATACCAGGCGGAAAGAAGCCGCGTATCCCCCTGATCGCTGCCCTTGGTGATTGGCGCTGTGGTTTCGGCGCCATCCATTGAAACGGAGACGCTTTTGGGCAGATTTAAACCATACTGCTGCTCATCGCTTAACAAAGATTCCACCAGGCGCACTTCAATATGGATTTGCTGCTGCGGCACATCCAGCGAGCGGATCACCTGTTCAATGTTTTTGATATTTTCCCAAAGGTCGGTAACAACCAGGATATTCGAGCGCAGGTCAGATTCTTCTTTTTCGGATTGTGCCATCAGCGGCGTGATTTTGCCTTTTTCCGACAACATGGGTGAAACGGTTTCCATCAGATGGTAGGCATTCAGATAGCTGAGCTGAAAGACTTTACTCTGCAGTTCTCCGTTAACGTCATCGCCAAACGCCTTTACAAGCAGTACATCATTTTCTATAACATAATGGTAACCTTTAGACTTGAGGATGGAGTTTATGGCATCGGCCAGCGTAACGTCCGATAGCTGAACACTTACCCGGCCGGTTACACCATCGCCCACAACCATATTGATGGCATATTGGCGGGAAAAGAGGCGCAGCACTTCTGTAATGGAAGCGCCGTCAAACTGCGGAGACACCTTTTGGCTGAGCTTCTGCTGCAGGTCCATCGCGTGGACGCTGCTGAACAGCAGGGTTACTATCAAGATGATACGAATTTTCATGCCCGGTTCTCCCGATTCCGTTTTATAATTTTAATGTCAGGTTTTCGTCACCTTTGCTCAGCAATACGCGGCTCTGCTCTATCTTCACGATCTTGTAGCCTGCGATTTCATCGCCAACGGAAAGGACCTGATCGTTTATCATCGCCATGGACGCCTGCCCGGCATAACTGATCGCCTTTAGCGTCAGACTGACCCGTGGCGCTTTCTTTACAACACGGCGGGGCGCCGGTTTATGGCTTGGATCGTCAAAGGGATCGCGGCCCCAGCTTTTGGCTGACGCCGGCGTAACGCGGGCTGAGGCAACTCGCGCCACAGCGGTTTTCGGTTTAACACTTTTTTCGACGGCCGCCTTGGAATCGCCGCCGTAAAAACTGCTGTAATCATCGGAATTGATGACAAAATCACCGATGGCAAAAACGACCACAACGGCCAGAACGATCAGTAATACTTTTTGGCGCTTTTCAATCTGCATCAGCGGTCCCCTTTCGCCCAGGCATAGAGCCGGCCGCTTATGTCCGCTTCCAGATCGCGGCCTCGGCGGTCGCTTTTTCCCACATACGCTTCCTCGGCAACGATATAGAAATCCTGCTGTGACCAGCTTTCAATAAAGCGGCCAATGTTGAGATAGTGCCCCTTTACGGTAATGGAAAACGGCAGGGCCTTAACCTCGGATTGCGATGTATCCGCGAAAAAGGCTGAAAAAGCAGGAGTAAAATCAACAAGCTGAAGATTATGTTTTCGTGAGAGATCGCGCATCTTTTCGGTGACGATACTTAGATCGCCCTTGTCAATAAAACGGCCTTCCAGCGCGAAGAGTGAGGCGCTTTCCCTCTCCAGGCGTTGACGGATATTATCGAGATCCTGCTGGGCGCGGCTCGCTTTATCGTAGCGTTCGATGGTTTTTTCCAGATCCTGCTGTAACGCCAGGTATTGCTTCTGCTGCGGGTTATAGACAAATGTCCAGAAACCGCCGCAACAGGCCACCATGGTAATCAGAATAACCGCGAATATTTTTTTGGACGTAAACATAAGCACCTACAGGTATGCCTTTAATTCAAATTCCAGTCGCTGCCGCACATTTCTTTTGTTTTTTTCGTCTATCTCAATATTCTTGAAATAATTGAGATCTTTTAGGTGATCGATAAAGTTGATCAGGATAACATCACTATTCAGGTAATCGCCGTTTACGGTACCGGAAAGTGTAATGACGTAATCATAATCCGAATTCTGGTTGGCTGCCGGGCGTCTTCCCATGCGTCTGCCACGGGTTTGCGTTGCCTGGTGACGGGAAAAAGTGATCTCATTCAGGATGATATCTTCCATGGTCTCGTTGGAAAGCAAGCGCATCACATCCAGCAAGGGTGTCTCTTCAGCGACGCTGTTTACCAGCGCTGCTTTGCGAGATTGAATAGCGGTAATCTCGCTATTGAGACGCTGGTACTCCACACGGGCCGGATTAATTTTGTTGTATTGGCGGGTGATCTGATCAAAGCGGGCCTGGATGCCCTCTATCTGGCTGTTTGTAAAAAAGCTTAGATAGCCCATTGTGGCCATAACCAATACAAAAACAATGGCAGCAACAGCGTTTAAACGCTTAAAGCGCGCCTGCGCCTGCACCTCGCCCGGCACCATATTAAAGGGATGTTCGGTGTTGATAAGGGCACCTAAAGCCGCCGAAAATTCACCATGACGACTGCGATTCTCTTCCGCCTCCTGAAACTTTGGGGCCAGAATAAACACCGGCATACCGAAATTTTTCTTGAGAAACGAGATCAGGCTCTCTTTTTGCACGCCATAGCCGGTTACAAAAACCCGCGAGATGTTACGGCCTTTTTTAAGGCTGTTAAAATAATCTATGCTGTTTTGAAGCTCTGACCGGAACAGTTGCAACGCCGGGCTTTGATTATGTTGCAGGGCTTTTAGCCGCGCCCGCAGCACTTCCCTGATCCTTTCTGGTTTCAATGCGCCATCCCGACCAATACCGTCAGAATCCGAATGATCCAGCATATCCGGCCCAAGCAGATTGCCTTTATTATCATGGATGGCCAACTCCAGGTTGGCGGCGCCGCTGGCAATATTGCGCGTATATTCCAGTTCGCCATTATTCAGGTAACTTACGTGGGTCAGCTCATAAGAAATATCAACAAGGATTTCTTCCTCGCTTTTATTTACAAAATGCCGGAAAACATTGCTAAGGGCCACCTGGCGCGGAACCAGGCATTGCGGCGTAAGACCGGAGGACTCAAATAAGTCCATATGCTCCACGACAACATCCTCCGGAACCACGACGGTAAGCACGCGCGATTTGCGGATATTATCCTCGCTGAATTCCTCAAGCACCTTATAGCGCCAGATGCTTTTTTCGTTAAAACCGGGTAATTCTCCCTGAAGCTTGTAAAAAAGGGCGTTTTTAAATTCGCCCTGTTTGCGCATTTTAGGAAGTACGAATTGGCGTACCGTGATGTCCGGGCTAAAAAAGCAGACATAGACTTGCTGGCCTTTTTTATACTTTGTGGCCTTAATATTGTCGATTGCTATTTTGAGAGCTTTGTAGCGTTCACCTTCTTCAGCCGGGGTCATCTTAACACCCCAATCCGTTACCTGCACCTGACTGCCGTTGCTCTTTCCGGTAAGGTAACGCACCTTATCACTGTCTATGTCAATACACAAAAAGGAGTGCGTGTTCAGTTGTTGCAAGAAGGAAAAAGGCTGATAAAACTCGGCCATGCCGTGCATATACTTGAGCGACGAAAACTCTTCCGTTGCTCCCGGCATTGCCACTTTGCCCGCGCGTTTTTGCGCTGCCGGTTTTTCACGTTTATCCGCCCCGGTTGTACTGCGTTTTTCTGCTTTGAGGCGGACTTTTTTCCCGGCCTTGCGGCTAGCAGGTTTGGTTACCGTCCTTTTTCCTTTCAGAGCATCCACTTTAGCAGGCTTGCTGTTTTTCTCTTCTAACTGTATTGATTCGCTTTTTGGCATGTCTGTATCTGTTTTTTCCGTCGTCAATTAATCGCTTTCCATTGTGAGCTAAGTATGACGCGTGATCCGCCATTTATCGAAAATTGCATAAAGTCCCGAACGAGATCTTTGTCATGAATAACATTCAGTTGGTTAACATGCTCTTTATCATCCTCATGCTCCACAGCACTTCCTTCAATATTACCGTGAGAAATGATTCCACCCTTAAACGTCAACTCGCGAATCTCAGCATCATCAGGAATAGGCGTATCACTTATCTCATCAACACTATGGCCCAAATTCACCAGCAAGATAAGGTCTTGAAGATCATAGTCCTCAGCATCGGTGTCACGGGTTGAAAGTTCAAAAAGTATCAAAACCTGGTTATCCGTAAGTACCACTTTTTGATTGCTAAAATTGACATAGGGCTCAATAAAATCTATAGCTGACGCCTGGTCTTTAAAGGCCGGGAGGTCGGGAAGATAGTCGCCGTTACGAAGCAGCCATACAATATCGAAATCTTTCTTTTTGGACGAATGCGCCATCTGGTGCATTTTGTATTTGCCGCCCTTGCCGTTATTCTTAAACCATGACCGCGCTTTGAAGTCCATCTTATCCCCGGCATTGTAGGTCTGGTCAAAATAGAAAGTCATGCTATTGCCGGGAATATTAAGATTGCCTTCTTCAAGATCGGCGTCTTTGTTTTTGTCACTGGCGGACGGATTCGGACCAAAAGGCCTCAGCTTGTCTTTTCCAACTTTAAAGTCGAATGTCACGGGGGCATTATAAAGCTCGCCGTTATGAACATCCTGCAAGGCAGCGCCAAGCACGGAAAGGCTCGCCGCGAATTCATCTTCTGGAATGATCTCGCCATCATCAATGTCAAAATCGACAGGCTCTTTGTCCTCTTCGTCTTCCTCTTCTTCGCCTTCAACCTTCTCTTCAACATATATCTTTTTGTCGTAATTGGGCTGATATATGGTCATGCTTACGTCCGAAGAGTTTTTCCATGCCGGCTTAAAAATAATATTGCCCATGGCGACAAAGTGGACACCATTCTCCCATGAACCGTTTACAAAGGAAAGGTCTCCTTCCACAAAAACAATAGTGCCGTCCGGTGGGTTAAAGTCATTTGTAACAGACAGATTACCGTCGTAGTAGTATGAGTTGTCGTCCTCATGCGTAGACTTGGCAATGGCACGCAGCTCATTTAAATCGAAATATGGCACGGCGCCGGCGTTTTGAAATATTAATGCGCCGTTTGCTTCTGCTTCAGGATCCGATTTTGCCACGGTATTAAAAACAGACTTTCCCGAATAAACGGCATAATTAGGAACGTAAGATGAATCCGTACTAAAGATTGTCGTATGAAGTGTTTGGCTGATACCGCCGGTTTTGCCTGTTGCCGTAAACTTGACCTGGTTACTCCCGACTTTTGTCATCGCCACATCGGCGGTAACGCCATCACCGAGATCCAGATCATCAATTTCAAATTCATCCGGGTCCTCTTTTGGGTCGGCAACATATTTTTTAATCCCGTACTCCAAGCCCGATTGCGCGGCGTAGAAGGCGCGCTGTTCGTCGGCCTCAAACATCTGGCCGCGTCTGTCAGATGAGACAATAGACGCAACGATTACACCCAATACGGATAGCATCAGGACCACACTAACTATCGTTGTTGTCACATGCCCATGCTGAGACTTAAAGTTAGTTCCTCGCATAGATCGTTTCCTCCATGACAATGGTTTCGTCATTTCTGTTGATATTTAGTCTGACCCCAATAAAAACCACTGAATCCTGCACGGCGGTTTCGTTGCCGTCACTGTTTAAATAACTGAATGGCGCTTCCTGAATGCCGGGAAGAATCTCGTTTTCGTTGCGGTAAAAAGCGCCGTCCGTGGCCACATAGCGGACATCCTGACCATTGTTATTCGTAAACAACAAATCGGAAGGTTGCATGGTTTTCAAATTCGCCGTCGACATATTCTGAATGTCCTGGCGCAACATGCGAATGGCCTTTCGTGTGTCCACAGTTACCGCTGTCTGATGAAACATCTGGTTAAATGCATTTGACTGGTTAAAGACAATCGTAAGCGTTATAGTACCTACAATAGCGGTAAGAACCAGCCCTACAACCAGTTCCATAAGAGTAAACCCGCTTTCGTTATTTTTCCGTGCTGATAGCTTTTTCATGATCAGTAAGTAAACTTTGTCAGATAAAAAGTTATCTGAAATGGCCGTGGCATATTTGAATTTGATACGACGACGGTCACTTCATACGCTTCCTGATTGTCTTCTCCCCACTCCGCGATATAGGTGATTTGGGTTTGGCGGGAAAATCCGTTTTCCTGTTCTTCCGTTCCTTCGAAGCGCTCTTCCACCGTTTGATACCAGTCCCAGTTCGCGTCCCTGAAGGCCTGGATCTCCTCCAGCCGGCTATCGGCAAGGTAAACGCTTTGTGTCATCAGCCGGTTGGTCACGGTTCTCACGGAGAGATTACCCATGAGTACGAAAAGGGAAGGCAAGGCGATGCCAACAATTATTACGACCACTACGGCCTCAAGAAGTGTGACGCCTTTTTCTTCCCTCAGTCGACTCAACATAAATTTTTACCTCTAATAGCTCACCGACAGGAAGCCATCGTCATCTACAGTAACGGTAAAGCTGCCTTCCGGCGCCTGACCATTGGCAAAAAATGTAGACGCATCATCGTTGTAATCGGAAACCACGGACGCCAGTGTCGTCGCATTATCATTCATCAGGCGATTGGAGTATTCCATCAGGATGGCGGCTTCAATCGCTTTGGCGTTGGCTTCGTTACGTGCGGCAGTGGCATTGTCGGTCAAATCGAAATAACGCGGTACGGCGATGGCCGCCAGGATGCCGATGATTACGACAACAACTACCAGTTCCATTAAAGTGAAACCACTTTGGTTAGATGATAAACGCATTGTTTTATCTCCTATGTTTGTGAATTGTACGGTTTTGGTAACCTTTTCTAACCCTATTTTCGACGCTTATCCTAGAAAGCACTCATCATGTCCCACATTGGCAAGAAAATGGCCAGTGCCAGAAAAAGCATCATCGTGCCCAGAACGACTGTAACGACCGGTTCGATCATGGATGTAAGGTTTTCAACAGTATCCGAAACCTCGCGGTAATAGAATTCTGACACGTTGCCCAGCATCTCATCAAGGGAGCCGGACTTCTCACCGATGGACACCATGATGACAAGCAACTTGTCAAAATAAGGGCTTTGTTTGATTGACTCTGCCAGCGAATCGCCTTTTATAACTTTATCCCTGACCGTTTTTACCTCTTTACGGTATACCGTGTTGTCTAGCGTCTCTTCAATAATTTCGAAGCTCTTTACGATCGATATACCGGTTCTATTCATCGTGTGAAGCAGCTTTGCGAAACGGGAGATATTAAGCTTGCGTACAAGAACGCCCATCACCGGGACCTGCAGTTGCAGCAGATCAGCCTGGTAGCGCCCGGCCGGTGTTTTGATGTAACTCCACAGGCCGGCGCTGGCGGCGCCGAGAAAAACAAGCAGCAAAATCCCCCAATTTGTGATCAGGTAGTAAAAGCCCATCAGGATCTTGGTGGGCAAAGGCAGTTCCTGGCCGCTCATCTCAAAAATGGGTATGAAGTTGGGGATTACAAAGGTGGTGAATACAACAAACGCAGCCAGCAAACCCGAGCCAACTATAAGCGGGTAGCGCAGTGCTTTCTTAACTTCTTTTTTAATGCGCGCGTCTTCTTCCATAAATCCGGAAAGCTGTTCGAGCGTGTCTTCCAGCGTGCCGCTTATTTCACCCACACGGATCGAATTGACGTAGAGTTCCGGAAACACCTTCGGAAATTCACTCAAGGCATCGGAAAGCTTACTGCCGCCCTCTATATCGCGGGATATGCCTGCAAGTACCGTTGCAAAATTCTGGTCGTCTGTCTGCTCTTTTATCACATTAAGACAGGTGACAATCGGGATACCGGCTTTAAGCAGCGTGCGCAACTGCTTGGTAAATAGCAGCACCTGGCGCAGCTCCACTTTTCCCGCCGCCTTGCGCTTTTTGCTTTTTTCCTCATAACGCTCGATAGCTATGGGCGTCATATTCAGCTTTTCCAGCTGTTTAATAACCACCTTCTGGTCTGCGGCAAGGATGACGCTTTCTACGGTCTTTCCTTCCTGGTTAAGCGCCCTGTATTTAAAATTAGGCATTGTTGCGTTCCTTTAGTTTATAACCCAGTGCCAATACCACTGCCATATTTGCTGACCCCAGTACACAAAAGCGATAAATGAAATTGTCAGAAAAGGGCCTAATGGCAGGTAGGCATCCTGCCGCTGTCGCTTATAAAGCTTTCCCAAAATGATAGCTACGAAGGCCAGCACGAATCCGAGATAGAGGGCCACCAGGATAGTTTTCCAGCCCAGGAAAAAACCCGCCGCCGCGGCCAGCTTCACATCGCCCATGCCCAGCGCTTCCCTGCCGAAAAGCCTCTCCGCTCCCAGCGCCAAGAGAAACATGCTGCCACCACCGGCAAGCAGCCCAATGCCTGCCTCACCCCAGGATATAAACCCGGCGGTAAAATTCAACGCAATGCCGCCTGCGAGCAGGGTTATAACCAGGCTATTGGGAATCAACCGGGTGCGAAAATCGATAAAGGCGACGGCCAGTAATACCCAGGCAAAAAAAGCATAAACCAGGGCGGTGGACGTCCACCCGAAATGGTAAACGGAAAGCAGGGCCGTTAATCCGCCCAAAAACTCAACAACCGGGTAAGTCCATGATATGGCAGTATGACAATCCCGGCATTTGCCACGTAAGAGCAGCCAGCCGAGGAGAGGCACGTTAAACCAGGGCCTGATACGATGCCCGCAATGGGGACAGGATGAAGGGGGGTAGATAATGGAAAGCTTGCGCGGCACACGGTAAATGACAACGTTCAGAAAACTGCCGACAAATGTTCCCGCAAAAAAAGCTATCAAATATTCCATATCTCCACTCTTTTTCTTATAACATTGTCATTTAATTGCTAGGCCAGCTTTAGAGAATAATCCTCTACCGTATCTTGCGTAAAGGGGTTTTCTTCCCTGAAGTTTTTCATTTCCTGCTGGTGTTCCAGCGCGTTCTCCATCTGCTTAATCAACACTTTCGGATCAATCGGCTTAACCAGGAAACCGTCCGCGCCAAGTTGAAAAACCTTCTCTTCGCTTTTGGACGTTTTGAGCGCTGTAAAAATTAATACCGGTATTGAGGCATATTCCTTGCGCGCTTTCAGTTCCTGCAACAACTCATAGCCGTCCATATTTGGCATCATCACATCGAGGATAATCAGGTCAGGCGGATCCGCTTCGATAACGTCCAGTGCTTTCTCGCCGTCTTCCGCTTCAAAAACCTGCCACTTTGTGGAGCGTTGAATAATTTTGCTCACCATCAGACGGGTCGTAGAAGAGTCGTCCGTAACGAGGATCTTGAATTCCTGTTGTGTGAGATCAAACGCTTTTTCCGGCGTACCCTGCTCTTCCGCCAGTTCCGGCTTTTCATTACCGGCAGCCGGTGGCGTTGCCGTGGCCGGTTGCGGCGTCAGATCCAGCTTAAGCTTTTCGGTTTCTGCTGCCGTTTCCTTCGCTTCATGCGCGGCCTCTGTTTCATCGTCCTGCTGCAGCGACGGATTGATCACGCGGATAATTTCATTGTAGTCGGTTATACCGCTGGCGACCAGCTCAATCCCATCTTCAAAGAGGTTCCGAAAACCGTTTTTACGGGCCTGGCGGCGCATTTTCTGAACACTGGCATCTCCGGCGATCAGGTCGCGGATGTCATCATCCAGCAACAGAATTTCGTAAACGCCGATACGCCCCTTGTAGCCGGTGTATCCGCAACGGGCACAGCCTTTCGGCTCAAACAGCTGCGGCTTCAGGCCGGATTTGCTCATCAGCGTCAGCAGCTTCGGATCAACATCATCGTGGTTCACTTCGTGTTTGCAATGCTTGCACAGCCTGCGTACAAGGCGTTGCGCCACAACAGCCTGCAGCGCTTCGGTGATCTTAAACTTATCCACGCCCATATCTTTCAGTCGTGTAACGGTGGTAAACGTGTCGTTCGTGTGCAACGTGCTTAAAACGAGGTGTCCTGTCAGCGAAGCCTGAATGCCAATCTCAGCCGTCTCTTTGTCACGGATCTCACCAACAAGAATTACATCGGGGTCCTGGCGCAGAAACGATCGCAAAGCGCTGGCAAAAGTAACGCCCGCTTTTTCATTTACCTGCACCTGGTTAATGCCGTCAAACATGTATTCGATCGGATCTTCGATGGTAAGAATATTATTGGTAGTTGAGCGGATACGATTGATCGCGGCATAGAGCGTCGTGCTTTTACCCGAACCGGTAGGGCCGGTTACCAATACCATGCCCTGCTTAAAGTTGAAGCACTTTTCAAGCTGGTCGCGGTTGTATCCTTTGATGCCCATTTGATCCAGCGAAACGGACGCGTTGCGCTTGTCCAGTATCCGGATCACTACTTTTTCACCAAAGCTGGTCGGCAAAATGGATATACGCAGGTCGACATCCTTGTCTTCAATTAAGACTTTGGCTTTACCGTCCTGCGGCTTGCGCGTTTCAGCTATATTGAGGTTGGATATAATCTTTATGCGACTCGCAAGCGCGGAATGTACGGTGCGCGGCACTTCCAGTTCGTTGCGCAAAACGCCGTCAATACGGAACCGCACCTGAACCGATTTTTCCTTGGGCTCGATATGGATGTCGCTGGCCTCTTTTGCAATTGAATCTCCGATGATCTGATTTACCAGCTTTACAACGGGCGAGGTGCTGTCAAAATTAGTATCCCCGACAAATCGGATATTGAGATTATCGCTGCTTTTGCTTACAAAATCGGTGATAACTTTTTCGGGAGAATAGTATTGGCCGATCTTTTCCTTGATGATATCGACCGGCGCGAAGTACTTTTTTACATACTTGCGTGTCAGATATTCAATTTCGTTTTCCGCGTCCAGGTTAAAAGGGTTGGAAAGTGCCACCGCGATATGTGTGGCATTTGCCTGCAGCGGCAAAAGACCGAAGCGCTGACAAAGATCCTCAGGAATCAGTTTGATAACGTCGCTCTCAGCATCAACCTTGTCCAGATTGACCGTAGGTATTTGCAAGGCGACCTTTACAAATTGCCTTATTTCGTCATCATTCAGAAAATCGTTGTCAGTCAGAACGCGGTAAAAGTAGCGCTGATCAGTATTGCGGTAGGCCAGTTCTTCGTACAAGGTTTTGTCAATTATCTTGTAATAGACCAGAGCCTTAGCCAGCCAGTTATCTTCAAATTGATGTTTGGTCGCTACTTCCATTGCATAAATCCCCTTTCATTTGTTCATAAAATTCGAACAAGCGCCTTTAAACCTTAAAAGGCCGCTAAAAAGGGTCAATTTGCAATCATTTTTAAAAGATTTTGGAAGAGGTATTAAGGCAGTTTTGCCAAGATGGCGGCGTGCATGTCGTTGGCGGTTTCAAAGTTGCTTACATCAAACCAGTGAATGCGCGGATCGGCATTGAACCAGGTGAGCTGCCGTTTGGCGTAACGCCGGCTGTTTCTTTTTATCAGTTCAGCCATATCCTTTTTATTGATTGTGTCATCGAGATAGCTAACGACTTCTTTATAACCAACGGCATTCAGCGCGTTTGTATGCCGGTATCCCTTTCGCAGCAGCTCACTTACTTCATGGATTAATCCGCGCGCGATCATCTGATCCACCCGGTTGTTAATACGTCTGTAAAGTTCTGGCCTGGGCAGCATCAGACCGATCAGATAATAATCAAAAGGTGCTTTCTCCGTTGATTGCTTATGCCATTCGGAAAGCGGCTTTCCGCTTACGAAATAAGCTTCCAGCCCGCGCAGAATACGCTGGCGGTCATTCTCCGAGATTCGCTCGGCCAGAGGCGGGTCGATTTTTTTTAATTGTAAATAGAGGGCGGGCAATCCTTTTTCGCGCAGCTCGCTGTTTAGCTGTTCGCGCACAGATTCATCTTTCAGATCCGCTTCAATAATGCCGTCAAGCAATGCCTTTATGTACATGCCCGATCCGCCGGCAACGATACAATTGCGTCCCCCGCTTAAAATGTCAACAACAGCGGCCCGTGCTTCACGGCTGAAATCACCGGCACTGTAAGTCTGGTCCGGCTCTACGTGGTCAACAAAAAGATGCCTCACGCGCGATAACTCTTGTGCTGAAGGCTTGGCCGTGCCGATATCCATATACTTGTAAATCTGCCGCGAGTCTGCGGAAATTACGGTGGCATTCAACTTTTCGGCCAGAAACAGGGCCAGGTCTGTTTTGCCGCAGGCGGTAGGTCCGACAATAACCGGGACGTATGCTAATTTCTTCATCGCGAGAATTTGCGTGACAGCTCTTCCAGATCCATGGTAATGATGGCCGGCTTGCCGTTTGGCGCAAAGAATGGTTCTTCGCAGGCGAACAGCTGATCGACCAATGATTGCATTTCCCTATCGGTAAGCTCCTCACCGATTTTGACGGCATTCTTATAGGCATAAGCGGCGGCAATTTTTTCGATGCGGTCAAAATTGCCCATGTGCGTATTTTTGTAATAATCAATTACATCAAGCAGTATCTGGCTTTCGCGGCCCAGCTTTACATCGGCGGGCATGGCTTCTATTACAATCGTGTTACCGCTGAACACATTCACAGTAAACCCGATTTTATGCAGCACATGATAGATATCCTTAAAAATCCCGAAGTCATCCAGGGCCAGTGTAATTTTTTGCGGAAATAGAAGCTTCTGCGAGTTGGCCTCGTGTTTGTCTGCCAGCTGGGCAATCGTGCGTTCAAAAAGTATGCGCGCGTGCGCCAGGTGCTGATCAATTACCACCAGGCCGCTTTTAATTTCAGAAATAATGTAGCGTCTGTGAACCTGCCACAAACGCACCTCGCTGCTGACTGCACCTTGCTCGCTTAAAAGCTTTTGACCGGCAGATGCAGGCGGAGCGTCCGCAGCTTCCTTTTCCTTTACGGGTGAAAAATAAATCATGCTAAGCTGATGCCCGCCGCGTCCCCTTACTTTTTTGTCGCGCCGCCCCTGGAAGCGTGACAAGACCAGTTCGTTGCGGTCTTCCTTTTGCGCTGCCCCCGCAGGACTCTCCTGCAGAACAACGTTTTTAACGGCACTGCCTTCCGGTTCCAGCGAAAGGTCTGCCAACAGGCCGCGGTTATGTAAGCCGCGGCGCACCGTGTTCATAAACAGGTAATAAAGGGTACGCTCGTTGGAAAAACGTACCTGCATTTTTGTGGGATGGATGTTTACATCAACCAGATTTGCATCCAGCGTCAAAAAAAGACAATAGGCCGGGTGACTGCCCTCTTCGAGACTTTCCCCGTAGCCCTGGTAGATGGCATGCCCAAGACTTTTATCAAAAATGGGCCGTCCGTTCAAAAACAGATGCTGGTGACTTTTGGAGCGGCGGGCTGCCTGCGGTTTCCCAATATGGCCCTTTATTGTGATCCCGCCGAGGCTGTTTGCAACCGCGATCATTTCAGCGAAAAGGTCGTCTCCGTAGATAGAAGCTACGCGCTCGTCCGGCTTTTGCTCTTTAATATTAAACACGTCACGCCCGTCGATCGAAACTTTGAAGGCTATGGCGGGATAACAAAGCATAAAACGCTTCAACACAGCCAAAATCTGCTGATTTTCAGTGCTGTCCGCTTTTTGGAATTTTCGTCTGGCCGGTGTGTTAAAAAAAAGTTGCCGCACCCAGATACTGGTGCCGGGATTGGCCGCGGTTTTGCTAATATTGGAAAAGCTGCCGCCGTTCACCTTTAAAACAGAGCCGGTCTTTTCCGTGGCCGCGCGCGTTTTTATTTCCATTTGAGAAACGGAAGCAATGCTGGGCAACGCTTCCCCCCGAAAACCAAGGGTAAGAATATTGTCCAGATCGTTTTCATCGCTGATCTTGCTGGTGGCGTGGCGTTCAAAAGCAGTAAGCAGCTGCTCCGATTTTATACCGCGGCCGTTGTCCACCACCTGAAGCAATTGCTTCCCGCCTTTTTCAACGTAAACCTCAATCGCATCGGCCCCGGCGTCAATTGCATTTTCCACCAGCTCTTTTATTACGCTGGCAGGACGCTCCACTACCTCTCCGGCAGCAATCTTATTGGCAAGCGCTTCCGGCAAGACACGAATGTCCGGATATGATCGCTTATGGGTCATAAATGTTCTTTTTCTTGTTGAATACAATTACCAACACATACAACGGTCTATTACCAATTAACCTTTCCCGTTAAAGAAAAAGAAACGTTACCACTATGAAAATCGGAATAAGAATCGGGATCGACCACTTAATCATGTAGCCAAAAAAGCTGGGCATTTTGATTCCGGATTCTTCACAAATAGACTTAACCATAAAATTAGGTGCATTCCCTATATAGGTATTGGCGCCCATAAAAACAGCCCCTATCGATATGCCAACAAGGCGATCAATAAACTGGGGATATTCTTGTGAAATATTTCCGGCTGCAAAGGCCGCTCTTATCTGATCTTCGGTCAGGCCCAAATTTCCAAGCGCGGTATTAAAGAACGTGAGATAGGTAGGCGCATTATCAAGAAAACTGGATAAAATACCGGTTACCCAAAAATAGTCCCTGGGCTCCTTAACGGTAGCTACCAATGCGCTAAGCGCGCCCTTTTCACCAGCCTGCAAAATGGCCAGCGCCGGTATGATGGTCATAAAAATGCCGGCGAACAGATAGGCCACTTCCAGGATCGGGAACCAGTTAAAGCCGTTTCCTTCACGGATTTCGATATTGGTAAAGCGCAGGGAAAGCAGGCCCATGGTAACAATCCAGACGTCGCGGATAATGTTTTGCCAGGCCAGGTGTATACCGAGGATGTGTACTTCGCCCAGGTGGACAACGCCGCTGAAAAGTACACCGGCGATTACACCGAGTAAAAACAGAAAATTATGGGCGCCTTTTATAGCCAGCGGTACTTTTTCAGTTTCTTCGGGTATGGGCGCGTCTTCTTTTTTATAGAAAAAGCTGTCCATCATAAAAAACAGGATAAAGAGGATGACGGCTACAAACGCCATCTCTTTAAACAAGTTGAAAGTCCAGAAAAAGCTTACGCCGTGTAAAAAGCCTAAAAACAACGGCGGATCTCCGAGAGGTGTCAATGAGCCCCCGATATTTGCCACAAGGAAAATAAAGAAGACCATGATGTGCACTTTGTTTTTGCGGTGGGCATTGGCCCGGATAAGCGGACGGATCATTACCATCGCCGCACCGGTGGTGCCAATCCAGCTGGCAAGCAACGTGCCGATTAGAAGCATGGTTGTATTTACCGCAGGTGTGCCGCGCAAAGTGCCCTTTACCAGAATGCCGCCGCTGATGGTAAACAAGCCCCACAGCAGAATGATAAAAGGGATATAATCAAAAAAGTAGATATGCAGTATTTCGTGGACAGCCTGTCCCTGGTAGGCGATCAGAAACGGGACTGCAAACAGCAACGCCCAGAACGCCGATATTTTGGGAAAATGTTTATGCCAAAAATGAGGTGCTAAAAGTGGAAATAAGGCAATCGATAAGAGTATGCCAACAAAAGGAACAACAGTCCAAATCGGAAGATGCTCCCCAAGTTTACCGCCCCCTTCGGATGCTATGGATAATACGGGAAAAAGCAGGATGGCGAAAATAAAAGATAGTCTACTTCCGGTCCGTTTCATTATGAAAGCCTCCAGCCGCAATTACAGTTTCAATAAGTCCGTTTAGTTGATTGTCATATCAGTCTGTGGCGCGACAAAAATTCGTTTAACCACTCGTTAATCTCATCACGCAGGCGGCGGAAGGCGTTATCAATCTGGTAATCCTTACCTTTCATGTCCCGCGGATCGTCAAATTCCTTATGTATTTTTGTTTTGCTGCTAACCAGGTTATGCACAAAATCACGGGCCTGAGGAGTAGTGGTAATAATAATATCAAATTTGTGGTGCATGTATTCGTTTACGGAAACACTCTGGTAATCGGACATATCGATACCCATTTCCAGCAATACTTTTACCACTTTGGGATGAATTTTTTTTGGACTCAGCCCGGCGCTTACCACACTGACCTTTTTAAAAGTCAGGTGTCTTATCAACTCCGCCATCATTGGGCTAAGAACAGAATTCGTCGTTCCCAAAACCAGTATTTTTTTGTCCATTTCAGGCTCCACAAGGCTTCCCGTAGCAAGCTATATACAATTCAGGCAATGCATTAATTTAAGAAAGGTATTAAATATATGCTATTCTTTATATATCCTTAAGCAGCAATTCTTTTAATCGCTCACGAACGGATTTAACGTTGAATGGTTTGGGCAGGAAACCGTCTACACGGTTGGCCAGCAGCTCTTTTTTTACCTCGGGTTTACTGTAACCGGAGGTAACCAGGATTTTTATATCCGGTTTTAATTCACGAATCTTGAAGAACAGATCACGGCCGTCCAGCTTCGGCATGATGATATCCAGGATAGCCAGATCGATCTCGTTCATGTGCTGTTTGAAAAGCTCCAGTCCCTCGAGGCCATCCTCCGCTAAATACGTATGATAGCCGTCGGCATTGGCAATGTCGCGCAGGATCTCCCTGATCTCTTTGGAATCATCTACCACAAGAATATTGCCGTTAGCAGAATCTTTGGCCCTGACCGCTTTTTGCGTCGCCGTCTGCTCTATAACAGGCAGATAAATAATAATCGATGTCCCCCGGCCAACCTTGGATTCGACATCAATATAGCCGTTGTAGCGTCGCACTATATTATAGACCAGTGTAGCGCCCAACCCCTTATTACGTTCGGTTGATGTTGTACTGAAAAAGGGTTCGAAGATACGCTGCCGCGTTATTTCATCCATACCGGCGCCATTGTCATTAAATATGATCTTTACATACTCTTCATCAACAGCGTTATTGCTTATAAGAAAAGGCTCGTTGATCGCATTGCACTGCCTGGTTTCAATAACGATCTCACCGCCGTCTTTCATTGCGTTTACAGCATTAAGGGCAAGGTTAAACAGTACCTGGTTAAAGTGGGCTTCGCTGATGCGCACATAACGTGAGGCCTTAAAACGCGTTACGATATTTATGCTATCGGGAATGGTCTTTTCAAGAAGGGTTATCGCCTGCTCTATGATCTGATTGGGTTCAATCATGGCATCAGGATGGGTCTGGGTGGTGTCGGCATGGCTGCGCATTCGTTCCAGCAAACGATTGGCCTCGCGCAGTTTTTGCTCTATGCTGGCTACGCTGCGCTCAGGATTCTGCTTTTTCTCGAAGGCCCTGGTCAGTTGTTCCAGATCAAGCGCCATGGCGCTGACTATATCTTTAAACTGGTCCGCAAGCACGGTAGTCAACGTACTAAAAAACTCCATCCGTTGTGTTTCGATAAAGCGTTTTTCCAGCATGCGCATATCGGTAATATCATTCCCGAAGCCCACAAGCACTTTACCGTGTTCATCGGTATCAACGATGATGTATGTCCAGCTTATTATTTTTTTTCTGTTTTCGCCGGCAAATGCATGAAATTCGACGGGTTTGTGGCTGCTTCCCACTGCAAACTCCACAGCCTCCTGCGATACATAGTTCCGGTAATTGGCATCCGCATAGAGAAGCTCTTTGTAGTGGCTATTGTTCAACGTTTCTGAGCGTGGTATGCCAAATACGGACTCTGCTTTTTTATTCCAGATGATACATTCACCGCTTTCCATTTTTTCGGCCACGATTATGACGCCTGCTTCATCCACAAGTTCATCGGTAAAGCGTCGCGATTTACGCAACTGGTCTTTTAAAACTTCCCCTTCGCTGATATCGCGGATAACTCCCTCAATAAACGCCGGTCCGTCCGCATGCTTAACCATCCTTGCATGTTCAAGCGCCGTTATCGTTTTGCCTGTTTTTGTTTTAAGTCTGGCCACCAGGTTTTGGACAGCCGGCCGCTCACGCACCTGTTCGATAAAACGCTCTCTTTCGTCGCCGGTATCATAAAGCACACGCGCTATATCAAGATTGCGCATTTCGTTCAGTGAATCATATTCCAGCATTTTCACGAACGCCGGGTTAGCGTAAATTAGTCTGCCGTCTATTGTGGAACGGTAAATACCGTCCAGTGCGTTTTCCAGAATCTCTTTATAGGGGCCTTGGGTGCTTTCATCGCGTTGTTCCAGCAGCATGTATTTGAAACGCAGAAGGAATATGAGAACTTCGAACAAACGCGACGCAACTTCATCCGGCTCATAGTGATTGGCGTACAGCAACACGATCACATCGCGTATGTGTCCACTGAAGTAAACCGGCAAAACAACGATGGTCTGCGCATAATTCAGGTACTCGGCATGACCAGGATTATCCCCGGCAAAATGCAAAACGGATTTTTCCTGCGTCCGGATGCTGGTGGATATTATTTTTTCAAAGACATTGAAAACCGCCTCCTGCTCCCGCCCCAGAGTAGATTTATCAAAGAAGAGCCGATTGTTTTCGCTATCCCTATTCACCTTACATTCCAGCACCTGGTCGGCACTGTATATTTTCTTTAACAATGCCTCGTCCAGCATCTCGCCGGATGAAGACGGCGCCTGAAGCACTTTTTGAATAAGCTGGTTAAAATAATCAAAAGCTCTTTGCTGGTAGTCAACGGTTCTTTTATACGCCAGGATCTCACTCTTATCGATCAGGATCAGGTGCAGGTCTTTGCTGTGGTTGCTCCTGAAGGCATGGATTTCCACCGGAACGAGCTTGCCGGAGTGCTCCAGAAAAGTGGTTTGAAAATGATGGGATTGTCCCATTGAGGCCCGCTCGGAAAATTTAATGATCTCGTCAAAACTGTATGTAGGTATATAAGATGATAAATGGGTATCATTAATGTAAGGCGCGGAGTAATTGAACGTCTTAAGGAAACTCTGGTTGGCTTCCAGAATTTTGCCAAAGGCATTAACCGTAATAACATTAAATGGTGAAGCATTTATAAGCGTTTGGTAGCGCTTGCGATAAAAGCGGGCATCCCTAAGGCCTGTGCCGGCTCTGAGCAGTTTTTCGCCCAGGCTCTGCAATTGGGCAAAATCGAAATCAGACGATTCAAAAATATAGAGATTGGCCAGTTTTTGCGCGCGCGCGTACAACGGACCGTCCGCGATTTGACCAATCACATATAGCGTTTGATCGACCAGCCCTTCATGCAGTTCTTCCAGATAATCAAAAAGTTCCTCGCCTATCCTGCTGGTTTTTAAAAGAATGCCATGATACAGATTGCTGTCAAACTGACGCGGCAACTCGTCGCAGCGTTGAAAGAAAATAGTATCGAAGCGATCACTTGAAAGGGCCGGTTTTTGGTTAGACCCGGTTATACGGCTATCAATTAACAGGATAATTTTTTGAGACATTAATTTTTCTAACGAACTTTAGATGACACTTTTTTGATTTAAATCACTAAAAAAACAAAACATTTATGTGACAGGCAACATCATCGCCATATGGCGATTGACATAACATTCTCCTTGCTCTATATTTTTTGGAGTCGTCGAACCAACATCTAATCTCATAAAGCTTATTATATGAAAGTTATTATTAAAAAAGAATATGACGGACATTTTTACGTCGGGTCTTGCGAGAATCTGCCGGGATGTTACGCTCAAAATGAGAATCCCGAAAAGCTGATCACCGATCTTCGCCAGGCCATTGAATTTTATCGCAAAAGTTATATGACGCGAAACCAGGATTTGCCACAACACTTTGATGCCCCCATTCTGGATTTAAAGATCCGTTTTGACAAACTGTCAACATCAAAGTTAAAAGATATTCTGGAAAACTATAATTTCCATGAAGAAAAGCATAATGAGAAGTTTTTGCTTTTTATGAATTCAAGCTTTCCTTTTAACCGCGTTCTTGTTCCCATAACCGCTGAATTGTCTCCGCTCATCGTAGCCAAGATATTTGGACGAGATAATATTGTTTATGTCGGCAAACGTCAGGTTGGAAAGGCCATTTCAACGGCCTAGCGATCCAGGCGGAAATTCTCCCCAAGATACACTTTTCTAACCTGTTCATCCGCAGCGAGTATGTCGGCTGTGCCCTCTTTCAGGATTTTTCCTTCAAATAACAAATAAGCTCTATCGGTTATCGACAATGTTTCGTGGACATTATGATCGGTGATCAAAACGCCTATGCCGCGGTGTTTTAAACTATGCACAATATTCTGAATATCTTCCACGGCTATCGGGTCAACGCCGGCAAAAGGTTCATCGAGCAGGATAAACTTGGGATCCGTAACCAAGGTTCGGGCAATTTCTGTGCGCCTCCTTTCACCACCTGAAAGGTGATAACCCAGGCTGTCGGCAATATGACTAATATTGAGTTCTTCCAGCAGCCGGTCGCATTTCTCCCGCTGTGTCTTTTTATCAATACCCAGCATTTCCATAATTGACATAAGATTGTCTTTAACGCTAAGCTTCCGGAATACGCTGGCTTCCTGCGGCAGATAGGCGACGCCGTATCGGGCCCTTTTGTACATAGCCATTTTGGTTATTCTCTTATCCCCGATAAATACGGAACCCGCGTTTGGCTTTATCATCCCGGTAATGATGTAAAACGTCGTCGTTTTTCCGGCTCCGTTCGGCCCCAGTAGTCCAACAATCTCGCCCTGGCGCACGCGCAGTGATACGTTGTTGACGACTTTCCTGCCGCCATAGATTTTTACCAGATTGTCTCCGCCCAATACGGTCGCACTATTCTCCAAACTTCTTTTCTCCTTTATATCCTTCGGGATAATATACCCCTTGTGCTCCGCCGATTACCTGAATCGAATCCAGTTCACCCTGCCTAAAAAAAATAAAAATACTGTCTGCCGTCGCATAGCTTGTGCCCTGGTCTCCGGTTTCCTTCAAAAAGTAAAGGCTGCTGGCATTGTGACGCGAAACGATTCGGACAGGTTGCCTTTTTTGTATAAAATATTCTATTTCGCGGCCGCGCAAACGGTTGTAATTATCGCTGACAGAATCGACGCGTGAAATGGCCTCGGCTTCCTCTTTCACATATATGTAATCGACCTCGTTGGAGTCAAAGTGAGCATTTATGAATTTGCCCGTGAGTTTGCTTTCGTCAATCCATGCACGGGGATTGCCGCGTAAACGGGCTTCTTCCGCTTTGCTCAGATAGCGGGCTGTATCGGCCAAAGCCAGAAGCGAACCGCGGGTAATGCGTACGCTATCTATGGCAACGGCGCTGCCACCGCCAGTGCGCAAATAAGTAATATGAGCAGCCTTGACTGTAAACGTATCGCTGTCTTCATATTTTCGGAAAAGGGCGTTGCCGCTGGTCCGAAACACGGAATCCTTTTCGGAATAATAGGCCTCGTCTCCCGTAATTTCCGCACTATCCGGATAATTGAACATGAAAACGTCTACTTTTGCTCGTGCTTCTTTTGTATCAAGATTGTAGCGTACAAATTGGGCAAAGAGCGAATCACTTTTGCTTCTAATGCGCACGCTTTTTTCCGCCTCCAGCACATCGCTGTTAACGTAATAGCGCATTTTGCCGGAGCGCATGACCTTATGACCGTCGTCCACTTTGACGCGGCCAAACAGATCCAGCCTTTCCACGGCTTCATAATATTTGGCGCTGTCGCAATAAATATGAATCGTATCCTTTAAAACATGCACGTTACCCTTTAAGACCCGTAATTGCTGACCGGACTCTTTTCGGCCGATGTTACGATCCGCGTGTATTATTTGAAGCCGTGATGATTGAAGCGCCCCCCACACCAAAGCGGCAACGGCAAGCACAATTAAGCCATGGCGCATGAAGATATTACTTCCTTAGAACCCGGTTGGTCGATCCGCGGGAGTTCGTAATCTCGTAATTTTCCAGATTTGCGTCGCTGATAAAGCTGTCACCGTAAAGCGTGTCGCCTTCGGAAATTATTTTGACAGGAATGTGTGAAATGATCTTTTGCGTATCGTTATTCCAGATCAGCGTGTCTGTATAAAGGGTCATGCCGGAATCGGAAACGACGACAACGTTGCCGTAGGCGGTCATATTCTGGTCGTTATCATTTACTTTGCCACCTTCGGAAGTTAACACGGAAGTGTGCTGACCTTCATTGTTAAAAAAATCAACCTTGAGGCCATCGCTGATCAATGTAAGGTTTTTAGAATTGTATTTTTCGATATGTGCCGCCCGGACGACTCCCACCTTACGCCCCTCATTGGTTATAACGAGATTGGCATCCCAGCTTTCCTGGTCGGGCAACAGTTCGTTGGTGTTGCTTTCAACGGTTTCTTCGCTTTCTCTCTGGCAGGCCGCCGCTAAAAGACAAACGGCCGTCAACAAAAATATCCATCTCATCAGGCGCTAATTCCTTCCTGCATCAGGTCATGTAAGTGAATAACCCCGTGTAAAACTTTCTCCTCATCAATTACCGGCATGGCGATAATGCGAAACTTTTCCATCTCCTTGTAGGCAAGAATGGCCAGTGTTTCCGGTTTGACCGTCTTTGGCGTTTTATTCATAACTGAAGCAACCGGGACAGTCATAAAGCTTTCATTGGTTTCCAGCAAACGGTTCAAATCACCGGTTGTAATTACGCCAACAAGCTTGTTGCTGTCGTCCACAACAGGACAAATACCGCGCTTGTGCGCCATCTCCATCACCGCTGCGCGCATGGTATCATCAATTCGGCAAAAAGGCAGTTTGGCGCCGGTTTCCATAATATCACTAACACGCATAAGCAACTTTTTACCAAGCGAGCCTCCGGGGTGCAGCAAAGCAAAATCATCGGCACTGAAACCACGCGCTTCCAGCAAGGCAATCGCCAGGGCGTCACCCATAACCAGCGTTACCGTCGTACTGGCCGTAGGCGCCAGATCATGCGGGCAGGCTTCTTCCTTTACGCTAATATCAAGAGATACGGCGGCATTGCGCGACAGAGTGGAATCACGGTTTCCGGTCATGGCAATAATCGGCACATCAAGACGTTTAAGCGCCGGCAGTATGTGCAGCAATTCCTGTGTCTCGCCGCTCTTGGAAATAGCAACTACCACATCATCCTTATGCACCATGCCCAGATCTCCGTGCAGCCCTTCAGCGGGATGCAAAAAGTAGGAAGTGGTGCCCGTACTGGCCAGCGTGGCGGCCATTTTTTTTCCGATGGCACCGGATTTTCCCATACCGGATACAATCACGCGTCCCTTGCTGCGCAATATGGTATGAACGGCATTTTCAAAATTGACGCCTATTCTGTTTTCCAGATCCTGCAGCGCTTCACGCTCAATACGGATTACTTTACGTGCGGATTCCAAAATCGGCATGTGCTGCTCTTCTCCTTTTAGCGACCCAGTTTTTCCACAAGATTATGCAGCTTGCCCTGGGCCTTTAAAATCTTGTCAATTGTTTCGCGCACGGCGCCACGACCGCCATGCTGGATGGTTGTATAATCGCAGATAGCCTTAACATCATCACGTGCGTTGGCCACAGCCACCGAAAAACCGACCTGCTTCAAAACCGGCATGTCCTGTATGTCATCACCGATATAACAAATCTCTTCATCACTTAAATCCAGCTCGCGCTTCAAATCGGTATAGGGTACACGCTTATCAAAATGGCCCTGCGAAATCCAATCATACTTCAATTCTGTGGCTCTTCTTTTAACCATCTCAGACAAGCGTCCCGTAATGATCGCCGTTTTTAAACCGGCCATACGCGCCATGGTTATACCCATCCCGTCCTGAATATGAAACTCCTTAATTTCCGAACCGGTCGAAGTATAAATGATGCGCCCGTCTGTCAGCACACCGTCAACATCCATGGCAATAAGCTTTATTTTAATCAGCTTTTCTTTCATATTTACAAACCCATTTCGTCCCGGGCCATATGGGGCTTTATCAGCTTGTCGATAGCCGTAAGTTGGTTGAGAAGGTCTTCCAGACGCTGCAACGGCAGCATACTGGCGGCATCACAAAGGGCATTGTCACAATCCGGGTGCGTTTCAATAAAAACAGCATCAACACCGGCTGCCACACCCGCACGGCTCAGCCCGAAAATAAATTCTTTAGCGCCGCCCCGCTTGTCACTGCTGCTAACCCCGTATTTGCGAATAGCGTGTGTCGGGTCCAACACCACGGGATATCCTAAATCACGCATGATCTTCAGGTTGCGCATATCCATAACCAGGTTGTGATAGCCAAACATGTTACCGCGGTCAGTCAATAAAATGTTGTGATTGTTTTCCTGCTCGATTTTGCCTATAGCCGCTTTCAGGTCGCTGGCTGCCAAAAACTGCCCTTTTTTGACATTGATGGTTTTGCCGGTTTGGGCAACAGATTGTAAAAGTGTGGTCTGCATGGAGAGAAACGCCGGTATCTGGATAACGTCCAGCACTTCGGCACAGGCTTCGGCATCGTGCGCGTCATGGATATCGCTAAGCACGGGCAGTTCCAGCTCGTCCTTTACTTTTTGCAGAATGCGCAGGCCCTCCTCAAGGCCCGGTCCCTGGAAAGAAGTGGCCGAGGAACGGTTATCTTTGAGGTAAGAAGATTTAAAAATAAGCGGCATGTCCAGTTTATCGGCTATCGCTTTTACGCTTTCCGCCGTTTTCATAACCAGCTTTTCGCTTTCAATAACGCAGGGTCCAGCGATCAGCGCCAATGGGTGACCCTCTCCAATAGAAATATTGCCAATTTTTACAATCTGCATCTATAACTCCGCTAAATAATTATAAATTCGAAATATACAGTTTTTATAACATTGCCGCAAAGACCGGACATATAATGCTTGCCTGATAATCACGGGTTTTTGCATATTGCCGCAATGGAACTCTTTTACGCACACCCCGGCGATATTGATTCGGAATTTTTAAGCCTGGATGACTTTGAAACGCGTCATATCCGCAATACGTTGCGCAAGCGCCCCGGAGATGTAATTGTTGTAGGAGACGGCCGGGGAAAGCGATACCACGCAGAGATTACGCGTCTGAAACCACAGATCACCTGCCGCATACAACAAGCCGAGGAACAACCTGCACCACCGGGCTTTGCTTTGGCACTAGGCTTCATCCGTCCCAACCGGCTGGAATGGATTTTGGAAAAAGCAACGGAATTGGGCGTAACCGATTTTCTGCTGGTACGCACGCGCCACAGCACGTATTTCAGCAATAATGCAGAGCGTTTTGAAAAAATTGTCCGCCAGGCGATGAAGCAATCTTTGCGCTTTTACAAACCCGCCGTTCACCTGTTACCGGACTTCCAATCATTCCTTGACCAAAGCGTGGCTTTTCCATGGCGCGCTGCGGCCATCGACGAAAGCTGTCCGCCCCTGGCCGATCTGACACCGCAACCCGGCGCCCCTGTTTTAATAAGCATCGGTCCGGAAGGCGGTTTTGACGAGGAAGAGACAGCGGCCTTTGCCAAAAACGGCTTTCACAAAGTTTCGCTTGGGCCTAACCGGCTTCGCGCGGAGACAGCCGCGCTGGCAGCCTGCTCCTGGCTGATGCTGAAGCGCTAGATCACCCGCAATTCATCTACCTTAAAGCTGCGCTCGCAATAGTCGCAACGCAGGGCCACCGGCTGGCGCGATACTGTTGTGAAGCGCGTGGTCATCTCTTCTGCGTTGGTGATGCATTTGGGATTGGCACACTGAGCCAGACCGATGATTTTTTCCGGAATCTGCACCACCCTTTTGTCCACGACCTGGTAATCGCGGATAATAATAACGTTGGCCGTCGGGGCAATCAACGCAATACTGTTAACTTCCGCCGGGGTCAGCTCGCGCCCTTCGATCTTCACAATGTCTTTGCGGCCGTGTTTCTTGCTGGCAAAATTTATGCCCACCGTAACAATATCATCCGCCCTGGGCTTAATGATACTTACAACCTTGAGCGCTTTGTTAGCCGGAATGTGATCGATGACCGTGCCTTCTTTGATCGGGTCTACCTTAAGCTTTTTCATCATAAGGCCTCCAGCAGGGTTGAAAGTATCGCCTGACGCATATAGACGCCGTTTCCGGCCTGCTCGAAATAATAGGCCGAAGGAAGCTTGTCTACATCGGGATGGATTTCATTGACGCGTGGCAAGGGATGCAGAATTTTGAAATTCTTTTTAACACTTTCCAGCTGCGCCGCGTGGATGATGTAGGCGTTTTTGACCTTTTCATATTCCTGCGGGTCGGCAAAGCGCTCTCTTTGGATACGTGTCACATACATAATATCCAGGTCGCTCACAATGTCCTCAAAAGTTTCGCGCTGCTCAAAAGGAATTTCCATCTTCTGCAGATCATCTGTTATATACGGCGGCATAGCAAGTGATTCCGGAGAAACGAAATAAAAGCGCGGTGAAAAATAAGAGAGGGCGTAAACGAGCGAATGCACCGTGCGGCCATATTTCAGATCACCAACCATGGCGATGTTAAGATCCTGCAGAGTACCTTGTGTTTTGAATATGGAATACATGTCCAAAAGCGATTGCGTCGGGTGCTGATTGGAGCCGTCGCCGGCGTTAACAACCGGCACATCCACCTGCTCCGAGATGTAGCGCGCCGCTCCCTCATTGGGGTGGCGAACGACGATAATGTCGGCATACTGGTTGACCACGCGCACCGTGTCGGAGAGGGTTTCGCCCTTTTCCACGGAAGTGCCCTTGGTGCCGGACATGGTGATCACTTCCCCTCCCAGCCGCTTCATAGCGGTGTCAAACGAGAGCTGCGTCCGGGTGGACGGCTCAAAAAAAAGCGAACCCATAACACGACCTTCCAGTCGCGGTCTGAGCTCGCCTTTTTCGATGCGCTCTGCTTTGGAGACAAGATCAAGTATCTGTTCCTTTCGCAGGTCGCGCATGGATATCAGATTTTTCATGGCGCTTTCCTTAAATACGACCGTTTTCTTTTAATGCCTGCCAGGCCTTCTCGCGATAGCTCGCCGCGGTCTTTGCAGGATCTTTTGCCTGGATAATGCCCCGGCCGACAATGATGAAATCGGCCCCGCCGGCCACTGCCTGGTCCACGCTTACGTAGCGCTGTCCGAGGTCATCGCCGCTGGATTCCATATTCACGCCGGGCATCAGCAACAACATGTGTGAGGGTATCAACTGGCGCAGCTTCAATAACTCCGCCGGGGTTTGCGCAAATCCGATAAAGCCGCTTACCCAGCCCGGGTTGCGTACGCCCATTTCGATTGTCTTTCTGCCATAGGTACTGTCCAGCAGGTTGCCTTCGGCGGACATTGCCGCCAGCAAAAAGGCAGCGGCATTTTGTTTGGTATCGCGGAATAATCCTTGCAGGATACCTTCGCCGGGCAGAGCATGTACTGTTACCGCGTCCGCCCACTCCGCGATATGATATACGCCCTCAGTAAACTGCTTGCGCACCGTACTGCCGATATCCGCGAATTTTCGATCTTCAAAAATAAGAAAATTATGCCTGGCGGCAGCCTCACGCAGGCGTTTTGCAAATGAAGTATCAAAATCTTTCAAAATATCGACATGGGTCTTTAACATCACGATCTCGCCGGCGACCTTTTCAAGCATATCAAAAAAGCCGCTCATATTATCAACATCCAGTGACAAAACGAGGTTGCTTTTCTTTTCGAGTGCCTTTTTCAGCAGCCTTTGCGTAACCGGGTTGGAGCTTTCCGCGGCCATATCTGCGAAGCGCGGCAGCTTTTGCTCGGGCGGATTGCTCAAAAAGGCAACCACATTGTTTTTATCCTGCCGGCCGATTTTGCCGCTTTCCAGCAGCTCATCCACAATATCCATCACCGAAAGGATGCGATGCAGCGTGTAGCCTTTATTTCGCATCCACTCTTCGCCGTTAAAACTGCGGTCAACGATAATCACAAAGTCGCTCACTTCAATACCCGCCTGTTTCAGGGCGTCGGCCGTTTCCAGCTTGCTCTCGCCGGTAGTCATCACATCATCGATGACAATACAGCGGTCGCCTTTTTTAAAATGCCCTTCGATTAGCTTGGACGTGCCGTAGGCTTTGGCTTCCTTGCGCTGATAGACCAGTGGTTTGTTGAGCCGGTCAGCGAGAATGGCGGCGACGGGCAAAGCGGTGTAGGGTATACCGGTGATCAGTTCAAAGGAGCTTTCGGCCACCTTCTCCTCCAGCAGTCGCACAATGCGGTCCATTACCCGGGGATAGGAAATGATAGCCCGCAGATCGATATAAAAAGGCGATGTTAATCCCGACTTCAGCCGGAAAGAACCAAACTTAACGGCGCCGATTTCATGCAGGTCGTGAATCAATTCTTTTTTATGCAAACTCAACTTCTTTTCCTTTATTATCCAGGCACTTCTCACCATCAAAAACCAATGTGCCGTTTACGAATGTTTTTTTAACCTTTCCCTTCAGCGTAAGTCCGCTAAACGGCGAATAGCGTGCTTTTGTAAAAAAATGTACCGGGTCAACCGTCCAGCTTTCATTCAAATCGACCAGGGCTATATCCGCCCAGTAACCGGGCATCAGGTGTCCCCTGTCCTTAATCTCAAATATGCGTGCGGGGTTATGGCACATCAAGTCCTCCAGCCGTCGCAGCGTAATATCACCGCGATGCACCATTTGCAACATCAGCGCCAGGCTGGTTTCCAGTCCGGGAAAACCGGCAGGAGCTTCGTGGTAAGGTCTGTTTTTTTCATCCAGTCCGTGTGGCGCGTGGTCGGTGCCGATTGTATCCACGGTGCCGTCCATAATGGCTTCATACAGCGCGGTATTGTCCTTGCTTGTGCGCAACGGCGGATTCACTTTTCCATAGTTACCGGCCCGCACCAAAATATCTTCATTAATAAAAAGATGATGCGGCGTAACCTCGCAATAAACATTATCGATGCCCGATTGCCTCGCCGCCCGGATAAGCTCGACCTCTTCCGCGCAGCTCACATGCACGATATAAAGCCGCGTTCCTATTTCAGCGGCCAGAGACAGCAATCGCTCCGTCGCTTTTATCGCGCAGACACGGTTGCGGATTTTGTCGTGGTTGGCAATAAGCGGTTCATACTGTTTCTCGTGCTTTTCCACGCAGGACTGCAGTTCGCTGTGTACCATCAACGGTTTATCCATTTCGTAGCAGAGATAAAACACGTCGCGCACGCGTTCGATGTCTTCCACCACGTAACCGCTGCTGGATTCTGCCATAAACATTTTCACGGCGTTTACAGGTCCGGCATTGCGCACGTCATCGTGGTTGTTTTCCGTAACGCCAAAATTGTAGCCATAGTTAACGATGCTTTTCGAGGCGGCCCGCCGCTTAATCTCAAGACTGGCCTGGTCAAAAGTGGCCGGCCGGGTGTTGGGCATGTCAAAAATACTGCAAACACCGCCGGCGGCAGCAGCCTGCGAAGCACTTAACCAGTCTTCCTTGTGGCTTAGCTGCATATCACGGATATGCGTATGCACATCGATTATGCCCGGCAAGGCCAGCAAATTACCACCGTCAAAAACGTCGCCATGCTGCGATGAGTCGATTTTGCCAACTTTAGTGACGCGCCCGTTTTCAATCTCAATCGATACATTGTGGCCGTTGGAAAGCCGCACATTCTTAATCAGCAAAACAAACCTTTCGGACAAAAAAAAGGCATCCCTTCACCGAAGCGGCAGGATGCCTTACATCATCATTTTTGGAGTTTATATATGAAAGTTTCATCGGCGCACAATATCGCAAATATTGCACCAGAAAATCAAAATATTTTAAGCCTGGTTTATGCTGTTCTTCTTGGCGTACAACTTGTCGACAAGAGAGCGCAGTTCGTTCAATTCAAACGGCTTACGCAAAAAGGCATCGGACATCTTGAGCAGGTCTTCCAGTTCATTGTCGATTTCATAACCGGTCATAAAAACAAAGTAACCGTTATAATGCGCTTCTTTGGCTTTTTTAAACAGCTCCGGCCCGGCCATGCCCGGCATATCCACATCACAAATGATCAGATTGTATGAAAACTCGGAGATGCGTTCCAGGGCTTCGGCGCCGTTGGAGGCACCATCCACCTTGTATCCTCCAAGAGAAAGCAGCTCGATTAATGAATCGAGGATTTCCGGCTCATCATCAATAATCAGGATACGGTTTTCCTTGGTTTGTGCGGCGTAGCGGGCCGAGCTGGCGCGAATATCCATGATCTTGGTTGTGAGGTAATCCTGCTGGCGCAGGCTGGTGATGCTTTTCAGGTTATCAACCAGTTCTATAATCCGCCGGATCATTTTGTTGGATTTTTCAAAATATTCACTGCGGCCGAATTCCTTTTCGACAAGGGACATGCTTATGGAGAGCACCTGCAGAGGCTGAGAGAATTCATGCGCAATGCCGCCGGCCAGTTCCTGCACGCTTTTGAGAGTTTCCGCTTTCTGGCGCGCTTTCTCCATCTTTCGTTTTTCCACATCATCAATGCGAACGGAAATAAAAAACGTTATATCGCCCAGATGGTTTTTGACTGGTGAAATCAGAACTTTTTCCCAGTAGAGCTGACCATCCTTACGCTTGTTACAAATCTGCCCACGCCAGGAGTGGCCGGACAAAACGGTATCCCACAGGTCCTTGTAATATTCCTGATCATGTGTGCTGGATTTAAAGAGGCTGGGTTTATTACCTACGATTTCATCGCGTTCATAGCCTGTTGATTTGCAGAGAGCGTCATTTACATAGAGAATGCGCGCGTCACGGTCGGTGATCATAATCGGGATCGGGCTCAGGTGGATCACCTGGCGGAAAGTAACAAGCTCTTCTTCCACCCGCCTTTGTTCGCTTGTGTCACGCATGTTGACGGTGAGGCACGGTTCGTTTTCCCAGGTCAGATCGCCCACAACAATTTCCACGCGTTTGGATTCGCCGGTGAAATTAAGCAAATCTATCTCGCGGATTTGCCCGGAGCGGATAGCGTATGGAAAAACCTCGCCCAAAAAACGCTGAGCACTGATGCCAAACTGCTTCTCACAGGCACTATTGATAAAACGTATCAAGCCGTCCCGGTTGAGTACCAGAAACGCGTCTTTTTGGGAGCGTATGACTTTCAGAAAGCGTTTTTCACTTTCGTGAAATTTTTGGCGCAGGTAATGGACCTGATCTTTCAAACGGAAAATTTCATCGGCTTTGCGTAAAACACTTTCCATCATAGGACTGTTTAGCGAACGCACTGCCAAAGTCAGATCGCTTCCGTTGGGCAAAACGCTTTTAAGATAATCCTCTGAGTCTGATTGCAGCAGGCTGATGACCGGAATATGATAGCTTTGCGCTTTGCGTATCAGCTCTGCAGATTTTTCATTCTGGAAAGCACTGTCAAGGGCAAGCCCCACCGGGATAACGTTCAGCTTACGTTCCGGTGAACGCTTAACCAGGCTGTCCATCGGGAAAAAGTGCACATTCATGCGCTCCATTGCAAAAAGGCATGTGCGCACCAGCTCCAGATGCGTTTTGTCAAGGATATAGTAAAGATTGTAGGTTTGCTCGGACATGCGCTTTTATTGTGGTGTACTGAAAAATCTATTGTCGTCTTGAGAATACGAAAAATTATATTTTAATGAAAAAGAAAAACGGGCCGTTTGGCCCGTTAATTTAAGGTAGGATCAGTTATTTATGGCGTCCGGCGCGCTGCTGAAATAGGGAAAAGGCTGCGTTCTGTTGAACTCCAGACCGTCTTCCAGTTCCAGCTCATCCAGCCAGGTCGCTGTTTCCGAATATTTGGCCAGGAATGGTTTATTGATATTGCGCGGATTCCGTGCCTGGATAAACTTAAGCACAAAATGCTTCTCACCGCCCAGTTCAATAATACCGTCTACCAACACTTTACCCGGATTCGCCGACATAGAAGGACCGCGCACAGTCTTGGCAAGCCCTGAAATATTGCTGTAGGCTTCGGTAAATATCGAATAAGCTCTGTGCAGCGGAACGGAAAAATATTCATGCGCGCCCGTGTCACGTTCAACAAACATATAATAAGGCACCATGCCCATTTCCACCTGTCTCTGCCACATGGACGCCCATGTTCTGGCACTGTCATTTATGCCGCGAATCAGCGGGGCCTGCGTGCGGATCTGGATGCCGGCTTTGCGCAGGCGTCTGGCGGCCTGCTGCACTTTTTCAGTTTCCATCTCACGCGGGTGACTGAAGTGTGCCATCAGTGCGATATGCTTGCCCTTTTTCTGCATTTCGTCAAATTTGCGCAGCAATTCATCGCCTTCTTCGCCGAGATAGCGTTCCGGATGAAAGGAAAGAGACTTACTGCCAATACGCACGCTGCGAACATGCTCCAACTCGGGCATCATTGTTACATCAAGATAACCGAAAAGCGTTTTATTGGGCATAAACATTGGGTCGCCGCCCGTAAACAGGATGTCTGTGATTTCCTTGTGATAATCAAGGTAATCGAACAGATCCTTCTGGTCTTTGGATTTGAATTTGTGTTCATCCAGGTTTACAAACTGCGCCCAGCGGAAACAATATGTACAATAAGAATGACATGTTTGTCCTTGCGCCGGGAAGAATAATGCAGTTTCACGGTATTTATGTTGAATACCGCCAAATGTGCGATCGCCGATACGGGGAATATTATCCTTCTGTCCATCCGGATGGGGATTAAGGCTGAATCGTATCTTACTTACAGCTTCTCTCTCTTTCTCAAGCGTGTCTGCCTTCCTTAGCAGTGCCCAACTCTCTTCGGACAGCATGGATTCTCGTGGAAATAGCAAGCGATAGATCGGATCATCGTCGTAGTTATTCCAGTCAACAAGCTCGTTAACAACATATTTGCTAACTTTAAAAGGGAACACCTTTGCTAGAAGCTTAAGTTTCTCACGGTCATCCGGATGGATCTTCTCCGCGAACGGGGATGCCAAAAAACGTTTGATCGTGTAAAACATAAGTTTTGAACTCTCCTTTCTGTTTTCAAGATAGCTAACTAAAATATAGGCTTCACCCGCATTATGCAAACCTGATTTTGTTGGCTTACCTTTCTTTACTTAACGCGCCCTTTAAACAAAAGGCTCCAAATCATAGTAAAAATTTTTCGATTTCTTTGATTCTCTGCCGTAAATTGATCAATTCCATACAAGCCATAAGGAGGAAAAATGGAATTTACTACCGATAAAGTTAAACAGCTGCTTGGCGCCGAAGCGGATTCGCTTTTAAACCATAAATGCAGCACTGTAAGCAAAGACCAATTGCACCTGCCGGGCGAGGACTTTGTTGATCGTATTTTCATCCCCAGTGATCGCTCTCCGCAAGTCTTACGCAGTTTGCAGACCATGTTCGATCACGGACGCCTGGCCAATAGCGGCTTCTTATCGATTTTGCCCGTAGACCAGGGTATCGAACACTCTGCCGGTGCTTCGTTTGCGCCCAACCCGATTTACTTCGATCCTGAAAACATCGTTAAGCTGGCCGTTGAAGGCGGTTGTAACGCCGTTGCTTCTACATTAGGGGTTTTGGCTTCAGTAAGCCGTAAATACGCCCACAGAATTCCATTTATTGTAAAAATAAACCACAATGAACTGCTGACTTATCCATCGACTTACAATCAAATCCTTTTCAGCAGTGTGCAGGAAGCCTGGGACTTGGGTGCTGTAGCCGTGGGTGCCACAATCTATTTTGGTTCCGACCAGTCCGAGAGACAGATTATCGAAATCGCTGAAGCCTTTGAAGTAGCCCACGAATTAGGCATGGCAACCATCCTGTGGTGTTACCTGCGCAATTCCGACTTTAAAAAAGACGGAACAGACTACCACGTAGCTTCAGACCTGACCAGCCAGGCAATTCACCTGGGTGTTACGATCAAAGCGGATATTGTTAAGCAGAAAATGCCCGAAAACAACGGCGGCTACAATGCCATCAAGTTTGGTAAAACGCATCCCAAGGTGTACAGCGAACTGAGCAGCGACCATCCGATCGACTTAACCCGTTATCAGGTTATTAACGCCTATATGGGTCGTGCCGGCCTGATTAACAGCGGCGGCGCATCAGGCGGCGAGAGCGACCTGGCAGAGGCCGTACGCACAGCTGTTATTAACAAGCGTGCCGGTGGCATGGGCCTGATAAGCGGACGTAAAGCTTTTCAGCGTCCGATGAAAGACGGTGTTCAACTGTTGAACGCCATCCAGGACGTTTATCTTAACGGTGATATTTCTGTAGCTTGATATAACGGGTCAGGCAAAAATACAGGCGGCTGCTTTAAGAAGCAGCCGCCTTTTTTGTAACGTAATTTTCAGAATACAATTCCCAAACTATAATGATGCACGGGATTTAACACCCCAAAATCCTGCCAGGCGTAATCCACGCGCAGCTTTACGCCGCCTACACCATACAAAAGTCCCCCGCCGAACGTGAGACCCTGCTCGCCATCCAGTTCAAACAGCGCTTTGTAACCGGCCCGTATAAAGGCCTGATTGTTAAAGCTGTATTCGATACCACTGTTCACATATTCGCTGTGGTCGTTGGGATGAACAGCCTCCAGAGACATGGTCACGGTAGAACGTCCCTCCATGAAGATATCTGATGCGGCACCCACCCGAAATTGCAGCGGCAAATCCCAGCTATCCAGCTCCACATCGGCGTTGATGAGATTACCGTCGCCGGGCCCCACACTGATAACTTCTTTGGAATCCCTTCCGCTCATGCGCATTTTGGTGCCAAAGTTGGAAATGCTGGCACCCAGACGCAGCTCGTTCAATACTTCAATTCGGTATAAGACGCCTATATCCAGCGCGACGCCCTGAGCGTTACTGTTATAGATTTTCTCATGGATATATTTCAGATTAAAGCCAATGGCGAATTTTTCCGTAAGCATGCGCGCGTACGAAAGCCCGATGGCCATCATGTTGGCATCGAACAACTCTCCCGTACCTTCCGGCGCGTCAACGGTTCGCACAGGCAGGTCGGAGATGGCATCCACGGCAAGAATATGCGCGGCGATTGTTCCGATGACAGGTATGTTCAGCTTGGCCGCGGCCTGATCCACGCTTACATCTGCAAACCACTCCACGTGATTAAAAGCAGCTTCGCCTGTTCCATCGCCATAGGCCAGGCCTGCAGGATTCCAGTAAACGGCCGACAGATCGTTGGCATTGGCGGTAAATGCACCGCCCATCCCGATGGCACGCGGACCAAGATCAATTTTCAGGAACTGCGCCGCCGTGGTACCGGTTTTTTGCAGGTCCTGCCCGCACAGCAAAGCCGGCAGCGCAACAATCAACGATAGTAAAAAAGCTTTTTTCAGAAACATAGTTTTCCCCTTACTTGATTAAGGCGAATTTTACAATTTTTTCGCCAACACCCGGTGCATCTATATGGGCTACGTACACGCCGTAAGCAACACTGAAGCCGTCTTCACTGAGCAGGTTCCAGTATTCACGTCCGTTTTCGAGACCCGTGTTGTGCTCTATTTTGCGCACAAGTTGCCCGCTTAAAGTAAAAATGCGGATGGTGCACTGCGGCGGCAGGTTTTCGAAATAGATGCGCCGCTCGCCACGAAGTTTTCCGGGTATGCGCGTTGTCGGCTCGATATCGCTGTAGCCCACGTAGGGGTTGGGCACGACATATACATCGTCCAGACGGCTTTTGGCCACAGCGTTGTCCTCTTTGGCGCTTTCGGTGTTTATAAGATAGACATCATCGGTCGTAAGCGGCCGTTTGGTGCGCAGATAAAGCGTATCACCGTCGGTTGGCAGGCGTGTGCCCTGTGCCGTATCCTCGATCGTGCCAATGGTTAATGTCCACGTAAGGGTGTCCGTGAAGAAGTCATCGGAGCCCGGTTTGTAGAAGAAAATATCGTCTCCGGGTGTCCACGCGTCATCATTAAACCTGTCACGCAGCAAGGTTATGAGTTTTTCCGTCTGCCCGTCAAAATCATAATAGACACTGTAGTTGACCGGTATGGGCTTGGGCGTTCCCTGCCCGAAATCCAGCGCCGTGTCGATTTCACTTTCGCTGAAGACAACATAGTATTCGGCCGCTTCTTCCCTGCCCACCTTGGCCGGATTCAGTTTATCTACATACAGGCTGAAATCGAGCTCAAGATCATCGCTGGAGAAGCCTGAGCGCTCTGTGTCGACAACCATCTGCGGATCATTTCTGACGGTCACGGTTATGCCGTCGAAGACCGGATTGCCGTCCTGCCCTTCAAGCAAGCGGCTTTTGTATATCGGGAAGAACCGGTAAGTAATCGTATATTCCACGCCGTCGGTCATATCGCTGTTGTCGGTGCGCTTGATCGCGCCACGCGACGCCAGCAGTTCGAAATCGTCTTCCGTGTAAACCGTACCCGAGGCGTCTTTCACCTCGAAAAGGTCATCGACAATAATATTTTCGTAATCAAGATCTGTTATTTTGTCGCCAAACAGGAAAAACGTTTCGGTATGCGGTGATTCCCTTGTCAGTGAATAATTGAGGGTTTCTACTTCCTCGCCATCCACAAACATGGAATCATCGAAGGTAAGCGTGTACTGCTCGTCTGGCACGACAAGTTCGTTTAACACGGTCAACTCTACATCGGCCGTCGCTACACCCTGATCATGAACAACGTTTTTGGAATTGATGTCTGGCGATACAAATCCCGCGGCGCGTTTGCCGGGAATGGCCGAGACCGTGTTGTCATCAAAAGTCAGTTCCTGCGTAATCGGATCCAGGGTTATTTTTTTGGTTGTTTCCGACGGCGGAATAACATTGTCATCACCGTGGTCATAGGCCACGACGGCATAATAGTAGGTTTGGCCATTAACCACATCATTACTGTCAACGAATGAATGAACCAGGCCCGTATTATCACCCAGGTAATATTGCACGCCCCTGCCCGGATACGGCACCGGGTGATAGCCTTTCCAGGTATCTTCAATATCGGTTGACCATTCACCATCCTGATTCAAATCAACAAACGGTTCACCCTCATCAAACTTGCCGTTGTTATTCACATCTGTGAATGGTTCCGGGCGCACGGCAATGTCAAAGCGGGCATCACGTCCATTGGTCATTTTAAGCGGTTCGCTGAGGAAGCGTGTCCCACGCCCGTCTGTAATCTGCTGAATATCATCAAAGCTCGGATCGGTGCTGCGATAGATCACATAGCCTTCAAAGTCTTTGCCCGTGAGGGGATCGATGCTTTCTTCCGCACGATCGTCCCAGTATAGCGTCACCTTTTTGTCCCCCGGAACAGCCGTAACTTTGGGCTTTGTCGGCGGACGGAAAAACTGGTAATTGTTATTGTAAATACGCTGGACCGATTCAGCACTTAGCAAAAGATCATCCAGCGTCTCGCCAAACAGCATTGCCATGGAGATACGCTTGGTTTCACCTTTTTTAAGTGAGATGTAACCGGAGCCGTAAATGAACACGATATCTGTGTTTTGCTGAATCTGGCTGAAACCATTATAGCCGGTGGCGGGATTGTTGGGCCGGGTACGACGCCACATCTCTTCATCGTTATTTACACCGCCGACGCCTTCGGCATTCCAAACCCAGCTGCTGAAACTGGTCAAGCCAATCTGGTCTGCTTCGTCCAAATCGGTAAACTCAAAGTTTGGCTCACCCGGCGCCAGGGGATCAAGCGTTCCATCGGCCAACCGCCTGCCGGCAGTCGGCACGCCGTCTCCTTCACCCACATCATCGGTGCCGGCAATACCATCAATTCCCACATCATGCAGCAATGGGTCCCAGTCACCGTCGTTGTCGATACCATCATCCTGACGCTCGTCGATCATGCCGTCACCATCGTTGTCAATACCGTCGTCGGGGTTGCCGGGGCTCTCCAGGAATTTACAGCCAAGGTAGCCCGTAGGCAGACCGAAGCTTCCTTCACCGTCCGGGTCCCAGAAATAGACCATACTACGCGCGTAAATCGGTATGTCGCTTACATCCTGTTGCGGCGTTGTATAGGGCGGTATAAAAAAGCCGTTGTCGTCCTTGTTTTCCGCTCCCACGGTTCCAAATACGCCGAGGTCCGGGTCACCGTAAATTGCAAAAACAACGCTGTCCAAGTCTTTATCGCTTACGTTCGTGATCGTATAGAGGAAGAAAACGGTGTTCTCAGCAAGAGCGTTGCTCCACTGAAAAGCGCGCCCTTCCACCTGCACGCCCAAACCGCGGCGCGAAGAGTCATCAACAAAAGGATAATAGGGAAATTCCGCGTTGTGGCGGTCATCCATGCCCCAGAATACTTCCAGGTCGGCGTTATTTTCGCCAACCGTCAACAGTCCGGGCCAGACATACTCACCCAGCGTTTCATTATACCAGTCCCGCGGCCAGCTGTCCGGTTTACCGTCACCGTCATCATCCGGGGCGGGGTTGGAGGCCATCTTATCCTGATTGGGATCGGAATAGCCTGTCAGCGGTTCCCACTGCCAACGCTCGTTTGTGATCGGGTCCAGTTCCTGCAACCCGTAAATCACATAGTCATTCACGCCATCGGACATGATGCGCAGCCGCTGTGTCGGATCGGCGCTGTCCGGAACGGATGCTCCAACCAGCGGTCCAAACTGGTAAACGTAAGACAAATTGCGCCAAACCACGTTATCCACACCACGCAGGGGATCTTCGCCACCCGGCCCGATGCCGCCGTAGTTGTAAACAACGGTGGTCAGGCGGTTGCCGTTCATGATCAGCCCTTTGCGCGGCTCGTGATTGGTGATATCGCTGTTTTTAAGCATAAATGCCGGAGGCGTATTGCTGTCGCCTTTAGACGGCCCTTCATCGCTGCTGCGGGGCGACCAGGCCGGCATATAGCGCTCGATATGGGCTTTTACCGCTTCATGCTCGCTCCGGCGCTGCGATTCATCGGTGCCGGCATCCTGTGCCCAGGCGCCAAATACCAGCAGAAGCGTAATCAGTAATGTGCTTTTTAAATACATGTGTAACCTCATTTAGAAACCAACTGTTATACCGACGCGCACTTCCCGCGGCGGAAGATAAAAGGAAGGATTATTGAAAAACTCTTCGACCGTGTTCAGCTCTTCGTATTCTTCAGCCAGCTTATCCGTGCTTTTGGCCGGATTCTGACTTTGCTCCAGCGAGTAACCTGCCGTGCCCGTGTCGTTATAAACAAAGCGCTCATTCAGGCGGTCAAACAGGTTGAATACTTTCAGGAAAAGCGTCACGTCTACAGCATTGAACCCAAATGTCTTCTCAGCCATCAGGTCCACATTAAGCTGCATCGGCTTGCGCTCGCTGTTCTGGCGCAGGAATATCTGGCGGTCGAACAAAACGGGCGTGTAAGGCAAACCGTTGCCATAACGGCCAATCACCGTAAAGATGGAATTCCAGTCGCTCTTAACCAGGCTGAATGTGCCGTTGATCGTATGGGTTTGATCCCAGCTGAGCAAGACGGGGATTTTCTCGCTTTGCGTGCCGGAGCTCAGGTCGCTGAAAAAAGCGTTGGCATCGGTGTCGTTGCCTTCTGCTACCTGGAAGGTGTAATCAAGCGAGGCACGTATCATGTCGTCACGATCGCGCTGCTTGAGGAAGCTGAGAACGATACCCTTGATATTGGCGTAATCCTTATTCACGTATTTATCGTACACCTTGGATGTGCTGACGCGAATACGCTGAAGCGCCAGCAGATCGCGCACGTCTTTGTAATAGCCCGTAATCGTAAAGGCCGTGTTATCGGTAAGCTGTTGCTGCAAACCGATTTCGTAGGAAACGTTCTTTTCCGGTTTCAGGTCTGCATTGCCGTAGGTCGGTATGCCCGGTGTATAGGCAAACTCCGAATTGGTATAGAGAAAACGGAATGGCGGCAGTTGGAAAAAGTGGCCGTAGGAAAAGTGGATAACCGCCGTGCTCGATATCGGGAAGGATACGCCCAGGCGCGGGCTGAGCTGGTATTTGGGATCCGCTTCGTCCAGCAGTTCATCCGGGTTTACGGAGCCGGGCAGATCAGGATCAAACGGTGTCGGGTTAAACAGGTCTGTAGAATACTGCGATTTGGCGTCCATATAATCAAAGCGCAGCCCGACGTTCAACACCAGGCTTTCAAACTCCATCTTGTCCTGGGCGTAGGCGGAGAATTCAACCGGTTTTTTACTGTAGCGCTCGTGCTCCGGCGAGGCCAGGCTCGGAATAAACGGATCATCTTCCATCGATTCACGCTTGACCGTGAAAAACTGGTAATCGATCGTGTGCGTTTTGCCCTCAACACCCATCTTTATTTCGTGGCTGTTGGTTACCTGCGAAACAAGGTCGATTTTGCCGCCATAGGTGTTGGAACGCTGGTAGAAATGGTCATTAAGTGTGCCGCCATTGTTGAATGTATAGTTGGCGGCCGTCACGTTGATAGCCTGCTCCGGGCGGTACCTCGGGTCCGGCCTGAGACTGCTGAAATCCTCTCCCGGGAAAAAGTCCGCCGTATTCCCGGAACTGTCCAGTAATGGATAAAGATAGCGGTTAAAATCATTCCGGGACCATGTACCGCGCAGCGTGTAAAATGTCTTTGGGCTTAATACATGCTTAAGCTCCAACGTGTTTACGATTCCCCATTCGCGGCGGTTATAGTTGGCTTCGGGATTGTATTTCAGCGAATGGCTGTAGCTCTTCCAGCGGCTGTTGGACCAGATGACATCGTAATTCAGCTTGAGCGCGTCCAACGGCTTAAACGTAAATTTACCCGTAATGCTGTGTTCATAAGAAGCATTCATCGGCACCTTTTTATTATCGCCGCTGGCTTCTATGATAAAATTCTGAGGGTCGTTGGGGTCTTTGGTAATTTCATCCGACGGCAGGTGCTGGCGGATGCCGTAGAGATAGCCGTCTTTATTTTCAAAGCGGGCCGAGGCAAAGAAGGTGAGTTGGTCTTCCAGCCCGGGAATCGGCCCGCTAAATGTTGTTTCCAGAACATTGTTGGCTAATGGCGCCACATCTCCTATGTTCAGGAAAACATCGTCCCGGCCGCTAAGGTAATCGCCGCTGTAGGCCGAAACGCTGCCTTTGAATTCCTTACCGCCCTCCTTGGTCACCATATTGACGATGCCGGAAAGCGCGTTGCCGTACTCGGCATTGAATGTCCCGCTGACCACGGACAGCTCGCTGATGGCGTTGGTGGCCACCTGCACCGATCGCGAGTTATCGTAAGGATTGGACACGGAAATACCGTTTACATTATAGGTTACTTCCGTGCTTCTGCCGCCGCGGATGTGCAGTTCACCCCCCGCTCCCTCGGTGATACCGGCCTGCAGCGTCAGGATCTGCTGCACGTCTTCCACGGGCAGCGCCTCAATCTCATCGGAGCTGATCGATGTTTGTGACGATGTGAGGTCTTTGCGGATAAGCTCGCGCTCTGCCTCCACCACGACCGTCTCCCCTTCCATCACTTCCGGGGTCAGTTTAAAGTTCAGCTTGGTCGTAAAATCAGCGTTTACCTGAACGTTTTTGACCTCCTGGCGCGCGTAACCCACCGCTTCGGCGATGACCGTGTAGCTACCGGGTGAGATATTGTTGATCACATAAATCCCCTCAATATCCGTGGCCGCGCCCTGTGTGGTACCCTGCAGATAGATGTTTATGCCGGGCAGCGGTTCACCGGATTCGGCATCGCTGACCGCCCCTGCAATCTTACCGGTTGTGCCGGCATAAGCCATCGAAAACAGACTGAATAGAATGGCAAAAAAAAGTCGCATACTCCCCCCGTTTACATGTAAACTGTCCAGATAGTTCGGATTCTGAACAATCACCATAAAAAAAATGCTTTTGGGATTTTAACAAGTTAAAAAGGACAGATAGACGATAAAAAAGCCCGCTCAAAAAATCAAATGAAAATTCTACTATTTTATGCTTGTAAATTAATTTCATGGTCTTACATTTCGAAAAACTTATCAAGGGTTTGATTATGAATAATTTCCAAACAATATCTTATGTATGGTTAAGCCTCCTATTAAGTATGTGCTTATCAACCAGCCAGGATTATATGGTGTTTGAGCAAAATGCCTTTAAAATTCCCGTCGACAATCGCGGAGGCTATGGCAATAGCTGGCTTATACCGGATAGCCTGAAAACCACGCAATATAATAATGATTCTTTTATTCTATATGCTGCCGGATTTATGATGACCGGAAAACTTGATACGTTACTATGGTGTAACGGTACATTTGATGCGGGATTACATCAAGGCTATTTACCCGGTACTTATGCTAACCCGGACCCGGATCAAAACATTTTCAGGATTTCAAAAAATGATACTGCATTCGGAAAAGCCTGGCAGCAATGGAAGGCAGCTGTTGACCTTGGAGCGCCTTTTTTTGATGGAGATAATGACGGCGTCTATAGCCCTGTTGATAAGAATTTAAACGGACAATGGGATGAGGATGAAGACAAGCCTTTATTTCAAGGAGACAAAACAATTTGGCTTAAGTATTATGATGGAGAGCCACAAGAAAGCCGTGGCGATATCATCGACCCTAATGGTCCAGTGGGAATTGAAATAGAACAATCTGTATTTGGCTGGGGAGCCGATACAACTCATCCACTTTACGAAACCATTTTTATACGCTATATATTAGAAAACACGGGTATCTATTCCGACGTTCTTGATTCGCTTTATTTTGCACCCGCCATTGATCCGGATATCGGCCAAACCTATGAAGACGACTGGGGTGTCAGTGATCTTGCAAGCAAAGCCGGTTTTGGTCACGACAATACAAATAACTGGAAAATACTGTATGACCCGGTACGTTTTATAACAAGACCGCCGGCATTAGGCCTCGACATCGTCGTCAACGCTCAGACCCGAATACCCAGCGTTACTTACAAGGACCTAAACGGAAACGGACGCTTTGACGGACGCAGCGACATACCGCTCAGCGAAGTCACTGTATTTAGAGGTCCGGATATAGAAAGAGTGGTTTATCCTGGTGCTTCCGATGTAGGCACTCACGCGGTCCGGCCATATCCCAAAGATCCCTACGATCCGGATTCACGGCAAGATGTCCGCTGGCTGACGATGGGTGGCCGCAACAAATCGGGTGCTATTATTGATCCCTGCACATATCCTTATGGCAATGGCCCGGAACTGGAAGGTTGCGACACACTCAATCCGCTATTTATGTTCAGTGGCGATCCGGTAAGCGGTACAGGCTGGTTTATGGCTACGAATTACGATATCCGTGTTCTTGTATCCACGGGTCCTTTCCGCCTGGAAAAGGGAAATCCCGTGGAAATACTTGTGGCATTTACGGTTACACGAGGCGAAAACCATCTCAACAGTGTTACCAAAGGTAAAAAAACGGTGCAATGGCTCAATACATTTTATCAGGGTAATTTTTCGGATTTTACATCACTGCCAATTGGGAAACCGGCAAACCCAACCGAATCCCAACTGTTACCAAACTATCCAAATCCGTTTAACGCCAGCACGAACATCACCTATCGTATTTCCGACAAAAGCCTGGTTACGCTTTCGGTATACGATGCCCTTGGACGGGAAATAAGGCAAATCGAAAATGGCTGGAAAACTGCAGGATTGCATAAAGTTACTTTTGACGCCGGTGCATTGTCTTCAGGGATTTATTATTATCGTTTGAATGTAAAGCCGGCAGGCGGCAAACCATTTACAGAAACGCGCAAGGCATTACTGATCAAATAAATGCCCGAATACCCCGACATAACCATCTACATCGAGCGGCTGCGTTATTTTGTGCAGAACAAGACACTGCAGAAAACGCGCATCGCCAATCCTTTTATGCTGCGCACCTTCGATCCGCCGTTGAGTGCTTTGCAGGGCCTGAAACTGCTGCAATTGCGCCGGCTGGGCAAACGCATTATCTTTGAGTTTGAGAACAGTCTTTTCTTGGTGCTGCACCTGATGATTGCCGGGAGGCTGCAGTGGACAAAGGCGGGCGCCAAAGTCCCCGGCAAAGTGGGTCTGGCGGCGCTGGATTTTGAGAACGGCACGCTGATCATCACCGAGGCATCGACACAAAAACGGGCCTCGCTGCATCTGCTGAAAGGCGCAAAGGCGCTGGCGGAGTTTGACCGCGGCGGATTGGAAATTTTTGATGCGACCGCGGATGCCTTCAAAAAAGCGATCACCAAAGAGAACCACACACTGAAGCGCACCCTGACCGACCCGCGCATTCTCAGCGGCATCGGCAACGCTTACTCCGATGAGATCCTGCACGCGGCACAGCTCTCGCCGGTCACCCTTTCGCAAAAACTGGACGAGGGAGAAATCGAACGCTTGTATAAAGCCTGCAAAGAGATATTGATACGATTTACAGAAACGATGCGCAGGGAGGTGGGCGACGGTTTCCCTAAAAAGGTGACCGCTTTTCGCGAAGATATGGCCGTGCATGGCAAATACGGCGCGCCCTGCCCTGCGTGCGGCACCAAGGTCCAGCGCATCCGCTACGCCAGCAACGAGACCAACTACTGCCCCACCTGCCAAACCGGCGGCAAGCTGCTGGCCGACCGCGCCCTGTCGCGCCTACTTAAAAGCGACTGGCCGCGCAGCGTGGATGAGCTGGAAGAGAAGTTTTCTGGCAATCGTTAAGGTTGGCATTAAAGGAATTACCAAAAAACGAAAACCAATCGCGCCTCAAGCACGACGACGCATTATAGAGCGCCGTTTTCCGTCCCATAATTTTGCGCGAAAGCCGCTAAAATGCAAGACTCAATGCGTCAGGTCTTTTTGGTTCTTTTTGGACAGGCAAAAAGAACGGATGCCTTGACTTAAAATCCCAGGCCAAAAGAAAAATTCTAAATGAGTCTGTCTGACCATTCTCAAGACAATTAGAGAGGCGGGAATATGAATGTTCTTTTTGTTTAGCCAAAAAGAACCAAAAAGCATATGCGCATTCAGAGCGTATTATGGGCCTGCCGGAGTTGTGTTCACTGCCTTTCCTGCTCTACAAATGCGCAGTCACGCCTCAGGGCGTGATTGGGTTATGAAAAAACTCCCCTTCATCATCTTTATAATTGATGACCGTCGCGGAGATTATTGCCATATTACTTTGCCCATTTCTTTAGCAGCTTTTTCTTTGCCTCTTCGTGCGGTATTCCTTTTCCTTGTTCTATTTCCCGTTCCGCCTGTTCGATTTTGGCCCGGATATACAGGGCGTGCATGATATCATCCATGGTGGATTCTTCAGGCAGGTTATCTATAATACTTTTTCGCTTTTTCTTTAACGGATTCGGCCATGTTTACTCCCTTATTTTTTATTAAAAATAGTGTTTTATTGCGCCGTATGCGAATGATTTGATTTATTCTAGGCGACAGAAACGAATATATTTCTAAGGTGGTTTCAAGGCACAAAAACCCAATCGCGCCTCAAGCGCGACGACGCATTATAGAGCGCCGTTTCCCGGTAACAATTTTGCGCGAAAGCAGCTAAGATGCAAGACTCAATGCGTCAGGTCTTTTTGGTTCCCAAGTTTTGAGCATCGTAGATGCACTCCGTCATAGAAAAGGTTACCTGCAAAAGAAGTAGCCGCATCGCGGCGGCCTGCGGGTACACCCCGATGGGGTTGCAGAGTTAGCGGAGCTTTTGGCTGCTATGACAGTATGGCCCGCAGGGCCTTGACTTTGAGTTCTACGAGAGAATTCGGGGAAGCCATCACCTTTTTCGTAAAAAAAGACGTTGAAGAAAGAATCAACATTCAAAAAGAGGGAAATAAGGCCAAACCTTATTAGGTTAAGCCAATCAGAAGTATCTTAATTAAGTATAAACTTAGGTCAAGATAAAGTACAAATATGAAATAATCATCCACTGGAGCGAGGAAGACAATGCCTTTATCGCGGAGGTACCCGAACTGAAAGGATGTATGGCGCACGGCTCATCATATGACGATGCCCTTAAAAACGTTAAAGAGGCCATCTCGCTCTGGATTGATACGGCAAAAGAATTTGGTGACCCGATTCCAACACCGAAAGGCCGACTGCGCTACGCTTAATCACAGACACAACACCAACAGTCTTGTTCGCTATCTCCGGTAACTCAACACACTCCCGCGCAACAACTCGCTTACCTTGACAAGCCGGTAGCCCCTGCTTTGCAGTTCGCCGATCAACTCATCAAGGGTTTCATAGGGAAAATCATTCTCCCGTTCGCTGCCCAGGTGCATCAGGATGATATTTCCCTGTAGCCCGCGTTTTTCCTCCAAATCCAGAAAATGGTCGCGTATCTCTGCCGCCGAGCGGTACAATGTGGAGCTGGTATCCTCCACCCAATCCCAGGAATCACAGCGCGCCGACCAGCCGATGTGGCGGTAGCCCAGTTCCGCCGCCCAATACAAAATCTCATTGTTGATCTCGCCAAACGGTGCCCGCCAGTACGGCGCCATGCGTTGGCCGGTAAGCTTAACATAGACGCTGTCGGTCATGCGCAACTGGCGCTGCAGGTAGGCCCTGTTCACATTGTCGCGGGTGCGGTTGCTTCCGTCGATTTCCAGGTTGGTAAAATGGGGATGGTTCCAGGAGTGATTGGCAATTTCGTGGCCGTCGTCCAACATTTGCCGTACCAGGCCCGGGTAGCGTTCGATAAAGCCGCCGGTTAAAAACATCGTGCTTTGCAGATTGTTTTTACGCAGGATGTCCAGGATTTCTTGCGCCCCGCGTTTGCTGCTGCCACCGTCAAAGGTCAGCGCCAGCTTTTTACCCGTGGCCGGAGCACTATAAACGGGACGCGTCAAATAATCCAGCCGCGGTGAACTGTAACTGATAACGAAGGAATCCACCAGCACGCTGCTCCCGTCAGGTCGCAAGCCCCAGATCAGGATTTGGTTTTCGCCGCTTTCCAGGGCTACATCCTCAAACTGCCACTGGCCGTTTTTGACAACCCCGCTTTGCCGCAAGTGTCCCTGGTGGCTCAGCGCCAGGGCCATGCCCTCCTCCGCTTCGATGCGCAGCTGCAGACGCCCGCGCACTGCCTGGCGCAGCGAGTCCACGGCAAAATTTCCCGGCGCGGGATAGACCAGGCTGGAGTCATTCGCGGCGTTTACCGGTCTCTCTCCCGGCGGGTAGTCCGGCGCCAGCCACTGGTACATAACCACGTTCACCACAATAACAATCGCCGTAAACCAGATCAGGTCACGCGAAGGCAGACTGCCCTTCAAAAGCGCCTTGCCGCGCCACTTCAGCGCGCAGGAAACACTGCAGAAAATATGATGAAAAATGGTTTTCTGGCAGTCGGTGCAGATGTAATCACGGCAATGATAACAGCGCCGGGCCGTCTTTTTATCGGGGTGATTTTTACATGCTTTGCGGGTCAGCGACATCGGTCAACCATTGATTTTTATATAGGTGAATTGTTGAATTATTGGATTTAAAATGTAACACGACATTCATGTCGCGTAACAGACGACCACTCGCACAACACGACAATGTCATTCCCGACTCGGTCGCGAATCCACAAAAAGCGCAATTTGCCGGCGATCCAGAATATTCCTGGCACGTGTGCTTTGGATCCCCGCCTTCGCGAGGATGACGCGTCCGCTTCTTCTATTCCTCTTTGTACTGCTGGGCGTAAAAACGCTGATACTCTTCCTGCTTTTCCTTGATGGCCCGCCACCACTTTTCGTTTTCCACGTACCACTTCACCGTTTTCTCCAGCCCTTCGGCCAGCGGTGTGGTCGGTTTCCAGCCCAGCGCCTCCGTCTTGCTGATGTCCACCGAGTAACGTCGGTCATGGCCGGGACGGTCCTGTACATATTTGATCAAAGAATCGGGCTTTTTAAGCAGCTTCAATACCGTATGCGTGATGAAAATATTTTCCTCTTCATTGCCGGCGCCGATGTTGTAGACCTCACCGGGGACGCCTTTATGCAGCACGGCATCCACGCCGGCGCAGTTGTCTTCCACGTACAACCAGTCGCGCACGTTTTTGCCGTCGCCGTAAAGCGGCAGTTGTTTGTCATCAATAGCGTTTGTAACAAAGAGCGGGATCAATTTTTCAGGATACTGGAACGGCCCGTAGTTGTTGCTGCTGCGGGTTATCAGCGTGGGCACACCGTAGGTTTTATGGTATGAGCGCACCAGCAGGTCACCACCCGCTTTGCTGGCGGAATAGGGACTGTTGGGCATCAGCGGATCGTCTTCTTTAAAAGAGCCGTCATCGATGCTGCCGTAAACCTCGTCGGTGGAGATATGCAGGAAGCGCTCAATGCCGTGTTTTTTGGCTGCTTCCAGCAACACAAACGTGCCGCGCACATCGGTGTTTATAAAAGCGCCCGCCTCATGGATCGAGCGGTCCACGTGTGTTTCGGCGGCAAAGTTGACCACGGCGTCCACGTTGCTCATCAGGTTGTCTACCACCTCTTCGTCGCCAATATCACCGTGGTAAAAGAAAAAGCGCGGGTCGCCTTCCAGGTCCTGCAGGTTTTCGCGGTTACCGGCGTAGGTCAGCGCGTCCAGCACGATGATGCGGTAGTCATATTTCTTCAGCATATAGCGCACAAAGTTGGAGCCGATAAAACCGGCGCCGCCCGTTACCAGGATAGATTTCATTTTTTCTCCATAAATTTGAACAGTTTACACATTAATACTTGAAACATTCATGATGAATGATAATGTTTACGGAAACATGTTGTGACCGTTGGCAGTTATCAGAAACGCTTGTGAAATTTCATGAATTGAACTTTATGCCGCAAATAAAAGCTTTCCCCTTAAAATTCCTTTTTACGATTCTGTTCGTCCTCGTGCTCTGTCCCCTGCTGCTGGCGCAGGGATTTTATTTTGGCCGCAACAAGGTCCAGTACACGGATTTTGACTGGCGGGTAATGAAGACCGAGCATTTCGACATTTACTATTACCCGGAAATGGAAGAGATCGCCCGTAAAGGCGCCCATTTCGCCGAAGAGAGTTTCCGCAAGCTGGAGCCCAAGTTCAACCACTCGGTGTCGCGGCGTATCCCGCTGATATTTTACAGCACGCACCTACACTTTCAGCAGACCAACGTAACACCCGGCTTCATCCCCGAGGGAGTCGGCGGTTTTTTTGAATTCCTTAAGGGTCGTGTGGTTATTCCGAGCAACGGCGATCTGGCAAAATTCCGCCACGTGATACAGCATGAGCTGGTGCACGTTTTTATGCACAGCAAGGTCTACACGGTGCTGCGCAACAACGGCCGGCTGGACGGACCTTTTCCCCCGCTCTGGTTTACCGAAGGGCTGGCGGAGTTCTGGTCTTCGGAGTGGGACGCCCAGGCCGAAATGGTTTTGAAGGACGCCGTTCTGCACAATTATGAAACCGGGCTGAGCAACATCTGGCGCATCCTGGGCACCTTCACCATGTACAAGGTGGGCCAGGACGTGATGATCTATATCGCCGAGAATTACGGCGAAGACAAACTCCTGCTGCTGATGGAAAATCTCTGGAAATATGAGAGCTTTGAGGAGAGCTTCAAAGAGGTGCTGGGTGTGGATTATGCCGAGTTTGACCGCCATTACCTGCCCCATCTGAAAAAGCGCTATTACCCCAAACTGGCCGATGAGGATTTTAACCGCATTACCGATAAAACAATCGTGCGCGACGGCTATAATTTTAAGCCGGCCTGGTATAAGGAAAAGAACGGTACTGAAAACGTGGTTTTTGTGGGCAACCGCACCGGCTACAGCAGCATCTTCATGAAGCCGCTGCGCGAAACACCTCTGGACCGGGAAGAAAACGTGGAAGTGCTGATCAAAGGCGAGGCTTCATCCGATTTTGAGGCATTCCATATTTTCGACTCCAAGATTGATGTTAACAAAGACGGCGTGCTGGCCTTTACCGCCAAAAGCGGCGAAACAGACGCGCTTTACCTTTACGACATCCCCAACCGTGAGATAAAAGCCAAGCACTATTTTGAAAATATTGTCGGATTGTATTCTCCCGCCTGGTCGCCGGACGGCAAACAACTGGTTCTTAGCGGATTGTCGGAATCGGGCTATGCCGATATTTTCCTTTTTGATTGCGAGACAACGGAGCTACGCAGGCTAACCGACGACCCCTATTTTGACACATCGCCATCCTGGGCGCCCGACGGCAAAACCATCGTCTTTTCATCCAACCGCACGGCCGTTGGCGAAAAAGGCTACCGTAACCTGTTTTTAATGGACATCGCCAGCGGTACGATCGATTATCTGACCTATGGCGAACAGGTGGATGATGTACCGGTTTTTTCAGCCGATGGCAAGCGCCTGGCTTACACGTCGGATGCCGGCGGAAGCTACAACATTTATCTTATCAACAATCCGCTGCAAAAGCCGCATAAAGAGCAGGAGCCCCTTGCCGTGCGCAAACTGACTTCATCGGTGGGCGCCATCTTTGACCCGGAATGGATGCCCAACGGCGACCTGCTCTACGGCACTTTCGAAGAAGCCAGTTTCCAGATACGCCAGCTACAGAACACCGACGAACGGCTGCAGAAATCGCAAAAACAAACCCAGTTGCCCCTGGCCCTCAACGACGAGCTTTGGGATTACCCGACACTCAACAAATCGCGCATTTCCGCCGACAAGCCCTATGTAAAAGACTACGACCTGGATATCGTTCAAACTCAGGTTTCGGAAGACCCCATTTTTGGCACCACCGGCGGCGCACAACTGGCTTTCACCGATCTGATGGGCAACGAGCAATACAACATTCTGCTTTACAATAACGCCCGCGGCACCTCGGACTTCTGGGAAAGCTTCAACTTCGCCGTCACCAAAATCTCCCTTGGGCAAAAAGTCAATCACGGCTACGGCGTGTTCCGCTTCGCCGGCCAGTTCTACAATCCGCAGGACGCCTTTTATTTTGAAGACCGCGTTGGCGCCTTTTACGCGCTGATCTACCCTTTTTCGCAGTTTTCTCGCGTGGAGTTTAACCAGAGCATCAGCTACTCGGATAAGGAGTGGACTTTTCTGGAGCGCCGTTTTGCCTGGCTAAACACATCCTATATCAGCTTCATTCACGATAACGCCATCTGGTCGCCAACCGGCCCCATCGAAGGGCGGCGGCTGAACGTGACGCTGGGCAACACCTACGATTTCGCCTTCTCCAACGTAAACTATCTCACCGGGCTGGTGGATCTGCGCTATTACCACCGGCTGGGACTGAGGACTGCCTACGCTGTACGCCTGATGTCGCTGTTTAATGAAGGCCGCGAGACACGCCAGTTCTATTTCGGCGGCAGCTGGGATTTGCGCGGCTATTCGCGCTGGTCGCTGCGCGGGCAACGGGTTTTTCTGCTCAGCCAGGAATACCGCTTTCCGCTGATCGATGTGGTGGGTATGCGTCTGCCCTGGTTTTCGCTGGGCTTCAGCTCCATCCGCGGGGCGCTCTTTTTTGATGTCGGCCAGGCCTGGAACGAAGACCTGGACGAGGTGCTGGGCTCGTTTGGCGTGGGCGCTCGGCTGCCGCTCGGACGCTTCCTGGTGCTGCGCTGGGACTTTGGCAAAACCACCGACTTTAACCGAATCTCCGACGGCATTTTCACACAATTCTTTTTTGGATGGGATTTCTGATGCGCCTGCTGACCGGATTTTTGATTTTTCTGCTTCTTGCTGCCTGCCAGAAGCCTTTGCTGCGCGGTACGGCTGACGGGGACGACGAGCGTTTTTTCCTGCGCCATTTTTATGCGCGCAATAATATCCAGAATATTACGCTGCCCGATTCACTGCAAACCTCGCAGGTGGAATCTCTGCGCGGCCTGCCTTGGCTCAGCCTGATCGATTACCGCGGCGAGCTGTTGTTTACCACGCACAACGGCTTCCTGTACAGCGGCAAAGGACTGGACGACCTGGGCAAGCTGGAAGTCTCCGAAGGCATCAGCGGCATACCGGCGCTTTTGGGAGACACGCTGTTTGTAAGCAGCGCCCGCGGCAAAAACGGACTGGTCGCCTACAACGCGCGCAGTGGTGAGATCATCTGGGAAAAAAGAGGCCTGCTTTCGGAAAGCGCGCCGCTGGCAATGGACGGTCGCGTTTTTCATGCCGCGCTTAACGGCCGGCTGATCGCGTATGACACCAACGGCGAGCAGCTTTGGGAAAACCACCTGGAACACGCCATACGGGCACCACTGGCCGGTCAGGATGGCAAGCTTGTGGTGGCCACTGCCGATGGCGAGGTACGTTGTTATCACATGCAAAACGGAACGCTGGCCTGGGCCATAAACCTGGCTTCTGCGGTTCTCGCCGCCCCCATGATTTATGAAAACAATGTGTATCTCCCGGCCTACGACGGCTCCCTGCATGCGATTAATCTCGACAGCGGTGAAAGGGTCTGGCGCAAAGAGCTGGGTACGCCCATTTACTACAGCCCTTCCGGGGTCGATGGCGTTCTCTATATTGGTCTGCCCAACCGCCTTGTGCTGGCCCTTGATGCGGCGGATGGCAACGAGATATGGCGCAGCGAACTGGACGGTCCGCCCACAGCGCCACCGCTTGTAACGGATGGCGAGGTTCTCCTTGGAACCGCTCAAAAATCGCTATTCAGGCTTGGCAGGGAAAATGGCCGCAAAATTCAAAGACTAAAGCTGGAGGCCAAACCACGCAGCACGCCACGCATCTACGGGGGTAAACTTTACATTTCAATGGAGCCGGACCTGCTGGCCGTTATCGGGGAAAAGAAATGAGCTATTTAAAATCTATATGGGCAGGATTGCTTTTGTTGGCCGCCGTTGTTTCCGCGCAGGAAGGATATGTACATCTCAAAGGTGAGGAAACCTGGATCATTCAGTTAAACGATATGACTTTCCAGGCCGGAGATACGCTTTTAGTGGTAGCCGAGGGTAAGAGCGTATTGACGGCAAGGCCGCTGCTAAATTACAGCTGGCCCGGCATTTTACTGAAAGATACGTTGAATGTACGCGCAGCGGATACCTTGCTGGTCGAGCTAAACGCCGCCCGAGCCAGACCGGTGGCCGCCCGTAAAGCCGACACCATGACGGTCAACCGGCCCTACTCGCCCACCTTCGAGCGGGAAACGCCCGCCTGGCGCGGTAAAGTCAAAACAGGGCTCATTATAACCGCCGTGGCCGGCAACTGGCTCTCCTTCTACCTTAAACGCCAGGCCGATGACGCCTACGACCGCTACCGCAGCGCATCGGACTTAGGAAGAATTAACGACGCGTACGACAAAACCCTCCTTTACGATGACCTCTCGGCTGCCACACTTGGCATAGCCACCGCCGCCCTCAGCGCCTACATCTACCTGGAGCTAACCGACGACTGAGTCTAAACTTCAAATAAAAGCATAAATCCCAAATGCGCCGCCTGCATAGACGTTTTGAGAGCCTTATGTTCAAGGCGAAACTCATTTTAGAAGGATCATTCTCTTGGTTTGGGTACGGCCTTCAGCCCGCAATTGATAGTAATAAATACCGCTAGATAGAAACCCTGGCTCAAAGGAGACATTATGCTTTCCCGCAGAAAGTTTTTTGTTGATCAATGAAGCCATGAGCTGTCCCAGATTATTATAAATGTTTATTCTAACGAAAGACCTTTCGGGAATCTTAAAAGAAATGATAGTAACGTTGTTAAACGGATTGGGGTAGTTTTGTGATAAGATCAGATCTTCAGGAAATGCATATTGGTTTTCTTTTGTGGAAGTAACATAATTACCATATTCAATAGAATCTATTCTCATCCAGGTTAGGTTTTCATATTCAAAATAGCCACCAATTCCCTGATAAATGTGAGTTGATAATCCATATGATTCGGAGAATATATATGTCCATTGAAAAAAATCCATAGAATTATAATAGATTTGAAGCTGGTTGGCCATGATCGGAAGATTGCCCACAGAGTCAGTATTTACAGTATCGGCTTCAGAAAAATCGAACAAACAATATTCACTATCCTCTCTACTGGTATCATAAATAAAAATTTTTTGATATAAACTATCAAAACGCTCAAACATAAAAAAACTATCAGGCATAATGAACCTTATAAAATACTTTTTCCCGTTCCCTGCTAATGTATCACCAATGACCGAGTTTATTTTATAAGTTGTGTCCGGATCAAAAAGGGCATCAGTAATTACCTCATACTGCCATTCATTTCCAATTTTTATGGGGTAGTATTTTGCGGCGAGTGAATCTGTTTGCGCGAATAAAAAACTAGCTGAAAAGAGAAGAAAAAGAAGAAGTTTTTTCATTTTCCTAACTCCGCATAAAAAACCATATCAATATAAAGAAACTACTCTTCCATCAAAAACAAATCCGGCAATTTATCCAGAACATTCTGCAACGTTTCCGGCAGAACACTTTCAAACTGAACGTTTTGTTCGCTCAGGGGATGGATAAAGCTTAGCCTTTGGGCATGCAAAAATTGGTAGGGCAGCATTTTTAGCAGGTGTTGTCCGCGCTTACGCAGGTTTTGCGGCAGCCGCGCCAGTTGCTTGTCACGGCCGTTGTAATCGGGGTCGCCCAACAGCGGATAACCCAGGTGGCTCATGTGCACCCGTATCTGATGGGTGCGGCCTGTTTCCAGCCTTAGTTCCAGCAAAGCAAAAAAGCCGTAATCACGCGAGACACTGTAGTGGGTAATCGCCTCTTTACCTGTTCGGGCAACGGCCATGCGCGTGGGGTCTTTCCTGCTGCGATTGATATGCGTATGAACGGTGCCCTTTTTCTCCGATGGCACGCCCCAGGATAAAGCGCTGTATTCGCGGGAAATGGTCTTTTTATCGAACTGTGCCCGCAAATGGGCCATGGCTTTTTCCGTCCGGGCCACCACCAGCAGGCCGCTGGTGTTCTTATCCAGGCGATGCACAATACCCGGCCGCTCGATGTTTTGCTGTCGCGCCAGCTTGGAAGTATGCGCCAGCAGCGCGTTCACCAGCGTATTGCCGTCGCTCCCCTTGCCGGGATGCACGGTTAATCCTGCCGGTTTGTTCACCACGATTATAACGTCATCTTCATAAATAATATCAACGTCAATTTCGGGCGCCGGTGTTAAATCCAGAGGGCGGCCTTCTATTTCGATGGTAATATGGTCATCCGCGTTGAGCCTGTAGCCGGGTTTCTCGCTTTGGCCGTTAACCAGGATGGAACCGTCTTTGATATGTTTGGTGAAGTAGCTGCGGGTATGTTCGGGATATCGTTCGTTCAGGAATTGATCGAGACGCTGTCCCGCGCTTTTTTCATCGACCCGGATATGGTCATGAAGAGGCATGGTTCGATTGTGTCTGTTCTTCCTTTGGCGCGCTCAGCGGATCACCCTTGATGATGATGAACAGGAAGAGAATCGTCATGCCTGTACTGACGGCGATATCGGCCACGTTAAACACAGGCCAGCGCGTTAAACCGTCAAATTGTAGCTGAAGAATAGAGAAGGAAGGGATGTCGAAAAACTCGAAGTCCAGGAAATCCACGACACTGCCGCGAATAAAACGATCGCTCAGATTGCCAATGGCGCCGGCGGCGATTAACGAAATGGCTGACTGCAAAGGCCAGCTTTCATTGCGCAAGCGGTACAGGTAATAAAACACAAGCCCCGCCGCGAAAAGAGATAATCCCATAAAAAGCCAGGTATTGTCGATGCGTAAACCGAAAGCCATGCCCGGATTTTCCACATAGGTAAAACGGAAAAAATCACCCCAAACCGGGATGGATTCACCCAGCCTCATTTGCGTTTTTGTTATGTACTTGGTGACTTGATCCAGAACAAGGACTACCGCAATCAACAGTCCAATCTGTAAATAGGAGAGTTTCTTTCCGGGCATCAGCGTTTGCTTTTATTCTCCGCCAGTTTAGCTTCAACACTGATTGTGGTCGTTGGTACGGCTTCCAGCCTTTGCCGCGCGATCAATTTTCCGGTAATTCGGCAGATGCCGTACGTACCGTTGTCGATGCGCTCAAGAGCTTCATCAATCTGCTTGAGATATTTTTCGTCCCGTGCCGCAAACATAAAGGCCTTCTCACGTTCCATGGCATCTGTACCCTGGTCGGCCATATGGAAAGAGTACGACGAGTGGTCGCCCGAAGCGTCGCGTGTCGTCTCGTCCAAAACCGTCTTGCGAAGGTATTCCAGATTCGTTACAACCTTCTCGCGCTTCTTAAGGAGCAACTGCTTAAAGTACTCCAGATCCTCTTTTTTCATCTTTTCCATGAATTCCTCCTACAATTTCTCTAACCCTACAATGAGTTCAGTAGAATCCAGTTGCACCCGTTTTTTAAATGAGGCATCTAATGTAACAAATTTTAATTCTTCTGCCAAAGTTTCCGTACAAATATAGCGCTCTTGCTGCTTCAGTTTTGATGACGTTGTATCATCGGCACCTTCAACGCCGATTTTAATTCTATCGGTCACTTCAAAGCCGGCCTCTTTGCGCAGGTTCTGAACCCGGTTTACAAATTCCCGCGCAAAACCTTCGGTCAACAGCTCGTCATTTAATTCCGTATTCAACGCCACGGTCAGGCCCGCATCACGCTGCACAAGGAAACCTTCTTTCGCTTCGGCAACCACTTCGATATCGTCTTCACCCAGCTCAAAGGTCTGGCCGTTTGCATCAAGCGTCAGCGCATTATTTTTCATATAAGCGAGAATATCATCCTCACCAAGTCCTTTAATTTTTCCGGCCAGCAGACCCATCAGTTTACCGGCGCGGGCGCCCAGTTGCTTAAAGTTGGGCTTGGCGCTAAAGGTCACCATCTCGCCGCTCTTTTCCGCAAAACGAAGCTGCTTTACGTTTATTTCCTCGCAGATAATACCCTGCATCTGCGCGGCGTATTCCCTGTGTGTTTTTTGATTGCTGTTTACCACCAGTTCACTCAACGGCTGGCGCACTCTGATCTGCGCTTCATTACGCAAGGCACGTGCAAGGCTAACAACCCGCTGCGCGAACGCCATCTTTTCTTCAAGATCAACATCGATCCGTGCTTCCATTTCTTTGGTCACCACCGGATAATCGGCGTGGTGCACACTCTCCAGCGACTGATCACGGTTTAGGTTGCGGAAAATCTCCTCGCTCACAAACGGCGCCACCGGCGCGATCATCTTTGTTATAGTAAGAAGCACCTCATACAGCGTCTGGTATGCCGCCATTTTATCCTCACCCGCTTCCGATTTCCAGAAACGGCGGCGGTTGCGCCGCACATACCAATTGGAAACATCATCCAGCACAAAATCGGAAATGGCGCGCACGCTCTTGGTCAGATCGTATTTGTCCATATGGCCGTTAACAGTCTTCACAAGCGAATACAGTTTCGACAGTATCCAGCGGTCGATTTCCGGACGCTTCCCATGCGCCACGGCTTCCTGGCGGGGATCGAACTTATCCACATTGGCATACAGCACAAAGAAGGAATAGGTATTCATCAGCGTGTTAACAAACTTGCGCTGCACTTCGGCCACGCCTTCCTCATCAAACTTTTTTGGTATCCACGGCGGGCTGGCCGCAAGAAAATACCAGCGCAACGAGTCCGCCCCGAAACGCTCCATGATCTCGTTGTGGAAAACCACATTGCCACGCGATTTGGACATCTTCTGTCCGTGTTTGTCCAGGATCAAATCATTCACAATAATGTTTTTAAACGCCGGCTTGCCAAACAAAACAGTGGCAATATTGTGCAGCGTGTAAAACCAGCCCCGTGTCTGATCAACACCCTCTGCGATAAAGTCCGCCGGGAAGTTTTTCTCAAAAACCTCTTTGTTCTCAAACGGGTAATGGAATTGGGCAAACGGCATAGCGCCACTGTCAAACCACACATCGATGATCTCCGGCGTGCGGCGGTATATGGTGCCCTCTTTTTCGTAAATCACACGGTCCACAAAGGGCCTGTGCAGGTCTATCTCCTCTTCCGGCAGGGAGCTTACCGGCACACGGCTGCCATCCTCTTTTTCAAAGAGGCCTTCTTTCAGTTCATCAATTGAGCCGACCGCAAAATGGTCCTCGCCGTTTTCCGCCACCCAGATCGGTAAGGGCGTACCCCAATAGCGGTCACGCGAGAGCGACCATTCCTTCACCTCTGCCAGCCAGTTACCAAAGCGGCCGCTGCCGATCTCCGGCGGGCACCAGTTGATCTGATCATTATTTTCGACCATATCCTTTTTGTATTCCGGCGATTTAATGAACCACGATTCACGTGCGTAGTAGATGATCGGGTTTTCGGTTCGCCAGCAATGGGGATAGGAGTGTACATAATCAAAGCTGGACTTGTACAGCTTGTCCATTTTCTTAAGCGCGTAGATCACATCTTTATCCACACCTTCTTCTGTGTGGTCCGGATAGGTGAAGGTCTTTACCGTGCGACCGGAAAACTCACCCACTCCGTCGGTAAATCTTCCGCCCGGTGTCACCGGCTGCAGGAACGGCAAATTATAGACTCTGGACATCTCGTAGTCGTCCTGCCCGAAAGCAGGCGCCATATGCACTATACCCGATCCATCCTCTGTTGAAACAAAGTCACCGGCCACCACGGTCAGCCCGTTGGGATATTTTTCACGGTCAATGGGCAGAAAATCAAAAATCTGCCCATACACCGATCCCACCAGGTCTTTGCCTTTAAAACTGTCCAGGATTTCGTATTCGCCGTCGATAACGCTGAGGCGTTCTCTGGCCAGCACCAGTTTGTCCGTTAGATCAATCTTGTCATCGCCGCTTTTAACCGTGCGCTTGTTTTCAATCAGCACATAGTCAATATCCGTTCCCACGGCCATGGCCACATTGGAGATCAGCGTCCACGGCGTCGTGGTCCATACCACCATCCGCGCGCCCTCCAGGCTGTCACGCGGGCTTTCTTCAATCTTAACCTTGATAAAACAATTGGGATCCTTAACCTCTTTATAGCCCAGCGACAGTTCATGTGAGCTTAGCGGCGTTTCTATGGTTGGCGATTGCGGTACGATCTTAAAACCCTTGTAAATAAGCCCTTTATTGTAGATTGTTTTTATCGCCCACCAGATTGATTCGATATAGTCGTTTTTGTAAGTGATATAAGGATGGTCCAGATCGATCCAGTAGCCCATGCGGTCGGTCAGCTGGCGCCAGCCCTCATCCATATCGATGTGCTTGTTGACCAGCTCGCGGCAGGCTTTGTTAAACTTGTCGATCCCGTATTCTTCGATTTGGTTTTTCTGGGTGAGACCCAGTTCCTTCTCCACGGCGATTTCTACCGGCAGGCCGTGCGTGTCCCAGCCCGCCTTGCGCGCCACGTAATGGCCTTTCATCGCTTTGTAGCGGCAAACGGCGTCTTTAATCGTACGCGCCATCACATGGTGGATGCCGGGCCGGCCGTTGGCCGTGGGCGGGCCTTCATAAAAAACATAGGGCGGATTGTTTTTGCGCTTCTCCAGCTCTTTTTCGAAAATCCTGTTCTTTTGCCAAAAAGCCAGGATCTCTTTTTCCAGTTCAGCAAGATTTATTTTATTCGATACTTCACGAAACATTTTTGTACCTGTATTAAATATTTGATTTTAGAATGATAAGGATATCAATGGTTACACGCGGGCGATTATTTCCTTCATAAGCAGGGTCAGCTTAGGCTCCGCTTCGTTGGCAGCGGCAATGATCTCGGGCAGATCCACCGGCTTCAGAGCGTCCGGGAAACATTCATCTGTTATAACGGAAATAGCCAGCACATCCATGCCGGCATGTACCGCGGCAATGCATTCGGGTACGGTGGACATGCCCACCACATCGGCGCCGATGGTTCGCAAAAAGCGATATTCCGCCCGTGTTTCCAGGTTGGGTCCGGAAACTGCCACATATACGCCTTTGTGCAACCTGATGCGTTTTTCCAGCGCAATCTCTTCGGCCAGGGCGATCAATCCGCGAGAATAGGGTTCAGACATGTCCGGAAAGCGCGGGCCATATTCTTCAAGGTTGGGCCCGATCAGAGGGTTATCGCCCAGCAAATTGATATGGTCATCGAGGATCATCAGCTCCCCGCGCCGGTATTGCGGGTTCATGCCGCCGCAGGCATTGGATATCAGCAATGTGCGGATGCCCAGCTCATGCATAATCCGAACCGGAAAAACAATCTGCTGCATGGAGTAACCTTCATAAAAATGAAAGCGCCCCTGCATGGCCAGCACCTTCTTGCCCGAAAGCGTGCCAAAGATAAGTTTTCCGGCGTGGCTCTCCACCGTAGACTGCGGAAAATGTGGTATATCGCGGTAATCAACAATCTGCTCGCTTTTGATCTCTTTGGCCAATCCGCCAAGGCCCGTTCCAAGAATAATGCCCGTTTCCGGAGAGCCGGGTAATTTCTCTTTTAAATATTTTACAGCGCCGGCAATCTGCCCGCGGTATTCATCAGCGTTAAACTTCATCCGTCTTTTTTCTTCTTCTTGTCTATCTCTTTTTGCAGTTCTTCTTTCTGACGCTGCTGCTCTTCAAGTTTGCGTTTTTCCTCTTCGAGCAGTTTTTCTCGGCGCACTTTGGCTTCTTCGGCGCGCTGCTTTCGCACCTCAAAGGCAGCATCTTCAAAATCGCGCTCCAGGCCGATGCGCCCAAAATACCAGGCCCCGGCAATACCAAAAACCGCTGTACTGATCAGCGGCGGCGCATCAACTCCGGCACCAACCAGCGCCACCCCTACTGCCGTACCGGCCGCGGCTCCCATTACGAGACCACCGGCGCCGTAAAGCAACGTGTTGTTGAGGCCGCTGGCGTCGTTTATCTGGTAATGCGGAATCGGCACCGCTTCAAAATCATAAACTTTATCGGACTCGTCCAGGGACTGAATATTTTCATAAAGAACAAACGATCTCTTGTTATCCGAAGCATCAATATAGACCAGCTTGTTGCCGTCGCGTTTAAGCACGATCCCTTCCCTTTTCGAACCATCCTTAAGGTGGATGACCACACTGGCCTGGGAATAGGGATCTTCCATAGTGAGCTCCCGTTTTCCCGCACAACCCAGCACAAAGAGCGCGCCCAATAAATAAATCAGGCTAAATTTTAATCGCATTGTTGTCTCCTGTTTTATCTGTCCGAATCGGGATTCTCGCCAAAAATATCGTTGAATAAATCTTTGCCGTGCGTTTTCTCCTGGGCTGAGCCGCTACTCTTGGCAGGCGGGCTGCTGCCCTTGTCGTCGCTGCGCCGTATGGCTGAGGAAGGCTGCGGTTGCGGCGCCTTGGTTTTTACGGCCGCTTTAGCCATGGGACTTTTGCTGCGGTCTTTAAGCCGCGAAAGGTCAAGGTCGTCTGTCTCCAGTACATCCATGAGTTCCAGCTGAGAGGAAAGCAGGTGGCGCATGCGGCTGATAAACGAATGTTTCTGATTTTGCAGGCTGGTGACTTCCTCGCGCATTTTGTGTACCTGCAGACGCGTTTTTTCCAGAAGCTGCGCCGCGGCAAGTTCGGCCTCTTTTTTAATCAGCCCCGCTTCCTTGGCAGAATTTTGCTTGGACAGCTCGGAGCTTTCCTGCATGTTCTGCAGTGTCTGTTTGAGCGTCTTTTCCACCTCTCTGTAATTTTTAAGCTCGCTTTCCATGGACAGGTTCTGCTTGCTCAGACGCTCGGTTTCTTCAAGCAATTCCTGATATTTGTCCGCCACCAGTTCCAGGAATGTATCCACTTCAACGGGGTCATAGCCGCGCATACCTTTCTTGAATTCCTGGTTTTTTATCTCTATCGGTGTGAGTTTCACATTACCTCCTTCTCGGGCCAAATATCGCGGTGCCTATACGGACGTGCGTACTGCCCTCTTCAATCGCCCATTTAAAATCGTTGGACATACCCATGGATAACCACGGAAAACTATCCGCGCCTTTTTCTTTCTGCAATGTTTCCCGCAACCTGCGCAGGCGCTCAAAGGCCGGCCGCACGCGTTTTTCATCATCGCTGAACGGAGCCATGATCATTAAGCCTTTTACACGGAGGCGCCTCTCTTCATAAAGCTGCAAACAGAGATCCCGTGCTGCTTCCGCATCCAGGCCCGCTTTGCTCTCCTCCAGGCCGTTGTGCACTTCGACTAAAACGTCGGGCACAATATCATTTTTTTCTGCGTATGCTGCAATCTGCCCGGCCAGCTTTTCTGAATTTACACTATGGACCAACCGCGACGCGGGCAGGACATATTTTATTTTGTTGCTCTGCAGATTACCCACAAAATGCCAGATAATATCATCGGGAAGACCGGGCGCCTTATCCCGCAGTTCCTGTGGCCGGTTTTCACCAAAATGCCTGTGCCCAAGGCTGTAAGCTTCCAAAATGGTTTCCGGCGGGAATTTTTTACTGATTGCCACCAGGGTAATTTCCTGCGGGGACCGTCCGCTGCGCTCCGCGGCCAGCGTGATTTCATCGTTAACCCGCTTCAGCCTGTCTTCGAGGCTCTGCGACATTTTAATTTTTAAAACCGGGTTGCGTCGGATTGGCGGGTGTCCTGACCGGTTTTATCTCGCCAAACTGCGCTTCATATTTGTTAATATTGTCCTGCAGCGCCATCAGCAGAGACTTGGCGTGCTGCGGGCCGGTAATAATGCGCGAATAGACTTTAGCTTTTGGACGGCCCGGAACGACGCGAATAAAATCCAGAACAAATTCGGCCGGTGAATGGCTGATAAGAACGAGATTGCTGTAGGTCCCTTCCGCTTCCTTTTCACCCAGTTCAATATTAAGTTGTTTTTCTTTCTTACTATCCATAAAATTTCTCGTTTTCCGTTCAGCACGTGCCCGGTTTCAGCATGCGCAAAACTTTGTTTTTGTGTAACTTTCAAGCTGAAAAATTTATTGAAATCATTTTTTTAAGTCAAGGTAAGTACAAGGCGTTTATGGCCCCCATTCCGCAGGAAAAAATAGATGAAATCCGCTCATCGGTGAACCTGGTGCACTATATAGGGCAGTTCGTGAATCTTAAACAGGCCGGAAAAGATTATAAAGGTCTGTGCCCTTTTCACCAGGAGAAGACACCTTCTTTTGTGGTAAGTCCGAAAAAACAGATCTACCACTGTTTCGGCTGCGGGCGCGGTGGCAATCTTTTTTCATTTATTATTGAATACGAAAAGCTGCCTTTTGTTGAAGCTGTCCAAAAAGCAGCGGATTTTGCCGGCATTGTCCTGCCCAAATCCCCCCAGAAAAGCGAAGAGATCAGCCATAGCCAGAAGCTTTACCAGGTTAACGAAAAGGCTTGCCGCTTTTTTGAAGAGCAGTTGCAGCAGCCGCAGCACAAACAATATAAAGACTATTTTGAGAAACGCGACATAAGCGACAAGACCATCGCCGCCTTCCGCCTAGGCTACGCGCCCGACAGTTATGATAAGCTGATCAATTACCTGAACAAGGCCGGGTCGGAGATCAAGCTGGCTGAAGAGCTGGGTCTGATCCAGCAGCGTCAAAGCGGCAGCGGATATTATGACAAATTCCGTCAGCGCATTATTTTTCCTTTCTTTAATCTCAGTGGCAAGATCGTTGGATTTGGCGGCCGCAAAATGCGCGAAGAGCAGCAGCCCAAATACCTGAACAGCCCTGAAAACGCCATTTACAATAAAGGCTCCATTCTTTACGGACTGCACCAGGCCATACAAGCGATACGCGACAAACAATACACTATACTGGTTGAAGGCTATTTTGACCTGCTGCGTCTATACGAAAACGGCATCCGCAACGTGGTTGCCAGCAGCGGCACGGCACTCAGCGATAACCAGGCCAGGCTTATGGCGCGCTATGCCAGGTCTGTCTACATTGCGTATGACGGTGATGAAGCCGGGATAAAGGCCGCGCTGAGAAACGCGCAGATCATTGAAAACCAGGATTTACAATGTTTTGTCGTGCCCATGCCCGAGGGCGATGATCCGGACAGCTACGTCCAGGAGAACGGCCCAGGCCCTTTTCGCAAATTACTTGAAAAAAAAGTTTTGCCTATCGAATTTCGTGTAGATCGTTTTCGTTCAACACAACCTGATGCGGGCATGGAGGAAAAGGAGCTCTTTATAGGCGAGGTGCTGGACGAACTGGCTCGTTTCAGCAACACGGGCAAGGCCGGACTGTACCTGCACCACCTGGCCGACGAAATGGAGGTGAACGAAAAGCTGCTGGTAGATGAGCTCAACAGGCGCCGCAGGGAGGTTATGCGCCAGGAAAGAAAACGGGCGTCATTTAAAAAACGTCAGCAGCAGGAGAAGGAGCCGTCATCCGCGGGACAGGCTGAAAACAGGCCCGTGATGCAATCGCTGCGCGGTGTGCATAAGGCCGAAGAGGGCATAATAGAAATGCTACTGAACGCGGAAGGGGCTGTGCGCGCGTACATTATGAACAACGTCGGTTTTGAAATGTTTGAGAACGAAGTTTATGCGGATCTGTACACGTTTATTATTCACGAACTTGAGGAACACGGTGATGTTGAGTTGCACCGTATCTATGAGAATCCCGATCTTACACCCGAGTTGCAAAACGTTTTAACCCGGCTTAGCGTGCGCGATTTTGAAAAGGAAATGCGCTTTGCCCATGATTGTATCTTTCAGCTTAAAAAGTGGCGCCTGCAGAAGGAAGCCCGTGATCTAATGCGCCAAATCAAGATTGAAAGCGAATCGGAAGAGGCGGTATTGCATTACACAACCGAACTAAACCGTGTGAACCGGGCGATCAACGCCCTGGATAAAGAGCATAGAAACCAAAGACACAATACAACACATTAAGGATTTATGTCCCCGTTTGAACATGACCTAAGACGTGTCGCGGCGAAGGTTAAGCGCAACACGCCGCTGTCCGATCACACCACAATGCGTATTGGCGGACCCGCTGATTACCTCGTGGAAGCGACCAACAGCGAGCAGCTTGTAAAAGCCTTGCGCCTGTGCCGTGAACAGGGTATCCCGCACAGACTTTTAGGCGGCGGCAGTAATGTAATTGTCTCCGACAAAGGCTTCCGCGGCGTGATTATTATTAATCGCGATACGTCGTGGCAGATACTGGACAAGGTGCCGGCAGATTTGCAGTTGGAGCATTCCGAATCGCGCTATGAAATACATGGCAGCGATTACGGCAGTCCGCAGGAAGTCGATTACAGCGATGAGGATGCTCCTCCTGTCCTCGTGCGTGCTTCGGCCGGGCTGCGTATTGTTCCATGGATGAAGGAGCTCTTTGATCAGGGCATTACGGGCCTGCAATGGTATGCCGGTATCCCGGCGACCATCGGCGGTTCTATTTTTATGAACATGCACGGCGGTCATCACTTTTTTGGTGACATTGTTTTCCGGGCAGAGCTTTTCGACGGAGAAAAAGCGCGCTGGGAGCCGCAGAAATATTTCAATTTTAATTACGACTGGAGCATACTGCACAATACGCGTGAGATTATATTGCGCGCTGAACTGGTATTGCGAAAAGGCGATCCCCTGAAAGCGCGCGAACAGGCCAAAAAGTGGGCACGCAGCAAATCGCAGCAGCCTCAGCGTTCGGCGGGTTGTATATTCCAAAACCTCAATCCTGATCAGCAGCAAAAACTAAAACTGGACACCCCTTCCGTGGGATATGTGGTGGACAAGTTGCTTGGGCTAAAAGGAGTTTCATGTGGTGACGCGGTGATCGCCCCGTCTCATGCGGCCTTTATCGTCAACAAAGGCAAGGCCAGCGCCACAGATGTCTACTACCTTTACAAGCGTATTCAGGACGCATCACGTGAAAAACTTGGCATTGAGCTACAGCCTGAGGTTGAATTTATCGGCGACTTTGAATAAAACGTCGCTTCCGCAAAAACCGTTTTAATCCATGGCGAAGCCCGACAGTTGCGTGCAAATAGACATGGTCTGGTATAAGATTTCCTCCTGATTGCCTACTTCAGGTACATCAAAAAGCATTACAGCTACACCCAGAAAATCGGCAAAACCCGGCTCATATTCGATCGAATAGTCCGCGGAAAGCCAGTGCAAGGCAAAGTCTTCATCGGTTCCGGCATCGTAGGCCCAGGCAGTCATAAAACGCGTTTTCTCCCACCAACCCTCTTCTTCGAATTCCTTTTCTTCTTCCGGCGGTAGCTCGCTCTCCCAATCGGCCTGGCTCATCACGTAGTCATCAAACTCATACATCAGGCTTTGGGACTCTTCAAAGGAGCCTGTTTCACTTATTTGCACCATCATCAGCAAACGCCCGTTGGCGGCTTCCGCCATAAACCTTTCTCCATCGGTTTTTAGGAGCACGCCCGTTGGCACGGCAATACTCGCCCCCGTGCTCACATCACTGTAAATATCCAGCACTTCGTTTTTAAAATCGTAATTAAACTCTTTGGAAAGGTCATCAATCATCAACCGCAAATCATCATCCAGGGCCAGATATATTTCCGAAAGGGGGATTGTATAAGTGCCATAGAAAGTATTTTTCTCAGTTCTGGCCATAGCCGGTTCTTCCGACGTGGCACTAAAATGAAAAGCTTCATCTTTTGGGGGTTTCAGCTTTTTCAGCGCTTCGGGCCCTTCCCCGCTGGTTTCCAGCTTTGGCAGGTAAAGCTGCGCAGGCACCGCCCAGTTTACCCGCTCATAGCCGCGAAAACTGAGTCCGCCACTGCCTATACCGATAACCGCGTTAGTCGTGGGATCTACTATTGGCGCCCCGGAGTGGCCCGGCGTAATACCGGAGCTGACTCGCAGTACCTTAAAGGTCGCCTCGGGAAAGCCGCGCTGGGTTACGCCGCTTAAAACATCATTGGGCAGGTAGTCTTTCATGGCCACCATGTGCCTGGCGTTGGAAAAGCGCAGACCATCGCCCTGGGGCAGTTTCACACCGGCCGGAAAACCGTAAATAGTGTAGGTGCGGTCTTTCTGCGGTTCGGGCGGCGCCAGGCTCAGCGCCGGTTTGTCTTTGAGGTTAAAGCGGTTTTTATCTTTGGGTTGCAACAAAGCCAGGTCCGATTCGCGGTCGATTTTTACGACATTCAGCTTTTTAATTGCCACGTCAAAATAGATATTGTCAGAGCCGATGACACTGTGCAGGGTGGTCACAATGTAACGCTCCCCTTTGGGGCTTTGCCATACAAAACCGGTGGAAGCCGCTGTTTTGCCATCGCGTTCCGCGAATACTTTAACCACTGCGTCGGGGATGTCTTGGGCGACAAGCGGTGCCCATACTAACGCGCACAGCAGAACAAGGCCGGTTATAAACGCTATTGCGTTTTGGTTTCGAGCTGACATACAACCTCCTCTACAGCGCTTAAAATGGATTTTTGCGTCTCGGGATCTTTAATCTCTTTTATGCGGGCGGCAAGCTCTTTGAGCGTGGCGCCTGCCTCTTCGTAGGCGTAAAGAGTATACTCAACGTTATTATCGTTGGTGGAAAGCCTGATCTTATCACAGATGCCGCTGGTCTCATCGGAAAAGGAAGTAGAGAGGGTGCTGCGCTGGATTTCATTCATCTCCACGGCCTCCCAGTTGGGTTTTATGGCCATATTTTTGTAGACCACAAGCTGCCGTGCGTAAGCCGGTTCATAACCTGCATCAACCCAGTCGGCAATCTGGCTTTCAATGCTTTGACTAAGGGCGCCGTTGGCACGCAGAAATATTCCGGCCAAAATACCGCAGACGCAGAAAAAGCCAAAGCTGCCTGCACGCAAACCGGTAAGAATGCTTTTAGAGGCATCGATGGGAGATTTGTCGGATGGCTTACGTGAATCTTGCAAACCAAGAAAAGCGGCCAGCAATGCAGCAAGCGCGCCCAAAACAACTTTAACGGTGGGAGAAACGGATATGCCAACGATTATGCCAAGTAAAAGGCCCATACCGGCACCGGAGAATATCTGCGTGATAATAAAGCCACGCGAAAGACGGTTCTCTTCCATTACGGCCCCCTATGTGATTTGGAATGGCCGATTATAGATTAAAAACGCCCCAAATCAAAATTAAATTTACAAGTATGCTGCGCTAGCGTAACAGCAAGATCTTGCTGCTCAGACGTTGTGCTCCGGACTGAACGCTAACAAAATAGACGCCGGAAGGGAGGTTGTTCCCGGCGGCATCCAACGCATTCCACCGTATGCTGTGCTCTCCGACGCCGGCAAAGCCATCCCATAAACGGGCAACACGCTGACCGGCAATGTCAAAAATATCAATAGATACTGTCCCCGCCTTAAGCAACTCATACCTTAACGTGGTGGAAGGATTAAAGGGGTTGGGAAAGGCTCCCATTAACTTTAGCCTCCGTGGCGTGTTGCTACCCTTAAAATCGCCCTTAAGTCCTGTAGGAATTTTTCTTCCCGCGTTCAGAGCCTCTATGGCGCCGGACAAATAGACCAGCGGCGCATTCCAGTTAATGGCGATCTCATTGGAGGCATAGCTGCAATAGCTGTCTACGTAAGAACGTGCCGGTTCCTCTCCGATATAGCCGGAGCAGCCATCCTGCCGGCCGGGATTGGGACCGCCCGCCAGCAAACCGGGCACGGGATCGGGAATGATGTCCGCTTCCGACTGGCGGTGGTGGACATGCAACGGCGGTTTATCGCCGAAACCCGTCACAAAGCAATAACCTGTTCCATTGCGGCCCAGCAGGTAATCCAAATTATCCATCGCCGCCTGCAGATAGCTGGAATCGCCCGTAACCAAAAAAGCCTGAACAAGCATAAAACCCTGATTAGCGGCTACTGAATTGCTGCCCCAGACAAATTGATTCTCCGATCCGCCCATCGGCACGGCGTAGGCCGAGCTTTGCCCGTCACTTCTCAATGTGTTGGCCAGGTCCAGTATTTTTGAACGCACCGCGGACGTATCTACGCTGGACGCCAGCGCCCCACGGAAATGGTTCAAGGTCACAAGTCCAAGTGATTTGACATTGGGCCATGCGGGAACGCCCGCGGAACCGTCCAGCGGGTCATGAGCGGCCAGAAAGCTGTCGGCGCCCGTAGTTGCGCTTAATTCGGCAGCGGCCCAGGCAAATTCGTCGGTCACATTGCCGTCGCTATAAGCACCTGTATTTATGTCCGGATCGTATTGACTGTTAAGACTGTTTTGATCGTAGTAAACCGCCGGGTTTTTCCGCGCCCAATTCCACGCGCTCAACGAGGCTTTCAGGCAAGAGTCGGCAAAGCCGGGAAACGCGGTTTCAAATTCTGCAAAAACGCGCGCCGATTGCGCCATGACCGCGGCAAAATCGAGCGCGGCTCCCGTACTTTTTTGAACGATGTAACGTTTGGCTGTGGCCTCATGGGGCATAACCGTGCCGCTGAAATTGGCGTGGGTCAGCTTATGATAGACGCCGCCATCGTAGGGATCCTGCATCTTCAGCATCCAGCGCAGATTCCATAACGCCTCGTCAAGAACATCCGGAATATCATTTTCGCTTTCGGGGATGTTTGTCTTTAAAGCGGCATAATAGTGCGGGAAATGTTCGTAAGCAGCCAGGATGGTGTAGGTGGAAATGCCGGAATTGACAATATATTTGTTGAAGTCGCCGGCATCATACCAGCCCTTTGGCGCGGAAACAATCGTGCCCGCCGGCCTTTGCGTTGTTGCCGCGGAGGGATGTACCTCCACTTCCGTATCGGGGTGGCCGGCATTGCGAAACCAAAATCCCGCGTTATCAAAGGGCAGTGCCGTGGAGGCCCTTTGAAAGTAAAATCCTTTCAGGGCTCCCACCGCCAGGTCGTGGTGAACGGAATCAATGATCTCGAAGGTGTACGACGCCCCAAGTCCCGGTACGACCAATTTGTATGAACCTTCATTCTGCAGCGCGCTGAAATCAGCCAGCCGCACGTTTTCACCGGAAGGCGCCCAGGTCTGTTCCTGCTGCAGCGTTCCGCTGTATAGCGTATCGGTCTGAGTGGCGTCGGTTATAAAAAACGCATCATCCGGACTACTAACAACAACCGCCCTTTTCTGGGCATGCGGATAAAAACCGATTTGATTCAGCCGGATGGCTGTTTCCTGCCCTAAAACCGTGTCTGCAAAAAAAGCCGCCAAAAGCGCGACGCTAAATAGTGTATGCCGTCTCATCTGGATACCTGCCCCCCCGGCTTATTATTTTGATTATAATTTTATCATTTTGATAACGGATCAGGCCGATTTTGGCCTTTTTGTCTCTAACCAAAGTACTATGGCAAGTAAAATGCCAAAACGAAATTGTATTGAGGAGTTGGAGAAGGATATTGACTCTTTTTTATTTTAGCGTACTTTTACGCAACATCTGCCTTTCTCACCAAAGATTTAACAGGGGGGATTATGAGTTCCTTTGAAGAAATATTAAATAAACTGAATAGCCAAACCGATCTGGGTTACGCCACTTTGCGTATCTATATCGGGATCGCTCTTTTTTCGCGTGCTGTTTTGATGCTGGCCGATCCTTCGGCCATTACCCGGCTGAGCGGTGCCCAGGATGTCTATTGGTGGTATGCTTATGTTATCGGCGGGCATATGGTGGGCGGCCTGTTGCTGGCGCTGGGTTTTCTCACACGTCTCGCCGCGCTGATACAGATTCCTATTCTGGTTGGAGCTGTTTTCTTTATCCACCTGCAACAGGGTTTAATGACCGTGGGACAATCACTGGAACTTTCGGCCCTGGTTCTGGCCATTTTGCTGATATACTTCGTGTTTGGCAGCGGCAGTTTCTCGCTGGATGAAAACAATCGCCAAAAGAAAATGAGACTGTTGCATAGCCGCTAAATTTTAACAGGATAAACCGATGAAAAGAAGATTGCTTTCACTGCTGATTGTAATATCCCTGCTTGTCCCCGCTTTTGCCTTCGATGCCGGGGAAGATCAAAAAACTTACATCTTGCTGCGGCTGGATGATTTGGGTATGTGCCATTCTGTTAACCTGGCCATAGCCGAAGTGATTGAATCCGGCTTGCCGATTTCCACATCGGTGATGTTTGCCTGCCCCTGGTACCAGGAGGCGGTGGATATTTTGAAAAAGCATCCCGAAACGGGCGTGGGCATCCATCTTATGCTAAACGCCGAGTGGAAAAATTACCGCTGGGGACCGGTGACGGGCCGCGAGGCGGTGCCCTCGCTTGTGGACAGCAACGGCTATTTTTTCCCATCACGTTCCAAACTGTTCGCCAACAATCCCAAAATGGATGAGATCGAAAAAGAATTGCGCGCCCAGATCGAACGTGCTGTCAATAGCGGCATCCGAATCGACTATATCGATTACCACATGGGCGCGGCCGTGCAGACGCCGGAATTGCGCGAACTGGTTAAAAGCCTGGCACACGAATACGGGCTGGGGATGTCCGGCTATTTTGGCGAGACTTACTCCAACGTGACCTACCACGCCGGGCTTGGGGATAAGACAGACAGTCTCCTGGCCGTGGTGAGCCGCCTTAAACCGGGCCTTAACCTGCAGGTGGTACATGTGGGCCTGGACACCCCGGAGATGCAGGCGCTACTGGACCTGAACGCATTTGGCCTCAAGCAAATGAGCGTGCACCGCTACCAGGAATTGCAAAGCATCATGGATCCGGCTTTTCGCAGGCTGCTCGAAGAAAAAAATATCGTACCTATTACCTACAAACAGCTCATCGACATGGTGGGACTGGAAGGCATGGATGAAGAGAAAGAAAACCCATATTAATAAAGCGGGAGCATATGGCGGAGCTTAAAACAAAGCCCAACAGGGGCGACGTTAAAAAATTCCTGAACGGTGTTGATGACGAAAAGCGGCGTGAGGATAGTTTTGAAGTGCTGCGATTGATGCGGGATATCACCGGGGAAGAACCTAAAATGTGGGGCGGCAGCATTGTCGGTTTTGGCAGCTATCATTACAAATACGAAAGTGGGCGCGAGGGCGATTGGTTTGTGACCGGTTTTTCGCCACGCAAAACAGCGCTTACCTTATACATCATGGCCGGTTTTAGTCGCTTTGATGAATTGATGGCTAAGTTGGGCACATACAAAACCGGCAAATCGTGCCTGTATATCAAAAAACTTGAAGATGTGGACCGCGATGTGCTGCGTGAGCTTATTACGGAATCAGTGGATTATATGAAACGGGCCTATCCGCCAAAAAAGTAGCGGGATCGTGGCAAACGGGCCGTCCCGATGGGACTGCCTGCGGTGGTGGAGTATCGTTTTGCTATGACGGGGCGGCCCGTGGGCCTGGGCTTTTAGGCGGTTGCCGTTAGACTGACAAAATGCAATTCCAAACCTGGTCTGCAAAACGTCTTTTAAACGAGCATCGGAGATGCGACATGTCATAGCAAACTGAATGCCCCAAACTATGCTCAAGCAGCGTCGCTGCGACCCGATTTAGGCTTTAATATGGATAGACTATCTTTTATTGAGGCACCTAATAATGATTCGACTTTTTTATTTATCATCTCTTTTTATCATGCTTGCCGCAGCTTCGCTAAAAGCGCAACTTACCGGTACCGTGGATTTTGAATATGCCGGTGTTTCCTTCACGATACCCTCCGGCTGGCAAGGCCAGGAAACTGAAGGCGGTGTTCTGCTGGGTTCCAACACGGAAGCGGGCTTTATCCTGCTGATGCAGCACCAGGCCAGTTCCATTGATCAACTGAAACAGGAAGCGGACCAGGGTCTTTATGATGAAGATGTTGCCCTGACCCGCAGCGGGGAGTATGAAACGATCGGACCGGCTGGCATCGGCGCCGAATTTAGCGGCACTATCCAATATGAGCGGGCAAAGGCTTACGTCATCGGACTGATAAATCCGCATGGAGCCGGCCTTACCATTCTGTCGGCCACATCGGCGCAGCAATACGGTCCGCGCTACCGCGAACTGGCCCTGAGCGTCGCCAAAAGCGTGCGTTTTTATCAGCCCAAACAATCGGAAGCGGCCAACGACTGGAAAAGCCTGCTGGCCGATACCCGGCTCACCTACATGAACACGTACAACAGTAGCAGTTACGATTCCTACGGCGGCTACAGCGATAAAGAAGAGATTGACCTGTGCTCGCAGGGTTATTTTAAATTTAACAGCAGCTCCACGATGAGCTTTGATGTGCCGGGCGGCTTCGGCTATTCCGGTGACAAAGGTCAGGGTGCGGGCACATGGGAAGTGACATCGGACGCGGCCGGCAACCCGGTGCTAAAGCTCACCTTTCACAACGGCCAGGTTAAGGAATACACATTGGAAATGCGCGATGGCAAAACTTTTCTAAACGGTTATCGTTATTTCCGTGTGGGCGTGGGGGATCCGTATGGCAACGGACCGGCATGTCCTTAGCCCTGTCCCGTTTTTAGCTGAATGCATAAATTCAAGATTTCATAGATTCAATAATTCAGCAATCCACTCTAAACCTTTTTGCCTCCAGCACTGTCATATATAAAAACCGCAAAAAATTGGAGGCATCATGTTTCGCTTCAATCGTAACTTGGCCCTATTGTATCTTTTTCCGCTTCTGCTCCCCGCCCTGCTCTTCGGCGCAGAAAAGTTTGAAACTTTCGTCGAAAAGTCTTTTCACGACCTGGACATGTCGCCGGGGATGGCCGTTGCCGTGGTGAGCGGTGAGGAAACAATCTACCTGCGCAGCTTTGGCTACGCTGATGTGGAGAAAAAAAGGCCGGTGACCAATGAAACCATGTTTTACATCGCCTCCAGCACAAAATCTTTTACCGCCTTTACCGCTGCTCTGCTGGCGCAGCAGGGACGTTTTGACCTGGATGCATCAGTAATCCGTTACCTGCCCGACCTGAAATTGCACCCGGAGCTGAACCACGATTCGATCACCATCCGCGATCTGTTGACCCATACCCACGGCATCGGCAATATGGGGCCGGTGGTTTTTCGCACGGCCTTTAGCGGCGACTTTAGCAATCAACTGCTTTTGGAATTGATGGGCTACCACCCGCCGGCAAAATCGGGACGCGCCTACAATTACGGCAACATCGGCTACAACCTGGCCGGGCTGGCGATGGAAGCGGCCACGGGTACATCGTGGAAAAAGCTGCAACAGGAGTTGCTGTTTGACCCGCTGGATATGGAACACACCTCTGCCTGGATGTCGCGTGTAAACCCGGATTTGCTGGCCCTGCCTTATGCCACGGATACCGCCGGATTCAGCGCGGCCTATTTTGCTAAAGGCGATGAAAACATGCATGCCGCGGGAGGCCACGTCAGCAGTGCCGCCGATTTGGCCCGCTGGTTACGTTTGCATATCAACGAAGGGTTTATTGACGGGAAGCGCGTTTTTCCGGCTGAAGTGGTACGTGCCACGCACCGGCAAAATGCCAAACAGGACCGCATGTTCAGCGAATTTCACCGTTTTGGCTGGGGCCTGGGCTGGGACCTGGGAACGTATGAGAGCGATACATTGATCCACCGTTTTGGCAGCTTTAGCGGATTTCGTTCACACATGAGTTTTATGCCGCAGCACAAGCTGGGTGTCGTCGTGCTGTGTAATAACGACTACCTGGGCTCTTACCTGGCCGATTTTATTGCCATGTATATTTATGACAGCCTGTTGGAAAAAGAGGGGCTGGAAGAGAAATACGCGGCGAAATTGCAGGACTTAAAGGAGACGAAGGAGAAGGTGCAGCAAAAGCTGGTAGAGGAACTAACAAAGCGCGCCGCGCGTCCGCAGCAACTGCCCCACCCGCTTGAAGCCTACACAGGCACCTTCGCAAACGACGTGATTGGCGAGATGCAGTGGGTTCTTAAAAATGGCAAGCTGGAAGTAACCATGGGCAAAATGTGGAGTCCGGTTGAAGTGTATGATGCCGGCGAAAACCAGTTGCGGGTGGAGCTGATGGGTGGCGGCCAGGTGATCGCGTTTCAATTTGAGAATGGCACGGCCAGCGGATTGAAATATTTGGGTTTTGATTTCAAAAGAATGGATTAAGGCGATTAAATCGTTGGTACATACCCACAGTTGCGTCCCGATGGGACTGCCACGGCGGTGGTTGGGTATCGTTTTGCTATGACGGGGCGGCCCGCTGGGCCTGGGTTATTGGTTCGCAACTTTGGATAGACAAATCCGCAGATATCCAAAATACCAATTACGCCCAAAAACAAGCATCGCCAGATACGATATGTCATAGCACGTAGCCATACCAGACCCCTCCGCAAGCATCATAGATGTGTCCTTACAATACGCGCAAAACCGACACGGCATCACCTTGCGCCCGTAGGCCCGTCCCGATGGGACTACGCCGGGGTAGCGGTGTCATGTTTTGCTATGACGGTACGGCCCGTTTGGCCTGTACCAATGTCAGATACGACGATATAACGGGATTGGACTCATGCAAAACATTAAATCTGGATTTATCCCAAAAACAAGCATCGCTAGATGCGATATGTCATAGCATGTAGCCATCACCAGACCCCTCCGCAAGCATCATAGATGCGTCCCAAGTCCTACGACAACAAAACCCATTTCACCGGTACAGGCGCTTTGAGACGATGCCCGGGAAAACCCACCTACCCTTTTTATGCGCCTACTGTTTCATGTATTCTAAAAAATTGACTATTTTATGGCTACTTTAGGCCGGACATTGCCAGACGCGTATTTAAACTCTTCCTGCAGATGAAGCACAAAAACATACAATTCATTCTTATTTCGCTCTTATTATGCGCACACCTGCTAGCGCAGCGCTATCCCTTTTTCCATTACGAAACGACAAGCGAAATCAAACCGGCACCGGGCGGCGGCATCCAGGACATGGCCCAGGACAGCCTCGGCAACCTGTGGATGGCCACGTACAGTGTCGGGGTATCGCGCTACAACGGCATTACCTTTATGAGTTTCGGTAAAGATGCCGGCATCTCCCCGGCCACAAGCCTGGCCCTGCATATTGATCAATACCAACGAATCTGGCTCTTAACCGACTCCGGTGTTTTTTGCAGCAGGCGCCCGCTTACCGCCTACGACAATATTTCCAATCTTAAATTTGCCACGCAATATAAAAACAGACGCCTGTTCCAGGGCTCGATCAGCCAGGTGGGTCAGCAGGCGTTTAAACTGCACGCCGACACCCTATGGACAGGAACCACGGCCCACGGCATCGTGCGCAATTCGGTCGGTCCGGGCAAAACATCTTTTTCCGACACGCTGCAAAGCCTGACCGGCGTCAATTTTTCGGAATACCCGGTTATCTCGCTTTTTGTAAACGAATCACTCCTCGGTGTGGGCACGGACAGCCGTTACTTTTTGTTTGAACGCCAGGGCGCGGACTTCAACCTGCTCATTGACACCAACCTAGTCATAAGTACCCAGCTTCTCTGGCAGAGCACACTTTTTCTTGGCGGCGGCACCGGCAATATTTACAAATGCGACCCGGGCAACGCGCAAACACCCATCACGCTTTTCGCGGAAACAGGCAAAGATGTCATCTACGATTTGAAGAACCTGCGCGAAAACGAGCTGTGGGCGGCGGCCTTTGGCAGCGGTGTTTTCGTATACGACCTTTCCGACTCACGGCGGAAATTTCACTTTTCTCAGCAAAACGGCCTGCTGGAAGACAACGCCTATCGCCTGTTGCGCACCACCGACAACAGCATCTTTATCGGGCTCAGCGACGGCATCAGTAAGCTAAAACCCAATTTTGAGGCTTACAAAAGCTACGTCGGCCTGCCCTACGTCACCGAACCCAATGTCTGGGCGCCATTGCCCGAAGCCGAAGCGCCCAGCGGCTGGTTGTGGACCGCCAGCACCACCGGCATCAACTGCTACAACGGTGAAAGCGGCCGGCAGCTTACAACGGACGACGGCCTGATGCATAACTGGAGCTATGACGTTATTGCCGACGCCCGCGGGCGCGTCTGGATTGCCAACTACAGTGGCATCAACGTGCTGAGCGATTACGCCAACCGGCCCACCGCCTTTGGTGAACGGACCACGAGCACTCTTAATCTCCACGGAAAATCGTTTGCGCTTTCTTCCTACCCGCTGGGTATTACCGGCCTGCTGACAGCCCTGCCCATGCGGCAACACGCCGACTCCGCCCAAACGGTGCAATCCATCTGGGGCAACAGCTACAAATCCGTTTACGCCTATGTGGATGATAAATGGTTTTACTTCAGCCAGGCGGCGGGTTTGCCGGCCATCATCATGTATTCTTTAACGATGGATGATGCCGGGTATGTATACGTGGCCACCGGCGGAGAGGGCCTTTTCAAATCGAAGCAGCCGGTAACCGTGGATGCCCTGAACAAGCTAAAACCGGCTGGACGCGAGGGTCGTGAAATCATCGAGTATTTCTTTGAGCCTTTCGCGCCGGACTCGCTGTTGCAGAACAACAGGCAAAATCAGGAAGTACTCTTTTCCGACGACAGGCTGTTTATCGTCATGGAAAATATTTTGGCCGCCTATACGCCGGAGGGCGTTTTACTGTGGCAGCAAAAAATGGATGAAGAGCTTGTCAACCTGGCTGCAAATGAGGGGGACTCCGTGTTGTGGGCGGGATGCGGCGGCGGTGTCTACAAAATTTCCAAAAGCAGCGGCGCAATCCTTAAAAAACTGAGCCATCAAACCGGGTTTATTGCCTCGGTGGCGCCGTGGCTGGAGAGCCTGCAAATCGATCCGAGCGGGATTTTGTACCACGGCACCGATGGCGGCCTGGACCTGTATGACCCGCAAAAAGATACGCTTTCGCTCAATCCGCCCGCGCCGCAGATGGAGACTTTTTCCTACGACGAAAATATCTGGGGCAAAAACACGCTGCGCGCCGGCTTCTCCTTCCCCTGGTTTATAGATGATTACAAACCGCGGATTTTGTGCAAGCTGCAGGGGTTCGACGACGAATGGGTCGAGCTGCCCACAAACGACGTGCGCTACACCAACCTGCTGGCCGTTTTTTTTGACGAAACCTATACCCTGCAGGCGAAAATCCGTAATTACGATAATACCTTTACCACGCCGGTTCTCAGCTACTCTTTTGCGGTAAGCCCGCCGATTTATCTGCGCTGGTGGATGTTCTTCTTCTACATCGCAGCCGCCTATTTTTTCACACGCGGCGTGCTGTGGCTTAAAGACAATCTCAATGTGATCATCATGTCCGCCAAGACGAGGATTGTTTCGCACTACAAGCTGAAGCACGAGCTGGGCAAAGGCGGCATGGGCACGGTGTACCTGGCGCAGGACCTGCACGACGATGACAAGCTGGTGGCGCTGAAACTGCTGCATCCCGAGCTGTGCGACGATCTGCACCACAAAAAACGTCTGGCCAACGAAAGCCGTATTTTAACCAGCCTGGACCATCCCAACATCGTGCCCTTTTACGAGCTGGGCGAAACGGCCGATACCATTTTCCTTGCTATGGAGTATTTTGAAGGGCGCGATCTGAAGAAATATATCCTGGAAGAGGGGCCGCTGGATAACGCGCTGGTTGTAAAGATCAGCCGCCAGGTGCTGGATGCCATGCGCTACATCCACGGGCAGGGCGTGATTCACCGCGACCTCAAAAACAACAATATCATGATCAATGAAGCGGGACAGGTAAAGATCCTCGATTTCGGCCTGAGCAAATCAACGCTTATTACCACGATGACGACGATGGGCAGCGTTCTGGGCACGCTGGGCTACATCGCCCCGGAGCAGATCACCGATTCCGATATTGACGAACGGGCCGATATTTTTTCGTTCGGCGCACTGCTCTACGAAATGCTGACCCGCCGCATGCCTTTTGAAGAGGAGAATGAAATGGCGCTGATTTTTGCCATTTTCAACAAAACCCCGGAGGACCCGCGCACATTCAACAAAAACGCCGACCCGACCCTCTGCGCCATCGCCATGAAATGCCTGGAGAAAAATAAAAACGACCGCTACCAGAACGCCGACGAGGTTTTGCAGCAGCTTGAGTATGTGCCGGAGTATTAAGGTGTTAAAGTGTTAGTGTGCGAAGGAGCGTTGCGTCTCGCACTAATTGGCATCTTGCACGGATGGAGGAGATCTCCGGCCAACCGCAATATATGCTTGCTGGTTTGAGTTTTTGCCAGCCGCTGCAACAACATCTCCTTTTACGGAAAGCGAATACCAATAGCCTGTTGCACTCATAATCTCAGGATATGCCCGCCATGTATTTCCATTATAATGCCTGATGAAGTTTTGGAAGCCTGCAATAAAAATATCATGTGGATTGTTGCCCCTAATCGCTTTGGTAAAATTAGGCAATCCGTTTTGAGAATAATCAAACCAAATATTTTCCAGGGCATAAGTATCATAATCAACAGGTGTGTGGTAAACCCTGCCGGTAGAACCGATGTAAACCGAATCCGGATTATCGGTCCAAACTGACTCAAAGACGTAAGAAATCAGGTTATGTGGATGGGGTCCAGCGGGATCATCAACGATGGCCACCGTTTCGAATTGTGTATCTCGCTTTCTAAGTAGTACGGACCCCTTCAGGTCGTCAAAGCCGCATGCCCACATCACCGAACCATCCGGGCTTCCCCAGACATCAGTTAGATCAATATCCGTCCCGCTCTCCAGCTTCGTCCACCCCTGGCCGTCGTAGTGGACGATGGTGCCTGATCCCCCCACCGCGTAAATGTTTGACTGATCCTTAGCAAATATCTTATTCATAGCGCCGGTTAATAGACTATTCATTCCACAATCAAGTGAAGCAGTGTTGCCATCGTATTTTACAATTGCACCACCATTTGTAAATAGGATATTATTTGCTGAAAAGGCCCACAATGCTTTAATTGGAGGATATTCGACAGCACTGCATGCCCCAACAAAGGGAATCCGTTTCAACTCCCACTCTTCCCCGTCCCAGTGCACGGCGTTGTAGGGTTTTATCAGGTTGCCCAGGCTGTCGCGGGTGTAGGTGTCTTCGGTATAGATCTCTCCCACGGCCCAGATGTCGTTTTCATTAATAATGGCCACATCATATAAAATACTGCTGCCATTTTGCCCGCCAAACTCAAAGGTCTCCCAGCTAAAATCATGGCTGGTGGTATCCGGCGTATTCTTCCCAGGTCCGGTTGTGTTTTCCGAACAGGATAACAATAGGGATAAAAAAAGAAGGAATGTTTTAATTAATCTTAAGGTGTATGGCATAGGGCATTTTATGGTTTTGAGACACAAAATTCTGCGTGTATACATTTTTTTGGGTTTTTTTTGTGGCGAATATTCTTATGCGCCCCAATTAACTGTTCTAGAATTAATTATCATCTTGTACGAATGGAAAAAATCTTCGCCCAACCGCAATATATGCTTGTTGTTTTGAGTTTTTGCCAGCCGCTGCAACAACATCTCCTTTTACTGAAAGCGAAAACCAATAGCCTGTTGCACTCATAATCTCAGGATATGCCCGCCATGTATTTCCATTATAATGCCTGATGAAGTTTTGGAAGCCTGCAATAAAAATATCATGTGGATTGTTGCCCCTAATCGCTTTGGTAAAATTAGGCAATCCGTTTTGAGAATAATCAAACCAAATATTTTCCAGGGCATAAGTATCATAATCAACAGGTGTGTGGTAAACCCTGCCGGTAGAACCGATGTAAACGGAGTCCGGATTATCAGTCCAAACGGATTCAAAGACATAAGAAATCAGGTTATGGGGATGGGGTCCAGCGGGATCATCAACGATGGCCACCGTTTCGAATTGTGCATCTCGTTTTCGAAGTAGAATAGAACCCTGCAGGTCGTCAAAGCCACATGCCCATATCACCATACCGTCCGGGCTTCCCCAGACATCAGTTAGAGAAATATCCGTCCCGCTCTCCAGCTTCGTCCACCCCTGGCCATCGTAATGGGCAATTTGACCATTTACACCAACAGCGTAAAGATTATTAGGAGAATTGCCCCACAACTTGTTCACAGATACAGGAATGCACTCAATTTCGCCTTGTTTTTCACCATCCCATCTCGTTATCTGTGATCCTGACGTGAAATACATTTCATCTGTACTAAAGGCAAAGACGGCTTTTGCGGGATAAATACCCGTGCCACTTTGATTACAAAACGTCAAAAAGTTTATTCGTTTCAGCTCCCACTCTTCCCCATCCCAGTGTACGGCGTTGTAGGGTTGTATCAGGTTGCCCAGGCTGTCGCGGGTGTACGTGTCTTCGGTGTATATCTCTCCAACGGCCCAGATGTCATTTTCGTTAATAATGGCCACATCATATAAAATACTGCTGCCATTTTGCCCGCCAAACTCAAAGGTCTCCCAGCTAAAATCATGGCTGGTGGTATCGGGCGTGTTATTGCCGGGTCCGGTTGTGTTTTCCGAGCAGGATAACAATAGGGATAAAAAAAGAAGGAATGTTTTAATTAATCTCAAGGTGTATGGCATAGGGCATTTTATGGTTTTGAGACGCAAGATTTTGCGTCTCCACGTTTTTTGGCGTTTAATCTCGTGGCGAATTATTTGTCATCTTGGACGGATGGGAGAAATCTCCGTAAGGTGTTTCTGTAACTTACCTACGTGAATGCGATAGTAAAAATTATGGTTAGCTTTTTCATTTCATTTACATTTACTTTCTTTTATCTTTATTTCTCTCCTATTAAAACAATTGCTGCATCGCTGCCAGGGTTGTTGCCAACAACGAAGACACTATTTCCTTTTTGTTGAACTCCATGATAAAAGCCATCTACGTGCCTTGGGGGAAAAAATGATTTTATAGATTTCCCGTTATAATGAAGAATGACATCACTATGGCCTACAGCAAAATAATCGTTAAACCCCAAGCCATGCATAGCCTGAATTGCGCCCTGGTCTTCATTGTGAATCAAGCGATATGACTCTGAAAAATCCGCTCTCAAATGTTGCATAAGATTTGAATCCTCTGCGCCTGACAGAGAAACATAAATACTATCACCTAAACCCCAAACAGCTGTTGGTATGGTATGGTCCCAGTCAGGTTTATACACGTTATTATTTTCATCAAACACCGTCTGCCAGGCGCTGCCGTCATATTTAAGAATAATTCCATGTCTATCTGTTGATAGGTCATATCCGACTGTCCATACTTCCGTTTGCCCGGTTTCCTCATTTACAGTTCCCCAAATATCCTGGAAATCCATGGTTGTGCCGCTTTCCATTTTTGTCCAGCTATTTCCATCATAACGCATGATCAGGCCGTCATTTCCAACACCATAGATCTCGTTCTCTGCCACTGCCCAAAGATGGTATATCCCACCTTTTTCGGGTCGGTGAACCAATCTGGTTGTGCGTCCATCAAAATGGAATAAGCTATATGATGCAAACCATATATCGTTTTCGGAAAAATGCCAGATTGCGCGGATAGTACTTAAGACATCATTTCCTGGTTGATACGTAAAGCGCTTTAATTTCCATTCTTCACCGTTCCATTGTGCCGCGCTATATGGCGCTACAAAATTCCCGCTGCTGTCCTTTTCATCCACGTAAATTTGGCCAACAGCCCACACGTTCGTATCCGACACCGCGAAAATATCCCAAAAATAGTTCTGCCGGAATTGTTCGGTGGGAAACTCGTAAAACTCCCAGGTAAAGGCATGGCTGGTGGTGTCGGGCATATCCTTCCCGGGCCCGGTTGTGTTTTCCGAGCAGGATAAAAAGAGGAAAGAAAAAAGAAGGAAGGTATTAATTAATCTTAAGGGGTGTGGCATAGGGCATTTTATGGTTTTGAGACGCAAGATTTTGCCTCTCCACGTTATTCGGATCAAGATCAAGATCAAGAGCATGATCAGGATTACATGAACACTAGAACACGTATTCGGCACATTAACACTCTAACACCTTAACACATTAGCACACTCACACTTACTCGTGCGCTTCCAGCCAGTTGTCGCCCCAGCCGCAATCCACCACCAGCGGCACGCGCAGCTCAAACGCCGATGACATAATATGGCGTACCTTTTCGGAGAAGGAGTGTATCTCGTCTTTGTGTACTTCGAATACCAGCTCATCGTGCACCTGCAGCAGCATGGCCGCGCGCGCCTTTTCCTTTTGGATGTAATCGTGCACATCGATCATCGCTTTTTTAATCAGGTCGGCGGCGGAACCCTGGATGGGCGTGTTGATGGCCGTGCGTTCGGCGAATTCACGGATGTTGCGGTTGCGGCTGTGGATTTCGCCCAGGTAGCGGCGACGTCTCAGCATGGTTTCCACATAGCCTTTGTCCTTGGCCATCTCAATCGCGCCGCGCATAAAAAGCTGGATGTTGGGATAGGTGGCAAAATAGTTGGCGATAAACAGTTCCGCTTCATCGGGCGTGATGTGCAGGCGGTTGGCCAGTCCCCACTTGTTCATGCCGTACATAATGCCAAAGTTGATCTCTTTGGCTTTGCGGCGGTGGTCGCCGGTCACCTCGTCTATATCAATGTCAAAAATCAGCGCCGCGGTGATGGCGTGGATGTCTTTGTCACCTTTTTTAAAGCCCTCAATCAGCGTTTCGTCACGCGACAAGTGGGCCATAATGCGCAACTCCACTTGCGAGTAGTCGGCGCTCAGGATGACGTAATCGTCACGCGAGGGGATAAAGGCTTTGCGGATAGCGCGGCCCAGCTCGGTGCGGATGGGGATATTCTGCAGGTTGGGATTGGCACTGCTCAGCCGTCCGGTAGCGGCCACGGTCTGGTTAAAGCTGGTATGGATGCGTTCTGTTTTCGGATTCAGCAGGTTTGGGAAAGCATCAATGTAGGTATTCTTCAGTTTGGTCAGTTTGCGGAAATGCAGGATCTTGGCAATCGCCGGATGCTCCGAGTAGCGTTCCAGGATCTGCTCCGAGGTGCTGATTTGTCCGCTCTTCGTGCGCTTGGGCCGGCGCAACCCCAGGTCCTCGTGAATTTTCAGCTTCTCAAACAAAATCGTGCCCAACTGCTGCGGCGAACTTATATTGAACTCCTCACCGCCAATCTCGTGGATTTCCTTCTGCAGCCGTTCGGCCTCATCGCCCATCTCGGCGGAAAGTTTTTCAAGCAGATCCAGATCCACCTTGATGCCGTGGGTTTCCATGGTCATCAGCACTTCCACCAGCGGCATTTCCAGCTTGTACATCAGGTCATCCTGGCCGTTTTCCTGGATTTTCTTTTCCAGGATTTCAGCAATCTGCAGCGTGATGTCGGCATCTTCGGCAGCATAGTTCAGCACGTCGGCGGCAGGGATGTCGGTCATTTTTTTCTGATTGCGTCCGCTGCCGATCAGCTCTTCAATCGGTATCATGCGGTAGGCCATGTACTTCTCGGCCAGGTGCCCCAAGTTGTGCTGACGGTTGGAGGGATCAATCACATACGAGGCGACCATGGTGTCAAAATAGAGATGGTCTATTTCCAGGCCCTGGCGCCGCAAAATGGCCGTGTCATACTTCAGGTTCTGACCAATCTTTTTGATGTCTTTGTTTTTAAAAAGCGGCTGCAGAATTTTAAAGACCGTCTCCTGGTCCAGTTTTATATCGGGATGATTCAGCGGGATGTAGCAGGCCTTCCCCGCCTCCCAGCTCAGCGCTATCCCGGCCAGTTCCGCGCTGATCTCATCCAGCGTGTCCGTCTCGATATCATAAACGAATCGGCCGGCTTTTTTGATCTTGCCGGCCACATCTTGCAGCGTCTCGCGCTCTTCAACAAGAACATACTTGCTATCGCTGCTTTCAATATCTTGAAGATCATCAGCCGGTGCCTCTTTATCTTCAGAGAGGGCCAGCATGCGGTTAAACAGCGAACGGAATTCCAGCTCGCGCAAAAGCTTGTCGGCCACCTTCATATCCCATACATCAAAGGTGATCTCGTCCAGCTTCACCTCGATGGGCACATCGGTTTTTATAGTGGTCAGCTCACGCGAGACAAAGGCCTGCTCCTTGTTTTCCTTCAGATTCTCCTGCAGCTTGCCCTTCACCTCATCGATGTTGTCGTAGATTTTTTCCAACGACTCAAAATCTTCAAGCAGCTTAGCCGCGGTTTTCTGACCCACCTTGGGCACGCCGGGGATGTTGTCGGAGCTGTCGCCCATCAGCGCCAGCCAATCGCGTATCTGCGATGGTTTTACACCATATTTCTCACTCACCTTTTCGGCGTCCAGTATATCCGGGGGATTGCCCGACTTGCCGCTGGCGTAAAGATAGACATTGCCATTTACCAGCTGCGCCATATCCTTGTCCCCGGAAACGATATAGGCATTGAGATCATCATCGGCAAAGCGCACGGCCAGCGTCCCGATAATATCATCGGCCTCATAGCCATCCAGTTCCAAAAGGTGAAAATTGAGCGCTTTCAGTGTGTTGACCAGCCGCGGATATTGGGCGCGCATCTCATCGGGCATCTTTTCACGGGTGGCCTTGTAATCGGCATACATCTTGTGACGGAAGGTTGGTTCGCTGGTATCAAAAACGATCGCCACATACTCCGGATGTTCGTCTTCAAGCAGCTTGAGCATAGTATTTAAAAAGCCAAACGTAGCCGAAGTATTTTCGCCCTTGGAGTTGATAAGAGGGTTGCGGATAAAGGCAAAATAGCTGCGGTAGTACAACGCCGAGCCATCGATGAGAAAAAGTTTTTTGGACATGGTCGAGTGTGTGTTAAGGTGTTATGTTAGTATTTTAAAGTGCTAATGTGCAAGACTTCGCGAACCGTCATCCCGGCCCGGCAGCGACACAGATCCCGGTGTGGCTAAGCGCCAACCGGGATGACAGCTTGCTCCCCAATTCTCAATTCACTTCAGGGCAACTACCGTGACGCCGGTGTCACCCTCCCCGTAGCCGCCCAAGCGGAAATCCTTGATCTGCTTGTTTTTCTTCAGGTAGCCGTGCACCGCTTTGCGCAACGCCCCAGTACCCTTACCGTGGATGATGGTCACTTCCTTCCACTCGCTGTGGCGCGCCATATCCAGGTAGCGGTCCAGTTCGTCAAGGGCTTCGTGGCTTTCCAGCCCGCGCAGGTCCAGTTCGTTGCTCACGTTGGCTGGGACATGCACACTCGTTGAAGGCGCTTTTTCGCGGATCACCTTGCCGTGTTCATCCAGTATCTCAATGTCATCCATGTCGACACTAATCTTAATGCCGTCGCGGTCAATTTCAACTTCGTTTTTGCCTTTAAAAACCTTACTCACAATTCCAATGATATTAAAAGTTACGGCACGCACACGCTGCCCCTCTTTTACTTCATCAATGGAGACGGTAGCCGCCGGCTTGCGGGCAGATTCGCCGTTATCCTGCAAGCTCTGCTTATGGCCGGCCAGTTCACGGCGCGCCTTGCGCACGGCATTTTTATCAGCCTGGCTTTCCTTTATTGTGCGGATTGTATTTTCGATTTTGCGGTTGGCGTTTTCGATGATTGCCGCGGCTTTTTCTTTGGCATCGCGCTCCGCGGTGCGCTCTTTCTTTTTCATCTCGGAGACACGGCTGTTATAGAGCTTTATCAGTGAATCCAGCTCGCTCTGGCGGGTGCTGATCTTACCAACCATTTCATGATAGTAAGCGCTCTTACGCGTAATGTCACGCAGCAGGCGATCGATCTCCTGGTTGGTGTGGCCTTCCAGTTCCCGGGAGCGTTCAATAATTTCCCGGTCCAGCCCAAAACGTCCGCAAATATCGAATGTAAAGCTGCTGCCCGGCACACCCGTTTCCAGGATGAACAAAGGTTCCAGCTTATCGATGTCATACTGCATGGCGCCGTTTTCCACCATCTCCTTTTCCGAAGCAAAAAGCTTCAGCTGGTTCTGGTGCGTGGAGACAAGCGTGCAGATGCCGGGAAGATTGAGCTTTTCCAGTATGGCGATCGCCAACGCCGCCCCGCTCGAAGGTTCTGTCCCGATGCCTATCTCGTCGATCAGCACAAGCGCCCGCTCACCCACATTTTCCAGGATGTTTTTCAACCCTTCGATGTGCGAGGAAAAGGTGCTCAGGTCGTTTTCAAGCGACTGCTTATCACCAATCTGCACAAAAACCTGTTCGCATACGGGAAACCGCGAGCCCTCTTCAACCGGTAAAGGAATCGCGCACTGCAGCATAAGTTGCAACAGGCCAACGGTTTTTAGAGCGACCGTCTTACCGCCCGCGTTTGGCCCGCTGATGATCAGCATGCGGAAATCGTCTCCCAGTTTTATGTTTAGGGGGACCGTTACTTTTTCGCCGAGCCTTTTTAGCAGCAAGGGGTGCCGCGCCATGCGGATATCCCATTTCAATTCATCGTCGATTTCCGGCAGAATTGCCTTGATCTCATGGGCGTAGACGGCGCGGGCGTTAAGGCTGTCCAGCTCGGTAAGAATGTGCAGGTTACGAATAAGGCTGTGCTTCTCCTCGCGAAACATATCGGCCAGACGCTTGAGTATTTTAATGATCTCACGCCGCTCTTCAATCATCAGGTCCGCTATCTGGTTGTTCAGCTCCACCACGGCCATCGGTTCCACGTATTTAGTGGCGCCACTGCCGGACTGGCCATGGACAATGCCCGGTACCTTATTCACCGAAAATTCGCGCACGGGCAGAACCAGCCGCCCCTCGCGCAGGGTTATAAAATCCTCCTGCAAGTGTTCTTTAAATTTTGTACTGACATGGTCCAGCTTTTTATGCACCTGTTCGCGAAGCTGGTTAAGGCTACGGCGGATAGCTTTCAGCGTGCTGCTGGCGTTGTCAAAAATCTGCCCCGAGGGCTCAATCGTATACTGCAGTTGCGACAGCATACGGTTATGCGGTTCCAATGACTGGACAAGCTCCTTAAGCGCCGGGTATTTTTCGCCAATGGCTTTTATATAGGCATTTACGTCAGAGCAGACCTCAAGAAAACCCTGCATCTGTTGGCACTCTTTTATTTCCAGGAAGCTGCCCTGGGGTTCAATCTTGTTTAACAGAATGCGGATGTCATAAAAAGACTTTAGTGGCAGGCGCACCTCCACATCGAGGGCTCGCAGCATCTGTTCAACGCGTACAAGCTCAAAGCGCAGCGTATCCACCTTTGTAAAGGGTTCAAGACTGAAGATTCTCTCACGCCCTAATTCAGATGCCGCTTTTTCGGCTATATGATGAAGAACGGAATTAAATCCGAGGTTTTCTTTAGCTAAATGAAAATTAAACATAATATTCTATTTGGGTAACAGATCTCTTGCTTTTTCCGCGGATACGCTGTCCAGGTCCGGCATTATCTTTTCAAAACTATCCTCACCGGAAGATAAAAAAGTATCATAAATGAATGGCGCAAAACCGCGGACGGGTTTATATATGCGGCTCTCTTCCCTGCCAACGGCATTAAGCGCCGTCGTGCCACCGGGAATAAACTCAATAACAATAATCAAAATGCTTAAAAAAAGGGCGGTTTTTATAAAGGCGAATACGGAACCGGCCACCTTATTAACAGGCTGCAAGAAGGTAAACGTGGCTACCTTATTCAGAACAGAGGCGAGAATACGGAAGAATACATTCACCCCAATAAAAATGGCGACGAAAGCTATTACTTTAGCTGCCGCCGCCGGCAAAGATTCAAAACTGGCTACAAGGTACCCTTCCAGCTGGGCGTGAAACAGTGTGGCAGTGATAAAGCCCATTACCAGGGCTACCAAAACCATCAACTCTGTTATAAGCCCCCGGAAAAGTCCGCGTATTGTAATGATTGCTATAACGGTTAGAAAAAATACATCAAGATAATTCATTATTCGCCCGAAAGCAGGGCGCGCGCTATTTGCTGAACTTTCTTTCCGTCGGCCTTACCTTTAAGGCGCCCCATGGCAGGCCCCATTACCTTGCCGATGTCCTTCATATCGGAAGCGCCGCTTTGCGCGATAATCCCGGAGACGATCTTTTTTATTTCCTCATCACTCATCTGTTCGGGCAGATAGCTTTGCAGTACATCCATTTCGAACTGCTCTTTTTCAGCAAGATCGTTTCTGCCCGCGTTCTTATACATCTCAAGCGACTCTTTACGGCTCTTCACGCCGCGCATCAAGACCGTAATTATATCCTCATCCTTAAGATCACGCTGCAATTTAATGCGCTCATCCTTTACCTGCGCGAGAGTCGTGCGCAAAACGTTGAGCTTGTCCTTCTCCCCTGCCTTTAACGCCGCTTTCATATCGGCATTCAGTTTTTCGTGTAAAGACATTTTTTACACCTGCTTTATCCGGCAAAGCGTGCGGATCTGCGCCGTGCCTGATTCATGCGTCGTTTACGTTCGTCACTCGGCTTTTCGTATCTCTGGTGTTTGCGGAACTCGGAAAGAATTCCGGCTTTTTCTGTTTCGCGCTTAAAACGGCGCATCATCTTTTCAAATGGTTCATTCTGGCGAACCTTTACCATGATCATCTTTATACCATTGCTCCTTAGTAGGCGTATTTTTCGGGGTTTTTCAATATATCAATTTCATATTCTGCCGGCTGCTTCCAGTTACGGTCACTGGCAGCAAGCGAAAAATGCTTGATCGCTTTCTGGGTTTGTCCCTGGTTTTTATATACTTCTCCAAGATAGAAGTTGGAGGCTGCCTTAATGCTGCTCTTGCGCGTCAGGTTTATCGCGTTTTGAAGGGCTTCTTCGGCTTTGTTAAAGGATTTGGCGCTTACAAGCGCTTTACCCAGCCGATAATAATAGCTTCCTTTAACAGTGCTGCGGCGTTCGGTATCAACAGCCTTACCAAATGCGTTTACCGCTTGCTGAAAATCGCGTTCCGCCTCATAGGCCAATCCAAGCAGGTTCCAGGCGAATGAGTAATCCGGGTCTGCTTCTACCGCGCCCTTAAGATACTTAATGGCCTGAGTGTATTTTTTCTGGTCCAGATAAACTTTACCAAGACCATAGTTTGCTTTTGCCGAAGAGGGATTAAAACCAAGTACGGCACTGTATGTGTTAATGGCATCCGACTGCTTACCCATACTGTCCTGAAGCTTACCCAGGGCTATATAGGCTTTTTCAAACTTGCTGTCCAGCTGGATGGCCTTTTTGTAGGCGGCTTCGGCATCTTCGTAACTGCCGGTTTTGCTGTAGCAATAGGCAAGCATATAATTTGCTTCCGGAAAATTGTCATCCGCGGCGATGGCTGCCTTATATTTTTCTATTGCACCGCTAAAATCTTTATTCCGCACCAGGTTATTGCCTTCGTTATAGGCCTGACCTGCCTCGGGCTTTTTTGCGTCAGCATCCTGAGCGAGGGCCCAGGCAAACATAATCATCAACATTAAAACAGCGCGTTTAAACATAGCGTACCTCCTGCTTGGAATTATCTTGAAAAAGCTTTTAATTTAAAATTGTCTTGTTACTTGAGCAAATCAGATTTTAAAACGAAACAATAAAATTTTCGTGTTTAGCATCAATTTTTGCAAGATCGGATTTATAACCTGTATAATTTTACTCTTGTTCCTCTATCTTGCGCATTTTTTTGGCAATATTTTCTTCGATGGCAAACATCGCGTTGGGTATATCCACGTAGTTCGTTGTCTTTATTTCCATATTCTTTACAAAGCTCTCAAGCTCCTCCAGAACATAGGATATCTTCTGAGTCTCTTTCAGGCTCACTTTTATCAAACGGTTGATCTTATTCGCGTCACCCGGAAATTGTTCCGCCAGTTGAGCATAGCCGGAGATGGTTGTTGTGGAATTATTTATATAATGAGCCAGGGTTGTCAACAACTGCCGTAATGTTTCCACACGCGTTGACAGCGCTTGCTGCTGCTCCTTTTTGCGGGCCAGTGTTTCTTCTTCTATATGCCTTTCATGGACGCGGCGCACTATCTGCGGCAACATGTTTATAATATGCGGCGATTTCTCCAGAAAGTCGTTGGCCCCCTCTTTCAGCGTCTCAATCGCGATTTTCATATCCTTTTGAGCTGTCACGATAATAACCGGGATGTTGTGCTCCTGACGGATTTTAGCCAGCACTTCAGAGCCGCTTCCATCAGGCAGGTTGAAGTCCAGCAAAACTACATTGTATTCTGAAATATCGAGAGATGACAAGGCTTCCACAGATTCTGCAATATCCACTTCGCACTTAAGTTCATCTTTTAAAATATCAGATTCCAGGAACGCAAAATCTTCATCATCTTCTACAATCAAAACTTTTATATCCGGCATATATTCCTAACCTGGTTTATGCAGATTCGGCCTTACGAAAGCGCAGGTAAAATACAGTACCTTTATTGATTTTAGTATCAAAATATATTTCTCCGCCGAGTTTGCCCATCATGTTTTTTACAAGAGCAAGCCCCAAGCCCTTGCCGCTTGTCTCGCTCGCCTGTTCACTTTTACCGCGGGTATAGTAATCAAAAATTGTCTGCTGACTCTCACTGGGGATACCTTTGCCGTTATCAGCTATCAAAAATGTAATAAAATTTTCTTCTACTCTGTGGCTAATCTCAATCTTATTGCTTTTGCGTCCTTCAGGCAGATATTTGCTGGCGTTATCGATAAGGTTTAAAAAGATATGTTTTACGAAAGCTTCGATGGCCATTATATCCGGCAAGTTTTCTTCTATATCCACCGTAATATTTTTATTCCTCAATTCAAAGCTAAGCTCTTCAACGATCGTATCGATCAAACGCGTCATATCGATTTTTTCATTCGCGGCACTCTTTTCGCTGGAGCGCAGGCTGGTCAGTATTTTGTCTATCATTTCCAGCTCGTTTACCACGTTTTTGCGGATGCGCTGCAATCTCTCATTCAGGTCACTTTCCATCTTATCGTATTTGCGCTGTATGGAATCAATCAGTCCGATAACGTTTCTGAGCGGTGCGTTGAGGTCGTGGGAGATCACTTTGAGCATGGTGTCTTTTTCTTCATTGGCTTCTTCCAGAAAAGCATTTGTCATACGCAGTTCGGCGGTGCGCTGGCTAACATTGCGCTCCAGGTTGGAAACAACTTCCAGGTTTTCCAGATGCAGGGCCACAGTATTGGTCAGCAAAACCATCTTCTCCAGTTCCGAATGGGTAATTTCCACGTTCACGCCCGGCTTTCCGACCATGAGAAATCCAAAGATCTTATTGGATGTACTGACCGGAACCGCGGCATACTGGCCGGAAAGATTGAGGTCCTGCAAAATATCATCAAAGGGCAGGTTTTCAACAACAAGGGGATTGGACTCCACCATATTCTTGAATAAATAATTATGGTAGTTAATCACATAGCTTTTCAGCTTATAATTGAGCTTGCGGTTTAAAATCGTCATCCCTTTCAGGTGTCCCCCGCTGAAGATAAACCGACCCGATTCGAACTTAAACATCAGGCTGACCGGAAAGCCGAAGCGGGCAATGATTTCCTTGTTCAGGTTGGCAAGGATCATATCGCCGGATTTTTCATTGCGCAGGTCGCTAAGGTACATACCGATGTTCGACACGATTTCCAGCTCACGCTCCAGCGATTCCTGATATTGCTTAGCCTCTTTTTTGTAGCGTGTAAGCATATTGGGCAAAGCGTGCACCTGCTCGCGAAAAGCAGCCATTTTACCCGCCGCTTTTTCCAGGTATTCATTCAGCAATCTGAATTCGAAAGTATTGTTGGTTTCGTACGTAAAATTTTCCTGTCCAAGCGATAGCAGACGCAGATTGTTCATTGATCTTTTAAGCGGGACCAGAATGACGCGATCAAAAAACATAATCGAAACATAAATGAACAGACCGGAAAAAATTAAAACAAACAGGGCCACATAGCGGGCTTCGGCCTCTTTTTCCAGAATCGGAGAAGCGTCCGTTCCAATCCAGAGTTCCATCCGCTCCGGGTAGTTAAGAGGCTGCAGATCGAAATAAAGGGGCAGAACTTTTTCCTGCTCAATCTCACTTATCGTTCCCGCGGGCAGCTTTTTAATTTCTTCAAGAAAGTAAAGCGTCCCCCTGTTCACAAAACTGCCACTGGCATAGTTGCCGGCAACATATTTCAAATTAAATACCGGCCCGATTTTGGCTACCAACTGTTCTTTTACGTGCTCAGGGTTTTCGAAGTCAGCCTGCATCAGCGCCGCCTCTACCAGACCAAGCAACTCCTTTTTATAGTTTTTCTTTTCCGAGGTGAGCACATAGCGTGGATAAAGAAAAAAAACGGCACAATTGAGAAGCAGGTAAAGGCCAAGCGTAAAGCCGATAAACTTTGTCCGTACCGAAGCATATTTTATGAAGCGAATCAGTTTCATGATCTGGCGCTAAAGTGAGCTACTTGGCCCGCTCCAGGTATTTATTCTCCCTTGTGTCTATGCGCAGAATCTCGCCTTCCTCGATAAACTGCGGCACCTGTACAATAAGCCCCGTCTCCATAGTGGCCGGTTTGTACGAAGACGTTACCGTGGCGGTTTTAAGATACGGGGTTGTTTCCACCACCTTCAGTTCAACCGTTGCCGGCAGTTCAATGCCAATAGCGCGTCCCTCATAGAAGCTTACATCACACACTTCGTTGGGTAAAAGAAAATAGTGCGAATCACCCAGCATCTCTTCGGAAATCGGTATTTGTTCAAATGTTTCCTGATCCATAAAAACGTAACTTTCGCCGTCCTTATAAAGGTATTCCATCTTGCGATTGTCCAGGTGAGCCTTTTCAACATCTTCGCCGGAACGGAAGCGTTGTTCGGCATTGGTTCCGGTCTGCAGGTTTTTCATTTTTGTCTGAACTACCGCCTGGCCTTTTCCGGGCGTAATATGCATCATTTCGGTCACGACGTGCAGTTCGTTGTTGTATAAAAGAATCATTCCTTTTCTAATTTGGTTTGCTTTGATCTTCATTAAATCTCCTCTTTAACCAATTTGCATCCAGTTCAAATTCATATTCATTTTTTAATAGTTTTACACGATTGCGATATTCTTTGGACCGAAATACCTGCAGCCATGATTTGCTTAAGGGCAACACCTGCTTCGAAACAAACCACTCAAAAACCTTGTCATTTCTTACATCCCGCAAGCCGCCAAGTTCAACGGCCCAGGCAACAACATGCAACGGGTACTCTTTTGTGTCCCTGATAATCGCCTCTAATTTAGCCTGATCGGCAGGATTTTCATAATGGAATATTCTGGAATACAGGGCCGCATTATGATAATGATCCGGTATGTTGATAATACCTTTCATGCCGAGCCTCCAAACAGCTATGGCAAGCAGCTCCAGGATTTTTGGAGATAGCCCGAGTCCGGGATATTGCTGGCCGGGAAGAGCGGGCCTTTCTCTCGGAAACGGTTTGCGCGGGTTTTGAAGCAAAAGCCATTCTATGATCAACGATTCCATTTTCTTGCCTTTAAGATCCGTATCGAATGGCACATCAACGCTAACGGCATCCCGCCGCACAACGATCTCCGCAAGCTTTGTATCATCGCTTTTTTTATCAAAAAAAATGCGCAGGCAGTGTTTGTACGGGTCACTGACGTCCAAATCAATCATAATATCTTTGTAGCCCTTTTTCGCCAGGGCGCTGTAAATGCCGTATTTTTTCAATACCAGTTCAAGCCCGGCTTTGGAATAGAAACCGAGAAAAAGGTTGTGCCCTCTTTTCCCTATGTTCAAATTAAAGAAATCCTCTTCGACCAGATCAATGCTGATATTCTCGCGCTGCAGCTCGTTAAAAGTCAGGCGCTGAGCTATCTTCCAGAACTTCCGGCTTACGGGAAATACGGCTTTATCCATTTTGCAACGCTTCCTTTATAAAATCAAAATAGACTTCCCAGCTGTTTGGCCCGTACCCGCCGGCCGGCAGGACGGCCATTGGAATATTATAATTGCGTGACAGGCGGTAAATAAACATGTTTCTTTCCAGCATCGCGCTGCGGCTTATCTTCATATCCGCCAGCGTATCATATTCATACGGGTCGGAACCGGCGATAAAGAAAATCAAATCCGGCTCGAAATCGCCCAAAACGTCCGGAACTTCTTTTTTTATCAGCTCCAGGTATTTGCGGTTGCTGATTTCCGAAGGAACCAGGATATCTGTATTGGAGCGGCAATCAACGTCCACCCAGTTGTCGGCATGGATGGAAAATGTATAAACCCTGGGATCATTTCGAAATATCAGCGCATTGCCGTTGCCCTGGTGATAATCCAGATCGATAACCAATACCCGTTTGTTCTCATCCTTTTTTTGGATTTTTTTTATGGCGATGGCCACGTCATTGATCAAACAAAAGCCTTCTGCTTTGTCCGCATGGGCATGATGAAAACCTCCGGCGAGATTAAAAACATTCTTGCCGTGCATACAGGCATAAAAAGCCGCCAGGATTGTCCCGCCGGTCGCCGCCCGGAAATATTCCAAAATGGTATTTTCCCAGATGGAGTTGACATTTACACGTAAGGCCTGGTTTACAAAAACAGGGTCCTGGATGTGCTTGACATATTTTTCCGTGTGTGCCAGCCGTATATCATCATAGCTGCAGGGCTCGGGATAGAGAAAATGTTTGGGCTTTACCAGCCGTGCTTCAACCAGTTCATCGCGGATGCGCTTGAATTTCTGGACCTCAAACGCCGCGTCGGACATGGCCGAGAGACCCACCGTGTATTGCGAGGAAAAAATTACGCGCGGCTTTTTTCTTCTTAACAGAGCCATCAGATGCTGATTTCTCCTGCCCAGTTCTGGAAAAACTGATGTATCATTTGTTCCCTGGATAATCCGCTTGCCAGGATTTTCATAATTTTAACATAGGCCGCTTCGATCGTCATGTCCTTTATGCCTACGGCGCCTGCTTCGGCAACGTCATGGCCACTCTCATAAAGCGAAAGGTCCACACTGCCCTTGAGACTGTGACTGCCCACAAAAACAATCTTACCCTGTTTCCCCGCGCTTTTGATAAACTCGAGCCAGCGGTCATGTCTTTTCTCCGGAATATTGCCGGCGCCAAAGCCGATCATCAAAAAAGCTTTTGTTGCTTCCGTATCAAGCAGCGGGAAGTAAACATCGGCGCGGCCCTGCGGCAGGACCGGAATTACCTGCAGGCTGTCATCAAATGCGGGATCATAACGGTAGGCTCCGGTATGACGGAAAAGCAGTTTTTCGTCAACATGCAGGTTAAGGCCGATCTCGCCCACCATTGGATAATTGGGGGAAGTAAATGCATCGTAGCTGAAAATGCTGATCTTTTTTGCCCTGTTGGCCCGGTGTATCTGCTGCCCGAAAACAATAAGCACCTCTTCGATGGCCAGGGTGGCTGTTTCGACGGCATCAATTAAATTGAGCCTCGCGTCCGATCGCAGGCGGGACAAAGGACGCTGCGCCCCCGTAAAGATGACCGGCTTCTTCAGATTGCGTAAAGCATAGGAAACAGCCGTGGCTGAATAAACCATTGTATCTGTTCCATGAATAACAACAAAACCGTCATAATTTGCCATGCGCTTATCGATCATTTCCGCCAGACTGATCCAGTGCTCCAAAGCAACGTTGGAACTGTCTTCGTTAAACAGCACCTCAATATCAACATCCGCCAGCTTGATGATCTCAGGGGCATAGCGCGTTATCTGGTCCAGCAGGTTACCGGGAGCCAGCACGTCGTCCGGTTCCATGGGCTCCATTCCAAAGGTGCCGCCGGTATGAAGCAAAAGTATCTTTTTCATAAAGTATTTTATGGTTTACGTCACAGCCAAACAGCAGCCAGCCGATTACACTAATATGCAAAAAAAAGAGGAAATTTCCTGAACCATTTAATCCCCAAATGCCATTAGGAAGTTTCCTCGACGATATAAAAAGAAAAGCCGCTGAATTTCAGCGGCTTTTTTGTTTTTGCTGTGCTAAAATCAGGCTTGTTTCTTCAAGGCTGATTGTGCCGCAGCCAGCAAGGCAATCGGCACGCGGAACGGTGAGCAGGAGACATAGTCCATGCCAACCGAATGGCAGAATTCCACGGAATGCGGTTCACCGCCATGCTCGCCACAAATGCCGACCTTCAGTTTCGGATTTGCGTTGCGGCCCTTATCGGCTCCCATCTGAACAAGCTGCCCAACACCATTCTGATCCAGAACCTGGAACGGGTCGAAAGGCAGGATTTTGCTGTCGATATAGGCCGGCAAAAACTTACCTGCGTCATCGCGGCTGTACCCGAAGGTCATCTGTGTCAGGTCATTCGTACCAAAGGAGAAGAACTCGGCGACTTCGGCGATTTTATCAGCCGTGAGCGCGGCACGGGGTACTTCGATCATAGTGCCAACCAGGTATTTAACCTTGTGGCCTTTTTCATCAAATACCTTTTGCGCTGTTTCATTGATCACCGCTTTCTGATTGGAAAGCTCTTCGACCGTACCAACCAGCGGAACCATAATTTCCGGCAGGACCTCAACACCCTCTTTGGAGAGCTCAACGGCTGCTTCGATAATTGCCCGTGTTTGCATCTCGGTAATTTCCGGGAATGTAACACCCAGGCGGCATCCGCGGTGTCCCAGCATCGGGTTGAATTCATCAAGAGACTCTACTTTTTGCTTAATCACATCAACCGAAACATCCAGGTCATCGGCCATTTCTTTCTGCCCTTTTTCATCATGCGGCAGAAATTCATGCAATGGCGGGTCAAGCAAACGGATCGTAACAGGCAATCCTTTCATCGCTTTAAAAATACCGATGAAGTCGCTCTTCTGGTAAGGCAGCAGCTTGTTGAGCGCTTTTTTGCGCTTATCTGCGTCATCGGAAAGGATCATTTCGCGCACGGCACGAATGCGATCGCCTTCAAAGAACATATGTTCTGTGCGGCACAGCCCGATACCCTCGGCGCCAAACTCACGTGCTTTCTGGGAATCACCCGGTGTATCGGCATTGGTACGTACTTTCATGTCACGGAATTTGTTAACCCAGGTCATGAACCTTGCAAAATCACCGCTTAGCTCCGGATCAACAAGATCTCTCTGGCCTTTAATAACCTCGCCGGTAGTACCGTTTATGGAGATCCAGTCGCCTTCCTTAATCGTAACATTGTTGGTAGAGAAAGATTTTTGTTTGTAGTTGATTACGATATCGCTGCAACCGGCAACGCAGGGTTTACCCCAGCCTCTTGCCACAACCGCCGCGTGCGACGTCATACCACCGCGCGAGGTCAGGATACCCTGGGCGGCGTCCATACCCCCCACGTCTTCAGGGCTGGTTTCGATTCGCACGAGGATTACACGCTGGCCCGCTGCACGTTTTTCTTCAGCCTCATCGGCCGTAAAGCATACCTGGCCGACAGCGGCACCCGGAGAAGCCGGGAGACCTTTCCCGATGACATCGTCTTTATAATCTGTTTCATTTTCGAAACGGGGGTGCAGTAATTGATCCAGGTGGTTAGGCTCAACCAGTTTGGCAACCGCTTCTTTTTCATCCACAAGACCTTCATCCACCATATCAACGGCAATTTTTACAGCCGCAGTTCCGGTGCGTTTACCATTGCGCGTCTGCAGGATATACAACTTGCCTTCCTGAACGGTGAATTCGATGTCCTGCATATTTTTATAATGCCTCTCCAGGCGACTGGTCAGCTCAACCAATTCAGTGTGGACCGCGGGCATTTCATCGGATAAACGCTCAATCGGTTCCGGTGTACGGATACCGGCCACAACGTCTTCGCCCTGGGCATTAACCAGGTATTCTCCATAAAGCTTGTTCTCACCGGTAGAAGGATTGCGGGTAAAGCATACGCCGGTGCCGCAATTGTCACCCATATTTCCAAATACCATAGCCTGAACGTTCACGCCGGTACCGTGCAATCCCTGAACTTTATTAATCTGACGATATTTGATGGCACGCGGTGCATTCCACGAATTAAAAACCGCGTTAATCGAATATTCAAGCTGTTCACGCGGATCTTCGGGGAACATGTGTCCGGTCTTTTTGCGGTAAATAGCTTTATAGCGGTCAACGAGAATCTTCAGATCATCGGCCGAAAGATCGGTGTCGTTTTCAACGCCGCGCTCTTTTTTAAGCCCTTCGATTGCTTCTTCGAAATGCTCGTGACTTACGCCCATAACCACATCGCCAAACATATCAATAAAGCGGCGATAAGAGTCATAGGCAAAGCGCTCATTGCCTGTTTTCTTAACCAGTCCTTCAACAACACTGTCGTTAAGACCGAGATTCAACACGGTGTCCATCATGCCGGGCATGGAAATAGCAGCGCCCGAACGCACGGAAACCATCAGCGGATTTTCCGGATCTCCAAATTTTTCGCCCATCGCCTTTTCCACAAACTGAATGCCGCGCTCTACTTCGCCCTTAAGGCTGGACGGCCACTTCTTGTCGTGGTCATTATAATAATGGCACCCTTCAGTGCTTATGGTAAATCCGGGCGGTACAGGTAATCCGGTAGCGCTCATTTCAGCAAGGTTAGCGCCTTTACCTCCAAGTAACTGGCGCATGGTTGCGTTACCTTCTGCCTGCCCGTTACCAAATGTATATACATATTTTTCTGCCATCGCAGCCTCCGATCAAGGTTTTTGTCGTTAAAAAGTACGAATTTTAAAGATACGATCACCACACAACGATTTCAAGAAGAATTCACGTTTCTTGAATACATTCCCAAATAATCAATTATTCCGCTCTGTATAGGGAAACGACGGGCTTCGGGTGACATTTATCACAACCGACATTGCCTGTATAAACCAACTTTGTCCACGTAAAAAGGGGTTAATTTTTTTTATTCAGCACAACCACTAAAGATAAATAAGACGTTCAGAAAGTTATTCATAGCAGGGGCGGCAAAGGGACCTTGCTTTATTCTGCTATGGTCGTTCAGGGGCAATAAAAAGGAGGCTCGGTGTCTGCCTTAATTATTGATTTCGACAACAGGGATGATTTAGACGATATCAACAATGTTCTCAAAAACGTAAATGGCTGGGAAATACATTACGTAGACGATTTTTCAGATCGTCTTGCAAATCTTGAATTAAAAATCAAAAACTATGAAATAGATTTCCTTATTTGCACACGCATTTTTTCGGGCAATATATCACAGGGGCTAAATAACTTACGCAATCGTTATCCGTTGCTAACAATAATCTACTATAATGCTGTTCTCAAGGAGAATGATTTTGCGGAGCTTTACCGCGCAGGTATCAAATATTGCTTTATAGGAGATTGTCGCCAGGACCATCTAAAAAGTACGCTTCTTCGTTTGCGTGATGACCACTGGCGGCGGGTACCGGAGCACGTATACGAAACACCATACCATAAACTGCCGGCCCGCGCCAAACGGATTTTGAAATTTATTGAGACAAATCCGATTCGCAAATGCTCTGTTAATTGTCTGGCAGATCACCTGCGTATCTCCCCCAGCCACATGCGTAAAGAGTTCAAACGTCTGTTCGGGATCAATTTCCGTGAATTCAAAAACAGGCTGTTTACGAATTATGAAGATGTATTGCTCTTTGAGAAATCACTAAAGCCCGGGGATATTTTTAAAACGCTAAACTATACAAACCTCTCGGCTTTCAGTCGTTCTTTTCGTGCCCGCCACGGGGATTCCTGGCAGGCTCTCGTTCGTCAAAAAAATTAAAAATTAAAAAAACGGTATATACGGCTATGGCAACCACAAAAGATTACAACAGTCCCGGTTTTCGTCCCACCACACTTGTTGATTTATTACGTTGGCGGGCGACAACGCAGCCGGAGCAACGCGCGTTTACATTTCTGGTAGACGGCAACAAAAAGGAAGTACGCCTTACCTACGCCGATCTGGACAAAAAGGCACGTGCTTTTGCGGCCATGCTTCAGTCTAAAGGGCTTGCCGGAGAGCGCGCCCTGCTGCTCTACCCCCCGGGCATTGACTATATCATCGCTTTTTTTGGTTGTCTGTACGCGGGCGTGATTGCCGTACCGGCTTATCCGCCCGATCCCAATCGCCTGAACCGAACGCTGCCCAGGCTGCAGGCGATCGTAAAGGATGCCCAGTCCATTGCAGCGCTGACCAACGATACGATCATGTATATGATTAAAATTCTGAAGCTGGGCAGCAAATTCAGCGATACAATGGAGCGTATGCCCGTCTTGCGCAAGTTCCGTACAACCATGAACTACTTCAGCAAGCAAACCACGGGTATCGCTCAGGCGGACCTTGGCACACTGCTCTGGATTTCATCGGATGACGTGGTGGACAGCCTTGCCGATGCCTGGAAAGAGCCGAAGATCGGTCCGGATTCGATCGCCTTTTTACAGTATACCTCCGGCTCCACCGGCGTGCCCAAAGGTGTGATGCTGACACACGAAAACCTGCTGGTAAACTCCGCCCATATCTATAGCGCTTTTGGCTATTCCAAAAACACGGAAGGCGTCATCTGGCTTCCTATCTATCATGATATGGGATTGATTGGTGGTGTCCTGCAGCCTATCTACGGCGGCATGCCAACTACGCTGATCTCTCCCGTCCATTTTCTGCAAAGGCCTTTGCGCTGGCTGGAAGCAATTAGCCGTATTGAGGGCAAGGAAATCGTTAGCGGCGGGCCCAATTTTGCTTATGACCTGTGCGTCAAAAAAGTAACACCGCAACACCTCGAAACGCTCGATCTGAGTAATTGGAAGGTGGCTTTCAGCGGCGCTGAACCGGTACGCCAGGAAACCATAGACCGCTTTTACAACACTTTCAAAGACAATGGCTTTAAGAAAAGCAGCTTCCTTTCCTGCTATGGACTTGCCGAAGCCACGCTGTACGTAACCGGTGTTTCCACCGATATTGATCCGCCCGAGATATTCCTTAACCGCAAAGAGCTGCAAAAAGGCAAAGCGGTGGAAGTGGATCAGGAGCATCCGGAGGCCAAAGGTATGGTAAGCTGCGGCCATCCGCCCGAAGACCAGGTTGTGGCTATCGTTAATCCCGAAACTTTTGAGCGCGTAAAGGGCAATGACAGCGGTGAAATATGGGTGATGGGACCAAACGTGGCCAAGGGTTACTGGAATCGTGAAGATGCCACAAAGGAAACATTCCAGGCTTACATAAAAGAGACCAATGAAGGACCGTTTTTGCGCACCGGTGATCTTGGCTATATCAAAGACGGCGAATTATTTATCACCGGCCGCGTCAAAGATCTTATCATTATCCGCGGGCGCAATTACTATCCGCAGGATATTGAGTTTCTCGTTGAAAATGCTCATGAAGCGATCCGCCCCGGCTGTACGGCCGCTTTCTCCGTGGAAGAAGACAGCGAAGAGAAACTGGTGATCGTTGCCGAATTGCGGCAGCATAAAAACCTGCCTTTTGAAGAGATCGTGGCCATGATCCGCCAGATCATTACGGAAACTAATGATATCCGCGTGCATGCGATCGTCTTGATCAAACCGCGCACAATTTCCAAGACTTCCAGCGGCAAAATCCAGCGTCATGCGGTAAAGAATGAGTATGAAGACGGCACCCTCAAGGTCGTGCATGACTGGAAAAGCACAGCCACCATATCCGAAGCCAGCCTGATCGAGCAGCAAGTTGAGGATGAGGAACCCGAAAAGGTTTCTGAAGCGGATTATGATCAAGACTACGATGAATCCGATGAGGACGACCTGCCTGCCAGCAAAGGCGAGACGGCCATGGAAGTGGAGCGCTGGCTTATTGCGCACTTGGCCGAAGCACTCGCAGTAGACAAAAAGGAAATCGATATTCGCAAACCTTTCGTCAGCTATGGTTTGGATTCGGCTCAGGCCATTGGTTTGGTTGGCGACCTGGAAGAGCACATCGGCCGGCCGCTCAGCCCGACAATCATTTGGGATTACCCCAACATTGAAAAATTGTCTCTTTACATTGAAGGCGAAGGACGTATTCGTCCCGTTAAGAGAAGAACAAAGACCGCGGCGTCAGACAACGAACCGATTGCCATTATCGGCTACAGCCTGCGCATGCCCCAGGCCCGCAATGCAGAAGAATTCTGGCAAAACCTGGTGGACGGGAAAGATTGCATCAGCGAAGTGCCGCCAACGCGCTGGAATGCCGACGATTTTTATGATCCCAATCCCGGAACGCCTGCAAAAATGATTACACGCTGGGGCGGATTCCTCGATGACGTGGACCAGTTTGACCCGCAATTCTTTGGCATTTCGCCGCGTGAAGCGCCACATATGGACCCGCAGCAGCGCATGTTGCTGGAAGTCTCCTTTGAGGCGTTGGAAAACGCCGGCCTCAACATGCAGGGCGTGTCCGGCAGCAACACCGGTGTATTTATCGCCATCAGCGGCAACGACTACCTGCGTTTGCAAATAGGCGACTTCAAAAAGCTGGACGCTTATTCCGGCACGGGCAACGCCTTTAGCATTGCCGCCAACCGTCTTTCGTACATATATGATTTCAAAGGCCCCAGTTTCATCGTTGACACAGCCTGTTCATCATCGTTAGTGGCGGTGCATAATGCGGTTACCAGTCTGCGTCGCGGTGAATGCGAGATGGCGCTGGCCGGTGGGGTGAACCTTATCCTTGCGCCGGACGTGACCATTACCTTTTCACAAGCGCGGATGATGTCGCCAAATGGCCGCTGCAAAACGTTTGACGCCGATGCCGATGGCTATGTGCGCGGTGACGGTGTCGGTGTTGTGGTGCTAAAGCGCTTAAGCGACGCCCTGCAGGACGGTGACAATATCCGTGCGGTCATTCGCGGATCGGCCATCAACCAGGATGGACGCAGCAACGGCATTACCGCGCCCAACGGATTGATGCAGCAGGCCTGTATCCGTGCCGCGCTGGAAGACGCCAACGTTAAACCCGCAGATGTGGGCTATTTTGAAACGCATGGAACCGGTACATCGCTGGGTGATCCGATTGAGACGGAAGCGATGCGCGCCGTCATGACCGAGGGCCGCGAAGAGGGCGATCAACTGATCATTGGTTCGGTTAAAACAAATATCGGGCACCTGGAATCGGCAGCGGGCATATCGGGATTGTTAAAAGCGATCATGACCCTGGAAAACGGTCAAATTCCCAAACACCTGCATTTTAAGACGCTTAATCCGCATATTAAGCTGGATGAAAAATATATTAAGATTGCCACCGAGACGATGCCCTGGCCTACCTCCGGGAAAAAGCGTATTGCCGGTGTTAGCGCCTACGGCTTCGGCGGCACAAACGCCCATATCGTGCTGGAAGAGGCGCCGGAGAGCAACCGTGTTACTGAAAGAACCAATACCGTTTCCGGCCACGCACATATCCTGGTAATGAGCGCGCACAGCCCGGAAGCATTGAAGGAAATGGCCGCCGGCTATCACAAAGAATTATCAAAAGAAAAATACGAAAGCGATAGGCTTTATACCGATTTTGTCTACTCGGCTGCCGTGCACCGTGGTCATTTCGATTTTTCCGCCACCGTTATTGCCACAGACCGCAAAGACATGCTGGAGAAGCTGGAAAACTTTGCAACAGAGCCGCCGGTTGCCGGTGTCGTTAAGGATACGGCCGAAGCCAATCCGGCCGCCAAGACCGTTTTTGTTTTTAGCGGTCAGGGGCCGCAATGGTACGCCATGGGGCGTCAGCTATACAAAACCCAGCCTGTTTACCGCCAAACCGTAGATCAGATCGATCGTATGCTGAAGGAGCATGCGCCGTGGTCGCTACTGGAAGAGCTGGAAAAACCGGAAGAAGCCAGCCGCGTCTCTGAAACAGAGATTGCCCAGCCGGCCATTTTTGCGCTTCAGGTGGCGCTGGCCCGTTTATGGGAATCGTGGGGCGTGCGTCCCGCCGCGGTGGTCGGACACAGTGTCGGTGAAATTGCCGCCGCCCATATTTCCGGCATGCTGACCCTGAAAGACGCCGTAAAAGTGATTTATCATCGTGGAAGGTTGATGCAGCGTGCCACGGGCTTTGGCAAGATGGCTTCGCTGGATCTGCCGCTGGACAAAGCAAAAGAGGCCATTGCCGGGCACACCGACAAACTGGGGATAGCCGCACACAACAGCCCCGAAAACACGGTCATATCCGGTGAAGAGGAAGCGCTTAAGGAAGTTGTAACCAAGCTGGAAAAAGACGGCGTTTACTGCAAGATCATGCGCGTCAACTATGCTTTCCACAGTCCGCACATGGAGCCGTTCAAGCAGGAGCTTATCGATGCCCTGGAAGGAATCAAACCTTACAAAGCGCGCATACCGATTTACTCCACACTGCATGGCGAGCAGGCCAAAGATAATGATTACGATCCGGTTTACTGGAGCAACAACATCCGCGAAAAGGTCAGTTTTGCAGAAGCCGCGCTTAAAATAATCGAAGAAGGATACACACAATTTGTTGAGATCGCGCCTCACTCGGTGCTGGCCGGTTCCGTTTCGCAGTGCCTGCGTTCCGCGCGCAAACAGGGGCTGATTGTAAACAGCCTGAAGCGCCAGGAAGACGAGCAGATGACAATGTTGCTGGCGGCGGGCGCCCTTTTCTGCCGCGGACATCAGATCTACTGGAAAAAAATCTTTCCTGCCGGCGCGCGTTTTACACCGCTGCCCCTCTATCCCTGGCAGCACGAGCGCTACTGGTTTGACCTGAAAGGCAACGATCCGCGTAATGCCCCCATTTTCCGGCGCTCCACCGTACATGACGAAAACGGCCATCCGCTTGTGGGTTCGGCCAAAGAAGCGCCGCTAACGCCGGGCAAGCGTTTTTATGAAACAGTCATTGACACAGACCGCCTGCCTTACCTGAAAGACCATAAAATTCAGGAATCGATTGTTTTTCCGGCAACCGGTTATATTGAAATGGCTCTCGCGGCCAGCGGCAACAACGGCGCCCCGCTGGAACTGAGCGATCTGAACTTTTTCAGAGCCATGTTTCTCAATAACGACAAAGAAACACCGGTGCAGGTGGTTTACAGCCCCACCACCAATCATTCGGCAACCGTGCAGGTATTCAGCCTGGCCGATTCCGCCGATGCCCGGTCGAGCCGTTCCTGGCAAATGAACAGCATGGGTTTTCTGCGCCTTCTTGATGGCGAAAACCTGGCCGAAACGGGCGACAAACTGGATGATATCCGCAAGCGCTGCAATAGCGAAATGCCTGTTAATACTTTCTTTGATAAAATGCGTGAAAAAGGCCTGCAGTACGGCCCAAGCTTCCAGGGCGTTCGCGCCATCTGGCAGGGGCATAAAGAGGCCCTGGCCCAAATCCGTATTGCTGATGAACTTAAAGACCAGGTCAAAGAATACCGGCTGCACCCGGCCCTGCTCGACTCCTGTCTGCAGGTGTTATCGGCCAGTTTCCGCGGGGACGAGATGGACAGCGATAACAGCACTTTTATGCCGGTAAGCATAGGACGTATGCGCCTGCTGGAAAACAGCGCTGATGAGGTCTGGTGTCATGCGAAATTGCATCCGAATGAAAACGGGCGTCAGGACAGCATAAGCGGCGATATTTTATTGTATACGCCGGACGGCAAAGTGCTAGCCGAACTCAGCGCGCTGAAGCTGCAGCGTCTCGGCCAGCAACAGCAGGAATCATTGGGTGAAATGCTTTACAAAGTAGAGTGGCAGGAAGAGCCGCTTGGCACGGACGCGGAGAAGTCGCTCAGGGAGCCTGCCACATGGCTGCTGTTTGCCGACAAGCACAACATGGGCAAATCTATGGCAGAGCGGCTGACGCAATACAATCAGAATGTTATTACGGTACGGCCCGGCGATCAGTTTGCGCGCATAGATGAAAACCTGTATAGCGTGCGTCCACAGGAACGCGAAGATTATGATGCGCTTCTTAGTGCCCTTGCGGAAGCAGAGCAACCGGCGCCCGGTTATGTGATCTCATTGTGGCCGCTCGAGGCCGGCAACAACCTGGAAATTGATCCGGAGAAACTGGCCGCGGAGCACGAAAAGATCATTCTCCCTTCCCTTTATTTACTGCAGGCTGTAAAACAGGCCTCTTTCAAAAAAGCAACGACCGTCTCGTTTGTTACGGAAAAAGCACTTGTCCTGGAAGGCGACGATTTTGCCCCCGGAGCGTTGCAATCCACCCACTGGGGTTTCGGACGTGTGGCCGCTTCTGAAAGCCAGGGTCAGCGGATTCTGAAAATTGATTTTTCTGGCAGTGAAGATGATGCGGAAGAAAAGCTTATTGCTGAATTAAGCAGCGCCGACCGCGAAGACCAGGTGGCCTACCGTGGCGAAAAACGTTATTGCGCCCGCCTGCAACGGGCGGCCGACGCACTGAGCACGGAAGAAGAAGCCGGCGCCACCATGGAGCTGCCGGATGAGCCACACCATCTGCAAATTACACAACCCGGCGTGCTGGCGGGATTGCGCTATCAAAAAGTAGAACGCCCGCAACCCGCAAAAGGCGAAATCGAGATCGAGGTGCATGCTTCAGGCCTCAATTTCCGCGATGTACTGATGGCCCTTGGGCTTTACCCGGGCGGGCCCATTCCGCTGGGTTCCGAATGCTCCGGTACGGTAACACGCGTCGGTGAAGGCGTAAGCGCTTTGAAAGCCGGCGACGAGGTGATGGCCATTGCGCCGCATACCTTTGGAAAATACGCGCTGACCGTAGCCGATCTGGCTGTAAAAAAACCGGCCAATATCAGCTTTGATGAAGCTGCCACGATCCCAATCACCTACTTGACGGCATGGTATGCCCTTGTCTACCTGGGCCGTCTGCGCAAAGGCGAACGTGTTCTTGTTCACGCCGGCGCCGGTGGTGTAGGACAGGCGGCCATACGCATTGCCCAGATGACTGGTGCCGAGGTGCTGGCCACGGCAGGCAGTGCAGAAAAGCACGCTTTTCTGCATGATATGGGTGTAAAGCATGTATTCAGTTCGCGCTCCCTGGACTTTGCGGATGATGTGATGGCCGCGACCAACGGTGAAGGCGTGGATGTGGTGCTCAATTCGCTCGCGGGTGAATTCATTCCGCGCAGCATAAGCCTGCTAAAGGCTTACGGACGCTTCCTGGAGATCGGCAAGACCGACCTGTTCCAGAACAGCCAGCTGGACATGTTCCCCTTCCGCAAGAACCTTTCTTACCATGCCATAGACCTGGATATGGTTTCTCGTGATAAGCCATCGTTGATCAATGAACTGTTCAACGACATTATGGAAAACCTTTCCGCGGGCAAACTGCAGCCGCTGCCACTGACAGTATTTGACGCCCAAAATACGATCGACGCTTTCCGCTATATGGCGCAGCGCCGCAACATCGGCAAGGTTGTTGTAAGCATGAAAAAGAGCGATCAGGCAGAAGGCATTGATGCTTCGGCGATTCGCAACGATGCCACCTATCTGATTACCGGCGGCCTGGGTAACCTGGGTCTGGTACTGGCCGACTGGCTTTCACGCAAAGGCGCTGGAGCGATTGTATTGCTTTCACGCCGTGAAATTGACGAGGCCACGAACAAGCAACTGGCCGCTATCCGCGAGCGAGGCACACAGGTGCACATTGCCAGCGGTGATGTAAGTGACATAAAGCAGCTCAAAGCCGTATTCAAAGACATTGAAGAAAAGTTGCCACCATTGCGAGGCGTTATCCATTCGGCCGGTTTGCTGAGTGATGCCGGCATTAGCCAGTTCAACAAAGATAGCTTTATGGCTCCTTTTGCCGCGAAGGTCAATGGCAGCTATAACCTGCACCTGTTTACGGAAAAAATAGATCTTGATTTCTTTATTCTTTTCTCTTCCGTGGCTGCGATAACAGGAAATCCGGGCCAGGCCAATTACGCCGCCGCCAACTTCTTTATGGATACTCTGGCTGAAATGCGCATGAAGCAGAACTTGCCGGCCACGTCAATTAACTGGGGCTTCTGGGAAAACACTCAAATGGCCGAAGATAAATTCAGCTTTGTGCCGGGTGCCGGTAAAATAGCCCCGGACAAGGGTCTTGCCGTGTTGGAAAAGTCTATAACTGCCAGGATAAGCAGACTGATCGCTTCTCCGGTTAACTGGAGCAAGTTCCTGATGCCCTTCCCCGAAGATGCCATTCCGCCGATCTTTACGGCCTTTTCAGGGCTGCGTCAAAAAGCTTCGGCCAAGAAATCCGAAGATGCTATTACACAGGAAATGCTGCTTCCGCTGGCTGAAGAACAGCGCATGGAGATGATGACATCCTACCTGCGCGAGAAGATTGCCGCGGTTGTGGGCGTTGCAGCCACAAAGCTGGAAACCAATAAACCGCTCAACACAATGGGCCTGGATTCGCTGATGGCCATTGAGGTTAAAAACAGCGTTGAAACCAGCCTGGGCACGCATCTGCCCATAGCCACGCTGCTTAAGGGGCCTACCATCGAAGACCTTGCCAAAGATATGATCGGACAGGTTATCAGTGACGAGGGTGAAAAGGAGGAGCAGCCTGTCATCGAAACTTCGCCAAAAGACCTGAGCCACGGCCAGCAAGCAATGTGGTTCCAGCATCAGCTTAATCCTTCCAGTATATACAATCAGGTATATGCGGTAAGACTTAAGCAGCCTATCGACAGCGAAGTGCTCGAGCAGTCACTGGAAAAAATGTCCCGGCGTCACGAGGCTTTACGCACCAACTTCTCAACGGAAAACGGAAAACCGGTCCAGATCGTTCATGATGAGCCGCAGAAGATCCTCCACGAAATCGACGCGCGGCACATGAGTGAAGAAGATTTCCGCCACATCTTCAAGGCGGAGTCAAAACGGGCTTTCGATTTAGAGAAAGATCCGCTGACACATATTACGCTGTTCCATATGCCAGACGGCACACAGGTCTTTTTGTATGTTGCCCACCACATCATCTCCGACATGTGGTCGCTGGCGATTTTTATGAAAGAGCTAAACGATATTTACAGCGCCGGCGGTGATCCGGAACTGCCGCCCATCCCCCATAAATACAGTGATTACGTGCGCGATATGAAACAAATGCTGGCCGGGAAAGAAGGCCGGGATCATTTGGACTTCTGGGAGGAAGAGCTGGAAGGTGAACTACCCGTGCTCAATCTGCCGACCGATAAGCCACGACCGGCCGTACAGACCTATTCCGGCCTGACCGAGACGCTCCAAATCGATGCCGAGACCACAAAAAAACTGGGACATATTGCTGATAAAAACGGCACGACGCTGTATGCCCTGCTTCTGGCCATATTTAAAGTGCTGCTGTTCCGCTATACGGAACAAAAAGATATCATTATCGGAACGCCGACGACCGGCCGTACCAATCCGGATTATGCACCGATTCTGGGCTATTTTGTCAATCCTGCGGCTGTGCGCAGCACGCTGAATCCGGAGATGACCTTTGACAGTTACCTGGAAAAAATCAGGGACAAGGTGATCAACATTCTGGCGCACCAGGATTATCCTTTTAACCTGCTGGTGGAGAAGCTTCATCCGCGGCGGGACCCGAGCCGAACACCGGTTTTCCAGGTGATGTTTGTTTACCAGAAAGCTTATCTGCTGCACGATTCGGGTATGTCCGGTCTGGCGGTTGCAGAAGACGGCGGCCAGATGAAGCTCGGAGATATTGACCTTGAATCCGTGTCGATTGAAGACCGCGTTGTGCCCTTTGACCTGACCATGCTCATGGCCGAGCTGGATGATGGTCTGGGTGCCTCGCTGCAATACAACACCGATCTGTTTACACAATCGACCGCGAAAAGCATTTTGGAGCATTACGCCATGCTGGCGCGGGCTATTGCCGATGATCCGCAAAAACCGGTTTACAGCTATCCGCTGCTGAAGGAAGAAGAATCGGCCAGGCTGCTTAAAGAATGGAATGATTCGCGGATCGAAAGCGATTTGTCTCAGCCCGTCCACCGTCTGTTTGAGCAGATTGCCAAAGAAATGCCGGATAAAGAGGCGCTGGTTTACAACGGACACAGCCTTAGCTACAAAGAGCTGAACGAAAACGCCAACCGGCTTGCCCGCATTTTGCAGAGCCATTCCATCGGGCCGGACAATATTGTGGGCATCAGCCTGAAGCGTTCGCCGCAAATGATAACTGCTGTTTTGGCTGTGCTCAAATCCGGTGCGGCTTACCTGCCGCTGGATCCTGAGTATCCGTCCGAGCGCCTGCATTTCATGCTGCAGGATTCCGGCGCTTCGTTGTTGCTGACAAGCTCGGAACTGAAAAACCAGTTTCCCGATACAGGTTCTATGCCCGTGCTGAGCATGGACCGTATCGAAAGCATCATCGGGCAACAGGAAAAGGAGAATCTGCAAACGGCAGTACACGACGGCAACCTGGTTTATGTCATATATACATCGGGTTCGACGGGGCGTCCCAAAGGCGTAATGTTGTCGCACCGCGGTCTGAATAACCTTGTAAATGCCCAGGTCAAAGAGTTCCGCATAACTGAAGAGACGCGTCTGATGCAGTTTGCTTCGCTCAGTTTTGACGCGGCGGCATCGGAAATATTTACCACCTTGCTTAGCGGCGCCACGCTTGTTCTCGCGGATACGGAAACGCTTAAATCCGGACCGGACCTTGTTAAATTTATCAACGAAAAGCGCATCAGCACTGCTACAATTCCGCCTTCCGTGTTGCGCGTATTGTCGCCACAAGGGCTTGATACATTGCAGAACGTGATATCGGCAGGGGAAAGCCTGGCGGTTGATGTAGCGCAGAAATGGCTTGAGGGCGGACGCCATCTGATCAATGCCTACGGTCCGACCGAGGCGACCATTTGCGCCAGCTGTTACCAGGTTCAGCCCGATGCCGACCATAGCAGTACCATGCCCATAGGCGGCCCCATCGACAATGTGCGTCTCTATGTGCTGGACAGCCACATGAATCCGGTACCTGCGGGCATTCCGGGTGAATTGTACATTGCCGGCGCGGGCCTGGCGCGTGGTTATCTGCAACGCCCGGCCATGACTGCGGAAAAATTCGTTCCCGATCCGTTCTCGGATGAGGCAGGCGCGCGGCTCTACCGCAGCGGCGATCTTGTACGCTGGCTGCGCGACGGCAACCTGGAATTCATCGATCGTATCGATCAGCAGGTGAAAGTACGCGGCTTCCGTATCGAGCTGGGCGAGATAGAGGCGGTGCTGAAAGAGATGGAGGGTGTGCGCGACTGTATCGTTGTGGCCCGCGGCCGCGGTGACAAGCGTCTTACGGCCTACATCATTTCGCAGGAAGGCACAGAGCTGAAACAGGATGACTTAAAATACGCGCTGCACCACAAACTTCCGGATTACATGGTACCGGCTGCTTTTATGCTGCTTGAAGAATTTCCGCTAACGCGCAACGGCAAGATTGATATGAACGCCCTGCCCGTTCCCGAGGCGGACAAAGCCAAATTCGTTCAGGCGCAAAACGACACCGAACGGAAACTGGCTGATATCTGGCAGGAGGTTTTGGGTCTTGAACAAGTGGGAATTTTTGATAACTTTTTTGACCTGGGTGGTCACTCGCTCAATATTGTTCAGGCCCAGGGAAAGATCAAAGAGACTTTTGACCGCGATGTAAACGTGGTGGACATGTTCCGCTATCCCACGATCAGCGCTTTTGCCAAATACCTGAGCAACGGCAGCGACGCCACCGAAAAAGTAAAGCAATCCGAAGACAGGGCCAGCAAGCAGCGTGAAGCCACGCGCATGGCCCAGAAAAGACTGCGCGACAGGAGACGCTAAGGCATGGATCATCTGGATCACATAAACATGGAAATGGATATTGCCGTTATCGGCATGGCGGGGCGTTTTCCCGGGGCGGATGACCTCGACGCGTTCTGGCAGGTCCTGAAAGAGGGCAAAGAGTCGGTCACCCATTTTAGCAAAGAGCAGCTAAAAGAGGCCGGCGTGCCCGATGAACTGCTTAACGACCCTGCCTATGTCCGCACCCGCGGAACGATCAGTGATCCGGACGGCTTTGATGCTTTTTTGTTTGATTATTCACCCTCCGAAGCGGAGATCATCGATCCGCAGCAGCGCGTTTTTCTTGAGACTGTCTGGCAAGCCCTGGAGCACGGCGGTTACAATCCGTATAGTTATGGCGGGCTGATTGGTTTGTTTGCCGGTATGAGCATGAACACCTATCTCTATCGCTACCTGCTGCAAAAAGGCGGACAGATAGGCACGGCCGAGGGTTATCAACTGGCCATTGGCAACGACAAGGATTTTTTGACCACCCGCGTTTCCTATAAGCTTAATCTGCGCGGCCCAAGCCTGGATTTGCAGACAGCCTGCTCCACGTCGCTGGTTGCCATCCACGTGGCCTGCCAGAACCTGCTGAACTTCAGCTGCGATATGGCGCTGGCCGGCGGCGTTTCGGTTACCATGCCGCAGGAACAGGGCTATCTTTACCAGGAAGGCATGATCCTTTCTCCCGACGGACATTGCCGCGCGTTTGACGCCAAAGCCGGCGGCACGATCAGCGGCAACGGTGTAGGTGTTGTACTGCTTAAACGCATGGAAGACGCCATCGCCGACGGCGATACAATCCACGCAGTTATTAAAGGCAGCGCCTACAACAACGATGGCTCCGAGCGTGTGGGCTATACGGCGCCCAGCGTGGATGGCCAGGCCGATGTGATCGCCACGGCGCAAGCCATATCCGAAGTAGAGCCGCAAAGTATCAGCTACATTGAAGCCCACGGTACCGGCACCGAGATGGGAGATCCTATTGAGATTGCCGCGCTGACGCAGATATTCCGCGAGAAGACCGACAAAAAACAGTTCTGCGCCATTGGTTCAGTCAAAAGCAACATCGGGCATTTGGATGCCGCCGCCGGCGTTGCCGGATTTATAAAAACCGTCCTGGCGTTAAAATATGGACAAATCCCGCCCAGCGTCCATTTTGAAAAACCCAACCCGCGGCTGGAGCTGGAAAATTCACCCTTTTTTGTAAACGATAAGTTGCGCGACTGGCACTGTGACGAAGCGCCGCGCCGGGCCGCGGTCAGTTCCTTCGGGATTGGCGGTACCAACGCACACGTGATTTTGCAGGAAGCGCCACCCGCAGGGCAAAAAGCAAAGTCATCCGGTCCGTATTTGCTGGCGCTTTCCGCCAAAACAGCCAGCGCACTGGACACAGCCACAAAAAGCCTGGGGCAGTTTCTCAGCCAAAATGATATCGACCTGGCTGATGCGGCATATACCCTGTCCACTGGCCGCAGGCATTTCAGTCAGCGCCGCATTGCCATCGTAAAAGACCGTGATGATGCAGCGGCAGTGCTGGGCAATATTGACCCTAAGCGTATACTGAACCGCGCGCACGGTAAAGATCCCGCGCCACCCGCAGTAGCCTTCATGTTTTCCGGGCAGGGCGCCCAGTATGTCAACATGGGCTATGGGATTTATCATTCCGAGCCGGTTTTCCGTAAGGCCGTGGATGAATGCTGTGAAAAGCTGCGTCCTTTCCTCGATCTTGATTTGAAAGAGCTGCTCTATCCCCTGCCGGGCCGTGGGGAGAAAGCAACAGAAAAACTGAACCAGACGCGCTACACGCAACCGGCGCTTTTCGTTGTGGAATATGCCATGGCGCGATTGCTTCAGGCCTACGGCATTGAGCCGGCGGCGATGGTGGGTCATTCCATCGGAGAATATGTGGCGGCGCATTTATCAGGTGTTTTATCCCTTGATGACGCGCTGAAGGTTGTGGCCGAGCGCGGACGGCTGATGCAGGAGATGCCCACCGGCAGCATGCTCAGCGTTGACATGGACCAGCAAAAAATAGCAGCCTATATCTCGGGCGATATCTCGCTGGCGGCGATCAACAGCCGCAACAGCAGCGTTGTGTCCGGCCCCGATGCGGCAATCGACGCTTTGCAAAAAAAGCTGGAAGAGCAGGAAATTGGCTGCCGCAAGCTGCACACGTCACATGCCTTTCACTCGGCGATGATGGAACCGGCGGCGCAGAAGTTTAAAGAATTTGTAAAAAGTCTAACGCTTAATACGCCGGAAAAGCCCTATCTCTCCAACCTGACCGGAAACTGGATCAGCGCGGAAGAGGCTGTTTCCGCCGACTACTACGCGCAGCACTTGAGAAACGCGGTGCGCTTTAATGACAACCTGTCGCATCTGCTGCAGGACGAAGGCACCGTGCTGCTGGAAGTCGGACCGGGCAAGACACTTTCTTCTCTGGCAAAACGCCACGCCGATGCCGGTCTGGGCCGGACGATCATCCCCACCCTGCGCCATCCGCAGGATGAAAGCGATGACCGCGGCTTCTGGCTGCAAAGTGTTGGTCTGTTGTGGCTGGCCGGCGCCGCGATCGACTTTAAACAGATGTATGAAAAACAGCAGCCGCGGCGTGTTCCCCTGCCCGGCTATCCTTTTGAACGGCAGCGCTTCTGGCTGCAGGGCGCGGACAAATCCGCGGTAATGCCCGGCGTTTCAACGACCACAAGCAGCGACAGCCCCGGAGAATGGTTCTACCAGGAGCTGTGGAAACAACTTCCGCATGCCGCTTCGAAGGGCGATTCCAAAAAACTCACGGTGTTTGACCTCAGTGGAAAGTGCGCTGCGCTTTTCGATAAGGCTCACGACTACAATGACCTGAGTTCCCAAAAAGAAATAGACAAAAACTATTTCAAAGAAGCGTTGAGCACTGCCGGCGAAAAACAGCACTTTCTGTTTGTGGCGGATAACGCCCTTTCGCCTCGCAAAAATTACAATGCCCTGCTGGCGTTATTGCAGAGCCTGGATTCGAAGCCTGCATCGCTGTCTCTGCTCACGCAGAATCTGTTCTTTGTTCTGGGAAATGAACAAGGTTCCACAGCCGCGGGAGCCCTGACCGGTTTGCTCAAAGTGGCACAGTTGGAGCTGAGCGAATTTGACTACCGGCATATCGACGTGGATGATTTCGGAAATCCGCTGCTGCTGAAAGAACTGTTACGGGAAGGAAAAGAAAGCTCCGTGGCCCTGCGCGGCAAGAAGCGCTGGACCCCGGTTTTCGAGAAAACAGCGACAAACGCTTTGGATAAAATTGAAGACCAGCCCGTGATCGTCATAAGCGGCGGCAGCGGAAATCTTGCCAGCCTGATGGTGGAAACGCTCTCTGAAAAAGGCCCGGCTAATTTTGTATTGGTTGCGCGCTCGCTTTTCCCGGCACAGGAAACATGGAAAGAGATCGATGACAGTGATCCGGGATTGAAGAGACGCATTCAGTGCTTTCAGCGGGCGATAGACAACGGCAGCAGTTTACGCTTTTTCGATGCCGATGTCGCCGATGAACCGGCGCTGCGCAGCGTGCTGGATACCGCGCGTGATTCATTCGGCAAAATAGATTGGTTTATCCATGCCGCGGGTTCTGTGGGCAGCAGCGTTTTTCAACCGCTGTCGGATATCGGCCCGCAGGATGTTGACAGGCAGTTTCGCGCCAAGGTGGATGCGGTAGATCTGCTAAAAAAGATCACAACTGATTATGGTATCAAGCGCGTGATCCTGCAATCTTCGCTCTCCACCGTACTGGGCGGACTTGGATTTGGACACTACGCCGCCGCCAACAGCTACCTGGACGCGGTCGTGCATCATCACGGTACAGATGCCATGTGGCAGGTGCTGGATTGGGACGGCTGGCATTTTGATGAAGGGGGCGCTGACCACAAATACGGCATCACTACGCAAAAGGGACGCGAAACAATTCTGCGGGCTTTCGGAGAAACTGAGAGCGCGCGCCTGGTCGTATCCACCGCGGATATTGAAACTCGTCGGCAGGAGGCCCTGCAGCAGCTTAGCGGACAAACCGGCACTTCGCAGCCCGACAATCTTTACCAGAGGCCAAATTTACCCACGCCCTACGCAGCACCGGAGACGGAATTGCAAAAAGAGGTCGCCGGCGTCTGGCAAAACCTGCTTGGCATCGGGCAAATCGGTATTTATGATGATTTCTTCGACCTGGGCGGGAACTCGCTGATGGGTACACAGCTTATTTCCAGGCTGCGCGATACCTTTAAAGTGGAGCTGCCAATCCGGGCACTTTTTGAAGATCCCACCATTTCCGGCGTCTGCAAAGTTATTGAACAGGAAAAGGATAGCGGTTCCGGCGATGACGACATGAGCCGCATGCTTAAGGAGCTTGAGGAGATGGACAGCAGCGACGTGCAGGAAATGCTGGAAAAGAGAAGAAACAAAGGCGATCAGCCGGAGAAATAACAAAGATTTATATGAATAACATCGCTCATCAAATTATGAATCTCCCGCCCGAAAAGCGGGAGCTTTTTGAATTAATGCTGATGGAAAAGGGTGTCGAACCGTCGCAGATACCTATCCTGGCCCGCGCTGATAAAAGCGCCGATATCCCGCTTTCCTATTCACAGCAACGCCTGTGGTTTCTGGACCGCCTGGAGCCCGACAATCCGCTATACAACATTTCCATACCGGTGCACATTAAAGGCCGGCTCAATGTTGTGGCAATGGAAAGATCGCTGCAATGGATCATGGACAGACATAAGGTGCTGAAAACGCGCTTTGCCGAAAAAGAGGGTCAACCCGTGCAGATCATCGACGACAAAATGACGCTGCAGCTGGAAACGAAAGATATCTCCGGTATGGATGACGCGCTCATTCAGGATATGATCAATGAAGAGGCGCGGCGGACATTCAACCTGGGCAAAGGTCCCCTGTTACGCGCCACCCTGCTGAAAAAAGCAGCGGATGAAAATATCGCCATTCTTACCATGCACCACATCGTATCGGACAACTGGTCAACCGGCCTGCTGATCCGTGAGTTTATGCGCGCCTATCCCGCCTATGCCGCAGGCAAACAGCCACAAGCGGATCCTTTGCCTGTCCAGTATGCCGATTTCGCCGCCTGGCAGAGAAAATGGATCGCGGGCAAAACCCTGGACAAGCAGCTGACCTACTGGCAGGCGCAACTGGCCGATGGCGAAGGTCTTCTGGAAATGCCCTGGGACCATCCGCGGCCCTCTTTCCAAACCTACAATGGCAGCGCCCTCACCTTTACACTGGAAAAAGATAAAGTCGACGCATTAAAAACCCTGGCGGATAAACATGACGCGACGCTGTTTATGGTGCTGGCAGCCCTGTACAATGTGTTCCTGCACAAATATTCAGCGGCTGACCGCATCGCCATCGGCACACCGATCGCCAACCGCAATCGCCGCGAAACCGAAGAATTAATCGGCTTTTTTATAAACACGCTGGTGCTGCATACGGACCTTGCCGGCGATCCTTCCTTTGCTGAACTCATGAAACGCACAAAGGAAGTGACCATCGGCGCTTACGACCACCAGGATGTGCCGTTCGAGAATGTTGTTGAAAAAATCGACCCGCCGCGGGACACCAGCTACACGGCACTTTTCCAGAATATGCTGGTACTCAACAACGCGCCGATTGACAAGCTGACGCTGGAAGGGCTTGAACTGCAGGTATTGGAGCCGGACAATCATACATCAAAATTTGACCTGATTTTTAACTTCACCGAAGAGGACGGCCGGCTTAAAGCAAAGATTGAATACAACACCGACCTTTATCACAGCGACACCATTGAAAAAATGCGTCTTCATTTTGAGATGATCAGCGACCAGGTGCTGGCAAACGACGGCATCACCCTGTCCAAGATCAGCCTGCTGAGTGAGAATGAAAAGAAACGCTTGTTAAGCGAATGGGCCGTCAGCGCGCGCACGGTGAATTCCGAAAAACTGTTGCCGCACATTATCCTTGAAACCGCCGGCAGAAACGCCGGGCGCAAAGCGATCAAAACCGTTCACTCAGCGCTCAGTTATGGAGAGCTGCAAAAACAGCTTCAGAGTGTCGCATCCTTTTTGAGCGATTGTGGCATACAGCGCGGCCAGGTTGTTGCCGTGCTGGCGGGCAGAACACCACAGCTCGTAAGCGCCATGCTTGGCATTATGCAATATGGCGCCACTTACCTGCCGCTGGATCCGACCTATCCCGATGAGCGCCTGCGCTTTATGCTGGAGGACAGCAATGCCGCGCTGGTTCTGGGCGATGAGCGCTATTCCGATAAAGCACAGACCCTTTCGAAAGTGCCTTTTACGGCCTTTAATGAGATTTCTGAAAAAGCCTTTAGGGGCGAGCCACTGACGGGCGAACTGCCCGCTTACATGATCTACACCTCAGGAACTTCAGGCCAGCCCAAGGGCGTAATCGTCAGCCACAAAACGATTACCGACCATGTGCTGGACATGGCCGGGCATTTCGGGATCAATGAAAACGATACCGTTTTACAATTCGCGGCGCTCAACTTTGACGCTTCACTGGAGCAGATATTGCCGGGACTTTGTGTGGGAGCCACCGTTTTCTTGCGCGATGAAGAGGTATGGCCTGTGGACAGCTTCCTGGACAAAATAGAGCAGCACGGCCTGACCGTAGTCAATCCGCCAACGGCATACTGGCAACAATGGGTGCAGCACCTTAAGCAGAGCGAAAACCTGAACACGCCGCAGCATTTGCGTCTTGTTATCGCCGGGGGAGACGTAATGAAAAAAGATGTATTGTCCGCCTGGCACGACTCGCCATTATCTTCTGTGCGCCTGCTTAATGCCTACGGACCCACGGAAGCCTGTATCACGGCTACTACATATGAGGCCGGTGCCGACAACGATTTAAGCGGTTCACGCGTGCCCATCGGCAGGCCCTGCGCCAACCGCAATGTTTACGTGCTGGATCGCTACGGCAAACCTGTACCGGCGGGCTTTCCAGGCGAATTGTGTATTGGCGGTGAAATTCTGGCCACGGGCTACCACAACCGGCCGGCACTTACGGCACAGCACTTCACGGTAGATCCTTTCCTGCCGGCTGAAAAGGCGCGCATGTACAAAACCGGCGATCGCGTGCGTTTTAACGGCAAAGGCGACCTGGAATTTCTGGGCCGTGTTGATGAACAGGTCAAGATCCGCGGTTTTCGTATTGAGCCCGGCGAGGTCGAGCAGGTCTTGCGTGAGCATGACGCCATAAAAGATGCTTTGGTCCTGCCATCTGTACACGCCGGCGAAAAGGCCCTGTTTGCCTGGTATATTGCCCAAAGCGATGATCTGCAGGTAAATGAACTGCGTGGCTTTCTGAAAAAACGGCTGCCCGAGTACATGATACCGGTTGCCTTTGTCAAGGTGGACAGTTTTCCGCAAACACCCGCAGGCAAAATCGACAAACGGGCACTGCCCTTCCCCGAGGATATGCGCACACAGCTCAGCAGTGAATACGTCGCACCGCGCACCGACAGCGAGAAAAAACTCGCCGCTATTGTCGGCAGCTTGCTCAAACTGGAGAATGTCGGAATCCATGACAACTTTTTTGAACTCGGCGGCCACTCGATGATGGGCACCCGGGTCATCTCTGAAATTAGCAGCGAGTTTAGCGTGGAGCTGCCTCTGCGTGTTTTGTTTGAGAAGCCGACGGTAGCCGGAATCGCTGACGCCATTATGGAAGCCCAGGCAATGCTTACCGACGAAGACGAACTCGATGAAATGCTCTCCAGCCTTGAGGGTCTGGATGAAGAAGAAATCAATAAGCTCCTGAATGATGATAAGGAACAGAACGGTTAATTCATGTCTGATATAAGTAAAAAACTAGAAAAGCTGACACCCGCGCAACGGGAGCTTTTGCTGAAAAAGCTGCAGCAGAAGAACAAGGACAGCGCTGTTCGCAAAATAGAGCCGCGGGAAGATAAAAGCGTCTACCCCATGTCCGCGGGTCAGAACCGCTTGTGGTTCTTGCAGCAGATGGACGCCGGCAGCGGCTTTTACAATCTCCCGCTGGCCATTCGTATCATTGGAAAACCGGATAAGCAGGCCTTTGAAAAAGCCATTAATGCCGTTGTGCAAAAGCATGACATCTTACGTGCATTTTATGTTACAAATAAGAGTGGTCAGCCTGTTCAGCAGGTAAAGAACGACGCGTATGTGGCGATGGAGACCAGCACTGTTTCCGCATCAGGCGCAGAAGAAATCGCCAAAGAAAAAGAAGAGATATTACGCAAACTGGCTTCTCAGCCTATCTCATTGGAAAAAGCGCCTCTGCTGCGCGCGCACCTGATTGAAATAAGGCCAGATGAACACATTTTTCTGCTGAACATGCACCATATCATCAGCGACGGCTGGTCCGTGGGCGTCATGGTGCAGGAAATCATACTCAATTATAAGGCGACAGCGGGAAACGGGTCTTATGAAAACAGCTCGCCGCGTCTGCAATTTGCCGATTACGCCGACTGGCTGGACAAAAACGAAGACAAAACAAAGCTTGACAAGCAGCTGCAATTCTGGAAAGAGTACCTGGCTGAGATGCCTGTACTTCTGGAGCTGCCGACGGACAGACCGCGACCGGCAATACCTCATTTCCGAGGAAAGCACGTTGTTTTTGATATATCATCCGGAACCACAAAGCGACTACGGGAAATAAGCCGCGAAAACAATATCTCTCTGTTCATGCTGATGCTTGCCGCCTTTCAGACCTTTTTGTATCGCATAAGCGGACAAAAGGATTTTGGCGTGGGTGCGCCCGTAGCCAATCGTAACCGGCCCGAATTGCAGGAAATGGTGGGCTTTCTGGTGAATACCGTCACCGTGCGTTCGCGTTTTGAAGCCCCCGTCAGCTTTTTGGAACTGGCACGTCGCGTAAAAAATGAGCTGCTTGAAGCCACAAGCAACCAGGATATCCCTTTTGAACGCATTGTTGAAGCGCTGGTGCCTGAGCGCGACCTGAGCCACTCACCGCTTTTCCAGGTGATGTTTGATCTTCAAAAGCCACCTTTTGAACATTTTAAGCTGGACGGCTTGTCGCTTCATCTGGAAGATCTGCCGATAGATGTGGCCAAATTTGACCTGATGCTGCTGGGCAGCGAGTTGGAAAATAACATCCGCTGCAACCTGGAATACAGCACCGATATTTTTGACGATCAAACCGCACATAATTTTGCGCGCTACTTTGAACACATGCTGAATGAGCTGGCCGCTAATCCCTCGGCCGCCGTGCAAGAGTGCAGCCTTATCGATGACCGGCAACAAGAGCATGTGCTGGAAAAACTGGCACGGACAGCAACGGACTATCCCGGAGGGACGCCGGTTCATAAGCTTTTTGAACAAATCGCCGCCACCAACCCCGACAAAACCGCGTTGCAGGAAAACGGAAAAACTCTTACTTACGGGCAGCTGAATGAATCAGCCAACCGCCTGGCCCATTACCTGCGCAAACGCGGCGCGGAACCGGAAAAAATGGTGGCGCTCTTTGCCGAGAAAAGCATTGAGACGGTCATCGCTATCCTGGGCATTCTGAAATCGGGCAGCGCTTATCTGCCGCTTGACACATCCTATCCTTCAGAGCGCATCGCGTTTATGCTGGACGATTGTGACACCGATCTGATCATCACTGTCAGTTCGCTAAAACAAAATCTGCCTGAATCCGCCGGCAACATATTTTTGCTTGATGATGACTGGCCGCTGCTGGAAAAGGAATCCACAGACAATCCCGATGTTGCCGTTGCGGGCGACAACGTGGCCTACGTGATGTACACGTCCGGTTCAACGGGAATCCCCAAGGGTGTAAGCGTACGCCATAAAAGTATTGTCCGATTGGTTAAAAACAGCAATTACGCGCGCATGGATGAGCATCAGGTTTTTCTGCTGCTGGCCCCTGTCTCGTTCGACGCATCCACGCTGGAATTGTGGGGCAGCCTGCTGAACGGAGCCAAACTGGTTATTCTGCCGGTTGCCAAGCCATCATTCGCGCAAATCGCTGAAACAATCGAAAAAGGAAAAATTTCCATACTGTGGCTTACCGCCGGGCTTTTTCATTACATGGTGGAAGAATACCCGGATGCGCTGGCACAGGTAAAGCAGCTGCTGGCCGGAGGTGATGTGCTGTCTCCGGAGCACGTTAAAAAAATGCTGGCGCTGGGGGGCGATCAAACCCTGATAAACGGCTACGGGCCAACCGAAAATACCACTTTCACTTGCTGCCATCCGATGGAAAAAGACGCCGCAGTGAATCACACGGTGCCTATCGGCAAGCCTATCGCCAACACGTCGGTTTTTATCCTTGACGAAAATTTCCGGGTGTGCCCCCAAGGCGTTCCGGGTGAACTTTTTATCGGCGGAGACGGCCTGGCACGGGGTTATCTTAACCGTCCTTCGTTGACGGCCGAACGCTTTGTGCCCAATCCGCACGGCCCCCAAGGCTCGCGTATGTACAGCACGGGCGATCTGGTAAAGCTTAATGCCAAGGGAGTGATAGAATTTCTGGGCCGGCTTGATACACAGGTAAAAATACGCGGCTTCCGCATTGAACCCGGGGAAATCGAAAGCACGCTCAAGCAGCATCCGTCAATCAGCGATGCTGTTGTAATTGTCCGCGAAGATAAACCGGGCGATAAGCAGCTTGTTGCCTACCTGATTGCCGACGGCGATAAAGAGCATTTTGAGCAGCTGGCAGCATGGCTTGCTGAAAAAATGCCCTCTTACATGGTGCCTTCGCACTTCAGCTACCTGGAAGCTTTTCCGTTGACGCCAAACGGCAAGCTGGACCGGCGCGCCTTACCTCAAGTCAACAAAGAAGAGATAAAAGGCAAAAAACGCTTTGTCTCGCCGCGCAATGCTTTGGAGTCCTACCTGGCGGATATCTGGCGTGAGGTTCTCGACGTAAAAAAAATCAGCATGTATGATAATTTCTTTGACCTGGGCGGCAATTCACTTAAGGCAGCTGTATTAATCAACCGTTTGCAGGACAATGTAGACAAGCAACTGCATGTGGGCATGGTTTTCCAGGCGCCGCGTATTGCCGAGTTTTCCATGTACGCCCAGGAGTATTTCTCCGACGCTGTATTAAGAAAGCTGGGCCGGAAATTTTCAAATGATGAAAAAGACTTTTCTTACGCTAAAGAAATTTCCTCGGAAAAACGCATTTCAGACAAGGAGATCCGTGAATTCCGCCAAATTATAGAGCCGCTGAGCAAACGCTCTGTTCCGGTAAAGCGAAAGGATAAAAACAAGCCCGTTCTGTTTGTGCTTTCGCCTCCGCGCTCTGGCTCTACCCTGCTGCGCGTAATGCTGGCCGGCCATCCAGGGCTTTTTTCACCGCCGGAGCTGGATTTGCTTGGTTTTAATTCCATGCGTGAGCGGCACAATTTCTTTGTAAGCAAAAATCTGCCTCTTTGGTTGGAAGCAACGGTCCGTACAATTAAGGAAATCGAAGAGTGCACGACGGAAGAGGCGCAGCAGCGCGTACGCGAACTGGAAGAACGCGATATCAGCGTAAAAGACTTCTACCACCTGCTGCAGGAATCATTGGGTGAGCGTCTGCTGGTGGACAAAACGCCTTCCTATCCGCTGGATATGGCCACCCTGGAGCGGGCTGAAGAGGATTTTGAGAATCCAGTTTACATACATCTTGTACGTCACCCCTACGCGATGATCTACTCGTTTATTGAAGCAAGGCTGGACAAAAACTTTTTTAAATACGCGCATAATTTTACCAGACAGCAACTGGCCGAACTGATCTGGCTGGTGAGCAACGAAAATATTAACGCTTTCCTGGAGAATATCCCGCAGGAACGGAAATTACAACTGCGTTTTGAAGACCTTTTACAACAACCGGAAAAAGAGATTCGCCGCGTCACCAGGCTGCTCGATATCCCCTTTACCGAAGATATGCTCAAACCGTATCAGGGTCAGCGCATGACGGATGGTCTGAAAGACACATCGCAAATGGTTGGTGACTTTAAATTCTACCTGCACGATTCCATAAATACGCAGGTTGCCGAGCGCTGGCGCAGGTATCATAAAGAAGATTTTCTGTGCGAACACTCTTGCGAGATGGCCCGCTATTTCGGCTACCGAGCCGTTGATATGGGCAGTAAGCAGGAGGCCGCCGAAGCGCAAAAGATTGAACCGGTGGCCCGCCAGTCCTATATGCCGCTCTCCTTTGCCCAGCAGCGTCTTTGGTTTATCGATCAGCTGGAGCCGGGGAACACGCAGTACAACGTGCCCGGCGCGGTAAGGATCAGCGGGCCGGTCGATGCCGGGCTGCTTGAGAAAAGTATCAACCTGCTGATCGAAAAACATGAGATTTTACGCACCTCCTTTCATACGGTGGAAGGCGAAGCGCGGCAGCGCATCAGCAGCCATCCGGAGTTTAAGCAGGAACATTACGATTTCAGTGAGCTGACCACGGAGGCCGCAGAGAGAAAAGCACAAGATCTTGTGGCCACCATGTCACGCACCCATTTCCGGCTGGATACGCTACCGTTGTTCCGCATAGCCCTGATCCGGATAGATCGCAAAGACCATATTTTGGTGCTGGTAGCTCACCATATCATAACGGACGGCTGGTCCAATACGGTCTTTATTCGCCAGCTGACGCGCATTTACGAATCACTTAAGAAGGACGGCACAAGCCAGTTTGAAGCAGCACCCGTCCAGTACGCGGATGTGGCACAATGGCAACGGCGCTGGATTAAGAGTGATACAGCCGCCAACCAGTTATCATTCTGGAAAGAAGAACTGAAAGACGCCCCGCCGCTCCTGGAAATCCCCACGGACAGGCCGCGGCGCGCCGGTATAGCCAATGAAGGCCGGCGTTTCTATTTCGACGTTCCGCAGGAATTGACCGAAAAAATCCGTGCCTACTGCAGCCGTAACGGGGTAACGGCCTTCAGCGCTTTGATGAGCGCATTCCAGATCCTGATGCACCATTACGCGCGGCAGGATGATGTTTTGATCGGGACGCCCGTGGCCGGACGCACCAAAAAAGAAATGGAAGGGTTGATCGGCCTTTTTGTAAATACGATCGTTGTACGCACGCAGTTTGAAGAGCAGGACAGCTTCCGAAGCATTGTGGATCGTACCGCGGAAAAGATGAGCGCCTTGCTGGAAAACCAGGATTATCCGTTTGAAAAGATCCTTGATGCCCTTAACGTGGAGCGCAGTCTCGAACATAGTCCGCTTTTCCAGGTGATGTTCTCCATGCAAAGCGACGACATGCGTGAATTTGGCCAGACCTTTAAGGTACGCCCCTATCGCACGGACAGCGGCAGCGCCAAATTCGACCTGCTTCTTGAACTTTACGATGCCGATTCGTTCCGCGGCGCGCTGGAATACAATACCACGCTGTTCAGGGAAGAATCAATCGAGAGATTATATCGCCATTTTCTGCGCCTGCTGGACATGGTAACGGCCGAGCCGGACAAACAGGTGAACGCGCTGCAACTGCCATCCGAAGAGGAGCAGCAACAGATTCTTACGGAATGGAATGATACGCAAACCGATTATCCGGCGGGCAAGCTCGTACCGAAGATTATTTCAGAGCAGGCGGCAAAAGCAGCGCAGCACAACGCGCTTGTTTTTGAAGATAAACACCTGAGCTATGCGGAATTCGACAGAGCCGCGAACAGGCTGGCGCACTATCTGATCAGCAAGGGACTCAAAGCAGAGCAACGCGTGGCCGTTTGCATGGATCGTTCCATTGAGCTGGTTATTGCCCTGCACGGCATCATGCGCGCCGGCGGTGTCTACGTGCCGCTGGATCCTCAGCACCCGCAGGAACGCAGCGATTTTATGCTGGAAGACTCAGCTGCCCGTTTTATAATCTGCCAGGAGGCCTACAAACAAAAATTTGCTGCTTCAGGTATTGAAACAATCTCGTTTAAGCTGGAAGAGAATTCTTTTGCTACTATGCCGGACAGCTATCCGGATGCGCTGCGTGATCCCGACCAGCTGGCCTATATGATTTATACATCCGGTTCCACCGGCAAACCCAAGGGCACGCTGCTGCCCCATCGCGGCTTTCTAAACAGGCTGCAATGGATGCAGCAGGCTTATCCGCTCGGCAAGGAAGATGTCGTACTTCAGAAAACGCCCTTCAGCTTCGACGTGTCGGTGTGGGAATTTTTCTGGCCCTTTATGTATGGCGCCACGCTGGTTGTAGCCCGGCCCGAAGGTCACAAGGACACCGATTACCTGTGCGATATTATCCGTGAGCATAAGGTGACGACGATGCACTTCGTCCCGCCGATGCTGAAAGTGTTTCTGGAAAATGTGCGGGCCGGCGAATGCAGCACCCTCAGGGATGTCATCTGTTCAGGCGAGGCGCTGCCTTACAGCCTTAGCCAGGCTTTTTACGAGACGTTGCCCACGGCCCGGTTGCACAATCTTTACGGCCCGACCGAAGCTTCCATTGATGTTAGCCATTACAGCTGTCCGCAAAGCCGCGAAGATGAAAAACTGCCCATCGGCCGACCCATCGCCAATACAACGCTTTACATTTTAAACGATCGCCTGAATCCGGTACCGGCGGGCGTTGCCGGTGAATTGCACATCGGCGGCTTGCAGCTGGCCCGCGGCTACGCCAATCGCCCTGCCCTTACCGCGGAAAAATTCATGCCCGATCCCTTTGCGGGGAAAAAGGGCGCCCGACTTTACAAAACCGGTGATCTGTGCCGTTACCTGGCCAATGGCGAGATCGAGTATATCGGACGCATAGACCACCAGGTAAAGGTGCGTGGTTTCCGCGTGGAGCTTGGCGAGATCGAATCGGCGCTTTCCCGGCATCCTTCCGTCGAAACATCAGTTGTCCTGGTGCGCGCCCTTGCCGGACAGGAAAACGCCTTATGCGCCTATGTTGTCAGCAATGATGAAAAGCCATCCCAGGCGGATTTACGCGATTTTCTGAAAAAACAATTGCCTGATTACATGATCCCGGCTGTTTGGATATTTATCGAAAAGATACCGTTGACCGCCAACGGTAAAGTGGACCGCCGTGCCCTGCCCGATCCGGAAAGCCTGGGACGTGACCGCCTTGAGACAAAATACGTTGCGCCCCGCAATGATAAAGAGCGTCTGCTGGCCGAAGTCTGGCAGGATATACTAAAGCTGAAAAAGGTCGGCATTAAGGACAATTTCTTTGAACTGGGCGGCGACTCAATCGTCGGTATTCAGCTCATTTCAGCCGCCGCAAGGAATGGACTGTCATTTACGCCCAAAGAGCTGTTTGAGTATCCCACGATTGAGGGTCTGGCCGCGGTAGCCCGCGAAGGCGTGGCCATACAGGCACAGCAGGAGACGCTGAGCGGCGAAGTGGCATTAACGCCTATCATGCGCTGGTTTGACGATCTTCCACTTAAGCAGCGTGACCATTGGAACCAGTCGCTGATGCTGAAGAGTACGACGCCGCTCAACCCGGCTTTCCTTGAAAAAGTGGCGATGGCGCTTTTTACCCATCATGATATGCTGCGTTTACGCTGGAAAAAAGACGGCGCTGAAATCACGAAGCCAACAGATAGCGCTATTTTCAAGTCTCATGATCTGAGAGAACTGGCTGCGGCAAAACAGCCTGCGGCCCTGAAAGAAAAAGTAGCAGACGCACAAAAAGGCCACAGCCTGGAAAAAGGCCATGTTTTCAGCATGCATTATTTTATGCTGGATGCCAGCCATGGCGACCGGCTTTTTATCACCGTACATCACGCGGCAATAGATGTGGTTTCCTGGCGCATCATCATGGAAGATCTGCAGCTGGCTTACACGCAACTGGCCGAACAAAAAGAGATAAAGCTTCCGGCCAAGACGACATCTTTCCCCTATTGGTCACAGAGACTTCAGCGCCACGCACGGGAAAAAGAGTGGCAGGAAGAACTTAACTCCTGGCGCAAGCTGCTGGGAGACAGCCCGGCTGTTTTTGAAGCGGACAATCCCGGCGGTGAAAACATTCAGAAAAACGTTAAAAAGATTGAACTGACCCTGGATAAGGATGAAACAGCACAATTAACACGCGATGTGCCGGAGACATACAACACGAATGTACAGGACAATCTGCTGGCCGCCTTGTTTGCGGGCTGGTCTGAAACAAGCGGACACGACAGCCTTCTGATTGATATGGAAGGTCACGGCCGCGAGGCGCTTTTTGAAGAAGTTGACCTGGGCCGAACAGTGGGCTGGTTTACGACGCTCTATCCGGTAAATCTCACAGCCACGCGCAACGACACGGGTGAAATGATAAAGGCAATCAAAGAAAATATGCGCGCCATACCTGACAACGGCATCGGCTGGGGGTTGATGCGTTATTTTGCACCGCAGAATATCCGCGACCAGATTGCCGACCTGCCCGCGGCAACCGTGCTGTTCAACTACCTTGGTCAATTCGATCAGGATGAAGCGCAGAAGCGCCAGTTTGAATCGCGGCCCGATGAAACGGGGGCCGAAACCGGAGAGGAAAACAGGCGCACACATAACCTGGAGATAACCGCGCACATTCTGCAAGGCCGGCTTTCATTTACTTTTTACTATTGCCCGGATGTTGTGGATGCGGGCCGGGTCGAGAAACTGGCCGGCGGCACCATCAACGGCCTGCGAGAAATCATCAAACACAGCCTGAGCGCGGAAGCAGGCGGCTATACACCATCCGATTTTAAGGAAGCCGGTCTCGACCAGGAAGATCTCGATGACGTCTTGTCCGAGCTGGATGACCTTGATTAAGGAACATTATTATTAATTTTAAAAAAAGCTATCAACGAAATCATATATGAGCACAAAAGCAGCAGCAAGAAAAAACGTAGAGGACATTTATCCGCTTTCGCCGATGCAGCAGGGCATGCTGTTTCATTCCATTCTGGAGCCGGATTCGGCGACCTATCATGAGCAGCTTTACTTTGTCCTGAATGGCGAGCTGGACCAATCGGCCTTTAAAAAGGCGCTGAACGCTCTTGTGGATCGTCACCCGGTTTTGCGTACGGCCATGGTTTACAAAAAACGCGACAAAATGCTGCAGGTTGTGCATCGCGAACTGAAATTTCCGCTGCATGCGCTGGATTGGCGTGACAAGAGCGAAAGCGATCGCCGCACTGCATTTAAACAGCTTTTGCAAAGCGACCGGCAGGAAGGATTCAATCTTTCCAAAGCGCCGCTGGCCCGGATGACCTTGATACGATACGACGAAGACAGATGGCAGGTATTGTGGAGCAACCACCACGTGATTCTGGACGGCTGGTCCAACCCGATCCTGATGGCCGAATTGTTTGCGCTGTATGAAGCTCAGCGCACAGACGCCGATTTTGCCCTGCCGCCGGCGCGACCCTACCGCGAATATATTGCCTGGCTCAACAAGCAGGAACCGCAAAAAGCCGCTTCCTTCTGGAAGAATACGCTGCAGGACTTTGCTGAACCGACCTCCGTGCCCGCGGACTCACCCGCAGGCAAAGCCGGCGAAGGTGAACAGGCATGCGACACGGTTGAGATAAAACTGAACCCCGATATAAACAAAAAACTCAAGACGCTGGCACAGCAAAATCACCTGACCATTAATACCCTGGTGCAGGGAGCGTGGGCGTTGCTGCTGGCGCAATACAGCCGTAGCAATGATGTGGTTTTCGGGGCCACGGTTTCAGGACGTCCGCCGGAAATCCCCGGTGTTGAAAGCATGGTTGGCCTGTTTATAAACACGCTGCCGTTACGCGTTAAGATATCACCCAAGGAAAAGGTTGCTTCGTGGCTTAAGAGAATTCAGCAGCAATCTGTGGCCATACGCGATTTTGAATACAGCTCATTGGCCGACGTGCAGCGTCAAAGCGGTATTGACGCCGGGCAGGCTTTGTTTGATTCCATTGTAGTCTTTGAGAATTTCCCTGTTGACCAATCGCTGAAAGAGGCCAAAACAAGCATCCGCATTTCCGATTTTGATTCTTACGAGCAAACCAATTTTCCGCTGGTGCTGGTAGCGTCTTCTCAGGATGAGACGCTGCTGGAACTGACCTATCGCCGTGATATGTATCGTCAATCCGGGGCGCGGCGAATTCTGGAGCAGGTAAACACACTGCTTGAAAAATTCGCTGATAACCCTGGAGCCCGGCTCGCGGAAATTAACCTTCTGCGTGATGCAGAACGTTCACTTCTACTGGAAGAATACAATGCCACCCGGCCTGCTCACCCGCTGGCCCAAAAGGATGCCAAAACTCTTATTGAAAATGCCGCACAAAAATACGCCGAAGAAACCGCGGTCATTTTTGATGGCGGTTCGCAAAAACTTAGCTATGACCAACTGAACCGTCAGGCCAACCGTCTGGCGCATTTTCTCATCCAGAACGGCGTTGGGCCGGAAAGCCGCGTGGGCCTTATACTGCGGCGCGGGCCACAGATGATCAGCACCATCTGGGCCGTGATAAAATCGGGCGCCGCGTATGTGCCGCTGGATGCCGGCTATCCCGCGGAGCGCCTGCACTACATCGCCGGGGATGCCGGCATGACGATGCTGCTGCGTGATAACAGCGAAGACACGTCCATCCTTGATAAGGCAATCGCGCAAATTATTGATGTGACCAGCCTTGCCATGGAAGATCTGCCAGAAACTAACCCGCAAATTTCGATATTACCGCAACAGCTTGTCTATATGATCTATACTTCCGGCTCAACGGGGCGGCCCAAAGGCACGCTTATAACCCACGGCGGATTGCTGCATTACCTGAGCTGGACAAAACAGGCTTACCCGCTTGATCAGGGCTGCGGCTCGCTGCTGCATTCCACGATCTCTTTTGATGCCACGGTGACCGCCCTGTTTGCACCGTTGCTGACGGGAAAAGCTATTACGCTGGCCGACCATGGCGATGACCTTGAGGCTTTGTCCAAAGCTTTGCTGCGCCAAAAAGATTTTAGTTTGGTGAAGATCACCCCGGCGCACATGGAAATGCTCAGTCATCAGATTCCCGCGGACAAGGCGGCAGGCCTCAGCAAAGCGTTTGTGATCGGCGGTGAAAATCTTACGGCCCGGCAGATAGAATTCTGGCAAAAATACGCGCCGGGCATGCATCTATTTAATGAATACGGGCCGACCGAAACCGTGGTTGGCTGCGTGGTTTATGATGCCGCCAGATGGCAGGGGCGCGGTTCGGTACCTATTGGCCGAGCTATCCCTAACAGCCCGGTATACGTTTTGGATGAACAGCTGCAGCCGGTGGCGCATGGTGTCCCGGGAGAACTTTATATTTCCGGTAATGGCGTTGCCCGGGGTTATCACCGGCGCCCGGCTCTTACTGCCGAACGCTTTCTACCCGACCCGTTCTCCAAAAGCGCGGGCGCAAGAATTTACCGCAGCGGCGACCTGGTGCGCTGGCAGGATGACGGTCAGCTGATTTTTCTGGGCCGAATAGACGATCAGGTCAAAATCAGGGGATACAGGATTGAAACCGGTGAGATCGAATCGATTCTCGGTGAAATGGAAGGTATTGAAACGTGCGCTGTGGTTGCCAGGACCAACAAAGCCGGTGACGCCTACCTGGCCGCCTATTATATCTCCCGCAATGACAAACAAGAACAAACGCTGCGTGATGAACTGAAAAAGGCATTGCCCGATTACATGATCCCTGCTGTTTTTGTCAGCATAGATGCCATTCCGCTGACCGCCAACGGTAAAGTAGACCGCCGTGCGTTACCGCTCCCGCAGATGGAGGGAAAAACAAAAGCTTATGTGGCACCGCGCAACGCCGCGGAAGAGCTGCTGGCTACCATCTGGCAGGAAATACTGGGCATCGGTCGCATCGGAATACATGATAATTTCTTTGAGCTTGGCGGACACTCGCTGACAGCGACGCGCCTGATCTCGCGTATCCGGCAATCGTTTGAAGTGGAACTGCCGCTGAAAGATGTATTTGATGCATCGACGATCGCGCAGCTCGCCGAAATAGTTGAACGTTTGCGCAGCAGCGGGAAATCAACACTGCCGCCCATTGAGCCTATCAGTCGGGAAGGCGATATTCCGGTCTCGCTGCCGCAGCAGAGATTGTGGTTTATCGATCAGTTTTCACCCGGCAATTTTGCTTATAACATACCATTTGCCGTAAAAATCGACGGTGAGCTGGACAAGGAGGTCCTGGAAGAGTCTTTTCAACGGGTAATTCAAAGGCATGAAATTTTGCGCACACGTTTTGTTAACCGCAAAGGTGAACCTTTCCAGGAGATTGAAGATAATCTCGATATTAACCTCTCGCTGAAAGACCTTTCGGAAAACCAGCCTGACAAGCGCGATGAGCTGGTGAAGAATATTTTGCGCGAAGACGCGCGACACACGTTTTCGCTTGAACAACTCCCTTTGTTCAAAGTGCGATTGATCCGCCTGGAGAAAAATGCTCACATTCTGAGTGCCGTCATGCACCATATTATCAGCGACGGCTGGTCTATGAACGTACTGGTGCACGAATTAATGGCGCAGTACAGCGCAATAAAAAAAGAAGAATCAGCGCGGTTGCCAGCCCTGCCCATCCAGTATGCCGATTATGCGGCCTGGCAGCGCAGCCGGCTTCAGGGCGAAGTTCTTGAAAAGCAGCTGGATTATTGGAAAGCTCATATCGGTCTCAATCCCCCGGTTCTGGAATTGCAGGCAGATTATCCGCGGCCGGCCGTACAAACCTTCAACGGCCGTAACGTTGATTTTGAACTTGACGCAACATTAACGAACGCCATCAATGCCTATTGCCGCAAAGAGGGCGTCACGCTGTTTATGCTGTTGCTGGCGGCCTGGCAATCCCTGCTGCGGCGATACAGCGGTCAGGAGCAAGTGCTGGTCGGTTCTCCGGTATCCGGCAGGCAACACGGGCAAACCGAAGAGTTAATCGGCTTTTTTGTGAACACGATATTACTTAGGGCAGATTTTTCCGAAAAACCTGTTTTTAAGCAATTACTGCGGCAGGTGCGCGATAATGTGCTGAATGCATACGCCCACCAGGATATACCGTTTGAACAGCTTGTTGATCTGCTGCAGCCGGAGCGTGATATGGCCCATCCGCCACTGTTCCAGGCTGCTTTCATTTTACAAAACCGGCCGCAGGCCCTTGCCGAAACAGCCGGGCTGACGTTTTCGCCGGTTGAACCGGACAGCGCCGTGGCCAAGGTTGACATCAGTCTCTATTGCGCGGAAAGCGACGATCGTATTCTGGCCCGGCTGGAATACAATGCCGACATTTTCAGGGCTGAGACAATCGAGCGAATGCGCGATCACTTGCTTAATTTCCTGCGCTCAGCCCTGCAAAAACCTGACCTGCCGGTAAGCCGAATCAACATGCTGCCGGACGATGAGCGGCGCCTGTTGCTGCAAGAATGGAATGACACGCAAAGCGCTTTTGATGCCGGACAGACCGTGCCGGGACGTTTTGAGCAGTGGGTGGAAAAACAGCCTCAGCACCCCGCCCTTTCATTTAAAGGGGTCGATCGTTCTTACGCCGAAGTGAACGGAAATGCCAATCGCCTGGCCCATTATCTGCGGGAAGCGGGCGTCGGGCCCGAAAGCATCGTCGGCATTTGCATGGAACGCTCCTTTGAGATGGTCGAAGCAATGCTGGCCATTCTCAAGGCCGGTGGCGCGTACCTGCCGCTGGACCCGGGTTACCCCGATGAGCGCCTGCACTATATGATCGAAGACTCGGGCGCGCAGGCGGTCGTCACGCAAAACGAACTTGCGGGGCGGCTGGAAAAGAGCGGATGCAAAATAGTGATAGCCGACTCTTCACAGATGCATTCTTATAGCAAAGATAACCCGGAGCGTCTGAACGGGCCGTACAACCTGGCTTACCTGATCTACACCAGCGGCTCCACAGGCAAGCCCAAGGGCACCATGCTGGCACAGCGCGGGGCCATCAACCTGGCCGGTGAGCAGAAAAAAGCATTTTCGATCGAACCGCATTCGCGTATCCTGCAATTTGCCTCACTCAGTTTTGACGCGGCCACCTGGGAAATGCTGATGGCCCTGATGAACTGCGCCACGCTGCACCTGGTGGAACGCGATGTGCTGGCCTCAGGTGATCAATTAGTGAATACCCTCGCCGACCAGAAGATCACAACGATCACGCTGCCGCCCTCCGTATTGGCGGTGTGGCCGGAAGATGCCCGGTTACCCGACTTAAAAACGATCATTACCGCCGGTGAAAAATGTCCCGCCGAGCTGGTCAAAAGGTGGCAGCCCGGCCGCCAGTTTGTCAACGCCTACGGACCGACTGAAACAACCGTTTGCGCGTCGATCTACGAAACCTCGGCGCAGGAAGAAAACGATCCGCCGATTGGTAAAAACCTTGGCAATTTTGAGCTGTACGTGCTGGACGGCAACCTGGAACTTTTGCCTATCGGCGTACCGGGTGAATTATGTGTTGGCGGCGTCGGCCTGGCCCGCGGTTACCTCAAACGCCCTGCGCTGACTGCGGAGAAATTCATTCCGCATCCTTTTAGCAAGAACCACGGTGAACGGCTTTACCGCACGGGCGACCTGGTGCGGCGCCTGGCCGACGGCAATATCGAATTTCTGGGGCGCATCGACCAGCAGGTGAAGCTGCGCGGTTTCCGCATTGAGCTGGGCGAAATTGAAAACGCCATCCGCGACAAGCTACCGCAGACAAAAGATGTGCTTGTGATGGTGCGCGGCGAAAAAGAAAGCGAGAAAAAGCTTACGGCCTACATCGTTGCCGGGAATGAACTGGACGTGCCCGCCCTGCGATCGGACCTTGGGAAGGTTTTGCCGGATTATATGATACCGGCGGCATTTATGCAGCTTGATAAAATGCCGCTTACACCCAACGGCAAAATCGACCGTAAAGCGTTGCCCGAACCGGGACATGACCGCAGCCAGCTTAGCCATGAATATGTTGCACCGCGCAATGAGCATGAAAAGACCGTAGCGGCAATCATCGGCGAACTGCTGAATATTGAGCTTGTTGGAGTTCACGACAACTTTTTCGAGCTGGGCGGCCATTCGCTGTTGGCGACAAAATTTGTCTCACGCGCGCGGGACGAGCTCAGTGTGGAACTGCCTTTGCGTGCGCTGTTTGAAAACCCCACCGTGGAGGGAGTAGCCCTGGCCCTGGCCGGACCGGAAGTCCGGCGCGTGGACGAAGACGAGCCTGAAATTGAGGCAGCCGAGCGCGGCGATGAAGATCTCTCGGCACTGCTTGGCGAACTGGAGGGGCTTTCCGAGGAAGAAGTACGCGCACTGTTGGATGAAGAAGATGAAAACAAGGAAGGAGACGACAAGATCAATGGCTGATCTGGAAAAAACGCTGGCAGCACTCTCACCGGAAAAACGTCGTCTTCTGGAACTGAAACTGAAGCAGAAAGGCGCCGCGTTCAATACGTTTCCCCTCTCCTACGCGCAGCAACGCATCTGGTTTATCGACCAGATGAATCCGGGCAACCCGGCCTATAACATTCCTGTTGTTTTGCGCCTCAGGGGCGAGTTGAATGAGCGGGCGTTTAATAAGGCCATAGAAACGATCATTCAGCGGCATGAGTCTCTGCGCACCACCTTCAGTACGGTGTCCGGCAAAGGCGTTCAGGTTGTGCATAAGGAAAGCAAAATCGATATCGAACGGGACGACCTGAGCCGGTTGAGCCAGCAACAAATCCTCGGAAAAGTAAAAGAGCGCGTTCAGGCTTCTTTTAACCTGGGTAAAGGACCGCTGGGCCGCATCAGCCTTTTCCGTGTGAAATCCGACGAGCACATCCTCGTAGTCGTTAAACACCACATCATCAGCGACGGCTGGTCTATGGGCGTGCTGGTCAACGAATTCAGCCATCTTTACAACGCCTTTGCGCAAAACCGCGAGCACGATCTGCCGGCCTTAAAAATACAGTATGCCGACTACGCCAAATGGCAGCGAGAATGGTTAAGCGGAGAACGTCGCGAAACACAGATGTCCTTTTGGAAAGATGTTTTGCGCCATGTGCCTGTGTTGCAAATCCCCACGGATTTCGCACGGCCAACCACCATGACCACAAACGGGGCGACGGTCGGCGCCGATATTGATCGCGAGGTCTGGGAAAAGCTGCGTGAAACCGGCCGCAGCGAAGGCGCCACCAACTTTATGGTGCTTCTGTCTATTTACGCCATCCTGCTGATGCGCGCCTCCGGCCAGAACGATTTCTGCATCGGTACGCCCGTGGCCAACCGCAACCGCAGCAACGTTGAAGGACTGATTGGCTTTTTTGTCAATATGCTGGCCTTGCGTTTACGCCCGGAAAAACAACACTCCTTCCGTGATGTACTGAAGCAGGTAAAACAGATCACGCTGGACGCCTTCGCGCACCAGGATATGCCCTTCGAAATGCTGGTGGAAGAGATACAGCCGGAACGCAGCCTGAACCATACACCCATTTTTCAAACCACGTTCAGCCATACCAAAGCCGGCGACTTGAAGCCGGACATAGAGGGCCTGGAAATAGAAGAAGTCGAGCCGGAGAATTTCAGCTCCAAATTTGATCTGGCGCTGGCAACCACGGAGATGGACGGGCGCCTGCTGGTTGGCCTGACTTACAACAGCGACCTTTGGTCAGAACATCGCATGCGCCGTTTCGCCGCACAATTCGTGCATCTTGCCAAAAGTCTGGCGCAAGAGCCGCACAGGCCCTGTGCTGAAGTGGCTTTTCTTTCCGCGGAAGAAAAAAAGACGGTTCTCGGATTCGCCGGCGCTGAAAGCGACTTTAAACCCCGTCCGGCGCTGCTGGAGCTTTTTGCAGAAAACGCGGGAACCCATGGCGCACAACCGGCGGTTGTTTACGAAGACAAACAACTGACCTTTGGCGAGCTGCGGATACAATCAAACAAGCTGGCCCATTATCTTCTGCAAAAAGGTGTCAAAGCCGAGAGCCGCGTGGCCGTATTGCTTGATCGTTCTGTGGAAATTGTCACAGCGATTCTGGCCACCTGGAAAGCCGGCGCCGCATATGTGCCGGTAGACCCCAATTACCCGGCAGAACGGGTCAACATGATACTGGAAGACGCGCAGCCACAGGCGGTTTTGACAACCAGGGAACTGGCCGAACTCTTTAAGCTGAACAATGAAAGCGTTTTTGCCTTTGATGATTTTACGGAGTGGCCAAAGCTGCCTGAAAGCGATCCGAACATCCAGCGGGACACGCGGGGCAGCGCCTATGTTATTTTCACATCCGGCTCCACCGGCCGCCCGAAAGGCGTTGTCATCAGCGACGGCAGCCTGTTGAACCTGGCTGAGAACCTGCACAAAACCGTTTATGAGCCCCTTGGCAACGCGCCCAAACGCATCTCCCTTAACGCGCCAATCGCCTTTGACGCCTCGGTTCAGCAGCTGGTGATGGTCTGCTACGGTCACCAACTTCATATCATGCCGCAGGAAACGCGTGCCGACGGCGCTGCAATGGTAGAATACATCCGCAAACACAAGCTGCAGGTAGTGGATTGTGTTCCGGTCCAGTTGCGCCTGATGCTGAATCATGGTCTGCTGGATGGCAGCCGGTGGCGTCCCGAGGCGGTGCTGCCCGGCGGCGAGGCCATAGATGAGCAGGTCTGGAAAAAAATAAACAGCCAAAATGCCGTGCGCTTTTTTAATGTCTATGGCCCTACGGAATGCAGTGTTGACTCCAGCATCTTTGATTGCAGCCGCTATCCGGCCAAACCTGTAATCGGCCGGTCTGTATCTGCCGCGCGCTATTATATCCTGGACGAAAATTTGCAGCTTTTACCGATCGGGACGCCGGGCGAATTGTACATTGCCGGAAACGGTCTGGCGCGCGGCTACCTGGGCAATCCGGCGATGACCGCAGAAAAGTTTTTGCCCGATCCGTTTGCCGGGATTGCGGGTGCGCGCATGTACGCCTCCGGGGACAGAGCGCGCTGGCTGGAGAACGGTTTCGCCGAGGTATTGGGGCGTGTGGACAGCCAGGTCAAAGTGCGCGGATTCCGCATCGAGCTGGGCGAAATTGAATCTGCCCTGCAAAAGCATGAAGCCGTAAAACATCCCGCCGTTGTGGCCCGCAAGGATGACAATGGCACTTCCACGCTCTTGGCCTACCTGGAAGCACAGGGCAAAAAGCCGGAGGTATCGGATCTGCGTATCTATCTGCGCGAACTTTTGCCAGATTATATGGTGCCCGCCGGATACGTCATCCTGGAGAAAATGCCGCTTACGCCAAACGGCAAAATCGACCGGAGCGCCCTGCCCGACCCGACAGGCATCGAAGAGCAAAGCGCGCAATATGTGGCACCTCGCGATGAAACCGAACAAAAACTGGCAGCGATTTTTGCGGAAATACTAAAAAAAGAGCGGGTCGGTGCGACGGATAATTTTTTCGACCTGGGCGGGCATTCGCTGCTGGCAACGCAGCTTGTCTCCAAAATACGCGACGTCTTTAAAGTCGGGCTTTCTTTACAACAGCTCTTTGAAAATCCAAGTGTAGAAGCGCTTGCGCGACAAATAACTTCGGCCAAGGAAGCCGTCAGCATTGATATACCGAAAGCAAACCGCGACAAGGACCTGCCGCTTTCATACGCGCAGCAACGCCTGTGGTTTTTATACAAAATGACGCCGGACAGCGCTGTTTATAACATCCCCATGGCTCTGCGTTTGAAGGGACAACTGGACATCAGCATCGTTGAACGAGTCGTTTCGGCGATCGCCCAGCGTCACGATATTCTGCGTACCACCTTTGTAGAAAAAGATGGGCAGCCCGTGCAAACGGTCGGCAGTCACAGCCAGGTTGCCTTTAAATACACTGACCTGAGCGAACAAGAGGATGCATTATCGGAGGCACAAAAATTAACGGCTCGGCTGGCGGCAACACCGTTTGATCTTGAAAACGGCCCGCTGGGCAAAGTCGAGATCATGAAGATTGCTGAAGACGATCATGTGCTGACGGTTGTATTGCACCACATTATTTCCGACGGCTGGTCTTCCGGCCTTTTTGAGGAGGAATTCATAGCATTTTACAGCGCCTTTTCCAGCGGCCGCGAAGCCACCCTGCCGCAGTTGGAGATACAATATGCCGACTACTCGGCCTGGCAGCGTGAAACGATCACCGAAAAGGGCCTGGCAAAGCAGATCGCATTCTGGGAAAAGCACATAGGTCAGAATCCTCCGCGGCTTAACCTGCCCACCGACTATCCAAGGCCGGAGGTCAAAACCACCCATGGCGCGATCGTTGAAAAAATACTTTCCAAAGCTCTGCTGGATAAACTGCGCAAGCGCGCCCGCGAGCTGGATGTGACACCCTTTATGTTTTTAATGTCCGTTTTTTTCCTGTTCATTAAGCGCTACAGCGGCCAGGATGATTTCACCGTGGGTACGCCGGTAGCCAACCGCCCGACATCAGAGCTGCAGAAGCTGATTGGTTTTTTTGTCAATACGATCGTTGTGCGGCGCGAACTCAATGATAACATGACATTTTTGGAACACATGCAGGAAACGAAGCAACGGTTGCTGCATGCTCAAAACAACCAGGATGTGCCTTTTGAAATGCTTGTTAATAAGCTGCAGCCCGAGCGAAGCACCAGCCATTCACCGCTGTTCCAGGTGATGTATATGCATACGGCGCAACAACCGGAGCGAGACGGGTTACCCGGTCTACAAACAGAGGGTGTTTCGTTTGATTCGGCCATCGCCAAGTTTGATTTAACGCTGAGCAGCGCGGAAAATCCCAACGGACTTGGGCTGGGACTGGAATACAGCACAGACCTGTTTGAAGCCAAAACAGCACGGCAAATGCTGGAAATTTTTAGCGTCATTTTGGAAAAGGCGCTTGAGCAACCTGATCTGCCCTTGTCCAAATACGCCTTAACGGCCGCAGGTGAACTGCAGGCATTTTATAATACCCTTAACCACACCTGGCAAGCGCAGCCTTTGCCTTTTGGCCACGTTCTGGATATGCTCGCACAAAACGCACAAACCTACGCTGAAAAAACGGCCCTTGTCTTTGGCGATGAAGAAATTTCCTACGACGAACTGAACCGCCGCTCCAACCGTCTCGCCCATTATCTGCTGGCCAATGGCGCCGGGCCGGACATGCTGATCGGGCTCTGTTTTGAGCGCCACCCGCAGATGGTAGTGGCCTTGCTGGCCGTGCTCAAAGCCGGCGCAGCCTATGTGCCGCTGGACCCGGCCTATCCGCAGGAGCGCCTGGCCTATATGATCGGTGACAGTGCCATGAAGCTGCTGCTGGCACACGACGCCACGGTAGGGAAACTGCCGCAAACCCAAAATGTAGCGCTGCTGAATGTGGACGATCTGAACGAAACAGTGCAAAAGCAGCCGGACGGCAACCCCGCTGTTGCGATCGACGCGCAGCATTTGGCTTATATGATTTATACGTCAGGTTCGACGGGCCGGCCAAAGGGCACGATGATTTCTCACGGCGGGTTAATACACTATTTGAGCTGGACAAAACAGGCCTATCCGCTGGATGAGGGGCGCGGTTCGCTGCTGCATTCGACGATCGCTTTTGATGCCACGGTGACGGCGTTATACACGCCGCTTCTGACCGGCAAAAGCATCACGCTGGCCGCTGCCGATGACGATTTGCAGGCACTGGGAAATACGTTGGTCAGGCATGGCGATTTCAACGTTGTCAAGATCACGCCGGCGCATCTGGACCTGCTGAGTCATCAGCTTGAACCCGCTCAGGCCGCGGGCTTAACGCGCGCATTTGTGATCGGCGGGGAGAACCTGGATGCCGCGCAGATCGCCTTCTGGCGCAAGCACGCGCCGCGGACGCACCTGTTTAACGAGTACGGTCCTACCGAAACAGTAGTAGGCTGCGTCGTGTTCGACGCCCGCGCTTGGGACGGCGCCGGTTCGGTGCCCATTGGCCGCGCCATTCCGGGCAGCCCGGTGTATGTTTTGGACGCGCAGATGCAGCCTTTGCCGCCGGGCGTACCGGGCGAGCTGTACATCGGCGGGAACGGTGTGGCGCGCGGCTATCATGGGCGTGCCGCGCTTACGGCCGATCGTTTTGTGCCCGATCCGTTTTCCGGGCAGCCCGGGGCGCGCATGTACAAAACGGGCGACCTGGTGCGCTGGCTCAACAGCGAGCAACTGATCTTCCTCGGCCGCATCGACGAGCAGGTAAAAATCCGCGGCTACCGCATTGAGCTGGGGGAAATTGAGGCTGTGCTTAAGAACCACGAGCAGGTACGCGAAGCCGTGGTCATCGCGCGCAAAGATGACGAAGCCGCCGCACGTCTGGCCGCCTACTACATCAGCAAAGACAAAAAAGAGATCAGGGTTAACGAGCTGCGCGGCCAGCTCAAAAAGACGCTGCCGGAATATATGCTGCCGGCAACATTTACACATCTTGAAAAATTTCCGCTTACACCCAACGGCAAAATCGATCTGCGCAACTTGCCAAAGCCGTCAGCCGAACGCGCCGCCCTTGAAACGGACTTCGTAGCCCCACGATCGGAGAAAGAAAAAATACTGGCCGACGCGGTGGCAGCCGTGCTGAAGCTTAATAAGGTTGGTATTCACGACAATTTCTTTGAATTGGGCGGTGATTCGATTATGGCCATCCAGGTTATCAGCCGGGCTCGCAAAGGGGGCTTGCAGATAACGCCGCTACAGATGTTCCAGAATCAGACTGTGGCGGAATTAGCCGCCATAGCCGGGGAAGCACCGCGGGTCGATGCCGAGCAGGGAGAGGTAACGGGCACGATCAGGCCTACGCCCGTTATGCATACGTTTTTTGAAAAACAAGGCATGCAGTCGCACTGGAATCAATCGGTGATGATGTTGGCGGAAAGGACCTTGCAACGTGAAGCTTTGGAGAGAACCTTGCAGGTGATAGTCCGGCAGCACGATGCTTTGCGTTTGCGCTTCAGCAAGGCAGATAACGGGATCAGCGCCGAACATGAAGCTGCACACACGGATATTTTGCGTTGGATCGATCTGTCCGGCATTTCTGACGAGGGCGAATTAATACGACGTATTGAGCAGGAAACCGAAACGATCCAGGCCTCGCTTGATATCAGCGAAGGACCGCTGCTGCGCGCCGCTTATTTTGATTGCGGCGACAGGCCCGATCGCCTGCTGCTTGTAATTCATCACCTCGTTGTGGACGGTGTCTCCTGGCGCATTCTCATGGAAGATTTTCAGCTGGCTTACGCCCAGGCTTCCGCCGGCAAAAAAGTGGAATTGGCGGATAAAACAACATCGTTTAAGCGCTGGAGTGAGGTATTGCACGATTACGCTTTGTCCGGCAACGTAAACTCACAGAAAAATTACTGGCTGCGGATGGCCCAAAAAGAAAAGGCCGCCCTGCCACTTGATAATCACAGCGCTGAAAACAGTGAAACGCAGCTGGCGCATTATGGTTTTGAACTTACAAAGGAAGAGACAACCTCTCTGCTGAAGGAGGCGCACAAGGCCTACAACACGCAGATCAACGATCTTTTGCTGACCGCTTTGCTGCGCGCTTATGTCCGCTGGTCCGGCAAGCGCAGCCTGCTGCTGCATCTGGAAGGACATGGCCGCGAGATGATTGACCCGACGGTTGACATTTCCCGAACGGTGGGGTGGTTTACATCGATTTACCCGCTGCACCTGGAACTGGGCAAGGCGGTGCAGCCCGGTGAGCAGATTCGCAGTATCAAGGAACAGATCGCTGCACTGCCCGGCAAAGGCCTGGGCTTCGGCCTGTTGCGTTATTTAAGCGCAGACGCGGAACTGCGCCAGACGCTTTCCGCGCTGGATGAAATGCAGGTGCTTTTTAACTACCTGGGGCAATTTGACCAGACCACCGATGGCAGCGACACCCTGCTGAAGCCGGCTGAAGAGGGTCGCGGTACGGAGCGCGCCCGGGAAGCCGCCAGACTGGCGGTGTTGGACATAAATTCCAGCGTAACCGGCGGACAATGGTGCGGCACGTTCAGCTTCAGTCGTGAGCAATTCTGCCCGGAAACGATCAAACATTTTGCCGATGCCTGGACGGATGAATTGCGGGTGCTGATTGCACATTGCAAAAACCCGCAGGCGGAAGCGGCCAAAACAGCGTCCGATTTCAAGCTAAGCAATCTGGATAACAAAAAGCTGGACAAGGTGTTGAAACAGTTGAAGAAGAAATAAAAGATGATCGCGGGATTTGGAGATTGACGCGATCATATCGGTCGGCGAACAGCCGCACCAGGATTTCAGGCACATTAACACGATAACACATTAGCATATTAACACGTTTAAATGGAAAATATAAAAGACATATATCCGCTTTCACCGATGCAGCAGGGTATGCTGTTTCATACACTTTACGCGCCGGAGACGGAAGCATACATTGAGCAACTTAGCTGCACATTGCACGGTAATTTGAACACGGATGCTTTCCGCCGGGCCTGGCAGGAGGTCCTTAACCGTCACGACATTCTTCGCAGTGCCTTTATCTGGCAGGATGTGGAAGAACCGCTGCAGGTTGTGCATGAGCAACTGGAACTGCCCTTCGAAGTGCTGGACTGGTCTGGCAAAAACGATGGTGAAAAAGCTTATGCACAGTTTTTGGCTGATACGCGACGTGCAGGGCTGGACCTGAGCGACGCACCGTTGTTGCGCATTTATCTGATCAGGGTAGCAGCTGACAAGCATTATTTTATCTTTTTGCATCACCATTTACTGATCGATGGCTGGGGCCTACCCGTTATTATGGGTGAAGTGTTTAAGCTTTACAGCGCCTACGATAAGGGCGAGGATATTTACCTTGAAACACCTCGTCCCTACAGTGAATACATCGCCTGGCTGCAGCAGCAGGATATGGAACAGGCCAAAAGCTTCTGGCAGGAACGCATGGCCGGCTTTACGGCGCCCACGCCGCTTACCGTCGACAGGCCGGCGCAAAAGGACGACACCGGCTATCGCATCGATCGCTTTAACCTAGATGAGCAAGCTTCCCAAAAGCTTCACGAGCTGGCCCGCACCAAAGGCATCACGCTGAATACAGTGATTCAGGGCGCCTGGGCCTTTCTGCTGAGCCGTTACAGCCGCAACGATGATGTCGTTTTTGGCGCTACGGTTTCGGGCAGGCCGGCGGAAATCCCGGGCATAGAAACAATGGTTGGCCTTTTTATCAACACCCTGCCGGTCCGCGCTTTGATCGATGATGAGAATAGTTTTAGCACATACCTCAATAGCCTGCAGATGCAGCAGGCCGAAACGCGGCAATACGAGTACACGCCGTTGATAGAGATACAGGGTGTTAGCGATGTGCCGCGCGACCTGCCCCTTTTTGAAACGCTGCTGGTATTTGAAAACTACCCGATGGACGAAGCCATGCAGCAGCAGGAATCGGAGCTGAAGGTCAGAGACGTCCATTTCCAGGAACGCAGCAACTACCCGCTGACCCTGGTCAGTGCGCCGGGCAAGATCATCGCTTTTGAGATGGCTTACGAAACAGCACGGTTAAGCGCGGACACCATCGAACGCATGGCCGCCCATTTCAAAATGATCCTGACCCAGCTGGCCGAAAAACCCGAAAAAAAGCTTAAAGACGTTCTACTGCTTGATGAGGCTGAATACAAAAAAACGGTTTATGAGTGGAACGAGACCGACAGCGCTTATCCTGACAAGACCATCCATGCCTGTTTTGAGGCGATGGTAAAAAAATATCCTCAACACAAAGCGCTTGTCTTTGGGGAAGAAAGCCGGAGCTATGACCAACTGAACCGGCGCGCCAACCAAATCGCTAACCTGCTGCTTGAAAAAGGACTACAGCCGGAAGAGCCTGTGGCCATTTGCCTGCCGCGCTCCTTTGATATGATTGCTGCTTCGATTGCCGTATTGAAAGCCGGCGGATGTTACGTGCCGATTGATTCCACCTACCCCGCAGATCGCATCAACTACATTATTGACGATTCAGGCGCAGGCAAGATCATTACGCACAGCAGCCTGGATGCGCTGCCGGCGGACAAGCCAATGCTGCTTCTGGACAAGATGCAGGCCGAGCTGCAAAAAATGTCTGCTGACAATCCGTCCCATAATGTGGACCAGGATTTTCTGGCCTATATCATTTACACGTCGGGTTCCACCGGCAAGCCCAAAGGCGTCATGCTGCGTCACGGCGGTTTTATGAACCTGGCGGATGCCCAGCAAAAGAGCTTCGAGGTGAAGCCGCAATCGCATTACCTGCAGTTTGCGTCGTTTAGTTTTGACGCGGCGGTGGGTGAAATTTTTGTAGCCCTTACCGCCGGGGCCGCACTTTACCTGATCGAAAAAGAGACCATCTTGTCCAAAGAGAAGCTGACCCGTTTCCTAAACGACAACCAAATCCACGTGGCCACATTGCCCCCTTCCCTGCTCTCCGTTTTGGCCGACCAGGAGTTTCCTCATTTGCAAACGATTGCTTCTGTGGGTGAGGCTTGTTCGCTGGAACTGGCGGGGAAATGGAAAGACCGGGTGCGCTTTTTTAACGGCTACGGACCAACCGAGGCCAGTGTCGGCTGCGCCTGGACCATCGTTGAAAAACTGCCTGAAAACACGCGCACCATGCCCATCGGCAAGCCCATACAAAACGACCGCCTTTACATACTTGACGAACACCTGAAACCATGCCCCATCGGCGTTCCCGGCGAGTTATGCATCGCGAGCGTGGGGTTGGCACGCGGCTATTTGCAACGTCCGGGACTTAGCGCTGAAAAGTTCGTACCTAATCCCTTTAGCAAGAAAGAAGGGGCGCGTCTCTACCGCACCGGTGACCTTGTTCGCTGGCTGCCGGACGGTAATCTGGAGTTTCTGGGCCGCATCGATTTTCAGGTCAAGATCCGCGGAAACCGTATTGAGCTGGGTGAGATTGAAGCTGTCCTGACACGCCACGAAAACGTTCGTGAAGCCGTGGTTCTGGCCCTGGGCGACAACCCTGATGCCATGCGGCTAGCCGCATATGTTGTCCTGAACGAACCCGCTAAAAGCGACGCCCCGGCTTTGCGCCGCTATATGGCCGGCGAGCTGCCCGAATACATGCTCCCTTCGGCGATTGTTTTGATGGACGAATTTCCGTTAACGCACAACGGCAAAATCAATCGTCGTGCGCTGCCGGAGCCGCAGGAAGATGACAGCCACAGCGGCAGCTACGTCGCACCGTCCACGCCAACGGAAGAACTGCTGGCCGGCATCTGGGCCGATGTGTTGAAAAAAGAACGGGTTGGCGCCGCTGACAATTTTTTCGAGCTGGGCGGCCATTCTCTTTTGGCCACGCAACTGGTTTCACGCATACGTGACGCCTTTGATGTGGAACTGCCGCTGCGTGATCTTTTTGAACAACCCACTGTGGCTTATCTGGCGCGGATAATCGACAGCAGTCGTGACGGTGCCTCCGTTGATGTTCCGCCATTGAAAACGCAGCCCCGTGAAGGCGACATCCCGCTCACCTATTCACAACAGCGTCTTTGGTTTTTGGATCAGCTGCAACCGGGCGGCTCCTTTTATAACATCGGATCCGCTTTTATTATCAAAGGCGCATTAAATGAGGAGGTCCTGCAGCAAGCGGTAAACGCACTCGTGCGACGCCATGAAATACTGCGCACTACCTTTGAAGACAAGGAAGGCAAGCCCGTTCAGCGTATCGCCGAAAGCCTGGAAATTCCAATCCAAAAGCAGGATTTTTCCGGGTTGGAAAAAGCGGAGCAAGAGCAAAAACTGCGCGAGGCCGCCCGCAAAGAATTTGGCAGTTCCTTTGATCTGGCAAAAGGCCCGCTGCTGCGCGTTCATTTAATAACTCTTGGGCAGGAGCGCCACGCCCTGCTTACGAATATCCATCATATTATTGCCGACGGCTGGTCCATGGGCGTCATCATTTCCGAGATTGCCGCGTTGTATGCCGGTTATGTTGGGGATGGCGAGGTGTCGTTACCGCCCCTGGATATCCAGTACGCCGACTACGCCATCTGGCAGCGCGAATGGCTGAAAGATGACGTGCTCGAAGATCAACTTAACTGGTGGAAAAATACAATCGGCAGCGACCCGCCTGTGCTGGAACTGCCGCTGGACCGTCCGCGTCCGGCCGTACAAACTTTTAATGGCGCGTCGTTTACCCGCGACCTCTCCAACGAACTTTCACAAAATGTCGAAAGGTTGAGCAACAGCTACGGCGTCACATCCTTTATGACCTACCTGGCGGCTTTTCAGGCGCTGCTGCACCGCTACAGCAATCAACCGGATGTCATTGTCGGTTCGCCCATTGCCAACAGGCGCCACTCCGAAACCGAAAAGCTGGTGGGCTTTTTTGTTAACAATCTTGTCTTAAAAACCGGCTTTGGAGATGATCCGGAATTTGGCGACCTGCTCAAACGTGTTCGTGAAAATACACTGGCCGCCTATGCACACCAGGATGTGCCCTTTGAACAGATTGTGGACGCCGTGGTGCGCAAACGCGAAATGAGTCATTCACCCGTTTTCCAGGTGATGTTTGTGTTCCAAAATCTGCCGCAGCAAAAAATTGAATCTGCCGGGCTTACGCTGGAAGGGCTGGAGGAAGATTCGACCACAGCCAAATTCGATATTTCGCTGACCCTGGCCCGCACCGATCATGGTATGGCCATGCAGTTGGAGTACAATACCGATCTGTTTGAGCGCTACACGATGGAGCGGATGGCGTCACACTATTTGCGTTTCCTGGACAGGGCCGTAAAAGATCCCGAATTAACCGTGTCCGAGATTGAATATCTGGGCAAAGAAGAAAAAGAACTGCTGTTGCAAGAATGGAATCACACAGCGGCAGAATTTGAACGTGAACTTTGCGTGCATGAAAAGTTTGCGCGCCACGTGGCCGAAACACCCGATCAACCCGCGCTGATTTATAAAGATAATACCATGTCCTACGCCGAACTGGACAAGAAAGCGGGAGCCATCGCGCGTAAGCTGCAGGACCTTGGTGTTGGGCACGATGACCGTGTGGGTATCTGCCTTGAGCGCTCATTTGAAATGATGGCCGGTATTGTCGGAGCCTTGAAAGCCGGCGCCGCTTTTGTGCCGCTGGATCCTGCTTATCCACAAGAACGCCTCAATTACATGATTGAAGACTCCGGGCTGAAAGTGCTGCTCTATCACAACGCCTCCAAAGAAACGGTGGAGACCCTCGACAAGAAACAGGCACATCCGCTTAACCTGGATGATGAGACAAATTTTCCGGCCACATCGCCGCGTCCGCTAAAAGTGTTTCCGCACAACCTGGCTTATATGATCTATACCTCCGGTTCCACCGGCAGGCCCAAAGGAACACTGCTGCCGCACCGCGGATTGCTCAACCTGGCCAACGAGCAGCGCAAGGCTTTTCAGATTTGCAAGGATACACGTATCCTGCAATTCTCTTCGCTCAGTTTTGATGCCGCCACCTGGGAAACGGTGATGGCGCTGCTGAACGGCGCGACGCTGTGCCTGGTGGATCGGGAGATATTGAACTCGGGTGAAACTTTGGTGCAGGCGCTCAAAGAATTAAAGATCACGACTGTAACGCTGCCGCCGTCTGTGCTGGCGGTTTTCCCCAAAGAGGAGCTCCCGGATCTAAAAACGATCGTTACCGCAGGTGAAAAATGCACCACTGAACTGGTCAGGAACTGGGCCGGCGGACGCAGATTCTTTAACGCCTACGGACCGACCGAAACGACTGTGTGCGCGTCGATGTACCTGACGAACGAGAACGAAAAAGAGGCGCCGCCCATCGGATCGCCGATCGGCAACTTCCGGCTTTATGTGCTGGACGAGCGTCAGCAACCTGTGGCTATTGGAATTCCAGGTGAATTATGTATCGGCGGCGAGGGACTTGCCCGGGGCTATCACAAGCGCGCCGGTCTTACCGCTGAAAAATTCATCCCCGATCCGTTCAGCGGCGAAGAAGGCAGCCGTCTTTACCGCAGCGGCGATCTTGTGCGCTGGACGCGCGACGGCAACCTTGAATTTATGGGACGCATCGACCAGCAGGTTAAAGTACGCGGTTTCCGCATTGAGCTGGGCGAAATCGAAAGTAATTTAGGCGCCTTAGAAGGCATCCGTGATGCCGTGGTGCTGGCGCGCGAAGATGTACCCGGCGAAAAGCGTCTTGTCGGTTATTACGTTACGGACAAGGACAAAATGCTTCAGCCGTCCGAAATACGATCCGCTTTGAAGAAGACATTACCGGAATACATGGTGCCCGCGGCTTTCTTGGCGCTGGACGCCATGCCGCTGACACCCAACGGCAAAATCGATCGTCGCGCCCTGCCGGCCCCGGAAATGGATCGCTCGCAACTGTCTGCTGAATTCATCGCCCCGCGAAACGAAACGGAAAAAGCGCTGGCCGAAATCGCCGGCGAATTGCTACACGTCGAAAAAGTGGGCGTCTACGATAATTTCTTTGAGTTGGGCGGGCACTCGCTGCTGGCGACGCAATATATTTCGCGCGTGCGCTCTCGCTTTGATGTGGAAATCCCGCTGATGGCGCTGTTCGAAAAGCCGACCATCGCCGAGCTGTCCGACGCCGTCGAGATCGCCAAAGCCAGCGGCATTAAAGCCAAACCAAAAATCGAACGCGTAGACCGCGGCAGCCGCGCGGCGAGAAGACCGCGGAGGCGGGAGTAAATTGGTGAATTAGGTTTTTTTCAAAATTCAAAGGTAAGCCGAAATACGATCCCCCGCTCGGGCGGGGCTAGGGGTGGGTTTTTTCGACCTTCTGGATCAATATAATATGATTGACCCATTCCGAACCTTTTCCGTGAAGGGAATTAGTTTGTGGATTTATCAATGGTGGGGCATAATTGAATGAAAAGAAAAAAGATCATTCCCTACCGACATGACTTGGTAGAAAAGGCGCGTTATCTGAGAAACAACGCGACATTTTCAGAACGCCTGCTATGGAAACACTTAAAAAAAAGCCAATTGAAGGGATATGACTTTGATCGTCAAAAACCCATAGATAAATATATCGTTGATTTCTTTTGTAATGAACTCAGTTTGGCAATTGAAATTGATGGGGATACGCATTTGAACAAAACAGTTTATGATGCAAAAAGGGAATCGGATTTAGAAAGGCTTGGCATTATAGTTATTCGCTTTGATGGAAAAAGCGTTGTTGAGAATACCGATGGTGTACTGCAAAAAATCGTATTTGAAATCGAGAAAATTGAAGGTACGGGAAGAACCCATCCCTAGCCCTTCCCGAGAAGGGAACTGTTTTTGGGGTTAATGTAATATGATGGTACAAATACTTTAAATGACAAAATATAATAACACAAACACTGAAATTCTCCCTATAAATCGGGCAAGTTTTTTCGAGAAAAAATTAGTTTGTGGCTTAATCACGATCCTGGATTTTTAAACTCATAATATGCCAAATAACACGATTGAAACAGCAGAACAGGAAGTATTCATTTTTCCGACGTCGTTTGCGCAACGGCGTTTGTGGTTTCTGGACCAGTTTGAGCCGGGAAGTCCCTTTTACAATATCCCGACGGCTGTACGCATAAAAGGCAATCTGGACGTAGACGCGCTGGCCGATACGATTGATGAAATTGTTTTCCGCCAGGAGTCGTTGCGAACCACGTTTGATTCGGAAAACGGCGAGCCGGTGCAGGTAATCCATCCGGAAATGACCTGTCCGCTGAAGGTCGTTGATCTGAGCCATCTGGCTGATAAAGAGCGTGACAAAGAAGCGTTGCGCCTGGCCAACAATGAAGCGCGCACGCCGTTTGATCTTAAAACCGGTCCGCTGTTCCGCTCCACTCTTCTTGTGCTAAGCTCCAATAAGTATATGATGCTGGTTACGATGCATCACATTATCAGCGACGGCTGGTCGGTTGGTGTGTTTATGCGCGAAGTGGCCGCCATTTACGATGCTTTCAGCCGTGACCAGGATTCTCCCCTGCCGGAGCTCGAAATCCAGTATGCCGATTTCACCAACTGGCAGCGTGAGTGGCTCAAAGACGATGTACTGGAAAAGCAGCTCGATTACTGGAAGCAAAAGCTTGGCATGAATGTGCCCGTGCTTGAGCTGCCGACCGACAAGCCGCGACCGGCTGTGCAGTCGTCGCGCGGCGCCACCCTGATGCTCCATATCCCGGAAGAGATCAAGCAGGCGCAACTGCAGCTTAGCCGCAAAGAAGGTATCACGCCGTTCATGAGTTATCTGACTGCCTTCTACATGCTGCTGCAACGCTGGTCTTCGCAGGAAGATATCTGCGTGGGTACGCCCATCGCCAACCGCACCCAACGCGAAACCGAAGCCATCATCGGCTTTTTTGTGAATACGCTGGTCCTGCGCAACGACCTTTCCGGCGACCCCTCTTTCCGCGAGTTGGGGCAGCGGGTGCGCAAGATGACCCTGGATGCCTATGCCCATCAGGACCTGCCATTTGAAATGCTGGTGGAAACGGTACAGCCGGAACGCAGCATGAGCCACAGTCCGCTTTTCCAGGTAATGTTTATCCTGCAAAATGCCACCGGCGGCGGTGCGGCACAACAAGACGGCAACGGCCAGAGCGACATCATCATGGAGCAGGTGCAGGTCGATGCCGGCACATCCACTTTTGACTTAACAATATCCCTTTCCGAGCAGAATGACGGCATCAGTGCCTCGCTCGAGTTTTGCACCGACCTGTTTGAAAAAGAAACGATGGAGCGTTTCCTGCGCCAATACAGGGAAATGCTGCGCCAGACAGCAGCGAACCCCGACACCGCCCTTTCAGCAATCGACTTTTTGGATGAAGATGAGAAAAACAAAATCCTGGTTGAGTGGAACAATACGGACGCGCAGTACGACCATCATATCTGCATGCACACGCTGGTGGAAGCGCACGCCGACCGGGAGCCGAACAGCATTGCCGTGGCTTACCGCGGGACATACCTCAGTTATGCTGAACTAAACAGCCGCGCCAACAAACTGGCCCGTTACCTGCGTGACAAAGGCGTGGGTGTTGAAATCCCTGTTGGGATTGTTCTGGAAAAATCGCCGGACCTGATGGTGGCCGTGCTGGCCGTCCTCAAATCCGGCGGTGGCTACGTGCCAATGGACCCCGATTATCCGCAGGATCGCCTGGCCCACATGATAAGCGATTCGGCCACGCCGTTACTGATAACCCGTGAAGAACTGTTGCCGCGTCTGCCGGAAAATAATGCTGAGATCATCTGCCTCGATAAAGAGGACGATGCCATCAGCAGCTACGACGGCAGTAACCCGAAGCCGCTCAGCGGTCCGCACAACATGGCTTACATGATCTATACCTCCGGCACGACCGGCCAGGCCAAAGGTACGATTATCAGCCATAAAAGCTGGGTAAACAGCTACTTCGCCTGGGAAAACGCCTATGAGCTTAAAACGCGCTGCCGCTCACACCTGCAAATGGCCAACTTCTCTTTTGACGTTTTTGCCGGCGACACCATCCGCGCCCTTGGCTCCGGCGGCAAGATGACCCTGATCCCGCGCGACATCCTGCTGAACGCCGGGCAGCTTTATGAACAAATACTCAAAGAAAAGGTGACGATCGCTGAATTCGTGCCGGCAGTTCTGCGCAACCTCGTGGCACACCTGGATGAGATCGGCAAAGACCTGAGCTTTATGCGCTGCCTCATCGCCGGCTCCGACGCCTGGTATGTGGGCGAATACCAGCAGTTTCTGGATTATTGCGGCCCCGAAACAAGACTGATCAACTCTTTTGGCCTGACTGAAGCGTCCATCGATACGACATATTTTGAAGCAGCCGGGCTAAATCTTCCAAAGGACCGCCTCGTGCCCATTGGACGGGTATTTTCAAAAATGAGCGTCTACATTGTGGATGCCAACCTGCGTCCGCAGCCCATCGGCGTTCCCGGCGAGATCTGCGTCGGCGGCGAAGGTCTGGCACGCGGCTACCACAAAAGGCCGTCGCTTACCGCGGAAAAATTCGTGCCCAATCCTTTTGCGGCGCAGAACGGCGAGCGCATGTACCGCACCGGCGACCGCGGCCGTTTCCTTAACGACGGCAACATTGAATTCCTTGGCCGCATGGACCACCAGGTAAAATTGCGCGGATTCCGGATTGAGCTGGGTGAGATTGAATCCAGCCTGGGCCGCCACAAGCAGGTGGAGCAATGCGCCGTGATCGTGCGCGAAGATACGCCCGGCGATAAGCGCCTGGTGGCCTACTTTGTCCCGGAAGATCCGCAGCAACAGCCCGACCGCATGGAGCTGCGCCGCTTTCTGCTGGAAAAGCTGCCCGACTACATGGTGCCCAATGCCTTTGTTACCATCCAAAAAGTTCCGCTTACACCCAACGGCAAGGTGGATCGCAAGGCCCTGCCCCGGCCCGATGCTTCGGCGTTTGGCTCCGAGGCCGAATATGTCGCGCCGCGATCCGAAGATGAGAAAAAGCTAGCCGGTATTTATGCCGAAGTGCTCAAGCTTGAGAAAGTCGGCGTAACCAGCAACTTCTTTGACCTGGGCGGACACTCGCTTTTGGCTACGCAGCTTGTTTCGCGCATCCGCGACGCTTTTGACATGGATATCCCTCTGCGCAATATTTTTGAATTTCCCACGATTGCCGCGCTGGCCGAACGGCTGGAAATTGCCCGTCGCGGACAAACCGGCGTGCAGGCACCGCCGATAATGGCGGTATCACGCCAACAGCAACTGCCGCTTTCCTTCAGTCAGCAACGCCTGTGGTTCCTGGAGCAGCTTGCACCGGGCACGGCCAATTACAACATCCCCGAAGCGGCACGTATACGCGGTACACTGGACCCCGCCATACTGCAGCGCTGCCTCGATGCAATTATCGACAGGCATGAAAACCTGCGCACCAATTTTGAAAATGACAACGGCCAACCACGACTGGTTATCCACGATGAGCGGCAACTGCCCATAGAGTTTTTTGATTTGCGTGATATCGCCAAAGCCGCGCGTGAAGAAAAAGCCATGGAGATCGCCCGCTCCTTTGCCCGCACGGTGCTTAACCTGGCGGAAGGACCGCTTATGCGCGCCGGTCTGGTTCAGCTGGCCGACCGGGAATTCTTCTTCCTGCTCACCAGCCACCACATCATTTCCGACGATTGGTCGACGCAGGTGTTTATCCGCGAGCTGGCCGTACTTTACGACGCCTATAGCAATGATGAGAAACCGGCCTTGCCGCCGTTGCCGGTTCAATATGCCGATTTTGCCCATTGGCAGCAAAACTGGCTCAGCGGCGAAATACTTGACGCTCAGTTAAACTACTGGAAGGAAACGCTGAGCGAGACACCGGCCGTGCTGGAACTGCCGACGGATAAACCGCGGCCACGGGTGCAATCGATAAACGGCGATTATAAAACATTTTACCTGACCGCGGAGCAGTCCGAACGTGTAAGCCGCTTTACACGGGACCACGGCGCAACCATGTTTATGACCCTGATGGCGGTTTTTGAAGCGCTGCTTTACCGCTACAGCGCCCAGGAACGATTTAACGTGGGTACGCCCATCGCCAACCGCAACCGCGCCGAAGTGGAGCCCTTGATCGGCTTTTTTGTCAACACGCTGGTGATGAACGCCGACCTGCGTGGTGAGCCCACTTTTCTTGAACTGTTGCAGCGTGTGCGGGAAACCGCTTTAGGCGCTTACGCCCATCAGGACCTGCCCTTTGAAAAGATCGTTGATGCCCTGCATCTGGAGCGCGACCTCAGCCGTTCGCCGCTGTTCCAGGTGATGTTTGTGCTGCAAAGCGCTGCCCCCACGGAGAGTAACGCCGGTGATCGTGAAAGTGAGTTGGAAATATCGCCCATCGAATCACACATGGGCACGTCAAAGTTTGATCTTACCCTGTTTATGGTGGATGATGGCAAACAGCTCTCGGGCGCGCTGGAATACAACACCGACCTGTTTGGAGAACAAACGATTTCGCGTCTGCTGCAATATTTTGAACGCCTGCTGATGGCGGTTGTCAGCCAACCGCACAGGCGGATTGAATCCATCCCGCTGACGACGCCCGCCGAGACCGATGCCCTTTTGCAGACCCTTAACCACACCTGGCAAGCGCAGCCTTTGCCTTTTGGCCACGTTCTGGATATGCTCGCACAAAACGCACAAACCTACGCTGAAAAAACGGCCCTTGTCTTTGGCGATGAAGAAATTTCCTACGACGAACTGAACCGCCGCTCCAACCGTCTCGCCCATTATCTGCTGGCCAATGGCGCCGGGCCGGACATGCTGATCGGGCTCTGTTTTGAGCGCCACCCGCAGATGGTGTTGGCCTTGCTGGCCGTGCTCAAAGCCGGCGCAGCCTATGTGCCGCTGGACCCGGCTTATCCGCAGGAGCGCCTGGCCTACATGATCGGTGACAGTGGCATGAAGCTGCTACTGGCACACGACGCCACGGTAGGGAAACTGCCGCAAACCCAAAATGTAGCGCTGCTGAATGTGGACGATCTGAACGAAACAGTGCAAAAGCAGCCGGACGGCAACCCCGCTGTTGCGATCGACGCGCAGCATTTGGCTTATATGATTTATACGTCAGGTTCGACGGGCCGGCCAAAGGGCACGATGATTTCTCACGGCGGGTTAATACACTATTTGAGCTGGACAAAACAGGCCTATCCGCTGGATGAGGGGCGCGGTTCGCTGCTGCATTCGACGATCGCTTTTGATGCCACGGTGACGGCGTTATACACGCCGCTTCTGACCGGCAAAAGCATCACGCTGGCCGCTGCCGATGACGATTTGCAGGCACTGGGAAATACGTTGGTCAGGCATGGCGATTTCAACGTTGTCAAGATCACGCCGGCGCATCTGGACCTGCTGAGTCATCAGCTTGAACCCGCTCAGGCCGCGGGCTTAACGCGCGCATTTGTGATCGGCGGGGAGAACCTGGATGCCGCGCAGATCGCCTTCTGGCGCAAGCACGCGCCGCGGACGCACCTGTTTAACGAGTACGGTCCTACCGAAACAGTAGTAGGCTGCGTCGTGTTCGACGCCCGCGCTTGGGACGGCGCCGGTTCGGTGCCCATTGGCCGCGCCATTCCGGGCAGCCCGGTGTATGTTTTGGACGCGCAGATGCAGCCTTTGCCGCCGGGCGTACCGGGCGAGCTGTACATCGGCGGGAACGGTGTGGCGCGCGGCTATCATGGGCGTGCCGCGCTTACGGCCGATCGTTTTGTGCCCGATCCGTTTTCCGGGCAGCCCGGGGCGCGCATGTACAAAACGGGCGACCTGGTGCGCTGGCTCAACAGCGAGCAACTGATCTTCCTCGGCCGCATCGACGAGCAGGTAAAAATCCGCGGCTACCGCATTGAGCTGGGGGAAATTGAGGCCGCGCTGGCAGAATTGAAAGGTGTGCGCGACAGCGTCGTGATGGTGCGCGAAGATGTCCCCGGCGACAAGCGTCTGGTGGGATACGTGGTTGCGGACGATGGAGAAAAACTCAACACCGGAAAACTGCGCGATGCCCTTAAAAAATCACTGCCGGAGTACATGGTGCCGGCGGCTATTGTTGCAATCGACGCCATACCATTGACAGCCAACGGAAAGGTTGACCGCCGCGCCCTGCCCAAACCGGAATTGGACCGCGACGCGCTACAGGCCGAGTTTGTGGCACCGCAAAGTGACGATGAAAAACGTATGGCTGCGATCTGGCAGGAGTTGCTGGGCCACGAAAAAATCGGCCTGAACGATAATTTCTTTGAAATGGGCGGGCACTCGTTGCTTGCGACGCAGCTTATGGCGCGCATCCGTGACCGTTTTGACGCGGAGCTCCCGCTGCAGGAGCTTTTTGAAGCGCCCACCATCAGTCAGTTACTGCCACGCTTGGAAATTGCCGGTCAGCAGGAACAAATCAAGCGTCCGCCGCTGCAGCCCGTTGATCACGGTGGCGATATTCCATTGTCTTTCAGCCAGCAAAGGCTGTGGTTTTTGGATCAGCTTAACCCGGGCAGCCCCAACTACAACATCCCCAGCGCCTTTCGCGTAGAAGGCGCGCTTGATCTGGAGATCCTGCAGCGTGTTGTTAATGAAATCATCGATCGCCATGAGGTTTTGCGCAGCCGTTTTGAAAGTGTGGCCGGCAAACCGAGGGTTATCGTTGCGAAAAAAATAGATTACAACATTCCGGTTCAGGATTTAAGCACGCTTTCGAATGCCGGGCAGGAAGAGCGCGTGCGCAATCTGGCCGGACGTGATGCCGTGACCCCGTTTGAATTGGATAAAGCACCCCTGTTCCGTGCGCGCGTTTTCAAACTGGGTGCGCGTGAATATGTCATTTTGCTCAACATGCACCACATCATCTCCGACGGCTGGAGCACCTCCGTGATGCTGCGCGAGATCGCTGTATTATACGACGCCTTTTTGAATGGCCGACCGTCACCGCTTGATCCGTTGCCTGTGCAATACAGCGATTACGCCGCCTGGCAGCGCTCCTGGCTGAAAGATGATGTGCTGCGAAAACAGCTCGATTTCTGGAAAGAAAAACTGGGTCAGGACCCGCCGCCGCTGGATATGCCGACCGATTTCCCAAGACCGCCCGTGCAGACTTTTAACGGAGCCGTCGTTTCCGCCGAGCTGGACAAAGAGCTTTTTGCAAAGGTGAACGAAATCTCCGGCCGCCACAAAGCGACGCCTTTTATGGCGCTGCTGGCCGCATGGCAGGTGTTACTGCACAAATACAGCGGACAAGATGACATCTACGTAGGCTCGCCCATCGCCAACCGCACCCATTCGGAAACGGAAGCGCTGATCGGCTTTTTTGTTAACACGCTGGTGCTGCGGGCTTCGCTGGATGGCGCCATGACCTTTGACGAAATCGTGCAACAGGTACGCGCCTTTACGCTTGGCGCCTATGCCCACCAGGATGTGCCCTTTGAGCAGCTTGTGGATGAATTGACCACGGAGCGCAGCATGAGCCGATCGCCGCTGTTCCAGGTGATGTTTGTGCTGCAGAATCAGGACAATCGTAACGGCGTTGAGCTTCCTTCATTGCAGATTAAGCCGCTTGGCGCAGATGCCCAGACCGCCAAATTCGACCTGACCCTGATGATCATCGATTCCGGCGATGGTTTTTATGCCGAGCTGGAGTATAACACCGACCTGCACCGCGAAGAAACAGCGCAACGATTGCTGAAGCATTACCGGCAGCTTCTTGCAAATCTGCTTGAAAACGCTGCTGTACCTTTGGGGCAGATTGTTTTAACGGATGATGAAGAGACAAAGCAGGTCACCCGCGGCTGGAATGAGACAGACCGAAAATATCCGTCGAACAAATGCGCCCACACCTGGTTTGAACAAGTAGCCGAAAAATATAGCTCCAAAGAAGCGCTGATTTTCGAAGAACAATCACTGACATTTGCGGAATTGAACACGGCCGCCAACAGGCTGGCCCATTTCCTGCTTCAAAAAGGGGTTACGCCGGAAAGCTATATCGGTATCTCGCTGCAGCGTTCGCCGCGCATGGTAATCGCGCTGCTGGCAGTGTTGAAAGCCGGCGCCGTTTACGTGCCCATTGATCCGGCCTATCCGCAGGAGCGCATAAGCTATATTCTGGATGATGCCGGCATGGCACTGCTATTGACCGATGGCAGTATCGAAGCACCCGCCGCCGCGGAAACGATCAATCTGCGTGAATTGGATACATCTGACCTGCCTCAAGGAAATCCGTCAGTTAACGTTTCGCCGGAGAACCTGGCTTACATGATTTATACATCCGGCTCCACGGGCCGGCCCAAAGGCACCATGGTGCGCCACCGCGGCCTGTGCAACCTCAGCGCCTTCCAGATCCGCGATTTTGAGCTGGACGACACCTGCCGCTGCCTGCAGTTTGCCAGCTTTAGTTTTGATGCTTCGGTCTCCGAAATTTTTACAACACTGCTCAGCGGGGCTACCCTTATTCTGGGCAGCAAAGATCAGCTTATGCCCGGCCCCGGGCTGGTGCGTCTGTTAAAGGAGCGGGCGGTCACAACCGTGACCCTGCCGCCGTCGGTAAGCAGTGTTTTGCGGGATGAAGAGTTTCCCGATCTGCGCGTGCTTGTTTCCGCCGGAGAAGCTTTGCCGCCGGAACTGGCCAACCACTGGCGCAAAGGGCGTCGCTTGCTGAATGCCTACGGCCCGACTGAAAACACGGTCTGCGCCAGCAGTTTTGTGGTGGAAAATAAAATACAAGATTCCGCCGTGCCTATCGGAAGGCCCATTGCCAACGTGCAGCTTTATGTCGTGGATGCGTTTCTGAATCCGCTGCCCGCAGGCGTGCCCGGGGAGTTGTGTATTGCCGGTGACAGCCTTGCCCGCGGTTACCACAACAAGCCTGATCTGACGGCTGAAAAATTTGTGCCCAATCCTTTCAGTGAAAAACCGGGAGCACGCATGTACCGCAGCGGTGACCGCGCGCGCTGGCTGGCCGACGGGACGCTGGAATTCCTGGGCCGCATCGACGAGCAGGTGAAGCTGCGCGGTTTCCGCATTGAGCCGGGCGAGATTGAGCACGTGCTGCGTGAAGATGAAACCGTGCAGGACGCTTTGGTGATGGTGCGCGAAGACCGGCCCGGCAACCCGTTGCTTTGTGCGTATGTCATTTCGCAGGCTGAGACATCCGCGGAATTCCTGGAAGGATTGTGCCGCAGGCACCTGACGGACTACATGGTTCCACAAGCTTTTATATTTATTGATGCCTTCCCGCTGACACCCAACGGCAAAATCGATAGACGCGCCCTGCCCGCTCCGCAACGTGACCGCGCACGCAGCAGCGCCGAATTTGTGGCCCCACGCAATGAGGCTGAGGAAAAACTGGCCGCCATCTGGCGTGACGTGCTGGGCGTTGAAAAAATCGGTATTTACGATAGCTTCTTTGAACTGGGCGGACATTCGCTTCTTGCCACGCAGGTGATTTCACGCATCCGCAGCGAGCTGGATGCTGTGCTGGAACTGCGCCAGCTATTTGAACAACCGACGATCGCCGCTTTGATGCCGCAAATTGAGCTGGCAGCGGCCCAGACACGGCATAATGAGCCGATACCCAAAGCTGACCGCGACAAGCCTTTAGCGCTTTCCTATGCCCAGCAGCGTCTCTTTTTCCTGGATCACCTGACGCCGGACAACCCGACCTACAACATGCCTTCGGCGCTGCGCCTGAAAGGCCGGCTGGATCAGGGGGCTTTCCGCGAAGCGCTGAACAGACTGGTAAAACGTCATGAATCGTTGCGTACCACATTTACGATGGAAGACGGTGAGCCGCGACAAGTCATTCAACAAAATACGCAGGCGGACCTGGATGAAGTGGATCTAACCCACCTTGCCAAAGAAGAGCGCGAACAGGAGGCGCGGGAACTGGCACAGGATGACGCGCTCCAGCCCTTCAACCTGGAAAAAGGCCCGCTTTTCCGCGCACGCCTGATCCGTCTGCATGAAGACGATCACCTGTTGCTGTTTAATATGCACCACATTATTTCCGACGGCTGGTCGGTGACAGTGCTCATCCGCGAATTCAGCATGCTGTATGACGCCATCAGCCAGGGTGCGGACGTGCAGCTTGGGCCGCTGGAAGTTCAGTATGCCGATTTTGCCCAGTGGCAGCGCGGCTGGCTGAGCGGAGAAGAGCTGCAGCGCCAGACGCAATACTGGAAAAAAGAGATCGGTATAAATCCCGAACCGCTGGAACTGCCTCTTGATCATCCGCGGCCGGCCGTGCAAACCACAAACGGCGCCAGCCTGGAAATGCATATTGATGCCGGCATCGCCAACCGGCTAAAAGAAATAAGCCGCGAGAACGGCGCTACACTTTACATGACGCTTTTGGCAGCTTTTCAGTCGTTGCTGCACAAATACAGCGCCCAGGATAACATTCTCGTCGGTTCGCCGATTGCCAACCGCACGCGCAAAGAAACAGAAAAAATCATCGGATTTTTTGTAAATACCCTGGTGCTTAAGGCCCGCTTTGATGACGACCCGGATTTTCAAGGATTGCTTGGCCAGGTCCGCCAAACAACGCTGAACGCCTACGCGCACCAGGACCTGCCCTTTGAGCAGCTTGTCGAAACACTGCAGCCTGAACGCGACATGAGCCATTCACCGATTTTCCAGACCATGTTTGTCTGGCAAAATACGCCGGGTATCAGCAATGCCACGGGCTTTGGCGACCTGACAATCGAACCCGTTGAGGCGGAAAGCAAAACGGCGAAGTACGATCTGTCGCTGATCATGATGGAAGAGGGTGAAGGTCTGCTGGCCGAATTTGAGTACAACAGTGACCTTTTTGAACCGGCCACTATCCGGCGCATGCAGCGTCATTTTAACGCATTGCTTGGCTGGATTTGCGAAAACCGTGAACGTCCGCTGAGCCGCTTTGAGCTGGCCGGGGAAGAAGACAAAAAACAGATCGCCGCCTGGAATGAAACCGCCGTTGCCCTGCCCCGCGTTGAATCGGTGATCGGGCTTTTCGAGCAGCGGGTAACTCAAACACCCAAAGCGACGGCCATCGTTTTTGAGAAGGAAAAACTGACCTTTTTCGAGCTTAACCGGAAAGCCAACGCATTGGCCTGGTCATTAAAAGATCGGGGTGTGCAAGCGGAAACGCTGGTCGGCATTTCATTAAAACGATCACCGCAAATGGTGATTGGCCTGCTGGCTGTGATGAAAGCGGGCGGCGTCTACGTGCCTATCGATCCCGACTATCCGGCGGAGCGTAAACGCTACATTATGGAAGATGCCGGCATTAGCCTTCTGCTTGGCGATGGTACAATCGACCCAAAAGATGTGGCCGATACTGTACACATATTGAACGTTTCCGATAATAGCGCCGGTGGCCGCACGGAGAATCCGCCGGCCGGACAGAAAGCAGAGAACCTGGCCTACATGATCTACACATCGGGCTCCACGGGCAGACCCAAAGGCACCATGGTGACACATAAGGGCCTTATAAACCTGACCCTTGAGCAAATCAAGGATTTTCGCCTGGATGAAAAGAGCCGCTGTCTGCAGTTTGCCTCATTCAGTTTTGACGCCTCCGTTTCCGAGATTTTCACTACGCTGGTCAGCGGCGCCACGCTTTACCTGCTGCCGCGGGAAGTTATTCTTTCAGGCAGCGGGCTGGTAAAATCATTAAAGCAGGAAAGAATCACCACCATCACCCTGCCGCCGTCGCTGCTGGCGGTGCTTAAAGACGAGGAATTGCCGCACCTGACGTCGCTGGTTTCTGCCGGCGAGGCGCTGCCCGCTGACCTGGCGCGGCAATGGTGCAAAGGGCGCCATATGCTCAATGCTTACGGGCCTACTGAAAACACCGTTTGTGCTTCACGCTTTTTTATCGGCGATCGCTTTGACGGCAGGCGTGTGCCCGTTGGCCGTCCCATCGGCAATGTGCAGCTGTACGTAGTGGACGAAGCGCTTAACCTGCTGCCGGCGGGCGTGGCCGGCGAACTGTGCATTGCCGGCGAGAGCCTGGCCCGCGGCTACCACAAGCGGCCCGCGCTGACTGCGGAAAAATTTGTACCCAATCCCTTCAGCAATAAAGCCGGGGCGCGCATGTACTGCACCGGAGACCGCGCCCGCTACCTGGCCGATGGCAATATCGAATTTCTGGGACGTGTCGACCGGCAGCTCAAAGTACGCGGCTTCCGCATCGAGCCGGGTGAAATAGAAAGCCGCCTGCGCCAGATGGCTGGCATAAGGGAGGCTGTCGTAAATACCATCAAGACCGGCGGTGAAGCGCTTCTTGCCGCCTGGGTAACGACGGACGGAGCGGCAAAAGACGAAGCAGAGATCAAAAAAATCCTCGCGCAAGAACTGCCGGACTACATGGTACCGGTGGCCATAACCAAGCTTGAAGAGATTCCACTGACCGCCAATGGCAAAGTGGACCTTAGCGCGTTGCCGCAACCAAAACAAACTCAGGCTGAAGAAAAAGGAAGAATAGCCCCACGGACACCGCTGGAAGGACGCCTGCTGGATATCTGGAAAAAGGCCCTCGGCGTGAAGGAGGCCGGTGTGCGTGATAATTTCTTCGAGATGGGAGGCCACTCGCTGATGGCCATGAAACTGATGAACGAAGTGGAAAAAAGCTTCGACAAGGATATCACGCTGGTCAGCTTCTTCAAAGAGCCGACGGTTGAGGGCCTGGCCAGGGCTATCGAACGCGACATGCCGGATGGCAGCGGCGTCATGCTGATACCGCTGGCAAAGGGCGACAAAGACAAGGCAGCGGTATTCTTTGTTCACCCGTCCGGCGGCGCCGTGCACCACTACAAAGAACTGGCCGGGCTAATAGAGACCGACCAACCGGTTTATGGCATCCAGGCGCAGGGTCTGGACGGCAAGATGCCATTGCATACATCGATTGAAGAGATGGCTTCAGCATATATCAGCGCCATCCGACGTATTCAGCCTGAAGGGCCTTACTTTATCGGGAGCTGGTCTTTTGGCGTGATCATATCTTACGAGATGGCGCGACAACTGGAATCGATGGGAGAGAAAACCGCAGCACTGATCCAGCTTGACCAGGGACCTTTTATTTACCACAAGCGGCCGGAAGATACGGCGGCTATGCTGGCCGATATGTTTAAGCGCTACTTCAAAGTTGATGTGGAACAATTACGCGCGCTGGAAGAAGAAGAACAATTTAGAACCGTTCTGAAAAGAGCGCGCCGCGCCAAGGTGATACCGCGCTTTGTGCGCCTTAACGATTTCCGGCGCTATATAACCGTCAACGAAACACAGCTGACCGCCTGGAAAGATTATCAGCACAAACCTTACAACGGAGACCTGCTGCTGTTTCGGTCGGGAGAAAACGCTAATCACCGCGACGGCGACGATCTTGGCTGGGGCCGCATTATGAATGGTGATATAAAGATTATAGACGTTCCGGGAGACCATATCAGCATGATCCGGGAGCCGCAGGTTAAAGACCTTGCTTCCGAAATAAGCGCTATTCTGGAACGAATTCTTAAAGCAGAAAGCAGCGATCAAAGTTGAACGCGAAAGCAGGCTGGGCTAAATTGATTGCTTTAAACGGGATTAGAGATGTCTAAAAATAAGTCGCCAATGCAGGGTGAAACTCGCCGCCCTGAAATTCAGGAGAACAACATTGAAAAATTTTTCAATCGTGATTATCTCCTGCTGTATCAAGGGCAGTTTGTAAGTCGCCTGGGTAACGTTGTTTATTCAATCGCGATCGCCATATGGATTAAGGAAATCACCGGATCCGGTACGATCATGGGACTCTTCTATGCTTCCACCGGAATACCGCTTGTTTTAATGAGCGCGTTCGGTGGGGCCGTGGCGGACCGTTTTTCACGCAAAAAAATAATTGTTGGCGCCGATACCATTATTGGCGTGGCGATGTTATTGCTCGCCGGATTGCTTTATTATAAAGCGGGCAGCCCTTCTCTGCTTGTGGGCGCCGTCTTTGGTGTCGGCATAATGGCTTCCGCTATCAGGGCCTTTTTCGGACCGGCCATTTCTGCCGCCATTCCGGACATCGTCCCAACGCGAAATATCAGCACGGCTAATTCGATGTCCAATCTTTCGGACAAGGTATCGCAGCTTGTTGGTAATTTCTTCGGTCCGGTTCTGTTTAATATCATCGGTTTGCCCTTAACCGTTTTGGTCAACGCCATAACCTATCTGTTTTCGGCTTTTTCGGAATCATTTATCAAAATACCGCAGCGCATACCTGAGAAGGCCAAGGGTTATAAGGAATACGCCGTTGCCTTCAAAGCCGATATTAAGGAAGGCTTAAATTATATCCGCACCAACCCCGGTCTCTATAAATTACTGATGCTTTCAATCATTACCGGCTTTTTTGTTGCGCCGATTACTCCGCTCATCATCTTTTATGTTACTGAATTTCTCAAACTGGAAAACCAATGGTTCGGCTATTTTCTGGTTGCCTTTGGAGTAGGAGCTTTGGTTGGTGCATTTATTGTTGGCATTTTCAGCATTGACGGTAAAACACGAATGCGTTTTGTAATCCTGTTTCTGATCCTTGAGGGTACAGGCTATGTGCTATTGCCGCAGGTAACTAATACGATGCAGGGACTGGGGCTGTTTTTTATTGGCGGCGTAATGAACGGGTTCACAACAGTATCCATTTTCACAATAATGCAGGTCACCACGCCGTCGGAAATAAGGGGTCGTGTTTTTGGCACATTAACGACTTTGGCCGGGGCCATTGTACCGCTTGGCAGTGCTCTTGGCGGTGTACTGTACGATATATTCGATAAAAACATAATGCCCATCTACACGATTTCGGGATCAGTAATGATAAGCGTTGTTATAATATTCTCTTTCAGCTACAATTTCCGGCAGTTCATGTCCTATCAGGTGCGGCCGCAAAAAGCGGTAAAGACAGGTTTTACCTATAAAATGGAAGTAAAACACAAAGACGAAATTCTCTCCCAACGGGAGCGTCATTTGGAAGAACAACTCAAAAAAACAAGGAGCGACATATGAGCGAAGAACGCGAAGATAAGACGATTTACAAAGTGGTGCTCAATCATGAAGAGCAATACAGCATCTGGCCGGCTGACCGGGAAAATGCCCTGGGCTGGCGTGATGAAGGAAAAACGGGCACCAAGCAGGAGTGCCTGGACTATATCGATAAGGTATGGACGGATATGCGCCCGCTGAGCCTGCGCAAAAAAATGGAAGAAATGGAAAAAGAAAAGAAAAAATAGAACAGGATTCTTTTGGACATCTTAATCGGCTTTAAAACATCATCGTTAATGCGCCTTTATGCGAGGCATATCAAAGAGATACCGGCCGGGGCGCTCCCCCGTGCTTTTTTGCTTGCCACTATTGCACTCTTCCGGAATTCGGCAAACGCACGTAAGGAGAGAAAGCTATATGCTCAAAAAATAAAACAAACCGTGCCGGATGAAAATATGGTATTTGTACTGGGGCACTGGCGCAGCGGCACATCGCACCTGCACCATCTGCTGACACTGGATGATCGCTTCACCTATCCCACGGTGTTCGATATTTACAGCCCTCATAGCTTTCTATATACTGAGCCTTTGTTGAGAAAAAAAATGGAAAAGGCGGAAAGTGAAAAACGCCCCATGGATAATATGCGCGTTAACTATGATGATCCCGGTGAGGATGAGTTTGCTTTGGCCGCTTATTGCCTACATTCGCCCGTCCTGGGCTGGGTTTTTAACCGCCAGGCCGACTATTACGATCGCTTTTTGACATTTGAAAACGCGACCGAAAAAGAGCTGGAAGACTGGAAAAAGGCATTTTTTTATCTGGCCCAAAAGCTGACCGTGCGTGATGCGCGACCAATTAATTTTAAGTCGCCGCAGCATACGGCGCGGGTCGGCATTCTGGCAGAGATGTTTCCCAGGGCGCGTTTTGTGCACATCCACCGCCACCCGTTTGATGTATTCAACTCAACAGTCAAGCTTTATGAAAAAACGGTGGCTAAAATGAGCCTCGCTCCGACAGACGGAAAAGTCGTGCGCAGTCAGATTGTCGATCGCTACAAAACGATGTACGAAGCTTATTTCCGTGACGTACAAAAGTTACCTCCGGGTCGCATCGTGGATGTTTCGTATGAAGATCTGGATGAGAATCCGCACAATGTCGTTGAGCACATATTTGACCAGCTTAAACTGGACGATTTTGAAGAATACGCTCCAAAGCTGGATGCTCATCTGGCGGAGATCGGTCAATACAAAAAAAATACCTACACGCCGGTACAACAACCCTGGCGCGACATAATCTTAAAGGAATGGTCTTTCGCTTTTAAAAAATGGAATTATAAGACACATGCCGAACGCTCAGAATAGTCCCAACAAGTGGATCGTTAAGCCGCAACCGCAATCATCAGCCGCGCTAAAACTGGTATGCCTGCCCTTTGCCGGCGGCAGCAGCGTGGCATACCGAAACTGGGCCCGCTACCTTCCGGCATCAATAGAACTTTGCCTGGTTGAAATTCCGGGCCGCGGGATGCGCCTGGAAGAACCGCTGGTGACGGATATTCAGCAACTGGTAGAGAGTATAGCGCAAGGTATTCTGCCGGAACTGGACCGGCCTTTTGCCCTGTTTGGCCACAGCATGGGAGCAGCGGTTGGCTATGAACTGACCCATTTCCTGAATGAGCAAAAAGAAATGCTTCCACAGCATCTGTTCTTTTCCGGCCGCGGCGCACCCCATTTGCCGGACCGCGATGAGCCGATTCACGCGCTGCCCAAAAACGAATTCATCAGCAAAATCCGCAGTTATAACGGCACACCGCGCGAGGTGCTGGAACATGCCGAGCTGATGGATCTGATGGAACCAATCCTGCGTGCCGATTTTCAGGTGTGCGAAACATACAACTATGATCATCACGATCCGCTGCCTGTACCCTTAACCGCTCTTGGCGGGCTGGAAGACAGCAGCGCGCCCAAAGCCGATCTCGAAGCCTGGCAAAGCCATAGCAGCGCGCGCTTTACGGTTCGCATGTTTCCGGGCGGTCACTTTTACCTTCAGAATCAGGTGCCCGCACTTATTCAAACGATCGTGCGCGATATAGATTCTGTTTTTAGCCTGGAATAGATATGCGCTGGCAAAAGCCCCCCGCCGGGATAGCTCCTCTCGATGACCGTTTGCATTTATGGCGCTTTTCGTGGCCTACCCTTCTGCCCCGCATGGACCGTCTTTTTAGCATCCTGAATAAAAAGGAACAAGAAAAAGCCCATCGTTTCTATTTCGACAAAGATAAAAACGCTTTTACTGTCGGGCGCTCGGCAACAAGGCTGCTGCTGGCATATTACCTGAAACTTTTACCAGCAGATATAGAATTTGAAGAAAACAGGTTCGGCAAGCCGTTTTTAACAAACCGCTCGGTTCAGTTTAATGTCTCGCACTCCGGGGATATTATTTTACTGGGTTTTCACGCGCGATACGCATTAGGTGTTGATGTGGAAAAATTTCGCGAAGATGTGCGCTATAAGGATATCGCCTATCGTTTTTTTTCGCAAAATGAGACAGAGGCTCTGTTCAGTCTTCCGGAAGCATCATGGCAGGCGGCATTCTTCCGTTGCTGGTCGCTAAAGGAAGCGTATATCAAAGCTTGCGGCATGGGGCTCAGCATGCCATTGGGCGATTTTGATGTTGAACTTACGAAAGACGAGGTCAGCGGCCTCGCGGGAATAAGAGGAAAAGCGGTTTCACACGATCAATATGTTTTAAAACCCTTGTCCATCGCCCCGCGCTACGCCGCTGCTGCCGCACTTAATTCCGGTACAATGGAATGTATTCAGTGGGATGGAAATTATCTTGAGGAAACAAACGCATGGATAGCTTGATTGGTATTAAAAGCTCAGAATGGAGAGAGCTGTTACAAAAAAACAATTACGGGGTATCGCCATCGCATTATGTGCGCGCGGCTTTTATTTCCGCCCTTAGCATTCGCAACAGCTATATGGCGCGGACGGAGGAAGCAAAATTCGGAACTGAAATTGATAAAACGGTTATAGGAGAAGACCCTGTTTTTGTCATCGGGCACTGGCGCAGCGGCACTACCTTTTTAAACAACATCCTTGCCAATGATGAGCAATTCGCTTACCCGACGGTTTTTGAAAACAATCATCCCCATATTTTTTTACGATACGGCGAAAAACTCAAAAGCGTGCTGGAAAACAGACATAAAAGAATAAGACCTACTGACAATGTAGTGGTTAAACCTACGAGCCCGGGTGAAGAAGAGTTTGCTCTGGCGGTCATTACGCTGATGTCTCCCATGTTGGGCTGGGTATTCCCCAAAAACGCGGCCTTTTATGAACGCTATACCTCTTTTGCAGATGTTTCTGTTGAAGAGCGTGAAAAATGGAAGCAGGCCTATCTTTGGTACCTAAAGAAACAGAGCTTTGCCAAGAACAGGCAGCTGCTTTTAAAATCGCCGCTAAATACTGCCAGGATAGCTCTTTTGTTGGAGCTGTTTCCCAACGCACGGTTTATACATATTCACCGTAACCCATACAATGTATTCAAGTCCACCGTAAAGCTGTATCAAACGGCCATTAGCAAATCAGCCCTGCATTCAGCACGGAATGCCCATTCCCAGGAAGACATATTGGAGCGCTATAAACATATTTACGATTGTTATTTTGAGCAAAGCAAGCTTATACCGCAAGGTCAGCTAAAGGAAGTTGGCTACGACGAACTGGTGTCAAACCCCATAGAGACTATCGAATGCATTTACAGCTCGCTCCAGCTAAAAAGCTTTGATCTTTTTCTGCCGCAGCTTGAAGACCATCTGAAGAAAATTGCCGGATATAAAAAGAATGTTCATGATTCACTTCCCGCCGAACTGAAAAACAAGGTTTCACAAAAGTGGAAACGCAGCTTTGAACATTGGGGCTATCCGTTGTAAATTATTATATATCACAAATGAAAAGCTTCCATGCGCATCCTTTTTTTAGTCTCCCTGTTGTCCGCAGTTATGATTGTGGCGTGCGATGCGCCCCGTGAAAACCCTTTTGATCCCGGAGCCGGTAATTACAGCGGCAACCAGGAAAGTGTACTTTATGTGGGCAATCTGAGCAATCGCGCCAAAGCCGTGGTCGCTGCTGCAGTCGTCGAAGAGTACAGCCGCTTCTATGGTATATCCGATATTTCCGGCCAGGTGCGCTGGACCCACGCTTCCCAGGACAGCTTTCTTTTTACCATTGAGAAGGACGGCTATTTTGAAAGGCAGACGGTTCGCTTGCGTAGCCCGGATAATTTTTACGAGATACTGTTGAATGCCCGGCCGTCGCTGCAGGGAACGCGTTTTGTTTCGCGCTATACGAGCAACAGGGAAACTTATATTTTAAGCACCACAGACGTGCAGGACGCCGACGGCATTCTGGACGTCACCTCCGTTTTTCTCAGCCAGGAGGAGCTCGGTGGCCGGGCCGACCTGATGCCGGCTATTGGCGCGGGAAGCAACACGTTTTCACGCGAAGTCAATATAAAAAACATCTCCTCTTCACTGAACGCAAACAACCTCACGGAGTATGATTTTGACCTGGTGGTTACAAACCAGAATAGCGACAGCGCGCGTTTCGGTCCTTATGTTATCCGTCGGGTAATTGATCAGGTGCCAACACCTGAATCACCTGATCTGGCGCAGCCGGAAGAGGGCGATATTTTGTTTAACTGGAGCGGTATCGACGCTGACTTTGATTTTCACTACCGTATTGAATTGTATAATAACAGCTTCGATTTTCTTGGCGGTTTCACGCCAATCTCTTCGGATAGCAGCAGCTTTGAACTGGCCGACGGCGATATCCTGGACCGTCTCTCGCCCACCGGAAACTTTTGGGTATTATTTGTTGTTGACGATCTCGGTAATACAAGCCAGTCACGTTTTATCTTTTTCGATTACGAACGATGAAAAATAACTTTGATCAAATCACCGAACAGCATTTAGCATTTATTCACCGGTTAACGCTGGAAATGGCCCAAACTTCGGATGACCAGCAGCTGCTTCGTTTTATACTGGAAAAACTGATGCAACGAACGGCCGCCGAAGTAGGCGCCTTTGTCTATTATGATTCAGCAGGCAAAACATTTGAACCGCGCATTGTCCGATGCAGCAGTTCACGGGAAAAAGAAAGCCCCGCTTTCTCGCAGACTGTTTTTAATACGGTTAAAGAAAAGCGGGAAGCGTTACTCAGTTTTGATACTTCCAGCGATGAGGAGCTTGCCGGCACGCGCAGTGTGATGATCAATAAGATTAATGCCATCCTCGCTTTTCCATTGATGGTTAACCGGGAATTGTACGGCGTTATGTATTTCGATAGCCGTGAAAGCCGCCAGAGCTTTAACGAGGAGACGCGCCAGCTTCTCTCATTTTTTGCGCCAATTGCTTCGATAACGCTGGAACAGGCCCTGTCGCGCGTTCAAGCAGATCATGAAAACCGCTTGTTAAAAAGCCAGCTCGAACCGGTGCAGCCGCTGCCGCGGATGATTGGCAAAAGCTCCGAAATTCAAAAGCTTTACAGTATTGTGAAGAAGGTTGCGGCGAATGATATCTCGGTCCTGATTACCGGTGAGAATGGAACGGGTAAAGACCTCGTAGCCAGAGCTATTCACGATTTGAGCGAACGCAAGGAAAAGCCGTTCATCGCCCAGTTTGTCGGGAACATCCCGTCGACAATCCTGGACAGCGAATTGTTTGGCTACAAAAGGGGGGCTTTTACGGGAGCGAATGCCGATAAGCCCGGTTTGTTTGAAGCTGTTGACGGCGGAACCGTTTTCCTTGATGAGATCAGCGAATTGAGCATGGACTTGCAGACTAAGCTTTTGCGCGTGCTACAGAACAAGGAAATCAAAAGGCTGGGCGAAAATATTGTACGCACCGTGGATGTGCGTATTCTGGCGGCAAGCAATCGTGACATAAAAAAAATGGTGCGTGAAGGCAATTTCCGTGAAGACCTCTATTACAGGCTTAACGTGATCACTATCGAAGTTCCGGCGCTGCGTGAAAGGCGTGATGATATCCCGGTGCTGGCGGAACACTTTTTAAAGCAAAACGGTCACCAGAAGATGACACTGACCCGCAAAGCGATCAGCAAACTGGTTTCTTACAACTGGCCGGGAAACGTACGCCAATTGGAAAATATCATCAAGCGCGCCGCGATTATGGCGGAAGGCGACCGTATTGATGAAGAGCATATTCTTTTTGATGAGGATGAGAACGCTTTTTCCGGTACAATGGAAGAGTTCAAAAACCGCCTTATCGCCCAGCGCATTAAGCAATTTAACGGCAACAAGACCCTCGCCGCCAAAAGCCTAGATATGTCTCTGCGGGCCATTCAACTAAAGGCAAAAGAGCTGGACCTGTAATGGCACAGACTATTGGCAATTATGTAATAGAAAATAAACTGGATGAAAACGGACCGGTTTCAGTCTATCTGGCAAAACACCGTATACTCAACCGCCGCACATTTCTAAAAGTCCATAGCGGGGCCGATGACAATTTGATCAGGCGCTTTGAGGAAGAAGCGCGTATCGTTGCCGACATCAATGATCCCCATGTTGTTTCCATTTACGACTTTGGTAAAGCAGGCGACGCCACATTCTACATAGCCATGGAATATGTGGATGGCGGCAACCTATCCGAATATCTGAAAAACAAGAACCTGTCGACGGATGAAATCCTGAAGCTGTGCCACAGGATCTGCCACAGCATCGCCGTTATACACAAAAACAACTATGTTCACCGTGATCTTAAGCCGGAGAATATTTTACTTACTTCCGGCGGAGATGTGAAACTGACAGACTTCGGGCTTTCGCTTCATGTTTCGCGCAAGCGTTCCACGCCAAAGGAGACTTTGCTGGGCACTCCCCTGTATATGTCGCCCGAACAGATAAACAACGCCGATACTACTCTGGCAAGTGATGTTTTTTCGCTGGGTGTGATTTTCTATCAGATTGCCACGGGAGCCCATCCTTTTGAAGCCGACAGCGTTGGTGAAATATTTTCGCAAATCCTTACAAAAAAGACTCAACCTTTGTCTGAAAATGACTATCCGGCGTGGTTTACAAAGCTTGTTGAAAATATGCTGAACAAGGACCCGCGTAAAAGACCACCAAGCGCCACGGAAGTTCTTCAGGTTTTTCAAAGTGGATTAGGAGAAAGAAATACTGTTGACGAGAAGGACCGCGAGAACGATAAGGGCGGTTCCAGAACAAAAGTTTTTGCCGTAGCGGCATTTATAATTCTGGTGGCAGTTTTGGCCATACCCCTTGTAAAAGACCTTATCCAAAAACCGGACGAAGCCGTCCTTTCGCCCGTTGATTCTCTTAAGGATACTACAACCGTCAGCGATACCACGAAGATGATGCAACAGAGCCAGCCTTTGGCGCAGGAAAACGGCCAAGCGGAGCCACAAATCACTAACCAAAATGCTGCCGATACGACCAAAGCAAGCGGCGGCAATAATGAACCTACGCGCATATTTGTCCGCACCACGCCCTGGTGCAAAATCTATATTGACTATGAATATGTCGATACAACGCCTATGAGTGATACACTTAAAATCGAGCCGGGTACACACACAATTGGCCTGATCAACAAAGAATACCCGTCATGGGTTGAACAGATCGAAGTTGTTTCCGGACGGGATAACATTTTCAGCTTTAACCTCGATTCAATTTTCTATAAGCTCGATCTGAAAGTTCATCCATACGGCAAGGTCTATATAGATGACCGCCTGGTCGGTACAACGCCCTTTTCTTCGCCACTGGTTTTGAACAAAAATAACAAGATATTACGTGTTGAACATGACGCTTATGAAACGTATTATGATTCCCTGAAATGGAACGGTCAGCCTGTTATAAGCAAACGAGTCATCCTAAGTGAAAAGAAAACCAATTAAGAACATAACCCTTATAATTTTAGCGATTGCCTTTTTGCCCTGTCTCGCTTCCGCCCAGGGAATCAGCGAAAAGCTTGATGAGCTGGAAAAGGAATTCACTCAGTTTAACTATGAGCAGGTCCTTCAAAAAGGCGAGTTTCTTATGGGAGACGCCTTCGCGGGAAAACAGGATAGCCTCACCATTCTTACATATATGCTGAACTCGGCTTATGCTTTGAATGATACATCCAGGGCCAAGGACATAATCATAACCATTCTTCAAACCGACGCCCAATACCGTTTAGATCCTGCGGAAAATTCACCAAAGATTATCGATTTCTACAACTTCGTGCGAAGTAACAGTAACCTCTATCCCCCAGCGCAAACCACAGAATACAAACCAGCTGATCCGGTAAAGACGATCCCCGGCTGGTATTACACGGCAAATGTGCTATTCCCGGGCAGCGGCTTCTGGCTAGATAACGATAAAGACAAAGGATTAACTTACGCGGCTATTTCCGCCGTTCTGGGCGGAAGTGCCATTTATTTAACGTTACTGACAAATGACCGTAAAGACACGTATATGAATGCGCGTACCGGCGCCAATTTCAATTCGCTTTATGACAGCTACAATGAAGCATATAAGTGGCGCAATATTCTCATTACAACTTACATCGCCTATAGCCTGTATAGCCTGTACGATCTGCACGAAAGCCGCCATGAAGGCCCCTCCCTCGCGCTGAAGATCAGGCGCGATTGTGTATTTGCCGGCATCAGCATGCGCTGGTAGATATGCATTTTTTGCATCACTACGAAAAAATTTCATAGTAAAATCCGTTTAAAATTAGCCATCAAAGACATTTCTTTCTGTTATCAACTCTTTTTCTTTCTCTATATTGTTGTTTCTTAAGCACTTACAATCTCTTCTATACTCTCTGGCATGTCTGTTGCAACCCAATAAGGCGTTCCTAAAATAAATCACAACCATTAAGGAGGACATCATGAGGAGATATGCACTAAGCTTTTTATTTCTGCTGATGACAGCAGGAATGAGCATGGCGCAATTAAACTTCCCGACGGTTTCCGGTCATGTAACATTGAACGGTGAACCGGTCGATGGGTTTACGCTGCTCATCACCGCTGAGCAAGGTCTTGAAGGCCAACACTGGTGGGTAGAGACCAATGAAGAAGGCTATTATGAAAGTAATGTTGTCCCGACGACAATTACTATTGCTTCGTACGACACATTTTCATATCAGCCGTTTTCAGAAACCTTTACAGCTGAAGTAGGCCAAGACTATACCGTAGACGTTGCGCTTGAACCGCGTCCGCAGGATGCCGCTTTCAGCGGTAATGTCAGCTTTGACGGCCAGGCTTATGTTTCTACTGTATATATGTTAAAACTGCCGGACACCACGGACATGAGTGATTTTGAAGAAGTTGAAAGTCACTTCATGTTGCCCGGACCAATTCCCACGCGTTGGGCTTCCTACAGCTTTGAAACAGACGCACAAGGTAACTTTGACGGCGATGTTCTTTTCGGTAAGTACGTTGTATATGTCGCCGGAGAGAAAGATATTTTACCGCACTGGTCTGCCGTAGAGGTGACAGGTGATGTTACAGATTACAACATCGTAATGCGCGAAAAAGTACATATGACCGGTACTGTTTCCAATATGGAGGGTTTTGACTGGGTTACCGTTTCGGCATTTTCAGTTAATGCCGGACGTCCTTTCCAAACCGATACCATGGGTATAGACAGCTGGAATTATGATCTTGCCGTAGCACCAGGCGAATACAAAGTACGTGTACAGGCTTTCTTTACCGTTGGTGAGGAATCCTACATGTATATGGCTTTTTATGACAGTGCCCGCACTCCGCAGGAAGCTGATATTGTTGACGCTAATATGGACGTGCAGGGTATAGATTTCAATCTGCCTGATCCGGCCGTTTACCCGTTCACGGTTAATGGCGTTGTTACCAGCAACCAGAGCGGCAAACCGATTGCAGGCGCGGAAGTTAATGTTATAAGCCATAACCCGCTGCAGAATACTTTGCGTTCCTACAGCGCGGTTACTGATGAAAAAGGCGCCTATACAATCGAAGGCCAGACCATGCAGGAAGAAGATTCGCTGATTGCTTTTGTAAATGCGGAAAACTTCTTTGCTGAATTCTATGAAAATGAAGCCACATTCCTGACGGCTGATCGTGTAGCTTACGGACCCAATGAAACGGTTACGCTTGATTTTGGTCTTGATACGCTTGATGCCAGCAGCGGATTCAGCATCTCAGGTAGTATGATGGATGAAGAAGGTAACCCGATCGGATTTGGTCAGGTTACGGCATATACAACCGCAACAAATGTTGGCGTTACCTATACGCAAGTTGACAGTAACGGTAACTATGCCTTTGATACGATCTTCCCTGACAACAGCACAGTACTTTTGCAAGCCTGGGCCGGTTTTGAGTACCTGCCTGAGATTTACAAGGATGCTCAAACCTGGCAAGACGCCACACCGATCGAAATAGACGGCGCCAATGTTGAAGGTATCGATTTCACATTGCAGGCCAAGCCTGCACGTCGTATGCCGATTGGCGCGATTCGTGGCAACGTCGTAGCACCTGCAGCTAAGACAAGCGGAGACGCTTACGATGGAGCAATGGTCTATCTTCGTGAACAAGGCAATGCTCAATGGGAAGAAGTTGACTATGTAGATTCCGAAGGACGCTTCTCTCTCGGTATCGAGACCTATGGCACGTATGAACTGCTTGTTACGTCACCGAATAATCAGGACCATTTAACGATGGTATCCGTTACCGAAGAAACAGGCCTGACAACAGACGTAACAGTTTCATTAACGTCCATTGGTGATGAAAAGCCGGCGCAATTAGCACGCAGTAACAAACTGCACAATGCCTATCCAAACCCGTTCAATCCTTCCACGACAATCGAAGTGGATATGGCCAGAACGGAAGACGTAGCGCTGACCATTTATAATGTGGCCGGTCAGATAGTGAAGACAATTCATAAAGGAATGTTACCTGCAGGTACAAGCAACTTTGTATGGAACGGTACTAACAACAATGGAAAAGTAGTTGCTTCCGGTCTGTATTTCTATCAGTTGCGCAGTGCCAGCGGTGTACAAACCAAAACACTCATCTTCCTCAAATAAGCTAGCTTCTTGCCTAGCTTAACCCCTGAAGACCCCCGTTCCCCACGGGGGTTTTTTATTTTCAGGGTATATCTATTGGAAAGAAAGTTCAGGCCGTAACGTGTGCCGGTACAGGCTGGAAAGTGCGTAGATAAAATGAAAAGGTAGTTCCCTGGTTTAAAACGCTGTTCACGCTGATGGAGCTTTTGTGCGCTTCAACGATCTTCTTAACGATGGCGAGCCCCAGGCCGCTGCCACCGGAATGCTTGGAACGACTTTTCTCCACGCGATAAAAGCGATCAAAAATATGCGGCAAGTCTTCGGCGGGAATGCCTTCGCCGTTGTCCCCCACTCTTACCTTTACAACATTGCCTTCGTCGCTGAGTGTTATTTTAACTTTACCGTTATCGTGGGTATAGCGGATAGCGTTGTCTATCAGGTTGGAAAGTACTCTGTCAATCATACCGATATCGCCAATCACAAAGGGCATGTTTTTGGCAACGTGGGAAACAAGCTGAATGCCGCGTTGCTCTGCCTGCTGCTGAAACTTAAGTACCACATCCTGCACCAGTTCTGCAAGTGAGAATGGTTCGGGATGAGGTTTGGTCTGCATGGAATCCAGTTTGGAGAGCTCAAACAATTCATGAACCAACTTATTAAGATTAATAACCTGGCTGAGGATTGATTCCAGGAATTTTTTTCGTTGATCCGATTTCATGCTGTCGTCTTTCATCAGGATCGTCTCGAGATAGCCCTGTATCGATGTGATCGGACTTCTCAGATCATGGGAAATATTGGCAATCAGCTCTCGACGCAGGCTGTCGTTTTTTCTAAGCTCCTCCATGTTACCCTTTATCGTGTCAGCCATATGATTGAAGGCGTAGGTCAGTTGCCCCAGCTCATCGTCAGAGGTTACGGGAATCCGGTTTTGGTAGTCGCCCTTTTCAAACTGCCTTACTGCCTGGGTTAGCTTGCGCAGTCTTTTTGTAAGATTAAAAAACAGCACAGAACCCAGTGCGCCGGTAAAAATAAATATGATGCCCAGCGTAAGTGCCGTTGTACTCAGAATGTAGCTTCCCCCCACTCCACTCATAGCATCGTCATAAAGCTCACTTCCCAGAATTACATAAAGATAGCCGACTGCGTCTTTAATGGGTATTTCTGCGGCGGAAAAAACGCGCTCACGGTTCTCATTGCGCGGGTCCTGCCCCATTATAGGAAAACGGGCTTTTTCGGAATCAAGAAACGTCTCAATCGGTCCGGTATCGATCTGTTCCCGCTTGATCTTGTCGGGGTCGGCAAAAAAGGACAGTACATTGCCCTGCTTGTCAATCAGGTATATTTCGATGCGCGGGTTCATTACCATCAGCTCTTTAAAAGTATTTTCAACCGATGTATGATCGATGCTGTCTTTTAAAAAGGGTTCAAATTTACCGGCCAGGTTATAGGCAAGGTCGCGGTTAAGTGTCTGGTCGGTTTCACATACAAAATTAAGCGACGACTGAACCGAAATTAAGATTTGAACCGATCCCAGTAAAAAAAGCAGGAACAGAAAGATCAGCGATATTTTACCGTAAAGTGTGCTAAAAAATCCTTTCATCATTCAAAATCCTCATACTCTGCAAATTTATAGCCTACACCCCACACGGTTTTAATGTAACGTGGCTGCGAAGGGTCTTTCTCAATTTTGGCGCGCAGGCGGTTTATATGCGAATTGACGGTATGCTCATACCCGGTAAACTGATAGCCCCATACCTGGTTTAGCAAATTTTCACGCGTATAAGCTTTGCCCGGATTGGCCGCGAACAGTGCCAGCAAGTCAAACTCCTTGGCTGTCAGTTCAATCAAGGCACCGTTTAAGAGAACACGCCGTTTTTCCAGATTGATGTTAAGTTCGCCAAACTGCAGTTCACTGACATCCTCCACATTCTGGTCTTCAATAACGGCATTTACGCGACGGATAATGGCCTTAATGCGCGCAATAAGTTCGCGGATACTGAAAGGCTTGGTCAGATAGTCATCGGCGCCAAGCTCAAGACCCAGCACTTTATCGAACTCTTCCGTTTTGGCTGTGAGCATCAAAATGGGCAGACTCTTTTTCTTCTCGCGGATCTTTTTGCAGACATCAAGACCGTTCATCTTGGGTAACATCAGATCGAGAATAACCAGCTCGTACTCATTATCCAAAGCCTTATCCAAACCGGATTCGCCGTCAACGGCGCGGTCCAGATTCATATCAAGGTCTTTCAGATGCAGCTCCAGCAGATCGCCGATATCGGGGTCGTCTTCAATAATCAACACTTTCTTTTCCATGGTGCTCCCTCGTTTTTTGTGCAGATTATAGTATACAGCTATAACAATAATATCACAGGGCCATCAAAATAACAGCCCTGTTTGAGAAACAAAAGAAAGAAAATGTTTCAGGCGGGAAGAAAAAGCTAAATTGAAAAACTACTGATATTCAACATTGACATATTCGGGGTGAAGCCGGTAATCGCCGAAACCCGTATAATCTTCAAACAAAAAAACTTTTCGCAGCGCGTAATAGCGCCATATTTCATAGGGTCGCGTATTTAGCTCAAACGGATGGCGCTCAATGTCATCGGGCGGTCCGAATTTGATAAAAATCCGCCCGCGGTCGGTTTTCCACCCTTGCGTGTTGAAACCGGAGTAGCTTTGGTTGGCATAATTAACGCGCTTAAAATACTCATCCATCAGCTCGTTCTTTTTTGTGCTGGGATTGGGATCGCGCTGGCGCCAGAATCTTTTAAAGAATTTTTGCTTTTCTTCCAGATCGGCGTCCTCATAGCGGTCTAAACTATCCGGATTTAAGATATATATCATCTGCTTCAGGGCGATGTCAATATCTTCAACGTTGGTCGGAACGTTTTTCCAGAAGAAGGTAAAATTGCGCCTGCTCTCGGCCTCATTGCCATCTATTTCCACATTCACCTCGGCAATATAACGGTTGCCTTCAAAGCGTTCTTTTTCCACTTTCAGAATATGTGACGTGATAGTGGATCTGACCATTTTAGTAGTTACCGTATCGAACACGGCCCTCTTTTTCTGATCAAGGAAAGAAAACTTTAGCCGCGCCTGCGTATCCAGTTTTTGAGAATAGATGGTAAAATAAAGGAAGAAATAACCTTCACGCAGGGTGAAATTATTACCAAAAATCGGAATATAAAATTTGAGGCTTCCTGTAGAATCCAGCGCAACATCTCTCAGAAAAAGAATATCACTAACGGCTACCTGCCCATCAGCAAAATCGTCGATCTCAATTTCCACACGGCGCTGGGATGACTTTTTGGTCACCAGGTCCACCATGCGCATTAACAGTTCGTATTCGCCTTCCGGCAAAGAGAGCTCCGTATTAAGAATGAGACGTTCATCCCGGCTGTTTGTAATCGAATAATCCGCGACATTCAGTGAACGCGATAACGTTCTCGAATATACCAGCTTTTCGTCGTCATCATACACAGCCACCAGCCACTCTATCTGAGCATCAAAACCCGTCGTATCCGATTTAACAAACGTGAGATCATCATATAGGATTTGGGCAGTAGTAACAACTTTGCTGCTTTTCAGGTCATTGCTGAACTGGCGTGAAACGGATACATCGAAGAAGGGAATTCCGACGCCGCTATACTGGGATTCCTCATAATATTGGGCCTGAGAAAGGCTAAGTGTTGTTAAAATAATCAGAGCGGTCAGAAAGGATTTAGTCATAACTCCCTCGTGGTGTTTTACAGGGAAACAGTTTCGCCCTTAAAAACGGCAATCTGTCCATAAAGTTCATATTCGCTGACGTCTTCTATATCAACCTCTATAAAGTCGCCCGGTCGGGCGGGAACGTCATTATGTGCGGGAATAATGACTTCATTGTCAATCTCCGGCGCATCGCGGTATGTGCGCCCGGTATAAAGGCCGTTATTAATGTCGAATTCATCCAGCAGAACTGACATTCTATGATCAATAAATTTCTTATTCAATTCAAGCGAAATATCGCTTTGGATGCGCATCAGCTCTTCCTGGCGCTTCTGTGCCGTCCGCGTATCCACTTTCTCATCCAGCTCAAAAGCACGGGTGCCATCCTCATCGGAATAGGTGAACGTACCCAGCCGGTCAAAACGGATGTCTTCAATGAAGCGCTTCAGTTCTTGAAAATCCGCTTCCTTTTCTCCGGGATGCCCAAGTATCAGTGTTGTACGCAGCGCTATATCCGGCACGGTGGCACGCATAAATTCAAACAAGCCCATCAGCGATTGCCTGGTATCTCCGCGACGCATTTTTCGCAGCATATTTTCGCTGATGTGCTGAATCGGCATGTCGATATAACGAACAAGCTTGTCACTGTCGCGCATAAAGCGGATCACATCTTTGGGGAAGTTGGTCGGATACCAGTACATCACGCGGATCCACTGCAACCCGTCAATCTTTTCTAGCTCCTGCAACAGCTGAACAATCCTTTGCTCACCGTAAATATCCTTACCGTAATAAGATGTGTCCTGCGAGATCAGGATAAGCTCCTTCGTGCCGTTTTCTACGAGCAGACGCGCTTCCTCGACAAGGCTTTCGATGGTGCAGCTGCGGTGCTTGCCGCGCATACCGGGTATGGCGCAAAAAGAGCAGCTGTGATTGCAGCCTTCGGATATTTTAAGATATGCGTAATGACGCGGTGTCGTCACTTTTCGCATCCGCTGAAGGTTATCCATGGCCGCGTGCTTTTTGCCCAACGCCGCCAGTATCCCGCGGTAATCTTCGGTACCGAATATGGCGTCTACATCGGGTATTTCCTTTTCGATTTCCGGACGATAGCGCTGGCTGAGACAGCCGGCAACAAACACTTTTTTGTGCGGATCTTCCTCTTTCAGACGCAGGGCCTCAAATATCGCCTGGATCGATTCATTTTTAGCCGACTCGATAAAACCGCAGGTATTGATTATAATAACGTCTGAATCGCGCGGTTCGTCGACGACTTCAAATTGGTTGGATTGAAGCTGCCCCATCAGCACCTCGCTGTCCACCAGGTTTTTGGAACAGCCCATTGTTGTGATATGTACTTTTTTAATCAATTGCTAAATAATCCTTCCGCAAATTCTCTGGCGTTAAATATCTCCATGTCTTCTGCTTTTTCTCCCAACCCGATATAGCGCACGGGTATGCCCAACTCTCTTTTAATTCCCAGTACAACGCCACCTTTTGCCGTGCCATCCAGTTTGCTTAAAAATATGGAATTCACATCTGCCGATTTCACAAATTCCTTGGCCTGGCTAACGGCATTTTGCCCGTTTCCGGCATCCAGTACGAGGATAATTTCATGTGGCGCACCCTCGATCTGGCGACTTATTATGCGTTTGATCTTCTCCAGTTCGCTCATCAGGTTGCTTTTTGTATGCAGCCGCCCGGCCGTATCGACAATCAGCACATCGCTAAGGCGCGCCCTCGCGGCATTACAGGCGTCAAATACAACAGCAGCAGGGTCGGCATGAGCCTTATGGCGGATAACCTCTACGCCGACTCTCTCTCCCCACATCACAAGCTGTTCAATCGCCGCGGCACGAAATGTATCGGCGGCGGCCAGCAACACATTTTGTCCGTTGCTTTTATAATAATGGGCCATTTTTGCGACGGAGGTGGTTTTCCCCGTTCCATTAACACCCACCACGAGGATAACTTTAGGCTTTTGCTCCACAGCAGGCATCTCTTCATAATCCAGCAGGCGGCGCACTTCGTCCCTGATTAATTCGTTAAGTTCTTCAGCATTTTCGTAGCGCTCGCGGCGCACCCGGTCACGGATGTTGTCGAGCACGTGCAAGGTGGTATCTACCCCCACGTCACCAGTAATCAGAATCTCTTCCAACTCATCCAGCAGCTCATCATCAATATGCTTCTTAGCATTGATCAGCCTGTTGACCTTGGAAAAGACGTTTTCCCTGGTTTTAGTAAGGCTCTTCTTTATTCTTCCAAACACTCGTTCACCTTCCGGCAAAATTAGGATAGTTAAAATTAAACCGCTTTCTGAAAAACCATTTGGTGAACCCGAAAATAGCAATCATAAGCAGTAAATAAAAAGGTAATTTCAAACAAACGGCAATGGCAAAAAAGAGAATGCCGTATTTCGTCGATTGGACGGCAGCTTCCACGGATCGACGGATAACCGCTCGCGCAAAAAAAGGCAAAGACGGCACAAGCATCGTTAATGCAAAAACATCACTCAGCCAGATTGCGGACAACAGAGCCACGGCGAACAGTCCTCCGGCACAATAGATAACAAAAGCAACGCCATGGGTAACGGCCAGCGTGTTTTTATTATTCGCCCTGTCCCCTTCCACATCCGGTAAAGTGGTAAAAAAATAGAGCGCCGTATTAAAAAACAGGTACGGCAACGCATCAAAAATCAATTCCGTGGACCAGGATTTTTGCGCCAGCCAGCCTATTGCAAAGGCGAGCCAGCCCATGGCGGCATTGGCCAGCAAACTGGTTACGGGGTTGTCCTTAAATGCAAATGGCCTGTAATTGTAAGCGTATCCCGTAATCAGGATAAAGGCGCCAACAGCCACAAATAGAATCCTGTCTATGGCCAGCGCCAGGGTAAGGGCAAAAACGATCAGAAGGGCTGCTTCCCAAACCGCGGCGCGTTTGGAAATATGTTTTTCCGACAGGAAGAACAGTTTGTTGTTCGATCTGTCCGAATCAATATCCTGAATTTGATTGAGCAGAAAAGACCCGCCCATGGCCGCCCCAAAAAGGATCAGCAATAGGGCTATCTCTCCGTAATTAAATGCCATAAAGTGGTTTGCGGGCAGCAAAATCCGGCCATTCCAGGCAATCAGGTAGCCGGCCAGCAGGGTCGACCAGCCCGGGAAAAACAACATGGGCCGCAATACAAAAAAGTAGTCCAGCGATTTAAGCAGGCGGGAAGAAGCCATTAGCTCTCATTATTGGTGAGGTCTTTAACCGGCAAAGGATATTTCCCGCTGAAGCAGGCCGTGCAATATTGCTGTCCTTCTTCCTGCGGCATAGCGCTGATCATCCCCTCCAGTGACAGATATTTTAGAGAATCTGCGCCCAGATAAGAGCAAATGTCATCAACGCTGCGGTTGTGGGCTACTAGCTCTTCACGTGTCGGAAAATTCATACCGAAATAGCAGGGGTTTTTTATCGGTGGCGAGCTGATCCGTAAATGGACTTCCTTAGCTCCGGCGTCGCGTACGGTCTGCACAAGCTGTTTGAGTGTCGTTCCGCGCACAATGGAGTCATCCACGATGACAACGATCCGGTCCTTAAGAACGCCGCCAACCGTATTGAATTTAAGGCGCACTCCGGAAGCCCGGCCCTGCTGTGTCGGCTTTATAAACGTACGTCCCACATAGTGATTGCGAATAAGGCCGATCTCGAATTTTGCCCCGCTGCGTTGCGAATAGCCCAGGGCCGTAGTGTTGCTGCTATCGGGAACACTTATGACGATATCAGCATCGATATCACATTCAAGTGCCAGATTTTTGCCCAGTTTACGCCGGGTTTTGTCCACATATTCGCCAAATATCTTGCTGTCCGGACGCGAAAAATAGACAAATTCAAAAACGCAATGCGCCGGTGTACATTTTTCAAACGGAAAGAAGCTTCGCATGCCATTTTCGTCAAATACCAGCATCTCGCCGCATTCCACATCGCGGATGTAAGTGGCACCGATTAAATCGAGCGCGTTTGTTTCGGAGCAGGCAATCCAGGCATCCCCCAGCTTGCCCAGCGCCAAAGGCCGGAATCCTCTGGGATCGCGGATAACAACTAATTTTTCGTTGCTAAGGAAAACAAGGCTAAAAGCGCCTTCCACCTGACGAACGGCATCCTGAATCTTGGAGATGAGGTCTTTTTCAGTTGATTTGGCCACAAGATGCAGAATCACCTCGCTGTCGGTTGTGGTCTGGAAAATTGAGCCGCGCTCTTCCAACTGACGCCGTAAGGTCTTGGAGTTGCTGAGATTGCCGTTGTGGCCTACACCGAGAAAACCATCTTTATGATGGACAACTATCGGCTGAACGTTCAGCGCTGCCGACGCGCCGGTGGTGGCATAACGGTTATGCCCGATGGCGATATGACCGTTAAGCTCGGCCAGGTTTTCTTCATTAAATATGTCCGATACCAGCCCCATGCCCAGTTTTTTCTTCACATTATGCCCGTCACTTACAGCAATGCCCGCACTTTCCTGGCCTCGATGCTGCAGCGCGTGCAAGCAGAGATAGGTATTTACGGCCGCATTTTTGGTACCGTAAATCCCGGCAACACCGCAAAATTCTTTGGGTTTATCAAGTAAATTATCCATTATGCCCGTGTTTTATAATAAATGAGTAATATAAAGATTTTATCGCCCATAGGCCACAGGCCCATCCAGGTTATTTTGAATTAAATACTATCAAGGCCAACCCCACCCCGGCGGCGTCAGCTAAAAGGTCTTTCCAGGAAAAGCGGTTTCGGGGGCGGGTACTGTCGTAACCCTCCTTTAAAACACCAAGTGAAAACGAGATCGTGGCGCCTGCTAGTAGAGATTCTTGTTTCCCTGCGTCGGCGAAACGCTCTCCGGCAAGGCCGATTGCGCCGGCAAGTATAAAGCTTCCCAGAAAATGCTGCGCCTTGTCTTTGGCAATAAAAGAATCATGCCATTTTTGAATCTTTAGCTCTTTTTCAGATTCGGAAACCGACGAGTCTGCCGCCACGTAAGCAGTGTCAGCTACTTGCGCATTGGCGCAGACAAAGAAAAGCAGAATAAGGTATATTAGCGAACGCATCGTTTACCATTGTATAGATAAATGTAAGCCAACCCGCTCATGAATCACCGTGGGCGTCACAGCCAGTTCAATCGCTTTGTCGAATTTATATAAATAGGCGTCGACATGTGCGTCCGTCAACATGAGCAGATAGGCCAGCCCCAAATACCAGGCAAAGCGACGGAAATCATCCTGGTATTCCCCGATACCCGTGCGGTCAAACTGGCGATCATTGCGCCACGTTTCGTAGGTGAGCCAGCTTACCAGGCCGGCCCATCCGACAGCTTTCCAGTAGCTCTCCGTGTAGAGTTGCCCCCAGCCGGGGATGATAGCCGATCTAAGTGTTGCGCCCCAGGGGGACTTCAGCGGCTTGTCACTTAGCAACTGCGCCTGCCAGCCACGAGGTGCCTCGGTTTGTGCTGTTGACCAGGCATCCAGTACAGCCAGGGTATGGGTAAATAAAGCGATACTTACATCCATAACCGCTTTGTCGCGGTACAACTTGTTGTCTGTGATATAGTAACGATTAAGATGGTAGGCGCTGCGATAATAAAAGGTGGCACTGCCCGCGTATAAAATGGCCGCTTTCCAAAGTTTTTCCTGCCGTATCTGTCCCCAGCCCGGCAGTACCAGCGAACGTAAAGCGGAAGTGCCGGCGGCAACAGGCTTGATCGAATCAGCAGCGCTGGTGTCCGGCGCAGTTTGCGAAAAACCATCCGTAAAGCTAAGAAATTCGAACATTATTAACAGCGCAATCACATACTTCATCAACAACGCACCTTTATCGCCGAAGGAATCAGCTCCACAATCAGCTTTTCGATTTCGTAACCCAATATTTCACCGTCTACGTGGGCGGGAAAAGGGAGTTCGGCTGAAATTGTAATCTTCTTGGTGGTGGACATCTCAACATGCGGATCATAGATGTGTTTACCGGAGTATACCTTGATCAGGTTTTTTAGTATATGAAACTTGTTCATTTTGCGGATCATACACAAATCAAAAATACCGTCATCCGGTCGCGCGTTGGGAGTAAGGAAAAAGCCCCCGCCAAGGGAAGGCCCATTTCCAATCGTCAGCATAAAAAGATCATCTTCCCGCTTTAATTTATTAAAAGCCAGGCTTAGCGTTTGATAGCTGTATTTCCACAATGTTACCAGAACGGCATATAGATAAACAAAGTTTCCGCGAAGCATACGTACGGTTTTGCTCTTTTTTACAACAAGGGCATCGAAGCCGATACCGAGTCCGTTTATAAAATAGCGTTCATTGGCCTTGCCCACATCAATGTTTTTTACAAGTGAAGGTTTAAAAACATTTTCAAAAGCTTTTTTAGCGTTCAGCGGAATGCCCAGCACCTTTACAAGGTCATTGCCTGTTCCCACGGGAATTATAGCAAGTTGCGTGCTTTTTCCAACCAACCCGTTTATCACTTCATGGATTGTTCCGTCTCCACCTACCGCCACGATAACGTCATGGCTGTCGGCATGAAGGCGCGCCAGTTCCGCGGCATGCATCGGTCCATCTGTATAAACCACTTTGTGGCTTTCTTCTTTATGGACAAGCCACCGGGATAACAGCCGCGAAAAATTTCCGGCCTTTCCACGGCCGGCACGGGGATTGACTATAAAACAGTATGATGCCATTTACTTTTTCACGGCGATACAGTCCATTTCAATATGGACGTCTTTGGGCAGACGACTAACTTCCACCGTTGCCCGGGCCGGCTTAGAGGTATTAAAGAAGCGGCCGTAAATGTCGTTTACAAGGCCAAAATCATCCATGTTTTTCAGGTATATGGTTGTTTTTACCACCTGGGTGAGTCCCAGTCCGGCCGCCTGTAGTACGGCTTCCAGATTGAGAATAACCTGCTCCGTTTGCTCGGCCACATCCTCGGAAACAATTTTGCCGGCGGCATCCAGGGCAATCTGGCCCGAGGCAAAAACAAAGCCCTGCGCCTCCACCGCTTGTGAGTACGGACCGATAGGCTGCGGCGCTTTTGCTGATAATATCTGTTTCATTTAACCCTCCCAAAAATCAGTTTTGAAAATAGACTTTATCCGTGTTATTATCAATACATCGATTTGGCAAAAAAAGCTGTGAAACACTCACAAAAAAATGTGCCCGAAATCTATGAGCAAAGCGCAAAACTCCGTGAAACATTTGTGATAATTTTGCTCACTTTTCACAAAAAATAATTAAACATAAATCTAATAAATAATACACTTAGCATGCGCCTCTCATATAAAATCAGATTTTAAAAGCCAAATTCTTGCAACCTTGCTTGACATATATTTGCCCCTTGCGTTATTCTATTTCAGGGCAGTCAAGTGGATGTGAATAACTTGTGGAAAACCTCAGGAAATCCACAACGCTTGACGGATGAGTTGGCTGTCAAAAATCAACGGGCCTTAACTCAACACACTCCAAGTTTAATATTTTTAACATCTTACAATATATGCAGTTGTCTCTGTAGAGCAATAGTTGCGTCCATTTTTGAAATGTGAGACTCGATTGTCGCAGATACGGACTGTGGATAAAATTTTTTGAGGGCACAAATGAAGGACAATGCGACATCGCCAAGGGCATCTCTGGAACACCTCTGGAGTGATATTCTTGATGTCATACGCCATGCGATTAATGAACGCACATATAATACCTGGTTTGCACCAACAAAAGCCATTGATATGGATGATCGCTTTATTAAGGTGCAGGTACCCAACCGCTTTTTCTGTGAATGGATCGAAAACCACTATGCGAAGCTGTTGAGTGATGCGATTATGCAGGTTTTGGGAGACAGCAAGCGCATTCGTTTTATTGTGGAAAGCAATGGCAATGGCCAGGTTTCTCCTTACGGAAAAAAAGACTGGGCCGGTATCAGTTCAGCTCAGTCAGGTCCGCAACACAATCATCAGAGCCAGCAAAACAATCAATACAGCACCAGGATTAACGAACGTTATAATTTTGAGAACTTTATTGTTGGCGACAGCAATAATTTCGCCGTGGCAGCGGCACAAGCCGTGGGCAAATCGCCCGGCCGCAACAACTACAATCCTTTAATCATCTACGGCCGGACAGGTCTGGGCAAAACCCATCTTATTCAGGCCATCGGCAATCTGGCCATTTCCAACAACCCGGCCACACGCGTACACTATGCGTCCAGTGAGACGTTTACTTCGCACTTCATAAATGCCATTCAACAGAATAAAGTGGCCGATTTCTCGGCTTTTTACCGCTCCTGTGACATCCTTCTGCTGGATGATATTCAGTTTTTCTCCAACAAGGGCAAAACGCAGGAGGAGTTTTTTCACACGTTTAACGATTTGCACCAAAACGGTAAACAGATTGTTTTAACATCAGACCGGCCCATAAATGAATTGACCGACCTGGAAGAACGCCTTGTTTCCCGCTTTAAATGGGGTTTGGTTGTAGATATTCAGCCACCGGAATTTGAAACGCGCCTGGCCATTCTGAGCAAAAAATGTGCTGAAAGCGAGCTTGATATTCCCGCCGATGTGCTGGACTATCTTGCCGTTAACCTGATCGACAATGTTCGTGAACTGGAAGGCGCGCTAACAAAAATAATGGCCCAGGTAACTTTCACGACCGCAGAACCGACCATCGACCTGGCCCGTCAGATCGTTTCGGAAATCGCCCATCCCGACAAAAAGATGCTGACCATTGACACCATAATGGAGCATTGTTCAAAAGTCTTTGGTGTCAGCGTTGACCAAATACGCGCCAAAAGCCGCAAAAAAGACATTGTTCTGGCGCGGCAGGTAGCCATGTACCTGGCCAAAAAACTTACCCATCATTCACTGGTTTCCATCGGATTGCATTTTGGCGGCCGGGACCATGCCACGGTTATCCACGGCATAGATAAAATTGAATCACGCCTCAAAACAGACAATGCGTTTCGTAGTAAATTAGAGAATATGGTAAGACACCTGGAGTATAACCGCTGAATTGAGCCGATCCGTTAAAAACTAATACGAATAATTCCCTTACCGCTTAAAGAAATTTAAACTCGGGGATATACTCAATCAGGCTAAAGTAAAAGGCATAGCGGTAAAACTCGACCAGGGCTTCCTTTTCCAGGTCGCCCAGAACGTAGCTGATTTCACTTTCCAGAAAATCCCTGTAAACAGGTTTTAAGGATTTATTTGCTGCGCAGGATGCGGCTATCTCTTCCACGTGTTTTCGGCCCTCATCCAAAGATTCCTGCAGCAGGACAGCCTCTTTTTCAGTTACGCGTGTATTTCGTCCCACCCAGAAACCGTTCACAAAAGGCAGTCCGGTCATTTCATACCACTGCTCGGCCAGGTCAATATAATTTTTGTTGGATTGTGTCTCTGCCAGGGCCGCTTCTCCATGCATCAGCACGGCGTCATATTCGCCGAGAAGCTGTTCAAGGCTGCCCTGCTTTTCCACAATCTCCGGGCGCAGTTCATAGCGCTCACGCAAGACGATCGACAGCAAAGCCCTTTCACTGTAATAGCCGGGGATAACAGCAATTTTTTGCAGGCTGTGCAGATTGGACTGAAAGAAAAGCGCCACCGTCCGTGATGACCTTTGCCAGTTTTGGCTCATGCCATCAAACACCTGCCAGCCTTCTTTTACGCGTCCAAATTCTATCGCGGAGATAAAAGCAACATCGGTAAGTTGTTCGCGCGTTTTCAGTGCCGTCTCAGCCGGGCTGTCCGCCGTCAGCTCAATCTGCTTGTTATTGTTAAGCGCGTATATAAAAGGCGCACAGAGAATGCTTTTGCCCGCACTTACGCGAAGAGGCTTCTTTTTGCCCGGTACTTTCTGCTTGTACAGGTCCTGGGGATTCATTCTTCTTCACTCAAAAACATGGTTATACCCAAACGCAGAGCCGGGCCGTAAAGCGGAATATTTTCGGGACCGGCATCTGTGCTGGCTATGTTAATGACCAGTTCGCCGAATGCATCAAAGCCCTCAAACCAGCTGTAACGTGCGCCAAAACTGAGTGAGGGATGAAGTGTTTCGCCTACATAATTATTCTGAAATCTCGCTTTTCCCGTTACCGATAGCAGGTTTATTCCGATACCCGCGTAAAGGCGCCATAAAGATTGTCGCCTCCACTCCAGCAGGACGTCCAGGCCAAAGCTGCTTAACTCATAATCCGAATCACCAAAGCCCGGAACCGTGGCCTTATGATCGCTGAAGCTGGTATTATAGCGCAAATGAAAAGCATAACCGGGGGCAGACCACACGTCATGTCGCAGAAATAGACCGTAGCCCAGCCCACCGTCCAGGCGAATATTTGATTTTTCAGATTCGCTGACGCCGGGATAGTTAAACGCGCCATGACCACCCAAACCTACCTGGGCCGGTGCAATGATCGGCAATAACAGAGTTGCCATAAAAAAAATTTTAATCAAGCTGAAAGGGAGATTTCGGATCATCTTCGTGGCGAATTTCGTCTACGGGTTCTTTTTTGTTTTTACCGGCAAATAATTGATTGGGCACGTTTACTACCCAGCCTTTTTCACCACCAACGTTCTTATAGGCATGCACAACCCCCGGCGGGATAACAACCGAGCAGGGATTGTCCTGTCCCACGAAGGCGGTCATTCTTTTGCCATAGCTGGCGCTCTGTTCGCGCGCATCCCACAAATATAACTTAAAGTTAGAAGGCCCAATAAATACAAAATAATCTGTCTGTTGTTCATGCTCGTGCGGCCCGCGCGCCACGCCCGGCATGGTCATGCTGATATAGCCCATCACCGGGTAAATGCGCTCATCAATTTCGTCGTGGCGAAAGAACTCGGTCAGCCAGCCGCGATCATCCATATATTTTTTAAGGCTTTTGATCTCAACATCGTGGATTTTGCCTTTTTCGTAAAACATCGTTCTTGTCCTTATTCGTTAAGTCGGTAATAGATGCTTTCTATCTGCGTGTATGAGGGAAAATTTATGGCAATCGAATAGGCCGCCACCACCGCATAAATAATAAAAGATTCCAGATTGCCCGTCAGGATAAAATAAACAAACCCGGAAATGACGATCAAATCGGCCAGCGCCCAGGTGAGCATGTAATAGCGGCGGAAAATGATCAACGCTTTGGCCAGATCACTATTTTCTTCGCCCAGTTGCTGTATCAGATCCTGTACGTCACCGGCCACATTTAGCTCCTTCTTCCCCGCCCTTTCAATTATTTTGGCAGGAGCCAGGTAGGTCCGCTTCACGTAGATGATGGCCACTGCACAAATAATCACGATAAACATGGCAATTCGGTCAGCGAGAAACGCATCGACCACACTTTGACCGCTGATCCCCACAAAGGCCATGATCAACCCGATTACAATCAACACCAAAGCGCCGCCGGCTACCGCATACCACATAATGCGATTTACACGATGCACCGCGCGCAGCTTGCTTAGTATTTCCTGTTCACTATTCAATGTAGATACTCCCCTGCCCCGCAATAGCCGGCAGTTCTTTTTTACGGTTTAACAACGTCTCTTTGTCGGGGGCAAAAAGCGGACTGATCTCAACCTCGACGGCGGGATCACCCTGCTCATTAACGGGGATATCGAGACCGGCTTCACGCAGCCAGGAAGCATGCAGGCGCAGTAAATCGCGGCGAACGGTGTCAGGGCTGTCGACGCCGCTGTCGTTTTTTAACGCGCTGAACTCTTCTTCACGAAGCACTTCGATGGTGGCGCTGTGCCGGCAATGTTTCAAAGCATCAAAAATAAATGTTTCAAATTTGTAAGCGTTTTTGCCTTTCGGGTTGTGCGGGCGTCCCGAACAATCCACATAAGGCACGTTTTTCTCGGCAATATGATAGGGAAGCCGGAAACCGAAAGCGTTCTCCTGCTCTATAAAATTTACACTGATCATATGCGTGGCGATGGAACCGGCCCAGTATTTGAGCTCTCCGCGGGCATCCGTGGCAAACATGTCCTCTCTTTTCAGGTCGCTGTACTCCATTAGCCCGGTCTGGCCGTCCAGCTCGCAAATAACACCCATTTTTTCCTCAGGGTAAGCTTTGCGTACTACTTTGTTGGACATGTCCGCGTCAGCATCCAAATGATAACCGATAAAGGCCGGATCACAAATATAGGTAAGCACGTTATCCACCTGGAAATAAAAAAGCTGCTCAATTCCTCTGCCGCGCATGTCCTCGAGCGCTCCGCTGTCCCAAATGGCTTTAAGCGCGCCGCCATGACCATTCGGGCTCATAAAGATGCGGTCCCTGCTCTCAAGCAGAATTTTTCCATCCTTGTCTACTGCCGGTAACATATCCTGTTTGAAAAACATGATGTCGCTTTTCTTCAGACCAAAAAAATTATTCTTCCTAAAAAAATCGATGGTGTCTTTATGATTGGATTGGCTGGTCATAATATACCAGGGTATCGATACACCGTAGTGCCTATTGGCAGCCACGATCTTCTCGGCGTGCACCTGGAACAGTGATTTTTTCTTTACCGGCGTAACACGGAAAATCCCTTTAGGCCCTTCAAAGCCAAGGCGTGATCCCTGACCGCCGGCCACCAGAAAAGCAGCTACTTTACCGGCCGCCAGAAGCTGCTCTCCTTTCGCTTGCATTGCGGCGTCTTTTTTGTTCCGAGCGGCCATACTCAGTACGTCGCCGGGTTTCATTTTCGCTTTATGCGCCTTTTCCCCATGCGAGATCAGAGCTTTCTTAATAAGCTCTTCGAGCAGTTCAAAATCGGTAGAATTAATCTGATTAATAAATGCTTTTTTTTGCTCGTCCGAATATTCGTCCCAAAAACAAAGCAGGTGCTCCTGCCCGTACCTGTGCAGTTTTTTTTCCAGGGTCGTTTTGTCCATATGCCTTTCGATTTTTTTAATGCAGGTGCAAATGTAAATTTTTTAGCAATCCCATGAAAATAATATTGGGGGATGCTGGCGTGATTATACGTCGATATCCATCACAACAAGGGTGAGATCGTCTTCGAAGCTGTCCGAACCGGTGTATTTCTTTAAATCATCAACAATACATCCGAGATATTCATCGGGTTTTTGCGCGGCATATTTTTTGAGGTTTTCCTTAACTTTCTCTTCACCATACTGGCGTTCTTTTTTATCGATTGCCTCCGGCAGACCGTCCGTATAGATCAACAACCTATAGCGGCCATTGAACTCGAATTGTTTTTTCTCATAGGTGATCGTATCCATCACGCCAAGCAGAAACCCTTCGGAATCGAGGCTAATCACCTCGCCGCTGCTATAATGATACAGTAACGGCAACGGATGTGCGGCATTGCTGTATATCAGCCGTTTTGTGTGGGTATCGATGATCGCGTAAAAGGCAGTAAAGAAATCGCCCATTTGCAGCACGTTGCAAAAATCCTTGTTCAGTTTGCTGAAAACGCTTGCCGGGTCGAGGTCTGTGGGCGCGTATTTGCCCAGCGTCATTTTAAACATCGCCGACAGCATGGCCGAGGCGACGCCATGCCCGGAAGCATCGGCAACCATAACGCCGATATAGCGCTCATCGATGGGAAACACGTCGTAATAATCACCGCCCAGCTGGCTGGAAGGTGAGAAGGAAGCGCTGAACGTATAATTTTTATGCTCGGGCAGGCGCGAAGGCAGCAGGCTTTTTTGAAAATCTCCGGCCTTTTTCAGGTCCTGGATCATTTTCTCGTTTTGCTTAACAATGATCTCCTGCTGCGACTCGATATTGGTCAACGCTTCCTTAAGCTCGCTGGCCTGCTTCTCCAAAAGCTGGTTCTGGGAAGTGATCCGTTCCATCAACTCGATGCGCTCAAAGGCAATAGCGAGGTATTCGGCAATGGCCTCAAGCATAAAAATATCCGCGTCATCCAGCTCCATTTTTACGGAATTTTCGATCGTAAAAAGGCCAAAGATGCGTTTTTTGACCTTTATGGGCAGAGCATAAACCGACTGTGGGTCCTTAGTCAGGCCCTCCTCAAAATGCGGAGATTTGCGAACTTCCGCGAAGAGTGCCGCTTCACCGCTTTTAAAGACATGACCAATCAGGTCAAGCCCCGGTTCAAATTCCGCCCCTATCGGGTATTCATCCAAAACGTACTTCGATGCCAGGCCATGCGTGTAGCGCAAAACCAACTTGTCTTTGCTTTTAGAGTAGAGAAAAAAGGAGACCTGGGCCGATTCAAAAAACGTTTTTACCAGGCCGGAACCAATGAATTCCAGAAGCTGTTTCACTTCCCTGCTTACAGCTACAATCTTGCCGATCTCATTGATCGTTTGCACCTGCAGGTAACGTTTTTCCAGCAGCCGGTCGCTTTTGGCCTTTTCAGTTATATCATAAAAGCTTTCTATCCCGCCGATGATCTCATTCTCCGGGTTGCGCAGAATATTGGCGTTGCGGCTAATAATCCGGATGCGCTGTTTGCGCGTTAAAATCTGGCTGACGACATTTTGCCGCGGTTGACCGATGGAGCCGTCTTTGTGGCTGATAAGATGGTTATCAAAAACAAAAATGTCTTTGAGGGCGCTGCCGATTGTTTCGCCGGCCGGATGGCCCGTTATCTTGGTGGCCTCATCATTCCAGGAGGTAATGATGCCGTCACGGTCATAGGTGACCGTAGCGTTGGGCGAGTTTTGTATGATGGTTTCCAGGAATTCCTTGTTATGCCGGACTTCCTTAAACAGCACCTCGAGTTGCATGGTGTAGGCACGCAATTCGTTTTTCAGACGCATGTGTTCTTCGGCCTTGCGCACAGCCAGCAAAAGCACTTCCATATCAACCGGCTTCTGCAGGAAATCCGTGGCATTTTGCTTAAGCGCCATCACCGCGGCATTCATGTCACCGTGGCCGGTCAGAACGATCGTCTCGGTCTGGTTGTCATTTTCACGGATGATTTTAAGCAGATCCAGCCCGCTCATGCCGGGCATATAAATATCCAGAATGATGATACCCGGCTTAAGCGACTTGTAAACCTCCAGCGCTTCGGTAGCATCACCGGCCGTATAGACATTATAATTTTCGGAACTGAGAAAACTGCGGATCGTCTCGCGGATGGACTCTTCATCGTCCACAACAAGGACCGTGCTCTGAAGATCGCCGTTATTATTTGTATTGAGGGTTTTTACGTCCTGTTCAAAAAGCTCTAACCAGCCCATTCCTGCTCTGCTAAATTTATCATTTTGATATTGGATAAATCGGCGGGATTGTATGGCGCTTGACCTTTAGCAGCCATTTTGCACAGAAGCAACAGGCCTAATACTTAACCGGCTTGGGCTGGACGGGGCCTTCCGTTTCAGCATTGATAAACTGTTTGACAACCTCGTTGCTGGTAGTGTGCATATCGTGAACGCTGCCGGAAAAGATAATACGGCCATGATGCAGCATAACAACGCGGTCGGCAACTTTTGCCACACTCTGCATATCATGGGTAACAACAATGGAGGTAACATTCAGCTTTTCGGATAGTTCGATGATCAGTTTGTCAATATAGGCTGCCATAATAGGGTCAAGACCTGTGGTCGGTTCGTCATAAAGAATATATTTAGGTTCCAGGATGATCGCCCGGGCCAGGCCAACCCTTTTGCGCATACCGCCTGAAAGTTCAGAAGGCCTGAGGTCTTCAATACCGGGCAAACCGACCATCTCCAGCTTTTCAGCCACGGCGCGGGCCATATCTTTGGGCGACATATCGGTATGTTCAACCAGCGGCAGACTGATATTTTCCGCAACCGACATGCTGTCAAACAACGCCGCGCTTTGGAACAAAAAACCAAACTGCCGTCTCAGTCTGAAAAGGTCTTGTTGCGCCACGCGCTTTATGGCAATATCGTCAACAAGAATATAGCCGTCATCCGGATAAAGGAGGTTTAAAATAAGCTTCAGCAGTACGCTTTTTCCGCAGCCGCTGCGGCCAATGATAACAAGCTTTTCACCGTCGTAGATCTCCAGATCCACGCCCCGCAAAACCACCTTGCTGTCAAAATATTTTTTTATGTTGCTGATCGTTATCATGTCATTTAGAAAATGATGACTGAAAGGATATAGTCGTTTAAAAGGATCATCGCGGACGACAAGACAAAGGCACGGATGGTTGATTTGCCGACTCCTTCCGCGCCGCCACTTGTTTCAAAGCCCACATAACACCCTATGATCGCCGTAATGCCGCCAAAAAAGAACGCTTTGATCAAACCGCTCATAACATTCAAAATAGAAAAAAAGTCCTGAACGCTGCCAAAAAAAGTCTCGGCGGCCAGCCCCAGATTTAGCCATGCTACCCCGTAGGCACCCAATATCCCGACAAAATCGGCAAAAATGGTCAGCATGGGAATCATTATAAAACCGCTGAAAATGCGCGGCATCGCCAGGTAACGCACGGGATCTATCGCCAGGGCGTTAAGGGCGTCGATCTGCTCAGTCACTTTCATTGTGCCGATCTCGGCCGCAATGGAAGCACCAACCCGACCGGCAATAACCAGCGCCGTTAATACCGGCCCCAGCTCAATGAAAATAGCCACGCTGGTAGCGGCGCCAAGATAGTTGTAGGAAATGTAGCCTTTAAGCTGATAGGCCGTTTGAACCGAAGCCACGGCCCCGGCAAAAATACCGACAAACAGAACAAGGGGGATTGAGTTTACACCTATTTCGAGCATCTGCTCGAAAACCAGCCTGCGGTTGGCCCAAATTACACGGAGATATTTCGCAGCCTGCCATACCAAAATGAAAACGCGGCCGGTTTCTTCAACAAAATTGATTGTCTTTCTGCCGACCGCCGTTATCAGGTAGGTCATGAAGCCTCGGATTTTGTACTAGAAATCGATTCCTATAGAAAAATAGTGTCTGGCTCTGCTTGAATTCTGAAAGTCATATTGCCAGGCCAAGTCGTATTTTAATAAAAATCCGAATAAAAAGATACGGGCACCGGTACCATAACCCATAAAAATATCCTCTGTCCGGCCGTCACGAACGCCGCGAAAACCACTGTTATCGTCCCAGGCACTACCGATGTCCGTAAAAGCCACACCAATAATATTTCCAAAGCGAATAGGTGGAAGCCCCAGCTCCATGTAGGGGATCAAAGGAAAACGAAATTCCGCGTTAACGAGGCTGAAGCGGGTGCCTATCTGCTCATAAAAACGGGCGCCGCGCAGAGGGGTTACAAACTCCGAGAAGTAAACCTCCTCGATGGAATCGAGACGTCTTTCCAGGCCACCGTTAAAGCGTCGGTTCAGCCAGTTCTCCGTTCCGCCAAGAAAAAACTGCTGCGGTTGGGCGCCAAGACTTATACCGCCCGTATAGCGGAAAGCCAATCGGTAATTTTGCGCCAACTTAACATACTTACGCAGATCTGTTTTTACCGTTGTAAACTCAAAACTGCTTTCGGTGTACTTTGGACTGGCCGTAATGCTCAGCGCGCCACGGAAGCCGTCACCCGGACCGGTGTACCACCATTCTGCGGTGTCGTGAACAAGCTGCAGGCTGGGCAATAATCCGGAGACTTTTGTGCGTCCCTGATATCCTTCCGGCGTACCGCTCAGAAATTCCAACTGCGCATTTACAAAATTCAAAGAGAAGTCTGCCCTCGTAAATTTGTTAAACGGCCGCGATGCGATAAACGAAGCCCCATAATTACGGAAGCGTGTTACACCGGTACTTCGCGTCACATACGTGTTGGCAAAGTGATAAGCATTAACGCCATAATCGATACGCTTAGGCAGGTACCAGTATTGCGCGGCGATATAGCTGTTGCGCAAATCAAATACAAGATTGGTTCCCAAGTAGATCCTGTGATTACCCAAAACGTCACTGTATGCTATTTGCGTAAAGCCCTGAAAGCCCCACAATGTATTATATTGCGCCTGACCATTTACAATATCCGGCGAAAATTTAACTCTGTAATTGCGGACTTTATAATTGCCGTCATCGCGCTTGTAATCTTCTTCATCGAGCGTAATGTCTTCAGGCTTTTTTTGCGTTCTTCTGTCCAGATCGGCAAAAACATAATTGCTGAAATCAGTGGTCTTTGGAATGGCCACCTTTTCTTTCAGCGTATCCTGAACGGTTTCTTCTTCGGCCAGCTCATTTACCGTGCTCAGCAAGCTGCTTTTGTCCTCCAGCTTTTTAAAGTAGACTGTGTTTTCCAATTCCTGCGCCGGCATTTCAAAAGGATTTTTCACCATAAAAACATCCCAGCCACCTTCGCTAAAAGAAGAAAAGGCGAGAGTCTGGCCGGATTTATCAATGGAGAGCTGGAAAGCACCGGTTAACAAGTTAGAAATAGGATAGCTTTCTGCGCTTTTCAGGTCATGAACATAAATATTATAGATACCGTTTCTGTCGCTTACGTAGAGCATCTTATTACCGTCGGGCGAAAAGACGGGGTCCGTTTCATTGAAGTTTTCAGTGTCGGTTACGCGCGTAATTTCACCCGTTTCAACATCGGCAAAGTAGATGTCGTGGTTCAGATACTGGTGCGTCGATATTTTAAAATCTTCGGGCACTTCTTCCATGGACAGGTATTGCCCGCGATCCGATACAAATGCTATCTTTTTCCCATCCTGGGACCAGGCCGGGTAACTGTCTGAAAACATGTCATCTGTCAGCCTTTGCAATTCTTCCGTGCGTACATCATATATATATACATCGCTTGCGCCGTTGATATTGCCGATAAAGGCAATCTGTTCACCAGCGGGCGACCATGCAGCAGAAAAGATTCCATCCAGACCAAACTTGAATTGCTTCGTTTCTTCCGTAAATACATCATAGACGTACAATGCGTCCTGATCGCCGGCCTTGGCCGAAAGAGCGATACGTGTCGCATCGGGGGACCAGCCCATGCCGGGACTTAGCCAGTGCAGCTCCTCAAAATCAACATCCGTCTCACCCTGTATTATTTTTTCGGGCTCTTTGGGATTCAGCACGTCCATAACATAAATGCTTTGCTTACCGCCCATGTTTGAGAGAAAGGCCAGTTTATCGCCGCTTGGTGAAAGTGCCGGGCTTATGTTTAGAAAACTGCGTGTTTCCTTATGATCGGTCAGCGCCCGCGCGAAGTCACCGGTCTCCTGGCGGTCCGCAATATCGGGCCAGTACTCCTTGCGCATTTCCTTACGCCAGTTTTCGGAAAGCTCTTCCAGGTCAATGCCCAGGGCCGATTTAAATGCGGAATCAAAACGGAAACTTCCTTTGATTTTATGAAGGATCTCACCAATCTTTTCGTTGCCGTACTTTTCTGCTATATAACGGAAAAGGCTGGCGCCGCCCTGATAAGCGAGGTAATAATTCAGAAGGGGAATTGAAGGGAGATAGCCGGTAATGGTAGCATCTCGAACGACCATATCAAGCTTTGTATCCCAGCGTAAAGAGAGGTATTCTGCCAGACCTTCGGAAAACCACAGGGGCACGGGAGCCACCTGGCCTGAAACGAGCGACTGAATCGAGCCGCCGTAAAGCATATCGTTCATAACTGCGTGTACGAGTTCGTGATGGATTACATGACGAAACTGCTCCCATGATCCTTCAAAAGGCACTACGACACGGTTTTTGAACAATTCGGTTACGCCGCCAATACCTTCGCTCAGATAAACGTTAACAACGTTTGTTTGCTGAAAATCGTTATGTGATTTATAGAGAATAATGGACACGCGTTCAGCAAGTTCATAGTTGAAATCACGCTTAAGAAGCTTATAGGCATCTTCCCCGACATTTGCGGCAAAAACAGCTATGTCATATGAACCGGGATAAAAATAAATATCAAAATGTTCGGTTTGCAGAAAATGCCAGTCAAACTCTTTATACTGAACCTTGTTTTGCCCAAAGCCTTGCGCGAAAAGCGGCAATGCGCACAAGAGCGAACTCAATACAATAAATTTTATGGCAAAACGTCTAAACATTGCTTACCTCCGAAATGGGCTCTAACTTTACGGTAGTTAAAACAGTTTAATTACCTTTTTATCCGTGAAAGTTATACATTTTAAAATGAAATGTTACAAATATTTAACCACAGGCTTTTTTGTCTTCGTAGCTTGTACCTTTTTATGGCTTAGTTGTTCAAACGAACAACGCCCGGCAAACCAATCATCGCCGATTGAACGCGAAAAACACGTGGCTTTACTGACGAAAATCATTACAATCTCCAATACGTCACAAAGCGACAGTGCTAAAGCGGCTATGATCAGTCATCTTCTGGACAGCAGTTCTGTTTCCATAGAACAACTCCAAAATGCGCGGTCGCATTTCCGCGAGGATAGCGAATATTGGCTTTCAGTTTACAAGGAAGTTCAGGATCGTCTTAAAAATAAAAACAGCAAGCAAAAACAGGACGAAAAAGCAGCGGCCGATTAGAGCTTTTTATATAGATACCGTATCCACAAATACATAGCCGAAGAAGGCAGAAAATCTCTCATCCCTGCCTGAATACTCTGTTCTTCATCAGAAACCACTTCCGGGAAATAGTCGATAATGCCATAATCGAGAAGACGCGGAGACACATCAAGAAAAGTTTTTAATTTTTCCGCAAGGTCTTTGTCGTGCCCCATCCGCCGGTAAACCGCTTCCGCGAACAGCCCCATCGCCCACGGCCAGATCGCTCCATTAAAATATGCGGGCTTTTTGCGTGTTATCAGTTTCAGATCCGCGTTATCCGCTATTTTTTCCACGGCGCTTTTCAGACCATAAGGCGTATATAATTTCGCTGTAATCTGTTCCATCGCGTCTTGCGTTTCTTCCTGGTTCAACGGTGTAAAAGGCAGGCAAACCAGCAATATCTGGTTGATTCGAAAATCGTCGCCGGACGCGTTATGATTCACGAAATCCTTAAAACTACCCTTTTCGTTCTTGAACGTTTTTGCAAAAGATTTTTCAAATTTGGCACATTTACGATCAAATTTTGTACTCCAGCGCTTCTTGCCCAGCACACCGGCAAAATGCGAAAGCACCTTTAATGCATTGTACCATAAAAGATTAATTTCCAGAAGCTTGCCGTAGCGCAGCACTTCGTTATGGCCGTTTTTTAAAGGTATCCAGCTCGTGCTTGCATTCTTACTGCCCGAAAATATCAGGCCATCCTTGTCGCAAAAAATATTAAAAAGTGTACCTTTCTCATAAAACTCAAAAACGCTCTTCAGGGTATCATAGTGCTTCTCGACGAACTCCTTATCGTCGCTTTCTTCAAAATAGAGATAAGCCATGTGAATAAACCACAGGCTTAGATCGGCGGCACAATAGTGAAAATTAGGGCGCATTAGAGGCGAATAAACAGGCAAAAGACCTTCCTGCAACTGCTCAGCCAATGTATCAAAAAGTTCTCTGAAAGTATCGTGTTTTTGCTGCGCCAGATAAAGGCCGGGCATGGAAAACAGTATATCGCGCGTGGAGCAGCCGTTCTCCAGCGTTGAGGTGCTTACAACCGGCTGACCATGAATTTGCGTTGTCGCGCTTTTTGTTGTTGAAACTATTCTCAGCGAGGCTGTCTGCGAATTATCCCGCGTTAACGGACGCTTTTTGGCTTCTTGCCGGAAAAGTGCTTCGTAATTCAGGTTCTCAAAATCAAGTTCTGCGGTGGAGATATAGAGCGTAAGCGATTTGTAGGGCAAAAGCGTAGCCTGAAAAAATCCGGGATTAAACAAATGCTCAGCGGATACTTCGAAGCGCGCCCGGTCTTGCGGGTAATGAAAGTTTTTATACCACAAATTAGCCGCCACGAACTCACCGCGATTATAATAGACATAAACTTCCGGTAGTTGCGGCTTAAGAGCCCAGCGCACAAAATTCTGTCCCTGATAGCTGTCAGTGTTCAGCCCTTGCATTTCGCTGGTCAATTCCGTGCTGTAGCGATCCGCGATAAAGGGCTTAATTATAATATTGATTGGCAGTCCCTGATTTTTCAACTCATAACGCACCACCATCAGCGGATAATCACTGGCCAAAAAGACCGTTTTCTCAATTATCCTGTTTTCAACTTCAAAAAGCAGCCGCGGAAACGGCTTCATTGTAAAAGACTGAATATAGTTATAGCCGGAAGGGAAAATCCCGCCCTCATAATTATTTGTGGATATTTCGTAAAGACGGTTCTCAATAAAAACGGACTCTTCAAATTTGGAAATAAGAACGACGCTTTTTTGGCGGGAATAGTCAGGAGCCACAAAAATACCGTGTTCCCTCCGTGTGTTCATACCTACGCAGCTGCTGGCACCATAAACACCAAGGTTGTTTTTTTCAAGCCACTCAACCTCGGAAGACTTATCTATATTTTCGATAAACTCCTTATTTAATACCAAATCCATTGGCGCCCTTTTAACGCAGCTTTTTCAAAATGTTATGTTGGGGTTACGGAAGGATTTTGTGCTTCCCTGATCGAAGCGCAAAAATTTAATATTAATTATTTACAGAAAAAAGCCAAATTGGTTAAAAGCTGTTTATGGCTTCATCTGAACTGTCGTAAATGTCAAATATCCGGTAGAGCCGGGTTAACTCAAACATAGCTCTTACCGGTGGCTGCAAGCCGGCGATTTTAAGATCACCACTTTTCATGGTTGCCTTTTTCAGGCCTGCCACAAGTGCACCCAGGAAAGAACTGTCCACAAATTCGGAAGCGCTTAAATCAATAACGACGTTATTCATTCCATCATCAATCTTCTTAAGCAATTCTTCTTTCAATTGGCCGCTTATATCTACCGTAGCCCTTTTTTCTTCCACTTTTACAACCAGAACGTCGTTACTTTCCTCAAATTTGTAGCTCATTCTTTTCCCCCTTAATTCTTTTTAAAAAAATCATTGCCATATATTCGGAGTTCATGGACAAAAGTGAACATTTTTTATGTATTGTTGCCCATTTTCTGCTCTTGTGCCATCCGTGCCAGATAGTAAAGTGGATTCTCCGGCAGGCGGATATCAAATACCCTGTTAAAACGCTCCACAGAAGCCACAAAGCGCACAACTTCTTCGCTGCGGGCCGGTTCTACGTGGATTTCAAAATCTACCTGACTGATATCTTTAAGCGCATGGGCCAGTTCAAAAAGTGTGGTTCCCTTTCCGCTGCCCACATTTACGGGCCCGCTTAGCAGCTCCCTGTTTTTGGCCGATTGTATTAATGCCTCGATTATGATTTCTATAGAAACGAAATCAATCACCTGTTTGCCGCCAAAAATGGTAAGGTCTTTACCTTGCCGGATATTTTCTAGAAAAATAGGTATCACCCGGTTAAAATCACGCTCGCCATAAACATTAGCAAAACGCAGGATCACTACTTCCATCGAACCGCGACCGGCAAAAACACGGCAATAGGTTTCTCCGGCAACTTTGCTGGCACCGTAGCTGTTTTTTGACATGAGCGGATGCTCTTCATCCACCGGGATATAGCGCGCTTCGCCATAGCTTTCCCGCGACGAGGTAAATATGAATCGCCTTACCTTTCTGTTTTCCGCAGCTTTCAAAGCGTTGTATGTGCCCAATACGTTGGTCTCGAAGGAATAATCAATATCCGTGACAGCCCCCATAACATTGGATTGTGCGGCAAGATGATAAAAAAGATCAACGCCGTCGCCCAGCGCATCATAAAGCTGCCCGTAGTTACGAATATCCCCTTCAATGAATCGAAAAGCTTTATTTTTCTGATGCTTGCTCAGGTTGGACTTTTTGCCCCTGAAAAGATTGTCAAAAACAGTAACATCGTAGCCGTCCAGCAAAAGGCGATCGACAAGATGGCTGCCAATAAACCCCGAGCCACCGCTGACAAATGCTTTCATCAACTCCCTGCCCCGGCTATTTCCACTTCCGTGCCGGTCTCAGCGGATTTGTACAAAGCATCCAGAATCTCCAGCGCCTGACAGGCCTCTTCAGCGGTGGATGTATTCTCAAATTCACCGTTGATCACTTTATAAAAATGGCGAATCTCATTTTCATAGGCTTTTTTGAACTGGTCCACACCCATATCGCGGTGTAACGGCGAAACACTGACCAGGTTACCGTGCAACAAGCGGTTAATGCGCAGCGGGTTTAGCTTGGCCGTGCCGTTTCTGCCAAAGATATGCGTATATAAAGTATCTTTTTCAAGATAGAGCTGCCAGCTAACTTCGATGGTCATGGTAGCTCCGCTTTTTGTCTGCAATACTGCCAGAGCAGCATCTTCAACTTCCAACTCGGGATTGAGACTGTAATTAAAAGAACGCACCCGTGAAATCTCGGGATAATCCGTAAGAAAAAGTGCCAGGTCTATCAGCGGCAACCCCATGTCCATCAGCACGCCGCCGCCGGCCGATTTTTTCTCGCCGTGCCAGTTTTTTACCGCGTGGCGGTCGTATTTACGCAGCCAGCCGGACTTAATGTAGAAAACCTCGCCCAGCTCCTCTTTTTGCAATAGCTCACGCAAAAGTCTTACATCGGGCCTGAAGCGGTTGTGCATTCCCACCATCAGTTCTCGCTTGTTGGCTTTAGCGGTCTGCGCCAGTTTGCGGCCCTCTTCGGCCTTAAGAGCGAGGGGCTTTTCCACAAGCACATGTGCGCCCATATCCAAAGCCATCAGCGCCATGGGAAAATGATACAGGCTGGGCGTGCATATGTGCAGCGCATCGGGCTTCTCTTTCTTCAACATATTGTCAATAACGGAGTAAGCCCGTACGTTATCATACTTACTTGTCAGGTGAGATAACTTCGCCTTATCCGTATCACAAATCCCCACCAATTCAACGTTATCCATCGACTGCAAAATGGGCAAATGAACAATCTGTGCTATAGAACCGGTTCCAACAACACATACACGAAGTTTTTCAGCCATTTTCTACTCCCTTACCGTTGCATCAAATCCGATTTCTTTCATGATCTTAACCGCCGTTTCTGCAAGGGAACGGTCGGCAAACGACAGGCGGAAAACGCCGCCTTCCTTTTCTCTTATCTTTAGCAACTCAATATCACGAATGTCGATATTTTTAGCAAACAATGCCTGAGAAATTTTTGCAATTACACCCACCTGGTCATCCACATAAACAACCACATCACAGAGAGGATTTAGAAACCCCTTGCTTTTTTGGGGCATGCGCGCGCGGTAGCCGTGAGCTTTTTCAAAAACCGGGTTCATGTTTGACAAATGGCTGCCGTACTTCTCCAGCTCCGCCGCAAACGCTTTTATCGCTTTTTGGAGATTGTCTTTATTGCTCGTGATGATATCCTGCCAGACAGCAGGTGAACTGGAAGCAATACGTGTCAGGTCACGAAAGCCGCCGGCGGCCAGTTCAAAAAAGGGATGTTCATCATCTTCCTTATTGCCCACGATATTTACCAGAGCCAGGGCGATCACCTGCGGTAAATGGCTGATATAAGCCATAATTTCATCATGGCGCGTCGCGTCCGTTAGAAACAGGCGTGCTTTTATTGTGGAAAGTAAATCGGAAAGTTTTTTAAACGCGGGCAATTGTTTTTGTGCTTCGTCCGGGCAAAGCAGGTAAACGGCATTTTCATACATTAGCGGGTTTGCCGCGGCGATACCGCTTTTCTCGGCGCCGGTCATGGGGTGTCCGCCGATGTACGTACCGCTGAATGAAACCGATCGCACCAGGTCGTGCAAGATTTTCTTGGTACTGCCCAAATCGCTGACCACAGTTGCGTCGTCAATAACGCCGTTTAGCTGAAGCAGCTGTTCGCGGATCACTTCTATCGGCGTGGCCAGAAAGATAATATCAGCGCCCTTGCATTCCTGCGGCCACTCTTTAATGTGGCCGTCAATAATATCTTTTCGCAGGGCCGTGGCCAGAACATCTTTTCTGTCAAAACCAAAAATGGACGCCTCTGCGGCCGACTCCTTAAGAGCCATGGCCAAAGAAGCGCCCATTACACCTAAACCGCTAATGATTATTTTCATTCATGTACAACTGGTTCTGCCACTTTCCTTCCGATTACCTGTGCGATAACGCGTATTTGCTTCATCAGTTCTTCAAACTGCTGTGGAAACAAAGATTGAGCGCCGTCGGACAAGGCCGCCTCAGGATGATCATGTACCTCGATCATCAGACCGTGCGCGCCGGCTGCAACAGCAGCCCGCGCCATCGGGATCACCTTATCGCGAATACCCGTCCCATGCGAAGGGTCTGCAAATATGGGCAGGTGACTAAGCTTTTGCACAATTGGTATCGCGCTGATATCCATCGTGTTGCGCGTATATGTTTCAAAGGTTCGTATACCGCGTTCGCAAAAGATTACGTTTTGGTTACCACCGGAAAGAATGTATTCCGCGGACATAAGCCATTCATTAATAGTTGCGGAAATACCGCGCTTGAGCATCACCGCCCGATCGATTTTTCCCAGCGCTTTGATAAGGGTAAAATTCTGCATATTCCGGGCACCAATCTGAACGATATCAGCGTAATCGCAGATCAGCGGCAGCTGCTCTTTATCCATGGCTTCGGTTACAACCAGCATCCCGTACTTATCCGCCGCCTCGCGCAGGTAGCGCAGGCCTTTTTCGCCCAGGCCCTGGAAAGCGTAGGGAGACGTGCGCGGCTTAAATGCGCCGCCGCGTAAAATCTTGGCACCGGCAGACGCCGCGTGTCCGGCAATCCGCATAATCTGTTCCGGCGACTCCACCGAGCAGGGACCGGCCATGATCACGGTTTCACTGCCGCCTATCTCTACATCTTTAATCTTAATGACGGTATTGTCTTTTCTGAATTCGCGACTGACCAGCTTGTAGGGTGCGCTTATACGCTGCGCATCCGCAACGCCCTCCAGTACTTGTATGTCACGAACGTCCAGCCTGGCCGTATCACCCACAATGCCCAGCAGAACATGATCCAGTCCATTGGAACGATGGATCGCAAAACCATCTTTTTCAAGATGTTCTATGATCGCGTCGATTTGTTGCTCTGACGCGTTCTTCTCCATCATGATTACCATGCTTAACCCCTTATCTTGATTTCCTGTCTAAATAACTTTGCAAAATATTAACAGCCGCCATCTGATCGATTATGTCCCGGTGGCGGCTTGCTTTTTTACCACTTTCCCGCAGCTGTATTTCAGCCATTTTTGTCGTCAGCCGCTCGTCTATTTCCAAAACCTCGATATCCAGTTCTTCTTTCAGCGCCAAAACAATCTGCTTTATTTTTTCTGTTTGCTTAGACGCCGTCCCCTTAAGCGTTAGCGGCATGCCAACGACAAGAGCCCCTGCATTTCTTTCAGCAATCAGGCGCTTTATGTCGGCGACAAGCTGACTGGTATTTTTCCATTTTAATGTGGTTAGTGGATGAGCGAGCATTCCAAGAGCATCGCTAACGGCAACCCCTATACGAACCTGGCCGATATCAAGGGCCAGTATAATATTATTCATTGGCTATATTTAATTTGTGCTATTTTTATTTTGGGAATGTGATAAAATCAATTTTTTGCAGTTAAATTAAAGGAAAAAGCCTAATAAAGCTTACTTTTTTCAAGCAGATTATAGAATTCTATTCTTTATCCGAATCAGCCGGCACTTTTTTCAACTGATCCTTAAGGATCTTTCCGGCTTTGAAATGTGTCTTGCGGCGGGCCGGTACATATATAATCTCTCCGGTCCGGGGATTGCGTGCCTTGGGTTTGGGCTTTGTTTTCTTAACTTCAAAAACACCAAAATCTCTGATTTCAATTCTGATTTCAGGGTCTGCTTCGCTGAGGATTTTACGAAGAGCAGTAAATACAGCATCTACGAACTTTTCAGCAGTATATATCTTTATGCTTTCATCGTTATGGTCATTTAGTTCAAGCGCTGTCCGCTTGGCTACATCTTTCTTCGTCACAGTCCTCATACGGTTTCCTCCGCAAAGCCCTTCTCGTTGAGAATTGAACGTTTAAAATAAGTTGCTGATCATGCCTAATCAAGATTTATATTCAATAATTCCAATACTTTATAGCAAAAATTTCAGACATGCACGATAAACAATCGGTAAACAGTAAACAACTCTTAAATTTTCTTACCGGCTTTTGAGCTATTATGCTCACTGTTCTTCATTTGTTTGAGTTCGCTGAGCTTCTGAAGCGCCTGAAGCGGCGTCAGGTTATTTATATCGATATCTTCAAGCTCTTTTTCTACTTTGCTTTCGCGTTGCGCGGCAAACAGGCTCATTTGATTCGTGTCGACCTGGCGTCCGGGCCGTCGTTGCGCCAGCCGTGGCTTTTTTGTGGTGGGAGAAAGCTCGTTGGCTTCCAGGTTGGCCAGAATTTCCTTGGCACGCTCGATCAGTTCCGCCGGAAGCCCGGCAAGCTGAGCGACATATATCCCATAGGAATTGTCTGTGCCGCCGGGGACAATCTTACGCAAAAAAACAACCTGATCGCCATACTCCTCTACAGCAACGTTATAGTTGTGGATTCGCGGAAACAGCATCGCCAGCTCGGTCAGCTCGTGGTAATGCGTTGCAAACAGCGTTTTTGATTTCAGGTGCGGTGTGGAGTGAATGTACTCTGCGACCGACCAGGCAATGGAGAGACCGTCAAAAGTGCTTGTACCACGGCCTATCTCATCCAGCAGAATAAGGCTCCTGTCGGTAGCATTGTTCAGGATATTGGCTGTTTCGTTCATTTCCACCAGAAACGTGCTTTCGCCCAAAGCAAGATTGTCGGAAGCACCGACGCGCGTAAATATGCGGTCCACAATACCAATCCCGGCTTCGTCGGCAGGCACGTACGAACCGATCTGTGCCATCAGGACAATCAACCCGACCTGGCGCAAAAAGGTAGATTTACCCGCCATATTAGGTCCGGTGATGATCCAGATCTGCTGATCTTTTGTATCGAGCATGCAGTCGTTGGCAATGAAATCTTCGCCCGGCGGCAGGTTTTTTTCCACCACCGGGTGGCGCCCCTGCCTGATAATGAGCTTCTCGCCATCGGCAATTTTGGGTTTGTGATAATTGTTTTCCACCGCGGCCTGCGCCAGGCTCTGCAGGCAATCCAGATAGGCAACCTGGCGGCTGTTTTCCTGTATTTCGCGGGTAAAAGCACCGACCTTTTCGCGCAGTCCCTGGAAAAGCTCATACTCCAGGCTTTTGATTTTGTCTTCGGCGCCAAGAATTTTATCTTCCCACTCTTTCAGTTCAGGCGTGATGTAACGCTCGGCGTTTACAAGTGTCTGCTTGCGGATGTAATCATCCGGCACCTTCTCTTTGTGTACATTTGTCACTTCCAGGTAGTAGCCGAACACTTTATTAAAATTCACCTTCAGTGAAGTGATGCCTGTTTTTTCGCGCTCTTTGCGCTGGTATTGCAAAAGCCAGTCCTTGCCTTTTTCGGAGATGCTTTTTAATTCATCCAATTCTTTGTTATAGCCTTTTTTAATCAGGTTGCCTTCCTGCAGTGTTTGCGGTGGATTGTCAACGATCGCCAATCCAATCTCCTTTTCCACCCCGGAGAGGTCAAAAAAGCCCTTGGCAAGTTTCTCAAGCGCTTTTTCCTTGCTCTCCCGCAGCGCTTTCTGCAGCGGCTTTAACACGCCCACGCTGTTTTTCAACTGGACCATATCCCGCCCGTTGGCGCGGCCTGTCGCTATGCGTCCCAGCAGGCGTTCCATATCGAACACGCCGCCCAGCAAATTGACCAATTCTTTTAGCAGAGAATCTCGCGAAACCAGGGCGCTCACAACCGCCTGGCGTTCGAGGATTTCTTTTTTATCCAGCAGCGGGTGCTGCAGCCACACCTTGAGCAGCCTTCCGCCCATGGGCGTGGACGTATTGTCCAGGACATTCAACAAGGTATAGCGGTTATCATCGGCAAAGGAATGGGCGATTTCCAGGTTGCGCCGCGTGCTTTCGTCCAGCACCATGTAGCGGGACAGGTTAACCGCCTGCAGTGATACAAAATGCTCCAGCCGCGCCTTGTAATTTTCCGTGATATACTGAATCACCGCTCCGGCGGCGCTGATCCCGTGCTCCATATCATCCACGCCGTAGCCTTTTAGCGAATGCGATTTAAAGTGACTCAACAACACATCGTAGGCATACTCGCGGTTAAAAATCCAATTTTCACGTTTGGTGATAATGGCATTGAGGCGTCTGCCGCACAGTTTTTCCAGTTCATCAAAATGTTTTTCGGAAATAAGCACTTCGCGCGGTTGATAGCGCAGAATGTTGTCAGCCAGCTGTGTTGTGGGAAATTCGGAAGTCCAGAATGTGCCGGTGGAAACATCGGCCACGGCCATACCGCAATTTTTTTGATCGTAGTAAACGGCGATCAGAAAATTGTTGGCTTTACTGTCCAGCAGTTTGTCGCTCAGCGTGGCACCCGGTGTGGCGATTTCCACCACTTCCCTTTTGACCACGCCCTTAGCCAGCTTGGGATCTTCCACCTGTTCACAGATGGCGACCCGGATACCGGCTTTCAGCAATTTGGGCAGATAATTGTCCAGGGCATGATAAGGAAACCCGGCCAGCGGCACGTCGGCGGTTTTGCCGTGGGCGCGTTTGGTGAGCGCAATGCCCAGCACGCGTGCAATGGTCTTGGCATCTTCGTAAAAGGTTTCGTAAAAATCACCCATGCGGTAAAGCAGCAAAACATCTTTATACTCCGCCTTGATGTTGAGGTACTGCTCCATCAGCGGTGTGGTTTTTTGCTTTTTGGCAGCCATATAATCGCTAATTGAGATTTATATTTACAGGCAGGCTGAAATAGAAGGTACTTCCCTGGCCCGGCGTGCTCTCCAGCCAGACTTTTCCGTTATGCAGCGAAACAATTTCTTTGCAAATGGCCAGCCCCAGGCCCGTGCCTTTGAGCGAAGCGTCTTTGCCGGCTTCGGTTTGCTCATATTTGCTGAACACCTTGGCCTGCTCTTCTTCGCTGATGCCGACGCCGCTGTCTTTTACCCAAATCTGCACCTCCTGGCGCGACTTGCCACTTAGTGCCTGGCGTTGCTCAAGCAGCTTGCTTCCCACCTCGATGCGGCCATCGTTGTTGGTAAATTTGAGGGCATTGCTGAGATAATTGGTCAGCACCTGTTCGATGCGCATTTTATCAAAGGCCATCAGCGGCACTTTTTCATCGAGACTGATTTCCATGGAGATATTCTTTTTACGCGCCAAAACCAGGTGGTTTTCAAAAACGGACTCGATAAGCGTGTTCAGGGCGTTCACTTCCGGATTAACTTTGAACTGTCCCACCTCCAGTTTGGAAGCTATGAGGAAGTTATCCACCAGCTTCAGCACTTTGTAGCAGTTTTCCTTGGCGATGGTCAGCAGCTCTTCCTGCTCACTGCTTATTTCGCCCACAACTTTGTTGCGCACAATTTCTATATAACCCTGGATAATGTTCAGCGGGCTCCGCAAATCGTGCACCACCATGGAATTGAAATCCGACTTCAACCTTTCGATACGCCTTTGCGGACGCATGTCGGACAGCACGGCAACAAAGCCTTTGTCGAAAGCCTGTTCCTGCGTGGCAGTCAGGTAAATTTTAAACGGAATGTATTCATTGTCACTGGCCATCACTTCGATTTCCAGGCCGTTCTCGAAGCGGGCGCGTTCTTTTTCGCTAACTTCTTCAGCAGGAGCCGACACCATCAGGATGTATTTTTCAAGATCATTGCGGTATTTGCTACCCGTAAGATTGAAAAGATTGTTTCCCAGCAATGCTTCCGTATCACTGTAACGCGTCATGCCGGCGAAACTGGAGTTGCAGTAAACGATGTCGCCATCGAGACGACAGGTAAGCAGGCCCATTGTCATAGTTTCGGCCAGCGCGCGGTAGCGGTTTTCGGAATGCTTCAGGTTTTCATACAATGAGGCGTTTTCAAGCGCCACGGCCGCCTGGTTTGCAAAGTATTCAAGACTACGCACTTTATCTTCATTTGGCCGGATGCGGTCTACCGGATCATTAACGGAAATGACGCCCAATTCTTTGCCACGGCTGCGGATCGGCACAAACAGCCAGTCGCGGTCACTCCACTCTTTTCCGATAAGGGCACGGAATTGTTCAACGTCGTCTTCATCAATGCGTGTCTTTACATATTTATGATCCAGAAAATAGGAATTGCTGATCCGGAAGCTGCGCTCTTTCATCTGCTGGTACATCGTATTGGGGTAGCGCGCTTCAATTTTTTCAAAAACGGTGTCGCGGATACCCAGGTAGCAGACGTTGGTAAAGGTATCCGAATAGCTGTCTTTGCGATCCAGCAAAACAATATTCCAGCCCAGTGTGCGGCGTATTGCGGTGGCAATCTTGGGCAGCAGCTCATTGATGTGGCTTTCGAGCGTCAGGTCTTTGCCCAGCTCAAAAACACGATCCAGCTGTTTAACCGTTTGATGGGCCTGCTTGACCAGCCTGCTTTCCATCAGCACGTCCGATGCCTTACGCACCAGTTCCCTCGCTTCATTCAGCAATGCGTTGGAGAATCGCTTCATTCCGCTTTCGTTCGCGGCAAGCAGGTAACCTTTTATTTCATTGCCCACCTTTACCTCAAACAAAACCACCGTATCATATTGCCCACCGGCAAGCTGGGCCATGGCCATCAGGTCATCAAACTCACCGTCACCATCGTTGTAAACGGCATGGCTTTTACGGCTTTTGCGAAATGATTCAAAAGTAGTGTAATCACGGGCCATCAACACCGGCGGTTTGTCATCCTCAAACAGGTTCAGGTCGGTATCGCCCTGGAAGCAGTATTGCGGGTAGAGAAAATGGAAACCGCTGTTGTAGTTAAAATAGATACAGGTATCCGTACCCAGTTTGCGCTTTACCTGGCGTGTCAGGAATTCGTAAATGTCGTCGTCATTATAACGCTGAATCAGATCACTGATTTCAGGTTTACGTTGTTCGGGCTCGTTTTCGGCGGACCATAATTTGCGCAGCTCAAAAATGCGCTGGGCAGCCGAATTGGCCAAAATAGAAAGATGCCGCAAATCTGTTTTGGAGGGCGCTTTATCTAGGTCGCAGCCAATAAGAATTACGCCCAGTGTCTTTTTGCCGGCGTTCATCGGCACGCGGAAATAGATTTCCGCATCCAAGCCAGCAGATTTGAAAAATTCCAACTGCTTTTTACCGGAAACCGCTTCCGACCTGGCCGCTCCGCTTAACAACTCTTTCCAGCGCGGATCCTTCAAAATGGCTGCGGTTTTTTCTTTATACTCGCCGCCTTCAGAAATAAGTGACTTATAGTCAAAAGAATTTGTCCGCGCGTTAAATATCAGCTGTACCGCAAAATTGAAATTATAATCGTTTAAAATAAAATCATCGATCAGTTCACTGAGGCGGTTGGCATCATTCAGGATGGCAATATTGTATTGTAATTCGGAAATATCCTGGATGCGCCGGATGGCTTTTTCCAGGCGGTTTCTTCTGCGGATGTTGTTGAGATGAAAGCGTATGCGAATGCGCAGTTCGGCCAGCTCGGGATCGTCCGAAACAATATCGCTTATACCGTTTTGCTCCAGCTTGATGCGGTCGTAAAGCTCGATGTCGCGGATCATCGCAATCACAGGCGTATCATGAAAGTCCTTCGACGTTCTGATATCACGGATCATCTTTTTAGCGTCGGCGGTGAGCGCTTCGCCCCACAGGATCAGGTCCGGATGCATGCCCATCGCCTGGCTGTAGGCATCATTGATGGTTTTGGCAACTATAACGGAGAAATCCAACTCACGCAGGTATTTTTCGATTTTCTTGCGCACCAGGTCGTTTTTGTGCAGGAGCAGAACAGTATCTTTATGATTCATCATTTTATTTAGCGTGATTTTTATTGTAGATAAGCACTATGCCTTCCAGGCTTAAAAATGGATCCACTTTTTCAATAACGGGACAATAAGGCGCTACCATCTGCGCCAATCCGCCGGTGGCCACTACCCGCACTTCCTGCCCCATTTCCTGCCGTATATCGGCAATTAGCCCCTCAATCATATGGATAAGACCGCGCATAATGCCCACCTGGATGCTTTCCTCCGTCGTCTTGCCAACCACGTGATCGGGGATCGCCAGATCCACGCGTGGCAGCTTGGCCGCTCTGCGATGTAATGTGCTGATCGACGTCTCGATACCGGGCGCAATGATTCCACCGGCATAATCGCCATTTGCGTCAATACAATCAAATGTAATCGCTGTACCAAAGTCAAGAATAATAAGCGGTTTCCCGTACTTTTGTACCCCGGCGACCGCATTGCACAAACGGTCGGCGCCAACCGCGTCGGGATTGGTATACTTGATCGCCATATCCAGTTTGAGCCCGGAAGTAACAACCATAGCCGTTTTTTGCAGATACTTCTGACTCATCCATTCCCAGGCCTTAAGCAAATCGGGCACCACGGAAGAAATGGCCACGCCAGCAATATCTTTTGCACTGTAGCCGGAACCCCCAAAATAGCTGTTTACCAAAAGGCCGATCTCGTCTTCCGTGCGCGCCAGGGATGACGTAATGCGCCAATGGTGTTTGACCTCCAGTCCATCCATTATGCCAATAACCGTATGCGTATTTCCGATATCCACAACCAGAAGCATCAATAATAATCCTCTATTTCACCGCTGATCAGTGTTTTTTTGTCGCCGTTTGCCGTTTCATAAATCAAAAATCCGCGTGCGTCAATGCCGTAAAAAAGGCCACCCTCCGTCCCCCGCGCTGTTTTGAAAGAAAGTTCGCGGTTCTTATGATCACAGGCGGAAAGCCATAACTCATTTACGCTTTCAAAGTTCTCCCGCCGCCATTGCATGTAACAGGATTCAAAATTTTCAATAAGCTTTGCAGCGATTGTTTTTAACTCCAGGTCCGTGCCGCAGATATCTCTCAGGCTTGTTGCTTTACGAGCCAGTTCATCCGGCATTTCAGACCGACGCCAGTTTACATTCAGGCCGAATCCGCAAACCAGTGCTTCCGTGCTGCGTTCGCGGCTGATGCTTTCCACGAGAATTCCAGCCACTTTGCGCCGCTCATACACCAGGTCGTTGGGCCATTTGAGCTTTAAGCCTTGCAGGGCAGCAGCATATTCCGGGAAGGCGGATATTATGCTCTGTCTTAAAATCCAGGCGCTTCCCAGCGTCATTTTCAATGAATCGATCAGCTCAATCTGCGGGCGGCACAAAATGCTCAGCGATAAATTCTTTCCCGGCGGAGCCTGCCATGTCCGGCCCAGCCGACCTTTGCCCTTCTCCTGGAAAGCGCTCCAGACAACTATACCTTCGTCAGCACCGGCCCTCGCCAACCCGAGCGCCTCATCATTGGTCGAGCCGATCGTTTCGTAGTATTTCAGTTTATCAGCTTTGCCAAAAACGCGCGTATCTAATGCGGTCAGCATCATCAAATTATGCAGAACCTTTCTTTACAAAAGCTCCCAGGAAATGCGTTGTCCTTCCCGGATAGCGTAACGGTCCGTGAAACCGGCCCGCACTTCAACAACAAACTGCGCCGGAGCCGTGCTGGAATAAAGCCGCTCCGAATATGGCACCGTCTCTTTCTGTATCGTAATAATCTTATAGGCCGCGTTTACAAAAATAATGTCCAGCGAGACGGACGTATTTTTCATCCAGAAATGACGAATATCCTCATCGGGATAAATAAAAAGCATACCCTGGTTTTCCGGAATATCCTCGCGGAACATCAGCCCCTTAGTCTGCTCGTAATTGGTCTGCGCCACCTCGACAATAATTTTGACGTTCTGCCTGTTTTCGTCGTCAAAAAAAGTAACCAAACCGAGCTGAGCAGGGCCGCTACCCGTTTTGTTTACCTCATCCTGGATTTCTATGGCCCGGTCAACGCTGAATTGGTAAAAGAGCATCAAACCAATGACAACGACAATAACTACAAGTAAATCGATTACGGTTAGGCGGCGGGATTTGCGTGCGCTTTTTTTTGGATCGGATCCTGCTTTTCGGAAATCGCTCATTGCGTGTTTTTTATAATTATACAGACCATTTCAATCTACCTGTTTGCAAAAAACTTTGCAACTGTTCAACCGTTTGAGAAGCCTTGCGCGGAACCGCTTCGCGGGTGTTGAAACTGTTGTGCGGTGTAAGGATCACTTCGTCTTTTCCGGCCAGGTCCAGCGTTGCTTTTACCTGCGGATCAGTGCTTGCTTTTCCTGAGCGCAGGCTTGTCGCCAGCTCGCTTTCGCGATCATACACATCGAGCGCCATCGCCGAGAGTCTTCCGCTCTCCAGGGCCGTCAGCAAATCCGTGGAAGGCGACATTTCGCCGCGTGCTGTATTTATAAAAACCTGCCCCGGTTTGTTCTTCTTAAAAAGGCCCATATTGAAATAGCCACGGTTTTGGGCTGTAAGATTCATATTGCAGGAAACAACGTCTGCCCGGGCCATGCCTTCCTCGATTGAGACATACTCCACATCTTCATGGCGTTCACGAATATCCACGCCAAGAACTTTCATGCCCAGCGCCCCGCACATCCGGTAGAGCTCATAGCCTATATTGCCCACGCCGACAATCAGCAGCGTTTTGTTTTGCAGTTCCATGCCCGTCAAGCCATCGCGTTTAAAAGAGGCGAATTGCGCCGCTTGCTGCGGCAGCTTGCGATAAAGCGCCAGCATGAGCAAAAGACACTGCTCGGCCACGGCCCGGTGGCAATAACGCGGTAGATAACCAAGGGCCGTTTCGCTATCGGTTTTTTCACGGTATTTAAGAAGATGATCGTAACCGGTGCTGCGCGAAATTATGGCCTCAAGCTCCGGCGCCCACGCTTCCGGCAAGGCACTTTGCGTACGCGTGGAAATGATCCTCGCCGGCGGCTCCTTGTGCCCCGTTTCCTGAATTGTCTGCCAGCTAAAACCGGCCTTTATATCGCCGCCCAGCGCCTGGCGCAGTGCTTTTTCCTCTTCTTCAAAGGCTTCGTAAAAGAATACGGTGTACATGTTTTGATCGTGTTAGTGTGTTTGTGTGTTAAAGTTCTTTTTCATACGCATTATCTTAATCATTCTCAAAAAATGTCCGGGAGTCCTGGAGTCTCGACGTCTTGAGGTCATTACCAAATTCAGATCTTTCGTTCTTAATTTTGTGTTCATTTAGTACCAAAAATTTTTTCCAATATGGTCTGCGCTGCCGTCGTGGGATTTATCTTTTTGGCATGCAATTTTTGTTTCATTATTTTAATCTCTTCGGCAACACCCGGTCTGGATAGAATTTTCTTGCGCAGCTGTTCTTCAACCAGTTCCAGCATCCATTGCTCGGCCTGCTCTTCACGCCGTTTACCAAAATATCCTTGTTCTTCCACGTGGCCGCGATAATCCAGCACTGTTTGCCACAGCTCCGCGATGCCTTCACCTTTCATGGCCGAGCATGTCTGTACCGGCGTTTCCCAGCCGGGCGTTGCAGGACTAAGATAGTGCAGCGCCAGCCGTAGATCGCGCCGGGCGGCGATGGCTTTTTCGCGGTTATCGCCATCGGCTTTGTTTACCAGCACCAGGTCGGCCAGCTCCATAACGCCCTTTTTTATACCTTGCAGCTCATCGCCCGCACCGGCAATCTGGATAAGTACAAAAAAATCAACCATGCCGCGAACAGTGATTTCACCCTGCCCGACACCCATGGTTTCAACCAGGATCACGTCAAAACCGGCCGCTTCACAAAGCAAAATCGTTTCACGGGTTTTTCGCGCCACGCCACCCAGCGCGCCCCCGGAAGGCGAAGGCCGGATAAACGCTTCATCACGCCGGGATAACTGCTCCATGCGTGTTTTGTCGCCAAGAATGCTACCGCGGCTGCGGCTGCTGGACGGGTCCACGGCAAGAACCGCAACCTTATTCCCTTTTTCGATAATGTGCAGGCCAAGCGTTTCGATGAGCGTGCTTTTGCCCGCGCCGGGTACACCCGTTATGCCAATCCTGACGGAATTGCCTGTATGTGGCAGGACATTATTCAACAACTCCTGCGCCTGCTGAAAATGGTGCGGCGCGTTGGACTCGATAAGCGTTATAGCCCGGGCGAGAGTGATGCGATCGCCGGACGTTATTTTTTTTAGAATTTCTTTGTTATTGGAGGTTGTCACAGATGCTGCTCGGTTTCAGGCTTTTGCGGGTTTGGCGGAAAATCTTATTCTTCGAAAACGGCTTCCAGCTTAATTTCAAAACCTTTCACGACCGCGGATGTTATTTTGCCGCTTTTCTCCGAACGTTGGATTTGCTTGTAGGTATTGTCCTGCAGGCTGTATGTTTCAATCCAGCGGCGTTTGGGGTCAGCAATCCAATATTCGTTTACACCGAATTTGGCATATAATTCTTTTTTGTCAAACAGATCGCGGTAAGTGGTTGAAGGGGACAGGATTTCAATAATCAGGTCCGGGGCACCCTGGATATTTTTCTCGGTAATTATCTCCTTGTTTTCGCGGGAGATAAAAATGATATCAGGCTGACAGATATTCAGATCACTAAGCACAACATCTAAAGGGGCAAAAAGTACAATGCCAAGATTCTCTCTTTCTACATACTCATCTAATTTTCTAAAAATAGATTTCACTACCTTTTGATGCATGACCTGCGGCGACGGCGACATGACAAGCTCCCCTTCGATAAGTTCGTAAGCTCCACTGTCCTCGGGGAGCTTCTGCCAATCCTCATAGGTAAATACTTTTTTTTGTGTTTTATGGGCGGCCATCGGATCGTTGACCTTCATAACTCACCTCGGTTGGTTATCACGTGCAATATAAGCTTAAACAGTCAACCTCTCCAAAAGTAAGGCTAAATGAATGTGGATTGATGAATTGGTACGGGAAGATCAACACAAAACCATGCTTCACGACATTCTTTTTCCCGGAGGAAAGCAGAAATTCGTAATTCTTAATTCGTAATTTTACCCCTGCATCAGTTTATCAAGCACCATCTTCGCCGCATCAGGGATAACGGTGCCCGGCCCAAAAATAGCCACAGCGCCATTCTTATAAAGATAGTCATAATCTTTCTGCGGAATTACGCCGCCGCACACCACTTTAATATCATCCCGGCCCAGGGCTTTTAAAGCGTCCACCAGCTTTGGTAACAGCGTCTTGTGCCCCGCCGCCAGCGAACTCATACCGATCACGTGCACGTCATTTTCAGCTGCCTGGCGCGCGGTCTCTTCCGGCGTCTGGAACAACGGCCCGATGTCCACATCAAACCCAAGATCGGCAAAGGCGGTAGCGATAACTTTGGCGCCACGGTCATGCCCGTCCTGACCCATTTTAGCAATCATAATACGCGGACGGCGGCCTTCTTTTTGCTCAAAGGCATCGGTTAGCTCCTGCACTTCGCGCACCCGGCTTTCGTCGCCGTAGTTGCTGCTGTATACCCCGGAAACGGATTTTGTCATAGCTAGGTGCCTCCCGAATACTTTTTCCATGGCCTGGGATATTTCGCCCAGGCTGGCGCGCGCCCGTGCCGCTTCTACGGCGCGTTCCAGTAAATTGCCCTCACCGCTTTCGGCACAGGCTGTTAGCGCGTTTAAAGCCGATTGCGTTTTTGCCTCATCACGCTCTTCGCGCAGCTTCTGCAGCCTTTTAATCTGTGCTTCGCGTACAGCCGTGTTGTCCACCTCCAGTGTCTCCAGCGGCTCTTCTTTGTCCGGACGGTAGCGGTTTATCCCGATGATCGGCTCTTCGCCGCTGTCAATACGTGCCTGGCGACGCGCGGCCGCTTCCTCAATGCGCAATTTGGGTAATCCGTTCTCGATGGCTTTGGCCATGCCGCCCATCTCTTCCACTTCACGAATGTGTTCCCAGGCTTTATTCATCAGTGCGCCGGTCAGGCTTTCCACGTAATAGCTGCCACCCCAGGGATCGATCACCTTGCACAGGTCGGTCTCCTCCTGCAGGTAAAGCTGCGTGTTGCGGGCTATCCGCGCCGAAAAATCGGTAGGCAGCGCTATAGCTTCATCCAGAGAATTTGTGTGTAGTGATTGTGTATGTCCCGCGCCCGCGGCCATTGCCTCGATGCACGTTCTCACCACATTATTATAAGGATCCTGCTCGGTCAGGCTCCAGCCCGATGTCTGGCTGTGTGTCCGCAAAGCCATCGACTTTGGATTCTGCGGATTAAATGTTTTTACTATCTTTGACCACAGCAACCGGGCCGCGCGCATCTTGGCCACTTCCATAAAATAGTTCATCCCCACGGCCCAGAAAAACGAAAGCCGCGGCGCAAAAGCATCAACCTCCAATCCGGCTTTAATACCGCTGCGCAGATACTCCCAGCCGTCCGCCAGCGTATAGGCCATCTCAAGGTCGGCGGTGGCGCCGGCTTCCTGCATGTGATAGCCGGAAATGCTGATGCTGTTAAACGCCGGCATGTGCTGCGCGGTAAAACGGAAAATATCACCGATGATGCGCATGGACGGTTCCGGTGGATAGATATAAGTATTGCGCACCATGTACTCTTTCAGGATGTCGTTCTGGATGGTGCCGGCCAGCTTTTCCATGGGCACGCCCTGCTCTTCCGCGGTAACGATAAAAAAGGCCATCACCGGGATCACGGCACCGTTCATGGTCATGGAAACGGAGATCTTGTCCAGCGGAATACCGTCAAATAAAATTTTCATATCAAGGATAGAATCAATGGCGACGCCGGCTTTGCCCACGTCACCGATCACACGCTCATGGTCGGAATCGTAACCGCGGTGCGTTGCCAGGTCGAAGGCCACGGACAAGCCGCGTTGACCGGCGGCCAGGTTGCGGCGGTAAAAGGCGTTGCTCTCCTCTGCGGTGGAAAACCCGGCGTACTGCCTGATTGTCCATGGCCGCATGATGTACATCGTAGCGTAAGGCCCGCGCAAAAACGGCGGTATTCCGGCCGTGTAATCAATATGCTGAAGCCCGTCCAGATCATCACGGTTGTAAACAGGCTTTACGCCGATTTGCTCGTACGTCTCCCATTTTTCTTTCGCCCCGCCGTCTTTGCCTCTTGGCCCCGAAACTGCGGGCTTTTCAAAAGCAATATTTTTAAAGTCTGGTCTTTTCATTTTATAATCTGTTCAGATTGTTTTAATGGTTAATCGAGTAAATTTTCCAGGACGTCCGGCACATTGGATTTCAAATGGACAAAACCGTCGATGCCTGCTTCCCGCCATTTCTGCTCATTTTCCGCGGGATGGCCGGCAAGGTACAAAGGCCGCTCCGTCTGCTCGCGGAAGCCGGGCGCAAATACCGGCACCACCTCGTGGTAATCCTCATCGGAAGCACACAGCACAACCACATCAGCCGATGCCCCAAGCGCGTGTTCCAGCGCGTCCGCAGCGCTGTCAAAATAATGCGTGTCATCCACCCCGAAAGCCGCAACTTCAAAAAAGCCGCGCACAAAATCGGAGCGCGCTTTTAGCCGAGCTTTGCTTCCAACGTGGGCCACCAATACCTGCGGCTTTTGCTTCATTGCTTCCACACGCTGGCGCATTTTTTCAAAGGGCAGCAAGAGCCGTTGCGGCTTCAGCCCCGGGAAAAACTCGCTTATCGCTAAATCTTTTGTGGAAGGTATTTTCCGTTGCGCTTTGTCGGGACGTTTTTCGGTAAGATTGGGATAAATATTGCTGCCGATTGCCCTGCGCTTACGCACGGCCAGTTCCGATAACTGCTTTTCGGCGTTTGCTTTTACTTCCTCCTGGAACCAGCCTTTGCGCAACGCGGCCGTTATGCCCCCTTCGGCTTCGATACGCTGGAACAACGCCCATGACTTTTCGGCCAATTGCATGGTCAGCGTTTCGATGTAGGCGCTGCCACCGGGAGGATCAATCACTTTAGCCAGGTGGCTCTCCTCGCGCAGTACAATCTGCGTGTTGCGCGCAATACGCCGGGCAAAATCATCGGGCAAACCCAATACGGAATCAAAAGGCGTTACCTCCAAACTGTCACAACCGCCGCAGATGGCGGCAAAACTTTCGCCGGTTACGCGCAGCATATTTACCCAGGGGTCATAATACGATTTATTGCGCAAAGCCGTTCGGGCATCGATTGCTGTTTTGGTTAAGTCACCCTGCAATCCAAGTGCCGCGGCCATTTTGGACCAGAGCAATCGCAGCGCACGCATTTTGGCAATTTCCCGGAACGTATCGTTGCCGATGGCAAGCTGAACACGCACCTGTCTGATGGCGCGCTCCGGTTTAATGCCGGCCTTACCAAGCAAGGTAAGATATTCCGCGCCCAGGGCCAGCACATAAGCCAATTGTTGCAGCGCATGGCCGCCTGCTTCCAGTATGACATCACTGCGCATACTGAAAAGCCTCAGGTTAGGAAAATTCTCATCAAGAGCATTAATTTTCCCAGCGTAGCTGTCCATGCTGTTTTCAAGTTTCTCCGCCAGGCCGCCGGACCACAGCGCGGCACTGAGCGGATCGCCGCCCAGCGCAAGCAAACGCTTACTGCCGGATGGATGCATCGCGGCAAACAGATCAGCCAGATGCGGCGCTTCCGTCATGCCGTTGGCAAACACCGGCAAACCGGGATCACTCCCTTCCAGCAGCTTCTCCAACTGCGAAGCGTCCTTTAGTGCCAGCGTGCCCTGGTATTCCGCGTCAATTTCGGCGGGAAAAACCAAATCAAAACGCACGGCGTTCTGCCCGCGTTTTAGTACATCTTTAAGCGTTTCATTGAATTTTTCAGCGCCGCAGTAGAGCCCTTGCGCCACATGCCAGCCGGCTTTCTGTGAGGCCCCACGCGTAAAAGGCGCTTCTCCGGACGTACCGCTGTCCGGCGCTTTGCCCCGTTCATAGATCGGCTGAAGCGTAATTCCTTCTTCCGTCTGCGTAAACAATGTTTTTTCAAAAACCCGCCCTTTGAGCAGCTGCTCGGCCGCGGCCTTCCACTGTTCATAATCCGCAACCGGAAAGTCTTTTTTCAGGTCTGGTGTTTTTTCCATCTTGTATATGAGTTTTGGACCAAATCAAACAATCAAAAGAAAAAATTAGTCTCAAAAGACCGTTTGTTTTTTGGCTTTTATTATTTGTGATTTCCTGACTCAGGCATCTGTGCCTTTTATTTTAACAAGCATCGCGTTTTGTTCAACCGCGTCTTTTTCTTTAACGCCCACTTCCAGGACTTCGCAGTCAAACGGCGCTTTAATCAGGTTTTCCATCTTCATGGCTTCCAGGATCAGCAGCGCGTCGCCTTCTTTAAACGCCTCACCGGGAGCGGCATTTACCTTAACCACCAATCCGGGTATCGGCGCCTTGATCACTTTTTCGCCGTGGGCACCGCCGACAGCTTTTATCAGTTCTTTTACCTGCCGCGTCCGCTCGTCCTCCACAAGCACCTGGAACTGGTCACCAACCACGCGCACAAACATGTTTTCCTGCTTTTTGCTCAGGTTAACGATGTAGGGCATGTTGTTGTAAATCAGCGAATAACGACCGTCGCCAAGCGCCTCAAGTTCCACATCCACGCGCTTGCCGTCACGTGAGAGGTAAAAACCGCTTTCATCTTCCAGAAGCTCGTATTCATATTTGTGTTGTTTTGTATCCGCGAAAACTTTCATCGTGAACCTACCCTGCTTTGTCTGTGAATAAATTTCCAGCCGCTGCTTTTTTGCCCGGCATTATCGCTGCCACCCACGAGCTGCACTTTCTTGCGCTCTTCCAGTTCCCCCAGAATGGCGGCCAAACCGGCGATCTCGGCGAATTCTTCATCTTCGCCCAGCAACGTCTCCTTATGCTTCTCAATGAAATGCGTGGTAAAGTCGCCGGCACGGAATTCTTCATTTTCAAAAACGCGAATCAAAAACGGTATCGATGTTTTAATGCCCGATATTTCATATTCGCGCAAAGCCCTAAGCATACGGCGCGCGGCATGGTCACGGTTGCTGCCCCAGGCGCACAGCTTGGAGATCATCGGATCGTAATAAAGGGAAATTTCACTGCCTTTGGTGACGCCGCTGTCTTCACGCACGCCGGGCCCTTTGGCAGGATTGAGATATTCTATTTTACCGGGGGAAGGCGCCCAGTTGTTGTCCGGATCTTCGGCATACAGGCGGCACTCGAAGGCGTGGCCCCAAAAGCTGGTCTTGCTCTCTTTAACGCGCAGCTTTTCACCGGCGGCAATGTGCAGTTGCTCCTCCACCAGGTCAAGACCGGTCACCATTTCCGTTACCGGGTGTTCCACCTGCAGGCGGGTATTCATTTCCAGGAAATAGAAATCACGATTCTTATCAACCAGGAATTCAATGGTACCGGCATTTTGATAGTTGCAGGCTTTGGCAGCGTTGATGGCTGCTTCACCCATGCGCTTGCGCAGATCGTCATCCAGCAGCGATGACGGAGCTTCTTCGATCACTTTCTGGTGCCGGCGCTGAATGGAGCATTCACGCTCGCCGAGATGCACCACGTTGCCATGGGCATCAGCCAGTATCTGAAATTCGATGTGCCGCGGTTGTTCAACAAATTTTTCAATATAAACCGACTCGTCGTTGAAGGCCGCTTTGGCTTCACGGGCCGCGCCTTCAACTGCTTCTTTAAAATCTTTGTCGCTCGTAACAAGCCGCATGCCCTTTCCACCGCCACCGGCAGCCGCCTTTATCAGCACCGGATAGCCGATCTCGCGGGCAACCTTTTGGGCTTCCGCGGCATCTTTTATAGCGTCTTCCGTGCCGGGCACGGTGGGCACCTTGTTGGCGATCATCAACTTGCGCGCCTCGGTCTTGTTACCCATCACGCGGATGGCGTGCGCTTTAGGACCGATAAAGACTAAACCGGCCTTCTCCACCTCTTCGGCAAAATCAGCATTTTCAGACAAAAAGCCATACCCGGGATGGATTGCTTCGGCTCCCGTCTTTTTGGCGATGTCCAGTATTTTTTCCCAGCGCAGGTAGCTCTCCTGGGATGTCTTGCCGCCCAAAGGGTATGCTTCATAAGCGCTGTAAACAAAGGGACTCTTACGGTCCGGCTCGGAATAAACAGCCACCGATTCTATCCCCATTTCGTTGCATGTACGGATAATGCGTAAGGCTATTTCACCGCGGTTGGCGATGAGTATTTTTTTAAACATGACAACCTTCCTGATTGTATTTGCTGTAAACCAATAAGTCCTAGCCAACAATATAATAAATAAAACGAAAAGAGTTTATAAAGAGTAGCAGTTATGCGCGATTTTTTAAACATAATACGGCGCGATTGCATGTTATGTAAAATGAGCCTTAATTCTCTATTATTTCTTTCGTTTTAAAAGCAACTCTTAGTCTTCGAAATTTTATTCTGACGTGCACTACGGCCGGCTGATAATTGTTAATTGCAGGTGAACGAATCTTGCAGCAAAAGCCGACGTAATGTGAGCCTTTAAAAAGACAAAGTAAAACAATACATCCGGATCGGAGAACAAATGGAAACAGTAATAATCGGCGGTGGCATTACGGGCTTGACGACGGCCCTGACCCTGCACAAACTTGGTTTAAAAAGCACCGTTTACGAACAGGCGGCGCAGCTAAATGAAATCGGCGCCGGTATAACTATACAGCCCAATGCCATAAAGGTGCTCGACTGGCTGGGACTTACAAACGAAATAAAGCGTCACGGGCGGCCATTGGGCAGCGGTGTTGTGACCAACCCGCAGCTTAATCCCTTCAAAAAGCTTAAAAACGAAGTGATGCTGGATGAAGCCGGCAACAAAGCGGTTGCCATCCATCGCGGCCGCCTGCAAAAAGTGCTGCATGACGCCGCGGCCAAAGTCGCCGATATCCGGCTGGGCAAAAAGTATGTCCGGCATGACCAATATGGCGATCGCGTAAAAATTGAATTCACCGATGGCACAATCGAATGTGATCTCCTGCTTGGCGCGGATGGGATAAACTCACAGGTTCGGCACAACATTTTTCCTGACTCGGCTTTGCGCTCTGCGGGACAAATGTGCTGGCGCGGTATCGTGCGCATGAAGTTGCCTGAAGACATGGACGGTATTGCCAGGGAAGCCTGGGGCAAAAACGGCCGTTTTGGCATCGTGCCCATTGCTGAAGATGAAATTTACTGGTATGCTGCGGTCAACAAGGCACTTTACGATAAGCTTCGCCGGGGATCGCTCAAAGACAAATTGCGTGTGCTGTATAAAGATTTTCATGCGGTTGTGGCGGAGCTGATTAATAACACAGACGAGGCAGCCATTCATGAAGCGCAACTGGCCGACCTGAAACGGTTGGAAACATGGCACAAAGGAAGGGTTTGCCTGCTGGGAGACGCCGCGCATGCGACAACACCCAACATGGGACAAGGCGCCTGCCAGGGGATGGAAGACGCCTATTTTATAAGCCATTTCCTCAAAACAGCATCTTCGCCTCAGGAGGCGTTTGAAAGATTTCAAAAAGCGCGGCGGGCAAAAGTGGATTATGTGGTCAACACATCCTGGAAAATCGGCCAGGCCGCCCACACACCGCTGGGACGATCTATAATTAAGCTGGCAATGAAAGCGACCCCGGAGAGTACGATGCAAAAACAATTCGCCAGATTGTTTGAGCTTGAAGGCTATAAATAAAGATGCTAGCTTTACAAAGCTGCTCGTAAATATGAGAGACGCCATGTTAAAGCCTGTTATTCTAATAATGTTTATTGTTTTTTTATCCAGTGCTCAACCGTTAGCGAAGCTGAACGCTGTTCCCTACGATTCAACCTATACAACCAGCATCGAACTACAGAAAAAGAGTCTATATGGAGCTTATATTCTTGAAACATTTGTTCCGACACTAGGATTTTTATATGCCGGTGATTGGAAGAAAGGCCTGCTACCTGAAGCAACGAAATTCGGAGGCATTGTCATTGCGTTTTCTCAGGTTGATTTAAATCTTTTGGGTGGAGAAACGGAAATTAGAAACGATTTTATTTTTGGTGTTGGCGTACTAATGACTATTGCCGGGTTCGAGTGGACATATTCCCGTTTAGCAGATTTGATCAATGAGCATAACTTCAAAGTTGAGATGTCCACAAGGCAATCCGCGCACACCAAATCTAATTACCTATCTATAAGCATTGCTTATATGTTTTAAAACTGAAGAACCTTTTACGGTCGGCACCTATGATGCCAGCTGCTTTTGGTGAACCGGTTTGTAGGCATGTACGTCAAATGTAAAAAACGTCCCTTTGCCTTTAGCGCTTTCCACGTGAATATCACTGTCGTGCAGGTCCAGGATTTTCTTAACAATGGAAAGTCCCAGTCCCGCGCCCCCGGTGGCGGCAGAACGGCTCTTTTCAGCGCGGTAAAAACGATCAAAAATACGCTTCTGATCATCTTCGCCAATGCCTTCGCCGGTGTCTTCTACGGTAACTTTTAGTGTATCGTCACTTTGCGCTGCTTTAAGTCTTATTTCGCCACCGGCCGGTGTGTAGCGTATGGCGTTGTCCAGCAAGTTGCTGAGAACGCGTTCCATCAAGGCGATATCGGCGTGGGCCTGTGGCAGGCCTTCTTCAACCGTCACTTTCATGCGCAGGTTTTTATTCTCGAGCTGCGGCTCATATTTGCGGGCTACATCATAGAGCAGATCACCGAGGATGAAAGGCTCTTTTTCAGCCTGTACCTGGCAGGCATCCATCTTGGAAAGTTCAAAAAGCTGTTCTACAAGGTTTTCCAGCCCGGACGCCGTTTCCAGCGCGGAATCTATGTAGCGCGCCCGTTCTTCTTCACTGAGCTGGCCGTTGCGGATCTGCATGGTTTCCAGGTAACCGCGGATGGAGGCCAGGGGGCTGCGCAGATCGTGGGAAACGTTGGCGATCAGTTCACGTCTCAGGCGGTCCGTTTCCTGCAAAGTATGGATGTTTGCTTCAATTTTAGCCGCCATTGTGTTGATCGTTTGGGCCAGGCTTCCCAGCTCATCATGTGAATGAACGGGGATACGTTTGTCGTATTCGCCCTTTTCGAAGCTTTTAACCATATCGTTCATCACCCGCACACGCCGCGTGAGAAAGGCAAACAGGAAAAGACCCAGAACGCCGGTGAAAAGCAATACAATCACCAGGCCTTTTAAGAGCGCTGTTCCAAGATAACTATCTTCAAGCGCGGCGATGGCCGTATCATAATCCTGCGACCCTATAATGACAAACAAATAGCCCTGCTCATCACCAATGTCGATAGGTGCGGCGCTGAATGGTTTATGTCGTTTCGGGTTACGCGGATCGACCGCCAGTATGGGTGTTTGCCCCTGCTCGCTGATAAAGCGCTTAATCGGCTCCAGCTCCAGGCTTTCCAGCTTAACCTCCTTGCCCGGTTCGGCAAAAAAGGCCATGATCTCTCCCGTGCTGTCCAGAAGATAGATCTCGATTTTGGGATTCATCACCATCAGGTAATGCATCATATGCTCTATTTCCGGCATATCCAGCGTATCGCCCACAAGGGGTTTAAAGTCCGGAACGAGATCACGCGCCAGACGCTGGTTCAGTTTCTGGTCGGCCTCGTGGTGGTACTGCGTCCACGATTCCACCGTGATGTAGAGTTGCGCCGCGCCGGTGAGCAGAAGCAGCAGTAAAAATACCAGCGACAGCTTGCCGTAAAACGATCTGAAAAATTTTTTCATTTAAGCCTCGAAACGGTACCCTACGCCCCACAGCGTTCGGATAAAGCGGGGGTTGGCGGGGTCTTCTTCTATTTTGTTGCGTAAACGGTTGATGTGAGAATTGACAGTATGCTCGTAGCCGTTATACTGGTAGCCCCAGATCAATTCCAGCAGCCGTTCGCGGCTGTAGGTGTGTCCGGGGTGTTTGGCAAACAGCGTGAGCAATTCAAACTCTTTGGCGGTCAGCTCAACGGGCCCGCCGTTTACATAGACCATATGCTTGTCAAAATCGATGCGCAGATTGCCGTAATCCAGTATTCTGCGGTCATCGTTTTTCTCCATGATCTCCTTGTCTATTTCAATCCGGCGGATAATCGACTTGACGCGGGCGACGAATTCACGCACGCCAAAGGGCTTGGTGATATAATCATCGGCTCCCACTTCCAGGCCCAGCACCTTGTCAATTTCTTCGTTCTTGGCCGTCAACATAAGGATCGGTGAGCTGATTTCGCGCTCACGCAGTTTGCGGCATATTTCGATCCCATCCATGTGCGGCAGCATCAAGTCCAGGATGATAACGGCATATTCACCGTCGAGCGCCTTCTGCAAACCGCTTAACCCATCATAGGCCTTATCCAGCGACAGGCCCAGGTCACGCAGATTAATTTCAACGATATCAACGATCTTTTTGTCGTCTTCGATGATCAACGCTTTTTGCAATGAGTTCATGCTTCGCTTTGTGGTTAGTGAAAGGTGATGATTCATTATACTCATTTTTGATCCAAAATAAAAAAATCCCCGCCCAACGGACGGGGAAAAGAGTAATGGTTAGTTGACGCGTGTTATAACGATTTTTGCAACATTACCATCCCAGTCATACAAAGCGGGATCAAGGTCGCCGGTGCCTTCAATACCGGAATGGAAATGAATACGCTCTTTGGTCGGAACGCGCACGAGAGGATTACCGCAACAGGGACCAGGGATATGCTCGGTCATTTCCGTATTCGCTTCACTGCCGGCGTCATATGCTTTTACATAGAGTGTTTTGGAACCAACCGGCGGCAAAGGAATGCTGTTTACCGCACTGAAAGCGTCGTTGGTATTTACCAGCATCCACACGGCGGAAACCTTGCGATACAGGCGATTGGCCGAAATCTTTACCGTTGCCGACTGGCCCGGCAGGATAACGCCATCACCTACAACGACCTCGCGCACCTGCGGATTTTCCTGCAGTGACTCAACCATCGGGCCGTTCACGGCGTCTTCGGCAATCTGTGCCAGCTCATCCGAGGCAAAGCCGCCTAAATTAAAAATGCGGAAACCCGGCGTGTGATTGGCTAAAACCGGCGGTGAGAAAGGCTGGCTTGCGCCCGGGCCTGTTGCCGGTGTTAAATTATAAATCGTAATCTCGAATTCAGCCATTGCGTCATCATGGTCATCAATCGATGCGTTGCCTTTAAACGCTCTGCGCGTCTCTTCGGCATTCTCTTCCGGTGAGACGACCGGCTGTTCGTTACAAGCGGCAAACAGAAAAATAAGTGCAACAAGACCGCTTAATCTTAAATATCTCATCATACCTCCTAAGGTTTGTTTAATGGACTGCCTTAAGAATGCGGTCTGATGTTCACAAACAGTTAACAGAATTTTTAATAATTGAAAAAGTAGTTTAACAGAAAACTCATCATGCGGATTAGCGCTAAAACTCCACGCTCCAAATGCGGATAGACGGATTAAAAGTATCGAGAGTCTGCCAGCTATTGATCCCGGCAGCGTTTAGCAATCCCGGCATACCACCGTGACGCCTGTAATCCAAAAACCGGCGGTAATGTCCGGCAATCATTTCATCAGCATGCAAGGCCGCCTTTGGTATTAAAGAGGCGCTTTCGAAAAGATCGGCCAGCAGCAAAACGCTGGTTAATCCTGAAAGCTTTTTCAGCAAAGATGCCGCATGACTGCGTGGCATCTCGTGGAGACAGAGCGCGGCGATTCCAACATCGGGCTTGAAATTAAGATGAGTAGCAAGGTCAGCGGCATCGGAGCAGATGAATTGAATCTTGCAACCATTGTTTTGCCCGTATTTGCTTTGTGCCCAGCGGATGGCTTCGTTATCGCGATCTATGCCCATTCCCTGCGATATTTTGCCTGACAGATCAGCAAGCAAGCGTCCGTTGGCACAACCAATCTCCAAAACGCTGCTGCCCTCCGGGATCATCTCTGCTATCTGGCGGCGCAAGGGGGCGTTTGCGCGATCCGTAACGTTATTTCTGAACCATAATGAAAACGACATGCACTGGCTTACGGCAAAGCCGGCCAAAAGTTGTATGCGGACCGGAATGTAAAACACACGCTTCCTCCTAAATTCATCAATTCAACAATTCATCAATTCTTCAATCCAGCTATTCTCCCCTGCTTTCATCTTATTTGTCACCTTATTAAGCTTGGCAGATGAACAGGCAGATCCTTCGCTTGGCGATTCCCAATATTATCAGCAACCTGGCTATTCCCCTGTTGGGCGTGGTGGACACAGCTCTGGTCGGGCACCTGGACGGCATTCACTACATCGGAGCGCTGGCCATTGGCGGAATGATCTTCAATTTTGTCTACTGGGGTTTTGGCTTTCTGCGCATGGGCACAACGGGGCTTACCGCGCAGGCCTTTGGGCGCAAAGGTGATGCCGAATCGATACACATATTGCTGCGCGCATTGATTGTTGCCGTTGGCGGCGCGTTGCTGCTCTGGCTGTTGCAGGTGCCCATCGCCTGGTTCAGTTTCTGGCTTGTGGATGCCAGCGCCGATGTGGAAAAATACGCCGCTTCCTATTTTTACATTCGCATTTACGCCGCACCGGCCACTCTTAGCCTGTATGCTTTCCACGGCTGGTTCCTGGGTATGCAGAACGCGCGCTATCCGCTCTATTTAACCGTGCTGGTAAACGCGGCCAACATCGGCTTTAACCTGCTTTTTGTAAAAGTATTTTCGATGCATTCCGACGGCATAGCGCTGGGAACGGTGCTGGCGCAGTATCTCGGCCTGGCAGGCGCCCTGCTGTTGTTTGCCCGCCGTTACCGAGCCATGCTGCAGGCGATCCGCAAACAGGCCCTGCGCAACGTGGACGAAATCAAACGCTTTTTTAATGTAAACCGTGACATCTTTATCCGCACCTTGTGCCTTATTTTTGCGTTTTCCTTCTTCACGGCCAAGTCCGCGGAACTGGGTGAAGATATCCTGGCGGTGAATACGATCCTGCTGCAGTTGTGGATGGTCTTTTCCTATGGCATCGACGGTTTTGCCTTTGCCGCCGAAAGCCTTGTGGGACGCTATTACGGCGCCAATGACGAGAGCGGCCTGCGGCGCATGGTTAAGTATATCTTTGCCTGGGGCGTTGGGCTGGGACTCCTTTTTTCGGCAGTATATGGCCTGCTGGGAGAAAACATTCTGTGGCTTTTTACAGACAAAGAAAACCTTGTGTTGCTGGCTATGAGTTTCTTTACCTGGACTGTCGTCGCGCCGACGGTAAACAGCTTCTGCTACATCTGGGACGGCATTTTTATCGGGGCCACGGCGTCGCGTGCCATGCGTGATACGATGCTTTTTTCAACGTTTGCTGTTTTTCTGCCGATGTTCTACGTGGGAAAATGGTGGCTGGGCAACCACGGCCTGTGGCTGGCGATGCTGCTGTTCATGGCCGCGCGCTGGTTGAGTATGCAGCTGCTTGCAGGGAAAGTGCTTCGGGTAGGTGACGGGGAGAAGAAGAGGTTACCGGGTAACGGGGTGACGGAGTGACGGGTTAAGAAGTTACGAAATGACGAGGTGACGGAGTGATGAAGGAGCCCGACACGTCATGCTGAATTCATTTCAGCATCTTCTTCATAGCGCGGGGCAGAGATTCTGAAACAAGTTCAGAATGACGAAGTGGCCAGCAATGCCCGCGCTATTGTCATTTCGAATTCGGCAACCGCCGGGTGAGAAATCAAGGCAACAGACGCATCCCGAATTACTTAACATTTACAGAAAATGACATACCATTCCCCTCCTTCCCTTAAACTAAGGGAAGGATGCCCTTCAGGGCAGGAAGGGTTTTCCTTCTCGTCACGCGGTTACCCGGTCACTCCGTAACCTCCTTAGAACGTCATCCTGAATTCATTTCAGGATCTTCTTCACAGCACGGGGGAGAGATTCTGAAACGAGTTCAGAATGACGAAGCGGTCCGTTCCTTCCCTTAGCATCTCTGACATGGGGCGCGGGAGAGACAGCACGGAGCAGAGATTCTGAAACGAGTTCAGAATGACGAGATGGGTGGTTCAGCATGACGGAATTAATCGCAGCAAAAAAATCATCTGACAAACAAAATGAAAAAGACATATACACTTATCCTTGTCACTTTGCTTTTTGCCGCTACTGCGCAGGCGCAGGATGCGGTTTTCCCGGGGCTTGAAGAAAAGGAAGACCCGGCGGAGAAGGTTTACCGTGGCGGGGCTTTTCTGTTGGCGGCATCCTTTCTTCTGGATAACAGCATCCGTAAGGAAGTTGCTTCCATTAACAATAAAACATTCGATGATATTATGGTCATCGACCGCTATTACGGGCAAAGGGAAATAACCGCGGCCGGGCTATTAGGCATCTATGGCATTAGTGCACTGGCGGACAATCAGCGATGGAAAGATGCCAGCGAAACAGCGATTCTATCCGCATTGGTTTCGACAGTAATCAACGTCGCCATAAAAGACGCTGTGGGGCGTGCCAGGCCTCACGCGGGCAAAGGAGCACATCATTACACGCCGTTCCGCTTTAAGGAATCGCGCAGGGCTTTTATGTCAGGCCACGCCACGGTTACCATGGCTGTCTCCGCCTCTTTTGCCGATGTGTATGATGCCGGTGCCTGGAAGGCTTTGTGCTATGGCGCGGCGCTGCTCACCGGCACGGCACGTATCTACCGCGACCAGCACTGGGCATCGGATGTGATCGGCGGCTGGCTGTGGGGCTATTTTGTGGCCCAAAAAAGCAGGGAGTTCATAAAATCAAAAAAGGCCACGCCCACTCCGGGGGTGACCTTTAAAGACGGTACCGCGCTGTTAACACTTTCCATAAATTTTTAGGTGAGATTGTTTACATCGCCGGTGGCTACCACGTGGCCAAAAAGAAGGTGACACCTCCTGAAAATATCCAGCCCTGCCCTTTTTCAATGCGGTTGAGATAGTGGCCGGGCTTCTCCACATAGCGCACTTTAAGCTGCGCCTCCAGCCAGTTGTTGAAATAATACTGCATTTCCAGGTCATTCAAAAAATTGGATTGCACCGGCTTTATGGGAAACGGCTCGTGCTCCGTCGGGAACAGATCGGTTAACTGCACCGAACCATAGCGCCCGTAAACCGTTTTGTTTGCAATGATCAGCGGAAACAATCCCCAATATTCCATTTTTAGCTTGATCTCTTCGCTGGAGGCCACCGGGTAACCCAGGCCCAATTCGCGGTAATGGTAATTCTCCCACGTGCGCCGTGACTGATAGGTGCGATTCCAGACGCGGACGTAGGTAAGCGCCGTGTTCAAGCCTTCCATAAGCAGATCGCCGCTGCGCAGTGATGTCATAAGCGCCAGGCGGTCCGGCAGGCGGGCGCGGTCATCCACGCCGGGATCGTTGTTAACGATGATGTCATCCAGCAGGAACTGGCCATAAAGCGTGATCCGTCGTGCCGGTTTGTAAAAAACATCAAGTGCCCAGGAACCGTTCATCTGCAGTTGATCGTTGCGTTGCAGCGGGTAATAAAAGGTCATCGGGTTAAGGAAAGAGGGCTCGAAATCGCGTTCCACGCCACCGTAAACGGCCATTTCCGTAAAGGCCATCTGGAAATTCTCACTAAAGGCGATATCCAGGCGGTGGCCGGTAAGGAACTTGTTGGCGTCTTCAAACAAGGTGTCCGGCTCTTTGTCAAAAAGGGCGTCCAGTTGCTCCAGCCGGGCAAAGATGACCGACAAGCGCAATTTTTTCCAGGTGTAGGTAAACAGAAAGTGGTCGTAGCTGTAGGCCCAGTCGGAGAGGATCAGGCTATGCTCTCCGGGCGGCCCCCAGTTGCGCTTTGTCCGACCAACAAAGAAATCGAAAGCGCCAAAGTTGAGCCGCATGTAGGCTTCATTCACACGGCCGTACAACCAATCGGATGACTCCGACAGGTCGCCGGCAAACTTTGGGTCGCGGCGGTAATCACGATCCACGGTGGTGCGGTTGGCAAGAGTTATGTGCGGCGCGGAATAGTACACCGTCCCGTCCACGCGGAAGCGGTGAAGGCCGCTTTCATCGCTTTGGCGGAAATGGTTAAGGCCCCGCAAGCTTCCGGCTATCACCTGCTCCGTTGAATCCTTCATGATCAGCCCCGTCGGCAAAAAACGCCCCAAGCGAGGCTCGGCTTTCACAAAATCTTTATCATATTCATAAGGCTGCGCCAGCACAAAACCGGGATTATATTCGCCGGCGTTTATTTTGTACTCCGCATAGCGGCTGTATATGCCGTCGGTTGCGGAAGTAAGCTGCGCGGGGAGCGGCGCGATGAGGAGCAGTGATAAAGTGATGAAGTAATGAAGTGATGATGTTATGGAGTGATGAAGTAACAATGTATTTTTATTTGGCATTTTTATTTTTTAGTGATTTAATTTTAAATGAAGTAAACCCGCTATCTAATCTTAAAGTATTTTTGACATTCTGAATGAAAAACACGTCATTCTGAACTCGTTTCAGAATCTCTCCGACGTCCCATGAAGAAGATCCTGAAATAAATTCAGGATGACGTTGACTAGATAGTATGGCATTAACTGTAGTAATATCGCTATAAAAGGTCGTTACTTAAATCCTTTAATTGAGGATTCATTTGTTTTATAAGATTAATCTTCCATTGTCGACGCCAATTTTTTAATTGCTTCTCCCTCAAAATAGCATAATTAATGTCGGAAAAATGCTCATAATATATTAAGTCTTGAAGGTGGTATTTTTTTACAAAATGGGAGCCCAGGCCTTCTTTATGTTCAGCAACACGCCTCGTTAGGTCATTCGTGACGCCTATGTAAAATGTTGATCTGGATTTATTGCTCATGATATAAACATAACTGTTATGTGTTGGCATCGCATATTTGGGTTATGTTTTGGCTTTACTGAATCTATTTTAAAATCGCTTTCAATGAAAGTGAGCATGGATTCTGAAACGAGTTCAGAATGACGATGTGGGGTTTGCGCCCCCTATTACGTCATCCTGAATTTATTTCAGGATCTCCGGCACGGGACAAAATATAGATGCTGAAACGAGTTCAGAATGACGGTGCTGTGATGTCACCCCGTTACCCGGTTACCCCGTAACCTCTTCCTACATACTCCGGGCGTTGTTGAAGAAGATGTTCTTCATGGCTTTGAAGAAGTATTTGACATCTGTGGTAAGGGGATGTGTTTTTTTGGCGAGGAGATAGCGGCGCTCCGATTCCACGATTTCATCGAAGCTCTTGGGCATGTCGGCGTAATAGGGAGGCACCAGCCCCGGCTTAAATTGCGTACGCAGGGCGCGTACATCTTCCGGGTAAAGGCTGAAATAGTGTTCGCTGAGGGCGCGCACACCAACCAGGTTGATTTCGCCACGGAAGTAATTAACCAGCTGCGGCAGCTCGTCAATCCAGAATTTGCGGAACAGGCTGCCCCACTCCGTCAGGCGGAAATCATTGAGAAATTTGCCGGTTTCATTGAGCTTGTTCTGCTCGTAGATGTAATCCTGCAGGTATTCCGAGTAGGGGTGCATGGTACGCAGCTTGTGGATATAGACGATCTTTCCATCCAGGCCCACGCGGCGCAGTTTAATGGTGGGGCCATAGGATGGGTTCCTGTCCAGCGACGGTGTTTTGCGCCGTTGGGCAACAAAATAGAGGTTTTCGTTGAAGACCTCGGTGGCAACAATCTTAAAGCCGCAGAACGACAGGCGGCCCAATATCTCCGCTTTGGAGAGCACGCGATTGCGTCCGCGGGTGATGAAAAAATAGACGTGCTTGAGCACCGGCATCTTGGGGAATATACGGTGCCAGGTGAAGTCGAGCGGGTAAATCACACGGGCGATGAATTTGGGATACTTGCGGTAGATGAACTTTTTGTGCGTTTCTATGGTGTGGGCGCGACCGATAAAGTATCCGCCGTTGTAAATCTTCTTATGCACTTCCAGGAAGTAGCGGTTAAGCCAGCGGAAGCCATTGACTTTCTGCAGGTTGGCGATAAGGCTGAGCGTGTGGTTCCCGATTACCTCAATGTTGTACATGGTGTGCGTATTCAGTACCACTGTCTGGCGCTCATCGTGGTCACGCAGATCAAGATGGCGGTCGAGCATGTCAAAAAGCTTGGGATCGGACTTGAGATAGTGGTCATGCAGCTTTTGACGTACTTCCCTGAAATCATGAGCGAACTGCGCTTTGAGCTGCTCCGTTTCCAAAGGCAGCAATTCCTGGCGCAAAATGGCCTTAACAGCTTCCACTTCTTCCACATCGCCGCCGTTGGACGGTTTGTTAAGGCGGCGCATAAAGAGCGGCATAAAGGCCACGGTTTCAAGCGCCAGCAGCAGCACAAATGTGCCGAACAACTGTAAACGCGAGAATTCAAACAATCGGAAAGCAAAAACAAGCATGGCACTGATGGCCGCCATTAACACAGCCGCTTTTATGAAGGGCGCGCCGGCATACCAGATGTTGCGGAAATCCTGGCGATCAAATTTACGCGTCAGAAGCGAAGTGATCAGCCAGACGCCGAAAACCAGCAGCAACAGCTGTTCATAATCCGGGTTAAGCGCAAAAGCATCACGCTTGAAATAGTTGACAAGAAAGAAGGATCCGATCAGCAGAAAGAGATCGGCAGCGAACAGCTTAAAGGAAAAATTGACATAGCGCAGCGGCAGGTTTTCACTGCCATGACGGCTTTCATAAATGGCCCGGCCGCGCGTGTGGTAGAAAACCGAATAAAGCGCCCACTCCCCCGCCGCAAGCAGCAATACAGTCCCGAACACATGCAAACGCGAGTACTCATAAAATCCGGCAATTACGATAACAATCGAAACAAGGTATAACAATACCAGGTTTGATTTGGCAACAGTGAGAAAAAGGTTCTTGTAGTTGGGATAAGAACGGATATCGAATTTCTTAAATATGAAGGAGTTGGCCAGCCAAACGGTATTAAAGCCAATCAGCAAATTGACATAATCCGGTGACATGACAAAGGTACCGCGCTTAAAGTAGTTAAGCAGCAGATAGGAGGCGTTGACCAGGATAAGGTTGAGTACAAATAAAAGAGCAATGGCCCTTGTACCTTCTCGTGCCCTGGGTGTTACCGTTATTGTAAGATTATTTTCTTGTTCCGGCGTATTAAAAGGACTCACAATGCGCTTGATACTGCTTGTTTTCATATAAAGGAGTCGCCAATCTAATAATATTTCGCAATAATTGTATCGATATAGCTTGAAATAACTTTAGTTTTTTTGGACACGGAAAGTTATGGAGCGGCGGAAGTGAGAAGAAGTGACGGGGTAACCGGGTGACGAGGAAGAGAACCCATCCTGCCCTGAAGGGCATCCTTCCCTTAACCTAAGGGAAGGAACGGACCACTTCGTCATTCTGAACTCGTTTCAGAATCTCTCCCCCGTGCTGTGAAGAAGATCCTGAAATGAATTCAGCATGACGTCCTGAAGAGGTTACGGGGTAACGGGGTGACGAAGAAAGGGTTACGGGGTAACGGGGTAACCGGGTGACGGAGAGAACCCATCCTGCCCTGAAGGGCATCCTTCCCCCCGATAGAATCGGGACAGGCTTGCCTAAGGTAATGAGAAAACCTGTCATTTCGAAGCCCGGCAGGGTGAGAAATCCAGGATGCGTCTGCTGTCGGGATTTCTCACATTCGTTCGAAATGACAATAGCGCGAGTATTGCTTTACTTATAACATTATTTCTTCGTCACATCATCACTTCATCACTTTCTTCCGCTTCGTCATTCTGAACTCGTTTCAGAATCTCTTCCCCGTGCTGTGAAGAAGATGCTGAAATGAATTCAGCATGACGCTCGAGGCACTCTGTTACCTCGTCACTCCGTCACCCCGTAACTTCTTCAAAGCGCTTTTGATGACGTTCTTAACGTTCTGCAAGACCAGCTCCCTGGCCCAGCCGAAGCCTGGTTCGAACCAGCGCTGGGGGTGTGTGTTGATGATGATCTTTTGTGGAAGGGTGCCCGCTTTGCAGGCGGAAATTATATCCTGTGTGCTGCGGATGCCGGGATCGATGCGATCGTTTAGTAGGGTTTTTCCGGATGCGGGCAGCAGCCTGTCGCGGACGTTGGCGCTTTGGTTGTTCCATTTGCGGCCGGTATCGGTAAGGTAGTAGACATCGCTGTAGTCGACATCGTAGTAGGGTTCGAATTGGATGCCGTAATCGCGGTAGTTGTAGGCGGACCAGATCTCGCGGTTGTCAATACGGGAGAGTGGACTGCCGTGCATGCATATCGTTTTAACGGGGTAAATTTCACGAAAGGCCTGCAGGTTTTGCTTAAACTTTTCGATGGCTTCTTGTTTATCGCCTTTGGCCAGGGCCAGGTCTTCGTAGTGGTAGCCTATCTCATGCCCCAGATCGGCAATCTTTTTGATGATCTCTTTATCGAAGACGCCGGGAATAGCGCGGAAGTAATAGCTGGCGGCAACACCCTGCTCTTTTTCCAGCTGCGCCATCCTCAGCGCGTTTTGCGGCAGCTTGTCCACGTCGTGACGCATTATCGCGTACTTTTCGGCAGAGACATCGTTAAAAGCCAGGAATGTTTTAAAGGTATAGCCCTGCTCTTTCAGCGCCAGCAGCAGGTTTTTGTAGGCAGTGAGGGTAAAGTCCATTTTAGAATTATAGATTAAATATTATTTAAATTTTTCCTGATAGTTAGGATTCTCTTTCATGATTTTAACGCTATCAGGATAGTTCTCTACAAACCAAACTAAAAAGGCGGTTACATCTATTTTGTCAGCTAATAATGCTGCGCGACGCTCTTTCCATTGTTTAGCCAGATCTTTTGTGCTTAAAAGGCTTTCTATTTTCGCGAACATTGCATTTGTATTATTAGGTTTAAAGCCGAAGGTCAATCCATATTTATGTTCTTGTTCCTCCAAGTAGGAGATTTGTTCTACAAATGAATTACACCTAATTGAAGGTACCCCTAAAACCGCGGCTTCCGATGTCATTGTTTGGCTATCGCCAATAAACATTTTTGCAAAACTCAAAAATGAATGAATCTTATGTGAGGGAATCTTAATTTGATACTCTTTGAATTCCTCATCAATCTTGCTTTCAGTTGTAATAAATATCTTGCCATGCGGCTTTAATAAGGTAATAAGTTTACGCTTGTTTTCTAATGATAACCCAGATGCGCCTACGTCATGATGGGCTTTAAATGAATTAAACCGCAAAACAAAGTAAGGCTCACCTTTTTGCAAACCCGCTTCAAACAAAACGTTTTCATCAGCCTCAAAGCGGTTGGGATGAAGGTAGGCAAGTTCGTGATAACCAGGATAATAAAGCGTGTCCTTTTTTTGTCTTTTGTTCCTTAAGACGTCTGGAGACAAAAGGACATCCGAAAAAGGGTGGGCAAATTTAGCAAACAACGGCTCGACTGCATCGTCATCATCATCTAAAATTAACGATTTCATTTTAGAAACTTTTGAAGTATGTGCTAGATTGATGGAGGAGCCAATTCCAATATTGATACTATGGCGACGTACTAATGCCGCAATTTGTAAATCGTATTTTACTTGACGAAAGGCTTTCAATAACAAATTATCCGACTTCGTGCCAATGAGTGTAAATGGAATTTGATAAAAAGAAAGCAATTCTATTGCAGAATTAAGATTATTTTTTACAGATACAAAAACGGAATTACCTGCACCAGTTAAATCAAAGTAAAGATTCCGAAATAAATGAACATGAGCTGGATGGCCGATATCGATCAGAAAATTCATTAAGTTCTATTTGAGTTTTTGATATAACTTAAAACCAAAACTGGCGGCTTTAAAAAGTAAAGGTTTATGAATTTTCTCATATCTACCAAAATTTACAAAGATACCACCAAATTTCTTTTTATAGTCTCTGACTCCATAAGGCACTCCCGGTTTTCCGGCGCCACCAAAATCAAATCTTATATAGCCGTTTGCTTTGCCCCACAAAAACACTTCCCAAGGGATCAAATCATTCGGGTATTTATTATAATATTCCTGATAGCTTCCGGCATACCAATCATAGATTGTTTTTTTAAAACACAAGGCATATAAAGTACCTATTATTTTATCTTTATATATTGCTTTAAAAATTTTGAAATGTCTCGGGCCAAAAATATCAAAAGCCTTTTCAAAATACGATAAAGCGGGTAAGGGCAACTTAGCTCTACCGTAAACTTCCCTTAAAATATCATAGGTAGGTTTAATGTCTTCTTTGAGGCCGGAGACAGCAAAAGTTGTTCCTTGTTTTTTTGCACGTCTAATTTCATTCCGGCGTTTAGAATGAACCTCTTTCCAAAGAGTGTCCTCGCTCTGGGCAAGATCAACATGAATATTTAAATGATCTTCATAAATCCAACCGTTCTTTTGAAAAGCATCTTGGATATTTGACATATCGTGCAGATTTCGAAATTGGGAATAGATCGCACGGGTGGAAGCAAGGCTGTTAAACGATTTTAAAATTGCATATGCAACATCATTACGATCCTCCTTTACGAGAGGACCTCCAAAAATTATACATCTCCTTGATAAAAGACCAAGAGGACCTGAACCTTCTTTAGTAACTATGCCTAAAAGACTGCCAACGATATTGTTATTTTCAATACATATTATTATAAGCGGCGTATAGTTATCTAAACTATTATAAAAATAATAAGCATCCACTGACTGAAAATAGTTATAATTTGGATGACCTTCGAGATATACTTTAAGATGTTCTAATTCTATTTTTGAAATGTCAGTAATAATCTTCATTTACTAAAATAATAGTTGAGGTAATTTGAACTCATTGTATTTTTTAATCAATGAATTCCCTGAACCATAGTTCTAGATGAATCCATTTCCATATTTCCTTGGAAATTTGATGCTTCTTATTAAGGTGCTTTTCATAAAGACGTTTGGCTACTTTATTATCTATGATTTCGCGGCTCTTAAATGAGTCGGATTCCAATATATTTGAGATAAAGTTTTTAAAAATATCTTCTCTGAACCATTCATCTTCCGGTGTCATAAAACCGATCTTGTCTTTTCTCAGCCTTATTTCTTCCGGCAAAATACCACGCATAGCTTCGCGAAGAATATGCTTTGTCCAGCCATTGTTAATAATTTTATGACTGTCACATGCCAGTGTCCTTTCAACAAGACGATAATCCAAAAACGGGACACGGGATTCCAGGGAAAAGTACATTGAGTTTCGATCTTCCCATTTAAGAAGATGCTCAAGTTTGTATTCAAAATGATCCATTAAAGATTTTGTAAGAGAATCAGAGTCATATAAATGCCCCGCTATTGTATTGTTAGAAGAATAATTTTCAGCGAAGCTCTTATACAAATATCCCTTTTCCCCGACTCTTGCAGCCGTTTTTAATTTTGAAGGCATCATAAAATAAGCAAAAGATTTTAGGCCGTAAGTATCTTTATGAAGGCTCAAATATTTAAATACTTCAATTAATAGAGTCCAAAGTTTTAATTGTTTTAACAGATCTTTATAGTAGTAGCCAAAGAAATAGTGGTAGCCGCCAAGCTGCTCGTCTGCTCCTTGACCATCAAGTGTCACCACAACGTTTTTGCTTGCTAATTCCATAACCTTGAATTGCGCGTAAGGGGCGGTACTTGGTATTGGTTCCCCGTGCGCGGCAACGAATTGTGGCAAATCCTCAAAAAGTGAATGTGCATCCGGGGTTGTAAAAAACATATTGTTCAATGAATTACTGTATGTTTTAATAAAGCTGGATTCATCCCCCGTTTTCCCGGCACCATAAACAGCAGAGAATGTATTTAAATCATGCTTTTTAAAATCTTTCAGCAGCACAGATACTATGGATGATGAGTCCAAACCACCGCTGAGACAAACGCCAACGGGAACGTCACTGCGCAATCTTAGAGCAACGGCTGAACTAAATAGGGTTTTGTATTCTGCCGCATCAACAAAAGGCGAAGATGCTTCAACCCTGCTTTTTAAATCGTACCACTTTTCAAATTGAATTGTCGGTTCCGAAGAGCCGTCGTTCGCTATTACGATTTTGTGGCCATGCTGAAGCTTTTTAATTCCCTCAAAGAACGTATCTTCAGTTTGGTCGGTGCGATTAAAAACCAGGTAGTCAAATATGGCCTGATTGTTTGGTTTTGGTTTAGTATCCAGAATGGACAAAATTGGCGGTAACTCAGATGCAAAAATAAGTCTTTTATCATCGCGATAATAATACAAAGGCTTGATTCCGAAACGATCCCTTGAAATAAAAAGATTTTTGGTGTGGGTATCGAAAATGCAAAAAGCCCACATTCCATTGAATCTACTCAAACAAGCTTCACCCCACTTAAGATAGGATTTTAAGATAACTTCGGTATCTGTATTTGAGTGAAAGGTGTAGCCATAGCTTTCTAATTCCCTGCGTAGTTCAAGGTAGTTGTAGACCTCTCCGTTGTGTATAATCAGAAACCTTCCGTCATCATCAAACATAGGCTGGTGGCCGGAAGATGATAAATCCAATATGCTTAATCTAACAAAACCCAAAGCCACATTTGAATGCACAAACGTACCTTCATCGTCAGGCCCACGATGCTTTAATTTTTTCATCATGTGACTAACCTTAAATCCTTGAGCTTGGTCGTTATTTAGATTAATAATACCGCAGATACCGCACATTATTAATTATTCCAATATGCTTTATTGATTATGTTATCATATATCTTTTCTAATTCAACTTGCTTATTTAGCAAAGCAAGATGTCTGAGTGCTGATTCACGCGCACCGCGGCCAAGCTTGGCTCTTAATTTTTCATTACTACTTAATTTAATAATCCCCTCTGCAAGGCCATTAACATCCCATTCCCTAACCAAGATTCCTGTTTCATTATGAAATATTACATGGGGTATGCCACCATGGTATGTTGAAATTACGGGCAATGAAGCAAACATTGCCTCAACTATTGCACCTGGAATGCCTTCCTTGTCTTCTTTTGTAGTCACTGAGGGGTGAATAAAAATATCAGCGTTTTTTAATGCTCGTTTAAATTCAGATGAACCATATGGTACAGAACCGTGTAAATTTACATAATTTTTTAAATTTAAACGCTTAATTTCTTGTTCTATCTTATATCTGTAGTGGCCATCGCCAAATATTGAAAGTTTTAGTTTCTCCATGCCCATATCTATAGCTCTCCTCATTGCTCTAAGCAGAAAGATGTGGCCTTTGACGGGATCTAAATAAGAGATTATAAGCAGTTGAATATGAGTTTTATTTTTATAATTGTTTTTCCTAAAACCAGGAAATAAATCTGGAACACCATGATAGTGAATAATAACTGAGTTATCAGGACAGCCTGCCTTTAGTAAATCTCTTTTCATTTCAACTGACATTGCCAAGACATAATTAACCGTTGAAAAAACTCTTCTTTTTAAATATACTCTGCCAATACCAAAATATTTTTTAGGAAATGAAAAAGCGTCATAACCGTAAAAGGATGTTACTGACGGTAAATATGTTTGTTTAAGAAAAGGATAATAAATGCCAGTATCTGAACCATAATGGAAATGGACAATATCAACTTTATTATCTTTTAAAAAGTTATTTATTTTTAAGACAGCATCCTGAGAAATAATTTTAATAAACGTATAAAAAAACAGACCTTTAATATTGTGAGAAAATTTTATCTTTAGATTCAATATTGGAATATCATTTTCATCAAAATATGAAAAACGATAATCTTTATCTTCAGAATCATACAGATATACGATAACCGGTTTATAACCTAAATGGTTTAATATTTGGTTTCGTATAAACGATGAGTTGAGTTGGGAAGACTTTCTGACAAAGTGGGCAACCGTTTTCATTAGTTAGTATTTTCGAGCCATATTTTTAGTGAAATAGCTCGATTAAAACGATATTTTTCATCAGAACTGCTTTTCCCTTTCTCTAGTGTTGTTTTAATATTTTTATTATTAAATAATTCACTACTTTGAGTAATTTGGCTTTGGTTATCTTTATAAAAAATTTCTGACCATTTGTTGGAATCAAATGTGTCGTTTTTGATTTTTCTTGCCTTAAATTTACCATAGGATTTCCCAAAGCCAGCAACTAACCAACCTAAAAACCCAAACTTAAGCCATCCTGGCATAAAATTACGATCGAGCATTATATAGTTTAAAGCATTATTATTTAATGTCATTAAGTCTACATATAGATCTTGTCCTCTGCGTCTTTCAAGCTGGTTTGAGGCAAGAATACCCTTATAAATTCCTGCGTATTCAGTGTTAAATAGTGTCTCCAAATAGTCTAAATCAGCAAAGGTAACATAGTCGTCTACAAACAAATCGACCAAATGAAACTCTGTTTGCCAATATTTCATTAAGCTTTCCTTTAACAGAAAAAAATAAAAACGAATCTTTGGTGGAAGAAAAGAATACTCTGAAATATACCTATCCTTTATTTCTGTATATATAGCTTCAATAGGCTCATTTGATAAAAGAAAACTATCAAAATAAGTGTTTGATTTAAATCCAAGACAATGCTCCTTAAATGTTTTATAATCGTTAAAAAATATAGAATTGGAAAACCTATTAAAAATTACGCCAGCAGGGTTATTAAATAGAGGCCTTATCATATCACATTGGCCTAAAATACAGGAACGGCTATAATCCTTGATAATATTATAAGAATATGGATAAACAGCCCGATTAAAACCCGTTATTCCACACGTCAAATTTATTGCAGTAAGACCAAATTGTGAATAAACGTTTTCAAACGATTTATTGAGTAAGACAGGAAAATATTCAAACCCTAATTCATTAGATATCTTTTGCGGTATTTGTATTTGTCTGGAACCAGGCATACCATAACTAATCGCTCTCATTCTGAAATAATCTGAATTTTCAATTAATGATAAATTTAGCCTACCATCAAAACCACCTGTTAACGAAATATTAAATTCATCAGTATTTGATATGTAATTATTTATTGAATTTTTTAGTGCACTATTAATTGGCTCTAATGAGTCTTTTCTTTTTAACGGGCTTGAGATAAACCACTTCGCAAAGTCATATACAAGATTAAACTTGACAGAGTCGTTTTCTATTACAATTTCATGGCCGCCTGGAATGCTTTTGATATCATTAATAATAGTTTTATTATATATTGTATGATCAAAAAGGCTAACCTCGACTAACGCTTGTTTGTTTACATTAAATGGAATGTATTCAAAAAAAGCATCGAAGTAGTTAGTAAAAAGAAAATGTCTGTCTTTATAATATAAAAATGAAGGATGCATGAACATCGGCGATGAATATAAGCAGATTTTTTGTGATTTCTTATCTAGCAAAACGATATAATAGTTACCTTTAAGTATTCTATAATGATTCTTTCCAAACTCATTGATTATTTCGAATACTTCCCTAGGACAAGGCACTATACCTCTTTGTCTATAATCATTACGCCAAATAACTGATCCACCTACAAATAAAAAATATTTTTCATTATTATAAAAAGGATTATTCCAGTTCTTTTCTATAAGCCCAGGCTTTTTTCTATAATACTGAAGGGTCGTAAGGTTAATATATTTTTCGGGTTTGTACTTATTTTCAATTTCTAAGTACTTATTTATTAGTTTATTTTGAAACGAGAAGTGTTTTTTGTTTTTCCCTGATGTATCGATTGATAAGAAATATCTCATATTCAGCTTCTTTTAATTATGCGAAAGAGTCTTTTAGTCAAGTTTAAGTCTTTAATAAACGGTAAAGGATCGCTAATAGAAAATAAGTTTGTTGCGGCAATTGGAAACCATGACCAGACAAACCTTGGCAAAGAAATTCCATATTTTTTGTGGTATTTTTTCCAAAATAATAAATCGGGAAAAAAATCAACCCATTTGCCGTTATTTTTAAGATTTGTTCTTGGCTTTTGACGACTATTATTTATATAATCAATCAAGATAGCTGGAAAATTAATACCACAATTTTTAGAAAAGTTTATTTGGAGCCATACTCTAATGTTTGTTTCTATGTAATAAAACTTTTTATCTAATGCATTATATTTAAACTCAATATTAGAGAAACCAATTAAATTGTATTTTTGAATGAAGAGTCTTGCACTATTTTCAAGTTCATTTTGTATTACGGTTTCAATGCACGTAGCCGTTCCAAATCCATCTGGATATTGGCGCAGCTTTTTTATTGTATGTTGAAATACATCACCATTAGGTAAAAGTAAACTGTTTACCTCATAGTTAAAATTATTATCACCAGTAATGATGTTTTGTATTAAAAAATTAACGCCTTTTGATTCAACTTTATGTAGATTTTTGTATAATTCTTCGCTATTTCTAACGACAATAACTTTTTCTTTAATAGCTTGCTTCCATTCCACCACATAGACAGGTTTAATTGCTAAGGGAAACTTTAAATTATTACCTAATTCTTTCTTCAATTGATTTTTTTCTTTTACGAAAAAAGGAACATTTAGGCCAATATCACTAGCCATTTGAAACTGTACATCTCGCGTAACGATTTTACTTACCGAGGAATAATCAGGCTGTATGCAAGTACAATAAGTGGATAATTCATTCGAATATTTAGCAGCAAGTTGAACAAATTCATCACTTGTGGGGATCAAGAAAAATAATTTATTAGTCTTATTTAACCAAGCTAAAACAAATCTTATCCAATCACTTTCGTTAATGTTGGGGTTTGGAGTCGATACAGACTTAATAAATCTGGAGTAAAAGCCACTATTGTTTTTATTATAGTCCATACCATATATACTGTAAACTTTCCTATTAAAACACTTGGCCGTCATAAGAGCAGTATCATATAAACCGAATAGTAAAATGTCTTTCATTTATCAATTATTTTATCTAAAAAAAAGTCCGTAGTTGTTTGCTTTACATGCTTTATTCCATAACGATAATAACCTGTAAACACCTTGATCACGTGATTTATACCCAGCAAATCATGAACCTTAACAGATATTTGGTTGTGCTTCATAAGCCACAGCCAAAATTTCGTGAAGCCCAGCTTTTTATGCTCATAAATCACGCAAGAAAGTAAATACTGATAATAACCTTTACTGCGGTAATTTTTAAAAGTATAAACATCGTAAACGGTAAAACACCCTTTAACTAAAGGAATTTTTAAATTTATTTGGTTAATATTAGCACTTTGTGTTGAGGTAAATAAAAATGTAATCGGTTGGCTTTTCAATTCTAAAACATACAACGTATCTCCAGAATTAAATCTCTTTTTAACTTCTAAAGAATATCTCTCATCTAAAAATTGTTCCTCTTCTATTCTTTTGTTTATTATGGGTTTAGATTGCTCAAAAGACGTATAAATCGTTAAGTTATAATCAGGTCTATTAGAAACATTTAATAATTGATGTTTTAAAATATTTGTCTCTATCAAATATATTATTTCGGCTTTAGTATTCCATCTTTTCATTATAAAGCTTATCGCTAACATTGGTACATAGATCATTAGATATGGCTTTTTTAATAAAAGGAAAGGATCTCTTTTAATCTTTTCAAGATTATTTAACACCGTTATTCAACCAATCAATGTAAGGGCTGACTGTTGTTAGAAGTATTTTTTTTCGAATAGTATTAATATGCTGAAAAACTTCCGGTAAAATTCTATCTAAAAACTGCGAACTAAAAGAAGGGTGGAACCAAAAATTGCAAACAGTATTAGTGGACAAAGCTTTATCAATAATTTTTTTATACCTATAAATATGGTAATTAATGCTCCATTCTTTTCGGTAAGTAAACTCATAAGTGCGCTTTAATTCCCATAAACCATTTTGATGTTTCACAGGATACCCCAGGATATTCTCAATATCTGTTTGATAAGACGAAAAACCCAATTCCACTAACTTTTCAAGGTTTCCAATAGTATGTCCCGGGTGTACAAAAGATTTTAATTCCACGTTAAGCTTTGAAGCTTCAGTAATACATTCTTTAATTTCTGCTTCAAAAATTGACGGATGACAGACGCCGTCCCGGCAATCAATATGAGAGAACGTATGACATCCTATTTCATGGCCTACTTTTGAGTTTAGTATTTGACTAATTAAATCGGGGCAATACCATCCCGGTGCTTCTTTATAACTGGAACATGGATCGTATTCAAACCAATCTGAACCTTTATAACGCCAATGCTTATTTTCAAAGTGAGGTAAACGGGGCAGATTGGGATGCGGCTTGCCATTTTCTCTGGAACATTCCTTTAAAAATAAATGTCCTACAGTTGCCCAAGTAATTGGAATTTCAAACTTGTTAGATAACCCCAGAATTTTTGGAATATTCTCTCGTTCAATGTCCCCTTTTTTTTGTGCCCTTTCGAGTGGGTTTTTTACGCTTTTTGAATAACGCCAGGCCCAGGCCAGCTCAAAATCAGCTGTTATGGTTATAACAGCTTTTTTATTTGCAGGGATGTATTTCTTATAATTTATAGTTTTTTCGACCTTTGGGTTATTGCCCAAAAGGAATTTAACTTTACTTAACTGTGCTTTTAGTTGCCTGCGCATAATCGGGTGTAAATGTTATCCAGTTTCTTAAGATTTGTTTTATAAGAAAATTTGTTAAGAATAGTATTTCTTGCGTTTGACACTATGTATTCTGACAATTTATTATCGTTTTTTACAGTTGTAACGATTTCAACAATGGCTTTATCATCTTTTTCATTTACAAGAAAACCATTAAAGTTATGCTTTATTATTTCAGGAGTACCACCAACATTTGTAGCTATTGGGACTAAACCGGCTGCCATATATTCCAAAACTGAATTGGAAACACCTTCATTGTAGCGAGATGTTGAGCATAATACGCCGACCCTGCATTTGGCTAAATATTCTTCAACATTTCTTATAGCGCCCAGAAAATGAAACCTGGCGGCAATTGAATTGCCGAGATTATTGACCCATTGCTCAAACCTTGACCTATTCGGACCTTCTCCGGCAAAATATACATTATCGACCACATTATTTTTTACCAATATGATAGCTGCATTTATAAAAGTTTGGTGGTCTTTATAATCAGAAAAGTTCGCGACCATTATTATATTAAATTGATTTGAAGTTAGTTTTTTTGAAAACCGCGTGGGGTTAATAGCATTGTACAACACTTCACCCGTGGTATTGTAATATTTCAGCCCTGCTAACGAATTGCTGATATTTAAACTGGAACCGGCTAGTAAAGTGCTTTTTAACCAAAATTCTATTCCCCTTTCGATACCTGCGTCCCGTACCGATCCGTCCACTAATTTTATTTTTAAAATCTTCGAGGGCAGATAAGCATAAAACGATGAAAGCATATCCCAGGTATGAATTATGTCAGGTTTAAATCTTCTTATAGGTTTCCAAACACTCAGTACCGGTTCAAGCCGCGTTGGTCTCTTTCTAAGTTCTAAAAAATATGCAACACTATTCTTTACTAGCTTACTGTAGTGTACATCTTTGTTAAAAGTTATAACCCCAATTCTATATTTTTCTTTGGGCAAGCCTTTGATAATCTCGACAAGCTGTCTTTCTTTTCCTCCGCCACGCAAACCATCCACTATGAATAATACGTTTATCATTTTTAGAACAAAAAATTAGCCAGGCGCTCAGTGTATGAATAAGGATCAAAATAAGTATTGTACGTTTGGCGTGCGTTATCACCAATTTTGACAAGGTCTTTTTTCGGCAATCTAATTATCTCTAATAGCTTTTTTGCAATGGAATCCTTGCCTAAATCTATACTTTTGAGGATAAAACCGTTTTGTCTATCAGAAAAGTACATAGGGATATCGCTGACATCTGTTATCAGTGTGGGCGTTCCTGTCATGCAGTATTCTGCAAGTTTGGTGGAAAAACCATATCTATTTTGCATATTATCAGAGCGCAGTAATAACAGTAAATCGCATTTTTTCATTTCAGATAAGGCGATTTGATTAGGTACACTACCCATTAAGTTTACATTATCTTTTAGTGCATAGTTGTTTATTATTGTTCCTATTTTGTGTTTTGTCGATTTATTATAGCTACCAAACAAATTTAGAACTATTTTTGATTTTAATAGATCGTTAACAGAAATAGCCTTTAAAACATCGTATATTCTATCTTTGCTATCAGCGATTGCACCAAAGAAACCTATATTGAAATGTTTGTTTCCGTATGAGCTTTGAGGTTGCTGTTTGATGTATGCGCTTTTTGGAAAGGCTAATATAGGAACTCTTATACTGTTTGAACCAAATTTCTCATATAGTTTTTTAATATTTGTTGAAATTGCAATCACGCCATCAAAAGCGAACATTAGGATATCCTTAACAAACTCAACTGGCAAAAGCAAAACCTGCAATACATAAAAAATGGCTTTATCCATTATCTTATGTGGTGCCTCATAATTAAGCCTGACGGCGACATGCATTTCGTTTTTTTCTAAAAATACTTTTTGCTTTTTTAAAAGCCTTAGGTAGCCAATACTTATAAAATAAAGCGCTAAGCCACCCGGATAATACAAAAAGACCGTTTGTTCGTTTTTATAGGAGAATTCGCGATATATTTCTTTTATATATTTTATACTTGCTTTAAAAGGGAAATCTTTTAATAAAAGCGTGTAAATTTTGGAACTGGCTTTTAATTGATTTTTTAGAGTGCCTTGCTTCTTAAGCTCTAAATTCTCGTCCAAAGTGAAAAAGCTCTTTTCTAATATGGAGGTAAATATAAATTCAATATTTTCGGCTTTTAAGCTGATAGCGTAATTAATCATTCTGTTAATTGCCGCGTAATTCCTATTCTCAAAAGTAAACGCGGAAATTAATACAACTCTTTTCATGTCTTTTTAATGCTGGCCCACCTGTTGCTTAACTTAGCCGTTCCCTGGATCAGCTTGAGCACACGCCATGATGTATTTTCAATTTCATATTCCTCGGGGATTTTCTCATATCTTGCTTGGGCAAATTGATCCACAACCAGCTTGATGCTGTCCAAAACAACTGCCTTGTTAAATCCGGTCAGCACGATTGTACCGGCATCCAGAGCTTCCGGGCGCTCCATGGAATTGCGTAGCGTGATGGCCGGAAAGTTCAAAATGGCTGATTCCTCACTTATGGTACCGCTATCAGAGATGCTGCATTTAGCATGCATTTGTAGATGGACATAATCAAAAAAGCCAAATGGCTTCATGTATTGAACGCGCTTATTCAGGTTCATGTCCGGCAGTGCTTCCATCCGTTTACGGGTACGTGGATGCGTAGATACAATTACTTTGCAGTTGTAGTTGTTGGCCAGCGTATTCAGTATATCAATGATATTGCGAAGGTTGCCTTCGTTGTCAACGTTTTCTTCGCGATGCGCGGAAACGATAAAATAATCGCCCTTTTTTAAGGAAAGATTTTTCAAAATTTCCGATGATTCTATTTTCTTGCGATGCGCTTCCAGAACTTCTTTCATGGGAGATCCGGTCAGGTAAATACGCCGGTGCGGCAGTCCTTCGGAAAGCAAATGACGCCTGGCGTGCTCCGTGTAAACAAGATTGAAGTCCGCCAGGTGATCTATCACGCGCCGGTTAATTTCTTCCGGGACGTTGAAATCAAAACAGCGGTTCCCGGCTTCCATATGGTAGATGGGAATATGCATCCTTTTTGCCATGTACGCGGCAAGGCAGGAATTCGTATCACCCAAAACAAGAACGGCATCGGGCCTTTCTTCCTTCAAAACCTTCTCAGATTTTTTTATGATGTCCCCAACGGTAGCACCCAGACTTGTAACATCGGCGTTGAGAAAGTGGTCCGGTTTGCGTAGTTCAAGATCTTCAAAAAAGACCTGGTTTAGCTCATAATCATAGTTCTGGCCGGTATGCACAAGATTATGATTCACATATTTATCGAGTAATCGAATTGTCGCCGAGAGACGTATGATCTCCGGGCGTGTACCGACAAACGTTAATACTTTTATCTTTTCCATGGGCATGCTTTCAGAAAATCTTTACTAGACATCTTCATAGAATGTATCGGGATCTTGCGGATTAAAAAATTCATTAATCCAGAACAGCATAACCAGTTCATCTTCTCCGGTATTGGTTAAATTATGCGTGTACCAAATAGGCATATCCACAAAGGCGGGTTGTTCACCGTTTAAATCGAAAGATAAAACTTCCGATGTGCCGGTCTTTCTCATTTCAATACGCGCCCGGCCTTTAAGAACCGCAAAACGTTCTATTTTCCTGGTATGAAAATGATTGCCACGTGTTACGCCCGGCTTTGTTGTGGAAAATGAGACCTGACCGCATCCAAGAGCCTTTACTGTTTCGACAAATACACCGCGGTCATCACTATGCTTTGTTAAATTAAATGGAAAAAAGCTCTTATGATCTATATAGCTTCTGAATGTATTAAAAAGGTTTAAATCAAAGGCTGAATTCGTTTCCGGAAAAACAGCCTGCTCCATATACGACTCTTTAAACCCATTTAGCTTTTGCAGCAGGCCCGATACGGTAATTTCGGAGGTATGTGATACGGTGTGTATATCGGCGGCTCTTTTATCTTTGATAAGATTATGAATAATTTCCACAAGTTCACCAACGTATATAAGCCTCAATGTGCCATCGTTATCAATCACTGGCTGCTCATTGTGGGTAAGCTGATATGAAAATGTGGCCACAACAGAATTATAAAAAGGAGCACCAAAAGGTCCGAAAACGTTTGGAATGACCATGCCGGAAAAGCGGGCATTATTTTTCTCAGCCCACCGGGCGAATAACTCCCTGCCTGCTCTTTTAGATCGCCCGTATGGATTATCTCTTTCTTCCTGTATGGAAGAGGAAAATATTATGTGCGGTAGCGCTTTTTCAGCCTCCATGGCATCGATCAGCTTTTTAACCAGGGAAATATTTGTATGATACAGCTCATCAGGGTCGTTATGTCGATTCAATGCCGCGAGATGAACAATCGCGTCACATGATTTTACAAATCCTGAAAGATGCTTTGTGTTATCAAAATACGATCTTTTAAAAGGGACGATTTCTATGTTGTCTTTTAGTTTTAAATAATTTACGAGGTGCGTACCAATAAATCCGGAGCTTCCGGTTACGCCTACTTTAATCATTTATAATCAACCTGTTTTTTATTCGGGAAACTTTTGGAACCAGTCAAACCATTGGTCAGCGGGATAACGGTAAGTATCATCCGCGGATTGTTTTAATTGCAGATCGGAATAGACGGCAAGAACAGAGCCTGTTTCTAAGGAACGCATACCGTTGGCATATCCGGGCGGGATAAATAGCACTTTCGGAGATTGCGCATTAAGGATTTCAAATTCGGCCTTTAGCTCCCGGGCAGGACTGTCAAAATCATCAATCTTAACCCAGGCAATTACAAAACGGCCCATTACAGGAAAAAAGAACTTTTTTTCTATTCTATGCCCTTGCCAGGCTCTGAGGACCTGATCATCTTTATTTTCGACAAAGTAAAAGCGGCAAATACCCTCGAGATTAAAGTCATTGGCAAAAGATATTCTGCCGCGCTCGTCGGAATGCGTACCGGCGGCAATAAGCTTTGGTTTCATTAACTTGTTTTCCGGTTTAATCAAAATACCTACAGTTACGCCTTATTTAATTCCCAGGTCGTCCCGGATAAACTTTAGCTTTAGCAAAAGATCCTTTGTCTGCTCAAGGTTTAATCTTTCCGTGTTGTGTGAAGTGTACTCCTCCACTTTGGATATTTTATCTTCACCCTCTGAAAAATAAAGGCTGTAGTTTAAATCCCGTGTATCAGCCGGTATGCGATAATAACGCTCAAGGTCAACTGCTTTAACCATCTCTTCCCTGTTGACCAGCGATTCATAAAGCTTTTCCCCGTGCCTTGTCCCTATTATCTTTATTTTATTTTTTGCGCCATAAAGCTCCAGCAGGGCTTTGGCCACGTCTTCAATCGTAGAAGCCGGCGCCTTTTGTACAAAGATATCACCCGGCTCACCATGATCATACGCGTAGAGCACTAGTTCCACCGCGTCTTCCAACGTCATCATGAAGCGGGTCATATTGGGATCGGTGATCGTTATCGGCTGGCCTGCTTTGATCTGTTCAACAAAAAGCGGGATAACCGAGCCACGTGAGGCCATCACGTTGCCATAGCGTGTGCCGCAGAGAATTGTTTTATGATTGGCCTCACGCGATTTAGCAATCATAACCTTTTCCATCAGCGCTTTTGACATACCCATTGCGTTGATAGGATAGACAGCCTTATCAGTGCTGAGCACAATAAGCTTTTTCACGCCATGGCGCATGGCCCCGTCAATAACATTCTGCGCACCGATGACGTTGGTTTTTAAAGCTTCCCAGGGAAAGAATTCAGCGGTAGGTACCTGCTTAAGAGCGGCAGCATGGAAAACATAATCCACACCCACCATCGCTGATTCCACGCTGGCCTGATCGCGCACATCCCCAATGTAAAACTTTACTTTGGGATTATTGACCTTTTTGCGCAGGTCGTCCTGCTTCTTCTCATCACGGCTGAATATTCGGATTTCGCCGAAGTCAGACTTTGAATAACGTTCTAATACCGCCTGGCCGAACGAACCGGTTCCGCCGGTAATAAGGAGGTTTCTATTTTTCAAAATAGCCTTCTTGGGTTAACCAATACATGCGTTTTACGTTTATTCTGTACAACTATATTTTTAAAATTTAGTAAACCTATGAAAAACAAAATTATAGTTATATTATCAAATAAAAAAGGCTGCGAAAGGCCACCTACAAGCAAAGCGGCAAAAAAGAATTTTGTAAATGAAATATAGTATTGGTGATATGATATATAAGTTTTTATACCGCGATAAAGATATATATAAAATACTATTCCAAAAAATAATCCATATTTCGCTATCAAGCCAAAAGTAGCCGTCCCAGCATCATATTTTGAATAAGGATCTTCAGCGGCAGATGCCGTAATTATACCCCGTCCAAATATGGGGCTTTGCTCAATTACCGCAATCGCTTTTCTTAATCTTATAATACGGCCTGTCGTATAGGTGCCTTCTAGCTGTACATTTGCTTGAGTTTTATAGTGCTGCTCTACTTTTTCTCCTAAAAATCCGGCTGTAAAATATAAATCATATGAAATGAATAAAAAAACTATTAAGGTTAAAAGCTTAAATAATAAATGTACTTGCGATCTTACAATAAGAAAAAGTATGAGCATAAATAGCATTATATATCCAGCAGTCGAAAATGTTGTAATTAATGCAATCATCATTATCAAATTTTTTTTGTTTAAATGATTTTTAGAAATAATTGTATTTAATCCAATTCCCACTACAAGCCAATGCGCAAATGCGCCGGGCTCATGGAAAATTCCACTGTTTCTATATATTTCAAAAAAACCTATATCAATCTTATGTATTGCTACAGTATAAATGATTATATTTCTAGCCCAAAGATCCCACGAGTAATGCTGATAAATATAATTTTTTAGCGTCTGTATGGCGCTGTCAAACGAGGGAATAGTAACCTGCAAAAACCATAAAGCTAACGAATATAAAGTACTAATATATATAATTTTCAATATATAATTAAAAACTTTAATACCAACTATTTTATACAAGAAATAAGGGGTCAAAATGAAAAATGAAGTAAAGGTAAATACCGTTAATAATGAAAAGCCCCAAATATAGCCTTGAACAGAAATTAAAACTATTACTATAGATATTAATATAAAAAGCTTTTTGTCAAAAACGTGTCTCCTCTTAAAAAACACAAATGCTAAAAGAAAAAAAGGGACAACTAAGTTAATTTTAGTTTGAAAGAAAAAGGGACTAATAGTTGAAATAAAAACGATTAAGACTAGAAGAAAATCTATTTTATTAGTATTATTTTTTTTAGAAATTCTGTTCATTATTGCACTGGTGTAATTTTATTATAAAATGATATTAATTGCTTAGCGAGTTTTGTATTATCGAAGTTCCTGTTGACTTTATTTTTAATATCTTGTTTGAAGCTTAAATATTTATTGTCCTTTAAAAGAAAGTATACTTTTTTTGCTAAATCTGGAATATTTTCTTTCTCTGCTAACAAAACAACATCTTCGTCTTTATTTAACTTAGGAATTGCGCCGACAGGATAACTTACTACGGGCAAACCTAGAAAAAGGCTTTCTATAATTGTACCTGGCATCGTGTCATTATATGTTGGTAAAACACATATCTTTGCTTTTGCAGCTTCAAAGTGTACTTCATTTTGCGTAGATAAGACTCCTTTAAATACAATATTTTTAACTAAATCTAATTCGACTATCTTTTTTTTTAGAAACAAAACATAGTGCTTTTCGCCAGGTCCAATAATACATGCCTTTATTTTAGGTATATCTTTTTTTAATAAACTCAAAGCTTCTAGTAAATCTTCAATGCCTTTTTCTTTAACAATTCTGGCGAAAAAGACAATGTCATACACCTTTTTTGGTTGCTTAAATTCAAAGGTGTTTTTAATAGGATAAAATTGCTCATAAAAGTGCGCGTCCGGATTCATTGATTGTATATATTTACGCATAAATTCAGCTCTAATACCAAAATGCTTAAATTGGCTATATATTAAATTTTCAATCTTTGATCTATATACTTCGTATTTTGTTTTTGCTCGCCGTTCAGTAATTAGTGTGAAAATGCCTTGTATATTTACTAGTACAGGATAATCCATTAAGTAAAGTATTGATTTTGAGTAATATGGGTTTTCTGCGCCATGAAGGTTGATAATATCAGGATTGATATTTCGTACTATTTTTTCAATCTTTTTTGAATAGCCTCTATATTTTGTCCAATAGTCATACTTAAAAAAATTAGGCCAGTTTTTATTCACATACGGTATGCCTGTTTTAATAAAGAAATAATTTATTCCATTATTAGAGTATGTGATGTCTCTAAAAAGGCTATGATGTGGTGAAATCACATATAAATCTATATCTTTAAAATTCTCAAATTGTTCGATTAATAAAGTTATCCATGGCGCAAAATCGTTTCCTTTTTTAATTTTCAGTTGTTTTCTTATTTTAGCATTACTAAAGTGACAAATCCAAACAACCTTCAATTTATGCGTTCCAGATCCCATATGCCTTTTTATTAATAATTTTATTTACTTGAATTGGTTCAAGAACAAGACTAATACTATTTATAATACATGTTGCAAACATAGCCCCTGAGGGGCTATTGGTAATTTTTATCAAATATATGGCAAGTGGAATAAAAGCTATCAATTTTACGCTTCCGACAATCATGCCTAATTTTAGTTTTCCAAAACCATTAATAAAATGGGAATAAGGCGACCCGAAGACATTAATAATTGAAAACAGGGCCATGCTTAATGAAATATCGCTCGTTACTTCCAAACGGGTTCCAAACCAAAATGCATAAACATAATCACTAACTAAATACATCATGATTATACCCACAAAGAATAACACTGACAAGTAATTAAGTTTTCTCAAGGTATTTCTTAACCATTTATAATCGTTTCTAACATATGCATCCGCAACAGCTGACCAAATTGGTGACATAACTATTGCATAGACCATAAAAGTAGCAGAAAAATATTGTTTTGAGACGCTAAATGGAGCTACCTGTTCTGGTCCAAGCAATTGTGTTATAATAAAATTTGAAGAGGCAAATAAAACAATACCGGTGATTTGGAGAAAAAAAAACTTAATACCTAAATTCAAAATCATGTGGTTATATTTAAAGTCTATATAATTTAGAGCGGGCCTTATTTCGCGGTATTTACTTTTAAATAATAAAATAGTCGCTCCAGATAAAACAAAAACTGGATTAACTGATAGAATTATACCTAAAACTAGCAGTGAACTGTTCACGGTTGTATTAACCAAAATAAATATAATTATTAGTCCAAGAAGTTGAGATATCGTATCAAAAGAGCTATTAAATGCCGGCCGTTGATCTGCAAGCAATACCACTCCAATCGTTTTTAAAATAAATCGTAGACAAAACATAGTAAAAACGATTAAAGCCAGTAGCCCTAACTCCTGTGCACCGATAATATTCGTATTTAGGAGCCTACTCCAATCCAAAAAAGGATTAATGGCTATGAAAATGACGGCAAGTGAGACAAATATAATTGTTAGTAAAGCGTATGATGTACTTATTAATGTTTTTGCAAGCTTATAATCGTTTTTTGCAAAGGCGTTAACGAGGTGATTCCTGAGTCCATTACCAAGTCCAAAATCAAAAAAACTAATCCATGTAATAATCGAAACAAGCGTAAGCCAAATGCCATATCTTTCTTTATCCAAATAATCGAGTAAAAGCGGCACATATATGAAGCCGATAATTATTGATATGCCTTTTAGTCCAAACGCAGCAAAAATATTTTTTTTAGCTTTAACGCTTCTTTCATTGCCAGTATTAGGTTTTATTACATTAGTTATATTTTTTAAAGATCTGAGAAGGCTCACGAATGCTCTTTAACTAATAAATTTTACTGGACATCCTGCAAATTTACCTTTGGCAGAAATGCTTTTTATAACTACTCCTCCTGCACCAACCATAATATCGTGAGAGATTGTAACGTTTTGAATAATGGAAGCATTGCTTCCAATCATGCAGTTCGTGCCAACTATTACCCCACCACTTAATGTTGCGCCTGGCGCGATATGCGTATACTCCCCAATAACACAATCGTGCTCTATTGTAGCGTTCGTATTGATTATAGCGCATTCTCTTATTTGTGTGCCGCTGTTGATTACAACACCGTCAAATATTTGTACGCCATCATCTATTCTGACCTCTTCATTTACGATGGCATCCTTTGAAATTATGGGCGGAAATTTAAATCCAATTTTATCAACTTTTTCTTTTATGATCTGCCTTTTATCTTCAACAGTTATTTTACCTATACCCATCGCAGCATATTTAATACCACCTGCAAAAAGCTCTTCTAACTCAGCGTCCGTGCCTAAATAAGGAACCCCTAAAATATCACCGGCACTTTTGACATCTGTATAACCTAATACTTTAAAAGCCTTATCTTTTTTAAGGACGCTTATTAATACTTTAGCATGTCCACCGCCACCAATAATTATGATTTCTTTCATTATTCTGGTCTGTAGCTACTGGGTATATTTACGACTCTGTCTTCCAGCCATTCTGCGTTATCCAGGCTTTCAGCGTGTGCGTATTTGTACATATCAAGTTTATTCATTAAACGCCAAATAGGTCGTGTCATGACTTCATTGTCATTTGTATATTGAAGAAATGCATCGCGTTCTTCTCTATCTGGCAGTATTATAGCATTAAGCCAGTAATTTGCATGAGCGCCTGAAATCTCTTTAACAAAAGCAATGTCGCTATTGTTAAAAAACTCCTTGTATAGCCTGGTTGTTTCACGCTTATTAAATAATATCCGATCCAGGCATTCCATTTGCGCCACGCCAACAGCGGCATTTAAGTTTGTAAGTCGATAATTATACCCTATCTGGTCATGAACATATTCCCACCTGTGAGGGACCTTGGCAGTAGTCGTAAGATGTTTGGCTTGTTCAGCAAATTGTTCATTATCAGTAATAATCATGCCGCCACCACCGGTCGTTATTGTCTTATTACCGTTATAACTGAACACCCCTGCTAATCCAAAAGTGCCGGTATGTTTGTTATTATAAAATGAGCCCAGCGATTCAGCCGAATCTTCGATCACCGGAATGCTATAGTTACTTGCGATTTCACATATTTCATCTATCCGGCAAGGCTGCCCAAAAGTATGCATAGGCATAATCGCGCCGATCTTTTTTCCGCTCTTTTTGTTTAATGTTTTTCCGTTTTTACTTGTGGTTGAATGTTTTAAGAATTCATTAAGCTTTTCCGGCGACATACCTAACGTGTCTTTATCTACATCGATAAAAACAGGATTAGCAAAACAATGTGAGATAGCATTGGCAGTGGCAACAAAGGTTAAAGATTGAGTAACCACTTCATCATTCGCCTCTACACCTGCTACACGTAGCGCAACTTGTAGGGCTGCCGTTCCATTAACAACAGCAATAGCGTATTTAGAACCTGTATAGTTTGCTGTCTTTGTTTCGAACTCGTTTACATATTTTCCTACGTAAGAGACAAAAGTAGAATCAATACATTCAGCGAGGTATTTTTTTTCATTGCCAGGAAAATATGGTACGTGCAAAGGGATAAAACCATTTTCGCCGTACAAACTTCTAATAAATTCGACTATTAGTGCATGCATATGAACTTCAACTATTACGATAATTTTGGGAATACGGGTCTGAAATAATTCCGTGCTTTAATATATCCAATATTTCCTTTAATCCGTTTGGTACCGTTTTAGTTATGCTAAAACCAAGTTCACTTTTAATCTTATCAAAATTCACCCTGTAGTCTCTTGGGTCTTCATCTTTATGTACAAACTTTATATTTGCGTAGGGAACAATCTTATATATCTCATCCGCAATCATTTTCTTCTGGTAGTTCTCATCGGTACTACCAACATTAAAAACATTTCTTCTAACATTCTCAGGCGGTGATTCAAGCACACGTACGCAGGATCCTGCTAAATCCTCAACGTGGCAATAAGGGCGCCAAAACTGTTCACCAAAGATTTCGAGCTCATTATCCATAGCTACTTCTCTTATGAACTCATTTACTGTAAGGTCAAAACGCATTCTTGGTGACAGCCCATAAACCGTTGCAAATCGTAAAGCCGTAGGAACAAAAGATTCTCTTATTTCAGCTTGTTCAAGAAGATATTTTTCAAACATTACCTTCAATTCTGCATACAGCGATACGGGTCTTAAATCTGAATTCTCATTCACAAAACCATTGCTTTCCATTTTACCATAATTGCTGCACGTGGACGCAAAAATAAATTGCTTAATATTCTGCCTGTTGGCCTCGTCAAACAATACTTTGGATGCATCCCAGTTAATCTCCCTTGCCATTTCCGGGTGTTTTGCACATGCCGGATCACCTACAATAGCCGCAAGATGAACGACATCTGTTATTTGTTCAAGTGAATTCTTTAATACATCCTTATCGCGTATATCACCTTTAATAAATTCAAAGTTTTTATGATTATATATACTAATCAGCGATTCTCCACCGAAGAACAAGGCATCCAAACCACGCACAAAATAGCCTTTTTCGAGAAGTTGTCTAACTAAGACGCTGCCGATGTAGCCGGCAGCACCTGTAACCAATACTTTTCTCAAGCTTGTCTCCCGCTTTTAAATTGTTTATGGTATTCTTCCTGGGCTTTTTCATAATCATCGACTTGCCCGATATCAAGCCAATATTCCTTAATCTCATATTTGGTTATGGGCATATTATCACCGAGCATTTTATGCAATAAATCGTCCATTCCAAAGTATGTACCTTCAGGGATAATTGAGAATATTTCAGGTTTAAAAATATATATTCCTGCCAGGATTTTGTGTTTTATATTTGGCTTTTCTTCAATCCCAGTAACATAATCGCCATCATAAAAGACATTACCAAAGGCAAAAGGCATAAGGTACTCTTTTATACCAATTGTTAAGAGTGTCTCTTTTCGCAGAGCAAACTCATACATTTTTCTAAATGGCAGTAATGTAAGAATGTCTCCGTTCATCATTAAAAAAGGTTCTTTGAGTTCTTCCTTTAATAAAGTTAAAGGCCCGACTGTACCGAGTGCTTTTTCTTCTTTGCTTATTTTAAGTTTTACGCCGTACCTTTCGCCATCACCAAAAAAGTTTTCTATATATTGTGACTTGTAATTAGTAGCAAGGAAGATTTCATCAAAACCATTTGCTCTTAAATGTTCAATTTGTATTTCCAGAACCGATTTTTCCCCAATCGGCAATAGTGGTTTGGGAATTATTTCGGTAAACGGTTTTAAACGAGTACCAAGTCCACCCGCTAAAATAACTGCTTTCATTATCAGTCTCCTATTCTATTCTGCAATATACGCGTAAAACTGTATCCCGCCGCGATTAAATAGAATGCTAATATAGGTAACTTAAACCTTGCCAAGCCTGCTTGTCCCATTAACAAAGTAAAATACAATATTGGCAAACCAAGCAAGGCTAAAGTCAACCAATCTTTTTGCTTAAATAATATCCAGATCCCGGCCATTGCAAAAGAATAAGTAAATAAATACCAGCCTATCATGTATGCGGCGTAAAGCAAAGTGGCCTTTGGGTAATCTTTAATTATCTGGGAAATTGCGGAAATGCCCTTATCCCTTATTAGTTCAAACGCGTCATAGGAGAGGTTTGCCTGTTGTCCATAAATCATTTCAAACATTGGCCTGTTAATGGAAAAAAACATATCCGCTAAACCTTTAAAATAGCTATATACAAAAGCGCCCGGATATTCGGTGATAATTTCCAATGCCCGTTCTTTGTAGCGTTCATGTAAATCATAGATGTTGGCATTTTTTATTTCAGGAAATTCTTTACTAAAGTATCCGGCATACTCTTTTTTTACCTGCGTCGCGGAAACACCACGCGCGTCGGCCTCTGCGTCAGCAGCGTAGAGAATAAGGCTGTTATAATTACCTGATGTGGAAAAAAAGAAATGACCGTGAACGGAAAGATTTCTAAACATCCAGGGTGTTACTAAAATTGTAAATGCTACTAAAGCCATTAATACCGTCTTATATGGACTGTGCCTTTTTAGTACAAGGTAGATACCCAAAAAAATGATATTGATTACCGCCAAATATAGAGCAATAGGCCTTATATAAGCGGCAACAGCCAATATCAAAAAACTCAACAACAACGGTTTTAACTGAAATTTCTGAATAAAACCCCATAACCAGTAATACGCGATTAACAGGAAAAGTACAAAAAGCATATCACTGTACAGAGTATTTACGTATTGCGCTGCTAAGGGCTCAATAGCATAAAAAAGAGCGGCAAGTATGCCTGTAGTTTTATTGAATAGTTCCGCAGCAAACCGAAAAAGCAATCCAATAAGCAGACAATCCAAAACAATCTGAAAAATCAGCACAGTCCATGGCTTTACTCCAAAAATAGAGTATACGCCGACAATAAAAAGCGGATACCCGGGCGTGCGTATGGCTGAAAGATAGGGATTTGAAGAGGCAAAAGTCCCCTGCTCTTTTAGCTCAACAGCCAGGTTATGATAATGAAAAGCGTCATCAACTAATATCTTTTTTTCGCCTTCAACAGTCCATGGCTGTATGAGCAGGAAAACGCCTAGCCTTAAGAAAAGGCCAAAGCAAATTATCCAGAGAAGCTTATGCGCTCGTAAGCTTTTATAATCTAGACTAAAATTCAATTCGTAAAGAACCTGTAATACTTTTCATTAGCCAGTGCCAGCATTGCTTTGTCCCCGCTGCTGTCCCCGTAGGCATAAATATATTCAGCCTTTTGCAAATTGTAGGTCGTACTTATGCGGCGGGCTTTTTCAGCTCCATAACAATTTAGCCCGGCAAAACGACCGGTAATTTTAGAGTCCTTTACTTCCAAAGTCGTGGCAATCAAATCCAGTTCGTTCTTTGCCGCCCACCCTTTCAGCCATTGTTTCATCGAAGCGGAAACGATTACAACCTTATGTCCCCTTTCCTTGTGCCATTGTATGCGCTCCATGGCATCATTCCGTATGATGCGGTTAATGCCGTTTACCGTGTACTCCTTTGCCAGCTTGTTCAGTTTGCTTTCGGGCCAGCCTTCAAAAAAGTGTGCAAGAAGCTTTTGCTTTGTTACATCATTGGGTATTGCTTTTAACGCGTAAAGCAGCAATACAGGCGTTAACATAACTAAGCCCCAAAAAAATCTCTTTTTGCCCACACAATAGATAATAAAATCGGCCATGCTGTCTTTATGGGTCACCGTACCGTCAAAATCGAATAAAGCAAGAACCATTGTAGATTACAGCTTTAGCTTTTTAAATATGCGTTCGGGAATAATACGGATGACAAACATTATATAACGCCATAGCCATTTTGAATATATAATGTCTTTTCCCTTTTTCTGGGCACTTAAGATATCCCCGGCCACCTCATCCGGTTGCGCGGTCAAAAGCGGTGGGAGGTCCATGCCTTCGGTCATGCGGGTTCGTACAAAGCCGGGCTTAATGGTAATAACCTGTACGCCGGCTTCTGTCAACCTGTTTCTTAATCCTGACAGATACGCACTCAGCGCGGCCTTGGCACTACCGTAATAATAATTGCTTTGCCGACCCCTGTCACCTGCAACGGAGCTTATAACCGCAATAAAGCCTGCTTTTCTCTTCTCAAAATCATTAGCGATAATATTTAACATGCTAACGCAACCCCTGTAATTGGTGTCAAGAATCCGGGCTGTTTCTTCAAAATCCTTGCAAGCTAATTCGTGATCCCCAAGATAACCGGCGGCAAGCAAAACACCATCCGGCGCAGGATTCAGCTTATCATAGAATGACTGATGTGTATCCGTGTCTAAAACATCCAATTCAAATATGCTTACTTTTCGATCGTAACGTATTTGCAGATCGCTTGCAAACTCTTTCATGGAAGCGCTATTTTTGGCGGCAAGATAAAGATTATATCCTTCTGCCGCGTAGGCCTTGGCAACAGAAACAGCAATATCACTTTTCGCTCCAATAATCAATAACCGCGGCATTTAAAGCTCCAGGCGTTTGGATTGAAGGGACTGAAATTTTGTGTCCATCCTATACTGTTTTCTCAATGCGCGAAACTTGCTTATGTCAGGATAACCCTTTTCAAATATGACCTTGCTTACACGGGCATCCTTTGTCAAATAAATGCGTCCCCCATAATCAATTACAATATGATCAAGTCTGTCAAGAAGGTTAAAAACGTCACGGTCAATTTTAAAATCCAGGGCCAGGCTGTATCCCTCCAGGGGAAACGACAGCCAGTTTTTATTCTGCGGTCCATACAGCTTTAAAACAGCCAAAAACGAACCCTTACCGGAGATTCCTATTTCTGTAAGGATCTTTTTCAAACCTTCATAACTTGCCTCTTTAGGCAGGATAAACTGATACTGTGTAAATCCGCTCTTACCGTAAATCCTGTTCCATTTACCGATAACATCCAATGGGTAAAAAAAAGGATCTATACCTACTACATGTACGGAATGACTTTTTCTCACCTTATGATAATAGAACTGGTTAAAAGCCTTTACGCTATAACGGTTTAGCCAAAAGGAAGGCAGGTCAACAGGCATGCTTTTTTGTTTTGGCGCGCTGTAATCTAATGTTTCACCTTCTAAAAAATCACCGCTTACTAATAAAGAACGTCCGCTATTTTTCTTTCCGGCGAGGCAATCAATCCAGGCAACAGAATAAGGGCTATCGCTATATTGTTCGAAGGCCTCAAATGTTTCGTTAAGATTGGCAGTCTTAGTTGTGGTTTGTTTGATTTTAGCGGAGGGTATTTTTTTTAACTTTATTTTAGCGTCCACAATAACACCTGTAAGCCCCATGCCACCGCACGTTGCTAAAAACAGATCCCGGTTCTCTTTCCTGCTGCAATGGACAATTTCTCCATCCGGCAGCATCAGGTGCATCATATCAACGGATTCGCTAAAACATCCGTCTTTGTGATGGTTTTTTCCGTGCACATCGCTGGCAATGGCGCCCCCAACCGTTATAAGCTTAGTGCCCGGGGTAATTGCCAAAAACCACCCTTTTGGTACAAATACATCTAAAATATCTCTAAGAAGCACACCACCCTGCACATGCAACAGGCCTGTCTTATCATCAAACCCAAGAAAGTAACTGAGCCCCTTAATATCCAATATGGTTTCGGCCAGGGCACTGTCACCGTAGCTTCTGCCGTTGCCAAAAGGAATTATGCCATCCGAAACAAGAATAGTCTTGCGTAATTCCTGTTTGTCTCTGATACGCAGCTTACGCCCGTCAATTACAGGGAAATTGCCCCAGCCGGCCAGTTTCATACCTTTTTGTGCTCCCTGAACACAAGACTCTTATCAAGAAAATATTTTAACGTATAGCCAATGGCCAGGCCTGCTGTACCGCCTATATATTTCGCGCTTTCAGTGCCAATAACAAAGTGAAAACCAATTTCTACACCCCAAAAGACCGCAGTTGTTATTACCCCTGTTAAAGAATATAAGATAAAATTTTCGCCGGTGGCCCGGAGACCCCTCGTCTTATGGTAGAATATATATCTTTTATCGAGCATATATTTTGCTATCAACCCGGTAAGCGTACCCGCAGCCATTGCTACGTAAAGACCAAAATCACCCCTATATAAATTATAAGTTATATATTGGGTCAGGATGTTTACGGCGGTAGAAATGATAGCAAAGAGAATATATTTTGCGGCGGTCACAGTGTGTCGTTAGTATTTAATAAAAAACTAAAAGCAGAAACGAGGCAATCCAAAGTAAAATTGTGACTTTAAGAAACATATCCGTAAGCACAATTCCTACAGGAGAACCACTTTTTTCCTCTACAAAAGTTATTTGCAAATAACGCATAATGCCCATGATAACAAACAGTGTTGTCAGGAAAAGATAGGGCGTATTCATCCTGGAAATTACTTCGTCTGAAATAGTATAAAGTATATAGCTTACTATTACTACGCCGCCCATCATTGTCATGGCTACATTGATAAATTCCAGGTTATAGCCGTCAATACTCTTGCGGATATTATCAATATCACCGCCAAGAACCAGGTCATCTCGCCTTTTGGCCAGTGCGATAAACAGCGCCAAAAGAAAGGTAATTGTAATAATCCATACGGATAACTCTACGTCTGTCGCGGCACTTCCGGCGTATAACCTGAGCACGAATCCAACTGCTATTATTAGTATGTCTATAAGGGCAAAATGCTTTAATTTGATCGAATAAAAGACATTTAAAAAAAAGTATATCGCTAATACAAAAAACAACGCTTTATCAACAAAGTAAGAAGCTGTTAAAGAAAAAACTGCCAGAGCAATAAAAGCTATTAAGGCTTTTGATTTTGAAATATTACCGGCAGCAATAGGCCTGTTCTTTTTTACCGGATGCTTTTTATCCTCCTCAACATCCATAACATCATTTAATACGTATACGCTGCTCGCCAAAAGCGAAAAGAGGATAAAAGCTTCAACCGCATTTAAAAAGCTTGCCCATTGAAAGTTAAATGAGAATAGCAAGGGCGCAAAAATAAACAGGTTTTTTATATAATGATGCGGCCTGAGCAGATAAATAATTTGTTTCATGATCTCAGGAAATATTCCGGAAAGCGTGGCATTTTAGGGCCAGTTTACTTTTTCTGTTAAGTAGTCAGAAAAATCAACGGTGCTGCCAAGCTGCGGATCATCATTTGAGTCATAAATACGTGCTGCAATATCAGACTCCTGAAAAGCATCCCAGAAGTTCATCGTAAAGTCATACACAGCTTCCGTAAACGGCGCAATAACGACATAAGACTCACTAAATAAAAAATTATTGTAATGCGCCTTTACATAACCCCTCTCCCGTATTCGGATGTGTACATTATTATTCTTAAAGTCGTTATTTAAGACATTAACTCTTGACTCCAGACTAGTGAAGCCGGGGTTAACGCTAATGGCATTTTCAAAGTTTTCAAATACGTTTTCCCGTATTTCAGAATTATCATCGTTTATAGCAACGTACCCATTTTCGCCAGCTCCTTTTACTACATTTCTCGTAAAATTAATATTAGCGGTCCGCGAGTAAATGGCTGTCTCGCATCCGGCAAAAATGCAATTATTAATAAAAAGGCTGTCTGTATTTAGAACGTCTATGCCTGTAGTATTATCAGCAAAATAAGATTGTTCTAGGCTAACCTGGCTGCTACCGTTAATATAAATAGGGTTTTTAGTATTAATAAAATACAAATGTTTAAGTTCTATCTTATGCGCTGATTCGATCTCCATATTAAGACTGCTTTGCGTAGTTTCGTTATCATTAAAATAAAAGACTTCAGAACCGTTTTGCGTGAACAGGCGCCCTCTTACTATAAGTCTTCCATTGTTTTTAAATAGCAAAGTAACAGGTGTATTTAGAGTCAGCCCGTTATCAGGAAATATGGTAACGGTATTATCAATTTCAACGAAAGAGCCGGCAGGTATGTCGTAATCTTGCACCAAACTACCTTTTAACAAAATAACTTCTTTTAACTCCACATCTGTCGTTTTTTGTGATGTTTCATATATATACTTCCAGCCAAATCCGTTCATTTCTGCAACAATGTTATAAGTGCCGTCTTCCGCCTCGATTTCCCAATTGCCGTCACCGTCAGTAACTGTTGTATAAAGTGGCTCATGCGCCCGGTGGTCAAATGCAGTTTTTTGAGAAATCTGAAAACCAATCGCAGGGTATTGCTGATTAATTCTTTCTAACGCTGTATCCAGCTTAACCGGAGCATAAAGACTTACTTTTACACCACTATAGTCAGTTTGTCCTTCCAGCGTAACCGTGCCGGAAAAAGTGACTTTTTCGTTTCCGGTTCCCGTTTCACTGCACCGTAAGGTAAAAAGGCCTATAATAAGCAAGGCAACCAAAACACTTCCAAATTTAGTATGCCTGGCTGCCGCGCTAAAGGCTACACGATAGTTCATGTCAGTACGCCTATTTTTTAATACTAGGTTGTGAAAAATGTAAGAGCCAATTACTTCTAAGCAAAATATGAAAAAGGAGATCGGCAATTCCTAATTCTCAAATTCCCAATTCTCCATTCATCTTGGAGGGGGCTTCGCCACGTCAGGTCGCAAAAGAGAGCAGATAATCGTTCGAAACGGAGCAAAGTTTATCACTGTAAGTGCTTATTTTCAAATGAATTTAAAGAAAATTACGAATGTCGAATTACGAATTATAAATGGGCGTAAGCAGAAGTGATGAAGTGATGAGGTGATGAAGTAACAAAGTGACGGGGTGACGGGGACGGGGTGACCGGGAAGACAGGTTACGGGGTAACGGGGTGACACCCCCATCCCGTCATTCTGAACCACACCATACGTCATTCTGAACTCGTTTCAGAATCTCTCCCCCGTCCTATGAAGAAGATCCTGAAATAAATTCAGGATGACGACACAGGGAAGTAACCGGGTAACGGAGTGACCGGGTGACCCGGTAAGAAACCATCGTGATTTTTTACTTCGTTACTTCGTCACTTCGTAACTTCTTCCACTTCGTCATTCTGAACGACCCAGCCCGTCATTCTGAACTCGTTTCAGAATCTCTCGACAAAGACTGTCATTTCGAACGAATGTGAAAAATCCCGTCAGCAGCCGCATCCTGGATTTCTCACCCCTATCGGGGATTCGAAATGACACAAACCGCACTTTCCTTCCCTCAGGCTAAGGGAAGGATGCCCTTCAGGGCAGGATAGGTTCGCGTCTCCCCCAGCTCGTCATTCTGAACTCGTTTCAGAATCTATGCCCCGTCCTGTGAAAAATATCCTGAAATAAATTCAGGATGACTACAGCGCGTGAAACTCTTAACCCGTCACCCGGTTACTCCGTCACCCCGTAACCTCTTCCATCCCGTTACCTAATTCCCAATTCTACTCGCCTGCCAGGCCAGCCAGAGCCAACCAAAAAGAAAGGCCAGTCCGCCTAATGGCGTAATAGCTCCCAGCCAGCGCATGTTTGTAACCGCCAGCAAATAAAGGCTGCCACTGAAGATGATGATTCCCGCAACAAAGCCCCAACCGGCCGGCCCCAGGTTAAGCTGCGTAAATTGCTTCTGCAGAATGGCCGTGCCCAGCAATGCCAGCGTATGAAACATCTGATAAAGCACCGCCTTCTCCCAAATCGATCGGCTGTAGGCATCAAGCACATCGCGCAGCCCATGGGCGCCAAACGCTCCCAACGCGACAACAACAAAACCGCTTACCCCGGCGAGAATAAGAAATAGATTACTCATAAAACCCCGTTTTTTTTTGCGAATTTTGGAATTACGGATTACGAATGAATATGAACGGTTATCGTCATTTTAAACTCGTTTCAGAATCTCTCGACAAACACTGGCATTTCGAACGAAACGTGAGAAATCTCGATAGCAGACGCATCCTGGATTTCTCACCCCTATCAGGGATTCGAAATGATACAAATCGCTCTTTCCTTCCCTTAGGCTAAGGGAAGGATGCCCGCCAGGGCAGGATGGGTTCGCTCCCCCCACTCGTCATTCTGAACTGCCGGCATACGTCATTCTGAACTCGTTTCAGAATCTATGCCTCGTCCTATGAAGAAGATCCTGAAATAAATTCAGGATGACGACAAGAGGAAAGTAACAGGGTGACCGGGTAACAAGAAAGGAAACCCTCGTTGCTCTTTTCAACTTCGTTACTTCGTCACCTTGTCACTTCGTAACCTTCTTCAACAGATGTATCCCAGATTTCTCACCCCTGTCGGGGATTCGAAATGACACAAATCGCTCTTTCCTTCCCTTAGGCTAAGGGAAGGATGCCCGCCAGGGCAGGATGGGTTCGCTCCCCCCAGCCCGTCATTCTGAACTCGTTTCAGAATCTATCCCCCGTCCTGTGAAAAAGATCCTGAAATAAATCCAGGATGACGACAAGAGGAAAGTAACAGGGTGACCGGGTAACCGGGTAACAAGAAGGAAACCCTCGTTGCTCTTTTCAACTTCGTTACTTCGTCACCTTGTCACTTCGTAACCTTCTTCAACAGATGTATCCCAGATTTCTCACCCCTGTCGGAGATTCGAAATGACAAAAACCGCTCTTTCCTTCCCTTAGGCTAAGGGAAGGATGCCCTTCAGGGCAGGATGGGTTCGCTCCCGTCACATGCCAGAGATCCTGAAATAAATCCAGGATGACGACAGCGCGTGAAACTCTCAACCCGTCACCCGGTTACTCCGTCACCCCGTAACCTCTTCCATCCCGTAACCTCTTCCCGCTCCGTCACTCCCGAACCCAAACCCGCACACTCTCCCCGGGCAGTGTGAAGCTGTGGCTGCGGGCCAGCAGAGCGGACCATTGGACGCCCTCAATACCCTGCACATCCACGCGGTCATTGTTGGCCACCAGCTTCCAAGTGCCTTCCGGTAAATTGACATCAAAGGCACCTTCCGTTTTGTCCGTATTTAGCAACACAAAAATATTGTTATTGATGATGTAGCCAAGCAACAACGGGTTTGCAGGCTCGATCCAGGTATAGTAATCATCCGCGGGTTTTTCGGCTATGCGCAGCACCTTGCCGTATTCAGAGAGGCGCAGTTCAATCAGGCCTTTCCAGAAGGCGTTCATGTTGGCGTAGTTGCAGTTAATGCCTTCTCCATCGCCAATGTTGCGGCCCAGGTTTTCCCAGACAAATTCGTTGGCCCGCGCCAGGTTGTAGGTGTCGCGTTTACCATGAATGTAGATTGGACCGGTTTTCGTATACTTTATAAGCTGCACCAGCGGCGCCACACCCTTACTACGCATAAACTCGCTGCCGCCATGCAATACAATCGGCCCGGGCGATGTAAACAGCATCGTCGCCGCAATCTTGTAGGCGGCTTCGTCCACGCCCTGTCTGCCGTCCCAATCCGTCGTTGCAAAGCGGTCGGCCAGCGCCCAGTTATCATGGATATCCAGATAGTTGATGCCGGAAACAGGCGTGTCATCATCAGGGAAGCCGGCGCTCAGGGCTAGTTTTACATCGTCCCTGTTGCCGTCGCCGCCGGCATAGCCGCGATCCGTCGATTTATTTTGCGGCACCGAGGTTGGACCTTTAAAGGCATTACGGGCATCATCCTGGAAAAATATGATCGGTGAATCGGCCTTGTACCAGTCCCAATCGGGGTTGTTTTCATAATCGGGGTCGGCGGAAGCAATCCACGGCTCGCCGTAAACAATTTTATCCGGTCCCAGGGCTTCGCGCAGGGCCAGCAGCGTCTGCTCGTCGGTCTGCCCGGCCAGGTCAATGCGCACGCCATCAATACCGTATTGATGCACCATGTCTGTTACCTGCTCAATGATCCAGCGCTGCATCATCGGGCGCTCTTCACTTTTCGTTTCGGTACCGTATTCGCCCAGGTAATCCAGCTCGTCATCGGTGCGGTAAAAATAAGGCACATCGATCGCGGAAAAGTTAAAATACATCATGCGGGCATCCATGCGTTCGGCTGTGTGATTAAACACTACATCAACAATGACGGCGATGCCCTTGTCATGAAACGCCTGAACCAGGTCGCGGAAGTCTTCATTTTGCGATCCATGCGGCTGCCCCTTAACACGAAAACGACTCTCCAGCGCAAAAGCATGCGATGTGCGGTAACCCCACTGGTAATTTTCCATGTTGATGCCCTGTTCAATCATATAGGGATCGTTTTTAAAGGCCGCCTGCCACTCATCATTGGGATAATGCAGGTATTCCTGTACGGGCATCAGGTGCACCACGTTGATTCCCAGATCCAGCAGGTGGTCAAAGCCGATGGGTTCGCCGGCGCTGTTTGTTAAACCGGGCTCAATAAAGCCCTTAAACGTTCCCTTAAGCGAATCGGCGATCGGCAAATTGCGTGTAAAATCCTGCACGTGCACTTCATAGGCGATGATGTCTTCGGGTTTTGGAATGCCGTTTTCAAGCGGGGTCGCCGGCTTCATCTCCGGCCAGATGCGCGCCGGGCCAAAGCTGTCCAGGCTCACCCGCGCCCAGGGGTCCGTAAAGTGTACGGGATTGGTTTCGTAGAAGTGATTGCCGGGTTCATCGGGGCCGTGGGCGGTGAAGTCGTAATACCAGCCTTCCCAATTGCCCGGCAGCCTGGCTTCCCAAACGCCGTCCGCGTCCCTTTTCATATCGATGACTTTGGCGGCACGCTCTCCGGGCTCCTTATACAGGTATAGCTTTATCAAATCTGCGCGCGCGGCAAACAGGCGCACCATGGTATGACTGTTTTCGCTATTGAAGTTGGCGCCCAGCTTTTTGCCGCTGTAGGTATGACGAAACCAGCCGTCATAAAAAACAGGCACGGTCTTTTCAAGGTCAATCACGGTAAGATAATGCAAACGCCGCGGGTTAACGGGCACAGCCGGGACAATCTGCAGCTCACCGGGTTCGGTGTAAAACAGACGCTCAATGGCGACGCTGTCGCCGCCGTAGGTTTTGAGAATATAATTTGATGTATCGTAAATATAACGGTCAGGCTTTGCTTCGGGGAATTTAAGACGAATGTCACGCTCACCGGCAACTTCCGCTATAACGCGCATACGGCGCAAAGTGTGGGCAAACAGCAGATTGCCGCCTTCCACGTTGGGTGCGTCCGCAGGCGGATCCAGCCAGCGGCCGTCGTTAACACGAAACTTAAACGGGCTCTTCACCGCCACCGTCTCAAAGTCCCTATTGTCGATGGTCAGCATCCATAGCCCGTCCATCTGTTTTTTCAGTTGCCAGGCTTCATCTTCCATATCCTGCGACCAGCCGCGAAAAGCGCCGGTTACCACCACCCGTTGCGGCGCGATTCCGTAGACCTGTTCATCAAAAACAAAAGTCACCCGGTCTTCATCCATCACATAGCCTGTTAATGACGCCTCCTGCTGCGCCGCCAGCATAACAAAACCACCCAAGAGTACCCATACCATTCGCCGAAACATTCTATTTGTCTCCTGTTAAATCAATGAGTTGTTAAAATAAGAAAAATATCAAAGCAAATTACGAATTACGAATGTTGATCTCCCTATAAGGAAGTAACCGTGATGAAGTAAAAAAGTAACGGGGTAACCGGGTGACGGAGTAACACCCCCGTCCTTTCATTCTGAACCACCGCCTACGTCATTCTGAACTCGTTTCAGAATTTACGCCCCCTTTCCACAAAAACACCTTGGTTGTCATTTCAAACGAAGTGAGAAATCCAGGCAACATACGCATCCCGGATTTCTCACCCCTATCGGGGATTCGAAATGACACAAACGCATTTTCCTTCCTTTAGGCTAAGGGAAAGGATGCCCGCCAGGGCAGGATGGGCTCGTCTCCCGTAACCCCGTCACTCCGTTACCCCGTAACCTCTTCCATATCCGTCATTCTGAACTCGTTTCAGAATCCCCACTCGTCCCATGCCGGAGATCCTGAAATAAACCCAGGATGACGATACAAGTAATTCCCCCTTATCAAAGAGCCTGCCCGCCTTTGGCGTGGGGGCAGGGGGTTGTCCATCTGTATTCTACCATCTGCCCCAATTCACAACCCCTTAATCCCCTTTTTTAAGGGGAGACAACTCTTTTCCTTCCCTTAGGCTAAGGGAAGGATGCCAGTCAGGGCAGGATGGGTTCGTCTCCCGTCACCCCGTCACTCTGTCACCCGTAACCTCGTAACCACCCGCAACACTGGATTGACAACAATCATCTCTTATATTATTACAACAGAAAACGAAAGAGAAGCATGCAAATTATCGATAAACCCGTTTCACTTGCACACGTGATCAAAAGCTGCAGCCACCTTTTTGACGACATGGTAAAAATCGTAGTAGATATTGAAAAAGAGACCGTCGGAATAGATGCGGAAATGCATGCGGATCTGGAAGCTGAAATGCTGGAACAGGGATCAAAGCAAAGCAGCCTATGGGGTGCGAATATTTACTTTAATAAAAGCGGTGAAGATTTTATTGAATACACATCTTTTATTAATATCCGTCCGCGCGAGAATAACCGCGGAATGGAAGTAATGGATGAAAATGTGCGTAATAAGATTCGCCAAATCGTAGAAAGAATATTCCTTAAAGACTCATGAGCAAAACAAGCCAACATAACAGCCTCACGCCTGAGCGCTGGCAACAGCTGCCTCCTTTTCAGCAAATCCTGATGATTGCAAACGAGCTTAACCGTGCCGGCAACTGGCTCAATAAGCGACAATATAAGGAGGCTAAATCGTGCCATGAACGTGCCCTGGAGCTGACATCTCTCACCCTCGAAGATAATCAGTGGCAAAACAAGCGCCGCGAACTGGCCCGGTTTAAAGAGATAACCGCTACCTTATACGCGGACCCGGCACCCGATGCTGCCCTGAACACCCAACTCATGAAATGCCTGATCGCTTTAGAACCACAAGCGTGGCACATGATGTACGGCCAAGAATAATAATGTCCGCCATCCTGAACGATATCATGCCGTCATTCTGAACTCCAGTCCTCAAAAACACCTGATTGTCATTTCGAACAAAGTGAGAAATCCCGACAACAGATGTATCCAAGATTTCTCACCCCTATCGGGGATTCGAAATGAAACAAATACTCTTTCCTTCCCTTAGGCTAAGGGAAGGATGCCCGGCTGGGCAGGATGGGTTCGTCTCCCGTAACCCCGTCACTACGTTACCCCGTAACCTCTTCACCATTCCGTCATTCTGAACTCGTTTCAGAATCTAATCCCGCACTGTGAAAAAGATCCTGAAATAAACCCAGGATGACGATACAAGTAATTCCCCCTTATCAAAGAGCCTGCCCGCCTTTGGCGGGGGGCAGGGGGTTGTCTCCCTCTGTATTCTACCACCTGCCCCTATTCACAACCCCTTAGTCCCCTTTTTTAAGGGGAGACAACTCTTCCTTTCCTTAGGCTAAGGGCAGGATGGGCTCGTCTGTCGATTTATTCAGAACATATTTGTTTTCTAAAGCCAACGGAATGTAAACCTTACAATAATAAAACAATGGCTTCACGCGCTTCTTATCATTTCGCGTCAAATTCCGGCTTAGAAATAATTCATCCGGATTTGTAAAATGACCCTTAAGATTGCGCATATTTCAGACCTGCATCTTTGCCGCCGTAACCGTCCGGCCAACATCGCCATGAGCGAGCGGCTGCTTTTTGAAGCACAACGGGCCCGCGTGGACCACCTGCTTATCTCCGGCGATATCAGTCACGACTCCGACGCCGACGACTGGATGATCTTCCGCGAACAACTGCAGCAATACGGCTTTCTCAATCCGGCAAAGGCATCAATCGTGATCGGCAATCACGATATTTTTGGCGGCGTTCATCTGGCCACCGATATCATTACATACCCGCAGCGCTGCCGCGAAACGCCCTATGAGCGCAAAATTGTCTTGTTTGCCGATATCTTCGCTGAACTATTTGAGGGTACGGTTACAGTGCGGGAAGATACTATTTTCCCTTACGCCAAAGATTTGGGTGATGCGGTTGTTTTCGGCATAAATACCAACATGGCCTACTCGCCATGGAGCAACCCGATGGCCAGCAACGGCAGCCTGCAAAAAGAAGAGTGGCATGATCTCAAAACATTGCTGCGGGATGACCGCTTCTCTGATAAACCGCGGATCATGCTTTGCCATCATCACTTTGGGCATAAACACCGGCGCAAGGAAACAAACGGCTTCCTGCTGTGGAAGCTGATCGAGCGCTACACGATCCGCCTGCACAGGCAAAAAAAGCTGACAAGCCTGCTGGCCCGCCATAACATTAAAGCGGTTTTTCACGGACACGTGCATTACAACCATTATTACAATCACAAAAAGATGCTTTTTATAAACGGTGGCGGCTCGGTAGAAAGCGACATTCCCGGGGAAAACGGCAATCTCAACCTGATTGAATTTGATCGTGAACATATTGACATCGAAATTAGACGCATTACGGGCGAAAAGAAAAAGGAGCACAGACCTGTTCTGCTCTATCGCGAACTAAAACCCGGATTTGTAGGATAGCCGTTACGGAGAAAGTTTTGCAGCGCGCGACTTTAACGATCTATAAAAAATTTGCAAAATACCTGGCCAACGAAAGCGCCAGGATTATCATGAACTATTACCGCAGGCCGCTTACCGTTGAAAGCAAAGCCGATGAATCGCCGGTAACCCGCGCTGACAAGGAAGCAGAAAAACGCATGCGCGATCTCATCAGCAGCGAGTTCCCGGAACACGGCATCATGGGCGAGGAATTTGGCCTGCACCAACCCGACGCGTCCTGGCGCTGGGTGCTGGACCCGATTGATGGCACGAAAAGCTTTATCCACGGCAGCTTTATGTTTGGCACGCTGATCGCCCTGCTTAAAGATGGCGAACCGGTTCTCGGCGTTATCAATTTTCCCGCTTTGAAACAGTTTATGATCGGCGATAACAGGCGAACGCTGTTAAACGGCGAGCCGGTGGCAGTGCGCAAAACAAAGCAACTGAGCGATGCCACGCTGCTGGCAACGGATCATCTGGATATAGCGCGTCATCAAAACGGCGCGGCTTTTGATAAGCTTGCCTCACGGGTCAGGCTGTACCGCACCTGGGGCGATTGCTACGGTTACTACCTTCTGGCCGGCGGCTATGCCGATATCATGATTGACCCGGTGATGTCGCCCTGGGACACGATGGCCCTTATCCCCGTCATTCAGGGCGCCGGGGGGATTATAACAGATTACCGGGGCAACGATGCCGCAAAAGGCAACAGCGTTATCGCCGCCAATGCCGATTTACATGGCGAGGTAATCCGCCGACTGAATCCCTAGAATCTTCCCGCTATTGTTTGCATCCCCTCTTTTGTATTATCTTAAAGCGCATTAAATGCTTTTGCCCCGCCATATTAAACCGGAAATAAACGATGAAAAACCGTGCCCAGAAAATAAGGCTTGGCGTATTTGTATTGGTCAGCGGCGCCGTCTTTATAGCGTTGATCGTATTTTTTACCAGCCAGAAACTCTTCCAGGAAAAAGACACCTATTATATTGCCTATAAAGATGTATCAGTGAGCGGCCTCGAGGTAGGAAGCCCCGTTAAATACCTGGGATTGAGGGTTGGCACCGTTGAAGATATCCGTATTGATCCCAAGGATGTAAGTAAGATTATTGTAGAAGTGGCGCTAAAACCGGGAACGCCCATTAAGCGCGACGCCCGCGCTGAGGTGGCCAATATCGGCATCACCGGTCTGAAGATGATCGAGATACGCGGCGGCAGCAAAGACGCGGCGCTGCGCAAGCCCGGCGGCTATATTCCGGCAGGCGCATCCATCACCGAGGAAATCACCGGCAAAGCCGAGGTGATAGCCGAAAAGCTGGAGCTTGTGCTTAATAACATCCTGGCTTTCACAGAGCCCGAAAAAATGGACAATATCATCCGCACGGCGGAAAACGCCGCTGATGCATTCGAAAGTATGGATATTATCCTGAAGGAAAACCGCGAAGCCCTGAACATGACACTCAGCAATACCAGCGAGATCACAGCCAGGCTCGACTCCACGGCGCGCTACATGCAACTTACGGCCATGCAGATAAACAGCGTGGTGAGCAGTGATACCCTGCGCCAGATCCTGGCCAACACGCGTGATTTTACGTTGCGCATCAAGGAGATCAACCTGTTGCATCTGGTAAAAGAGCTGGAACAGGTGGCCGGCCAGACCAATCGCCTGTTGCTGCAAATGGACAACGAACTGGAACGAAGCAGCTACAACTTCGCGCTGAGCATGCAGCAGCTCAAAAATACCCTGGATAACCTCAATGAAGCATCCCGCAAGATACAGCAGGATCCTTCCGTACTAATACGCGGACAAGAATATGATGAGACGCCCGATGAAGAACTGGATGATTAATCGCAAAACAAAGCGGCTGGTGTGGGCGCTGCTGATTGGCCTTAGCGCCGTGCTGTTGTACGCCTGCGGCCATACCACCGAACTGCAACGCTTTTACGTGCTTGAACTAAGCGGCAGCTACGATACGACCTGGGCGGAGCCCCAGCCGCTTAGCGACGCTAATTGTGAAATCGGTATGCCGCAAATTACCCAGGCCTATGCCAACGACCGCATTGCCCTGCGCACCAAAAGCCACGAGCTGGTTTACTATACCGCAAGGCGCTGGGCGGTTAAACCGGATATCGCCATGGAACAGCTTATCGAAGATTACCTGGCCCGGCGTCATGTTTTCCGCCTTGCCAGTGCGCGCTTCTGGAAAAGTGTGCCCGAATACCGCATTGATACACGCGTGCATGTGCTGGAAGTGGCCGAGCTGGACGACGATCTCTACGCCCATCTCAGCGTAAGCTTTTTGCTTCAGGGTTACGAAGACCGCCGCGAGCTGGTTTTTCATGCATCGGATCGCATGCTGCCGCTGGATGAGCGCAATCTCAACAGCTTTGCCGGTATTATCAGCCTGATGTTCAGTGAAGAGCTGCGCGCTTTTACGGACAAAATTATCCCGGTTGTGCAAACAGCCAAAGACAGCGAATAATCATGCCCAAAAGCACAGACAGTCGTGTTGCTTTTAACTGGCAGCTGGATGGCGGTACCCTGCGTCTGGAGGCTTCGTGGGTTCTGGCCAGCGTCAACCGTTCTCTGCCGGAGATGCTTTCGCGGCTGCATAATTATGATGAACAGAAACTGGTTATCAACCTCGAAGGGCTGCAGGAAATAGACAGCGCCGGTGTGGCTGCTTTGGATTACCTGCGGCAGCAACTGGAACAACGCAATATTGCCATTGATATTGAAGGCGGCTCCGGCACAATCCGCAAAAATTTACAAAGCTTTCATACAACACAAACGCTGCCGGCACTGCCCAAGTCCCCCACTTTTTTTGAAAAGCTCGGCGAAAACACCTGGCTCTTTTTCACACGCAGCGTTCGGGATTTCATCTATCTGTCTGCCGACATATTTTATTGGGCGCTTGCCGATATTTTTGGGTCGCGCTTCCGCCGCAAAGGATCGTTCGTCGAACAGGCTGTCCAGATCGGGGCCAACGCCCTGCCCATCGTCGGTTTAATGTCTTTTCTGATCGGCCTGGTGCTGGCGCTGCAATCGGCGGCGCAGCTGCGCGAGTTCGGGGCCAATATTTTCATCGTGGACCTGATCGTGATTGCCATGATGCGCGAGATGGGCCCGCTGATCACGGCGATCATTGTTGCCGGCCGCAGCGGCTCGGCCATTGCTTCGGAAATTGCCACCATGAAAGTAACCGAAGAGCTCGATGCATTAACGACCATGGGTCTTAATCCCATTCGCTTTGTGGTTGTGCCTAAAATGCAGGCCAGCGTTTTTACAATGCCCATGCTTACCGTGCTGGCTACGGTGTGCGGTATTTTCGGCGGCATGGTGGTGGCCCTGGCCTACCTGGACATTTCGCCGCTGGTCTTTTTAAACCGCATGAACGAAGCCCTTTACATGCGTGACCTGGCCACCGGTTTTATCAAAAGCCTCGTTTTCGCCGGGCTGATCGTCTATACCGGCAGCTTTTTCGGCTTTCGCGTTGAACAAGGCGCGGAAGGCGTTGGCCGCGTTACAACCTCATCGGTGGTGGTTTCCATATCGCTGGTCATCGTTGCCGATAGTATCCTCGGACTTATTTTTTACTAGGCGCCATGGAAAAGAAAACCGTAATAGAAGTTGAAAATCTGAGTGCCCGTTTCGGCGAGCGCCGGGTGCTGGACGGTGTAACATTCCACGCTTATGAAAACGAAGTGACCGTTTTGCTTGGCGGAAGCGGCAGCGGCAAAACAACAATCCTGAAGCACCTCATCGGCCTCTACCCCGTGGCGTCCGGTTCCGTCCGCGTTCTGGATTTCCTGCTGGAAAACGCAACCGAGGCCCAGAAACAAAACCTGTTCATGCAGATGGGTGTATTGTATCAGAATGGCGCGTTGCTTAACTCGCTTTCCGTGGCTGAAAACGTAAGCCTGCCCCTGGTGCAGCACTTTAATCTGCCCCCTGCCGTGGCCGACCGCCTGGCCTATATGAAACTGGAGCTACTCAACCTCGGTGATGCCTTTCATCTTTATCCTTCTCAGCTTAGCGGGGGTATGCGCAAGCGCGCTGCCCTGGCCCGCTCCATCGCACTGGACCCGCCGCTGCTTTTCTGCGACGAACCGGGCGCAGGACTCGATCCGGTGTCCCTGGCCCAACTCGACGCCCTGATACTGAAAATGAAAAATCAGCTGGGCATGACCGTCATCCTCGTTACGCATGAAGTATCAAGCATTCGCCGCCTGGCCGATCGCATTATCTTTCTGGATGAAGGAAAGGTTGTTTTCCAGGGGCCGCTTGATGATGCGCTGAGCAGCGACCTGGCAAGCGTCCGGAATTTTTTCAAACAAGCCCACGGAAAAGAAAAATAATCTCCCGACGCTTTGCCTGTTATCATACGGGCATGTAACTTTTGGAGCTGTTCTTCGCAGATTGTCTCTGAACCAAATGGAGGAGCATTATTATGAAGCGCGTAATTTTATTGATCGCCGTTTTTACTTTTACACTCTTTGCCCAGCAACCTTCCGCCTCCGCCCAAAACGAATTCAACAAGCTGGTTGAAGACGATCTGCAGGCGCAGCAACTTGTCGGTCTTTCTGTTGCCGTAATCCACAATGATAAAGAATGGACCGAGGCCTATGGATATGCCGATCTGGAAAACCGTGTTAAAACCACACCGGCATCGCGCTTTCGGCTGGCGTCGGTTACCAAGCCGATGACCGCTGTGGGCATACTCGTGCTGGTTCAGCAGGGCAAGGTCAAACTGGATGAAGAGGTTCAAGCCTACGTGCCCGGTTTTCCCAAAAAAAAATATCCCGTGACTGTTCGTCAGTTGCTGGGACACCTTTCCGGCATCAGCCACTATAAAAACTATGACGCGGAAGCAAACACCACCCGACAAATGCCTACGGAAGATGCTCTTGCCATTTTCAAAGAGTGGGATCTGCTTTTCGAACCGGAAGCACGTTTTCAATACACTACTTATGGATATAACCTGTTGGGCGCTGTCATTGAAGCGGCCAGCGGACAAAGCTATCAGGATTTCATGAGCGCCAACGTCTGGGGGCCGCTGAACATGTCCGGCATTTCGGTGGATTACCTCTACAAACTGATCCCCAACCGTGCCAGCGGTTACACGATGCAAAACGGTGAGATCATCAACTCCCGGCCGGTAAGCACCAGCCTTAAAATTGCCGGCGGCGGCACGCGAGCCACAGCTCTGGACATGGCACGCTTTGCTTCCGGGCTCAATAACGGCAAGGTGCTGCAGTCAAGCTGGCGCGATAGCATGTGGATGCCCATGGCACTTCAGAGCGGGCGCTACACCGGTTATGGCATGGGCTGGGGCATCGGCTCTTTTAACGGCAGGTACACGGTGCAGCACAGCGGCGGCCAGGAAGGAACGCGCACCTATCTGCTCAATTTGCCCGCGGAAAAACTCTCCATCGCGATTGCCTCTAATTTCGAACAGAGCAATCCGGGAAAATACGCTTACCGCCTGGCCGAACTGATCCTGAATGAAAAGCAGAACCCGGTGCGTCCGTACTTTGCCGACCAAAGCAGGCAGATTATTTTTGAAATGCTGGAGAGCATTTACACAAACGGATTCAGCTATTTTGATTATTTTAAACGCCCCTTTACACGAGGCGCCCATGGCCTGGATGCGGCCTTCGCCTATGTAAATAATTTTGACGACAGCGCCCGGAAAGACAGCTTGCTGCAGGCCGGCATACACCCCGTTGCCGATAATGCCTTTGTTACAGCAGGCTCCTTTATGGCTTCAACAATAAAAGATATTTACGGCCAACAACGGCTGGAGAAGTTGCACAAGTCCGGCGTTTTGGCCTTTTTTAACACATACGTGGAGGCCTGCCGCGAATATCCGCAGCGCATCCCCTACACATTGGAAGATGACCTGGAGACAGCAGTCAGCTCCTGGTATCCCGTGTGGCAAAGTTATGAAGACGAGAAAATGCTTTCCATGGAAATAAGCGCTGCAACGGACATAGAAAAAACACGCGCCAGGCTTGAAGAGGCCTTCACCAACAAATCCCTTTTTCCCGATTACAGCGATGAACTCGTAAGCGTCTCCCGCACATTTTTGCAAAAAGACAACATTGCCAAAGCACAAAAATTCGCTGAGACGGCCAAAGGTCTTTACCCCGGTGATGGTGACGGGTCGGCCATGCTGGGAGTGCTTAGTATCATTTCAGGTAATCCCGCTGCCGGCAAATTGCTCATTGAGGAAGCGATGCAGGCAAATCCGGATGGCTTGGCGGCACAAAGCAACCTGAACACCATTGCTTACGAGCTGGCAGCAGATGAATCCTATGATGAAGCGATTGCACTGCTGCAGGTTGCCATAGAGCTAAATCCCAAAGTCGCCAACCTTTATGACAGCACGGGTGAGATGTACCTGCGCAAAGGCGATCACGGCACAGCCATAGAATGGTATAAAAAGGCTTTAAAGATCGATCCCGATTTTGTAAACGCACAACAGATGCTGAAACAAATAGAGGAATCCGGAAAATAGATGCGCTTGCTGAGGTTGCTATTGCTCCTGCCGCTGTGTTTATACGCCGGCGAGGATGATTCTTTTTATTTTTACCGGCCGCAGATAAGCTATGGTTCTGAGGCGTTTTTTTCGCCGGCGACAACTTTTCTGAATGGCAGTCTCGACATTCTGCGCAACGGCAGCCATGAAAACAACGGCGAAAGCAAGAGCCTCCGGCACCTTGATTACAGCACCGGTATCCGGAATGTGTGGAACAGTGTGCGCCATCCTTTTGCCGGCATCGAAGAATATGGCTGGCGCCAGTTTGTAGCCCAGGAGATTTTCCCGATTGCGCCCAGCCGCAAGCGTACGCAATATGTGCCCAACTACGCCCACCATGTTCTTGGCGCGGGCATGATCTATACCAAAACTGCCGAGTGGTTCAGCTACCGCGGATACAGCTATCCGCGCCTGTGGTCCTTTGCCGTAACACAATCCTACCAGTTTATGAATGAGGTCCTGGAAAACAACCACTTCCGCGGACCCAACGTTGATGCCATCGCCGACCTGCTGATCTTTAATCCTTTAGGCTACCTGCTGTTCAGCTTTGATGGTGTTAATCGTTTTTTCAGCAACAGTTTCAGATTGTATGACTGGTCGTTACAGCCCGTGCTCAACCCGTTCAATCTTGAGATGGAAAATGCCGGCCAGCAGTTTGCCGCCAAATTTGGCCTGCCTTTCTTCGAAAAATGGGAAGGCTTTTTTTACTGGGGAATTAATGGTATTGCAGGCCTGTCATATTCACTCAGCCATTCCGATCACCTTTCTTTTGGAGCGGGCACGGAAATAAACCGGTTGGAAGAAAACAGAAACCGCACCAAAAACACGCGCTTTCTCAGCCCCATTACCGACGGTGCCATCGGCATTTTTTACGATCGTAATCACTCGCTTTTGGCGTCCATGGTTTTAACCATGCCACGTTTTTATAATGCGCGTATCAATATCTACCCCGGTGTATTCGATATTGGGGACTTTCAAACCGGCTTTTATCTTGCCGCGGGAGAACTGGATGGACTTAAATTTGGCCTGACCTGGGTCAGTCTTCCTGTAGGCCTTGTGGGGGGCGGAAAATAAAAAAGCCCCATCCTGTGATAGAATGGGGCTTTGGTTCGCATCAGCTATTACTTTTTATCTTTATCCTTATCGTCATCCACAACTTCGTAATCGGCGTCTTCTACCTCGCCTTCTTCCTTGGATGACTCTTCCGTTTTGCCCTGCTTCGCCTGGCCTGATTCGGCATCGGCGCCGGGGCTTTCTCCGGCTCCTGGCTGCTGTGCGCCCTGGCTGTACATTTTCTGGGCAACTTCGTTCCATGAATTGTTAAGCGCATCCATAGCCGATTTGATTTCGTCGGTGTTGTCGCCTTTAAGGGCTTCCTTAACGCGGCCAACCGCGGTCTCGATCTTCGACTTGTCATCTGCATTCATTTTATCGGCCATATCTTTCAGGTTCTTCTCTGTCTGGTAGACCAGAGAGTCGGCCTGGTTGCGGGCCTCGATACCTTCACGCTTGCGCTTATCTTCCGCGGCATGGGCCTGCGCGTCTTTGCGCATTTTATCGATTTCTTTTTCATCAAGGCCGCTGCTGGCTTCAATGCGAATCGATTGCTCCTTGCCGCTGGCCTTGTCTTTGGCCGAAACATGCAAGATACCATTGGCGTCAACATCGAAGGTCACCTCAATTTGAGGCACACCACGCGGTGCCGGCGGGATACCATCCAGTATGAATTTGCCAAGCGAGCGGTTATCCACTGCCATTTCTCTTTCACCCTGAAGTATGTGAATCTCAACCGATGTCTGGTTATCTGCAGCCGTAGAAAAGATCTGCGATTTCTTCGTCGGGATTGTCGTATTTGCTTCGATCAGTTTGGTGCTTACGTTGCCCAGCGTCTCGATACCAAGTGAAAGCGGGATAACGTCCAGCAACAGTATATCGCCCGCTTCTCCGCTTAAAACGGCACCCTGGATGGCGGCGCCAAGAGCGACCACTTCGTCCGGGTTCACACCCTTATGAGGATCCTTGCCAAAGAATTCCTTAACAACTTCCTGTACTTTCGGAATTCGTGTGGAACCACCTACAAGAATCACCTCATCGATCTCGGTAGTTTTCAGCCCGGCATCTTTAAGTGCCGATTTGCATGGCTCCAGTGTGCGCTGAATAAGATGGTCAACAAGCTGCTCAAACTTGGAGCGGGATAGCGTAATGTTGAGGTGCTTGGGTCCCGATTCCGTTGCCGTAATAAAAGGCAGGTTGACCTCCGTCTCCGAAGAGCTGGAAAGTTCAATTTTAGCCTTTTCAGCGGCTTCTTTCAGACGCTGTAGCGCCATCGGGTCTTTGCGCAGATCAACGTTTTCCTCTTTCTTAAATTCGTCGGCCAGGTACCTGATGATGGCCTGGTCAAAGTCATCACCGCCCAGGTGCGTGTCACCATTGGTCGATTTTACTTCAACAACATTGTCGCCGATTTCCAGGATGGAGATATCGAAAGTACCACCGCCAAGGTCAAATACAGCGATCTTTTCATCGTTTTTCTTTTCAAGGCCATAAGCCAGCGACGCTGCCGTCGGCTCATTAATGATGCGCTTTACTTCCAGCCCGGCAATGCGGCCCGCATCTTTTGTCGCCTGGCGCTGAGCATCGTTAAAATAAGCCGGAACCGTAATAACAGCTTCGGTTACCTTTTCGCCGAGATAGTCTTCCGCTGTCTGCTTCATTTTCTGCAGGATCATTGCGGATATCTCGGGCGGGCTGTACTGCTTATCGCCGGCCTCAACCATTACCACATCATTGTTGCCTTTGTTTACTTTATAAGGTACCTCTTCAATCTCCGTATCTACTTCTTTATAAAAACGCCCCATAAAGCGTTTGATAGAAAATACAGTGTTTTGCGGGTTTGTAACCGCCTGTCTTTTAGCAGAAGCGCCCACCAGCCGCTCACCTTTTTTTGTAAAGGCGACAACAGATGGCGTCGTACGGGCACCTTCCGAGTTCGGAATAACGACAGGCTCGCCGCCTTCCATCACGGCTACAACCGAGTTCGTTGTTCCTAAGTCAATTCCTATTATTTTACCCATTTAATTCCTCCGGTTTTCAATATTCATAATTTTCAAAATTTACGGAGTAAGAAAAGCAAGCATTATGCCAAAAGCCCGTCAAGCGATCTATCTGTTTGTTTTTTATTGATTTACAAGCACAAAAAGGGATTTGATCAACCGGCATCTAAAAATCTTATTTCCAGGATGCTGACATTATGACAGCGCAGCCTTTTAGAGTTGTCTTACAAGCCTGACATAAAAAAAGGCCGCCCGGTCAGGAGCGGCCTTCTGAATGATCTCTGTACTTAGTTTTGAGAATCCGGTATCTTTAAAAACACCAAGCGATCCAGGTTGTCTTCATTTACTTTGTTACGGATCTTAAGACGGACAACTTCGCCGCTATTATGCTTTTCGATGGCAGCGTTAAAATCATCAACGGATTTGATTTTTTCCTTATCCACCTCGGTTATCACGTCGCCGCGGAAGATGTCCGCTTCAGAGGCGGCGGAAAAACCCTCTACATCGGCAACAACAACGCCGCCGTCCAGATCAAGCATTTTTTGCTGATCCTTGGACAAGTCACGCAGATTAAGCCCCAGGCTTGCCCCGTGGTTTCTTTTTGACTCTACAGGTTCGCGGCTTGAAAGCTCCGTCTCACCGCCTTGTCCTCGCAATACGACGCTTTTGCTGACCTTTTTGCCTTCCCGCCAGATTTCCAGGGTTACCTCCTGGCCCGGATTAAAGGTGCCTATCCGTGCCTGAAGTTCATTGGATTTATTTACTTCCTGGCCATTTACAGAGAGAATCACATCACCCGGCTCGATTCCGGCGTCCGCGGCGGCGCCGTTCTCAACCATGCCCGTTACCAGTACACCGCGCGGTTTGTCCAAACCAACGCCCTCGGCAGTCACCGGATTGACATCTTTTATGTAAACACCCAAATAGCCGCGCTTCACCTCTCCAAATTTCATGATGTCATCAACAACGCTTTTGGCAATATTAATGGGCACGGCAAATCCATATCCGATATAGGAGGATTGTCCGAAACCGGGACGTGTGGCAATGGCTGTGTTAACGCCAATGACCTCGCCGTTGAGATTAACCAGCGCGCCCCCGCTGTTGCCGGGATTAATGGCGGCATCCGTCTGTATAAAGTTCTCTATGGCATCGCTGCCGGGCAGAATATTAACATTACGACCGATCGCACTGACGATACCCGCCGTAACCGTAGAACGCAATCCAAGCGGGCTTCCTATCGCCAAAACCCATTCGCCGATTTCCGTATTATCGGAATTGCCCAGTACCGCATATGGCAAATCTTCGGCCTTGATCTTAACAAGGGCAATATCCGTTTTAGGATCGCGACCGATCAGCTCGGCATCATACTCACTATTATCGTCAAGCTGTATTCTGATTTTTTCCATGCCTTCGATAACGTGGTTGTTAGTGATGATATAGCCGTCATCGCTGATTATGATTCCCGAACCCTGGCCCTGCTGCGGCACGTTTCGATGATTTTCATCATCGGGCATGAAATAGTGGAACGGGTTGGTTTGCTCCACCATGCGCTGCGTGTAAACGGAAACAATCGACGGACGTACCTTTTTTGCAATCCCGGTAAACTGCAGGTTTGGATTAAAATTGGCCATGGCAGGATTGCTGTTCTGCACAGGCTGGATATTGGACTCCGTGTACACGCTGCCCGCACTCTGCTGGGCGAAGCTGCGCGAATCAACCTGGAAATTACCTGTCATGATAACGCCAATTACAACGCCGATCGTGATAAGTCCGATAATTGTCGCGAGGGGATGTTTGAATTCTCTCATCATTTCCTCCTTCGTATGTTTATTCTTCTCCGCGCAAAATAATCAAACGCAGAAGATGTATTAGGGCAACGGCTGTTGCGGCAACGTAGGTCATGGCCGCAGCATTCAAAACTTTGCGCGCGCCACGAAGTTCCTGCTCCGCCAGATAACCGTTGTTCAGAATAGTTAAAGCGCGACGGCTGGCGTCAAATTCCACAGGCAGGGTAACCAGGTGAAAAAGTACAACGCCGCCGAAGAAAATGATACCCAGGTCCATAAGCATCGGGCTGCTCATCAACAATCCGATAAAGAACAGCGGAAAAGCCGCAAACGAGGCGATATTGGTTACCGGGAGTATCGTGTGGCGCAGTTTTAATGGCGCGTAAGAGCGGGCGTGCTGAATGGCATGTCCCACCTCATGTGCGGCAACGGCCAGCGCCGCCAGTGAATTATTTTTATAGTTATCCACCGAAAGGCGCACCGTCTTATCGCGGGGATCGTAATGATCGGAAAGCTCGCCTTCCACGGCTTCCACTTTTACATCATGTATTCCGTTTTGACGCAGGATGCTTTCCGCGACGCGGGCACCGCTCATACCCTGTGCGGACATCTGCTTTTGAAATTTTCTGTACGTTGAGCGCACACGGAACTGCGCCCAAAGAGCCAACCCGATTGCCGGTATCAGCAAAAGAAAGGTCGGGTCATAGAAAAAGAATGGCATTATGTGTTTCTCCTTCGTTAATTTTCAAAGTCGTTGGTTTTCTGTAGTTTGGCCGATGATTAAAACAAAAAATGTACCAAACTTTATTCTCATTAAAAAACAACAAATGAATGCAGTTTTGGCCTGTCCGGTTCCGCAATTTTTAATGACAACGCAATATTTTATGGCCATTTTGGCAGAATCACGCAAACTGGCATAATCCAGATGAATTACATCATTGATGGCTTTAATGTTGCATTTAAAGACGCGAAAACAGCAAACCTTATCCGTGGCGGAAACACCGATGCCGCTATCTCCGGGACAGTAGCGTTGGTGCGGCGTATCCTCAAAAATAACAAAGGAAAAATCGTTGTTGTTTTTGATGGCAAAGAAGGCCAGCAGGCACCGCGTTTTCCGGGCCTGACCGTGCGCTTCAGCAAAGCGCCGCAAAAGGCAGACGACATCATCCGGGCCTTTGTGCGCAAGACAAAAAACATTAATCGCTGGACAGTCGTTTCGTCGGACAACGAAATCCGTTTCAGTGCACAGGACCACGGCGCAGCCACCCTGAACGCCGCCGAATTTCTGGCTATGAAAAAAACGACCATAGATCCGTCGGCGGAAGAAGTAAAAAAATACGAAGCTCGCAATATCGACACCGAATACTGGCTTAAACTATTCAAAGAACGCGATCGTGATGAATAAAACCAAAGCGCGCTTTACCCTGTTGTTCTGGATCGGCATAATACTGATCCTGACCGCTAATGTTTTTCTGTGGCTTTACGTAAACCGCTTGGAGGGTCGCTTCCAGGAACAGCTGCGTTTGCGATTGCTTAGCACCAGCCGCGCGCTCGACCGCCAGATAGACGGCGATGCCCTTAACCGCATCGTGCCGGGAAACAGTTTTTCACTGGATTATATTGCCCTGCTGACCACGCTGCAAACCTTTCAGCAACAAGACAGCCTGCAGAGCATCATCCTGTTTTCAGCATCGGGCGAAGTGCTCGTTTCGGCACCGGAAGTATTGACGCAGCAGCAAACGACGCTGCCGGGCGATACACTTTTCCGGCGTGCTTATGACGGCGAAACCGTTGTAAGCGAACCGCGGGAAATAGCCGGAAACTGGCTGATGTCGGTCCTGCGGCCGGTTTTTGATTCAAACGGCTTCATCGTTGCAGTGCAGGTTATCGAGGCACGGGCAGACTATTTTGAAACATTGGAAGAATTGCGCCGGCAGCTGCTGCTGTACAGCCTCATTACGCTCGTGCTGATCATCCTCGTTGCCGTTTACCTCTACCGGCTGATTAACCGGACGATGGCTTACCAGGCGGAAATAAAAGACCGTGAGCATTTGGTGGAACTGGGAACAATGGCGGCGTCCGTGGCTCATGAGTTGCGAAATCCGCTGGGGATTATTGAAGGTACAAATGAGCTTATCCGCAAAAAATACGGCAGGCAGGAAGATGAGCTTTTTGGCTACATTCCTGATGAGGTGCGGCGGCTGAGCGTGCTGATCGAGAATTTTCTCAATTTTGCGCGCACTCCGCAGATCCGCACAGAGCAGGTAAATGCAGATCTTCTGCTTCAAAAGATAATCGCCGGTTATCCGGCGCAGAGGCAGGAACAGATCCACCTGCAGCAAACGGAAAAGGCGCCTGTTATCGAAAGTGACCCCGCCCTGCTGGAACAGGTGTTTCTGAACATCACGCGCAACGCCCTGGATGCCGTCGACCCGGTTAAAGGGCAATTGGACATTAAAACCGAACAACATTCAAACCGCCTGCTGCTTTATTTTTGCGACAATGGTGATGGTGTGCCGGAAGAAAACCGCGCGTCAATTTTCCGGCCCTTTTTTACCACCCGGGAAAAAGGTACGGGGCTGGGTTTGGCCATTTCGCGCCGACTGGCACGTTTGCTTGGCGGCGATATTCGCTATACCGCACGTCCTGAAGGCGGCTCCTGCTTTATCGTAGAGTTACCAGTTCGCTATCCGGGCAATACAAATGGAAATGACTGATATTTTTCTGTTTTTTCTTTACGCGTCAACGTTTTACCGTTTCCGCTATTTTTTCAGCTATCTCAAAAAGCGCCAGCCACAGGTTGTGGCGGATACGGCGCACCGCTGTGTCCGCGGCCAAGACCTGCCCGTTCTGGTCATTTTCAAAAACGCCGATCGCTATCCCGCGCGACTGCTTACGGTTGAAGTAGAGGTGGACGGCAAACCGGCATTTAAGCAGACAATGGATCAAAGCATTCGCGAAAAACAATATGAAAAAATATTCCGGCTGCCGACAAAACACCTTGAACATGGCGCGCATTTTATAAATGTGGCGATTGTTTATGAATGCAGCGGACGCCGGTACCGCTGCTATAACGACAATTACCGCGGGACGAGCCATGCCCCGCTGCCCTTCTTTATCAGCGAACAAGCCCTGCCCCGACTGGAGGGCTTTGTAAGCGGCGATTGCCACATGCACAGCGCCTGCACCGATGACCAGGTTGAATTTGCCGCCACTTTGCCGTCTTCCGTGGAGATGGCCAGGACGGTGGGCCTGAACTTTTTTGCCGTTACCGACCACTCCTACGATTTAGATGATGACCCGGACAATTTTCTGATCAACGATCCTCAATTGCCGAAATGGAAACAGCTTTTGCGGGAAGTGGATATGCTCAACAACAGCAATGATGAATTCTGCGTTATTCCGGGTGAAGAGGTCAGTTGCCGCGCGGTTTCAGGGAAAACCGTACATTTACTGGTCTACGACAGCAGGCAATTTTTTGAAGGAAGCGGCGACAGCGGTGAAAAGTGGTTTAGGCGGCGTTCGCGTTTTTCCGTTGAAGAAGTAAGCGCTGCATTAACACCGGGGGCTTTGGCGTTTGCCGCCCATCCCGAGGAGCGCGTACCGGCCGCACAACGCATGTTGCTGAACCGTGACAGCTGGCTTGAGCAGGACTGTCGCAGCAAAGGTTTGAACGGTGTGCAAATCATAAACGGCATGGATGAAAGCAATCTGCGCGTGTCGATAAATTTTTGGCGTGACCTGCTGCTAAAAGGCCTTAAATTACCGGCCATAACAGGCAATGACGGCCACGGCAATTTTTCGCGGAACAGGTCGATTGATATCCCGTTCATCCGCATCAGTGAAACCGACGACCATGTTTTTGGCGTGTGGCGCACAGATGTCTATTTAGGCGGAAAGGCGCTTTCAACCGGCGCTTTGACAGACGCCCTGCGCAAAGGCCGTTGTGCCATCAGCAACGGTCCCGCTCTGGAGCTGCGCCTGTTTAGCGCAGGAAATGGATTTCTCATGGGTGACACGGCCGCCGATCCGCTGGGTTACAGGATAAGGGCCATATCGACAGAGGAGTTTGGTGCTATTCAGAATGTCCGCCTTTGTATCGGCCTTGAAAAATATGAAAAAATAATTGTGCTTCCCGTTGAACAAAATGGTTGTTTTAAACTGGAAATAGAAGAAAAATTACCGAAACTTGAGCGGGTTAAATACGTTCGCGCAGAATTGGATTGCGTGGGCGCCCGGGGAAAGCGGCATGCTTTCAGTAATCCGGTGTTTATAAACAGGAATGGAGATTAGTGTTGTTTTTAAAAAAATTGATTCTGATTAACATCTGCATGGTAACGCTGCTTTTTGCCGACGGCTTTAACGGTCTGACCGTTTCCAAAGTCATCGTGAACGGCAACCGTGTCACCGAGCGCGACGTTATCGTCCGCGAAATGCTTCTTGAAGAAGGCGGCGTATACAGTGATTCCCTGCGCATCGTCTCGGAGCGCCGCATTCACAGCCTGTTTCTGTTTAACAATGTTGAAATTATTCCGGTACCCGATAACCAGCAAGTCGCTTTGCTGGTAAACGTTACGGAGCGGCTTTTTTTATATCCTTTTCCCGTGTTTAACGTTGAAGACCGTGACTGGGAAAAGCTTACCTACGGTGGCGGTTTTGCCCATGTAAACTTCCGGGGCCGGGCGGAAAAGCTTTTTGGCAGCCTGTTTTTCGGCTACAAACCGGGCTTTGAATTCGGTTATGATAATCCGTGGATCGGCGGACCGGACAATCGTTATACATTATCCGTTTTAGTAAGCCGGTTTTCATGGCAGCACAAAACAGAAGAATTTGACGAAAGGCATTTTACCTCCGCCATTTCCGTCGGGAAATACTGGAATCGTTACCTGGCCACATTTCTCAAATTGGATTATGACCGCATCGTTCTGCCAGACAGTATCTCGCATCGCCTTGCAACGGGCAACAACCGGGAAGAGCTTTTTGGATTTGCGGTGGTGAACAGCTTTGATAACCGCGATTTCACCGCTTATCCCTCCAGCGGCTGGTTACTGCAAAACAGCATTCTCTTTGAAAGCATCCTTAGACCGGAAAACCGCTACATTCAAGTTACCACGGACGCGCGGCGTTATTTGCAATGGAATGATATTATTCTCGCGGGACGCCTGCTGCATATTGGCACCTTCGGTAATTTGCCTCTTTACAGGACAGTCTATTTTGGATTTAGTGAACGTGTACGCGGCCATTTTTCCGAAGTGTATGAGGGCAAGCACAGCATGCTTGGTTCCGCGGAATTTCGTTTTCCGCTGATACAGGAGAGACTGATTTCACTGCCGTCTTTCTTTTTACCGCCCAGCTCCACGCAAAATCTCAAATTCGGGTTAAATGGCGCTGTTTTTATCGACAGTGGGATCATTTGGTCGCAGCCGGCCCAACTGGCCAGGGACAATATTGTGACCGGCTTTGGAGTGGGTCTGCATTTTCGCCTTCCATATATAGAAATCGCCAGGCTTGAAGCCGGGTTTGACCTGGACTTTAACAGTGAAATAATATTTGAAGTAGGCGCGGCTTTGTAATAGCTTCATACGAGTGAAGCTGCAAAGCCGGAGGTTGCTTGTCTTCTCGCCCGTTACACCGTTTCTCCTCGCCTATTAAACGATCGTCTTCACAGGTTGAGTCCGCATCGCTGTCTTACCTGTACATCGAATTGGATGCCGATATCCCTGTCCTGTTTTTACACGGTATTCCCAGCAGTGCCGAGTTATGGCGCGAAGTGATGGTTACCATGCACCAGGACCGTTTCCGGGTTTTTGCCATCGATTTGCCGGGATACGGGAAAACGCGTTTAACGCCTGACAGCAATTTCTCTTTAAAAAATGCCGCCCGCCTTGTAGCCTTGTGGATTGAGCAAAAGCTGCAAGGCGAACCCGTCTGGCTGGTTGGCCATGATTTAGGCGGAGCGGTTGCCCAGATACTCGCAGTAGAGAAACCGCAGCTTATTCAAAGACTTACCCTGTGTAATTCCCCGTTTGACAGAAGCTGGCCTGTGCTACCTGTGCGTGTTTTCCGGCTGGCGGCAAAACTGAGTCTTTATGATTTTATCGCCCGCAATGGCATGTTGCCGAATCCTTACACGCGTAATAAAATGAAAAAAGCTTTCTTCTCCGCTGATGAAATCTCGGAAGAGAAAATAAAACGTATTTTCTGGAGCGGCAAAGTTCATGACAAGGAAGGACGCCGGCAATTTGCCCTTCATCTGCGTCACCTGAATAATGACGATACGCATGATATTAAAATCAGATTAAAAAATTTTGACAAACCCGTACAGCTCATCTGGGCCGACCGTGACTATTACCAGCCCTGGCTGATCGTCGGCCGCCGTCTTAGCAAAGTCTTCCCCCACGCCGATGTCCGGATTATTGCCAACAGTGGCCACTACCTGCCTTTAGAAAACCCGCAGGCGGTAACGGAATCCATGCTTTTCTGGCACGACAGTTTATAGAAACATTCATAAAAAAAGGCGCCACCGAGCCGTAGCGCCTTAATCAACCGCTTGAGAAGCGGCCGAGCCTTTTGAGGGAGTGTAAGGAAGGCCGTTATTTTATCAGCATCATCCGCTTTGTGAATACCTTTCCTTCGGTCTTCAGCTGGTAGATATACATACCGCTGGCCAGATCGGAAGCATTCCAGATAACGCTGTATGTACCCGCGTTGCGTTTACCGTTTACAAGCGTAGCTACCTGCTGGCCAATCACGTTGAATACTCTCAGCTCAACGCTGCCGGCTCTAGCCATGCTGAATTCAATCTTTGTAAGCGGGTTAAACGGGTTCGGGTAGTTTTGCTTCAGAGCAAATTCTGTAGGAATGTTAGTGCTCAGTTGACGCTCATAGATGCCTGTTACAACATAACCCAGCTGATCGAGGGCTGTCCAGCCCAGCAGCCAGTTGTTGCCGCCAAAGGCACCTACGTAGCTTGTTTTTACAAAATAGTCATCATCAATATCCAGGGCACCGCTCAGGGCCGGGCTGCCCGATTTGGGACGCGGGTCCAGACCTTCGTCCGTGTCACGGCTGATGCCGCGCAGCATCGGATCTTCAATGCGATTGTTGTTATTAGCCAGATGTGTCTGCACAAAATCCTGCGGCGCAAACTGGTTCAGGTTGTTACCGGCACCAAAGTTGTACCAGATGTTGTTCATCAAAGCAAGGTCGCCGGCTTCCAGACGCTTGCGGCTGTCTTCGGCTTTCTCACCGCTGTTGTCGATGTCTTCCACCGTAATACCAACGCTAGTCGAAGCATCATCGTAATCGGCGAAAACACTGTTGTAATAGAAACCGCCCGTATTGTCACGGAAAATCAGCATCTGCTCGCCGTCACCGCTTGGCGTGGCGCCCAGACCGGCACCCAGGTAAGTCACGTTGGCAACCATCGGCTTGGCATAGGGTGTTCCCTGCTCATTACCACCGGCACCGTCCATCTCGGCCACACGGCCGGCTTCGTCACCCGCCTGGATTGCAAACCAGAACTGGTGCTTGCCGTTGAAGCCCTGGTCCCAGTCAAAAGCATCATCGCTGTTGAAAGCACTGACCAGGTAGCGCGTATTAACCGTGCCACCAAAAAATTCAAAACCATCGTCGCCACTGGCGTACGATTCAATGTATTCAAGCGTTGTTCCGGCACCTACGCCCCCGGCACTCAGACCCTGGATCTCGTTACCGGTGGAGCTGCCCACGTTGATACCCGTGTGACGAATAGAAACATAGCGCATTACACCCGAGCTGTGGTTGGGCTCATTGCCGCCGTAGCGCGAACGAAGAGCATCAATCTCGTTAACGCCTTCAATCGACTGCTCGCTGGAGTTGTTGGTTGGGGCTGCACCGCATAGCACAACACCGCCCCACTCGCCGCGGTCGCTGAAGTCCAGGCTGCCCTGCAGATCGTCGTTAACCGACGTGAAGATGATCGGGCGATCCGCCGTACCTTCGGCAAAGATCTGGGCGCGACGTGTAACCACCAGACCGGAAGCATCCGTATCCTGGCCGTCTTCGGCTTTGATCAGCGTACCGGCTTCGATCGTCAGGGTGGCTAAACTGTCCACAAACACCATCCCGTCAAGGATATACACTGTGTCAGCGGAGAAGGTCACGTGGGCGCCAACAGGGATGTCGGCATCCGTGATAACTTTCTCGGGCTTTTGGGCCAGCAAAATAAAGGGCACCAAAAGGGTGAGTAACGTAGGTCGAACAAATCGCATTAAGGAATCCTCCTATAATTTATAGCTAAGTGAAAGTGAGTAAGAAACGCCTCGTTTGTAACTTGAGTAAATGAATTCTTTATCTACCACATCATTCTTCAGCGGGTAGTAGTATTCAATCGCCGGATTCAACAGGTTCCTGGCGGCAAGCGATACTGAAAACTTATCGCCGATTCCCTGTGTTGCTTTGAAGTCGAGCTGGCCAAACCCGGCCTCGTATACATCCGGCGTTCCATTAGTACCTGTCAGGTAGAGGCGATCGCCAAACAGGTTGTAGAAAAATCCGGCATTCGTATTAGTCTGGTAATTCTCGTAGGTTAGATTTAGGTTAAAAATGAAAGGTGACTGCCCCGGGAAAGGACGTGTCTTATCCGGGTTACTTTCACCGGCGTCGATCTTGGCCTGGTAATCCTGCTCCGGCACATCCACTTCAGCGTTAACCACGGACAGGTTGGTACCCACCTTGAAGTCGCTCAGTTTATCATGAATAACATCCAATCCCTTACGCAACTCGAACTCGATACCGTATACGCGGCCCCGGTCTACGTTTTTAACACTACGCTTGGTACCGTCGCCACTGCCAAAATTGGGATCGATAAACTGCTCAATCGGATTCTGAAAATCTTTGTAAAAACCGCTTACAGCGATGATTTCACCCGGCTCCATAAACCATTCCCAGCGCAGGTCATAGTTTGTAATTAACGTGCGCTCCAGGTTGGCATTACCTTCAAACAGGTAGTCGCCAACAAATTCAAAGCTTATATAAGGCGCCAGTTCACGGAACGTCGGCCGGGCAATCGTTTTAGAATAGGCCGTACGAAGATTAACATTTTCAGTCAGGGCGTAAACCAGGTTCACGGAAGGCAGCACATCGGTATTATCGAGGTTGCCTGTAGGGTCTTCCGGATCTGCAGTCTTGCTTTTTATTGTTGCTGCTTCAACGCGGGCGCCGCCGATAAAGCGCAGACGCTGCGAAAGCGGCATATCCAGCATCGCGTAGTAAGCGAACGTTTCCATGTCACCGCTAAACATGTTGGTGGAATCGATCAGTTCGTTCACGTACATGCCGTACCAGCGGTTGGGCCTGTCCGGGCGCGAAGATGAATCCACGATACCGACATGACTGAACAGTGAGTCAACATTCAAACCCGTCGGCGAAGCGTGGAAATCGTTCATGCGCACGCCGTTTTCCGCGTAGTCAAAGCGACGCTGATCATAGGTTCTCTCAACATTGCTGGCGGCAACACCGAGCTTCAGTTTACTGTTAAGACCGCTCCACTGTTTAAAGGGAACGGAAAGATTAAGCTGTGTGGACAGATTGTCTTCTTCCAGATCGCGATAGTAGCGAGAGATAGGCTGACTGTTGGCGCCATCAAACTGGAAGAAATAAGACGAGTCCGGCTGTGGGATGTACACATTAAAGAAGTAGCGCTGATCCGGCTCATACTGCTGGTTGTTGGAGTAGCTGACTTTCCAGTCCAGCTTAGAATCCAGCAGCGGCGCAATGGCATGCTCGCCATCAAGCTGGTAATTATCCAGGCTGCGCTCCACCCAGGAGATAACGCGTGTTTCAAAAGATGTCAGCGATCCCGGCGTTGAACGATCGCGCTCTCGGTAGCCTTCAAGGTAACGCCCTTGTGATTCGGCGCTTTGCGTATGCATGTATGAAAATTTTACCTGCCCGATCGTGCTGTTGCGGAATGCAAAGTTGGCGATGGAACCCCAGTTGACTTCGCGGCTGCCTTTGATGTCATTACCTTTAAACTCGGCTTCCAGACCTTCCGCTTCATCAAACTGAGCGTTCAGCTTGTAGCGGCCGGTCTCACCGTTATCCACAAAAGAGTAGTTCTGTCCCCAGGTCATGCTGCCGAAATAGCCAAAGCTGTTGGACTGCGTTTCGTCAAGGAAAACGGTGTTTCCCAGCGAAATCCCGAAGGAGCTGTTCATCGGGGCGTCGGCGCTTACAGGAATCATATTGTTACTGAATGCGCGCGATTGCCGGTCCAGCGTGGAAGCAAGCTCCAGCGCTTTGGCCTCTTCACCGTCGCGGTAGATCCTGTTGATTGAATTGGGGGTTTCTTCTGTATTGCCGCTCTGTTCAAAAATCGTCGGCATTTCACGTGTGCCATCGTCAAACCCCATCCAGTCAGTACTGCCGCCGGGGCCTAGGATGAAATCATTATTAAAGGTGGCCACGCTGTTATAGCCCACCGAACTGTTCACCTGAAAGGTCAGCTTTTCCGGATACGATTTTAGCGAAACGTCCACCAGGCCGCCGGTAAAGGTTCCGGGCTTGTCAGGGGTAAATGTTTTAATCGTGTTGATATTGTCCAGCATATTGGAAGGGATCAGGTCAAGCTGGAACGATTTTTTATCGGGGTCGGCGCTGGGCAGTTCGGCACCGTTCAGCGTGGTGGCGGAATAGCGCTCACCCAGTCCGCGGATGTAAACATATTTTCCGCCCACAACCGAAGCTCCGGTTACCTTTTTCATTGCCGCCGCGGCATCACCGCTGCCGGATTTTGAAATCTCTTCAGCACTGATGGCGTCGCTTACCGAAGCGGCTTTTTGCCGCAAACCAAGCAAAGCGCCTTCCGTATTCTGAAGCGCTTTGGCCTGCACGGTCACGGTTTCCGTCTGTAATACTTCGGACTGAACGGTGACGTCAAGCTTCGTGGTTTCGCCGGCCTTAACTTCCACATTCTGGATGCGCATCTCGGCATAACCGATCATGGCGACAACCAGTTCGTAGCTGCCAACCGGCACATTCAGAATAACATAGTTGCCGTCCATATCGGTAGCCGCGCCGAATGTTGTACCTTCCAGGTAAACGTTGGCGCCGATCATCGATTCGCCGCTCTGGCCGTCAATGACGTTACCGGCAATACGTCCGGTTTCCTGTGCAAATAAAAAGCTGCCCAATAGCAGCAGGCTTAATAAAGTGGTCCTTACTCCACTTAGCATTGTATTCATTTGATTCTCCCTCAAAAGAATTTGATTCATATTCTGGTTTAGGCTCGTTGTCTTCCTTAGCTGATAATGTAAGGCGGGGTTTGTTAGGCGAATGTTAAGTGATAATTAATTTTCTCTTAGAGGCGTGTTACGCCGCGCTAACCGAAAGGCGGCAATCGCAGGCATGGCGGGCGCTAAGGCGGGATTATATCTTTCTGATAACAACACGCAGCAGAAATCGCTCTGCTGCCCAAAAAAGGCTTCGCATAAACAATGTAAACCACGAAGACCAATCCATGTTTTTTACCGGAAACAATGGATTTTGTACCTGCTTCATGATCTGCCCTCCCGCACCAGCGGCATCAGTTGAGAGTCTCGCAAAAGCTTAAAGCGGTTACCACGCCAATCGACGGTTGTATCGAAAAGCGGCACAAACCAGAGCAAACCGATTAATAGATCTTTGGGAACTGTCCAGAGCATATGGTACCAACGCAGGTCGCTGTCGATTAAACGCGCGGCCATTCCGTCAATTAACATTTTGGCCACAGCCGTTGCGGCAAAGAATAGCACTCCGGCCGTGCTGAAAGAAACGACGGCCGCCAGAAAAGCGGCGGATACCGGATTGGAGCAGGACTCAACTACATAATGCAGCGGATTGATCGTTCGGCGCATTTTGGCCCAGCGGCTATGGCGATTCATGAAGCGGTCAAAGGCCCACTTTTCGTTGATCGTATCCAGGATAAGCGGGGTCGCTTCCACCTTAAGGCCCAATCCACGTATTTTCCGCGCCAGCATATAATCTTCCGCCAGATAGCTGCGCAAAGCGAAAAAACCACCCAGGCGATCCAACGTTTCTTTTTTCAGAACCATACACTTGCCGATGGCCAGCGTGATGCCAAACAGCTTATTTACCGCAAACACATTGGGCATCAAGAAGGCATTCAGGTGCAGATTCTCAAATACCGAGGCAATGTTTTTTGCCCCGCTGCCGCGGATCGTCGCCGTCACCAGCCCCATGCCCGGCTGCATCATGTGGTCCATCAGCCGCTGCAACATGTCCGGACGTACGCTGGTATTGCTGTCACTTATCATAATGTAATCGTGACGCGCAAATGCATACATGTTTTGCAGATTGTTCACCTTAGGATTGTAAAGGCTTTCGTTTTTCCCGAAAACTAGGCGCGTTGGAACCGCGGGAAATTCTTCACACAAATTCCTGACTACCGCGACAGCCGGATCGGACGCGTCACTCACCCCAAACAGTAATTCATATTTCGGATAGCTTAACTCAAAAAAGGAACGCAAGTTTTCTTCCAGCCGGTCATCCAGGCCTTTCAAGGGTTTCAGAATGGATACACCGGGGTATTGTTCAGCCTGCGGTAAAGCCTTTTGAGCAAGCCGCTGCCGGGCAATCACCAACGAAACCAGGCTGTAAAGCAAACCGCCAACAGCCACCAGCGCGAAAAGATAAAAGAGATTCATTTTTCTCCATTATAGATTTTTACGCTGGAATATTAGCTGTGGATTGTTAGGAATTGATTGGGCGACTGTTGTTTATTTATTGGGAAAAGGTATTGCCGCCTGCTTCAGCGGGTGGGCCACAGCGGGATATAACCCACCTGGCGCACAATGGCCTGCCCGGCGGGACTTATTATCCAGTTGATAAAATCACGGATATGGGCGGGTGGCGTATCAACGGTATAAAGATAAAGGTAGCGTGAAAGCGGGTAGCTGTCGTTAAGTACGTTTTCTTCGGTTGCCTCAATGCCGTTCAACGCCGGATGAATAAGCGAATCACCAAAGGCGATGCCGCCATAACCGATGGCACCGGGATGCCCTTCCACATATCTGATCACATCCAGGCTACTGGCCACGCGGACGGCGTTGGGGCCATATTCGGCGCCTTCCAGCACATAAGAACGGAAGTAGTTGTTGGAACCGGATCCGGGCGGGCGCACAACAGGGATAACAGGACGCGCTTCACCATTCAGGCTTTTCCAGTTGGTAATCTGCCCGCTAAAAATATCCACAAGCTGGCGCATGGTGAGATTGCGAAGCGGGTTGGTAGGATGCAGATACACGCTTAGCGCGTCTTTAGCCACCAGGTAAGAGATCCCGATGCTGCGGTAACGCGCTGCCATCTGGCTGGCTTCCTGCGGCCGGATCAGGCGGGAGGTCATGGCAATATCGGCTTCGCCTTCAATAAGCGCGCGCAGCCCTTCCCCGCTGTTGGAATCCTCAATATAAACGGCCACATCGGGCCGCAGCGTCATATAGCCTTCCGCCCAGTATTGCGCCACATAAGAAACCGTTGTACTGCCGCTCAGTCTAATCTGTTTTGTCTGAACAGCCGGTTTTTGGCTGCAACCGTTCGCCAGGATCAGGACAATCAGAAATAACAGGATTGTTTTCATCTTCTTTCCGCCCGGTTTCGCAGCCAGGTATTTTTGTAAGGGATGCCAGGCTGCCATTGCGGCTCATCTTGCATGTTGGCCAGGCGGTTGGCCAGGGCGAACAGAAAATCAGCATAACGCTCGGAAGAGGCCCAGTTGATCGGCTGGCCAAGATCATCGGACGGCGAGTGATAGATATTTTCAAACCAGTCCAGCAGCCGGCTTTGCGCCTCCTCAGGGCTCAGATTATCGTAGCGAAAGCCTTCAAGGATCGCCACCGAGGGCACACCGGCCAGTGCCAGCGCCACCTGGTCGGAGCGGTAAAAAGATTCCTTTTTCAGCAGCGGTTCGGGGATCTCCGAAACAGCCAGTCCGTTTTCCGCGGCCACCTCCAGCACAGTCCCGCCCAAAGAAGAGAGCTCGCCGCCCACCGCGATGACATCTTTAAACATGCCCAGGGCCGCCAGCCCGTCTATATTTATATTGGCGATCGTTTTGTGCAAAGGACGCACGTTGTTTTCGGTATAAAAGCGCGATCCCAGCAGGCCTTTTTCCTCGCCGGTCCAGAAAGCAAAAATGATTGATCTCCGTGGTTTGTAGCCGCTCTGAGCAAAAGCACGGGCCATCTCCAAAAGCACCGCGCAGCCAATGGCGTTGTCCATCACACCATTATAGATTGAATCGCCTTCCACGGCCTTGCCGATTCCCAGGTGGTCATAATGGGCGGAAAGCAGCAGATAGCTGTCGCGCAACGCCGGATCGCTACCGGGCAACAGGGCCAGGATATTTTGAGAGGTAAAATCGCGCCGCTTAAACTTGCCGCGGAAAGTAAGATGGGCCTCGAGTTCGAAGGTTTGCAGCGCGTGGTTTCGTTCCTGCCGGACAAGTTCTTCAAGGCTGAAGGGAGTGTCTTTAAAAAGCCAGCGGCTGGCTTCCTCGCTGAGAAATAATGCCAGATGGCTGGTCACACGGCCGGGAAGCGTTATCTCCTCGCTCATGTAATCGCGCTGCAGTTTTGGCCACTCTTCCGTAAAATCCGGGTTGGGAATAATGATACTGCCAACGGCACCCTGCGCCAGCGCCGTTCTGATCTTCGATTCGGCGCCGCTGTAGACGGTTCTGCCGGCACCTTCAAAATAACTGTCGTCACTTTCACTGTGTGGCTCACCATCGAAAAAGGCCACCATCTTGCCGCTTACATCCAGGTTCAGGTAATCGTCGTAATCGTACTCCGGGGCGATTATGCCGTAGCCGACGAACACGATCTGCGTGGGCTCGGGAATCAAGGTTTGGGCGCCGGTTTTAATAAGCAGGTATTCGTCATTAAGCTTAAGGCCGTGCCGGGTTTCGCCCTTTTTTATAATCAGTTCCGATTGCTGCAAGGGCGTAGTTCCATGCAACGGGACAGGCTGGAAAAACGTATTGTTAATGCCCAAAGGCTTAAGGCCCCATTCCTTCAGGTGTCCGGTTATGTAGCCGGCAGCCTTCTTAAGACCTTCCGATCCGGTGCCCCTGCCCTCCATGCTGTCACTGCCAAGGGTACGCACATGCTTTTCCAGGGACGACGCCGAAATGAGCACCACGCCATCCTGTGCCGGAAGAACGGCAAGCGGCAAAAAAGCGATCAATATAAAAAGTCTATTCATAGCTGATAATCTGGTTACGCGAAAGAAATTGTCCATCAAAGAAAAGCGCGACAGGCTGTCCCTCCAGCACTCCGGCGTCATCGCCACCGCGGGCAGCATGGATATGTAGATGAGGCTGGCTTGCCCGGCCGCTTTGCCCCACTAAACCCACGACCGTATTGGTTGTAACGCTGTCACCGGCAGCTACTTTTATGCTGCCTATTTTAAAATGGGCCATAATGATTCTGATGTCGCTTTTCCTTGCCGGACGAATAATAATATGATTGCCCGCCATATCATTTGCTTCCAGCGCTGTAACACCATCCGGTATTCCATCGCGGGCCTTCAGTACCACGCCGTCACATGGACTGTACACCGTATCTGCAAATATAACAAATTCCGTCAATTTTTCCGGCACTAAAGCGTTGGCGCGGTTTCCAAAGCTATTTAAGCTGACGATATCCAGGGCCAGGTCGTTGGCTGCGCTGAAATCCGCACGATGGCCGTTGAGCCATACACTGTTGCCGCCTCCGCCGATGTAATAGGAACCATGGCGCAGGGGAAACGTCACATCCACACCCGGCGCAGACGGTGGCATTGTGCCGCGGACCGCACTCAAAACGAGCCATAACCCGGCAACGATCAAAATACCATTGGTTGCCGCGGACATTTTGTTTAGGGGCGCTGAAGAACGACGGCTTCGCCGGTAACCCGCAATTGCGGCCACAAGCAGCGCGACAATCCAAACATAGCGCAGCCAGACGCTGGTTATATCCCAACGTGCCGTCAGAAGCAGAAACCACATAACAAGCGAAAAAAGCAGCGTTTGCAATAACCACTCTGTCCGGTTGCGGCTGCGCGCCACGGCAAAAACGGCAAACAGCGGCAGACCGATTTGCAGGAAAAGTTGCAGCAGCATCTACCAGCGGCGCGGCGCGTCTTTTATCACCCGCACGGTGTCACGGGCAATCAGCAGCTCTTCGTTTGTCGGGAAGACGTACGCTTTCAGCTTGCTGTCTTCCGTGGAGATCATTCCGCTCTTGCGATCTTTGATAGCGCGGTTTTTCTTTTTGTCCAGAACCAACCCGATGCCATCCAGGCCGCGGCAGATATTTTCACGCACTGACGGCGCGTTTTCCCCGATACCGCCGGTAAAAACAACGGCCTCGGCCTTCCCTCCCATTTCCGCGAAATAGGCGCCGATATATTTACGCACGCGCAGGCTGAAAATATCAATGGCCAGCTTGGCGCGACGGTCCTGATGTTCGGCTTCCTCTTCCACCAGCTCGCGCATATCGTTGGTCAAACCCGAGATGCCCAGCAAACCGGAGCGCTTGTTAAGCAGATGGTCCATCTCGGCAAAAGTAAGACCTTCCTTGTGATAGAGAAATTCCAGAATTGAGGGATCAATATCTCCGGAACGCGTGCCCATTACCAGGCCTTCCAGCGGCGTAAAGCCCATCGATGTATCTATCGATGCGCCGTTCAGAATGGCACAGGCCGAACAGCCATTACCGAGGTGAATGGAAATGATATTTACCTGCTCACGCTCCAGTTTGAATTCCTGGCGGTAGCGGAACGCGATATAGCGGTGCGAGGTGCCATGAAATCCATAACGGCGGATTTTATAGCGGCGGTAAATCTGGTACGGTAATCCGTAGAGATACGCCGCCTCCGGCATTGTCGAATGAAAAGCCGTGTCAAAAACAGCCACCTGCGGCATGGTTTCACCCAAAAGTTCTGTAACCGCCCTGATTCCTTTTATATTGGCCGGATTGTGCAACGGCGCGAGCTCAATGCAATCCTCAATGCCACTGATAATTTCGGGACTTATTTTCGCGGAACGATTGAATTTTTCCCCGCCGTGTACAACGCGGTGGCCCACGGCATGTATGTCGCTGAGCGAAGTGATTTTATCGATCTTAGAGTCCGGGCTTATCACCCAGCGCAGAATCATGTCAATGGCGCCGCGATGGTCACGCAGCGGCGCATCCATACGCACCTTGGGCTGGCCCGAAGCCTCAAATGTAATCAGAGAATGGCTGCCGATACGCTCCAGCACACCCCGCGCCAACAGGCGATCGGCGTTTTTTTCTATCATGTCAAGGTCGGTTTCTATGATCTGGAATTTCACAGAAGAGGAGCCGCAATTGAGAACCAAAACATTCATTTTAAAGCATCCTTTGTTTTATGATTTTCGGTATTACCGTGATCGGTAAATTTACGAAATTGTTCACAAAGGGAGAAAGAAAATCGCAAATTAAAAAGGGAATTCGAGATCGAAATACTGGTGGCGGAAGGCCTGAATGAAAAAAGGCAGGAACAGCGCCCTGCCCTTCAGAAATATTTACAAACGGGAACAGGCACCCAAATATTTAGCCCTAAAACACTCTAACAGATTGATACGATCAAACGTAAAGCGAACGGCTAAACCGGGTCCTGTATTCGCGCGTGAGCTGCTTGTCTTCCCCGAGGTATTTAAACAGGGCAACACAGGCTTTGCGCGCGCCGTCATCATCATAGTAGCGGTTTTTGCGGATTACATCGATAAAGCTTTGCAGCGCTTTTTCAAATTCGCCTTCCTTAACGGCCTGTAATCCCTTAATGTAGACCTCTTTACCGGCTTCATCGGGAAGACTCTCCGGCTCGTTTACTTTTTGCAACAGGTCGCTTAAATCTTTCAGCGACTGTCCTTTCTCCATCAACTCCGGTGGGAAATCAAAGCGATACAGCAGTTTCGCCGTGGCTTCGGGATCTCTAAACAAAAGCATGTCGGCCAGCATCAAACGGGCCCGGGCATTGCCCGGCTCTTTTTCGATTACACCGCGCAATATATTCTCTGCTTCCGGTTCGTTGCCGGCAGCCAGAAACTGCTCGGCCCGGGTTAAGTCTTCGTTGTTGGGTGAAGGCAGCGTTTTATCGAGCCATTGCTCTATCGCATGCTCCGGCAGAGCGCCGGTAAATTCATCCACGACCTGCCCGTTTACAAAAAGCTTCACGTTGGGAATACCCTGAACGCGATACTGCATGGCCACCTGCGGATGCTGTTCAGTGTTTATTTTCACCAGGCGGAAGCGTTCTTTGTTCTTTTCGGCCACCCTTTCAAGGACGGGTCCCAGTACTTTGCAGGGGCCGCACCATTCCGCCCAGAAATCCACCAGCACGGGCATATTTTTGCTTTGCTCGATGACATCTTTCTCAAAATTCATGCTGTCATAAACCACGTTATACTCCTTTCAATATCTCATTCCAGTCAAATAATAGATACACTGGCCGCTATTTCGTTACATCGTTTTTATCGGCCAAAGCCGGGTCAGCGCTTCGCTGGCCTTATGCCGTACAACATAATCAAACAAACCGGAAATATCTGTTTTCTTAGGATTGATTTCTACCGTGATCGTATCCGTGTGGCGCGCCCGGTATACCGGTTCGGCGATATAGGGAAACAGCCCGCTTGTGCCCACGCAAAAGATCATGTCCGGCTCGGTGCTGCGCAGATAATCAAAAGCACTGATCGCATCATACGGCAGCATTTCGCCAAATAGAACCACGTCCGGACGGATGACGCCCTCGCAGGAGTGGCATTTTGGCGGCAGTTGCGGTTTTCCTTCGAAATCGTTCAACAGTTCGTGGGCATTGTAGCGTTCGCCACAGGCTACGCAAAACAGATCAAAAGCATGGCCGTGTATTTCGATAAGATTTTTGCTGCCCGCGGCACGATGCAATCCATCCACATTTTGCGTCAGCACCAATACGTTCTCCTTGCGGGTTTCAATGTCAGCGATGATTCTGTGCGCCTCATTTGGCTCCGCTCCCACGCAGGCTTTACCCACCTGCCACAGATATTTCCAGCTAAGCCCGGGATTTTGCTCAAATGTTATTCCGCTCAAAGCCTCCTCGATATCCATGCCATCGGCTGTTTTTTTGCCTTCGTACAGACCGCCCACGCCACGGTACGTCGGCAACCCCGATTCGGCGGAGACACCCGCGCCGGTCATAAAAACAATATTTTCGGCTTGCTCCAGCAGCGCCCGGATTTCATCCATCATCGTGGTTCGTCCTCTCTTACTGCAACGATTGTGATCATCGGCGGGGTAAATAAAAAGGCAGCGGGGTTGGCGGCCGTTTCATCAAGCGCCACAACAATCTCACGCCATTCCTGTTCGTTAAAGCGTCCCTTGCTGAGCATCAGCGGGCCGTAGGTTTTGCTGAACAGGTAAAACCATTTCCAGGTCTGCTCGCCGCCTCGCGCCACACGCTGCAGCGGATGCAGCTTTTCAACGCGAAAGCCGTTTTCCGTCAACATGCGCGGCAGGTATCCGCCGATGTCATAGCCAAAACCTTCTTCGGCGGCGCTGTCATAAAAATGACCGAGCAGCTTTTCCAGGGCCGGGCGACTCGGAAAGACCCGCGCGGCGCGGTAGTTAAAATAGTCCCAAACAAGCAATTTAGCGCCCGGTTTGAGCAGCCGTCCGGCTTCCTTCAGAACCTCTTCCGGCTTTTCCATAAAACACAGAAGCCAGCGGATAAAGCAAATATCGGCCACGCCCCCGTCCAACGGCACCTTCCGCGCATCGGCCTTAACAGCTTCAATTTGGGGCAGCCCGTTTGCCGACACGTTGGCCCGCACGTGGTCGAGATATTTGTCCGAATTATCCACGGCGTAAACGCGCCCATTAAGACCTGCACGCTGTGCCAGGTCAAAACTGGCAAAGCCCGGACCGCAACCGATATCGATGACAGTCATACCTTTTTTAACAGGCGCGCTGTCCAGCAGGCGGTCCGTTTCGCCCTGCCAGACCTGGTGCTGAAAGCCCAGTCTTTTCAGCTCTTCATCAGACGTACCGAGAATGTATCGGTTTTCTTTTTTCATGGCGCCTGTTCTTTTATATGCGTTTTGTACCACGCGGCGCTTTGACGGGCACTTCGCGCATAGTGGTCATCAAAATCCACTTGATACAACCCGAAACGCGGCTTTGTGCCTTCCAGCCATTCGTAATTGTCGGTAAACGACCAGTAAAAATAGCCCTGCAGCGGCCATCCTTTGCGCCGGGCTTTGTCCACAAAATCCAGGTGACGCTGCAAAAAATCGACGCGTTCGGAATCGTTCTCTGTGGCAATGCCGTTTTCGGTGATCATGAACGGTTTGCCGGTTTTATTAACAAGATTCATAAAATCCCACAATCCGCGACTGTGGTTTTCCCAACCCATCATGCTTTGCCCTTCCCCGCCGGCTTCACGAAAATACATTTGAAAAGGCCGATGCCTGTTAAACGCAAACTTCACATGCATGCGGTAATAATAATTGATACCCCAAAAGTCGATGGCATCATCCAGGGCAATATCGCGATTAAAAGAAACCAGCGGCGCCAGCCTGAATTGCAATCTGTTATTACAAAAAGCTTTTAACAGCATACGATTGTAAAACTGGTCCATGATGTATTGCATACCGTGGTCCGGCAGATACCAACTACGCCCGGCCCGGAAGCTGATGAAATTTTTGGCGATGCCAACCTGTGCCTGAGGACGCTGCTCATGGATGAGATCATAAACGCGACGGTGCGCCACGAGCATGTGATACAATCCCAGCATAGCCCTGTTTAAATCGGATTCCCCCGGCGGAAAACGGCCGTCACCGTAGGCGGCCAAGAGCCAGACCAGCGGTTCATTCAGGGTGATAAAACGCTTTACCTGCGGCGGAAGATGGTTCAGCAGCTTGCCTACAAAGCGTTCAAAAACAGCAACGGATTTTTCCGCGGTCCAGGGGTTCTCCCGATGGAACCAGGCCGGATGCGAAAAATGCAACAATGTCACCAGCGGCTCAATGCCATATTGCAGTAGGCGCTCGATCATCCGTGTGTATTGCTGCAGGGCCTGCTCATCCCAGACGCCGGGCTGCGGCTCGATGCGCGCCCATTCCAGCGAGAGGCGGTAGGCATTTACGCCCAGCTCGCGCAGTAATTGGAAATCCCTTTCCCACATCTGCCAGTGATTGGCCGCCTTGCCATACAGCACGGGTTTTCCGTTTGCTTTAAACCGGCCCTGCCGCTCCCATTCCGTCATGTCATTTTCGATGTGCCCTTCGCTTTGAAAAGCGGAGCTGGCGACACCCCACAAAAATTTATTGTCCATAAATGATGCTTTACACGCTGACAATTTTTATTTTCTGCCCGGATTGTTCTGTTTAATCAAAAACAGTAATCAGGAAATTACTTCTTAAATTTAAAATTCAAAAATTGCATTTGAACTAGAAGGTCGTTTATGCAACTGGTACCCAAACATATCACGGATCTTCAGCCCTACAAAGCGGGCAAGTCCATAGAAGATCTGAAAAAGGAATTCAAGCTTTCGCGCGTGGTCAAGCTTGCTTCCAACGAAAATCCCATCGGGCCATCGCCCAAAGCACTGGAAGCCATAAAGGCGACGCTGGACGGGTTGCACCGTTACCCGCACCCCGGCTTTCCCGAGTTGCGCGCTGCCCTGGCCAAACGCTTCGACGTGAAAACAGAAAACGTCATAACCGGCCACGGCTCGGAAGGGATCATGTCGCTGATCATGCGTACCTTCCTGCTCGATGATGAGGAGGTGCTGACATCAAAGGGTACTTTTATCGGTTTTCGGGTGCTGGCGCAATCGCGCGGTGTAAAGATGAATACTGTGCCGCAAACCAAAGATTACCGTATCGACCTGAAAGCGATCGCCAAGGCGATTACGCCTAAAACCAAAATTATTTACCTGGCCAATCCCAACAATCCCACCGGCTCCATTTTTACGGTGCGCGAGTTTCTGGATTTTATCAAACAGGTGCCGGAGCATGTTCTGATCATTATGGATGAAGCCTATTTTGAGTTTTGTTTTGAAGATCCTGTTTATCCCGATTCGATGAAGTATCGCCTGGATAATGTGATCACGCTGCGCACATTTTCCAAGGCTTACGGGCTGGCCGGTATACGCATCGGCTATGGTTTTGCGCACGAAGACCTGATCTCCAACCTGATGAAGGTAAAGCTGCCCTTTGAACCCAGTATTCCGGCGCAGGCGGCCGGCCTTGCCGCCATGGATGACCATGATTTCCTGGAACAGTATATTCATCTGAACCAGCAAGGCATTCAGTTTTTATACAACCTGTTTGATGAACTCGGCTTGCGATACATCCGCAGTTATGCCAATTTTGTTACGCTTGTGCTGGAAAACGAAGCTGCCGTTAACAGGATAAATAACGCTCTTTTACGCGAAGGCGTGATCGTACGGCCGCTGGCTTCTTTTGGTCTGCCCAATTGCCTGCGCGTTAACAGCGGCACCAAAGATGAGATGACATTTTTTGCCCAAAAGCTTAAAAAAGTTTTGTAGGGATCGAACAAAAGAAATAAATCAGAGGCTTGAACGTCTGCGGAGGCCGTTGTATATTGCAGATATCATGCCAAAAAGGAATAAAAAATAAATAACACATGAATCAGATATCACTCGGACAACATTTAAAACTCGAACAAAAACTGACGCCACAGCAAATTTTGCTGTCGACTTTGCTGCAATTGCCTCTGCTGAACCTGGAGCAACGCATCCTGAGTGAAATAGAACAGAACCCGCTTTTGGAAGAAGGTGAAGAGGAGGAAACTGAGACCGAGATCGATTCCACCGAGAAGGAAATGGAAGAGGTTGAGGAAGATCTGAAGCACCACGAGGACGAAAACTCCAACGAGGATTACGATAAAAAGGAGTTGGAAGAGGCTCAGGAAGACACCAACATTGAAGACCTGTTCAAGGATGAAGACACCTTCGAGATACGCATTCCCAAAGATAAAAATGAAGATGAATACGAGCGGCCCGAAATAAGCCGGGTCAGCCTGCAGGAACATTTGCAGGAACAGATGCATGTGGTAAAGTTCAACGACCTGGAGCGGGAGATTGGCGAGCACCTGATCTGGAATATCCGCGATGACGGCTACCTTGACAGCAGCGTGCACCTGAACCAGGTGGCGCATGATTTTGAGACCGACCTGGAAACAGTGGAAAAGGTCTTGCGCAAAATTCACAGGCTGGAGCCAACCGGCGTAGGCGCGCGCAGCCTGCAGGAATGCCTGCTGGTACAAATGGAAGAGCAGCCGGACCCCAACCCTGTGGCGCTGAAAATCCTGCGCGATCATTTTGAAGACTTTAAGAATAAGCGCTTTGACAAAATTTTAAATATCCTTGAAATAAACCGCGACCAGCTGCAGGAAGCGATCGATTGCATTTTACGCCTTACGCCCAAGCCCGGCGAAGGCATGTTCGATGTACGTACCAACTACATCGTGCCTGATTTTACCGTGGAAAAAGTGGACGGTAAATTCATCGTCAGCCTGAATGACTGGAACATCCCGCCGCTGCGCATCAGCAAGACCTATAAAAATATGCTGCTTGACAAGAAAAACACCAGCAGCGAAACAAAAAAATATCTGCGCGATAAGGTTGAAAAAGCCCGCTGGTTCATCACATCCATCTATCAGCGCAAAATGACCATGCTCAGAGTGATGGAGGCGATCGTTAACCGCCAGGAGGAATTTTTCGACAAAGGACCGGATTACATAAAGCCGCTCATCATGCGCGAAGTAGCCGATGATATCAAAATGGATATCTCCACTGTGAGCCGCGTTTGCAACAGCAAATACGTACAGACAGATTACGGCGTTTTTGAGCTGAAATACTTTTTCAATGAGAAAATTGAGAACGAAGAAGGCGAAGAAATTTCCACGCGGATTGTTAAAAACCATATTCGCGAAGTGATCGGCAAAGAAGATCCAAAAAAGCCATTGAGTGATGACAAGTTATCACAGATCCTTAAAAAGCAAGGTTATCCCATCGCCCGGCGCACGGTGGCCAAATACCGCGAGCAGCTGGGCATCCCCGTGGCCCGTTTGAGAAGGGGTCTTTAATAAAGGAAACATTCCGCTTTTTTACGCTTATCTTAATTTTCCAACTCCGCAGGCTCATACAAAAACTAAATGATGTAAGGATTGAATAAATGCCTGACAATACAACTCAATTTCATGCGACGACAATTATCGGCATACGCCATAAAAACCAGGTGGCCATTGCCGGAGACGGCCAGGTAACGCTGGGCAACACGGTTATGAAAAACACGGCGCGCAAAATCCGCAGGCTTTATAGCAACAAGATTATCGCGGGTTTCGCCGGGGCTGCCGCCGATGCGTTCACCCTTTTTGAGCGCTTTGAAGAAAAGCTGGAACGCTACTCGGGAAACCTGCCCAAGTCGGCAGTGGAACTGGCCAAAGACTGGCGCTCCGACCGCTACCTGCGCCGTCTGGAGGCGCTGCTAATCGTAATGGATGACAAAAACACCTTTGTCATTTCCGGCACCGGTGATATCATTGAACCGGATGACGGCATCGCGGCAATCGGCTCCGGCGGGTCCTTCGCGCTGGCAGCGGCACGCAGCATGATCAAATATTCAAAGCTCTCGGCGGCTGAAATCGCACGGGAGGCACTGGAAATCGCGGCCGATATTTGCATCTACACCAACAAAAATATCGCTGTGGAATCCCTGGATCAGGAGAAATAATGAAAGAATTAACACCCATACAGATTGTAAAAGAACTGGACAAATACATCATCGGGCAGCGCAAGGCCAAGAAGATGGTGGCCATCGCCCTGCGAAACCGCTGGCGCCGGCAGCAGGTTGAAGACGACCTGCGCGAGGAAATCATGCCCAACAACATCATTCTGATTGGCGCCACGGGCGTTGGTAAAACGGAAATATCGCGTCGCCTGGCCCGGCTGGCCGGTGCGCCGTTCACCAAGGTGGAAGCTTCCAAGTTTACGGAAGTGGGATACGTTGGTCGCGACGTGGAATCGATTATCCGCGACCTGACGGAGATCGGCATCCAGATGGTTCGAGAAGAGAAAACAGCCATGGTGCAGGACAAAGCGCGCGAGCAAGCAATGGAAAAAGTGCTCGATCTGTTGCTGCCGCCTCTGAGCAAAAGACCCAAGCCGGTCGGCGAAATGGAAGAAGGCGACGAACTGGAACTGCGCCACGAACGTACCCGGGAGAAACTGCGCGCCCAACTGCACGAAGGCAAGCTGGATGACCGCAAAGTGGAAGTGGACATCCCGCAGGACAACACGCCGATGATGCAGATATTTTCGCCCATGGGCATCGAGGAGATGGGCCTCAACCTGCAGGAAATGTTTGGCGGCATGATGCCCAAGCGCTTTAAAAAACGAAAAACCACGGTGAAGGAAGCGATAGAAATTTTAACCCAGCAGGAAGCGCAAAAGCTGGTGGATATGGACGCCGTGGTGCGAGAGGCTATGGACCGTGTTCAGAACAGCGGCATCGTTTTTGTGGATGAGATCGACAAAATCGCCGGCGGTTCCTCCAAGCAGGGGCCGGATGTGTCGCGCGAAGGTGTGCAGCGCGATCTGCTGCCCATCGTAGAGGGAACGAGCGTAACCACCAAATATGGCATGGTCAAAACAGATCATATTCTGTTTATAGCCGCGGGCGCCTTCCACGTCAGCAAGCCCTCCGATCTGATTCCCGAGTTGCAGGGCCGCTTTCCGATCCGCGTAGAGCTGCAAAGCCTTAGCCAGGATGACTTCGTGCGCATTCTGACCGAACCCAAGAACGCGCTGATCACGCAATACAAGGCATTGCTGGAGACGGAAGGCGTAAAAATGGATTTCAGCAAGGAAGCAATCGCCGAAATTGCCGAAATTGCCGCGCAGGTAAATACACGTGCCGAAAACATTGGCGCGCGCCGCCTGCACACGATCATGTCCACGCTGCTGGAAGAGGTGCTGTTTGACGTGCCCGACAAAAAAGTGGATAAGATCGAGGTTTCCAAAGATATGGTGCGTGAAAAACTGCGCGATATTATCGAAGACGAAGACCTCAGTAAATATATACTGTGATCAGGCCGCATAAATGCCGTTTGCGCGATTGAATTAATTGTGCTGCGAACGTATATTTCAGGCGCCTTCCGGTTTTCCGGCGGGCGTTTTTTGTTTGTAAGAATTTGACACTATCATGGAGGCTGCCCGCTGCGGGCGGATAAGAAAAAGGAGGCACTTTGAAACGCGATTTTGTATCCATAGCCGATTACAGCCGGCAAGAAATTGAAGCGATTTTTGATCTGACTGATGAATTAAAACAAAAAACAAAAAAGGGCGAAGAGCACCATCTGTGCAAAGGCAAAACCATGTCGATGATCTTCGCCAAGCCCTCAGCACGTACCCGTATCTCTTTTGAAACGGGGATGTACCAACTGGGTGGTTATGCCCTTTATCTATCGCCAAACGATATCGGCATTGGCAGCCGTGAAGCGGTTAAGGATATTGCCCGCGTCATCTCCCGCTATAACGACATTATCATGGCGCGTCTGTTCGACCACGCCCATATGATCGAGTTGGCCGAATACGCCGATGCGCCGGTCATCAATGGTCTTACGGACTACAACCACCCCTGCCAGATCATGGCCGACATGTTCACCATAAAAGAGCACAAAAAGCGCCATACTGACCTTAAGATCTGCTATATCGGTGACGGCAACAACATCGCCAACAGCTGGATCAACCTGGCTGCAAAGCTGCCCTTTCATTTGGTTATCTGTTCGCCTTCGGGCTATGAGCCGGATGCCAAAACGCTGGAAAATGCGCGTGCCGCGGGGATAAGTACCGTTGAAGTAATCAGCGATCCGCACAAAGCCGTGGACAACGCCGATGTTATTTATACCGATGTTTGGGCCAGCATGGGCCAGGAAGCAGAGGCCATGCAGCGGAAAAAAGTTTTTATGCCTTACCAGGTTAATACCAAGCTGATGGAACACGCGCGCAAAGATGCTCTTGTTATGCACTGCCTGCCGGCCCACCGCGGCGATGAAATCACCGATGAGGTTATCGACAGCCCGCAGTCAATTGTTTTTGACGAGGCCGAGAACCGCATGCATGTGCAAAAAGCGATTATCGTAACATTGCTGAACAAATAAACCATTGAAAAAGGGCTGCCGTCAGCGGCGGCCCTTTATTTTCCGGATGAACCATCCACCCAAAAACACACATATCGAACAGCTTTCCGCAGATCAACACCGGCAGTGGGATAAGTTTGTCGAACAATCAGCGCAGGGCACACTGTTTCATACATCTGTCTGGGCAGGACTGGTTGAAAAGGTTTTTGGCAGACGTTGTCGCATAATTGTTCTAAAGAAGAGTGATGAAATTGAAGCCGGAATGATGTTCTGGCCACTTAAACGATCCTTTATCAACACTATTACACGCATAGCTGCCACCACCTACCAGGGGCCGTTGTTTAAAGACACCGAATCATCCAAGAACTCGACCATCCGCTCGCAATACAATAAACGCTGCAATGCGTTGATTGCTTACATACAAAAGCACTACCATCTGATTGACATCCCCCTTTCCCCCGCCATAAGCGATGTGCGTCCCTTTCAATGGCAGGGTTTCAACACCTCGGTCGCCTATACCTACCGCTTTCAAATCCGCGAATATGAACAGCTGGAACAGCAATTCAGCCAGGATTTGCGCCGGAAATTAAAGCAGATTGAATCCAAAAATGTCCGTTTTGAAAAATCTGAAGATTGCGACACCCTTGCCGGGTTTGTTGTAGAGAGCTACCGCCAGCATGGCATGAAACCGCCCGTTCCGGAAGAATCCATCCGCACATTAATCAGGGAAGCGCTGGCGCTAAAAATCGGATTGCTCTACTACCAATACGGGGGTGACCGGGTGGTGGCGGGCATTTTTGTGCTGCATGATGCGAGTTGTGTGTACGCCGTATTCAGCGGCATCGCGCCGGGCGAGAGAGAAAATGTTAACGGCGAACTGATCCACGCGCATGTTATGAGGGACCCGCAGCACCGTGGCAAAATATTCGATTTTCTGGGCGCCAACACGCAGGATCTGGAGCAGTTTAAAAGAAGCTTTGGCGGCGAACTGGTGCCTTATCCACAGGTCACATGGTGGCGCAACAACAGGGTTAAGATGTTGTTCAGACTTAAATCCGGTTATAACCTTCTAAAACGGAAAAGCTGACCATGCTGCTTTATTGCAATGAGAGTTATCTGGTATGACTAAGTCAAACAAGCGAAGATGAAAAACATCGTCTTCGTTTCTATAGATCCCTTGATTTACAGGCGGCGCGTGTTGAACCAAATGTCCGCTGCAGGCGACCTCGGGTTAAACGCCGCTGCGATTACACCGCGGCCGGAAATATCAAGTCAATTTCAAATCCATTATATCCAAACGCGGTATAAGCGCGGGCCGCTGCGTTTTATATCTTACAATCTACAGATACTGCGTTTGTTAAAAACATATAATAAGATTGACTTGATCCATGCGCGCGGGCTTTGGGTTTTACCGGCAGTAATTTCATTCAGGAAAAAACATGCCTGCACGGTTATTTATGATGCCCATGAATATTTCCCGGGACACGAGCTATTTGAAAAAAGTCTTTGGCGCAGGCTCACCTGGCTAAAAATAGAAAAAAGGGCTATCCCGCTGATTGATATGCTTATCACGGTATCACAGCCGCTTGCCGAAGAATATCGCCGGCTTTATCCGGACTTGAAAAAGGCTGAAGTTGTAAGAAATCTCCCCGCACTTAGGGATGAAATAATAGAAAAAGATATTAATGAAGATGATGCTACAGCCAGAATAATTTTCCACGGTTATTTTCTTCCGGGCAGAGCTCTTTTTTTTATTATTGAAGCTTTATCACTTCTGGATGACACCGCCTTTGAAATGGTATTTTTGGGAGAAGGGCCGCTAAAAGAAGAAATGGAAGCACGCGTACAAGAAAACGATCTCAGTTCAAAAGTACAATTTAAACCTTTTGTGGAAAGCGGACGCCTGTTAACAGAGATTAGCAGCGCCGATATTGGCTTGTGTCTCATAGAAGCCGACTCTTTCAACCGTGAACATGCGTTGCCCAATAAGTTTTTTGAATATATTCATGCTGCCGTACCTGTTCTCGCCAGCAACATCCCGACGCTGCTGGAAATGACTGAAAAACACCAAACGGGGATATGTGTCAACCCACGGGATAGCGCGGCCATTGCCCAATCGCTTCGCCGCATGATCGGCAACAAGAAAGAGCGCCTGCGCTGGCGGCAAAACTGCATTAAAGCCCGAAATGAGCTAAACTGGCAAAATGAAGAGAAAAAGCTGAAAGCCCTTTACCACTCTTTAATTCAGGGCACACCATAATGTTGAATCGCCAGAACATTCAAAGAATTTTTGGAGAAACTATTTCTTCATCGCTGGCGCGCAACACCGCCTCGCTCTATGGCGCCATGGTCTTTAATCTTATCCTGGGCTACGTGGTAGTAAAAATCAACAGTTCCCTGCTCGGTGTTGAAAAATTCGGGATTTACAGCTTTGTTTTGAATACCATTCTTTTTTCACGCGTCCTGCTCAATTTTGGGCTTTTCGAAGGTGGTGCAAATTTTCTGGCGCGCCAGCAGAATCCTAAAGATATGCGTCATGCTTTCGCCGCCCTGTTATTGCTTACGCTCATTCCGGCATTGCTAATGTGGCTTGGGCTTCTACTGGCCGCGCCTCTTGTCGACCGCTTTTTCGAAATAAAAGCAGGCTCGTTGATTGCCTTTTTTGCCCTGTTCAGCTTTCCGGTTTTGCTTCAGGCTTTTCTACAAAATGGCCTGCGTGGAAGCGGACACATTAAACTACTGTCAATATTTACATCCGTGCCGCGGATTTTTTATATCATTTTGATGTTATTGCTTTACGCAGGCGGTCTGTTTTCGCTAAAAGGTACGCTCAGCGCCTACCTTGGAACAATGCTTCTGGCGGCGATAATTTTTATCATTCCCTTAAAGCCGCTTTTTAGTCAAAGCATCACCTGGATGAAAAAAATCCTTGCAGAGGTGCGCAGCTTTGGGAGTCATATTTATGTGGCAAACGCAATGACGGCGCTTTTTCAGCACAGTGATAAAATCATTCTGGCTTATTTTGTAAGCAGCCGCCAACTCGGCTATTACGCCCTGGCTTACGCGCTCACCTTTCCCCTTTCCCATTTTCCCAATGCGCTCGGTACAAGCGCTTTTCGCAGCTACGCGCAACGCAAGCGGATCGGCAAAAAGCATTTTGCGGTAAATACGACCGTTGTTATTCTGGCAGGCACCGCGCTGATCGTATCGCGCGAGTTTATTATCACCGTGCTGTTCAGCGAACGCTTTGCCGAAGCCCAGACTGTCTTTGTGTTGCTGGTGATTGCCTTTGGGCTGGGTGCGCTGGCTATTCCGCTTACGCTGTTTTTTAAGGCCAAAGGCAAGGGTCTGCACGTGCGTAATATTACCATCACGGCGCAACTGCTCTATTTACTGCTGATGTTTGTTCTGGTACCTATGTACGGGATCAACGGCGCGGCCTGGGCGGCAATCGTCGCTTTTACTCTGGACCTTATCCTCTACTTTTACTTTTATAAAAAGCTTTTTCCGGCCTGATCACTTTTTCGCCATCAGGGCCATGTGCGTCGCTTTGGGCAAAAGCAGGTTAATGCCTTTGTCAAAAAAACGCCACAAGCCATAGGGAAAAGAACGGCTGATTTGCGGATAGCGCATCACTGCAAGCAGCTTGTTTCCCAGAAGCTTGGGAGTAACCGGTTTCAACGCTGCCTCACGCAGCAATTCCGTCAGACTGTTTTCGTCGAAGCTGTGCAGGTGGGCGTTGGTCGGGGTGGGTTGGTTACAATGGATGCAAATATGGTAGGAGATTTTTTCGCGATATGGAACGGAGACGATCACCTTGCCGCCTGCTTTTAACACGCGCTCTATCTCCTGCAAAGCGCGCAACGGCTCAGTAAGATGTTCCAGTACTTCCGAGATGATAACGATATCGATGCTGCCGGCACTGAACGGCAGATGGAGGCCATCGGCGAATGCCGGCACCACCCGACCCGAACCACGGCGCCTTATCTCGGCCAGGTTTTTATGCGACAGATCCAGCGGAACGTAAGTCGCGTTTTCGGGCATGATGTTCAGCGCCTCGCCACCGCCGCTGCCGACTTCCAGAATAGTCTGGCCCGCTCGTGGCCGCAACTGGCTCCGGAAAAACTGGTAACGGCGACGGATATTTTCACGCTCCGCGGGAGATGGCGCAAAATAATCCGCAAATTCAGCATCCAGCCGGTAATGTTCGATGTAATTTTGATTGGATAGCCGTTGTGTCATACGGTCAATTTAAGAAAAAAGCGCTTTCACTTCCCGCTCTTAAAATCTTCTTTGGCAAGATTGTATTTTTTCATGCGGTACTGCATGGTCTTGTAGGAAATACCCAGCAGACTGGCTGCATGCTTAATTGAGCCACGCGACTGACGCAATGCATCAACCAGACTGCGCCGTTCCATCTCCGGCAGCGATTGGGCTCCGGTTTCCCACCCTTGCCGTCCAGCTTCAGGCAGCATCAGATCATCCGAGTCAATCGCGTCGTTTTCGTTCAGGATCAATGTTTTTTCGATGATATTTTCCAGTTCGCGCACATTGCCCGGAAAATTGTATTGCTCAAGCCGTTCCATGGCCGCGGATGTCAGAGCGGGTGCCTCGCGTTTATAGCGTTTTGCCAGCCGCTGCAGAAAATGACGCACCAGCAAGGCGATATCCTCTTTTCTTTCGCGCAACGGCGGTAACACAATGTTGATAACGTTCAGCCGGTGAAAGAGGTCTTCCCTGAAACGCCCTTCGCCGATCAGTTCGGAGAGCTCTTCGTTGCTTGCCGCGACAACCCGCACATTCAGGTCAATCACTTTTTGCCCGCCTAGACGCTGGATTTTGCGCTCCTGCAAAACACGCAGCAGGCGGGTCTGCAGGTCCGGACGCATCGTGCCGATCTCGTCCAGGAAAAGCGTCCCGCCACGGGCCTGTTCAAATTTTCCGGGGTAGCTTTCGCGGGCGCCGGTAAAGGCGCCTTTTTCATGGCCGAACAGCTCGCTTTCGATCAGGTTCTCCGGTATCGCCCCGCAGTTAATGGCCACAAATGGCTGCTCTTTGCGTGGTCCGCTGAAGTGTATGGCCCGGGCCACCAACTCCTTGCCCGTTCCGCTTTCACCGCCAACCAGCACATTGGCTTCAACACCAGCCGCTTTTTCCACAAGGCGGAACACCCCGCGCATAGCAGGGCTTTTGCCGATCAGATTATGAAACTGAAAACGCTCGCTGATCTCATCACGCAAACGGCGGTTTTCCTGCTGCAGTCGCGCCTTGTCCGCGGCACGTTCCACCACATGCAATAAATCATTTTTCTTAAACGGCTTTGTAAGATAATCATAAGCCCCGTTTTTAATCGCCTCCACGGCGCTAGGAATTGTGCCGAAAGCGGTCATAATGATTACCGGGATGCCGCCGTCCGTTTCCTGCGTACCCCGAAGGACAGCAAGTCCGTCCTTGTTGGGCATCTTCAGGTCACTCAGCACAATGTCGATCCCACCTCTGGCAAGCCGCTCCAGTGCCGCCTGTCCATCCTCCGCGGTCGCAACGTTATAACCTGCATCGCTCAGGATATCACTGAGTATGCGCCTTTGTGCTGCTTCGTCATCCGCAACCAGAATGGTCATGACGCCGCGTCCTTCCCTGAAAAGTCAATCAGCAAGGTTGTACCCTCATTTTCGGTGCTTTCGATTTTCAAATGGCCGCCGTGAGCCTCAACGATCTTGTAGGCCGTTGGCAGGCCCAGCCCCGTTCCGCCGCTTTTTGTCGTATAAAACAGGTCAAAAATGTGCTCGAGATTTTTTGCGGCGATACCCGCGCCGTTGTCTTGTATGATTATCTTTTTGTCCGGCGTAGTTTTAACCTGCAGCAACCCGCCCTTTGGCATGGCCTGGATGGCATTCAGCACGAGATTCATGATCACCGTCTTAAACCGGTCGGCGTCCACATCCAGTTGCAGCGGTTTGAGATCGCTTTGAAGCTCGATGCCGTGCAGTTTCATTTCGCGCTCGTACAATTGCAGCGTTTCGCGGATCAGCGGCACTACGTCTTGTTTTTTTGTCTGCAGGTTTTCGCTGCGCACATAGCTTAAAAAATTGTTGACCGTTTCATCCAGCCGGCGAATTTCGTTCTGGACCGTCCCCACATATTCGATGGTCCGCGTATCGTTGGCGTCAACAAACCGGTCGCGCAAATGCTCTATGGTCAGATTGATGGCATTGAGCGGATTTTTGATTTCATGGGCAACGCCGGCCGCCAGTTGTCCTAATGCCGCCAAACGCTCCTGGCGATGCAGCAGTTCTTCCTTCTCGCGGTTTTTCTTCAACTCGGACACCATGTGATTGAAAGAGCGCGCCAGTTCACCCATTTCATCGTCACGCCGGGGTTCCACGCGCACATTCAGCTCGCCGTTTACAACACGGTCAAAAGAATGGTTCAGCTCTTTCACCGGTTTGGTCAGCGACCCGGCAATGAGCACAATCCCGATAATTGAAAAACCAAATAGCAGCAATGTAATGATCAGATTGCGGTCGCGGGCATCATCAAGGGCTTCCTGCAACTCGCCGGCGCTGTAGTTGTAACGCAGCAGTTTGGGCGCGTCATCATCGTTTGCCAGCCCCGGGAAGACAAATGAAAAGTTGCCGCGCGTGCCGGGTGGCGGCGGTGGCGGTATGTTAACACCTGTACGTCCTGTCCGCGGCGCATTAAGATCGACGACAACCGTTTCAAAAGAATCCCGCGTAAAGTAGCTGTAGCCCTGCCGGTTGCTGTCACCCTTCTGCCATATTTCCCTCACATGGACCGTGCTGCGTAACGAATCGCTGAGGTTCCACTCAAAGCGCGCACGGCTTTCCGCTTTTGGAGAAAGGATTGTTTTCCCGCTACCGATAAAAACACCGGTCTTTTTGGAAAGGGAGTCCCGTGACAAAATCACTGAAGGCGGTGCGGGGACACGTTCATTAAAGGTACTGGTCACAAGCTGATCCGTCACCGTATTGATTTTCTTCTCCAGCCGCGTAAGCTCATTGATTACATCGCTTTGCGTACGGCTGGTAAAATACAGTTGCAGCGCCATTACAAGCGCCATCAGCACGGAAACAATCAACACAAATTTTGTTTGAATATGACGGATCTTCATAAGCGGCCTTTTTTAAGCAGCAAAACGGCGTACCCCAAACAGGCACACCGTTTTACGGGCTCAGGATAAATTTACAGGATTATGACATTACGAACTTTAACGTTTTTAAGTTTTGGCGAAATGCCGCGAAAAACCCCGGGAGCAGGCGGTGCCGGCGGCGCGCCAATTCTGTCCAGGACAATATTGCGCATGCCTGTCTTTTTAGCAAGGGTTGCCTCTGTTGTGCTGCTGCTTCCCTTTCGCGTGTAATGGATTGTTACCGTTTCCTCGGGATTGTAATAATTTAGCGTGCGCACAAGGTCATTAAAATCTTTTATTTCACGATCGTTAATACGGGTGATCACATCTCCGGCCCTTAAACCGCTTTTTTCGGCCGGGCTGTCTTTGGTGACGCTTTCCACCAGAACGCCATGCTCCACCTCAAAGTAAGACAGCATTTGCTCGGAAATGTTTTCGGCCATAATGCCAAGTTTACCCCCTTTTGCCGATGAACGCGTACGGACTGTTGCACCATCGCTAAAGGAAAAATTACCACCACTGCTGAATACCTTAACTTCACCTTCAGAACCGTCCTCGGCAACAGTCCAGGAAAGATCATCGCCGGGGTTGTTATCGTGAAAATACCAGGTGAAATTTTCGCCGTCCAACCCATCTCTGGTAATATTCACTGTCTGATGATCAAACTCCTCAAACACGGCCTCAGTCGATTCTCTCTTCCCATCGCGTAAATAAACGATCTTCACTTTCTTTTCTTGATCAACATCCTCAAAATGTTCGCGCAGCGCTTTCATTTCTTCAACCTGATAATCGTCTATTTCAACGATAATATCTCCCTTCTTCAAACCCGCTTTGTCCGCGCCGCTGCCTTCAATTACATGCAATACCAACGCGCCGTTCTCGACTCCGCTTTTTTCGCTGTCCTTTTCACTTAATTTGGTAAGGGCTAAACCCAAACTATAACCCGGCCCGGAACGCGCGATAAAAACATTATCTTCCTGCACCCGCGGTGGCCCGAGGTCCGCGGCAATACAACTGCTTACGCCCATTATTGCAATCATCGAAGCGCTGACCCATAAACTCAAACGCATTTTGTCCTCCCATTAATTTGTTGGTTGCAAACAATAATGACAAGTTGCGTGCCAGCTGTATGCACTACATAGATAAGTTTATGTTTTTAATAGATTTAAAACCATTGATAACAAGATGAGTTATAGTGATTACCTCAGGAAATACCCTATATGCGGCAAGCGGAATACCCCATTTGGGGCAGAATCTTTCAGGAAACAATACCTTTAAAAAATTCTTGATAAGTGACCGGCAGGTGAATTAGATTGACGGTGTCAAAAGGTGTTTTATAAATGAATGCCGTTCGAACAACTGATATTATTGAAACCAGTCATCCATACCCGATGCCCCCGGCTATTCCCTTGCCGACACCCGGAGACTGGGGCTCGCTTGAGCGTATTGGTGTTAAACTGACGCCCTTTTCCCGGCGTGCTTTATCCGTTGCCTTTACCTTGTCCGGCTTTTCCCGATTTCAAAAAAAGCTGCCTGCCATAGCTGATGAATTGTTGCGCTGGACCAATGTACGCGGTCCAGCCGTTTTCGCGCCGGTCATTTCAGCCACCGCAGCCATCGCAAGCGATCCGCGCACAGATGATCCCTTTACGCGGGCGGCCACACTGATCCACAGTACCCTCTCCTTTCACGCCGATTATTACAGCGGTAATCTGGAGCCGGACCGCTTCAAAAACGATATCCTGGAAATGGGACAATATGCCAATCTTTTCGGTACGGGCATTGCCTTTAGAAAATCACGGCCGGAGCTGTTTAAGACTACTAATACACGTCATATTCTTCTTGCAATACGCGGTAACTTTTATATTCTGGATCTTGCCCCATTCAGGAACAAGCCGGTTTCAATGCTGGCCGGCTTTCTGAAAAAGACGGCTGAAAAAACAGATGAAGCCAATGACTTTTCGCCGGGCATACTTACCTGCGCCCCCGACCGTTTTCAATGCAGGGTTTTTCCCAAACTGGAAAAAGACCCACACAACAGAGAAGCGCTGGATAAGATGCGCCACACTTTTTTTACCGTTTGTCTCGATTTGGATAGCAAACCGAAAAACAGCGCGGAATGTGGCTACAGCATCAACTCGCTGGAATGCCACCGGCACTGGAACCACTCCAGCATGCAGATTGTCGTAGTCGGTAACGGACGGGCAGGCTTTGTTTTCAGCTTTAGCGCCTATCTGGATGGCAATGTCATGGCCCGCGCCGCCTCGGAGATATGGAAACGGGCAAAGCAAATAGACCTGGAAACAGAAACCACCGCTGAAATGCCACCTGAGAACGTAATATCGCCGTTAAGATTGAACATTGCCCGTCCGCTGCTGGACGAAGCGCGTCACGTTTTTGAAAACGTGCGCGATGAGCAACAAGCCACTTTTGAACTGGCCATCGGCACAAAAACATTGGGTGCGTCAAAACCGTACGCGATCGAACTGTTCTCGCTGGCCATGCAAAAAACCATCTTTGACCTGACCGGAGCACTTCCCGAAATCAACCAGTTTTTGACCATGTCACGCTACCGCTACCAGGGCCTAACCACCGCCATGATCAGCAGTGAGCAGGTTAAGGAATATGTCCGCAAATGGGATGAGCAGTCCAACCCGCAGGAAAAGGCGCGTTTGTTATACGAGGCGCTGGACAGCCAGAAAAAAGCCTGCCGGCAGGCACGAAAATATTTAACGCTGGACCAGTGTCTCCCGCTTTACCGTAAATACGCCGGATCATGGAAAGGCACCTGGCATATGCTGGTTTTCTGGAGCACGCTCCAGTTTTTAAAACTGATCGGCTTGCACAAACCGCGGGGCCGAGCTGTCCTTATTTCGCATCCCGCCATCTTTGATGGCGTTGAGCTGATTGGCCGCCCCGGAATCCGGTTGCCCTATATTCAGAAAATGAGCCTGCATTTCCAGATATTTGAGGAGCGAACGGTCATTACGTACATGCCGACACGCTACTGGAAAATAAGCAACGCAGAATTCAGCGAAACCCTTGAACGCAATCTGCGCCAACTTGCGGAGCGGGCCGCCCGGGACTCTACGGCGGCGCAAAAAAAAGGCCTGCAAAAGCAGGCCCGTTAATAATTGGAAATTTTTATTCTTTTTTGGTTTTGGATGCGATAAAAGCGTCCAGGCTGATTTTCCCGGGTCCCGTCACAATCAGACTGAAAAGCATCAGTATGTAATAAAGCGGTATCTCAAAGCCATTGTCACCGGCATCAAAACCGTTGCCGATGTGTACGGTGAAAATAGCCACCAGCATGGTGATGATCAGCGGGATGGAAATGATGCGTGTGCCCAGACCCAGGAAAAGCAGAATAAATCCTGCGGTTTCCGCGGACGTGGCCAGCAAAGCGTTCAGCCAGGGAAAAGGCAATCCCAAACCCTCTCCAAACCATTGCACAATATTGCCGAAGTTATTGATCTTGGTCGTTGCCGGGCCATAGAACCCATAGCTTAATATAAGCCTGAACAAAAGCGGCGGAACATCGGACAAAGCCGATACACGGTCGCGGATATTGTTATACAGTTCAATCATGGAGTGCCTCCTTTGGGAATTGTTTTTGTAAGCATACTAGGACAAAAATCTGACAAGAGAATCACATTTTGTTGAACATAATAGCCTGCCATCTCACGAATTTATAAACGTAATATCTGTTTTGGCTTTTAGCAATCGCCTTCGGATAAAGAAAACCGCGCTTTAACCGATAGCTTTTAGATTACCGCAACAACAGGGATGCAAAATATGCTTACAGAGCACACTTTATGGCTCAGGGACGAAGGCTGGAAAATAGTAGCGAAATCCGCCGGTTTCAGCTCGCCACATATCGTTTTTTATTTTGGGGAGATTGTTTCCACGCCCGCTGAGGAGATATACGCCCTTTTAAGGGAGCGCTATCCCGATGCCCATATCGTGGGTTGTAACAGTGCTACCCACATCTCCAACGACGAGTTGTACGAAGAAGGGCTGGTAGCCCTGGCTGTTCGCTTCGAAAGAACTGATATCAGCGTTGTTTCAACGGAACTTTCCGGCATGGAAGATTCCCATGACGCGGGTCAGCGAATCGGCCGGCAGCTCAGCCGCGAAGATCTCAGGGGCATTTTTGTTATATCAGATGGTGTGCTGCTGAACGGCAGTGAATTTTCCCGCGGCATCAATGCAATCATAGACAGAAAAGTACCCGTTTTTGGCGGCATGGCGGCAGACGGCGGCCGCTTCCAGTCAACACCTGTGGCCTGTGACGGGCCGGCCCGCGAACACGTTGTGGCGGCAGTGGGCTTTTACGGCAACAAAATAAAGATTGGCTGCGGTTCACAGGGTGGCTGGGTCACCTTCGGGCCGCGCCGCAAGATCACAAAATCCAAAGGCAATATACTATACGAACTGGACGGCCGTCCGGCGTTGGAACTGTACAAGAAATATCTCGGAGAGGAAGTGGAAAACCTGCCCACCAGCGCCCTTTCGTTTCCTCTGATGATCAGCAATGAAGACAGTAAAAGCCAGGGCATCGTGCGCTCGGTGATTGGCGTGGATGAAGAGAAGAATACCCTGACTTTTGCCGGCGACGTAACCGAAGGCCAGATGGCCCAGCTGATGCGCACCAGCCACGAAGGCCTTATAAACGGCGCCGGAAGCTCGGCCCGCAACGCCATGGAAAACCGCGATACAGGCGAGCTGGCCATATTGGTAAGCTGTATCGGGCGCAAACAGATACTTAAGCAACGCACCGAAGATGAAATTGAAGTAGTACATGATATTCTCGGCCAGAACATGCCAAAGGTTGGCTTTTACTCCCACGGCGAATTTTCCCCACATGAAAACAGCGGCTTTTGCGAACTGCACAACCAAACCATGACGATAACGATTCTTTCCGAAGATGCATAAATTATTGCAGCGGCAGCTTAAAAAAGCTTCCCGCAAATCGGAAGACGGTTCTGTCAATTATGACCATTTGCTGGAACTGGTCAGCCGCCATTACGAGGAAACAGAGAAGGAATTCCGGCTGACCCATCGTTCAATCGAGCTGATGTCCGACGAATTGATGGAGTTGAACCGCCAGACACTCGAGCAAAGCGAAGTCAAAATCCAGTCGATCGTTGACAACGTCATAGACGGAATCATCACCTTCAACGAGGATTTGATCGTTGAAACTTTCAACCCGGCGGCCGAGTCCATTTTTGGCTTTAAAAGGGCGGACATTTCGGGACAAAGCCTGCACCATATTTTTTGCGAGGATGAAAACAATTCGCTCACTTCGATAAAAACATACGTTCAGCAGCACAGCCACCGCAAAGTGTCGCGCGAGATGACCGGCAGACGCAGGAACGGCCGTATTTTTCCCATGGAGATTGCGCTTAAGGATATGCAAATCGGCGAGCGGCGCCTTTTTGTCTGCATTGTGCGGGATATTTCCGAGCGTAAGAAGGCGGAGACCCGGCTTAATGAACTCAACAACTGCTTTATTAATTTTGTAAGCGCGCCGGAAGAGAACATCAAAAAGCTCATTGCTACCTGCGGAAAACTGCTGCAGGCGGATTGCGCTGTTTACCTGCAGAAAGAACGCGACAAGGTTTTCCCAAAGGAGTCATGGAATGCTTCTGACAATACGCGTTTTTCACCTCTCTTCGAAACACTTTTTCGCACATACAGCCGCGGCAACGAGACCAAGCCGCTGGTTATACATCTTCCGAATACCCCCGGACAGGAAGAGGGTGGAAAATCACGATCGTTTACAACCTGCGTCGGCATCGCCATAAAAACACATCAGCAGACACTTGGCACACTTACGCTGCTTTTTGATGACTTCCAGCATCCGTCGGAAGATGACCTTAAGCTGATCAGCATAATTGCTTCGTCCATTGCGGTGGAAGAAGAGCGGCGCAGCACACTTATCGAGCTTGAGCGCAGTAAGGAAAAGGCGGAAAGTGCCAGCCGCGCCAAGGGCGAATTTTTGGCCACCATCAGTCATGAGTTGCGCACGCCGATGAACGCAATCCTTGGCTTTACCGAACTGTTGCGCAACAAAGCAGGCCGGCGCTTGAAAAAAGAGTATGTTGATGCCATTGAATCCAGCGGCAAAAACCTCCTGTTAATGATCAATGACATTCTTGATCTGTCAAAAATCGAATCGGGTAATGTTGAACTGAAACAGCAGCCAGTGAACTTGCCGGAGATCCTTTGGGAAGTTGAAAGCATTTTTCGCTATAAGGCGGAAGAAAAGGGATTGCATTTACGGCTTGAAGTGCAGAAAGAGCTGCCACAGATGATTCTGCTGGACGAAGCACGGTTAAGACAGGTCCTGGTCAACCTGGTCGGTAACGCCATCAAATTTACAAATGAAGGCGATATTTGCATCCGGGCCGGACTTGACAAACCGGGCCGTGCTGATCTGTGGCTTGAAGTAGAAGACAGCGGCATGGGTATCGCGGCGGAAGAGCATGATCATATTTTTGAAGCTTTTGTGCAACAATCCGGGCAGGACAACCGGCAGTATGGCGGCACCGGCCTGGGGCTTTCCATAACCAAGCGGCTTGTTGAAATGATGAATGGACGGATTTCCGTTAAGAGTACGCCGGGGCTGGGCTCCATCTTTCGCGTTCAGCTCAAAAACGTGCAGATACTGGACAAGGCCGCCGAGGGCCACGAGGACAACAGGCCCGCCGTAAACGCCCGTTTAGAAGGACGCATTCTGCTCATTCACAAAAACATCTCTTACCGGGAACGTTTCGAAAAAATACTTCGTCCCTACACGACCGATCTGCATTTTGCTTCTTCCGGACAGGAAGGCTTAAGGTCCGCCCATGAGATTTTGCCGGAGCTCATTATAATGGATATTGAGCAACAGCCCGGAAATGCTATCAAAACGGCCCGCAAGTTGCGCGCCGCGGAAAAATTTGACCGGACCGCGATCGTAGCTGTTGGCCATAATGAAAGAGTTGTTGCCGAAAACGACGGCTTGTTCGATCGTGTTATTTCCGACCCCGATGACACACGCACAATGATGCAGTCGATTACTTCGCTGCTGGTGACAAAGCACCCTGAAGACACTAAACAGTCGGACAAAAAAAGGCTTGTCAGTGACCTGACTAAGATGCCCGGGGAACAATATGAGAAGTTTGCCTCGTCTTTTCGCTCACTTGAAGAGCACCTGCTGGAAAGCTGGCAGGATATCCATCAATTTATGATTATAGACGAAATTCTCGATTTTTCTAAAATGGTTTATCGACTTGGTCACACTTATGATATATATCTTTTACAAAATTGGGCATCAACGACAGAACAACAGACCGATGCGCTAAATATAGAAGAGATGCGTGCTCAACTTCAGCGCTTTCCGGAAATTGTTCAGCTTATAAAAGATAATCTCAAACAGCAAGCGACCTAATCCGAATACAGATGACCAAATCAGAACTTGATGTCGGTATTAAGGAGATTTCCAATACATTAATTCTTATTGTTGATGACAATCGCAATAATATCCAGGTACTCGGCACCATTTTAAAGAAACAGGGCTTTAAGCTCGGTTTATGCAGCAGCGGCGCCGAAGCACTGGATTTCCTGGAACGTAAAAAAGCCGACCTTGTACTTCTTGATGTTATGATGCCGGACATGGACGGTTATGCCACCTGCCGGGCCATCAAGGAAGACCAGAGTCTAAAAGACATCCCGGTTATTTTTCTCTCCGCCAAAAGCCAGACCGAAGATAAGATCAATGGATTTGACGCCGGAGCGGTTGATTATATCACAAAGCCTTTCCACACGGACGAGGTGCTGGCCCGCGTACAGACCCACCTGAAGCTAAAGAAGGCCAATGATGTTTTACAGCATTACCGGCAGCACCTGGAGCACCTGGTAGACAAACAGGCCGAAGAGCTGATCCGCATGGAGCGAAAAGCCGCTTTTAATCTCGTTAGCCAAGGTGTTGTTCATAATATGAATAATCCTTTGGCCACGATCTGTGCCAGCGCGGAACTGATGATGACCTACCTGGAAAGCCTGGAGAAAGAACTTTCCAAAAATAATACACACCACAGCAAATTAAAATCGACGGTTGATCTGAACCGGGCGATCATGAAAGGGAGTACACGGCTGGCCGATATGGTGGAAAACCTGATGATACGCGGGCGCAACGGTCATACTTTGCAAAATTTTTCTGCCTGTGATCTGGGTGATGTTATTGAGAAGGAGTGTGCCCATTTCAGAAAATATCATCTTAGAAAGGGCCATAAACTGGAATTTGAAAAAACTGCTCTTCCTTTACCGGTTATTATCGTTGAGAGCGAAATCCTGCAGGTGTTTAACAATCTTATGCATAACGCGCAGGATGCGCTGTACAAAGAAAACGGTGTAATTAAGGTGGCTGTTTTCGGCAAGGATAATATGGCATGTTTCAGGGTTGGCGATAATGGGAACGGCATTGAAGCCAATAACCTGACGCGGATATTTGACCCGTTTTTCACGACCAAAGAGACGGGTATGTCCGGAGAGGAGAGTTACGGCAGTCCAAAGGGAACCGGTCTTGGCTTATACTATTGCGCACAGGTGATTGAATCGTACGGCGGCAAAATATCGGTAGACAGTAAAATCAATCAGGGCACGACGTTTACAATCGCCCTGCCCCTTGAAAGATCCAATTCAAATTAATCATCCCGGCTTTCAAACAGGTAATCGGAATCGATATAAGCGTTGTTCCGGCCATCATGAACGGCATAACGCGCGGGACCAAAAATGGAAGCCGCGCCGTAGTCACCTTTTTTATTTAAAGCATAAAAGCGGATATTAAAGGCCGGTTTTCCGTCTTCGGCATAGAGCCGGGGCATAAGCTTTGCGTTTTTCATAACCCTTTTCAAACCGGCACGACACGCCTCTTGCGGCGACATTCCCTGACGCATATACTCCACAATCAAAAAGCAGGTTAGATTTTTAATGTTCTCTTCGCCGCGACCGGTGGAACCGCATGCCCCCACTTCATTGTCCACATAAAGGCCCGCGCCGATAATGGGACTGTCGCCGACACGGCCGGGGATTTTGTAGGAAAGGCCGCTGGTGGTGGTTACACCGGAAATATTGCCCTGCAGATCGAGTCCCAGGCAGGTGATGGTTCCGTAGGTAAACGGCACATCCACTGCCGCCCTGCCCTGCTTATCCGATTCGGCCGGAAACCAGTCGTCATCGGGATCGCGTCTTTCTTTCCACTCCAACCAGATTTTGCGGGCTTTCTCGGTAAGCAAATTTTCTTCATCAAAACCGTGGGCTTTGGCAAAACGCAGGGCGCCATCACCAACGATCAGGCTATGGTCGGTACGTTCCATCACCAGCCGCGCAACGCGGGACGGATTTTTGATATTGCGCAGGGCGGCCACGGCTCCGGTATTATGCGTCGGCCCGTGCATGCAGCAACTATCCAGTTCCACGATGCCTTCTTCATTGGGAAGACCGCCAAAGCCGACACTGGTATCTTCCGGGTCGTTTTCCACGATGTTTACACCGGCAATTACCGCATCAAGAGCATCTTTGCCGTCGCGGATCATATTCATGGCTTTTTCCGTGGCCGGCAGCCCATTGTAGCTGGAAACAACAAGCGGCCCGCCGCTGCCGGAAGATTGTGCAAGCAGTTGGTTTTGTGGCAATCCTGCAAAAGCAAAGCCGACGCTCAGCGCGCCGGTTTTAATAAAATCTCTCCTCTTCATGCTTCTCCCAAAAGTTTAGCGTGCCGCGTCCGGGTGAAAAGACGATAAGTGTATGGCTATTTTATCCTGAAGCTTGTTTATGTAAGACGTGGGCACGGAGTAGTGATTCATCATCATTACGAATATATAGTCGTTGCCGGCCAGGTCTTTGGCGTAGCCGGAAAGGCAACGGACATGATTAACGTATCCGGTTTTTGCGTGAACGCGCCCTTCGGCGGGGCTGTTTTTCATCCTGCGCGATAACGTGCCATCCACTCCGGCAATCGGCAGGGACTCAAAGAAGACACCAAAATGCCGGCTCGCGTACATATGGCGCAACAATGCAGCCGTAGCAAACGGACTAATCATATTGTGACGCGAAAGACCGGAACCATCATAGATAATGGCTTGTGCATCACTCACGCCGATAGAGCCCAGCCAGGCTTCAACAACATCGGCACCGGCGCCGGCCGAGCCATCTTTTTTAAACTCAGCTCCAAGAGTCTTGAGGGTTTGCTCCGCATAAAAATTGTGGCTGGGCTTGTTGATTACTTTAATGATCTCGCTCAGCGCTGGTGAGTTGTGTGAGAAGATGTGTTCACGATTGGCCATTTCCGCCATGGTAAGTGGCTTATCCACACTGACGATGTCGCCGGCAATTTCAAGATCATTCAAAGCAAGCGTTGTGGCCAGATTGTCCAGATACCAAAGCGCGGGGTCTTCTACCGTGATAGATGTGCTGTAGGCATCGGCGGCGGCAGGCATCTTTCCGCTTATCAGGATGACATTCTGCCCCCGCTCCCGCGAGATGGACAAAGAAGAAAGCGAATCCGCGTGGGTCGTAACCGCGCTATTCTCAACCAGCACATAGGAAGTTGGTGGATTCAGCGTCACCCGGACGCTGTCACCCGGTTGCTCTCCTGCTGTAACGCGCAGATCCACGCAATTGTCATTAAAAGAAAGCGCCCCGATTTGCGCCGTGTACCAGTAAGGTTCGTCGTCCCAGTTCCAGCCAAAACCGAGCGCGTCACCGCTGAAATAGGATTTATCGCCAATAAGGTCGCCGGTCACATACCTGATGCCTGCGGCAACCAGCGAATCAGCCCATTGTTTGAAACAGGCCAGAACATCACCATCATGAAAGCGTCCGGAAATCGTCGGATCGCCTTTTCCGCGCACGATCAGATCGCCGTAAAGCGTGTCATTTTTTACTTCTCCGCGGGCATAGAATGCCGTTTCAAAACGAAAGTCCGCTCCAAGCTTATCCAGCGCGCACGCAGAAGTATACAGTTTTTGGTTAGAAGCCGGCACGAATAAACGGTATTCGTTTTGTTTATAAATGATGCGTCCGTCGTTTACCCGTTCTATATATAAGCCTATATGAGCATTGGCAAGGTTAGGATCGTCCAACAGGTATGATATATCATTGGACAGCTTGTCGTAGGCATCTACGGGTTTAATGGTGGTTTGCCGGGTACACGCCAGAAGCAGCGCGCATAAAAGCAATGAAAGCAGGCGCATCGCGTCCCTCCTTCTTACAATCCTTGTACAGCAAAAAAAAAGGCGGAAAGGGTCACTTTCCGCCTTCGATCATATTTCTGGTGATTAAGCAACAGAATCTTTCAGTCCTTTACCGGCTTTAAAAGTCGGAACCTTGCGAGCCGGAATCTGAATTTCAGCGCCTGTCTGAGGGTTACGGCCGGTGCGGGCTTCGCGATGCGACACGCCAAAAGTACCGAAGCCAACCAGGCTGACGCTATCGCCTTTTGCGAGTGCGCCTTTTACCCCATCCATGAAAGAATTTAAAGCCTGCTCGGCGGCCTTTTTGGAAATATCTGCATCTTCGGCCATTTTTGCTACCAGTTCTTGCTTAGTCATTAAGAGACCTCCTGTTTGAATGATATAGGTATTGTTTTTCTTAGAAAAGTCGTGAGTTAATGGTCAAATATCTGTACTAACCGTTTGAAAATCAAGAAAAACTTGATTGTTGTCACAAATGGAAAAACTAAACTTCAAATCTGTCTTTCATAAACCCAATCTTCATTACGTTTGACATTGCCGCAGACAAGAAATACATCTTGTTCCCAAAAAATCGAATATAACAATTTATGTTGTAAGTAAAACAGAAATTTTCTCTGACATCAAACAAATTTTGAATTTGTATGAGTTAGTTCAATTTGTAAATTAACTATCCACACATAAAACCGCGGAGCAGTCCACATGGTGAAGAAGAAACAGAAACCGGTTTCATCGAGGGTTGAACAAATTGCCCTGGAACAGAGCGGTATGAAAATTTTATATCCGCCAACCGAAAAAATCAATACTATAATTGTAGATAATTTCCCCGCACTTGGTAAACTTACGGCCTTGCGCTTTTTGGAATGGGCTCAGCAAAACGAAGGATGGACCATTTCCCTTCCCACCGGTAAAACGCCGGAACACTTTATTAAGTGGGTGACTTTTCTGCTGGCCAACTGGAATACGGCCAAAGCAAAAAAAATATTGGAAGAAGGCGGTGTAGACCCCGGTAAAAAGCCCGACATGCGCAGCTTTCATTTTATTCAGATTGATGAATTCTACCCGATTAATTCCTTCCAGCATAACAGCTTTTACTATTATGTGAACAAATATTATATCAAGGGACTTGGCCTTGATCCGGAAAAAGCGTTACTGATAAATCCGAATACAATCGGCATGCGCCAGGATGAGCACCTTGATGAGGTATGGCCGGACCACCAGGTGGATCTGAGCCTGCGCATACGTTATCCGCGCTCTGTACTGGAAAAGCGCCAGAAAGAAGTGCTTGAGGCCGTAGACCAGTTTTGCAGCGACTATGAAACGCGCATACGCGCTCTTGGCGGCATCGGCTTTTTCCTGGGCGGCATTGGCCCGGATGGACACATTGGCTTTAATGTGCGCGGTTCAGACCATTATTCAACAACGCGCTTGACGCCAACCAATTACGAAACCCAGGCAGCCGCAGCTACCGATCTGGGGGGTATTGAGGTTTCGCGTAACCGCCTGGTGATCACCATAGGACTGCAGACGATAGTTGAAAATCCTAAGTCGACCGCGTTGATCATCGCGGCCGGAGAAGCCAAGGCGGAGGTGATACGCTCGGCGATCCAGTCTGAATCCACCAACCTGGTGCCGGCTTCCGTGCTGCAAAAGCTGGAAAACAGCTGCTTCTACATCACCAAGGGCGCCGCCAAGCTGCTTAATGAACGACGCTATCACTATCTCAGCCAGATGGACCAGATTGATATAGACAACCGTCATCAGATTTTAACCGACCTGGCGTTGACCAGGGGCAAGCGTTTATCCGATCTTACGCGTGAAGATTTCAATTCCATCCGCTCCAGCAAATTGCTGCTCAGCAAGGAAAAGCGCAATCATAAGGAGATGATCAAAGAGCTGGAGGAAACCTATATCAGCCGCATTATGACGGCCATGGACATCCCAAAAAGCAAAACCATTCTGCACACTGCGCCGCATCATGATGATATCATGCTGGGGTATCTGCCCTATCTCGTGCGCCTGATGCGCGAAGGCAGCAACCGTCATTTTTTCAATTACCTGACCAGCGGTTTTAATGCGGTCACCAACTCTTACATGTTGGAGCAGGTGGGCGAAGCACAGAAATTCCTTATGACGCGTGATTTTCATGAACTGCTTAAGGAAAATTATTTTGATCCGCAGAACCAGGCTTTCCGCGACAGGGACGTGCTGCAGTACCTCGACGGTATCGCCGCGGCCGATCCTTTTGCCATGACGGAAGGCAATGCCCGGCGGTTGCTGCGCAATCTTGTGGAGATTTTTGAAGAAGACTCTTTTGAAAACCTGCAGTTCCGCATCGAAGAGTTGATCAATTACTTCACCACGCAGTATCCGGGCAAGAAAGACCTGCCCTATATCCAGCAGCTTAAAGGCATGACGCGTGAATGGGAAGCAGACATCCTCTGGGGCTATTTCGGTTTTAGCTGCCAGTCGGTAATCCATTCCAGGCTGGGCTTTTATAAGGGCGATATTTTTACCGAAGAGCCACAGGTCGACCGTGACGTGCGTCCGGTTTTGAATACGCTAAAGAAAATCAAACCCGATATCATTTCCGTGGCATTTGATCCTGAAGGCAGTGGCCCGGACACACATTACAAAGTTCTGCAGGCAGTGGCAGAAGCATTAAAGCTTTACGAACAGGAAAGCGGAAGGTCCGACATAAAGGTGTGGGGTTACCGTAACGTGTGGTACCGTTTCCATCCTTCGGAGGCCGACCTGTTTGTGCCGGTGACGCATAATACGCGCGCCATCCTGAATGATGCGTTTATCAATGCTTTTGGTTCTCAGGCCAAGGCTTCGTTCCCCAGCTACGAGTTTGACGGACCGTTCAGCGGCCTGGCACAGAAGATACAGGTGGAGCAATATCAGAAGATGAAAAGCCTGCTGGGACGTGACTGGTTCTACCAAAACGCGGACTCCCGCATCCGCTCCACACGCGGATTCGTTTTCCTGAAAGTGATGGATTTAAAGGAATTCTACGAACGGTCTCTGGAACTGAGGAAGAAGACCGAGAACATCACGGACTGGAGTCAGAAATAACGGGGAATTGGCGGATAGTTGGATTACTGAACCTGCCAATTAATAGCGCCTCTGACATGCGGTATTTGGCCGCCTGCTTTTAATGGGCAACAAGGTCCATCAATTCAATAATTCATCATTCCATCGCCTGTTTATCTGTCTACTTTTAGACTATCCACAACGGGGGCGCTGTCCGGTTCGGCGCCCTTTTCATATTTTTCCATAACCGGCCTTACGCCGGCGCCCCACTCATAGACCATCTGCCCGCCAAACAATCCGGCCTGGTAAATAAAAAAAGCGCCAACCACCATTAAAAGCGTAAGCCCCAAACGTACGACGGCAATCTCTTTCTTCAACACAAAAAGTACAATACGTATCAGCAATACGGCGCCGAAAATGCGCAGAACCCATTCCCCCGCGTTTTCATGCTGCTCCAGAACAGAATCTATCCCGCTGATGATTTCAGCGGCTTCCCCGGCTTGCTCTCCCGTCTGTACAGCGGCAAATGCGGCGATTGTACCTAAAGTCAGCAGGAACAGTGTGACCCGCTTAAAGAACTCTCTTTGCATAAAATAACTCAGGATATCGGTTAAAAGCGCTGTAAGCAGCAAAGCAATCGCGAAATGAACCACTTGCGGGTGAGTCGGCATAAGTCCTCCATGATGTTAAGTTGCTAATATAACGAAGCGCTGGCTATATTTCTTCAGTTTATGGTCGGCTCGCGGGCCGCGCAAACCTGAAAAGAAAGCTTTATGAACCTGAAAAAAATTCTCGCCGGTCTGATTGTTATCATCCTGTTTCCAGCTTTGTTCTATACCGCCTACGAATTTTCAACATTATCCGAAAACGAGCAGATGCTCAGCGGTATATATGAACGTCAGATCAGCACCGTGCTCTACTCCGTGAACCAGTATGCCTGGGACGTGGTGGAGACCTGGCGCAACCGCATCCGCCGCTCGCCCGCAACAGTACGCGAAACAATATTGCAGCGCGAACAATCGGTGCAGGCGATATGGATAGCCGACAGCAGCGCGGAAAACACATTATTATGGATTGACCGTATGGCCGGTGAAAAAAAAGGGCCCTCTTTCTGGGCGGACAGCGTGGACGCGCGCGCGGAGCTTTTGCGTAATGCCTGGCGCACCGCCGGCGAGGGCTACAGTAAAATCAACACGGTTGCCCGCGGCGATTCGCTGATGCTTTTTTATCCCGATCGTATTGAAGGTAATCCGCGTATTGTCGCCATTATCATCAATATCAGTGCTTTCCTGGAAAACACGATGCGGCCCAAAATCGAAGAAACATCGGCGGATGGCTTTAACCTGGGCGTCTATAGGTCCGGGGAAGAGAATCCGCGCATTGCCACCGGCGAGGTCCGCGAGCAGAACATCAGGGCGCGGCGCAGACTATGGGTGCTGCCGGGGTACGAGCTGGTGGTCGCGTTGCAGGGAAACAGCCCGGAGCAAATCGCAGTCGATCGTTTTCAGCGCAGCCTGACGCTTATTGTGATCATCGATATTATCCTGATAATTGGTGTTGTCTTTTTATACCGCGGCCTGCGCCGGCAACTGGAACTCACACGGATGAAGAACGAATTTGTCTCCAACGTGTCGCATGAGCTGCGCACCCCGCTGGCACTGATACGCATGTACGCGGAAACGCTGGAACTGGGCCGTGTAAAGGAAGAACGCAAGCTTGAGTATTTCCGCATCATAGGCCGTGAGAGCGAAAGATTGACCTACCTGATCAACAACATTCTCGATTTTGCTAAAATGGAAGCGGGCAAGAAGCGCTACAACATGGAAGCCTGCGATCTGAACAACGTCATCCGGGAAACGCTGGAAGCTTACCATTTCCAGCTGGAAAGCAGGCAGTTTAAATTGAATATGCAGCTCTCTGAAGGTTCGCTGACCCTCAACGCGGATCGCCTGGCGCTGGCCGAAGCTTTCATCAACCTGCTGGACAATGCCATGAAATACAGCGGTGAAGCGCGCGAGATCGGCATCGCCAGCGGCAGGGATAACGGCAGGGTATGGCTTAGTGTAAGCGACAGGGGAATCGGCATTGCCCCGCGCGAAACAAAACGTATTTTTGAACAATTTTACCGGATTTCCGAGCAAGGCGCGCATAACACCAAAGGAAGCGGACTGGGTTTAGCGCTGGTTAAATACATCGTGAACGCCCACAACGGTGAGATCTCCGTGGACAGCACGCCGGGCAAAGGCAGTACCTTCCGCGTAGCACTTCCCGCCGCCAATGACAAGAAAGAGGACAAAGATGCCTAAAATTTTGATTGTTGAAGATGAGCCTGAAATGCGCAACGGTTTGCGCGACAACCTGGAGTTTGAAGGCTACGACGTAGACGTGGCTGAAACCGGACCGCAAGGTCTGGAGAAGATACGCGACGCTTACGATCTTGTCATTCTTGATGTGATGCTGCCGGGCATGTCCGGCTTTGATGTGCTGAAAAAGGCACGCTCCGAAGGTGTGGAGACGGCGGTGCTTATGCTGACGGCAAAGGGCGAAGAAATAGATAAGGTGCTGGGCCTGGAGCTTGGCGCCGATGATTACATGACCAAGCCGTTCAGCCTGCGCGAGTTGCTGGCCCGCGTAAAGGCCCGTTTGCGCCGCGATGTTAAGCCAAAGGCGGAAGAGCTGCCGGCGCGCGTGCAAATCGGCCGCCTGGAAGTGGATTTCCAAACCTACGATGCCTGGCTGGATGAGAAGAATGTTTCCATGACCCATAAGGAAATCGAAGTGCTGCGTTATCTCTGGCAAAACCGTAACAGCACGGTCACGCGCGATAACCTGCTAAACGACGTGTGGGGCTACGACGAAATGATCACCACGCGCACAATCGATAATTTTATTTTAAAACTGCGTCAGAAGATAGAGGAAAACCCGGGCCATCCAAGGATAATTTTAACGGTGCATGGCAGCGGCTACAAGATGGTGATTTGAGAGACTGGTTAGCCGGGGAAGTATTTATCATTCATCTCGTCTCGCGTAAAACTGCCGGCAGCTGTCACGTAGAAAAGTTTTTCCATTAACAAGTGATAGTTGGTTTTATCGGCCTTATTATGAGCATAGTTCCTCAACCAGATACGGAACTGTTCATTAAGTGTCGTATTTTCGTTTTGTGCTCTAAAACGCGCCTTTTGTATTAGTTCGTTATCTGCACTTAGGGTAATATTCTTTTTCATATTTTCCTCCATTACACGAAAATAGCGTACACAAATTTATTGTAGATTGTTTCACGATTCAATAAGGCACTAAACCATGCGTACCGTGACATCTTTTTACAAACGTGACTTTTTTCTCTGTGTATGTTTAGCATGTAAATCAGGGAAGAATAGCAATGAAGAGATATATCTACTTACTCGTGATCTGCCTGCTGCCTTTGCAGGCTCAAAACCGCTGGGAAAAACTTGTCGATCTTTCCGGCATGTGGAAATTTGAACTGGGCGACGATAATGCCTGGATAGACCCGCAGTACGATGACACGCGCTGGGACAAAATTTATGTCCCCTCCAGCTGGGAAGACGAGGGATTTCCCGGCTATGACGGCTTCGCCTGGTACCGGCACAGTTTCCGGCTGGAAAAAAACGAGCTGCCGCAAAAGGGCACCATTTACCTGCGTCTGGGGTATATTGATGATTGCGATGAAGTATATCTGAACGGCAACTTTATCAACGGCAGCGGTACTTTTCCGCCCGATATCCAAACCGCGTATAATGTGGATCGTATTTACACCGTGAACAGGGAATTTCTCAATCCCGGTGGCGAGAATGTGCTGGCTGTGCGCGTTTTTGATACGCACCTGGACGGCGGAATCCTGCGCGGGCGCATCGGGCTTTACCGCGATCGTGCCGAGCTGATTCCGGACATGGACCTCACCGGCCGCTGGCTGTTTAAAATCGGAGATTTTCCGCAATGGGCCGAACCGCGTTATGATGACAGTAATTGGGATACGATCGCCGTGCCCGGATTCTGGGAAGGTCAGGGTTACGAGAATTACGATGGATTTGGCTGGTACCGCCTGCGTTTTAACATAGATCCTTCCTTGCGCGATGAAAGGCTCATTCTGGTGCTTGGCAAAATTGATGACTTTGATGAGGTCTTTCTTAATGGCGAGCGTATCGGGCGCACGGGCACGATGCCCGACGGCTGGAACGACGCCAATCTTGGAGATACTTACCGCGAAGATCGTGTTTACGTGCTGCCCAAGGAAGCTATCCGCTTTAACGCTGAAAACGTACTCGCCGTACGGGTGTATGACGGCTACCTCGATGGCGGCATCTACGAAGGACCGGTTGGCATCATCACGCGCGACCACTACCTGGCCTGGCGCGAACGCAGCGGAAAGAAAGTCTCCATATTCGAACGCCTGTTTGACGCTTTTTATCACGATTAGATTTCCATTTGGGAAACATATTAAGGCACTCCCCCGTTTTGACCGATTGTTAGCGCAACACAAACTATTTTAGATTCATAAATCGGCACGGTTGAACGCGTAGAGGAGCCGCCACTTTTCATGCCCGATCAAAACAATCTGACACTTATTCTTAACCAGGCTGCGGCAGGTAACAAAGAGAGCCTCGACCGGCTGCTGCCCCTTATCTATGATGAGCTTTACCGCCTGGCGCAAAGCAAACGGCGCAAAGAAGGCGCCGCTATTACGCTTAATACGACTGCCATGGTCCATGAAGCTTACCTCAAACTCGTTGACCAGAAAAACGTCGACTGGAAAAGTCGCTCACACTTTTTTGCCATCGCCGCCACCATGATGCGCCGCATTATTATCGATTACGCGCGGGCACGGAACGCGCAAAAGCGCGGGGCTGAGCAAACGGTGATCACGCTCAATGAACAACAAATGGCGATCAGTGTGCCTGCGGAAAACATCCTGCAGGTGGATGAAGCATTAACCCGGCTGGCCCAAACCGGGGAACGCCGCGCCAAGATCATCGAATACTGGTTTTTTGTGGGGCTCAACCACCAGGAAATAGCCGATCTGCTGAATATCTCCACGGCAACGGTACGCCGCGAATGGCGACTGGCGCGGGCCTGGTTGGCACGTTTCATGAAAGAGGACGGCTGATGGACGAGCAGCGCCGGCAAAAAATAGAAGAGCTTTTTGAGCAGGCCCTGGAGCTTGAGCCGGAGCAGCGCGCCGCTTTCCTTGAAAAGGCCTGCGCGGGAGATGATGAACTGCTGGCCGAAGTGCAATCTTTGCTGGATGCTGAAGAGAATCTGCCGGATTTTCTTGAAGCGCCGCTGGTGGTGGAGCAAAGTATCAATAACTGGCAGGATAAGAACATCGGGCCGTTCCGCGTGATCCGCGAGCTGGGCCGCGGCGGTATGGGCATGGTCTTTTTGGCCGAACGCGTTGGCGCCGGTTTTGAACAAAAGGTGGCCTTAAAGCTGGTCCAGCCCGAAATCGGGAAGACCAACCTGCACGAACGCTTTGAATCGGAGCGGCGCATCCTGGCGCGGCTGCAGCATCCCCATATCGCCCGCTTATATGACGGCGGCATCAGCGAGGACGGTATTCCCTATTTTGCCATGGAATACATCGAAGGACGGCCGCTTGATGTTTACTGCGATGAAATGAAACTCTCGCTGCGCAAACGTCTGGAGCTTTTCCTTGATGTTTGCGAAGCCATGCAATACGCCCACAATAACCTGGTCATCCATCGTGACCTGAAGCCCTCCAATATCCTGGTGACGGAAGAAGGCCGCGTCAAAGTGCTGGACTTTGGTATTGCCAAGATTGTGGAAGACAGCGAATTGCCGGATGTGGAAATTACCATGGCCGGGCAGCGCTTTATCACGCCGGCCTACGCGTCACCGGAGCAGATCGCTTATGAGCCGGTAAGCACCGCCAGTGACGTTTACTCCCTGGGCATGATCCTCTACCGCCTGCTTTCCGGGTTAACCGCCTACGAGATCACCACCCATTCACCGATCGAACTGCAGCGCCAACTGGAAAGCCAGAAAATCGAGCGCCCCAGCCGCCGCCTGCGCCAGAGCGGAGAGACACTGCAGGATGACATCAGCCGCAACAGGCGTCTTTCGCCCGGTGCACTCTACCGGCAGCTTAAAGGCGATCTGGACCATATTGTTTTAAAATGCCTGCACAAACAGCCCGCGCGGCGCTACGGTCAGGTATCGCACCTGGCGGCAGATATCCGCCGTTACCTGGGCGGCCGACCCATAAGCGCGCGTCCGGAAAGTCCGTTTTACATCGCTTCGCGTTTTGTTGCGCGCAACCGTAAGGTGTTAACAGCCGCCGTGTTGGTTGTATTGTTCTCCGTGTTGCAGCTATACTTTTACACGCAAAACCTGCGTCGCGAAAAAGAAAAAGCCGAGCAGGTGGCCGGACTGCTTACGCGCGTCTTCGAAGCGGCCGATCCCGAAAACAGTAAGGGTGAGGACATTACGGCCAGAGAGCTGCTGCAAGCCGGAACGGCAAAGGTGCGCAACACGCTCTCCGGTCAGCCGGACATCAAGGCGCACATGCTGCGGCTGTTGGGCAAAATAAACCTGAACCTGGGGGCTTTCAGTTCTGCCGATTCCTTGTTTGAACAGGCGCTGGCACTTTACCGGGAAAACAATCTGCCACGGGACAGCCTGTACGCGCGCATACTGGTGTACAGCGCCGAAACGGCCGTTTTAAAGGATCAGTTTGCAAGGGCCGATTCACTTTTGGGCGAGGCCGATGCTGTTCTGGAAAAACTGCTGCCGGAGGCATACGATCTGTTCATAACCGCCAACAATTACCGCGCTTTTCTGAACAACACCCGCGGCGACTTCAAAAAGGCGGAATCGCTCTACTGGAATTCCGTGCATTATCTGAAAGAGCATTACGGGGAAGAAGACAGCTGGCTGGGAACAACCTATAATAACCTGGGGCTGGTGTATCACAACGCCGGCAATCACCCCAAAGCGGATAGCCTTTACCGGCTGGCCATTAAGGTGCAGGAAGCTAGTCTGGGGCCGGTGCATACCGAGCTGGCCGACAGCTATTACAATTTTGCCCAGGTGGCCCGCGATATGGGCAACTACGCCCTCTCCGAAAGCCTGTTTACCAAGGTTCTGGAAATGGACCGCACGCTGTACGGAGACAATCACATAAATATCTCCTACACCCTCAACGGCATCGGCAACCTGCAGGTGAAGCAAAACAAGTTGCAGCAGGCCGAGAAAAACTTCCGCGAAGCCTTGCGCATACGCGTTGCCACGCACGGGCTGGATCATTCCAACGTGGGCTACTGCTGGCGCAACCTAGGACACGTAAAGCGCGCCAAAGCGCAATATGACAGCGCCGCCCATTACTACAACCTGGCCCTGCAAAACCTGCAGACATCGCTGGGCCCGGAGCACGCCGATGTGGCACGCATCTATCGCAACCTGGGCGGGTTGTTCAGGGAAACAGGCAACAAAAACCTGGCCCGGCAATACTACAATCAAAGCCTGACGGTTTTTCTAAAAAGCTTCCCGGAAGAGCACCGCCTGGTGCGGGAGCTCAAGGAACAGATGGCGGAGTAAGGTACTTATACCATTTTAGTACTTTCAATTAAATTGCTTATAAAATCTAAAAGAACATAATAAATTCTTGGCTTTTGTTTGAGGGCTAATTGTTAGTGACTTAAACAGTATAAAAGGTTCAATTAAAATGCTTACTAGAGAAGAACGAAGGGAGATACATAAACAAATTGGAAAAATTCAGAAAAAATTAAACAAGGAACGATTTATTTGCCTCTACCCAAAGTGTCTGAACAAAGCGATATTATCTCATTCACAACAAAGAGAGGGTCAATTAAGGGCTATTGCAGATAATGGAATGGTATACGCAATCGACCGAAATATATATGGCAGATTAAAAGCATTTGGGAAAGAACCGGCATTAAGGTTAAAGAAGGTAGGAATATCAGAGGCTTCAACATTTTCGGGTTTTTGTGAATATCACGATAGAGAGTTGTTTGCTCCAATTGAACTTAAACCACTAAGGGCGAATAATCGTGAACAAGCTTTTCTGATCTATTTACGCTCCTACTCATACGAATATTTACAGAAATTAAAGATGAGGATATTTCTTTCAAGATATCTTGAAAAATGCTATCACGTATTACCACAAGAAAATATTTCTGACATCCAAGCAATAAAAATGGGAATGGATCATTTTGTCGACGATGAAGCCCCGGTCTCATTTGAAAAGCTCTTTTATGCATTAAGCAATAAAAAGTTTTCGATAGTCAATTGCTGGTGGAAAATAATCAATAAAAACATTCTAGTCTCGTCGAGTTGTTGTATGTCTCCTTTATTTGAAAAACACTTTGAACACAGAATAAACAATTGGGACTTGCCACAACCTATTATCTCGTTCAACCTTATTCCTGCAAAAGATAAAACCGATATTGTATTCGTCTGGTTATCAGAGTTCGACGAACTTGTCGAGTGGATAAATAACTATGATAATACGGAAAAAACCGAGCGCCTAATAAATCATTGTGCATTTGCGGAATCAGAAGATACTTGTATAAATATTCCTCTATGGGAGGAGGCACCCATATTAATACAGGAACAAGTACTCAATGCAATTCGACATTATATTTATCGAGGTAGTTTAGCTACTGGACCTATTTTGGTTAAACTTTGATATGCCACAAATTACAGGTAAGCTATTTTAGAATTGGAGTTTATTTATGTGGCTTCTAAAGTCGGTTTATTAACGAAGCCCCTCCACCCTATCCCAATACCTCCCCCGTATCTCCTTCCACTCCATTTTAAACCAGGGCGAGTAGCTCTCTGGATTATTCATTAGCTCCTCATCCAGTTCATCCGGCGTCACCCATTTCCAGGCGGCAATTTCGGTGGGGTTTACTTTCGGGTCGCTGTTGTTGCTGCCGATGTAGACGGAGCACAGCTCGTGTTCGCTGCCCTTTTCGCCAAAGCGGGCGTGGTATTCAAATTTATAGAGATACGTCAGTTCCGCGCTGAAGCCCAGCTCCTCTTTCAACCGTCGCTGCGTGGCGATCTCGTTGCTCTCGCCTTTACGCGGGTGGCTGCAACAGCTGTTGGACCAGTACAGCGGCCAAAGACGCTTGCTTCCGTGACGCTGCTGCAAAAGCAGGCGCTTGTTGTCATCAAAAATAAAAATGGAAAAAGCACGGTGCAGGATGCCATCCCCGTCATGGCATTCCGCTTTGGATTTCCAGCCCAGTTCGTTGTCATTTTTGTCAACCAGTATCAGCAATTCACTCTCAAAAGAAACAATATTGTCGGCGCTCATTATTCTCCCCTGTTTAAGCGTCATCCTCGTCTTCGGTATCTTCGCCCATGCGGCGCAGCATATCATAGACCATCTGCAGCATACGCGCGTGGCGTTGGCGCAATTCGGCGTAAATGCGGCTTTTCTCACTGCCTTTGCGCGCCAGGGCATGGTCGCTGCTCAGCTCCATCAACGCCTCATGACTGTTGGCGTTGTACAGGCCGTCCTTAAAGCCCTGATCAAACACATCCTGCACATTTATTTTTTTTGCCGGATCCTTCAATACGCTGTTTAACACCGCAGCCGCCATATCTGTCGTGGTTACAAATTTATCAATCGCCTGCTGACGGCTTTCCTCGGTCTCCTTTTCCGTCAACAGAAAATGGAGCTGGTGCAGATTTTTCTTAAATAATTCCAGTTCTTGTGATTCCATAAAAATCCCGATAAGTGGATTGGTGAATTAGTGCATTGTTGAATTACTGAATTAATGAATTGATGGTCTGGGGTTCTGCCGATGTGAGCAGCCCCCCTAAGCCCTCCCGGGAGGGGAATTACAGTATCTTTTATTTCCCTTTTACATGAACACCAGAATACCTGAATACGTGAACACATTTCCGCAAAAACTTAACACCTTAACACTCTAACACATTAACACCTTAGCACGATTATTCCAGATCAAACACCATCGCCCGGTAGCCGGCTTTCTTGATGGCCTCTGCAACATCTTCGCTGTTTTCGGGGCAGAGAGCAATGGCCGCTCCGCCGCCGCCGCCACCGGTCAGCTTTGCGCCAAGTGCGCCGTTGTTGCGGGCAATATCGACGATCTCCTCAATCTCGCGTGACGAGACCTGTAAGGCGTTGAGCAGACCGTGGTTAATATTCATCAGCTCGCCGAGCAATGGCAAATCGTAGTATTCAATCGCCTTAGCAGCCTGCTTGACGATGTCGCCGATTTCACTGAAAATGCGCTCGTACAGTTGCGGATGCTTCTCCCACGATTTGTTAACTTTGGCCACCATTTTGGCTGTCAGGCTCTCCTGCCAGGTCAAACCCACCACGACGCGCAGCGGCTGCGGCAGTGTAATATTCTCCATAAAAGGAGGATCGCCTTTTTTAAAGCGGATAAAACGTCCGAATGTGGCCAGCGTGTTATCGATGCCGGAGGCCTTGCCGTGAACAATGATCTCCGACTCGAACGAAAGATCACGGATCTGCTCGTCGCTCATTTTCAGCTTGTAGTGCTGGTCCAGCGCGCGAATAATGGCCACGGCCAATGCCGCCGATCCGCCCAGGCCCATGGCCCGCGGAATGTGCGGGAACACTTCGATCTTCATATCGCTTTGGTGCAGATCCAGCCTGTCCAGGATCATATCCAGCGATTTAAAAATAGAGTATTTATGATCGACGCCCCGTTGCAGGCGCTCTTCCACACCCCAGCGCGGAATGATCAGGTGCACGCCGTCTTTGTCGCTTTCGCTCACCTTGGCTTCCATGGCCAGCGGCACCGGCGCGGCGATCGCCTCACTGCCATAGACGACGGCGTGCTCGCCCAATAAAATTACCTTGCCGTAGCCCATGGGCAAAGCAGGTTTTTCCGCCACGGCAGCTTCCTTTTCCTCTACCGGCGTTTGCGCGCTGCTTTCCAGTGATTCGATGATCTCTTTGGCTTTCCAGATTTTTATCTCGCCGGTATCGATAAGCTGTTCGACGACGTTTTCAAAAATTTCCGGCGCTGCGCCCGCTGCCATGGCCACACTTCGGGCGTGTAAACTCATGTGCCCCTGCTGGATTCCTTCCGTTGCCAAAGCGCGTATGGCGGCCATATTCTGCGCCAGCCCCACCGCACCGATCAGTTCGGCCAGTTCATTGGACGATGAAATGTCCAGAATACGGTTAAGGACCGGAACCATCGGATTGCTCTGCAGCGAGCCGCCCACCGTGCCCACGCGGATGGGAATTTCCAGGTAGCCTTCCAGATCGCCTTTGGCGTTTTTGGTCCATTTTGTAAGCGATGTATATTTGCCGCCCCGTGCCGCGTAGGCATGGGCCGCCGCTTCCGCCGCGCGCCAGTCGTTGCCCGTGGCGATGATCAATGGATCGATGCCGTTCATGATGCCCTTGTTGTGCGTTGCCGCGCGATAGGGATCGGCGATAGCAAAATCATTGGCCAGGATAATGCCGTCACGCACCTCCGGCCCGCTGAAGCCTTTGCCGGCCAGCAATTCCACCGGGATGGTACAGCGCGTCCGCACCAGCGAACGGTCGGTCAGGTTGGATAAAATGCGCAGGAAAACCTCGCCACCGCTTATTTTTTCAATCAGGGAAGCGACGCCTTCGCACATGCTGTTAACCAGGTTGGCGCCCATGGCATCGCGCACATCAACCAACAGGTGTACAATCACCATATCCCCGTACTCTTTGCCCGAAGGCAGGATGCGCACTTCCACGTCCCTTGCGCCGCCGCCGCGTGCCACCATATTGGGATGCAGGCTGTTGGCCAGGTTGATGATCTCTTCCTTGTTCTGCAAAATGGCCTGCTTGGCGCTGGAAGTATTCTTAACGTTCACCACCTGGATCTGACCAATCAGGATGGGATCGCTGCTCTCGCTTTTAAAACCGCCGGCTTCGCGCACGATCTTGGCCACAAAACTCACCGCGGCCACAATCGAAGGTTCTTCCACCACCATCGGCACGACATATTCTTTGCCGTTTACGAGAAAATTAAGCCCCATGCCCACCGGCAATCCAAACGATCCCACCACATTTTCGATCATCTTGTCCGCGTCCGCGGGCTTAAGTAGTCCATGACCGTTTTTTATGAACGTATGGTCCTCGTCGCTCAGCCAGCCCTGCTCTTCAAGCAGGCGCAACCGTTCTCGGATACTGAGCTTGTAAAAACCGGGAATTCGCGCGTTTTTCATAGTACAATCCTCATACTCTTTTTAGCATGGCGGCGCCACATTTACATCCACCGCCGTAATGCCCTTTTGCGCGGCAGCGTTTTTTAGTTCCAGCAGATTGTTTTCATTTTTGGCAAAAGCAACGCCGATATCACCGCTGCCTGCGCCACTTGGTTTGTAGACCGCTCCATGTTGGCCGGCTATTTCAGCCAGATCCCTGTGTACATCGGAAATGATTGGCATAGCGCTTTTGCGACCCAGCTCATCCAGAAAATTGTAAAAAGCTGCAATATTTTTCAAAAAAAGATCGATGTCGCGCCGGGCGTAAGCTTCGCAGCCCTCCCGCGAACAACTGCCCAGGTTGCTCATCAGTTCGTCGTACAGTCCGGGTTGCCCGTTTTGCAATTGCTTCACGCCGGATACCATGCGTCGTGTCGATTCCGACTTGCCGCTGAACAGCACCAGCATTGGCAGTTCCGGCCAGACATCAAGGCGGTAGGGTAACTGCTGCTCAGCACGACGGTTTATACCCACCAGGTACTCCAGCGCCCCGCCATAGGCACTGGCGGCAATATCGATACCGCTGCCCATGTTACCCTGCGCCCGGCGGTGGGCAAACAGCGAAAGCCGGAACAGTTTATCGCGCACATCATCCGCCTGCAGATTGCGGCCCACCATGTGGAACAGCGCACGCACCAGCGCCACGGTCAACGCCGCGCTGGAGCCAAAGCCCAGCTTCGCCTGCACTTCGCCGGAGTAAAAAGCTTCTGTATCAATAGTGATGTCACAGGCGCTCAAGTCACAGCCGCATGAACGCAGATAGTGCCAGGCATATTCAAATGTTGTCTTAAAAAAGGTCAGCCTTTTCTGCGTCGCGCTCTTCACATCTGCCGGGAAAACAATGCAGTTATTGCTGTTCAGCGAAAAAGGCACATTCTCGATTTGAATGGATGGTGCGCTGATGCTGAATTGTTGATCATCTCTCTTTTTCAGCGTGACGTATGCGTAGCGGTCCACGGCAAGCACCAGCGACGGAGCGCCTTCAAGCACGGCGTATTCGCCGATCAGGATAAGTTTGCCGGGCGCTTTCTCGGTTATGGTCACACCGTTTCCTCTTGCAAAACGCGGGCATCACCGCCCAGCCCCGTTTCAATCACACGTTGTACACCGGGTGTTTCTTCCAGCATCCGGCGTACCTTTGCAGCATCATTCGCCGTACAGATTGCCTTGACCTGGGGACCGGCATCTATGGTGAAAAAAACATTTGTCCCGGCCGCGCGCAGGTCTCGGATGGAGTGGATCAGTTCCACCGTTGTGCCGTTCCAGTAGATCAGTCCGGGCCGGCTGGCCATGGCCAGAGCATGCATTTTAAGGCAGCTGAATTCAGAGATGTCCGCAACCATTTCGAAATCCCTATTGGCAATCGCCTCGCGCATTTCATTCATGTCGTTTATAGAGCTGTCAATCCAACGCCCATAGTACGGCGACGTATTTCGCGTTAATTCCATGCCGTCCGTAGAACCGGTTTTTTTCTTCTTTTCGGAAGTAATGGCGATCATTACGCGCAAGTCCCAGAACTCAGCGGGGTAAAGCTGATAGGCGTAAGCGTCGCTGCCGTCCTGCTCATCGCCAAGACGCATTTCCACAAAGCCGCCAAACAGCGAGCGTGCCGCGCTGCCCGACCCTTTGCGCGCCAGCTCCGACAACTCGCGCGACGATAAGTCGAGACCGGCTGCGCGGGAAGCTGCCAGCGCCAGGCAGGCAAACGAAGATGCCGACGAAGCCAGGCCCGCAGACGTCGGAAAATTGTTCTCGCTTTCCACCCGGGCAGGACTATTGATGCCCCCTGCACTTCGGATTATATCCAGAAAGCGGCTGACGCGCCCGGTTTCTTTGGCTCCGGCTTTTTCACCGTTCAGGATCAGTTCATCCGCCGGAACGTCGTTATCCATTTTGACGGATGTCTCAGTATAAAGGGCGTCCAGCGTAATGGAAATGGAAGCGACCGCCGGCAGGTTCAGGCCGATATCGCGTTTGCCCCAGTATTTCACCAGGGCGATGTTGGAATGGGCACGGGCACGACAATACAACGGCTTTCCTTTCTTTCATCAGAACAAATTGGAAATTTAAAGATATGGTGCGAAAAATGCGAATTGGAGAACAACGGTTATTGCAAAATCATCCGCCCGTTACTATACTGAACCTACCATTCGATAATTCGCTCTTCACAACGGGGATTTCTTTTTGGAAACTAGCTCATCATCATTGCAGGAATTTGCCAGTTGGGTTGCGATTGTCGGCACATCGCTGCTGGCGGCCTATTTTTTTGCTTTCCTGGTATTTCAGTCGCTCAATAAGGGCAGGCGAACCGGCAGCTGGTTTACAGCCATCATGGAAAGGCATTTTGCCGCGACGATCGCGGTGCCACTCTCAGCAGTAACCGCGGCATGTGTCGTCATCCTCTTTGGCGCCACCAGCGGAGGCAATCTTACTTTTAGTCTGCTGGGCTTTAAATTCGAAGGCGCATCCGGTCCGATTACATTGTGGCTGGTCTGTTTTCTGGCAATGATATTCGCCGTGAGGCTGTTATGGAATAGTGGTAAAAGTGAACCTAAGGAGACAGAATGAAGCGATTACAAAGTTTCTACCTGACGTGCCTGATCATGCTGACGCCCGTTTTTGTAGCTGCCCAGGAAACATTGATCAAAGAGCTCCAACCCCTGGAACCCTTTATCGGTAAAACGTGGAAAACCACCTTCGCCACGGCTGACGGCAACGGAAAAATCCACGATATCGCCCGCTGGGAGCGAGCGCTGAACGGTAAAGCGGTACGTATTCTCCATTCCGTGAATAATGGCGACTATGGCGGTGAGACAATCGTTTATTACGATAAGAAAAAAGAAAGCCTGCGCTTTTTCTACTTTACCACGGCCGGCTTTTTTACCGAAGGCTCCGTGACCATTAAAAACGGCAAAATGGAAAGCCACGAGTTTGTCAGCGGCAACGAGGAAGGTATCAGCGAAGTAAAATCTGTCAACGAAATTCTTGAAGACGGCACTATGAAAGTGACCTCGCGTTTCCTCAAAAACGGTGAATGGCAGGAGAAAAGAGTCAGCATTTATTATCAGGCGCCAAAAGACGAGGTCATCTTTAAGTAGCCGCACACGGGCAGATCGTAATGATGCCATAAAAAGAAAAAGTCCGTTTAGAATTTGAATTTAAAATAGCGGCAAACGCACACTAAAAGTGCCAAAAACGAAGGAATGCTATGCCCGCAAGCGTTAAGGTTGATCCTTCAAAAAGGATGTTTATTATAAAAATGGAAGGAAATGTTACAGCCGAGGATCTGAAGGAACTGGCCCGCAATTTAAAGAATCATCCTGATTTTAATCCGGCTTATGACAGACTGGTCGACCTCTCGGCAATCGATAAAATGGAAATAAGCACGGAAGTGGTTCGTCAGTTGGCCGCCAGCAGTGAAACGACTTTTGATGAATCAAGCCGCCGCGCGATTGTGGCCTCTTCGGATTTTATGTTCGGCATCAGCCGCATGTACCAAACCATCACCAACCGGCTAAAACAAACGCGCGTTTTTAGAACACTCGAGGAAGCCCGGCAATGGCTGGAAGAAGAATAATTAATAGAATGAAGAAAATCGCGATCTTTGCGTTCTGTATATTTTTCCTTGCCGCCTGCAGCGAACCGACGGCCGGTAATGACAATCCCGAAAGTCGGGCGACTTTTGTAAACCTCACATCATGGACGTATATCTACTGGGAAACCAACCACGACGGTGAAACCACCTTCCCCGGTGACACCATTAATATTGAGCTACTGCAGAAAAATGATTCTTCCATCTCCTTTATCGAAACTTACCGCGGCGCTACTTTTGATTACCTGAGTGACACCCTGCTTTTCGATCTACAGATTGATTCCAGCGGTTACTTTTATAAGACCGGTGAAAACTCTACCGGTAATTCGCAGATTTGGTATTTACCGGATACCTGTTTTCCGAAAGTGCCGGCCGATTCAAACTATGTACAGATCATAATTGATGAAGATAATTTCGACGTCTCCCCTGTTTTTAGCTCCTATTTCACGGCCCTCTCCAACGACGTCAAAATCTTTGACAAGCACTATGCTCATACCCAGTGGGTCTATTTTGACGCCCGCCCTGTTTCCTACGACGGACCCGCATTGTTGCTGGTCTATTCGCCGCACCTCGGTTTAGTAACAACTATCAAATCCGGCGGCTTCAGGCCCCTGGCGCAAACAGGCTGGTTGCTAAAAGATTACAAAGCTTTTTAGCGATTGTTTATATTGTGCCCTGAACATTTTCGGTGAACACCATGGCACAAAACAGAATTGAAAAAATTGTACAGGCTTTTGCGGTGGATCAGCGGGAGCCGGTCCACAGCGGTGATTTTGTAACCATCCGCCCGGCTTACGTGATGACCCACGACAACACGGCAGCGGTGATTCTCAAATTTAAAGCACTCAATCGTCCCATCCATAATCCTTCACAGATTGTTTTTACGCTGGACCATAACATCCAGGACAAATCGGAAAAAAACCTGGCCAAATACGCGGCCATTGAAGCTTTTGCCCGCGAGAATAACATAGATTTTTACCCGGCGGGCAGGGGCATCGGGCACCAGATAATGTGCGAAGAGGGCTATGCCTGGCCGGACACCTTTGTCGTCGCTTCAGATAGCCATAGCAATATGTACGGCGGTCTGGGTTGCCTGGGCACGCCGATTGTGCGCAGCGACGCGGCAGCGGCCTGGGCCACGGGCAGCATCTGGTGGGAAATACCGCCGGTAACAAAAATCATCCTTTCGGGAAAACTGCGTCCCGGGGTCACCGGCAAAGACCTGATCATTACTTTGGCCGGTTTTTTCAATAAAGATGAAATACTGAATCATGCCCTGGAAATTGAGGGGAAAGGTGTGAAGGGCTTAAGTATCGATCAGCGGCTGACCATTGCCAATATGAGCACTGAATGGGGCGCATTGGCCGCTCTTTTCCCTGTGGATGACCTGACCCTCAAATGGCTGGAAATGCGCCAAAAACTGGCCTCCATGCGCGATAATCCGGCAGCGTTGTCCCGGCTTAATCCGGCGAGAATAAGCGCCTTGCGCGCCGATGTTACAAGGGCCGACCGCGATGCACACTACGCCACGGAAATAGAGATCGATCTCGGCACGGTGACTCCGCACATTTCCGGCCCCAACAGCGTTAAGACAATTATGCCGCTGAGCAATATTTCCGAAAAGCAAATCCCCATCCAGAAAGCTTACCTGCTCTCCTGCGTGAATGCGCGCCTGGAAGACCTGTCCGAAGCGGCGCAAGTTGTTCGTGGACAAAAAGTGCATCCGGGCGTAAAGTTTTATATTGCCGCGGCTTCCAGCGAGGTGCAACGGGAAAGCGAAAAGCGCGGCGACTGGCAAACGCTGCTCGAGGCCGGCGCCGTTGAACTGCCCCCGGGGTGCGGCCCCTGCATTGGTTTGGGCGCCGGTACGCTGGAAAGCGGCGAGACAGGCATATCCGCCACAAACCGCAACTTCAGGGGGCGCATGGGTGCGCGCGATGCCAAAGCCTACCTGGCCGCGCCTGCCGTGGTGGCGGCCTCCGCCATTAAAGGTTATATCGCTTCACCGGAGCATATTGAGCCGCGGCAACTCCGCGCCACCATCAGCAAAAGCAAACAGGAGCCTGCGGCGCGAACATCCACGATAATTGCCGGCTTTCCCGAAGAGACAGCAGGCCGCGTATGGTTTCTCAATGCCGACAATATCAACACCGATTTGCTTTATCCTTCCCAGTACACCTACCGGGAAGATATGTCTGAACAAGAAATGCGCGCGGTTGTGTTGCAGGACTTTGATCCGGAGCTGGCTTCCAGACTTAAAGCCGGTGACATAATTGTAGCAGGCTATAACTTCGGGACGGGCAGTTCCAGGGAACAGGCCGCCACCGCGCTTAAAATGGCCGGTGTCCGCATGGTAGTCGCGGCGAGCTTTAGCGCCACCTACAAGCGCAATGCTTTCAATAACGGGTTCCTGGTTATGGAGTGCATGGCCCTGCTAGAGGATCTAAAAAACGCCGCATTGGAAAAAGAAGCCGCCCATCTGCTCCCGGCACCCATGACCGTTAGATTCAACACCGGCTTCATCGAATACAGCGGAAAGCGATTTCCCTTTACTCTCCCGGGAACGGCCGGGCAGCGCCTGATACTACAGGGCGGATTAATACAATCGGCAAAGAATGATTGACCAATAAAGCGCCGATTGCTGCACAGGCATAAAGTGCATGCCTGCCGGAAACGAATACTGGCTATTATGACAAAACAACAGACGCAATTGATGCACTATCCTGATACCGTGTTGGAAAAATGGACCACAAACTCCAACCTGCAGCGCGGAAAAGGCTACTTTGAGTCCGGTAGCGTGATTAACATTAAGCTGGTGAACAGTCGCATTGCGCGCGGCATTGTTAAGGGCAATAAGACGTACAGGGTGTTTGTGGAAATAGCCGACAGACCGGAAGGCTTGTGCAGTTGCGCTTATAATTCAAAAGGATTGTGCAAGCACATGGTGGCGCTGCTAATTGCACTGAACACGCGCAACGGAGCGCAGCATAAAAACTGGCCCCGCGTTAAAGAGAAAATTTACCAGTGGCTTAACCGGCTGTGGATTTTGGGCTTAAGGGCACTATCGCAAAAATATTCTTAAACAAAAAAAGGCGTCAATTTTGACGCCTTTTTCATTTTATTCGGTTACCAACACTTCGCCGGCTTCTTCTTTTACACCTTTGCGCTTCAGGATGACACCCCCCACCAGCTTACGGAAATAATTACGCATATCATCAAAAACAGTGTAAGCCCAGGGTACGGCAATCAGCGATACCAATGTGGAGAACATCAATCCGCCAATGATCGTCAGTCCCATGGGCTTGTATTCAATGCCAATCATTTTGGCGTTGCCAAGTGCCATGGGGATCAGACCGCCGATGGTTGTAAAAGCGGTCATTAAAATAGGCCGGAAGCGCTTGGATCCGGCGGTAATCAATGCTTCAAAACGGGCATACCCTTCGTTACGCAAGCGGTTGACCATATCGATCATCACGATGGCGTTGTTTACCACAATACCGATCAGGATGATCAGCCCGATGCCACTCATTGTGTCGAACGGTGTATTGGTCAGATAAAGCATCCAGTACGCGCCTACAAAGCTAAACGGTATGGCTATAATTACGGAAAGCGGCAATACAAACGATTCAAACAAAATGCCCATCAGAAGGAACACAGAGGTGATAGCCATTACAACACCAAACCACTGGCTTTCACTGCGCTCATTCAGACGCGCAAAACGGGAGCCCTTGTTCCAGTCGTAGCCGTAAGGCATTTCGAAACCGGCCATGGCCTGATCGATTTTCTGGTGGATCATGCCAATGTTCTGAACCGTGGTGTTGGCTTTTACACCAAGCATGGTCTTGCCGTCTTCGCGCATGATGGAGCCGAAGCCTTTTTTTACGCTGATTGTAGCCACGGCATCCAGCGGTACTTCCTTGCCGTTCTGGGCGAAGAAGGTAATATTTTTAAGCTGCTGCAGGTTTTGCCTGTCCTCTTCCTGCAACTGGATCAGCATGTCTATTTCGCGGTCATCAGTCTGGAATTTGGGAAGCTGTATTCCACGCAGGGCGTACATGACCGTACCGGAAATTGTGCGCGGGCTGATGCCGAATTTTTGTGCCTGTTCGCGCTTAATCATCAGGCGTATTTCGTCGTCACCCCGTTCCCGATCGGTTTCGACGCTGATGATTTCCGGAATGGCTTTGAGCCTGCGTTCCACCTCTTCGGCAAGCTGAGCGAGGCGCTGTGTGTCATCGCCAAACAGGTTTATGTTGACAGACGCTTCATCGCCACCCTGGGTTTGCCACCACGTTGTACGCAACTTTACGCCCGGTAATTCGGGAATCCGCTTTTTGACGTCTTCCACAACAGCGTCGCGGCTCATCAGCGTAGTATCAGCCAGGCCCAGCATATCTTTGGCGCCATTGTATAGCGTCTCGTACCAGGCCAGCGGAGGCTCCGGTTGCAGAAAAACATGCAAACGGGCAAAATTGGCCCGGTAGCCGGCATTGATCGTTCTCAGGTTATAACGGTCTCCGTGAGCTCGTACGGTATCTTCGGCCATCTTTACAACCCGGGCGGCATCATCCAACGTGTAGTTATCCGGCAATTCAAACATCAGGCGGAAATCGTTAATATTGCCATTCATGTTGTCTGTTTGCGCCACATTATTCATGGCAAATTGCAGGGAAAACAGAACAAATAGTAGTATCACAAAAGTTTCAACGCGGTGCGTAAGACTCCAGCTTAATACGCCGGTGTACCATTTTGTGCTTTTGACGATAACGGGCGGTTCCTGCACCTTCTTTTTGGAAACAACGCGTGTTGCTGCCAGGGGAATAAAGACCATAGCAACGATTAGAGAGGCAACAAGAGCGCCAATTACAGGCACGCCAATCCGCAGCATATAAAACCGAAAACCGGCTTCATCGTTCATTAATATCAGCGGCAGAAAAACCACGATCGTTGTAAAGGTAGCCATGGTTACGGCCAGCGACACTTCCGAAGTGCCCCTTGCGGCGGCTTTTTTAGCACCGTCGCCTTCACTGCGCCGGCGGTATATGTTTTCAAGTACCACAATCGAGTTGTCCACCACCATACCGATGGAGATCATCAGGCCCATCATAGTAATCAGGTTAAGCGTCCAACCCATGAAATAGAGAAAGGTAAGACTGAACAGGATGGACAGCGGAATAGCAAGGTTGAGAATAAGCGTCATACGGAAGCGGCGCAGGAAAAAGTAAAGCACCACAAAGGCGAAAAAACCGCCCCACATACCGGCCGAAGTCAGATTATCAATGCTCTCTTTGATGAAGTGACCCTGGTTAAAAAGCACTTCCACCTTTATGTCGTTCAGCCGTGGATCGTTTTCGAATTCGGCGAACATGGCTTCAACTTTGTCCGTCAGTTCCACGGTGTTGGCAAGTGATTCCTTAAAGATGGCCAGTTCCAGCGCCGGCTTGCCATCTATGCGCTGCACCCAGCGTCTTTCGGGCACGTCGTATACAACCTCAGCAATATCCTTCAGACGGATATTGGCGCCGCGGATGGGGATATTGCGCACCTGCTCAAGCGAGCGGAACTTACCTATGGAGCGCACAAATATCTGCTGACCGCCGTCACGCAGGTCTCCCGAAGAGATGGCAAAGTTATCGCTACGCAAACGGGTGATCACTTCATAAAGATTGATTTTGTGGGCGCGCACTTTTTCCTGGTCAATCAATATCTGGATTGACTTTTCATCGGCGCCTTCTATCTCCACACTGGCGATACCGTCAATCCGTTCCAGCGGTTTTTTGATCAGCTGCTCGGTAAAATAGTAGGGATCTTCCAGCTCTTTTTCGGGGATCAACGCCACCCACATGATCGGTTCATCGTCGTTGTCCCATTTTCGGATGTAGAGGCGCTCCACATCGTCGGGCAAATCGGGCCGTACCCGTTCAATGCGGTCGCGAAGCTGGTTATAGGCCAGCTCCATATCGGCGCTTTGGTTAAAGTGCAGCGAGGTCCAGCAGCCGTTGGTGTGGCTGTAGGTCTCAACCCGTTTCACGCCCTTGATCGTCCTTACCACCTCTTCGATGGGGCGGGCTATCAATTGCTCCACTTCTTCCGGGTTGGCATTGGGATAAGGCGTCCAGACACCAAGGAAAGGAGGCGTAAAACCGGCGGGCATCATCTCCACCGAAATCTGCTTGTAGGCAATAAAACCGACCACAAGCATAGCAACCAGTGACATGATCACCGTGACCGGCCGTGTCAATGCCAGCCGCGGCATCGCGCTCACTTTTTTAAAATCCATGGGTTCGTCTTTGTTGTCCTGCATATTTAAGCCTCGCTTAATTCCACAGTTTCTTTTTCACGCGCCACAACGCTGTACACCGTCGGGATAACCACAAGCGTCAACAACGTGGATGTAATCAATCCGACAATAACCGTAATGGCCATCGGCGTACGGATTTCCGCGCCGTCGCCAAAACCCAGCGCCATGGGCAGCAGACCCAGAACCGTCGTGGCCGTCGTCATCAGGATGGGGCGCAGACGGGCCTGCCCTGCTTCGCGGATAGCATCCAGGGCCGATAAGCCGGATTCGCGTAAGTGGTTGATATAATCCACCAAAACAATCGCGTTGTTTACCACAATTCCCGCGAGCATGATTAAGCCCAGAAAAACGACGATGCTCAGCGGAATATTCAAAATATATAGCGAAATGACCACGCCAATGATTGCCAAAGGTATGGTAAAAATGATCACAAAAGGATGGATCAGCGACTCGAATTGCGAGGCCATTACGATATAAACGAGAAAGATGGCCAGCGCCAGTGCCATCATCAGGCTGTTCAGCGAGGTTTCCATCTCTTTGTTCTGCCCCGCCAGCTCGAATGTAAAGTCCGTTGGCAGGTCCATGCTTTGTAATTCATCATAAATCTGGTTGTTAATATTCTTCAGATTGTATCCTGACTGAACGTTGGCTGTTATGAGAGCCGTGCGCTGCTGGTCCACGCGACGGATTTCCGACGGTCCTTCATTAATGCGGATATCTGCGACAGCGGAAAGCGGAATAGGACGCCCCTCACCGGGATTAATTACCAGCCGGCGCAGGTCATCGATACTTTCCTTGTCTTCTTCACGCAAACGTACCAGGATGTCGATCTTGCGGTCCTCTTCCTTGAATTCGGTGGCTACGTCGCCGCGGATTTTATTACGCACGATCGAAGCGACTTCCAGCACGTTCAGCCCAAGATGGGAAAGACGCTGGCGGTCATAATAAATCTGCACTTCCGGATTCCCGCGCTGCAGGTTGGTCCGTGCGTCCACAATACCGGGAATACCGGCGATCGTCTCCTCAAGATCCTGGCTTATATCCTGCAGTTTGGTCAGGTTAAAGCCTTTCAGGTGCACTTCAACGGGCGTTTTAAAGCTGAACAACGTGGGCCGTGCTATGTTGGCCGCTATTCCCGGATAACCCTCCATAATATTACGAATATCGGCAATAACGATCTCTTCCCATTTTTCAAAATTGCGCTCCGGATCAATGGTAACGGTGAGCTTTGCGGTGTGCTCGCCTTCTTCGCTATCGGAAGTGGCGCTCTTGTCCGTACCGGCTACGGATGCCACCTTATTGACACCTTCCAGCCCGTCGATTTCGTTCATGATATCCATCAGGCGCTGGTCGGTTTGCTCCACCGGAGTTCCCACGGGCATGGTAATTTCAACAAAAAATTCGCCCTGATGCACTTCCGGGATCAGCTCGCTGCCCAGCCGCGGACCCAGGACAAAAACCGTAAAAGCAAAAAGCACAAGCACACCCGCGATAACCGCAAGCTTGTTATCCAATGACTTCTGCAGCAGAACGGGGTAGCCTTTTTCGATACGGCTGTAAACAAAATCGAAGCCCTTAACAAGCAGATTGGTAAGCGGCGTAAAAACAAGGCGAACCAGCAGGTACAGCATGTATACAAAAAGTCCCACAAGGATGAAAAGCGCATGCGCGATGCGGAAAATAAATTCGAGAATGACAAATGCGATGTACTTGCCAAGGCTGAATAGCGAACGGAATGCGGCGCCCAGCAGCCATGGCACAAATGTCAGTGCGGATTTTCCTTTAACGCTCTCACGGATACCGGCAAAATCGTCGTAAAGGGCGATAGCGCTTTTGATCTCCGCGTAGCTGTCCCAGACCTTGTCACGCAGCCATGTGGATGGTTTGTTTTCTGCAGATGCCAGCGAACGCACCCAGCGTGAATAGCGAAAATCGCCAAGCACAAAACGCAGCAGAAAAAGCACCGGCGTTAACAGCGTGAGCAGCGTGATCGCAAAAACCTTGAAGAGGGCCGCGAAAAAGGCCAGCAACATTAAGCCGCTCTTAAGCAGCCAGCTGCCGATAGTGCGCACAACCAGGCTGATCCAAAGACCGGCTTTTTCCATTTTGGTTTGCTCGTTGGCCGGATTGAATAAAGCGTCCACGTTTCCGCGCAAGGGTATATCGAGAATATAATCTTTGGGAATGGTTTGCATTTTTGTACCGCGTACGAACGTTTCCGTTCTGCGTGAAGCAAGCATCGGTATCAGGAAAAGGGCTACCAGGAGCGATGCGATCAATGAAAAAACGACAGTCAGCGCCATATCTCCGAAGACCTGGCCGGCAACACCTTCCACAAATACAATCGGAAAAAACACTGCGATTGTTGTAAGCGTTGACGCGATTACGGCCCCGCCCACTTCGCTCACGCCACGCAGCGTCGCGCGGATCAGATCGTCACCTTCTTCGCGGCAGCGGTAAATGCTTTCCAACACAACAATGGAGTTATCCACAAGCATACCGATACCCAGCGCCAAACCACCCAGCGACATGATATTCAGTGTCACGTCAAATATCTTCATCGGCGCAAAGGTGGCCACGATGGAAATGGGAATGGCCACGGCAATAATGACGGTGGGCGACATGCGGCGCAGGAAAATAAACAACACAATCACCGCCAGAACGGCGCCCCACATGGCCGTGCTTTTCACTTCATTAATTGAGCTTTCAATAAAAACAGACTGGTCTGAGAGTGTTTCAATATTTATGCCTTCCGGCAGACTGAAAGAGAGAAAATTTGTCATGCGGGCCTTTTGCAGATCTTCGCCGCCACGGCCGCGCCTTCCGGGAGGTCCGCCCTGCTTAGCCTCTTTTTTCTCTTCTTTTACTTCTTTTTTGCTCTCTTTTTCGGCCTCACGGCGTTTCATCTCAGCAACAAATTGCTGCTGTTCCGGAGTACCGTACAACTTATCTTTTACGCGCTGGGCCACGGCAACAATATTGGCGTCGGCCTCTTTGAAAATTTCGATTTCGACACTCTCGGTACCGCCGATACGGGTGATGATCTCGCGCTCTTTGCTGGTGCGGTAAACGTTGCCGACATCCTTGATCTTGATATCGACGCCGTTCCAGTTACCGATCACCAGGTTTTCGATTTCACGCGTATTGCGGAATTCATTCAGTGTGCGCACCAGGTACTCGGTCTGGCCTTCTTTCAGATTGCCTCCGGCCAGGTTTACGTTTTCTTCGCCAAGCCGGTCACGCACCGTCTGAATGTCCATCCCGATCAGGGTGAGCTGTTTTTCGTTCAGTTCCACGCGGATCTCTTCTTCCAGACCGCCCTTTACTTTTACAGCCGCCACGCCATCGACCGTTTCCAAAGCACGCTTAAGCTCTTCCTCGGAGATGTAGCGCAAGTAGGTCAGCGGCGCATCACCGTACAAACCGACGCGCATAATCGGATCAAGGGAGGGGTCAAAACGCAGGATCAGCGGTCTTTTAGCGTCTTCCGGCAAAAATACCTGGTCCAGCTTTTCACGGATATCGGCGGTGGCCTTATCCATGTCTGTGTCCCAGGTAAAATCAAGAATGACATCCGATTGCTCGGCTTTGGAAATGGAACTGATCTGTACCAGGTTATCCACCACGCCCAATGCCTGTTCGATCGGCCGGGAGATGGTTGTTTCCATTTCCTCGGGCGCCGTACCCGGATACTCGGTACGTACGGTCAGGCTGGGATAGGTCATTTCCGGCATCAGGTTCAATGGTAGTTGCTGGTAAGAAATCCAGCCAAAAACCATCACGCCAATCACCACCATCAGGATAGCGACCGGACGCTTTACGGTAAAGTCGTAAAGGTGAGAACGTATATCTTTTATGCTTCGTTTAGGTTGCGACATATTTACTCCGCTGTTCGGCCTTACAGCTCTTCACTGCTGGCAATCGCGTTATTTCTTTCTGCTACTATCCGCACAGGTGTTTTATCCTTAAGGCCGGACTGCCCGACGACGATCACTTTATCGCCCTCTTCTATTTTGGAAAGTGCTTCCACTTTTTCACTGTCTTCAAAGCCAACATCAAGTCTCACTTTGTGCGCCAAACTGTCGCGCACGACAAATACATTCACTGCCTCATTCTCATAGACAATGGCCGTTTTGGGGATAAGCACGGCGTCATCGCGTGTATCGATAATCAGGTGTACATTGACGAACATCCCCGGACGCAGCATATTCTGGTTGTTGCGTACGCCAACGGTCACCTTAAACGTGCCACTGGAGGGATCTACAACAGGACTTACGCGCTTAATGCGTCCGCTGAACTCTTCGCCCTTCATATTGTCAGAATAGATACGGGCTTCCTGGCCTGTTTGCAGCTGGTTAATATTCTTTTCCGGCACGTAAAGTACCGCAATCATTTCCGTCGTATTCACTACGGAAAAAAGCTTATCGGTCGGCTGAATGCGCTCACCGATCTTGGTTAGCCTTTCGCCAACGCGGCCGCTAATCGGCGCGTCAATACTCATATAATCGAGTTGAAGCTGGGCCTCTTTCCAGGCGATTTCCGCGGAACGCAGCGCAAAGCGGGCATCTTCAAACTCCTCGTCGCTGAGCAGGGCTTCACTGTGCATCACTTCCATGCGCTTAAAAGCGTTCAGCTGCTTCTCGTATTCTACGCGTGCTCTTTCCTCGGCAAGCTCAAACTCCTCGGCTTCCAGCTTTAGCATCACTTCGCCTTTTTGCACATACTGCCCTTCTTCTTTAATGATCTCTTCGACAATGCCCTGTGCCCGGGCGTATACATCGGCCTGGATTTCGGTTTCAAGGTTGGAGCTAAGTAATATAAAGTTGCTGATGGTGCCGCGCTGAATGGTTGTAATCTCTACAGGTATTTTATCCTGGTCAGCTGCAGCGCGGGGGCCTTGCGGCTTTTCTTCGGCGGCTGTCGTATCGTTCTGTTTGTTTTCCGCAGACTGCGCGTTTTCGGCAGAAGCCTGTCCGCCGCCACAAGCGGTCAGAAGCATGGCAGCCAAAACAGCCAGAAATATCAATGGTAGTAAACGTTTCATCATGTTCTCCATGGGAAGGTTTTTTGCGTTAAAATCAACATTGTCACAAAAACGAGTTTTCACCCGAGTTGTTTCACATAATATAGCAATTTAAGGCTTTTTTATTTCAAAACGGCCAAACTAATTTTCGAGTGATTGTCACATTTTATGGAGAAAGTAATTAAGGTAAAAACAAAGGGCTGTGCCCTGACGAACAAAGCACAGCCCAAAAAGCCTTAAAGCTGGTTTGAAAGAATAAACATCAAGATGCGGTTGTTGCCGCTGTCACTTACATAGACAATCTGCTCTTCGCTTTGCGGCAAAACGGCGATTCCCCTGGGCCTGCTGAAAACAACGTCATCATCGTTGCTGCCATCGCCGATGAAAGATTGGACAATATTGCCCGAGGTAAGCGAAAAACGGTAAAAGGCCGGCTTGATGCTGCCATCCGGTGAACCCGGTTCTACCACAAACACAAATCCCGATAGATCGAGGGCAACATCTTCAGGCTTATAGTAAAAAGAAGAATCGTAAATATCCCGGCCGATCAGCGATATGTTGGGGGTTATTATCGTACTGCCTTCAACAATATCCGTGGTGATGTGCTGTACCTTGAAGTTGTTGTTATACAAGCGGGTAAAGCCCTGCTGCGTGAAAATAAAAGCCGGTGTATTCTCTTGCGACGAAATATCCAAAAAACGCTCACGCAGAGAAACAATGGAAGTCGGGATAAGCGCGGAAAAAAGACCGGTGCCATCCGGGAACAGCGGCAACGGGCCATTCCAGACGTGGTCACCCTGGAACTGGTAAATAAAACTGGCATTCCTGCGCGAAGAAGTGTCTGCCGCATTGAAGCCGGTTACATAGTATTCAAAGCCATTGTAAACGGAAATACCGGTAAATTGATTGTCCGGCTCGCTGGTCTGCTCAAATACCACTTCCACGGGCGCGTCGGCAATGCGGTGGTTGTACTTGAAAAGATCGATTTTGTAAACTTTGTTGGTTTTGCCAACGACGAGCAGCTGCAGGCTGTCATTTTGCGTAATCGCTTCCGGTTTAGGGATAAAGCTGGAAATCCCCTGCACCTGGCCGCCCACGTCCATCATTACGATGCGGTCGTTATCCGTATCGGCGACATAAAGAAAATTGTCGGCACCGATATACACATCACCGGGATTAGAGAAACCGCGATCGATGGTGCCAAACAAAACATACTCAACCTCGTTGAGGCCGGGGAACTGCTCTTCGGTTTCCGGGATGACCGGTAATTGCGTTTTTTCCGTGGTGCAACCCGCCAACAATGAAACAATCAATACAGCAAAAGAAATTTTTTTGTAAAACATATTCAGCAATCCGCTCTCCGGTTTAAGCGCTTAGAACATAAACTGGACGGCAAAACGGTTTACAAAACCAAGCCGGCCAAAGTCTGTCAGCGCGTAGTCCATTTTTAAATCGGTTATGGCTGTGGGCAGAAAAAATCCCAGCCCCGCAGAGAAATTTTCCTCGGTGCTGCCCGTGCGAAAACCGCCGCGCAGGGCAAATTGATTAAACAGCGTATATTCAAGACCCAGGCTGATGTTCTCTTTGTTGTCGTTGGGGTGATTCAATTGCAGCGACGCGCTCACTTTGTGATTTTCAATTTCGTACACCTCGGAAGCGAGGCCCATGCGCAGCACCGTCGGCGGCGGAAAAGCCTGGAAGTCATTGATGCGCACAGTTTCATTGTTCAGGTCGCGGTCTTCTATGCTGCCTTCGGGACTCATATCTTCGCCGAAGTTCGTAACAACCATGGCAAAGCGGATGTTATGAAAGCCAGTGTCATAGTAAGTACCCAGGTCAAAAAGAAGTGAACGCATCTCCAGCCCGTAGACCGATTCCTGCATAAATTTGGCTGTAACGCCAAAGGAGAACTGGCTGGTTAATCGCCGCGAGTAGCTTAAGCCCACCAGAAAATCACTAAAAGTAAAGGTGCGTCCGGTGCCCAGCGGCTGCAGCTCCGTTGTTTCCTTCATATCCCCGCTGGTCAGGTGCGTAATGGCCAGGCCCAGCGCGTTGGCATCATTCAAATGCCAGATGATGCCGCCATAATTGATATCAACATCCACCACCCATTCCACACGGGAGAAGATTACGCGGTTCTTTTCGGCCAGGATCATGCCGGCAGGGTTCCAGTAAAGCGCTTCGGCATCATCGGCCATGGCCGTGAATGCTTCACCCATGCCAATGGCCCGGGCGCCCACACCTATTTTAAGAAACTGTGCCGCCGCCGTGCCGGCCCGCTGCCCACCCAGGTTGGGGAAAAGCTGTGCCTGCAAAGCAAATGTGAATGTCAGCAGAATAAAGATCGTTTTTTTCATAATCGTTTATCAGAATTGTACGGATACACCAAACCGGATATTGCGCGGCGCCTTGTAGCGTGCCGGGTTCAGCGGGAACGGCGACGAAATCGGATAGGTTCTGTCCGGATAATTCGGATCGTTCCAGCCTTTTGGCACCGGGTCGCCATATTCATAGGCCCTGCCCGTAACCGGGTTGATAATCTGAGCGTTTTGGTTGTTTAAAAGATTTTTTACTTCCAGGGAGAGGCCATAGCGCATGCCAAACAAATCAAAGTATTTGGCAAAATTCAGGTCGACCCACTTCCAGCTTGTAGCCACTTTGCTGAAATAATCGGTCTGGTCATTGACAGGATCGTATTCGGGCCGACCGTCGGCAGCAAAACCGCTGAGATAATGCGGCGTATAGCGCTTGCCGGCCTGGGCAAAAAAGTACAGGCTCAGGTTCCAGTCATCAAACATGTTCCAGCCAAACAGAGACGGGTGCTCGCCCTTGGGCACGCGGAAAGCGATGTTGGCAGAAGCCTGCCAGGGGCGGTCCCAACGGGCCACCAGCTCTTTAACCGGGGGCTCCGAGATTTGCTGCGTTGCCACCAGCAGCGCCACGTCGGAGTTGGAAGATTTTGTCGTGGTCAGCGATATGCCACCGGAAACGGTGCCGTAAAGATATTTCCCTATACGGGTTTTATACTCCAGCTCCAGGCCGCGCGAACGGGCGTAATCCTGGTTCACATAGAAGATGGCCGTTCCCACGCGCTCCAGTGTTGTAGTAACCGTCTGCACGTAGTCGAAGATATCCTTGTAGTAAGCCGTGGCATTCAGCACGTTGTCTTCGCCGAATTTGTGGCGGATGCCCATTTCGTAAATCACGCTTGTTTCCGGGTTCAGGCTGGGATTGCCATATTTCTGAAAAGACGATTTAGAGCTGGCCGGCGAAAGCTTGGCATAGACAAACTGCGGCCGCGGTCTTTTGGAAAAATGGCCGTAATTGATATAAAACATCTGGTTGTTGGAAATGGGGAAGGACACACCCAGACGCGGCATCAGGCGAAGCTTAACACGGCGACCGAACATGTCATACGATTCATTTTTGTATTTTTCGCGGATGCCCTCAGTTAGAATGCTGTTTTCATCTTCAACGGCGCGGTCGGCAAATTCGCCCGGTGCCCACCAGTCCAGGCGCAGGCCGGCATTAAGGATAAAGCCGCTGAGCCGCATCTCATCCTGCACAAAGAAAGCACCGTCCGCCGGATGCACGCGGTAGATATCCTGGCTGGAACCAAACAGACCCACCCAGGGGTCGGCAATATCAATCAGCTGCAGCTCCTGGAAAGAAGCTTCCATACCGGCCTTGGCCGTGTGTACATCCTGAAATTTGCTGGTGATCTCGCCTTTGAACGTGTAGTTCTCAACATGGTGGTCGTGCCAGATATAGGCATTGCCGTAATCAATAAAACCGTCGCCGGGGATAACGCGCACGCTGTTGTCATCAGGGAAAAAATACTCCACGGGCACGCGGGCCGCGTCAAAGGGCTGCTGGTACTGGTCCCAGCGTGCGCCACGCCAGTCACTTCGGAAGCGCGCGAAATAGCGGCTAAAGCGCCATTCGGAAAATGTGGTTTTGTTGTGCGTGTGCTGCCACTTCAGACCGATTTGCTCGTTGTCGTGCGTGTAGGTATTAAAGTTGTCCAGATTTTTTGAAAAATCATAAGGGAAGCCGGGACTGGGCTCTACATATTCCAGGTTGGTCTGCAGCACCTGCGTATTCTGGTTGATAACCAGCGAACGGTTATAGGAATAGGTCAGCGTGTTGGTCGGATTGGCTTTCCAGGTCAGTTTAAACAGAAATGACCAGTTGTTGTTTTGGCGCGGTGCCAGGGATTCATCGCCAAAAAGGCCATTTAGCCGGGGACCAATGGGCGTGCTGAGCGATGTCGCCGTTGCCCCCGTGTAGTCATCCGACAGGTTGGCGTAAAAATTTGTGAAAAAGTAAAAATCACCCGGCAGGTCCAAACCAATCGAAGGCACCAGCTTGCTGGTAAACGGCTCCGGGCCGCTCAGGTTAAATTCGTATTGATCACCGTTAAAACTGAAATCCTCACCTTTAAACAATCCGGCATGATCGCTTTTGTAGGAGAAGTAACCTTCATACTTATCGCCGCCGCTTTTGGTCTTTACTTTCACAACACCGGAAGTGGCCTGGCCATACTGGGCGTCAAAGCCACCGGTGATCACCTCAACTTCCTCGATGGCATTGGCTGAAACGTTAAGTCCGAAACCGGTACCGGAGAGCGGGTCCTGAACCGAGATGCCATCCAGCAGGTACTGCGCCTCATAAGCGCGGCCGCCGCGGATGTGCACGGCATTGTCCTGTTTTACCACGCTGACCTGCTGCGTAACCAGGTCTATGGCGTCGTTGACGATGCGGTCGGCAATCTCATCACTGGAAAAGGAGCGCACGGTGCTGGTTTCTTCAATATTCATCAGCTCCTTTTTGCCGATCACTTCAATTTCCTGCCCCAAAGCCAGGCTGCTGGACTGCATTTCAAAATTGATCGTGACGGGATTGCCTTCTTCCACTCTAACGCCGGTCTGGCGGATCACCTTGTAGCCGATGTAGGAAACTTCCAGTGTGTACTCGGCCGGCTCCAGCCCGTCGATTTTAAAAAAACCGTCATTGTCGGTCGAGGCGCCCTGGTAGGTACCAATCACGCTGATGTTCACGCCAATCAGCGGCTCGCCCGTCTCGGCATCGGTAATAAATCCGCGGACCTGCGTATCCTGCGCTGCGGCCATTGAGACGATCATTAATGAAATAAAAAGTAGTTTGCTTAAAAAGTGTTGCTTCATGGTATAGACGTTCAGCGTCGTTTTATTGATTAAACAAATCGTTCAGCACAAAATCAAAAAAATCATTCAGGTTATTGTCCGCATTCAGAAAGTGCAGCGGCGTACCGGAAAAAAGAAAATCAATCTTGCCGGTATTATCGTTGCGCCCGGCGATGACAAAAACGGGATCAACTTCGAGTGACGTATCATCATAGCGGTACAATGGAATCGAGCCCTGCTTGGCCTTTAAGGCAATCAGACCAACGATAATATTTGATACTTTTAAAGTTGGCAAATTCACCTGCGGATTGTTTTGCAGATAAAGCGAATCGGGGTAATAGGTACTATTGCCGGAAATAAAATTATAGGACTTGCCCAACGAATCCACCGGCGAAAAAGCCAGCGGCTCACCCTGGGCACCAAAACCCCGGTTGAACTGTACCGCGTAAATAATGCGGTTGCCCGGTATCTTGCGGAATTCCGGTATGGCCAGTTGCGCCGCAATAAAACGGCGATCTGTTTCCTGTACCAGGTCCGTGTACCAGATTACCCGCTCAAACAGCTTCATCGTTTCCGTAAACTGGGTAATGGACGCCGGAAAGAGCTTTTCAATATTCCAGTAGGTGTACTCCTCGCCGGTGACATTTTGCATCATATTGCGATAGTAGCGATCGGGAAAAGCGGATATGCTGCTTTCCACGTTGTAGTCATCAATCAGCAGGTAGCGGCCACGCGGCTGCTTTGCGTACCAGGTTTCGCCCGGCGTTTCCGGCATGCGGATAATTTCGCTGCGCGATCCGGCCACATCGACGGCACGCATAAACAGAACGTGTTCTCCTTCCGTAATACCATCTTCCTCAAAAAGCGTTAAAGATCGCTTTTCGCCGCTTATGCTAATCCACTCCGACGTGTCGTCCAGGGCGTATTCAAAGCTGGTGATCGTATTGACGCCGTCCAGGTCCGAAGCTTGCCAGGAAAAGCTGGCAACGGTAAAAGTGGTATCGGGAATGTTGCTGTTCTGGCTCCAAGTCATGGCGGGCGCACTGTTCAATACGGGAAAGCGCTGGAAAGCGGGCGTGGGATCTTCCAGACCCTCGTCATCTACCGCCTTAACCTGGAAATAATAGATCGTATCCTGGCCGGTTATCACAAGCGGAAACTGGCCTTCGCTTTCGGTGGTCCAGACCCAGTCGCTATCGGCAGGAGTTTCTGTAAAAGCATAGTAATAGCCGGTTACAAACCCGTCCGGATCGCGTCCTTCCCAGTAGAATTGCTGCACGCTTTTGGTGTAGTTCAATGTATCCGGGTTGCTGATAAACAGATCGGTTTGCGGCGGCATATTCTGCTGCCTGCTGCCGCTTATGTCACTTTCGCAGCCGGCCAGTGCAAGTACCAAAAACAGTGCTGAAAAGATTAAAAGTTTGCGCATATCAAAATAAAGCGGGATCAGCCCTGTCAGGATGATCCCGCGTTTACATCCTTACTTGATTAATACCATTTTCTTGATATCGGAGAATTGCCCGCTTTGTACCGAGTAGAAATAAATACCGCTGGACAGTTTCTCCCCGTTCAGCGTGACGCGATAGGTGCCGGCGCTCTGAATGCCGTCAACCAGCGTGGCAATGCGACGGCCCAACGCATCATAGACAGCCAGTGTTACATGCTCCTGAACAGGAATGCTGTAGCGGATGGTGGTTGTCGGGTTGAACGGATTAGGATAATTCTGCTCCAGCACAAAAGCGCTTGGTTGAATATCTTCCCTTTCGATGGATGTTGCGATATCCACGTCGTTGGAATCACGCGGAACAAGCTTGTAGTTGTCAAAACTATAGTACTGGAAAGCCACCATCGAAGCGATTTCCAGGCCTTCGTAATAGGTCGTATCACTTGTCTGACCACCAAAGCCATCGAAGAAATCATCAACACGTACGCCGCCGCTTCCGTCGTCAATAGTAAATTCACCGAAGTTGCTCGGCGCATCCGGGAAGGGAACGGTTACGGTAACGTTCTGTACTTCCACGAGTACGCTCTCATAAGCTTCGTTATTTTCGCCGTCGTTGTTCAGTTCACCCGTAGTCACAACAACAGGATCAAAAGTACCGGCACCGGCCTGGACAAGCGATACATCGGTTACATCATCAATGCGGGTTACGCTGAAGTTTTCTTCAACCGTACCGGTTACCTGAACGCGATCGCCTTTCTGGAAGGTTTGCGCCTCGGCCACCCATATACCGGACCATTTATCGGCTGCTTCCTGGATCCAGAAATCGCCGGCTTCGTCGGTGGAGTCGGTCATCACCACACCTTCAACGGTCACTTCATAACCGTCGTATGCTGAAATATCCAAAGCATAGCCGCGGGTATCCTGAATATCGGCAATCATTAAATTGCCGTCGCGCACAACGTAGGAGAAAACCGAACCATTGGCCATGGATGTATCTCCGGGAACGATCGTGCCATCTCCGGCGCCGTCTTCAGCGGTTACAAAATAACGCACATAATCGCCTTCAGAACCGGAACGTATTGTCGCGCGGAATGTATCGGCTACCGCTTCGCTCATGGTCAGCGTTTTAAACGGTTCGCCGTTAAAGCTATAGTGAACAAGTGCCTCGGCCACGGCATTATCATCCGTAATGGCGGCGCTTACTGTTACGGGATTACCAGGTTTGGGAAGACCGGGGTTACGGGTAACTTCCGTAATAACCGGCGGGTTGGATTTTATAGTAATATCCGTAGTGTCGCGCGGGTTGATCGTATAAACGCGGCCAGGACTGCCGCTTTCATCACGGGTAAAACCGACGACATCAATGTTTGTGCCATTGGACGGCCAGTTGTAGGTACCGGCCATAAGGCGATCCCTGAACCAGTTAAAGTATTCACCGAGATAACCCGTACTGCCTGATTCATCGGTAATAGAAGCCCAGTCCCCGGAGATATTGTTATTTACCACCGTGGCATCATTGATCTTTACCGGCATGCTCTCCCACTTCTCGCCGCTGGCGATAGTGGCCAGGTCCGACAGGCTTAACTCAACCGGAGCGGGCAAAGGAACATTTGTATTAACAATGTTGATGGGGATTACAGGATCCGGGAAGTAGAACAAACCATAAGTAACCAGCTGAGAAAAACTGCCGAACTCATCTACAACACCTGTAAAGTAACATTCCATGCCAGGCTCAAGAAAACCGAAGTTTGTGGCAATCTGCGTGGTGTCGTGCTGGATGATGAAAAAGCCGCTCCAGGGATTAGGGAAGCTGTCGGGATCGACAATGTAAACTGCCCAGCGGGCGCCCACCCACAAATCACGCGGGCCATTCATGACAAGACCGCGTACCACAACGGTATCGCCGTTAAATGCCGAAAGATCATCGGATGCGGGATCCGCGACATACTGCAGATCATGAATACTTACCGTGTCAAACGCTGCGGTTTGCGCGGAAAGCAGCGATCCTGAAAACAGGATAAAGAGTAAAGCGAGAAAGATCGTAGAGAAACGACTCATGAAACCTCCTATTTTATTATGACGAATTTGCCCCTGTAAATTTTGTTACTGTCTAGATCCTTTACGGTGTAAAGATAGAGCCCGGTGGCGATGGCCTGGTCTTCGCTGGTAACCATATCCCAGGCGTGTTCGCCGCCCGGAAAGAGTGTTTGTCCATCGGAGAATTCCTGGTACCATTCAATATCGGTGCCGCTGTAGTTGGCTGCTTCGTGCATAAAACTATCCACCAGGTCTCCGGCAAGCGTGTAAATGCGCACCTGGCAACGGGCCGGGAGATTATAAAACATCAGGCGCCGCTCACGTTCAAAGCCGCCGTCCCACAAGGCGCTGGTTTTATACGGATTAGGATATACCCCCACTTCAAGGTCACCACCGCCGGTTTGGGCCGGTGTTCCGGGACTCACAACAACGGCGTTTTGCAGGTTGCTGCTTTCCAGGCTTTCCAGGTTCAGCGCCACATCGCCACTATCGAAAGCGGAAACGGCAAAGGCGTATTGCCAGCCATTATGCAGGCCGTCTATTTCAAGCTTGTAATTGTAGGTAACGGTTTCGCCCGTTTGCGGGTCGGTGTCAACAACAGGTGGGTCTAGGCGTATCGATTCCAGGCCGGCATCATAAAAAAGTCCGTTTACGCGATCGTATTCACGGATAAGCTGCATATTATCAAAAACACCCAACTCGCCACGCAGGTCGTTGCCCAGAAACGAGCGGTAAACACGATAGCCTTCAAAATCCTGCTGGCGGGAAATCAGGTCAATCGACTCTTCAGATGAGTTGTCCCATAGAAGGGTCACTTTGCCGTTGTCCGGAATAACTTTAAGACGCGGTGCGTCCGGCGGTGTCGGCAGGATATAGCGGTCGAGGCGGCCGTTATCGATCAGGTCTTCCGTGGAATCGGTACCAACAAAATCCAGCCTGCCGTTGCGGTTATTATCTTCGCCGTAATAGGCGCGCAAGGCCCAGCCCACATTTTCATAGAGATTTTTCTTGGTGATATCATTATCCGCGGAAGGCGGGAGATTACTGAATTTACGTGCGCATACAATCGCGAAAACCACATTGATCGATGAATCCGGCTCCAGCATTTCGAAGGGTCCCGTGGTAATCAGGCTCATAAAATTGCCGCGCTGTCCGCGAATATCGCTCTCGTAAATATCGTCATCGAGCGATTCACGCATTCTTTCGTAACGGGCAGCTTCCGTGTTGGGTGCCAGTTGCCAGTCTTCGGTACCACCACTGAAAAACCACCAGTTATGATTTACCTCGGCGTTGTAGCTGTTGTCATTTTTCTGGGCATCCGCGCCGAGAAAAGCGAGTGCCACATAACTATTGGATTCAGTGTAATTGCCCCCGCCTTCAACTTCGTAGGCATACACCATGCGCCCAAGATCGGGATCATCCGTGTACCCTACCCCAACATCCTGGTAAAAAGGACCACCAACACGCGGCGGCAAAATATTAGTATTGCGCACAACCATATCGGCCCATAGCCCGGCGTAAACATCGCGCAGCGTATCCTTGCGTCCGCCGTAGCCCACGTTTTTGATCGTATAGTTCATGATCACAAAAGCATCAGCAAAAGGATAATTCCAGGCGTAGGTTTCAAGGTGCACGGAAATGCCCAGCGGCTCGTGGTTGGGAATGCGCACGGCCGTGCCGGGGATAAAAATGTTGGTATCGCCAAAATCCATCACAAAATCCTGGTGACTGACGGCGGAGGGCGAATAAAAACGGTCCTGCGGCAAGGATGATCTTTCGACGATAATGTCGGTCGGCTCAGCGGTATTCGTAAACTCAAAATTGTTGGAACCGGCGGAGGCGATGCGCGCCGAGTTAAAGGCGCCGGTGGTTACCCTTTGCCCTTCCGATGTTTGTGCGCCGACCCAAAGGCCACCGTCAAAAATATGCTCAATCCCTGAACCCTTGGGGAATTCACAGGAGGGCTGATCGGTGGGCGCCTGGATAACAAAACCATCTCCGAAAACGCCATAATTGGAAAAAGTTATACCTATGTTGCCTTCGGTGGTGAAATTGTCGTTGTCATCAACAGAGGTCTTGGAAAAGCGCCGCGGGTCTTCCTGGGCGAGGCAAAATACAAAAACGAGTAATAAGGCAGCAACGTGTCGCATTGAAATATTCGGTTAATTTTTGGATTAGAGAACAATAATAGGGTGCTTATGTTAAGAAAATATTTTGAAAACAAAAAGAATAAATTTGCGAAAATCGATCAAAAAGACAGAAAATAAAAAAGGCCAGTCGAACCGGCCTTTTGTTGTCTAGAATTCGTCAAACGCGATCATATCTTTTTCTACACCCAGGTTGTACAACATATTTTGTACAGCACTGATCATCATGGGCGGACCGCAGAGATAATACTCAATGTCCTCCGGTGCTTCATGTTTACCCAGAAAAGTATCCTGAGCTACCTGGTGAATAAAACCAACAGGGCCCTCCCAGTTATCTTCGGGCAACGGGTCGGAAAGCGCCACAACATAATTGAAGTTGGGATACTTCTCCTTTATCGCCTGGAAATCCTCATCATAGAACATTTCCCGCTTGGAACGCGCACCATAGAAAAAGGTCACTTTACGGCCTGTTTCCAGGGTGTGGAACAGGTGGAAAAGATGACTGCGCATGGGCGCCATACCGGCGCCGCCGCCGATATACACCATTTCACGGTCTGTATCTTTAATAAAGAATTCACCGTAGGGTCCGCTCACCGTTACCTTGTCACCCGGCTTGAGATTAAAGATAAAACTGGAGGAAATCCCTGGAGGAAAATCGGTTCCCGGGGGCGGCGTGGCAATCCGCACATTCAGCATTACGATGTTGCCTTCCGCCGGATGGTTGGCCATGGAATAGGCACGGAAAATTTCCTCATCATTGGAAGCTTTCAGGTCCCACAGGTTGTATTTATCCCAATCGCCGCGATATTCCTTTTCCACATCAAAATCCTTAAAGGAAAGATTGTAAGGCGGAATATAAATCTGGATATAGCCACCGGCTTCAAAATCGAGGTTTTGACCTTTAGGCAGTTCCAGGACCAATTCTTTAATGAACGTGGCAACATTGTTGTTGGAACGAACCGTACATTCAAATTTTTGAATATTAAATATCTCTTCGGGGATATGAATTTTCATATCCTCTTTCACTTTTACCTGGCAGGCCAGGCGCCAGTTTTCTTTTACCTGAGCTCTGGAAAGCTGGGATTCTTCCGTCGGCAGCACATCGCCGCCACCTTCCGTAATCTGGCAGGTACACATGGCGCAGGTCCCCTGTCCGCCACAGGCGGAGGGCAGGAAGATCCCATTATTGGATAGTGTGGTCAATAAATTTGCCCCGGCATCTACTTCCGGGCTTTTTTCCTCATCCCCGTTGATGAGAACTTTAACCTTGCCCTTGTTGATCAGCTTGCTTTCCGCGTAGGTCAGCGCAGCTACCAGCAAAAGAATGGTTGCAGAAAAAATCCCGGCACTCAGGGCCATGATTCCTAATGTAGGCATGACTCTCTACTCCGTCTTTAAAGTTGTATCCCGGCAAATACCATAAATGCCATAGACATTAAACCCGTGATAAGCATGGTTATTCCCAAACCTTTCAGTCCGTCGGGCACATTGGAATAACGCAGTTTTGTGCGAATAGCGGCCATGGAAACGATGGCTAAAAAGAAGCCGACACCGCTGCCAAAACCGAACACGGCCGATTCACCCACCGTGTAATCGCGCTCCACCATAAACAGGGAGGAGCCCAGGATAGCGCAGTTAACAGCGATCAGGGGCAGAAAGATACCAAGCGCCGTATAAAGCTTTGGCGAAAAACGGTCCATGATCATTTCAACGAGCTGTACCATGGCTGCAATTACCGCGATGTAGGTAATAAAACCAAGAAAGCTCAGATCCACTTCCGGCATGCCGGCCCAGCTAAGGGCGCCGTCACGCAACAGGTAGTTGTAAATGCCCCAGTTGGCCGGAACAGTAATCGTTAAAACAAAAACAACGGCCATTCCCAGGCCTACGGACGTGTCTACTTTTTTGGAGACCGCCAGGAAAGAACACATGCCGAGAAAGAATGCCAGAAGTATGTTTTCAACAAATACCGCTTTTACAAATAAACTAAGATAATGCTCTAACATCTTTTATACCTCAATCTTATTCGTGAACGGTTTTAGTGATGGCGCGCTGGACCCAGATCAACAGCCCGAGCAAAATAAACGCGCCGGGCGCCAGAACCATCAGGCCCATGTTTTCATAGCCGGCACCGTAGACGGCATCTGGAACAACCTGGAAGCCCATAAATGAGCCGCTGCCCAAGACTTCACGTCCCACGGCAATAGCCATCAGAATCCAGCCGTAGCCCAGGGCATTGCCCAGTCCGTCCAGGAACGAAGGCCAGGGCTTGTTTTGCAGCGCAAACGCTTCGGCACGTCCCATAATAATACAGTTTGTAATGATCAGTCCCACGAATACACTGAGCTGTTTACTGATATCATACAAGTATGCTTTTAGAATCTGGTCTACCAGAATAACGAGCGACGCAATAACCGCCAGTTCTACAATAATGCGGATCTTGGAGGGTATCTGCTTACGCAGCAGCGAGATTGTCACATTGGAAAACGTTAAAACAAACATAACCGCCAGTGACATTACCAGCGCTGTTTTCATTTGAACGGTAACGGCCAGTGCCGAACAGATACCAAGAACCTGGAAGCTAATCGGGTTATTGTCACTCAGGGGTTCGCGAAGAACCTTGAGATTCTTTTTCGAAAAAAGCTTCTCTTTTGGCGGTTTTGGTGGTGTGGTTTGAACAGGTGCATCAGCCATTTAGATCTCCTCCCGCTTTTGGCGTTCTTTTCTGAAAAATGGTTCGTAAGTCTTCAGATCGCGGCGTAAAAACTGCTCCAGCCCGCGTCCGGTCAGCGTTGAACCGCTTATACCGTCAACATAAAAATCGCGCTGGTCTTCAGAAATTTTGTCTATAACTTTGCCGCGAACTACACCTATGGAAACCAGGTTGTCATTTTGATCAAAAATCTTCTTGCCAATGAAATTTACAGTAAACCACCCTTTTTCAACTTCGCCGCCCAAACCGGGTGTTTCACCGTGCTGGTAAAAGGTAATACCCTTTACCGTGTTCAAATCGGTTTCAAGAGCGAAATAACCATAAAGGGTGCTCCACAAGCCTTTCCCGCTGATCGGGATAACGTAGGCCTGTATTTCACCGTCTTTTACATATTCATACAAAGGATGAAGGTTGGGTTGCGTATCGGAATCTATTTCAATTGGATTCATTCCTTCGACAATATCACCGTTGTCATCAACAACCATCTCTTTGATATTCTGCTTGTACAGCTCTTCGATTTGCTGCCTTGAAAAAGTTTCCCCTTCTGCCGGCTTAATGCCGACAACGGAAAGGATATTCTTTTTAATATCCAGCTTTACGTTTGCTTCCTGGCGCGGCTTTAAAAGCGTGGCCGCGGCGGCAAGCAACAGGCTGCAAGCCAGGGTTATAATAAGGGCGAACCGAAAGGTACGGATATTCTCACGCACGGCTTAACCTCCTTTTTATATTGGCCCGCACAACATAATGGTCAATAAGCGGGGCAAATACGTTCATAAACAGAATGGCCAGCATCACACCTTCGGGATAGGCCGGGTTTACCGTTCGTATCAGCACGGCCAGTAAACCGATCAATAACCCGTATACCCACTTTCCTGTTCCGGTTTGTGATGCGGATACAGGGTCGGTAGCCATAAACACCGCTCCAAAAGCAAAACCGCCCATAATCAGGTGATATTCCGCCGGTAATGTCCACATGCCGCTGGATTCGGGGCCGGCCATGAAATTGAGTCCAAAAGCCATCAGAACGGCACCTACAACCATAGACGCCATAATCTGCCAACTCCCGACACCGGTGATTATCAGCACCACCGCGCCAATGAGCGCCATAAGCGCCGACGTCTCTCCTATACTGCCCGGTATCAGCCCAAGGAACATATCCCATTGACTAAAACTTGCCAGCACATTGCCCACCGAAGAAATACCGGCATCCGTATTGGAAGCGATCAGCAGTGGTGTCGCGCCACTGTAACCATCTACCAGTTTCTGGCTGGTATCAACGGCGGTCCATACTTTGTCACCGGAGATATACGCGGGATAGGCAAAGAATACAAAGGCCCGCGCGGTCAACGCCGGGTTCAGGATATTCATACCTGTTCCGCCAAAAACTTCCTTACCGATAACAACGCCAAAGGTGATGCCCATGGCCACCTGCCACAACGGTATGGTAGGCGGCAGCGTTAACGGAAAAAGCAATCCTGTTACAAGAAAGCCTTCGTTTACCTCATGCTTGCGCACAACCGCAAATACTACCTCCCATAAACCACCGACGGCATAAGAAACCAGGATTATCGGCAGCACCTGGATGGCGCCAAAGGCAAACATTTCCATCAATGTGGCTTGCTGGCCCAAAGCGTAAAAATGCTGGTAGCCAACATTGTACATACCAAAAAGTGTCGCCGGAATCAGCGCCACCACTACCATCATCATAAATCTTTTTGTGTCCAGACCATCGCGCACGTGGGGTCCGCCCTTGGTGCGTTCGTTGGTCCAGAAAAGTATCGTCTCACCGGCTTCATACAGCGGATAATACTTTTCCAGCTTTCCGCCCTTTTCGAAGAGCGGCCGCTGCTTTTCCATTAGTGTGTGTAGAAAATTCAATTTGACTACCCTCTTTTTAACCTTCTTTTTCAATCAGATCGAGACCTTCGCGCAGGATGCCGCCAAAGTCATACTTGGAAGGACAGATATAGCTGCATAAGGCAATGTCCTCTTCCACCAATTCCAGAATACCCAGGCCTTCCATCTCTTCGATGTCGTCTGCCATAATGCTCTTCACCAGGTAAACCGGATAAATATCCATCGGCAGCACCTCTTCATAAAGGCCGCTCAAAACAAATGCGCGATCGCTTCCGTTCTTCAGCGTGCTTACCTCAAAGCCGACTTTGGGCAGCCAGCGGGAAAGAAACGTACGCGAATAGCTCGCAACATCTCCGCCGGGACGGAACCAGCCGACCAGCTTTTTCTCTTTCGGACCTTCGGGAATGACGCAGAGCAGGTTGTCATAAAATCCGACAAATCCGTTTAGCTGTTTTTTAGTCCCGGTCAAAACATCGCCGGAGATGGCGCGAACGTCACCATAGGCAATGTTGTCTTCATTAACAAACAGCGAGATGGGCGCGCCAACCATTGTTTTAAAATAAACATGCTCATTAATGCCGTTACCGGCGATAGAGATAATACGTTCGGTGGGTATTTTGCCGCTGGCGAACAGCTTGCCGATCATCGCAACAAAATAGGGTTTGACGGTCCAGATAACATCCCCACGGCGGATCGGTGCCACGTGGTGGATGTGAACACCAACGTTACCCGCCGGGTGCGGCCCGCTGAAACTGTTTTTTTCCACATTGTTAACCTGAGTAAAAGCCGCCGCCGGGCTCTTATCACGTCCATCGACGCCAAGGTAAACTTTACCTTCAGTCAGTTTTTGCAGGATATCAACGCCAAACTGGAATTCCTTCTCCAGCCCATCCATAATAAAATTCACGTCACTGGCCAATGGAGAGGTATCCATGGCCGAAATAAAAATATCACGCGGCTGAGCAGACGGATCGGCGATTTTACCGAACGGCCGCTGAATAATCAGGGGCCACATGCCGCTATCGAGCAGCGTCTTTTTGATCTCGTCGGCAGAAGCGCTGCCCAGCTTATCCGCAGTCAGCGCGGGGAAAGTAATCTCCTCACTTTTCCCGTCACTTTCGATGATCACTTCTGTAATTTTGCGCCTTTCGCCCCTGTTTATGGCAACCACTTTGCCACTTACCGGAGAGGTAAATTTGACTTCCGGACGGGCCTTGTCATGAAAAAGCGGGCTGCCTTTTTTTACCTGGCTGCCCTCTTCCACCTCTAGCCTGGCCTTCATGCCTTTAAAATCGACCGGTTGTAAGGCCACACGCTGCGGGGGCGCAACTTCCTTATAGCGTAATTCGGCCTTGCCCGCGATTTTGATATCAAAACCACGTTTAAGATTAAAATCTGCCATCGCTTGTCCCTGTTTGGTTCCTTTTATTAAGCCTCTCGGAATGCTCCCAAAAGACGCTCAAAATGATTATTTTCACATAGTCACAAAATTTAAGGCATCGTAACTTGTTACACAAACGAAATTATTGCTTCTTGCTTAATAATTAAAAGTCGACAAAATAAGCACAATATTTTCGGACACGCAAATTTATCGATTAGCAAATACTTTAAAATATTTCGGCATATTTGTACATTACGTGCTTGAATTTTTAGCAGCACAGGCAGCAGCGCGATTTTCCCAATGAATCTTGCAAACATCTTAACTGTATCACGCATCATTATAACACCCGTTTTTGCTTACTTTTTTCTGCAAAGCGAACTCTCCAGCAAAGTGGGCGCGGTTGTTCTTTTTTTTATGGCCTCCATCACAGACTGGTATGATGGCTACTGGGCAAGGCGGCGCAATGTTATTACACGTTTCGGACAGTTTCTGGACCCCGTGGCGGATAAAATTCTGGTCTCCACGGCACTGGCTCTGTTCGCCTGGCTGGACTATGTCTATCTCTGGATGATCGTTCTCATCATCGCCCGCGACGCACTGATAACCTCCCTGCGCATGTACGCGCTGTACCGCGGCAAGGTGATCATTACCAGCGTTTTCGCAAAATGGAAAACCTTCGTTCAGATGATTTTTGTCTTTTTGCTGCTAATTTACATCAGCATCCCCGGGCTGCCGGATATTACGCTGCATTACACTTACAAAGATTATTTCCTCTGGACCACGATTCTGGCTTTGATCGTTGTTTTGCTTACGGTCGCCAGCGGCGTTCATTACCTCATTTACAATCGTTCCCACATCATTGAACTGTTCCGGCGGCTGGCCCGGCTGTGGAGCTAGCGGGCGTGGAAAAACTGGCTTTAATTATCTGCAGCGGACTGGGAAGCGGTTTTGCCCCCAAAGCGCCGGGCACCGTGGGCAGTTTGCTAATAGTGCTCGTTGTTGGTCTGGCTTCACCGCCTTTATGGGTTATGGTTGCCCTTTTTTTTATTGTAACGATTGTGGGGATCCTCCTGACGCCATTTGTGGAGCGCACGCACGGTAAAGACCCGGGGGTGATTGTGATTGACGAGTGGAGCGGTCAACTGCTGGCCTTGTGTTTATTTATCCCCGGCAGTGTTTCCTGGATAACCCTGTCGGCGGCGTTTGTTCTGTTCCGCCTGCTGGATATCTGGAAGCCGCTGGGCATCGACAACCTGCAAAAGCTGCCCGGCGGCTGGGGCGTTATGCTGGATGACGTTCTTGCGGGACTCTATGTGAATATTATTTTACACGCGTATCTGATATTTTTGTAAACGGTGGTTAAATTAAAGTAGCAGCAACGGGTAACGTGAAATTTATTTCGCACTATTGCACAAAACGCTGCACAAAAGTGCCATTCTGAACTACGAAAAATGCGCTGCCCTTTCAACATTGACCGGGATCAAGAGTACGACCACGATCAGGATTTTGCCTGATTAACATCATGTTCATCACAGAAAAAAACGGATAAAAGATGAATACAAAAGTTGAACTAATCAGCATTGGTGATGAGATACTGGCCGGTTACACGGTCAACACCAACGCCTCCTGGATTGCGCGCAAGCTGCTGGATGTGGGATTGACCGTCCATTGGATTACGACGATCTCCGATGAGGAGAGCGAGATCATGGAAGCGCTGAAGAGGGCCAACAGCCGCGCCGGCACCGTAATCGTAACAGGAGGCCTGGGCCCCACCCCGGATGATATCACCAAAAATACAATCTGCCGTTTTTTTAATGCCGAACTGGTGCAGAATGACGAGGTACTGGAAAACATAAAAGAGCTGTTTAAAAGCCGCAACCGCGATCTGCTGAAATCCAACATCGCTCAGGCGCTGGTACCGGAGGGTGCCCGGGTGGTGCAAAATACACGCGGCACCGCCCCGGCAGTCATAATGGAAAAAGAGGACACTTTTTTCTGCTTTATGCCCGGCGTGCCCAGCGAAATGAAAGGCATGTTCGATCCACACGTGCTCGATATGCTGCGCGAAGAAAAAAAGCCGGGCAAAGTCCACACACACCTTTTGCGTACGACGGGCATTGCCGAGTCAAGCCTGCTGGACATGCTGCAGGATCTGATCGACGAGCATCCCGATTTCCCTTTTGCTTTTCTGCCGCGGCACATAGGCGTGGATCTGCGTTTTCGGCTTATAACAAATGATGAACAAAAGCTTCAAAACTGGAAAGATTTTATCGCCGCCATTCAGGACAAGGCCCACAAGTATATTTTTGCCGATCACGAAATTGAGCTACAGGAGGTGCTCCTGAAACTGCTGAAGGAGCATGACCTCACCCTCTCCGTCGCCGAAAGCTTTACGGGAGGCCTGCTCTCGGATTGGCTTACAGACATTCCCGGCTGCTCAGCGGTGCTTAAGGGAAGCGTGGTTGCTTACGCCAATGAAATCAAGAACAGCGCTCTGGGCGTTAAGGATGATACACTGAAAAAGCACGGCGCTGTCAGCGAAGAAACTGCGCTGGAAATGGCCCGGGGTATTCAAAAATATTTTAACACATCCTGCGGCATCGCCACGACCGGTATTGCGGGTCCATCAGGAGGCAGCAAAGAAAAGCCGGTAGGTCTGGCCTACATAGCCGCCTGTTACGGGGACAAGCAGAACGTGCGTCGCTTCCATTTCGGCAACGACCGCTCCATTATAAAAATGCGCGGCGCGATGGCCGGGCTGGAACTGCTGCGCCGCCTCATACTGGATCCGGACTGATGCGTCTATTTATCGCCCTGTCTCTCAGCGAAAATACAAGTGCCAGGCTTGACGATTACATAAAAACCTTGCGCCCCCTGGCCCGAGAGTTCAAGTGGGTCAAAGCGTCCAACCTGCATCTTACGTTAAAATTCCTGGGCGAATGTAACAGCGCGCAAAAAGAAAATATCGTCGCCACATTGCGGGATATTCTGGCAGACACACCGGCTATTAACCTCCAGAGTACATCACCGGGCTGCTTTCCGCATATCAAAAAACCGCGGGTATTCTTTTTGGGACTTAAACCGGAGCCGCAGCTGATCACTTGCCAAAGCACGATCGAACAAGCCATGGCCGCGCTGGGTTTTGAAGCGGAAAGGCGCCCTTTCCGGCCTCATCTTACATTGGCGCGCATAAAAGATCCGTTCAAAGCCGCTCCGAAAATGAACAGTCTGTTTGCTCAGCCTTATCCTTCATTTGAGCAAACCTGCGACAGCCTTGAATTGATCCAAAGCCAGCTCACGCCCGCCGGGGCCATCTATAAAACGGTGCAACGCTTCCCTTTAAAAAAGTAGTACAATCGTACAAAAAATTGATTGCAAAAATTAGATATATGTGTTAGTTTCCTGCTGTCCCGCCGTTAAACTGACAATCTTTTGGAGTGAAAAATTATGAGCCAGGAAAAGCAAAAGGCCGTTGATGTAGCCATGACCCAGATCGAGCGCCAGTTTGGAAAAGGCTCGATCATGAAGCTGGGCGATCGTGTTAAAGTCAACGTGGATGTTGTGCCCACCGGATCGATCTCTTTGGATTCCGCGTTGGGTGTTGGCGGTGTTCCGCGCGGCAGAATCACTGAAATTTACGGGCCGGAATCTTCCGGTAAGACTACGCTGGCCCTGCACGTTGTGGCCGAAGCGCAACGCGGCGAAGGACTGGCCGCCTTTGTGGATGCCGAGCACGCGCTGGACCCCATCTATGCCAAAAAGCTGGGCGTAGACACAACCAACCTGCTGGTCAGCCAGCCCGACAACGGCGAGCAGGCGCTGGAGATTGTTGAAACGCTGGTACGCAGCGGCGCGCTGGATATTATCGTGGTAGACTCGGTAGCGGCGCTGGTGCCCAAAGCGGAAATCGAAGGTGAGATGGGCGACGCCCACATGGGTCTGCAGGCCAGGCTGATGTCGCAGGCACTGCGCAAACTGACCGGAACCGTAAGCAAATCCAACACCTCCGTTATTTTTATTAACCAGGTACGCGAAAAGCTGGGCGTTATGTTTGGCAACCCGGAAACAACAACCGGCGGCCGCGCCCTGAAATTCTATACCTCCATCCGCATGGATATCCGCAGGATCGCGACGATTAAAGAGGCCAATGAGGTGGTAGGTAACCGCACCAAGGTTAAAGTGGTGAAAAACAAGCTGGCCCCGCCCTTCCGCGAGGCTGAGTTCGATATTATGTACGCCCAGGGTATTTCGCGCGAAGGCGATATCCTGGACCAGGCGGTAACCCATAATATCGTCGATAAATCCGGTACGTGGTTTTCGTATAAAGAAACACGCCTCGGCCAGGGACGCGAGAATGTAAAACGCTTCCTGAAAGACAATCCGGATATTCTGGACGAAATCATGAAGGACCTTAAGCCCAAGATGGGTCTGGCGCCTTTGCCGCAGCCCGAACCGGAACAAACCGACGGCAACAAGTAAAATCATCGGCGTCTGAAAGGACGCCTTTTTTATGTCTGAAACCATCCGTATTGAAAATGTTGAGCTGCGCAAGCCGCGCCACAAAATTTACACGCTAAGCGATGCGTCGGGCGAAGCGCTTGGCGAGCTTCACGAAAATACTATCATCAAGTTCCTTATCCGATCAGGCTCTGAGTTTACTTTTCAGGAGTGGCAAAAGATTATCGCTTATGACGAATATGAAGCCGCGCTGGAGCAGGCCTACTTCTACCTGCAGCGACGCCAGCACCTGGAAAAAGAGCTGCGCCGAAAGCTTTTTCAAAAAAGATACAGCGCGGAAATTTGCGGCAGGGTCATCGATACGTTGCGCGACAAAGGCTACCTGGACGACGCGGAATTTATTGTTTCCTTTATAAAAGACCAGTTGCTTACAAAACGCTCCGGACCACTGCGCATAAAAAGCAAGCTGCTGGAAAAAGGCGCTTCCATGGACCATGTAGATGATTCCCTGGCTGAGCTATACAGCCGCGAACAGCAACTTGAGAATGCCCGCTTCCTGCTAAGCAAAAAAGCGCAGGGCCCGGCAACCATAACAATCGATGAAAAGCAGAAACTGGTACGCCACCTGCAAAACCGCGGCTTTACCTGGAATATTATTGAACAGGCGCTTTACGAGGAAAAGCTGGAGACGGAATAGGGATTTTACGAAAATCTGAATGAATGTCGCGTTACAGGATAACGTCTAAACGCCTAGTTGCTTTTTAATACGTTCTATGAAGCTGGGGAAAAAAAGCGGTTTTTCAAAAAAGATGTCGCGGTGGTCAGTCAATACATCGCTGAAGCCCATGGCATGGGCAGAGACCAGGAAAACCGGTATCGCCTTGAATTCCGATGCCTGCAGCCAACGGTAAAAATCCACCCCGTTTTCGCCCGGCAGTCCGATATCGGTAATGACCATATGGATTGTTTTTGCGGCCAATATTTCGCGTGCCTGGCGCGTATTTAACGCCAGCTCCGTATCGAAACCGGCCTTTTGCAAAAATACACGGGCCAATAATCCCGCCTGATAATCGTCATCAATGTAAAGCACCGTTTTAGCCTGCATGCTGCCAATCCATACTTATTGTTAAAAATTTTCTCTTTTTATAAATTGAAGGATTGTTAAAAATAACCCGTTAATGGCTAAAATACTATACGGCGTGTGACGCAACCGGGAAAATCTCTCAAATAAAGGAATATTTTTTCTATGACAGCCAATGAAATCAGAAAACAGTTTATAGATTTTTTTAAGGACAAAAAGCATACTTTTGTGCCCAGTTCACCGGTCGTACCGCAGGATGATCCGACACTGCTCTTTACCAACGCCGGCATGAACCAGTTTAAGGATGTTTTTCTCGGTAAGGGCGATCGCGCCTATTCACGTGCCGTCAATTCTCAAAAATGCATCCGCGTCAGTGGCAAGCACAACGACCTTGAAGAGGTGGGTCACGATACATACCACCATACTTTTTTCGAGATGCTGGGCAACTGGTCGTTTGGCGATTATTACAAGAAAGAAGCCATTGCCTGGGCCTGGGAGTTGCTGACGGAAGTCTGGAAGATGCCCAAGGATCGTTTGTATGCGACTGTTTTTGGCGGCGATGAAGATGACGGTTTGGCCGCGGACGAAGAGGCCGAAAAGATGTGGCGCGACGTCACCGATATCGACCCGTCACATATATTGCGTTTCGGAAAAGATGACAATTTCTGGGAAATGGGCAACACCGGACCCTGCGGCCCCTGCTCTGAGATTCATATTGATCTGACGCCGGACAAAAGCGGCGGCAAGCTGGTAAATGCCGGCGTTGCAGATGTGATCGAGATCTGGAACCTGGTTTTCATTCAGTATAACCGTGACGATAGTGGTAAGCTGAGTACGCTGCCGGCGAAACATGTTGATACGGGTGCCGGCTTCGAACGGCTGGTCGCCGTGCTGCAGAAAAAAAGCTCCAACTATGATACCGATGTTTTTCAACCGATCCTTGATGAAATCGGCAAAATTTGCGGGACCAGCTATGCCGACTCTTCAGAAAAAATTGCCTTCCGCGTTATTGCAGACCATATACGCATGCTGACTTTTTCCATTGGCGACGGCGGCCTACCCTCCAATGAAGGTCGCGGTTATGTGATTCGACGTATTCTGCGTCGTGCCGCGCGCTATGGCCGCAAGCTGGGTCTGCACGATCCCTTCATCCATAAACTTGTACCCTGCGTGGTTAAACATATGGGCGATGCTTTTCCGGAAGCGAAAGACCGCGCCAGGCACATTGCTAAAATCATTCGGGCTGAAGAGGAACAATTTAACCGCACGCTGGATCGCGGCCTGGAAATCTTCGAAAAGATCAAACAGGAGCTTAACGGCAAAAAGGCAACTGTTATCCCCGGCAGCGATGTATTCCGGCTTTACGATACTTACGGCTTTCCCGTGGACCTGACCCGTGTTCTGGCTGATGAAAACGCGCTGACAATCGATCTGGAAGGATTCGAAAAGGAGATGGAAAAGCAGCGCGAACGTGCACGGGCAGCGGCCAAATTTGAATCCCAGCAGGTGGAAACGGGCTCCTGGACGGTTCTGAATGAAGGCCCCGATTCTGAATTTGTGGGTTATGACGAAACAAGCCTGGAAACAAAAATCAGTCGCTACGCCCGCAAGAACGGCACGGTTATACTGCGCCTGCAGCGGACGCCTTTCTATGCCGAATCCGGCGGCCAGGTGGGCGACAAGGGTGTAATACGCGGCAAGGATTTTGAACTAAAGGTCATAGATACACAAAAGCAGGGTGACGCCATCATCCATATTTGCGAAGATGGCAAAGAGTTTAAGCCCGCTGAAGATAACGTAAAAGCCACGATCACCGAATCGGACAGGCGCCGGACGGTAAAAAACCACACGGCCACGCACCTGCTGCATGCGGCACTGCGCGAGATTCTGGGCGATCATGTGCATCAGGCCGGTTCGCTGGTGGAGCCGGAGAGGCTGCGTTTTGACTTTACCCATTTTGAACGTGTAACTCCCGAACAAATCGAAAAGCTGGAGACGATCGTTAATGATCAGATACAGCGCGACTTGCCGCTGAAGATTGAGAATAAAAACTTCCAGGAAGCCAAGGCCGAAGGCGCCATGGCCCTTTTCGGCGAGAAATACGGGGACGAAGTGCGCACCATCCGGATTGCCGATTTCAGCTACGAATTGTGCGGCGGCACGCATGTTAAAAGTACCGGTGAGATCGGTTTTTTTGTTATCACGTCCGAAAGCAGCATTGCTTCCGGTGTGCGGCGCATTGAAGCAATAACAGGTCCCGCTGCTGTGGCTTACGCGCAGGAAAACCGGCGCAATCTGGCTAAAGCCAGCCATCTTCTTAACACCAACGAGCACGATTTACCGGAAAAGATTTCGGCCTTGCTGGAAGAACGGCGCAAGCTGGAAAAACAGCTCGCCGAAGCACAATCTGCCCGGCTTAGTGAAGGCTTGGACAGCATTATCGCCTCAGCGCAGGAACTGAACGGTATTTCCGTAATAACCCATCATGGGGATAATCAGGATACCGATCAGCTAAAGGACCTGGCCGATAAAATCCGCAACAAAGCCAGTAATACGGTTGCCCTGCTGGCATCAAAGCTTCCGGACAAGCTGATGTTTGTCTGCCTGGTAACAGACGATCTGCTTAAGGAAAAACGTTTTAATGCCGGTAACCTGGTGCGCGAAGTGGCTAAAGTTGCCGGTGGCGGTGGTGGCGGACGGCCGCATATGGCCACAGCCGGCGGCAAAGATATCTCCAAACTGAACGACGCCTTTAAAAAATTCAGGGAACTGCTTAGTTAATTTTTGAAGGCAGCAATGGCGGGGTAATAACGATTAAGCTATGGCAACTAAAATGAGTGCAGGCCAGGGAACACCACCCATCGTACCATACATTCGCGAGGAGCTTAAAAAATACGCTGACCCTGAACAGGCCGGCCCGATGCAGGCCTATATGAAGACCGACCAGCCGTTTTATGGCGTCAAAGCGCCGCAGCGTGCTGCCATATTTAAAGAAGCCAAAAAGAAATTTCCTGTTAAAAGTCGGGAAGAATACGAAACCGCGGTTCTTGAGCTGTGGCGGGGAGAAACCCGTGAAGAGCAATACATGGGACTGGACGTCGCCACGCATTTTAAAAAATTTCGCACCGCGGAAAGCTGGCAGCTATATGAGAAACTGGCAGCGGAAGCTGAAAACTGGGATACGCTGGACTGGATCGCTTCGCACCTTATAGGACTGCTGGTTTTAAAGCATCCTCACTTCGAAAGAGAACTAGAGCGGTTGGCTGCTTCGGAAAATTTCTGGCTACGCCGTACCGCTCTGCTGGCCCACCTGAAACATAAGCAGGAAACCAATACGGCCCTTCTGGAAAAACTTATTCTGCAGATGGCCCACGAAGACGAATTTTTCATCCGCAAAGCCATCGGCTGGGTGTTGCGCGAGTACTCCAAAACAAACCCGCAATGGGTGATTGAATTTGTGGAAAAGCACGGCGAGCGCCTCTCCCCGTTAAGCAAGAAGGAAGCGCTGAAGGTGGTGGAGAAAAGGTAGTTTGCTTTATTTTGCCGTGGTAATGTTTATTGAGCAACATATTAAAAACTATGATTAACCCTACAAGAAAAAATTCGCAGCTTTTAGATAAAACATCTGCTCTCCTAATTCTTTCTGCATTAAAATCAAAAACGCTAAAGCTATCCTGGCAAGATAATGGGACAGTGTTTTTCGAAATTGGAGACTTAGTTCAGGAACAAAATCGAAATAGACCGCAGGGCGAGTTTTCGTTGATGATTGACTCTCCCTGGAGGTTTGAAAAGTATGATCAAATTGTATGTTCTTCAGCCTTTGATGAATGGCAACGAGATAAGTTTTTAGAAAGGTTCAGTGAGCAAAATATATTAAAAACAAATCTATTCACTTTTTGTAATGATTTAGAAATCCAATTTGATAAAATTAAATTTAGGCAATTTTGTGTGGACTCAAATTTGAATTCATGGTCTCTTTATGTTAGAAACGAGAATAAAAAGTATTTAAAAACAGGTCCCCATTCATTTTGGCTATATTTTGAAAATAATCAGTTTCTAATTGAATTTAAAACCAACGGCGAAAGGTAGCAACGTCCTTATATAACACAATTGCACGTGTGACTGTAGGAAAATGTTCTTGCGAGTTTATTGATTCTTCGATTGTCACTAGTATTTTTAAAGAGGTAGCCTAATTTTGATACGACGATTCACTTTTCCAATAAATCCTTCACCCACTTCACACCTGTTTCTTCATGGCATCCGCCACTCGAAAGGCATTGGCATAAATTGTCCAGGTGTAAGGCACGCTGCCACCGGTGGGCATAAAGCTGCCGTCGGTTACAAACAGGTTATCGCAATCGTGTACGCGGCACTCTTTGTCCAGAACGGATGTTTTTGGATCATTGCCAAAGCGCGCGCCGCCGGCCTGCAGGTTGGGTGGCGGAGCGCCACTTACGCTCCAGCGGATATTTTTGGCGCCCATTTCCTGCAGCACATTTTCAGCCTTTGCCGCCAGAAAGCGCCCTACTTTCAGGTCATGCGGATGATAGCCCGTGCGGAAACGCGCCACCGGCGATCCCCATTTATCTTTCACATTGGAATCCAGGGATACAAAGCAATCGTCCGTGGGCAGCCAGTCGTTGAACACTTCAAAGCGCAGATAGCGGCCTTCGGTAAAATAGCTCTTCATCTTGTTTTTGAGGGCGCTGCCCCACACCAGGCCGTCGGGTCCCCATTTCTGGCTGTTGGCGCGGCTGATACCGTTGGCGTGACGGAACAGAAAATCAATCGTGCCGCCTTTTATCGCCTTACCGCTATCGGGATCATCGTAATAATACCAGTCCTGCAAGGCGCGGTTTACGAAAAGTCCCTTCACTTTAAGACCGGCTACTGCTTCCGGGTCCAGCCCGTCAAACGGAAAATCGCCCGTGCCGGAACCGCCGGCTGAAAACAGCAGGTTTTTACCCACCTGCCCGTTATTATTTCCAAGTCCGTTCAAATGCTTTGGCCCGCTTGAGGCCAGCAACAAGCGCGCGGTTTCGATTGCCTGGCAGGCCACCACATACATCTTTGCCGTCACCGTCTTTTTATTGCCGTCCTTGTCAAAATAGCCCACCGCATTGACACGGCCTTCGGTATCGCTGAACAGCTTATACACTTTGCTGTGCGGCCACACCTGGCAATTGCCCGTTCTCACCGCGGGATCGATCAATGCCGCCCGTGCGCTGCCTTTGGCTTTTGTGCTGCAACCATAACTACCGCAGAAATTGGAATAGGAGCATCCGCCGCGCTGTAATGCGGGATACGGCAAAATCGCACGCGGTACGGGAATGGGATGATAGCCCAGTTTTTTGGCGCTGTTGTCAATCCATTGCGAGATAGGATGCTCCAGCGTGGCTGCAAATGGAAAATCCTTGCTTGAGCGCGGTTCCAGGTGCGGATGCGGCACGACCTTTCCGGAGACACCCACTACTTCTTCCACTTTTCGGTAATACGGCTCCAGATCATTATAGCTGATCGGCCAGTCGGCGACATTCGCCCCCTTAATGGGACCAAATTCAGAAAGAAGCCGGAAGTCCCGCGGCTTGAGCCGGTGGAAATATCCGCTCATCAGGTTACTGGAGCCGCCTACCATATTGCCGTTCCAAAAATCCACGCCGGAATCGTAGGTGGCTGTTGCTTCCCATTCACCGTCGCCGGCACTTCGTTCAAGCACATGCTGCTCATCCTGCAGCCGCGGTGTGTACACGCGCCGCCGGCAGCAGGTAATCTCATCTTTGGAAAAATCCTGCTCCGTGAACCATGGACCTTTTTCCAAAACCAGCACCGAATACCCGGCTTGAGCCATTTCATAGGCAACCGGTCCGCCGCCCGCGCCGCTGCCAATTACAATTACATCAAAGTCTTTCATTTTTTACCTCATCCGATATCGGGCTTGTACATGGTCTCTTTGGTTGGCCTGGGGTAGCCGGGATAATGCTCCAGCCATTTCCAGCCTTTTTGGTCGGGATTGCCTCCGTACAGGGGGTCTGCCAGAAGGGCTTCAAAAATGTAAAGCAGAACCACGGCAAGCCAGGATTCACCCCAACCATAGGACTCCACATGGCGTAACAAACGCTCCAGTTCTTCACCCTCAAAATCCAGCGTTGAGCTTTTACCCAGTTCTATGGCCTCTTCCTCAACCCAGTCAATCCCACTGCGAATAAACTCGCGGTGTTCCGGATCGACCTTTTTGTCCAGCACAACCACCTGGATGTACTCTGCTGCTCTCAATTCCTCAACGCCGGGTCCATCGCCGTCATCCGGCCACAAATGGCTCTGGATATGTTTTAAAACACGCCATTGTTTTTCACTGAAGGCCCTGGCGTCACGGCCTTCTGCCGGCGTCGGGCCGGACAAAATGCCGGCAGGCACGGAAAGGGCGAGAAAAGCGGCACCGCTGCTTTTTAAGAACGAACGTCTGTCCATTTGCAGCAACAGCCTCTTTGTTGCTTCCGGAACGGTGCGTTCCAGGGGCGTTTGTTCATTGCGTATCATTATTTAATCTCCTTTTTCAGGCATCAAGTTAGGCCGCACAGATTCACTAAAAAACAATATTTTCTAACAAAATGATAAAATAGTTTGGCATATTTCCGCCGCCATGTCTTTTTCTGGTCAATAAGCAGAAGATAATGCGCCGATATTTAAAGAAAAGGTAAAAGAAATCGAATTTAATTGCGGGCGAAAGAAAAATACTTACATGAAAAAATTCTCCGTACTCTCAATACTTTTCCTTTGTTTTTTCGGACCGGAGCCTGTTCCCGGCTTTGAATCTTCGGGCTACCAGGCGGGTATTCCCTTTTACAGATCTTTCAGCGCGCGTGAGTATAATGCCGGCCCTCAAAACTGGTCGATCGTTCAGGATAAAGACGGGATCATATATGTGGCAAATTCCGAGGGTATCCTGGAATATGACGGCGAAAGATGGCGCCTGATCGAAACGGAAGAACGATCGATCATCCTCGACCTGGCCATAGACGGCAATAACAACATTTTCGCTTCCTCAATCAGTGATTTCGGTATGCTGCATGCGGACAAAGACGGACGCCTTAATTATGTTTCCCTGGCCGATACACTTTCCGAAATAGGCGCCGTCTGGAACGTTCACACAGCTAAAGATGCGGTCTATTTTATGGCCGACTCGACGATCTTCCGCTATAAGGATTTTCGTCTTAAACGCTTTGAGATGAAAACCCCGCTGAGCACATCGGCTGTTATTGACGGTGAGCTCTGGGTCTACGCACACGAAAGCTTTTGCCGCTTTACCGGAGATACCTTACAGAGTGTGCTGAAAGTGGAGGCCTTCCGGGAAGAGGGTATCCGCTTTATGCTGCCCCTCGCAAACGGAACGCCCAAAACAGAAAGGCTTCTCGTTGCGAGCCGGGGCAAGGGTCTCTATTACGTCGACCTGAAAAGCGGCAAGGCCGAGCGCTTTCGTACGGTGGCTGATGATCTGTTGAAGAACAACTTTATCTACCAGCTTGTGGCCCTGCGCGGAGAGCGTGTTGCCGTTGTGCTGGACCCGATCGGCATGATAGTTTTCGATAAACATGGCGCCATCGATTACATCTTTGACCTGGAGTCGGACATCATCAGTCAGGCTGTATTAACGGCTTTTGTCGATCGTGACGACGGCCTGTGGATGGGACTTAACGACGGTATTGTGCGCTTTGAATACCCGTCGGACAGTTATATTATCGACCACCAGGCCGGGCTGCGCGGCGGTGTTTCCCGCGTGATCGAATTTAATGATAAAATCTACATTGGTACCTACAATAGGCTTTACTCGATCAATGGCGAAAACGATCCCGAAACGGCGCTGTCTGCCATTTCATCGGGCTCCCTTCAAAAACGCTTCGGCCTGCACCCTACAGATCTCCGGGCCTGGATATTCGATCTGCAAAGCAACGGCGAAGAGCTTTTTGTCGCGACCGATAAGGGGCTTTACCGCCTGTCAAAAAACGGAACGCAAAAAATTTTCCTTGAAGATGAGGTCATCTTTTCCGTGCGTATTTCGCAGTATCATAAAAGCCGCATTTATGTCGCCACCGGAAGAGAGATTATTGTTATGAAAAAGGAAGGCAATGACTGGAAAAAGACGGCGTCGCTCGCCGCCGTGCCCGAGCAGGTAAACATGCTCGTTGAGTCCACGCCTCATGAATTGTGGGCAGACGTTTACGGTTTTGGCCTAATGCGCATAAGCTTTGACGAGTATGCGGATGCCCAAAAAGCGATCTACGATACCAGCGCCGGACTACCGATGATGGTGGGTAATACGATTTCCAAAGACGGAGAATCTGTTTATTTCCCGACGCGCAACGGCCTTTACCGCTTTGACCGCCAGAGTGACCAGTTCTTCCCCGACACCATAAGCACTCCCGGCAGGTTATTGGGGCAAAGGGAGCTTTATGAAGTAAAAAAAGACCCCTTTGACAATTTCATTGCCGTTGGAAATGATTCACTGTATTACCTGCGCCCGGACAGCAACGGCGCCATGATGCTGGACAGATCCTATTTTTCGAGACTGGCGGGCATACCCGTTACGGTAGTCTACAAAAACGGAAACGATAAGCTCTATATCGGAAGCGACGAAGGCCTTTTTGTTTTTGATCATGATGGCATGGTTAACGGGTCCGCTCAATTCAGGACGCTCATACGCGGCATTAAACCCGGACAGGATTCTGTGTTTTTTGCCGGATATCAGGAAGCGCTCAAACTCAAGAAGAGAAACACTTTCGATTACAGCTACAATACGTTGATCTTCAGCTGGACTGCGCCAACCTACAATGCGGAAGATAAAACGGTCTATTCACATTTTTTGGAAGGCGTAGATAAAAGCTGGTCGGTTTGGCACAAAAACAATCAGAAAGAATACAATAATCTGCGTGAAGGCACTTATACTTTTCACGTAAAGGCACGAAATCATGCCGGCTATATTTCGCCCCCGGCCTCTTACAGCTTTACGGTTCTGCCGCCGTGGTACCGATCCTGGTGGGCCTATATGCTCTACTCAATCATGGCTGTCAGCGCTGTGCTGGGCATCGTTAAGCTACGTTCTGTCAATCTGGAGAAGCAGGTTAACGAACGTACCCGGGAACTGGTGCAGCAACGATCGCAGATTGAGCAACAAAAAGAGCAGTTACAGAAAGCGAATACCTTGTTACGGGCGGCCAAAGAAGAAGCCGAAAACGCCGTCCTTGCAAAATCACTGTTTCTTGCCAATATGAGCCACGAGATACGCACACCGTTGAATGGTGTCATCGGGATGAACAACCTGCTTCTGCAGACAAAGCTGAATAACGAACAGGAAGAACTCTCCAAAACGATACAGATCAGTGCCGAATCGCTTTTAAGCCTGGTGAATGACATTCTTGATTTTTCCAAGATCGAAGCCGGCAAAATGGAAATCGAAAACGTCGAATTCGACATCTATTCTCTGGTGGAAAGCATACGTGATATGCTCAAGGTAAAAGCCGAGGAAAAGCAGCTGCAAATTAAAATTGACATTGCCGAAGGCACACCGGCTAACGTTATCGGGGATCCGACACGCCTGCGGCAGATATTGCTTAACTTTTGCGGCAATGCAATCAAATTTACGGAAGAGGGTTTTGTAAACCTCCGTTTAACCTATCGCGAAAGCAACCAAAACGGGCAAAAGGAATTAAACGAGGCATTGTTCCTTTTTGAAGTAACGGATACGGGCGTCGGCATCCCGCAGGAAAAACTGGAAACTATATTTGAAAGCTTTTCTCAAGCTGATTCTTCCACAACACGCAAATATGGCGGCACAGGTCTCGGCCTTACAATTTCAAGATACTTGTCCGATCTGATGGGCGGCCAGATTGGCGTAGAAAGCAGACAGGGAGAAGGATCTACTTTTTGGCTCAAAATTGCACTCCCGATCACGCGCAGAGAACGCAACAGGCCGGTATTGCGCCGAACCACGGAGAGTCCGACTCAGCAGCTCAAGCGTATGAAAATATTGGTCGTGGAAGATAACAAGATCAATCAGAAAGTCACGCAGCGCATCCTGGAAAAAATGGGCATCCTTGTGGAACTGGCTGATAACGGCAAACAGGCACTGGAACAATACGCCGCCAATGAATACAATCTAATTCTTATGGACGTGCAGATGCCGATTATGGACGGCTATGAAGCCACACGCCTAATCCGTTCCCGCGAGAACGGCAACGGCAAACGCATCCCGATCGTCGCGCTTACCGCAAACGCCATAAAGGGCGACCGCGAGATCTGTATCCAGGCCGGAATGGACGATTACCTGACCAAGCCTGTGCGGGAATCGGAACTGCTTAACCTTATCAAACGCTACGGCAGCAACTAGCGTCTCACCTTATTCTATTTATTAATATTTTTTCCTTTTTTTGATCGTTTACACCCTGCATCACGTTTTATTTAATTCAGGAAACGCATCATGTCCAACGTTTCCGGGATGGTGCGGGTTAATCTGCCCGCGATTAGCCGGCAATCAATCTTTGTAAGGGTCTTTAATATCCGGCCCGGCCATGGCAACACCAATGGGCGTAAGCGTATGAATAATACGGATCGTTTTATCATGCCGGGCAAGCACCTCCGGTAAACGTTTATAGCAATGCGGCGATTCATCGGTATCCGCACCGCGCAGTTCCACGTTGCGATCATTCACCCACTGCTGCATCATCTTGCGGCTGATGATACCCGGCTTGATCACCTTGCCGCTTTTCCATTTACGTTTGCCGCGTGCCTGTGTGCGGCTCATAACACGGCCGGCGCCATGCACCGTGCTGTAAAGGGCCGTTTTGGATTCCGCTGAATCGATACCTTCCAGGATGACAGAAATATCGCCCATGCTGCCCCCTACAAAACCGCGCTGGCCGGGAAAAGCAGGCGTGGTACCCTTGCGCACCACCCAGTACTCTTTGCCGAAGTGCTTTTCCTTCCAGGCGAAGTTGTGGTGGTTGTGCACCTCTTCCTCGATTTTGGCGCCCAGCATGCCGGCCACAAAATCACAGACCCAGTCGCGCCCGGCATAAGCGTAGCGCCCGGCCAGCTTCATCGCTTTCAGATACTGTTCGCCCAAATCGGAACGCGTGCTGAGAATCAGCGGGTCCACATCCATGCCGTCTTTGGCGCCGCCTTTTTTTAAAAACCAGGTGGCCGTTTTATGCCCCAGACCGCGGGAACCAAAATGCACACCCACCCAGACACGATCCTGCTCGTCCGTAAACAGATCGACATAATGGTTGCCCGCGCCGATGGTGCCCAACTGGGAACGGGCCAATTCCTTTAGCGGTTTCAGTACGTCCATTGACCAGGCTTTGTCTTCGAACAGCTCATGATCAACATGCTGCTTGTTCTTCAAGCCGATACCAAAAGAGAGCTTGTCCCAGATATCATCCATGATGCCGCTGATGTTTTTCTTTACTTCAGCGGCATCTATATCCAGACGCACGGCTTTGTTGCCACAAGCAATATCATAGCCCACGCCGCTGGGACTGATCGCATCTTCATAAGCCAGCACACCACCTATTGGCACAGCGTAGCCCTTATGGTGGTCGGCCATAAGCGCCGCTTTTTCCGCGTTTTGCCTGCACCGTTTTATCTGGGAAAGGGAGTCTTTGTCAACCGGCTCCCCCCAAACCGGAATGTCGTCTATATATTTCATAAAAAGTGTCAGTGATAATGTATCAGAAAAGGCCGTGCAAATTTCATGTAATGTTTTCACGGGACAGCCAATTCTGGTGTTCCGTATTTTTTTGAATTCGTGATTTCCTAGCTGGCCGCTAATTCAAAATGTACCAGGTAAGCGTTGGGTGCCCGTTCATTGACCAGCATTTTGGGATCAAGCGTATTGTAATAGCGGTTTATCCGCTTCAGGTCGTGAGTGCGGCCGCCAAGCTGCGCGTAATGCGTCATCATGACCAGCGCCAGTCCCGTGCTCTGCGTACCGTTCGCTTTAATACTATAGGTATAACCTTTCTTTTTGGCGTACGATTCAATCTGTTCCAGGCGCGGCAATGTACAATCAAGGTGTTCTTTGGCCCAGGATGCGCCGGTCAGCTCATAAACCATGGTCATGCGTTCGATTTCATTGCTGCCTTCGATGTGGAAAGGGTTTAAAATAAAAACGTGCCGGCGTCCGGTTTTACAAAGCTGGTCCAGAAACGCTTCGCGGTCATTTTCCGGGATATGCTCCAGCACGTGGCAGGCCACAACCACGTCAAAGCTGTTTTCCGTGAAAGGCAGCTCCAACCCGGAGATGCCGTTCACATCGGGCTCGGCAAGACAGTAAGAAAAATCCGGCACAAAACGCGACAACAACCCGTGCCCGCCCCCGATATCCAGCAAGGAGGTACCCGCTTTGGATTCTTTTTGCAGGATTGCATCGGCCAGACTGCGCATACGGTAATATTGATTATGATCCAGTTCTTCAAGCGCTGGTCTGTGTTGCTCCACCTGGGCCATCAGCTCATTCAGCTGGGGATGGTCGGCACCAAGATGTTTGGCGGTCTTTAGTTCGGCCATACCCAGATCCAGCTGTGCTTTGGAAAGACAGAATAAGCCAAAATCCAGATGCAACGGGGCGTCGGTTGGCTTTTTGCTCAGGGCATCGCGGTATTCAGTATGGCTTTGGAATCGCGGTTGAAAAGCAGGAGAGTCAGTTTGGGCCATTTTCAGTTCCTCTGTTTTAAAGGTCACAGGCCCATATTCGAACAATTTTCAGCGTTCTAAAAGTTCAGGCAGGTGTTCTTCCAAAGGTGCCATCGGAATGCGCGGGTCATGCATGCGCTGGTCATATACAAAGCTGTCGTCGGCAATGATGCGCGCCGGGCGGCCGTGACGTCTGTTCAACGCGTTCAAAACCTGGAAAAAGCTCCAGCGCGTGTTGGAGTCAAGCAGGTAAACATCGGGTTCCATTTTGCTTAGGCGGATCAGGGCATCTGCGGTGCTGTGCAAAAAGGCGCAGGCCGGCAGCCACTTGCGGCTGGCGCTAACCGCGCCATTGTCATCACGTTCGCTGAACAGGTAATCGACCATATTGTTGCTTCCCGGCGCCGAACCGATCTGCCAGCCAAGACGGGCGATATGCGCCCGCGGATAGACTTCCTGAACGGCCGCTTCGGCCTTCTTCTTGTCCAGGCCATAGCCATCGTCCACTGTTGCCGACGACTGCGGGTCGTAGGGACCGTTCACACTTTCGCTGTACACCATCACCGAACTGGAAAAAACAAAGCGGATATCTTTTGCGGCAGCAAGCGCGGCCAGTTGACGCGGCCACTGAACATTCACTTTATTGCCTTCGTTTTCCATGCCGGTCGGCCGGGATGCAATGGCCAAATGGAAAATAATATCCGGCCCGGTTTTCTCAACAAAGTCACCTGTCTTCGCTTCATCCAGAACTGCGTACTTTCGACGATCCCATTTTGCCACACTGATGCCCTGGCGGCTTAACAGCGAAACAAGCGCCTGACCAACAGTACCCCCTGCCCCCGTTACAATAGCTTTTTTCATAGGCTTATCTCCATGTATTTCGGCTGATACGCGTTTTATTTTGTTTGGCTCCGAAAACCGGAAATTTATGCGAAAAGCGCCAGCTCATCGCGGTAACGTCTCAAGGGTTCTTCAAATTCGGCAACGCAATATCCCCGTTTGCGACGGCCTTCAATCACAATTTGCAATTTTTTGCATACTTCGCGTAGCGCCGCCTGGCGGAGTTCGCCGTTAAACGTGCTGTCCCGCAAATGCTTCTCGATGGCCCGGATGCGCCACAGGTCCATCAGCGGCTGCTGCCGCGAAAGCTGATCCGCGTGTCCGCCATATTTTACGATACCCGCCTCATCATCCAGCCCGATCGGATACTGCCGCGTAATGCGCAGCCACAGGTCGTAATCTTCACAAACGGGAAAGTCCTCGTCAAAACCACCCATTTCTGCCCAGAGGCTTTTTTTAAACATCACCGCCGAGGGTGACACAATACACAAAGGCAGTGATTCGCGGAATATGAATCCGCCAAATTTACGATAGGATTGACCCGTTTACCGCGACGCAGCCATATTTCCTGGCATTGCGCGATCTGCAGATCTGGCCGGGCCTTAAAAAACGCCGACTGCTTTTTCAGTTTGTGCACCATCCATTCGTCGTCACTGTCCAGCAAGGCGATCCACTCACCCCGCGCTTTTTTGATACCACTATTGCGCGCCGCCGATACACCCCTGTTTGTGTTATGACGAATCATCTCAATCTGTCCGCCGTATTTTTGCAGACTTCGGACGGTGGTATCGCTGCTGCCGTCATCAACGACAATAATTTCCTGCGCGGGCCGGCTTTGACTCAGTACAGAATCTATGGCACGGCAAACCCTGCGCGGCCTGTTAAATACGGGAATCACCACGGAAACATTCATGCGATTAAAATAAGTGATTAGAGGACTGCGGTAAAATGGACGCTGAAAGGTAAAAAAAAAAGCCCCGGCTAACTCACAACCGGGGCCTTGGGGGCTTGATGAAAATCGTCTCGTCTAACTGAATAAACCCGAAATTGTTTGTACCAAAGCGGGTTTTGCTTTCTTTGTTATGCCTATATAAGCCTTTGTTAAAAGCTCCCTTGTTACATCATAAAACATATACGTAAAAGGAATTGCCATAAAAAGAACGACTGCTACCTTTAATATCTGTTCCATCTTTGTCTCCTTGTTTTGAATGTTACCTACGGTCGACAAAGAGGATTGTTACACTCATGTCGAAATTTTTTTGACTCAATAAAGTCCGCCGGGCAAACCCTCACGAAAATCATCATCGTCGTCTCCGGTTTCGTCCAGCATGCTGCTCAGCATGTCGCGGAAGAAGAGACGCGCGTCCATCGGTGTTTTGCTCAGAAAAGAGTACTCGGCAAGGCCGAAAAGTACAAATTCCATAAGCAGCCATTTCTCCGCTTCCCCGGCTTTGGGGTGCGTTTTATCAACAATCTCTTTCAAGCCGCTAATGTTTTTCAGCGTATTCCGAAACTCTTTATCCGGCGCGTTGAGCATAAGTTCTAAACCTTCGCCGCGGCCAAACCATTCCACGATTTTTTCATAAGGATTGGTCATCTCCGTTTTTTTAATTTTTTCCGGATCGGGAAAATGCTTCTTAAAGTGACTGCGGATGGCTTTATTGATAAGGATATGGGCGATCTTCAGCGGGCCTTCCTGCTCACCTTCGTAGACAAGCTCAACTTTACCGGTAATGGCCGCGATGACGCCGTAAAGGTCGACGATGCGCGCTGTGGTCTTGTCCTCGCCGTTAAGCAGCATGCGCCTTTCGGCCGCGCTGTACAGGTTTTCATACGCGGAGATCGTCAATCGCGCCGATACGCCACTGTTGGCGTCCACGTATTCGCTCTCACGGGCCTGGAAAGCCAGCTCCTCCAGCAAGTCTTTTAACAGATCAGGCACTTCCACGCTCTGTTGCTGGCCCGGCGTGATATGCGCTTCCTGCTCTGTAATTTTCCTGGACACATCCAAAGACCTCGGATAGTGCGTCAGTATCTGGCTGTCAATACGGTCTTTTAGCGGTGTTACGATTGCGCCGCGGTTGGTGTAATCTTCCGGGTTGGCCGTAAACACAAACTGTATGTCCAGCGGCAAACGCAGCTTAAACCCGCGTATCTGGATGTCTTCTTCCTGTAGGATATTAAACAACGCCACCTGGATGCGCGCTTGCAGGTCGGGCAGCTCGTTGATAACAAAAATGGAGCGGTGCGAGCGCGGGATAAGCCCAAAGTGAATCACCCGTTCATCGGAATAATGCAGCTTCATTGAGGCTGCTTTGATGGGGTCAACATCACCGATCAGGTCGGCAACAGTCACATCGGGTGTGGCCAGCTTTTCGGCATAGCGCAGATCACGATGTACCCATTCGATGGGCGTGTCGTCGCCCTTTTCAGCGATCAGATCACGAGCAAAGCGCGAAATGGGTTTAAAGGGGTCGTCATTCAGCTCGGAGCCTGCCACAACCGGAATATATTCATCGAGCAGGTTATGCATTAATCGCGCCATGCGTGTTTTTGCCTGACCGCGCAATCCCAAAAATATGATATTGTGACGCGAAAGAATAGCCCGCTGCAAATCGGGGATCACCGTTTCCTCGTAGCCGATAATGCCGGTAAAGGGATGGCGTTTTTCACGCAGCGCGCAGATCAGGTTATCACGCATTTCCAGCTTTATCGGTTTGGTCTGATAGCCGGATGCTTTAAGCTGTCCGAACGTGTTGATTTTCTCATAATGGATATGGGGCATCTTCTCTCCCGTTTTAACGTGTGCGTTTTCTACGGTTGCGGATGTAATCTTCAAAAATGTATTCGCCCAAACCGCGCAGGCTGCTGTAAAACGCCCGCCCGTGATTAATGCGCGTAAAGTCCTGGACAAAGCGCTGCAGATACGGGTCGCGGGCAATCATGAATGTCGTGATCGGAATATTCAGCCGGCGGCAGCGCGCGGCCTGTGTTAACGTTCTGTTCACAATTTTGCGGTCCAGCCCGAAGCTGTTTTTGTAAAACCTGCCGTTTTCATACAGGCACGTGGGCTTACCGTCGGTGATCATAAAGATCTGCTTGTTGGCTGTTTTACGGCGACGCAGGATATCCATGGCCAGTTGCAGCCCGGCGTGTGTATTGGTGTGGTAAGGCCCCACCTGCAGGTAAGGCAGATCCTTTATTTCAATGGGCCAGGCCTGATTGCCAAAAACGATAATGTCTAGGGTGTCTTTGGGATAGCGTGTTGTGATCAGCTCGGCCAGGGCCATGGCCGTTTTTTTGGCCGGCGTGATGCGGTCTTCGCCATAAAGGATCATCGAGTGGGAAATGTCAATCATCAGCACGGTGGAGGTAGTGGTTTTATACTCACGCTCCTGCACAACAAGGTCATCTTCAGTGAGCATAAAGTCATCCACACCGTGATTTATCTGGGCATTGCGCAAAGATGACGTGGAGTCGATCTGCTCGGGCTCGTCACCAAAACTGTAATGACGCCTGTCTGCCGTGGCTTCATCGCCGGCCCCGCTAAAGGGTGTGCGGTGGTTGCCGCGATTGCCTTTGCGCAGCTTGCCGAATATCTCTTCCAGCGAGCGGCGGCGGATGGTTTGCCCTGCCTTGCCCTTAACACTGAACATACCGCTGGCCGGATCTTCATCGATATAGCCCTCTTTTTTGAGGTCTTCAATGAAATCTCCCATGCCGTACTCGTCGTTGGTCAGCCCGTGTTTCTCATCCAGTTGGTTCATCCAGTTCAAAGCCTCATTAACGTCGCCGCCGGTATGCTGCAACAGCTGCAGGAAAATATCAAGCAACTGCTCAAATAGCGGACGGTTATCCGGCGAAGGTTTGAACTGGTCAAAAAATATACTGCGCATACATTTGCCTTTATTTTATGGCACTGCAAACACGATTTTAAAGTGGATTATTCTCGGGACTATATTAAAGGTTCACCGAAAAATTATTGTCCCGGAAAGGTAAGTAAAGTATCAAGATTTGTACTGCGGCCGACAAAGCGCACCACAAAGTCACCGGACCTGTCGAGGGGAATCGTCACGTTGGCTTCGATCTGGGCCAGCACCTGGATGCAGTTTACTTCGGGGTCGGTCTGGACAAAAATCGAAACAAATATGCTGTCGCCGGTTTCATTGAAACGGACATCGGCGCGGTCGAATTCATAGCAGGGATTGGGCACGGTGGCCGTAACACGCGTCTCGATCATAGAGCTATTCTGCTGTAGCACTTCTACGCTATCCACGTGATAAACCAACCTGGATATTTTGTCATCGGAACGGTCTTCTCCAAAGCTGCAGCTTAAAAGCAGCAGAGCAACAATCAAGGGGATTAGTTTCAACATGCGATCCTCATTCTTTTTTAATGCCGGCAGCCCTTTCCCAGGCTGTGCGGTTATGCGCCGGTCGTTATTTTTTGTTCAATATTTTTAAGGATTGTCGCAAACGGCGGCCGGACGCTAAAAACATAGAGCTTCTCCAAAAAAGTATCTCGGCTCCAGCCTTTGCCCGCCAGCAGTTCCAGCAGACGAAAATAGCGGTCTTCCCGGCGCATTTGTTCGCCGTATTTGTTCTTTAGGTCGCTAAGCAGATTCTCCGTCTCTTTATGCACACCGGGGCAGTCCGGCGCAGGCCAGGCGTAAACGAACTCTTCGTTGTTACTCTCCAGGTCAACGCTGCGGCCAACGGGCGCCGTGGCACATACCAACGGTTTATGTTGCGGGTGCAAAGCGCATAGCCCTTTCAGGCTGCCGTCGTCTTCCATTTGGTTGATCAGGTAGGGACAAAACATAAACGGCTTCTTTTTAAAGGCGATCTTTGGCCGCCAGACGCCGCGCGGATCAGGCACCAGCATCACCCGGCTGCTATCAAAAAGCTCGCGTGTCGAATGCATTTTATCAAAACGCGCCATTTTATAAAGATCGTACAGATTCAACAATACCTTTTGATCACCGGTACAGCAGTGGCCGCACATGGTACATTCAAAACTATAGCTGTTACTAATAACGGGAAATTGGGACATGGGGTTGAATTTATGAATTGAATTGATGAATTAGTGAATTAGCGGGTTGCTTACCATCTCCGCCCGGAAACGCACGCCAAAACCTGAACAGGTGAACACCTGAATACATCTATAGATTCTGTACTTTCTCCAATAAATCATTCGGTCCGGCAAGAACCAGTATGTCGCTGTCTTTCAGCACATAATCTCCTTCCGGAAAAACCACTTCTTCTTCAGGTACCACGTTCTTTATCATGATCAGTCTGATTTTGTATTCATCTTCAATGTTCAGGTCGCTTAGCTTTTCGCCTTCCCACTCTTCAGGGACGGTCAACTGGATGATGCTGTATTTGTCGGACAGCGGCAAAAAGTCGATCACATTGTTGCGCGAAAGGGCCTGCGCGAAACGGGCGGCCATATCCCGTTCCGGAAAAACGGTGGATTGCGCGCCGACCATACCGAGAATTTTGGCGTGGTCTTCCGTCGCGGCCTTGGCATATATCTCCTTTATGCCCAGTTCCTTCAGGTGAAGCGTCACCAGGATGCTAAGCTCAATGTCATCGCCCATGGAAACCACTACTTTGTCATACTCTTTGATGGAAACCTGCTCGAGCGTCTGTTTGTTTGTGGCATCACCCACCACGGCCTGCTCGATAAATTTTTTCACTTTATCGATTTTTTGCTCATTGATATCCACGGCCAGGGTTTCAACGCCCAGTTCAGCCAAACTCTGGCACAGGTAAAAGCCAAAACTGCTCAGGCCTACAACAGCAACGGAGGGCATAATTTTTCCTTTCTTTTTACGATCGTATTCAGCCGATCATAATATTTTCGCTGGGATAGCGGAATGTTTTCTTTTCGCGCACCAGCAGCGCCATTGAGATGGTCAGCGGACCGAGGCGTCCCACAAACATCAGCAGCGTTATCAGCAGCTTGCCGGCGTGGCTGAGCGTTGCGGTCACGCCGGTGGAAAGCCCCACCGTTCCCAGCGCGGATACACATTCGAACAGGTATTCGGGCACCATGGCCCGTTCCCCCGCGGGCGTTAACGCGGTCGTTTCCGATATTGACAGCAACAGGGTGCCGGCACCGGCCAATATAATAAAAAAGAACGCCACCGAAATGGCCCGCGAAACCGTTGCCTCGGGAATGCGCCGGAAGTAAAGCGTAACATCATTCTGGTTTTGCGCACGGCTGCGCAGCATCCCCAATAGCACGGCAAAGGTGGTTGTTTTTACCCCGCCGCCGCAGGAGCCCGTAGAAGCGCCGACAAACATTAAAAATATCACGAACAGCAATGTCTGCGGTGCCAGCAGGGAGAAATCCACCGTATTAAAACCCGCCGTGCGCGCCGTGACCGACTGGAAAAAAGCTGCCAGCACACGCTCGTCCGGCGTTAATCCGGCCAGGGCATTATTCCATTCAAACACAAGAAAAAGAATCCAGCCTCCTGCCAGCAAAAAGCCGGTCATACGCAAGACAAGTTTTGAATGAAAAGAAATTTTTTCCTGCTTGCGCCGGGCGAAGTTCAACACTTCATAGACCACTACAAAGCCGAGGCCGCCGGAGACGATGAGCAGCATCAAAACGGCGTTGATAAACCAGTCGCCGGAATAGCTCATAAAACTGTCGCTGTACAAGGCAAAGCCGGCGTTGCAAAAAGCGGAAATGGAGTGAAAAACCGCATGCCAGACGGCTTCCAGGGTGGGCATGGTCTGCATAAAGCGCCAGCTTAATAAAACCGCGCCCACAGCTTCGGAGAAAAAGGTGAAAGCAAAAATGGTGCGGATCAGTTTGCGCATACTAATGTATTGCCCCGGACTGAAGGAGGTGCTAAGCAGGTCGCGCGTTCCGCCGGAGAATCTGCCGCGCAGCAAAAACAGAAACAGCGTCGAAAAGGTCATAATACCCAGTCCGCCAAGCTGTATCAAAACCAGTATGACAATCTGCCCAAAAGTTGAAAAATAGCTGCCGGTATCAACAACGATGAGGCCGGTAACGCAGGTGGCAGATGTGGCGGTAAATAACGCGTCGGTAAAACTTAACGGTTGTTCGGCGCTGGCCTGCGGGAAGAGAAGAGCAATTGTGCCCAGCATAATTACCGCGGCAAAACCGGCTGCTATAAGGCGCGAAGGTGTCAGAAATTTCTTCACAGTAAAGATCAGGCTTTTTTGAAAATATCCATAAAATAATGAATGGTCTGCTTCAAACCCTCTATCAGATCGTATTGCGGCTCAAATTTCAGCGCTTCACGACCACGCTGCACCGAAGCCAGGCTGTGCTTGATGTCGCCGGGACGCTCGGCCTCGTGGCGGATCGTACTGCTGCTGCCCGTCGTTTCAATGATCAGCTCGCACAGTTCACGGATGGTGATGGAGCTACCGCGGGCCACGTTGTACACGTCGTTAGCCTCCGGCGTGGTGGCCGCTTTTACGTTGGCCTGCACCACGTCTTTTACAAAAACGAAATCGCGTGTCTGCTCGCCGTCGCCAAAAATAACCAGCGGCTCGTTTTTCAGGGCGCGGGCCACAAAGATCGGTATCGCCGCGGCGTAGGCGCTGTTGGGGTCCTGACGCGGGCCAAACACATTGAAATATCGCAGCGAGGCCGTGCCCAAACCGTAAGATTCATAATAGAGTCGCAGATAGTATTCGCCATCCAGCTTTGTGATGCCGTAAGGCGATTTGGGTTCGGGACGCATTTCTTCTTTTTTGGGGGAAACGGGGTTGTCGCCATAGACCGCCGCGGACGAGCTATGAACCACTTTTTTAACACCGTACTGCCGGGCGGCATCAAGCACATTCAGCAGTCCGGTCACGTTTATATCCAGGCATTCCTGCGGTTTTTCCATCGATTCCGGCACGGAAATGAGTGCCGCCAGGTGATGCACGTAATCGGCGCCTTCGATCACCTTAAAGGTCAGGTCACGGTCACAGATCGATCCTTCATGTAAAACCGCTTTGGGAAAAAGTGCCGCATTTTCCCGCTTGCCGCTGCGAAAGCTGTCCAGAATATGCACATCGGCGCCCTGCCCCAGCCAGTGCTCCACAATATGACTCCCGATAAACCCGGCGCCGCCGGTTACAACCACTTTCATGCATCCTCCCCGTTCGTTTTAATGGAGGCGCAAAATAGGGATTTTATGGATGCGGTGCCATAAGCATAATTGACAAGAAAAATTGTTTCCCTGCAAACAGGCAATTAAAACAATCTTTATTTATTTTAGGGTTAAAGAAAGGAGAAAAACGATGTTACGTTCTATCCTGTTTGCCTTGATACTTACAACAAGCCTTCACGCCCAGGCCTTTGAAACCTTCACTTTTCCCAGCGAAGACAGCGTGCGGATTACGGCCGATTATTATAAAGTTGCTGAAGACGCGCCGCTGATCATTCTTTTTCACCAGGCCGGCTGGAGCCGCGGTGAATACCGGCAAACCGCGCCCAAACTGAACGCCATGGGCTACAACTGCCTAGCCATCGATCAGCGCGCGGGCAATATTGTTAACAACGTCCCCAACCTCACCGCGGAACGCGCCGAATTGTCCGGCAAAAGCGCCACCTACCTGGATGCCCTGCAGGACATGCGCGCGGCTTTGGCATTTGCTGAAGACAGTCTCAACGCGTTGAATGTCACCATCCTCGGAAGCTCCTATTCGGCCTCGCTTTGCCTTGTACTGGCCGCGCAATACCAGGAGCAGCTCAGCTCGGTGATCGCTTTTTCGCCCGGTGAGTATTTCCGCAAAATGGGCAAAAGCGGCAACTATGTTCAGCAACATGCCGCAAAGCTGACGATCCCCGTATTTGTCACCTCGGCCAAAGACGAACACAATCAATGGAAAGCCATTTTTGAAGCTATCCCTTCGGACCAGAAGGTTTCTTTTTTGCCGGCTGAAGAAGGTCAGCACGGCTCGCGGGCATTATGGGAAAACTTCCCTCAGCATCAGGCCTATTGGGATGCTTTGACAGCGTTTCTGAAACAATACGTTCCCGCTACCCCGAACGAATAGCATCCGCCCTGTACGGCGTGATTGAAAAATATTAAAGGAGCACATATGGCGCAGCGCTTTCTGCTTTTCACCCTGATTCTGTTTCACCTGCCGCTGGCTGCCGGCGAGAACTGGCAACGCATTGAAGGCAATTACGCGATTGTAGAATTTTTGCCTCAGCACCGGGCTATCGCCGATTCCATTTTATATATCTCCGATGATGTAATGCCGGAGTTGTGCGCCTGGCATGGCGTACCGCTGGAAATGCTGGAACAGAAAAAGGCACATGTAATCTTTACCGACGCCCCGGATATTTCCAACGGCTTTGCCGTGGGCGAAACAATCGTTATTTACGCGACCTCTTCGTCTTACGTCGCCGGCTGGACAGGGCAACAAAACTGGTACCGCCTTGTCGTTACCCACGAGTTGGCGCACCATGTAACGTTTCGCGCTCTGCAGCGCAAGCTGTCTTTTTTGGGGTTGGTAAGCGGCCTGGGTACACCACGCTGGTTTTATGAAGGGATCGCCCAATATTTTGCCGAGGACTGGACCCTGACCCGCGGCGACTATACCCTGCAAAGCAATCTGCTGAGCGGCAATTTTACCTATAACAGCCTGCTTAATCTTAACGACGGTCGCCTGCTCTACGCCGGCGCCAATGCCTATATTCGATGGCTGGCCACGGAGTATGGCGATTCGTCGCTGATAAAGCTGATGGCCCACAACAAAGACGGCTTTTTTTACGATTTCGACGAAGCCTTCAACGAAACATATGGAGCGTCACCGTCGGGCCTTTTCCCTGAATTTACACGTGATTTGATTTTGTATTACGGCGACAAGCTGGCGGCCTATCCGGAAATTGAATGGGCCACGAAGATCCCCGGATATGGCTCGCAGACCTATCAGGTGCTGCCCTTCTCGCAGGAGGATTCCAGCTATATCCTGCTGGTACGCGACGAAAGCCATCAGCTGTATCTGAGTGCGGTACTGGCAAGGCGCTCAAACAGCGGCTGGCAGGAGGAGCGTCTTCTGGCACGGGGTGTATCAACCGGGCTCGTTTTGAGCCGCGACAAAAAAACGCTGGCTTTCGGTAAGCCGCAAACCGGCGTCGAAAACAATCTGCAAACTTTAAGCTGGCGCTGGTTTGAACTGGACATCACCAGCGGCAAAAGCGTCGAACTGGACCACGGGCTTCGTGCACGCTATGGCGCTTACGACGCTCAAGGCCGCCTTTACCTGGTCACCGTAGATGGTGCCCAATCGGCGATTTTGCACTACGATGACGGCAAAAGCGACACGCTGCTAGTTAACGACTTCGCCTTGGGCAAAATCGACATAGGCCCGGCTGGTCAGATTTTAGTTGAGGGGCAGCGGCCTGATGGGAGTCGCGCCTTGTTTGAGCTGAAAAACGGCCAGTTTAAGGCGCTGGTGGAAGACGGACTGGACAATCGCAATGTGGTTTTTACCGGTAGCGATATGATGTTTTTTAACAGCTATGAAGAAGAGATGCCGGTTGTCCGGTCCTACTCATTTGCCACGGGCGAAAAACGCACACTGCTCAAAACAAACCGGCCCTATTTTCTGCAAAGCGCCAGCGACACGTCATTGATTGCCGCGACAATCAATAAGGGCAGCAGCACCATCACGCACCTTCCGTTGGACTCGCTTTTGAACACGCCCGCAAAACCGCGGGAACCCTGGGCCGTCAATCGCTATGCCGGCTGGACCACGCACAAGCCGCCGCAAACAAAAGCCGATACGCTGGCGCCGGTAGTACCATCGCTACTTCGGGCAGAAACAGTGGCTTTTCCGCAGGGCCACCTGTTACACGGGTTTTCCTTTGCTTTGCCCGATTACGATCCTTCCCTGGGCTTTGGCATTAGCGGCCTGACCACCTGGTTTGAACCTCTGCAGCGCCAAACGCTGGTGGGTATTTTTGGCATCTATCCGGAAAATTTTGACAAGTCGCTGGTTTTAATCGGTCACTACCTGCGCGCTTTTGAACTGGAGTGGCCTTCTTTTTACTACCATGGACCGGTGTTCTTCTCTTTTGACGGAGATGAATACCGGACACTGTACCGCGATATTATTTCCATGGGCGCGCACCGCACGCGCTACATTGGCGGCAACAGCTTCGCCCCCTGGACGGCAAGCATCGATTACGCCTGGCAGCGTTTTTATGGCGACGACATTCTTGAAGATTTTCAGTTTCACGGTCCGCTGCTTTCGCTGGGTGCCGCCTGGCGTCTGCCATCGCGCTACGATCCTTTTTTGCCGGAACGCAGCATTGGTGCAAGGGTCAGCCTGTTCCGTTCGCTGGAAGCGGATTATCCGTTTAGCGTTTACGACGCGGAACTGAACGCCGCCACTTCTTTTCTTTCGCCGCAGTTCGGTTTGCAGACAAAGCTTGTGTACACCGCCCTGGATGGCGATATCCCGCCGTTGATCGGCACCGGTATTGACCGTTTTTACGAATACGCCATCCCGCGTGACCTGCGCTTTTCACGGACCATCCGCGGCGTGCGCGAAGATATTTACGGGGATAGATTGCTGTATGGCACAGTGCAGCTCAACTACCTGTTGACGGAGAGAAGCGGGCTGGTGCTGTTGGTGCTGCCGATGAATAATATCCTGCTGAGCGCATTCGGAGATGGCGCGCGGGTAAGCGCGAATGGAGAAATAAACATTTACAGCTACGGCGCGGAGATTACCTTTGGCGACGGGCCGGTGCGTTTTGGCGCAGGTTATGCCCTCGGAAAAGTAGAAGGCATGGAAGAGGACGAACGTTTCTTCCTGCGCTTTAAGCTATTCACGCCCTCCTTTTAATTTTGACAGGATTACAGGATTTGACACGATTAAAATATAAATTGATTGTTTGGCTTAGCTCATTTAACTGGCAAGAGGGCTATAAGCCGGAAATATTCTTTTCAAAATAATCCTGTACATCTTGTTCATCCTGTCAAAATTTATTCCGCGCGGCGCTGAAACCAGCGCTGTCTTGCAACCAGGCCCAGGCCAACGCCAGGTACGGCGGCGTCAGCAGCATCAGCGCCATGCGGTTATCCTGGTCAAAAGCGGGCAGCAGCTTTAGAACAATCACAAGCAGAATGGCCGCACCGTGAATAACCCACAGCCGCGCCGGCCACAGGCGTGATGCGTTTTTGCGAAACAGCACAATCCAGCACCAGACGGCCAGCAAAAATGTCAGCGGGTTGGCAAAAATGAGATTCTCGTTTCCATGGGTCACTTCATGGTCGGTGAAAAAGGCCATAAAAAACAACACCATTCCCAAAAACCCAAAGATACTGGCGCTAATAGCAGACAAGGTTTTAACTGTTTTGTGAAGATTGTAAACACGGGCAAACACGATCAATCCTGCCCAAAGCAAACCGGCAAGTAGAGTCCACCAGGGTGTGGAATCGGCCTCATCCGGCACGGGCGGGCGGTTCGGCGCCTCCTTCTGGAAATAACCGGCGCGCTCCAGTTTCAGCGCGTTTTCATAGCTTACGGCAGCCACGTTGCGCATCAGTTCATCGGGCAGAAACATCTCATCCCAACGCTGGATTGGCTTATCGATGGTATCATTCATCAGGAACAAAAGCAGCCATTGCATCAACGGGCTCTGGTCGGTGTAGCGGATAGTGTGTTCGCGAAATGTTTGGCGGCCGGGAACTTTTGTTGCAGCAGCAAACTGCCCGTTCAGCGCGCGATCGATCATGTCACGTAAACGGGTGGAGCAATTCTCGTAATAGTGGTGGTAAAGATAAGCGGCGTTTTCGGGTCGCACCTGAATAACCAGCTCACGGGCTAGCTCCAACCGCTCGGCAGGTTCGAGATTTAGTTCCTGCACATAGATGGAGCGGCCGGCGTTGCTGTAACGAATGATCGTGGAACCTAGTCCGGCGTCACCGCCCCAGAAAATCAATCGCCCGAAAATAAAATTGCGTATAAAACCCTCTTCGAAGGAGTAGAGCCCAAAGTTGTAAACACGTGACATCCTGCTTGTGGTATCGCGGACGGCCAGCGCCGTATGACCAAACCAGTCGGTCAGGTTATCGCCCTGGCCAAATGTCAGCAGGATAATCTCAAGGTCTTCACCTTGCGCCATAACCGGTTCTTCCCAGGAGACGGTCTGAGCGGCCAGCCAGGAATGCAAAAGCAGCAGAAAGATCAGTTTCGTTTTCATAGGCGTTTTCCTTTTACGGCGGGAAAGCTAGCGGCAAAGGCAATAGGAATCAAACATTGTTGATCGCATTTTTGCGAAAAAGAAAAATTGCTTTAAATTAGCCGCCTTTTGGCGCAAGGCACGGGATTAATGCAGGAAAGCTATGCGTTTGCGCCTTTGAATTAACCTAAAATCAGGAGAAAATATATGTTTCCCATGCAGCCCCTCTACCCCGAAGAACTGGTGCAGCCGATGCGCGAAGAATTGACAGCATCCGGTTTTGAGGAACTGCGCACAGCCGAAGATGTGGACAATCTTTTGAATGAGCATCAGGGCACGGCCTTGCTTGTAATCAACTCCGTGTGCGGGTGCGCCGCGGGCAACGCGCGTCCCGGTGTGCGCATGGCCCTTTCCGGTGATGTATTGCCGGACAAGCTGGTAACCGTTTTTGCCGGCGTGGACCGCGAGGCTACGGAAAAAGCACGCTCCTACCTGTTGGGCTATCCACCTTCTTCGCCGTCTATGGCGCTGTTCAAGGATGGCCAGGTGGTGCACATGATCCCGCGGATGCAGATCGAAGGCCGCTCACCGCAGCAGATCGCCGCGGAACTGGAGGAAGTTTTCGGCACCTTTTGTAAATAAAAATCTATCCCGGCTTGTCCGGGATTTTTTTCAATGGAGTTATTATCGTGTTTACACATTTTGATGACGATGCCCGCATCTGGATTTACGGTTTCAGCAAGCCGCTTAGCGACGAGAATATGGAGCTTGTTAAAAGCTACATGAAAGATTTCACGCGTGGCTGGGTCTCGCACGGCGATCAAGTATTGGGTGACTTTGAGATCGTTGAAAAGCGCTTTGTTTTCCTGGTGGCGGAGAACACGCTTTCCGGTTGTTCCATAGACGGCAGCGTTGATCTGTTCCGCAAGATCCGTGCCCTGCACGGGCTGGACGCGCTGAACCAGAACCTGATCTTCTATCGTGACGACAGCCGCACAATCCGGTGCTCCGATCGCCTCAGCTTTCAACGCGAAGTGCAGCAGGGCCGCATTGATGAAAATACCCCTGTTTTTGACCTGAGTTTTGCGTCGTTGGGAGACCTGCGCAAAAGGCGCTTTGAGCTGCCCGCAGGTGAAAGCTGGCACGGCCGCGTTTTTAGCATACCCGCCAAAAAAGGTGACGAAGTGACCGGTTGATACGGTCACGGTAAGATCATTCCCAAACCTACATTTGCGAATAACCAACCCCATACTAAAACAGAGCCGGCGTGAAACAGGCCTCCGTCGGGAGATCCCGGTGTTGGTTCAGCCGCCAAACCGGGATGACAAGACTCCCTCACGCCATTCACTTATGCCAAAATAAAAAACCCCGGCCGATCAAAAGACCAGCCGGGGTTTATTGCTTATGTCCTCCGGAAGACCGGCGCTAGCGGTGCTTCACGGAGGCTCCTATACTTCGACTACTAATAGGATCACCTCCTTCCTTCAGGGTATCCATGTTACGCATCAGAAAGATTCCCTGGTCCATCTTCCCGTGCAGCGGTGTTTCTATTACTATTTAAAACTCGACAGGTTCAGCAAATTATTCGGTCTTTTTTTCTTTTTAACAAAAACCTGATCAGAACACCTGCATGCATTGATTTTGTTGAACAGATTTAGCACATCAACAGCAAAGAAGCAAGAGCATCTTCAAAAAAAAAAGCGCCACCGGAAGATCAAAACCGGCGGCGCTTATGGCTTTAGGGATTTTCTTTTTTAAATGTTAACAGGAAGATCGTCCCTTGTTTAGCGCATATTATAATTTTCATTCAGCTGATCGTTTTTTTGCCAGTTGCAATCCGGTTGCAGGAAATCGTCGTAACGGATATTTTAGGATGTTTAAGGAGGAGCTATGAAGGAAGAACAAAAATCTTTCGTGCGCATGCGCGCCATAGAGGGAAAATCGATCACCAGCATTTCACGTGAGCTGGAACAAGACGAAGCTACATTGCGCCAGTGGGATGAAAAGCTGAGTGATGAAATACAGCGCGCCAAGGCGGCGGAATACGATCGCATAATTGAATATTTTAAGCTTGATAAGGTGAGCCGGATACGCTACCTGGCAGAGACCTACGTACGCTTGCAAAAAGAACTGGACAAGCGCGACTTTAGCGGACTGCCCACGGATAAGCTTTACTATATCCTGAATGACGTTTATATGCTTATCGAAGAAGAACAGCAAGGCCCGGAAGAGTAAACGAGAATTTGGTTTAGCCTCAGGGTGGTTTGCCGGGTTATGAGCGAGAAGAGACTTCCTTCAAGTAAAAGATTAAGAATCATGAGCATGATCAAGAGTAAGATTAATAAGGAGATATGCATGTTTTTGCGTATGATTGTTTTTACGGTTTTATCCGTTTTTGTATTTGTTAGCTGCGTTGAGCAGAAAAAGCTGGCAGAAGTTGTAACCGACCCGCACAGTTATGCCAATTTTGAAGATGTGGTTGTTGAACATCTGCATCTTGACCTTCAGCTTGATTTTGAAGCGAAGGTTATGCGCGGCAAGGCAGAGCTTTCGATAAACAATAAAAGCGGCGTAAAGGAACTTGTTCTCGATACGCGCCAGCTTAACATTAAAAGCGTGACTCTGGATGATGAGGACGCTGCGGTTGAATTTGTGATGGGTCCGGCGCATCCGTTGGAAGGCAGCTCGCTGACTATCCCGATAAGCGATTCTACAAAAACAGTTCATATCTCGTATTCCACCAGCCCTGAAGCCGAAGCGCTGCAATGGCTGGAGCCGGAACTGACCACCGGGGGCAACCTGCCCTTTCTGTTTTCCCAGAACCAGCCGATCCTGGCTCGCACCTGGATACCCTGCCAGGACAGCCCCGCCGTGCGGATGACTTACACGGCACGCATCAAAACACGGCCCGACGTTCTGGTTGTGATGAGCGCTGAAAATCCGATTGAAAAGAGTCCCGACGGCGAATACCTGTTTACCATGACGCAGCCTATCCCCAGTTATTTGATCGCTTTGGCCGCCGGTGACCTGGCCTTTGGCGAGCTGGGACCGCGGAGCGGCGTTTACGCCGAACCGTCGGTGCTGGAAAAAGCCGTTTATGAATTTGGCGATACGGAAAAGATGATGGACGCGGCCGAAGCGTTGTACGGCCCCTATCGCTGGGAACGCTACGATATCCTGGTGCTGCCGCCGAGTTTTCCTTTTGGCGGCATGGAGAATCCGCGGCTGACCTTTGCCACCCCGACAATCCTTGCCGGCGACCGCTCGCTGAATGCGCTGGTGGCGCACGAGCTGGCCCACAGCTGGTCCGGCAACCTGGTGACCAACGCCACGTGGGAAGATATCTGGCTGAATGAAGGCTTTACCAGCTATATCGAAAACCGCATCATCGAAGCGCTGTATAGCGAGGATTACGCTAATATGCTGAAAGTGCTTGACTACCAGAAACTGCAAAAGGAACTGGACAGGCTGGGACGCGAAGACCCCGATACGAAACTACATGTGGACCTGGAACAGCGTGACCCCGACGATGGCCTTAGCGCAATCGCATACGACAAAGGGCATTTTTTCCTGTACACGCTGGAAAAATATTTTGGCCGGGAAAAGTGGGACGCGTTCCTGCAAAAATACTTTGAGACGTTTGCCTTTAAGCCGATGACCAGCGCCAAATTTATTGATTTCGCGCGCGAACAGCTTGTGCAGGGCGACATACAGATGCGTCAGGACCTGGCGCTGCACCAATGGGTTTACGGGCCGGGGCTGCCGGAAAATGTGGCTGTGCCCGGCTCCAATGAATTTGCCCGGGTGGACGCGCAACGCGAGGTGTTTATTAACGGCGCCGATGCTGCCACGCTGGAAACCGGCGACTGGACTACACATCACTGGCTGTACTTTTTACGCAACCTGCCAAAGGACCTGACGCCGGAGCAGATGGCCGACCTGGACGAAGCATACGACCTGACCAGCCACGGCAATTCCGAAATACAGTTTGCCTGGCTTTACCTGACCGTGCCGGATAATTACGAGCCGGCGCAGCAGGCTGCCGAAACGTTTTTGAAAAACGTCGGGCGTATTAAATTTGTGGCACCACTTTTTAGCGCTGTTATTAATAGTGACATGGGCCTTGAAGGAGCACAGCGTATTTACGGGGAGGCTAAAGAAGGCTACCATCCTCTGACGCGTCGTGCTGTAGAGGCGGTGTTGAACAGGCAAAGTGAGGAAAGCAGTTAAGGCTTGTTTCATGGTGTTGCCGTAAAAGCAGGTAGCGTGTCTCGCCTGCCGGGGATGTCCGGCTTATCGATACAAGGGACGCGCCCTGTGGATTCCTGCATGCGCAGGAATGACAATGGCGACGTTGTGAAAGATTGCATGGTCTATTTGAAAAAAGGCTTCCTTTGGTGTCATCCCCGCGAAGGCAGGGATCCATCACGTACTAAACAGGGGTGTCCCGTTTTACAAGGCAGGACGATCCGTGGATTCCCGCATGTGCAGGAATGACAGGATTGGGGGAATGTAACTCCGCAGAAACGAAATAATTAGGAAAGGGGTTTTTAAATTATGAGACCAATGATTTTTTTGGTTGTTTCACTTTTTATTGGCGCGATCGGCAAGCTGGCCGGGCAGACGCTGACCGCGCATGAACTGGTGGCGCTGAAGGACGTCGCCGACGTTTCCATCAGCAAGGATGGACGCTATATCGCCTACAAGGTATCGGTGCCGCGGGGCTATGCAGAGAAGCCCGGCTCCAACTGGGGCGAGCTGTATCTTTACGATCGTGAAAGCGGTGAATCGAAGGGGCTGATGACCGGCAGCGTAACAATCTACGAGCCGCGGATAAGTCCGGATGGCAAGACGGTGGCATTCCGCTACAAGGGCAAGGGCGACTCCAGGCGCCAGGTCTACCACATGCCGCTGGATGGCAGCGACACGATACGCATAACAAACAGCGCGACAACCGTGGAAGCCTTCCGCTGGCGGCCAGACGGCAAGGCGATCGCCTATATAGCCGAAACGCCGGAAACGGAACGAGAGGAAACATTGGATTCGCTGGGCTATAATTTTATCTATTATGAAGAAGAGTGGAAGCACCAGAATATTTACCTGCAAGAGCTGGGCGGAGACGCGCGCCAACTAACCAGCAACATCACCGCCTGGGAAATTGACTTTTCACCCAAAGGCGACAAGATCGCTTTCAGCGGATCGGCCAAAAACCTGATCGACTATAAGTATGTTTTCAACCACATTTATCTGCTGGATGTGACCGGTGGCGAGTACAAACAGATATCAAAGAATCCTGGCAAACTGGCCAACTTTGCTTTCAGTCCGGATGGCCGGCATATCGCCTACTGCGGCGCGGCTTCCAAAAGTGATCACCATGAGAGCCAGGCTTATGTGATCCCGGCGGAAGGCGGCACGGCTATCAACCTGACGCCTCCCAACTTTATGGGCCACATTGAGTGGGTTGGCTGGATGGACAAGGACCAGGTGCTGTATCGCGCGGCGGAGGGCACGGCCATGTCGCTCAATATTGTCCCGCGGGATGGCGGCGATCGCACCGTGTTGCTGCACTCTGAAGAAAACGGCAACGGGGTGATTTTTTTCGAGCCACAGTACACGGCCAACCTGAAGCACGTGGCTTTTGCCGGCCAGACGCCCACACATCCCGACGAGCTGTTCTACTGGCAGCCGGGACAATCGCCGCAGCGCCTTACCAACCTGAACCCGATTCTGGAAGAGCGTGAGCTGGGTAAGCAGGAAGTGTACACGTACAAAGCGCGCGACGGCCAGGAGATCGAAGGCATCTTGATTTATCCCGTGGGTTATGAAGAGGACAAGCGTTATCCGCTGATTATGCAGGTCCATGGCGGTCCCGAATCGCATTATCCTAACCGCTTTGTATCGCGTTACGCCAATCCTGGGCAAACGCTGGCCGGTGAAGACTACCTGGTGTTCTTCCCCAATTACCGGGCAAGCACGGGCTACGGGCTAGAGTTCGCGGCGGTTGGTTACGGTGATGCGGCAGGGGTGGAGTTTGATGACGTCGCCGATGGTATCGACGCGCTGATTGCTGACGGTTTGGCCGATAAAGAACGCGTTGGCCTGGGTGGCAAGTCATACGGTGGTTATGCCTCGGCCTGGTTTGCCACATACTACACGGAGAAGGTGAATGCAGTCTGCATGTTTGTGGGCATCTCCGATCTGATCAGCAAGCGCGGTACCACGGACATACCGTACGAAGAACTGTATGTGCACTCCGGCCAGAAGCTGGAGGAGATGTGGCAGCAAAGCCTGGAACGCAGCCCGATATATCACGCCCATAAGAGCAAAACCGCCACCCTTATCTACGGCGGAGCGGACGATACGCGCGTGCATCCTTCGCAGAGCTTTGAGCTTTACCGGCGTATGAAGATGAACGATCACCCGGCAGTACGCCTGGTGCAATACCCCGGCGAAAAGCACGACAACAACAAGCAGACCAGTAAACTGGATCTATGCCTGCGCCAGATTGACTGGTTTAACTGGTATGTACGCGACAACAAGCCGCTGGACGGTCCCATGCCCCCGCTGGACATCAGCGACAAATACGGGCTGGATTTGGATGATGGGGATATGGCGAAGAAGTAATAACAATTTGGTTGTAGAGACGCACGGCCGTGCGTCTCTATATTGTTTTTGTCCAGGCATCCAAAATGAATGACAAATACAAAAATAAATATCGAATCCCATCCGCGAGATTGAGCGGTTGGGATTACAGTCAAAATGGCTATTACTTCATTACGGTGTGCACAGCCAATCGAGAAAAACTGTTCGGTGAGATAATAGATACAAAAATGGTTTTGTCAGAAACAGGTATTATCGTAATGGAAGAATGGGAAAATTCTTTCAAAATACGCACCGAATTGTTTTGCGACGTGTTTGTAATAATGCCAAATCATATTCACGCCATTCTGCGCATTGAAAAACCGGAATATGATGTTAAACGCTGTAGAGACGCACGGCCGTGCGTCTCTACAATGGCGACAACTGGAGACAAACAATCTTACGGTGTGGCCTATCGATCCCCTAAATCTATTTCCTCATTTGTAGCTGGATTTAAATCAGTGGCAACCAGAAAAATTAATGTTCTTCGAAATACGCCAGGATTACCTGTTTGGCAAACCCGTTTTCACGACCACATCATTAGGGACATAAAAACGTATCACCGGATCGCACACTACATTAATAATAATCCGGCCTTATGGCAGGAAGACAAATACTATAAATGATTATTTACATTTTGGAAAATATAATATTAAATATTTGAACACTCCACCCTCCCCTTCTTATGTTGCCCATACACATAATCTTCAAAAACAGGTTACTAGTTATTTTTTATGATACGTGTTCACATAGTAGAAACCATCCACCGCCCGGTGGAAGAGGTGTTTGAGCAGCTGACCGATATTTCCAATTGGCCCACATGGATGTCTAAAAATGGCATCTTTATCACCTGCCGCCAGGAATCCGATGGACCCGTAGCGCAAGGGACAACCTATATGGACATCACCAAAATGGGTAAGATAAAAGGCGAGGTCAGCGAAATGGAAAAGCCGCGCAAGGTGGTATTTCACTATTGGGCGCGACTGTTTGGTTCCAAAATGATGGAAGGCTGGCCGGGCTACGAGCTGCAGAAGCTTGGTCCGCAAAAGACCAAAGTGATCCACCATGCGGAGGGCCGTTTATTTGGCTGGTTCAAGCTGTTCAAACCACTGGTTCAGAAGATTGCCAACAAGGAGAGGCGGCTTACCTTACAGTCGCTGAAGCGCTCGCTGGAATAATCAGTAAATAAATAAAGGCTCAGCCCTTATATAGCGTTGTTCTCCTCAAACCAGCTGATAATGTGCGGATAAAGATCCGCCAGTGTTTGTCCGGCTTTACGGTTTTTATACAATGTAGTCAGATAGCCGTTGAACTGTTCAAACATAATAAAGCCACGGCTTCTAACCATCATCCGTTCCACGCGGTCAAACATTTTTTCGTGCTCTTCCTCCGGCGCGTAATCAATAAAGCGCAGGCACACCAGCCCCCAGTTTAAATATTCATTGAAAACGGCATTGCCGCCATAGTAATCGTCGGGCCGGCTTTTCTCCACCCACTTGGCGCGGTTGCTGACGGCCTTTGCCACACGTTGAAAATATTTGTCTGCTTCCGGGTTGATGTAACCATGGTTCAGCTCGGTAAAAACAATATTGCCGCGGAAGATGCGTTCCGATTGCTTAGAAAGTCTCCCCCAGGAGCCACCGCGGAAATCGGCCGGGTAAGGGAAATTGACGTGTGGCTGCAATTCACGGAAGCCATTGCTCTCAAACCACGTAACCGACTGGTTGTAAGAGACCAGCGGCGAAAAGATGATGTTATAGTAATCGTATGGATCTGCTTCGGGGAAGTGGCTGCTCAGCCAGCGCTCCATTTCCCTGACATCTGCCGTATCACGGTAAAAAGCGATCTGATTTTCATATATGGAATGATGGTTTTTAAAAAAGTTGCGGAAACCGCTGGCGTCGGCGAAGGACTGCATATCTTCAAGATAAGGGCGCAGCGAATTATTACGATTTCCGGCAAAACCGGTACGATCATATATTTTGCTTTGAATGATTTTATCGTTGTCATCAAACACAAACGCATTGCCGTTCATCTTTATCGAGGCATAAAAGCCGCTGTTGCTTTTAAACAGGGAATCCAATTTGGTGACCAGGCTGTGTTCTTTAAACGGGTCAAACCATTCACGCATGCTTTTATAATAGTGTGAGTTTTGATATACATAATTGCTGTTTTTTTGACCCAGCCCGGTTAAGGCGAACGCCACATTGACCAGTTCATAAACTTCAGGAACCTGTATATCGATCTTTCCACGGTGAATGCTTTGGTAATCTTCATCGAAAACGGCAGCCGGTATAAAGCGTTTCCCAATAATTTGCGTGTAGCATAACTTCCCATCATACTCAATGATAAAATTGTAGGTTTTGCCTTCCTCCACCTCAAATCCAATAGAATCGACGTCCGTAATAAAAACGACTTTATGTGCTTTCCCGTTGATCAGGTCAGCCTGGTACACATCCGGTTTAAATTCCGGCGCGAGGCGCCAGGCGTTTTTTCTAAAATTCTCACCATCCAGAACAGATATTACAGGAACATTTGATTTGATGGTTGGCTGATCCTGGGCGTACACTAAGACGAGTGTTAACAGGATATACAAAGTAATAAGGGGCGTTTTCATTTTTTTTCTCCATCTTTTTGCTTTTGACAGCCCTATGACGCAAAAAACCGGCAATTGTTATCGTATATGGAAATTTTCCGGAAATGTCGATACAGCTTGTTCTCAGGCACGCGATTTGATTGTGCCGGAAGGGTGCTGTATTATCATGAATCCGTCTTACTCCCCGTTCAAAAGGGAGAAGTATTATGACACCAATAATAATGATTATTACTTATGCCATTCCGTTTATAATTATTGCCTTTTTTATGTGGCTGGCACTGCGCTTTGTAAATGCTATTGAACGCATCGCCAATAGCGTGGATAACAAAAGGAATCCGTAGGATTTTCTGCGATCTCCGCGCTTGCTTTTTAAGCAGCCTTTCCTTACCCTGTCACGTTTTTTACCCAACGACTAACTTCCGGGGGATGACTGATGAGGCTAAGGATCTGGTTTTTGATGGTTGCAGCAGTATTGATGTATGGCAGCGTGCAATCAGCTGTGGCGCAAACGATCACAAGTGAACTTCCCTTTTTGCACCCGATTGAGCAAACGGACGCCGGATACACAGGACCGGGCGTGGAATGGGTATTATCAAAAGGAATCGAAAGCCGGTTTCTGCTTTTTGGCGAGCAGCACGGCGTTGAGGGCATCGCTCAATTTGTTGCCTTCGTATACGATCGCTTAAACGGTGAAGGCTACCACCACCTGGCCCTTGAGGTTGACCGCTGGACAACCTCGCGCATCGAACAGGACGGCTTGTCCGCGTTTATTCAAAAATATCCACACTCCCTGGCTTTCGATACAAACGGCGATCTGGAGTTGATCGCGACGACCCTGCGCAATGATACCACAAAAAACCCACAAACACTGTGGGGACTTGATCAAATGATCACCGCGATCCACCCTTTTCAACGGTTGGAGACGATTGCCCCAAACATGTCTGCTGCCAGGCTGGCGAGAGGCGCGTCTTTAAAGGCCAGCCTTAAAATGGGCGAATACCTGCGTCAGGACCATTACCAGGACCTGGAGCGCCTGCAAGAGGCGTTTGCTCTGCAGACCGGCAGCGAGGCAGCGCTAATCCTGGAAGACCTGCAAACCTCGATGAAAATATACGTGGCCTGGCGCGCCGGTCAACGCGGGGAAATTTCAAGGCAGGTGTCACCTGAAATGCGCGAAACGATGATGAAAGAGAGACTCGCCGACTATGTCGCAGCAACGGGACAATCAGGGCCAAAAACCGTTTTTAAGATGGGTGGCGCGCACACAATGTATGGTGTTGGCCCCAACGGGATAGAAACACTGGGCGAATACGCCCGCCAAATGGCATCAAAAAGCGGCAACAAAACCCTTTCTGTATCGCTCAGGGCATTCAGGGACGAGTTGGCGTTTCCGGATTCAAGCCATTTTGGAGATGCCGCTATGCTACTCCTGGACACAAAAGGATATGCGCAACAGGCGCAAGAGGATTCGTTACCGCCACTCGGTCAATATGACGCACAGTTCGATGCTATCATCTACCTGGCAAATGCCACACGAGCCTCTTCGTCTATCGTCAGGCAGGAGGAAAATAAATTCAGGTCCGCCCTGATTACAACGCTGGCAGCCGGCATGGGACCGGGTTTACTGCTTTTAACGGTTTTGATACCGCTGTTTGTAAAGTTATTCAGGCGCCAGGACGATAATGTGTTAAATCCCGCGAAGCCATTCTATCTTCTTTTTTTGTTTTCTCTGCTGGTTTTTGCCGTAACCGCCCTGCAGATATATGCGATTAGAAATTATCCCGACTTCAGCGCAGCAATCGGCGGTTTTCCTGATCCTTGGCTTTTTGTGCTTTATGTTGTGGCCGGGCTGTTTTTGCTTTTAAACGCTTTTGCCGCGTGGCGGAAGAACCACTGGTCGCTATTTAGCAGGATTTACTTTACGGTTATGATGCTTTGCTTCCTGTGGTTTAGTACCTTTCTATTTTACTGCAATATAGGTGGTATGTTTTAGTCATGGGTTCAGGTTATGCCGGTCCGGCGTTTAATTTGCTAAAAGCGTTTTTGCTCATGGCCCTTCTCATTTTGCCGGGCTGTTTCACCAAAGCACAACACGAGCTTTTATTCCGCGCTAAACCGCTGCGGTCGGATTCCGCGGTCTCCGGTTCTGCTTTTGCCGGCCGGATTCGCAAACTGCCTTTAAATGATCGCGAGGCAGCTATTGCAAAAGAAATTCTCTCCGGGAATGTGCCTGCTTTTTCGCGCAGCTTCTGCCCCGTTACCGTGAAGCAGGAGCTGGATGGCCGGATTTACACGCTCACGTTTTACGCGACAAATGATTACCTGGCTGTGGGCTCGGAGCAGGACTATTTCTACACGCCGCTGACACCCGGGTCGGCGCAACTGCTGGCCGATACGCTGGACTGCCTGCTGCCCACCTCTAAAATGGTTGACTTCATCTATGAAGCCGCCAAAATCAAACTTACACCACAGCCGATCGCGCCATCGGACACGATGACCACCGTCCCCGTATTTTGGCAACATACAGATTCCATAAAGACCCAGTTTGCCGTGCGCGGATTGAAACGATCACAAAAGACGCTTGTGGCCGGGCATAAGAAGGATATCATCATCTCAAATAAAATTTACAGCAGTGACCGCTCCTTTGACCGGGTCGTCATCTACGGCTGGCACAAAGCTGTGGGCGATCCCATCCAGCCGGTGTACAACGGGCACGGGGCGCGCTACGCGGATTACTCCCACGGCGTAAGGCTGATCTCCAATAGCGCGCTACTAAATGGCGATACGATAAGAGTTGCGGATGTCCTAAAGGACGAAAATCTTGCCCCACTTCTAAGCGACGAAGGTATTATACAAAAGCCGCATTATCCCCGCCGCTGACTCTCATGTCGATTTCTTCGTTTTAAAAAATATTTATCGCTTTTACTGCGTTTGCTTTCAAACAAAAGACGGCCAAAGTAACTATTTTTTAATGCAACCGCTTTCTTATATTAGGTGTCTTGAAATCTTAGATAAAACACATATTGAGGGAATAATGACCGCTAAAAACTTTCAGGAAGCAAATTTCGAAAAAATTCAATCTGACCTGGAATTTCTGATGGGCTGTTTCAGGGAGATGCTTGAAGAACTGGGCGAGGAAGAGCTTGCCCGTCATCTGCCCTGGCCGGAGAATGAGAACGAATCGGAAATGGAGATCCACCCGCAGCGTACGGCGCAGGCCTATTCCATTGCTTTTCAACTGCTGAACATGGTGGAAGAAAACGCGTCCGTGCAAATGCGTCGCGAGATCGAGGAGCAGGGAAACCTGGCCGAGGTATCCGGGCTGTGGGAGCAAAACCTGGAGCGCCTGAAAAAACTGGGACTTTCCGGCAGGCAAATCGCCGAAAACCTGTATAAAATCCGCGTGGAGCCGGTGCTGACCGCGCACCCCACGGAGGCCAAGCGCGCCACCGTGCTTGAACACCACCGCCGCCTTTACCTGCTGCTTGTAAAACGGGAAAACCAGATCTGGACGACCTCTGAGCAAAGCGGTATTCGCGAAGAGATCAAGGGCGAACTGGAGCGCCTGTGGCGTACCGGCGAAATATATCTTGAAAAACCGGATGTCGCTTCCGAGCGGCGCAATATCATCTACTACCTGCGCAATGCCTTTCCGCAGGTGCTGCCGGAACTGGAACGGCGTCTGCGCCACGCCTGGCAGTCGGCCGGGTTTGAGGCAAAGCTGCTGGACGATCCGGCACGACTGCCGCGACTCTCTTTCGGCAACTGGGTTGGTGGCGACCGCGACGGGCACCCGCTGGTAACGGCGGATGTAACCCGCCAAACGCTGGCCGAGCTGCGCCGGGCGGCGCTGCAATTGGTGGCTCAGCAACTGACCGATCTGGCGGTCAAAATCAGCTTGTCCGATCACCTGCAGGCTGCGCCGCGGGAACTTAACGATTACCTCAAAAACAAAGAGCGTCTGCTTGGCCCAAAAGGCGAACAAGCCATCCAGCGCAATCCCGACGAGCCCTGGCGACAAACCGTTAACCTGATGCTGGCGCAATTGCCGCCGGACAACGCGGCTGATTCCGCGGAAGTTTACCGTTCCGCCGGCGAATTGCTGGAAGACCTGGATATGCTGCGCCGCGACCTGCTGCAGGTAAAAGCCGGGCGTATTGTCAGCATGGATGTGGACCCGGTAATACGATCCGTGCAAACGTTTCGTTTTCACCTGGCGTCGCTGGATATCCGTCAAAACAGCCGCTTTCATGATCAGGCCGTGGGTCAGCTTATGGCCGTTTCCGGTCTGCATGCCGCTGATTTTGAAAATTGGACTGAAGCGCAACGTGTCGATTTTTTAAACCTCGAGCTGGCCTCGCCGCGCCCCTTTACCCGCCCCGATATGAAGCTGGAGGCACAGGCCGACGCGGTACTCAGCTGCTATCGCGTGGTTACGGAACACATTGACCTTCATGGTACGGATGGGCTCGGCGCGCTGATCGTTAGCATGACACGCAGCCTCTCGGATTTGCTGGTGGTTTACCTGTTGGCGCGCGAAGTAGGCCTGGCGTCGCACAGCGAAGAGGGCATGGTCTGTCAACTGCCGGTGGTACCGCTGTTCGAAACAATCGATGATTTGCAGCAGGCGCCGCACATACTGGATGCCTTCCTGTCGCACCCGATGACGCAGCGCAGCCTGGCACTGCAAAAGGAGAGACAGGGACTGGACCGTCCCGTGCAGCAGGTGATGGTCGGTTATAGCGACAGCAACAAGGACGGCGGCATCTTTGCCAGCCTGTGGAGCCTGTACCGCGCCCAGGAAGCGCTTACGCAAATTGGTGAAAAACACAAGGTACGGATTCGCTTTTTCCATGGGCGCGGGGGCACCATAAGCCGCGGCGCCGGACCCACGCATCGCTTTATTAACGCCCTGCCCCACGGGTCGCTTGCCGGCGATTTGCGTCTAACCGAGCAGGGTGAAACAATCGCCCAGAAATATGCCAACCGCCTGAATGCCGCGTACAACCTGGAGCTGCTAATGGCCGGCGTAACGGGCGCCACCCTGCGCCACCAATTCGGCAAAAAGGAAGTCAATCCGCTGGAAGGGGTTATGGACAAGCTGGCCGACAAAAGCCGCGAGACCTATGAGAATCTGCTAAAAACGGATGGCTTTGTCGCCTTTTTCCGCCAGGCTACGCCGATTGACGCCATCGAGTCCAGCCGCATCGGATCGAGGCCGGCGCGACGCACGGGGCAGCAAACCATCGCCGACCTGCGCGCCATACCGTGGGTATTCAGCTGGGGCCAGGCGCGCTTTTACATTTCGGGATGGTACGGTGTCGGCACTGCCCTGAAATGGCTTAATGAAAACGATCCTGACAATTTTAAAAAAGTTTGCAGGGAGAATTTTACCTGGTCGCCTCTGCACTATATCATCAGCAACGCCGCCACCAGTATCGCCACGGCCGATAAGGAAATTATGCGTCAATATGCCGCCATGGTGGAAGATGATGCCCTGCGCGGGCGCGTCATGAAGTTGATCGAAAGTGAATACGATCGAACCCGCGAGATGCTGGAAAAGATTTACGATGGTCCGCTGTCGAAAAAGCGCCCCAACGTGCACAACATCCTCTCTTTACGCCAGCAGGGGCTGGTTAAACTGCACCGCCAGCAGATAGCATTGTTGCGTCAATGGCGCGACAGCTCGGAGGCCAAAAAACAGAAGCTGCTGCCGCAACTGCTTTTGACGGTCAATGCTATCGCCGGCGGTTTGCGTACGACGGGTTAGGAGCAACTGAAAAAAACTTTTGTACCCACTCCGGTTGCAAATAGTGTATATTGAGCCGCGAACATTCCCGCAAAACAGCTCGGTTCGCACTTCACTTAAATTAGGGAGGAGATGGACATGGGCGACAAAGGCAAGAAAGACCAGGACAAGAAGAAACGGCAAAAAGACAAGAAGCAGGCAACCGAAGATAAATTGAAGAAAGAGAAACAGGAGAAGAATAAGACTTTCGGGATGAAATGAACGGGCGTCTTAAATAGAAATAGCATTTACCGAAGGCGGGATTTTCCCGCCTTTTTTGTTTTAAACAAACAGCTCTTCCGGACTCTTTTCCGGTACTTTTCTGAGGCAGTTTCAATTTGTATCTTCTTTGACAGGCCCCGCATGGACAAAAAGCAATAAGACGGTTATTACCTGCAATCTTCATAGCCGTCTTTGAGGAGGCCGAATGCAGATTCCTTTCTCAACCGAACAATTTTTAGACGTTATTAAGTTCTATAACGAAGCTTTTTTTCCGATCCAGATTCTCTTCAACATACTTGCCTTTTGGTGCGTTTATCTTCTTTTCACGGACTCTCACATTAAAAGAAAAACACTTTTGGGCTATTTATCATTTTTGTGGTTATGGATGGGAATTGCCTACCATCTGACCTTTTTCACATCCATAAACAATGCCGCCTATCTTTTTGGGGCCTTATTTATTTTACAGGGCATCCTTTTGGGATATTATGCTTTTGCGGGTAGAGAAATAACTTTCAGATTTCAAAAAACGTGGTATAACGTTGCGGGGATTCTTTTTCTGTTTTATGCTTTGATAGCCTATCCGATACTGGGACATAATCTGGGTCATGCTTATCCTTATTCGCCGACTTTCGGACTGCCTTGCCCGACCACAATCTTTACGTTTGGACTGTTTTTATTTGCAAAAAATAAAGTGCCGACCGGATTATTGATTATTCCGCTTATTTGGTCAATTATCGGGTTTGGCGCCGCGCTAAATTTTACGATTTATGAAGATACGGGTTTGCTTGTTGCCGGGGTGGTTGGCACAGCAATTATTATCATTAAGAATTACAGGGCATCTAAAAAAACCGTAATAGCCGGATGATGTTAAATCAATTTGAATAAATCTTTGCCCCGGGTCTGGCAGCCCGGGCCTTCTTTTCTATTTTTACCTGAGATGCTACTTTTCATTTTCCGCATTAATATATATTTTCGTTTTTAAGAAAGAAAAATAGCTATGCTCAATCTCGGAAAAATAAACCGCCTGACCGTAAAGCGCGCTACGCGGCACGGGGCCTACCTTGAGGATGCCGAAGGCAATGAAGTGCTGCTGCCGGTAAAATACGTCGCCGATGATCTGCGGCTGGAAGATACGATCGATGTCTTCCTGTTTACCGATTCGGAAGACCGGGTTACGGCCACAACGCAAAAGCCGCTGGCGCAGCGCGATGAATTTGCTTACCTGAAAGTGAAAGATACCAGCCGCCACGGCGCCTTTTTGGACTGGGGCCTGGAGAAAGACCTGTTTGTACCCTTTAAAGAACAGGCACGCAAAATGCGCCGCGGCGAATCGCACCTGGTTTACGTTTACCTTGATGAGCAGAGCGACCGCCTGGCCGCCAGCAGCCGCGTGCGCCGTTTCCTGGAAAACGAGCAGATCGACCTGGAGCCTGGCGAAAAAGTAGACCTGCTGGCCTGGGAAAAAAGCGACCTGGGTATGAATGTGATCATCAACAACCGCTATGGCGGCCTGATCTTTGAAGAAGACCTGCATCAAAATATCCGGCCCGGGGAAAAACTAAGCGGTTACATCAAAAACATTCGTCCTGATAAAAAAATAGACGTGGTTCTGCAAAAGCCAGGCCCGGAGGCCGTGGAGCCCAACGCCGCGCGCATCCTGCTGAAAATACGCCAGAACAAGGGCTATTTACCGCTGCACGACAGAAGTGATCCCGAAGAGATTAAGCGTGTTCTGCAATTGAGTAAGAAGGCTTTTAAAAAAGCCATCGGGGTTTTGTACCGCAAAGAGCTGATACGCATTGAAGAGGATGGATTGTATTTGAATGAGGTATGATAACTACCTGCTAAAAGCTCTACCCTAAACAATGATTGTACTATCTCGCAAGGAGATTATACTATGTACAAATATTATTTATCGTGCTTAGCATCCGTTTGGCTATCTTTAACAATAGCCATTCCTGCATACGCCCAAGATGAAGTTGTTGAAAACGTTAATGAATTCGCTTTTAAGCTTTATTCTTCAATATCACAGACACAAAATGGCAATGTGGTTTTTTCACCTTTTAGTATCTCTTCGGCCTTTAGCTTACTTTATCCGGGAGCACAAGGTACAACGGCAGAAGAAATTGAGAAGGCATTTGGTATTGATGATGATGATAGAGATTTTCATTTGGACTTGAGTGACCTCCAAGATGGATTAAGCAGCTATGCGAAAAAAGATGGCGACCTGGAATTATCATTGGCCAGCGCAGTGTGGATAAAACCAGAATTTCAATTATTGCCTTCCTACATCGAAAACATGAATGCTATTTATAATAATTCCATTTTTAAATTAAAAGATGCACAGACTATCAATACCTGGGCTTCTGAGAATACTAAAGAGAAAATCAAAAGTATTGTAAACCCAAAAGACATTCAAAACTCGTTGGTCGTATTAACCAGCGCCATTTATTTTAAGGGTTTGTGGAAATATGAGTTTAAAGATAAAGATACTAAAGAGAATAAGTTTACACTGCTAAATCACGAAAACGTCGATGCTATGTTCATGCAAAATGCTGCAACTTACAAATACGCAAGCAACAAAGAGTTTCAGGTATTGGAAATGCCTTACAAAGGCGGAGAACTTGTTTTGGACATAGTCCTTCCCAGGTCTGTTTCTGACTTTAAGGAAATGGAAAAGAATTTAACCTTCAAAAAATTTAATAATATCCTATCCGACTTAAAAGAACAGAATGTCTTGGTATATCTTCCAAAATTCGAAATCGAACGGGAAATCTCAATGAACAGCCATTTACAATCACTTGGTATAACCTATGCCTTTTTTCCAGGCTATGCCGATTTTAGAGCAATGTATGAAGATAAAGGAGAGAACCTGTTTGTAAGGTCCGTTTTGCAAAAAGCCATTATCGAGGTTAATGAAAAAGGCACAGAGGCCGCCGCAGTAACAGCAGTTATAATGGACAGGTTTATTAGTGATGATTGGGAACCAAAAAAAATTATATTTAAAGCTGACCATCCTTTTATTTATATACTCAGAGACGCAAGAAGCGGCGCAATCTTATTTATGGGAAGAGTCTTAGACCCAACCCTGAAGATATGAGGAATTAGAATCATTTATCTCCAGCACGAAAAGAAAATCACAACGAGATAATACTTATGCCAGAAGTTCCGCTTTAAAATTAATTGTTCGGATATGAAAAACCTTAGAGAACCCTTAAAGATCATAAACTATTATCTTAATGCAAACGCCTATATGCGTTTGCCAAATGAAAACCGCCGAAAAACGGACAAGCAAAAATATAAAAAGGGCTATGAGATACGATTTGTGGCAAAGTCCGATGCTGAATGTCGTGAAATAGCACATGCTTTGGAAGAATGCGGATTTAACCCCGGAAAGCCTTTTAAAAAGGGCACGCAAATTATTGTGCCGCTTTATGGAAGAGAAGCGCTTATTAAGCTAAAAGAACTGCTGGAACTATAAATCAGATCTATGCGGGACCGGATTATTTGTGGGGAATTAAACATAAAATAGGATTTATTATTGTTTTCAGGTTTTTCTTTTCCAAAATTCGCCGAGAAACATTCGCAGACCAGAATTAAGGAGAAACAGCCATGCCCTACAAAACCAAGTGGGAGCCCAACGGCATTATCTGGGAGTTTTATGATTATGTCACGGCCCAGGAAATCTCCATGGCCAATGATGAATTTTACGGCGATGAACGCAGCGACCGTACCCGCTTCCAGATCATCGATGCGTCGCGCGTTACCGGCGTGGAGTGGGAAGAACGCAATATCCGGGAAGCTGCCGCTTACGACCTCGGGGCGGAAACCCTACTCAAAAACATCAAAGTAGCCTATGTGGCTACGGATGATGAGATAATCGACAAGCTGGAAAAATATATCGATATCTCAAAACGGCTTAACTCCAGCTGGAAATTCAAAGGCTTTGGCGATATGGAAAGCGCGCGGGAGTGGGTCAGTTCAAGGAATGCTTAACGATAGCTGTCAGCGTAGCGCCGAAATTGTGGCCACTGCTAAATTATCTTATTTTGAGAGCTAAACGGAGGACATATGAAATCTATAAAAAAGAAATATATAGTTGATGAAAACAACAAGACGGTAGCCGTTCAACTCGACATTGAAACATTTAATAAAATTGAAGAGGCGTTGGAAAACTACGCCCTCTATAAGCTTATAAACGAGAACGATGATGAGGACAAACTCAGTCTGTCAGATGCCCACGAATACTATAAAAAGATGAAGAAATCTTGAAGGTTGTTTATAGAAAGAAGTTTTTAAAAGAGCTTGCTAAAATCCCTTTACAAACCCGCGAGAAGATTGAAGAATACGTATTTAATAACGTTCCCCTAGCAACATCGGTTATTGAATTGAAAAAAATCGAAAGGCTTAAGGGATATCCTGCCTACTATAAAATCAGATTTGGAAATTATCGTGTTGGTCTAAAGCAAGAAGGTGATGAGTTGATTTTTGAGAGAGTGTTGCATCGAAGAGACATTTATAAATATTATCCATAGTAAGACATGCAATATGGTCGATTATTCAATTTCGTCATCTCAAGGAACACAATGAACAATACGTCACACACCCTTGGCCGCAAGCTGCTGCGCTACGGCATGCTGCTTTTTCTGCTTGGTTTGTTAACGGGCTTCGCCATCCCGGCTATGGAAAACCCGCGCATGGGTCTTTCCAGTCACCTGGAAGGTACGCTGAATGGTATGCTGCTTGTCCTGCTCGGCCTGGTCTGGCCCAAATTGCAGCTTGCTGAAAAAACCCTAAAATGGGCTTACGGATTGGCTTTATTCGGTACATTCGTCAACTGGGCCACCACCTTTGTTGCCGCCGCCTGGGGTGCAGGAGCGGAGATGATGCCAATTGCCGGCGGAGAATTTAGCGGCGCTGTCTGGCAGGAAAATATCATCCGCTTTGGATTAATCTCTTTGTCACTGGCTATCGTTGCCGTATCGGTAATCGTTTTATGGGGCTTGCGCGGCAATAATGTTGAAATTAATTAATTTCTGTTGTCATATTTAGATTGCCTTCTTTGTCCCTGCTCCGTATTATTTTAACGTCATCAGGCTATCCTAATTAACGGAGTCTAAAATGTCCCTTAAATTAAAATCCATTCTCTTCGCGCTGGTGCTTTTGTCGCTTTCTGTTACGGCCTGCCTGCCGACCTATGTTAACACCATGCGCTTGTACGGCCGCGAAAACGGTCGCATCCTGCACCTGGAACTTTCCGAGCCGGAAGCCAACCAGGGCGTGATCTACATGGCCAAAGAGCAGCCGGATTCGATCCCTGAATACTATGAAGGCGAATACCATATTTACGGCGCGCGGCGTTTCCCAAGGCAGATAGACAAATTTTACAATAGTTCCATTGCCGAAGAGTATGGCTTTGGTAAGCAATCCGGCGCCGAACCTGTAGGCACGGCCATCCTGGTTGGCGATGAGGGCACGATGATCGACATTGTTTTCTACAAGGTGGACAATTCGAAGAAAAACGGCAGCGGCATCGCCCGCGACAATCATGGCAATACCTATCGCGTCTTCCTGAAAATGGAGCGCCATTTTGATTAATCCGCTTTCGCGCTTATGTTCCGGCGTTTGCCTGGAGTCTGTATTCAAAACACAATACGGGAATTTCAATCATGTTTCTTACCAATAGCTTTACCCGCCCGACCTTAGTATTTGTATTTTCCCTGTTTGTTGCCCACTCCTGCTATGCCCAAAATATCACACCGCCAGGAACGGTTGTCTCCTTCGATATCCGGATAAACGGGACCACCCTGGAAGAAACCATTCTGGTCGAATCCATTCAAACTTCGGTTTCAGTCGATCAACCGGGACAGGCACTGTTGCGCATTGTGCCCGATGACATTCTTGTTGAGCCGGATTTCAGGACGCCCAAAAAAATGCCGTTGGGTGCCAACATCGACATACGCGCCGGATATGATGACAATAAACTGACCCCGCTTTTTAGCGGCACGATTGAATCGCAGCGCCTGTTTAGCAGCGACGGCGCGCAGGCCGGCCTTATATTTGAGATTGTCTGCAAGACCTCTTCCGGGCAACCGGGTCCGTCCACAGATGATTACCAACTGACACTTGGCGTTGATTTTGGAGAATTCGATCTAAGCAAAAATGACAGCACGGTTCACGGTACAGTATCTTTAGCGGGCACGGCGCAGATTATGCCCGGATCGACGGTGCAACTTAAAGACTTAAGCGCCGTTTTTAGCGGCAGCTACAATGTGGCGGGCGTAAAGCATCTCATTAAAAACGGGCAATGGAAGAGTGAGATTACATTGAATAATCGCGCCAAATAATTCAAAGGTGGAAATTCACCTTTATCGAATAGGCGACTAAATAGGTATGGAGTAATCATGACTTTGGCCGAAAAAAGAATCTGCGATTTCATTCAATCACGTTATCCAGATGACTATTATCCTACGCAATTACTACCAAAACCCTACCACGGAAAAGGACCCATTAAGGCAATTATTGTTGGGGCAGATCCAACTTTTAAGAAAAATAACGGTCAATATAGAGTAGTGTTTGGGCTAGATAAAGAAACAAATGAAGAAAATGAAAAATCGCCCTTTTTTAAATCAGTCATGCAAAACCTGAAGTGTTTAGGCTATAGTCTGGATAATATCTATGTTCAAAATCTCGCCAGAAATTATTTCAAAGAAGAGACCTCAAAAAATAAGGTATGGACGGAATACGCTCTTTTGTGGCGAGATGAATTAAAAAAGGATCTGGACGGAAAGTTTTCCCCGGATATACCTGTTCTTGTAACAGCGGAAATAATCTTAAAGGTGCTTGTTCATAAAAATGAATTAAAAAAAACAACAGCCGGTAAGATTTATTCAGAGCAATTGTCTTTTACAAGCGATCAGAACTATCTCAAAAGACCGCTCTACGCCTTTTACAGGCACTATAAATATAAGCTGGAAAATCAGACGGATTATAAAAATTACTTATTGATGCGTCTACATTAACTTGCACCCTCAAAATGGCAGCCTCGTCACATCCACGTTGCCGCCGCTTAGGATGATACCCACGCGTTTGCCCGCAAAAATCTCCTTTTTCTTCAAAACCGCTGCAAGCGGCACGGCCGACGACGGCTCGATGATAAGCTTAGTCCTTTCCCAAAAGGTGCGCATAGCCTCGACGATCTCTTCTTCGCTTACCGTGATGATTTGAACGTCGTGCTGCCGCAGGCAGGTAAAAGTGCGTTCACTCAAGGACGTCTTTAGACCATCGGCGATGGTGTCTTTGTTTGTGGCCGGCTGGCGTTCAGCGCTTTGCAGAGAACGGAAGGCATCATCGGCCTGCTGCGGCTCCCCGGCAAAAAGCTTTGTTTGCGGGCTCAATGCCGCCAGTGTGATGCTGCTGCCGCTCATCAATCCGCCGCCGCCCACCGGTGCAATAAACAGGTCCATGTGGCGATCCATCTGCTGCCACAGCTCCAGCGCCGCCGTGCCCTGCCCCGCTATCACCCGCACATCATCGTAAGGATGTATGAACTCCGCGCCGCTTTTTTCGATGATGGCATTGGCCGTTTCCTCGCGCGATTGCTGCGTCGGTTGGCAGAAAACAATCTCCGCGCCATACGCAGCCACCGCCTTTTTCTTTATCTCCGGCGCCGTCTCCGGCATCACCACCCAGGCCTTGATGCCCCGCCAGCGTGCCGCCTGCGCCAGTGCCGCGCCGTGGTTTCCCGATGAATGGGTAATTACGCCCCGTTTAGCCGTGGACTCATCAAGGCAGAATACGGCATTCGTTGCACCGCGTATTTTAAAGGCCCCGACCTTTTGCAGATTCTCGCACTTAAAAAAAAGTGACGCCCCCGTTTGCTTATCAAAATAACGGCTGGTGAGCGCCGGCGTACGATGAATATGTCCGGATATAAGGCGGTGCGCTTTTTCAATATCGGAAAATGCAGGTAGCAGGTTCATTTTGGTTCGACTCTTCTGATTTCGTTGTGTAGATTTGGATAGAATGGTATAAGGTTGCGCGACAATATTAACAATCTTTGACCTTTCTTTAAAGCCCTGCAAGACATAACTCTGCGCCATTGACAAGGAGGAGCCATGAACGAAGAACACCTTGAATTCCTGCGTTACCCAGTTGGCAGAGACGATCTGCCCGGGAAAATTGGCCGACAGCAGATCAATGAATGGATTGATGTGCTGGAGAGATTCCCCGAAGAGCTGGGTGACCTTGTAAAAAGCCTGAATGAAGAGCAGCTAAATACCCCCTACCGTCCGGACGGATGGACGGTGCGCCAGGTGGTGCATCATGTGGCGGACAGCCATGCCAACAGCTATATCCGTTTCCGCTGGGCGCTGACGGAAGACGCGCCGGTCATTAAAGTGTATGACCAGGACAGATGGGCCCAGCTGCCCGATGCGAGGATGGCGCCGGTTGCCGTTTCGCTGGAAATGATAGAGGCCATCCACAAGCGCTGGGTGCTGCTTTTACGCTCCCTTTCACAAAAAGACTGGGCGCGCAAGCTCACCAATCCTGAAAAGAAGCAAACCCTGCGTCTGGATGAGCTGCTGGGTCATTACGCCTGGCACAGCCGCCACCACTATGCCCACATCGAGCGGGTGATCCGCAGGAATGCCTGGAATGAGATGGTGGTGTAAAAAGGATTTATTCATGCAAATGCACAAGGAGAAGTGAAATGAAAAGCTTAATGTGGATAATCGTTATTCCGTCGATTGTGCTTTGTCAGGGTCATGTGCTTTCGAAGGGGGAAAAGGGCATACTCGTCGGTGGACAGCTTGCGCTGGGTAAGCTTTCCGGAACATTTGTATCTGAACTTGGCATAACTCCGACGGGAACCGGCGAGGTCGGTCTGGCCTATAGTAAGACCCACGTTGATGAAAACGGTGATGTATTGGAGCTTATTATCCCTTTTGTCCGTTTTCATCCCGGTAAAGACAAACAGGATAGATTGCTGGCGCCATTCGCATCTTTCGCCTATACCATCGGCAAGTCCACAGAGAGTAATAATTTGGCCGGTTTTCAGGTGGTGGCGGGCGTTTCTAAAAAGTTTGATTTAAAAGAGGACCTTAGCTTAATGCCGACATTCGCCTATGCTTTTTCTTTTATGAGTACATCAAGACACGCGCAGGGACAGTATGTTGCGGGGAGTTCAGGGATTGCGCTGCGTCTGCCCCTGTTATTTAAAATGGGCAAAAGCGAGTATTTTGAACTTTATCCCGGCGTTTCGATCTCCCAATATATCACTGTATACTCTATTGGCGCGGCGTTTGTCTTTGGGTTGGGGGATAATTAACCGTTATCGCCGCTTGACTCGTTTAAAGACTTTTAGTATTGAAAATACAAAACACTATAGTTTTTTATAAAATAATGGATTTACTATGAAAAGGATTTATTGGCTTATTATCTTAAGTGCTTCTTTTATTTTCTCACAAGTAAATTTCAAAACGCACTGGATTTCGCAATTTTATGGACCCGATTCCATTTCTTTTGTAAATGATATTGTTGTTGATGATTCAAGTAATGTTTATATCCTTGGAACAACATTTTCTCAAGATAATGGTGATGATATATTTGTAGTTAAGTACGATGTTAATGGAAAAGAAAAATGGAATGTTTTATTTAATGGTTCAACTAATTCATGGGATACCGGTAGTTCAATTACGATTGATAATCTTGGGGATATATTAGTATCAGGTAATATTTCTAATCAAAGCACATATACCAATATACTTTTAGCAAAAATGAGTCGGAATGGTGTACTTTCCTGGAAGTATAATGGTTCAGACAGCTTATATGTTTCAATAAAAAAAATTGTGATTGATAATTCAAATAATATCTTTTTGACAGGAAAATCTAATAATAAAGTTAGTGCATTTAAATTTGACGCAAGCGGAAAATTACTTTGGGAATACAGTCTAGACAAAGATAAAATAGGGTTCAGTCAAGTTTCCGACATTGAAATTGATGATAAATCAAATGTATACATCACGGGTATGGCATGGAATGATAGTGTAAATAATTATGATATCTTTTTATCTAAGATTGATTCCAGTGGCTTAGAAATTTTTGCCCATTTATATAATGGTATAGGAAATAATGATGACAATGGTTTGGATTTAATAGTTGATAAAGATAATATTTTAATTACGGGCAAATCATCTGATAATAATAATTATACAAATTTTATTACTCTCAAATTAAATTCTAACGGCATTATAAAAAATGAACTTTATTTTGATGATACTGATAATGAAGATTCATTTTTTATTGCTCTGGATTCACAAAAAAATATTTATGTTTGTGGTCGTGGAAAATATGCAACAGACTATGATATAGTACTTGTTAAATACGACAATGATGCGTCTTTCTCGTGGATGAGAAGGTTTAATGGGACTGGAAATGGATGGGATGAAGCAAGGGGATTATCAATTGATTCAAGTGATAGAATAATTGTTACTGGTACTACATGGACTAATAATAGACAAGGAGATTTTATTACTCTTGCCTACGATGCTGATGGAAATTTACTTTCAAAGGTATATTATGATAATATGATTAATGAAAACGATGGGGCGGATGATATATTCTTAGATAAAAATGGCGATATTTATGTAACAGGTTTAAGCTATATAGATAATATAAACCATCATGTTACAACCACTATAAAATATGGTTTAGAAATTCCCTCTCTTATCAATGCTCAATTTAATTCGATTCCAAAAACAATAGTATATCAGAATTATCCAAATCCATTTAACCCAATAACGACTATTGAATATGAATTAGAAACTAAGAGCGACGTTAAAATTTATATTTACGATATTTCCGGTAGAAAAGTAAAAACTTTAGTGAATCAAAACCAAAATTCTGGAAAGCATTCTGTTACTTTAGATGCATCTGATCTAGCAAGTGGAGTTTATATTTACAAACTAAATGCTGGTTCGTTTGAACAAAGTCGTAAAATGTTGTTGGTGCGTTAAACATGCTCACACGACTGGCTATGGCATAACAAATCACTTAACTCGGACGCTCCTGCCGGATGGTGATTTTCGGTTTGAAGAACATGCAGCATTTCGCGTAGGTTAGTTCAGCGCTAAGGAGCACAACTCTAAAATAAATATTTCTATTTGCTTTATTCGTTGTAATTTTCCAACAGCAATACCAATAATATAGTTTTCCAATTAAGCTTAAAGCATGATCGTTAACCCCGCACATATAATACTCGCTCTCCTGCTTCTGTTTGTCTGCGCAAAGAGCTCGGCGCTGGCGTTGCGGGCAGGACTAAGCCGGCCTATGCTTAAGCTAACCATCGTTAATTTAACACTAGCGAGCTGGAATTGGTTGTAAGTGTAACGGCGGCCCTGTCGTAAAAAGGCGATATCTCGGTTGGCAATGTGGTCGTCTCCAATCGAAAAACTGTTTTGTAAACGGGTATTTTATATTTTCAATAAAACTACTTAATAATGTTACTACACATATAGGGAATACAAAATTTATAAAGATGGGTATAAAACAAAGATGATTGAAAGTTTACGACTTCAGGTTACCAGCGGCCACCAAAATCATTCATGTAGTCTCACGCTAAATTGCACGTTTGGAATAGAAACTATCCAGACGGCGACTCCCCGGAGCCGCCGTGAAGAGGTCCGATGCTGAAAGCACTCCCGGCAGAGATCATGGCAATGGTCGGCAGCCGCCGCGGCCGTCGCAATCTGCGTGTACTGGTTCGTTTCTTTCTGGTACTCGTAGCGATGATCACCGTCTACTCCGTACTGTTTCATATACTGATGTTGCGGGAGGGACAGGACCACACCTGGATCACCGGCTTCTATTGGACACTTACGGTGATGTCAACCCTTGGCTTCGGGGATATTACCTTCCATACGGACATCGGTCGTCTTTTCTCGATCGTTGTATTGCTATCGGGAACTACTTTCCTGCTCGTACTGCTCCCTTTTACCTTTATCGAATTCTTCTACCAGCCCTGGATGAATGCGCAGGCCGCCGCTCGTGCGCCGCGCGGGCTTCCGGCCTATATGAAGGGCCATGTGCTTCTCACAAACTACGATGCCGTAACGAGTGCCTTAATCCGCCGTCTGGAGCAGTACCACTACCCTTATGCATTGCTGGTATCTGAGGTGGATGACGCGCTGCGTCTGCACGACCTCGGGCTGAACGTGGTGGTGGGCGATCTTGATGATCCGGAGACCTGGACACGTACACGCGTTGAGGCGGCTGCTCTTGTCGCCAGTACCGCCAGCGATGCCACAAATACTAATGTGGCCTTCACGGTGCGGGGACTTGCCAAAGATTTGCCTATCATCACCTCGGCCAAGGACGAGGCCTCGGTGGATATTCTGAAGCTTGCCGGTAGCAGCCATGTGCTTCGTCTCGCGGAAAAGATCGGCCAGTCGTTTGCCAGGCGTACAGTTGGCGGCGACGCGATGGCACACGTTATCGGAGAATTTGATGAGCTGCTGATCGCCGAGGCGACGACACACCGAACGCCACTGGTTGGAAAGACGCTTCGGGAGAGCCGACTGCGCGAAAATGTGGGGGTCACCGTGGCCGGCGTCTGGGAGCGGGGTCGCTTCGAATCTGCCCGGCCCGAAACCATGATCAACGACAACACGGTGCTGGTACTGGTGGGCTCGAAGGAGCATCTGTTCCGCTACAACGGGCTCTTCACCATCTACAACGTTACGGACGCGCCTGTAGTGATCCTGGGCGGAGGACGTGTGGGCCGTGCGACTGCTTCAGGTCTGATGCAACGGGATGTGGACTACCGCATTGTAGAATTACTTCCCGAGCGCATTCGCGATAAGAAGAAGTACGTACTCGGAAACGCCGCCGACCTGGCCGTACTCGAAAAGGCCGGTATCCGAAAAACCTCCACTGTAATTATTACGACCCATGACGACGACGTGAATGTCTATCTTACCATCTACTGCCGGCAGCTTCGCCCGGACATCCAGATCCTGAGCCGTGCCACCCACGAACGCAACGTAGCGACACTGCATCGCGCCGGAGCGGATATGGTGCTGTCTTACGCGTCCATGGGCGCGAGCTCAATCATTAACCTGCTCCAGCGCAGCAAAATCCTGATGATTGCAGAGGGCCTGGATCTGTTTAAGGTGCCAGTACCGGCCGATCTGGCCGGCAAGACTATCGCAGATTGCGCCATCCGCGAAAAGTCCGGCTGCAGCGTGGTGGCAATCCGCACCGGACAAGGCATGGAGATCGCACCGAATCCTTCCCAAACACTACCGGCAGACGCAGATATCGTCTTGATCGGTACCGCCGATGCAGAGGAACGCTTCCTTGAGCTTTACAAGAAAGGCCTGGTATAGAGATTTATACGCATGGAAGCAGCAGCCCCAAAAAGTTAGGGGTTGATGGAGCAACCCGGGTCAACCTCTATCTTTTTCATTATCTTACTCATTATCCGTTTTTTGCAAATCCGCCCTTACAAATACGCTGGCGCATCAAAATTCCGGATATCTTAACCCTGGCGATTTGAGATGCAGCCTGGGCCCTTCAGTTTATTTATTGTGGGGATATCTGTTTTCCAAATATCACGCGTGTGGGAATGATATGTTACCAAATTTTCCACATAACAACACCATTTGCATAGTATTTGGAAAAATAGTTTTTTTGCGCTGACGTATTATGTATTTTTGTAGAAAACTATATAATAAAATTGTTATACACGCCAAGTAAAATAATCAAATTAAGGGAATTATATGAATGAAAGTTTAAGACAATCCATGGATGAAAAATATCCAGAATACAAGCTGTACTCTCAAAAATCTATAAACATAGCTACTGGTATGGGATCAATTATAGCAGGGTCATTTTTTTTAGCATCCAATCTAAAAAAACTTGGACGTTCTGACGAGGTATTGCAAACGTATATTTTGGGAGTTGTGTCATTTGCAATAATTATCTTTTCACTAATCAAGATACCAATGGCTGATAAAATACCTGGTGTTTTAATTCAACTTATCCAAGTCGGGATTATCTATTTATTTGCTAATTACAAAATTGGAAGTGACCTAAATGCACACGACGAAAAGAAAGGGTCCTTTTATTCAAATTGGCGTACAACTGGTATTTCTTTGTTACTTCTTCCGCTAGTTATTGGTGTCTTAATTGGCGTTAATTTACTAGGCGAAACCAAAGTTGATTTTGGTAACGATCAATTTGTTTACTATGAATATGAGGCCACTGAAGAAAATGCAAAAACACTTGGTAACTATTTACTCAAAATAGAATTCTTTGGTAGTGATACACCTATCGATGTGACAATTAGGAAGGTTGAAAATGATATAGATATAAAATTTATTCTTGCTGATGATTCTTGGTTAAATCCAGAAGTTGTTAATTTTTTCAGTTTAGTAAGACAAGAATTAATCAGAGATGTTTTTAAAGGAGAAAATGTCAATATAATATTATGCGATGTCTTCTCTAACGCTAAAAAAACAATATCTGAATAAAAAGGCATGTATAACAAAATGTTGTATGCGGAATTTTACGCATAACGATGATTTTCAACCGGAAGTGCATTCAGCGCAAAATCCGGTAAACATTAATCGTTATGTGCAAAAAAATGAAATCAAATTACTGAAAGCGACGCCATATCGTTATACGCTACGAAACTGGAGCCTAATAGTCACTACATTGCGAGCAACTATATTTCTAATTATTGCCGGATTTGGAGCAGTTTTTGGCACCAACCTTCCGGCCACACAGTCGGTTTTTACACAAAGGCCCGTTGATTCCCAAGCCTATTACTTTACGCCTGAAAACTACGGCATCAAAGCAGACGGCATCATGGATGTCTCAGACGCACTTCAAAAAGCCATTAATGAGGTCAAGAGGGAAAAAAACTACGGCATCCTGTTTATTCCGGAAGGTAGTTACCTGATCAGTAAAACCATCTATGTGCCTAAAGCGGTACGCCTTATCGGGTACGGAAAAACCCGTCCGGAAATTGTTCTGCAATCAAATAGCCCGGGATACCAGGCTGCAAACAGCGCGGAAGAAAAATATATGGTCTGGTTTACCGGCAATATGGTTACCGGCGAAAATGAACCGCGTGATGCCAGTCCGGGAACGTTCTACAGTGCCATCTCAAATATCAATTTCAGGATCGAAGAAGGAAACCCAAACGCCGTAGCTCTGCGCACACACTATGCCCAGCATGGATTTATCAGTCATTCAATAATACATATCGGATCGGGAAAAGCGGGCATTTCCGAAGTGGGCAATGAAATAGAAAACGTTCGGTTTGTGGGTGGAGATTATGGCATCATATCGGGTCCCACTTCCCCAAGCTGGCCGATGATGATGGTGGACACCTATTTTGAAGGACAGCGCAAAGCCGCTATTCAGACAGACAACGCCGGTCTGACCATAGTGAATATGCATGTAAAAAATGTCCCCGTTGCCCTGGAGATGCAAGAAGGTACAACCGACCGTTTGTTTTTTGAAAACTGCCTGTTTGAAAACGTGACCGATGCCGGAATCATCATCAACGGCAAAGAGAACAGCACCAATCAGATCAACATGCTGAATATTTATGCCCGGAATGTGCCCACATTTGCGCGCTTCAGAAATCCTGGCAAGCTGGTCAAAGGGCTGGATACCACGTACATGGTACGGGAATTTTTGCATGGCCTGGTAGTAGAGAATTTAAATGCAGATTCGCAGTTCGAAACGATCACCGATATGGTTTCCACAAACCGGGTTCCCACAAAACTGGAACGTACTATTCCTTCCATGCCTTCGATGGAAAACTGGGTAAATATAAAAGACCTGGGTGCCATGGGCGATGGTGAAACGGATGATAGCGAAGCTTTCAAAAAAGCCATTGCAAAGCACAGCGTGATTTATGTGCCGCAAGGCCGGTACCGTATTACAAAGACCTTAAAAATGGCTCCCGGAACTAAATTGATAGGGTTACATCCGTGGGCGACCCAGTTCATCATAAAAGAAAGTGAGCCTGCCTTCAGCGGTTTCGGACGACCCGTACCGATGGTGGAATCCTCCGAAGGCGGGGATGATATGTTGAACGGTATCGGGATTTCAACAGGCGGGTATAATTATCGTGCTGTGGGGCTAAAATGGATGGCAAATGAAAAATCACTTGTTAATGATGTGAAGTTTGTGGGAGGTCACGGTACCATGTATCCCCCCTCTGCATCACCGCAAAATTACCGCAGATCTGGGCGGCCAATCAGTGCCCCGGGAAGTCCGGTGTATGAGCAAGGGATGGATAAGGCCTGGGACAACCAGTTCTGGAGCTTGTGGATTACAAATAATGGCGGCGGAACTTTTAAAGACATCTGGACCGCCAACAGTTATGCCGCAAGCGGAATGCTTGTCAGCAATACGTCCACACCCGGCCGCATATTCGCTATGTCCCTGGAGCATCACCTGCGCAATGAGGCCCGTTTTGAAAATGTCTCAAACTGGAAGATGTACGCCTTTCAATTTGAAGAAGAGTACAAAGAAGGCATCGATGCGATTTCCATTGAAATATCGAACTCACACGACCTGCTTTTTGGAAATCTGTGGTTGTACCGGACCATCCGCGTGGAAACCCCAAAACGGTTTGGCATGCGTCTCTGGAATGCCCGGGATATTGAGATCAGAAACCTTCGCAATTATACTCAGAAACTTTGGGTGAACGCGTTCCCCATATGGGATGTAAATAAAGAACTTCCCGCCTACCCGTGGCACTTCGCAAAGTTAACCATAACAGGCAATGAAGAACCTAACCTGGATTCTGATTTCCGCGTGGGTAAAGTAAATCGCCTGGCTTCGGGATTTGATTTTGCCCTTGGCCTCAGCTCAGACAGTAAGGGAAATGTCTATTTTTGTGAAACCAAAAAGCGTAGGATCTATAAATGGTCCGCTGAAACAAAAGCGGTTACATTTCTGGCTGACTTTCCGTTTCAGCCATTCGCTACAGCAACGGATTCTGAGGATAATGTATTGGTCGTGGCCCGTTACGATCCCCAGCCCGGTTATATGGTGAATGGTGAACAGGAACGGGTAAAGCGGCTTCCCGATGATAACGAGGCATACAGCAGCTGGGGAAACAGCGGCTGGGCTTCCTATGCCTATTCGATCGATCCCGATGATCCTGACAATACGTTTAAGGTTATGCCCAGAGTTGCCACGGCGGATATCAAAGATTTCAGCAAAACCTATTACCCTTCCGGCAGATGGCATTACACTTTTGATGACGCAGCCCTCTATTACCCGGATTCTGCGTTTGTCGCTCCTGATGGAATCACGTACATACAGGAAGTATACGATATCGGCAGAACAGCAGACTTAAACGCCGCGGTACCGGGGGAATCTATTTATGCCCAGGACGAAATTAACATGCGAACGGTAAAAATGGATGTGGGCGAAAAAGGAAAGCTGTCTAATCTCAGGGAAATTCTTCCCCGCGGACAATACAGTACGGCTGTTGATAACGACGGTAACCTGTATGTTTTGGACGGCCAGATCTTTGTGTACGACAAGGATATGAATGAGATTAAACGGATCAATCTTACAGAGCGCCCCTTATCTATCACATTTGGCGGTAAAGATGGAAATATCCTGTTTATTACGACGGCAAATTCCCTGTTTGGTGTAAGGGTTAAGTAGGGTTAATACCACTATCAAATATTATATTCTTAAAACGCAGTAATGCCGTGCCTGTATAGCACAAACGTAAAATAAATATTTCTATTTGCGCTTAATCGTTGTAATTTTCCGGCAAGTAATCACAATAATACAGTTTGCTAATTTCATATTAAGATATGATTGTTAACCTCGCATATATCATTCTTGCTCTCCTGCTTTTGTTTGCCGGCGCCGAAGGGCTTGTCAGGGGCAGCTCATCGCTGGCGTTACGGGCAGGATTAAGCCGGCTGATGGTGGGTCTGACCATCGTTGCGTTTGGCACCAGCGCGCCGGAATTGGTAGTGAGCATCAAGGCGGCCCTGTCGCAGCAAGGCGATATCTCGGTCGGCAATGTGGTCGGCTCCAACTCCTTTAACATCGGTGTTATTCTCGGGATAACGGCTTTGCTGTGCCCCATCCCTGTTCACCGGCAGATTATCAGAATCGACGCGCCGATTGCGCTTGGCGTTGCGGGTCTGCTGCTATTGCTGCTTCTCAATAACACCCTGGGGCGCGTTGAGGGGCTGCTGCTTTTTACGGGAATAGTCGCCTACACTTTTATGAATGTCGTACTGGCCCGCAGACAGGCAGGGGCAAGCGGCGCCGACCCCGGCGACACATCGGTACCCTCTGTTTCGCGGCACTGGGGTATTGATGTTGCCTATATCCTGGGCGGTCTCGTCGTGCTCGTATTCGGCTCGCGCTTACTGGTCGATCATTCAATCATATTAGCCAAGGCGTTCGGCGTAAGTGAAGCCGTGATTGGCCTGACGATCGTCGCCGCCGGTACCAGCATGCCGGAGTTGGCAACTTCTGTGGTCGCCGCGTTCCGCAAGCAGCCGGACATCGCCATTGGCAATGTGGTCGGCTCAAATGTCTTCAATATACTGGGCATCCTGGGGCTGGCATCGATTGTCTCACCGCTTCATGCACCGGGCATCTCTTCGCTGGATTACACGGTTATGATTGGATTTACCGTTCTGTTGATCCCATTGCTTTACACGGGACGTTTACTCCATCGCCTGGAAGGAACACTGCTGCTTGTTCTTTACGGCGTCTACCTTTTTATTCTCTGGCCCAAATAGGCACCGGGCGGGTCCGCTCCAAGCCTTTGTTATTATTTATTGCGCACGCTTAATTAAAACGCAGGCATACTCCAAAATAGAGTAGTGATATTAAAGAAGAATAAATTTAAGCGAGCAGCTTTACGCGGAATATGTTATCTTTCTGTATTGTGGTTCAGATATCAGTCCCACTGTAATCTAAAGGCACTCGTAAAAAAAAGATAACACTTTGATTTTAAGGGCTGCACCTGGTGCCAGAGATTAGGCTTTAAAAATACAGCAATGAACTCCTTATTTACAATCGGTATCTTTCTTTCATTTTTTCTTTCTCTTTTGCTGGCGGCTAAAAAAAACAAAAGCCTGCCGGATATTATTCTTGCTGTTTGGTTAAGTATCATCGGGATTCATTTAACCAGTTATTATCTCTATTCGCTTGGCTATTGGTCGCAATACCCGCACCTGGTTGGCGTAACACTGCCCGTCCCGCTGCTGCACGGCCCTATGCTCTTTCTCTACACATCTTATTCTCTGCGTGACGAAACCAAGTTAAGAAAAATCGATTATTGGCATTTTGCACCGGCAATTGCTGCCTGGCTGTATATGTTTCCGTTTTATTTTTTCTATACGGCTGAAGAAAAGATCATGGTAGATGAGGGTCTTGTTGATGATTTCGCTGTTTTTTCGGTTGTTGCCCTTATCGCCTTTGTTATTTCCGGGCTTGTTTACCCGCTGCTGGCTTACCGCTGGATACTAAAATATAACAAACTCGTAGATGATAACTTTTCGTATGAAAACCGCATTAGCCTCAATTGGCTAAAATATTGTATTTATGGAACGGGCATGCTCTATTTAACCGTCGCTGTGATTTACTTCGTGGTGCCGGGTACGGGTATGGAGCTCCCGTTTAATGCCGATTTTATTATATACAGCATGATCGTTTTTTTTGTGATCTGTATTGGTTTTTTTGGAATACGGCACCAGAATATTTTCGACAATGCTTTAAGCACTAAAGATGTGAAGCTGGCGCAATCAAAAATAAATGGAGAATATCAGAAATCGGGATTAAAACCTGATGTGGCGGAGGACGTTCACAAAAGGCTGCTAAAGCTTATGAAGCAGGACAAACCGTATACAAATCCCAGGTTAACATTAAGCGATCTTGCAAACAGCCTGGATGTTTCGGTAAATCACCTGTCGCAGGTCATCAATCAATATGAGAAAGTGAATTTCCATTATTTTGTAAATAACTACAGGGTGGAAGAATTTATCAGGAACGCATCTTCCAACAGTAATTTCAGTATTCTGGCACATGCCATTGATGCCGGTTTCAATTCAAAGTCTTCTTTTAACAGCATATTTAAAAAACATAAAGGAATGCCCCCCTCTAAATACATGGCCAACATTCCCGCCTAAAACAAAACCTTTAAAATATTGTCCTTTCCTTCATTTTCTTAAACATATGTAAATAATATACTTAGATGTGCAAGCCTGTAGGTCTGCACCCATAAAAAGTCCAGTCCGTTACGATTGGGCTATGGGCATATTTTTATCTCCTATGTTTGCTCCAACGTTTAAACAAACAAGGAGTCTTCATGATCATCAAGAAGTATAAGCACCCCGTTTTATTTTATGCATTGTCCACCTTCCTGCCATGGACGTGTTGGTTTGTTGCGGGTTACTACAGCCACATTACACCAGGCAACAACATGCTGACCATTGCTTCCAGCGTGTTCGCTTTATTGGGTCTTGTTGCACCCATTATTGTAGCCCTCATATTAATCTATCCCGACCAGGATTTACGGCATGATGTTCAGAACCGGTTTTTTAACTTTCGAGGTGTAAAAGCAGGCTATTGGGTTGCAGCGTGTTTCTTAATGCTTGTCAGTATTCTGCTGGCCCAGGCGATTTCATTGTTGTTTGGCTACAGTCCGGAACAGTTTAAACTGGCCGAATCGTTTTCTTTTAGCTCCGGCCTGTTCCCGGTTTGGTTCCTGTTAATTGCCGCCCCTTTCCTGGAAGAAGTCGCCTGGCACTCTTATGGTACCGATTGTTTACGGGCGCACTTCAGCGTGTTTACTACATCACTCATATTTGGTTTATACTGGGGCATATGGCACATACCGCTTTCCACGATAAATAATTACTATCACAGTAACCTGGCTGAGTCCGGTCTCATCTATTCGCTGAATTTTTTCATCAGTATCATACCCTTTGTGCTGATCATGAACTGGCTCTATTACAAAACCGACAGGAATATCCTGGTCGCGGTCGTTTTTCACATCGGCGCCGGTTATTACAATGAAATTTTTCAAACCCACCCCACGAGCAAAGTGATACAAACCTTTGTGCTGCTTGCTTTTTCGGTCGTTTTAATTCTGAACGATAAAGATTTTTTCTTTAAAAAATCAGCGGAATCTCAAACAGCCAATGTCTCGATTGCTTAAAACTAAACTCATAACAAAAGGAAGAAAATCATGAAAAACATATTAATCACTTTGATCACCGTTGCACTTTGCGGCGTCTCTTTTTCGCAGTCCGTAACTCAAACCATACAGGGTAAAGTGTACGACAATTTAACCAGGGAGCCTTTGGCCGCGGCTAATATTTTCCTTCCCGCATCGGACCCGGTAATCGGAACGACATCGGATTTGGATGGCAATTTTATTCTTGAAAGAGTGCCCGTTGGCCGCCACACCATCCAAGTGGCGATGATGGGTTACGAAAGCTACATGATAAACGAACTGCTGATAACCACCGGCCGGCAGCCTGTTCTGGATGTTGCTCTTCAGCCAATAGCCTATGAAACGGATGAGGTTGTTGTACGGGTAAACAAAGACCTTCCGCTCAATCCCATGACCACCGTCAGCAGCCGCCAGTTTTCGGTTGAAGAGACACAACGCTATGCCGGGGGGATTGACGACCCGGCCAGGCTGGCGTCCTCTTTTGCCGGGGTTGCTACGCCGTCTGTTGTAAGTAACGGCATCTCGGTGCGCGGCAACAATCCCGAAGGCCTGTTATGGCGGATCGAAGGGGTACAGGTACCAAACCCCAACCACTTTGCCGATCTGACAGTTGTGGGCGGCGGCCTGTTAACAGCCCTTAGCAACCAGATGTTGGGAAATAGCGACTTCTACACCGGGGCGTTCCCGGCAGAGTATGGCAATGCCACGTCCGGGGTTTTTGATATCAACCTGAAAACGGGCAATTCGCAGCAACGTGAATACACGCTTCAAACCGGGTTAATCGGTGTTGACTTTGCGACACAGGGGCCGTTCGTTCCCGGCAAAGATGCCTCCTATAATATGAACTACCGGTACTCGACCATGGCGCTTATTGCCCCGGTTTTACCCAATGATACAGGCATACTGAAATACCAGGACTTTTCTTTAAAGACGCATTTCCCAACAAAGAATGCCGGTACGTTTTCGCTTTGGGGCATTGGCGCGCTGGATGAGCAGGAAATGGAAGCCGCGGACAGCGTCGACTGGAAAGCCAATTTTGACCGCGATAATTCGCAGACGGAGTTATACATGTTCGCAACCGGCCTGACGCATAAAACGGCTTTAAACTCCAACACCTTTTTAAAGACAACGCTGTCGGCAACCGGCAACGGCTTAAGACATAAAGAACAACGCCTGGATTACGCCTTAATGCCGCATCCTCAATCGCGGGCTTACAGCGACACCTGGCGCTATACCTTTCAATCGAGCATCGGCAAGCGCTTCAGCAATACGCACAGCAATCAAACAGGGCTTTATTACAGCCAGATAGGTTATGATGTAGATATCGAGCAGTCACAGGCTGAAGGCGAAGCTCCGGCAAAAATGGCCCAACAAAAAGGGCAATCGGGTCTTTGGCAGTTTTACACGCAATCCAAAATTAGCCCCCTGCCGGGAGTATCTTTAAACGTGGGCCTGCATTCACAATACTTCCTGTTAAACGACAATTTTTCGATTGAACCGCGCGCCGGTATTCGATATGACATTAACGATAAACACAGCCTGGCCTTTGCCTACGGTGTACACAGCCAGATTGAACGGCTGCCGGTATACTTTGTTGAAGTGGACGGAAAAAATCCGAACAAAAATCTGGATCTCTTAAAATCAACGCATTATGTATTGGCCTATAATATGAAGATCAATGACAATATGAGGTTTTCCATTGAGCCTTACTATCAAAGCCTGAGCGATATACCCGTGGCACCTGACAGCTACTATTCCACGATCAATATGAAAAATGATATTTTTTTTAATGAAACCCTGGTCAGCAAAGGTTCGGGCAAAAACATGGGTATAGATTTTACCCTGGAACGGTTCCTGCAGGATGGCTTCTATTACCTGGCGACCGCCTCTGTTTTTGATTCCAAATACACCGCGGTTGACGGTATTGAGCGCAACACCCGCTTTAACAAAAACTACGTGTTCAATTTACTGGCCGGTAAAGAGTGGGCCATCGGGCAAGGCGGTAACAACATACTTGGCGTAAACATTCGCCTCAATTACCTGGGCGGAAACCGCAAAGAGGCCATCGACTTGGATGCTTCTGCGAGAGATAAGGACGTAGTTTACGGCGAGACAAACGGAGCTGTTTCTTTTGCCAAAAGGCATCGCGATGTACCGGTACTCTCGCTGGGTGTGTCCTACAGAATCAACAAGCCGTTGTACTCCTCCGTATGGTCGCTGCAAATTTTAAACGCCACGGCAGCGCAAGAATATTCGCATGACTTCTACAACCTGAAAACGGGAAAAGTCCAAACCGAATTTGAAGGGATTTTGATTCCCAACTTAAGCTATAAAATTGAGTTTTAGGTTTAGAAAGCAACATTGCACCTAGGTTAAATAGGAGAGTGATTGTCCGGCAATTTAGGGCAATCACTCTTTTCGTTTAGGTTACTGGCTGGTTCTTTTACATGAATTATTATAGCCAGATAAGAGAATGCCACAGGCTTTACAAGGGGCATTTATTTCTACAGGCTGGCAACGGACAAAGGATTGTAAAACGCGCAAGCTGGTTTTGTTGAAATAGGATCTACAACCTTAAACAGCCGAGCCGGAAAGAAGCTTTTTTAATATGAAATTACTTAGTGTGTGGATATGTGTTTTCCACATATCACGCCTGTGGGAATGGTATGTTACCAGATTTTCCAGATAACAACACTATGTGCATAGTATTTAGAAAAATAGTTTTTTTCTGCTGACGGATTATGTATTTTTTTATAAAACTAGATAATAATATTGTTAGGCATATTAAGATATGATCAATAACATACTGAAATGGTCATTTGGATGTTCAGTTGAAGAGAGAATTTCCTTTACACTGACTTCTGAAGGTGCCGACAAAGAATCTGAAGGTTACGATTGGATACAGGCATTTGTTGAAATAAAAGTGGGTGGATTTCATGGGAAGACAGATTTATATCTTACTGTGACTGACATAAACAAATTTAAAAAAGAAATAGATACACTATATGATAAATTAGAGGGAATTGCAGAGTTAAATACCATCGAATCTCAGATTCAGCTTAAATTAGAAGGTGATGGATCAGGACAAATGAAATTAACAGGTTATTTAAAGGACGATGCTTCATTTGGAAATAAACTGAGCTTTGAGATTGGTTTTGATCAGACTTTCCTTAAAAGCTCTATTTCAGAATTAAATTATGTATTGAAACAAATAGAAAAAAACGCCTGACCATTGCATGCACCTGACGCCTTCGGCGCAGGTGATGCTTAGCGTTAGCCGTGAAAACAAGGGAGATATTAAAATGAAAAAATTCGCGTTTTATCTGCTTATCTTCTCTTTGTTCCATAGTTGCAGCGATAATTCTACAAACAGTACAGACAACTATTCATCAACAACATTAGACGAAATTTATCAAAACAAAATAACCAATTATGTTGATTCCTTAATCAATTTAGAAACAAAGGTTTGCTGGGAATATTCTAATATTTTCGTTGGTGAACCTAATGATTCAATGTATGCAAATCCGTTAAGATTAAAATTTGAAAATGCGGACAATTATATATCTGAAGAAAGATTTAAAAACCAACAACGTGGAGACTTAGCTATAAACTCAGATCACATATATACAAAATGGGATGGCAAAATAGAAAAGTATTATTTTGATGATGATTCACTATCAAATAATAAAAGTACCTATGTTTTTCAGGGGAAAATCCAATATGCAGATTGGCTAAATGTAACCGATGAACATTTGAAGGATAGTGTTTTTATTAATCAGAGCAATAATGTTGTTTACTGGTCTCAAACGTTTGAATTTGAAGTTGAAGAGATTATTGACAAATATTAAAAAATAGGGCGAACAAGAGCATCAACGCGGACGCTAAAGTCGAGCCCGTGATTTGTTCCTGAAAGTATCTTTAATTTTCGTGTCCCTTTTGCCTGGCGTTATACCCATCTTCACCCTCCCCCACCCTTGACGCCCCCACCTCTTTGCGCATATCTTGTGGCGTGTTAAATCCGGCCTGTTTTTCTGATGATTGAAATACTGTCGGCTTATTCTACTCGCCTGGGATATTTTGGAGTCTTGTTTTGTACAACCCATCATAGTATTATTCTCAACAAACAAAAGGAATAGGATAAAATAATGAGTACTTTTTCAATTGATTTTAACCAGGTAAAAAAAATCATTTCTCAATATGACCTGGATAAAAAAATAGAATTGATCAAAACACTTGAAAAAGAGACGTTTCCGCAACGGTTTAAAACACTTTTGGACAAAATGAAAACAGACGAAATTTCTCTGAATGATATTACTTCGGAAACTGAACTGATACGTGAAAAAAGATATAATGCCGGAAAAAAAGCTTAGACTCGTTATTGATACGAATATCTGGATAAGCTTTTTGATTGGAAAAACTCTCGCGGGGTTGTCAAAGGCAATCATTGATGATCGTGTTTTAATTCTTTTTAGTGAAGAGCTTTTCAACGAAGTAATTGAAGTTTTGCACCGTCCGATGTTAAAAAATATTTTTCTAAAGAGACAATTCAGGAATTCATATCGTTAATCCAACCGAAAATAGAATGGGTTGAGATTAATTCAGCGATTGATGAGTGCAGAGACGCAAAAGATAATTTCTTATTAGACTTATGTGTCTCAGGAAATGCTGACTACCTGGTTACCGGTGATAATGATTTACTTGTTCTAAATCCTTTTCGCGGAACACACATAATAGAATATCGGGAATTTCAAATACATATTAATAAAATGTCCTAAGCCCATGATACTGGAGCCCCCCCCACCCTTGACGTCCCCACCCCTTTGCCCCTATCTTGTGGCGTGTTAAATCCAGCCTGATTTTCTGATGAATGGTTTGGGCGAAAGCAAACATTGTCGAATAAGCTTACGTCGTCACATCATTATTATGTTAATGCACTGCAAAATATAATTTCCATTCCTGATAATAGTTCGTATTTTTTATCAAAAACCGGCAATCTGGCCTGGTTGTCTGACCCATGTCATGCATTGACAGCTTTGCTCATCACAAGGACCGTTGATACGAGTTAGTTGAAGTGTTCTCAAACTTAATCGGAGGAGATAGAAATGTCTGAGAAACCTTTTACGATCGTTAAACGGGAAGATTTATCCCCCCTTTGTCCCCATTGCGAGAAAGAATTGACTGAAGTATATACAAGGGCGAAAGGCGTGCCATTTGTCCAGGGAACCAACGTAATTTACTTCTGTCCTCATTGCCGCAAAGTCCTCGGCTTCGGCCAGGGCAGGATGATCTAACCCGCTTAAGTAATTCGTTTTTGGAAAGCCTTATGGGAGTTGAACTTAAGTTGACGGAAAAATAGTTTTCGTCAAAGGAGGTATTCGTATGTCCAGTTCAGAAACAGTCTCTCGTTTATCATTAATACTCTTTATATGTTCTTTCGTGTTCGCACAATATGATTATATCCAAATAGGTGATATCCCTTATAAGATATACCCCGAAGTCAATGACCTAAAGCCCGGCTTATCGTCTCCCTTTAAAGCTGCAGATAACGAAGAGTATATCATCGCCGTCACGAAAGAAAACAAATATGCTATCGCCCCGGTTACACTTAGCAACGAAAACAGAATGTGTAAGCAATTATTTGTCGACTCAGCAGATTTTCCTGCTTTGTCGAAAACCGGGCTGCATTCTGAAAAGGAATTGATTGAGATAAAATTTATCACTGGTCGCTCAATTGAGGAAATCACTGAATTAGGGAGGCCAAACAGGTTGTCCCAGGCCGGTTTCATGGCTGAAGATGAAACGGTTCTTTCGGTGATTAAAGGTGACAACCAATTGGTTCGCGCCATGGATTTAACTCATCCGCAACTTGCTGCACCGCTTTTCCATATTCTAAACTTAATGGATATAGATTTATCTCTGAATCGTTGGAATATGGCTAAACATCGTTGGGAAAACATTAAGCACATATTATATAACGACCAAAAGGTTTACGTAGAAGCTGAAGATACTAAAGGGGGCCAAAAGTCGATTTTTAATGATGGGATAGGGGGCTCTTTTTATATAAAGATTTGGCGAATGCTTTCTGCTGAAGAAGAAAAATTCCTGGAAGAAAAATACGGTCATTTATCCGAATCCGATTATAAGCGGTTGAAAGATTTGTTAAGTACAATGAATACGGGTGAAATGGAACCACAATACATTATGAGGTATGGATTTTATGAAGGCCATACATATTGGCGAACAGATCCTATTGCGCTTGCCTTCATATTTGGTCTTAGAACCCTTCCCGAGATAGAGGAAAAATTCGCCGGAAGATTGTTTGAGACCCTGACCACTCATTTCACTGAGCAAGAATTTAATTGATAATATTGGCTGGGCATTTTATGCATTAGCCAGGTTGGTCAAAGATAGGCGGGAAGCTGACTCTTATCCCACACTGAGCCGCGGACAACTGCTGCCGCATTCTGGCTCTACGGCGTGATCAGTTACGCGGCATTTGTAAATTTGCGCGCACACAAAGGCATTGTGTTTTTATTTCAATTTCCTAAATTCAGCGCAACACTATTAGCGATCGCTTATGTCCAATCACACGCTTTTTGATGATGAAGCCGCTGCCCTGCGCAAGATCCTGGAAGGCACGGCGTCGCATACAGGCAAAGAATTTTTCCGCGCCCTGGTCCGCAACCTGGCTGAAGCCCTCAAAACCAAGGGCGCCTGGGTAACCGAGTATGTGCCGGAAAAACGGCGTCTGCGGGCGATTGCTTTCTGGATGCAGGACCGCTTTGTGGACCAGTATGAATACGATGTAAAAGGCACGCCCTGCGAACGCGTTATCGAAAAGCAGAGCCTTTTCCATGTTGCCGAAAACATCATCGAGCTTTTCCCCGGCGATCCCGACCTGAAGCCTTTTGACGCCGTGAGCTACCTGGGGGCGCCGCTCCTCGATCTGGATGGCGCCGTGCTGGGCCACCTGGCCGTGCAGGACAACCGGCCGCTCCCTGAAGAAGCCCGCAAAGTGGACCTGTTCCGCATCTTTGCCGAACGCGCGGCATCGGAACTGCGCCGCATTCGCGCCCAGAGCCGTCTGCAGGAACGTGAAGAGCAATTGCGCCGCCTGTTTGACAGCGCCATGGACGCCATTATCGAGATCGATGAAAAATTCACCATTACCCAGGCCAATGCCGCCGCCGTCGCCCTGTTTGGTGAAAACAGGCAGGACAACATCTGCGGCCTCAAATTCAATCAATACCTCAGCCCCGATTCACTCGAAAAGCTGAAGAAGCTGCAAGACGATCTCAAAGACCAAGGCACCAAAGAGCGCTTCCTGTGGGTGGCCGGCGGTCTTAACGCCATCGGCAAAGGCGGCAATACATTTCAAACTGAGGCGACACTCTCCTGCTACCAGCACAACCGCCGGGTTTATTTCAACCTGGTTTTACGTAACGTAAGCGAACGTATTGAAGCCGAGCAAAAGCTGGACAGGCTGACCGCGGAAACAGAATACCTGCGTGAAGAGCTGCGCCAAAGCAACCACTTCGACGAGATCATCGGGGAAAGCCCGGCCATCCTGAAAGTGCTGAATGACATACGGCAGGTGGCCAGCAGCAACGCCTCCGTGCTGATTTTTGGCGAAACCGGAACGGGCAAGGAGCTGGTGGCGCGCAGCATTCACCGCAACAGCGGGCGCAGCGAGAGAGCCCTGGTAAAAGTGAACTGCGCGGCCATCCCCGAAGCATTGATCGAGAGCGAGTTCTTTGGCCACGAAAAAGGGGCCTTTACCGGCGCCACGGAAAAGCGCCAGGGACGTTTTGCACTGGCCAACGGCGGCAGCATTTTCCTGGATGAGATTGGCGAATTGTCCGCTGAGCTGCAAACAAAACTGCTGCGCGTGCTGCAGGAAGGCGAGTTCGAAGCGGTGGGCAGCTCTCGGACGCAGAAGGTGGATGTGCGCGTTATCGCCGCCACCAACCGCAACCTCAGGCAAATGATCGCCGACGGCACCTTCCGCGAAGACCTTTACTACCGCCTGAACGTCTTTCCCATTCACGTGCCCCCTCTGCGTGAACGCGGCAACGACGTCGTGCTGATCGCCATGAAGCTGATCCAACAGTTCGCCAAGGAAAGCGGGCAGAGGCTTCAACCTCTGTCGCAGGTGGACATCCAGCGCATGAAATCCTACAGCTGGCCGGGCAACATCCGCGAGCTGCGCAACATCATCGAACGCGCCGTTATTACCGCCCGCAACGGCAGGCTCGATCTGGGCACGCTTTTCGCGGAGCCGCCAGCGCCACAACAGCCGCGGAATAGCGCCATCCCGACAGCGACGGACAAAGTGCTTACCATCAGCGAGATGCAGGAGTTGGAAAAGCAAAACATGATCCGTGCGCTGGAACAGACGAAATGGAAAGTGGCCGGCGAAAAGGGCGCCGCCAGGATCATGGGCGTTCCCTCCACCACCTTTTCTTCACGCATGAAGGCCCTGGGCATTAAACGTCCCTGAGTGCCGGATTTACGAAATCCGGTAACGAAATCTCGTAAATCACGAAATCCCGTAACTAAATCCGCTTTTCATAAACACTCTCTAAGTGTTTGATTTAACTGTACTTATATCTGCACATCTGCTTTTGGCACGCTTTGTGACATATATAGCGTCAAATGCGCGCATTAAACAAAACAAAATACAATCTAATCCAAAAGGAGATGACAAAATGAAGACCCCAAATATATTGAATGGTGTAAATGTGGACCGCCTGGTCGAGACAATCGAAACGATAAGCGAGCAGCCCGAGCTGGGCAAATTTGAATTCCGCGCGAAAAGCAAATGGGTCGACGGCGGGCACTATATGTCCGTAATCGACAGCTTCTTTGGCGCCGGAAAAGAAGACGCTCACGATAAGCCTTTCATCCTTTACGGCGATGAACCGGACATCCTGCTCGGTATCGATCGCGGCCCCAACCCCGTTGAATTTGTGCTTCACGGGCTGGCCGGCTGCCTGAGCACGACTTTCGTGTATTATGCCGCTGCCGCCGGTGTCAAGATTGACGCCATCGACTACACGCTGGAAGGCGACGTTGATGTGCGAGGCCTGCTGGGCATATCCAAAGAAGTGCGTCCCGGCTACCAGAATATCCGCGTAACCTTCCATGTGCAATCGGATGCACCCGAAGAAAAACTGCAGGAACTGGTCAAACTGGCCCAGATGCGCTCGCCGGTATTCAATACGGTATCCGAGCCGGTGCCGGTAAACGTCGGTCTGGACGTTGTTGAAAAGGCCGCCTGAAAATGAACACACAACAGGATCTTCCGGAGAAAAATGGCCGGGAGATCCTTTTTAAAAAGGAGACAATAAAATGATCGTTGAAACTTTGAATGATAAAAACATACAGGTTGAAAAAGGCCTGGACCTTGACGAGCTTCGCCAGGCCATACGTGAAGAGTATGACGCCGTGGCCCGCACTCCGCGACGCGGCTTTCACTTTCATACAGGCAGAAAACTGGCACGCATGCTTGGCTACGATGAATCGTGGCTGACCTTTATCCCGGAAAGCAGCATCGCCTCTTTTGCAGGAACGGGCAATCCCTTCCGCATCAGACCGATCGTGCCCGGTGAAAATGTGGTGGATGTAGGCAGCGGCGCGGGCATGGACAGCCTGATTGCCGCCGAACGGGTGAGTCCCTCCGGTATGGTAATAGGCGTGGATATGACCATGGCGATGGTTAAGAAGGCACAGATGGCTGCCACCATGCCGCTGGCTGAAAACGTGGATTTCCGCCTTGGCTACGCCGAAGACCTGCCCGTAGAGGACGGCTGGGCCGACGTGGTGATCTCCAACGGCGTGCTGAACCTTACCCCGGACAAAGCGGCCACCTTCCGCGAGATGGCGCGCGTACTTAAACCGGGCGGCCGTCTGCAGATCGCCGACATACTTGTTAAAACGCCGGTGCCGCTGGCTTCCAAGCAGATACCCGAGCTTTGGACAGGCTGCATTGCCGGGGCACTGATGGAGGATGAACTGGAAGCACTGCTTTCCGCCGCCGGTTTTGAAGATATGCAGATAACCTGGTCGGCAGATGTTTACGACGGAGCGCCGCAATCGAGTAGCGCGGCCAATTTCGGAACAGTCGGTATCAACTTCTTCGCACGTAAACCGTGGGAGTATTAAGCCGGCATGGTTGCCGCAAAACACAGAACGCTGCAACAATCAACAAAAGATTCGTATGTAGCTCACTTAAAACCCGGGCCGTTCGCCTTTGCGTGGATCGCCCGGATTTTTTTAACGCGAATGAGACAATCATAATAGAGAAGAATAATGCTGCTTAGAGAACAGACGGAAGTATATGCCAGCCCGGCGGAAATTTTCAGGTTTTTTGAAAATATGGAACAGAACTACCGCTACTGGCACCCAGACCATATCACTTTTAAGTGGACCCGCGGCAATGAGCTAAAAGCGGGTAGCGAGTTTTATTTTGAAGAGTACATAAATGGCAAGCTGATGAAAAAGCGTGTCCGTTTTACCCGCATAGAACAGGACCGGCTGATCGAATTTGAACCAACCTGGTGGCTGATGCGGCTGTTCATGCCGCGGCTTAGCTTCCGCACGGAGCCGCAGGAAAATTTCACGCTGTTCACCGCCGAGATCGTGATCCGTACCGGTCCGCTTGGAGCGTGGCTGAACCGGCGTGAGTTTGACGCTGTAAAAAAGCACATGGCCGAAGAAGGAGAAAACATGAAAGAGATCGTGGAAGGTACATCAACGAAAGCTTAATAGCTGTGCCGCCTGTTTGAATACCCGCCTTACAATGGTTCGGAATTTGTCCTTTTTTCAATGCCCTGCCCCGGCCTGCTAAAAACAACAGCGGGCTTTGCGATTTAATCACCAAATGTATTTTATTTAACTGCCCTGTTTCCCTAATTCTGTTAAGCATGATAGGTGCTTTTTGAGACCTTTAAAATTTGAGAGGGGCGATCATGGCGGAGAAGAAAAAAAAGGAAATGACCTACCGGCGCAAGGCAATCGAAATAGCGCGCGAGCATTGGGAAAAGCAAAAAGAAAAAGCGATCAAAGAGCGCGAGGTTTTTCGCGGACTGCAGATCGTTCCCAAAGCCAGCTTTTATGACGATTCCAAAGGGCATAAACCCGGGGAAAATAACTGGAAAGGTTTTGGATTTGATCTGCACCCCTATGTTTCTTTTGTTGCCGGCGGACTTGTTCTTTTGTTTATCGCATTCACAATAATCTTCGACCAACAATCGGCCATATTTTTTAAAGCGCTGCTGGATGGCATCGGCAATACGTTTGGCTGGCTCTATATTCTGGCAGCCAATTTTTTTGTGATTGTTATGATCCTCATCGCCGGCAGCCACTATGGCAAAATAAAGATCGGCGGACCGGACGCTTTGCCGGAATTCAGCACCTTTGCCTGGTATGCCATGCTGATAAGCGCGGGCATGGGCATTGGCCTGATGTTCTGGAGCGTGGCGGAGCCCATATTTCATTACATGACGCCTTCGCCAATGTTTGGTGTGGCGGCTCAATCTCCGGAATCGTCGCAGGTCGCTTTGGGCCTCACCTATTTTCATTGGGGCATACATCCCTGGGGCATTTACGCCCTGGTTGGCCTGTCACTGGCTTTCTTTGCCTATAACCGCGGGCTACCGCTTACCATCCGTTCGGTCTTCTATCCTCTGCTAGGCGAAAAGATCTATGGCTTCTGGGGCAACGTCATTGATGTTCTTTCGGTGCTGGCAACATTGTTTGGCCTGGCAACCTCGCTTGGGCTTGGCGTAAAGCAGGTTTCAGCCGGTCTGAACTACCTGTTCGGCTTTCCCGTCGGCGTTGAGTACTCCGTACTTCTGATTGGCATTATCACTTTTTTTGCGGTATTATCCGTAGTCGCAGGCCTGGATAAAGGCGTTAAGATGCTTAGCACGGCGAATATGTACATGGCAGGGCTTTTTATGCTGTTTTTGCTGATTGTAGGGCCAACCGTGTATATTCTGCAGGCTTTTACGCAAAACATTGGTTTCTATATTCAGAATCTGCCGCAACTCAGCTTTTGGACAGAAACGTTCTTCGGCAGTGAAGGATCTACCTGGCAAAACGCCTGGACCATTTTTTACTGGGGCTGGTGGATATCATGGTCGCCCTTTGTAGGCATGTTCATAGCCCGCGTCTCAAAGGGACGCACTATGCGTGAATTCATTCTCGGCGTGATGATATTTCCCACGCTGCTCTCGTTTTTATGGATGTCGACATTTGGCGGGTCCGCCTTGTGGCTGCAAACAACCGGCGTTGCCGATATCGTTGCCGCCGTAAATGCCGATGTTTCCACGGCGCTGTTTGCCATGCTGGAAAGCTTCCCGCTGACGGAAGTTACATCCATTATCGGCGTACTGCTGGTAACCATCTTTTTTATCACTTCCTCCGATTCCGGTTCGCTTGTTGTTGACCACCTGACCTCCGGCGGCAAGCTGGATTCGCCTGTTCCACAGCGCGTTTTCTGGGCGGTAACCGAAGGGCTTTGCGCGGCGGCGCTGCTGTTGGGCGGCGGCTTAACGGCCCTGCAAAGCGCATCCATCGCCAGCGGCCTGCCCTTTACGATTGTACTGCTGGTTATGTGCTACAGCCTGTACCGCGGTTTGCAGGAAGAATACTACCATATCCAGATCATTGAAAAGATCAAACCAAAAACGGAAAAATTCGAAATACCGGTCGGCAAAAAGCCTTCGGACAACTAGGAAGCCTCAGCGCGTATTTAACGGGCATGCTTTTATGTTGAAATAGCGGTTATTTATAGCTATTCTTTAAAGCATTTCTATTTTGCCTTCCTAACCAAAAGGAGACCCGGCCATGAAGAAGCCTGCCCTGTCCGCGTTGTTTCTGGTTATTATGCTTTTTTCCGTTAATGCCTATTTACAGGAAACGTCCGTTCCCAAAGCGGGAGAAGAACCCCAAACCGGTGTGCAAACACTTGGTGACAATCCGTTGCAACCTCTTTTTTCATGGTCCGGAAACGGCGGGATTATTTTTACAAAGGCTGTATTTTTGGGCATTGGCAATCCGGCAGATACACTATTTTTAAACACACTCCCGCCAAATGCTGATATCGTTCAGGCCTATTTTGCGATTACAAGCTGGCAGAACAGAGCGACGACGGCTTCAGCTACTTTCAACGCTACGTCCCTTGGGCCGGACTCCGCCGCCGCAATCGATCAGGGAAGTATCTATTTTCTTAGCCATTATCGGTGGGACGTTACCGATTTGATTACCGGCAACGGCGCCTTTCCGTTTACAACCTCCGACATCAATCTATGTTACCTCGTCTATCTGCTGGTTGTCTACGAGGATGCCGGTTCTCCTCCGGTTACTGTACTGATCAATGATGGTTCGGAATCTCTTCAGGACGATACATCTTCGACCTATTTCAACAACACAGGCGCACAACAAACGGGTAACATATTATTATACACACAGGCAAGTGATCCGAACAGCGGTTTTGACGAATATGTTGTTCTAAACGGCGATACAGTTATCGGACCCGGCCAGGTTTTCAACTCCAACCTGGGTTCTTTTGCCGATGAGATTATTCTTAAGAACGTGGAAATCCTCGAGGGAATGAACAAAATAACCATTTTTCCCGGTAGTGATTGGCTTGGGTTCCATCTTGCGATTCTTACAGACGCTGAGCTTACTTCTGACACGGGAGAACAAATTACAGTAAATAGCAATGATATTCTCGGCACGATAGGCAAGACACATACGATTGAGGAAGATACAACCGGCAATGTGGCGATTAATGTAGGGACACCCGGCGTAAACCAAACCTGGGATCTAAGCGGCGTTTCGGTACAGGCTGAAATGCGCGAAGTTAGTTACGTCAATCCGGCTGCTACACCCTTTGCGGTTGATTTTCCTGCGGCGAACTTTGCGCGCGGAACAATGGACCTCATCGACGATACCCTAGCCGAATCCTATGAATATGCCAATGTAACTTCTTCTGCCTATAATTTCCTGGGCTTTGCCTTCTCTTATGGCGATTCCGTTTTTGTATCCGATGAAGAGGATGAATCCGTACCACTGCCTCTACAATACGGCAGTATGTGGCAAACAACCTCCAGTGATACGATTGGCGATCCGGCAACGTTTGCCATCGTCAATACCGATACAACCAATAACACGGTAGACGGTTGGGGAACATTAGTTTTGCCCTCGGCGAGCTATGCGGCCCTGCGCATTCGCTTTGATGAAAAAAGCACTCAAACAACTATCGTTTCAGGTCAGGCAACCTCAACAGAAAGCACGACCTACATCGGCTATACCTGGATTTCCGACGATGAATTTGTACTGGCCGAAGCGGAAAGCCAGGAAAACGAGACCAATCCGAATTTTACGTCGGCCAGCAATTTCTTCCGGCTGATAAACAGCGCAACAGCTCTGCCGCAAGATCGTCCGGTCAAACCGCTGGCATTTGAACTGCAGCAGAACTACCCCAACCCGTTTAACCCGCTTACAAAGATTGAATATACCCTTCAAAAGGCCGGCTTTGTTGAGCTGGCGGTTTTTGATGCCCTGGGCCGAAGGGTGGCGCTGCTGTTCAGCGGTAACCAAAGCGCAGGTAAGCATAGCGTATCTTTCCATGCGAACAATCTGCCAAGCGGTATTTACCTGTACCGCCTGCGTACTGCGCAAGACATATCGGTAAAGAAGATGTTGCTGTTGAAGTAACACAGGATTAGTCCCAGTTTAGCAAAGGGGTCCAGGGGGTGACTGTTTTAGTAATAAGCATTATGCCGCATTACTACCCCTGGTCTCGAGACGAAAAATGAATGCAACAGACAGGCAAGCCCGCCACAACGCCAACGCCCCATACTGGGCCGCGGGTTTGCTGATTTTGGGCGCAACGGGTCTCGCCACCATATGGACAAACCTGGGCGGTTTCTGGAATGGCTATGTGCTGGATATAACCGGCCCCGCCTGGAACTACATTCTGTTTCGCGGCCTCTATACGTCCTACGCCGAAAACAGCTGGACGCACTTTTTCACACCCGTCAGGACGGTTACAATCTTTATCATTGTCTGCTTTGCAATAGAAACCGCCCAGTATTTTAAACTTTATCCGGCCACCTTTGACCCGTGGGATTATCTTGCCTATGTTTCAATGCTCGTACCGCTGTTTATTGTGGATGCAATCTTTTTGAAAAAAACAAAACCGAAGACTGTGGTGTAGATTCAGTTGAAAACTTACCTCAATCAGCGGATATGATGTGAATGCTGAAGCAATATAACATTAGACAACTAGATCTTTAATAATATCCAGAGAGGATAATAAGAAATACCGGAAGGAAAACATGGAAAAGCAAACTCAGAAAATGGCCTGCCTGGTGTGTGGCACAGAGTCGAATTCTATCCCGTTAATTTCTCTGGATTACCAGGGAAAAAAATTGTGGATATGCCCGCAGCACCTGCCGGTCTTGATACATAATCCAACGCAGCTTGCCGGAAAACTTGCCGGAGCAGAAGACATGAAGCCGGCTGACCATAAAGATCACTAATATTTAGTAAACACGGTCATGAGGACCGACATCAATTAAAATGATATCATTTTCAGCAATGATTAATTCGAGAGTGATGCGGTAGGATATGTTGATTGATACGGAATGTAGCCCTTTCAATTTACCCTTTAATTCATGCAACCTTAGGGATGGATGTTGAGGATCTATTTCCAGTAGCTTCAATGTTTTTTCATATTGTCCAAGCAGTTCCGGATGCTTTTTTATAAATTTTCCGGCGCGCTTATTATAGCTCTTAGTGTAAATGATCCTATAAGCCATCCCTTATCCTTTTAATATGATCACTTACGCTTTCAACAACATAATTCCCGGCTTCTACATCGGCCCTGGCCTGATGAACGGCAGCTTCCAGCTCACACTCCCGCAGGTAGTTATAATGCTCCATGTTCATAACAACATAACTATCTTTACCACGAACCGTGATGACTAATTCATTTTCATCTTTAAGATGGCTTTCGATTGCGGAAACGCCCTTGGTTTTTAATTCGTTTGCCGTGATACCCATTTTAACATCTCCTTTATCAACACTTTCTAAAGAACTTTTTACAATACTATTTATAGTGCGAATATAGACTTTGTTCCCATTTTTGTCAAACATGGTGGGTAGCTCGTTTTTGAGCAGCCCAAGCAACAAACACTTCTTGAAATACCCTGCAAAATAGTTTTTCTGTGCGTAAAGATTTATGTATTTTCAAGAAAGTATATATCGAACAAAAAAGGAATTACCGTGTCTGTGCTAAAAGGCCCTGCAAACGTAGTACTACTGGTTATCTCTTTATTTATCTCCTGCAGCGATGAAGCATTGTCTCCTACTGAAAAAGAGACCCACGAAACAACCGTTACGGATGTAGACGGCAACGTTTACAGAACGATTAAAATTGGTAACCAGATATGGATGGCGGAAAACCTTAGAGTTACTCGCTTCCGCAATGGCCAGCCTATTGCCCATGTAAAAGACGCCAACGCGTGGATGAGTCTTTCCACTGGCGCCTATTGTTACTATCAAAATGATGATAGTAGTGGCAGCAGCGGCCTGCTGTACAATTGGTTCGCTGTTAACAGTTCATTGAACCTGGCGCCGGAAGGCTGGCATGTGGCAAGTGATGATGACTGGAAAGAACTGGAAACGTATCTCGGGATGAACGCATCTGACGTTGATCAGGTCGGCTTTCGCAACACGGGTGATAGCCGCCTGCTGGATGATGGCAATTTTGGCGCGTTGTTTGGCGGCTATCGCGGGGTGGACGGCAAATTCAACGATATGGGTAACCTGGGCTATTGGTGGACTTCAACGGAGTTTTGCAGGCTGAATTCCTGGAACCGCGGCCTTGCTATTGAAAGTAACATGGTATACCGTAATTTTGACTCCAAGCTGTATGGCTTTAGTGTACGCTGTGTGAAGGATTAGCAGGTTTTTAGTTTTTATAGTTAACCAAAAGCTAAGCGACTAAAAAATGATCATAACAAGGGTACTGGATTTTTGAACAGACTACCGAGATTATTGTCAGGCTTGAGTGGTGTCCTTTTGCTCGTAACGGCCTATTTCCACGCGCTTGGAACAAGCGCCGTACGCCAGGTCTTAAATGGCGCAAGTGTAGAGCGTTTCTTCCTTGAGGCTCTTCCAATTATCTGGTTATTTTTTTCCTGGCATTTAATAGCTGTGTCAATTCCTTTGCTATGGGCAGCAGTTACAAATCCGCGCTGGTTTCTGCCCTGTTCTATCTATTGCGGAGTTTTGGTCATCATCGATTTCTTTTGGGTGTTCAGTGTTGCAGGCTGGTTCCCTGGAACTTTCATCCTGCTTTTCGTGTTCGCGGTACTTTTAGTGACGACCTTAATATTGCTTAAGGAAAAGAATGCTTTGCCGCCTAAAAAACATTCAACCTGATGGATTTCCGTTTTTCTTATTTCCCCCTTCTGCCCTCAAAGTCAAACTTTAGAAATCTGATGAAACGTGTCCACATCATATTCTTATATTAAGCCAAAACACCAGGCATAAGCAGATGGATATAAATTTAATAAAATCAAAATTCGGCGATGAATACCTGGCGGATGAAAATACCTTTATGATGGGAATTGACCAACGCTTTAGCCGGCACTTCGCTGAACGCTTTGGGGGCCTACGCGTTTTGGAAACGTGCACAGGCGCAGGCTTCACAACTATTTCTCTTGCAAAAACGGCAAAGCACGTGGTTACCGTCGAAGTAAGCGAAGAGCACCAAAAACAAGCCGTGTATAATATTGGTAAAGCGGGGTTGGCAAAAGCCGTTACTTTTATAAAAGGTGACATTTTAGACAGTTCTATTATCGATAATTTGCCTCCTATCGATGCTGCATTCATAGATCCTGATTGGGCTGTTTCCGGTCCTGATCACATCTACCGTTTTAAGAACTCAAATACTCTACCACCGGCAGATATCTTGTTTAGGAAAGTCTACAACATCACCAAGAATGTGGCTATTATTTTACCACCATTAATAGACGTAAATGAGCTCAATGACTTACCCTCTCATGAGTGTGAAAAGCTTTTTCTTGGTAAAAGCCTTGAGCTATATTGTTTATATTTTGGACATTTAAAAAGAAAGTCAGGGGATAGCTTCTTTTATATATAGATATATGTTAATCCTTTAACAAGGCCAATCAACTTGACGCGAGTAGCCGAGCCGTTTTTGGAAGCTTTCTTGGCGGTGCGGTTTTCAGCAAGCGGGTTATAAGCACTTTTGTTGTTTTATTTAGTTTCCCGCTGCTTTCAATCCTTTCAAAAAACCAACCGTATCCCCAGCTGCTGCCCGTCAAACGTTATGCTTTCCAAAATCTGCCGCAACTGGTCGTGGTTGGAGCAATGCATCCAATAGAGCGCCGCGTCAAACACCAGTAAAAAGCCACCCTGTAAAATAATCGACTGCCCATAACCCTTCAGCCGGTCTTGCCTTTTGTTGTCGCGGGCCTTTTCAATCAGCCAGGCGCCGCCGGCCATGTAGGCCAGGTCCAGCCCGGCGTTAAACAGCAAAATCGATTCAATGCTCTGTTGCTCGCTGATGCTTTTGTATAGCGTTAAAGCCGTATCGGCAGTCACCGCGCCGTAGTAGCCGAAACCGGCAATGGCTAGGTTGACCACGTTCCAGGCGGCGTTCATCTGGTGAAAATATGTGCGGCTGCCCTCTTCGCGGAAGGTCTGGATGCCACCGGTGGCGATATTGGCCAGCGCCCAGCTGCCGAGTACCAGCATGCCGTTTTTGTTTAGCGTGTTGCGTGCTTCGTTAAACGAGGCCAGGTCGTTCTCCCCGGCCAGCGTCAGCCCGGCGGTTAAAAGCAGGATAGTTAAAATCGTTTTCATGGCTTTTCCTTAAAGAGGATGTTAAAGAGGATGCCTGTGTTTTTATTCCTCGTCAGCCGTCAATCCAGCGCTTAAAATCGGTGGTGAGTTCAATGCTTACCAGCGCTTCAAAACAACACTCAAAATAATATTAGAAAATAGTTTTGATATGATTACGTATTATATATCTTCTTTAGGGCTATAGAACGATGTTGAAAGAATTCTTAAATGAAAACATTATTTATATTTTTTTTTACACTTATTTTTATAATTATCTCAATTTCTATGATTTCGCAAGGTATCGATGACGGTTTTAACAATTACCTTGTTTTCGGAGGTGCATTTATATTAATAATAATGTTATTATTTCTGATCTATTTGCAGGTAAGCTCCAAAAAAATAACTGAAGCGATGTTTGAAAAGGCAGCTAGCATATCAGTTGAAGGCAAGCAAAATTTTAAAACCCCTAATCGTTATGAATTCCCCAAAAAGAATAATATCGTGGCTTATTCTTTTCTTTATGCTTTGATACTATCAATATTAGGATTCGTCCTTAGTATCATTTCGCCGTCAAATTTTGAGCAATTATTTTATTATCAGGAGGTTAGTATACTATTTCTTTTCGGAATTATTATTAGCGCTTTTGGTGTCATATTTAACCGAAATGAAACCGGATATATAATTTATGACGCAAATAATTTTATCCTTAATAATAAGTTTATCTTTGGAAATAACCTCGAATCTACATGGGCCGCTTTGGAGGAAATTAAATTACAACGATTACAAAACGATTCTGCAAACATAGTACTAAAATTTAAAGACATGCCTTTAATTTCATTGGCTGAAAAAGCACCCTCTTTTAAACATTTTATTGCAGAAATGGCGGAGTATTTAATAGCTAACTCATTTGAAAATAGAATTAATGAAGAATACGTAACTAATGACATTACCTCAGGGTTAGTTTCTTCGAACATTAAACTAAAAAATAGACAAATTTTGAATTGGCTAAAAAAATAAAACGAAGGTATAGAAATGCTGCATTGTTGCAATAGAATCACGCTCTCCAACCTCATCCGTCAATCCAGCGTTTAAAATCTGCGGTGCGTTCGATGCTGACCAGCGCCTCAATCTTTTTGGGCTCCGGCGGCTGCAGGTCCAGCTTCATGCGCGAACGCGACCAGGCGTACATCTTGCGGATCGCTTTGATATTGATGATCATACGCCGGTTGATGCGGAAGAATTGCGCGGGGTCCAGCACCTCCATCAGCCCGTCCAGCGTGTAATCCACGGTCAGCGTTTCGTTTTTAAAGGTCACCAAAAAAACGCTTTTCTCCATGGCGTAAAAATAGGCGATCTCCTCCACCTCCACCTTTTGATGGATCTGCCCGTAGCGCACCAGGAAGCGTTTTTTATACTCCACGTCGCGGCGCTGCAGCATCTCCAGCAGCTGCCTGTAATCGGGTTGTTGCGCCGGGCGCAGCCGCTGGTATTTCTCCAGGCTTTCACGCAGCTCGTTGGCCCGGATCGGCTTGAGCAGGTAATCGATGCTGTTGACCTTGAAGGCACGGATGGCGTACTCCTCATAGGCGGTCGTAAAAATAACCGGGATAGCATCTTTTATATGCTGGAAAATGGAAAAACCCAACCCGTCGGAAAGCTGGATATCCAGGAACATCAGGTCCGGCGTATGGTCGCGCAGCCACTCCACGGCGTCGGCCACGGATTCCAGCTTTGCCATCACCCGCGCGTCGGGGCGCACCTCGTGGACCAGTTCCTCCAGCCTTTCCGCGGCCAGCGCTTCGTCTTCTATAATTACAATATTCATATCAGTCCGATTGTATTAATGGCAATGTCACATTGTATTGGTTAGCAGTAATTTCTACGGCCGGTCCGCGCTCGGAGACGAGTTCGTAGCGGTTGCGCAGGTTTTCCAGCCCGATGCCGTGCTCTTTTTTAAGACGGCTTTTGGGCTGAATATTATTTTTAACCAAAAGCGCGTCGGCCCCGTTAAGGCTTTCGATACAAATGCGCAACGGTTTTTTGCGCGATGCCGTGTTATGCTTAAAGGCATTCTCCAATAAAATTTGCAAAGCCAGCGGCGGAATCAATAACGCCCTGTGCGCCTCGTTGACGGCTATATCAAATTGAAAGCCGTCTTCAAAACGCAGCTTTTGTAAAAACAGGTAGGCCTCGGCAAACTCAATCTCTTCGGCCAGCTTGATCACCGGCTTGTCGATCACATCCAGCGTGTAACGGTAGACAAAAGCAAAGGCGTCGATAAACTCCTGCGAACGCTTCTGGTCTTTGCGGATCAGCGATGACAGTATGTTGAGACTGTTGAACAGGAAGTGCGGATCGAGCTGCTTTTTGAGCATCTCGAAGCGCATGTTGAGGTTTTCGCGCTCCAGGATTTCCGCGCGCAACTGGGCCTGGCGGTTGCGTGCTGAAAAGTTTAGCGCCTCGATGACGGTTATGCCCACCAGGTTCATCACCCCGCCAATCAGCATATTGGAGATATAGACCTCGCCCAGCGGCTGCCTGTAACCAAAAAGCAGTTGCGAAATGGCGGTGAACAAAATCCCGGCCAGGATGCCGCCTGAGACCGCCGCCGCCAGTTCCAGCCCGACGCGTTTACCGATCTCCCCTGTCCAGGGCATGCGCGCATCCAGCCGGCGGATAAAGCGTGCATCCAGCCACAACACCAACGCCAGCATAGGCGCGGTCATCAGCGTACCCAGGGCAAGCATCACGGCAAAATGCCCCAAACTTTTGATGACCACATAGCCGATAAAATGCTTGTAGACAATCAGAATAAACTGCAGCAAGGCCGAAGCCATGATGATCAGTGCGCTGTTTAGTGCTGTCTTTTTCAAAACAAATTCCTTACGGGTTTAAGAAGAGCGTGCTTCTTTTGGTTATAAAGTTACAAAAACAAAACGCTTTGTTCGCCTCTAAATCGCTTTAAATAAAAACAGGCCGCCCCAAAGAGCGACCTGCCCGTAGAAACATTCACCTTACATGATGTTGTATTTTAGACTGACACCCACCGAAGGCTTTTTCAGGAAACCATCGGAGGTCCCGATCAGGCGGATGGGCGACGTGTTGCGCACGCTGCCGCTGATACCCATCCAGAAGTTACCGTATACGCGGTGCTGCACTTCCAGCGTCAGTTCCTGTACACCAAACGTCGTCTGGTCGATGATCTCTTCGGACCATACTTTTTCCTTGCGGTAGTCCTTATCGTACTGGTAGTAGGCGGTGCCCTGCCCGCTCATGAACATCAGCGACGTGGTCAAATGTTCGGACAAGCGGAAAATGCGTTCTACAAAAAAACCGCCATAGGATGTGTAGAGGTGGTAGGTACCGTCGTTGACCAGTTCGCTAAGCTCATTATCATGACCAAGCGCGGTTCCGGTTAAACCGACCGTCCAGCGATCATTAAAAACCAGGCCGATGCGGGCATCGCCAAAAGCCGACGTTTGATCCAGCACGGAAGAAGCACGCCCGGTCAGGTTTACGTACATACCTATCTCATTGTCGCCCCATGTCCATTTGCCGTTTTCGCCGGCTTCAAGGTTGCCCATTCCGGCCAGCCAGATCAATCCTGCAATTGCCAACAGATGCGTTCTCATTTCTATCTCCTTTTGGTTTGAGTTAAGAGTGTTTTTCTGTGTGCGGAGACAATATGCGCAGGCTTTTGCGCTGGAAAAAAAAGAAGACGATGAACGCGTATATAGGGAGGATGAACACGGGGTGAGCACGGATGGGAGGGTTAATGGCGGTGAGTAGCATTTAGAAAATTAAAATTATATAATAAGATTAATTCGAAAACTGAAAATATGAATCTCGCGAAGACGCAAAGATCGCAAAGATGGATGAGAACAGCATAGGCAAAGAAATTGTGGACGCTGCTATTATGGTCCATCGTGAACTTGGTCCGGGGTTGTTGGAGACGGTCTACGAGGTCGTACTTCTGGATGAGATCCGGAAGCGGGGCTTACGCGCGGAACGCCAGGTGCCAATTGCCATTGTATGCCGGGGCGTGCGTTTCGAGGAAGGCTTCCGGGCTGACATCATTGTCGAGAACAAGGTGATCATCGAGCTGAAGTCCGTTGAGAGGATCAACAATGCTCACAAGAAGCAACTTCTGACCTACCTTAAACTCACCGGCATGAAGCTCGGTTACCTGCTGAACTTCGGTGAGGACTTGATGAAGCGCGGCATCACACGTACCGTCAACGGTCTACCTGAATGAGAGAGTAGGTGGCGATCTTCGCGGCTTGGCAAGAGAAAGCCAGCATTCGAACCAACCCTGTGCTCTGCCATTGGTAATGGCATCGTTAGAAACAGTTTTGATACGTTCAGGTTTTTGTATTTTTCTTTAAGGCTATAGAAAAAATAGTGATTCAAAAATAAAAGAAACGAACCTCGCAAAGACGCAAAGATCGCAAAGATGGATGAGAACAGCATAGGCAAAGAAATTGTGGACGCTGCTATTATAGTCCATCGTGAACTTGGCCCGGGGTTGTTGGAGACGGTTTACGAGGTCGTTCTTCTGGATGAGCTTCGAAAACGGGGCTTACACGCGGAGCGCCAGGTGCCCATTGCAATTGTGTGCCGGGGCGTGCGTTTCGACGAAGGCTTCCGGGCTGACATCATTGTCGAGAACAAGGTGATCATCGAGCTGAAGTCCGTTGAGCGGATCAACAATGCTCACAAGAAGCAACTTCTGACCTACCTTAAACTCACCGGCATGAAGCTCGGTTACCTGCTGAACTTCGGTGAGGACTTGATGAAGCGCGGCATAACCCGTACAGTCAACGATCTGCCCGAATAAGAGATTTCTTGGCGTTCTCAGCGTCTTTGCGAGAGAGAGCGCAAGATGAAACCTCCCTTCTCGTTTTACATCGGTCTCGATCTGTTTTATGTTGTGCGGGTAAAGAGAGGAGGTTTTATGGTCGCGGAAGGAACGCTGGCCGTCACAGTAACATTTGTTTTGGCCATCATCGGCTACATCGGTATGACGGCCACGCTGATTCGCACAAATTTAAAAAATCTGCCGCGCGGCTTCTGGATCGCCACCGTGGCAATAATTATCATCCACGTTTTTATGATCTGGCATGTACGCTACGGCTGGGAATTCGGGCTGGCCGTGCGCAACGGCTATGGCGGATTCGTTGTATTTCACACAGCGTTTTTGCTTATCGTCGGCTCGGTTTTTACCAGTGATATCATTTCCCGCCGGTTGCTGCACATTTCTTTTATTATCGTAACCGCCGGGGCGACAGGCGCCGTTTTTATTTACGACGCCGTCTCCATTTATCGGATACCGGTAATTATATGCGGGGTAGCCGGCGTTGGTGTTCTCATTTACACTTATGCTGTCCCAAACCATAAGAAAAATCTTCCCAATACATAAAAATATTAAAAGACCTTCTTGTCTTTTATTCTAATTTTGCGTATACTCTCTTCGTCTTAAATGAAGAAATCAAACAGGAAGGACTTTTAAAATGGAACTTAAAACAAAAGAATACAGCGAACGCCCGGTGGGCGAATTGGTAAGCGAAGATTACCGTCGCGCCGATATATTTAAAGCCAATGGCATCGACTTTTGCTGCGGCGGAAAAAAAAGCGTTCAACAGGCCTGCGAAGAAAACGGTGTGGATCCGCAACATATTGTGAACGCGCTGAACGATTTGTCGGTGCAGCCGACAGGACCGCGCCAGGATTTTCGCAAATGGGAACTGGACTTCACCTGCGATTACATCGTCAACACGCACCACGCCTACGTTAATGAAGCTATAACCCAAATTAAGCAATACACAGAAAAAGTGGCCAAAGTGCATGGAGGCAATAACCCGGAACTGCTGGAAGTCCGTGACGCCTTTGAAACGCTTGCCGGTGAAATGACCGCGCATATGAAAAAAGAAGAACTGATCCTTTTCCCGCAGATCAAAAAGATGGTTGCGGCTAAAAAGCAGGGTCAACGCATAAGCCGCCCGCCTTTTGGCAGCATCAACAACCCCATCAACGCCATGGAAGCCGAACATGAAGGTGCCGGCAACCTCATCGCCGATATCCGCAGGCTGACCAATGACTTTACACCACCGGCACATGCCTGCGCCACCTATCGTGTATCGTTCGCCAGCCTGCAGCAGTTCGAGGAAGACCTGCACCGCCACGTGCACCTGGAGAACAACATCCTCTTCCCTGCCGCGCTCAAGCTGGAAGCGGAACTGTTTGGCGATGACAATAAAGGTCAAAACTAATGCTTTCGCGCAGCTGCGAATATGCCATCCGCTCCGTCCTGTATGTGGCCAGCCGCGCCGGGGTTCGCACCGGCATCAAAGAGATGTCCGGCGCTTTGGATATCCCGGAACATTTTTTGGGGAAAATCCTGCAAAACCTCACCCGCCACGGTCTGCTTTCCTCCGCTAAGGGGCCCAACGGCGGTTTTTACCTGACGCCCGAACAATCCCAAAACCCGCTGATACGGATTGTTGAAATCGTCGATGGTTTGCAGGCTTTCAGCCGTTGCGGGTTGGGACTAAACAATTGTTCCTCTGAACGTCCCTGCCCGCTGCATTTTGAATTTGCCCCCTACCGCGACGGCCTGGAAAACGCGCTGCGCAATCATACCGTGGAAAACACCGTGGGCGCCCTGCGTAACGGCGAGGCGTTCCTGGTTTCATTGTGAATAAGGAATGAGTGAATTAATAACTGAATTGTTGAATTGCGGATGAGACGGATTTCCGAAATCACAAAATCATACAATCACGCGAATCACAGTTCAGACAAGAGGAATTGAAAAATGTACAAAGAAAAAAACAAACCGCTGGTTTACTCCTGCTCCGGTTGCTCATCGGCGGCGCAGATGGCCAACTATATTGCCGTCAACATGGATCGCCGGGAATTGGCGGAAATGTCCTGTATTGCCGGCGTGGGCGGTGACGTAAAGCCTCTGGTACGCACGGCCATCTCGGGGCGAGATATCATTGCCATTGACGGCTGCCCACTGGCCTGTGTAAAAAACACCCTGGCCCGGTACAACGTTGAACCGGCAAAACATTTCCTGCTCAACGAAATGGGCATCAAAAAAATACAGCACGGTGATTTTGACAGGGATGAAGCAGAAGAGATACTGGCAAGCATTGCCGAAGCGTGCGAGCTTGAGACAGAACAAAACAGTCCGGTGGAATTATAACACCTTAACACACGAACACTTTAACACACCCCATTAATGCGTCACAAGCGGAAGAATGGTCTGACGTCCTCACCTTCTTCCGCTTTTTTATTTTCCTCTTTTTTCTGCAAAAAACCTCCTTTTTCTCTTGCAAGCTCAAAAAAAGTTGTTAAATTTAACTTCTGTTATACATAGTTAACATTTAGCAAAACTAAATGACAGCAGTTAAATGATTAGGTCATTCGTATATAGCATAATACCGGCGTTCCTGATAGCGGGTGGTTTACTTTACGCGCAGGGCAATCGTACAGACATTAAAGGGACTGTAACCGATGCCGGAGGCGATTTACTTTCCGGTGTGGTCGTTTTTCTTGAAGGGACACAACTGGGCGCCACAAGCGAGGACGGCTTTTACTCTATTAAAGATGTTCCCGCCGGAAAATACCAGCTGGTCATTTACGGGATCGGCTATCAAAAACAAACTCACCCAATTACAATCAAAGCAGATGCAGGCCTTGTCTTTAATACTGTTTTGCAAGATGATCTGCTTGAAACCGAAAACATTGTTGTTGAAGGAAAATCACTAAGCGAAGAGCTTAAAGAGACCGGCTACTCCATATCCATCATCGAAAGCAAGCAGGCAAAAAACTTTTCCAGGGATGTAAACCAACTGCTTAAGACGACGCCCGGTATTCACATCCGCGAAACGGGTGGATTGGGCTCCGGATTCAAGCTTTCGCTTAACGGCCTGTCCGGCAACCAGGTACGCTACTTTATCGACGGCATTCCCATGGAGAACTTCGGTTCTTCCCTTTCGCTCAACAACTATCCCGTTAACCTGATTGATAAACTGGAAATCTACAAGGGCGTTGTACCCGTCTCGCTGGGGGCCGATGCACTGGGTGGCGCGGTAAACATTGTAACCGATCACCGCCAGAAAACCTTTTTGGATGCCAGCTATTCATACGGCTCATTCAATACACATCGCACCTCGCTTAACGGGCAATACGCCAATAACAAGCACGGCTTTTTCCTTAAAACGTCTTCCTTTTTCAACCATTCGGAAAACGATTACCGCATGATAAACGTGCCGGTGTACGATCTGGAGCTGGGCAATTATTTGGGTACAACCAACACCCGGCGCTTTCATGATGACTACACCTCTTTCATGCTGCAGGCTGAAGCCGGACTGGTCAACAAGAAATTCGCCGACAGCTGGTCCATTGGCGTTACCGGCGCCGCGGCCCGTAAAAATTATCAGCACCCGGATAATAACATTAAGCGCATTTTTGGCCATTTCCACACCAAAAACAGGACGCTTCTCTTTTCCAGCACATACAAAAAGAAATTCGCGGATATTGATCTGAAAGCTCATTTGGTAACTGGTGCCGTCCGGGAGAGTGTAATCGATACGGGCAGCGCCAAATACAACTGGGCCGGGGATTTCATCAGGCGCTCGGCGGATGACCCCAAGGGCGAGCTGCTGGAAAGACGCTCCTACCTGGAGCTTTCGGACCGCATTCTGAGAAGCAGCCTCAACGCGGAATACACATTGAACAGGCACAATAAAATCAATTTGAGCGCCAACCAAAACTACCTGAAAAGAAGTGGTCAGGATAAAGTTGATCCGCTGAATCAATCATACCGGTCGCCCAACTATATCCACAAGAATCTTCTGGGCCTGGCTTACAGCTATCTCAACGCCGCCCAAAATTTCGAAGCCACACTTTTTGGAAAGCAATACTGGTATTCCGGCAAGATCGTCACGCATGACTACGAAGACAATCGGATTGTAACTGAACCGCGATTAATGCGCAGCGGGTATGGGCTGGCCCTGTCCTTGCATCTATTTCCCAACTGGCAGATCAAGTCTTCTTTTGAAAAGGCCTACCGCATACCGGAGAGCTTTGAGATTCTTGGCGACGGCATTTACGTGCAAGCCAATGCCGCCCTGCAGCCGGAGCAAAGCCACAATCTGAATCTCGGCTCCCGCTTTAACACGCATGCTTCAGGGCTGGATGTCCAGACGGAGGTCAACCTGTTTGCGCGTTTCTCGGGCGACTTTATCCGCTTTTTACCGCTTGGTCCGTTTGGCCAGTACGAAAACCTGAGCAACGTGCGCACGGAAGGTGTCGAAGCTTTTCTCGGGCTGAACTACAACAATCTTGTTTCACTGAACGGCAACGTTACATACCAGAATATTACGGACAGGACAAAATTTGATGAAGGCCTGCCTAACGCGAACTATACAAGCCGTGTGCCCAATATTCCCTATCTGTTTGGCAACATGCGGCTTGGCTTTAGCCCCTGGAACAGCGGCGCCAACACCTGGCACTTTTACTGGAGCCTGCGCTATGTTCATGAATTTTTCCTTACCTGGGAAAACCTGGGTAACCGCGAAGACAAAAACATTATCCCTTCGCAACTTACGCATGATTTACAGGCGGAGTACTCCATCATGGAAGGCAGATACAACGTCTCGCTTACAGTCAGCAATGTTACAGATGAACTGGTTTACGACAACTTCAACATTCAGAAGCCCGGTAGATCAGTCAATTTTAAAATCAGATACTTTATCAAATAACCATCACACACGGAGGCTTTTATGCACACCCCGATTAGTAACGCAATTAAATGGATTTTCTTTTTATCGCTTTTCATTATGTCTGCCTGCAGTGAAAACGAGGACAACCCGACCGGACCGGGCGATTCCGTGGACGGCATAACCTTGTCGTTCAAAACAACCGGTGACGCGGAAACAGAATATCTCATCACCCGCGAAGATATTATGGCAGGTGAAATCTCCGCGGAGGGCGTTGGCATTGAGCAAACAGGCTGGAGATTTTATTATCCCGTAGGCAAAACCCTGTTCGCTTCCGGCTATAGCGAAGACAACCAATGTGCCGCCTATAGCAATGACGGCAGCGGAGGTTTATCCAAGAAGGGCCAGTTTATTTTTGAGAACGCTCTGGAGATGTTCGGTCACTCCGATGATAACCAGACTTTGCTGGCCATGGAAATTCCGCGTGCCGGATTCGCCAATCGTCGGCTGCATTTTGTGGATGTGAACACCGCATTTGTCACCAAAATTGTAGGTACACGCATATTTGAATCCACAAACGATTCACTCATTGCCTGGCCGACTGCCTTGCAGGTTCGCGGAGACAAACTGTTCGTGCCGTTCCACAAGCTGGATGCGCGCGGCTGGTTCACAACACCGCGGGCCGACAGCGCCTTCGTGGCCGTATATGACTACCCTGAAGTTGGTGCTGAACCTATAAAAATTATTTCCGACGGACGCACTTCAAACATCGGTGTGAACGGGGCAACAACCGGGTTGATAGAAACCGAAAGCGGCGATCTTTACTCTTTCTCCTGTGGCGCGGAGATGGCCGGGTTCGCGCCTGCCGCGACCAAGCCTTCCGGCATCTTGCGTATTAACGCAGGCGAAACCGAATTTGACTCAAACTACTTCTTTAATATAGAAGCCGCTACGAATGGTGGTAAAATTTTCTGGTTCGATTATATAGGCGGTAACAAAGCCATCGCGCGCATTCTGACCGACGATAATGGCGGCGCGTGGGCCGCGTACGGCAGAAGCGTATTTAACCAAAAGCTGGTGATCATAGACCTGGTAAGCCAAACGGTTACCGATGTGGCCAACGTGCCGCTGCATGCCAAGCGTTACACTTCGCCGGTGTTGGTTGAAGACGGCAAGGTTTACGTAAGCATCGAAACGGCCGGAGAAGCCCATGTCTACCAGGTGGACATCGCCACGGCGACGGCCACAAAAGGCGCTAAAATCAACGGCAAAACGATCAAAGGTTTTTACAGACTGTAAGCTGAAAACGGAGGGGGAGTGTTAGCGCACTCCCCTGTTTATTATGAGCGGAAAAAGTAATTTTAAAAAGTTAGTTCTAAAGCTGCACGAAATTCTGGGCTTATCAACAGGTTTGGTGGTTTTTATTGTGTCAATAACCGGCTGTCTGTGGGTTTTTCAGGAAGAAATCGGCGCGTTGCTGTCTGACGAACAGACCTTTGAAGTACAGGATGCGCCGCTTGTCACAGCAACACGGGCCAAAGAGATAGCGTCGGATGTCTTTCCCGGGAAAAATGTACATGGCGCCCTCTATGGCCGGCCGGGAGAAGCGGTAGAAGTCATCTTTTACGAAGAGAAGCCCGAATTTTACCGCAGCGTTTACCTGCACCCCTATTCCGGTGAGATCGTCAAAACAGAGGATCACGAAGCTGGCTTTTTCCATTTTGTGCTGGAAGGCCACATGCACCTGTGGCTGCCTGAGGAAATCGGCAGCGAGATTGTCGGTGTGTCCGTGCTGCTCTTTCTGATTATCCTGGTATCCGGCCTGATTTTGTGGTGGCCAAAGAAGAGCAATCGCCGACAGAGGCTGAAATTCAGCTGGAAAAAATCAACCGGTTGGAAGAGGAAAAACTTTGACCTGCACGCCATCACCGGGTTTTATGTTTACGCGCTGGCCTTTATCATAGCCTTTACCGGCTGCGTGATGACCTATGATTGGCTGCATAAGTCCGTTTACAAAACGGTCGGCGGCGACAGATATCCTTTCTTTACCATTCCGGAAAATATCCATTCCGCACCAAGACAAGCGGTTGCCGCTGGAATTCCGATGGATCGCCTGGTGCCTCTTCTGCAATCCGAAAACCCAAATGCCGTGGGCATTGAAATCCACTATCCGCACACGGATTCGTCCAGCATTTACGTGGAAATATCGCACCAGGAGGGCGTTTACTACAGCTCCGATTACCGCTTTTTTGATCAGCATACGCTTGCTGAGATTGAGACGCCCGATCTGTACGGTCGCTACGCCGAAGCCGGTTTCGCGGAGAAAGTTATCCGCATGAATTATGATATCCATGTGGGTGCGATTGGCGGTTTGCCCGGTAAGATTATCGCTTTCCTTGCCAGCCTGCTGACGGCATCGCTGCCCGTTAGCGGTGCCTTGTACTGGTATGGCAAGCGTTTTAAAAAGAGGAAAACACACAGCACGAGATCAGAATACTCCAACACCTTAACACCCTAAAACGTTAACACCCCCTTAATGCGTCAACAAGCGGAAGAATGGTTTACGTGCTAACCTTCTTCCGCTTTTTTATTTTTTTGTGAAAAGTATAAGGGCCAAAAATTGAATTAAACTTAAACAGTCTTTCAAAAAATAGTTATAGTTTGTAGATTACGAGAACTAAATAAAAAGAGGATTTAATATGTTAATTAAAATTGATTATCAATATGATATAACAGGCACACTAGGGAATAACGAAGAACGCGAACAAAAAGAAATACAGAGTTCAGTCGAAGTGTCCGTTGAAGAGGATTGGGACTACGATGAAGTTTTTGTCTATACACAAGCTTTTGAAGGTGCACTTAATCATTTTTATACTTTTCATATAGAAAAGCCGATGCAATCTCTTAGAGATATTAAGATTCATATCAAAGACGTTGATGTAAAATATCTATAAAAATTGCTGATTTTTTTATCATGCTAGAGACTTATCAACGTTGCTAAGTCTCTTGTAATAACATGTTGTGTGGTGACTAGTAATGTTTATGCCGGATTCGTTTATATGACGCTTCCGGTGAGCATGTCCATTGTGGGAACGATTTACGGCAATAAGGTGGAGAAACTACAGAAATAAGGAATTGCAAACCCTGGTTTATGTCAGTACAATATAAAAATGAGAAGTGGGAATAAATCATGTATAAAGCCAAAAAAATTAAGCCCAAATTTATTACCGACAAAGACGGCAATAAGGTAGAGGTAATTTTACCAATAGAAGTTTATAAACAGCTCCTGGAAGATATTGAAGATCTTGCTGTACGCGCAGACAGAATTGATGACGGAATAATAACTCATGAAGAACTTCTAGAGGACCTCAAAGCAGATGGCATCATCAATGGAATAAAGGTGCTGTAAAAGACCTCAAGAAGGTCCACAAAATAAAAATCAGACAAATCATCAAAGCTGTTGAGGATTTATCTGAGGACCCGTTTTCAAAAAAAGCCAAAAAACTAACAGGTTCAAAAAACACATATCGAATCCGCATAGGTGATTACAGAATTATCTATGACGTTTTTGAACAAAAACTAATAGTATTAATTATCCGCGTTAAGCACAGAAAAGACGCATATAGCTAAACTTACTTCCTGTGCCTCTTCTCCAAAACATCAGCAATGTGCGACAGGCGTAAATCCCGTTTATTGAGCAGTAACAGCAAGTGGTAGATCAAATCGGCGCACTCTTCTTTCAGCGCCTTATCATCCCCCATCACCGCGTCTATGACCACCTCCGTGGCCTCTTCCCCAACCTTCTGGGCAATCTTACCCAGGCCTCGTCCAAACAGCTTGGCAGTGTATGATTCTTCCGGGTTCGCTTTTTTGCGTGTCTCAATAATGTGCTCCAGCTCTTCCAGGAAAAAGATACCTTCGCGCGGATTTTTCTCGTTGAAGCAGGTATCAGCGCCGGTATGGCATACCGGGCCCGTGGGTTCTACCTTAATCAGAATGGTGTCGTGGTCGCAGTCGGCCTTCATTTCACGCAGCAGCAACTCGTTGCCGGAGGTTTCTCCTTTGGTCCACAGCTCGTTGCGCGAGCGCGAATAGAAGGTCACTTTACCTGTATCACGCGTTTTTTCAAAGGCTTCTTCGTTCATATAGCCGAGCATCAACACGCGACCGGTGTGACAATCCTGGATAACCGCCGGAACAAGACCGTTTTGTTTTTCAAAATCAACTTTCATAACGCACCGTAATGTTTTGTTGTTGTAAGTATTTTTTTAAATCAGGGATCGGGATTTCGCCAAAGTGAAAAACACTGGCCGCTAAGGCCGCGTCAGCGCTGGCGTCACGGAAAACGTCGCGGAAATGTTCAGACTTTCCCGCACCACCGGAGGCGATCACCGGCACCGGCACCTGCTCCGACACCTTCCGGGTTAACTCAATGGCGAAACCTTTTTTGGTGCCGTCATGCTCCATAGACGTCAACAGGATCTCTCCCGCGCCGCGTTCGGCTCCCTCAAGCGCCCACTCCATTACTTTTTTATCTGTCGGTGTCCGCCCGCCGTCCAGGTAAACATACCACCGGCCGTCCTTCTCCAAACGGGCATCGATCGCCAGTACGACGCACTGGTTGCCAAAATGGCGCGCCATTTCATCCAGCATAGCCGGATTGCGTACAGCAGCAGAATTTATGCTGATCTTGTCCGCCCCGCAATCCAATAAACGGGCAACATCGTCTACCGTGCGGATACCGCCGCCAACCGTAAACGGAATATTGAGCGTTTCGGCGATGCGCGTTACCAGTTCGGCAAAGGTGTTACGGCCTTCAACCGTCGCGGTGATATCCAGAAAAACCACCTCATCCGCGCCCTGGCGACTGTATGCCGCGCCCAGTTCCACCGGGTCACCGGCATCGCGCAGGCTTACAAAATTGACGCCCTTTACCGTGCGTCCGTTCCTGATATCCAGGCAGGGAATAATGCGCCGGGTCAGCATAAATCGGCAAGCTCCTTCAGTGTAATTTTTCCCTCATACAACGCTTTGCCGAAAATTACACCATCGATACCCATTTTGTCCAGCTTTTGGATTTCTTCCACCGAACTGATACCGCCCGAGGCGATCACCTTCATCTCCGGGAAGCGCTCTTTTATGGCGCCGTAAAGTTCATAGGCCGGCCCTGTCAAAAGACCATCCCGGCTGATATCCGTGCAGATGACGGTGCGCAGGCCAAACTTATAATACCCGCTGATAAACTCGAACAGGTCTTTATCGGTCTGCTCCTGCCAACCGGAAATGGCGATCTTGCCATCGCGCACATCGGCACCCAGGATAATGCGTTCCGCTCCGAACATTTCCACCCAGGAACGGACGACGATCGGTTTGCGCACGGCGATGCTGCCGGCAATCACCTGGTCCGCGCCGCATTCAAAAGCGGTGCGAATGTCTTTGTTGGATTGTATGCCTCCGCCAAAGTCAATCTTCAGCCTGGTTTGCTCGGAGATAAACTGCAACACCTGCCAGTTGACAATGCGCCGCTGGCGGGCACCGTCGAGATCCACAATGTGCACGCGCTTTATACCGTGTTCCTGAAAACGACGCGCCATAACCAAAGGATCAATCTCGTACTCGGTTTTGCGCTCAAAATCGCCCTGCTCCAGGCGCACGCACTTACCGTCAATAATATCAATAGCGGGGATAAGTTCAATCATAGCTCTAAAAAGTTCCTTAAAAGTTTTTCGCCGTTGGCCGCGCTTTTTTCCGGATGAAACTGCACGGCGTAATAATTATTGTGTTGCAGCGCGGCGCTGAATGTCAACCCGTATGCGCAGCGCGCGATGCAATCGTCGTGAAGCTCGGCATAGTAGCTGTGCACAAAGTAGAAGTAGCTGCCGTCGCCCAGCCCATCAAACAATCTTCCCGAAACGTTTTCCACGCTGTTCCAGCCCATATGCGGGATTTTCAGGCCGGATGGAAATTTTTTCACATCCGCCGGAAACAGGTTCAACATATCGGTGTTTCCTTCTTCACTGTGGCGGCACATAAGCTGCAGCCCCAGGCAAATGCCCAGAAAAGGTTGCGTCAGATCGCCAAGCAGTGTGTCGAGATTGCGCTCCCGCAAATAGCGCATGGCACTGGCCGCTTCACCCTGGCCGGGAAAAACCACCTTGTCCGCCGCGCGGATCTCAGCGGGGTCATCGCTCACCCGGGCCTCTATGCCGAGACGCTTAAAAGCCAGCTTTACCGAATGGATATTCCCGGCGTTGTATTTTACAATCACCAGCTTCATAGCAATTCCTTGGTGCTGGGAATCCGCGGATCATCGGGGTCGCGACGGATGGCCATGCGGATGGCCCGCGCCAGACCTTTAAAGGCCGCTTCAATTTTATGGTGCTCGTTATCGCCTTCCACTTTTATCAAAATGTTGCAGCGGCCGTTATCGCAAAAGGCTTTAAAAAAGTGGCGGAACATTTCCGTGGGCATATCACCCACCATTTCACGCTTAAACTCCGCCTGCCAGATCAGATCGCTGCGCCCGGAAAAATCAATGGCCACGGTGGCATAACTCTCATCCATCGGCAAGACAAAACCGTAGCGCTCCAGCCCGGCTTTATCGGTCAGGCATTTGGCAAAGGCCTGTCCCAAAACAATCGCCGTATCTTCGATTGTGTGGTGTTCGTCCACGTGCAGATCGCCGTCCACTTTCAGCTCCAGGTCGATACCGGAGTGGCGCGTGAACAGCTCCAGCATGTGGTCAAAAAAGCCCAGGCCGGTACTGATCTTGGCCGCACCGGAACCATCCAGATTCAGCACTGCTTTTATTTTGGTTTCAGCGGTGTTGCGTTCAACGCGCGCTTTTCTTGCGGGCAAAACCAGCTGGCGGTAAAGTTCATTCCAATCGTTAACCTGCTTTACACCTTCCGCGCTGCATAAGCCCAGGCAAAATGTGCGTACACCGCGGTTCGCGGCTTCTTCGCATTGCTCGCTGCCGGCCACAAAAACCGTTTGGGCAGAATCATATTTTTTAAGGTCACCCCATGCCCGGCAAACAGCGACATCGCCGCAGCCTTCCGCCTTCAGGGCGGCCGCTAAAAATCCGGCTTGCTCTTTATTGACGCCGGTTGCGCTAAATAACAATACCCGGCAATTCAGCCTGGAAACAATCCTGCCAATGGCCGAAAACACCCCGCTGCGGAACGCCTTTTCTTTACCGGGCAACATTATCGCGCTGTTTTCTATGATGATTGTTTGTATCATTATTTATCCTGATAGGTCATATGGTCCTGGAGTCTAGGAGTCCGGAAGTCTGGGAGACTTTAAATCTTATCATGATCCCATTTTCTCCAACTCGCTGAGCAGCACGTCATTTTCCGCCGGGCTGCCAACCGTGATGCGCAGACAGTTTTTGCAGCGCGGCAAGCTAGAACGGTCGCGCACGATTACGCCGGTATGACGCAACGTTTCAAACACCTTTTTACTTTGCTTAAAGCGCACCAGCAAAAAGTTGGCCGCGCTGGGAAACACTTTTTCCACCATGGGCATGTACGGCAGCCGCTGCTCCAGCTTCACGCGTTCGCTCAGGATGTCATCAACCATTTTTTGCATCCGCCCGCGATTGGCCAGGGCCTGCAAGGCCTGGCGCTGCGTCGCTTCATTCACATTGTAGGGATACTTCACCTTATTCATAAAACCGCTAATCATGGGATCGCCAAAAGCCATACCCAAACGCAAACCGGCCATGCCCCAGGCCTTGGAAAAAGTCTGTAAAATGACAAGATTTTCGTATTCCTTCACCCATGGCAGCAAGCTCTTATCCGGACAAAAATCGATGTACGCCTCATCCACTACCACGACACCCGCAAATTTTTGCAGCAGTTCCAGCACGGCCTCCGGCTTCATCAGGTTGGCCGACGGATTGTTGGGCGAACAGAGAATAATGATCTTGCTTTTATCATCGGCTTTGTCCAGTACAAGGGCCGGGTCTACATCGAAATTTTCATCCAGCAAAAAGGTGCGCACTTCGAGATCGTTAACATCGGCACAAACGCGGTACATACCGTAGGAGGGCTCGGGGATGATGACGTTGTCCGTCCCCGGTGTGCCGAAAACACGCATCAGCACGTCGATGGCCTCGTCGCTGCCATTGCCGAGAAAAATATATTCGGGACCGATGTCCTTTTGCTGCGCCAGCCGCTGCTTCACTTCAGTCTGGTTGGGATCGGGATAGCGGTTGTAATGCTGCTCGGTTACGGAGCCAAGGGCATTCTCATTAGCATCAAGGTAAACCGACGCTTTACCGGTAAATTCATGGCGTGCCGTGGCGTAGGGTTTCAGCCGGCGCACATTGGGCCGCACCAGGTCAATCAGCGCCATCAACGGGCTCCTTTCAGATTACGCAAACGCACGGTTACGGAGTTTTTGTGTCCCTGCAGCTGCTCCGCTTGGGCCATCGTCTCCACCGCGGGGCCCAATCTTTTTAATCCGATATCGCTGATCTTCTGGAAAGTTATCTTCTTGTAAAAACTGTCCAGGCTTACCCCGCTGAAAGCGACCGCACTGCCATTTGTCGGCAACGTGTGGTTGGTGCCCGAGGCATAATCACCGGCCGCTTCCGGCGTAAGCGCGCCTACAAAAACGGAGCCGGCATTCACCACACGCATGGCCAGTTCTTCGGCACTATGGGCGTTCAGGATCAAATGTTCCGGCGCGTAATAATTGCTGAACAGTATGGCTTCCTCCAGATCGTGCAGCAGCACAAAACGGCTGTTCTTTAATGCTTTATCGGCGATTGTTTTTCTGGGGAGATCGGCAAGTTGGGCGGATACTTCCTTTTGCGCCTCCAGCAGCAGCTTCTCCGAGTCACTCACCAGCAGCACCTGGCTGTCCGGGCCGTGCTCCGCCTGCGCCAGAAGATCCGCGGCAATGTAGGCCGTATTGGCCTCTCCGTCTGCAATAATCAGGACCTCCGAAGGACCCGCCGGCATATCGATGGCGATGCCCTGCGCGGACAGCTTCTGCTTTGCCAGCGTCACGTAGCGGTTGCCCGGACCAAAAATCTTGTTTACACGGCCGATCGTTTCGGTTCCAAAACCCAGCGCGGCGATAGCCTGGGCACCACCGGCCCTGTAAATTTCCGTCACGCCGGCCAGTTTGGCGCTGTATAAAATCGCCGGGTCGATTGTACCATCGGCAGAAGGCGGCGTTACCAGCACCCGCCGCGGGCATCCGGCCAGCTCCGCCGGGATGGCCAGCATTAAAACAGTGGAAAAAAGCGGCGCGCTGCCACCGGGGATATACAGTCCCACCGCATCGACAGGCACGCTTTTGCGCCAGCAGCTTACCCCCTTCATCGTTTCCACAACGCGCACGGGCTCCTGCTGCAATTCATGAAACTGGCGGATGTTGTCGGCAGCCACGCCAATGGCTTGTTTAAGTTCTTCGGCGACTTGTGAAGCACCTGCGTCCCACTCGGTTTCGGAAACGGCCAACGGTCCGTCATAGCCGTCAAGCTTTTTATTCAGTGCAATAAGGGCCTGGTCACCCTCCTTGCGTACACGCTTCATTATATCGTTAACGGCCTGCTCGATATCCTCCGCGTCAAAATCGGGCCGGCGGCATAGCGCGGGCCATTCATCTTTTTCGGGATAGCGTATGATTTCCATTTCAACTCCTGTTCCGGTCTCAGCCGGCAATTTCAAAATTTTATAAAATCATTTTTTCGATCGGTACAACCAGGATGCCCTGCGCCCCGGCCGATTTAAGCTTATCGATGTTTTCCCAGAATTCGTCCTCGCGGATCACCGAGTAAAGGGAACTCCAGCCGCTGGTGGCCAGTGGGGTGATGGTTGGACTTTTCATCCCCGGCAGCAGTGCGCATATTTCATCCAGCTTATCGTTGGGCGCGTTCAATATAATGTATTTGTGGCTGCTGGCGCGCTGCACCGCCCGCAGCCGGAAAAGAAGGCGATCAATCAGCTTAAGCTTGCCTCCGTCCAGTTGCGGCGCCTGCACCATAACTGCTTCCGATTCCAGCACGGTGTAAACCTCCTTAAGCCCGTTGGTCATCAAGGTGCTGCCGGTACTCACAATATCAAAAATAGCATCACCGAGGCCAATCCCCGGGGCTATCTCTACAGAGCCGCTTATCTCATGGATCTCCGCCTTGAGATCGTGCCTGTCGAGAAAGCGCTTTAAAATCCGCGGATAACTTGTCGCGATCTTCATCCCGCCCAGGTCGTCCAAGCTTTTCCATTGCACCTGTTGCGGCACAGCAAGCGACAACCGGCAGCGCGCGAAACCCAGCCGCTCGGCAATCGACAATTTAAAGCCTTTTTCCAACAGCGTATTCTCGCCCACAATACCAATATCGGCGATACCGTCATTGACGCATTCCGGGATATCGTCATCACGCAGGTAAAGGGTTTGCAGCGGGAAATTGCGTGCCGTGCTTTTTAGCTTACCCTTGCCGTTGTAGTTAAACTTAATGCCGCACTCTTTCAGCAGCGCGTTGGTCTGTTCGCTTAACCTTCCTGATTTTTGAACCGCCAGTGTGATCATTGCTTTTCTCCTTAAAACAAAAAAAGCCCGACTCCGGAAAGAAGTCGGGCTTTATACTTAATGTGTTGTCAAGATTTAGCGCACGTTCTCCCGGAATCCGTTAGACTCTGAAATGGTGATGATGATGTCCGTGGAAAACGAAGTTGTTTGCGCTCATGGGCCTAATATAAGCTTATAAATATTGCTGTAAAAATTTTTCTGTGATTGTTTTATCGCTCAACTGCGCAGCGCTGCCAGGCCGCCATCGATGGCCCACACCTGCCCTGTTACCCAGCCCGAATCGGCGGAAAGCAGAAACTTTACGGTTTGCGCCACTTCCCGGGCATCCCCCACACGCTTAAGCGGATGACGCTGTGCCGAGTTTTCGCGCTTGCTGTCACTTCCCAGAATGCGCGATGCCAGTGGGGTATCGGTGATCGACGGGGCCAGCACGTTAAAGCGTATGTGCGATTGCGAATACTCCGCGGCAAGCGAAATGGCCAAACCTTCTACGGCGCTCTTTGCGGCGGCAACTGAAGCATGGAATGGCATGCCCGCTTTGGTCGCTACCGTGCTGAACATTATGACTGATGCGCCCTCGGCTTTCTTCAGGGCGGGTATAGCCTGCCTTAACACCTTGACCGCGCCCAGCACATTAATTTTGTAATCTTCCATAAAATCATCATCGGAAAGCCGTGTAAAAGGCTTCAGGTTGATTGTACCCGGGCAATAGACCAGCCCATGAAGTACATCAGGCAAAAAACCGTCCGCAAAATCGCCGTCTTCACTGACATCAAGATAGGTGTATGTGACGTTCCCGCCGTCGTAATCGTTTTTCCGGCCGGTCAAAAAAAGCTTGTAGTTGTCTTCTGCCAGGATACTGGCAAGTTCTTTTCCAATCCCCGATGTGCCCCCAACAATCAATATATTCTTATCCATTATTGCTCCGTTTCGCATGATTGATACACATCATGAAATGAATGTAAACGCTCAACCACTGCTTTGTGATTATAGTTTAAATGATCAAAGCCGCTGCCGCCAACGTAGACATCCACGCTGTAATCGTGGGCCGCGTCGCACAGGGCGTCGAATTCTGCCTGCGACTCTTTTTTGTCATCCACGTAGGTGCTGGAGATGTAAAGCCGCTTGGGACCGTAGCTTTCAAAAACTTTACGGATATTCATCTGCGGCGTCTGCTGCCCGCTGTAAAGCACCTTAAAGCCATTGCTCTCCAAAACATGATCCACCATTTTAAGCGCCGTATCATGTAAATCGCGATGCAGGTTCATGCACATGACCAGGCCGCGGCGGCGTCCGCCCGGCTTTATCATCCCCTGCAGCCGGATCAGGCAATCGCGGATCGTTTGCGAGGCAAAATGCTCCTCGGTGACCGATATGATGCCCTTTTCCCAAAGCTCGCCCACCTCGTGCAGAACACCGGTGATCAGGTGGTCATAAATATCATGCAGGGTGTACTGCGCCAGAATAAGGCTTTTAAACACGTCAGCTACTCTGTGACGATTGCACAACAAAGCCTGGCTGCGGATGTATTCCCGAAGCGCCTCATAATTATGCTTCATCACCCAGACGCTCAGGTGCAGATCTTCCTCGCGTTCCACAGCAAAATGATTCACGCCGGCTTTCAATTTTTTATTGTGATCCAGAAAGCGGGCTAAATGCTGCATTTCAAATTTCCGGTGACCGCCCGGAGTTTTCACACAATCCAGCTTGCCCGAATCGGTCCACCTTTTAATAGTGGATATATTCACACCAAGAATTTTTGCGGCCTCTTCCGTATTGAAAAAAACAACTTCAGCAGACATATATGTTCTCCTTTACCGCGGCCAATATAATCAGCGCGTTGCTGGCCTGCAACTATTTTTGCACGTTTTGAGCGATTTTTAAAATCGCTTCATTCTTATTTTAAAAAAGCCACACGCTTCTTATAAATGCTGTCATTACCTGTAAAACAGGAATATTTGCAATTTATTCTTGTTTTCCGGGCAAGAACAATATATATTCGGTGCAACAAACAAAAACGCTCATATCGCTCAATAGGCGAAATATGTCAATAATGAATCTGGAATATATAATTTACAATCTTGTAGTCGTAAGCGGCCCGCTAAGCCTGAGCTTTGATAAACGTGTGCGCTACGTAAACCACTGGCGCCGTGCGCTGACCGCCGCCCTTATCACGCTTGTGCCCTTTGTTACCTGGGACATGCTCGTAACCGACCGTCATTGGTGGTTTAATCCGTTTCACACCTTTCCGGTGCGCATTTTGGGCCTTCCGATCGGCGAGTGGCTGTTCTTTATTACCGTGCCCTTTGCCTGTCTCTTTATCTGGTCTATACTGAATAGCTATTACGCCGATGAGCGCTTCTGTTTTACCATTCCCAAATTTTTAATTTTGATCGTGGCCCTGTCAGGCGTAGCTTTTTTTGCGCTTGGCAAAGAATACACTGGAATCGTCCTTGCTGTTTTCGCCTTCACCCTTTGGCTGGATATAAAAAGTGGCTTTTTTCTGCAACGCCGGAAACTGTTTCTCATCTTACTGGCAATCGTTGCAGGACTGATTCTAATATTCAATGGTTTTCTTACTGCCCGCCCCGTTGTGTTGTATGGTATCCAGTATCAGCTGGACTGGCGCATTTACACTATCCCCGTAGAAGATTTCCTGTATGGAATCTCGCATATTTTTTTAACCGTACTGGCTTTTGAGTGGCTAAAGAAGGGGGACAAAAATGCAGCGTAGTGTTGCCGTAATCGGTGCGGGATTAGGCGGATTATCTGCGGCCATACGTTTGGCAGCCCGGGGATATAGTGTTACCGTTTTTGAAAAGAATGACATGCCCGGTGGTAAGATGGGCCAGGTTCAGCTTGGCGGGTTTCGCTTTGACAGCGGGCCTTCCGTACTTACCATGCCTTTTGTACTGAAAGACCTGTTTGCCGAGGCCGGGCTGGATTACAAAGACCATGTAAACCTCATAAAGCCCAATCCTTCCTGCCGTTACTATTTTGCGGACAACAGCTCTTTGGACGTTCCCGCACGACCAACGCAAATCGCCGGCATATTCGAAACATTTTCCAGCGGAAGCGGCCGGGATGTTGAGCGTTTTCTCACCTACAGCGCCGACCTATATAAAAAAACGGCCGACATGTTTCTGTTTAAAGCGATCCATGAAAGAAACAGGCTGGCCTCGCTGCCGGTACTTAAAAGTCTGCCCGCGCTGGCCCGGATCGATGCTTTTTCCAGTGTCCACAAAAAGCTGACCACCTTCTTCAACGATCAAAGGCTGCAGCAGCTTTTTGGACGCTATACAACTTATAACGGCAGCGATCCTTATCAGGCACCGGCCACTCTTAATGTTATCCCTTACGTGGAATTGGTTATGGGCGCCTGGTATATCAAGGGCGGTATGTACAGACTGGCCAAAGCGCTGGAAAAAGCAGCTTACCGTCTGGGAGTGGCTTTCCACTATAACAGCAATGTAGAGAAGATCCTGCATCACAATAACCGCATCCACGGGCTGCAGGCAGATGGTGAAAAATTCGCCTTTGACGCAGTGGTCTGTAACGCCGATGTAGGCGATGCGGCCCGGCATCTGCTGGACGACCAACCGTCTTTCCGCAAAAAAATCGACAAGATGGAGCCCAGTTTATCCGGATTGGTGTTTTTGTGGGGCATAAAAAAGCAGCATGCCGAGTTAACACACCACAATATATTTTTCAGCGCGGATTACAAAAAAGAATTCCGCCGGTTGTTCAGGGATAAAACAATGCCAACTGACCCGACAATCTACATCGCCATAACGTCAAAGTCAGATCCGGATGACGCGCCGGTCGGCAACGAAAACTGGTTTACCATGGTGAATGCACCTTACATAAACAAAAAGTTCGATGGCCACAGCAGTGAAGCCATCCGGCAAACGGTATTGGAAAAGCTGAAGCGTCACGGCCTGAACGTGGAGCGTGATATTGTGCGCGAAGCGGTGCTGACACCGGCCATGTTCAAAGAAAAATTCGGCGCAAACGCCGGGAGTATTTACGGTTTTTCATCCAATAGCCGGTACAGCGCTTTTATGCGCCCGGCCAATCGCTATAAAAAAATAAAAGGCCTTTACTTTGCGGGAGGCTCGGCCCACCCCGGTGGCGGTATTCCTCTCGTACTGTTAAGCGGCAAACACGCGGCGGACCTGCTGTGCGAAAAACAGCCCTTGTCCAAAAAAGCCGCAGCACAAGTTTAAAAATCTATCAGGAGAAATAAGATGAGCAAATATCAGGAAAAAATGCGCGCCGTTGTTATCGGCTCCGGTTTTGGGGGATTGTCCTCCGCTATTCGTCTGCAGGCAAAAGGCTTTCAGGTAACGCTTCTGGAAAAGCGTGAAAAGCTGGGCGGCCGCGCCTATCAGCTTAAGAAAAACGGCTACACGTTCGACATGGGCCCCTCCCTGGTGACCGCGCCGGAAATCATTAGCCGCGTGTTTGAAGCCGCCGGCAGAAACATGCATGACTATCTTGATATGGTACGCCTGGAGCCGGCTTACCGTATTTACTTCCATGATGGAACCTACATTGATTACGGCAGCGACAGCGAAGAGATGAAACAGCAGATGGCCAAATTCAATCAGAAAGACGCGGACAATTACGATCGTTTCATCAGCCAGAGCAGCCGCTTTTACGAGGCGGTGATCAACGAGGGTCTGGGCTCCATGCCTTTCGCGGATATGCAGACGATGTTCCGCTTTCTGCCCAAGGCAATGAAGCTGAACGCGCTGTGGCCGGCCTATAATTATGTGTCGCGTTACTTCGAGGATTTCCGTCACCGCTTCACATTTTCGTTCCATCCGCTGTTTATCGGCGGCAATCCCTTCCGTTCGCCGTCGCTGTACCTGATGATCCCCTACCTGGAGAAGACGGGCGGCGTCTGGTTTACCACCGGCGGTATGTACAGCGTGGTGGAAGCCTTTGCCAGCGTGTTCAGTGAAATTGGCGGACAGGTGGTAACGGAAGCCGAGGTGACCGGCATCGACGTTCAAAACGGAAAGGCGGTAGGGGTTTCCACCGCTGATGCGTATTACCCGGCAGATATCGTGGTTTCCAACGCGGATTTCCGCCACACATACCACGATCTGGTTGATAAAAAAGACCGCAAAAAGTGGAATGACAACAAACTGGAAAAACTGGATTACTCGATGAGCGCCTTTCTGCTGTACATCGGAACACGCCGGCAATACCCGCAGCTTTTGCATCACACGCTCATTTTGTCCGAGCGTTACAAGGGCCTTGTGGATGACATTTTCGACAACAAGGTGCTGCCGGATGATTTTTCGATGTACCTACACGCGCCGACCCGCACGGATGCCGGTATGGCGCCGGAAGGCTGCGAGAGCATGTACGTGTTGATACCGGTCGCCAACATGAAGGCGGATATTGACTGGGATGCGATCAAGCAGAAATACACCGACAAAATCATCGATTTCCTGGAGCACGACTTTGGCATGGAGAACCTGCGTGAAAACATCGATGTGCTGGAAATTTTTACACCGAAAGATTTCCTGACCACGCAAAACGCGCACCTGGGAAGCGCCTGGGGCGTGGAGCCGAAGCTGATGCAAACCGCTTACTTCCGTCCGCACAACCGCAGCGAGGATATCCCCAATATGTACCTCGTGGGCGCTAGCACACATCCCGGCGCGGGAGTACCGGGCGTATTGCTGACGGCTGAAGCGACCGAAAGGGCAATCATGGAAGATTACAAGCTCCCCGAAGCGGCACTGACAACGCAGTCCGCCTAAACGTAGAAAACTTAAGGAGGTCTAAAAATGATATCTTCCGTCCCCAAATCGATGCAGGTGGCTTTTAAGTTTGCCCGTGAGCAGACAGCGCACTATTCGAAAAGCTTTTTTCTCTCTTCCCAGATGCTGCCAAAAGAGCGGCGCTGGGCAACCTACGCCCTGTACAGTTTTTGCCGCTACGCGGACAACCTGATCGACAACCCGCGCGAGCGCAGTGCCGAAGAACTTATCACCGAAGTGAACGGCGTGGCCGATGAATTGCGCATTGCCTACAAGTGCGGCGAATCGGAACATCCCATTCTGAAGCCGTACATGGCCGTGGCAATGAAATACGACATTCCCATCGAGTACGCGCTGGACCTGCTGGAAGGCGTGAAGATGGATGTGAACCGCAACCGCTATGAAACGTGGGACGACCTCTATGTTTTTTGCTATCGCGTGGCCGGCGTTGTAGGATTAATGATGACGCATGTGCTTGGCTATAAATCCAGGGAGGCATTCCAATATGCCGAAAAGCTGGGCATTGCCATGCAGATGACCAACATCCTGAGAGACGTGAAGGAAGACGCGCATCGCGGGCGCATCTATCTGCCGCTGGATGAAATGGCCCGTTTTGGCGTGAGCGAATCGGACATTTTAAGCCTGAGGATGACGCCGCAAATGGAAGAGCTGATGCGTTTCCAGGTGGAGCGCGCGCAGAATTATTACCGTGAAGCCAATCCCGGCATTTCACTGTTGTCGCGCAAATCGCAGTTTGCCATTTATTCGGCAAGCAAAATCTACGGCGGCATCCTGAATAAGATCGAGCATAACAGTTTCGATCCGTTCAAGGGCCGTGTGTATGTTAAACAAAGCCACAAGTTTGGTATATTGTTACAGGAATTGTTAAAAACGCGCGTGGCTCCTATCTTCCAACCGGAGATGGCCTCGTCACCGCAACTGGCTAATCAATGATCGAAGCACAACACAAAGCATGGGCGCACCTGATATTTAAACCCTATATCCGTCACCTGACGGCAAAGCACTTTAGCGCCCTGCATCGTGTTGGCGATTGGCCCGAAATTAAAAACAACGATCAACTCATACTTTTGCCGAACCACAGTACCTGGTGGGACGGCTTTTTTGTTTATTTACTGAATGAATCATTGTGGCAGCGCCGCCTGTACCTGATGATGTTGCAGGAACAACTGCAGCGCTTTCGGTTTTTCAGCAAGGTGGGCGCCTTTGGCATAGATCGCACAAGCACCGCTGAAGTAAAAAAGGCTTTGCGTTACAGCGTGGATCGCGCCTCCGGCAGCGGCAATATGCTGTGTCTTTTTCCGCAGGGCGAGCTGCGGCCATACGGCATCCGGCCCATTGAATACGGCCGTGGCGTGGAATTTATATTGAAGCAATTACCGCAGGCCCGTGTTTTACTGCTGGGCATCCGCGCCGAATTTCTGCAGGAGCAGCGTGCCGCCGTTTACATGATGGCCGAGGAGGCACAAAGCGCTGACATAAAGGAGCTTTCCTGCCGTCACACGCGGCTGCTGGAAAAGCTGGACGAAAGCATCGTAAGCGGCGCCCCGGTTGACACTTTTTTTAAAGGCAAACAATCCCTGAGCGCATGATGATATTAACGATTCTGATAATCCTGTCCGCCATTTGCGGGGCTGTACTTCTGGCCATTGCCCTGTTCAACGTGGCCTTTGGACCGCACCTGCGCAAAAAGCACACGCCGGCCGAAAAGCCGCTTGTTTCCGTGCTGATCCCCGCACGAAACGAAGAGCGCAACATCGCCGCCTGCCTGAACAGCATCCTGGCCCAGGATTATCCCAATTTTGAAGTGATTGTGCTGGACGATCAGTCAACCGACACCACTGCTTTTGTGGTGCGCAACTTTATGCGCAAGCACGACAACCTGCGTCTGCTCCAGGGACGTGTATTGCCGAACGGCTGGCTGGGGAAAAACTGGGCCTGCCGCCAGCTGGCGCAATATGCCTCGGGCGATATTTTCGTTTTTGCCGATGCCGACACGCAGCACGATCCGCAGGCGCTGAGCCGCACCGTCGGTTATATGCAGCGTTTTAAACTGCAGGCGCTGTCCAGCTTTTCACAGCAGCGCACCTACACCTTCGCTGAAAAACTGTTTGTGCCGCTGGTTGATTTTATACTCTACTCGCTGCTGGTGCTGTGGAGCGTGCCGCTGACAAAATCGCCGCTGTTCTCCGCCGCCAACGGCCAGTGGATCGCGTTTACAAAAGAGGGCTACCGCAGGCTGGGCGGCCACGAAGCCGTCAAAGACCAGATCGTCGAAGATGTGGAGCTTTTCCGGGCGGCCAAAAAAAGCGGACTTAAGGTGATGACCACATCGGGAAGCGGGATGATCTACTGCCGCATGTACCAAAGCTGGAACGAGATATGGAACGGCATGAGCAAGTTTATGTTTGGCCTGAGCGGCAACCGCGACCTGCCCTTTTTTATGGTGCTGGCGCTGTTTTTTGTGAGCGTGCTGCTGCCCTGGTTATTGCTGTTCTGGGTTCCGCAAACCGCGCTGCTGCTTATTGCCGGGCAGATGCTGTTGCGCGGCGCCCTGGCTCTGGCTTTCGGCCACCCCTTCTGGATCAGCGTTCTGGGTCACCCTTTTGCCGTCGCCGGGCTTATTGCGATCGCTTTAAACAGTTACATAAAAACACGACACGGCGGACTGACCTGGAAAGACCGTCCGTTGGTCGTCAATACAATCAAAAAAGAGAAACTTACATAACGATGTACAGCAAACTATTTTCAAAGCTTCTTTTAGCAGTATCGATTCTGTTAATGGCCGGCGGCGCGTTTGGCGCGGAAGGCGTGATCGAAGGGCGGGTTATAGATGCCAGCACCAAGGAGCCGCTGCCCGGAGCCAACGTGGTGATTGCCGGAACGACCATTGGCGATGCCACCGATGAAACCGGCTATTTCCGCATCGAAAACGTACCCGCCGGAACACAGCGCCTGCAGGTCTTCTTTGTGGGCTACAAGGAGAAGATCATCAGCGATGTGCTGGTGACAGCCGCCAAAACCATGGTGATGGACATAACGCTGCAGCCGCAGGCCTTTGAAGGCGAAGAGATCGTCGTCTCGGCCGGCTACTTTGGAAACGAGGAGAGCAAGCCGCGCCCCAGCCTGTTGAGCCTCAGCCGCGAAGAGATCCGCCGTTTCCCCGGTGGTTTTGAAGATGTGGTACGCACGGTTTCCACTTTGCCCGGTGTGGCCATTAATACCGCCGGCGGCCGCAATGACCTCCTTGTGCGCGGTGGCGGCCCCTCGGAAAACCTCTACATCGTCAACAACATCGCCGTGCCCAACATCAATCATTTTGGCACGCAGGGTACAAGCAGCGGCTCGCTCAGTTTTATCAATCTCGATTTTGTGCAGAACGTTGATTTTTCCACGGGAGGTTTCCCGGCGCGCTACGGTGACAAGATGTCTTCCGTGCTGACGCTGGAACTGGCCGAGGGCCGCAGCGACCGTTTTGGCGGCAAGGCGCTGGTTTCGGCCACGCAGTTTGGCCTTAACCTGGAAGGACCCATGGTGGGCGACGGCAGCTTCATTTTCTCCGCGCGCCAAAGTTACCTGGACCTGATCTTTAAAGCGGCGGGGCTGCCCTTTATCCCCACTTACACCGATTTCAATTTCCTGGGCACCTGGCGCATGGAAAACGGCGACAAGCTGACCGTGCTGGGGCTGGCCGCGCTGGACCGTGTGGAGCGTGACCAGAGCAGCCTGGAAAACCGCACCACCAACGCCGGCATCCTTGATAACACGCAAAACCAGCTCATCAGCGGCATCGATTACAGGCACCTCTATAAAAGCGGCTACTTCGACCTGACGATGAACCTGAACGCCAACCAGTACCGTTTCGAGCAGGTGGATGAAAACGAAGAGACCTGGTTTGAAAGCGAAGCCGACGAATACGAAGTAGGTCTGAAGCTACAGAACTATTACGCCATCGACCGCCGCCTGGGCTTGTACAGCGGCGTGGTTTATAAAAACGTCTCCTACAGCAACGAAATCTTTTTTGCCGACACCGTCTATGACCGCAGCGGCAACCGTGTTCCGCGCAGCAGCATCGGCGCCCCGGGCATCACCAACGTGGATGTTTCCAGCGCCAAGTACGCCGCTTTCCTGGAAACCGAGTGGCAGCCTTACTCCGGCGTGGTGATCAACGGCGGGCTGCGCGCCGACTACTTCGAATTCCTCGATGAACCGACCTACATCGCGCCGCGGCTTTCGGCCAAATGGAACCTGACTTCCAAGTGGGCGGTCAGCGCCAGCGCCGGCATCTACTACCAGTCGCCCTCCTACGTCTGGGTGAGCAACCCGGCCAACCGCGACCTGAAGGCGCTGCAAAATCAAATGGCCGTACTGGGCCTCAGCTACCTGTGGCGTGAAGACACCCGCGTCACCCTGGAAACCTTCTACAAGCAGTACAGCGATCTGCCCACGGGCACCATACCCGGCGTGAGCGACTACCTGGTGATCACCAACACCGGCACGGGCTTTGGCGGGCGCGAAGATGACTTCCAGAGCTTTGGCTACTTCCCGCTTGTGAGCGAGGGCAGTGGCCGCGCCTGGGGCTGGGAGTTCCTGCTGCAGAAGCGCGCCTCGGAGATACCGCTTTACGGCCAATTCAGCTTCAGTTGGGGCAAGGCCCTGTTCGAAGCCGGCAACGGACGCGAGTACCCGGGCCAATACGATCAGCGCTACATAATGAACCTGGCCGGCGGCTACATTTTTAGCCCCAAATGGGAAACCAGCGCCAAGCTGCGCGTCTTCAGCGGGATTCCTTACACGCCGGTCTACAGGCCTTCGGAAAACCCGGTAACGGTGGGCGAAATCCAGAACCTGCCGGAGGAATATTTGTCGGAGCGGCTGGATGCTTCGTGGACGCTGGACCTGCGCGTGGACCGCACTTTTTTGTTTGAGCGTTACACCATCATCGCCTTTATCGATATCCAGAATGTGTTTGACGTGAAGGTGCCGCAGCGGCCCAATTACGATTTTTTTGAAGACGAGATCACGACAACATCGTCGATTGGCGTCTTGCCGTCAATCGGTATAAGTTTTGAGTTTTAATGATGAACGGGAGTATTTCCATTAAACGATCGCTTAGTCCCACAACGCTAAAACGGACGGTACTTTATATTGTGCTGCTCGGTGGCGGGCTGTGGCACATCCTGGGCTATTTCCAGACCATCATGAACAGCGCCGCCGGTCCGCTGATGGCTGTGCTGGCGTTGTGGCTGCTGTATGAGCAAAGCCTGCTCGCGGGCTGGTCGGCGACAGCCCTAAAGCGCCTGGCTGTCTGGGCGGTCATCGTTTTCAGCGGCTCGCTGCTGGTGGAGCATTGGGGCGTGGCCACGGGCCTGATCTTTGGAACCTACAGCTACGGCGCCGGGCTGGGCGCGCGCGTGGGGCATGTACCCTGGGCCATCGGCTTTGCCTGGATCAACATGCTGCTGGCATCGGCGGCCATGACGCAGCGTTTTTTCCCGGGAGCATTCCGCGCTATCCTTGCCGGCGCGCTGATCGTGGCCGGTTTTATGACGCTGTTTGACCTGTTTATGGAACCGGCGGCCATGGCGCTGGATTACTGGCAATGGGAGAACGGCATCATACCGCTGCAGAATTACGCGGCCTGGTTTGTGCTGGGTTTTATCTTTGCCCTGGCCGCCATGAAGCTGAAGATCTGGCAAAACGGTGCATCCGCCTTTGGCCTGCACGCCTACATCGCCCAACTGCTCTATTTTTTGATGGTAAGCGCGGGAGGCTGGTTTGCAGTATAAGCCGACGGCACAAGACGGCTACCGTGGCATAACCGCCGCGCTGATTATCCTGCTGCTTTGGTCCGGCTCGCTGTTTTTCTGGCTGAGTCGTCCGGCGGATGGAATCGGCTGGTGGAGCGCCCTTGTTTTAATCGGACACACCTTCTTATATACCGGCCTGTTCATCACCGCCCACGATGCCATGCACGGCGTGGTCTTCCCGCAGAATAAAAAGATCAACAATGCCATCGGTTCGTTGGCGGTGTGGCTCTATGCCCTGTTCTCCTTTAAAAAGCTGCACAAAAAACACTGGGCCCACCACGATCATCCCGCGTCGCAGGACGACCCCGATTTCCACGACGGCGAGCATAAAGGTTTTTGGGCCTGGTACCTGCATTTCCTGCTGGGTTATGTGAGCTGGCCGCAACTTTTGGGCATGGCCGTCATCTTTAACGCGCTTGAACACCTGGCCGGCGTGCCGCTGAGCCACCTGCTGCTCTACTGGCTGATCCCCAACCTGCTGAGCACGCTGCAGTTGTTTTATTTTGGCACCTACCTGCCGCACCGCGAAGAAGAGGCCGGTTACCGTGATGCCCACAACGCCCGCAGCAACGCCTACCCCGTTTGGCTCTCCTTCCTTACCTGCTACCATTTTGGCTACCACTGGGAGCACCACCAATTCCCCTGGGTCCCCTGGTGGAAACTGCCGGCTGTTCGGCGGGAAGTGGGCTAAGCCACGATTCTGCTAAATACCTTTTCTGAAACCGTATTACGTTATATATTTATTAGAAAGAAATTGCCGTTTACGCAGAGCACCCCCTTTACTATAAAGGTATACTATGCGCAAAAGCCCCGATAAGGAATTCGAACAAAGTATTTTTCAAATTTATTTATCGTCATATAAAAAATTTAAATATTGGTTTGCCGTTTTTTATTTTCTGGTTATAGTTTTTTATCTGGTACTTTATAATGAAGCAATGAGTGAGGCCCATAAATCTAAGGAAATGGACGCGTTTTTAGAAAGAAGGGATTTTTATGACTTTATACTCAACCCTGAAGAAAAAATAACCCTTGAGAACATACAAAATAATATTCTAAAAAAATTAAACAGAAAAAATATTGAAAATGGAAACTGGCTGAAAGGGACACAGCAGAGTCAAGCCTTTCAATTAAAAGCTCAGACTATGGCGGCTGATACAATAAACTTATATTCTGATAATAACTTTAAAGGCTCAATTGATAACTTTAAAAATGATTATTTGTATAACGATTCTCTTAAAGTAATAGATACTATAGCACATTATGACAGCTTGATTAATCTTGATACGTTGCTTTATGGTATGTTATGGGAAAAGCGGCAACCATACCGAAATGATATAAAGTCAAAATTCAGAGCATCCATTAATAAAAACCAAGATCAAGAAATTAAATCGGTTTTGCCAATAGATGACATCTCAAATTACATCTACAATAAAGCGTTGCTTTCTGATACAGGCTTAACTGAAATGTCAGTTATGGAAATCAGAAAAAAGGCGCAAGAAATTACATCGAAGGTCAAAAATTATGAAAAGGAAGATATAATAAATCCGCAAAATTTTACAGTGCCACTAAGTCTAGAAATGTTAGAAAACTACCTACTATTCATACTCGTAATAATTGCACTATTTCTCCAATTTCATTTTATTAATTATAAGTTCTATGAAAACTTATTTAATGATAATCAACAAAAACTAATACGGGTACCTGCTTTAACTAACATAATCGATAATTTAAAACTTCCTGGTTTATCAGCACGTCTGGTTCTTATGTTAATACAAGGTCTATCATACTTTTTTAATCTTTTTGCTCCAATAGCGGCCATATATGTAATAGCCTCGAGACTTCTATATATTTTAGATACTTATACTTTGTTTGCAATCGCAGCAATAATATATGCGATTGGGTTTTTATCGTTAACAATATATATTTGGAGAGAGTTTAATCTAACGGAAACAATACAATCTACGTTCAAAAAATTACACGATGTATTTGGCGATTCTTAAATGGTGGTGTTTTTTTATTGGTTCTTATGAAGTATAGCATGTTATGAAATCGTGTAACATATTGCTCTACCTATGGTTAACATATTTCAAGCGTTCAAAAATTTTTGAAGCTAAATTTCGTCATTTGATCAAATGTTTTTCTTTAGATCTGACAGCTACCGAAACAGCGCGTTTAAGTACTCTTTCGTTGCCAGCACGAAATTCTGAAATTTGGTCTATTAATATTTTTTGAAATATAAGGATTGGAATGGAAAACTTGACAGGCGATCCACTAGCAGCTAAGGTTGCAGCCAACATTCTTACTGAAATATTTAAGTCTTGTTTTAAAGGGTTTCAGAAAAGCACAGATTGGTTTGGAGATAAAATGACGGAGCATGACTTTTTTGGGAGAGCAGCCAAAAAATATGCTCAAAAATTTGAAGAAAGGTATAACTTCATACGTGTTCTAGGAATGAACGAACCGGTACCTTTAAGAGACATTTATGTGAGAGTGAACATCTTAGATAAGATTACTTCAAACAAAAGAATTACACTCGATAATTTGGAACAAATGTACGATAGAGATCAGAGGAGTATTGGATTCACTCAAAAGTCAATATCAGGCACATCAGCTGCTAATGAACTATCAAAGTTTATTGTCTTGGGAAAACCTGGTGCGGGAAAATCTACGTACTTAAAGTATTTAGCTTTATATACGTTAGATGGTAAATCTAGAAATAAGCATATTCCAATTCTTGTTGTGCTAAAAGACTTCTCTGACTCAGGCAAGACTTTATTTAATTACATTGTTGAGCAATTTGACATATGCAATTTTCCGGAAGCTGATATGTTTGTTAAAAGAATCCTAGAAAATGGAAAATGCCAATTGCTTCTTGATGGCTTAGATGAAGTGAGTAGTAAAAAACAGGAAAAAATAATACGAGAAATTAATAATTTTACTGACAAATACAGTAAAAACTATTTTATTATAAGCTGTAGAATTGCAGCGTATAATCATTGGTTTACTAAGTATACGGATGTAGAATTAGCTGATTTTGATAAAAAGCAAATCGAAACTTTTATATTTAATTGGTTTAAAGATAATGTAGAAACCGCAGCGGTGTGTTGGGAAAGTATAAAAAAAGATAGACCAATACTTGAGTTAGCCTCGATACCACTTCTTCTTACATTATTGTGCTTAGCATTTGAACAAACCTTGGAATTCCCAAAAAATAGAGCTGAGCTCTATAAAGAAGCTCTCGATGCCTTATTGAAGAAATGGGACTCAAGTAGATATATCAAAAGAGATCAAATCTACCAGGATTTGTCTTTGAAGCGAAAAGAATCACTTTTTAGTAGGATTGCTGAAAAAACTTTCAAGGAAAATAAGTATTTCCTGCCAAAACGATATTTAGAGAATCAAATATCTAATTTTATCATAAACATCCCAACTGCTAATGCAAGTTCTTTGGATATCGAAAGTGAAGTAATACTAAAAGCAATTGAGGCCCAGCACGGTATCTTTGTTGAGCGAGCAAAAAATATTTTTTCTTTTTCACATTTAACTTTTCAAGAATATTATACGGCTAAATATATAGTTGACAATCTAAACAAAAAACCATTAAAAAATATTGTTACTAAATATTTAACTAACGACAGGTGGAGAGAAGTATTTTTATTAATAGCTGGTATGTTGGATGAAGCCGATGATTTTATTCTACTAGTATCAAAGCAAATTAATAATATTATCAAAGAAGATGAGTTACTAGCCCTAATGCGAGAATTGAATCGGATACATCTTAAACCTACACCATATCCTGCCGCCTTAATGAAGGCTATGATAATATATAATAGTTTAACTAAAGGAGGATCTGGAATTCGAATTACAGATGATGTAGTGGATTATGACCCAGAATTACAATTTTCACGGGAAATAGTATTAAAACTATTTAAGTGTTCGAACTATATAGTGTCTGAATCTGATTCTACTTTAAATGATCAGACGCGTTCAAAAATGAGAAATCTTAAACGATCAATAAAACGTGTGAAATCTAATTCTGAACATTTAGATTTAGACTCTGAAATGGTTATATCAAATATACGCTCATATAAATTGAAAGATTTTTTCAAAGCAACTATCCTACTTATAGATTGTTTGTCATCAGAAATATATATAAATAAAAAAAATAGAGAAGACACATTAAATCTTCTCTGGAAGATATAATCTTTTTTACGTTACTATTAAATAATCTAATGCATAAACCATTAAAGAAATTCATTTCCATTCTCCTCATCACCCTCCCCGCAGCCCTGTTTGCCCAAAATGCCGCGGCACCGGGCCCGGCAGGCTGTGCGCAAGAGCGCACCCGCATCTCAGCGGCGGGCTGGCGGCACTGCAAAAAGGGTCGCACCTGTTTTCGGCGCGTATCCAAACCCACTTTGAGTTTGGCCCGGAGACACCGGCCGGTAATGACACAGAGTACGCTTTGACCTACTGCTATAGCTATCGTCCCTTTGACTCGAAGACACTGTTTAAGGGGCCGGCGCGGGCATCGGGCTGGTGCACATTACCGAGCGCTACGCATACATTTCGGAAGAGTTAAAAGAACGCGTGCAATCCGGCAAACTGTTCATCCCGCTGGAGCTCACCATCGGCTTTCTCTACCCGGACGATGCTCTGCGCCTGCTGCAGCTTACCCTGTACCGCAACTACAACTCCGTCATCGATTACTACGGCTGGCGGCTGGGGTTTAATTTTAAGCTGCTTTAGCCGCTACTGTCATTTCGAATCCCTGAAAGGGGTGAGAAATCCAGGATGAAGCTTTTGTCCTTCCTTGCCCTTTTATGTCAACGCACACTCACGGATTTCTCGCTATCGCTTCGAAATGACACCTTGCGGGAAAACTCCCGGTATCACCCACAAAACACCAACCCTGTCATTTCGAATCCCCAAAGGGGTGAGAAATCCAGGATGAAGCTTTTGCCCTTCCTTGCACTTTTATCTCAACGCACACTCCCGGATTTCTCGCTATCGCTTCGAAATGACATTTCTGGGCAAGCCCCACCCGTAAAAGCCAAGAAACACCCACCCTGTCATTTCGAATCCCCGAATAGGGGTGAGAAATCTCGGAGGCTCACGTTCCTAGATTTCTCACTACCACTTCGAAATGACAATCGCAGGGGGAAACTCCCGGTACAAACCACAATACCACCCACCCTGTCATTTCGAATCCCCAAAGGGGTGAGAAGTCTCGGAGGCTCACGTTCCCAGATTTCTCGCTCTCGCTTCGAAATGACAATTCGAGAGCCTGTTGCTTAACAAGCATCATTACTTTATTCTACGGCATGAAATCCCATTACTACTTCGTCTACATCATGGTCAACCGCAACAATAAAGTCATGTACGTGGGCATGACAAACGATCTCTATCGGCGGGTACAGGAGCATAAAACCGGGCAGCGCGCGGGGTTTACAAAAAACTACCACGTCGATAAGCTCGTTTATTATGAAACCTTCCAGGATGTAAACCTCGCAATTGCACGGGAAAAAGAAATCAAAAAATGGCGGCGAGAAAAGAAGGATAAGCTGGTTGAAAAAAACAACCCCAACTGGAATGAACTGCGTCTAACCTGAACACAAAAACAACTAATCTGTCATTTCGAATCCCCGGCAGGGGTGAGAAATCCAGGATACAGCACACACCCAGATTTCTCGCTATCGCTTCGAAATGACACATTGCGGGAAACATCCCGGTATCACCCACAAAACACCCAACCCTGTCATTTCGAATCTCCAAGGGGGTGAGAAATCTCGGAGGCGCACATTCCCGGATTTCTCGCTATCGCTTCGAAATGACAACTTGCGGGGAATATCCCGGCACTAACCACAAAACACCCACCCTGCCCGTTCACATCCCCGACAGGGTGAGAAATCCAGGTGGTTTCTCAATCCATTAAATTCAGCATTTGCGCTTCGTGGATAATCTCCGTGCTGTTGTCCATATGGATCGCGTTATCATAAGGTTGGCTTCCGTCGCCTTCCAGGTAGGCACGTGTGGTTCCTCCGTCATCGTAAAGTATCCCCATAACAAAAATACCAAGAATAATCTGGTTAAAGGCCCTGGAGCTGTCGTCGCGCTTGGTGCCAAACCAATCCCGCGCTTGTGGATTTTCCCTGCGAATTTTTTGGGCCAGTGCCCTGGCGGCCCGCCTGATGTTGGGGCTATTCGTGCCGCTTTGAAGTTCGTTAAGCTTTGTTAATGCCCAACTCGGGTTGCGTGCAGTACCGTAGCCCGCTGCAGTTAAAGCCGCCGCATCCAGCGCAGCGCACTCGTGCCCGTTTCGTGCGGCTAAACTCAGCCATTCGAAAGCAGCTTCCGGATCTTGCTCAACCCCGCGCCCTTCCAGGTACAAATAGCCAATTTGAGCCTGCGCTGTAATGTTTGGTGCACTTTCAGCAGCTTTTTCAATGTAAGATGCCGCTTTTTTCTTGTCCCTTTCCACGCCGCAGCCCATCATGTAAATTGTTCCCAGCCTCTGCAATGATTGTGAATTGGCCCATAATAATGATTCCGGGGTTCGCGCATCCACTTCGGCTGTCCGGTTTTCACGACACCATTCCACAACCTCGGTAAATAATGCGGCAGCTTCATCACAATCTCTTCCTACACCACGGCCGGTTAAGTAGAGATTTCCCAAACAGGTCTTAGCCCCCAGATGCCCAAGCACCGAAGCCTGAGAATAACAAACGGCGGCCTGTCTGAAGTCTTCGGGAGCTCCCTCATTATCATAAAGCTCGTTATCATCGAGAATTCTTCCTAATTCCGTCAACGCCTGCGGATGTCCCTGCTTAGCGGCCAGGCTAAGCCAGTGTAGTGCCTTTTCGTAATCAACCTTTCCGGTCAGACCGCTGGTGTAGCCATACGAATAGCGAAATCCGAGGTGCCTCTGCGCCGGTGCATATCCCTGCTCTGCTGATTTGCGATAGTAATCATAAGCTCTTGTATAGCTTTTATCGTCTCCGGTTACACCGAAACGGCTTCGACAGAAATAAGCAAATTCAAATTGCGCAGGCGCATATCCGGCTTCTGCTGCCTTTTTCAGGCCGGCGATTATCTCCCGCTCCTGCTTATTGGGATACTGTGGCTTCCTGCCGGTTAGTCTATATTGCCTTTCAAGATGTAAGCGCAACACACGACCTGCCTGATGCAGCAAGCGCAACTCTTCCGGTTCTTCTTCTATACATTCCTCACAAGCTTTGAGCGCAGCTTCAACTTCAACTTTTTCATCGGGAACGCCCTTCGTCACTTTCTGCAAGTCCCACGGATCGCTTGCCAAACGATCACATTCCGTGACCGGTTCTGCAACCAGCGGCGCCAAAAGTCCAAACGCTAAAATCATCATCCATGCTATTTGTAAAGCCCTTAATCCATAACTGCGCAACATGCCAGTCTGTCTTGGTAACGGCATAATATTCCCCCTAAATGGTTAGACAAAATTCCGTGCAGTGTAAGAATATTATGCAGTCTCGTCAAACTTCGCCTTAGATAGGCAGGCTTTAGTTGTTACTATTTTCTGATAAACTCACTTTCCCCAATTTCGAATATGCCCTTTGCCGGGTTGTTTTTTGCGCCATTGTGGATATATTTGTCCGGGCCTATAAACCAGGGTGGCATTAATGCGAGGCCTTATGCCATTCAACGGGGACTCATTATGTCACAACCGGTCAATCCTCAACTGTTTGAGAATATTGAGCATCACCTGGCTAGCGCGGGGAAATCGATTATACGCGGCTTGCTTGCCGCGTGCGCCGGCGTCGTCCTGATGTGGATGATCAATGTAGGTATTGCGTCGGCCACCGTCTCCATACCGGGCCTGGATATTAAAGTGCCAACGCTGATCGGGGCGCTGGTTTTCGTTTTGACCACGACGGTATTTGGCGTTGCCGCGGCCGCGCGCGTCTTAAAGGTCAGAAACCTGGAAAACCATTTATCCTTCGTCTTTCCGCGTTTGCCAGAGAACGAGCAGACCCGCTTTCTAGACATCCTGACGGCCGCTATTACACGCCGCTCTCCGATATGGGGAAAGGTCTCGCTGTTCTTTGTTACCCTTTGCGGATACCTGCTACATACGCTTTATTGGTACATTCTTTTTGAATTTGCAGGATGGGAGCATTACCAGGGAGCGCCGCTTTGGCTAAGAAGTTTTCTGGGTCAGCTATGGATGTCGTTTGGAATGGCAACGTTTACAATAGCGCCGTTTGGGTTTCTCTATCTCGTTCGCATCAGAATTTTTGAAACATTGAATGTCCCACATTAATAAGTACCGAGGCGGAGAGGCCCACCCTGCCCTTTCTCCCCGTAGAGGTTAGAAATCCAGGATTCGTCACAGCCCAAGATTTCTCGCTGCGCTTCGAAATGACACAAGCGAGGAAGCTTCCACAGCAACCACAAAACACCAAGACTGTCATTTCGAATCCCCGACAGGGGTGAGAAATCCAGGATGAAGCTTTTGCCATTGCCTTTACACTTTTTTGCCAACGCACACTCCTGGATTTCTCGCTGCGCTTCGAAAAGACAGGGCCGCAGCATTTTCCTTAATAAAACGTCACTTCATACCCTTTGAACTGGTAATTGTCATAGACAAACTTGGCGGAGAAAACACGCTCATCATCCAGCCATTGCATAAAGACTTTGTCGCCTTCCCACAAGTTCAGCTCCTCCAGCTTGTCGTTGTCGATCCAGGCCAGCTCCCCTTCCGGCGAATCGATCAGCTCGCCTTCAAATTTTTCGGCGGTAAACAGAAAAACGTACCAGTCGTCCTCGCCGTCAAACGCGGGAAAGGTGATGATGCCCCGCAGGCGCGGCTCGCGTATATCCAGTCCCGACTCCTCAAAGACTTCGCGCGTAACACACTCTTCCGGTGTCTCGCCGGCGTGCATCTTACCACCCAGACCGTTCCATTTCCCCTTGTGGATATCGTTTTTCTTTTTATTGCGCAGCAGCATCAGCGTTTTGCCTTGCGCGCGCACGTAACATAAAGTAGCCAGTTTCACTTTTTTTCCGTGGATTGCTTGGTGAATTGTTGAATGAATGAGTTGCTGAAGTCTTGCTCCTGATCATGATCATGATCGTGATCTATTTGCCGCTATCGAGACGTCGATCATGAGCAAGAACACTTGATTACTTTCCCGTGACATTTAATGACAACCCTTTACCAGCCCATGACATCCCTGACGCGGCAGATGGCGTAATTACTCCTGAACACGAAAACAAAACCACTTACCGGGAGGTAGAAATGAAAACTTTAGTAGCCATCGTAACCATGTTCGCCGCAGTAACTTTTGCCGCAGCACAAACTAATCAAAGCGATCGTGCCTTACAAAATTATGTACATGCTTTGACGCAGGAGAACGGCGGCGTTGTCGCCAGCGCCATGAGCAACCTGATGCTGTACCGGGTTGCCAAACCGGATACGGATTTCAGTGAAGCAATCGCCAAATTACGGAAGATAGAAAAAGAACAGGCCAATGATGTTCTGGGCCACAAAGCCTACATCACCCGACTGTTCCTGGAGCGCCCCGATAAATTCAACTGGATGGATCTGGAATCGGAAGAAGGACAAGCCACGCTGATGATGCTGGATGCACGCCTGGCCAACCAGATAGCGATCATCAAAGACAAGAATGTCGATTCGCTGTACGTCGACGCCCACTAAGTATATTTATTCTCCTGTAAAGCCTCCGGTTAACCGCCGGGGGCTTTTTTTATTTCGTAATCAATTTGTTACAAAAACCTTAATGGCATTTCATTATCCGATCGTCTATTTTTCAGTTTGCCCAAAAATCAGAGGAGTTGCCATGGCTAAAACCACGCACATCTGGCACAAAGTTCTGGACAACCCGGACGAGCTGCGGGAAGGACGCGTTATAACAGTAACAGCCGGTCACAAAGGGATTGCCTTAAGCTGCTTTGCGGGAAAATTCTGTGCTTTGGAAAACCGTTGTCCACACCAGGGTGGCCCGTTGGGAGAAGGGTCCATCGAAAAAGGCTGGCTGCGTTGCCCATGGCACGGCTGGGATTATCATCCCTGTACAGGCAAACCTCCCGGCGGTTATGATGACGGAGTGAAGACCTTTCCGGTGGAACAGCGTAAAGACGGCATTTACGTAGGGGTAGAAAAGGAAAAGAAACATGTTTCCACCATTACGGATGTTATGGTTGAAACCATGCTCAACTGGGGTGTTAACATGGTTTTTGGAATGGTCGGTCATAGCAATCTCGGTCTTGCCGATGCCATGCGCCGACAGGAAGAGGCGGGCAGGCTGCGCTATATAGCGATTCGTCATGAAGGCGCGGGTGCCTTTGCGGCTTCAGCCTACGGTAAGCTTACAGGAAAACCGGCCGCATGCTTTTCCATTGCCGGACCCGGAGCGACCAATATGTATACAGGCATGTGGGACGCCAAAGTGGACCGCGCCCCGTTGCTGGCTTTAACCGGCCAGGTTGAGACACAGGTGGTCGGTACAGGCGCTTTCCAGGAAGTGGATCTTGTGGCCGCGTTCCACTCCGTTGCCGCATTCAATCACCGCGTGCAGAATAACAGCAAACATGCGGAACTTATGAACCTTGCCATAAAACATGCCCTGCTGCAACGCGATGTAGCCCACCTCACCTTTCCCGACGAAGTCCAGACTTTACCGGCGGGCGACTACCAGGCCGGCTCACCCGCAGGACGCATTACACCGCTCAATATCTCCCCGCCCCCGGAAATTGTCGATAAAGCCGTCGGGATGCTGTCAAAGGCAAAACGGCCGGTTATTATTATGGGTCATGGCGCACGTTTTCACACAGATCAGATTATTGCATTTGCCGAAAAACTGCGCGCCCCGGTATTAACAACATTTAAGGGCAAGGGCCTCATCCCCGATGCCCATCCTTTGGGTTGCGGCGTTCTTGGACGCAGCGGTACGCCTGTAGCGAGCTGGTTCATGAACGAATGTGATTTGCTGCTTGTCTTTGGAGCATCATTTTCCAATCATACCGGCATTACACCTAAAAAACCAACCATCCAGGTTGATTTTGATCCGCTGGCACTAAGTAAATTCCACAGCATCGACGCTGCCGTTTGGGGCGAGATTGGCGTTACTCTTAAACTGTTTAGTGAAATGCTTGGCCATAGCATTCAGGCGATAGATCAGCGTGGCGAAGTCGCGGAACGTAAAGCTATCTGGCAAAAAGAAAAAGCACGGCGTTTAAAGGATGATCGCGGAAAAGGCATCAGTTCTGTCCAGGTTTTCGATGCCATGAATCGTCACGTGCCAGAAAACGCTGTCATAACGGTGGACGTGGGTAACAATGCCTATTCTTTCGGACGCTATTTTGAACCTGCGGGGCAGTCCGTCCTCATGAGCGGCTACCTGGGTTCCATCGGCTTCGCCTATCCGGCCGCTCTGGGCGCGTGGGCCGCTGCGCCGGAAAGACCCATCGTTGCTGTTTCCGGCGACGGCGGTTACGTCCAATATATGGGTGAACTGCTTACGGCAGTTAAGTATAAAATGCCCATCAAGCATATTCTGCTAAACAACAGTGAGTTGGGCAAAATATCCAAAGAACAGCGGGCCGCCGAGTTTGACGTCTGGAAAACGGATTTGCATAATCCCGATTTTTCCCGCTTTGCTGAAAACGCCGGTGCCCTGGGTATTCGCGTCACACGGCGCGATGAACTTGATCAGGCAATGGAGAAGATCATCTCCCACAAGGGACCTGCTACCCTGGAAATTATTACAGATGTCGCTTTGGTATAAAAAAAGAGAGCGGTCTTTAAAAACCGCTCTCTTTTACGTGGCGTGATGCCTATTTAATCAATGTCATGCGCTTGGCAATAGTAAAATCAGGATGCTTTACACGGTAAATGTAGGTACCGCTGGCAACAGGATTTCCCAGATCGTCGCGGCTGTCCCATTGCAGCGTATGCCAGCCCGCTTCGGCTTCTTTATCCATCAGCGTTTTAATATGGCGGCCGGTGATGTCAAAAACATCCACGCGTACCAGGCCTTTTGTGTGCAACGAAAAACGGATTTCCGTTGTCGGGTTAAAGGGGTTGGGATAGTTTTGCATAACCGTAAAATTACGCGGCCGCGCAACAGGACCGTCGGGGATGGACGAAACCGATCCGTAGGTAAGCAGGTAACGGCCATAGTTTACAAAATCATCGTTTACACGTTCCTGGTAGATGCTTTCTGTCACGTAGTCATATTCATCAATGTAGCTGAGGATGCGCTCATAGTCGTACCACTCTTCGCCGGTCCAGTAACCGTTGAGTTGAGTTGCTTCTTTATTGGTCATATTTATCGTGGTAAGATCGCGATAATCGTTCAGCCAGCCCGATTCCGTCCACATCTGGAATATATAGGTGTAGGAACCGTCATCATCAGGATACTCATAGGATTCCCTGGAATAGTTTACGGCTTCACCCAAATCGTAGTCCTGCACCTGCTCGATTACTTCCAGCGGCCTGTCCTGCGCATCATAGCTGGTCGTTGTGCTGTTTGTGACCACCCAGTCTGAGCCGCTCCAGTACTCGCTGGCCGAATAGCTCACATTATGATTGCGACCGTCTTCACCTGCAGAATGATACTCAATCACTTCGCGTGATTCGTTATCCCATTCCTGGCCTGTCCAGTATTGCGTGATGTACTGTGTCCATTCGTTGGGCAGGATGACCGATTCGTATACGTAGACATTACGATAACCGGGCTCCCATTCCTCGCCGTCCCAGCTGCTGGAAATTTGTTCTGTCTTCCTGTCCTGATTGTCATAAACAAAGGAAGTCAGGCTGGAATTTTCATAACCCTGGTCACCGGCATACTGCGTAATGATCTCATCATTCAAACCGGCCGCCGTCCAGGTGTAGGTTATTAGGAAATAATCACTCCAGGCGCCTTCCAGCCAAAACTCGGTTTCGTATGTGGCCAGACGTGTCTGGTCAAAATAGGTATTCAGATCACGGTAGCTGTTCACCCATGCTCCGTTTTCGTCGTACTGATATACCGATTCCAAAACTCTCATTTGATTGTCATAATAAGTCAGGTAGCGGTCTTGGTTAACCCAGGCGCCGTTAAGCCAATTTTGGTAAACCGATTCGTTTTGCATGCCGTTGCCATCATAGTTATAAAGATATCGACCAACGTATTCAAGCTTGCCCGTATAACTTTCTTCGGTAGTAACCTCAGTAACTCTTCCGGAAGCGTTATAGCTATAGCTGTAGCGCCTAAAGACGTCCCAGCTTGTACCGTTCCACATCTCATTGGTATAAAGGGTGTACTGGCCGCTGCTATGGTAGGCATAGGTATGACGCAATGCGTTTACCCAGGCATTGTTCTCCCAGTTTTGATAGAGTAATTCGGTGATGAGCCTTTCTCCGCTTGCGCTTACAGTTTCCTTGTAAAGCATGCGCTGCTGTTTGCCCTCCGCCGATGTCTCCATCTTTTGGCTCTTGATCAGTTCCTGCGGGACAGGTACTTCAGGAAGCTTATGTTCCCGCTTTTGATGCTGTAAATCCGGCGTTGCCAACGCCAGCGAAACGCTCAGCAGAAAGAGCAGCGCCAGCATTAATCCTCTTATTTTTAAGTTTTTCATGATTGTTTTCCTTCTATAGGGTTTGTGTTTATCTATTATTTTGGACGTATTTTACCTGTTTGGCTAAACCATAGGCTTACCCTCCGGATTTATTAAACTGTTTATACAGGAACTTAAACGGTAACTATGGGACGGTTCTTTTCCGACTCTCCTGAGAAATTTGCGCGAATTTAAATGTGCGTTATTGCCGCGGTCAATAGAAATCTTATTTATTTTTAAAGCTAAAATTTTAGGAACGCCAAAGGTACGCAGTCATGTAATCGTGGTTTCAAAAAATAATTAAAAATTAAAAATTATCTTCAGAAAGGCCTGACCGCCGCCATAGGAAAATACAGATGATTTTCCGGAATTATCCGTATCACTGTCTCCATCGCCGGAAGTTTTACTGACGATTACAGGGACATATTGCTGCAAACCCACGCTTACCGCAAAAAAACGGCTTATTTCATTATACCAGATAATGCCAGCGTAAAATCCTTTTGCCTCCTTTACTTCGAGTTGACGAACGCGCAAATCACGAATTCCGAAAACAAGAAACTGAGGCTGCCATGTGCGCAACTCCCCGCTTGGCCGTATGTTTTCATAAGCCAGTGAAAAATCAAGCCGGTTGCCCGGAGTCATTTGCCAGCGCCAGTGTCCTTTTAGCTGGTTAAAGCTGTATGCATATTCGGCAACGGCGAAGGAGCGTACACCCAGAAGATCAATCCATGCCGGCGAAAAGGGCCAGCTATCGGCATAGCCGCGTGAAGTTAGCAATATATCGCCTGAACAATGAGCAAGGTTTACAATATGCCGTGGACCGAATGGTTTTTCGACAAACACTTCTGTTTGCTCAAATGCCGTTTCATAATTGGTGATTTTACCGAATACCGCTGCATCTTGGTAAAGCCGGCCCGCCGTTTTTTCCATCTGCTTGATAAAGCGAAATCCGAAATTGTCTATCCAGTCGGCTGCAACAAAACGAATACTCATCTTCCAGCCTTCAGCCTTCCCGCTAGGCAAGGTCGTCCTGCCTGCGTGCCTGTGCTGTTCGCGATTAATCCCGCAATGGTGATAAAACAGTTCCAGGTTGATGCGACGGTTTAAAAAATGAAGCTGCGCACGGCCCTGTTGCAGCTGCTTGTCGCGAATCCAGCGCAAGCCAACACGTGAATCTTTTATAAAAATTGAAAAATCTCTGTGTTCATGTTCAAGCAAAAATCCATATCGCAGGTTGACTTCTGGGAGGGGCTTGAGAACAAGGCCACCAGTCCATATTGGCAATGCCCCATAGCCGGAATCGCGCGCGCCGGCGCCTGCCTGCAGATAGAGCCAGGGCCAGACCGTGCCGGCCGCTTCAAGTACAAAACGCAAATGGTCCTGCCGGTAACGAAACTCCGAGTCTAAGCTACCGCTGTTTGCTACTGAAACATATTTATCCAGGGATGCTCCGACGACCAGCGGTCTTCCCGCAACGCTAAACCCGTGACGAACATGGTTGCTCTGACGCCACATATGAATGTCATCTGAAAGCCGCCCGCCACGCCGTTCCATGTAAATTTGATCATACCAAAAAGATGATTCCAACCGGGAGCTGTTAAGAGTGTCGTTAGCAAAAGAAAAAGCCTGTTCCCCGCCATAAAACTCGCCTAGAAAACGCAACGGCAGGGATGGGTTTGATCCAAAAGGGGTTTGTGCGCCAACGCAATATGTAATTGCTAAAAATAAAAGAGTTATCTTCATAAACGAAAAAGCCCCGCCACGAAGCCGACGGGGCAATTCTTGAAACTTATTGAGGTGACTTTTCCCAGTCATCGGCGGTTATACCAAAAACACGTTTGAACTCGGAATCGGTCATTCCGGGCATAAAGCCGTTAAATGTCGGGTCCGGGAAAATCCAGGTACTGAAACTGTTGGCCTGCCAGGTAAGAGCGGGTACATATGCCCGGAAAAGCGTTCTTTCCTTAGCATGATACACATAAAACTCTTCTGTAATAATGTAATTGCCGGCAGTGAGGCTTTCTCCCCATGATACGTCTATGTAAATATATTTGATATTGGGCTTGGCCATGAGCGCGGTAACAAGGCTGTCAAAGGCAGTATCAAACCCGGGAATATCGACATTGCTGTCGAAATAATCATAAGCCTGGCCGCCACCATACCAGGAATAGCTGCGGTTGTAATAATAGTAATTATCTTCGGAGACGCTCAGTTCAGCCCGAACAGCCATATCCTCTTCGAAGCTCTCGTAGCCGCTGGTCACATCCACCCCAAAAACGTTAATGCTGTAATTGGGCAGCTTGGCTTTTAGATCAGCGATCGGGTTATCAAACAGTTGCCCGTAATCCAGGCTGATCGTTTCATCAGGTGTGGCGGGATTATCATCCCAGTCGTCCGTAATAGCCTGTGGCCCGGCAAACATGTTGCGCGCCTCATCGATTTGCTGCTCGATTTCGTCGATCTCCCGTTGCGAGCCGTCCAGCTTAATCAAATCATTGTCCTGCGGATCGCTTTCGTTCTGCAGGAAGTCTATGCCGGCTTCCATCTTATCCAGCGCTGTAAGCAGCGAGGACTTGGCGTTATTCATCGGTTGGCCTCCGCGACGCAAACTCAGAAACGTGCCGCCTTTAGAAAATGCGCTTATCGCCTGCAGGCTGTCATAGCCCCAAATGTCCACATTATAAGAAATGGTGAAATTAGCCATGGCATTGAGCATGTTGATATAAAATTCCAGAACATAAATTTCGGTCAGATCGATCTCCACCGAGTCAGCGCCGGGGTCGCCCTGCATGCGCGGTGATACCATATAAGTGTAATCGGGGTTATTGTCAATACGGTCCAGGGCTTTGATCGCTACATCGAGCCTGGGCAATAGTGCCGTTTCGATAACACTTTGAATATCGTTAAAAGTCGGCGGATCCTGCAGTGCTTTTTTAGGCAGATTTACAAGACCGTACGCAAGTCGCCTGTGCGGCATTTCCACACCTTCAAAAGAGACCGGAAAAAGTGGCTTAAACGATGAAGTGCTTTTGCCAAGCCCTTCCACTGAAGTCCCGAAATAGGATTCCCAGTCAAACACCATATTATTAAAATCGTCATCCTGAGTGATCATCAGCAGGCTGGTAAGAGCCAGGCCAAAATTGGCATCCAGGTTGTTGGGATCCTGCTGGTAAGCGCGATTGAAAAAATTGTAAGGTCTGCTGAAATTTATATCACGATGGTCATCCACACCGCTGTTGATCATATAATAGAGCACATCTTCCAGGGCGGCGTTGGCCGAATCAACCGTCGCCCGGGCCGCGTTTGGGTCTGGACCGCTTGATGTTTGTTCGCTGCAACCCGCTATAAAAAGGGCCGCGGCGATTATGGACATGTAAAGTTTATTCATAAGAATACCTCCGATGGATTTTAAGCCATCTAATATACGTCAAAAAACAGCATTAAAATGAGGTTTTTTGCAAAAGAAAGTATCCTCATGTAATAGCCAAACCCAAAAACAAAAAAGGCCCCCGAACAAACGGGAGCCTTCGAGGGGCAAAACCAAATATATTAAACCATTATTATACTTTGTGTACTCTGTGAAATCATCTGAGCCCTCTGTGGTTGCCCTAGCGCACAAGCAGCATTTTGCGCGTTTTCACAAACTCGCCGGCGCTAAGGCGGTACAGGTAAACCCCGCTGGCCATGCCCGATGCATCCCACACGGCGCGCTGCTCGCCGGCCTGTTGACGACCGCTTACAAGCTGCTGCACCAGCCGGCCCGTGGCATCAAATATTTCAAGACGAACGTCGGCCGCTTTTGGCAGGTTATAACGAATGGTGGTAGACGGGTTAAACGGATTGGGATAATTGGCCTCCAGGCGGAAGTCTTTGGCCCGCTTCACATCATCGTTCAGAGAGGTAGCTGTGATCAGCGAAACATTATCAATATAAAAGCCGGCGCCATAATCAAAGTTTTCGTCGGCACCGAGGCTAAATGTAATCTGAACATAGGCCACATCGTCGGAAGATGTGCCACTGTCATAATCAAATGGTATCGAAGCTTTTGTCCAGCCGGCGTTCACTGTAGCAAAGGAATCTTGCGCGGCGCCGATCAACCCAAAGCTGGCATCATATAACAGGGCCGATGCGGAAATTGTTTCAGTACCGCCGGACGAACGTTCCAGCTTATAATAAAACTCAAAATCAGAATAGCTACCCGTGAGCGGGTAAGGTGTGCCGGACCCTCCAAGACTCACCGACGGGAAATAGGGGTTGTTAAAAAAAGAAACAATTTCTCCATGTACGGATAAACTGCCGTCCTGGGCATCATCGGACTGGGTTATGTTAGTGGCTCCGGAAATATTCGTAGTCCACCAGGTAGCCGGGTCGTCGCCGGACCAATCTTCAAAACTGTGATTGGGTACCGGATTCTGGGCCAGTGCCAGCCCCACGAAAAACAGGAAAAGAAATAGAAACAAGCGGCGCATAATGCCTCCTCTGTTGTGTTAATGTATTGGTGTGCTAATGTGTTAAAGTGCAAGTTCAGGCAATCCTGAGCATGATCTTGTTCTTGCTCATGATCATGTACATCAAGTACTTAATCCAATAATTCATCAATCGAGTGGCGGATTCAATCGCCCGAATGGGGTATTTTTGGAGGGAAATATTTTTTCAGATAAGCCGGTCGCGGATGGCTTTTTTTACGGCCTCGGCGCGGGAAGTGACGTGGAGCTTCCTGTAGATATTTTTTATATGGGTCCGCACGGTATGCCCGCTGATGTGCAAATCGTCGGCGATGTTTTTATAGTTGGCCCCATCGCACAACAGCTTCAGCACTTCATTTTCACGCTGGCTTAGATTGCTTTCATCGGCGCTACGAAAGCTTGCCAGCACGCGCCGTGCAATGGCTGCCGACATCGGGGCGCCGCCGGAAGCCACCTCGGAAATGGCCTGCAGCAGAGCAGCGGGTGGCGTGTCCTTCAGCAGATAGCCGGTTGCCCCGGCACACAATGATTCAAATACGGAAGTGTCGTCATCCTGGATGGTCAGCATCAGGCAATCCAGGTCGGGCAGGGTTTCGCGCAGCTTGCGCACACACTCAATCCCCGGGCTGCCCGGCAGGTTGATATCCATCAGCACAACATCGGGCGGGTTTTTTACGATCGCCTCATAGGCTTCTTCGGCGTTGCTGTAGGCCTGAGTGCATCTGTAACCGGGGCTGCCGTCGATCACCAGCGTTAGCAGGTTGCGGATTTCAGGATCGTCTTCAACGATCGCCACGGAAATTTTGGAATCTGTCATGTTGCTAACATAGCCCGTGCGTTTAAAGGGGTCAATCACTCATTTGCGGTAGGCCGCTTTATTTTCTTGATGACTGAAACGGTGGTGCCTTGACCCGCTTCGGAATCCAAAATAAACCGCGCAGAAGCCTTTTCCGCCCTTGCCCGCATATTTTTTAAGCCATAGCCGCTGCTCCCGGACTTAACGTCAAAGCCCTTTCCGTCATCACTTAATGTCAGCCTCAGGTCTTCATCATCCAGTTCAAAAGAAAATGTCATAGATCCGGCGCCGGCATATTTTACAGCATTGTTAACAGCCTCCTTAAACAGCATAAGCAACGAGCGCCTGTCATCGGCAGCCAGCGGAATCTCCCTGAAAAGATCGGATACGCTGTCATATTTAAAATCGATGCCGGCGGCCGTGCACATGCCATTGGCGAAATCGCAAATCCGCAGCAGTGTGTCGTACAACGTGTCGTTGCCGGGGTCCAGCACCCAGATAAAATCGCGCATGCCCGAAGAGAGCCGGCGGGTATGGCTTTCGATTTGGCCGAGATAATCGCCAAGAGTGTTATCATCCCCGGCATGGCGCCGCGCCAACTCCGTAAACAGGTTTATCTTGGTAATCAGGTTGCCCGCTTCATCATGGAAATCGGCGCTGCTTTTGCGGCGTACCAGCTCCCTTTCCTCCGTCCGCGCCCGCTCTATGCGCAAACGCTGTTCCTGGCGTCGTGTCAGCCTGCGTTCACGCATTTTAACAAGTCCGCCAAATGCTGCGGCAAAACATAAAATGTAAAAACCGTAAGCCCACCTACTGCGCCAGGGCGGCGGTGCCACATCGATACGCAGACGCACTTCCCTGCTGCTCCAGATGCCATCATTGTTACTGCCCCGCACACGGAAAACATAGCTGCCCGGGTCGAGATTCGTGTACGTCGCCCGTCGTTGATCGGTCTCGATCCATTCGTCGTCAAAACCTTCCAGCATATAGGCATGTCTGTTTTTATGCGGCTGCAAAAAGCCCAGCGCCGCAAACTCCAGCGTAAACGCATTCTCGCGATAGCCTATAGCCAGACGTTTTTTTTCGATTAGCGTGCTGTCCAGGACAAAGCCATCCGGACCGCTGGTGCCAGCCGTAACGCGCTTTCCGCGAATATATAATCCGGTTAGGGAGACCGCGGGCTCAAAGGAGTTGCCTGAAAGACTATCGGGATGGAAAACCGTAAGCCCGTTAATGCCGCCAAAATAGACATATCCCTGCTTATCCTGTAAGAAAGCATCCTGGTTGAATTCATTACTTTGCAGACCAACTTCTACGTTCCAGGAGCGTATCTCAGGCTGTTCGTCGTCAACCCTAAGTTGCGCGATGCCGCTGTTTGTGCTTATCCACAACCGGCCGCTGTCATCTTCAACGATGCCATAAACCACATTATTGGGCAGACCGTCGGTTTCGGTATAATTTTTAAAGCGAATCTGCTCGTTGCCGGCGTTGTCTTTTTCGATTATCAGCCGGCTTAATCCACCCGCGGTACCCAGCCAGATGCTGCCATCACTAACTGCAACAAGGCATAGCACCATATCATGCACCAGCGACGCGGGATCGTCAGGATCGTTGATGAAGCGTTCAAAAGTGCCTTTGTCGCGGTCCATGCGGTTTAGTCCGCCACCCGCCGTACCAACCCAGAAGTTACCGTTGCTGTCTTCCAGCATGTCAAAAATATAAATATGGCTCAGCCCTTCAGGATCGTTTGGTCTGTGCGGAAAATGCCGGAAATCGTCCTGCACGGGGTCATACAGATTGAGACCAATGGCCCCGGCCCAAAGCCGCTGTTGACGATCTATGTAAACGCTATGAACGTTCTTTCCCGAAAACGAAGAACCCGGCACATCCGCGCCAAAACGATCGATCTTTTTAATGCCTTTCTGCGGCCGTTGCGGGTCATGAAAATGCAGCCGCATAAGCCCGGCCCCGCGCGTACCTACCCAAAGCTGCCCTTTTTTGTCTTCAGCCAGGGAAAGAATATAATCATTGTGCAGAGCCGCGTTTTTACCATTGGCCAGGAAGCTTTCAAAAAGTCCTTTTCGCGGGTCGTACAGATTCAACCCGGAAGATGTGCCGATCCAGATATGGCCATAGCGTGATTGAATGAGCGGCAAGACATTGTGCGCCGACAAACGGTTAGCCCCCTGATTGAAATGAGCAAAGCGCGGCCTGACATGATCGAAGCGGCTAAGACCGTTGCGCGTACCCAGCCATAACAGGCCGTCATCGCTGCTGTAAATATCATGTACATAGCTATGGCTCAGCGAAGCGATATCATCCGGCTGATGCTGTATAAGGCGCGGTCCGTTGTGGCACAAGCGGTAAGGATTATAGCTTTTGGCATCAGCAGCCGTTGGCATGATTACAACGCCCTGTTCCGTCGCAATCCAGATGCGGCCTGTCTCATCGGCGGTTATATCAAGAATGGCGGCAGGGGCCTTGAGCAACTCGTTCACCTCGCTGACGGGGCGCGATTTATTTTCATTAAAGCGGTATTCAAACAAGCCGCTTTGTGATGTCCCTATAAGCAAACGATTCTGGTCAATCTGGTACATACGGTTGATGATACCTTCCGGCACATTTCCCTTAAATAGACCGCTTTTGCTACTGCCATCCTTCGCGGCAAGGTAAATCTCAGCGCCTGTAAGCAATAGCAATTTTTCCTGCCCGGCTTTTTTTGTGATTTGCAGATAGTTGAAGTTTTCTTCTTCCGGCGGGAAAAAAGTGTACCGGCCGGAATCCGGCAAAAAGCGGAAATAACCATGATCGGTCCCGAGCCACAAAACGCCTTTGGGGTATTCACAAATATCACGAATTGAGTTGCTGTAAGAGGGATGGCTGCCGGGGCTGGTGAAGCTGTAGCGTCGGAAGCGATCTGTGGCCCTGTCATACAGATTCAGACCACCACCAAAAGTGCCAAACCATAAACGGCCCCGGCTGTCTTCAAAAACCTTCCAGATCCAATTATTGGAGAGGGAAGTGGTGTCGGGCTGGCGGTTTTTATAGACGGTAAAGCCGTATCCGTCGTAACGGTTTAAGCCATCCTGTGTGCCTATCCACAAAAAACCGCGACTATCTTTAAAGATCGCATTTACGCTGCTTTGGGAAAGACCGTCATCCACGGTGAACCGTTCAAAACGCAGGTCGCGCTGAGCCGCTGTCGTGCAAACAGAAAGGAGTATAATAAATAGTGATACAATAAAGGTCTTCAACGGGCGTACCTCTCCTGACAGGTCTAAAAGAGAACGCTAAAAATCGTTATTCAGGCCTTAATTTTCAAATGCTTTGGAAAAAAAACAGGTGCCGTGCTTAGACGGCACCTGAAGTCAGCATATTTTAGTAGCGGGAACTGCGACGCGGTCTTTCTTCGCGCGGGCGTGCCTCATTTACTTTGATGCTGCGGCCGTTCACATCGGTGCCGTTTAAAGCTTCGATAGCGGCATTGCCCTCATCATCGTTCGGCATTTCCACAAAACCAAAACCTTTGGACTGTCCTGTGAACTTATCCATGATTACGTTAACCCTGGATACTTCACCATGTGCCGCGAACAAATCCTTCAGTTCATCATCAGAAAGGTTGTACGGCAGATTACCACAATAGATATTCATACAATCTACTCACTCTACAGACTTGAAAAACAAGCACCGGCATCTAACCAAGTCTACAAATTACACACCGGTGTGAAACCAACCACTGGTTTCCTGAACAGGATTTTGTCCCGTTCTTTAAAGACAGCGTTAAGCATACGACTTTTTTAAGGCACACTCAAGTATTATTATAAAAATCGTAAAAAAGTAAATAAAATTCTTATAGCATTTATTGCTTCACATTGAATTTTTATATTTGATTTGATCTAACTTAATCAAGCGAGGATGACTTTACCATGACAAAATATAATCTTGCTATTTTGACACTGGCCTTAATGGCTGTTGCCTGTAATACGCAAATGCGAAATCAAGCAGAACAAAATCAGTCAGAACAATATGTAGGATTTGAAAACTTCGACTTTTACGGAGATTCTACTTATATAAGCCAAGCTATGCAGTTTGATAAAGTCGATGTAAAACCGGAAATCATAGAGAAGGCATTACCTGGATATCCGGATGCTGCAAGAAGGGCTGGACGACAAGGAATTGTAGTTCTACGAACCGTAATTGACGAGCAAGGCAAAGTTATTTTTGCAGGGATAGCCAAACCTGTTCTTGGCTTAAATGATGTCTCTTTGGAAGCTATAATAAAATCTACATTTAAGCCGGCTATACATAAGGGCAAGCCTGTAAAAGTCATTTGGGATATTCCATACGATTTCAAACTCTTTTAATATACTTTGCTCTATAGTTGCCGACGCAAAACAATTCCCCTAAAATAGCACTATTCAAAACAGCTAAGGGAGGACAATGCCATGAGCAACCGCATCGTTCATTTTGAGATACATGCCGCCGATCCCAAAAGGGCTATGGGTTTTTACAGCGCTGTTTTCGGCTGGGAATTCCCTGAGTGGATGAAAGAGCCGCCCTACTGGGGCGCCATGACCGCGCCGGAAGGCAGCAATGAGACCGGCATCAACGGGGGATTGATGGTGCGACAAGGCGAGCCGCCGAAGGACGGGCAGCCCGTAAACGCCTATGTCTGCACGGTGCAGGTCGAGGATTACGACACCACCCACGACAAAATCATCAATGCCGGCGGGAAGGTTGCCCTGCCCAAAATGGCAATACCCGGCATGGCCTGGCAAGGCTATTACAAAGACACCGAAGGCAACATTTTCGGTATACACCAGCCGGACCCGAACGCAAAATAATAATTCGGCATCGCGGGCGTTGCGGCGTATGTGGCGCCCTTTTTTTACTCTAAAGATGGCCGGTACCCGCCCTCTCCCCTTCAAATAAAAAAGATAAAATAGTTCTATTTACCCGCCTCACAAAGAATGTAAATTCCGCCTTTCACACCTCGGGACAGGCGTATGAACTACATTGATTATATTATCATCTTCTGTTATCTCGGCGGCATGATTGTCATTGGCTTTATGCTGCAAAAGCGGGCGTCGGCCAACATAGACGCCTATTTTCTTGGTAACCGTAAAATACCATGGTGGGCGCTGGCTTCATCAGGGATGGCATCCAACCTCGATGTAAGCGGCACAATGATCAACACGGCTTTTATTTTTGCGCTGGGAGCCAGCGGTTTCTTCGTGGAATTGCGCGGGGGCGTTACCCTGATCATGGCATTCCTGATGATTTTCCAGGGTAAGTGGAACCGGCGCGCGCTGGTCATGACCCTGGCCGAGTGGATGCATTTTCGATTTGGCAAAGACAAACAGGGCGACGCCGCCCGGCTGATTGCCGCCATTTCAATCATAATCGTCACCATCGCGATGATCACTTATTTTGCCATCGGCTCCGGCAAATTCATCGACGAGTTCCTGGGTATCCCGGCCTTCTGGGGCCTGCCGTCGGAATTCTGGGCAGCAACGCTGATGATCTTTCTGGCTATGATCTACACGGTGGCCAGCGGCTTGTACGGCGTTGTTTGGACTGATGTTTTCCAGGCCACGCTGATCTTCATCGCCATAGCCTATATCTGCGTCACCGCCTTCACACAAATCACGCTGCCGGAGAGTTTTAACGTATCGATGCCGCTTAAGGACGGCGGCTTTATGACTGTGCCGACGACCCGTGAAGAATGGACCAGCGTTATCCCGTCGTGGACGCTGGACATTAACCCGGCCTCCGCTTACTCCATTTACAATATGTTCGGGATCGCTATCCTTTTCTACCTGATCAAAGTCACCATTGAGGGCAGCGGCGGTACCAGCCAGTATATGATCCAGCGTTTTTTCGCGTCTCGCAGCGACCGGGAATCGGGTCTGCTTTCTTTGCTGTGGACTTTCCTGCTCTCTTTCCGCTGGCCCTTTATCGCTGCTATTGCCATTATGGGTATCGCCCTCGGCAACATAGAAGATCCGGAAAGAACGCTGCCCGCCGTGATCAACCAGTTCGCGCCCATGGGGATAAAAGGGCTGCTTGTGGCCGGCCTGATGGCAGCGGCCATGTCAACATTCGATTCCACCGTAAACGCCGGCGCGGCCTACTGGGTAAAGGATATCTACCAGACATACATCAATCCCAAAGCGACGGCGAAGCAGCTTATCACGCACGGCCGATGGGCTTCGGTTTTAATTGTGGCGGCGGGGCTAGGCTTTATGCTGCTGATCGAAAACATCAATGATATTTGGGGTTGGATTACTTCCAGCCTTGGCGCGGGTTTGCTGATCCCCACCCTTGCCCGCTGGTACTGGTGGCGCATGAATGGCAGCGGCTTTGCGGCAGGAACGGTAGCCGGTATGCTGGCTGCTGTTCTGCAAAAAATATTTCTGCCCGGCCTGGAAGAGTATTTCGCGTTTACGATAGCGACTATCTGCTCGCTGGCAGGCATGGTCATTGGTACCTACCTGGCCAAACCCACGGATGAAAATGTGCTGCTGGAGTTTTATAAAAGAACGCGGCCGTTCGGATGGTGGGGACCCGTGCGCAAAAAGATACCCGGCAGCGTTTTACTGCAGATAAACAGCGAAAACCGCCGCGACATTATCTCGACCTTTTTTGCCGTTCCCTGGCAGGTGGTACTCTTCCTGACCGGTATGATGATAATTTTTAAGCGCTGGGATGAGTTTGGCTGGCTCCTACTGTTATTGATCCTGCTCTCCGCCGCCCTTTACTTCAACTGGTTCAGGCACCTGTCCAAAGAAGTGAAGGTCGATTAGGCGCCGCGCTTTCGCCAGAACAGGTAGGCCGGCAGCCCCAGCAGGATGATCAGCAGGCCCAGCAAAACATCGCCCGGTGTTTCAATAAGCGTGTTGAGCACCAGCAATGCCGACGCGGCGATAAAAACAATCGGCACCAGCGGATAACCCCAGGTGCGGTAAGGACGCGGCGCATCCGGCCATTTTTTGCGCAGCACAATAACGGCGCCGGCGGTCATGGCGTAAAAAATCCAGGCGGCAAAGATCACGTAGGTGAAAAGCTGCTCAAAGGTGCCGGTTAGCGTCAGCAGCGCCGACCAGATGCCCTGCACGATGATTGAGATGTGCGGCGTTTTGTAGCGCGAGTGGATTTCGCCGAGCTTTGCAAAAAAGACTTTGTCGCGGGCCATGGCGTAGGTGATGCGCGGCCCGGAAAGGATCATGCCGTTTACCGTGCCAAAAGTTGAAATAAGCACAGCACCGGCAATAAGCGCCGTACCGATGGGCCCCAGGATAGCGTTGGCCGTATCGGCGGCAACAAGCCGTGAACCGGCCATAACCGGCAGCGGCAGCACATAGCTGTAAGCCAGCGTGGCCAGGGTGTAAACGGCCAGAACAACGGCCATGCCCAAAAATAAGGCGCGCGGAATCTTACGTTGCGGATCGCGCACTTCCGCGGCCACATAGGTTACATTGTTCCAGCCGTCATACGCCCACAGCGCGGCTACCATGGCCGTGCCGAAGGCGCCAAGCAAAGTAAACCTGAATTCTGCCGGGAAAAGCGGTTCAAACGAACTCTGGCTGCGATCGGCCAGCAGAAAGGCAAGCAGGATCAGCGCCACAAGAGCAGCCACTTTAAGAAAGGTGAAAACATTTTGAACCATGGCGCCGGCCTTTACGCCAAGGTAGTTGACGATCGTCAGCAAGGCGATACAGGCGATGGCCACCAGCGTCACGCCGCTTTCCGCCAGTGGAAAGAAATAGCCCAGGTAGAGCGCAAAAGCCACGGCCACGGCGGCGATCGAGCCCGCTTTTATGACCAGAAACTCCGTCCAGCCAAAAAGAAAGGCCCACAATTTGCCATAGGCTTCGCGCAGGTAAGCGTACTGCCCGCCGGCATGCGGGATGATGCTGCCCAACTCGGCGTAGGAAAGCGCGCCAAACAACGACAACACACCGGCCAGCAGCCAGACGGCGATCACCAGCCCGAAGCTGCCTACTTCCCGGGCAATATCGGACGGAACCAGGAAAATACCCGAGCCAACCACGGAACCAACCAGGATCATCGTGGCGTCCATCAGGTTCAGCGAGCGGCTTGGTTTACTCTGATCGTTCATAGCTTTTGTCCGCAAGGTTTTATGGTGTACCGAGTTTTCGTCCTGCCACATAGGCTCGCCCGATCTCAAAAACAGCAGGCAGAAGAGAAATAATTATAATCGCCATTATGGCAATCGAAAAATTATTTTTAATGAGTGGTAAATGCCCGAAAAGCCTCCCCGCCTGCACAAACACACAAACCCAGACGATGGCGCCGCTTACGTTGAAAAACAGGAAACGGCCGTAATCCATCCGCGCGATGCCGGCTACAAAAGGCGCAAACGTACGCATCAGCGGGATGAACCGTGCCAGCACAATAGTCTTGCCACCGTGCCGCTCATAAAAGTGTTGTGCCGCCAGCAAATGCTTCTGCTTTATAAAACGGCTGTTCAAGCTATAGGCCCTGTGTCCCAGCACATATCCGATATGATAGTTTACGCTGTCTCCCAGTATGGCGGCGGCGCACAAAAGCAGCATAAGCAGCCAGTGATCGAGCAGGCCACCGGCGCTGAGCATGCCGGCCGCAAACAGCAACGAATCGCCCGGCAAAAACGGCGTTACCACGAGCCCGGTTTCGCAAAAAACAATCGCGAAAAGGATCGGGTAAGTCCACAAACCGTATGCGTTGAGCAGGTTATGCAAATGCACATCTAAATGAATAAAATATTCCAGCATATACTTAGCTTTTTCTCCCTAGCGCCACAGGCGTATTATGTTGTTGCGTTAAAATTGTTAGGGTTATTTTTTTGATTGTCTTTTTTCCTGCCGCCCAGGATACGCCCAAAACAAAAAATGTTCAGCGATATGATCGCGCTCCAGGCAACGACAACAAAAATCCAACCGGTTAAAGTCAGTCCGTTTTCCATAGTCTAATCCTTTCAGTCTTCGCGACTTATATGATCGCGCATGGTGCGGTTACGGTAAGCCCGGATCAAAAGCAGCAGGGCCGTAAGCGTCAACAGCGCCATCATGGCCCGGGCGCCCCACAGGTAGGGGATATCTTCGCTGCTCTTATCCGCCATCAGCAGAATGGGGATGCCGTCCTGTATGCCCCAGAACAGCAGTAAGCCGATGCAGAAAACCGGGGTGACATATTTAATAATAAACCTGAAAATCTTCGGTACGGCGATATCTGCCCCGGCGTTGATCTCCTGCCAGCCGCGTTTCATGCCAAAGACCCAGGCAAACAGCACCACTTCGATAAGCGCAAAAACCACCAGCCCAAAAGTGCCGGCCCAGAAATCCATTTCATCAAGGAAGCCGTGTTTTAAGAACAGTACAACGGGCAGGCCGCACAAAAGCAGGACGGTTCCGATCCACCCGGCAGCCTGGCGGCGGGTCAGTTTCATCTGATCTTGCAAAAAAGCCATGGCCGGGGAGCACAGCGCCACGGACGAGGTAATGCCGGCAAAGAACAGCAGCAGAAACCAGAGCATACCGAAAAGCCCGCCCAGCGGCATCTGCTGGAAAATTACGGGCATGGCAATAAAGCCCAGGTCAAACGCCCCGCCCTGCGCAATTACCTGCGTTTGGGCAATGCCAAAAAAGGCAACGGCAATAGGAATGGCGATACTGGCGCCCAGGATAACCTCGGCAAATTCATTGGTCATTGAAGTAGTCAGGCCGGTCAGAGCAATATCATCTTTCATTTTAAGGTAGCTGGCATAGGTGAGGATGCTGCCCGTGCCCACGCTAAGAGTAAAGAAAATCTGCCCTGCTGCCGCCAGCCATGTTTTGGCCTCGCCAATGGCGCTGAAATCGGGATTCCATAGCCAGGCAAAACCGTTATAGACCGTATTTTCGGGCTGAGCCGGGTCAGGAACGGGTAAGGTCCACACACGCACAACCAGCACGATGGCAAAGACAAACAGCAGCGGCAGGGCGATTTTAGCCAGTTTTTCAATGCCGCCGGAGATACCGCGCGACAGCACATAAACATTCAGCGCAACTGTAATGAGAAAGAACGTCAGTGCTGTTGAAAGTCCCGAAAAATAGCTGTTGCCGGTTTTTCCCTGGTAGCCTCCAAGGAAATCACGCATCTGGTCAAACTGCATCAGGCCGCCATAATGCCCGCTCGCCGAAAAAACGCTGTAAGCCAATGTCCAGGATTCTATGTAGGTGTAGTAAATGGCAAAGGCCAGCGGAATGGAGATACCGAGCACTCCCAGAATGTTGGCTATGCGTGCGGACTTAAGAGACCTTGTAAGGGTTCCTAGAGCGCCTACCGAGGAACCAAAACCAAACCTTCCACCACGGCGGCCGATGGTCCATTCCACCCACATCAGCGGAATACCCAGCAACAGCAAGGCGATAAAATAAGGGATCATGAAAGCGCCGCCGCCGTTTTCGGCCGCCTTTACCGGGAAGCGTAGAAAATTGCCCAGCCCAATGGCGTTTCCGGCCATGGCCAAAATGAGGCCGATGCGTGTGGCCCACAATTCGCGTGATCTGCTTTTTACAGACTTATCCATAAACTGATTCCTTTGTTATTTGCGGGAGCGATCCGGTTCTAAATCTAAACCGGTATAAAAAAAGGCAGGGTTAAATATTATCGGTCGGCCGTAAACTGGCAGGAAGTAAAACGCGCAGTAGCCGGGAAACTCCGGGCGATGCTAAAAGAGCAAGGTTTTAAAATGATCTGGTTAAAGCGATCGCTTTTTATTAACACTTTTTGTTCTTTCGAAACAGATGCGGGTATTTTTTTGAGCATTTTACAAACTATTTTTCTACAATGTTTCATACTGAAAAACGGCGCAATTTATTAAAGAATAAACGCGGTATCTATCAAAAACTTTTAAATTTTTAAGCAGGTTAGATTTGGGCTTAACCGGAACGTTTTTTGCTTATGCCGTAGAGAAATGCGTTTACCGGCAAAAGCAGTCCGATTGCGAATAAAAATCAAACAAAGGATAAAATTATGCTGAAACATACAGCGGCTGTTTTGGCCCTTGCTTTTGCTGTTGCCGCGCAGAGTCCAAATATACAGTCTTATGATATTCTCATCAGCGGCGGAACGGTTATTGACGGCAGCGGAAGCAAAGGTTACCGGGCCGATGTACTGGTTAATGACGGAATGATCGTTCATATCGGTGATGTGGATACCAACGCGATCTCCGCGACAACTGTTATTGACGCCAGCGGGAAAGTGGTTTCGCCCGGGTTTATAGACAGCCACGCCCATGGCAATCCGTTGAAGACGCCGCAGTTCCACAACTTCAGTGCAATGGGCGTTACCACAATCGTGCTGGGACAGGATGGTGCCAGCGCCAGAGATATCGGCCGATGGATGCAAGAAGTGGAAGCAGCGCGACCGGCCATCAACATTGCCACGCTTGTGGGCCACGGCAGCATGCGCAATAAGGCAGGTATAGGATTGAATCCCGATCCGTCTGAAGAGCAACTGCGGCAGATGGCGGCACTGGTGGATGAAGCCCTGCAGGCCGGGGCTTTCGGGCTCTCCACGGGACTGGAGTACCAGCCGGGCACATTTTCAGACCTGGATGAGCTGATCGCCATCGGGAAGCCGGTTGGCAAACGGGGAAGCATCGTACACAGCCATACCCGTAACGAAGACAACGACGCTATCGACAGTTCGCTGGCAGAACTGTTTGCCATGGGTAAAGGCGCCGGTTGCGCCGTGCAGGTTTCACATTTGAAGGTCGTATACGGCAAAGGCATGGGGCGCGCTGAAGAGATCCTGGCGCAGATGGACGCGGCGCGAAAACGGGGACTCTCTGTCACAGCCGATATATATCCTTACACGGCCAGCTACACCGGCATCGGTATTGTTTTTCCCGATTGGGCGCTGCCGCCACACGATTACGATGAAGTGGTAGCGACAAAACGCGAAGAACTGGCTGCCTACCTGCGCAAACGCGTGAACCTGCGCAACGGACCGGAAGCCACACTGCTGGGCACGGCGCCATGGGCCGGTAAAACACTGGCACAAGTGGCGGCGGAATCGGGCAAGCCTTTCGAGGATGTGCTGATCGATGACATTGGTCCCCATGGCGCCAGCGCCGCTTACTTCGTCATGGACCGGGAACTGCAGGACCGCCTGTTTATCGATCCCCATGTGATGGCCTGCAGCGACGGCAGCCCGACCATGCGCCATCCGCGCGGCTACGGTTCTTTCGCCAAAGTGATCCGCTATTACGTACGTGAACAAAAGCTGTTAACGCTGGAAGAAGCCATCCGCAAAATGAGCGGCCTGCCCGCTGAGACGCTGGGGCTTACCCGGCAAAAGCGTGGCTTGCTCAAGGAAGGTTTCGCCGCCGACATCCTGGTCTTTGATCCGGCTAAGGTAAATGATACGGCCACCTTCGAAAACCCGCATCAACTCGCCGAAGGTTTTGACTGGGTGGTTGTAAACGGCGTGCTAGTATTTGGTGATGACGCGTTTACGGGAGCTGCTGGTGGAAAGATATTGAAAAAACGCTAAGCGCCATCAAGGACTTTTCTTGACAAACCGCTTTGCCGGACGTTAATTATCCAAAAACCAGAAGGAATACTCCTTGAACGGGTGATAAGGATATAAAAATGGTATCGTCGTTATTAAAACACATAAGTGGAGAAAAAAATTGGATACAAAAAAGCTCGTAGACGAAGCTATTGCCTTGCCAGTTGAAGAGAGAGCATTGCTGATTGACTGTCTGCTAAGAAGCCTTAACCCCATAGAGGAAGAAATTGAAAAAAAGTGGATCGAGGAGGCACGAAAAAGGCTGGAAGACGTCCGAAAGGGCAAAACAAAACTCAAATCCGGGGAAAAAGTTTTCAGCGACATTTTATCAAAGCTTTAAATGAATTACTTCTTTTATCCCGAGGCCGAAAAGGAGCTTATTGAGGCTGTGGATTATTACGAAGAAATCAGACAAAATCTTGGCCGGGATTTTGCCCTGGAGGTAAAGCTTGGGATAGAAAGAATCATATTGTTCCCGGAAGCCTGGCCCGAAATTGCTCAAGGCATAAGACGTAGTTTGCTTAAGCGCTTTCCCTATGGTCTTCTATATCATAGAGAAGAAGATTCAATATATATTTTAGCATTGATGAATCTTTATAAAGAACCAGGCTATTGGAAAAACCGTACCAAATAAGCACGCCCTTTACCACCACCACACCAAAACGTTAAACACCTTACCGATCTTCTCATCAAACAGCCCCACTTTTTAAAGCACAGAAAGCGTGGCATTCTTATATTAGCCAAAATCCCGCTTCACAGTGCTATAAGCAAAATTCAATCAATAAAGAATAGAGGATGTGATCATGCCTTACAAGAATTTACCGGATATGTTCTATCAAACATGCGACACGTATGGCGAAAAGACGGTCATCAGATATAAAAGCAATGGCCAATACCAGTCCATGGATTACGTTAAGGCACGCCAGGATGTGTCGGAACTCGCCGCAGGATTGCTGGATCTGGGCGTCAACAGCGGCGACAAAATTGCTATCCTTTCGGAAACGCGCTACGAATGGGCCTTTTGCGATTACGCTATCCTGAGTTGCGGCGCCGTTACCGTGCCGGTTTACCCCACCTTATTGCCTGAACATGTCCGTTATATTCTCAACGATTGCGAGGCACGGGTTGTCATTGTCTCCAACGAAGAAGGGCTGGAAAAAGTACGCGAAGTAAGCGATAAGCTGCCTAACCTGAAAAAGATCATTATGATTGAAACGCATGAGGCAAAGGGTGAAAAACTCACCCGCTATGAAGACCTGCTGCAACAAGGCCGCAAACTGCTGGATGAAAAGCCGAATTTGATAAAAGAACGCGTGGCCGGCATTGAGCGCAAAGAGCTGGCGACAATCATTTACACATCCGGGACAACAGGTGATCCCAAAGGGGTAATGCTCGGTCATGAACAGCTGCTTTCCAACATTGAAGCCACCACCCGCGCTGTCGCCCTGAACGAATCGGACACCTTTCTTTCCTTCCTGCCTCTCTCCCATGTGTTTGAACGCATGGCCGGGCACTACCTGCCCATGCACGTGGGCGCCACAATAGCTTACGCCGAATCCATCGATACGGTGCCCGAGAACCTGCAGGAAATAAGGCCGACGATTATGACAAGCGTCCCGCGCCTGTTTGAAAAAATCTACGCCAAGGTGCTGGGCTCCGTTGAAGAAGGCTCGGCCGTTAAGAGAAAACTGTTTTATTGGGCGCTGGGTGTGGGCCGTGAGGTTTCTACATATTTTCAGCAGCACAAGCCGCTGCCCGGTGGTTTAAAGCTGAAACATGCCCTGGCCGACAAGCTTGTTTTTTCCAAGCTGCGAGGTCGTGTTGGTGGCAATATCCGATTTTTTGTTTCCGGTGGCGCACCGCTTTCAAAGGAAGTAGCCGAATTCTTCCTCGCCGCGGGATTGCTGATCCTGGAGGGCTATGGCATCACTGAGACTTCACCTGTTATCGCCGTTAACCGAATCGAAAAATATAAACCGGGCTCGGTGGGCGTGCCGCTTGACAATGCCGAAGTAAAGATCGCCGAAGACGGTGAAATTTTAACGCGCGGGCCGGCGGTGATGCAAGGCTATTTTAAAAACGAAGAAGAGACAAAAGATGCCATCGACAATGACGGCTGGTACCACACCGGCGACATCGGCCATATCGATTCCGATGGCATGCTTGTAATTACGGACCGCAAAAAGAATATCATCGTGACGGCCGGCGGTAAAAACATCGCCCCGCAAAAGATCGAAAACATGCTGACCACATCGCGCTTAATTGAGCAGGCCGTCGTTGTCGGCGACCGCCGCAAATTTTGCTCCGCGCTGATCGTACCGTCATTTGATGATGTGGAAAAGTTCGCGCAGGAAAAAGGAATCTCCTTCAGCTCGCGCAAAGAGCTTTGCCAAAATGAAAAAGTCCGCCAACTGATACAAAGCGAGATCGACAACGTCAACAAGGAGCTGGCTTCCTACGAGGCAGTCAAAAAATTTGTCCTGCTGGAAGAGCCTTTCAGCATCGAAAGCGGCGAGCTGACGCCATCAATGAAAGTGAAGCGCAAAGAAGTGGAGATCAACTACAGCGAGCTGATCGACAGCATGTACGAGCAGGCCTGACCCGGCCAGCGTCATGCCCGAATCCTTTTACGCCTCCGCGCAGAGCCGGCTAACGATTCCAAACGATAGCGCCTTCCTCAACCTGGCGCTGGAGTTTGTGCTGGGCAACGCGCGCATTATGGGCTTTGCCGAGAAGGCCATCAACGATATCCAGGTGGCCGCCGAAGAGGCCGTCAGCAACGTGATAAAACACGCCTTTGGCCCGGGTGTTCGCGCTGAATTCGACATTATCTGCGAGCACATCCCGCTCGGCCTGAAAATCCGCATACGCGACAAAGGCCTGCCCTTCGATCCGGCCGCAGTGCCCAAGTACACGCCCGAAGACCCGGAACAATCGGCAGCCGCCGGCGGACTGGGCTTCTTCCTGATGCACCGTTTTATGGACGACATCAGTTTTGAAATTTTGGGTCGCGACGGCAAAGAGGTCCGCATGACAAAGTACCTGCACCGGGCCACGGCCGAAGGCAACGGGCAGCCCGCGGAACGCGACAACGCTACCGGCCCGGAAGAAGAACTCCCAGCGCCACGTTCCATTCCTTTTAAAGTACGCCGCGCCACGGCCGATGAAGCCATCGAGATTTCGCGGTGCGCCTACGATGCCTACGAATACTCCTACGGCCACGAGCATATCTACTATCCCGAACGCCTCAAACAGTTGATTGCCAGTGGCCAGATCATTTCCGCTGTGGCGGTCACCAAAGAAGAACCGCAGCGTATTATGGCCCATAACGCGCTTATTTTTGATGCACCGGGGGATAAGATCGCCGAGATGGGCATGGCCTTTACAAAACGCCAATTTCAAAACCAGGGCTGTTCTACCAGACTGGGATTTTTTCTTTTAAAAGAAGCCCTGAAGCGTGGCGTGGCGGGACTGCTGCTGGATTGCACGACCACCCACATCTATTCGCAAAAAGCGGCCATAAACGGCGGTTGCCGCGAATGCTGTATTCTGCTTGGTATCGATCCGCAGGCCCAAAGCTGGAAACACTTTTCATCGCAAAGCCAGCGCGTAAGCAATGTTATTGCCTATAAAAGCGTACCGCTGGCAGCGGGCGTACAAAAGCTGAGAGGCCGAAAAACGCTCTACCCCCCGCCCCGTCATGCCGGCATAATCCGCGCGATTTATACTAACCTAAAGCAAAAGGCCCGCTTTGCCAGCGCACCCAAAACGGAGACGACACAGCCCGCCGCGCTCTCCACTATTCACGTGCATACCGGTAAATCTTTCCAGCAAAACGCCACCATCGAGGTGCGTGCCTATGGCGCCGACGCGCTGGAACAGGTTGGCCGTACCCTGCGCCGCCTTTGTCTCGACAAGCTTGAAGTGGTGTATCTGCTGCTCGACCTGGAAGACCCGCTGACGGCGAAGTATTGCGCCGACTTTGAAGAGCTGGGTTTTTTCTTTGCCGGCATCATCCCCGGCGCGGACAAACATGACCGGCTGGAACTCCAATACCTCAATAACGTAGCCATTAATTACTCAGAGATTGCACTCTATTCCGATTTTGCCAAAGAATTGCTGGCCTACATCAAAGAGCGCGATCCCATCCAAAAGACACTTTAAAGTAGTCAAAACACCTGACCGTTTGGAGATGTTATGACGCACAACTCAGGGAAACATAAGGGACAAACCGTGGGCCTTGCTCAACCACGCGCTGCCCGGGACATCATTATTGTTGGCGCGCCCGTCATACTGCTTGGAATTATGGGAACCGTTGTTGGGGGCAGCAGGCTTCTGGGCGGCGCCATCATCAACCTGGGTTACCTGGCAATGATTTTTGCCGGGGCCCGGCTGCTCAAAAAGCAAGGCAGCAGTTGGAAAGAAATTGGACTGAAAGCACCGGCACAGCGCTTTAAAACAGTGCTGTTGGGCGTGGCCGCTTTTGTAGGCGCGCTTATATTATTTGTTGCCGCGCAGGGTGCCGCCGCGGCTGCCCTCGATGCCCTGGGCATGGCAGGCCAGCAGCTGGACCAAAGCCGCTTTAACCCGCTCCAAGATAACCTACCCTTGTTTATTTTACTGCTGGTTTTGGCCTGGACAACCATTGCCTTTGGTGAAGAGCTTTTTTACCGCGCCTTCCTGATCACACGGCTGGTAGACCACGGCGGAATGCGGCGGGCTGTTGCCATCGCCATCTCCGGGATTGTGTTTGGCCTGGTCCATTTTGCCGAAGGCCAGGTGGGGATTTTCGCGAATGCTGCGTTTGGCTTTTTGTTTGGCTGGATTTTTGTGAAGAGCGGGCGCAACCTGTGGATCACGATTATCGCCCACGGCATATTAAACACGCTGCGCTTTAGCTTGCTTTACGCGGGTGCTGTTTAAGGCGCTTACGGCTTAAAATAGCAAATTAAAATTTTTAGAATTTATTTTTATTCACCCAATCCATCACACCCGCCGCGGGCCGGCCACGCTTTAATTCACCAGCCATAAAACGCATGTAAGGATCAATATGCCGGAAGAATTTTTTATAGCCGGTGCAAAGATAATTCAAGCCCTCTTCGCCATCGGGGGTTTGGATAAAGCGGTGCTTGGGACACTCACCATGGCAGGCAAACCGCACGTCACATTCGCGACAGTAGCGCGGCAGCGCATCCCGTTTATCGCGGCCAAAGGCGCGTTGTTTTTCTGAGGCCGCCAGTTTGGCCAACCCTTCTTCCATGATGTTTCCTAGGCGGTTTTGCGGGTAGACATAATGATCGCAGGAATAGAGATCGCCGTTGTGCTCCAGCGCCATGGCGTCACCGCAGGTGGGACGAAAAACACACAGGCTGGACGGCATGCCCATCCACGCCTCCAGCGCCACATCAAAAAGCTGCACAAAAACGCTGCCCACATCCTTTCGCACCCACTCATCAAATATAGCGATGAGGAAATCACCGTAATGTTCCGCACCGACGGACCACGGGCTGACGCGCGCCTCACCGGCATAATCGGGCTTTACCATGTTTTGTCCATGCGGCGATTGCTTTGCCGCCAGGCGCTCCACGATGGGTATAAATTGCATATGGCTGCTGCCGGCCTGTTTCAGGAAACGGTAAATCTCCAAAGGTGAAGAAGCATTATCCCTCTGCACGACGGTCAGCGTGTTAAACTCCACCCGGTGCTTCTGCAGCAGATTCAAACCGGCCATCACTTCGGCAAACGAGCCCTTGCCACCCTTGTTGACACGATGTGCATTATGCAGCTCCTTCGGCCCGTCGATCGACAACCCGATCAGGAAATTATTCTCACGGAAAAAGCGACACCAGGCGTCGTCCAGCAAAACGCCGTTGGTCTGCAGACTGTTTTCGATAATCTTGCCATTGCCGTATTTCTGCTGCAGATTCACCACCTTCTCAAAGAAGTCCACGCCCAAAAGCGTCGGCTCCCCGCCCTGCCAGGCAAAGACCGCATAATCCCCCGGCTGCGATTCGATATACTGGCGGACATAGTTTTCCAGCACCTCATCACTCATACGAAAATCGACTGTGCCCGGATAGAGCTTCTCTTTTTCCAGGTAATAGCAATAGCTGCAATCCAAATTGCAGATTGCGCCGGTGGGTTTGGACATTATGTTCATAACGTAAGCGTTTTAGTAGCCAGACGTTTGTTTTTACCCTTGAAGGTCATCCTTGCGAAAGCTTCCTGGATTCACGATCATAGTCAGGAATGATATTGTTGGTTGGTGATGAGCCAAATGTTGCGCAAAATGAATGTCGCATTTTACAATAAATCAGTAATCGAATCATTCTCATTCGTCAAAAATAATCCGAAAACCTACAAATTAAAATTGATTTTTTGGATGGCTTTACTATATTAATAATGAAAATCATTATCAATAAGATTATGACACAAAAGAAACCTGCACACGGACAATATGACGAGCTGAAAGAGCGCGGGCTGCGCATCACAAAACCGCGCAAGGCGATCCTCGATATTTTGCACGAGACCCTGGAGCATCCCTCCGCTGAGGAGATCTACATGCAGGTGCACCGTTCTTACCCTAATATCGGACTGACCACCGTTTACCGCACGCTGGATCTGCTGGCAGATATGGGCATTATTGCTACCCTGCACGTCGGGGATGGACGCAATCGTTACGAGCTTGTGCAAAGTTCCCAAAAGCCCGGGCATCATCATCACCTGGTTTGCACAGGCTGCAAAAAGATCATCGATTATGATGACTTTGTGGATGAGGAGGTACAACTGCTTAACAAAGTTGAAAGGTCGCTTACCGATAAGCACAACTTTGATATCACCGGCCATACGATCCAGTTTTACGGCATTTGCGACGATTGCCGCAGCACGGGGTAAACTTTTTTTGCTTTCTTATTGATAATGATTGTCATTTACAAAAAGGTGTGTTATGGAAACTAAACGACATGATATGGGAACCGGCGGAAGCTGTGTCTGCTCCCATTGCGGATATAAAGAGGCGCACTACCGTGGTGTGCCCTGCCAGCAGAAGCGTTGTCCACGCTGTGGCGCCAAAATGCTTCGTTCCGGCTCTTATCATTACAGTTTGTGGCTGAAAAAACAGAACTCCCGGATACAATAGAACACGATTCGTCACAAGGAGGGAATCATGAAAATTGCGGTTGCGACGCTGGACGGTACAAACATATCCGGACACTTCGGCAAAAGTCCGTATTTTACAATCTTTATTATCGACGGTGGCAGGATCGCTTCTTCGTTTAATCGCAAAAACGACTTTTCGCGCAATTTTAGCAAACAGGATTATGCCCACCTGAACGAGGAAGACGGTCGCCGCCACGCGCATTTGCAGGCCGCGGAAAACCTGGCTGATTGCAGCGTGCTGATTACCGGAAACATGGGACAGCGGGCGTGGGATGACCTTACCAGCGCCGGTATCGACATCTTTATAACAGAAGAATCCATCGCCGGTAAAGCGGTTGAAAAATACCTTGCAGGCACGTTGATCAATCACTCGGAGAAGCTACACTAGGATGTGATATGGCCGTCATCGGCGACGTCTTTGGCCAGGCGTTAATGATCAGCAGCTTTGTTTTCACAATGATGCTGGTAATCGAATATGTAAATGTTCTTTCAAATGGTTTTTTACAAAACCGCTTATCTGTTTTGGCAGGACTCATCCCGCAATCGGGCCCGCACCTTGTGTTTGTAACATTGTTTGCCAGCGGAGCTTTGCCCTTTTCCATCCTGCTGGCCAGCTCCATCACACAGGACGGTCACGGCATGCTGCCTTTACTAGCACATTCACGAAAAGATTTTAGCAAGGTAAAAACCATAAACATGATTACCGGATTTCTGGCGGGAGCGATTCTCCTGCCGGCCGGTGTCTAATATCAAAAGGAGTATCCATGCAGAGAGAAGGTTTAATTAAAGGGCTGAACGAAGACCTGGCCGCGGAATGGGGCACCATCATCCGCTACACCTATCAGGCCGGAAAATCATTTGGTTTGATGGGCGCGGAGATGCGTGAGATTTTTCAACGTGAAATCCAGGATGAAATCGGCCACGCCTCGTTTTTAACAGACGTAATCATCGATATGGGCGGCGAGCCGGTCACGGAGCCGAAGAGTTTTCATAAAGCGGGTACTCTGAAAGAGATGCTGCAGCAAGACCTGGAGATGGAACTGGCCGACGTTAAAAACTACCAGCTTCACGCGCAGTGGGCCGAAGAGCTCGGCGAAGTGGAACTGAAAGTAAAACTGGAAGAGATGGCCGCCGACGAGGCCGGACATGCCCGCGAAATCCGTCGGCTGATAAAAGGGCTGTAGCACGGAGAGCGTGATGATCGCTTTTGGCCCTGTACCCTCGAGACGCCTGGGACGCAGCCTGGGGATAAATAACATTCCACCCAAAACATGTTCTTATTCTTGCGTCTATTGCCAGCTGGGTACTACAACCCCCCTGTCCGTGACCCCCAAGCGCTTTTACGGGGTCGCGGATATTTATTACGCGGCCAGCGAAAAACTGGAATATGCCAGGCTTGCCCGGGACGAAATCGATTTTATCACCTTTGCGCCCACTGGAGAGCCTACCCTGGACGCCAACCTTCATAAGGAGCTTCAGCAATTACACGCTTTGGGTAAACCACTGGCGGTAATAACCAACGCTTCGCTCCTCGGCACCGAAAACGTTCGTAAAAGCCTTTACCTGGCAGACTGGGTATCGCTGAAGGTAGACGCGGCGACGGCGGAAACGTGGAAAAAGATCAACCGCCCCCACGGACGCCTGCGGCTACAAGCACTTCACGAAGGCATGATTACGTTCGCACGCAACTTTAAAGGTATTCTAACCACCGAAACCATGCTGGTAAAAGATGTAAACGACGGCCGGGATGAGTTGGAGCAGATCGCATCTTTTATCAACGGGATCGATCCGCATACGGCCTATATCTCCATCCCTTACCGTCCCCCGGCGGAAAAATCCGTAGCCGTTCCGGAGTCGGCAAAATTGATACGCGCATATATCATTTTCAGCGGGCAACTGCGCCATGTGGAACTGCTGATTGAATCCGAGGGCGTTGAATTTTCGCGGGGTGACGATGCAGAGCGCGAGATCCTGAGCATAACCGCAGTGCATCCTATGTCGGAAAAAGCGGTCTACACGCTGTTAAAACGCTCCGGCAGAAGCTGGGGACTTATCGAGGACTTACTACAAAACGGCAAGCTCAAAATGAGCAGACACAACGGCATTACCTATTACCTGAAAAACCTGAACAGGGAAATCGTTTAACCAGGGAGCTACCATGGACTATACTACGAAGATCGGCATTATTGTCTGCGAGCGCTACCGGCGCTGCGCGGCTGGCAAGTGCTTAAAGGCATTATACAACAAAGAAGGCGCGTTCGGTATTTACAGCGACAGCAAACTGCAGCTGGTGGGACTTTCCACCTGCGACGGTTGTCCCGGCGGCAACATCGAATATGTGGGCGAGGAAATGGTGAAAAACGGCGCCACGGCCATCCACCTGGCCACGGGCATGCTGATTGGCTATCCGCCCTGCCCTTACCTGGATACCTTTAAGGCCGTTCTGGAAAAAAGCACACACCTGCGCGTTGTGTTTGGCACGCATCCCATGCCGCAAAGATACATCGATATGCACGAGTACCTGGGCACGTTCAATGATGAAAATTGGCTGGAAAAGGTTAGCCCGCTGATGCAAAATGAAGGGGCGCGCGCGGAATACGCCTGACAGGCCGGCACACCCACTCCCCGCTTTTGTTGTTTTCCTCCCACAGGTTTTTTTGTTTACTATCCGACTCTTTAAAAATTTTAAAAAAATCTATTGCAAAACCGTTTGCGCAAGTGTATAATCACGCCACTAAAACCAACTGTAACGGAACACGTTTAATTTTACCAGGGAGGAAAATAGTATGCGTTCTTTCATTCATTGGTTGGCTGCTCTTTCGGTTGTTGCGGTTGCGATGATCGGCTGCAGCGAAAACAGCACGGAATCCGAATCCGGCAATTACCCTAACCCGCTGGCCAATACCACATGGTTTGCCAGTGCGGCCGTCAGCGGTGATGAGGACGGCTATCTTCACATCAGCGCCTCGCAAATCGTCTCTTATGACGAAGATTTTGAAGAAGGCGCCGATTGCTGGGGACAGCATGGCCCGGCCGGTTACGAGGTGACCGGCAACAACAGCATCAAAACGGAAGGTGTTACCATCACCTATACGCTGAGTGCTGACAGCAGCACGCTGAACCTGGTTGTGAACGGCAACGCCCTCTACCCCTACACACGCAGCAGCGTGGACGTAAGCACGCTGAATGTCTGCAATGTAGACCCGACCCTTTTCTAATTCTCCCCCGCACACTTTTTTTGAAATGCAGCCATGTTCCCCGCGTGGCTGCATTTTTTTATCCGTTGCCCGGTCGGCATATTCTCGATGCCTCTCCGGCCTCTTGAACCCGAAGGCAACAGGCAATATAATTGAGCACGGCGATGAAACAATCGCCCCCTTTTATTACACGACCCATTAACCCTTTGGAGGAGAGATGAAGCGTTTTACGTTTATAGGAGGATTAATTTTCCTGGTGGTTTTATTTGTGGCCGGCGAAACCGTTTTTGCTCAGGGCCAGAAAGTGCGCGCCAGCCTTAAGGCCAAAACCACGCAAACCATAGGCGCGGATACCGAGATCACCATCGCGTACAGCCGGCCCGGCGTAAAAGACCGCGCCATCTGGGGTGAGCTGGTGCCCTACGGATTAAAGCCCGGTAACAAATATTCGGACAACAAGCCTTTCCCCTGGCGAGCCGGTGCCGACGAGAATACCACAATCAGCTTTAACAACGACCTGCTTGTGGAAGGCGAAAAGCTGCCGGCCGGTACATACAGCATCCATATGATTCCCGCTGAAGATGAGTGGACCGTTATTTTCAACAAGGTGTATGATGCCTGGGGCAGCTATTCCTATGATGAAAGCCAGGACGCGCTGCGCGTGAAGGTAACTCCGCAAAAAGCCCCGCACCAGGAGTGGCTGGTTTATGGTTTTGATGAACTGGAGGGCACATCAGCCACGGCATACCTGCACTGGGAAGAGTTGAAAGTGCCGTTTAAAGTGCAACTGGCCGACCAATAAAAACCTTAAAAAGAGGAGGATATGATGGCCGTTAACCCCGTCCCCGCCGGCTACCATACGATTACCCCCTACCTTATCGTGGATGATTGTGACAGGTTGATCACCTTTTTGAAAAAGGGTCTCGACGCGCGGGAAACGACCCCGCCGCACCGCAACGAAGACGGTTCGGTGATGCACGCCGAATTGAAGATCGGTAACAGCATGCTGATGATGAGCCAGGCCACTGACGGCTTTCCCGCCATGCCCTGCATGATTCATCTTTACGTGGAAGACAGCGACGCTCTATACAAAAAGGCCCTGGCCGCCGGCGGCACGTCCATACGCGAGCCGGAAAACCAGTTTTACGGCGACCGCAGCGGCGGCGTTAAAGATCCCTGCGGCAACCAGTGGTGGATCTCCACGCACATTGAAGACGTTTCCGAAGAAGAGATGCAACGGCGGATGAATAAAAGTGGGGAGTAAGAAACAACCCCTTAATCCCCTTTTTTAAGGGGAAACACATGTTTTGACTGCATATCAATTCCCCCTTATCAAAGGGGGTTAGGGGGTTGTCGGGCGCATGGCGGCAAACTCTCAAAACAAAAACGGCAGCACCTGGAACTGCTTGCTGAGAAGCAGCCTGTTGTCATCGCCAAATGTGTAGGCCAGCTTAAACTCGCCCCAGCTCACAAAAGCGCCCCATTGCGCGCCGCCGTCAAAGGGGTTGCGCAGAAAGCCGCTTTTTTCAGAAGCCAGCAACGCGCCCACGCTGACATAGGCCGGCTTTAAATAATTGCCCTTGCCCCAGCCCTTGTTAAAAAAATAGTGCCGCAACCCAAGCTCTGCCGCGGAAAGCAGCAGGAAGTCGTTGCTGCTATTGGCGTTCTTGTCATAATTAAGATAAGCCGTGTTGTACGCCATTATCAGCTCCAGCGGGCCGGGAGCGCCGTTTTCATCCACGCCAAAAGCGGGTATGCCGCGCAGCAGAAAGTGGTTGACGGCAGCCTCCAGAAGGTTCAGCCGTGCCGAGTTGGGCCCGTACTTCACTTCAAAATGGCGCAGGCGTTCCATGCTTTGCTCCAGCGATGCCCGCGTTTGCTGCACCTGCAGATCGTTGACCGGCTGCAGCAGGCGGTCCGTTTGCCCGGGTCCGACGGCTTCATCCAGCAGCCGGCCAAGCTGCCCGTTGCTGACGGCTTTTACATATTGCAGTGATGCTTCCAGGTCGCCTTGCGGACCATCCTGCCGAAATACAAAATCGCTTTGGCTGGAACGCAGGGTCGTGGCAATACCGGGCTGATCTACGCCGGCGGATGTTTGCATGGTGGCGGCGGCCTGCTCCAGCACAGCCAGGTGGCCGTTAAGCTCAGCCGTCGCCTCGGGAAAGAGTGAATCAAACGGGGTGAGATAAAGGGCGTGGCGCGTGTTTTCAACAATCGCACGCAGCAGCTGCGGATAGCTTTGTGTTTGCAGCGTATCCTGCGCCGGCAGCCACAACGGCGCCGCCAGCAGACAGACAATCACCCCATGCAGTTTCAGACGCTTAACCATTTTACCAGGTCCCCTTTATTTTGCGTGATGTAGCCTTCCCAGGAATGCGGGTTACTCAAAGGCAGCGCGGGTCCGGCGCCGTTCTCCCTGTCATTGGTCAGGCGGGCGGTCAGTTCATCTTCATCTTTGATATTCAAAACCGTCTGCGCGTCGACGATGGAATCCTGCCCGTTCACCTGCATGTAAGCCCATTCCAGTTTGCGGCCCAACAGAAAACCGCCCACGGGATCGAAGTCGCCGGTGACGGCGGCCCAATGCTTCACGGAAGGGACCGCTCTTTTGGTAACGGGATCGGTCTCTGCCGGAATTGTGAGCGTGTCGCCGGCAATAGTGGCCAGTTTGCGGTGTGAAACAATCGGCACAAGCTGCTGGGCAAAGGCGCGGATAAGCTGCACCGGGGAGGCCATGAAAATAACGTTTTCGAACTGCATGGCGTCGGTAACCGGCAGCAGGCGGTGTTGGGGGTGGTTGGCCGCGGCATGCAGCATCTCGTAGGTGTGGAAGCAGCCCAGGCTGTGGCAGATGATGGAAATTTTCTGGCGCCGGAAAGGCACACCGGAACTGTTGCCGTCCAGCCGTATCTGCTTGATCTGTGCCAGGTAGCGCTCACGGATCATCAGCCGCGACGCTTCGTTGAGGACGGGAAAAATCACGTCCCCGGCATATTCGGCAACGGCCCGACCCAGCTTGCCGCCAACGTTTTCCAGCACGCGCAGGTGCAGCCAGTCTTTAATGCCGCCAACAGCCTCGGCCAGGCGCACTTTTTCGGCCATCCAGTCGTTCATGTCATCGTAATAGAGAAAATAAACGGCCAGTTTTGAAGCAATTTCGCTGCCTACCGTGGCTTTAAAGCGGGTGATCAGTGCGTCGTAGTCACCCGGTTTGCTGTTACCGACGCCATGCACAAAAAGAACGGCGTGACGATCGGGCCAGGATTGCGATTCAGGCTGCCATGCGCACATCGTAGCCTCCGCAGAAAGTTGAACATTCAGGTTGGTAAAAAGATATAAGGCAGATTAACACAATCTGCCGCTTAAATCCACATTTAATTGTGTTTGGCGGATTGCAGCACGGGCCGGTTAAAATACAATCCAAACAGCTTTAAAACATTGCCCGATTGCCAGAGGCGGCACGGCGCATTATTTTGTCGGAAAAAATTAACGGGAATACTTTATGAAAAAATGGTTGATTAGCGGATTGATGCTGGCGCTTCTTATGGGCTGCAGCGCGGTAAAGCTGGGCTACAACAATGCCGACCTGCTGCTGGAGTGGCAGATCGATAAGTATTTTGACCTGGACAGCGAGCAGGAAACTTTTGTGGAAGAACGCCTGGATTACCACCTGAAATGGCATCGTGACACGCAAATGCCGCGCTATTCCGCCTTTACCGAAGAACTGGCCGCAAAGCTTTCCGACGGGTTAAGCAGCGAGGAGTACGATTGGTTTTTTGCCGAAGTGCAAAGCGCTTACCGCGATTTGGTAGAACGCATCGCGCCGGATGCCGCCACCCTGCTGCGCGGCCTGTCCGATGAACAGATCCGCCATTACCGCGAAAAGCTGGAAGAACGCAACGAAGAACGCCGCGAGTGGGTACAACGCTCCGATGAAGAGCATCTGGAGCGTCGCGTGGAACGCACCGTTGAGCGCATGGAAGAGTGGCTGGGCTCCGTCTCCCCTGCCCAGCGCATTTATCTCAAGCGTGGTCTTTCCGAAATCCCGCGCACGACAAAATACTGGGTCGATCACAGCCTCAACCGCCAGCAAGCCTTTATCGATTTACTGCAATCCAAGCCGCCACATGATATTTTTGTATCCCGCCTGAAAAGCTGGTTTATCGATTGGGAGCAGGGCCAATCCCCCGAATACGCCAAAATCGATGAACGCCACGACGCCATGGCTAAACAACTGGCCCTGGATATCGACCAGATGCTCTCCAACGAGCAACGCCAATACGCCGTGGAGCGCATCCGCAACTACCACGTGGATTTCCGCGAGCTGGCGGCAAGGGAATGAAAGATGTGCCAGAGTGTTAGGGTGTTAGGGTGTTAAAGTGTATGTTCGCGTCTAATCATACTCGGTAATCGAAATCGCCATCGGAACCGGTATTCGGGTGTTTAGGTAATCCATGATCATGCTCTCCCTGCCTTTCTTCTTCGTTTTCATTCTCTTTCTCATTGTCCACTTCTTCCCGTCCTGCCATTTCAAACCCGGCGGCTGCCGGGTGAAAAATCCGGGGCGCATCAAGCTTCCGGATCTCTCACGCCTGCCGGCGATTTGAGATGACAGTATGGGACGCTACCTCATATCGGGCGGCTATATGTGGTCAAAGTACCTTGCCAGGAGAAATAGTTTTTTTAAGCAGAGGTATTAATGTATTTTCCGGCTACCTGTTATTTTTGCTGAATTCTTCATTTAAATAAGCCGGAGAGGTACACACATGAGAGCAGCCTGGTATGAAAAACAGGGTGTCGCAAAGGACGTTCTGATCGTCGGGGAGATGCCGACACCGGAAGCGGGACCGGGTGAAGTACGCATTCGCCTGGCTGTCTCAGGGATTAATCCCGGGGATATAAAGAAACGGCAAGACGCCTTCGGTTATGGCATGGCCTACCCGCGCGTTATTCCCCATAGCGATGGCGCCGGGCAGGTGGACCAGGTCGGTGATGGTGTTTCTGAAGAGTGGCTGGGACGGCCGGTGTGGTGTTACGGGGCTCAATCGTACCGCGCTTTTGGTACGGCCGCCGGGTATTGCACTGTTCCCCTGACAAATGCGATTGCAATGCCCGAAAGTATGTCGATGGAACAAGGCGCCTGCCTGGGTATTCCCGGTATCACCGCTCATCGGGCCGTGCACACGGCGGGTCCGGTAAAAGGTCGCATCGTTTTGGTACAGGGGGGCGCGGGGGCTGTAGGTTTATGCGCCGTTCAACTGGCCCACCATGCCGGAGCACACGTTATCGCCACTGTCCGCTCCTCATCGGATGAGGCAGGCGTCAGGGCTGCGGGAGCGGATGAAGTTGTATTGGCTGATAAATCCCTGACCGAACGCATGCAAAAAATTGCCCCGGAGGGTGTAGACCATATTGTGGAAGTGGCCTTTGGCGCCAACATTGCCACCGATATTGAACTGCTGGCGGTGGGTGGTTCTATTGCCACCTACGCGACCAATACAGCCGAACCGGAGATCCCGTTTTGGCATCTTGTGTTTAAGAACATCCGCGTTTTCTTTTTGGGCAGCGACGATTTTCCGGCAGAGGCGAAGATGCAAGCGGCACTGGATCTTAACGCCGCCTTTGAGTCCGGTTGGACCGGGTTTGAAATCGCCGAACGGGTTCCGCTGGAAGAGATTGCCAGGGCGCATGAACTGATGGAACGTCCAAAGCGCCGGGGACGCGTTGTTTTGACGCTATAATAGCGTTCTTTGTTGGACTTAGAAGATCGCAAGCAAGCCTATAAGAAAAATAAAGCCAAGGATAAATTAAACACGTATGTTAATTTCGATCTAAATGTTCTTGCAGGAAGAGTATCATGTCGTTTAGTACAGGTATAGCATCCTCTTCGAAACAGTGGCCAAAGATCTCACTACAGCCGCTATCTAAATAGGCATGGTTCAGCCCTTCATATATACTAAATTCCACGGGTTGACCTGCCGCTTTTAGCCGAGATACATAAGTTTCGATTTCTTCGGGTGGAGTGGCTTTGTCGTTTGAACCTACATGAACAAACTGTGGAGGTAATTGTACTTTATTGTGGTTTGGAATATTTAAAATAGGCGAATGCAATTCATACAGGTCAGGATTGTTTTTAAGATTATAACCATTACCAAAAAGGCCTCTCGGTTTTACCCCTGCAAATTTCCATACCCCATTTCGTTTTGTTTCGAAACCACGTTCAGCACGAACAATGACATTTATAACTGGATAACTAAGGATGGCTGCCTGTACACTTAACAGTCCTTCATCTCCTATTTGCTCAACTGACATATTATTTGGCATCCAGCTTGGATTGAATCCATAATTATCTCCCGCATAAGCGTCTGCCACCAATGTGTTACTTTGAGTTAGTACCATTGCCGCAAGATGACCGCCTGCACTATCGCCCGTTATCGCAATTTGAGATGCATCACCGCCATAATCGGAAATATGTTCCTTGATCCAGAGTAAACTTCCTAATACGTCTTCAACTATTTCATTGAGCGTTACACTATTATTTTGATCTCCAAGCAGACGGTAGTTAACATTGCAAACAACTAATTCACCATGTTGTACCAGGTATTCTGAAGCCTGGCTCATTATTTGTTTGCTGTTGGCCAACCATGCCCCGCCATGCCAGATTACCATAACCGGGTAACTATCCTTTCCGCTCAACGGTTTATAAATATCCATCGTAAGGTCAAAGCCTTCGGGCGAAGCATACAGAACATTTTTATTTACTTTAAAAGCTATTTCTTGACTAATGATTGGTACACAAAATAATACGATTATCGAAAATACAAGTGTAATTTGCTTCATAAGGTTAACTTTTATTCGTTTTCCGGTTAGGCTGCCCAAAAGGCCGGAAGAATATAAAGCAAAAAAGGATTATAAAGTAAAATTGAGGATTTGACATTAGCATTCGGATAAAGATACTTTCTTTACAAAAAGGGAACTTTTTCCAAAAAGATTTTAGGACGCGTACAATACAATGAATCTAAATTTTGAAAAAATAGATCACGCTATATCGGGCTTTATGCAGCGCTGGGGCATTACGGCATTGCGCGTATCGCTGGGCATTATCTTTATCTGGTTTGGTATCTTGAAACCTTTTGGTTTGTCTTCGGCGCAACCACTGGTTGAGGATACGGTCAACTGGATGCCGTTTTTTGCCCCGGCCACATGGGTTTCGGTGATCGGCTGGTGGGAAGTCGTTATTGGCGTGGCCTTCTTTTTCAATGCCACGATTCGGCTGGCCATTGCCCTGCTTGCCACGCAGATGGTGGGGACGTTTATGCCGCTGGTTATCCTGCCGGAAGTGACCTTCCAGGCCGGGCATCTGCCTTACGCGCCCACGTTGGAGGGACAGTACATCATCAAAAACCTGCTGATCATATCGGCCGCGCTGGTTATCGGCGGGACGTTGAATAATAAGAGCAACAAGGTTTAATTACATTTATTCAAAGACTTATGGCATCTGAGGTGAACACAATACACAATAATCGATCCGTAGAAATCCGCTGGATCAGAATCGGTATTCTCGGAGGACTCTGCGCGAGCATCTTGTACCCAGTCCTCCTGTTCGCCCCGCTTTCATTACCCCTCACGGCGGCCGTAGCGTCGTTCCTCGGTCCGGCGATCGGCGTTGGTAGCCTTGGCCTGTACAGGCTCATCAGACTCCATGCGCCTTCGGTGTCTGGAGCTCTTGGTGCAATACACAACATCATTGCCGGCGCGCTTTTCACCGCCATGGCGCTGGTGCAGCTCGCCGTCCGTTCTCAGGCACCAACCGGCAGCGCTGCCGATCTCGTCGGCGTTTGGCTCGGTATCGATGTGGCGTGGGATATCTACATCGGTCTGGGCACATTAGCCTTTGGCTGGGCTATGCGGCACCATCCACGCTTCGGCTGGCCATTCGCTGTCACGGGGATGCTTTTAGGGCTACTTGAGATCATCCTGAATCTTCTCCCGTTTCCTACTCCACCGGCAAATGCCGGGTCGGTCGACATCGGCCCCGTCGTTGGGCTCTGGTACCTGGCTTCGACAATTCAGGCGTGGCGCAGCCTCTCCTGGGCCGGCGAACGTTGCAAGCCTGACGCTTAACCATCCATGCTCCTCTTGTTGAATTTTTCTGAGCACGGGCTATATTTGTCCCATCCCGAAATACTATCTTTATAAAATATGTATGATGCTGCCTTGACGGATTTTGCAGCCTTTCATCTACTTACAGAAGGGAGACAGCGTTATGGACGTAAACAGCTTAAAGTACAGGGTTGAGCTGGCCATTACCGTTTTAAGCCTGCTCACAATCATCATTTTTCCGGCGATTGGTTTTGCGGTAGCTCTTCTGGCTATACTTGTCTATCTGACGATCGGTAAGACCAGAGTGGAAGACTTTCGCTCCATTGGTTTTAAATCACCGCCAAACTGGTGGAGCACGATAATCATTTGCCTGTTCCTGGGCATCGCCATCGAAGTGGGTTTCCAGGTTTTTATCAATCCCCTGCTGGAGATGCTTACCGCCTCTAAGATTGACTTGTCACAATTTGAAACTGTTCCGGGCAACGTCACCAATTTCCTGATATGGATTGTTATTGGCTGGATTGTCGGCGGTCTTTTTGAAGAGATCGTTTTTCGGGGGTTTTTAATTACCCGAATCTCTTCGCTTTTTAAGGACAGCAGGCTGGCCGGCGATATCACAGGCATCGTGCTGACCTCCGTGGCTTTCGGTATCAGTCACATGTACCAGGGCTGGAGCGGTGTTTTAAGCACCGGGCTGATTGCCGCGTTGTTTGGCATCATTTTTATCCGCAGCAACAAAGTCTTATGGTATCCGATCCTTACCCATGGTTTTGTAAACATGGCCGGTTTTACCATCTTGTTTTATGATTATGGAGACAAATTGAATAATCTTATCTTTTAGAATTGCCACAAAAACAATCGGTGATGACAACCTTTATTAAAAACATTTTTCTCAGAATACGGCATGTGGCCCTTTACGGTTTGTTATTGGCTGTGCTGGTTTTTGTACTGAAATGGCTGCAATGGAAATACCTGATCGTTGATATCTCCATTGAACTTTACATCGGCCTGATCGCCCTCTTTTTCACCATCCTGGGGGTGTGGGTGGCCACGCAACTGGTGAAGCCTAAGGTGCATAAAGAGATCGTGGAAAAGGAAGTCTATGTCACGCCACCCGGCGCGGGTACAATCAACAAAAACAATCTTGAAAAGCTGAAACTGAGCAGCCGCGAATATGAAGTGCTGCAACTTTTGGCCCGTGGCCACAGCAACGCCGACATTGCCGAAAAACTGTTCCTATCGATTAGCACGGTCAAAACACACGTTTCCAATCTCTTTATAAAAATGGATGTAAAAAGCCGAACACAAGCCATCGAGAAGGCCGGCCGGCTGAATATAATAGAATAAATCCGGAGAACGATTTCCAGGCTTGTCATCCCGGCCGCCGCGCCGGGATCATTTTCGGCCCACAGGAAGATTCTTCATCCGGCAACCGTCGGATTCAGAACAATAAAGTAAAGCAATAACCCGGTACTTTAGCATGAGTTTTCACCGAAAAAGACAATTTTGGCACTAAAGTATGATTTAAATATCGCCATCCTGTTTTATTATTGCGCCACACACAAACAAAGCGAGGAAAGCAGATGAAGAAATATATTTTGATATTCGGCGGGATACCGGGCGCAATCCTGTGTATTAATATGATCGTCATGGTCAACCTGATGTACAGCAACCCGCAGTTCAAAGGCAACGACATCCTGGGCTACGCCGTTATGGTGGTCGTTTTTTCGCTGATCTTTTTTGGCACCCGCAGTTACCGCAACAAGGAACTGGACGGCTTTATATCTTTTGGCAAAGCTTTTCAAACAGGCTTGTTGATTGCCTTTCTGGCATCGACCATGTATGTGGTGGCGTGGCTGTTTTACTACTACCTGTTCGTGCCCGATTTCATTGATGTCTATATCCAACATGTGCTCAGGGATGTGCCCGGCGCCGAGCTTGCGGCTAAAAAAGCGGAAATGCAGAGCTTTAAGGAGATGTACAAAAACCCGCTGTTCGTCGTTCTCATTACCTATGCGGAAGTACTGCCTGTTGGATTGCTGGTTGCCCTGGTAAGCGCATTGATCCTTAAAAAAAACCCGGCAGGGTCAACGCCGGACAGGCATTGAATAGCTGAATGACTGAATGAGGGTGTTCACGCCGGCTATGAGCGTAATTTAAAAGGAGAGAAAATCTATGAGCGTTACAACTTCCACATTGTCCGCGCAACAACGGGATGATTTGATAAAGCTGCTACAAAACCGCTTTGAAAAGAACAGGCAGCGTCACAAAGAGCTGGAATGGAAAAACGTTCTGAAACGGCTGGAAGCACATCCCGAAAAACTGTGGTCACTGAATGAGATGGAGAGGACAGGCGGTGAGCCGGATGTCGTCGGCATGGATAAAGCGAGCGGCGCGCTTATTTTTTACGATTGCGCGGCGGAAAGCCCCAAAGGCCGCCGGAGCCTTTGTTACGATCACGAAGCACTGGAGGCGCGCAAGAAGCATAAACCCAAAGACAGCGCCATAAGCCTGGCAAAAGCTATGGACATCACCCTTTTAAACGAAGAGCAATACCGCGCATTGCAGCAGCTGGGCGCGTTTGACACCAAAACATCAAGCTGGATAGAAACACCCGCCGCCATCCGCAAGTTGGGTGGCGCCCTGTTCTGTGACCGGCGCTATGACCATGTTTTCACCTATCACAACGGCGCGGAGTCTTATTATGCCGCCCGGGGCTTCCGTGGCATGTTGAAGGTTTGAATATGGCTTTACATGATCCTTACTACATTCTTCGTAGTGATCAGGGGATAAAATGAACACGCTCGTGCTTTTTCTTTATTTTATTTTGCATTTCTTTTTCTACCAAAGCGACTCCCAAAATTGTAAAGTCAAAATCGATCATACGCCGATTGTAGTAAAAAACCATGATAGTACCATACAGCGATTTAGGAATATGGGGTTCGCGATCAAGCCCGGTTACGTTCATGACAATGGCGTTTTTAATAGTCATATCAAGTTCATGAATTTAACTGGAATAGAGGTTATCAGTATTGGAATACCGTCAGATGCAATCGCAAAAAGCTACGCAGATTTTTTGAGCGACGGTGAAGGCGGTACTTATTTGGCACTTACAACAGATTCACTCGAAGCAATATTATCTCTTCTGAACAAATCAGATTTAGATTACCAGCTGCTGAACTCTGAATTATTTACGTATGTGATATTTGAGAAAACATCCGGATTGGAGCACGTTTTTCTAATCGAATACAAGAACCCGGTAAGAATTTCATCAAAATATTTAAACCATGTAATAGAAACAGACGGGATAAGCGCTGTGTGGCTTGAAGGCAATGAGGACACAGCGCGGTTTTTTCGGGTTGTTGGCTGCGAAGAATTGCAATCAGTAGATGCAGATGAAGTTACAACATTTCGATTGGCCAATGGCAAGGTATCCATCATAAATACTCCGGCCACAACAAAATACCGGGTGCGGGGAATTAGTCTTACTCGTGACGTCACAAGTGTTGATTCTATGACAATTTCCGGCTTCAAAATTGTTAAATAGATTGCGACTCTTAATAATCAGCTAATCGCAATAATCACGGTTCAGACAGTTTCTGCCGGCGCATTATTAAACCACTAATTGGCCTGACCACCAATTCATCCTACAGGCTGCGTAATCAATCCTGCGTCCCTTCTTTCTGCCAATTCAGCAAATGCCTGAAATATGATTTGAATGATTTTGTGATGGACTATGATTAACAAACCGGCAACAGCTCAATCACACATTCAGCTAAACTTGATAATCACAGCTCAGACAGTTTTAGCGGTGCATTATTAAACCACAAATTGGCCTGTCCAACAATTCATCCTACAGGCTGCGTAATCAATCCTGCGTCCCTTCTTTCTGCCAATTCAGCAAATGTCTGAACTATGATTTGAATGATTTTGTGATGGACTATGATTAACCAAATGACAATGGCTTTATCACATAATCAACTAATCACAATAATCACGGTTCAGACAAATTACATCATTTCACCCATTCCCCTGTTTCAGCAGGCGCGAAGAGTTGAGCAATATCCCCACATCCGGCAGGGATTGGGCGGCGGCAGCCAGCACCGGCGGCAAAAAGCCAAAGGCGGCCAGCGATAATCCGGCCACGTTGTAGGCTGTTGTAAAGCCAAAATTCCAGCGGATAACGCGCATGGTTTTGCGGGCGGATTCCAGTAAGCCCGGTACCAGGTTCCAGTCATCGCGGGTCAGCATAATGTCGGCTGTTTCGATGGCCACGTCGGTACCGGAGCTGCCCATGGCAATACCAACATCGGCCCGGGCCAGCGCCGGAGCGTCGTTGATACCGTCACCCACCATCACCACGGTATGGCCATCGTCCTGGTAGCGTTTGGCCACGGCGATCTTGTCCTGCGGCAGCAGCGCAGCCTGGTAATCAATACCCAAACGTTCGGCCAGATGGCGCGCCGTCTGCTCGTTGTCACCGGTCAGAAGCTCGATCTTGTTTATGCCCATCTCACGGATGCGCTGCAGGGCTCCGGCCGCTTCCCCGCGTTCAGCGTCACGGGCGGCAAGCAGCCCCAGCAGGCTGCCGGCGCGCTGCACGGTGATCACCGTTTTGCCCTCTTCCTTCAGCGCGTCTATTTTACGGCGGGTTTCATCGTCGGCGTCGATTAAACGTTCGTTACCCACGGTGGCTGTTTCGCCGTTTATGCGTGCTTTCACACCGCTGCCGGTCATCTCCTCAAAATGGTCGGAATCCCTTAAGGTCAAAGACTGTTTCCGGGCGGCCTGCGTTACGGCCCGGCCCAGCGGATGTTCGGAATAGCGTTCGGCGCTGGCGGCAACGGTCAACAGTTCATCTGCCGTGCAGCCGTTCAAAGGGATAATGTCGGATATCTCCGGCTTGCCAAAAGTCAGCGTGCCCGTCTTATCAATCAGCAGCACATCGGCTTTGGCCAGTGCTTCAATGTATTTGCCGCCCTTGATCAGCACGCCGCGTTTGGCGTTGGAGCCGACTGTCGCCAGCAGCGCCACGGGTGTTGCCAGGGCAAAGGCGCAGGCACAGGCCACCACCATCACCGCCACGGTGGACATGATGCTGCCGCTCAGAATGTAGGTCAGCAGGGCGATGCCGGCCACCACCGGCAGATAGTATCGGGAAAATGTATCGGCAAAACGCTGCACCTCGCCTTTGTGGGCTTCGGCCTCTTCCACCATGCGGATAATTTTGCCAAAGGTGGAGTCGCGACCAATGGCATCGGCGCGTAGCAGCAGCCGCCCGCCCATGGCAATGGTGGAGGCGTAGACGCTCGCGCCCTCAGCCACATCCAGCGGCATCGATTCGCCGGTAATCGACGATTGGTCAACGGTGGCGCGACCTTCCAGGACCGTTCCATCCACCGGAATCTTAGCTCCGGGCCGCACGACGATATGATCGCCCTGCTTCACCTCATTGATCGGTAGCTCATGTTCTCCGCCGTCACGCAGCACAGTGGCTTTTTGCGGAGCCATTTCAGTCAGCGAGCGCACAGAATCACGGGCCTTATCGGTGGTATAACCTTCAATGAAATCGCCGGTGCGCATAAAGAAAACCACAATCGCCGCAGTTACCCACTCCCCGGCAATCAGTGCGGCCACGGCCCCCAGCGCCATCAGCGCATGCGGCGTTACCATGCCTTTTGTGGCGGCCACTACAACCTGCCGGAAAACAGGCCAACCCATCGCCAGCACAAACACGGCGCCCAGCCAGAAAGGCACCCACGCCGTTACCGCTTCAAACAATCCCAGCCATTCCCCGGCCACAACAACAACGAGAATGGCGCCAAATACCAGCCCAAACAGCCGGAACGATTTTTTGGCCAGATCTTCCATGGTGCGCTTTTCAGCAGCGTCTTGCTGATTCTCTTCCTCCAGCCTGTAGCCGATATCTTCCACGGCTTTTTTAAATTCAGAAAGCTCCGGCCGCCGCTCCCCCAGGCTGATGCGCGCCTTCTCCGCAGAGAGCAGCACTTCAACATCTTTTACACCGTCAATTTTCGCCAGGGCCTGCCTGACGTTCCTGGCACAACCGGCGCAATCCATGCCTTTAACTGTAATTTCAGTGATTTCTATTTGGTTTGTCTTCATTGTTTAACACTGGATTAATAGAGTTTAGCGGAGACGTAAGTCTTGCATTTCTTCAAAATTGAATCTTTCATTCGTCAATTCGCCGCTTCAGGTTGTACCCTGTTGTACTTATTGCGGTATTGGACGGGCGTCAGGCCGGTAATTTTCTTAAAGGTGGTGCGGAAGGCTTTGGGATCGCTGTAGCCCACATTGTACATTACCTCGGAAACGTTTTCGCCTGATACTTCCAGGCTCTTCTTGGCCGCTTCGATCTTTACCCGCTGGATGTATTCGACAACGGAGTTTGAGGTCGCTTTCCTGAAGCGCCGCTCCAGGCTGCGCCGGCCCAGGGCCAGCTTTTCGGCCAGCGCGTCGACGGTCAGCTTTTCGCGGTAATTTTGTTCAATCAGCATCTGCGCTTTTTTCACCGCTGTGTCGCCATGCTCTTTCTGCCCGCGGAAAATAATAAACGGCGACTGGCTCTCCTTGTTGATATCGATCATATAGGTTTTGGAAACCAGGATGGCGATCTCGCGACCGGCATATTTTTCGATAAGATAAAGCAGCAGGTTCAGGAAAGCGTAGGCCCCGCCGCTGGTGTAGATGCCGTCCGACTCGGTCATAATTTTATCATCCACAAGCTGCACATCGGGGTACATGGCGCGGAAGTTGGCAGCCTCCCCCCAATGCGTGGCGCACGGTCTGCCTTTGAGCAGGCCGGTAGCCGCCAGGAAAAAGGCGCCGATACACATGCTGGCGATTTCCGATCCGTTGCGGTACTGCTGTACAATCCAGGGCAAAAATTCGTTGTTGCGTTCGATTGCTTCCTTCTGATCGTCGTGTAATGCCGGTATTACAATCAGGTTTGTCCGGGTAACGTCGCCGATCAGCACATCAGGATTGATGGTAAACAAACCGCTGGCAAGGCGCGTCTCCCTGGAAACGCCCACAAGCTGAATCTTGAACAGCGGCGGCTTGCCCATCTGCGCCAGGAAGGTATTGACCTGGGAAAGAATCTGGTGCGTGCCGCCGATATTGACGACACTGGCTGTCCCTCGCGGGATAAGGATGGATACGTGTTTCATGAAAACAATTTAGCGCGAGGCGTTGTCGCAATCAACCTCTGAGATTGGCGTATTTGCACCTTGTAAATCCTACCCTGTCCGGGCTATAATAATCCGCAGAAAATAATTGCTATCAATTTTGTAGCTCTAAAACGCTATATTCAAACTTAAAGGAGGGTACATGCCAACGTTAAATCCCTATCTGAATTTTCTGGGTAATACCGAAGAAGCATTCCGTTTTTACCAATCGGTGTTTGGCGGCAAGCTGGACATCCGGCGTTTTAAGGATATGCCGGAAACAAGCAACGTGCCGGATAAAGAAAAGGAGCTGGTGATGCATGCGGCGCTGCCAATCGGCAAGAGTAATGTGCTTATGGCCACCGACGCACTGGACTCTATGGGCCAGAAGGTGAATGCCGGTAACAACTTTTACATCTCCGTCAATACGGACAGCAAAGCAGAAGCGGACAAAATATTCCGCGGCCTCTCCGACGGCGCAAAGATTGAAATGGAGATGGGCGATACATTTTGGGGCGCCTACTTCGGGATGCTGAAAGACAAATTCGGCATCCAGTGGATGGTCAGCTACGACCGCCCGCAGAGCAGTTGAATTTTAACCGGAGAAAAGATGCAGAAAATTATCCCTTTTTTATGGTTTGATGACAATGCCGAAGAGGCCGTCGATTTATACAGCTCGTTGTTCGAGGACTCCATGACCAACAGGAAAAGCCATTACAGTGATGAGGTTGCTGAAATGTCCGGCCGGGCCAAAGGCAGCGTGATGACCATTGATTTTGAGCTGGCCGGGCAGCAATTTGTCGCACTAAACGGCGGACCCATGTTTAGGTTCTCGCCGGCCGTTTCCTTTTTCGTCAACTGTGCCGATGAAACGGAGATTAACCGTCTTTGGGAAAAACTTGGCGCCGGCGGCCAGGCGATGATGCCGCTGGATACATACCCGTTTGCCGAGAAATACGGCTGGATACAGGACAAATTCGGCCTCTCCTGGCAACTCATCCTGCGCAAAGCGGATCGGAAAATTGCCCCCTGCTTCCTGTTTGTAGGCAATCGTTTCGGCCGGGCGGAAGAAGCGATGCAGCTTTACAGCGCCCTGTTTGATGATTCTGAAATCGTCAACGTAGAACGCTTTGGTCCGGATGAAGCCGGCGAGCAAGGCAAAATCAAGTATGCCGACTTCAGGCTGCGCGGCGAGAGCTTTACAGCCATGGAGAGCAACGCCGGCCACGACTTCGATCTTACACAGGCCATTTCGTTTATGGTAATGTGTGCCTCACAGCAGGAAGTGGACAGGTACTGGAACGAGCTGACGAAAGGCGGCGAAGAGCAGCAATGCGGCTGGCTGAAGGATCGTTTTGGAATCTCATGGCAGATTGTTCCCACGGTATTGAACAGCCTTATTGGCGGGCCGGACAAGCAAAAAGCCAAAAGCGCCGTGCAGGCCATGTTGCAAATGAAAAAGCTGGATATCGCCGAACTGACCCGGGCATACCAAAACGGTTAAAGCCAAAGAGATCATCAAAAGCAGCATCGCAACGAAACGCAACCAAAGTGAGAAGAAACCATGGACAAAAAAACCATAAAGAGATCAATCGATATAAACGCCGACAAGGATCAAGTTTGGAACGTGCTCACCGCCGACCGGCACACGCGCGCCTGGTACGCGGCATTCAGCCCCGGCTCTTATGCCGAAACGGACTGGAAAGCCGGCAGCACGGTTTATTACAAAGACAGTAGCGGTAACGGCCTGATCAGTGAGATCAAGGAAAGCCGACCGGGCGAGATCATCTCCGTTGAACACAAAGCGGCCATTGTAAACGACCGGCGGGAAGACAGTCATGAAGAGTCCAGGGCGTGGGCCGGCAGTTGGGAAACCTACCGCATTGAGCCAAACGGCAGTGGTGTTAAGCTGACGATCGTACAGGATACACCACAAAAGTATTACGACTTTTTCATCAAAGCCTGGGACGAAGCGTTGCAGACGATCAAAAAACTGGCAGAGAGCCGGTAGCATTAACCCTGAATAGTTTAAAAGTCAACCACAAGGAGCAGTAATGCGAAAACTAAAGCTGCAAATGCAAATGACCGTGGACGGATACGTCGCCGGCCCCAACGGTGAAATGGAGTGGATAACGCTGCCCTGGACAGACGACATCAATGCCTATGTCAACGATCTGCTAAAACCGGTGGATACAATCCTGCTTGGCCGCAAACTGGCCGAAGGGTTTATCCCCTACTGGGCAGGCGTTGCAACCGATGCTAAGAATCCCGAACAGGATTCCGGAAAAATGTTTACGGATACGCCTAAGGTGGTTTTCAGTAAAACGCTGGAACAGTCAAAATGGGCCAATACGGTTGTGGCCGGAGGCGATATTGTCAAAGAAGTCAACAAGCTGAAGCAGAAAGACGGTGGTGATCTTTATGCCTGCGGAGGCGCGACGTTTGTCTCGTCTCTTATAAAACACAACCTGATTGATGAATACCACTTGTTTATCAACGCGGCGGCCATCGGCAAAGGCATGCCGATATTTGACAGCCTGGATAAAACAATAAACCTAACGCTCGTAAGGTCACTGGCCTTTGAATGCGGTATTGTGGTTTTATATTATAAGCCGCTCAAATAGGAATTCAGGGACGCAAAACTCAATGATCATTTATGGGCCGTTTGCTTAATTCGAAATTTGTCATAATAGGATTTAAAACCCAGTAACCGGGCAATCGGGATCAGCACAAAGTTTACAGCCTTTTGTACCGCAACCGGCGGTCCTTCAGCCAGGTAGGAATCAAAATACTGGTTGAACATGGCCATCTGGAAAATGACTTTTGGCGGCTGCATGTTTTGCTCATCTTCATCCATGTAGCCGTAAACCTGGCTTAGTCCTAAGGCAAAGTCCGCGGGCATCACCACATCCACGGCAACCGGCTTATCCGTGGGATTGTAAGGCTTATGAGCGGCCCCCTTTTTCACAGTGAACGCCTTACCGGGTTGCAGCATAATTTTCTCTCCATCTACAATCAGGCCAAGTGTGCCGGAAATGGTTTTAAAAGTTTCATCCCAGCCGGTTTGAATATGCATGGGCGGCCCTTCCGCCTCAGGCGCAAACTCTAGCTTTAACCGCACTTGCCCGTTTAGCCTCTCCACAACGCTAATCTTATCGCCAACAGAAGCGGAGCCAAAGCTGTCACCTTCATTGAGATAGCGGCGCGCGTCAGGTCGTTTTTCCGGAAATACTACGCGATGAAGAAAATGCCCCAGCAAGAGATATACTACAAAAATCGCGATAGCTGAAATCACGTAAGTCATAATTTCTCACCTCTTTTTGGGGAAATATAGCACCCGCCTTTGGGCAAGTATTGTAAAAATGTAACCTGAAGCTTTATCGCGGCAGATTTTGAATAAAGTCGCTGGGGGTGCTGCCGGTTAACTGCTTAAAGTCCTTTATAAAATGGCTCTGATCGTAATAGCGGTTGTCGCAGGCCAGTTCAGCCCAGCCACGCACTCGCTTATTACGGATGGCCTTTAAAACGCGTTGCAGACGTTCTACTTTTTGATAAGTTTTGAGGCTGAGGCCGGCTTCTTGCTTAAATCGTTGCCCAAGGTGCTTGCGCGTAAAACCCGTTTCCCGGGAAAGCTCTTTAACACTCATATACGGATTGTTTTCAAACCTGGCGATAATGTAATCCGACAACAAATTCTGCTTGATGGGTGCGTGCCCCAATTCTGCTTTTAGCCAACGGCAGACAATATGAAACCGTCGACGCGCATCGGGGGCCTGTCGCAGTTCAGGGATCACATCTTTGACGTGATTTTGTATGACGTCATCCAGCTCAATCAAATGACCGGTGAATTTTGTCTGCGGTATACCCAGGATCTTAAAATAGCCGTTTGCCACAAAGCGCACGCTGATGAAGTGACAATGTTTGGGGTGCCAGGCGCGCACAAATGATGTTTTGCTGCCCTGGATTGTGCAGGTTCTAACTGTGCCGGTGATGCTGCCCGTTTTGCCACAAATCGGGTGAGCCAGGTTGATCAGTATTTCGGGGGTATTACCGGGATAAAGATCCGTCTCCGTATCCACGGAATGGCCGCGCGCTTCAACTATCTCTTTTACAACTGCCGGAAGCAAAGGACCGCGATACGTTGTAAAAGTTATATTACCGATTGTTTTCTGGCGTATATAACGTCTTTCGTTACCAGGCATAATATTTTTTGTTTTTGAACTGGCACATACAGTATACAAAGCTCACACCGTGAAAAACAAGAAAAGGATTTATATGAATCAGCCCGTATTCAGCTCAATCCGCTTTCCGCCATTAGTTGACGAATCCATGATAGCCCGGACAATGCGGATATCGGCAAGGCCTTCTTCGCCGGGCACTATCGGCGCCCTGTTTTCTTTGATGGCCAGGGCGTCATCGTCCATTTGCCGCGCCTGCTGGTGCCGCGGGTCCGGCGGGAGTACGGTTCCGTCACTGGTTTTACCGCGTACACCGGAGTAGCTTTGAAAGGGCCGCAGATGATACCAGCCCTCGCTGCAGGTGACATCAAGATAATTGGTCCATTTGCCGAAACTGGTCTCCCCTTTCGCTGAAATGCCGTTGGGAAACTCCAGCTCGAACTCAGTAAACTCATCCACCTCGGCGTACATTTGCTTGCGCTCCGACCATTGCCGGCCTTTTACGGCAAGAGGCTCCATGCCTGTCGCGTAGCGCGCGCCGTTGATCGGATAAACGCCCATATCGTACAAAGCACCACCGCCCAAACGGGCAATCCTCCGCCAGTCTTGTGGATCCGGATGGGCGCCGTTATATCCAGCCCCTGTTTCAACGGCGGCAACAGCGCCATAGGTTTTTTCCCTGCCATAGCGGATAATCGTTTGCGTATTAGGTTCGTGCTGCATGCGGTAGCCAACCGTCAATTGCACTTTGTTCTTCTTCGCGGCATCGATGATGTTTTGACATTCCGCGACATCCATGGCCATGGGCTTCTCACACCAGACGTGTTTACCCGCCTCGGCGGCCTTTATTGCATCACGGGCGTGCACACCGGGGGGTGTCACAATATAAACGATATCAATATCGTCGTTATTGGCAATCTCCCCTATTGTTTCGTAACTGTAAACATTGCGGTCGGGGATACCATAGCGTTCCTGCCAGCCGGGTATTTTATATGGCGAGCCGGTTACAATACCGCGCAGCTCACAATGTTGCGTACGCTGCAGTCCCGGCGCGAGCCTTCCCGTGCTGTAGCTGCCCAGGCCAACAAGCGCCACGCCCAGTTTCTTTTTAGGCCGGGGGATAATAATAGCAGGAAAACCCAGAGCTGATACAACAAATAAGGTACCGCTTCGGTGAAGGAATTTTCTTCTGGTAACAATGCTACTTACAGACATGGCTTCAAGCTAATAAGAATAGTAATAAAGTAAAAGCTGCATTGTGTCATCGAAGACGCGTTTTGGCTTCCATTTACTGTGATTGAAAAACTTCTTCCCTGCCTTTTTGCTTTTCCGTTAAAGGAATCATATAAAGCACAAATTGAGGATGGGAAAGCCATCTCGATGCAATCTTTTGAATATCTTGGGATGTCAGGTTATGCTGTTTTTCCAGACGCGCAATGTAAGCATCCGGATCGCCCGTAAACAAAAGCCCCCTGCCTAAAAGCGATGTGCGGCTTGATATCCAGCCCGGCTTATCCAATGCATTGCGGACAGCTTGTAATTCGGCCTCTCTCGCTCTTATGAGTTCGCTTTCCGCAGGACCTTCCGTTAGAAGCGCGCCGACATGCTTATTGATCCAGTTAACGATTTCTTTTTCATCCGCTGTGCCGTCATGGCTGGCAACAATACTGAAAATGCCGGCGAGCTGATAGAGTTCGAGTCGGCGTGTAGCTGATATATAGCTGATGTGGTCGGGTTTGTCGCTGTCGTTTTTCATCCTGTCGTCCAGCACATGCGCCAACAGACGCAAGCCGGCGTCGTCCTCACTGCCCCAGGCCGCAACGGGCCAGCTTACTGAGATGGTTGGCTCATCGGCACGGATGACAACGTTTGCTTCCCCGCCCCGACTTTTCACAGGCCATGGTTTTTCCAACGGCGGACGGTCTCCCCCGGGGATTGATTCGAAGTGCTGTTTGATAAATAATTTGGACTTTTCCGGGTCAAATTGTCCTACAATAAAGAGCGTGCTGTATTCCGGCCGGAAATGTGCGCGGAACCATCTCCGTAAGTCATCAACGGAAAGGGCTTTATTTTCTTCGAGAGTACCGTAACTCCCATGTCCGTAGGGATGGTGAGCTCCGAAAATGCCTGCACGATCTGCCATGCTGGCTTTTGGCGCCCAATAATACCTGGCCCGTTCTGTCATCTCTGTTAGAACATTTTCACGATGACTTTCAACATTTTTTTCAATAATGTCTTCAGCATTTGCATTCAAGCGATCTGCGACGTAAGCCAATATCAACTCAAGATTGTCTTGTTTGGTTTGCAGGTAATAGTACGTAAAATCGGGCCGCGTTCGTGCATTGCTACCACTGAGGGATTCTAAAAATTTTTTCTTTTTTGGGCGATCGTTACGAAAGCCATAAGGCGTTGCATGCTCAAAAAAGTGTGCCATTCCAAAACGCCCCGGCCATTCATGGCGCGTTCCGGCATGCACCCACAATTCAATCGAAACTTCTTCCTGCTTTTGATCCGGCTGTAATAAAACCTGAAGCCCGTTGGGCAGCGTAAATTTTTCCCATTTTAATTTCAAAGAAGTAATAGAGGTGTCCTGAGCCGACACGAAATGTGCTTCTACCATTAATAAAATAAGTATAGTGGGCAAAGACCTCAGAGCGAGTTGTAAGTTGCGCATTTTTGCGTCCTGATGTTGGTTTGCTGTTGGCGCATGGACGCAACACTTTGCATTTTTGTTTCAAACGCGCATAGAACAGACATGAATATTAAACTGAAATTTCTCTTTTTGTTAACCAATTTAGCAAAGCTATTGAGTGAATGTAGCCGATCAAATAATGAGTAAAATCCAGCCAGGAGAACGAAGTGCCTAATACCGTTCTGGCAATAAAGCTACTTCGAAGGCTCGATAAAAAGGGTGTGTGCCACAACTGACTAAACTCGATAACACAGGTCAACAAAAATACCGTTGTTGCAATCTTAACAATACTCGGCTTGTATAAAAATATAGAAATAAATAGCGTCCAGAACATGACATATAAAATACCTCCCATTGAGTTGTTGACCCAATGCGATATAGGTCCTGAATAAACCTTCGTATAAAAGCCAAGTGGAGTAAGAACAAGTAAAACCAGCAACGTCCACTTTTTTCGAATGATGAGAGAAGGCATTCTAATCATAATTCCATATAGGACCCTTAAGACCAGGTTTATTACCTGCTGCCATAATTTCTATTTTTTTGCTTTGGTGCTTTTCTTGCTTTACGCGCTTAAAAGTACAATACCTAATAAGTAAACAGATATTCCTGTGCCTAAGTATAGTTGTTGGTCAAATTTTACTAAATAAAAAAAGGGTCTGCGCCGCTTCCCCTCATAACGTCGCAAACCCTTGATATTACTGGTACAGGATGGGGACTCGATCCCCACCCGGTATTACCCGAAACGGTTTTTTTGTATCAGTGCCTTTTTCTGATTTTTTAAAGCCGTTTCAAGATGTTTTTTTTATACTTAAGCAAGGAATTGACTTTTCAAAATCATTTCTATTTTTGCCCATAGTTGCATCAATTGTTACCATTATGCTGCCACTTGTAACGGCGGTTAAATGGGCAAGCACGTTGATTTATAATCGTCCCTTTGAATTTTATTAAGTATCACTATTAAAAGGTTATAATTATTTTTTATTTTCTTTTAAATTCCAGCTTACCGGGGCCAAGCACATTCAATTGTATAACTTTCCCTTTTTCTTCAACGAATTCAACCTTTGCCTTAAAGGGGCCGGTTTCTGCAACAAATAACTTTTCACTAATGGGAATCATTTCACTCTGTATGTTGCCGAAACTAAATATTAATTGATCACTATTCTTTACTGAAATTTCGCCCCAAAGCGGATTACTGTAAATGCCGACTAACCTATTATAATCCCATGAAGAGTTGACATTACTTTCCTCCTTTGGTTCTTGTGTTTTTACGTCACGCGAGTTCATCTTGGTAATCAGTGGCTGAATTTCTTTTTCTGCAATAGCATCCGCGTCTTTACCGAGATAAATGTTGTAGATATAATTAGCAACAAGATCAACTAAGTAGTATGCTTCGCCGCTGTCGTTTGTTAATGCGGCAACACCCATGTTGTGCTCTGGTAAAAATGAAATATGGCTGCGGGAACCGGTAAACGATCCAAAATGTGCAATCATCTTTTCATCGTTATATTCACCTATCTGCCAACCCAGTCCGTATGCATATCGATCATAGGAATAAAATTTATCCGAATGAGCAATTTGCGGTGATATTGCTTCGATAATTTTTCTTTCGGAAAGTAATTGCTCACCGCTAAAACTTCCTTCGTTCAAATAGAATATTAAGAAGTTGCCAAGATCGTTCGCTGTTGTTATAATTCCGCCGGCAGCGTGCATTATATTGTCTGCTTTTAAAAATCCAACTGTTTCTAAAGTACCTCTTAGTGTCTGGTAACCTCTCAAGTACTTTTCATCATAATCGGAAACTTTGGCGGAAGTATTTTTCATTTTCAACGGTTCGAACATGTATTCACTTATTAACTGCTGCCAGGGTTTATGAAGTTTATTCTCTAGCGCCAGTGAAGTAACAATATATCCATTGTTTGTATAATCATATTCGGAAGTTTTGAAGCGAGATGACTTGTAAACATCTACCAATGTTTGGAAATCATGCTGGCCTGTGTAGGCAGTTCTAATAGCTGCCGGCATACAAAAAATTCCGCTTCTGTGAGTCAGCATATCTCTTATCGAAATCGTATTGCTGTTGAGATTTTCGTCTTCAAACTTTAATTCAGGCAAATATGCTGAGATCGGTTTATCAATAAATAGTGAATCTTTTTCACTCAATATCTGAACCAGAGTTGCAAATATCGGTTTGGTGGCGGACGCAATGTAGAATGGTGAATCAGGCTCTGCCTCAATTTCTTCTTCCACGTTTACATAACCGTATCCTTCAGAAAAAACAATTTGGTTGTTAATTACAACCGAAACAGCTAAACCGGATTTTAATTTTAATTTTTCTCTAGCTTCTTTAATAAATTGATCGATTTTTGATTTATCGAACTGTTGAGCAGCTAAATTAACTACAAAGAAGAGTGAAATTACTAGATAGATTATTCTACGCATGAGACTTTCTCCGTTTGTTTGAAAGATTTACTTTATGGACGAAAGTCTTCATAGTGAGGTTACCCATATGTTTATATGGTTTTAAAAGAATTTGATCTCGTATAAAACCGTTTATTTTTCTAATAGCTTTCTCGTCATCATTTTCTCCCCAGTAGAAGTATACTATATTATCTTCGGTATTTCTTACAAATGTCACATTCTCCAAAAAGCGAGAATCAAAAAAAATATAATTACCGTTGGGTAATAACCGCCAGCCCCTTTCCAAATCGTCATTTTCAGACGCCACGAGAAAACTATCTTGTGCTTGTATTGTAACTTTGTCTTTTCCAATTATATACTCACCCTTGTATTCAATGAGTTTATTATTTATACGTCCATTCGGACTTTCAATGGTTGAGTATTCTACGCTAAGTGTGAGTTTCACAATATCAAATCCAAGACGTTTAATTGGGGTGCTGTAATTATTTGAAAGCACGGTTATAAAATACTCATCATTGTGCCACATTACTGACGTGTAACCAGGCGATCTGCCGAAAATCCCTTCATTGTAAAGCGGGATATTATTTATTAATAATTTGCCGTTCTCATATGCCTGACTGAACAACAATAGATCATTAGCAGAAGAATAAATTGAACCACCGCCAAAATTTTGATAGAGATATCATAGTATGGAGCTTTTTGTAATCCTCTACCATATAAGTTCTGCATATAACCCTGAGCGAGATTTTTAACTATTTCTTTACTGTATTCATGACCGGTATTTAGCATGCCGGCAACTCGGAATATGTTTTCTTCCCAATAATCACCATATGGCTTTCCCGAAACATTCTCGATTATGTAGCTAAGTAAAACGTAATCCGGAGTTAGAGTAGGTTGTATCAGTGCCTGGTTGATATTCGAGTGGTTTGTGTTTGAATAAACAAATGGCTTCTTCGATTGAGTAGTTTTCTTTTGCATGTCTGTGGTAATTTGAAAAGTCGTTTAGATTGGGAACACCTGAAGAATGATTAATCAGGTGATTTATTGAAATTCTATCACCGTTCGGGTAATCTAAAATGAACCTGCTTAATTTATCACTCAATTTGAGAGCACCCGTTTCGGCTAACTGAAGGAGAGCTAACTTTGTAAAAGGCTTTGATAATGAGGCAATTCCAAATTTGGTGTTAACGGTGTTCTTAATATTGAATTCTGCTACTGCATTGCCGTAGGCTTGTTGAAAAACCACCCTGTCATTTTGAGCAACCAAAACTACTCCATTAAATAAATCTAATTGTAAATATGGAGCAAGGTACTCATCAATTTTTGCTTGGATTGAATTGCTATCATTCTTTTGTGAATAAATATTAACCGTGAAAACGGTTAAGAAAAAGATGAATATTAAAAGAAGATTTTTCTACGATTCATGATGCCCTCTTTTATTAAAAAAGTGGATAGCTATTGAGTCTATTGCTTTTTGCAGTATACGAGTGGAGATGTTTTATTTTATCTTTCACCGTTTATCAGTTTAATAACGTTTTTCTTCAAATCATCATACGCACCGTTGTCTTGGTTGCAGAACATCACCAGTGTAATATCGAGATTAGGAAAATAGCGGTATTCGAAATTAACTCCGTAGGTAATTCCGCCGTGACCGAATGAAATTACATCTTGATGTTTTTCTATAATCATTCCGTATCCGTAGCCAAGAGCCCCGGGTATATTTTCCGTTTTAATCGAAGTTATTTCATTAACATACTTTTTAGGGATTATGCTGCCGGCAACCAGCGCTTGGGAGAATTTCCAAACATCGCGAACACTTGAGTAACCGCCACCGGCAGATGAGCCCGCAAACGGCTCGTCCGCGAGTTTCCAATTTCCTTTTTGATCCCGCGAATGCGGCTGTGCTATACTCTGCTTATATTGAGATTCGGAATAGTGAAAACTTGAACTCATCTTCAGCGGAAAAAATATCTTTTTCGCAACATAATCGTAATAACTTTGTCCGGTCACGTTCTCAATAATTAATCCTGCTAAAATAAAATTGGAATTGCAATATCCAAAATCCGCGCCCGGTTCGAAGACAGAATCTTCTCTTAATATAAAGGGCAGATAATCTGAGAGAGAATTTAACGCAGGATCTTCCTTTTCAAATCGTTTCGTCCAGTATTCACCGATTCCGCTCGTATGAGAAAGTAAATGATGAATTGTGATTTTATTGCCAAATTCTAGCTTAGAAAGTTGAGGAATGTATTTGCTGACTTTGTCTTCGTAATTAAGTTTATTATGGTAAACGAGATCCGCAATCAAGACGGAAGTGAACATTTTGTTGCCTGAACCGAGGTTAAAAGAGGTTTCTTTCATGATCTTTCGACTCTTTCCGATATCCTCATAGCCATAATATCTTTCGAGTAGCACCTCACTGCCTTTGGAAACGAGGATGCTTCCGCATAAATCGTTTTCTTCATTTAGTTTATCGATGTAATTGTTCAACCAATTCAGGGTAAATTCTTGTGTGATGCTTCCATTAGGTAGATTAACCGGCTCTGCTACTTCCGCAATGAAGCCGAGCTGAGCTAATTTATGAGGCGGTTTCGCGTCTAAACGAATTTGAATATCTTTCCAGAACTTGCTTCCCTCTTTTCGCACATAAATGTGCAGAATTCGGCTAATACTTCCATCGCTCATCTCAAATTCTGTTACTTCAGAATGATGGTATTCAATTGGGAGCAACTCTTTTTTCAGACTTGAGAGCAGGCCTGATATGCGCTCTACTCCCTTCGAATTGATCGTAGCCTTTGAAAATATTTCATTAATGATTTTTTCTGTTTCCTCTTTGTCATTGCTTTGAATAGCTTCAACAAATTGATCACCATAATTAACAATTACAGAGCCATCTTGTGTGAATGATAAAATTGGGGACCATAGGAGTAGAATTATCAAATGAAATTTCATAAGTATTTCGTCCTTTTTTCTTATCATAATAAGTATAGAATAAATAGTTGCATTTTGGGTAAATAAACCCGAAAAACTATATAAGTGTATGGGTGAGTTTACTACTTGGAAAAACGTGTTTCTTTTTAAAGACAAGATCTTTATCGTATCAATTTAGCTAGCGCATTGCCTGTTGAAAAAATCAAGAATGAATTGGACGCAGCCGGAAATAAGAACAATATGCTAGTGACCATCCAACGGGATTTAAGGATAAAATTTCCGCGCAGAGACCCAAAATCTCACCTGACTAATTCAGTCAATTCAAATTAATCTTTCTTTTAATGCCTTGGCGACCGCTTCAGCCTTAGAATGAACATGCAGCTTCTCGTAAATATTTTTTATATGATGACGAACTGTTCCAACACTAATAAACAACTTGTCTCCTATTTCTTTATACGTAGCACCGTCGCACAAAGAGTTTAAAACGTCAAGCTCACGTTGTGAAAGAGATGACTCTTCAGCCTGCATGGAGCTTACCACTAAGCGCGCTATTCGCGAAGTCATCGGTGCCCCGCCTTCCGTTACTTCTTTAATTGCTTCAATTATCTTTTCTTCGGGGGCACTTTTATCAAGATAACCGCAAGCTCCTGCTTTTAGGGCCTTAAATACCAGGTCAGCTTCTTCATGAACGGTAAGCATTACTATGTCAATATGAGGATTGCGCTCTTTTACTTTTCTTATTCCCTCTATTCCGGACATCCCTGGCAAATCAATATCCATTAAAATCACATTGGGCAGATTGTTCTCCAGGCCTTTTAGCATATCTTCACAATTGCCATGCACGTCAATACATTCATAACCATCGGCCTCGTCTATTAGCTGAGACAGTTCTTCTCTTATTATTGAATCATCCTCAACAACCACAACGTCAATCATCTCATACTCTCTTTTTCATTATTCATGGGCCGCAAGGTAGAAACAAATACAGTTTTTGTACCCTTCCCTACGTTGGAAAATATTTCAACATTACCGTTAATTTTGTTTGCACGTACCTTTATATTATCTATGCCATAGCCACTGGTTTCTGATGAAGTATCAAATCCAACTCCATCATCGGTGACAGAAATTTTCAACTCATTTGCATTAATACTAATATCCAGCTCGACGCTGTTGCACGCAGAATATTTTAAAGAATTGTTCATCGCCTCTTTAAAGATTAACACAAGGTGTCGTTTCCAATCCATCGGTAAACTATACTTTTTTAAATTTTCGGAAATCCCTTTTTCGATAAACTTTATTTCCGTCCCGCGGAACAACTCGTCGCCAAAATCTTTCAGACGTATGGCCAGGTCATAAAGAGTATCTTCATCAGGCTTTAGTGTCCAAATCAGATCTTTAGCTCCAACCCGCAGGTCATAAGATATTTCCGAAACGCTGCTTAGATCTTGAGTAATCTTTTCAGCAGCACCGTTAAGCTGTTTTTTTAGCCGTCTTACGAATACCGTAATTCGCGTTAGCTTGTGCCCAAGCTCATCATGGAAATCGCGGGCCAGCTCTTCCCTTACGCGCTCACGCTCCTGAATTCGGATTCTTTCATGAGCCAGCGTTTTTTCGATATTTGTTCTAATTTGCCATTTATGCAATAACCATAGGATGGATATAAGGAGCGATACAATAATTGCGATAAACCACCAGGTTAGCCAAAACGGCGGACTGACGATGATTGCGATGCTTCTGCCCTGCTCATTCCAAATACCCTCGCCGCTCGCCGCTTTAACCCGAAAAGTATACCTACCGGGATCGAGGTTGGTATAGCTTGCAAATCTTCTTGTCCCGGAAAAAATCCAATCATCATCGAAGCCTTCCAATTTATATGCATATTGCGTGTTGTGTGCATTAGAGTAGTCGAGTGCTATAAACTCAAATGAAAAGTGGTTTTCAAAATAGGAGAGCCGGATTTCATCTAGTTTGTTTAAGAGTTTTTCAAACCTAACGGGCGAGTTATACTTTCTGAACTCCGAAAAAAGAATATTAGGGGCTATGGAAAGATCGCCCAGCTTCTGAGGATCGAAATAATTTAGACCGAGGGCTCCACCAAAATACATAATACCGTCAACTTTTAGATACGCGCCCCTGTAAAAATCTTCGCTTTGCAAGCCGTTTATTTTAGTATATTTTTTGACTTCTCCAGTATTTGGATTATACCTCGCAAGCCCTTTAGTAGATACCCAGATACGGCCGGCATCGTCAATCAACATTCCATCTATACTGTTATTCGGCAGACCATCGTCAGTAGTTATATGGCTGAACTTTCCCGTCGCCCGATCCATCAGGTTTATTCCACCACTGTACGTTCCAATCCAAAAATTGCCCTTGTCATCTTCGGCAAAGCAGGTAACCGAAGTGTTATTAAGCGAGGACGGATCGGATTCATCATAGAGGTAGTTCGTAAATTTATTTGCTTGATAATTGTACTTTGACAATCCACCAACGGCGGTACCTACCCACAAATTATTTTGGCTGTCTTCGTATATTGCCCACACGCTGTTTGCCGGCAATGAATAAGCATCGGAAATATCCGCAGAGTAGTTTTCATATTTTCCTTCTACAGGGTCCAATTTAAAAATTCCTTTTGTGCGGGATCCAATCCAAAAGTAATTATGAGAATCTTTGAGGAAACAGTATATCGTTTCTTTGCTTAATTCCTGTTGCAAATCTTTAAACAGGTCTTTTCTTATGCTGCCAGTAGGATAGTCAACAATAAAAAAACCGTTTTCAATTGTGCCGATCCACAAAAAATCTCCATCACACATAATGCTTCTAATATTTTTTATCGAATTTGTGAGTGGAATTCTACGGGTTGAATAGTCCTGAGTATTGAATTGAAAAATGCCGGCACCGTTTGTACCAATGATTAAATTATTATCCGGTCCGTGAGCAACTGCAGTTATCGCCGGATATTCGCCATTATCGTTACGATCTAGTATATGAAAAGCAATATTGAAATTTATTTTGCCAGGATTAATCCTGTTTAGTCCGCTCTTCTCCGTACCTATCCATGTATTACCATAGCGATCTGAGTATAAATGACCAATAAGATTACTGCTTATTGAAGAATTATCATTTGGGTCGTGTTTAAAATGAACAATAGATGGTTTGTCATTTTTGAAGGAAATCTTACATAACCCTTCACCCGCAACGGCGACCCATAAATTTTCATAAAGATCAACGGACACTTTATGCTCACCGGGAGAGATTTGAAGCTTTCTTTTTAAGTCTATTTTACTCTTATTTCTTAAATCAATTACCAAGACTTCATTTTGACGATTAATTGCCCATAAATGCCTATCATTGATTACTCCAAGTTCGTGAAGAAAACTGTTCTCATCGTCCATATCTTTTGTAACAGATTCGACGATGCCGGATTTTGAAATTGACACGATACCGGCACCCCAGGTACTGAAGTACATGTCGCCGACCGGACTGGAAGCAATATCGGTGATACTTTGTGCAGGAAATGAATTGCCAGGTTTGATTTCGGCGAGAACGTTTTTGATTCTGTCTGCTTCTTTTTTATTTATTGGAATTAACTTTATGCCCCAGTAACGAGGATGGTCTGGAGCTTTCTCATTCCAGTTCTCATGGCTATGACTGTCATCTGACCTATAATTTACAGAGTAATTTCCGGGCGCAAGCCTGATGACATCAATTAATATTCTGTTTTTGTTTGCTCCACCTGCATAAAAAGAACTGTGCTGATCAAAATCCCAGATAATTCTACCACTTTTTTTGATATACCCATAATCAAACCTATTATTCTGGAATGCCTCACCTGTGGAGACGACAATAAATTCTTTATGTTCTGACAACTTAAATTCCCTTTTAATTGAGACAGAATCGGCCGGTTCACTTATCTCAACCTCCACATTTCCACTTTCTACTTTTTCATCAAGGAACTTGAATAAAGTCGAGGGATACCGGATATCGCGCCATTCAAAACGCAATACACGATTTGTTTTTAGATCTATTTTGAAAAGTCCTCTATCAAGTGTGCTAACCCAAACGTGTGCGCTATCGTTTAAAGTATCCTGATAAATTGATGATATATGCACGCCTGTTAAAGAACTTTCATCTTTATAATCAGGTAAAATTCGCTCAACTTTTCCAGTTAATGGATTATATTTATTTAATCCTTTACCGGGGTAACCGATCCAGACATTTTTATCAGTATCCTGTAGAAAAGCGCTCGGAAGCAGATTCGAAGAAAGGAAGTTAAGATCCGAAGTATCACTTGTTAAAGCATAAAACGTATCGCTGGATTGATTATATACATCTAATCCGCCCACCGCTTGAGCAACGTATATATTGCCGTAGCTATCAGAATAGACTTTATGCATCCAGTTTCCTCGTGGCGAATACCTATTACCAGGCTCATAGCGAAAAGTCTTGATATGATATCCGTCATATTTATTTAGGCCGTCTTCAGTTGCTATCCATATGTATCCGAAAACATCCTGTGTAATATAATTAATGTTGTTTTGAGTTAGGCCATTTTTCGCAGTAATCCTTTCAAAAGAAAACTGTTTTAACTGTGCTGATACAGTTAAGACACCAAAAAAAAGTAAAAACGACGTTTTTAAAAGGGCTTTGTTCATTTTTCCTTGGGCAATATTAATAAAGAAAAAATAATTTTATCCTGCTGATAACAGCAAAACGAACGATCACTTTAAAAGTAACATCTTTATGGTCTTTGCGCTGTTACCAAATATTATCCTTGCATAATATGTTCCCGAAGGCACCTCATTGCCAAAATCGTTTGTACCATTCCACAAAACATGATGCCTTCCTTTTTCATATCTGCTTTCGCGGAATTGCCTAATCCGCTGTCCCAATCTATTGTAAATATCGATTTTGACAGCTCCCGGTTTCAATAAAGCAAAACTAATTTTGGTATCCGGGTTAAAAGGATTTGGGTAATTAGCGAATACTTTAAAGTCATTGACGACAGCCTGTTTTTCATCTTCAACTGTCGTTACACCATAGTCGATTGCTTTGGTCTTATAGACTCCTCTGCCAAGTGTTGATATTCTTACTGTTCTGTCAACCGGATGATAATGGATATCGGAAACGTATGTTAAAGGCAATCCGTCGTTATATTCATTCCATTCCTTCCCGCCGTCGACGGAAACAAAAACACCCAAATCTGTCGCGAGATAAAGATGATCCGGCGAATAGGGACTAATAGCGATCGCATTTGTATTTATGTCCGGAAGATTGCTCGTAATATCAACCCAGGTTTCGCCATAATCGACAGATTTCTTAATATGATCGCTATTTGCAAAAGCACTATTCCGAACCGCATATAGTGTTCCTTCATGTGAAGGATCGCTCTCAAGATCCACAACCCGCCATGTCGGAATCGTATTATGATTAATCTGATTCCAGTTTTCGCCCGCATTCTCCGAGCGCCAAATGCTCCAGTTATTGCCGGTATAGGAATGCGCGTAAATTATACTGCTGTTAACCTGATCAATCGCCAATGTATGTACATTTGGTATCGCGGCAACACTTTTCCATAAAGAACCTCGATTTGTTGTTTTATAGATTTTTGAAACGCTGGCCGTATAAAGAACCTCTGGATTTTGTTCGTCTAATACGAGCGGCGCAAACTGTACACCACCTTCCGTGATTCCGGAATTAATCGATACTGTTGTAAACAGCCAATTAGCCCCACCAAACGCATTCTTGTAATGTGATCCGAAGAAAAAACTCCCATAAAAAACATCTTCGTTAGTCGGATCGACTATTACCTGTGTACCGTCATTTGTAGTCCAGCGATTCCAGGTAGTGTTACCGTTTGAATTGTCGAGAACCTGCAGGCCATGATCCTGAAAACCGCCAATTACAATATTTGTATCAGTTAAGGCGCTGGCAATTCGATAAACATGTGCCGTAACTAAATCATCGCTTTTTTTTAGCCAGGTTTTGCCGGAATTGTATGATTTCTGAATTCCACCGTCATTGAAAATGTAAACCGTTTCCGGTTCGAAAGGATCAAACCCAATATCCCATTGATCAACATAAACCAGCCCTGAATTATCATAGCCCGTACCGTTCGATAAATAATCATGCCATGTCCAGCTTTTGCCCCCGTCATCCGAACGCCACATTTGAACACCACCAAGAAAAACGAGATCAGGATCGACAGGAGAAACTGCGCATTCATTTACAAACCATCCGATGCATGAAGTACTATTCCCAGGCTGACAAGTTACATTGGGAGCATTTGTTATTTTGGTCCAGCTTTGGCCGCCATTTTCGGTTTTATAAAAACCTTCAAGGGCCCAAGAGTCGGAATTTGAAATAGAAGTGTATAAAACCTCAGGCATCGAATCGCAAATCGTGATATCCCCCAGCCCAATCACAGATCCTGAAGGTAACCCATTGGTCTGTTTCGCCCAGGATTCACCACCGTCTTCGGATTTATATATTCCATCCTGCCGAAACAAAGCGTAAATAACGTCAGGATCGTTCACATTGATTTCTATGTCGGCATTTCTGCCGCTTCTCTTCAGTGTCCAGTTTTGCCCACCATCTTCTGATTTCCAAAAACCGTTGCTGGCAGCCATATAAACAATAGTCTCGTCCGAAGGATGCCAAATGATACTTGATACCGAAATAGATTGGCTGACATTATAAGAAAATGATGTCAACGACCATGTTAATCCCCTGTCCGCGGACCGCAAGACTCCTATACCCGGTTTTAAAGTAAATGTTTGAACTCGGTCTACACCCGTACCAACCAACATTTCATTTCGATTTTTTGGATTAATTGCCACTTCGGATATTTCAAGTGTCGGTATGTCGTCAGCTACCGGCAACCACGAATCCCCTCCATTGGTTGATTTCCAAAGTCCACCGTTTGCCGAACCAGCCCAGATTATTTGATTATCCACCGGGTCTATTGCATGAGATATCATGCGCCCTGTCAGCGAATCCGTCGTGTTAGGTCCGATACTTCTCCAGTTTGCTACGGGCATGAAGCCTGTTTTGTTTAATGTTTGCTTACGCATGTTCTGGTAAGCTTCCCATCTTTTGCCTTCAGAATAGTTTCCATCCGCATCTTTACGCATTTCATAAAACCAGCGTAAGGCAGCTAATGGATCTTCTTCAATTTCATTAGTCTCAGCGAACAAAAACGCGCTTAAAGCGGCCATTAGCAAGAGGGCCGTATTAGCCATTCTATTTATTTTCATGATAAACACTCGTTTCTACTTTAAAAGTATCATTTTTTTCGACATTGCCTGGCTACCAATCGACAATCTGTATAAATACAGTCCGCTTCCTAAACGCGAACCATTGAACTGAACTTCATAATTCCCTGGTTGCAATCTTGACTTAATCAGCTCCCTAATCAGGCGACCGTTAACATCATAGACCACCAGCCGCACTTCAGATGTTTCGGTCAAGGTGCCCGAGGGAACTGTGAAACTTATTGTTGTACTTGGATTAAAAGGGTTGGGATTGTTTTGGTATAATTGGAAATTCGCCGCCAATCTGTTTTTGTATTCTAGAGAGGTCGGGCTTTCTCCCTCAACTGCGAGAAAAATCTGATTGACATTAATGTTTGTGTACAGATCTACCTTACCGGAAGACCACTCAAGGATTAATGAGTCTATCTGTTCGGCAGTTCCAAGCCCGAAATGAGCGCGTTGATGGTTTTGTGCTCTATCACCCGTTGCACCACCGTGAATTTCACGCAACTGCCACACTGGGTTTCCTTTACTAATCTCTGCCTTAAGACGAATCTTCGTACCTATGCCCTGCCTGTTTGATTCAGTACCCTCACAGGTGACGTGAAGCCATTTATTTCTTGAACCGATTTCGTTCCTGAATAATGAGGCCTGTGAGCCGGGTACGTAAATATCCAGGTCGCCGTCATTATCATAATCTGCAACAGACGCCCCACTGGTAAAGCCCCAGGCAGAAAGAATATCACCGGCCTGCGATTGCTTTATCTTGGTGAAGGAAGCATTCCCATCATTATGATAGAGAGTATTTGCTTCTCCTTGTGAGTTTGCCACAAAACAATCGAGATAACCGTCATTATCATAGTCCAACCAGCTATACGCAAGCGTCCACGTACGCTCAACAATTGGTTCACCGGAAATTTTTTTAAACTGAAAATTTCCTTTATTCTTAAAAAGCAGATTGGGGTTACCAATCCAGGTTCCAACAAAAACGTCTATATCGCCGTCATTGTCATAATCCCCAAAACTAGGTGCAAGGTCATAATCACGATCAGTCACAATTGGCTGTTGTGTGATTTTAGTAAAAGCAGTAGAACCCGTCTCCTGTAATTCATTTTTATATAATTCATTATTTTTGCCCTGATAGTTTACCACCAGCAAATCCTGATCGCCGTCATTGTCGAAATCGGTCCAGCCTCCTGCGGCGCTAAATTCACCCGGATTCAAGAATGTCAGACCGGTAATCTCGCTGAATGTCCCGTCACCATTGTTTTTAAAGAACAGATCTTTGTCACCCTGATCGCCGGGTATAAACATATCAATATGGCCATCGTTGTCATAATCTACCCACGAGCTTGTCCAGGTCATATTGCTGTCTGCATCAAGGCCGTTGTTTGTGACAAGAACAAATGCATAACCCGGAGGTCCGGTATTTCGATAAAGGTAATTGATTTGTGGCTTTAGAGGTTCACCCGGCTGTATTGGTGTACCAGGCCCAAGGTTGCTTACATATAAGTCTAAATTCCCGTCGTTGTCATAGTCACCAAAAACCATGCTATTTTGATAAAACTGGCTTGTAACCACATGTCCCGAGGTGACCCGCGTAAATGTGCCATTGCCATTGTTTATATGAATGGAAATTTGATTGCCGCTTATCTTGGCAAGATCCGGATAACCGTCATTATTGACATCTCCCCACGAGCTTGCAATACCACCGGTCGAAGAATTTAGCGAACCTGTATTTGCGGCTTTAGTAAAAAACGGCTGTGAAAAAAGAGATTCGCCGCTAACGATTAACATTAAAGTCATCATAAATAAAACTTTAAAAAACATTAAAATACTTTCTTTTAAGCTGGTCTACTTTGGTTTATAAGAATTTAGGTGTGGAAGAGCGGATATCAACCGTACACATATATGGTTTCACCCGGCTCATATTTTCACTCTTCAGAATATTTTCCGTCATGCCACCAGGCGATATACGCTGTATTTTTACAGGATAAACTCCGGATATTTAAGTGTTCATTCTAAAGGCGACGTAAAACTGTATTTTGATGCATTGTCTATTTTAGAATCATAAAACTTTTAATTGTTTTCCACATTAAAAATAAAACTATTTTTAACGCAAAAAGGCTAAAACTTTAGGCGGCTCGCAATGTAAAACGTCGCCGTTGCTATAGACCAATTTGCTAAGATCGATTTCAAACAACAAAAAAAGCCCGTCAATAATGACGGGCTTATTAAGCGATTAGACTTTTACTTCAAAAGCAGCATGCGTTTTATCTGCGTAAAGCCTCCGCTCCGGAAGACGTAGACATAGATACCGCTGGACAAACTTCGGGCATCAAAGACAACCCGGTTTTTCCCGGCGCGCTGCGGCCCGTCCACCAGTGTGGCCACTTTTTGACCGAGGATGTTGTAGATCACCAGCGACACGTGTGCGCTTTGCGGCAGGTCGTAGCGGATGGTCGTAGTCGGGTTAAAGGGATTGGGATAGTTCGGATACAAGGCCAGTTTATCCGGCACGCCAAAGCCCCATTGTACAAACTTGCCGTTCTTGTAGAGAATATCCCCTGCCGGTACGATGCCGGCGCCAATGGAACGCTGCAGGTTGATGTCTTCAGCGAGGTCCTTGGCCATTTCGTCGTTGGAAGTGTCGCTATCCTCCAGCAGGTTGGAGACATGGGTCAATACATCACCGACGGTGCGTTCATCTTCCGTGGCAACCATGTGCTGGCCAATCTTCTCCGAGGAGAGATTCATAACGAAGGCTGCCAATTGGGCCAGCGCCCTTTCGCGCATGCTGGGATTCTTTTTCAGCGTCAGCACATCCTGCCACTGGGCGAAAGTGGTAAAGCCATTAAAGAAATCATAGTGAACGGTATAATGTTCATGGATTTCGTCAATGTACAGGTAAAGGTCGTTTTCGTTTTCCTGGGCCTTGCCCTTGCCTTTTTCGTACACGTCAAACTGGTGCTTCCAGTAACCCTTGCTGCGTGCTTCGTTGGAGACTACCAGCTCAGTGAGTGCGAAATCAACGATGTTGCAGCCGCCGGATTCAAGCACGGTCTCTTTTGGATTCAGGTCAACGCCGTAGCCCATCGGCTCCACGATCATCACGCGGTAGCTGTCCGGAACGACCTCCTCGAACAGGTATTGACCCTGAGCGTCCGTTTCCTTGTCGGCTACGTCGCCAATGGGCAAGCCTTGCTGATCCAGCAGCTTGACGATTACGCCGGCCAGACCCTGCCCGTTAACACTGACGGTCCCTGCAATCTTTCCGGGCGCCTCGTAGCCGCAGCCTTCCACTTTCAAGCTGTCCAAGTAGCAGGAGGAGTTGTGCGAAAAGGCCACGTGCGAAACGATTCTGCCCGAGTACTTGGGCTCAAAATTCAGGCTGACTACCAGACTGTCTCCCGGCTGCAATGTGGCGTTCTCCGGGGACACGGTATAGGAGTCGGCATCGATATACAGATCATCCAGTTGCAGCACACCGGTGCCATTGTTGTAAACCGTCACGTTTTGGGTAAACACATCGTTTACGGCCACGGAATCGAACGTGCTGCTGAATGACGCCAGGGAAAATACCGGCACATCAGACAATACGCTGTTTTCAAACCGCAGCGCCTCGCCCAGTTCGCCCACGGAGAATCCATCGGCCAAAGGAATATCTATGCCGCTCAGGTCCACATCGATGTCTGGCGATACTTCATGCCAGGTTTCACCGCAGTCGGTTGTTTCCAGAACGATGCCGTCTTCACCGACGCAATAAGCCACCTTGCCGCTGACGACTTTGCAACCGTAAAGGTCAAGATCGGTGCCGCTGGGACGAGGCTCCCAGGTTTTACCGCCGTCGCGGGTGCGGCACAGGGTGCCATCGGCGCCTACGGCAAAGCCGAATTTCTCGTTGACAAAAGCAACGCCATAAAAATCGATATTTGTGTTGCTGGTTTGCGGCACCCAGGCCGTTCCGTTCCAACGGCAAATGGTACCGTTGGCGCCCACGGCATAGGCGGTGCTGCCAATGGCGAAAACACCGTAAAAGGTAACTGACGTGTTGGTGGGTTGCGCGCTCCAGGAGGTGCCATCGTAAACACAGATGGTACCGTTGCTGCCTACGGCATAGCCAAAGCTGGCCGACAGAAAATAGCTGTCAAAGAAATGAGCCGTGGTATTGAGTGTGAAGGGTACCCAGCTCACCCCGTTGTCATACGACGCGCAGATAAGCCCGTCGTAACCGGTAATAAAGGCAGTGTTGTTGCCCACGAGGCGGATACCGGTAAGGTTGGTGGTGGTGCCTGTCTGTGAAGGGGTCCAATTGCTTCCGCCATCACTCGTGATGAAAACGTTGCCGCCCCAGCCGGCGATGCAGCCGTTTTGCGCGTCAATAAAGGAAACGCCATAGAGGTGCTGGCGCGAACCCGGATAAAGCCGCGTATACCCTGTCGCCAGCGATCCGCAGGCCGGTGTATTAAAGCTATAGGCCAGTCCGTCCTGCCCGACGATAAAGCCCAGGCAGCCACGGAAATCTATACCTGCCAGCCGGCCGCCAATACCAAGGGAGATCTGCACCCACGTATTACCGCCATCACTGGTTTCCAGCACGATGCCGTTGGCACAGGTGGCCCAGGCGCGGTCACGGCTAAACAAGCGTATGGCCGTAATGTCCAGCGAAACACCGCTGCTTAAGCCAACCCAGGTCGCGCCGCCGTCGGAGGTCCGGCAAAGCAAACCATCGTTGCCGACGGCAAAGCCATAATCATGATCCCAAAATACGACGGCATTAAAGTCGAGGGTAGTCGCGGTGTTTTGCTGCACCCAGGCAGAACCGTTCCAGCGGCAGATGACACCGTTGGCGCCCACCGCGTAAGCGGTTGAACCCACCGCATAAACCGAGTGAAAATCCACCGAAACGGACGTGCTCTGGGCCGTCCAGCTTGTACCATCCCAGTGATAAATAACACCGCTACTCCCCACGGCAAAACCGTAGAAAGGATTGATAAACGTTATATCATAGAAGGTGGCGCTTGTGGAAACATTGACAGCCACCCAACTAACACCTTCATCATCGGAATAGCATACCAGACCGTTGCTGCCCACAATCCAAAGACGGTTGCCAATTATGCGGATAGCATGGATGGTTTCACCGGTACCCAGGACAGACTGGGCCCAGCTGGCGCCGCCATCACGAGTGAAATAAAGCGTACCATTAGCGCCGGCCACGTAGCCGATTTGGGCGTTTAGCCATACCGTGGCATGGAGGAATTCCGTTGTGCCAATGTTGACGGCCGTAAAGGTGAGATCGGTTTCAACGCCTGTACCGTTCACTGGCACTACACACGGTGAGCCGGCCGCGTTGTGGCTGAATTCAATATCGGTGCTGTAACTGCCACCGGCAGCCGGACTGAAGGTGACGTTAAAAACAGCGTTGCCCGAAGGCGCAATCGAAGCCGTGGCCGGAGATACGTTAAAGGCACTGTTGCCCGATTGCACGGCACTGATTTCCAGAATGCCATCGCCGTTGTTGGTTACGTTGAGCGAACGCGTGTTGGAATAACCGACCGCGGTATTGGCGAAATCGATACTGGCCGGATTAACGGAAAATACCGGTGTACCCTGTAGCGCGCTGCTTTCAAAACGATAAGCCACGCCGCCGCCGCCAACAAAGTAGCCCTGCAAACCGCTTAGCGTAATGCCGTAGAAATTGGCGTTGATGCCCAGGTCGATTACTTCCCAGGTGTTGCCACCATCGTTGGTTTGCAGCAACAGACCGCCGTCTCCCACGGCCCAGGCGTTGTTTGCATCACCAATGATAATATTACGAATAATGACCGAGACGCCGCTGTTAAGCGCCACCCAGTTGGCCCCGCCATCATTGGTGCGGTAGATAGTGCCGTTGGCACCCACGGCGTAACCAAAAGAGCTGTTAAGAAAGTAGACGCCGTATAAATCAACATTTATGCTGACACTGAGTTGCAGCCATGTGCTGCCATTCCAATTGTAAATGACACCACCCGTGCCCACAGCGTAAGCGACGTTGTCGCCGGCCCAAATGCTGTGGAAGGTAACACCGCTGATATTCAGTTGCTGGACCCAGCTTGTCCCATTCCAGTAGTAGATGAGTCCGTCGCTGCCGCAGGCCCAGCCAAAGCCACCGCTGAAGGTAATGGCATGGAACGTGGTGTTGCCGCCGGGGCTGGCGTAGTTCCAGGAAAGGCCGCCGTCAATAGAGTAGCAGATATGGCCGTTGGCGCCGGTTACCCAGACCGTGTCGTTTACAACGGTAACACTGTAAAGATCATCACCGGAAGCGACACTGTAATCGGTCCAGCTTTGCCCGCCATCGTCAGTGTAAAGGACCAACCCCCCGTCTCCCACTACGTAACCTATGTTTTCACTTACGAACCAGGTACCGCGGATGTTGACGGTGACGCCTGTGACCAACCCGCTGTAGTCAAAATTCTGCGGTGTGAAGTTGGCCGAGATGGTGTGGTTTTGCGTGACATTCGTAAAGGCATAGGAGGAAATCGCCCCTTGTGAAACACCATCCACAAAAACGTCGCCAATATTATAATCGACATCAGCGCTTATATTGAAAGTCTGGTCGTCACCTTCATTCACGGTAACAGTTCCCGATGGCGAGATGGAGCCGTTGGCCACGGCGACGGCATTGATGGAGTAGGTGTTTAAGGCAAACGATGCCGAAATGGTGTGATCGTCATCCACCGTATTGAAGGTATATTGCGTGGCCGGACCTACGGAGACCCCATCCACCAACACATCGTCCACGTGGTAGCCGGCATCGGGAGTAATATCAAAGGTTTGGCTTTCACCGCCCAACACGGTGATGCTGCCCAGCGGATCAATCGAACCGTTGGCCCCGGCCGAAGAGGTAATCGTATAGCTGTTTTGCGAAAACGTGGCCGACAGCGTATGACTTGTGGTGACGTTGCTGAACGTGTACTGCGCCACGGCACCGACAGAAACACCGTCCACTAGTACATCATCTATGCTGTAGCCGGGGTTGGCGCCAATGGTGACAGTGAAGTCACTGCCCTGGTTAACGGTATTCTGCCCCAGCGGACTCACCGTACCGCCGGGATTTGTCGAGGTGGTAATGGTATGGGTAATCGCGCTGAAAGAGGCCGAAATCGAATGATTGGTGGTAACATTAGTGAATTCATAATTGCTGACGGCCCCGACCGAACTGCCGTCCACAACCACGTCATTGATTTCATAATTGCTGTTCGGCGTAATCGAAAAAGACTGGTCGTCACCGTGGGTCACAGCGACGTTCCCGTCCGGCGTAATAGAACCATTTGCACCCGCCGCCGCGCTAATGGTGTAAGTGTTGAGTTCAAAGCTGGCTTCAATAGTGTGGTTGGCAATCACGCTGCTGAACACATAGCTGGTCACCGGGCCGACAGAGCTGCCATCGACAAGCACATCCAGGACATGATAGCCGGTGGCCGGTGTAATCGTAAAGGTTTGGTCAGTGCCGCCGGTAACGGAAACATTGCCCGACGGCGAGATGCTGCCGTTGGGACCTGCCGTGGCCGTAATCGTGTATGTCTGCACAGCAAAGCTGGCTTCAATAGTGTGATCGGCCGTGACGTTATTGAACGTATAACTGGTTACCGCACCCACAGACGCGGCGTCCACCAGGACGTCATCCACCTGGTAGCCGCTATTGGGTGTAATGGCAAAGGTTTGATTCTGGCCCTGGTCCACTTCAATGATGCCTGACGGCGAAATGCTGCCATTGGCTCCGGCCGTAGCGGTGATTTCGTAGACCGGTGTGGCAGGCGGGTTGCCGGCCACCAGCGTCAAGTGGTCCGAAAAATATTTTGGATTAAGGTACAGCCCGTTTCCAATCTCACGCCCGGTGATGGTTTCGAATGTATCCGTGCGCGTGCCGTAATAAAGCACCTGGAAGCTGTCACCAAAAGCCGGTTGATAGCCATTGAGCAGGTTGATATTCAAAGTCCCGTCCAGATCGGCGTTGGCAGAAATATTAAGCTGGTCAAAATCGCTGCCCGCCGTTAACCCTTCAATATCTACGGTAAACGCGCCGGATGTAGGCTGCAGAAAATTTCCGCTCAGATTTAGAATGCCTTTATCGTCAATCTTTCCGGGGTATAAATTACCCTCGTTTTCGAAAACGGCGTTGCTTACGGTCAGGTTGTTTCCATTGTGCGTTTCGATCGTTCCGGAGGCCAGGTTGCGCATGACCGAACCCTGGAAAGTGGTCCGGAAATTCATGGTAAGCTGACCGGCGTTTTCAAAATCGGCATTGATGTAGCGATAGCCATAGCTGCCATCGGAAATCATCACGCCATTCGTTGCATTAAGCAGCGTGCCATTAGTAACGGACAGGTACGTGCTGTAGGAATGACTGGCATAGCCGCTGGACATCTCGATCTGCCCGTTGTTGGTGAAGCCGTTGTCAAAGGTAATCTGCGCCTGACGGCTGGTGTTTACAGCTATCTCCAAGGCCGAACCTGCCTGCGTTGTAAAGGCACCGGTCATGCTGTTGCTCTGACGGTGCACACGGATCAGGTCGGCATTATCCAGCGCCGCGCTGATGGTGTTGTTCTCATACAATACCAGCGTGTCCTGGTTGGTCAGTTGCTGCGTGGAAGCCAGCTCGGAGCCGCTGAAGGTCATCTCGATTTCCGGCAGAACCGGCTGGTTGAAGGTGGCCACGGTGGAGCTAAAATCGATACGCCCTTCCCCGCTGATGCTGCCGCCGTCATAGCTGAAATTGCTGTCGTCCAGGATCAGCACACGGTTGGCAGCAATGCTGATAGTGCCGCTGGTCGCATGCGTGTTGGAAGCACCTTGCAGATGCAGCGTATAATCTACGTTTATAGCGCCCTGGTTGTCTGTGCTGGCGTTAAGGAAACGATTGCCGTAGCCTCCCAGCGAGGTGATGCTGCCGCCGGACGCGTTGGTCAGTAGACCGCTATTAACTGTCAGGTAGGTGCTATAGGAATGGCTGGCATAGCTGCTGGACATCTCGATCTGCCCGTTGTTGACAAAGCCGTTGTCAAAGGTGATCTGCGCCTGGCGGGTGGTCACCACGTTAATATCAAGTAAAGAACCGCTTTGCGTGGTGAGCTGCCCTGTCATACTGTTGTTGTTGCGCTGTACATCGATGGTGCCATAGTTGTCAATGTCGGCGGAGATCGTATTGCCGGCATAAAGACGCACGGTGCCGTTGCTGGTAAGCGTCGCCGGCGCGGCCAGTTCCGAATCCATGAAGGTCATCAGCACATCAGGGAGAACCGCCACATTGAAGGTAGCCGTCGAGGCATCAAAATCGATGCGACCTGGTCCGTTGACCGTGCCGCCGTTGTAGGCAAACGAGGTGCTTTCCACGATCAGTGCCCGTCCCGACGCAATGTCGATTGTGCCCGTATTTACATGTGTCGCCGCCGCACCCTGTAGATGCAACGTATAATCAACATCCAGCAGGCCCTGGTTGTCCAGTTCCCCGTTGAGATAGCGCTGGCCGTAGCCGCCCAACACCGTGATGCTGCCGCCGGAAGCGTTGGTAAGCGTGCCGTTAGTGACGGTCAGGTAACTGTGGTAGGAGTTGCTGGCATAGCCGCTGGACATCTCGATCTGCCCGTTGTTGACAAAGCCGTTGTCAAAGGTGATCTGCGCCTGGCGGGTGGTCACCACGTTAATATCAAGTAAAGAACCGCTTTGCGTGGTGAGCTGCCCTGTCATACTGTTGTTGTTGCGCTGTACATCGATGGTGCCATAGTTGTCAATGTCGGCGGAGATCGTATTGCCGGCATAAAGACGCACGGTGCCGTTGCTGGTAAGCGTCGCCGGCGCGGCCAGTTCCGAATCCATGAAGGTCATCAACACATCAGGGAGAACCGCCACATTAAAGGTAGCCGTCGAGGCGTCAAAATCGATGCGACCTGGTCCGCTGACCGTGCCGCCGTTGTAGGCAAACGAGGTGCTTTCCACGATCAGTGCCCGTCCCGACGCAATGTCGATTGTGCCCGTATTTACATGTGTCGCCGCCGCACCCTGTAGATGCAACGTATAATCAACATCCAGCAGGCCCTGGTTGTCCAGTTCACCGTTGAGATAGCGCTGGCCGTAGCCGCCCAACACCGTGATGCTGCCGCCAGCCGCGTTGGTAAGCGTGCCGTTAGTGACGGTCAGGTAACTGTGGTAGGAGTTGCTGGCATAGCCGCTGGACATCTCGATCTGCCCGTTGTTGACAAAGCCGTTGTCAAAGGTGATCTGCGCCTGGCGGGTGGTCACCACGTTAATATCAAGTAAAGAACCGCTTTGCGTGGTCAGCTGCCCTGTCATGCTGTTGTTGTTACGCTGTACATCGATGGTGCCATAGTTGTCGATGTCGGCGGAGATCGTATTGCCGGCATAAAGACGTACGGTGCCATTGTTGGTAAGCGTGGCCGCCGCGGCCAGCTCCGAATCCATGAAGGTCATCAGCACGTCGGGAAGAACCGCCACATTGAAGGTAGCCGTCGATGCGTCAAAATCGATGCGGCCATCACCGATAACACTGCCGCCGTCAAATTGCCATGAGGTATTCTCCACGCTCAGCGCCTGTCCCGATGCGATGTCGATTGTGCCCGTGTTGCTGTGTGTGGCCACAGAGCCCTGCAGACGCAGTGTGTAATCAATATTCAGCAAGCCCTGGTTGTCCAGTTCCCCGTTGAGATAGCGCTGGCCGTAGCCGCCCAACACCGTGATGCTGCCGCCGCCTGCGTTGCTCAGCGTACCGCTGTTGACGGTCAGATAGCTGTGGTAGGAGTTACTGGCGTAGCTGCTGGACATCTCGATCTGCCCGTTGTTAACAAAACCGTTGTCAAAGGTGATCTGCGCCTGGCGGGTTGTTACCACGTTAACATCCAGCAGCGAACCGGCCTGTGTCGTCAGCTGGCCCGTCATGCTGTTGTTGTTGCGTTGCACATCGATGGTGCCATAATTGTCGATGCTCGCAGAGATGGTATTTCCCGCATAAAGACGAAGCGTACCGTTGCTGGTAAGCGTCGCCGGTGCGGCCAGTTCCGAATCCATGAAGGTCATCAACACATCAGGGAGAACCGCCACATTGAAGGTAGCCGTCGAGGCATCAAAATCGATGCGACCTGGTCCGTTGACCGTGCCGCCGTTGTAGGCAAACGAGGTGCTTTCCACGATCAGTGCCCGTCCCGACGCAATGTCGATTGTGCCCGTATTTACATGTGTCGCCGCCGCACCCTGTAGATGCAACGTATAATCAACATCCAGCAGGCCCTGGTTGTCCAGTTGGCCATTGAGATAGCGCTGGCCGTAGCCGCCCAACACCGTGATGCTGCCGCCAGCCGCGTTGGTAAGCGTGCCGTTAGTGACGGTCAGGTAACTGTGGTAGGAGTTGCTGGCATAGCTGCTGGACATCTCGATCTGCCCGTTGTTGACAAAGCCGTTGTCAAAGGTGATCTGCGCCTGGCGGGTTGTTACCACGTTAACATCCAGCAGCGAACCGGCCTGTGTCGTCAGCTGGCCCGTCATGCTGTTGTTGTTGCGTTGCACATCGATGGTGCCATAATTGTCGATGCTCGCAGAGATGGTATTTCCCGCATAAAGACGAAGCGTACCGTTGCTGGTAAGCGTCGCCGGTGCGGCCAGTTCCGAATCCATGAAGGTCATCAACACATCAGGGAGAACCGCCACATTGAAGGTAGCCGTCGAGGCATCAAAATCGATGCGACCTGGTCCGTTGACCGTGCCGCCGTTGTAGGCAAACGAGGTGCTTTCCACGATCAGTGCCCGTCCCGACGCAATGTCGATTGTGCCCGTATTTACATGTGTCGCCGCCGCACCCTGTAGATGCAACGTATAATCAACATCCAGCAGGCCCTGGTTGTCCAGTTGGCCATTGAGATAGCGCTGGCCGTAGCCGCCCAACACCGTGATGCTGCCGCCAGCCGCGTTGGTAAGCGTGCCGTTAGTGACGGTCAGGTAACTGTGGTAGGAGTTGCTGGCATAGCTGCTGGACATCTCGATCTGCCCGTTGTTGACAAAGCCGTTGTCAAAGGTGATCTGCGCCTGGCGGGTTGTTACCACGTTAATATCAAGTAAAGAACCGCTTTGGCTGGTCAGCTGGCCCGTCATGCTGTTGTTGTTGCGCTGCACATCGATGGTGCCATAATTGTCAATGTCTACATTGAGGGTGTTGTCGCGGGTCAGGATAATCGTTCCGTAATTCGTAACATTCACGTTGCCGTTAAGTGTCGTCCTCGAAAGGTCAAGTATACCGTTTGTGTTAATGACCGCTTCAGAAGCAACATCAATAATAAAATCGTCTGAGGAGAGCGTCTGTGTTCCGCTGGATGCACCCAGCTCAAGCCGCTCAATATTAACGTTTGCATCGACCGTAATCGTATAGCTTCCATCAAGCGTTACATAGGCGGTATCTGAAGCAGATGGGACGGCATTGGGCGTCCAGTTAGCCGGATCGTTCCAATTACCGCCATTTACATTGTTCCAGGAAATCTGGCCGGCAAAAAGTGAAGAAATGCTGCAGAAAACAAAAAAAACAATACTAAATATTGAGTGCCTCATGGTGCCCTCCCCAATGACCTTTTATTGATATTTTGATCCTTAGTCAGGTCAAACGGTGTGCCACCAAAAGCTACAAAACCCTTTATTAAATAAATTATAACTGCGTAAAGCAATTATTTATAAGCACTTAGGTGCGACTACTAACGCCTCCCCAATAACAAAGACCATTTTCGAAGTCTCAATTTTACGACGGCAATTACATAGGTATTTGTCGCATAATAGCAACAGGTGCCGTTTGAAACCGCCCTTTAGCTTCCATCGTGCAACAAAGAAGAACACCCTTAATAAGAAACAATGTTTCAGCAAGCTTTTTTCACGGCGTTTGCTGTCGCAAAAAGCAAATGTGACCGTCATCACACTAAGTTCCCGCCCAAAGTTAAACAGCTTTTTTTATTTGGACACCGCCAATGTTTTGGTATCTTGCGGGCCATCACACCTGCTTTTATATCTGATATGCTGCGGTAAAGAACGTTCATAACTTTCAGTGGGAGCTTTGTTATGTATAACCTTAATCGACTTCTGTGGCTAATTGTATTTGTTTTTCTCGTAACACCGCTTCTGGCACAAAAGCAAGCGGAAATGATCAACAAAATGTCTGAGGAGGCGGAAGTTATTGTTATTGGCAAAGTCTCCAAAACAGAATCTGCCTGGGATAAAACCGGCAGCAGGATCTATACAACGGCAACTGTCAAAGTTGATGAATATCTAAAAGGTAATGACGACCCTTCTTCTGTTAAAATTGTTTATCCGGGGGGCGAAGTTGGTGCAGTCGGTGAGCTGTATTCACATATGCCCTCTTTCGCAACGGAGGAGGAGGTACTCGTTTTCTTAAAAAAGAGGCCGGATGGAAAAGAATACAAAGTATTAAGCGGTGAAAACGGAAAGATCGCTCTCGTTACCGACGAGAAAACGAATGAAAAAACTACCACCTCTAATATAAATATTGAAACGCTAAAAGCTCGTATAAAAAGTATTGTCGAAAAACAGCAATAGCTTTCTTCAAACTACAATTTCGACAATTAGATGAGGGTAAACATCATGAAACTTTTTCTCAGTTTAAGAACGATCCCGGTCTTTCTAATTCTTGCAATCTTGGCTCTATCAGATGCCTTTTCTCAAACCGGAAACAACGCTTTTCAGTTTAATGGCACAACCACACAGCTTTTTGTAATGGATGGATCACCCTTTAACAGCGATGCCAACCAGGAGGGATTTAGTTTTTTTAACAGCACGGCGGCTCAAAACCAGATCAGCGTTCAGGCCTGGATTTACTTAATAGGTGAAACGCCGATTGACGTTGAGGTACCCGTCGTTTATCGTCGTGTCGCGGACGGGACGACATTCTCGATGTACATTAAAAATAACAGGGGTTACTTCACGGTAGATAATTCTGTTGCGGTAGTAACATCTCAATTTGACGCTTTCGGCTGGGCGGAACTTAGCGGCACATACGATGGAAACACTCTAAAAATCTACCTGAATGGCAGGCTCGCGGATAGCCGCAATGTAAATATATCTGCGGGATACACCACCGATTCAGAAAGCGGTTTGTATATCGGCAAATCATCCGAAGGAGCCTTTAAAGGGGTAATTGATGAAATAAGGATCTTTAAAACCGCCCTCAACGACAATAACATTAACGGTTCCGGTGGCAACGGCAATCCCGCCGAGCCTTTCCCTTCATCGCTGAATCCTTTTCTTGCGGGGCAATGGTCATTCAACGAACTGAACACTGACGGCTCCTTACACGATTTGTCGGGCTTTAAAAACCATCTTTATGTGCAGGATCTGGTTGATATTGTGCCGAGCAAAGATCTTAATTTTATCGTCGTTACTTCTGCGGCTGATGCCCCGGATAATACGCGCGGAGACGGTGACGCTTCGTCGTCAAACGGCGTCGTAACATTGAGGTCGGCATTGCAGGAAACAAATGCTTCCGCAGGTAAAGAAACAATCTTTTTTTACATTAAAAACGAGTCTCCTGTTATCGAACCTTTATCGGAACTACCAGTCGTAACGGATCCCGTTTCCCTGGATGGGACTACACAGTCCGGGTATGATGGCTCACCGGTAGTAAACATTACCGGCGCTTACGGAAGTCTTACCATAGAAGCCGGTCATTCAGATTTACAGGGCCTTCATCTTAGCAGCACGGCCGGTTTCAGCCTAATTCTTAACTCGGGCGGTGAAAACAGCCTGTCTGGCAACACGATCGCCGGGATCCAGGTAAATTCGTCTAGTAACCACATTAATAATAATCTAATCATAAATTCGGTAACCGATGGTATATCGATTACCGCGTCCGGCAACAATGTTGGTACAGTATCAGCAAACACGGTTTCAGGCAATGCCGGCTATGGCGTTGCAGAATCAAATGGCGGCGAAAACCTGGTCCAAAATAACACCATTACAAATAACAGCGCCGGAGGTATTTTAGTCTCTGCGGGCAGCGGTACGTTTACAAATAACCTGGTGTCGGAAAACTCCGGTCCTGGTTTGCAATTGGATACGCCCGCCGATGCAGTTATTTCCAGTAATGAGATTTCTTTTAATGCAAACGGTGGTGTGCATATGACAAACGGTAACGCCACCATTTCCAATAATAATGTCCGGGATAATTCAGGGGACGGTATCGCTTTAATCGCAGACAACCAAAGTCTTTCCGGCAATGAAATTCAAAATAATACGGGCAATGGTCTCGTAATAAGCGGGACAGGCAACAGCGCCACTCAAAATACCATATCAGGCAATAGCGGTGGTGTGCGTGTGGCATCAGGTACAGCCAATTCGATCCTAAACAACTCTATCTTTGATAACAATGCTCCGGGCATAGTACTGCTTGAAGGAGCCAACGATAATCAACCATATCCTGCTCTGCACCTGGCCTATTCCTGGAAAGATGACAACCAGCTGGCCGCCATAAAGGGTGGAAGTTACATCCAGGGTGAGCTGAGCGGAGAAGCCGGCACCGAATACAAGATCCAGTTTTTTGCCAACACATCGTCAGCGGTACGGGAAGGAAAACGGTTCCTGGCCGAAATAACCACAACGGCCGACATCAGCGGTTCCGCGGAAATAGCAGCCAATTTAAAGGATATATCGGTTGAAGCGAACGAACAGATAAGTGCCACAGCCACGAGATTGGATGCTTCCGGCAATACGCTGAGTACATCGGAGTTTTCAGAACCCATTGCCCTCAGCCTGGATGACGGAGATCATTATATTGTGAACAAAACCTTATCCGGCATTCCGCTGCACTGGAAGGAAGGCAAAGGCGACTTTCAAATCGCGTCTTCTGTGGTGTCGCGCGGCTTTGATGACGCCGTTGAGCGGGGCTTTCAAACATGGTCGGCCCTGGAGCAGATTCAATATGACCGTAAATTTTATGAGCCGACGGAAAAATGGGGTGGCAATGCCGATGGTGTTAACAACATTGTGTGGTTTCCTACAACGGAACAATGGGAAGACTCTACAGGCGCGCCCAGTAACGTCCTGGCGGTTACGCGCGTTCGCTACAACGCCTTAACGGGCGAAATGGTGGACATTGATATTGCCTTTAACGGTCAGCCTGTTTCGCTTACCACGGGAACGACATTCGAGTGGGCTGATAATGGCGATGAGGCGTATGTTGATGTTGAAAATGTCGCCACGCATGAAATCGGCCATTATTCCGGTCTGGCGGATTTATATAATCCCGGTGATTTTAACTATACACCGGCCATGAAAAACAACAATCAGCCGGCCACGATGTATGGCCGTATTGATGTAGGTGAAACTTATAAACGAACCCTCTATCCAGCCGGATACACAAACCAGGCTGACATAACCGACTATGATGTGGGCGGTATTAATAATATTTACAGCAATCTCGGGGATGTATATTACGATATAGCTCTCGTTTTTGATGGTACCACAAATTTCACCTCAGAAGATGTTCTCAACGCCTTCTCTCCTTCCAAGAACGGCGCCCTGGAACTGGTGTATAAATTGCGAGCCGGCGACCGTATCGGCTGGGTAAATGGCAACAACAGTGAACCGCTGGGCAATAACTTCAATAATAAGATTGCAGCATTAGCCGCGCTGGAGCCAAGCCACTCTTCTAACCTTGCAGACCAAATCGTCACAGCTGAGCAACTATTTTCGTCCGCTTCTACGAACAAGAAGATAATTATTCTCCTTAGCGCCGGAGAGATTTCGCCCTTTTCTTTAATAACCGACCTGAGCATCGATCCGGAAATACGGGTTTTTACGCTTGGTTTTGACGAGCTTACCGAAGGCCAGGAATTGATGAGCTGGCTGGCCAACGAAACGGGCGGTGAGTATTATGAAATTGCCAGCGCCACGGAAATACCTACGGCAATGAATATCATCTGGCTGCGATTGCTTGGTTTGCAAGTTTCTTATCTTTCCGAAGAGATCAGCAGCGAATTGTTTGCAGGAGGCCTCACCTGGCAAGGCGGGCTGACCTGGCAAGGGGGCTTAACTTGGCAGGGAGGATTATCCTGGCAAGGTGGATTGACCTGGCAGGGCGGTTTATCATGGCAAGGCGGGCTGACCTGGCAGGGTGGCTTAACATGGCAAGGAGGACTGTCTTGGCAAGGTGGCACTTTGGAAATGGGACTTTCCTGGCAGGGTAGCGAATATTCTTTAGTGTTGCTGCCGCCCGGTATTTTTGTGACCGATCCCAATGGGACATTGCCACCGGAGGCCATTACCGAAGCCAATTATATGATGTCTCCGTATGACATAGAGTTTTTTAACGGTTATGATGCAGGACAAAACTATCCGTTTAAATTCTTCAGGATAAATAATCCGGGTTTGGGTGCCTGGACATACGCCATCCTGGAAGACGTTCCTCCCGATTCGACGGAACCTGTGCGGGTGTACATGGCTAATGAAGCAGACCTGGTACTCGATTTTAAAACCAATCAGGAGCGCTATGTTTTAAACTACGATGAAAACAACGATCCGATCCCTGTTGAAGTTACATTTTCTGCTACGCTTTTGCAGGGTGGCGAAACGTCGGGACTGGACGATCATACCAAAACCGTGGGCGAACCGGTTACCGATGCCCTGGTGGGAATCCAGGTATCTTCTCCAGACGGACAGCTCGTTGTTGGCCCCCTACAGCATGTCGGAAATGGCATTTATGAACTTACTTTGGAAACCACGCTCACCGGCAATTACGATGTAAGCGTCATTGCTTCTGACAATAATGAAACCGTTGATGCCAACAATAGCCAGTATGTTATTACCACGGAACATTCATTTTTTATATCGCCTTTTGTGCAGCCAACAGAGCTGACCGGAAAGCTTTATATAGAACGGGCTCTTGCCTTGCTAAATGGCATAATGGATGAATATTGTCCTTCTAACAAGGATTGTAGTTTGGACAAAAAAACCAAAAGGGACATTAGCAATGCGATTTCCCTTATCGAAAGCGCTTTGGGGTATTTTGAACAAGACGGGGATCATCTAAAGAGCAACAAAGGCCTGGATTTTTACGATAAGATTACTCAGGCTGTGAACGACATATACGCCTATATCGGTGATCCCGGCTATGGAATTTCTATAGACGAGTCCATAGAAAACCTCAAGCAAGGTTCTTATCAGTTAGCCGTCATCGTGCGGGATGAGGCTGAGGAAGACGGTGCCTGCCAGGAAGCTAACTGCGAACAGCTGATCAAGAACGCCAACACTGAGATCGGTAAAGCAATTGACGATTCCAAGCAGGATAATTACACCTATATTTTTAACCACCTTACCAACGCCTGGAAATTCTCGATGAATGCTCTTGGTGCAAACCTGAAAAAAGGTCTGGCCGGATATAACAATTACTCATTGCTGCCGGAGACATTCGGCTTGGGGCAAAACTATCCCAACCCCTTTAATCCTGTTACGCGGATAGAATATCAGCTGCCCGAAAAAAGTCACGTTACTTTGAAGGTATATGATATGCTTGGGAATTTGGTAGCTACGCTGGTAAACGGCGAAGTAAATGCGGGCTATCAAAGTGTAGACTGGGACGCCAGTGGATTAGCCAGTGGAGTATACATTTATAGGATTGTCAGCGGGCGGTTTAAGGCAAGCAAAAAGCTTCTGCTTATGAAATAGCCTACTATCCCCTGGTTGCCCCGTCTTCCGGGGGATATTTTTTTTAGAAGCCGTTTGGATTATATTTCCTTACTCACTCCCATTCATTATCTCTTATACAGGACCAGTATTATGCCCAGTACGATTGCCTCCATAGTTTTTTTTGCCCTTTTCCTCTATTCTACATTGTTGGCGCAGGACCATATCCGTTTTAACCATTTAACCGTAGATGACGGCCTTTCGCAAAGTGCGGTTACGACGATTTTACAGGACAGTAAAGGGTTTATGTGGTTTGGCACACAGGATGGGTTAAACCGCTATGATGGTTATGAATTTAAGATTTACAAAAACAGCCCGGGCGATTCTCTATCGCTTAGAGAGAACTTTGTTTTTTCTATTTTCGAAAACGCTGAAGGCGTGCTTTATATCGAAACGCAGGGTGGAATCTGGCACAGATTTGATGCAAAAAACGAACATTTTAAAGTTATCGATGGCAAAAACCTGGACTTGGGTGGCATGCGTGGAAACACCGTCCGTGCTGCACTATATGAAGAAAACGGCAACGTGTGGAAAGGCGGACTGGGCCAGCCGGTGGGATTAACAATTACAAGCCCGCAAAATAAGGAAACAAAAACATTCCGTCATGATCCTGACGACCCGGCCAGCCTAAGCGACGACAAAGTGTACTCGGTTTTGCGGGATCGTGCCGGTGATTTATGGATTGCCACTTTTGGCGGCCTGGATAAGCTTGATGAAGATAGCGGCAATTTTAGCCATTTCCGTAACGATGCCAATGACCCTTTGAGCCTGCCGGATAATTGGGTATGGCCAATATTTGAGGACTCCCGGGGCAATCTCTGGATCGGTACTGTTCGCAGCGGGTTGTGCCGTTTTGATAAAAGCTCCGGAAGTTTTACGACCTACCAGAATGACCCGGACGATCCTACAAGCATAAACGATAATTTTATTTTCTCAATTTATGAAGATCGCGCCGGTCTTATATGGGTTGGTACAAATCAAGGCGGTATTAACTACTTTAACCCTTCTGCCCGCGCGTTTGAGCATTATAAGCACGACCCCAAAAACCCAAATAGCCTCAGTGATAATGATATTATATCTTTGCTGGCTGACAGTAACGGGAACTACTGGGCAGGAACAAGAAACGGCGGTCTTAATAGATTTAACTATACCAAAAAGAAATTCAGCCATTACAAAAATGACCCACTGAATCCAAACAGCATTTTAAGCAATTCCATCGTTTCTCTTTTTGAAGACCGCACAGGCGTTATCTGGATTGGCACGTTCAGCAGCGGGCTTGATGCCTTTAACCCTAAAACCAATACCTTCACCCATTACACACATAATCCCAATGATTCCGCTTCATTAAGTGATAACCGGGTGTATGCCATTGCCGAAGGCCGCGGGGAAATTATCTGGATAGGGACGTACGGTGGAGGATTAAATCGGCTGGACAGACGCAATGGAGATATAACCCGTTTTACAGCCAGGGAAAACGATGCTGAAGCTCTGAGTTCAAATGCTACCTGGTCTTTGGCCAATGACGGCGACCGTTTATGGGTGGGTACGTTTGGCGGTGGTTTAAATGTCTTTGATAAAAAGACACAAAAGTTTCGCCATTACAAAAATATCCCGGAAGACTCTACAAGCATAAGCGATGACAATATTATTACTGTTTTTAAGGACAGCAAAGGAACGATCTGGGCAGGATCAACAAAAGGTTTTAGTAAATATCAGCCTGCTTCTAATAATTTCATAAACTATACGGAAGCCGATGGCTTAACAAATAGTTTTGTGTATGGTATCGTAGAAGACAACAACGGACATCTGTGGCTAAGCACAAATAATGGACTATCGCGGTTTGATCCGCAAACAGAGAGTTTCAAAAACTATTACTACAAAGATGGCCTGCAGAGTAATGAATTCAATCAAAATGCGTTTGCAAAAGACCCGAATACGGCAAATTTATTGTTTGGTGGAGCAAACGGCTTTAATGTCTTTAACCCGGATAGCCTTAAACCCAACACGTATATACCGCCCATCGCGTTTACCAAGTTTTTACATTATAACACGGATGATGAAGAGGGCAAGCCCATATTAGAAAATGGAATCTCGGAGCGCGATAGTATTTTTCTCAGCTACAAAGACAATATTATTTCCCTGGAATTTGCCGCGCTGAGTTTTCACAACAATTTGGAGAATCGTTATCGCTATAGGCTGGAGGGTTTCAACGAAAACTGGATTCAGTTAGAAAATAATAGGACGGTAACATTTACAAATCTTTCGCCGGGCAGCTACGAACTCCGGGTCCTCGGTTCAAACAATGATAATATCTGGAACGAGCAAGGCCGATCATTGAATATCCTGATATCTCCACCATGGTGGGAAACGAAGATCGCCTACGCCGCTTATTTCATTATCTTTTTTGGAGCGTTATACGTTATTCGCCGGGTTGAGATCAACCGTCGTGAGCAAAAGGCGCAGATCCGGGAATCGGCGCTGCGCGTTAAAGCTGCGGAAGCGGAAAAGCGTGTTCTTCAGATCGAGAACGAGCGTAAAACAAAAGAGCTTGAAGAAGCAAGGGCGTTACAGCTCTCCATGCTACCGAAGGAGTTGCCTGCCCTTCCCCATTTAGAAATAGCTGCTTATATGCGCACCGCTACCGAAGTTGGCGGAGACTACTACGACTTCATTACAAAAGGTAATGATTTATATGTTGCTTTTGGAGATGCTACCGGCCACGGTTTGCAGGCAGGTACAATGGTAACGCTGATGAAGGGCTTTTTTACTTCCGATTCCTCAAAGCTTGGTTTAAAGGAATTTATGAGTCATTGTAGCAGTGTCATCAAGGAGATTAAACTGGGCCGTATTCTAATGTCCTTTAGCTATTTAAAAATAGAAGGCAAAAAACTGCAACTTACCAGTGCGGGTATGCCACCACTGTTTTATTATAACAGCAATAATGGTGGAATAGAGGAAATATTAATTCAGGGTATGCCCCTTGGCGCCATGCGCAACGCAAAATACCAGTCCACTGAAATGGAGCTGAAAAGCGGTGATGTTCTGCTGCTGATGTCCGACGGGCTGCCGGAGCAAATGAACCATAATGATGAAATGTTTGATTACTCCAGGGTAAAAGATCATTTCAATGCCCAGGTAAAAGAAAAGCCAAATGAGATCATTCAAAAACTTGTTCAGGCAGGAGATGCCTGGATGAACGGTAGAAGCCAGGATGATGATATAACTTTTGTCATTATTAAAGTTAAGTAGTGCCGGCGTTTTTTAAGAATAAGGCCGTAATATCGTCGCTTTGGTCGGTATCTCCCGTAAATTCATCCAGATCATGCAACAATGTATTAATAAACTCTTCTGCAGTTAATGCATTATTTTTAACAAGGAATTCTTTAATCGGGTGAACGTCGTCATACTCTTCGTCCTGTTCATTCATAGCTTCGGTCACCCCGTCTGTATAAAAAAGTATGCTATCACCGGTATTTAGAAAAGTGTGCGCACTTTCATAATGCGCAGTCTTCATCATTCCAAGAGGTATGCCGCCTGTTCTTAATTCTTCTATAGATTTGTTATTGCGGAGCAAATAAGTGGGGTTATGCCCGGCGTTTACTGTGATAAGTTCTCCGGTTTTTGGATCAAGAACAGCAAATACGGCCGTAATATATTTTTCCAGCGTAGCAGCATTGTGTACTACCTCATTGAGTTTATGTACCAATAATTCCAGTTCAAACGGTCCATCCACATAGGCGTGCGCCGAAGCCTGTAACGTGCTTACCAGCAAACCGGCAGCAACGCCTTTGCCGGAAACATCGGCCATAATAAATACATAACGCCCGTCATCGAGAGCGATGCAATCATAGTAATCGCCACCGATAAACTTTGTCGGGATGTTTACAGCGAAATGGTCATAGCCGTCGATTACGGGTAATTTTTCCGGAATTAGCCGTTTTTGAATGGCCCCGGCAAGAGATATCTCGCTATCTATTCTTTCCTTTTCCAGGGATTGCTCATAGAGGTAGTGATTTTCAAGCGATGCCAGGACCTGTCTGGCAAAAGCATCCAGCAATAATTGATCGGTTGCGTCAAACTCGACGCGCCCTTTTCTGCTCTCTTTTTCAAAAAGGAAAAAGCTGTACTTCTTATCATTAAATGTAAAAACGGTGGAGATTTTATAGCTACTTTTTTCCAATTCCCGCGACTTAAAATGATTCGGAAAATATTCTTTATGAATCACCTTAGGTCCTGAATTAATCCTTAGCAGGCCTTTAGAGGCGTTTGTCAAAGCCAGCACGCGTTCCAGGGCCAGGCGGAGGAGCTGATCACCCTCTTGCAACCTTGACAGTTCGATACCGGTATCAATAAGGCTGTTAAGCTGTAAAACCCGGTGGTTCAGTTCAAATATTAACTCTTTTTCTTTTTGACGGGAAATATAAAAACGATAGGCATTGTCCAACTGTTGCAGATAAATCTGCAGGCATACTGTATCAAACTCACGATAGGATGATTTATCAAGTTTTGAACCCAGACAAATTTGAAACGCACTCTTATCTCTTAAAGGCAGGAAAATCAACAACTTATTAGTTTCATCATCGATGTGTTTAATTTCCAGATTGTTTTCGGGCGAAGGAATATCATCCAGGGGAATAATAGATTCCGGCGTTTTGGCGAATATCATTTTCCACGAAGCATTCTCACTGCGCCGGTAGTAAATGGAAGCGTTTACGACAAGCAGATTACCACGAAGCACCTGGAAGAACTTTTTGGCCAGGTCTTCGAGACTACGGGCCTGGTTTAAAATGGCGGAGCTTTCCTGAAATGCCGCACTTTGCAGAAGAAGGCGGTCAATAATATCTGACAATCTGACTCCATATCATGCGAATTTTTCAAGTGCTTTTTCTACTGTGGGTTCCTTATCGGCAAAACTAAAAAGCCCCATTATCGAAAGAGTCTTTTCAATTGCCGGATCAAGATTTGTGAAAACAAGCTTTCCATCATTTTCACTAAGCTTTTCAATAACCTCGATCAGGAAAGAAATACCAATGGAATTTACAACTTTGCACTTTTCTAAATCGAGTATCACCTTGATTATCCCGTTTTCAAAATGGGGTGTAAATTCATCGGAAATCTTTTCCCCACCCTCGTTATTGATATAACCACTGGTGTGCATAACGAGTACATCACCTATCACTTCAGAGGTGAGCTTGAATTCCGCTTCCATCAAAACTCCTTGTTATTGCAGATTCTTTATAATTGTTATCTTTGTTCCGTTTTCATCGGATTCAATCTGGAAATTGTCCGACATGGATTCCATTAATTTAAGACCCCATCCACGTTTATGTTCGGATCCTATTTTTTTCTTTATGTCCGGTTTTGCAACTTTTCCGGGCTTAAACCCCTTCCCATAATCACGGACAAAAATATTTAAATTTTGCTGGGTCATTGTAAATTCAAGACGCACAAGCGGGTTTTTCTGGCCGGAATGTTCAAAGGCATTTATCACTGCTTCCGTTACCAGGATATGGGCTTCATTGATTTTTGCTTCCGGAATGCCCATATGCGCTGCCATTCGGTCCATCGCTTCAATGGCCACCAGCTCAATGTCTGGTATTTTAGGAAGCGTCATCTTTAGCTTCATATTATCGCTCATATTTTTCTCTTTCGATTAAGGTGTTAATCCGAAAGCGCCATTAAAGCTCAAAACTCGTTAAGTCTATATCAACGCATGGTTTAAAGCAAGTAAATCGGCGTCTTAAGCCCCCGATCCGCTATCTGGCAAAACTGTTTATGGCCAAATTGATTTCGTCCTTTTTCGCTTCAACTGCTTGTTGCCCATTGCCCAATATTTCAGGAATACGTCGTGTAGAGCGCAGACTAATAAAATTGTCAAATATAACGTTGATGAAAACGATCTCATGGTGGTGCATATCCACCGACAAAGCTACCTGGCTTCGTTGCTGCCAAAATTGCGAGTAACCGACGCTGCGCATGAAATATTGTAAAAAGTTCCGGGATTCTTCCTGCGTACGTTCTTCATAGGTCATTGCAATTACTACGTCCATGCCCTGATTTACAGCCTCCATTACAGGCAGCGGTGAACTGTAAACGCCATCCATTAGCCAGCGCTCTCCGATTTTGACGGGAGGCAGCAAGGGAAAAAGAGCGCCGGAGGCATAGACAGCGTCACGCAAAAGACCGGCAGAAAGCATAACCGGCTCACCACTTAGAACATCTGTTGTTTGAAACATGGTTTTGATTTCCAAATCTTCAATAAGCGTATCGCCATACATCTCTTTATAAGCTTTTTTGGCACGCTCCGGCTTTATGAGGCCACGGCTTTTATCAAAGCGTCCAAACGGCAGCCCGGCAATAGAAAGAAGCGTACGGTAGTCTGTCTTTGAGAGCAGGTCTTTATTGCCCCAATATTTTTTACCGAATTCTTTAAGTTTTTCAGCCTTATTTCCGCAGGCCCACGAAGCCACTACACTACTGCCACCACTGCAGCCAATAAGCAAATCTACTTCGATATTGGCTTTTTCTAAAAACTCAAATAACGCAATGCTGGCAAGCGCTTTCATGCCACCACTACCGACAACAACCCCGACCTTTGGGCGCTTCTTTAGATTTGTTTTTGCACTTTGCTGCATGCCTTTTTCCTCACTTTAGTCGGTGAAAAATTTCAGCTTCAACGATCGCCTTTGGGGATGGTAATAATAAATTCGGTGTACTCACCGGGATTACTCTCCACCTTTATTTTTCCGTGATGTTGCTGAACAATAATATCATAGCTGATAGACAAACCAAGACCCGTATTGCCCTCACCCGTTGGCTTTGTTGTAAAAAACGGGCTAAATATTTTTTCCCTGATATCTTTGGCAATGCCCGGACCATTATCGTGAATCCTAATCTCGATATCGGGATCTTTATAGCATGTCCTTATGGTTAATTTTGGCTTGTAGCTATCGCCGGCTTCTTTAATTTTTTGTGCGATAGCATAACAGGCATTATTCAGGATATTAAGCATAACCCGGCCGACATCCTGCTGCATAATAAGCGCAGGCTCCATGTTTTCATCATAGGCTTTTTCTATTTCTGTATTAAAGCTGGAATCGAGAGCGCGATAACCGTGATAGGCAAGGTTAATATTTTCATCCATTAATTCGTTTAGATTTACAAACTCTTTTTCTCCCCTGCTATCCCTGGCGTGGTCCATCATGCTGCGTACAATTCTGTCCGCTCGCCTTCCATTGTCCAAAATATCAATAGCGTTTTGTTTGAGATCGTTAATCAGTTCATCCAGTTCGTTAAACAGGTCTGAAGGAATATCGTCTTTGTTGTTCTTAATCAACTCAGCCAGGTCTTCTGTTAAATCAGCTGAGCCTTCAGCAAAATTATTTACAAAATTAAGGGGATTTTTTATCTCATGGGCAACGCCGGCGGTCAGCACTCCCAAAGAAGCCATTTTTTCCTGGACAATGAGCTGGTCCTGGGTCTTCATTATTTCAGCCGTTACAAATTTCATTTCTTCCAGCAACCTCGCCTTGGCAAAAGCAGAAATGGCATGACTCCGGAATCTGCTAAGCATGTGCGCATCGGAATGGTCAAACGCGTCGGGAATCTCGTCATTATCGAATAGCAGAAAACCGGCAAGCTGCCCTTCCAGGCTTATGGACATTGCCAGCACAGTTTTAGATTGCGTCAGGTTGAAGACATTGGCTGCGTCGTCCTTTTCAGAACTACGAACAATGTAGATGCCCTTTATAACTTCTTCAGATATTCGGGAAAATGATGCTTTTATATCATCAACCGTCATCTTGCGGTCTTGAAAAATCTGTAAATCATAACCGACCGCTGCAACAAAACGATATAAGTCTGATTGCATATCATAAATAAGCGCTGCGCCTTGCCGGGCCTGGGGGAAAAGCTTCAGGCCATGCTCCAGCAACGCGTTTATAACATTTTTAAATTCGACCTCCCGGTTTACCGCTTTAACAATACTATCCAGCGTATTAAGCTCTTTGGCTGATTGTTGTAATTCTTCAGTTTTTTCATTCAACGCAGCGTTTTTTTCAACCAGCTCGGCGGTCCTTGCCTTAACTTTTTCCTCAAGAATATGCTCAGATTCCTTTAAAGTCTGGACGAGTTTTTGCTCATTTTTCAGCGCTGCTTGCTGAGCAAAATAACGTTCCCTTCGTTCGCTGTTTATCCTGTCTTGCACAGCGATCGAAAACAAAACCAATAAGGCAGAGGCGCCAAGCTGGATACCCCAATTCGTAATAAATACGCTAGGCACAACCCCAAATGATTTTAGGGCGAACAGAATCGTGCCCAGAAAATAAAGCCCCCACGCGGCCAGGAAGAACCATGCGCTGCGAACACCCAATTTTGCGGATTGCATGGCGCATAGCATAAGTACGATTACCGTAGCAATCCCAAGTGCCGAAGCTACCTGTATGATTATGGAATAACTGATGAGTAGGGAAAAAACCATACCCGCCGCGAACAGAACAATCAATAATTTCAGTACTTTGTCCCAGCCAGATATTTGTGTCGGTATTCCCAGCAGGGACCGTGTAAAAAGAGTGGCCGTTAAAAGAGACCCAAAAATAAAAAAGGGAATATTAACATTGGCCCACCAAATGGAATTTGGCCAAATGAATTGGAAGGCCAGGCCGTTTAGTGAAAGCTGCGCCAAGCCCCAGGAAAGCAAAAATAAAACAATATAAATATAGCTGCGGTCACCAAAACCTATATAGAGAAAGATATTGTAGATTATCATTATGATGACCGCGCCGTAAAAAAGACCCAGCACAATTGTCTCAAGGCTGTTTTCCTCAAAAAAGGCTTCTTTGCTCCAAAATAACAATGGGAAATTCATTGAGCTGCTGGTGCGAAAACGCACGTAGTAGACGGACGTATCTGAAGGCATTTCGCTCAGATTAAAAACGAAATTGCGATGATCGATGTCGCGCGATGAAAAAGGAAGATGGTCACCTGTCTGCTTGTGTAAGTAGCCCCCCTCCTGAAGCGGGAGATAAAAATCAAGAGAATCGATTAATGGATATGCAACCTCGAAATACCAGTCTATAGGCACCGGTTGCGGGTTTACAACGGACAGTCGTACCCAAAAGACGTCGTTTGTAAAACCAAAGCCCGGCTGCTCCATTTCGGATGCGACAAAACCGCCATACCCAGGTTCCGCAACGTCCAGGATAGACAGCTTTCCTCCGGGATCTCTCAAAACTTCAATAGTGCTACCCAGAGATTTGCTATCGACTTTATTATCTATTACAAAAACGTCCCCGGCCTGAACCCACAATACCAAAGGAAAAAAGATATAAATAGCGACATTAAAACCACACTTCGCACAAAACATGCTGATCCTTCCTCATTTCGAAATCAAAAAGAGCGTGGTATGAGTTTTTTATAAAGAATATAGTTTTAAGACAGGATGTTTTTAAAACTGTTTCAGCGCTTCTTCATGAGACGGGTGTATCGCGAAAAGCATCGTAAAGCCGGCAACATCAAACACTTCCCGTACTTGATCCTGGAGCGAACATAGCACTAGCTTTCTGCTGCCGCCCTTAAGCTGCTTACCCGCAGAAAGCAGCACCCGTAGACCGGAGCTGGAAATAAAATTCAACTTCTCGAAATCGATCAAAATTTGGTGTTCGCCCGTTTCAATTGATTCTTGCAGGTGCTTTTCCAGCGTGGGCGATGTATTCGAATCTAAGCGGCCGGAAAGCTGCAAAATAGTGACATCCCCTGATTTTGATTTTCTAATTTCCAATTTTCCTCACTTGGTTATGTTCTTGGTTAAACTTAAACGATTTTTTTTATTTGCATAATGATAGTCCATTCCATCCATAAATTTTTTCACGAAATGTAGTCCTAAACCGCCGACTGCCCGCTCTTCCAGCGAGCTCTTTGTATCTGCTTCCTCAGATTTCAGGGGATTAAAAGACTTCCCGTCATCCTCCACTTCTATGTGCAAAGTATCTTTTTCCAAGTTCAATATAATCTGGATTTCATGTGGATCATTGTCAGAATAGCCGTGCCTTATAATATTGTTCAGAATTTCGTCCAGAGCCAGGTCAACATGATTTGCCACTTTGTCTGAAAGTTTGTTTGCTTTGCAAAAAGCAGCAATTTTTTCGACGACTGTTTCAATTTCGGATAATTTATTCTCAATTGTGATTCTTAAATACTGTTTCACTTTTTCGTTCACCTATGCCGCAGTATTCTTAGCCGCTGCGTACAGCCAAAGCTGTGATGTCGTCGGATTGTTGAACACCTTCCGAGAAATGCCGGACCTCCACTATAAGCTGATCTATAAGTTTTGTCAGAGGCAATGAGTTAGATCGTGCCAGAAATTCTTTGATTTTTCTAACGGAAAATTCCGAGTGATTTTTATTAATAGCTTCGCTGATACCATCCGTATAAAAGAATAGCAGATCATGTTTATTCAATTCGATTTTATTGGAAGCATACCCGAAACCTTCCACAATTCCCAGTGCCACATTCTGCTTTGTTTCTAAATATCCGGCATTCCCGTTTCCTGTGACAATAAAGGGAGGATTGTGCCCGGCATTGCAATATTCAAATTGCCCGGTTCCTACATCCAGAACCCCATAAATTAGCGTCACAAACATGGATCGTGGATTGTCCTGGCTCAACAGGTCGTTAACTTGACTAAGGCAACTTGCGGGGGATTCTCCTTTTGAGGCAACAGCCTTCACTAACGTACGGCTTATCGCCATAAATAGCGCCGCAGGCATGCCCTTTCCGGAAACATCCGCAATAACAATCCCTATTTTGTTTTCGTCTATTTTAAAAAAGTCATAGAAATCACCGCCAACTTCTTTAGCGGGAATCATGCGTGCATAAAGCTGGTATGGGCTGGCTTCAGGAAATATTTTAAAATCATTAGGAATAATAGATTGCTGAACGTCCTGAGCGACAAGCAGGTCTTTGCGTACCGTATTCAGCTCTTCTTTTATTTCTGCAGCCATTTTAAGATACCTGACTTCTTCAAGAGCCTTTTCCAAAGTGGTAGTTAAGTCTTCGAAATCTATTGGCTTGGTAACAAAATCGTAGGCACCTCTGTTCATCGCGGTGCGAATATTTTTCATATCCCCGTACGCGGAAACGATAACGGTTTTAGTCAAACCTCCGTTTTGTTTAATTTGTTTTAAAAAGGTAAGACCATCCATCCGCGGCATGTTGATGTCGGTAAGTGCCACATCGAAACCGCCCTTACCGTTGATCATTTCGAGTGCCTGCAATCCGTCGCCGGCAAACGAAAACATATATTCATTATTTTTAATTTGTTTACGAAAGCGTTGAAGAATTAACCGTTCTAATTGCGGTTCATCATCAACCACTAAAATATTTGCAGGCAAAAGGTTTACTCCCTGTTGGAAAGGTGATATTTAACCAACCTCCGGCAAATACGCAATATCAAAAAATGGGTAGAAATCTTCAGGTAAAGAAAATCTGGAACAAAAAAGCAATGTCCAAACTACTCCCGACGTCTTCCTGCAGAACGCTTAGAAGTAAATATTTACAACGTGTGCGAGGTTAAACAGGTTTTCTACAGCCTTGGCCAAAGCCGCCGAATAAACTTGCGATACACTAAATTATAGATATAACCACGGTAATATTATTATTCTTACGTTGCCTAATTAACAAAAAAAGGGTCTGCGACAGTTTTCTTAAAATCGTCGCAAACCCTTGTATTTACTGGTACCGGAGGTGGGACTCGAACCCCCACTCGGTATCACCCGAAACGGATTTTGAGTCCGAAAGAAGCATTTTTCCCAAACTTTTCAAACCATTTCAAGCTATTGTTTATTATACACTTAAGACATGTATTTATTTTTCGCAAAGTTACTCATTTTTGCCCAAAATTGCACTAAATGTTACCATTATGTTACCACTTGTAACGACGAATGGATGAGTGGCGCAGATATGTGTATTGTCTGATAGAGCTCATTTGTTGGTTTTTTAGTTCGCGTTCACCGTTTCATCAGGACAAATATCAAAAGCACCGCAGAAATCTCCCCGATCTGTCCCCGGACTTCATTAAAAATTCATCCTCTCCTTTGGCCTCAACAAAAATGATATCTCTTTGCTGTGTATCCCGTGTTGGATGTATAGCTGCTTTTTTAGCAGGGAAAACCAGTCTCAAGAGTGATACCAAGTGTGGTGTCGGGACCACCCTGTGCTTCCGCGCTTACGTAATACAGAATAAGCACGAACCCAATCGGTCCGATGACAGATCCGACTTCATTGCGACCCCTGCTAAGTTTTAGAACATAACCTTTTTCAAATGTGCAAACACGCGAAGGCCCGTGCAACGGCGTTCACGGCCTTTTCAAGCTGCTTACCAAAAGCGTTGGAAGAGGCACCCCGGGAACCCCCGGGGCGCTCGGAGACACCCTTATTTAAGTAAGACCAGTTTTTGGATGGTGCTGACTCCATCAACCGAAAGCGCGTAGAAATATAGGCCGCTGGCAAGATAGCCGGCGTCCCAGCTGACAGAGTGTTCACCTGCCTGGAGGGGTTTATCCAAAAGAATTGCGACCTTTTGTCCTAGGGTATTGTAGATAACGAGCTTTACGGCTGCCTGGCGATAGAGGCTAAACTGTATGCGTGTCACACTATTAAAGGGGTTGGGGAATGTACCGGTATGGATACTGTTTCGTGCGCTAAGATGTTGTGGCTCACTATTCAGCTCCCCGGCAAATTCATGCCATCCTGCACATGCCGGCCCGCCAAATGCGCCCATATCATTCCGTACGGTTCCCCTTGCCGGTAGTTGAGCAAAACCCGGTCTAAATGGACTTTCAGGATCATCATGCATTGCCAGCACGTTTCCTCCATCAACACATGGAGAAATGGCCGCCAGCATAAACGAGCTGTTATGCATCACAGGATCCGCGTCGATGTTACCGGTTCCCGGCCAACTCCCCTGTATATCGCAATACGATACGGAGACGCTCCCCCCATCAACCGAAATTTGCGGGTCAACAGGGGCGTGGTTTTGCCATAAAATGGAATTCATTACGGTGGGTTTAGACTTGTGACTATAAAGGCCGCCGCCGGCTACTGTTGCTTTATTATCGGAGATCGTATTATTAACCACAAGTGGCCTACTTACCGTATTCTCGATAGTGATATAAATACCGCCGCCCTTTGTCGCCTGGTTGTGTGAAAGAACATTATTTGTAATATTTGCATCTCCGTCCCAGATGGCTAAGGCCCCACCAAGGCAGGCTCCCGATCCTTCAAATGTATTATAAGATATTACGTTGTTTTTCAGTATAACCGTTTCGTTGGGAACGTCCAAAACAACACCTGCTCCATAACTGTCATCAACGGCACTGCTTACAATATTATGAGAAACAATATTATTGCGAACCATAAAATTAAAGCCCCATATTTCCATACCACCTGCAATACCTCCAATGGACCCGCCGGTGGTTGAAATGGCCTTATTATTTGACACAATATTATCTGCAATTAAGACATGGCCGGCTTGAGCGTTAAGCGCGGTAAAACTGGATAAACCACCACCGGAAGCTATACCGTCTTTGCAAAAAACGAGGTTATTTATGAATTCATTTTTATAGATACGCCCGGGCAAATAGTTGGATAAACCGCCCCCGTCTGCCATGGTCTCGCCATATACTTCATTTTCTCTGAAGATATTGTTTTCAACCACAAGAGGCAGAGGGAATTCAGGCGGAGCGCTGTCCAGGCCACCACCAATACACCAGGGGCTGCCCTTAACAATGTTCTTTTCAATAATGTTATGGCTTATTTTCGCTCCCGACGCGAAGCAGATAATACCTCCACCAAGTCTCATTTCGGGAAATCCGGGTAGCTGCAATTTCATGCCGGTTCCGCCTGTAATCGTGAATCCACATAAGACTGAATTGCTATCCTCGCCGGAGATAAAAGAGACGACAGACGCAAAATCCGGATTACCGGGTTTACTACCGTCAATGATTGTCCTCTTTATATGCAGCTTATTTTGGTCCAATACAAAATGGCTGGCGACGGTTATCGCCTTGCCTAGAAAATTGATGTTTTCTAAATAGTGTCCTTCGGCAACTAGAATAAGATCTCCATCCGCTGAAACGTTAATGGCTTCCTGGATAGTTTTAAATTGTTGCGGCACCTGTAACGTTTTTCCAAACGCTTGCCCAAAAGTAAAGACTACCAGGCATAAGGTTAAAACAAGAGTTTTCATGATGACCTCGCATTTTAATGAATATAGCCATCCATGTGTTTTATCCTTTGTGGGATTGTAAATCCTCCTTTCGGCGTTTTATAAACAATGCGGGGCCAGGGAGATTCTTGCTTTTTCAAGCAGGGCTATTTCTGCACTTTCCTATAATAACGCTCAAACGGTTGAAACAATAAAGAAAACCCAAGCCAGCTATCATGCCAAGGTTTATTTTATCAACACGAGTTTACGGGCCACGGAAAATCCATGTTCAGTTTGCATTTTATAGAGATATATGCCGCTGGCAAATCCTGCTGCATCCCATTCTACTGCATATTGGCCCGCCGCTTGTTTTTTATTAACCAACGTAGCCACTTTTTGTCCGCGCAGATTGTAAATGCTTAAATCGATGTCGCTGGTAACGGATAACGAATAATGAATTATGGTTGACGGATTGAAGGGGTTGGGGTAGTTTTAAGATTAGTCTGTATTTGGCTATGTTCGACTTTATTACTGTTATTCGGGAAATGGGGTTTATGTTTTGAAAAATTCCATTATAAATGGTTAGACAAAAGATTCTGCCTTGTGTGGCACAAAAAATTTCATCAGGACTTGTTTTCAGTCCTTCATTCGTAAACTGCTCCCAATTTTGACCAAGGTCTTTTGAATAAAAAATATCAAAGTTCTTGATAATAAAAATGTTATTATCTTCATCAACTGCAAGCGATTGAATTGCGCTTTGCGAATCATGTATGCTAACCCATGTATGACCTGTGTCGTGCGAGATCTTTACATCCCGATTTTTTTTGCAAACGAATAAACCGGTTGGAGATATAATAACGTCGAAAACAGACTCTCCTATTAGTGAGTGCCGCCAATTATCACCCCCGTTTTCGGAGATGTATATGCCATCGTCCGATGCCACACCAATGGTATCATTAAGGGCAGATACCGCATAAAACTTTTCATCAGCTTTAGAAAAGACTTCTTCCCATTTCTCACCCTGATTCGTTGACCTAAATAATTTCCCTTTTTCACTACTAACGAAAATTTTACCGTTTCTGGATACGGCAATCGACGGGTAAAAATTTGTACCAGTGTCAAAAACTTCTATCCATTCGCCCTGTGCTTCATTTTGTTTAAAGATCTCACCGTGTGATGTTACATAAAATATTTCACCAGTTGATAAAGCATTAGCATCGCTTCTGGAATAAAAGCCACGGGTACGAGTATATACTGACTCCCAGGATACTCCGTAATCCCTTGATATATGAACCCCGTTTCTGCTTGTTAGATAGAGATTAGCATTGACGTCCTCTTTAAATGATAGAGGAAATAAATTGGTAAGCAGTGTATTGTTTTCATCAAAGCTTTCAAAATCGGCGGTGTTATAAATCCCAAATCTTTCTGTGGCTAGCCAAAAGCTATTACCTTCGAATTCGGAAATTGAATTAATAATATATGGGAATTGCACGTCGTGCCATGTAGCACCATTGTCATTTGACTTGTGCAGCGTGGAGCCAGATGCATAAATATATCCATCTGAAGCAAACAAAATATGAGTGATGTAATTATCTTTCAGTCCTCTGTACTCCCAGTCAGTAGCGTTCTGCCGTAAGCGCAAAAGCCCCTCGTAACGTACAAAGGCCCATAGAGAACCAAAACTATCTTCTGTTATGTATAAGATTTCCTTTTCTGAATGTCCCACATATTTCCAGCCCGCCTCCTTAATGTTTTTTTGAAAGATCCCGGAATCGGTTCGCACTACTATTCTACTTTTAGTGATTAGGATTTGGTCTACTGAAGCTTCCGCCAATAAAGAATCGTCTACGCTTTCCCAGCTATCGCCCAAATCGTCAGAAAAATATAACCCTTCTTTCGTGCCCGCCAATAATGTTTGATCTTGATTATTATATGTTACATCATACACGGGTGTCGGCGGTGGGGCACTTAAGCGTTCCCAATTCAGTCCATCATTATCCGATCGATAAATGCCAAAATTTGATGATGCTGTGAATAGATACTTATCAGGGCCAAGAGTAATGTTCAATATAGTTCTACCGCCACCCCTATAATTCCACGCCTGACTTTCATCTTGAAATCTATAAATCCCACCATCCGTAGCAGCTATAATTTCGCCGCTATGGCTTTTAACGATTGCTTTGACGAGACCGGCATAGGGACCGTTATTATACCAGGATTGCGCATATGCGCCAATATCAAATCCAAGCAGAACAATGAAGGTCAGAATCAAACTTCTCTTCATGGCTTATTTCACCAGCAGCATTTTTTTTACCTGTACAAATCCATCTGCCTGAAGACGGTAGTAATAAACACCGCTGGAAAGACGGCTGCCGTCAAAGATTACTTTGTGGTACCCTGCTGGTTTGTACATATCTAATAGTGTCGCAACATTTTGGCCTAGCAAATTGTAAATCTTAAGGCTCACATTCCCTGCTTTAGGCAAAGCGAAACTTATTGAGGTAAATGGGTTAAAAGGATTCGGATAATTTTGCCCGAGAGCATACATTTTCGGTATTCCGTTATCCATCTCATCAAGATTAACTGGTTCTGGGGTATAAAGGGCGAAAGTATCGCTGCTTACAAAAGAATGCATATCGTCAGCCAAAACTGACCATGAGTATTTTGATTTATGTTCAAGAAATGTTGGACTCTCTATTAGATAAGTCGTATCAGAAATACCCGTAATAGTTGTATCAAAGCCGGCCTGAAACAATCTCAGAGTGTACAATAAAGTGTCGCCGTCAACCTCTTTTGATTTGTACCAAACGAAAACAAGCGGCTGAACTACGCTTTCGAGCGTATCACCATCTGAGGGTAATAAAAGTAAAAAAGGGAATGGCTGGTCATCGACAGGTTTGATATTCACTAAAAAAGTATCGTTGGTCGCCAGACCGCCCGTATCCACAGCAGTCACTATAATGTGGCTTTGACCATAATAGTCCGTGTTGGTATGAACAATCAAAGAGTCACTATTAGTAAAAACCGAGATTTGCTCGTTTCCGGATACCGCACTATAAGATAGGTTGTCATTATCAGGATCGTTAAACACGCTGTCCAGATCCTGAACGACGACAAAGGGGCCACTGTCCTCATAAAAAGAAGTATCAGCAATTGCCTCGACAACAAAAGGTCGGTTATTTTCAAATACTTTTAGAATTTGGTTAGGAGAAATATCAGTTAAAAAATTTGTTCTGCCGCTTGGCCATATGACTTTGATACTATCGATATAAGCGGCATCTCCGAGGCCAAACTCGACATTCAAGCTGTTTTGAGAGCTTTGACCACCCCCCGTTTGCGACGATACTTCTCTATATTGCCAAATAGATTTGCCGAAAATTGTTGCTTTTAAAAAAACCTTTGTCCCAATTGCGGACCGATTTGAATAGGATCCTTCGCAAAGGATATTTACCCAATTATTATCATTGCCCTTATTTTCATACAAAATATTACGCGGCTCACCACCCAGATTACATACAAAAAGGTCAATATCACCATCGTTATCAAAATCTGCAGCTGAGGGACTGTAGGATGCACTGGAGTCTGACACAATATGTCCGGAGACTTCCTCTATGAAAGTACCGTCTCCAAGATTAAAATAGAGAATATTTGTATGGCGAGCAGTATCCAAATTTGCCGCATTCGAAACAAACAAATCAAGATCGCCGTCATTGTCAAAATCTGCCCAGCAGCTTCCACGTGAGTCTCCATGGTCATTTACAACAGGACCTGTCTCAACCTCATCAAAAGCTCCATTGCCCGTGTTCCTAAATAACGTATTGTTCGTAAATCGGGTAATAATAAGATCCTGGTCACCATCGTTATCATAATCTCCCCAACTTCCTCCCAGACCGTCTTTCTGGCTAACAGGGTTATCTATATCGACGTCGAACGTACCGTCACCATTGTTGACGTAGATGCGGCTTCCTTCTTCGCCCAAATTTACAGTTAATAAATCGATATCACCGTCATTATCGTAATCTGCCCAAGAACAGCCTACCGTATAGAATGCGTCGTTAACGACAGGTCCATCATTTATTCTATCAAAGGATCCGTCTCCTGTATTTTTATATAGGAAGTTGTTGCCCGATGAAGCGTTTGCAACAAATAAATCTAAATAACCATCATTATTATAATCTATCCATGAGCAGCCACTTGACGCACCACCGTCCTCCACAATTGAACCGGATATTATTTTGGTAAAGGTTCCGTTACCATTGTTTTTGTATAGGTTGTTGTTTTCGTTCTTTGTGTTTGAAACAAAAAGGTCAGGATAGCCATCATTATCATAGTCCCCCCAGCTGCATCCCTGTGAAAAATTAACATCTTGGACAAGACTACCGCTTGTAATTCGATTAAAGGTTCCGTCACCCTGGTTATTATAAAGAAAGTTCTTTTCAGCATCTTCTTCACCAGTTACCCAGTTATAATAGTTGCTAACAAACAAATCCTGGTCGCCGTCATTGTCGTAATCGGCCCAGGCACTTCCCAGTGAGGCACCACCATCTGTGTACATTGGAGAATCTTCTTTTTTGTCGAATATTACAAATGTACCTGAGCCTAGTAGCAGAACGGAGGCTGTTCCACCATTACTTTCGATTTCCACGGAGGCAAAGTTATACTCAACATTTTCTGGATGATATGAAATATCAATATCACGGGTCTCGGCGGGCTCAAGTGAGAAAGCCAATGTATCAACTATAAATTTTGTGGAATCTTTACCAGCCATAAATATGCTTGAGACTTCAAGTACACCGTCGCCGTCATTTGCGATAGTAGCTTTGCGAAGCGTAGTGGCACCTATCAAAGACTGTCCAAAATCAATTTCCAATGGAGATACAGTCAATATGGCTTTTTGCTGATTATAAAAGTAAGCCCCAATATCCGAAAAGGTATTATCTGGGTCGTATTCCAGATTTAAGTCTCCTGCATCAATACACTTGGATGTAGACTGGAGGTGGAAATCGCGATTAATCTCGTCCACAAATTGAGGATCAAAAAAGATATTTAAATTAACGTCACATGAATCTCCGTTTAAATTCTTACGGCTTTTTTGCCCCAACCCTCCATCTATACCGGATAGAGCGGCTATTCCGTTATTAAAAAAATCGTTGTGCTTAACACTATCTATATCGACAAAACCATTGGCGTCTAATCCATATTCTATATTTCGTGAAAGTATATTTGTTGAAACGAAGGGATTTGACCGAATTACATTAGTCTCATAGTAATATCCTGCCACCGTCCTGTTACAAATTATTCCGTTCATTCCATTGTTGTAAATCGTATTTTTATAAATCCTTGGGATCGTTTTTACAGTTATCCCTCGTGTAAAAGAACCGTTTGAGCCTGCCGATGAATAAGCATTACATTCAACACCGTTTTCACTATTTTCATAAATCATATTATTATAAATTGTGGGTTGCGCGATTGTTGTATTAAATTCCGCGAATCCAGATCCGGTATAATATGCAGAAACAAGAATACCGCTTTTTTCGTTATTGTGAATAATGTTGTCCTTAATTACAGGAGTACACTTTCTCGTCACGTTTTCAACGAAATCGCCCCCATGTTGCTTTGCTTCCACCAGAATACCGCTACCGGCACTGTTCCAAATCTCACAGCTTTGAATTGTTATTTTAGAGTTGTTATAAAAATATACGTTTGCCCCTGATTCATACCCTCCGTCTCTTATTATGCAATGGCTTAAAATACATTCAAAATTGGCATTCTGTGAGAAATAGATATTCTTCCAGGATCCGGCACCGCCATCGCCATAGAAGATTATTTTATTAGCTTCAGTCCCTTCAGCTTTTAATAAACCCCTTATTGTAAAGGAATAGACACCAATAAAGTTTATTTCAACCCCTTCCGCAATTATGAGCGTTTCCCCATTCGGAACGTTTATATCGCCGGTTACATAGTAGGGATTTCCGGACGATGTCCAGGTTCCTGAGACGTCTCCAATAACGGTTGTTTGGCTTAAAGCCAGCTTAATGCTAAAAGCAAAAATAGTAGCGATCTTAATTATATTTATTGACTTCATTTGAGACCTCACGCAATATCGTTCTATTTGCACAAAGCTTATTTCAATAACAACATTTTCTTAAACCGCACAAAATCCTCTGCATCCATACGGTAATAATAAACACCTGAAGAGAGCTCCCTGCCGTCAAAAACCTCTTCATGATATCCGGCGGTTAAATTTGCATCAACAACATCTGCAACTTTTTGACCTAGCGAGTTATAGATGGAGACCTTTATCTGCCCGGCCTTCTGAACATAAAATGGAATCGTGGTTAGGGGATTAAAGGGATTGGGATAGTTTTGTCCAAGAATAACATCGATCGGGGTTATGGTTTCAGATTGCTCCACCCCTGTTACCACACCATTTACCTCAATATCATCGATATACCAACCGGTACTTACATCAACGCTTCCGCCACCGGCGTTCGCAGAGTAAAAGAAAAAACCAATCTGAATTGTTTTTCCAGAAAATTCATCCAGCGGGAAATATGTGTTTGACCAAATACCCGAGCTTGTGGATACATATTTGCCGTTTTCGAGATCTTGCCATTCTCCGCCAGCAAACTTCCGTACCTGTACCTGACCATAATCAGCAGCGTTGAAACTGAACCAATGCCAGAATGTCAAAGCTGGATTGGACGAGACCGGGGAAATTGTGATTGGCATACTTATGAAGCGGCTCCGGGCAGGGTCCTGATAATTACCTTTAAGGTTTGTGCCAATACAAACCGAATCTGAATGAGCTTCACTTGGACCAGCTTTTGGAACTCCACATTCCCAAGAACCATATTCTGCCCCCCAATGCTGGACACCTGACAACCAGTTCTCAGGGTTATTGAAATGAGTAGCACCGCTGACCACTGATACTTCATCGATATAACAGCCGTAGTGGGTATCAGGACTACCACCACCTGCATTTGCCGAATAAAAGTAAAATGAAATCGTTACAGACTTCCCTGCATAGGAGTGTAAAAATGCAATGCCAGGACTCCAGGCTGAACTGCCATGAACCGCTGCATATTTTACACCAAGCTCTTCCCATTCTTGTCCATCCACTTTTATTTGAACCTGAAAATAGTCGGCTGCATGCAGATTAAACCAGTGGTAAAAGCGAAGATATGGATTTTGGCTGGAATCTGGCACGACAAAAGATGTATGTCTGATCAGCCTCGTGCTTACTCCATCAGAATAGTGACCACCCAAAACCGTCGCGGCACAGTTAGAATCCTTAAACGCTGAATTGGGGCCACTGGTGGGCAAGCCAATCTCCCAGGTTCCTGCTTCGACGTGCCAGTCTTGTGCCCAGTCTTCTTCAAATCCTTCTTTCCACAAAGTGTCAATTTCTTGAGCACTTGATAAATTGAAAAACGTGATAGCATAAAAGATAAGCGCTAGGCAAAAATTTCGGGAAAAGAACATGACTCCTCCCTATTGTTATGTTGAGGTGAGTTTTAGGTATAATAGAAATTACTATTATTGCCGGGTACTAACCTTAAGGGTAGTTTTAAGAATTTTTATACAACAAAGAGGCGGACATGGCCGCCCCTTTGTTTTTTGGGGGGATTTTATTCTTTTCTTTTCATCCAATTATTATAAGCAACCTCATCTTCACCTGGAACAACTAGTCTATATCCCGCACTTAGGCCAAACGCGATAGCAAGAACCTGTGTGGTCGTTTTAAGATAAGACACTTCATCGTTTGTTATGAAGTTGGATAGCATTAGGAAAGTTACGGCAAATCCCATATTGCCCAAAGCAGACTTAATGCGGCTAACGCTCGATCGAGAAGCAGAACTTTCCAAATCCATAATTTCCGCTATTTTCGGATAAATAATTCTCAGGCTATCGTTTTGTGTCTGAAGCGTCAGATAATCTTTCTTAAATGATCGCATATAACCATATTCAGCGTGACCGGGATTAGTGCTTTCTACCTTCACTAAATCATGGAATTTTTTAAGCTGACTGATCTCCGTCGTAGGGCTCAGTTCAGCCCCGATATCCTGGTTGATGATATCTGCTCTCTCTAAGTGTAAAACGGCATCAGGAAGGGGGATTAACGCGGGAAGAAATATACTCACCCCAAGAGCGATACCTATGTTCACCAATTCTTGGTCATCTCCTTCCTGGGCCAGGACTTTTGCCGGGATTAAACTAATGCCTGCAAAGAGAAATATTGTGAATGTTTTTATCATGCGTGTTAACATACTGCCCCCTGTTAAAAGACATGGCCTAAAGAAAATGAGTATTTAAAATCTAGGCAGACAGGGGGGAAGTCGGTACTACCCCATAGGATAGTTCTTAGCAGATTTCTCGCGGATTTAGATCAAAAAACTATTTTCCCCAACCTGCTTCATGATACAAAAAATTAATTTCTTCAACCGTAAGTGCTCTATCATAGACACGAAGATCATCCAATTTGCCATGCCCATTACTACCGATGTATCCATTATGATTTGTGGACCCCATAGAATTCCCGCTTCCATCATACGTTCCAGAATATTCAACTCCATCAACAAATACTTTCATTACATTGCTATTTTCATAAACTATGGTCAGGTTATGCCAGGCCAATGTGAGATTCGGAATAACCGTAGTTTTAATTTTTCTGGTTAAGCTCGAAGGATATCCATTTCCAAAAGCGCAAATGACTTTATTCTCATCATGAACAAAATTAATAATAAACCCAGAATACCGTACATTTGGATCCCATTGATCACTAATAATAAGCCTAATAACCGATTCATTTTCCTTAAATAGCCAACCACTTACGGTAAATGGAAAACTTGGTCTTATTTTATTACCTATATTGATGTAATCATCTGAAGACCCGAACTGAAACGCTCGATCTTCGTTTCCAAATCTGTCTTTTACCAACGTGGCACCATTTACAGCGCCATTATGGCCGTTTCCACTTTCATCATTAGCATTTCCATTAAAGGGCCAATATGCAATCAGGCCATCTTTAGGAATCGGATTCGGCGTAGTCTTAAATTCCCAGATATCGCTGGCGCTACTTAAGCCTTTGGTATCTTTGGCAATTACTTGCCAGTAGTAGGTTTCGGATGTATCAAGATTCTCCAGTGCATATAATTCTTCTGTCAAATTTCCGGCATATAAAACGGGTGGACTTTGGGTATCAAAATATAAATCGTACGTAACGTTGTCTCCGTCCGAATCTGTAGACTCCAGCCAAGTTAAAATTATGCTTATTTCCTGATATTCTGATTTGTTTTGAGGTGAAACCAATTGCGGTTTTTTGGGAGGGCTGTTCCCGAGCATAATGCCTAAACGAATATCCGCATTCGCCGTTTTCCCCTCTTGAACACTTACATTAACGTTGCCCGAGGGAAAACCGCTTTTCGTTGCGGTAACAAGATATTCGCCTGGTTCTACATCATCAATTGAGTAGCTTCCATCACTGGACGTAGAAACTGAATTCGTCGCCGGAAATGTCGTGACTAGAGCGCCGCTTACGAACACATCTCCTGATTCATCGGATACTTTCCCACTAATTTTAGCTTCAGACGGTTCAGGGTCGGTACTCTTGCTGCATTGAAAAGCAATTATTAAACAGAACGTAAATAGAACTAATCCCCTTCTCATAACACCCCCAAACAAATGCTAACATGATAAAGGCTATTCGAAATTGTTAAATTAAAAATAGAGACTATTTTTCAAGCAGATAACTACCCGCAAGGATAGTTTTATACAATATGATATATCAGGTTTATAGATTACTTTTTTTACGGGTGAGCAACTCCGGCAGGCTCGATACGTGCAGCTTATTATAGATATTCTTTATGTGAAACTTGACCGTGGATTTAGCAATAAACAGCTCATTGGCGATTGTTTGGTAGCTTTTGCCCTGCTCAAGTTTCGATAAAACCTGTTCTTCCCTGTCCGTAAGCGGATCGTGCTTTTCGCTTTTAAAAGAATCAGTAATCTTGCGGGCGATGGTCATACTCATTGGTGCGCCACCGCTTTTTATCTCTGTTAATGCGTCAATAAGTTTCTTTTCATCAACATTTTTTAAAAGATAGCCCGACGCGCCATTTCTAAGTGAATCAAATACCATGTCATTATCTTCATGGATGGTAAGCATCATTATCTCGCTATTTGGCAAACGCCTTTTTATTTCTGTCGCACCCAAAACACCGGACATACCGGGCAACGCAATATCAAGCAAAACTACATCCGGGTGTAACCGCTCCAACTCGGTAAATGAGTCTTCGCAATTTGTATAGGTACCCAGACAGCGAAACCGCGGATTGTTTTCAATCAGGGCCGCAAGACTTTGGGCATAATCAATATCATCTTCAATGATGCAAACGGAGGTCATAATAAAATCGCCAAATATTTAATGTTAATAGTTAGCGAGGGCCTTTTGAAAAAGATACTCTCCCTCAGGGTAGTTTTAGAATAAGGATTATCGTGCTGCCGAAACCCGGTTTGGCCTTAATTTCAAAGTGCGCTCCAATTAGTCGTGCTCTCTCACGCATATGATTGAGGCCATTGGAATAATAAAGAGCGTCGGGATCAAAACCTTCACCGTCATCACAAAGGGTGAATGTAATTTGATGCTTTTCTTCCAGCTGAACGCTTAAAACTACATTCTTCGCAGTTTGCGCGTGTTTCAGGATATTATGCAATCCTTCCTTAAAAATACGAGAGATTTCCTGTCTTTGCTGTAAGCTAAGCTTGACCTGTTCCATTTTGGGGTCAAGACCGTAGATCTGAAAAGCGATTTCCTTATCCTCAAACAATTGATCGCTAAAGCTTTTTAAATAAACCGCCAAATCATAAACGCTGTCTTTGTGCGGATCCAGCTCCCAAATAAAGCCGCGAACATCGTTAAACAACTCATCAGCATTATCGATGATTTTTTCAATTATTTCCTTTTGCTGGTCACTCCCTTTTTCAGACTTAAGCAATTGACTTTGAAGCTTTACGCGTGTCACGCGGTGACTCAATTCATCATGGAAGTCGTCGGCTATCTTTTTTTGTATACGCTCTTTCTCTTTCAAAATCATGCTTTGCAAAGCGAGCGCTTTACGAACCCGGAGACGATGAATGACCTCACCTGTTAAGGCCAACCCGGCCAGGCAAACGCCCAAAAACCACCAGCTTTTCCAAAATGGGCCGCGGATAGAAACGGGTACTACAGCCACGCTACTCCATGCACTGCCCGATGCTGATTTAACTTTAAACTCATAATCACCCGGTTCGATATCCTTATACACGGCCTCTCTACAGCCGCTGCAATGCTGCCAATCATTATCAAAACCCTCTAACATCCAGGCATAATGGACCTTATCCGGATTTTCATATTGAAAGCCATGAAAGCCGAATGTTAATACATTATCATAATGTGAAAAACGGAGTTCACTCTTTTTATTAAGCGGTTGAGACAAAGCTATTTTCTTATTGTGAATTTTAACATATGTAATCCGTGATTCAGGTGGTTTGCTGTACTGGAAGTTGTCTTTGCCAATAGACACCAGGCCACCTGTTCCTCCAAAATAAATCAAGCTATCGTTAAGCTTTAATGAAGCACCAAGATTGAATTCTATTTTGGGGAAATCATCAGGATAGGAGAAATTTTCTATACTCATAGATTTTGTGTCAATTCGCGACAATCCCTTGTCGGTACTTATCCAAAGAATATTGTTCTGAAATCCTTTTTCAGTGGCATAAATGATATTGCCGCTGAGTCCCTGGCTTCTACCTATATGAGTAATCCCGCCGTTTGCATCGAGGCAATTAAGGCCGCCGCCATAAGTTCCGATCCACAGGCAGCCAGCAACGGAATCGGGCAGAACATGTAAAATCGTATTACTTGCCAGCTTTGCCGCAGAATTATAGTTGAACGAAAAGACAACAGATTCTTTTGTGCGAGGATTGTATTTAATCAATCCGCGTCCCCATGTGCCCAGCCACAAATTTTTGTGACTATCTTTAGCAATGGTTACTATCCAACCTCTAAGGTCTGGAATGCCAGCGGATAACAAGGAGACTGTTTCGAGAACAGGTTCGCTTTTTTTCAAAGAAAGTCTTAGCAGCCCATTGCCGTTTGTGCCTATCCACATAGTTGAGTCATCGTGAATCATCGAGTATATATTAATTTTGTCCCGCGGCTTAAAGTTTGCATTGACCGGCTGGCAAACGTTTGTTCTTAGGTCTAATTTATACAGGCCATGATACATAGTAGCCACCCAAACAATAGAGTCCGCACAAGCGAGAACACGAATAGTTTTGTTATTAAGATTGTTAATTGAAAAGCGCCTGAATGAACCACCCTCCAAATCTATATATGTGATACCATGATTCGTTCCAACATGCACATTACCTTCGATTTCAAATAACTCCCAGATCTCTGTTGAAGGCTTTGAAATTTGTCTAAAGCCGAGCTGCCAATTGCTAAATTTAATTAGTCCATTATCCTTAATGCCTGCCCAAACAACCCCTGAGCGGTCCTGAAAAAGTGAGAGGATTACATCGTTTCCCAACTCATTGGTATCAAAACGAGTATGTTCGCTCAGGCTAATTCTTTGGTCGGCGGACGCAGTTATGTTATATACGAGCAGACCACCGCCATCCGTACCAACCCAAAATTTCCCGTTTTTGTCTTCCAACAAAACCAATACCAGAAGAGGATCGACTTCCAGGCTCCTTATTTTGCCCTTGAGTAAATCCAGCTCAAAAACCCCACCGCCTGTTGTACCGACATAAGCTTTACCGGGAAAATGCTTTGAAGGTATTATATTTCGAACCGGCCAGTTAATATTTTCATCGAGTGGTCTGCTTTCGAGATTGCTATCCAGCCTAATCAAACCATTTTCCTCGGTACCAACCCAGATACCGGAAGTATCTGATAACAAGCAGTTGATCTTTATCTCTTCAGATAATACAGTTTGCGTCGTTTCTCCGGTTGTCTTCATCAAGCCCAGGCCAATTGTCCCAAGAAGCTTCTCACCACTTGGCAAAACCTCAATTGCAGTGACAGGCACATCACGCTTCAAAATTAATCTTTGTAATTCATCGCTGTACGGATTCAGAATGGTGACATGACGCTCCGATCCTATCCATAGAACCCCGTCGTTATCCTGATTAATATTAACCAGCACATTATGACTGAGAGAATTCGGATTGCCTGGCTCAAAGAAGTAAGGTTGAATGTCTATTCCGTCGTAACGGTTAAGTCCATTCAAGGTAGCAATCCATAAATAGCCGGTGGAGTCCTGGAAAATATCAGTAACTGTGTTGTTGGAAAGACCATCCTGAGTGGTGATACGATCGGCAATGGTAAACTGGCTCCACAGCGGTTTAAAATTCAGTGTCACCAGAAAAATAGCAAGGCAACATATTCGTATGGTCGAAATAGTACTTGCCATGGCCTAAAGGCTTAAGAGGTTATATAGTAAGGTCGTTTGCAGAAGATATAAAAGCAAAAAGACGATTGAAAGAGTAAAAATGAAATGTGCACTCCAACTAAGCGTTGTCACAGACCAGTATTGATATTTTCGGCAGACAAGAATTTCGGTTTGCTCTTTTAGCCTACTTGTATTTCGCGACCAATCCAAATGGCGAACAAATCATTGGACGAGTCCCAGCGTGGGAAGAGTACTCGTGCCCCTAAAACAGCTTTCTTGCCGCTGCTAGTATCGGAAGTTCTTGACCCGCTTATCAAGCTTTTTGTGGCGGTTTGCTGATTTGTTGGTTCTTTTTTGATTTGCGCTCTTCCAGCCACCTGTAAATTAAGGGCAATACCACCAGCGTAAGCAGCGTAGATGTAAAAACGCCGCCGATGACCACGGTGGCCAACGGGCGCTGTACTTCGGCACCCACTCCGGTGGAGATGGCCATGGGGATAAAGCCTGCCGCATCGGTAATAGCTGTTGCCAGCACCGGTCGCAGGCGCTGTTTGGCAGCCAAGACCACCGCTTGTCCGATCTGCACTCCCTCCCTGCTAAATTTACGGATGGCCGAAACCAGTACCTGACCATTGAGTACAGCAATCCCGCTGAGGGCAATAAAGCCCACCGCCGCGCTGACACTAAAAGGAATACCACGCAGCCACAGAGCCATGACACCGCCGATGGCCGCAAAGGGAATCCCCGTATAAATAATCAGCACGTCCCTCCAGCGGCGCAGGCTGAAATAGAGCAGCAGAAAAATAAGCGCCAGTGTCAGCGGTATCACCAGGGCAAAGCGCTCGCGCGAGCGAATTAAATGTTCGAACTGCCCGCTCCATTCGATCACATAACCGGGTGGTAACTCAATTTCCTCGTTGATGCGCTGCTGCGCTTCTCTAACAAAGGAGGCTACATCGCGGTCACGCACGTTACACTGTACTTTTATCAGGCGTCGCCCCCACTCGCGGTTTATGGTAGAGGGGCCTTCAGTTTCACGCACATCGGTCAGCATGCGCAGAGGCAGCAGCGCGCCGTTCTCTCCGGGAATCAGCGTGTTTGCCAGCGCTTCAGGATCGCTACGCTGTGCATCGGGCAGGCGCACGGCAAGCGGAAAACGCCGCTGTCCTTCAAAGATATCACCCACGCGCCGCGTGCCTACTGCTTCAATCACATCCAGCACATCGCGCGCCGCTATGCCGTGACGCTCTATCTTTTGCCGGTCCACTTCAACCTGCAATGTGGGCTGCCCGGTGATCTGCTCGCCGGAGATGTCCGCGGAACCCTCAATATCCAGTAAAATACGTTGAATATCATCGCTCAGGCGCACCAGTTCCTCAAAGTCATCTCCGAATATTTTAATACCCACATCGGAGCGGATGCCGGCCACCATTTCATTCAGGCGCATTTCAATCGGCTGTGTGAAAACCATGTTCAGTCCCGGCAGGTCACCCAGCACCTGCTCCATCTTTCTAACCAGCTCCTCCTGAGAGTCGGCCTGCTTCCATTGATCGCGCGGGTGCAGCGCGATGAAGATATCGGTCAGCTCGGTGCCCATCGGGTCGGTTGCTACCTCGGCGCTGCCAACACGGCTCCAGATGTTTCTTATTTCATCTGGAAAGTTTTCCAGGAGCAGCTGCTCGATCAGGGTATTGTAGCTCACCGACTCACTCACGTCGACGCCGGCCAGCCTGATGGTGTTAATAACGATAGCCCCTTCTTTGAGCTGCGGAACGAATTCGCCACCGAGCCGCCCGCTTAAAAATATGGTCAATAACAGCATCACCGCCACGCCGGTAAAAACGTAATTCCTGCGCCGCATAATACGCTCCAACAGCCGGGAGTAGCCGGAATCAATGGCTTGCATTAAACGCGATTTGTTTTCACGAATACGTGCCGGCAAGACGTAGTAGGATAAAATCGGGTTCAGTACAATGGCAACTAACATGGCGCCAAGCATGGCAAAAATAAAGGTGAGCGCCATGGGCCGGAACATCTTACCCTCGATGCTTTCCAGCGTAAGGATAGGGACAAACACCAGCAAAATAATGCCCATGCCGAAGACGATGGGTCTCAGCACATCCTTACTGGAGGAAAGGATGGTAGCCAGGCGCTCCTTTTTGCTTAAAGGGCGACCCAGTTCTTTTTGCTTTTCGGCCATGCCGCGCATGTTGCTTTCGGTCATCACCACCGAGCCGTCGACGATGATGCCAAAATCAATGGCACCCAGGCTAAGCAGGCTGGCGGCAATGGAAAATTCGTACATGCCCAAAAAGGCAAACAGCATCGCCATCGGGATGGTGATGGCCACCAGCAGTCCCGCGCGCAGGTTACCCAGCAGCAGGAAAAGAACCAACACAACCAGGATGGCGCCGATGACCAGGTTGTGCGTCACTGTGGAAATCACCTCATCCACGAGTTCAATGCGATCATAAACCACTTCCAGGATAACATCATCCGGTAAAGAAGCCTTTACCGCCAGCAGACGTTCACGCAGTTCTTCGGTCACTTCCTTGCTGTTTTCGCCCATCAACATAAAACCGAGACCGAGCACGACTTCGCCTTCACCCTGTGCGCTTACCACACCGCGCCGGATTTCGTGTCCGATATTCACGTTGGCCACATCACGGACTCGCACAGGGATACTTTTCTCGGCTTTGATTACGATGTTTTCTATTTGCTCGACCGTTGAAACCCGGCCGATCCCGTGAACCAGCAATGCCTCGCCCGATGTGACGACCTGGCCGCCGCCGACGTTATGGTTGTTCTCTTCCAGGGCACTGAAGATGTCATTAAAGGTCAGCCCGTATTCCACCAGTTTTTCTGGTGCTACAATGACATGGTACTGTTTTTCAAATCCGCCCCAGGAGTTGATTTCGGCCACGCCGGCGACTTTGCGCAGCTCCGGTTTTACTACCCAGTCGTGTAGAGTGCGCAGCTCGTCAAGCGTGCGTTCTGGGTTGTCAGAGCGGACCAGGTAGTGGAAAACCTCGCCCAGCCCCGTGGAGATCGGCCCCAGTTGCGGGCGTTCGATACCTTGCGGAAGTTCCACGCTGCCCAGCCGTTCCAATATCAGTTGGCGCGCATCATAAATATGAGTGTCATCATCAAAAGTGGCCACGATTTGCGAGAAACCGAACTTGGAGACCGAGCGGACATTGGTAAGTCCCGGTAAACCGGAAATGGCCAGTTCCACCGGCAGGGTAATCTGCTGCTCGATTTCGGCAGGGTTCAGCGCCGGGGCGTTGGTGTTTACCTGCACTTGCACCGGCGTCGTATCCGGGAAGGCGTCCACCGACGTCATAAACATGGCGCGCAGGCCAAAACCCAGGCCAACCGCAAACAACACAATAACCAGCAGCCTGTTATTCAAACAAAAATCAATCAACTTATTAAGCATATCAAAATCCTGTTATCTTGCCGTTCTTCCCTTATTCATCCACACAACCGGCGCCAAGGCGCGCCTTGAGAAACTCTGATTTCACCGTAAAACTGTGTTCCGCTACGACCAGGTCTTCCTTTGAAAGGCCGTCTATGATTTCCGCGTATTTACCGTTCTTTGCACCCATGTGGACTCTGCGCACTTCATACAGATCATCCTCTACTTTGGTAAAAACAAACTCCGCGCGATCGGGACCAAAGCGATGCAGCGATTCCACCGGTACATACAAGCCGGCCGCAAGGCGTTTTGAATCTATCCGCACCTCCCCGAACATGCCGTGCTTCAATCGGTTATCCGGGTTGGGGACAACGGCGCGACCTTTCAGCATGCGTGTCTGCGGGTCGATACCGGACGATACCCAGGTGATTTTCCCGTGGACGCGTGTGCCGGGCAAAATATCAAACAGCGCTTCGACAGAATCACCCACGGAAACATGCGCGCTACGGTCTTCGGGAATGGAGAGTTCCAGCCACATGCTGGAAAGATCGGCGATGGTGAAAGCAATTGCTCCGGGCCCGATAGTCTCGCCAACAACGGCCTGCCGCTCGATCAATGTGCCGGAGAAAGGGGCGCGGACAAATAGCTTTGATGTGGTAGATCGCGTCTCGGCGATGCGTTCGATATCCGCACTACTGAAACCGTAATTGAGTAGCCGCTGGTAGGTGGCGGCCGCGTTGCTTTTGGCCAGTTCGTACTCGGTGGCAGCAATATCGTAATCACCCTTTGATGCAATCTTTTCTTGAATGAGCTCTTTTTTGCGCTCAAAGGCTGTCTTTTTCAAAGCTTCGTTGGCGCGGGCAACCAGGTAAGCGCTCTTGGCTTCAGCAATCTCCGGTGAAAGCACTTCCAACAACACCTGGCCCTTTTGGACCATGTCGCCAACATCCGCAAGCACACTCTGGATGACCCCGCCGGCCAAAGGCGTAACCCGCGCAAAAGCATTCTGGTTATAGGTCACGCGGCAGAGCAGCGAAAGCTCCGCAAGCCCTTCGCCCGGAACCGGATTGGTAAGACCGATACCTGCTTTCTGCGCCGATTGTGTTGTGGCGAAACGGATCTTCAAACCCTGGCCCGGCTGCAGTTCATCGGCAAGCTCCGGGTGGCAGATGCCGCACTCACTTTCCGAGACATCGTGTTCAAGGCACCACAAATCAGCATGCGCCAGTCCTTTATCGCTATGCTCACCACTGGCAGTGGTTTCTTCAATGGGTGCCGCCTTCTTCTCCTTCAATTCCGGATGACAAAAGATGCACTCATCTTCATACAAGTTATGCTCCTTGCACCACAGGCGGCTTTCGTCCTTTATCTCCGGGTGGCACAAAAAGCAGCGGTCTTCATAACGATTGTGCTCCTTACACCATAAACGGTCGGGGTCGCGCAGAGCGGGATCGCACATGAAGCAATCTTCCACGGGAAGATCATGGGTCGCACACAATTCACCCTGTACGACAGCCTGTGCTTCACTATGGTTCTCTTCCGAAGGCGTATTGCTGCATGCACTAAGTACAAAACTCGCGATGAGCGTTGCCAATATTGCAGCCGGCGATGATGTTTGTAATTTTTTCATCGTTTAAACTCCACGATTTAACAAATTAATTTATAAGGGTCACAGCACCGGCTTTTTCCAGCGCGGCCAAGGCCGTGTAATAACGGGCTAGGGCGTCAATGTAACTTTGCCTGACCTCGATCAGCGTTTTCTGTGCTTCAAGCAGCTGGAGGTAGCCCACCTCGCCCTGCTCGTAGCTGCGCAAGGCGATCCGGTAGACCTCGTCGGCCTGCTGCAGCAGGGTAGCGCGAAAATTTTCAAGCTGCTTTTTGGCGGCGTGAAAATGGGCGTAAGCTTCGTCGATTTCGGTCAGCAGTTTCAGGCGTTCCGCGCTGTGCAGGTTTTTCTGTATGGCCAGCGTGGCGCCCGCCTGCTGAATTTCCCCGCGCTGCCGGAATACAAACCACAGCGGGATTTGCAGGCCAATTTCAGCACCATAAAAATCGGGATCACCGCCAATGTTCTGACGGAACAGGGAAACCTTGAAATCAGGCAAAAGTGATCCCCAGGCCAGGTTGCGCGAGATACCGGCAGCATCTACCCACAGCTGCGATTCCAATAGCAGCGGATGGTTGTTTCGGGCATGCTGGCGGACCTCCTGCAGCGAAACATCCACCGGCTGGTAACGCAATGAATCGGCAACAATTAGTCCCGATTGTGCTGTATGCCCAAGCGTACTATTGAGACGCGCAGCAGCAGCCTTGAGCGCGCTTTGTTTTTCCTGCAGCTGGTTTTGGGCTTGCGCCAGTTCCACGCCGGCACGCACCGCTTCTATGGCAGGGGCTTCACCCACACGGCGCCGGATTTCAACTTTGTCCACAAATTGCCGGGCCAGTTCAACACGTTCACGGGCCAACACTAATCCGTCCCGGGCGGCGAGATAATCGTAGTAGCCACGAATAACTTCGGCTCGCAACTCCAGTCGGCTTTCGTCAAAGTGCTTTTCACTGATCTGCACGTTGCGGTTGGCCAGGCGATTACGCCAATACATGTTCAGCGGAAATTCCGCTTCCTGCGAAAAGGCGATCTTGCGGCTGCCGAATTTGTCCAGGCCTTCGCCTTCGGGAATGCCCTCCCACTCCACGGAAATTTCGGGATTGGCAAACCACCATGTTGTCCAGCCGCGGCCTCTGGCGGCATCAATTTCACCGCCCGCGGCTTTAAGGCCGGGGTTGTTTTGTTCTGCAAACGATAAGGCTGTTTGCAAGGTCAGCTGTATCGCTTCCTGCGCCATGGCAGAGTTCGCCACGATACAAGAAAACAGAATCAGCCGGACCGCTATCCTGCGTAGTTGCACGATAACATCTCCTTGATTCATCATGTTCTGTAAAACTGAAGATTGTTTTGTTTATAAAATGCAACGGAGAAAAGCAGACTGAACCTAAGGGACGTACTTTTCCCGGGTTGAATTGCAGCAAGGCTTACTTCCGATGCAAAAAGGGATTGGCGTTTAGCCTTTGGGGATGTGGTCGATGCGGGTGACTGGTGTGGTGGGCGCAACGGGTGTTTCGGAAAACACATGGTTGTCTGAAAAAATGTAAGAGAACGAAACGATTTCCGGCACATTATAGGAAACGAAGCAGGCGCACTGGCAGGAATCTTCCCGATCCGGTTCCGCGGGCTTGTCATTGTGTTCTTCGTTTTCCAGGGTGCTGCACAGCGGCGTTTGGCAGATCTCTTCGCTGTCACCCTCCAGGCATTGGCTGTCCGGGCAGATGGCCAGACCGGCAACATGCAGCAGCAAAACCATAAAAGCAACGATACGCAGATGTGTGTTCAGTTTTCCGAAAATCATTTTGTTATTTACTTGTATTTATAAGGCGAAAATATAAACGTGTGAAAACACAATTCCAAACACGCTAACAGCGTTGATTGTTGCACTTGTTTTCAACCAGCGGTTGCGCCGACTGCAAGCCAAAAAGTTTCAAGATACCAAACCAGATATAGATAATGCCCAGCAATCGCAGCAAAAAATCGGCAAAAGGTAAAATGTTACCATTATGTTACCACTAAATAAAAAAAGGGTCTGCGCCGCTTCCCCTCATAACGTCGCAAACCCTTGTAATTACTGGTACCAGAGGGGGGACTCGAACCCCCACTCGGTATCACCCGAAACGGATTTTGAGTCCGCCGCGTCTACCAATTCCGCCACTCTGGCATATCGTTTTCAAAAGCTTTTAAATGTAGGAGTCTCTTTCATAAAAGTCAACGCACAATCAGGCCCTGATCATCGGCAATCTAAAATAAAATGTGGAGCCTCCGCCCGGCGTCTCACGCACGCCAATATGTCCTTCATGCGCCTCTACCAGCGTACGTGCGATGTACAAACCCAGGCCAAATCCCTTACGCTGCTTTTTGGGAACGCGGAAATACTTGCTGAACACCTGCCCGGCATCCGCACTGCTAATTCCCCCACCCTCATCGGCCACGGAAATTTCCACAAAAGATTGTCCTTTTTCTTCAATAACTCCTGCGCTTATCTGGATACTGCCGTCCGCCGGGCTATGTTGAATGGCATTACTGATCAGGTTGGTTAAAACGCGGTTAAGGGCCTGGCGGTCCGCCTGCAGCTCAATATCTTCATCCGGAAAATTAAAACGAAATTTAAGATTCCTGGAATCGGCCTGGACCCACAGGTTCTGGATAACTTCGTGCACAAGCTTCTTTACAAAAAAGCGCGAGCGCAGCAGCTTAACGGCACCCTCTTCATAACGCAGCACATCGCCAAGCTCATCAATCATATCCACCATCATATCCGAAATGCGTTCGGCGTTGTCTATCAACTGTTGCTGGCCTTCATTCAACTTCCCGAAAACCTCATCCTGTAAAAGCTCCAGATAGCTCAGTATGCTTTGGAAAGGCGAACGCAGGTCATGAATGAGCATGGCGGCATATTCGCTTTGCCGTCGGGCTTTTTGGTGAATTCGGAACAGGCCTTTAAAAAAATCGCCGGGAGCAGCACATGTTAAAATATGTTTTTCCGTCAGAAACAGGTCCAGTTCGCCAATCTCCATGGAGCTTTGAGGAGCTATGCCCACGAAAAGCGAACTCTCTTTAACCAAGCGCGTGGACTTGAAAAACTGCCTGACGCTTTCACGGTCATCAGTGTCATAAAAAAAGAAAATGACATCGCACTTATGGCGAAAAAACCGTTGCTGCAGATCTTCGCAATCTTCAAACTTCTCGACGTCCATATTCAATTCTACTAATGCATCCAGGCATTTTTGGGCACTGTCGTTAATGCCCTTCGAGTAAACCAGTACGCTCTGGCTTTCCATCTTACTTGCCTTTAAAATTAGCTTTTCGTTTTTCCAAAAAAGCCGTTGTCCCTTCCTTCATATCTTCCGTGGTAAAGCACATGCCAAAATAATTGGCCTCCATATCCAATGCTTCATTTAACGCCATGCTTCCGCCTTTGTTTACGGCTTCAATGCTATAACGCACAGCCAGCGGCGCTTTTTCCAAAATCTTTCCGACTGTCTTCATCCCTTCGTCCAAAAGCTCTTCCGCCCTGCAAACCTTGTTCACCAGCCCCATTTCCAAAGCACGTTCGGCGCCAACCATATCGCCGCTCAACAAAAGCTCCATCGCCGGCCCTTTGCCTACCAGCCTGGGCAGACGTTGCGTGCCGCCGTAGCCTGCAACCAATCCCAGGTTTACCTCAGGCTGGCCGAAGCGCGCGTTCTCAGAAGCATATCTGAAGTGGCACGCCATCGCCAGCTCGCAACCGCCGCCAAGGGCAAAACCATTTACCAACGCAATAACGGGCTTGGGGCAATTTTCAATCTTGTTGAATATATGCTGCCCCCTGCGCGATAAAGCGATGGCCTCATTCATGGCAAGGCCGCCAAAGCCTGAAATATCCGCGCCGGCCACAAATGCCTTTCCACCGGAACCCGTAATCAAAACGCCGCCAACAGAAGCATCATCATAAACGCGTTGCATGGCGTTCTCAAGCTCGTCCAGCGTCTCCGCGTTCAGGGCGTTCAACTTATCCGGGCGATTTATGGTGATAGTAGCTATAGCTCCCTTTTGCTCAAATAAAATATTAGAGTAAGTCATTACCAGTCCTCCCAGGATGTCACAAATTGATGATAAATTTTGCAAAAGTTCTAATATATAAAATTAATTTTGTGTAAGGAATCTAACACGGTGATTGGAAAGTGCGGGTGGCTCAAAAAGACAATCGACAAGAATAAAAAAGGGGAAGCTGCACAAATTAAGGAGGCCTGGTATGATCCGTGCAACTTCCCCGGAGAACATTACAAAAGTTCCACTCTGCTCTGATCTCCTATCAAGAAACGGTGTGTTGCCGGTTTTGTTCCGGCTTTGACGATTTCCACATCATTTCCAAGGAGGCTGTGTTCAATTCTTATGTCCACATCCATAATCTTACAATCCTTTAAAATGATGGAAAATTCCACCTCGCTGTTTGTAATCCTGCAATCATCATAGATTGAGGTGAACGGTCCGATGTAGCTGTTGTCAATAACCGTGTTCCTGCCGATGATGGCCGGGCCGCGCACCGTGGAGTTTATAATCTGCGCGCCCTTTTCCAGTATCACTTTCCCGGAAACGAAAGAGTTATCGTCGATTGTGCCGTCAAGGCGCGGCGTTGCGTTATCCAGAATAAGGCGGTTGGCTTCCAGCAAATCATATGGCTTACCGGTATCTTTCCACCAGCCGGTGATTTCGGAGTAGCTGATGCTGTAGCCCTTGTCCAGCAGGTACTGGTGCGCGTCTGATATTTCCAGCTCGCCGCGGGCGCTGGGTTTAATGTTGTTCACCGCTTCAAAAATAGTTTTGTCATACAGGTAAATCCCGGAAACGGCAAACTCGCTTTTTGGCTTTTTGGGCTTTTCTTCAATGGACACGATGCGTCCGTCTTTCAGTTCCGGTACGCCGAAGCGCTCCGGGTCTTTTACATGCGCCAGCGTTAAGTGGCAATTGCTGCCGCTGGACTCAAAGGCATCTACAAAACGCTTTAAACCGCCCACTACCATATTGTCGCCCAGGTAAAAAACAAAAGGCTCATCGCCGATAAAGTCCTGGGAAATTTTCACCACATGCGCCAGACCCAGCGGCGCCTCCTGCGGAATGTAGCTGATCTTAACGCCCCATGCGTCACCGTTACCGATGGCTTTGGGAACCGCGTCGGAATCGGCGCTGTAAACGATACCGATCTCCTTGATGCCGGCTTCAACGGCATAATCGATGGCGTAGTGTAGAATGGGTTTGTTGGCAATAGGAATAAGATGTTTGTTTTGCGTGTGGGTCAGGGGCCGGAGACGCGTTCCCCGCCCGCCGCTTGTAATAAGAGCTTTCACACAATTCTCCACGGTTTTGGGTTTCGGTATTGAAATAATTTACGTTATTTTAGATTTATTATCGAACCGGAGGAAGAAGATTGAATTGTTGAAGTATTGAATTTGTGAATTCTAGAGACTGCCTCTCCAGGTAATCCAAATTTTCAAATCAATAATTCAGTAATTCGGCAATTCAGCAATTCAGCAATTCAGCAATTCAAAAAATCAATAGTTAACCCCAAAAGGAAACATCATGCACCGCGTACTATGCTTTTTATTTCTGATCGTATCCCTGGCCGCATCACAAGAGCAGCCGCTTTCCGGGCAACTGCCACTGGACAGCACCCTTCAAAAAGGCGTTCTGGACAATGGACTCACTTATTACATCCGCCACAACGAAGAGCCGCGCGACCGCGCCGAGCTGCGCCTGGTGGTGAAGGCCGGTTCCATCCTGGAGGAAGAATCTCAAAGAGGTCTGGCCCATTTTCTGGAGCACATGGCTTTTAATGGTACTAAAAATTTCCAGAAGCAGGAGCTGGTAAGTTTTCTGGAATCAATCGGCATGCGCTTTGGCCCGGACATTAACGCCTACACCAGTTTTGATGAAACGGTCTACATGCTGCAGGTGCCAACCGATTCGCTGGAAATTTTGCAAACCGCTTTCCAGGTATTGGAAGACTGGGCGCATAACATCAGCCTCGATCCGGAAGAGATCGACAAGGAGCGCGGCGTGGTTATCGAAGAGTGGCGTTTAAGGCGCGGCGCCGGGGCACGTTTGCGCGATAAGCAGTTTCCCGTTCTCTTTCACAACTCCCGCTACGCCGAGCGTCTGCCCATTGGCAAAAAGGAAATCCTGGAAAGCTTTGATTATCAAACACTGCGTGATTTTTACGAAACCTGGTACCGCCCGGAACTGATGGCCGTTGTCGCCGTGGGTGACTTCGATGAAGCGCAGATACGGGAATTTATCATCAAGCATTTCAGCAATATCAAAAGCAGGCCGCAGGCGCCGGAGCGTACGTCCTACCCCGTTCCCGGACATGACAGCACGCTCTACTCCATCGAAAGCGATCCTGAGGCGCGCTTTTCCAGCGTTTCCGTTTACAAGAAAATTGGCCTGCAGGAACAGCAGACTCACGCCGCTTACCGCCGGGGCATCGTGGAGCAGCTTTACTTCGGCATGCTCAATAATCGCCTCAACGAGCTGACGCAAAAACCTGAACCGCCCTACCTCTACGCCTCCACCGGCAAAAGCCGTTTTAACCTGAAGCGCGGCTTCGTCACCATGAATGTCGTCGTGCGTGATAACGGGCTGGAGAGCGGGTTCGAAGCATTGCTGGCGGAAACCGAACGCGTACGTCAGCACGGCTTTACAGCGCAGGAATTTGAGCGGGAGAAAAAGAGCATCATGCGAAGCCTGGAGCAGGCCCTGCGCGAAATGGACAAGCGCAAATCGGGCAGCTATGCCGCGGAATACATCCGCAATTTTTTGGAGGATGAACCTGTGCCCGGACTGCCCTACGAATATGATATGTACGAGCGTTTTATGCCCGGTATCGGCCTGGACGGGGTAAACGCACTGGCCGATAAATGGATCAGCGGGGACAGCCGCGTAGTGCTGGTGGCCGTGCCTGAAAAAGAGGGCCTGCAATTACCTGAAAAGGAAACATTACAGAACATCATGCAAAAAGTGAGCGGGCAATCCTTTGCCGCCTACAGCGATGAACTGCCGGAAGGACCGCTGGCGCAGACACCGCAAAACCCTGGCAAAGTTGTCAAAACGGAGCAGGTTGAAGAGATCGGGCTGACCATCTGGACGCTGGAAAACGGAGTGCGCGTTTATCTGAAACCAACCAATTTCAAGAATGACCAGATTCTTTTCTCCGCCTCCAGCCATGGCGGTCTGTCACTGATTTCCACCGACTCATTGGTTTCGGCGCAGGCAGCGGATGCGCTGGTGTCTCAAAGCGGTTTAGGCCCGTTCAACAATATTCAATTGCAAAAATATCTCAGCGATAAGGTGGCCGGCGTACGCCCTTATATCAGCCGCCTCAGCGAAGGATTTTCCGGCAGCGCCTCACCGCAGGATCTGGAAACACTGCTGCAGATGGTCTACGTCTACTTCAACGGCGTAGACATTGACACCACCACTTTTGCCGCCTTTATGGAACGGGTGCGCGGCATTTACGAAAACCGCGCCGCGGACCCCGGCAGCGCCTTCCAGGACACGCTCAACACTGTAATGACGCAAAACCATCCGCGCTTCGGCAACTGGAATCTAAAGACCCTTGATAAAATCGACCGGCAGCAGGCGCAAAGGGTTTTTAATCAGCGTTTTGATGACGGTGATGATTTTACTTTTTTCATTGTGGGATCGTTAGAGCCCGATTCGATACGGGGCCTGGTGGAAATGTGGCTTGGCAGCCTGCCGGTGCAGCCTTCGTCCGAAAAATGGCTCGACAAAACCTATGATTATCCCGATGGTATGATCCGTAAAAACGTGCATAAAGGGCTGGAGGAGAAAAGCCGCGTATCGCTCAACTTTACCGGTACAATCGAATGGAGTATGCAAAACCGCATGACCGCTTCCTGGCTGGAAGACGTTCTGCGCATTAAGCTGCGTGAGGAATTGCGCGAGGACCGCGGCGGCACCTACGGCGTGGGAGTGAGCGTGGACCTGGCCCACTTTCCCAAAGAACGTTACCGTCTGCAGATCAGTTTTGGGAGTGAGCCGTTGCGCACAAATGAGCTTGTGGATGCCGTATTCCGCGTGGCCGATTCCATCAGCCAATTGGGCCCCGATAAGGAAACGATGGATAAAGTGCGCGAAATTAAGCGCCGCGACCATGAAACTAATCTGCGTGAGAACGGCTATTGGCTCAACCAGCTGGAATTTGCCTGGTTTCACGGCATTGATCCGGCCTTTGTAACAGAAATACCGCAGCGCCTTGAGGAAGTAACTGCGGAGGAGGTTCAGCAAATGGCCCAAAAAATGATCAGCCGGGAGAAATATGTCCGTGTAGACCTGTATCCGCAGGAGCTTCCCGGCAGCACGGAAGCGCGTTAAAAAAGCGTATCGTAAATTGATTGGAATGTGTCAACAGGCTAAATTATGTTCTTGCACAAAAGGGCCTTTATATGGATTACATTCGCCTTAAAAACATAATCTTTTACGCCCATCACGGCTATTACAAGGCCGAGCGGGAACTGGGTCAGAAATTCGAGATCGACATTGAGGTGGCCTGCGACCTGAGGCAAAGCGCGGCCAGCGACGATCTGAAGGAAACGATCGATTACAGCCGTATTTATACCATGGCCCGCGAGACATTCGAACGGCATAAATTCAAGCTGATCGAAACGGTGGCCCAGAAAATGGCGGATGAAGTGTTAAAGATCGAAGGGATTAAATCTGTGTTGATACGCGTGCGCAAACCACACGTACCGATGAACGGCCTGCTGGACCACGTGGAAGTGGAGATTTTGCGGGAACGCTGATGGGCAGGCGCCACACATATTTACTGGGTTTGGGCAGCAACATCGAGCCGCGCGAGGCTTATTTGTTAAAAGCGCGCAACGTCCTGCAACGCTATGGCAGAGTAGAAAAAAGTGCTTCACTTTACGAAAGCAGCGCTTACGGGGTCACGGAGCAGGCGGATTTTTTAAACAGCGCCGTTGTTTTTTCCTGCGGGTTTGGGCCGCGCCGGCTGCTGGGTACAATTAAACACACAGAAAAAGAGCTGGGCCGCGAAGTACGGCAGCGCTGGGGCCCGCGAGAAATCGACATCGACATTCTGGCGTGGGACGGCGGTGAATTTGAGGAAGATGGTTTGAGCGTGCCGCACAGAGAACTGGCACAGCGCCGTTTTGTGCTGGCGCCGCTGGCAGAAATAGCGCCGGACTGGACAGCAGACGGCAAAACAATGCAAGAATTATTTAAGCTTTGTCGGGATGAGGGCACAGTGCGCATCGTGAAAAAAGAATGGTAGCAAAAAGAACCGGATTTAAATATATCGCCGTGGAAGGCGTAATCGGCGCGGGCAAGACCAGCCTGGCACTTCAACTGAGCGAGTGGTATGGCGCGCACATGGTGGAAGAGGAATTCGAGAACAATCCTTTTTTGGCTGATTTTTACAAAGACCGGCGGCGCTATGCTTTCCAAACGCAAATTTTCTTTTTGCTCAGCCGCTTCCGGCAGCAGGAGCAGTTGCGCCAGTATGATCTGTTTCAAAGCCGTATTGTCAGCGATTATATGTTTCAAAAGGACCGCATTTTTGCCACCATGAACCTTACAGACGCGGAGATGAAGCTGTACGACGGTTTGGCGCGCATCATGGAGCAGCAGATTGCGATACCGGATTTTGTCATTTATCTTCGTGCAACGACCAAAAGACTTATGCACAACATCCGCTTGCGCAACCGCAGTTACGAACAGGACATGAGCGAGGAATATATCGATACGCTGAACACGCTTTATGATGACTATTTCCAGCATTATAAAGACACGCCGCTGATAACCGTGCCGGCGGATGAGCTGGATTTTGTGAACAATAGTAAAGACTTTAAAAAAATAATCGACCTGATAACCAAGCAGGTCAATACGTTATCGGCCTGAAACATTTTATGATACGAATAATCTTATACGGAATAATTGCTTATCTGCTTTACAGACTGGTCAGACGCCTGTTTCTGCCACCGCGCGGTGGCGTTAAAGATACCCGCAACAAGCAGAATGACCGGCGCGATGAAGACGTTCAAAAACGAATGGGCGGAAAAATAGAGGACGCCGACTTTGAAGACATCGAATGAGGCCACTAACAGTGTAGCGCAACATGACGCGGTGTATGACGCGTCGCTGCTGCAAAAGCTGCATCATATGATGCTTGCGGTAAACGGTATAAGCCGCATGGGCAAACTGCAACAGGTGATGGCCGATAGTCTATGCGAGATTGTGCCCTGCCAGCGTTGCATCGTCTGGGTGTACAATAAAAGGGACGGGCTGCTGCGCACGGAGATTGACGGGAAAAAGATGGAGGTGATGGCCGTAGAGAGCCTGGCCGGAATCGCCGTTGAAAACCGCGAGCGCGTAATGCTTTCCAGCCCCACGACACATGCCCTTTATAATCCCGGAACGGATGCTTTGCGCGGCGCCACCACCGGCTACCTGCTGTGTCAGCCGGCGCTCTCAGCGGAAGGCGAGGTGCTGGCCGTTCTGCAGTTGATGAATACTTCAATGCACCATTTTACGCCATCGGAATTAAAGCTGGTGGAATTGTGGGCGCCCCTTGCCGGAGGACTTTTCCGCACAATTACAAAAGCGGCGCAATACCGCGAAGCATTTGATTCCATGGTCAATCTCATTTCGCAAGTCAATGATGCCCGTGATTACATTGCTTCGGGACATTCGCGGCGGGTAACATTATACGCGCTGGAGCTGGGGCGCCAGATGAATCTGCCGCCCGGCGAAATGGAGCAGTTACGTTACGCCGGACTGCTGCACGATCTGGGAAAGCTTGGTATCCCGGAGCTGATCCTGTTCAAGGACAAACGTCCCAGCGATGACGAATACCAGATCATCAAAAAGCACGCCTCAATGACAAGGCAGTTGCTTCAGCGGATACGTTTTCCCGAAACTCTTGGCAACCTGGCGGAAGTGGCATCGGCGCATCACGAACGTCTTGACGGAAAAGGCTACCCGTTGGGCCTTACCGCTGATGCGATCCCGCAAAACGCTAAAATCCTGGCCATCTGCGATGTATTTGACGCGTTGACCTCACGCCGCCCCTACCAGGACCGGCTGGCCATCAGTGAAGTGCTGGAGATTATCGATAAAGAAACCAATCACGCCTTTGAACCTTTCCTTGTTTACCACTTCAAACAGATCCCGCTTAACAGACTGATCCAGATACTGGAATTCGGCAAAAACGCCGACCTTGATGACGAGGACCTGGCCTTTTTGGGAGACTATGTGGTAAGCGACCTGCTAAATAAAGAAAAGATTAAAAGCGACGCACAGGCCCGGCTGGAAAGCACCTTTATGCGTTATTACACCCGAAAATACAGAAGTTGAATGTATGGCCTTAAAAGCGAAAGTTCCCCTGTTTCCGCTGGGCGTTGTGTTACTGCCGCACCGCCCGTTGCCTCTGCATATTTTCGAAGAAAAATACAAGGAAATGATTGCCCTGTGCCAGGCGCAAAACCTGCAGTTTGGTATAATTTGTTTTGACGGCAAAAGACTGCAGGGCGCAGGCTGTATGGCCAAAATAAGCGATGTGATCAAACGCTATGAAGACGGGCGTCTTGATATACTTACGCACGGTACACGCCGTTTTTACCTTAAAAACATAGACCAGAGCAAACCCTACCTGCAGGGTGATGTCACTTTTTTTGACGACGTGATGGAACAGTTTGACGCCAAGGATATCAAGCTGGCGCAAAAAGGTATGAAGCTTCTGGAAGACATAAACAAGCTGACCGGCCGCAAGGAAAGCTGGCCCGAAGTTAGCCTTAAAACCATCGCTGACCTCTCCTTTGTCATCGCCGGCTGCGAAGGCTTTACCATCGGCGAGAAACAGCACTTCCTTGAAATGAAATCGGCCCGCGAGCGCCTGGAAAAAAGCGTAAAAGTGATGAAAAAAATCCACCAGCGCCTGCAGCTCAAAAAAGAGATCGCCGAAACCATCCAAAGCAACGGCCACCTGCCGGAGCTCCTTTAAAAATTTAGATTTGGGAATTTAGAATTAAGAATTACCCTGCAATTCGGACCTGATAGTTTTCCTGATGGTTCCTATCAGCTTCAAAAGCTCTTCACAATCTTTTAAAATTGATTCCGCTCTTTCCTTGTCTAAAAATCCTGAGTCGCGTAATAAGCGCAGCCAATAGTCAGTTTCCCGGGCCTCTTTATAGGCTATACCGATCTTCGAAAAAAAATCCTTCCTGGATTGTGCTCCAATTGCTTCTTCAATATTTGCTCCTATCGACGTCCCGCTTTTTAAGAATTGCCTGGATAAGACATACTCTTTTTGTTCATCAGCTAAGTATTTGTAAAGCTTAATGACGCGTAAAGCAAAATCATAGCTTTTATCACGAACAGGATTTACTTTTAATAGATTTTTTCATTCCCAATTCCCAATTCCCAATTCCCAATTCTTAGGCTTTTTCCACCAATACCAGCGTTATATCGTCCGAGGCGGGGCTGTCGCCTGTGAAGGCGTGGATGTCGTCCAGCAGGGTTTGCAGGGAGGAATCGGGGTCTGCCATGTGGTTTTGCAATCGGCTCATTTCGTATTCTTCATAGGCCGCGTTCATCGCTTCATTTACACCGTCGGAGAAAAGCAGCAGACGTTCCCCGTGCTCCAGCGGCACTGTCTGTTCTGGATAATTATCATCCTGAAAACCAAGGGGAAGGCCGGATTTCATCTTCAGGAAGCGGGCGCTATTGCCATCCATAAACAGAGGAGGCAGATGTCCGGCACTGGCATAGGTGAAGCTGTTTTTTGAGGGATCGATTACGCCGTAAATCATTGTTACGAAACGGGTCATGGGATAATCTTTTACGAGGACGCGATTGGCCTCTTTCAGTACTTCGCCGGGCGACATACCCCGCTCCGCGAAAATGCGAATAATACTGCGCGCCGATGTCATGAGCAGGGCACCGCCCATGCCTTTGCCGGCTACGTCCGCGACTACAATAGCCAGCCGCCCGTCCTTCAGCGGAATGTAATCGAACCAGTCTCCGCCGACTTCATGGCAGGGCAGACACATGCCCTCGATGCGGAAACCGGGCAATCGCGGAGAGCGCACCGGGAACAGCGACGTCTGCATGCGCCGCGCCTCATCCAGATCGCGTGCCATGCGTTCTTTTTCCATCCGCTCGCGCTGAAACAGCTGGGCGTTTTCGATGGCGATGGCGACGTGTCCGGCCAGCGTCTCGAGCAATTCTATGCGTTCGGGCGAAAATGCGTCCAGGTCCTGGTGTTGAAAATTAAACACGCCAATCAGATGGTCACGCACCTTTAGCGGAATGTCCAGTTCAGAGCGTGTGGACTCGTCCGAGATCTCATAATAAGGATCTACCGATACATCCGGGGCATAATATGTTTCGCCCGTTTCCGCCACATGGCCGGTCATGCCGTATTCGCCAATCTTAAAGCGATCACCTTTGCTATGGAAATCGGCATTCCAGCCACGGGCTTCAGCAATCTCAAGCTCACGTGTTTTGCGATCGAGCAATAAAATGGCCGATCGTGAATAGCCAAAGGTGCGGGCCACGTCGCTGACCACCTCTTCCAGCAGCACATCCAGATCCAAAATGGAATTGATACGCTGAGCCACGCGCTGAAGCAAAAACAGTTCTTCTATTAAAATCTTTGTTGCCATTTCCTTCAATCAATCTTAAGAATTCGGAGTACAATGTCAGGCTGACTGTCGGATTTTACCGCACAGATATTAATTATCCAGCCCCAATTCCAAGTCCGTTTAAAGCTGCTAAATATAAAGGATTGGCAGGTTAAGAAATAATTTTTTTGGAAGATGAGAGCAGAAGAGAAAGGCGATTATGCCTTTCACATTTTTTTGCAAGGTGAGATTTCCAAGGGCAACGCGGACTCTTATAACACATAAATGTGACGCGTATTACGGCAAAAAGCCTGCAAATACTTAAATCGTGCTATTCACAATTCCTCTCTCATTAAATACTTACCTAACCCCGCGAGGTGTGTTATGAGACGTTTGTTCTTTTATACCGTTTTCTTGTTTTTGCCTTTCTCCTCTTCCTTATTCGCTCAACTCTCCGGTTCCTTTAGCGTTGGTTCCGGTGGAGATTACCCTACCTTTACGGCAGCTGTAAATGCTATTTCCAGCCAGGGCGTCAACGGAGCTGTTACCTTCAATGTAATCAGCGGAAGCTATAACGAACAGATTCAGATACAATCTGTCAGCGGAACCAGTGCATCAAATACAATCACGTTTCAATCTCAGTCGGGCAACCCCGCCGATGTTGAGGTGGCGTTTTCCGCAACAACATCGGGAGATAACTTCCTGGTGAAACTTGATGGTACCTCATACATCACTTTCAGGAATATGACTTTTACTGCTACAGGCAGCGCGTATGGAACCCTGTTCAATTTCAGCGGCACGCCGCATCATGTCACATTAGATAATAATATTATGAATGGATATAACCAGGGAAGCGGATCTTCCAATCATATCCTTATCTATTCAGGTAATAATGGAGCCCATAACATAACCATCAAAGATAATGTTTTTAATTACGGGTCTTATGGTATATACCTTGTGGGTACAAACAATTCCAATCTCAGCAGTTCAAATATTATTCAGGGCAATACGTTTAACAACACTGTCTCTTACGGACTACAGGTGCTGTATCAGGATGCCATAAAAATACACAATAATGTAATCAACACATCACCCACATATGGTATTTACCTGCAGTCCTGCCACAACGAAGTTGAGATTACCGCCAACAGCATCCGCGGCACGTCTTACGGTTTATATTATTATGCTTCAGATGGTAACACGGCCCGCGGTCTTGTTGCTAACAATTTTATTTATAATACGGGAAACAGCGGAAACGCGCTCTACATGTACAGTGTATCCAACCAGGATATTTATCATAACAGCGTTGTGCATCTTTATGGAAGCGTCAATACCTCGACACTTTACGCATATGCCGGCAGCGGAAGCAGTCTGCAAAACAATAACCTGATTCATAACAGCAGTGGTTACGCTATTGATATATATACGCCTGCTTCGATAAGCAGCGCCGATTACAACAACCTGTTTTCCACAGGCAATTACCTGGCCAAATGGGACAATACTGACCAGTATGACCTTGAAGATTACCGCAACGCGTCGGGCAAGGAAGTTCACTCGATTTCCGTCTACCCGAATTTTACGAACGTGTCATCGGACCTGCACTCATCCAGCCCCTGGCTGAATGCTATGGGAACCGCGCTAAACCGGGTGACGACCGACTTTGACGGAGAAACGCGCAACGGTTCCACGCCGGATATAGGAGCCGATGAGTTTACGCCCGCGGCCGGCACAACAACCCCGCTTGCTGGCACATATACGATTGGCGGAGCTGCGCCAGATTATGTCAATGTCGCCGAAGCGGTTGACGATCTGCTATTGAAAGGAATATCCGATTCCGTTTCCCTGGAAATCCGCGATGGCAGCTATAACGTTAATCAGCTTTTATACACAATTCCCGGATCATCCGAAGAAAAACCGGTTGTCTTCCGGTCCGCTTCGGGTAACCGGGCAAACATAACGCTCTTCCATGAAGCAGCGGGTCAATCCGATAATTACGTTTTCTATCTCAAAGGCGCCGACTTCTATCGCTTCCACAATATGACCCTTTCCGCAAATACGGCCAACAATGCCAGTTATGCTACGGTGTTTAATCTCTTCGGCGGCGTGGACCACCTGCATGTTAAAGAGTGCGCAATAAACGGCTCAAACACGAGCCACACTAACGGTGCCCTATTCTACGCCTATCAATCCGTAGGCACCTACCGTCTGATCAAGGACAATCATTTTGATTCCGGTTCTTACGGGATTTACCAATACGGCTATAACACAAACCAGCCCAACAGAGGCGCGATGATTATTGGTAATTCGTTCAGCAATCAGAATTCCTATGCCGGCTATTTTGTACATGATTACGACCTGAAGCTGAGAAACAACAGCGTGAACACGTCGCCAAACTACGGCTTTTATCTGCAATCCTGCCATGAAGAGCTCGAGGTAACGGGAAACAGGGTACGCGGTACCAGCTATGGCATCTATCTCTACGCCAGCAATGGCGGGACCGGTCTTGAAACGGAGCGCGGGCTGATCGCCAACAATTTCATTTTTAACACAGGGTCGGGCGGCTACGGATTTTATCTCTACAGCGTCACAAATCAGGATATTTACCACAACAATATTGTACATCTTTACGGTAACATAAATACCGCGGCCCTGTATGTATATGCCGGCAGCGGCATTAACCTGCAAAACAATAACATTATTCATAATGAATTGGGAGTAGCAGTAGATATCTACACCCCGGCATCTTTAAATATCTCCGATTATAACAATCTTTTCTCCAGTGGCTTAAACCTGGGCAAATGGAACAACAATGTCGAATATAATCTGGCAGACTACCAGGCGGCGTCGGGGAAAGAGGCGCACTCGGTTTCCTATTACCCGGCTTTTACAAATTTTTCTACGGATTTACACTCTGCCAGCCCCTGGCTCGATGGCGCAGGCGTGGCGCTTAGCCGCGTTATGACGGATATTGACGGGGAAGCGCGCAACGGCTCCACCCCCGATATCGGCGCGGATGAGTTTACGCCCGCAGGAGGCACAACAACGCCGCTGGCCGGAAGCTATACTATTGGCGGTAGCTCCCCGGATTATACCAGTGTGGCCGATGCGGTTGACGACTTGCTCATTAAGGGCGTTTCCGACTCGGTTTCCATGGAAATTCGCAACGGATCTTATGATGTCAGTCAAATGCTTTATACGATTCCCGGATCGGCGCCGGACAAGCCGGTCAGTTTCCGCTCGCAATCGGGGAATCCCGATGATGTGACGCTGTTTCATGAGGCGGCCGGGCAGTCTGATAATTATATCTTTTACTTAAAAGGAGCAGACTTTATACGTCTGCTGGATCTCACTTTAGCTGCCAACAGCGCGGACAACGCCAGCTACGCAATCGTTGTTAACCTCTTTGGCGGCGTTGATCAATTTCACCTTGAAGGATGCCAGATCAATGGTTCCAGCAGCAGCAATACCAATGCTTCCCTGCTGTACGCTTACCAAACCTTGGGGCGCAGCCGGCTGATCAGAAATAACCAGTTTAATTTCGGGTCTTACGGCATTTATCAGTATGGCTACAACAGCACACAACCCAACAGCGGCGCCATAATCGAAAACAACACCTTCAGCAATCAGCGTTCTTATGCGGGCTATTTTGTTCACGATTTCAACCTGAAGCTTGTCGGCAACAGTTTAACAACATCGCCAAACTATGGCTTTTATCTGCAATCCTGTGATGAAGAACTGGAGATCCGCAACAACCATCTGCGCGGCACCAGCTACCCCTTGTATATCTACGCATGTACGGGTGGAACAGGAGCAGCCAAACAGAGGGGACTGATTGCGAATAATTTTATTTTCAATACCAGTACAGGCGGTTATGGGCTTTATGTATACAGTGTAACTAATCAGGATATTTACCATAACAGTGTCCTGCATCTGTATGGCAACAGCAATACGTCGGCCATTTACCTTTACGCCGGAGACGGCATCAACATTCTCAATAATAATTTTGTCCATAACGCTTACGGCTATGCCATGGATATTTACACGCCCTCCGCGGTGGACAACGTTGATTATAACAATTTGTTTTCAACCGGTAATTACCTTGGCCGCTGGAATAATACTGCGCAATACAGCCTGGAAGACTATAAAACGGCATCCGGCAAGGAGAGCCATTCCATATCTGTATATCCGCGGTTTGCCTCGCTTTCGGATGATCTGCATTCTGACAGCCCCTGGCTGGATGGCGCGGGAACTCCATTAAGCCGTGTCGCGACTGATTTTGACGGCGAATTCCGAAACGAATCTACACCCGACATAGGAGCAGATGAATATACGCCTGCACCGGGCAGCACGGTGCCTTTGGCCGGTACATATACAATCGGCGGTTCCGCACCGGATTACGCCGGTATCGACGACGCCATTGAAGATCTGCTGCTAAAGGGCGTTTCAGATTCTGTTTTTATGGAAATCCGCGACGGCTCTTATAATATCAACGAAATGCTTTACACCGTTCCCGGCTCGGCCATGGACAAACCCGTTGTGTTCCGTTCCGAATCGGGCGACCCCGATAAGGTCGACTTGTGGCATGTGGCTACAGGGCAATCGGATAATTTTATATTTGATTTGCGCGGAGCCGATTATGTGCATTTCCGGGATTTAAGCCTTTCGGCCAATGTTGCTGATAACGCTTCTTACGCAACGGTATTTAACCTGTACGGCGGCGTGGACTATTTTCATCTGCAAGGGTGCAAAGTGAATGGCTCTTACAGCTCGGTAACAGGCGCCGCCCTGCTTTACGCTTACAATTCAGTGGGTACATACCGGATGATAAAAGACAATCAGTTCAACAAGGGCTCCTACGCGATCTATCAACATGGGGTTAATACGACGCAGCCCAACCGTGGGGCAATGATCATTGGTAACGAGCTAAATAACCAGCGCTCATACGGCGGATATATGATTCATGATTTTGATCTGAAGATAATGAATAACCGCGTTAGCGGGTCGCCGAACTACGGACTCTATTTGCAATCCTGCAACGACGAGCTGGAGATAAACGGAAATATCATTAAGGGCAGCACCTACGGGCTTTACCTGTATGCCTGTAACGGCGGCACGGGCCAGGCTGTTGAACGCGGACTCGTTGCCAACAATTTTATTATCAACACGGGCGGTGGCGGAAGTGCTTTGTACACCTACAACTCTACTAATCTGGACATCTATCATAACAGCGCGCTTAACCTGACCGGCCACGCCAACTCTTCCGCTTTTTACATATACGTTGGCACGGGCAATAACGTGGTCAATAATATTTTTATGCATAAGGGCGCGGGATTCGCCTATCAGGTGGGATCTTCCACTGCCATCGGGCTCAGTGATTATAACGATTTATATACCTACGGTGATTACGTTGGATATTGGAATGGCAACCTGGCAACCCTGGCTGATTTCCGCAGTGCCGGCAACACGGACGCCAATTCCATCAGCACAAACCCGGGCTTTTTCTCCAACGATGACCTTCACGCCTACTCTGCCCTCGTTGACAGCGCCGGTATGCCGCTAAGCCGTGTTTTGTACGACATCGACGGTGACCTGCGCAGCGCGAGCCACCCGGACATCGGCGCCGATGAATTTGATTCCACCGGTGTTGTGTCTATCGATGATGATCTTTTGGCAAGGCGGATACCGAAGCAATTCCGCGTCTATGACAACTATCCCAATCCGTTTAATCCCGCCACAACCATCCGCTACGATTTGCCGGAAGCAGCACACGTGCGCCTGCGTGTTTACAACATCCTGGGACAAGTGGTTGCCACATTGGTAGACAACCGGCAAAATGCCGGCGCATACCACCACGTCTTTGATGCTTCGAAGCTGTCCAGCGGCTTATATTTTTACCGGCTGGAGGCAGGGAAAAACCAGGCAATAAGAAAGATGGTTTTGAGCAAGTAGGTTTGGGTATGTTGATTAAAGGCCGGAGAATTTCTCCGGCCTTTTTTATTTTTGGCCTTTATGTGTGAAAGCAGGCTTAAAGCAATTCCCGATCAGCTCATTTTCTCAATGCTTTCAGCTTTAGCGGGGGCGGGGCGACCAAGAGCTTCGACCAGTAAAATCCATTGCACGACCGTTACCGCTACGGCAATCTTGACCCAAATATTAAAGCCTGTGCCAACATAAAAGAAAAAAAAGGCAACCGGCAGCAGCAGTCCGGCAAGACCGATCACTTTCCAGTCAATTTCCTGCCAGCCGAAAACAGGGATGTCCCGAGATATGCGCATTTCCTGAATTACCAGCATTATGGAAAGGACTGAGAATAAAGCGACCGGAAAAAGAAGCCAGACAATCGAAAAGCTGATACCCCAGGTGCCAAAAGATATCATTGTATCGGTTTGCAGAATGCCGTAGACGCACAGGCCCGTGAGCAAAAGGTGCCAGATAACGAGCAGTGAATGAAAAAGCGGACGGTATCTGCCGCGGCCTTCCAGGTAAAAGGCAAAAAGAGCAATTAGCACAATAAGGGGCGGAAGCCAAAACTCTCCCAGTGTACCCCTTCCCCCGAAGTCAAAAATCCTCCAGCTGGAAATCTCCGGTTTAAGCAGAATACGCATTGTGGAAGTCCAGAAAAAGGTGGTGGTCAACAATGTCCAGGTTAGGACAACAGCACGAAGAATATTTGGTTTTATTTTGATAGCACACCTCCTGTCGTAAAAGGTATTCGCTTATGCAGTATAACAATTTTTTTAGTTCAAATGCTCCTATTAAGCCACTGCTCGTTTTGTATAACAATCCTATAGCCATCTTTGTCTTCAAAGGTTTTGCCTGCCTTGTCCCAATAGGGATTAAAGGATTCCACGGCTTTAAAGCCGGCCTGCGTCATGGCTGCGCAGCGTTTGTGCCATTCCTTTTCATCCGGCAGGTAAAATACCAGCAGGTTATCTTTCGTGGGGGCGCGGCCCGCAACCTCACCTTTGCGGCGGGTAAACTCCAGGTGCCAGGGATGCGCTTTTGCCCCTAAAATTACACCGTCAAATCCGGCGTGATCGCGGAATTCAGACAGGCGTTCGAGCCCGAGTCCGTCCATGTACATACGCACTATTTCTTCCAGGTTGTCAGTGGGCCGTGCGATCCGGAGTATGCTGCTTGTTGTCATGATGTGTTTGGGAATGTTTGTTGTAAGCGAAACAAAAAGTAATACAAAAGGCCGACAGAAGCGATAGCTTAGCCGCCGGCCTGTAAAAAATAGAGCGTTAAAACTGTTACTCTATACCCGCCCAGTCGCTCCAGCCGCTCACCTGGATGTGCCCGCTGTATTGGTCATAGATGACCGTTACTTCCACCGTGCGTTCATCGCTGCCCCAATGGGTGATGGTCGGTTCCAGACCGGAATAATTCTGCTGGGTATGCAGCATCAACTCCGTGCCGTCGCCGTTTTCCACCCCGAGACGGTAAACGCAGTAGGCTTTATTGGGGATATCCAGGTCAAAAAAAGCGTGCGCGCCGGGCGCCAGCTTCTGGCCCGATTCAAAGATATCCTCACCCCACGAGCCGCTGGGCGCGGGATCATCGGCCGGACCCATGTGTTGAAGCTGTACGCTGGTGATGGTGTACTGCGACGACGGGCTGTTTATAAATTTGACATGCAGCGATTCCTCCTTGTCGTTGCTGTCGGTGATGCTGCTGCAGCCAAAAGCGGCCAACAGGGCGGCTAATAAGAAAAAATTCACAAATCCTTCTATACGCTTAGTCTGTTTCATGCTTTTCCCCTTGTGTGTGAAGTTAAAGCGTTTTTGTTTGTGCCGCCTAATTATCGTATAGTTTTGAGAATAAGATAAGAAGAAGAAAGGAAATGTGCGCTTTCAGGATAATGAGCCTTGTGGATGCAGTTGTCATTTTCTAATAGCCATATACTTCAACTGCATTAAATTTGCCCACTGTATGAATCAAGTCCTCCGGGCAATTGGAGCACTTTGAAGACGCATCAAAAACCACAATATCGAATTCACCAACTATGTGTCCGCTTAATGGATGCTCTATACTTAATACGCCTTCTTTTGGAGAGTAACGTTTTCCATTGATCATCATATCAAAAGTAATTCCATTATAGGAAGACATCGAAAACGTACCCTGGCTGAATTTTCTGCTCTCAATTTCAATATTTGTGGAATCATCAAAAGAGAGAATAATTAAGTGATGAATAATATCACCGCGTTGTACCGGGTAGATATACGCAGTCCCATCATATGCTGTACTATCTATCATTACTGATGCTGACACATGTTCATAGTAATCATCAACTACCGACGTGTCACAGGCTGTCAATAGAATCCAAATGAAAAGGAAAATAAATCTTACCATTTTTTGGCCTACTTCATCAGTCTAACGGCTGAGGTTAAGGTGATTTGCCACTGAATAAACTCCCAAACTGAAATCATGCTCCGAGTGGCAAATTCACCTTGAACCTTTGGTTAGCAACACCCCTAATTTAGGTAAATATTACAGAGAAACCCAAATCACGACCTTTCTAAGTATTTTTTAGAATGTGCAATCCACCAGCCAACGGAGTCTTGCCCGGTACTTCGAATTCTGGAAAATAATTGAAACATAGAACCAGACTCAGCGTGTGACTTAAAATGTTGCGATTTTTGTTTTGAAAACCTTATATTTACAGCTAATAAAAATTAAGATAATGAACAAAAAAATTTCAAAAACACTGATACATCTTTTATTTCTGCAAACACTATTTTATCAGGTGGATCTGCCGGAACTCGTGCTCTGCTTTGGTGAAGAAGGACATGTGGCCATTGAAAAAGCCAGCGATAATGCTTGTGAACACGACAGAGATACTGCGCTACAAAATATTGTTAAGATTAAAACGATCAAACCGCTGCATGATGATTGCACGGATATAACACTGGACTGGCATTTCAGTAATGCTGATATCGTAAAAAAGACAAACAATAATATAAAGAATATCTCTTCCGGATTTTTATCTCAGGCATTACAGCATACTTCAGAATATCCTGTAAAAAACACTTCTCAACAAAGCGCAAATACCAATAAACATACAATTACCGCTCTTCAGTCCACTGTTCTTCTTATTTGATCTCACTTCATAGAAAACATATAAACTGTTTTCTTTAACTCCATCTTTAATATTCAATTTTCGCACCGCCATGATCGGTTTGCGAAGATATAATCTCTATATCCAAAATTATTATGGAGCGCGTAATGAAATTTATGCTTATTACAAGTATTGGTTTATTAATACTTTTTACAAGCTGTACATCAACAAGAAAAACAGCTGCTTATCCGGAAAGCAGACCCTTATTAAAAGCAATACAACTCGACGAATCGAAGATTGTTGACTCGGCAAAAAAAATAGAAGACCCCGAAGGGACAATAACATTAGATAAGGCTCTAAAACTTGCCTTGATGCAAAACCCGGAGTTAGCGGATTATTCATTGGAAATCCGGTCCCGTGAGGCTGATGCCCTGCAGCAGTCCCTTTTGCCAAATCCTGAAATTGCTATTGAGACAGAAAATTTTGCCGGCAGTGGTGCTTACGACGGATTAGACGCAACAGAAACAACCGTGTCGCTTGGCCAGCTTATTGAACTTGCCGGCAAGCGCGAAAAACGTACGATGGTTGCCGCTTTTGAAAGCGACCTTGCTGTCTGGGATTTTGAAGCACTAAAACTGGATATTTATGCATCCGTCGTTAAAAGATACACGCAGGTTTTAGCGTTGCAGGAAAAAGCAAAATTAGACTCAGAACTTCTGGATATTTCAACTCAACTTAGCGAAACGGTAACCAGGCGTGTACAGGCAGGAGGACTCTCTCCGGCAGAAACGGCCCGGGCCCAGGTTATTGTTAGTAATGCGGAAATTTCCCTTCAAAACACTAAACGACAGTTAACAGCCGCACGCAAACAACTGGCTTCAACATGGAATGGGAAAGCGCTTTTTACAGAAGCACAAGGTACGCTTGAAACTAAACTGATTGTGCCGCCAAAAGAGAAGTTAATTGAGAAAATGGCTCAATCACCGGAGCTCGCCCGCTGGACAACGGAAATGCATAAACGACGAAGCTTACTGGATTTAACAAAAGCCCGGGCGGTTCCCGATCCTGAAATCAGCATTGCCTATCGGCGCTTAAATGAAAGCAAAGACAATACATTTATGGCAGGCATTTCAATTCCTTTACCTGTTTTTGATCGCAACCAGGGAAACATTCAACAAGCACAAATCAGGATTAATCAGGGTGAATGGGAAAAGGAAACAGTGCGAAATGATTTAAACACAAAAATTGAAAGCCTTTTACCAATTGCAGAAGCTCTGGCAACTGAAATAACTACTTTGAAACAAAAGAGCATTCCGCTGGCAGAAACTGCATTCTCAATTATCAGCGATGGCTACCAACGCGGCAAGTTTCAGTTAATCGATGTGTTGGATGCACAACGGACCCTTTTCGAAACACGACGCAGATTAGTAGAATCGATGGCGGATTACAAAGTGATAATAACAGAACTTGAACGTTTGATCGGGCAGGATCTACAAAGTTTATAATATTAAAGGATGAACGATGAAAATTACACTCATAAAGGCAACCGCTTTGCTCATTATAGCAACAGTACTTTTAAGCAGTTGCGGACAAGATCAAAAGAAAGAAACAGCTGATCATGCCGAAGAAAATGAATACATGGATAAGTTATACTTAAATGACAGTGTGATAAATGAATTCGGAATTGAATTAACGACAGCTGGCCCCGGGAAGTTAGCAATTCATGTGGATCTTCCGGGCGAGATTATAATTCCACCGGATAACCTGGCTCATATTCATCCCCGCTTTGCCGGAATTGTAAAAGAGGTGCGCAAACACATTGGTGACCAGGTTAAAAAAGGAGATGTCCTTGCTGTAATTGAAAGCAATGAAAGTCTGGCAGAGTATGAGATAAAGTCGTTGATCGACGGGACCATAGTTGAAAAACATTTTTCACTTGGTGAAGTGGTGGAAGGAAAAGATCATGGATTTGTTGTAGCCGATTTAAGCCAGGTTTGGGCCATGCTCACGCTTTACCAAAAAGATCTTCCTTTTGTTAAAACAGGGCAGGAAGTAGCAGTTTCTGCAGGACCGGAAATGGCACAAGGTACAGGGAAGATTGCGTATATCTCACCCATAATTGATGAAAAGACCCGTACCGCCGAAGCCAGGGTTGTTTTGAATAATAGAAAAGGATTTTGGAAACCCGGCCTTTTTATTACGGGTTCGATTATCACTTCTGAAAGCATGCTGGATGTTGTTGTTCCAAAAACAGCTATAGAAACAATCGATGGGCAAAAAGTTGTTTTTGTGAAAAATGAAGACGGTTTCGAAATGCGGGAAATTACTATTGGAAAAACCAATGATGTAAATTTTGAAGTTATTGAAGGCCTAAAACCCGGTGACATCTTTGTAAGCAAAAATGGCTTCATTTTAAAAGCTGAGTTGCAAAAAGATGAGATGGGAGATGGACACGGTCATTAAACAAACATTTTTAAAAAATCCAGCTTGGATCTAAATCAAATAGATCCTGTCCGCAGGACTCCTTTGGAGAAACAAGTTCAGGATGACTTTACATTTAAAAAAGGTATACACTAAAAATGAAAAGAATAATTGAATTTTCACTTGGCAACCGATTGCTGATGCTGGTGTTAGCCGTGCTTGTTATGGCGGCGGGCTATTTTAGTTACAGGCAACTGCCAATCGACGCCTTTCCCGATGTATCACCATCGCTGGTTCAGGTATTTACGGAAACGGAAGGCCTGGCGCCGGAAGAAATTGAAAAGTATGTTACCTTTCCCGTGGAAACGGCAATGAATGGATTACCCGATCTGGAAAAAATCCGATCGGTATCAAACTTCGGCCTGAGTGTTGTAAACATCTATTTTGAAGACGGCACGGATATTTATTTTGCCAGGCAATTGGTAAATGAACGCTTACAGGAAGCCCGCGAGCAAATTCCCGATGGTTTTGGAGAACCGGCGATGGGGCCCATTTCCACGGGAATGGGTTTGATATTGTTTTATTATCTTGAAGATACGACCGGGCAGTATTCGTTAACAGAATTGAGAACAATACAGGATTGGTTGATTAAATACCAGTTGCAAACTGTTTCGGGGGTCACGGAAGTTTTAGGTATTGGTGGCTGGGAAAAACAATTTCAGGTTTTAATAAATCCCAACGCTCTGTTGCAGTATGGTGTTACGGTTCATCAAATTGTTAAAAAGATCAGTTCAAACAATCTCAATGTCGGCGCTCAGTTTATCGAAAAAAACGCGGAAGAGTTTATTGTCCGTTCGGTTGGGTTGGTAACGGATATACATGACATTGAGAATATCGTAATAAAAGCGGATGACGGCAGACCGGTATTTCTAAAACAGATTGCCGATGTTCAGATCGGCGGAGCCGTGCGCCGTGGTGTGCAGACCAGAGACGGGATCGAAGAAGTTATCTCCGGAATGGTAGTTAAGCTTTATGGCAGCAACTCTTCCACGGTAATTGGTAAAGTGGAAGATAAAATGGCAGAGATCAATAAAGCTCTGCCCGAAGGCATCCGCATAGTCCCTTATTACCAGCAAAAAACCTTGGTGGAATCAGCAGTAAGAACAGTTACCGACGCCCTGCTGCAAGGGATAATTCTTGTCGCCCTGGTATTGATTATTTTTATGGGCTCATTCCGTCCAAGTTTGGTTGTTGCGCTTTCCATCCCATTTTCTATTCTGTTTGCCATAATTGGTATGCGTTATTTTGGAATATCTGTAAACCTGATGTCTTTTGGCGGGCTGGCTATCGCCATTGGTATGATGGTGGATGGGACCATTGTGATGGTTGAAAATATCGATCGCATGTTACGAACAGCTAACGGCAAAGAGTCACGAATTCATATTGTTGCACGGGCTTGTGCAGAGGTTGCACGACCGATTTTATTTGCCATTACGATCATCATCGTTGTTTTTCTGCCCCTTTTTACCCTGCAGGGTGTAGAAGGTAAAACGTTCCGGCCATTGGCTGAAACAGTGTCGCTGGCCATGCTGGGCTCGCTTATTTTTGCCATAGCCCTGGCGCCGCTTTTTGCCTATTTATTGATGCGTCGTCCAAAATCCAAAACCGCTAAAAATGAAGAGATCAAAGAAGTATTTTTGGTGCGTCTTTTGAAACAACTGTACGAACCGTTATTACGCTTTTTTATAAAACGGCGCTCTTTCGCCATAGGCATGGCGGTTATTTTGGTACTTATTGGCGGATTTATTTATCCGCGCCTGGGTTCTGAGTTTACGCCAACTCTTCAGGAAGGTACTATCATTTTACGGTTAACCATGGCGCCGTCCATCTCGTTAACCGAAAGTACACGGCTCACACAAATTGTAGAACGGCGGGTTATGAAGGTGCCTGAAGTAACAAGTGTAGTAACCCGAATCGGGCGCGGGGAAGTCGGCGCTCATACTGATCCGATCAATAGCGCAGAAATGTATGTGATTCTAAAAGACAAAGATGAATGGCGCACGGCTGAAACACAAGCAGAGCTTGAAGAAGTTATTCGTGAAGAAGTGGGTGAAATTCCCGGCGTTCTATCTAATTTTACACAACCGATTCAAATGACGGTGGATGAGTTGCTGGAAGGCGTGCGTGCTGAGCTTGCCATAAAACTGTTCGGTGATGATTTAGATGTTTTGAAAAATAAAGCAGACGAAATCGTTAATGTCATTAGCCGGGTGCCAGGCGCTGCCGATGTTCAGGCAGACCAGATAAGCGGGACACCGCAATTGCTGATAAAAGTAGACCGCCAGGCCATCGCCCGTTACGGCGTTAATGTGGAAGACGTCCAGCAAACCATACGCGCAGCTATTGGCGGCGAAACCGCAGGACAACTTTTTGAAGGCGTGCGCCGGTTTGATATTCTGGTGCGTTTTGATGAACAATTTCGGTCAACAAATGACGCTATCGGGAAACTGTTGATTGAAACGCCGGATGGCATAAAACTGCCATTAAGCCAACTGGCATCTATCGAAGAATTGGTGGGTCCACGGCAGATCACCCGCGAGAACAGCCAGCGTTTTATTGTAATTCAAAGCAATGTCGTTGGCCGTGACATTGGTTCTTTTGTTGCGGATGGGCAGAAAGCCATTGAAGAAAACGTGGATTTACCGCCGGGCTATCTTGTAACCTGGGGCGGGCAGTTCCGCTTGCAGCAGGAAGCCAATAAACGGCTTGCCGTGGTTGTTCCGATTACACTCCTGATTATATTCCTTTTGCTTTATTCCAGCTTTAATTCCATAAAAAACACATTTTTAATTCTGTTAAATATTCCGCTGGCCCTGGTTGGCGGTGTGGTTGGTTTATGGATTACTGGGCAGAACCTGTCAGTCCCGTCATCAGTGGGTTTTATTGCCCTGTTTGGTATCGCCCTGGAAAACGGCATGGTGTTGGTAACCTACTTAAATCAGCTTTTAAAAGACGGTATTAAAATCGATGAAGCTTCTGTAAAAGGCGCCTTGTTGCGTTTCCGTCCGGTTTTGATGACAGCTATAACAACAGGATTGGGTTTGATACCATTGCTTCTGGCAACCGGAACGGGCAGCGATGTGCAACGACCTTTAGCCACCGTGGTTGTAGGTGGATTGGTTACATCCACTCTTTTAACATTGCTGGTTATTCCGGCCATATATAAATGGTTTGCTATTGAAAATGAAATTAATTAAGTAAAATTAGAAACATTTAATCGAAAGGACAAAGAATGAAGTACAATTATTTTATAATTAGTCTGGTGTTTGCATTTTTTGCGTTTACACAAAATGCACAAAGCCAGATGATGGGCGGCAACGGACATTGGAATCCGGATTCATTAGTCGAAGTTACTGTTTCCGGAGAGGCAATTGTGGATAACAGTATGATGTACCCCATGTATTATCTGGATACTAATGATGATAACCAAGCCGACTATCATCTCAATTTTGGGCCGCACTGGTATACACCTGATAGCAGCGATGCGACAAGACCGGAAGACGGGCAACAAATTACGATCAAGGGTGGCAGCCCTATTTCGCACAATGACAGCATTAAAGTCATTGTAGTGTATGAAATAGATGGAATGTTCTGGCGCGCTCCCGTGGCTCCGACATGGAACTACATGGGCGGGCATCATAGCCAGGGGCATCATGGGGGAAATGGCTACGCCTTTGGCTGGATGCATGATTCTGTAAAAACGGTTGATGTGAGTGGCTCAGTTCTTACGGATACCACGATGTATTTTACTCAATATTATCTGGATACCAACCAGGATACTTTGCCCGATTATTTTTTGAATTTTGGCCCGCCCTGGTATCAACCGGCAAGCGGCTCGGCCCGCCCGTCAGATGGTGAAATGGTTTCAATTACAGGCGGGTTAATGGAAAACCACGATCTGTCCATGTTGATTGTCTATCAAATCAATGATCAGATTTGGCGGGATTCAACGTCTTTTGGCGGTCATTTTGGCGGCGGCTGGATGCATCGTGATATGGATTCCAGCCGGTATTTTCATTCCCCGTTTGATTCACTGGATGGTATGCATGTTAATCCCGGGTGGCATGGCGGGATGCATCATGGGGAAATGATGGCCGATAGTCTTTTTTGCCAGATTCTGGAAGTTTTCCCGCAGAATATACCAAATCGTGGGGAACAGCATATTTTAGCCGGCTATGAAGTTGCCATGTTTAATCCCGATGGCAGCAACAATATGTGGCAGGATGGAATGCATGGCAGGCATATGAACTTCAATAACAATATCGACTTCCGTCTCCATTACAATGATATCCAGTTACAGGGCGAGCATATTGCAGAAAGCAGCATTGCTGTAAAATATTGGGACGATCAAAGTAATAACTGGATTACAGTAAATAATGCATCAATTGATCAGGCTGCTAATTCTGTTTCATTCTCAAGTGATGAAGTCGGTAATTTTGTTATCTTGACCGGAATACAATCCACAACTACAATCGAAGACAAAAAGGATTTACTTATTAAAGGATTTGCCCTGAAGCAGAATTACCCCAATCCTTTTAATCCTGAAACAAATATCGAGTTTGAATTGACTGAAAGTGGTCTGGTAAACCTTAGCATCTATAATGTTCTGGGGCAAAAAATAGTAATGCTTATTGATAAGTCAATGAACAGCGGAGCGCATGTGATTAAGTTTCAGGCCGATAATTTCCCTTCTGGAATTTATTACTATGCTCTCGAAAGCAACGGCCATAAAATCGTTCGCAAAATGACATTGCTGAAATAAATTCAAATGATTCCATAAATCCCCGGTATTGAATTATATCGGGGTTTTTTTAACTTTAGCGTCGTTTTATGAAGGAAATATAATTTGAAGATTAGCAAGTCAAAATTCCTGATCAAAAAAATGGATTGTCCATCTGAAGAAAATATTATCCGCGTGAAGTTGGATGATATTTCTTCCATAGAAAAATTGGATTTTGACATACCAGCCAGGACTTTGGAAATATACCACGTTGGCAACCTTGATCTTATTAGAGCGCGCATTGACAGTCTGAATTTCGATTCATCTTTTGTAAAAACCGAAACAACAGATTTTAATTATGAAACTGATGAGTCCATCAAACAAAAGAAACTGCTTTGGGCGGTGCTGGCCATAAATTTTGGATTTTTTATTATAGAAATGACAACCGGCTGGATATCCGGCTCAATGGGTTTAGTCGCCGACAGTCTGGACATGCTGGCGGATGCACTTGTATACAGTCTTAGTCTGATTGCTGTAGGTGGGACAATTGCAAGGAAGAAAAGCATCGCCAAAACGAGCGGCTACTTCCAAATGTTTTTGGCATTTCTTGGGTTTTTTGAAGTTATTCGCCGTTTTATCGGCTTTGACACACCGCCTGATTTTGAGACGATGATTATCGTTTCGGTTTTTGCATTAATTGCCAATGGGTTTTGTTTGTATCTGCTGCAAAAATCAAAAAGCGAAGAAGCCCATATGAAAGCCAGTATGATTTTTACATCGAATGATGTAATTATTAATAGCGGAGTCATCTTGGCCGGTATTTTAGTAAATGTGCTAAATTCGAATAAGCCGGATTTGATTATTGGAGCAGTTGTTTTTCTAATTGTGATACGCGGGGCTTTTAAGATATTAGGTTTGTCTAAACAAAACTAAGTTGCTAACAAGTATTAGACGTACTAAAATCCATGTTACAAAAAGACTAATTAGTATTTTTTATATGTGGAAAAAATTCCATATAAAACGCTTATAGCGTGGTATAGGTGGAAAATTTTCCATATAAAAACACGGTTTTAGTCACCCTATTTTATTTTGGAATAATATAACCACAAAAAATAGCGAAAACAGAATTTTTTCCACCGTTTAACAGCAAGCCGCTCAGGCATCATCAACCGCCGTAACCACCAGGTACAGGCCCTGCATCTCTTCAACAATAACGCTTTGGCCTTTCTCGATTTTTTCTTCTGTGTGGGCCAGGGCCTTCCAGTATTCACCATCCACCAATACGCGGCCATGGCCATCGCGGAAGGTCTGTACCACCCTGCCCGTTTTGCCCACCAGCTTGTCGCGTTCATCGCGGATGTAGGCCTTCCAGGTAAATGGGAAGAGGACAATATCCTTCACCAGCCACAGGCCCCAAATCGTAAAGGCGATCCACAACGGGTAGGCCACAAACTGGTAAACAAGCATAAGTACCGCGCTGATGAGCAACAGGCCCGGCACCTGATAGCGGATATAGCGCCAAACGGTTTTGGAATCAGGATGCATTTGATGTTTCTTATTTTAATAAAAAAAGCCGGGACAAAGCCCGGCAGAAAGATAGGGGTGTTGATAGGTTTTTTGCAAAAGCGAGTTCGAACCCATCCCTAAATCCCTTCCCTAAACCTTAAGGAAGGGACTTTAAATTTTGTCATCATTTGCTGATAAGTAATTTAGTCGTATTAATCCTTACAGCCAGTTTTTGCTCCCCTTCCCTTGCTTCAAGGGAAGGGGCCGGGGGATGGGTTCCCTACTCAAACAGCTCCAGAATATCCTCTTTGGAGAGCGATTTAAAGAAAGTCTCCTCAGTTGAGATTAAAGACTCCACCAGCTCTTTTTTGCTTTGCTGCAGACGCAGGATCTTCTCTTCCACGCTGTCCTTGGAGATCAGCTTGTAGGCAAATACTTTGCGCGTCTGGCCAATGCGGTAAGCACGGTCAGTGGCCTGCATCTCAACGGCCGGGTTCCACCACGGGTCGTAATGGATCACATAATCTGCGGCGGTCAGGTTCAGTCCCGTTCCACCGGCTTTCAGGCTGATCAGGAACGTGCGCACTTCGGGATCTTCCTGGAAACTGCGCACGGCTGCTTCACGGTCCTTGGTGGATCCGTCCAGGTAGGAGTAATTGATGGCCGATTCATCAAAGTGCCTTTTGATGTGCTGCAGCATCTGCACAAACTGGCTGAAGATCAGCACCTTATGGTTCTCGGAAATGATCTCCTCCACCATTTCCTTCAAAGCGTCGAACTTGCCGGAGCTATGCTCGAAGGCGCTGTTGACCAGGGCCGGGTGGCAGGCAATCTGGCGCAGCTTGGTCAATCCTTCCAACACCTTGAACTTGGATTTATTGAATCCTTTGGATTCGATCTCTTCAAGAATGCTGTCACGGTAGCTGAGACGCCATTTGTCGTACAGGGCCTGCTGCGCATCCAGCATCGGTGAATAGATCACGCTTTCCACCTTGGGCGGCAGTTCGGTGGCCACATCTTCTTTGGTGCGCCGTAAAATAAAGGGGAAGATCAGCCGCTTCAGCGTGTTGGCCACTTCCACGTTTTGCTCTTTCTCAATCGGGCGCATAAAGGTCTCTTTAAAGAAATGCTGGTCTCCCAGTAACCCGGGATTAACAAACGCAAACTGCGACCACAGGTCCATGGTGTTATTTTCCACCGGCGTACCGGTGAGCGCCAGCTTGTTGATGCCTTCCAGCAGCCGCACCGCTTTTGATGTTTCCGACTGTGGGTTTTTCACGTTCTGTGACTCGTCAAGAATCACGTAAGTAAAACGAATGTCCCGCAGAAACTCGATGTCCCGTCGCAGGTGGCCGTAGGTGGTCAGGATAAGCTGGTACTTTTTCAGCTTGCGGATGTCCTTGGAGCGCCGCGTACCATAATGCACGTGGTAGATCAGGTCCGGGGCAAAGCGCTCAATCTCGCTGACCCAGTTAAAGATCACCGAAGTGGGTGCCACAATCAGGTTGCAGCCCTTGGGATCTTTATTGAGAATACCGCGCAGCATGGCCAGTGTCTGGATGGTTTTTCCCAGACCCATGTCATCCGCCAGTATACCGCCAAAGGAAAATTCACGCAGGAAGTTAAGCCAGTCAAAACCGGCCTTCTGGTAATCACGCAACTCACCGTCGAAGTTTTTCGGCAACTCGTAAGATTTAATCTTATCGAATTTATCCAGCTTCTTCAGTTTCTCCTGGCTCAGATTATCCAGCTTTTTGTGATCGGCTTCCACCAGCAGCTTGTCCACAAAAGACATGTGGTGGTTGGCAAAACGGATGGACGCATCGTCCACGCGGCCAAAGTTGATGATGTAGTTGAATTTCTCGATCAGTTTTTCAGGCAGCCGGGCGATGGTACCGTCCTTCAGCTTGACGTACTTTTTCTGAGCGCGCAGGGCTTTTTTCAGCTCTTCCAGGCTAACCGGAACGCCGTCAAATTCCAGGTTCAACTCAATATCAAACCAGTCTTCCTCGGATGAGATATTTACACCAAAGTTGGCGCTGGCCCTTTTCACCTTAAAACGAACCAGGTTTTCCTCGCCCATTATCTCAAAGCCTTCTTTGGAAAGCGCCGGCAGGCCGTCAAACAGCCAGTTCAGCGAATCCTCAAACCAGGCGTAAAACAACCCCGGCGTATCTTCGGCAATGCCGCTATCCAGCACACGTTGGCGCGCGGCTTCTTCCGTATCCAGGTCGCGATGGACGCGGATAATCTGCTGGCTTTTGGTGTCGTAATGCAGATAGGTGTCGTTACTTTGGCTGTAGGCGATTTCGATGTTCTCATACATGAAGGAAAGCGAAACCACAAGCTGGTCGTCCATCTCCTCAATGTACAGGCGCTGCGCGTCTATATCGCGCACCTCGTGCACCTCGATGCCCGGCGGGAAATCCACGTAAGGGAAAATGGGCAGCTTGGCGAGGTACTCGGAGATAAAACTCTGGTACTCATCCTTGCTCAGCGTGATCTGCAGCTTCTCATCGATGAAGGACTTGATGTAGGCGTAGCTCAGCGGAAAATCACACTGGTACAGTTTGCCGTTACGGTAAAACCAGATCGGGTTAACGGTCAGGATCTTGGTATCTTTGTCTATCATCACCTCTTCTTCAAAGCGCACAAAGTATGGCTGAAAACGGTAATGGCCGTTTTCGGCGATCATCTTGAAACGCAGCTTCCACGGTGTATGACCAAAACGCACCCGCGTCCCGATGGTCCCATCTTCGTTTTTGATGTGGATTTCCGACGTGCGCAGCAGATTAAATATCTGCCCGGCGTCCAGGCCAAACTTGAGATAACTGGTTTCCAGCCGGCCGCGGTAGTAGACGCTGGACTGCTGCGATTGCAGACGCTCCAGGTAAGAAATGGCGATCAAATCACCTGACGTTCTGAAAACATTCTGAGCCGAAAGTTCATTGAAAGACGGCTCCTGGATGCGGCCATACGTACCGTCTTTTTTCATGTAAACTTTTACCGGCTTGATGTTCCAGTAATTTTCCGTGATGTGAATGATATAGATAAGCTTCCAGCGCACTTCCTGCGAGAAATCACTGTCCACGCGTTGTATGGCGATCAGCTTCTCAAAGTATTCGCGCCAGTTGGTGGCTTCTTCTTCCGGTTTTTCTTCGGTCGTGGCCTGGTCGTCGATCACCTTAAGGGCAACGGCGACCGCGTGCTTGCAGGTGTACTTGTATGGGCAGGTACACGTACTCATGAACGAATTGCCGTCCACGTTCAGCTTGGTCAGATAGGGATGGGTTCCCAATACCGTGGCCGTTACAGAAAGGTTATCAACATGTTTTATTTTTACACGACCGTCCTTGAAATAATCTAGTCCCTGACGGAAGATCATATCAGGGACTTTATCTTTTAAGTCCTTAATGTCTATGTGCACAATATCTCCGTAATCACTTTTTGGCAGCTCAATTTTCCCTCATTGCAAGAGGGCATTATGAAGCAAGAATATACACATTCACTTTTTAGAGTACAAAACGAATTTTCACTTTTTACGGGCCTATTTTAAATTAACTTCCTTTTCGGAAAGATATGGGCATGAATCGTTCGCAATTATTAAAAAATATTTCCTGGGGCTTTTTGCCGATCGCCGTCTTTCTTGTAGCGGATATCTGGCTGGGCACGCTGTGGAGCATTACGGTAGCGCTTGCATTTGGTTTCGCCGAATTACTCTGGATATATCTGCGTCAAAAACGGGTTGAACGTTTCATCCTGTTCGATATCGCCCTGCTGGCTGTATTCGGTATCGTCTCAATCGTACTTGACAATGATGTTTTCTTCAAACTAAAACCGGCCTTCCTGGAATTGATTGCGGTAGCCCTGTTGGGTCTGCATGCTTTTTCACCCTGGCCTGTCCTTAGCTATGCCGTAAAACGCTATAGCGGAGGGCAGACTTTTTCGCCGCTGCAGGAACAGCTCATGAGCAGAATGGCGCTGCTGCTGTTTGTCATCCTCGCTGCGCATACGGCGCTGATTGTCTGGTCGGCCTACGCGCTTAGTACCGAATGGTGGGCATTTATCTCCGGGGGGCTGTTTTACATTCTGCTGGGGCTGGTTTTTGCCGGACAATGGTTCTACATGCGCAAAAGGATGAAGCCGGCGCAGCGCGCGGACGAACGATTCGACATCGTGGATGAGCAGGGCCGGGTAATCGGCAACGCCGCCCGCAGGGAAGTGCACGGCAATCCGTCGCTGCTGCACCGCACCGTCCATATCCACGTTTTTGATGACAAGGGTCGTTTGTTTCTGCAAAAACGCTCGGCTGCCAAAGACCTCTTCCCCGGCTACTGGGACACCGCCGTGGGCGGCCACGTGGACAGCGGCGAAACCGTGGAAAAAGCCCTGCTGCGCGAAGCCCGCGAAGAGCTCGGTATAGATGCGCGCGTGGCCAGGCCGCTGTTTCGCTACATCATGCGCAACCGTTTTGAAAGCGAATTGGTGCACACCTATCGCCTGGCACACAACGGCCCGTTCCGTTTAAACAGCGCCGAAATCGAAGAGGGCCGCTTCTGGTCGCTTTTTGAAATCAGGAAATTGTTGAAGCAAAACGTTTTTACGCCCAACTTTGAAGAAGAATTCTCCTTGCTGCAAAAACACGGGGTTATTTAAATTAGGAATTAGGAATTAGGAATTAGGAATTAGGAATTGGGAATTTTAGAGGTAATCCCGGTTTACGAACATATTATGACCGGGATGTCCAATGGCAAACGGGAAAGTCTGAGCATGATCAGGATCATTGATCAAGAATGATGTAAATAGCCCTGACACTTTAACACCCTAACACGCTAACACTCTAACACTTTAACACCTTAACACCTTAACACTTTTAAAGATTATGAAAACACTGAGATACAAAAAACAGGACAACGTGGCGGTTTTGTCGCTGCACCGTCCGCAAAAGTATAACGCGCTGAACGGCGCGCTGCTCAGAGAGCTTAATGCCCTGCTGGATGAAATCGGGCGGGATGAGCAAATCCGCCTGCTGACCATAGACGGCGGCGAAAGTAACTGCTTCTGCTCCGGCGTCGATCTGGAAGAGCTGCATAACTTCCGCTCTATAGAAGAGGCGCGTCGTTTTGCGCTGCTGTTTGATGAAACCATGACCCGGCTGCTAAAATTCGGCAAACCCGTCGTGGCCGTGATGCGTGGGCTGGCCTACGGCGGCGGTTTTGCGCTGGCTTCGGCAGCAGACCTGCGTATAGCTACAAATGACATCCGCATCTCTTTTCCGGCGGGACGCCTGGGTGCGATTTTGCCCCCTGCCCTTACCTGTATGCTCAACGCGCTGGTCGGCATCGGCACCAGCCGCGATCTGCTGATGACCGGTCGCGTGGTGGAAGCCCAGGAAGCGCTAAGCCTCGGACTGATCAACCGGCTTGAGACTGCGGAAAACATTGCCCCGAGTCTGCAAAGCGAAATCGATGCTATTCTTAAGAGTAGCAACACCGCGCTGGAGATGACACGGCGCATCACCAACCAGCAGCTCATCGTCGAAATAGAAAAATACAATCTCACCGGCGCAGAAAACTTTGCCTACCTCTCCGGCACGGAAGAATGGCAAAAGCGTGTCGCCCGTTTTTTTGAGCGCAGAAAAAAAGCTAAATGAGATATCAGCAACACCGCCAAAGTATTTCATTCGTAATTCGTAATTCCCGCATTCCTTAATTTCTTCAAAGGGTGCTGTTAAAAAACACCGGCTGCCGAAAAGCCATCGAGGTCTGGTCGCTTTGCAGCATGATCGCCGCGCGGCGCAGCATCATCTCGGCATAGGCGGCTTCCGTGCCCCCGCCAAAAACAGGGTAACCTTCATCTCCCGGCTCGGAAGGACGGTATCTGTGCCCAACGCTAAAACCGATGCGTCCCCCTTCAGGAAACATCTGCTTTATGCTGTACACCAGCATCCGGGCCTGCCGCGCCTGCCCCGCCGGGTTACGAATCCACATGGCATGCAGAGGGTTGCTCAGAAACAAGGGTTTTAACAAAATGGCCGGCATTTGGGCATGTACAAGGTTAGGTGAGCCGCCCATGAAAACACCCTGCTCGCCGGCCAGGGCTGTATCAAATTCGCGGGCAATCAGCCCGGCAAAAAGGCGGCCCCACTTGCGGCTGCCCTGCGCATCACCATTGCCGCATAACACCAGGGTATAGTTGCTTTCCAGCTCGCTGCTGTAATTGTAGTGCGCCTCCACATAGCCCACACAACCATCGGTGTTGGCCTGCTTCTGGCGCGCCTCATATTCGCCTTTGTAAAAACAAATATCATACATAATAAAACGCTCCGCTTGTTTTCCTCACAAAAGAGACAGGAGCCTTGCATTTTTTCTCATCTTTAAAAAAATCGGTCATTGAAACTATAGTCATTATCCGCTACATTGAGCAGTACCCATTCTATAACAGATTATTATGATGACGCGTGCCCCAAACCCAGAACTTGAAAACATAATTGCCCTGTGCCTCTCCGCGTCCAGAGCTGAACAGGAAAAGGGCTGGCGCCAATTGGTCGATCGTTATGGCGGCTGGCTCGAATCGTGTGTGGCCGGCGCCGTAAAACGCTGGCGTATGCCGCGGCTGGGACGGCAGATGCCCGAAGCCTGCGGCGATATCCTGGCCGATGTATTCAAAATCCTGTTGGCACACCTGGGAGATTTTCGGGAAACAGGCAGCGAGGCTGCCTTCCGCTCCTGGCTTGCCGTTATTTGCAACCGTGCTGCGGGACGCTATATTCGCCGCGAATTCAGCAAACGGCTGGGTGAGGATGATGCGGCGGAGTACACGGAATTTGCAGGCGGCCTGGACGACGATCACCGCTGGGAACTGTATGAGAAAATTGTACAGACGCTTTATGACAGCGCCGGGCCGCGTCCGGCAAACACCGATCGTGATATAAACATTTTTATGCTCTATGCCTGGGCTGATCTCTCCGCACCCATGGTTTTCAGGCATCCCTGTTACCGGGAAGAAGGACACAGGGTGGTTGACGTGGTTGTAAACAGGTTAAGAAAAAAATTGCGCGAAAAATTACCCTAAGTGAGAAAATTAAGGTCTCCCCTGTCTCTGTGTAAGTAAACAGACGGAGACCGCATGTATACAACAATGACGATCGTGGAAAATTTGCATTTGAACAAGAAACCGACACTCGGTGAAGCCTTGGCGATTCTGCAGGCTGAAGATCAGTACAACCTGCAGCGTGAAGCATATGACGCGCATATAAACGGCTATCTGGACAGCTTGCGCGCGCGCAGCATGGAATTGAGCGGAGATACTTCGTTTTTTGAATTGCTGGAAAAGTTCATCCGGGTGCATTGCCGCGGACAGAATGCTGATGTGGAAGAGTGCCGCGACTTCTTTATATACCTGTTTCTTGTAAAGAACAACCAGGCCGATTGTCTTGAGCTGGCCCGCAGGTTAAACCAATCTTTCCACTGCTTTGAAACTTTCAGTCGCGTTTTGCGCGATTATTCGCGCACTTTTGAGGATTTGAGTTCGGGAAAAGACGGAACAGAAAAATGAACAAAATACAGCCCCCGGCGGATCTGCTTTGCGCCTACATACTTGGCGAAGAAAATACCGAAGTTGCCCGCTGGCTTGAATCAGCCGCAGCAGACAAGCCGCACTGGAAAATAATCGACTCGCTGCGAAAAGCGAGCACCGGCAAAGAGCAACCCGGCGGAGAAATACACTTTGATACTATTGAGGAGATGGTTGAGACGTTTTGCCGCGGGGGCGAGGATGACAGTATTCTAAAGCGTTTCAAGGCATCTCTTGAAAGCGATCCTCAAAACTGTCAAAAACTGCTCATAAAGCTCAACCAGTACGACGATTTGGTGAACGCGTCATCCGCTGAAAAGCCGATGTTTTCCAAAGAAGCGCTTCTTTCCATTGCCGGATTCGGTAGCAAGGACAAGCCCGGCAATGTCATCGGCAAAATTCCTTCCGCCGTGTGGTACGCCTTGTCGGCAGCGGCCGTGCTGCTGGTGGTTTTCCTGACGCAGCCGAAGCCGGATGCGAGCTGGCAGGAAGCTTACCGATTTGGCGGCCGCGTTCCCCTGGATTATGACGGATCAGCCTTGCGCGGCAGCATGGATACGGCCGCACCCGATAGTAATGCTCTGCGTTTCTATTACGCATATCGCGAAGGCTTAACACACTATCTTGCCGCCGAATACAACCAGGCTCATGAAGCCTGGAAACCGCTAAAGCCTCTGGCAGCGGCCCAGGTCGCAACCTCAGAAGGAAGCGTTGCCGATGAGTATTTACTATATTATGGCGTCAATCTCATCGCATTATCGCAACAGTCCAATGCCGGCCTTACGGACGAACAGCGGCAGCAACTGCGCGATGAGGCCTTTGAAGCACTAAACCAAAGCCGCTTTGAGCCGCATGCGTCGCGCTACTTTATGGGGCTGGCCCGTGCACTTAACGGTCGCAGTGGCGAAGCCCTGGATCTATTGAATTCAATAGATCCCGAATCCCGGTTTGGTGGCAGGGCCAAAGAACTGACAAGGACGCTAACCGAAGACAGATAGTTGAGGGGGGACACATGTCAGAATTCACCACATTATCGGGACTTCTCCTTATTGCCCTGGTTTTTTCCATTATCACCAACGTAATCCTGTTACGCAAAGCTAAAAACAGGAAGGCGGTGAGCAAATAGATGGATACCGACCTTTTACTGGGAGCGGCGCTGGTAGCTTCTACCGCGCTTAATGTTTACCTTGCTTCGCGTGAAGACAAAACAAAAGAGCCACCCGAAGAAGATGATGAAACTTCCCCGGATAAATCCTCAACTCAATCGGACGGAAAACAAAAGGAACCGGATTCAGATATCAAATAGCAACCTGTTCCCCACTCTTCTGATCCTGTTATGCTTGTCTGTTTCTGCCATCGCGGAAACGGACGCGCAAACGCGGCAACGGTTTGAAGGCCTCATAGACAAAGCCAATTCCCACCTTACTTTCGATTCGGAAAAACGGATGCCGTATCTGGATTCCGCCCTTGTTATTGCAAAGCAAACGGATAACCCGGCACTGCTTGAAACCATTTACTATGAAATCGGCGTAACGCTTCTTTTGGGCTATAAGCTTGAAGCCTCGCTTGACAGCCTCAATAAAGGTCTGCACTATTCTGCCTTAAATGATTATAGAAAACGGGGCGATATTTTGTACAGAATAGCCAGTGTTCTTTTTCAAATGGATCGTTATTCGGAAGCTTTGGAGGTTATCTCAGAAATTGAAAATGACCCCACCGGAACAAACAAGAATGCCCTGATAAAAAGTATTGCCATGAAGGGTCAGATATATTACTACCTGGATTTATTGGATCTGGCATACAGCACCTTAATGCGCACAAAAGAGCTGAGCGGAGAAGAATTGCATCGAAAAGCCGCCATTACCCTTGGCAGCGTATTAATGGATCTGAAAAGATACGAAGAAGCTATTAAGTCGTATGAGACCGCCTGGAAAGGTTATGAAAAAGAGACGTCCAATGTTTTGGTGAAGAGTTTTATTCTTTACCGGATGGGCAGGCTATACAGTTTTGTCGGTAACAGGGACAAATCGCGCGAGCTGTACGAGCGGGCCCTGGAATATGTTAACATGGGTAACAAGGTCAATAACGCCTATTACCGCATGAATATATATATCTACATGATTAAAACGGAATTGGATTTTGGCTACCTCAAGAATGCCGTTGATTACATGAAGCTGTTTGAAAACGAAAATCTCGATAATCCCGAAGTGAACAGCCAGTACCTGCGTTTGTGGGCGGAAATATATAAGAAAAAAGCCGAGGCCGACAGCGCCCTATACTATTTGCGACGAACAGCAAAAATTGAAGAGGAAAGGCGCGGCGGGCTGAATGTCGAAAGCTTCAGGGTTGGCTACATGGGGCTAAAGGCTTATATATATCGTGATATGGCCTCTCTTTTCCTAAAGAAATATAAACAGGACACAACACAAAAAGCGCTCGTCGATTCAGCGTTTCACTATCTCTCCTCGGTTCAGAACCGCGCCGCCGAAGATTTTATTAAACAACGAAAAAGCGGTCTTGTCGAAACAAGCAAAGACAGTATCTACATCGAAGCCCGGCAAAAAGTAGAGCACCTGCAAAAGAGATTGCGCAGCGTTTTTGACAGGCAGGAGCGCTCAAAACTTCTGGAAAAGCTGGAATATGCCCGTTATGATCTGCTGGACAGCCGCATGCATCTTGTCGATTCGGTTACACTGAGCCAGAAACAGATTTTGCGTTCAACCGATGAAATGCGCGGCGCTCTGAGAAAACTGGATGCAAACGCGGTTGTTTATTTTTTACATAACGATGAGAGCCATGCGTTTCTGCTGACGCCGGAAAAAGAAGAGCTTATATCGCTGCCGGCCCATCCGGATACGATAAGCAAACATGTGGAATTATTGATGAAGCCGTTTGCTGAAATCCCGGAAAGCGCCAACATACCCTTTAACGCCTCTTCTGCCCATTTCCTTTACCGTGCCCTGGTTTTTCCCGTAGAAAAATTTTTCAGCCGCAAAACAATTATCCTCATACCGGACGGCTCTTTGCAATCACTTTCGTTTTCCATGCTTTTAAAAGAGCAGCCGCGGCGCGATTACTTCTACCCCGGTGAAAGCGATATTCCGGACAGTAGCTTTCTTGTAATGGACTACGACATGAGCTATGCGCCGGGCACCAACTGGTATCAGAATCTGTCGATTGCGGAAAGCCGTTTTAATCCGCATAACGTGGCTGCCTTCGGAGCCGTTGAAAGCATCCCCGGCGTGCAGACGTCACAGTCGCGCTTTGCCAGCTTTGGCCTGTGGGCGCCTCTGCTTTACGCCCGCAAAGAGTTGGATCAGCTTAAAAGCCTGCTACCGGACATAAAGATTTTCAGCGATGAGGCTGCTACGCCAACGCAGTTCTTCTCACAGCTGAAGCAGGCCGATGTAGTGCACCTTGCCAGCCACGCCTTTGCTGACACTACCTATGACGCTTTCTCCGGTCTGGTCCTGTCCGCAGAGGAAGATAACGACGGACTCGTTATGGGGTATGAAATGGATCGCCGTATTGTCTCAAGCAAGCTGATCACGCTGAGCGCCTGCGAAACCGGGCGCGGGCAAATTGTATCGGGCGAAGGTGTTCTGGGCATGCCGCGCCTGTTTCTACGCAGCGGCGCCCAAACCATTGTAATGACACTCTGGCGCATAGACGATCGCTTTACCGCTGATTTTATGCCACAATTTTACGATGCCTTGCTGACACAAAAATTGGCCGCGGGTCCGGCTCTGTCCGAAACTCAACGCCGGGTTTTAAAAGGCACGAAGCAACAGTACAAACACCCGGTTTACTGGGCGGCCTTTAATGTATACGGGAACGCACACCTGCAAGCCGAACCGGAAAGCAAACAAAACTACCTGTTGGTTTTTGCCGCGATTATCGTTTTTCTTTTTTCCGCATACTATCTGACAAAAAGAGCCGCGCAACGACACTCCTCCTGATATTCTTTATTTTATTTCAAAAAAATAGTTTTTTAGTGAGAGATTTCTGTCCGGGCTTTGCTCTATTAAAGTAAACAAGCAAAAGCCCGGTCGACCGGGCCTGTCAGGAGTCGCTGCCTCACCCCCTCTGGGCGGGGGCTCCTTTTTTTACCTCCCAGCACCACACCTCCGGGCAACACGGACGATCAGAAATGGTCGTCCGTTTTTTGTTGGCAAATATTTACATTTATCAACAAATGTTTGCACCTTTGTTTCATTTTTGTTAGATATGACGTTAACTATTCGCTTAGCTCAACCAATAATCAATATTTCATTTAGATTTTGTTGTCAACTCAGGGGGGAGTCAATGACAGCCTTTATTCCACATAGTGGTATTTTGTGGCCTTTTCCACGTGGACCGTAGCTTCCTTTCATATTCTTAAACGTCCATCTATCAACCCTTGTATGAAAGGAATAAATATGACATCTTTTCTACGATTTAGCAGGCACACCTTATTAGGTTTGCTTTTTTTCGGATCTTCATTGATCGCACAAAGTCTTAATATCGAAGGTATTGTTGTAGGTGATCTTGATTCCGAGCCCTTACCCGGCGTTAACGTTCAGGTAAAAGATACGTTCTTTGGAACAGCCACGGATCTTGACGGCTATTTCAAGTTAGAACTTGACAATATGGAGTCTGCCACCCTGGTTTTCTCCTTTGTCGGTTACAAAACCAAGGAAATAGAAGTGAGTGAGAGCTCCAAAAACATGCTTATCCGCTTGGAAGAAGACGTGTTTCGCGGCTCCGAGATTGTTGTAACGGGTTTGGCGGCTTCGGTAAAGCGCGAAAACTTGGCCAATTCAGTTGCTTCAGTAAGCGCGGAAGAACTGCTGCCCGCCCCTACCCAATCAATGGAATCAGCCCTTAGCGGCAAATTCGCCGGTATATCCGTTAGCCAGAATACGGGCGCTCCTGGCGGTGGTATCAATGTAAACCTGCGCGGCGTCTCTACCATTGAAGGCAGCACTCAGCCACTGTATGTCGTTGACGGTGTAATTGTTAACAACTCTGCGATACAATCCGGTATTGATATTGTGACTGCTGCTACCGGAGCAGGCAGCCGAAATCCACAGGGCCAGCCGGTTAACCGTGTCGCGGACATAAATCCCAACGATATTCAGAACATCGAGGTTCTGAAAGGAGCGAGCGCCGCGGCTATCTATGGCTCAAAGGCATCAAACGGCGTGGTTATCATTACAACCAAGAAAGGCCAGGCCGGACATACACGCATAAACTTTCGCCAGCAAACCGGTTTCAGCACGATCCTCAACAAGCTGGGCACACGCAAGTTCACGGCAGAAACGGCAGAAGAGACTTATGGACCGCAGGGTCGTGAATTATACGAAGCCAATGGAGGGCGTTTCATCGATCAGGAAGAAGTGCTCTATGGTGAAGAAGGTTTGCTTAGTCTTACCAGCCTTAATATTTCGGGCGGCAACAACCGTACAAGCTTTTATGTTTCCGGCACGCTTCAGGATGACCAGGGAATTATTAAGAATTCGGGTTACCAGAGAGCAGCGGGAAACCTGAGCCTCAGTCACAAATTTAGCGAGAAACTGGATGTGGATGTTAACGCCTCTTTGATTCGCACGCGCGCCGACCGCGGCATCACGGGTAATGACAACACCAATACTACTTTTGGCTTTTCGCTTGCCTTTACACCAAGCTTTATTGATTTAAGGCCTAAGAACGGTGATTATCCGGACCATCCCTTTAATCCGTCCAATCCCGTTCATACGAGGGATGTTTTAACCAACCGCGAAGAAGTAACACGCACCATTAACTCGATGCGTCTTAAGTACAACGTGATGCGCACGGAAACTCAAAACCTCGATTTTATTGTGCAATCCGGTTTTGATTACTTCACACAGCAAAACGATGTAGTTTCCCCGCCGGTTCTGCAATTTGAACGCAACTCCAGTAACCCGGGTCGTTCGCTGGATGGTAAAACAACCAACCTGAGTTGGAATATGTACTTCAACCTGGCGCACCTGTTTATTATGGGAGACATGTCTTTTCAGACATCCGCCGGATTACAGTTTGAAAACCTGGAACAGGACAATGTACTTGTCTCCAGCCGTGGTATTACTCCCACGCAAACAAACATTACACAGGCAGCTGCTGTTGACGTTTTCCAGACCAGCATCCGTCAATATGACCGCGGTTTTTATGTGCAGGAAGAATTCAATTATGCAGATATGTTGTTCCTGAATGCCGGACTCCGTGCCGACCGAAGCAGTGCGCACGGCGATGTAGAAAAATTCTTTATGTATCCGAAAGCTGCGGCTTCCCTACGGATTTCCGAGATGGATTTCTGGGCCAATATGCAAGAAACTCTTAGCGAGTTTAAGGTACGCGTCGCCTACGGTGAAACCGGCAACGCGCCGCCCCCGCTTGCCAAATATGTTGAATTGACCCCGAATAATATCGACGGTTCCGCAGGAGCCTGGTTTAAACAACTTCGCGGTAATAAAGATATTAAGCCGGAGCGGACCCGTGAAGTGGAAGTCGGTTTTGACGCAACCATTATGCAGGATCTGGCTAATATTGAATTCAGCTATTACCGCCAGGACATAACCGATCTCATCATAACGCCAGACCTGCCGTCTTCATCCGGTTTTACGGAAGAATATGTTAACGCCGGTGAAATGTTGACCCAGGGTCTGGAATTGGGCATACGCGCTATTCCGGTGCGAACGGCCAACTTCCGTTGGAACTCGACTGTAAGCTGGTACAAAACCTGGTCTGAAATTACAAAACTCGACGTGGATCCTTTTAATATCGGTGGTTTTGCTACATTCCTGGGCACCTATCGGATTCAGGAAGGCTGGTCTCCGACTGCAATCGTAGGTGCGGAGCGCAATCCGGATGGTTCCTTTGTGGAAATCGGCAATGAAACGCCGGATTTTGAACTCGGCTTTAATAATCGTTTTACCCTTTCTGATTTTGAATTTGGTTTCCATTTTCACTGGAAAGAAGGCGGCGACGTTATCAACCTTGGTAAACTGATCACCGACCTTGGCGGTACAACGGAAGATTATGACACCGGCGCCGCGGCCGCGCGTTTGGATGCGTTGGGGACTTCTACTTCACAATACGTTGAAGACGGAACGTATATAAAACTGCGTGAAGCTTATGTTACGTATAATGTACCCGCTACATTTCTGGAAGGTGCATTTGGCCATATGGTACACTATATGCGCCTTGGGCTCACAGGACGTAACCTTTTTATGATCACGGACTATACGGGCTATGATCCGGAAGTGAGTCAGTTTGGTAACGTAGCTATCGGCCGTTCCGTCGATACCATTCCTTTCCCGTCATCGCGCAGCTTCTATTTCACAGTCGCTTTAGGCCTATAAAAAGAAAGGAAAGAAATAATGAAATCAATCTTAAAAATCAGTTCCGTCTTTTTTCTGGCCATCCTGTTTACACTTACGGGATGCCAGGATCTCGACTTTCCCAGTCCCAACGCGCCGGTTGTAGAAAACGTACCGGATCAGGTGTTGATCAGCGGTGCACTTGCCGGCATGCGGACAGACCTTGCGATTTACCTGCGCTCCGTCGGCTCTGTTGGGCGAGAAGTCTATTATTTTGAACCTGCAGACCCGCGCTACAGCGGAAACCTGTTAACGGCCAAACCGGACCCGGGCGGCTTTCTTGTGCAGCGCCCCTGGACGGCACGCTACCGGGTAATTCTTAATTGCAACACGCTTATTGAAAGGGCTGAGTCGCGCTCAGGCGCGGGAGCCAACGGGCTAATTGGATTCGCTAAAACAATCAAAGCCTATCAGTTGCTTATGAATATCAGTTACATGTGGAGCAACGGCGTTAAGATCATTCAGTCTGATGATATCAATACGCCGGTTGCCACACTTACGGCCAGCCTGGCGGAAATAAATAAGCTTCTTGATGAAGCCAATACGGCCCTGGGCAATGCCGGTGATGCGTTTGAATTTTCGCTCACATCCGGTTTTGCTGGCTTTGATGATCCGGTAACTTTCGCCACATTTAACCGTGCCTTAAGAGCGCGGGCGGCCGCATATGGGGGTGATTGGGATGGCGTTCTTACAGCCCTGGCCAATTCATTTCTGGATGTGACCGCGCAGTTGACCGACGGCGTTTACCACGTCTACGGAACCAGCCTCGGCGATCAGACCAATGAAATGTTCGAAACGCCGACGGCATCTTTTGTAAAGCTGATGGCGCATCCTTCCTTCCAGGCAGATGCCGAAGCCGGGGATGAGCGCTTCGCTGCCAAAGTGCAGGTGCGTGATTTAAATGCGGACGGTACGCCGGATACAACCAAGTTCGATGATTTGGTCTCCACAATGGCCGTTACAATTACAAACAGCAACACAGACCCTCTGCCGATTATCCGGAACGAAGAGCTGATTCTGCTGCGTGCTGAAGCTAACATCCAGAAGGAGTTGTTACCTGCGGCGCAAACGGACATAAACCTGATCCGCGCAGCATATGGGCTTGGTTCCGTAAACCTTACGGACAAGGCACAGGCAACGACACAAATGCTGCATGAAAGGCGCTATTCGCTGTTCATGGAGGGTCACCGCTGGGTGGATATGAGACGCTACAACCGTCTTGACCAGCTTCCGCTGGACCGCGACGGTGACGCCGTGCTCGAATCCATGCCACTACCTGAATCCGAAATACCTGATTAATAAGAGGACTCAAAAAACAAAACCCCGGTCACTTCGGCCGGGGTTTTTTATTTTGCACCGGTGCTTTTAATGCACAGAACACATCAAGACTGGATTACACCAAACTGCAAGATGAGATATTCACTAAAGTTTTATCTCAATTCCAAAGCGTGGTTTGGCGCGGATCTTTCTTTTAAACGGGCTGACGTCATTCACAACAGCATCACCGATGGCGAAGCCGCTTTTTAGTTCATTGGCAAATTCGAAACTGTATCCGGCAAACGCGTGAATATCGATGCCGCTGACAGCAACACCGCCGCCGACTCCTATGAGGGGTTCAAACAAACTGGCAATGCGAAAGCCCGCCAGCAGGTGAAAAGAGTTACCAAACGTTTTGTTTTTGGTATCGATCGGGACAAAGTGATAATTGATTACGGCAAAACCGGCCGGGTCGGCATCCGGTTTGGGCCGCGCGATGATCGTACCGTCATCACCCACGATCAGGTCAACATCGCGCACGCTGGTGACGGCCATAGCCAGACCAAAGCTCCAGCGCTCTTTGGCCGTATTGTCAAAAACGGTCTGCGCCAGCACCGTCTCCGCCGATAAATCCTTCTTCACCATAATCGACAGATCGCTGAATTTGCGGTATGTCTTCGGAACAGTAAACTGCCGCACATCCACCCAGACGCGGTTTTCGCCATCGTAGGCCTGGGCAACGGGCACATCCTGCAGGGTGCCGAAAAGCAATCCCAAAAAAGTGGGCAATTGCTGCGAAAATGGAGAATCCTTGGCGGTTGCCATCAGCGAAACAAAAGAACCGGGCTCGTCCGCGGCGGTTATAAAAATATAGTATAGATTGTCTTCTTCCAGTCCGTACAACCGCGTGTTAAGAAAATCCGCATTTTCACCATGCAGCATTCCGATGGGCACAAACGAATCTTTAAAATGAGCAACGGTGATATAATGCGCGTTGGGGTCAAGCTCATAGCCGGCCTCCGTAATTACCTGGCGCAGATTGTAAATGGCGCTGTCCATAAAACCTTCATGAAACCAGCGGTATGCCTTGCCAAAATATTGCTGCGAATCATCCAGCATGAACGGCGCCCCGCTAACACGCTGCGGTACTAGAATAGTGCGTTCCTGCGCGAATGTTGAAACGGCAATAGAAAACAGAACGGTGATAACAAGAAAAAAGCGATACATGAAGCCTCCTGGGTGGTACGTGGATAGCAGAATTTCTTATTTTGAACAACCGATGGCAAATGAAACAGGAGATATCAGCAATGAAAGCAATCCGCATACATGAACATGGCTCGGTTGATGTATTGAAAATTGAGGATCTGGCCATTCCCGAACCGGGCAAAGGCGAAGTGCGACTGCGGGTAAAATGCGCCGCGCTGAACCACCTTGATGTCTGGGTGCGTAACGGCATTCCGGGTGTCCCTCTGCCAATAATCATGGGTAATGATGCTGCCGGGATCGTAGACGCCATCGGGCCGGATGTAACCATGGCTGCCGTCGGCGATGAGGTGATCAATGTGCCTATCCGTGTGCCGCACGGCGACCCGCTGATTGCCCTGAACCGCGAAAACCTGTCGCCGGAATTCAGCATACCCGGCGAGCACATGGACGGCACGCAGGCCGAATATATCATCGTGCCGCAGAATTATGTGCTGCCTAAACCGCGCCCGCTAAACTGGGAAGAAGCGGCTGCTTTTCCGCTGGTGGGTATGACGGCTTTTCACATGCTGATGCGTAAAGAAGCCCTTCCTTCGGGAAGCAAGCTGCTTGTATACGGCGCTTCCAGCGGCGTGGGGCATATGGCGGTTCAGATTGCCAAAGCACTGGGACACACTGTTATCACCACGGCGGGCAGCGATGAAAAAGTGCAGCAGGCCAAAAAGCTCGGCGCGGACCATGTGATACACTACAAGAAGGAGCCGATCGGCAAAACAGTACGCGAGATTACAGGCGGGCTGGGCGTGGATTTGGTTCTGGAACACCCCGGCGCCGCGACATGGAAAGATTCGCTGCGCAGCCTGAAAACAGGTGGCGCAATTGTAACCTGCGGCGCTACTACGGGCCCTAAAGTGGAGATTGACCTGCGGGCCGTGTTCATCAAACACCAGAAAATAATAGGCAGTACGATGGGTACATTACAGGACATGAAGGAAGTTTGCCACATGATTGAACAAGGCAGCGTGCGCCCGGTAGTGAGCAAAGTGTACGATTACGAAAGCATCCGCGAAGCCCATGAAGAGCTGGAAACCGGCGATCACTTCGGCAAACTGGTGATCCGCTTCCCCTGAGGTTATTGACGCAGAAACCAGCGCACCAGGTCAACATTGTCCACAATACTCCAGGTGTGCGGCGACGCGTTTTCTTCATATCCGGTGCGGCGGGCGTGGGTGGTCACCAGTTCGGCATGCTCATTGCCCAGCAGCTTTAGCGTGTTAATTAGCGCGGCCATATCCAGCGAATTCATCTGGTAGTAGCTCTTACGGCGATTCTCGATCCACCAGTTAATGTCAGGCTCATGGTAGGCACGGATTGGCAGGTCGCTAAGCCAGACGGCGTTTCCGCCCTTTTCCGCGGTATGGGAATAAGGTGAATATTTTTGATAGGCGGCGATGCTTTCAAGGGGTGTACCGCCCAAATTTTCCTCCAGCATATAACTTACCCAGCGCCCCTCCCCGGCAGCGGCAGGATGGAAGTCATCAGCAATGGCGCGCTGCTCGGCATACCAGAAACGTTCCATATCCAAAGGCGCATCCACAATGGCCACAGCCCGCAGATTCAGGTCAAAAACGTCTTCATACTTGTTGATGTGAATGGCCATTTTCAGGGCACGTGTACCGGCCAGAGACAATCCCGCCAGGAAAAGCGGCTTGTCCGACCAGCCTTTTTCCACCAACAGCTTCTCTACACGGCGGCAAACGCTTTCGGTTACACTGTCACTAAAGAAAAAATCCAGCGGGTTGCCCGTGGTGACGCGCAAAATGGCCAGCCGCTCATGCAATGCGATTTGCTCAAAACTGCCGGGCGCGATTGTATCGGTTTTAACGCGCCAGCCGTCGGGCAGCACCACCACCCCGTTCATGGCGCCGGCAGCCGGAATGATCCAGGTATGACCGCTGTCGGTCTTTGCAATGGTTTGCGATTGTTCCGGACCAATACGCAGCTCGCCTTCCACGGGAGCATAAGCCTCCGTAATAACCGGCATTAAATGCTGAGCAGCCGAAAAAGCAATCGCCCCAAAAAGAAAAAATAAAACCGTGCGCAGGCACATAACTCCCCCGTTTCTTTAAAAACAATCTAAACATAAGGCAAAAAACTTCATTTTGCTGTTGAACAATGAATTTCGAGGTGTTAAGTTAATGACATGTGTGTTATGTATAATTAACATTGGTATTACACCATCAACATGGAGCCTTGTACTATGACCAAATGGAGTTTATTACTGCTGCTGCTTTTCTCATCTGCTGCTTTAGCTCAGGATGATTTGTTTTTTGAACCGACCACTACGATTGGCGGTTACGGCGAATTGCATTACAACGCTGTCACACCCGACGGCGGCGAAACCAATAAGACGCTCGATTTTCACAGGTTTGTTCTGTTTTATGGACACGCCTGGACAGAAAAGTGGAGCTTTAAGGCCGAAGTGGAACTGGAGCATAACTTTGTCCAGGATGGCCAGGGCGAGCTGGAACTGGAGCAGGCTTACGTGAATTATCATCATGCCGATTGGTTTGGTTTCCAGGCCGGTGTGGTTCTGCCTTCCGCCGGTTTACTGAATGAATATCACGAACCGCCTTTGTTCCTCTCCGTGGAGCGTCCCGACTACAATAAAAACATTATACCGACCACCTGGTTTGGCAACGGCGCTGCCGTTTACGGTAACTACAATAACTTTGATTATAAAGTGACCGTCATGGAAGGCATCGACGCTTTGGGTATCAGTGCGAGCAGCGGCTTCCGCGGCGGACGCATGAAAGGCTATAAGTCCAACGCCAACGAACTGCTCTATAATGCCCGCGTGGACTACCTCGGCATGCCCGGTTTGCGTGTCGGCGCTTCCTTCTCCACAACCACGGCAACCTCCGGAGACAGTATTTCCATTGGCATGAGCCTGGTGGAAGGCCACTTAAAATACGATGCCAATAATGTGATCGTTATTGCCGAATACGGCATGCTGAATTATGATAGCGGCGTTATCGAAAGCGGCATGGGCTACTATATTGATCTCGGTTACGATGTGGCTCCGCTGATTGACTGCAGCGGCCGGCTGATCCCCTTCTTCCGCTACACGGATTACAACGCCGGCGATGCCCGCCGCGACGGTTCCGATCCGGCAGCGTCTCACATCAGCAAATGGCTGCTGGGCGTGAGTTATCTGCCGATCCCGCAGGTGGCATTTAAGGCCGACTACGGCGTGCAAACCGTGGAGCTGGGCAGCGCCGAAACCACGTTGTTCAATCTTGGCGTAGGATACATGTTCTAAATATGCGTAAACCGCTAATCATTTTATGTGTCGTCTGGGCCGGTGCGGTTGCGCCGGCCTTTGGCGGCATTAAGGAAAACAGTGAACAGATTTTGAACAGCCGCTTTAACGGCGACGGCGCCCTGCACTTCTTTAAAATAGATTTGCCGGTTGCCGTACGCGACAGCGCCGAGCGGGCCGCGCGGCAACGCTTTTTTAGCGATTATGTTTACGCCTGGCGTGTGGACCGCGGCGACAGCACCTTTTACGCCGTGCTGGACAATGTAAAAGGCAAATCATTACCGATTACTTTTATGGTTGTCTTTAACGGAGAAGGTAAAGTGGACCTGACGCGGGTGGTTAAGTACCGCGAGCCCGTCGGTGGCGCCGTGGGCAACCTCAGCTGGCTGGAGCAGTTTATCGGCAAAAACGCCCTCTCCGGATACAGCGTCGGGTCGGATGTAGACGGTATCAGCGGCGCGACCATCTCCGTGCACGCCATGAGCAAGGGCATTCAAAAACTGACCCACATTTTTTCGTACCTGCAAACGGAGCTGGATAAACGTTGAGCGACTTTTCCCTGCACAGCATTCAACTATCAAAACTGGACAAAACCTTGCGGCACTTTCTGGCCGCTTTTCTTGTTTTAGTGACCATTGCCGTTTTGGTGGGTTTGATCTACGTGCAGCAAACATCGGGCACACGCGGCAGCACGGTAGTAGAACACATTGCCGGAGAACAGCAAAACGACCCGCTGGAAATACCGGAAAAGTACCCAAAGACATCCGGCGAACTACTGCTGACGACGCACAATCATCTGTTTGGTTTTTCTTTTATCTTTCTCACGGTTGGCTTTCTTTTTCTTTTCAACCGCACAATCGGCGGTGGCTGGAAGTATTTCCTGGCCGTTGAACCCTTTCTCTCCGTTTTGCTTACCTTTGGAGGTTTCTGGCTGATCCGCTACGTCTCCCCTCATTTTGTCTATCTTGTTTTTCCGGCAGCGGCGCTCACCTATGGCTGCTATTTTATCATGGTGGCTGTATTGCTGTATGAATTGCTTATTCAAAAAAGTTAAATTGGAAAATTCAGCGGAATTTACTACCATTATGTGGTGCGTGATTTGAGGGGATAGATGTATCGCGGTTATTTTGCCGCCCTTGCGGCGTATGTATTCTGGGGCCTTTCTCCCATATACTGGAAACTCCTGGACAAGGTGCCGGCATTCGAGATTCTGAACCACCGGATCATCTGGTCCCTGCCTTTTCTGTTATTGCTTGTCGTTAGCAGCAAATACAGCCAGATCCGCAAAAAGATCAAAGCCAATCCGCGCAAGGTTCTTGTCTATGTGATCAGCGCGCTGCTGCTGGCGGTAAACTGGTTTACCTATGTGTGGGCGGTTAACAGCGGCTTTATCGTGGAAGCGAGCCTGGGCTATTTTATCAATCCGCTGGTAAATGTTTTTCTTGGAGTACTTTTATTAAAGGAGAGATTGCGCACAACGCAGGTTTTAGCCCTTGTTTTGGCGCTTGGCGGCGTTGGCTACCTGACGTTTAATTACGGACACTTCCCGTGGGTGGCGCTAACGCTGGCCTTTTCTTTTGGCCTGTACGGCCTTATCCGTAAAACCGGCATGCTCGACTCGCTGGAAGGCCTGACCACCGAAATGGCTATCCTGTTTTTGCCGGCCGTTATTATTCTTGGGGAAAAGGCCGCACATCATACGGCTGTGTTTATGCAGGAAGGCTGGCTGACCTTTTTTATGCTTTTTATCACCGGTATCTTTACGGCCCTGCCGCTTATCTGGTTTGCATATGGTGCGCGACGGGTTACGCTTACAAGCATGGGCTTTATGCAGTACATCGCGCCCACGCTGCAGTTTGTGCTGGGTGTTTTCATCTACCACGAAGAGTTTACCTTCAACCGCCTGATCGGCTTTAGCTTTATCTGGAGCGCTTTAATACTCTACTCCTTTGAAACGGTTTACGTGCTCAACCGCCGGCGCAATCAAAAATTAGGCAGCACCTGACCCGGCAAAATTTCAATCGTAATCCGGACGCTCTTCGGGTATATCGATGTAAATGCCCTTTTCAATGCCGATGCCGGGCAGGTCTTCACGGTAATAGCGGATGAGAATGAATGTGGTATCGCTGTCTGCAATTACAACCCGCGTCTCGCGCCGGTCATTTACTTCCACGGCCAGGTGATGCAGGCTTTGCGTACTTTCCAGCTCTATGATCTCGGCCAGGCTCCACACATCCAGGGTAACGGCAGGGCCGTAAAAAACAACGCGGTTATCCCACTCCACTCGTACGATCTCCCCATTAAAATCGCTTTGCAGGTGAAACTCCACCAATGTTTCCGGCGCTGCCGTATTATTGCTGTCGCTCGCTTGCTCGTCGCAGCCCAGCAACGCAAAAATCACGATTATCAGGAACAGCTTTTTCATAATGGTCCCTCCATTTTCTGCACATATTTTAAAATCGCCAAAAGATAAATTCCAGAATATCTGCAGTCAGCAGAAAAAAATCCCCCTGCATTTCTCTTACAGAGGGATAGATACTAATTTGTTACTTTTTGCCGCTCACCGTGATGCTGTAGATGCCGCTTTGGCCCTTGCCCCATTCGGCGAGTTCATCCTTATCCAGGTGTTCCTGCAAAAACGCCGGTGGAAGATCAATAACGCGCCTGCTCTTAATTTCAATATCTTTCAGGCCGCTTGTACGGGCGCTTTGCAGATACGCCTCTTCCTGCAGCGCGCCGGCCACACATCCCGCATAGGCCGCGGCCGAGTTGCGCAGGCTGTCCGGCATATCGCCTTTAACAACAATATCCGAAACGACAAAGCGGCCGCCCTCTTTCAGTACGCGTGTTATCTCGGAAAATGCCGCGTGTTTGTCCGGCACAAGATTCAGCACGCAGTTGCTGATCACCAGGTCGATGGAGTTGTCGTCAACCGGCAATGCTTCGATCTCGCCAAGACGGAAATCCACATTATCGAAACCCAGCTTTTGTTTGTTACGATTAGCCTGCTCCACCATCTCTGTTGTCATATCAACGCCGATAACGTAGCCGCTTTCGCCAACCAGCGACCGTGCCACGAAGACGTCGTTTCCGGCGCCGCTGCCTAAGTCCAGCACCGTTTCACCGGGCTGAATAGCGGCATGCTGTGTGGGAATACCGCAGCCCAGGCCCAGGTCGGCTTCGGCAACGTAGCCCTGCTGACCGCTATAGCTTTCGGCCATGGTGATCTCCTGTTTGCTGCCGCACCCGCAGCCGCAGCCCTGCTTTTTCTCACGTGCAATCTCGCCATATTTTTGTTTTACTACATTGTGGATTTGTTCTTTGGTTTGCATATATACTCCTTGGAATATGTGTTAAAGTGTTAGTGTGTTTATGTGTTAAGGTGTTACAGTTTCCTGATCGTGATCATGATCTTACTCCATCTTCTACTTTATCCATCCATCCCTGTCCGTGATTTTTCAGCAGCATTTGAGCCCGGCAAATAGTGCGTCAAAATAGTCGCGGGCGGTTTTTAGGGCTTCTTCATTCAGGCAATAGCAGACCCTTGGCCCGTCGATTTCGCCTTTGATCAGTCCGGCATTTTTCAGCTCACGCAGGTGCTGCGACACGGTGGCCTGGGCCAGCGGCAGTTCGTTTACCAGCGAGCCGACGATGCAGGCGTTTTTCTCGGCAATAACCTGCAGAATACGCAGGCGCGCCGGATGGGCCAGTGCCTTGGCCATCGCCGCCAGTTGCACTTCCCTGCTGCTGAATAATTGTGATTTGTTTTGCGCCATGTTTGTCTCTCTGTTTACGTATATCGTAAATATACGATTAAATAATCCCTAAACAACATTTTTTTGTAGGTCTTAACCGGCATTGCCTTTAACGCTCAGCACGGCCTGCCACTCTTCAAAAGTTTTGGTATCGATAAACAGGTCGAAATAGGGTTCGTATTTGGCCTCGACATTATCGATATAGCTTTGCAGTTCGCTTTCAGTTTCTTGGGCCTTACCCTTTCCTTTAACATATACATCAAACTGGTGCTTCCTGTAACCCTTTCCACGGGCATCATTTTCGACAATGTATTGCGTAAAATCAAAGTTCACGAGTTCGTCTGCCCCGCATCTTGTTGCCAAAGAAATTCTGAGCGAACAGAAGCTTCGAAACGCTTCGATCGATTATGTATTTAACCTGATTCCCTCTGAGAACGAGATCAACAGGCACATCAAGAACTGGGTTGAAAGCGCCGGTATACAAAAGAAGATCACCTTCCACATTGCCCGGCACACGTTCGCCACCCTGCTCCTTTCCTCCGATGTCAATATTTATGAAGTATCGCAGCTATTAGGGCACAAAAACGTGCGGGAAACGCACATCTATGCCAACCTTATAGATAAGAAACGTGATGAAGCGGTAATGAAGTTGCCGTCGATATAGGTTCGGTAAAACCATATTTGGCTTTAAAAGAGCAAAGTCAGAATCGTGAATTCTGGGCGTTATTAGTCTTATAATAGACTCCCGTGAGAGACGGATTTTGAGTATAACCGACGGTCTTTTACTGATTTTTAAAGCCGTTTCAAGATGTTGTTTTTAATACACTTAAGAAAGGAAATAATTTTTCAAAATGATTGCTATTCTTGCCCAAAATTGCACCAAGTGTTACCATTATGTTACCACTTGTAGCGATGAATGGAACACCCATAAGCTGCGCCACCGGAATAATCAATTTAGTATCTTTGTGCAGTTAAGATACCTTTTGAGGATCCCGGTGCAGCTTTTATTTTGAGTTTTACTTTAAAAGAATGAGCTTTTTTGCTTTCTTGTAGCCATTATCAGTTGTGATTCTGTACATATAAACACCGGCGGGAAAGCCAACAGCATCCCAATGTGTTTCATAGTAACCGGCAACCTGACGCTTATCAACTAATGTTTCCACCTTTTGGCCAAGCAGGTTATAAATGCTCAGCTCCACTTTACTTGCCTTTGGTAATTGATACTGAATGGTGGTAATAGGATTAAAAGGATTTGGGTAGTTTTGGCCCAGGAAAAATTCTTTTGGAAGTGGTGTTTTCACGCTTGCAATATCAGTACCCAGCGGGCTTTCCACGGCACCTATATCGGGATTTGAGTCGGCCGGGAGCGGACGAGGATGTCCTAAATAGCATGTGTTCGGACAATAATACCATTTACCTGAAAGTTCAATGGCCTCGATTCCGGCACCAATACAAAGACTTGATTCTGAGAGCTCAAATGAGACGCTGTCTTTAAACATTGGATCCGCATTTATATTACCCGCACCTGCATATCCCCCGTGGATGTCGGAATAGCGCGCAAGTACCTTGCCGGCTATCTGAGGATTTGTAGGCGCTTCGTTGCCCCAGATAATCGAGTTTATTATAACGGGATCTAAATTTCGATTGTAAATACCACCCCCGTTTGATGAAGCGGTATTATTTACAATCGTAGTATTTATTATTGTGGCATTATTTGAGTTAAGTCTGATCTCCTTACTATATGCTAAAGGGTTTTCAGCGGACCGACCAGGATCAATCCCCCTAATATAATGCGTATTCGAAGCTTCATCTTTATTGTCATGGAACCTCTTTCCATCAATAGCCTGCGACATATAAACGGCAGCACCAGTAGTTGAGCTATTAGCACTAAAAATATTATTTACAATGCTAAACGCAGATTGCCAAATACGGATGGCACCACCCTGTGAAAAGCTGCTTTCTGTAGTATTTAGTTTAAATTCGTTTCCATTAAAGTTTCCCAAAGAATTGAAAAGTTCAACGGCCCCTCCTCTCGCGCGGTCATTCTGAGAGATGGTTTGATTCTTTATAAAATGATTACCTATGACATTTTTATATTCAAAACCACTTGCATCTGTGTCATCAATTATGAGTGCTCCGCCTTCTGCATGGGCGTCTCTGCTTTCGGCAATGTTTTCTTCAAAATAGTTATTTGTTATTTCCACGGTGGAAGTAAGGAAACAGTAAACTCCCCCCGCTAACCCACCTCCGATTTTAGCACCGGAGTAATTATTTTTAAAAATATTATCTTTAATGAGACCGGAAGCTAATTTTGAGCCGCCGGCCAGATCAGCGGCACCACCACCGGCATAGTTTTCAGCTAATACACTATTATTTTCAAAAACATTTTTTTCTAGTCTCAAAAAAACACCATCCCCATTGACTTCCAATCCGCCACCATAACCGTTTTCATTATCTGCAGATACTGTATTCTTGACTATTAAGTTGTTCTCAAGTATTAGAATTCCGTTATCTTGCGAAAATACGATACCACCACCCGTAGCATAGGAACCACTGACATGATTCTGAGCAATGGTATTTTTTATGATCTTCGCACCTTTTACTCCGGCACAAAATATGCCGCCACCCGAACGGAATTCATTATTCCATAACATCAGAGGTGTACCTGATCCGCCGGTAATATTAAAGCCGCACAAAACAGATGTTGTATCTTCCCCAGACACAAAAAAGACTACAGATCCACTGTCCGGGTTGCTTGGCTGGCTGCCGTCAATAATGGTTTTTGAGATATGGCTGGTATCGCCGTCAAACCAGTACTGGCTGGCCACCGTTATGGCTTTGCCTTTAAAGTTGATGTTTTCGTAGTAGGTACCTTCATCTACCAGAACCACGTCGCCGCTATCCGCTGCATCAATCCCTTCCTGAATAGTGGCATATTTTTCCGGGACATTGAGAATTGTTAAAGGCGCCGTCGCAAAACCTAATTTTCCAACCACATCATCAGCACCCCCTCCGTACCACATGGCAAATTGAAGTTTAATGCTATCCCATAGGACTCGTACGTATCCTGTCCATTGGCTGTCCCAGCTTCCGCTTGATGGCTTAAGAACTGGGTTACGTTTATATCTTTTCCATGTAACCCCATCTCTCGAAGTAGCATAACCGGTTTGCCAATGCCGTCCTGCATCAACTGTAGAGCCGTTATACCACATATGAAAGGCTGTTCCGTCAAAAAACACATCCGGTGCTCTTACATGGCGGTCCCATTTTCCATAATTGCCTTTAAACACAGGATTACCGTTATATTTTTCCCAGTTGATCCCATCCACAGACATTGCATATCCGATACGAAGCATAAAGCCATTCCACCCTGCATACCACATATGAAAACTGCTTCCATCAAAATAAACAGATGGTTCGAAAACCTCCCTGCCATCCCAACTGCCCACCGGGCCCGTATCCATGACCGGATTATCTTCATGTTTGCTCCAAGTAATGCCATCAGGTGAAGTCGCATAACCGATCCGAACCTTATTTCTATCTCCTCCGGCATACCACATGTGATAACTGTTATCTATAAATATTACATATGGATTAAAAACAAAAGCATCATCCCAGCTCCCGGCGTTGCCAACATCCAGGACTGGATTATCCTGATGCGAAGTCCAGGCGACACCATCAGTGGACGAAAAGTACCCTATTCGCGGAATCGAACCGTCATATCCGCCTGCCCACATGTGATAAATATTGTCGGAGTACAATACGCAGAATGGATATGCACTAACTTCATTCCAGGTCCCCGGTTCACCCGGTACTAAAATCGGATTATGCGCTGTATCCTTGGTCCAGTTGACCTGGGCAATAGAAACAGAAAAGGTAAGCATCAATAAAAAAATTGTATAGAGATACTTCATGACATACCTCCATCGATTATTGTTTTCTAAGAAAGGCGGTCAACAGTTTAATACATGCATCACCTTCTTCTTTTGCTTTTTCTTTTAGTCGGGAAAAACTTTCTTGCTCCTTCATGGATCCAGTCGGTAAGCTGGCGCGGCTGCAATTCCTTTTCGATCCTCTGTAAAAATGATACCGGGGCACTCTTTAGCTCCCTGCTTGTTTTACGACGATCCCTAAAAACTGGTATTATAGCCAGAGCGGCTCCCGCCAAAGTTGCACCTATTGGATTTGCTACAACCCCCAATAAGGTCGCGCCTTGAAGGATAATTGAAGGAACAGCAATTTGCACTCCCAGCACACCGGTAACCGTGTCGATATTGACGCTTCGCAATTTTTCTTTCAGTTCTTGTAATTGCGGCAGCAATATCTTTTGGTATTCAGCTTCTAACCGCTGTTCGAGTACGTCGCGGTCTCGGATGTCCTGAAGCCAATCACGTAGTGAGACAAAGTCTCTGATATAATTTTGAAAGTTAGCACGCTCAATTGGGTAAGCCTCACGAAACTCAAGGATACTATCTATTGAGACACTGTCTAAATCCTTTGGAAGAATAGTCTTTATCGCCACACAAGCGGCAACACTCTCTGTTTCGCGTGATTCTTGGTAATCCTGCACTATGTTGACGTCACCAAGCAAGGCTTGTGCTAGTCTTTCGACCGTCCAGCCCCCTACTGCTAAATGATCGAGTGTCTCATCTGTCAATGGATAGAGTCCATATTCGCCTGCCAGCTCATCTGCAAGTGCTGTCATATATACCTGAGCAATTCTTGGATGCATTCCAATCCACCTCGGGTCAAATGGATCAGTTTGAGCAATACCTGATTGCTGGAGGATGTTGCGTAAGTCCTCGGTCATCTTCTCATAAAAAACATAGTTCAACCTTGGATCGGTTCCTGAAAGACCGCCTGCTTTTGGGGGCTGTTGTGCGCGTGGTACCACAGGCCACTGATCAACCTTATCAACTCCATACAGTTTACTCAATTTGGCACCATGCTCTTGAGCGAATTCAACGAACGTCTCACCGAATTCTGGCCTCACCCAATTCGGCCTTAGAATCTCAATGAAGTTGCCCAATTCTTTAACAGTCTCACTATCCTCAGGCATATAATCGTTTGGAACGATACGTCCTATTCGATCCCAATATAAGGCGTTGAGCTTTAGCCAGCGATCGTCCTTAAAATGGATGAAGGGGTAATACAACGCCGAGTAACTATGAACAGGCATTTGTAGCTCCTCAATAGCGCGTTTGCAAAAAGCGGCAGAACATGCTGCCGCTGCTGGACTCAAAGACCAGGAATCCTTTTCCCCGGTTTTTTAAATGATCCCCCGTATCATACCTGGTTACTTTGATTCCATTCGGTTTTTGATAATTAGCTTAGGGCCGGCGGCACGGGGAATAGGCCGTCAATCCTGGTTTGATTTGTTGCCTGCAATCCTCCTATTGCGCTCAAACCATGATCAATAAAATTATCCGGGTCAACGGGTGATGTATGGCTGGTATCCTCAATACCAGTACGCTGGGTAAAGTTTCTCTCTGAACCCATGTTCATTAAGTCATTCGCAATAGACGGAGAGTTGTGGCCGCTTGGAATAACTGTCCATAACAGACTATGTACAATCTCGTGTGCCAGCGTTTCTCCAAACAACCGGCCAAATACTTTTATCGCAAGTTTCAGAAGATCAGGATCTGCAACGTTGGCGGCCATCAGTTCGATGGTAAGTGCCTGCGTTTCCACATCCACGTCGATATTGGTGGCGCCGGCAGGTATGGGATCATCGTACCCGCCGGGGTAGATATCTATGGTCTCATTGAGTACAGCAGGCCCGCCGGGACCATGTGTTACCCCCAGCAAATTGGGAGTTGGGGGATCTCCCCTGAAAACGGCCGTTGTAATATTGGCGGCGGGGATATGGGCCGGCACTATTTCGGCAAAAGCACCCAACCGCCACACCGTACGAACGTTTGCTTTATTCAACAACAGATCGCAGGTCTCCCGGGCCATATTTATCACTGCATCTTTAACGCTGTCAATTTGATAGCTCTGCAAAATGGGATCGAACGTGGCCGCGTCTTCATCAATAGTTACAAACTGCGGCACCGAAATATTGACGTGCATATTTTTAACCAAATTCCCGGCGCTGTCATGAACTTCCAGGGTAAGGCCGGTCTTCCCTGGGATTTTTCCTTTCACCTGCGTTTTAGCGCTGGCCGGGCTGACGATATCGACGGCGGCAGGGTTATCCGCCAGCCACCTGTAACTGGCCCCGGCAGGAGCATTGCCGATAATGGCTTGCAGCTCAATCACACCGCTGATATCATTAGAAGACGGATTAAAGGCCCTGTTCTCCGCGGACCCGCTGGCACCGGAGAGGGAAATGGTAACGGCAGCGGCAGCGGCATCGGGCATTTTGGCGTCTATTTCCACCTGTTCGCCGGAGGGTTTATTTACTTTTACCGCGGCCTTATGATCGCCGGCAGTTTTTGTAAGCTCTTTCACTTCATCGGTGCTGGTGGGCTTGGGCTCTTTTTTCGTAGGTTCACCCACAACGGAACCAAGTGCCCTCATCCTCAACTCGTTGGCCTGCTCCGCTGAAATCTGCTTTTTGTCTTCGGCGTCCTGGATGGTCTTCATGGTTTTCCCGATATCTTTTTTCATCGCCTCCTGCTTCCTCAGGTCTGCCGCCATTCCCGCCAGTTCGGTAACACTCCTGGAGGTGGTTTCAATAGCTTTGGCAGCATTGGCCTGCGTTCCTGCGAGACCAGTCATATCTTTGAAAACGCCGCTTTGCCCCAACAAATTGAAGGCTGCCGTCAAACCCGTCGGATCGGGCGCGGCAGGAGCCGTTTGCATATTGATGATACTGGAAGGCAGATCCTTAACCTGCAAATCACCCACATCCGATTGACGGCTTTCTGTAGAAACCGGCTGAATCGAAGTAGCCTGCGTGCCACAGGGGACCTCGGTAAATCTCCAATGGCGGGTCTCATCGATTTCCTCGCAGCTGTTGCATTTGCCCATCACAGATTCCGCATAGACACCCTTGGTGGGAACACTAATGCGGAATGGATCGGGCGCTGTTGTTGGCTGGTAGTAAGCGAGAAGATCGAGAACATCCTTAAATACAGGATCCAGGCGTTCACCCGGCACCACTTTAAGAACCAGGTTATTACCCACCACTCCCATGATCTTGTTCTCAACCACACTGGCCACGCTCCTGCCACCGGAGTTAGGCGCGATGTATCCGTCCAGCAGCCCGAACAACCGGCTGGCATCCATGCCTGACCAGATCGCCTTATGGGCCAGTTCCATGTGTTCATTAAGGAAGCTCACCAGGGCCGTAGCTGCTTCTCTGTCTTCTTTCCGTGGATTTCGCAGCTCCTGCGCCGACATTGGTGTGTACATCAACGCGGCATCTGTTTTTACAATTATCTGGATTACAGGGAAATTGACCTGGACTTCCACGGAGTTAATGATGTCGTTATTGACGCGACTGTTGCGGATAATAGCTTCGTTTAAATGCGCTGTCCTGTAATAGAGGTAAACCGAGCGCAAAATGATTTTTGATTCCGGCTTAACGGATGTTGCTGCACGGAAGCGCAGGTGGCGGATTTGCCTGCGGGTAACGGCGGGTATCGTCCTGCTGGCAATACTTACCTGCAACGGGGCGTTGCGCCGGTAATTGGAAAGCAGGGTTAAATCGAGATCCAGTTGCACTTCGCTGCCATCTTCGGCGATGCCATATATTTCGAGGGTATCGATAAAAGATCTTACAATTTGGGGAACATATTCCGCTTCGAACAGAGCATCCTTTTCGGCCTCGGTCAACGGCCGTTCCAGCGAAAACTTCATTGCGCCATAAAACCAGGGGAAGCTTTGACTAAGATCGATGGTCTCTGTCTTGGTTGCTTCGTCGATGGCGCTGATATAGGGCCGTTTCAGGTCAAACGTAATCGTAAAATTGCCGTGGAAGTCTTCAATAGTTTCATCGGCATAGCTGCCATCGGGGAAATCCGAGTCAGCATAATTATTTGTAATACGTTCAATGGCATCAAAGCCTCGTGTTAATAGCGGGCCAAATACAACACGGCGCAGGGTATTTTTCCAGCGCAAGACTTTTGCGTAATCAAAATGGCTCATCGGCAGGGGAACAAACAAACACTCCTGGCAGTCCACCAGTTTTTGTTCAATGGCGTAATGTTTTAATACTTCGAAGTATTCTATGGTTATGGCGTGGCAATGGTTATTGTTCTTAACCACTTCCGTCTGCACGGTCATCGTTTCGTTTTGGCCAACGGTTTGGATCGCCGTGCTGCGCTGGGTCCGTAAAGATGACGCCGATTGTGAGATATTATCCTGCAGGCGGTTAAGCGTACTACCACTAAGATTGCGAGCCGCATTTTGATTGGCTGTGGAACGGGACGAGGCGCCGGAGTGTGAAACCCCTCCGAAAAGCCCACCAATAGCCCCAAAAATTCCGCCGCCAATTCCGGCACTGGTTCCGCTGGTTTTGTTGGTGGAACTGGCACTGATATTTTCCCGGAATGATGATTTGATGATTTCGCTGATATCACGGTCCCTGGAGATATCGGCAGCGAGGGATTCTGCTACGGTTTGTGCTTCCGTACGCGCGGCCCGCTCCTCACGGTCCCAATCAATAATGGCAATCTGTTTTTCCTGGCACGGGGCCAACGGCAGGCTGTACAGCAGGTCGCCCAAAGAATAGCCATCGGCTTTCCAAACCTGTTTAAAATGCAGGATGTGTCCGTGCGCTATGGTTGTGTTTTCATAAATGGTTGGCGTTTCATCCCAATCGACGCCGCTCTCGACGGTTAAATCTCTGCGCCCGGGGTGGTTGGAGATATAGGCCCTTTCAATATCTTCTATTTTACGGATTGCCAAATAGATTTGCCGTTTAAGCGTGGTAAGCGAGCTCCGCACCTGGTTATAGTGGCGCACAAAATAATCATCTTCCAGCGAAACAAGCAGATTGGAGCCGGAAGTATAAAAGCTGTGAAACTGCTCCAGTAAGCTTAAAAAGGAAGAAATGCTGGTCACATACACATCGTAGTTGGCCCGGATCATCAAAATTTCTCCGAGCGTGAATACGGCCTTGTTGCGCAGCAACGCCCTGGTTTTATCAAATTCCTGGATCAGGCAAAGGATACCCATTGTATCCACCTTTTTGGGCGGTGGACACGGTTCAAAGGTATACGCCGCATTTGCCGCATCTTCCAACTCCACCACCAGGCGGCGCAGATAGCCAAGCAGCTCTTCCTGGTCTTGTGTTTCGTCGGTGTTTAAATCTATCTCCTGAATCAGTTTTTGGGCCCGGGTTTTCATAACATTTATCAGGCCGGCATCCACAAAAGGCTGATCTATCATCTTATCCATATCTGCCAGGTACGCTTTGAACAGCTTTGCCAGTTTGGGATTTGAGGCCACAAATGCTTCATATTTTTTGATATGACCAAGCAGTGAGTTCAGCGCCTGCCGGTTTAGAGCGTCTTCCAAAACAAGCGATTCACAATAACTGTTGGAATCCTGCAGGCCGGTTTTGCCGCAGTAGGCCGCCGCCAGTTTACGGTGCAGTTCCTGCAATTTTGCTTTGCGCTTTTGCTGTTCCGCCAGCATGGTAACAACGCTGCCAAAATCAATGCCCTTTTTCTCAAGGGCCAGGTCGCGTGTGCTAAGTTTAAGCTGGGTAGTGCCGGAAGCCACTTTGAGGAAATAGACCGGCGACATATAAACCGGGTTGGTCGCAAAATCCCGCTCACTTACGGCCTCTTTCGCGGGCATTTCTTTTATATATTCAGCGGTCTTTTCATCGTCTACCGTATAGGCCACAACCTCCAGCGTATTGAGAGAATCTTTCAGGCGTCCAAACACGGAAAAAAGGTTATCGGAAATGTCCAGCAATTCTCCCTTGATGTTTTTGGTTTCCGCGGCGGTGATTGTAAGCCCTTTTATCTCGGGCTCCGTTGTACGGACGGTGTGGTAAAAGCTGTACTCTTCCAACGTCCTGTTCGGGATTGTAAAATCAACGCACTTACCACCGATATCCTGCGAATAGGAGGGATTGCGAACAAGCTCGGTGCCGTCGGGCAGGTTGGCGACACCCGTGGGCATTGTCATTTCTTCCGGCAGCTCGGACAGGTCGGCCACAAGCAGCAGTTCTGCGGGTACTTTTTTATCTTCCAGGCCAATCATAATAACTTGCTCTTCCAAACCTGCCACCAGGGCGTAGGCTTTTTTATACGTCTTGTTCATTAGCCGCCCGAAAAAATGACCAGCGGCATCTGTCCGGGCGCTAAAAACAGCGTGAAAACTCTCACTGCCCGGATCGGCATTGGCGTCATCGCCGGCCATTATTACAAGTTGCACACCCGCCGCGTTTTGTTCACCCGAAATATCAACAAGCCTGCCGGATATTTTGTAAAAGCTCTCTTCGATGGGGTTGGTATCGTTGAATTCAATAATCTTGGGGTCCACCTCAATTTCGAGGGGCTGCGTATCGTCGGGCTCATTCTCTTCAATTTCGGCGGCATGCAAACTACCGTAACTGTAAATCTGCGATCCCAGTAATTCACCGTCCGGCGCGTAAACAAAAATCGTGACGGATTGCCCGCTCAGGAAGTTTGCCGAGGGTATAAAGAAGCGAAACATACCGTTTTCCGCCACGTTCACGCGGTCTTTGGAGTATACCGCGTTGCCGCCAATTTCCTGTATATAGCTTACTTTGAGAAAATGGCCCAGATATTCATCGGTCACGGCCGAATTATCTGTGGGTTTTAAGAGCCCGTTTACACTAACACGATCCATTTAAACACCTCCGTTTTATGGGCCACAAAGCAATCCTTAATGTGAATCATCTGCCCGCCCGTAATAGAGTCCTTTGCGGCTGTCAAAATTGATTGCGTTTTTTGCGAGGAGATAGTGAAGCGCCTTTAATACGACTTTTTTTTCTCTTTGAAGCCACCATTTTGCCACGCCGTCGAGATTGTCTTTGGCCTGAGGGTTGGTTTTTAGGTATTCCAGTACAGCCCGGGCAGCGGACAAAACATCTGCATCTTCTGACTTTGACACGTACCTATTTCCACGTTGTTTTAGTGCTACGACTCAAAAACCGTACCAGATAGACCCTGCTTACCGCACAGTTATAAGGAAAGGTAAAAAGTGCCGCCAATACAGGCTTTATGCCAACAGGCCCAAAGCGCATAGAGCGAATTCAGGAATGGTTTAAGGGAAAGAAAGAGGCGCATACACCCCGCCCTGGGGTGCTAACGCCCCATTTTGGGGGCGCGTTTCAGATCTCCGGGATCGATATTGTATTTCTTAAGCAACAGGCTAAAGTTTTTGCGGTTCATCTCGGCAATTCTGGCCGCGTTTCCCAGGTTGCCGCGGGTATGCTCCAAAAGCCTTACAAGGTACGGGCGTTCATACTGGCGCAGGAGGCGTTCGCGGTATTTTTTAAGTGGCTCAAAAGCGTTTAAAGTGGCCGGGGGCTCAACCGTTTCCTCAGCTTCAGGCCACTCGCCATTGCTGTGGTATTCGTTTTTGTTGAGAACATATTCCTGGATCCGGTTTTCCAACTCTCGGGCATTGCCACGCCATTCACAGCACAGCCATTGATCCAGGTGTTGTTGCGATACATCCGCTAGAGACGTGGCGTTATTTGAATACTTTTTAAGGAAAAAATCAGCCAGAAGCGGAATATCCGTTTTGCGCTCTCGCAACGGCGGCAAATCGATGCGGGCCACACTCAACCTGTAATAAAGGTCTCTGCGGAAGGTTTTTTGCTTAACACGCTCCAGCAGATTTTCATTACTGGCAACAATAATGCGCGCATCAATTTTTTTGTAACCCGCCCCGCCAACAGGTTTAACTTCACGCTCCTGCATAAAACGCAATAGTTTGGATTGCACCGAATATGGGAGCGATTCGATTTCATCCAGAAAAACCGTGCCGCTTTGCGCCTGTTCAAGCGAGCCCTGCTGCGCGCTCACAGCATTCGTATAGGCGCCCTTGGTGTGTCCAAACAACTCGTTTTCTATCAGGCTTTCAGGGAGGGTGCTGCAATCCACCGTTACAAAGGGTTTCTCCGAACGTTTGCCTAAATAATGAAAAGCTCGGGCAAACAGCTCTTTGCCGGTCCCTGTTTCACCTGTAATCAAAATGGTAGAATCTGAATTTGCGTACCTCGGGATCTTTAATACAAGTTCACGGATGGCATCGCTTTTACCAATAATTAAACGACGCCTCAGTTTTTGCCCAATCTCCTGGTGAATCTTTTTTAGCTGGTATAAATAACTGATTTTATTGCACAGGCCGGAAAGCTCCGCCTGTATATCGGATTGAATCTGGACCACATCATCAAAAACGTAAAGGCCCTGCCAAAAACCATTGTTCGTCGACGGGGATCGTTTTATGGCCAGCGAGATACATTCGTCATAGCCATTTTTCAAAAGCACGCTTAACAACCGGCTGTCAATTTTAGGATTGTCAATATCAAAAACGAGCGAGGTGTAGGCGCTGTTTTGAATGTTTTTATGAATGAGCTGATCAAGGTTCGCGGTCTTAATTTCAAACTTCTGCTTCAACTTATGGCAAAAGTATATCTGGGGAGAAATAAAGCTATCCGGGACACAAAATATGGTGTGCATTGCCGCCTCCGGGTTGGCCGTATTATACCCTTGCATGAACCATATAAGAGGGATCGGTGAACTATATTTGCGCATGCATTATCAAAAGAAGGGAGAGTAAGAAATGCGGTGCTAACCCTAATATAGCCCGTGTATGATTTCATGCTATTTTATAGTACAAAAACATACAGACACCCTACCAAATGTCAAGTTCAAATCGCACACTTTCCATCATGTTATTGTTATATTCCGGAAAGAGATAAACCCTAATAAGTAAGTCGAAAACAATAGCTTCGATTCCCACCGTGGAGAATTATTTTTCAACTGACTCAAAAAGCCTGGAACCGGTTTATGTAAACAGGTCAAAAGCGGCAGGAGAATCATTATGTATGCTTCTAATTAAATGAAGCGTAAAACGGCAATTTCAGTGTTGTCCAAATGCAGAAAACCCAAGAATTAACATATAAATACTGCAACGACTATTCCAGCTACTGGACTCTAGGCGGTCAAACGGCTTATTTTCGGTCAAATTATCAGCGTATAGATACTCTGATTTGAATGCTACAGCACTAATTCACCTATATATTACCATTTGAAGCGATGAATAGATAAGTCATGTTTTAAATCGCAAAAAAGATGTTCAAGACCTGAAAACCGTGTTCAAGGCAAAGTATTGGAGCCTAAGTAAATTCATCCATTTTTCAGCCACCTCTCAAAACTCTTATTCTCGCTGCCGCGTGGGTAAAACCAATCCGGTTTGAGGTTAAGGCCCTCCTCGCTTTTCCAGATAAAGGCACTCGCCTTTTCAACGTCAATCTCGTTAACGACTTTTAACAAAAAGAGCTTCAACCTGCCGACAGTTTGATTTTCCAGGACCACGGCAATATTCTGAGCCTTAAGCGCACCGGCAACAATCTCTGCTTGTTCCAGGCTGTAGGTGGCCCAAACATAGTTTTCTTTTCCGGTTAGATAATCGCTTTTACTAAATTCTATACTAATGCAGACATCGCTGCCATAGGGTAAATTCAGCTGTTCGCACAGCAAGACATCCCCGTTTTCAAAAACGATCTTCCCGAGATCAGAATAGACAGCATATCTCACTATCTTTTCCATTGCTATAATTCCATTACTTAAGTACGGTTAATTTTTTTGTCCGAATTAAGTCGTTTACACGCAACTGATATAAATAGACGCCACTTGCGAGATTTGAAGCATTAAATATCCTACTGTGCAATCCAGCAGTTAGCTTGCCGTCCACCAACCTGGCAACTTCTCTTCCTGTTATATCAAAAATGATGAGCTGTACTTTAGAAGCATTGTTTAAAGTAAAGCGGATTTTGGTGACAGGGTTAAAGGGATTCGGAAAATTCTGCTCGAGATTAAATTCAGCTGGTGCCGTTGTAAAAGATCCGATACCTGTAACGGTGTCCTTATATTTAATAGCTGTAAACCGCGTGCCCCGCTCAAAAGTACTTGTTCCTGCTACAATCACATTTTCGTCATCAGCAAAAACGCCAACGGCACCATCATATTTATTCACCGGGCCATCAAATACTTCCACCCATTGCTCGGTGCCGCTTGAACTGTACTTCACTGTCGCGTAATCGCTGGAAGTTTCGGTCTGACTTTCACCGGTAACGTAAACATTCCCGACGGGATCTATGAACATTGCAGATGGACTATCATATCGATTGTCCGGCCCGTCATATACTCTATGCCATTGTTCAACTCCGGAGCTATTATATTTTAAAGTAATAAAGTTAGTCTCCGCCCCATATGTCGCACCAGTTACATAAACGTTTCCGGCTGCGTCCAATCCCATGTCAACGGGAGAATCGTAGTCATCCGAGCTGCTGTTATATCGTACCGCCCATTGTTCAACTCCGGAAGAATCGTATTTCACAGTGGCAAAATCATTGCTAGTGTTGTTTCCAAAGCTACCTCCTGTCACATATACATTCGCAGATTTGTCCACAACGATCGCTGAAGGATTGTCATATCCGCTATCAGGTCCGTCGTAGCGGGCAATCCATTTTACCTCCCCGGATGCGTCGTATTTAATAGTCACAAAATCGCCTGCTGTTTCACCGAAGCTGGTTCCGGTCACATAAATATTGTCACTCTCGTCCACACAAATCTTGAAAGGAATATCAGAGTCGCCGGAGCCGTCATAGCGGGCAACCCATTGTAGCTGGCCTGCTGTATTATATTTCACGGTTACGTAATCATACCGGCTATTCTCATCATAGCTACGCCCGGTAACATAAGCATTGCCCTTACTATCCACATCGAGATCAAAAGATCGGTCATTCCCTTTTGCCGGTCCGTTATAAAATGTAACCCACTCTTCAACACCCTGCGGATTATATTTTACGGTTGCAAAGTCAACAGAGCTATCGGGACCAATTGTCTCGCCAGTCGTAAAAACGTTGCCCGCGGCATCAACGGCCAGGCCGGTTATGGAGAACAGCGCCTCATTGCGGGCATTCCATTGTTCAACACCATCTTTATTAAACTTCACCAAAGCATCATCAACAAACGGTCCCGAAATGCTCTGTCCAGCCACATAAATATTGCCTTCATTATCAACAAACATAAAACTTGCCGTTTCCCTAGACCGCCAAGAACCGTTGTATGAATCGGTCCAGGCAGTTTCACCGCTTGTATTATAGCCGGTTACAAAAAAGTCGGTGGATGTTTCATAGTCAGTTTTCAAGCCAGTAATTACCGGTTTGCCATCATCGCCAACAAAAATGGCACGGCCAAGGCCCCAAAAAACATCCACACCTTCGTCGCGCGCCACCCATATCTCATCACCATTTTTGTTGTATTTAACGGTTGTACAAAAATAATTGGAATTTATACCGTCACTCAAGCCGGTAACGTAGACGTTGCCGCTGCCGTCGCAAGCGATTGACCTGCTGGCATCATCACCGTTGGCATCACCATTGTAAAATGATGTCCACATCTGCGTGCCGCTGGAATCATACTTAATCGTTGCGTAATCCTTTCCGTTTTCGGAAGTAGCAATCTCTGCAGCGACGAGAGCGTTGCCGGCATTATCTATAGCAACGGCATTGCCAAAGTCATCTCCACCGGCTGGTCCATTATAGCGTCTTGTCCATTCCTGCGTGCCGCTGCCACTATATTTCAAGACAACAATATCATAACCTGTGACAGGAGCGGAGCTGTAGCCGACCACATAACAGTTGCCCTTTTCATCTAGGGCCATGGCACTGGGATAGTCACTACCGTTTGTATAATGCGCAGACCACTGCTTTTCACCGTCGCTGTTGTACTTTAGTACTGTAATATCCGTATTTGTTAGCGGTCGGTAACTCCAGCCGGTAACAAAAATATTGCCTTCATTGTCCAGTGCTATGTCAAATGCGGCAGCCTGACTGTATCCCGATTCAAGGAAACGCTTTGCCCATACTTGCTGTCCGTTCCGGTCATATTTTATCGTAGCGAATTCGTAAACGCCCTGTGAACCTGTGCTTACGCCTGACACATAAACATTGTGCTGAACATCCACGGCAATAGCCAGCGGAGTGTCGTAATCATTTCCGGGACCGATGTAACGCGCCCGCCATTGCTCAACGCCTTGCCCATTTATCTTAACGGTAAGGTAATCGTAATCACCGGAAGGATCGCCACTGACTCCGGTAACATAGCAATTTCCGGCATCATCCACGGTAAGGGCGTTGGCCTTGTCATCCATGCCGCCTCTCCCGTCAATGCGTACGGACCATTCTCGTTCGCCGGTACCATTATATTTTAATATAACAAAATCGTTTTGCGGCTCTGAGTATGAGCCATCATTGGAGTAACCCGCCGCAAAGATATTCCCGTGCATATCTTTAACTATGGCGGTACCAAAGTCTGAAGACGCGTCCGTCCCCCCGGCGTAATTCGCCTGCCATACTTTTTCAAGTGCCATGCTACTTTTAGTAAAGGCCGCATTTTGGCCGGCTTTTGCAAAGGCACGGAGATTGTCCAGTTTTTCTTTGGTGAGTTCCGCTCTTTGTTTCTGGGAGTTCATTAAATTCTGAAGCACATCGGATTGGGCAGTATGTTCAATGGCGAACAAACTGCAACCAAATAAGAAATACAGGAAAACAGATACGTAGATGGAATAATTAGAAACCTTCATAGCTCCTCCTTCAGGAAGGGGTTGGTGGACAAACACTGCCTAAAAGATGTTGTTTGAAGGCTAATGAGTCTTGTCTATTTCTTGCAAAAGCTTGTCTTTTTTTTGCAAAACGCTGGAATAATGAGATTTGTGCGGGTTACCATCTTTTCTTGTATTCGGAAGGGCTTACACCGAATTGTTTTTTAAAGCTGCGTGTAAAATTGGCCTGGTCTGAAAATCCGACTTTGTAACAGATTTCGGCGATATTAGCTGTATCTGCTTTGAGCAGGTCGGCAGCCCTTTGCAGGCGCATGGAACGCAGCAGTTTTCCGGGAGGCTGACCGATCAGTGCGTTAAGCTTGCGGTTAAGCTGGGCCTCGCTCATATTGAGTTTTTCTGCCAGTACGCTGACGCTAAAGCTTTCGCTGCCCATACCGGCTTCAATGGAATCGACGGTCTTTTTTAAAAATTGCTGATCAACAGATGTTTCGGTTATGTCGGATGGTTTGATAACGGTGGCGGTGCTGAACTTTTCACGCATCAACGTGCGCAGTTTTATCAGGTTCTCTATCCGCACCCGAAGCTCCTGCTCATTAAACGGCTTAACCAGGTAATCATCTACGCCTAGTTCAAGACCGGCAATTTTATCTTTGTCCGCCGCTTTGGCCGTAAGCAAAATGATGGGAATATGGCTTGTGCGTTCATCCTTGCGAATTTCAGCACTGAATTCATAACCATCCATGCGCGGCATCATGACGTCACTAATAATAAGATCAGGGATTTCCGAGCAGGCTACTTTAAAACCCTGGCGGCCGTCGGCAGCCTCAAGCACCCGGTATTGGCCGGCAATGCTGCTTTTTATATAACTACGCAGATCGCTGTTATCTTCGACGACCAAAATCAGCGGTGATTCCTGTTTTCCATTTATTGTACCCGGTTCGCTGCTCCTTGCATAGTTTTCTCCATCAGCGGGGGTCATGGCCAGATGTGTTACAGATTCGGGCTCAAAGCCTTTCTGGCGCAGCGGCATATGCACTATGAATGTCGTACCCACGCCGATTGCGCTTTCCACTGTAACGGAGCCCTGGTGCAGCTCCACCAGTTCCTTCACCAGTGCCAGGCCAATGCCGGTTCCCTCGAAAGTCCGTGAATCGGAAGCTTCCGCCTGGTAAAAACGGTCGAAAATATGGTGCAGTTGCTCCTCCGAAATACCGACGCCGCTATCTTTCACCACGATAACAATCTTTTCACTATCTTCCTGTGACTCGACTGCTGCTTTTAGCTCAATCGTTCCTCCGTCCGGTGTAAACTTAAGCGCATTGGAGATCAGGTTGGTTACGATCATCTCCAGCTTGTCTGGTTCAAAATCCAGAACGATCGTATCTTCCCGGCAGGAAAATATAAGCTGTAACGATTTTTCATGGGCAACAGACTCAAACGAATAAAACCAGTTTTTAAGCTGTGGCAATACATCTGCACGCACCAGCGCAAGCTTCATATTGCCCGATTCAAGCTTGGAGAGGTCCAGGAGCTGACTGACCAGTTGCAGCAAACGCCTGGCGTTGCGCATGGCCACGACCAGTTTGTTTCTCCTGCGCTCTCCCAGATCGTCATCCTCCATTACAGTGCGTATCTGGCCAAGAACAAGCGTAAGCGGTGTTCTGAATTCATGTGAAATATTGGCGAAGAATCGCGATTTCATCTGATCCAGTTCTTTAAACTTATCTGCTTCCACCTTTTCCAGTTTCAGCCTGTTGCGCAAGTCTATGCGGTTCATTTCGTATTTGCGGATAAAGAAAAGCAGCGCCAGCCCGGCTATCCCATAACCAAAATACGCCCACCAGGTTGCCCACCATGGCTTCAAAATCGTTACGGCAAGAGAAACATCTTCCCAACTCCAGATACCGTTGCTGCCGGCAGCCCTTACTTTAAATATATAAGTGCCGGGATTAAGGTTTGTGTAGCGTACGCTGCGCTGCCTGTCCGGCGTACTCCACTCGCTGTCGTAATTTTCCATCTTGTGTTGATAGCTGGTCAAACCGGTGTTTCTAAAATCAAATGCCGTAAATTCAAAAGTGATATCATTTTGATTATGGGATAGTTCAATCTGCTGCTTTTCCATTATGGGTTTGGCAAAAAGAAAATCGCTAACCAATTGAAGAGGACGTCCGGAGATGTTTATGCCGCTAATCACCAGGGGCGCGGGTTGCATGGAGCCGATATAGTTTGCCGGGTTGAAAACGTTTATGCCGCCACGACCGCCAAGCACAATTTCTCCGCCTCGCAACGATTTTGCAGCGCGGGTGCTGAATTGAATATCGACAAGTCCGTCAAGCTGGTTAAAGTATTTGGCAGAGCCTGTCTGCGGATCAAAGCGTGTGGCACCGGAAGCGGCGAAGGCCCAGAAAAATCCGGCTGTGTCCTGCAAAAGATTAAAAAAGGTATTGGTGTGCAAGCCGTTTTTTACGCTAAACCTTTGTTCCCGGCCGTCTTTCGGGTCAAACCGGATGAGTCCATAAGTATCTGTAGATAACCAAAGCGCGCTATCTTTTCCCTGAATAATATCAGTGATGGCCGCCTTTTGTCCTTTCTTGATTACAATACCCCGGGAGAATGAATCCGCCTGACGTTGATATCGGGCAATGCCATCATACGTACCTATCCACAGGTTATGCTCTTTATCCTGAAACAGGGCATCAATATCATCGGAATTAATGCTGTTGGTATCGGCAGACGACCTGTAAAAGACGGATTCACCGCTGTTCAAATCTACGCGACTTAAGGGTTGCGAACTTAGCCAAAGATCATTATGGGCATCATGAATTATATGCAAAGGCTGATCGGCGAATAACAGAGAATCGTTTATGTCATTTTCCAGCAACGCGAAGGTACCTGAAGAGCGACCAAAGCGGAAAAGGCCGCGGGCATCGGCATACCATAAATTATTCTCACCGGAAGAAGTTATCGCTGCACCCGGGATATTCCAGCGCGACGGTCTGTTTGTTGTTGGTTGATATATTTCAACTGAATTCTGCCGCCGATCCCACTTTACCATTCGCATATATGATGTTCCAAGCCAAAGGCTGCCACTTTCGTCCTCATGGATTGCGGTTACCCACTCATCTTCCTCGATTCCCATGTCAAACCTGGGAAATTTACCCGAGAGGTCTGCCCGATTTAATCCGGCGTGCGTACCAATCCATAACAAGCCAGACCGATCTATAAATACGCTCCAAACACGGTTGTCGCTAATTGAAAAGTGATCATCGGGGTCATATAGATAATAGCTGCTTTCGCCGGTTTTTTTATTGTACCGATTAAGGCCCCCGCCAAACACAGACATCCACAGAATGTCGCTACCGGGCTCTGCAAAGATATAAGTTATTCCGTGAAAACCCGGACGGTTTTCATTTTGCGGATAGTTGAGATTGGGGGCCTTGTCAATATGGCTATTAACTGGGTTTAACCGGTATAATCCACCTTCCCACGCTGCAATCCAAAGCGTACCATCGCTGTCCGTATAAATAAACTGCACATGGTTTTTTGGGCTGGATTTATCTTGGGGATAGACAAAAAAAGGGGTGAAAAAATTGTCTTCCTCGTTAAAGCGGTTCAGTGCGCCCGGCATTTCATGCGAAAAAGGGTTACCCGTACCGACCCAGATAGTGCCACTTTTATCCTCGGCGATGGTCCTAACCTGGCCGCCCAAAAGGGATGACGGATCATCAGGATTATACAAGAAGCGCCGGAACGTGCCCGCTTCCCTGTCAAAAATATTGAGTGACTCTTCGGTCCCGACCCAAAACCTGCCCTGGCTGTCTTCAAACAGTACGGTAACACTGCCGGGTCCAATCGACGCGGTCTCATCCGGGTCGTGCGCGTAATGCGTGAATATTTCATATTGGGGATTAAAATGATCGAGTCCGGCTTGGGTGCCGATCCAAAAAGCACCCTCGCGATCTATATAGGGGAAAGACCAATCATGCGATAAAGACGTGGAGTCATCCTTATCATGGAAATAACCCTCAAACGTGTATCCGTCGTACTTATAAAGTCCGTTCCAGGTGCCAACCCAGATATAGCCGTACTTGTCCTGGACAATTTGACCGGCGACCGGCGAAGTGGGCAGTCCCTCTTCTAATGAAAAGCGGGTTATCTTTAAGCTAAGATGGTTGGTTTGACCAAGGCAAAAAGCGGGCAGCAGTAAAATCAAAAAATGTTGCAGCAAGCGTTTTAATAGCAAGGCGAACGCAGACATACCGAAAAGATTCATGGCTAAGTGATTTTTAAAATCCCCTGATGCTGCAAAATATATCTAATGGCTTATAAGTACAAGAGAAAACAGTACATAGGTTAGTATTATGGTTGTTCACGAAGCAGCAACATCATGGAAACAAAAAAGGCCCGCCAAAAACGACGGGCCTTATTTTGATAAGCAAGCGTCTACTTCAAAATTACCATCCGCTTTGTTTGCGTAAAGCCACTGCTCCTGAAGACATAAATGTAGAGTCCGCTTGAAAGCCCCGCTGCATCAAATTTAACCCGTTTCTGTCCGGCATTTTGAGGCCCGTCAATCAAGGTAGCCACTTTTTGCCCCAAGATATTGTAAACCACAAGCGAAACGCGGGCACTGTGCGGTAGATCGTAACGAATAGTTGTTGTCGGATTAAAAGGATTGGGATAATTCTGGTACAAGGCGAACGTCTCAGAGGCCAGTCGCGGTTTCTCCTCAAGTGATGTTGCTCCTAGGTTATCGTAAAGGTAAGCCGCGCCATCCCCCGAAGAGGGTGCTCCAACAACAACATTTCCATCGGAAACTGCCGCACTAAAGCCAAAACCATCACCCGGGCTAAGTCCCGAAGCGGCCAAGGCTGTTTCACTCCAAACATCGCCTTCTTTAGTGTATAAAGTTGCGGCGCCCGTTCCGGCGGTTGTATCCGCGCCGACAACAAGATGTTCACCTGAAATGCTTACAGAAATGCCACCGATAAATACACTACCGTCGTCAGTAGCAACGTCAAAGCCGCTCCAGTTCTGTTCTTCAACCCAGCTTGCGCCGTCATGGTTAAACAAATAGGCTCTGGCGCTGCCTCCGTTTAGCTCCGCCACAACAATACGGTCACCATCGATGTCCACCGCGTGACCAAAATTTCCATTAGTTACAGGCGCTGCGGCGTTTATCCTGACAATTTCCTCCCAGTCATCCTGCTGCTTTTCAAAAACATACACCGCCCCGGCACGCCCCGCTTGCGGTAAGGAGTCATTCGGCGCACCAACAACTATGTGATTTTCAGAAACAGAAACACTGTGTCCGAAGAACTCGCCTCCGTCCGAATACGCAGCAGAAATTTTTTGGGCAAGGGGCCAGGTGCCGCTGGCGTTATCACGTTCATAAATATAAACCGAACCACCTGGCGCGCCGGTATTTCGCGCTCCGACAACAGCAACATCACCGTATATGGCAACACTGTAACCATAAAATGCAAAAATCCACTTATCTTCCTGGGGCAATTCCAGCGTGGCTTCCAGATCTATAGAGTTGTTTTGAGCATCAATGTTCCAAATGGCGGCACGGCCTTCAAAGCCTGTTCCTGCACCGTAGGAGCCGCTTATTAGACGGTTACCATCCATATCCAGACTGCTCCCGAGAGCATCAAGACCGAGATCGCCCCATGGGGGAGAAACGGCGCCACCCACAGCCCTCCAGCCACTCTGATCTTTGGCATAGGCATGGAAATAACCGGCGGAATTGCCTGGCTCGCCCACGGCCATATAATCACCTGAAATAGCAACCGCCGCGCCAAAATTGCTTTCGCTGGTCACGTTTTCCGGAGTAAAAAGCTTCTGCATCTGAAGGACACTTGCACTTGTTTTTTTCAACACCGAACCGTCACGTCCGGCTATCCAGATATTTTGCGGATCGACGTAAGCGATCGATTTAAAAGAATTCGTTTGCGCATCATGACTCTGCTCGTTCCAGCTCTCTCCACCGTCAGCTGTATAAAAAATCTTTCCATCACCGCCGGCAATATTTTCGGTAACCAGCCAGCCTTCATTGGCGTTCGTAAAATGAACATCAAAAACAAGCTCATTGGGAAATGTTTTCTGTGAAGACCAGTTTTTCCCGCCATCAGACGTCTTTAATAACAGTCCTTTACCGGACGCCCAGCCATTGCTTTCATCGATAAAACTTAGGCCGAAAAGAGTGCTGCCTGTATTTGTAGTTGCTTCGGGCCAGGAGCTCCCACCATTACTGGTATAAACTCCAAATCCCGAATAACCGACTGCAACAGCTTTGGTATCATCAAACACATAGCCTGCATAAAAATCAGCCCACTGGTTTGTAGCTTGTTCCGTCCAGTTTTCCCCGCCATCACTGGTGTGATAAATTTTTCCCTCACCGGCAAAAATCCAGCCCCTCATAGCGTCAGCAAAATGGATATCCAGCAGATAGGTATCCAGTTTCTTTTTAACGCTCCAGCTAGTGCCACCATCGGATGTATAAAACAGATTTCCGTCGCCGGCTACAGCCCAGCCGTTAGTAGCATCATGAAAGAACAAACTGTATATCGTATCATCGGTATCGGCCTTACGTACAATCCAGGTTTGCCCGCCATCCGTCGTGCGCAACACAGAGCCTTGCTCTCCGGCCGTCCAGCCGTATTGGGTGTCTAGGAAAAATATGTCTTCCGCCTGAAAATCAGACGGTACCTGCTGCTGCTGCCAGTCCATTTCAGCACTAGCCAGTAGTGCCAAAGCTAAAACTAGCAAAAGCGAGAAACTAAGTATACGTGTGTTAAAATCCTTCATAGCTCCTCCTTCAAGGGTGTGGTTGGTTGACTAACACTGCCTGAAAGATGCTGCGAGAAGGCTGTCGGGTCTTGTCGTTTTCTTGCAAATACTTGTTATTTCTTTGCAGGAGAGGCAAAACGGAGTAGGATGAGTTCGACTTGCAAATAAGCATACCTTATCTATCCACGCTACCATCTGCCTGGCCACGAGCTCATGCGAAGTGGCTACACTTGTCATGTGAAAAAAATAATTTTTTTAGGCTTATGTATTACGTATGTTTTTAAAATATCATACAAATATTTTTTTATCGCCGAAACGGACATGTTACGACCGAGATACAGGAGCAATCGGTGATTTATAAAGAGCAGTTGTTTTTGTGAAGTTTTGCGACCTTCTATATGGACATCTTTGCCAAGATTCTTGCAAAAAATGTGAATTGTTTGTTTCCATGGTTCTGGTTATTACCAAGTATGCAATGACCTTCAACTTCAAACCATATGCTGTACTATAGAAGATAGAAGGTAAAAATGAATTCATTATTTCAATCAAAACTTCGGCACCAAGCTTTCGGCGTCTTTTCCATCATTTTTCTAAATATGTTATTTATGCTTGGATGCGGCCCTTCAACAGCCGATCTCAAGGCGATAAGCTATGCACCGATAGACAGAGATGACTGGAAGATTTCAACACCTACCCAGCAAGAATTAAATCCGATGCTTATCGCGGAGCTGTATTACGATGCAGGCAAACTAGAAACAATTTACAGTTTACTGGTTGTTAAAAACGGTTATTTGGTTGCTGAAAAGTACTTTAATGATGGATCAATCAACCAGAAGGACCGAATTCAGTCTGCGACAAAGAGCGTCACATCGGCACTGGTTGGAATTGCTATTGATAAAGGCTTCCTATTGAGCGTAGACCAAAAAATGTATGAATTCTTTCCGGAAGTCGCCGACCAGATTACTGATCAAAGGAAGAAGCAAATTACGATACAACATCTATTGCAAATGCGTGCCGGATATCCTTGGGAGGAGAGCGATCCTGACCTCTGGAATGGCCTTTTGTCTGGTCATTACCCGCCACTTATAGAAAAATTTCCGCTTGTCAACGATCCGGGCACCAGGTTTCATTACAGTAATTTATCGTCCAACTGGTTAGGGATCATTGTTGACAGAGCCAGTGGAATGAGCTTAATGACTTTTGCCGAAAAGTATCTTTTTTCTCCACTTGACATTAAGGCGGGTGAATGGGGACAAGACGCGGAGGAACACAATAACGGCTGTGGGGATCTACACTTAACTGCAAGCGATGCTGCAAAATTCGGTCTGCTATATATTAATGATGGTTTATACAATGGAAATCAAATAATACCGGCTAGTTGGGTGCGTGATTCGCATAATACCTATTCGGTAAATGAAGCATTCGTAAAAAGCGTAGGCCATTTTCATGAGATCGGCTATGGATATCAATGGTGGTCTGCTAATGTTGACAATTATCGCGTTAATTTCGCTTGGGGACATGGCGGCCAATTGATTGTACTACAAGATAAACTCGATTTAATAATTGTTGTTACCGCCTATCCATTTTGGCTTGAGCATAATAGTGAATCTTGGAAAAACGAAAAAGCGATTATCAAACTCGTTGGTAAATTCATTAATTCATTATCGGGAAGCGATCAATACATTGATTAACTTTTTAGGTTTACCTCGCCGTTGTCACCGATTTAAATCCTATTCTGTTTCAACCGATGAGTATAGGCGCCTAGCTCTACAAAATGTTGATGGCATAAATGATCTGATTCATTAATGTGGAGAAAAAAGATGGATAATGCTTCAATCGAATCATCACGACTTTACGCAAGGATCGCTGGATTTTCATACATAGTAACAATGATGCTCGGAATATTTAGTGTTAATTTTGTAGAATCAAAGATTATTATTCCAGATAATAATATGGCCACCCTTTTAAATATCGAACAGAATGAATTCCTATTTCGAATTGGTGTAGCTAGTGAAATTTTGATGTATCTATTAGTAATTTTGCTGGCATTCTCTTTATATGTGGTATTGAAGTCCATTGATAAAAATTTAGCTTTTCTTGCATTATTATGGAGAATTGGAGAAGCAATAATTGGAAGTGCTTCAATACTTTTGAGTGGTTTAATACCAATATTATTAATGAAAAACGGATCATTATTTAAGCCTGAAGAACTTCAAACACTTGTAAAGCTATTTCTTGATTTGCGTAGTTCAGGATTGGATATAGTCCTTATTTTTATTGGAATGGGAGGGACAATCTTTTGTTATCTTTTTTATAAATCAGGATATATTCCAAAGTTTTTGGCATTTTGGGGAGTCATAACTTATTTAGTAATGCTCATTCTTTCTCTTACTTCTATCTTAACCCCGATATCAGATAACATAAAACTGGCATTCTACGCACCCGGAGGATTATTCGAGCTATTATTGGGTTTATGGCTTTTAATAAAATCAATTAAAATTGAACCACAATTAAGCGCCTGACTAAAAATAGGTTCAATGTCGGCACGCTTGCTTTAGGCGCCATTAGTATCATTTTACGGCACATTAAGTAGCTTTTGTGAGTGTTGATCTGTCAGGCCATCGGAAATATCCAAGCATCTTCGAAAAGCTTTATCCAAAAAGATTGGCAAGATTCACGGTCGGGGTGGTGCGGCAAGTTTGCTCGATATCAATCCAAGCATACTAAGAAACAAGTTGAATAAACTGGGGATAGAGTATAGACAAAATTATGCTTAAAAGTTACAGCATATAAATAAGCCAATAATAACCATTTGTGTCCCACCGTGGGAATCCCTTAACGCTAAAACAGCTTCATCTGCCGCTGCTCGAACTGAAACATCTTGACCAGGTTATCAAATTTCTCGCGGTAGCGACTGGCAAACTTCCAGCTTAAAAAGTCTTCGGAGTGAGATACGTCGAATATAGGGAACTTTCGCACTTAATACTTAGTCAGGCTGCTGTTCCTTTTCAGCTTATTCTGTTTCGAGTCTTGATAACCTTGTCGGATCACAGAATAGTATCATATCATGATTCTCAAGACTAAGACTAAACGCGTTTAATTATTTGGCCTATTTTTAAGCTGGTACTCATACAAAGATTGTACTTTAATATTGGCGCGATTTATACCTTCAAAGTAGGTATTGATTGGGTAATCAATTTTGATCGGATAATTGGCATGCAAGCCGACCAAGCGTGCCGAGGGGCTGTCCGTAACGCCTTTTATATAAATGGTATCCTGCGCGGTATTCTCAAAAAGGAACTGAAAACGAATATTCCATAGCACCGGAAAGGCCGCGTGCGAAGGCAGCCAGTACTTCGCACCGCCCATGGTGAGGGGTTCATGCTCCGGATCGGCAATGTAAAGCAGGCAATTGTCGAATAAATTCTGGTAATTCAATCCGCTATGCTGATCGAGGGAAGGCATTTGGGTTACCGTACAATTTGTGTAAACGCAGGAGCGTGAGCCCGTATTAAAAGTGAGCGAGTGAACAACCGGCGCCTGGATGTACAGATCTTTCGCCAGCATGTTATAACAATCTCCGAAATGAACGGCATAATGGTATTTACGGCCATAAGTCTGAATATTTTTAAAAGTAATATTGGAACACATATCGGTTAAAATACCGCTGTCGCCGTTTCGGAAGCTTACGTTTCTCACCCAGCTGTGCGTTGTATTGGTCAGATAAATCGCATTAAAGCCGTACTCAACGTGGTGCGCATTGTATTCCTGATATAAAAATTCAAAGGCAAT